>CAVPIX010000011.1:0-206710 GCA_963705115.1 uncultured delta proteobacterium | reverse complement strand
TTCCACCGAGACCTGGGTGGCCTGGGCATGTTTGATAATATTGGTCAGGCATTCTTGTAGAATGCGATAGACGGTGATTTGCGCTTCCGGGGAAAACAGCCGGTTAACTTCATTAAGGCCTGCGGAGTGTACCTTTAAGCCGCCATACTCCCTGATGTTGTCGAGCAAATGGTTGATGGCCGCCGCCAGACCGAGATCCTCCAGGAGAAACGGGCTCAGGTCCTGGGACAAGCGGCGGACATTTTCGATGGTTTCCCTCAGATATTGAAGCATTTCTTGTCCGTCACTTTGCAGGGCCTTTTGAGTTTCCGGCAACTTGCTTAACAAAGTTTGGAGCTGGAATTTCAATATTATCAGAGACTGCCCCAGTTCGTCATGTAATTCACGAGAGATGCGGCCGCGCTCTTTTTCCTGGATGGTCAAGAGCTGGGAGGCAAGAAGGCGGAGTTGCCGGCCCGATTGCCGCAAGGCTTTTTCAGCCTGCTTGATCTGAGTGATATCATGCCCCACCCAGATAGCCTCGCTGGGCTGGCCATCAAGAACGGGCACCAGGTCGGCATTCCACAGAAATATTCTTATGGCGCCATGCCGCGACTTGAGAGGAAAGGCAAAGCCTCTGGTTAATTCTCCCGCAACTACCCGGGCCATCTCGGCCACCACCCCGCTCCTGGCATCATCAGGAATGAAGAACTCAAGAGCATCCTTCCCTAAAACCTCCTGACGCTGCCAGCCGGTAAGACGTTCCGCCTCCTGATTGAACTCCAGGACAAGGCGGTTCGGGGAAACGGAGATGATCACGCTGCCCACGGTGTGGAACAGGGTGCGGAAACGTTCTTCGCTTTTCCTGAACCGTTCCTCTATCAGCAGGCGTTCTTCTATTTCCTGAAGCAGGTGCTCGTTGGCCAGCCTCAGCTCGGTGGTGCGCTCCTCCACCCTTGTTTCCAGTTCATCATGGGCTTGCCGCAGCGCTTTTTCCCCCTGTTTGCGGTCCGTAATGTCGGTGAAGGATGTCCGGCAAAGGCCCTTTCCCGCGGCATCCTGAATGAAGATGCTGTCCACCAGGGCAAAGAACTCCGCCCCGTTTTTGGGGGTCAATCTGATCTCCACACTTTGCCGTCCCTGGCTCTGGATAACCTGCCGGAGATGACGGCGGAGCATCTCCCGGTCTTCACTGGCGGCCAGGAGGGGGAAGGGCCGATGGAGGATGCGGCTCCTGGGGATTCCTAACTGCCGGGCCGCAGTGAGGTTGGCTTCCAGGATCAGGCCGGCTTCATCCAGGGTGAGGTAACCCACCGGGCCAAAATCATACAGGTCGGTATATCTGGCGTGGGACGCCTCCAGGGCCACCTGGGCCTGGCGCAGCTCCTCATTTTGCATCTCCAACTCAATCTGGTGCACCTGCAATTCGTGCAGCAGGTTCGCCATTTCTGCCGGGGCCATCTCTTCGGCCTCCGGCATCCGGGAGTTCAACAATTCCTCGGCTTTCCGGCGCATTTCCTGGGCCTTCTGGTGCTCACTTTTTCGCTTTTTCATGGACCCTGTCCGCTCGATTTAATTGCGCCCGGCGCTCTTCGTTCCCGGCTTTGGGGGACGCTTTCGTTTCCTGCCCCACTGGGGTTCAGCCCTTCACTTCTTCGGGATGATATCTTCCAGGGCCAGGAGGATCAGCGGAGGCTGGTCCTCGCCGCCCTGAACCTGGCGGGCATTGAGGAGCATCTTCTTCCGACCAATGGTGGGAAACTCGTGTTCCACCTCGAAGTCCTCAAAGTGGCTACCCTTGGAGATAATTTCGTGGAGCAGGGTGCGCAACTGGGGAATGTCCCACTGTCGGTCGCCCAGCTCAAAGATCAGCCGGTTTTCCGTCTCCGCCCGGGAGGTATTGAAGGTCTTATAGAAGGCCCGGTTGGCGGACACCACCTGCAAATCGCCATTGAGGACCAACAGGGACTCCCGCACCGTATCGACAATGTTTTCAGCAAAAGTCCTGGCCGAATGGACTTCCAGCCCAGCCCGTTTGCGCTCGGTGATGTCGACAAAGGTGATGACCACGCCGTCGATAACATTTTCATTGGTGCGGTAGGGAAGGATGCGCACCGCGAACCACTTGCCGTTCTCGGTGTTCACTTCCCGCTCCTGGGACTGCAGGGTGGCCAGTACCCCCTGGGCATCCTGGCAGATCTGGACATAATTCATCTTCGGGGTGATGTCCCGCAGCGACCGGCCGATATCCGAGGGGATCAAATTAAATAACGACGTCATCCCTGGCGTGAAGCGCTTAATAACCAGATTGCGGTCCAGGAGGATGGTGCCGATCTCCGTGCCCACCATCAGGTTGTTGATGTCATTGCTGAGCTGGGTCAATTCATCGACCTTATTCTGCAGCTCGGAGTTTACGGTCACCAGCTCCTCGTTGGTGGACTGCAATTCTTCTTTGGCGGTCTCCAGTTCCTCGTTGGTGCTTTGCAACTCCTCGTTGGTGGATTGCAGCTCTTCATTGGAGGATTTGAGCTCTTCGTTGGCGGCCTCCAATTCTTCTATGGTGGTTTGCAGATACTCCTTGGTGGATTGCAGTTCCTGCTCCAGGGTAACAACACGCTGTTCGATTTCGACGCCCAATGCCGGGGGTTTCCCTTTTTTCTCGGCCCGGGGCGCCACCGGCGCCTTCTCCTCAAAGGCCACCAGATAGAGACCCGTAGAGGCTCCAGCCATGGTTAAGGGATGGATGATCAGGTCTACCATGGAGAGCCCGTCCCCCTCCCTGATTTGCACCCCCGCATAGACCATAGGTTTTCCCTCTTTGACCACCTGGTTAAGGCCCCTGGACAATTTGTAACGCAGGTCCGGATGGGCCATCTTTAAGATACTGAAACTGGGTTCCCCCACGGGCGGCGCCAGGTATTTGCCAGTAGCGCCCTGGAAATAAAGGATGTCATACTTTGCATTGAGGAGCACACAGGCCGGCGAGTATTGTTCCAGGATGGTTTTTTCCATCAGTTGTCGCACATTGATCTCCTGGCGGACCTCCGGTATCAGGATCTTCGTGTCCTGGGCCCTCAGCGGGGGCCCTAAGGGTGGCAAAGGATGCCCCATTCTCAGACCAAATTCCCCCTTGGACTGGTAGATTTTCCACTTCAAGTTCACCGGGGCAAAATAATCCGAAAGGCCGCCGATGCTCTCGGACGGACCAAGAAAGAGATACCCTCCCGGATTCAAGGTGAAATGGAAAAGCAGCAGGATCTTTTTTTGTAACTCAACATCCAGGTAAATCAGCACATTGCGGCAGCTAACCAGGTCCAATCTGGAAAAGGGGGGATCGCTGATGAGATTTTGCGGGGCGAACACCACCATTTCCCGGATCTCTTGCTTCACCTTGTAAATCCCTTCCTTCTTGGTGAAAAACCGCTTGAGCCTCTCCGGAGATACGGCTGTGGAGATGCTTTCCGGAAACTCCGCCGCCCGGCACCGTTCAATGGCCCCGGGATCAATGTCGGTGGCAAAAATTTGAATCTGCAGGTGCTTCCCGAGCCGCTCCCTGGCTTCACAAAAAAGCATGGCCAGGGATAAGGCTTCCTCACCGGTGCCACAACCAGGAACCCAGACCCGCACAGGAGACCTTGCAGGTTTGCTCTCCAGGATTTGGGGGATAACCTTGGCCTCCAGAACTTCAAAGGCGCTGATATCTCTGAAAAAACTGGTCACGCAGATGATCAGGTCTTTAAAGAGGGCCTGGATCTCAGGCGGGTTCTCCTGCAGGTAACGGTGATAATCGGCAATTTGGTTGATTTTATGGACCGCCATGCGGCGCTCAATGCGGCGGCGGATCGTATTGGCTTTATAATGAGTAAAATCATGGCGGGTGGCGGTGCGGATCAACAAGAGGATTTTCTGAACAACATTCTGAAACCCCTGGTCTTCAGGGGTGGGTTTCTCCCCGGTCTCAATATAGGGATGGCTTATATATCTGGTAAGCGTTTGCGGCATCTGTTCAACCGGCAGCACATAATCAACCTGGCCGGTATCGATGGCGCTTTTCGGCATGAAGGGATATTTGGCCTGGAACTCAGCCTGGGCCATGGTCATACCCCCGGCCGCTTTGACCTCTTCCAGGCCCAGGGTGCCGTCACTGCCAGTGCCGGAAAGGATTATGCAGATGGCCTTTTCACCCCGTTCTTCAGCCAGGGAACGGAAAAAAGCATCTATGGGCATCCTGACTCGGGGGGAGGCGGGTGGTTCCATGAGGTGGAAGATGCCATTAAAGATGGCCACATCTTTATCCGGCGGGTTGAAAAAGACGCAATTGGCTTCCACCCCCATGCCATCCTGCACTTCCATGACTTCCATCTGGGTGTCTTTCTTGAGAATTTCCCCCAGAATGCTTTTGTGCCTGGGACTCAGGTGCTGGATGATCACAAAGGCCAGCCCCGTTTTCGGCGGCATATGCAAGAAAAAGCTCTCCAGAGCCTCCAGTCCGCCGGCTGAGGCTCCGAGGCCCACGATGGGAACGGCTTTAAGGGTTGAAGACTTCTGAGGTTTTTTGGGTTTCATGAAGCTCCCCCTAAGGGGAAAGTTCCCTGGCAAAGTTCTTATAATCCTGAAGGAGGGCAGTGCTCAGCTTGAATCCTTATTGCTAAATTGCCACGGAGTAGTTGGTTTGGAAAAAATACGGCCACAGCCCCCGCTCCGAGGAACCGCAGCGCCGCAGTGAATAATACTTGCAGGCAAGCAGCACGCCCGAAACGTCTGCAACTATCACCGGGGAGCATCATTTCCGGAATGTTGCCATAAAACTTAGCAAATTTTTATCAAAAAATCTCGTTTTCCCAGTCAAGGTTCATCACTCCTGACATTACTACTTCCCTCCTTGGGTTTGCCGAAGGCCAGGATTTTCTCCCTGTATGATCATCCCCCTGCCCCTCTTGAGCACAAGGGAAATGATGCTTCTCTGCTTCATCCTGGCCGGCTGATTCAAGACGACGCTGGATTATCTGGTAATGTCCATTAAATTGTGATAATTTTTAAAACTGATTACTTAAAAATAGTTACTTCTGACTAGCGGAAAATAATCCTTCACTGGAATGGGTTTTCTCAGGGTAAAGACCTAATATTTACCAGGGGCCTGCTATCAATGCGCATCAGCAGGCCTGGCAAAGACCGGACCCCAGAGGAGACCGTCCGTGAAAAACAAGGACGTCAAGGTGATATTTTCGGAGTTTGACGGCTACTGCGAGGCCTTAGGCAGAAACGGCTGTATCAGCTATCCGGCCAATATATCCTGGTCTCTGGTAGGGGGGGACTGTGGCGGCAAGCCGGTGGTGGTGATTCTTATGGAGGCCCGTAAAGCCGGTGAGCTGCCAGCCGGCGACTTGCAGGTGCCCTTGGAGATTTTGGACGAGGTGAGACAGGCTGGATATAGCGCCCAGCCTCTTAGCCTGAAAGAGATCAGGGCCTGCTGGCGGGAGGCCGGACGTCTGATGGTCAGAAACCATTGGCACCCAGAGGCCCGGCTGGTTCGATATTAGGTGATCCGCGCCAGAGCCTCAAACGCGGTTCAGGCAGGGTCTATAACCTGTCCGGCCTTGAACCGGAAAAACGGACGAAAAAAAGCAGGCGCGTCAATCCGTCCATAAGGAGAGAAAATACATGAGGGCCCTGTTCATTTACCCTGAGTTCCCGGAGACCTTCTGGAGCCTCCGGCATGCCCTTAAGTTCCTCGGGGTCAAGGCCCTTGGTCCGCCTTTGCCTCTCCTTACCGTGGCCGCCATGCTGCCCCCGGATTGGGACAAAAAACTGGTGGACTTGAATGCGGAGCCGCTGACGGACGAGCACCTGGCCTGGGCCGACCTGGCTTTTGTCAGCGCCATGACCGTCCAGTTTCCCTCGGCGGACACCGTCATTCAGCGTTGCCGGGCTGCGGGGGTCAAAATCTGCGCCGGCGGAGTCCATTTCAGCACCCCGGGCGCGCCGTTCGAGCCGGTGGATCACCTGTTCATCGGGGAAGCGGAAGAGATTCTGCCCCTTTTCCTGGCGGACCTGGCCCAGGGCAAGGCCCTGCCGGAATACCGGGCTTCGGGCTTTCCCAGTCTGGTCGCCTCGCCGGTGCCGGCCTGGGAGCTTCTTAACCAGTCTCACTACTTGAACATGATGGTCCAGGTGTGCCGGGGTTGCCCTCACGATTGTGACTTCTGCCATGTCATTGTGCAATATGGCCGCACCCCCCGCTACAAAGAACCGGACCAGGTAGTGGCTGAGCTTCAGGGCCTCTATGACTCAGGCTGGCGGCGGGACATTACCTTTGCCGACGACAATTTCATCTGTCATCACGGCAAGGCCAAGGCCATTCTGCAAGCCGTAAGTCACTGGCAAGCCGAACACGGCTATCCCTTTCACTTCTTCGCCCAGGCCAGCCTCGAAGTGGTGGACGATCCGGAGTTGCTGCCCCTCATGGCTCAGGCGGGTTTTGTGGGGCTGTTCCTGGGGATTGAAACCCCAGACCCCGCTGCTCTAAAGGAATGTAATAAGCGCCAGAACCTCAACCGGGACCTGGTGGGCGCAGTGCGGGCCGTCCAGGCCCACGGCATTGAGGTCATCGGCGGTTTTATCGTGGGCTTTGACTCGGACTCCCCCAACGTCTTCGACCATCAGGCGGATTTTATCGAAGAAGCCGCTATTCCCACGGCCATGATCAACCTGCTGAGCGCTGCCCCTGACACCCGCTTGTATCTGCGCCTGGAGGCAGAGGGACGTCTTTTGGGAGACAGTGACGGCGACACCGCCATGAATGCCGGCTGCCTCAACTTCATACCCAAGATGGGCCGGCAGCGCTTGTTGGCTGGCTACAAGAACCTCCTGGAGCGGCTTTTTGCGCCCGAGCCCTACTACCAGCGAGTCCTGGCCTTTATGGGGCATTACCGCCCCAACCCCCTCCTGCCGGGCCGCTTTCCCACCCACCGGGAGAGGCTGGCGGTTCTTAAAATCCTCTTTGCACTGGGCTTCAAAGAACCGGGCCGACGGGCCTTCTGGTCTTTGCTGGGGAGTCTCCTGTGGCATCATCCTCAAAGTCTCCCCCTCGGGATAATCATGGCCGCCCAGGGTCTCCATTACCGGGTTATAACGGACCGGTTCTGCGCCGCGCCTCAAGAACCGGCCCCTCGGCCGCTCACCGCGGCTGATCTCCAGCCAGAGCCCCTAGTTTGCCTGGACCAGCCCCAGAATTTGCCAGGGGCCAAGGCATGGCCATCAGAGGACGCTGACAGACCGGGAGAAATGAGGATCGATCGGGCTCTTCCCGAAAAATCAACCATCCTTATACAAGCCGGCGCCGCAGAGAAATAGACCGCGCCGGTCTCGGCGTTACGCGCACCTGTTCCGCTAAAAGGTCTCAGTTTTCGACTTGGTTGAGGTGCTAAACCATGATCATCGCCAATCTTGGTATTAATGCCCTTGACAATAGGTTTATTTGTTGTATAGTTTTAGAGGATCGTTACCGCAGAAAAGCCTTCCCAAGACCTTATCGCTGGCAATCCAGAGTCCGTTATAAGGCAGGAAATCGCGGGAGAGATGCTCGTTGTCCTCAAGAGGAACTTGCGCCGCTTCCCCCGCATCTTCCTGGGATGTAATTATCCGGTTATAACGCTTTGGATATGGGCGTAGAGGATTTGTCGGACTAAAATCCACTCTAAATGGCAATTTTGCCTGGCGTTGCGGCTGCCCAAAGTAAGGAAAGCCGCGACACATTCTTTCTGATATCACTGACGCTCATCTCCAAATAGTGGGGTCAGCCAATAGTGACAAACATGGGCGATCTTACCTGCCACAGCAGGAATTATTTCCCCGAACTTATTAAAAAGGGAGTTTATGGAATTTAGCACATTTGATTTTCACCGCCAGGTTGCGGCCGGCGTTACCGCGGCGGGCTATATAACACCGACGCCGATCCAGAAAAAGGCCATCCCGCTGGTTCTGCAAGGGCAGGACATGGTGGGCCTGGCCCATACCGGCACAGGCAAGACCGCGGCTTTTGTCCTGCCCATCCTGCAGCGCCTGCTGACAGGCAGGCGCAAACACGTCAGGGCTCTCATTATTGCCCCTACCCGCGAACTGGCCGAGCAGACCCACCAGGCCATTGGCACACTGGGAGTCCGGACCGGACTCAAGAGCGTCGCCATATATGGGGGAGTTGGGTTCAATCCTCAGGTGGATAAGCTGAAACGGGGCTCCGAGATTGTCGTTGCCTGCCCCGGCCGCCTGCTTGACCACATTAATCAGGGAACGGTCGACTTGTCGCATCTGGAAGTGCTGGTGTTGGACGAGTCCGACCGGATGCTCGACATGGGATTTCTCCCGGATATAAGAAAGATCATCAAGCGCGTACCGGCGCAACGCCAAACGCTGTTGTTTTCGGCGACCATGCCTGATGATATTCTCCATTTAACCCGCGAAGTACTGAAATCTCCGGTGACGGTGCGGGTTAATGGCGATGGACCGCCGAACAGTGTCTCTCACAGGCTGTATCCGGTGGAGCAGCACCTCAAAACGCCGCTCCTTCTGGAACTGCTGCGTCACACCGACACGGAGTCAGTTTTGATTTTTACCCGCACCAAGCACCGGGCCAAGCGTCTGGGGGAACAACTGGAAAAGGCCGGTTATCGGGCCGCCTCACTGCAGGGCAATCTCTCGCAGGCCCGGCGGCAGGCGGTGATGAACGGTTTCCGCACCGGCGCCTTTCAGATTCTGGTGGCCACTGACGTGGCGGCACGGGGGATCGACGTGACCCAGATTTCCCACGTGATCAATTACGACATGCCGGATACGGTTGACTCCTATACGCACAGAATCGGCCGCACCGGCCGCAATGACAAGACCGGTGATGCCTTCACGTTTATCACCTCTGAAGATAAGGACATGGTTCGCAGCATCGAGCGGGTCCTCCGCGCCAAGGTAACGCAATGCACCCTGACCGGTTTTGATTATAACAAAGCGGCCGCGTCCCGCCATGACGAGTCTGCGCGTCAGCCGCGCAAACAACCGCGCTCCGGCAAACAGATTAAAACTTATAGTGAAAGACCACAGGCCTTCGGACATAGATAAGAGGTAGCATAAGCCTGAAAAAGTCTGATATACCATCAGTCCACCTGCGCTGCCGCATGATATCGATGTTTGAGGATAATTTCTGCTATGCGCGCGTTGATGATCAGTCCTGAATTTCCCCTATCCTTTTGGAGTTTCCAGAAATCTTGCCAGCTCCGGGGCAGTAAAACGGTTAATCCACCGTTGGGATTGATTACCGTGGCGGCCTTGCTGCCCTCAGAATGGGAATTGCGTCTTGTTGATCTCAACGTCAGAGGCCTGACTGAGGAAGATTGGCAATGGGCCGAGGTGGTCTTGCTATCGGCTATGTATATCCAAAGGGTGGGCTTGTTGGCCCTGGTGAGAGAAGCCAAGCGCCGGGGGAAAACCGTTGTGGCCGGAGGACCATACCCCACTTCCCTTCCCGAGTCATGCCTGGAGGCTGGCTGTGATTTCGTGGTGCGGGGCGAAGGGGAAAATACCGTGCCGTTGCTCCTGGAGGCGATGAGACAGGGGAAAACCGGGATAATCGCCAACAATCAAAGGCCCGCTCTGGAAACCTCGCCGGTCCCGCGGTTTGATTTGTTGCACCCAAACGATTATTCCGCCTTTACGATTCAGACTTCTCGGGGATGTCCCTTTGACTGCGAGTTTTGCGACGTGGTGAATCTTTTTGGGCGCATCCCCCGTTACAAAACCCCCAAGCAGTTCATCGCCGAACTGGACAGCCTTTACCGGCTCGGGGCCAGGGGCTCGGTGTTCATTTGCGATGACAACTTCATCGGCAGTAAAAAGCATGCCCAGACCCTCCTGCAAGAACTTATCCCCTGGTTGAGAAGCCGCAGTGAACCTTTTCGATTCTTAACCCAGGCGTCGATGAACCTGGGGCAGGATCTGGAGATGATCGACCTCATGATCGCGGCCAACTTTGATAAGGTTTTTATCGGCATCGAGTCCCCGGATGAGAATGTCCTGCACCTCAGCCACAAATATCAGAATATCAAGAATCCCCTGGTTGAATCGCTCCAAAAGATCAACCAGTATGGCTTGGCAATCGTGGGCAGTTTCATCATCGGCATGGACGGGGAAAAGAAAGGGGCTGGCAAACGGATCTGCGCCTTCATGGAACAGACGGCCATACCGATGGCGATGCTCGGTGTCCTGCTGGCCGCGCCCCATACCAGGCTGTGGCATCGACTGGAGAAAGAAGGAAGGCTGCGTCCGGATATGGGAGGCGACCTGGGGACCTTCTCCGCCATGAACTTCGAACCTTGCCGGCCGGAAACCGATATCATGCAGGAGTACATCGATGCCTGGGACCATCTCTACGAACCGTCCCGTTATCTGTCGAGGACTTACCGCCACTACCTGGCCATGCGACCGGCTCCCAGGGCGCAGGTGGACTCTGCGGCGGGCCAATCGACCAATGACCTTATCTTCGGCCAGGGGATGACCTGGCGCCGGAAATTAGTCGAGATCAGGGCGCTCCTCAGAATCATCTGGTGGCAAGGGATCCGAACGCCATACCGGCGTCAGTTTTGGACCCAGTTGATGGGGATATTGAGAAAAAATCCAACCAGATTCGCAGAGTACATCGGGACCTGCGCCATGGGAGAGGATCTCTTCAACATGCGGCAGGTGGTGCGGGAAAAGGCGGCGGCCATCATCAAGGAGTTGCAGACACGGGTTCCTCAGGCGCCGCCCTGGCTTGGCGCAGGACTGAAAGGCGAGTTGGCCGAAGCCCCCTCCGGAATGGCCGTCCCCCAAAGCTAGCCGGGATTAATGAAGGGGAAAGTCCGGCAGAAGTTTTGCGGTCTGCGCCCCCATCTAACCTCTGTCATTATCGCTGCGGTGGAAAAAAGATTTCTTGGTAAATTCTTCAAGAAACATTTTTTCTTCAACAGGGCGGCTTAAGAAAATCTTGTGTCCAGAAAACCGGGTGCGGTGCACCCGGGATGCCCAAAACCATTAGTGATTAAGTGGAGGACGCCAGGGTTTACCGTGTGGACCTCCCTGCCAGCGGCCAGACACAAAGCCATCTTCTCCCCCTCTGACCCTTATATTTCATCCCAGGGATGGAAATGCGGTTGGAAATGTTAGCGGGAGCGAAAAGAAAGGGGTCAGCCTTTTCAGCCAACCCCTTGAGTTTGCTTGGTAGCGGGGGCAGGATTTGAACCTGCGACCTTCGGGTTATGAGAACTAAGGGAAGCATTTACCCACCCTTACCGACATATCATAAATCCCCTTAATATATCAGCAAAAAAGGATTTCACTTTTCCCTTGACTTGCCTCATTTTACCCCTATATTGATAAAAAGTGCTGGGGATAGTGCTGGGGAAAGGAGGACAAGAAATGCCGCGCCAACAGAGGTTCAAAACCAAATATCCAGGCGTGTATTACCTTGAGGGTGCTGGGGCCGACGGGCGGCCTGAGCGCATTTATTACATTTTCTACCGGAAAGATGGAAAGCAGATTGAAGAAAAGGCCGGGCGGCAGTTTAAAGACGACATGACCCCGGCCAGGGCTGCGCACCTCAGGACACAAAGGCTTCATGGCGAGGCCCCCACCAACCAGGAGCGCCGGGAGGAAGTGAGGCAAACGGCGGAGACTTGGACCTTTGACCGTCTGTGGGAGGAATACAAGGCCAGGAGGCCGGACCTCAAGGGGATCGTGACCGATGAAAACCGCTATGTGAAGCATATCAAGCCGGTTTTCGGGGAGAGGGAGCCCCAGGAGCTTACCCCCTTTGACGTGGACAAGCTGCGCTTGAGGATGGCTAAGACCCGCAAAGCGGGAACCGTCAAGAATGTTCTGGAGCTTTTGCGCCGCCTGGTGAACTTCGCCGCTAAAAAGCACCTCTGCCCCACCCCGGCCTTTACCGTGGAAATGCCGAAGGCGAATAACCTCAAGACTGAGGACTTGAGCCCGGAGCAACTGTCAGGCCTCCTGGAGGCCATAGGAGCGGACTCGAATTATCAGGCCGCCAACTTTATGAGGATGGCATTATTTACCGGCATGAGGCGGGGAGAACTGTTCCGGTTGAAGTGGGCAGACCTGGACTTTGACCGGGGATTTATCCATATCCGGGAGCCCAAGGGCGGCCAGGATCAGAAGATACCCATGAACCCGGCGGCCCGAGAGCTTCTTTTAGCGCACCCCCGGACCGGAAGCCCCTATGTCTTCCCCGGACGCGGGGGAAATAAACGCACGGACATTAACAAGCAAGTAACCCGCATTAAGGAAGCGGCGGGCCTTCCCCAAGACTTCCGGGCCCTGCATGGCCTGAGGCACGTTTACGCCTCCATGCTGGCCTCATCGGGGCAGGTGGACCTCTACACCCTGCAAAAGCTCTTGACCCACAAGAGTGCCGCCATGACGCAACGCTACGCCCACCTGAGAGACGATGCCCTGCGGCGGGCCTCAGACCTGGCGGGGAACCTCATTACCCAGGCCGTGAACGGCCAAAAACGGAAAATTGTCAACCTGGAGAAATAGACCTATGGAACCCGGCAGCCTGGAAACCTTGTTTAAGAAGGTGAAGGCCATCGCTCACGGCCCCCATGCCGAGCTTCTGCAAAAATTCATTGACCTGCTTTATGAGCGGGAGATGGAAGAACCGGAGTATTTCTCCCCGGAAGACCTGGCGGCCATTGAGGAAGGCATGAAGGCCAGTCTCAGCGGGGATCGCAGCCAATTTATCAGCTTAGAGGATTTGAAGAAAGAGTTGGGCCTGTGACCTACCGGGTGACGGTCCACCACCAGGCCGCCAAGGAGTAAAGCGTCTGGCCGAAGCGAAGAAGGAGAGCAGACTATGGAATCCCCCGTTATTGATAAGGACCTTCTATCCATGATCGAGGCCATAAACCAAGGCCCTAACAGAGACGCTTTAAGAAAGTTTGTGGCATTTCTTTATGAGGAGCAAGAGGAGCTTACCCCGGAAGAATGGGCGGCGATCAGGGAAGGCCGGGAAGACGCCCGACAGGGGAGGGTTATCACCCTGGCGCACTATGAAAAGGCGCGGGGCTTGTGAGCTTTCTTGTCGAGATCACCAGGCGGGCCGAAAAGGATTTGGACGGCCTGGACCGGACTATGGAAAGGCAGGTACGGGACCGCCTTAAGCAGCTTGCCCAAGAGCCCTATTCACCCCTGTTGTCGCAACAGGTCAGGATGGGCGAAGGGGAACGGAAATCCAGGATCAGGAATTGGCGCATCTTTTTCGAGGTTGACGAGATCAACAAGAGAATCATCATTCTCTCTGTGAAGCACCGGAAGACAGCCTATAGATAGCGGGGCTAACACTTCAAAAAGGAGAGTGATTTGAAAAGCATACCCGTGGCCGCCTTGGAATGGAAACGGAACCGGATTCCCGCTATTCGAGAGTGGGCGACTGGCGCATCATCTACCGGGTGAACGAGGCTGAGGGAATCCTGGATATTGTGGCTATCCGGCCCCGGAGCCGGGCTTACAGGTAGGGGGCCGGTATAATTCATATAATGAAAGGTTGCAGCTTATATGAGCGCAACTTAAAGGGTGATTAGTAACCCAGTTAAATAGAAAATACGATGGAACCCCAAACAACAATAGGAAAAATATTCGGTTGGATGGCAAGTATCTTAGGAGCATTAGCCATTACATACTTAGTAACTCGTATAGGTAACAAATTTTTTAAGGCAAAATATAAACCACGAGAAGCAATTTTTTTATCATTTTTATCAGCAACCAGTTTAACAATGACGATTAGCTCATGCAATAAGAGCTTTATTTATGATTCAGTGTTAATTGGAATTTTAGAAAGTTTTATTATTTATATGCCTTGTCTCGTTTTGTGGCTATTAAGAGACCTTAAGAAAGAAAAAAATAGATTATATGAGCAGCAATGTCCTAAATGTGGTGAGCGGGGCATTTATAAAGACTACATGTTGAATGGTACTGAGGTGGAATGGTGTCCACATTGTGAGCAAAGAATAGATACCTTAGACTTCCGGGGATAGGGAGCGCGACCCGACAAAGCGGATTTCCTGGCCGCTTTCCCCGGTTTTTTCACCAGGACCGCGGCGGGAGGCGGGGCCATGTCAAATCTTCGCAGATGGTTTACGGGGGCAATAGTCATAAATGAATTGAAAATTACCCTTCTTGACCTGGCTGAACTTGTCGAACAAGGGAAACTCACCGCCCACCATCCCGAGACAAGAGAGCGGGTGCGCCTTGCTAAACAAGTCACCTGGCGGGAACCGGAAATAATTAACACCTGGGACCCATATGAGGATGATTTTGCAGGCCCGCCCTTAAAGCGGATTCCAGGGGGGTTCACTTTTGTTAGAGCAGAGCCAACGGTGTCTTTTAAGCAACTTGAAGGTTGCGGGTTTTTAAAAGATGAGGTTGACAAACTTAAGCAAGAATCTTCTGAGGTGAGCAAGAAAACGAGAAAAACTCAGGAAATATGGGAGCAGGTAAGAAGTAGAGCAAAAGAATTATGGGATGATGAGCCGACTTTGACCAAAGAAGAAGTTGCGTCTCATCATAGTATTACTCAAATATTTACTGAAAATGGTAAGGAAGTTGGATTAACTACTATCATGAAACACATAAAAGACCTCAACCCTAATCGTAATCAGGGCAGACGACCCAAAAAGAAATAACCCGCCTCATTCAATCGCCACTCCTGGGAAGAACTTAGCGCAAACTCCCTAAAATGTTTTGGGGAGTTTATTTTTTTGTCCACTTCCTGCCTGCACCTTAAACACCCTACAAGAAAATAAACAGTTTAATTCGTTTTTGGGGAATTTTATTCTCTAAAACGGCAAGATACATTGATGAAAACGTAAAGCCTTGGAGGTTCCCCAATGAATTTGACCCTTGACGAAAAAAAGGCGGCGGAAATCCTGGGATTGGCTGTGCAGACCTTGAGAAATTTCCGCCACATTGGGAGGGGTCCCGTTTATCACAAGATCGGCACGAGGGTGATTTACCGGCGTGATGACCTGGAGGCTTTCCTTTTTGGCCCATCGGGTTGACCCCGAGAGGCGGGGGGAAAAATGAGCCAGACGAGGGGCAAAATTGTGTGGGTGGGGGAGTATAGCGCCAGACAAGACGCTTGCCACATTCAGCCCCTTGCAAAATCCCTGCAAAACAACATTGAGAGAGCCTTGAGGAAAGATACCTCAAACGATTGGGTTCTGATTTCTATCGGGGATCGGGAAGGGGTAGGCCGGATTATTGAGGCCGTCCGGGAGGGGCAGGAAAGGTTACTCAGGGGGAAAAAATGAAGCTGACCATCACCCATGCCCGGCAATTTTTGGAGGCGCTTTACGGGCGCTTCTTCTCCCAGGCCCAGGGCACAGCCTATCTTGAGGTGAGGGGGAAGCGGGAGGGTGAAGGAATGTCCTTCCGGCGCTTCTACCCTTTGACCCCTGAGGCCCTGGTGAAGGACATGGGGAGATGGCAGCCCGGCCTTCATTATTGGGTGGGGGTGGCCCTGAGGCGGGATAACCAGGGCGGGAAAAAGTCAAACCTCCTGGCCATGACCGCGGCCTTTGCGGACGTGGATGCGGGGGCGGAGGGGCATAAGGCGGCCACCAGCTATCACACCAAAGATGAGGCCCTGGCCGTTATTCAAGGGTTTGCCCTGAGGCCGTCCATCCTGGTAGACTCCGGGGGCGGGTTTCAACCTTATTGGCTTTTCCAAGAACCCGTAAGCCTGACCCCGGAAACGATCAAGCGCCTGGAGAAAATCAACCGGGGCCTGGCCCTTGCCCTGGGGGGAGACCTGGCGGCCACGGACGCAAGCCGGATTTTGCGGCTACCGGGAACCTTCAACATGAAGATTCCCGGCCAACCCCGGCCCGTGGTCATCGTCTGGTGCAAGCCGGAGCGGGTGTATGACCTGGCCGATTTTGCGCCTTATGAGGCCCAGGCCAAGGCGCGGCGGCAGGCCCACTTAGGAGGGCCGCCGGGAAAGGGGGCGGGGATCGGCGGGGATTTTGCCCGTTACGGGGAAAAGGCTCTAAATGACGAGCTTGCGGAGCTGGCCCAGACTCCTGAGGGCAGCCGCAACGCCCGGTTGAATCAGGCGGCTTTTGCCCTGGGGCAGTTGGTAGGGGCCGGAGTTTTGAGTCGGGAGCGGGTAGAGGCGGCCCTAAGCGATACGGCGGCGGGGATCGGCCTGGAGGAAGCGGAGAGCCGGGCCACTATCCGAAGTGGCCTGGACTCCGGCGAACAAAACCCCCGGCCCCTGCCCGAGAGGACCGCCACGGGGGGGAAGGCCCCCAGGCAAGGGAAACCATCAGCCTCCCCCGAAAAAGGCGGCCAGGGGGCGGGAGACGAGGCCGAGCCTGAGAGAAAATGGCTTTGCGGCCACGGCTATTTTGTGGAGCGGGGGAGGCTTACCCTTGAGATGTTTGGCAAACAGGGGGAGCCGCAACCCCGAACCCTGGCGAACTTCAGCGCCCGGATCGAGGCAGAGATTACCCTTGATGACGGCCTCAGGGCCACCAAAGAATTTGAAGTTACGGGAGCCCTGGACACCGGGCGGCCCCTGCCGGTTGCCAGGGTGGGGGCGGAGAAGTTTGACGGCCTGGCCTGGGTTAAGCGTGAGTGGGGGGCGGCGGCCACCATCGCGCCGGGTCGGTCCCTGGGGCCGCACCTGGCGACCGCAATCTCGGCTTTTTCCAAGGATTTCCGGCGGCGCACGGTCTATGCTCACACCGGCTGGCGCAAGATCGGCGGGGCCTGGCGCTATTTACACGGCGGGGGAGCCATAGGACCGGGGGAGCCGGTTGAGGTGGCCCTGGGGGAGAACTTGCACTGTTACCGTTTGCCCGCGCCTGGGGGCCGGGAGGCGGCCCAAGCCTCTTGCCGATTCCTGGAGGTGGCCCCCTGGGAAGTCACGGCCCCTTTGCTTGCGGCGGTTTACCTGGCCCCGTT
The DNA here is from genome assembly GCA_963705115.1 of uncultured delta proteobacterium. Classification (GTDB taxonomy): domain Bacteria; phylum Desulfobacterota; class Desulfobaccia; order Desulfobaccales; family 0-14-0-80-60-11; genus JBGSLA01. Next base: position 189,721 of record CAVPIX010000011.1, on the reverse strand, counting down.
TGCGGACTTGCTCAAGATTGACTTCTCCCTATGGTTGCATGGGCCAACCGGGGCCATGAAAAGCACCCTGGCGGCCCTGGCCTTGTGTCACTTCGGGGAGTTTTCCCGGCTGACTTTGCCGGGGAGTTGGTTCAGCACGGCGAACGCCCTGGAAAGGTTGTGCTTCATTTTGAAAGATTGCCTTGTCGTGGTTGACGACTTTTCTCCGGCGGCCTCTGCCCGAGACTTTACCCACCAGGCGGAGAAGGCCGGGCGGTTGATCTACCAGGCGGGGAACCGGAGCGGGCGGGGGCGGCTGGCCCCGGACCTAAGCGCCAGGCCGAATTATTACCCGCGGGGCCTCATCCTCTCCACGGGGGAGACCTTGCTTCCTGGCCAGAGGCAGAGCGCCACGGCTCGCTATCTCGGGGTGGAATTGGACCCCAAGAAGAACCCCATTGACCGGGAGCGCCTGAGTGCGGCGCAGCGGGAGGCGGGCCTATATGCGGCGGCGATGGCGGCCTATCTTGCGGACCTGGCCCAACGGCTTGATGAGGCGCAAGAGGAACTCAAGGGCCTCTTTGAAATCTACCGGGCCGCTTTCCAGAAGGGCGACCATGCCCGGATACCGAAGATTTTAAGTTGGCTGGCCTGCGGCTTCAACCTGGCCTTGCGATTCTTCAAGCGCCTGGGGGCCATATCGGAAGATCAAGAATACGAGTTTGAAAAAAAGGCCTGGGTGGTTTGGGAGCGATTGGGTCAGCAGCACTCCCGGGTCATCGAGGGGGAACGGCCCACGGCGAAGTTTTTACTATACTGACTGAGCTTTTTCTGACGAGCCGGGTGTTTTGTGAGGCGAAAGATTCAAAGGGAGCCCCCCCACCAGCTAAAGAACTCCTGGGGTGGGAGGGCCTAGAACCGGCTAAAAATGCTTTTTTATTAGGGTATGCGGATCATGACATGGTTTACCTTCTCCCTGAGACGACCTTGCGGGCGGTAGCAGACGCACTCCGGGCGCAAGGTGATTTTCTTTCCCTGGGGAGAAACGATCTCTGGGCGGCCCTGGCAAGGGAGGGCATCATTAGGCCGGGACCGGGAGGGCTAACCACCCGTGTTTGTGCAATTCAGGGGGGCCGGACGCGGGTTCTTTGCCTTCCCCTAAAGAACCTCATACCAGATGAGCGCGATACCACGGTAACCGTTTGAGTAACCGAAGTAACCGCAGAGTAACCGCTATGCGGTTACCGATAAGTCAATGATATTTTTTGAAAAAAAGGGGGTGGTAACCGAGTAACAGTTTTTTTCAATATAAACCCTTTATTTTATTTTTATAGAGAGGCCCATAAAAGATGCTTGAGGGTTTTGGATATTTCCAGGGAGGCTCTTATCTTTACTCAAACGGTTGAAACGGTTACCGGCCCTTTTCTAAGGCTTAACCATGCGGGTTTTGCCGGTAACCGTTTGCAATTCCTGCGGTTACCAGGCGGTTACCAGGCGGTTACCGAGCGGGCGGGCCAGAGGGGGCAAGATCAGGGGGCATGACCGGGTGAGCTAACAACGGCGGCGCTTTTTGTTCGTTATGGTTCACTTTTGGTTCTATTTATAGCAATTGCGGATCAATAGCAATAACTCATCAAGGGATGAGGGCGGCAACCCGGCCCCCCAGGTGAAACTAATATGGGCCGACAATGACTCGGCAGCCAGGTTGTGATTAGGTGCGCATATCAGAGCATAAATCAATTGGTAATGAATTGCAGATAGAGAGCAGGTATCTGTAGTATTGAAATTCTCCAGGCATGGGGAGCTGTAGGACTAAAATTCATACCGTAGGCCGGCGTTGACGGATTGGGCGGTGGCGTTGCCCCGGCCCACTTCGCTGTTGTAATTGACCTGGGCGTAGAGGTTTTTCTTGAGGCCCGCGGTGAGGCTGGCCCCCACCAGGGCGAAGTTCCTTCCCGGCGGCGCTCGGTTTCCCAGGTGAAGGTGCTGCTCCCCTGGCTGAGGCTGGCATCGAGCCCCCGGCTGTTATTGGCAAACTCGTGTTGATAAAAGGCGGAGGCTTGGGGGACCAGGATCACCGAACCCACATTGAGGGGGAAGGTTAAGCGGCAGCCCACCCCGGTTTGCACGGAACTGACGTTTTGGGAGGCCACACTCAGATTAAGGGCCCCGGCGCCGCTTTCCGTAAAGCCCCCCACCCACAGGGCGGAGTAAGCCAAAGTGGCGGCGGGGGTCAGGATGAACCGGCGGAGCTTGAGGTCATAGCCCGCTTCCCCATAGAGGTTGAACTGGTTCCCGGTGGTGGAACCGCTGGCGGTGCGGCCGATGCCGGCAAAACTGATATTCCGCTTCAGGTTGTAAAGGTTGAGGGCATAGCCCAGGGAGCCGTAGGCGTAAAGCGACCCGGAGAAATACGCGGCATAGGCGTTGAAGGGCACGGTGTTGACGTTAACACTGCCGCCGGTGCCGTAGAAACCGGAGGCGGTGTGGCTGTAGCCCGTGGCCAGGCCCACCAGGAGCTTGTCGCTCAAACGGTAGTCGGCCCCCAGGGTGAAGCCCCCCAGGGTGAAATTATAGCCCGTCTGATTGCTGGTGGAGTTTTGGCTGCCGAAGGCCGCGCCCCCGTCCACAAAGAGGCCCCAGCGGGTATCCTTCGCCCGAAACTCCTTTTTGGCGCTGAACAGGTCGGGGAGGAAGCCACCGTTGTAGGCCAGCATCAGGCCGCTTTGGCTGGAGTAATTGCAATTCAGGCCGCCGGACCGGAGACTGCTGGCGCCGCTGCTTTCCCCCTGGAGGAAGCGCAGGTTGGTGGTGCGGGTGGCGAGATTGCGCATCTGGAAGTTGGCGGCCGTAAAACCCAGGTTGGCCAGGGCCCCGGCCTTTTCAGGGGATATCTGCTTGAAAGGCCTCCTGCACCGTGGCGGCATTGGGCAGGCTGTCAATGGCGTTCAGCGCGGTGTTCAGGTCGCCGGCGGTGGCCCCGGCCACGCGGTTGAGCATGGTCCCCACCGCCAACTGGTTGGAGTTCAGGCCTAAGCCCGGATTGGTGTAATCGCGTTGGACCACGAGATCCACGCTGTTGGCGCTGTAGCGCGGCTCCCAGAACAGGGTGGGGCCAATAACCGGGTTGGTCAGGGGGTTAAAGGCGCCGTTAATGCCGCCGGTGGCGGTCACCACCCCGGGGAACACCGTATTGCCCGTGGGGCGGTAGCCCCCTAGAAGCACCGGAGAGATAGATCCCGCCAGGTTGGCGGTGCCGGGGACGCCGCTCACCGCAATCCGGTCATAACTGCCGGGGGAGGCGATCTCGGGCGTGTAGGTGCCGGTGGCCGTCTGGGTGTAACTGCCCACCACGTTTATCGTGCCGGGGGAGTTGCCGGGGTTGATGATGCCCCGGTTGGTGAGCGCGCCCACCACGGTGCCGCTGCCGGTGATGAGGCCGCCGGGGTTGACCACCACGGTGCAGGGCGCGGGAGTGCCTCCCAGGGTGTTGTTCAACGTAAAGGTGCCCGCAGCTGGCACCTCCATGCTTCCTGAAAAGCCGGCGCCGTTCCCCTGGAGATTGACGCTGCCCACCAGGCTGCCGCCGCCGCTGAAGGTGGCGCCCGGATTAACCACCAGACCGCAAGGCGCCAGAGTGCTCCCCAGGGCATTGTTCAGGGTCAAGGCGCCGCTGTTCAGGGCATAGGTTCCCGAGAAAGGTGAACCGTCGCCATTTAACGTCAGGCTCCCGGTGCCCGTCTGGGTAAAGGTGCCATAACCGAAAAACTCCCCGTTAAAGACCGAAGCAAAGGCGCCGGTGTCGATGGCGCCGCCGCCCAGCACCACCAGGGTGCGGGAGCTCGTCAAGGGGCCGGCGGCCTGCAGGGTGCTCTCCACGGTCCCACTGTTGAAGTTGAAGGTGATCGGGCCGCCGGCCGCGCCCAGGTTGGCGTCCTGGCTTACCTTGAGGATGCCGCCGCTCAAGATGGTGCCGCCGCTGTAAGTATTGGGGCCGGTGAGGGTAAGAGTGCCATTGCCAATCTTAGTCAGGGTGCCCGGACCGGAAATAATCCCCGACAGGGTGGAGTCGGAGCCGAAGGTGTTCCAGGTGCCGCCGTAAGGCATTAACTTGATGTCCCGGGCGGAGGTAAAAGCGGCGGAGGTCTGGAGGGTGCCGCCGTCAAAGGAGAGATCCCCTGAGGCCGCGCCCAGGTTGGCATCGCTCTTCACTATAACCGTATGCCGCCGTTCAAGTTGGTAGCCGCCGGCATAGTCGTTGTTGGTGTTCTGGAGGAAGAGTCTGCCATTGCCGGTTATGGTGAAACTTCCCGGACCGGAAATCTTTCCGGTAAGGGTGGCGTCGGACTGAGCGGTGTCGAAAGTTCCACCCAGGGCGGTCAGGGTGAGGTTGTTTAGCCAATTTAAGAGGGGCTCAGGCAGCTGCACGGCGCCGCCGTTGAGGGTCTGGTCCCCCGAGTTGGCCTGGAGCAGCCGGATCCAGCCGGTGTCCACCGAGGACGGCGTGGAAGTCGGCATGAGGGTGCTGGCGCTGGCCACCGTAAAGGCCCCCCGGCCCAGGGTGCCCACGGCCAGGGTATCGTCCTTGCTGCTGTAATCCATCTCCCAGACGAAGGTGTTGGGGAGATTGCCTTTCAGGGAATACCAGTTGTTCAAATCCGTGTCCCGGGCCGCATACAGGGTCCCGTAGCCGCCGGCGACCAAGAGCTTATTGAGGCCGTTGGAGATGAATTGCAGGGATCTGAGTTGGGACAAGGAGAGCCCGGTGACCCAAGTCTTGCCCTGATCCCCGGTGCTGCGCACGACACTGCCATCCGCCACATAGAACACGTCGTCGAAATTGGGATTGATAGAGACGCTGGTTATGGCGCCGCTGGTGGCGGGGTAGTTAGTGAGTTTTTTCAGAGTGTTATTATTGGGTGTAGTGGGCAGTATTGTGGCCAGATACAGATTGGCGCCCGCGCCGGCCAGCAGGAGATTGGCGTTTCCCGGCCGGCCATAGGCAATGTCACCCACCTGGCGAGGCGAAGGGAGTGGTGTTGATGGGCGTGAGATGCAGGTCCGGCGGCAGGGGAGCAGCGTTGACGTTATCCGTGGTCAGATAAACGAATTATTGGTGCCGATGGCCAGCATGCTCTTGTCCGCCTGGTTCACCCGGACCGGGGCTTGCCTGGGGATGTCAGTGGTTGGTCCTGTCTTGAGCGGCTCATTGCCGACCTTGAGCGTGGTAGGCACCGTTTCTATGATGTTATTATTGGGATCCACCTTGATGCGGGTGAAACTTGATAGCGCCTGGCTGGTCAGATAGCGCACCGAAAAGGTGGCGTTCTGGTCGTTGACCGCGGTGGAGCCCCCGTCCGCCCCCAGCTGCGCGGTCCAAATGGGACTGGGGGTGCCGTTGCTATTTTGGTTTTGGGCGCTGGCGCCCACATCCTGATTAGCGGAAATAAGGGTGTGGGTGTTGCTGTCGTAAGAGAGGCCATATATCTCGGTGACCTGGAGATTGCCGAGGAGGGAGGTCCATTGGCCGGTGCTGGATTGGGGGTTGCTGCGGCGGTAGACGCCGCCGTCATCGGTTTCCAGGAGATTGCCGTTGATGTCGAAGGCCATGGTGCGACTATCGGCATGGGGGCTGGTGCCGTTGGCAAAATTATCGGTGATGGGCAGCCACTGGCCATTATAAGGAGTAGACGGGGTCCAAGGGTTGGCCAACCGTGGTGGACTGCTGAGAGCCAGGCTGGCGTCCCCCCGAAAGACCGAGGCCGTGTGATTATTGGCCCCGATCTGGTTGGGAAAGTCCTGTCGGATCCTTTTGACTGATTCCAGGCTGGCTGGTCGTCACCGCTGATATAGACAATATTCGGATTCTGGGGATCGGGATCAGCCAGGATCGCCAAATTATTTTTTCCTTGCCCGTCGTTATTGATGCCATAAAATTGGCCCGTTCTCAATGCTGCCGGGCAGCCCCTGGCCAAGCCCGGCGCCCTGGCCCCCCATATTCTGCCAGGTGGCGCCCCGGTCTAAGGAGCGCCATACCGATTGGAGTCTGACTGCTCCCTTCCCGGTGGGCGTCGTACCCGAAGGGGCAGCCAGGCACATAAAAAGAGAGTCCCCGCCGGCGCCCACGCTGAGCTGAATGTTTGCCGTGCTATTGCCGATGCCGCTACCGGCCGGGGTGATATTGGTCCAGGTTTTGCCCAGGTTGTCGCTGCGAAAAATCCCGGATTGGGTTACGGGCCGCATAGAGGCGGTTTAAGTTGCTGGGGTCAGAGGCCAGGCTGGTGATGGCGCCGGTGGGAAGCCCGCCGCTGCCGGAAATCTGGATGAAGCTGGCCCCGCCGTCCATGCTGCGGAAAAGACCCATGTTGGTGGCTGGTTCCCCGGGAGGCGACGAACATGGTCTGGCCGTTAACCAATACCGAAGAGACATCGGTATTGGCGGTGACGGCGCCGCCCACGGGGGTCCAGGTATTACCTGCATCGCTGGAGAAAATCACTCCCGCCAGGGGGCCGCTTTTGCCACCGAAATTGGAAAAAGCCCCAAAGCCCGCCAGGATGCGGCTGGAGTTGCCCGGGTCCAGGGCCATGCCTCCCATGGACAGGGATTTCTGCGTGTCAGTCAGGGGCGTCCAGGTGCCGCCGCCGTCGGTGGTCTTCCAGATGCCGCCGTTCACCGCGCCGGCGTACATGATGTTGTTATCGTTGGGGTCGATGAGCAGGGATTGGACCGCCCCGACCACGGGATTGTTGGGGGGACAATCACCGATCCCCGCCGAGGATGGGGCTGGGCCCCTGGTCCTGCCAGGTTACGGCTGCGGCCTCTCCTCACAAGAAAAACCAGGGAGGTGAGAATGAGAAAGATCAGCATGGCCAGGAAACATGTTGCTTTGGTTATTCCCGGCCAGACCAGGATAAGATTTTTTGCTTATCATATCGGCCTCCCTGGCTGAGGTTTTCAGCCCAGTGAAAATTACTCGGTAATCTATGAGGATTATTATCCGTATAATTACCTCAAACTTCAAATCTTTACCAGCTCCATGCATTCCGTCTTTAATTTTTTTATTCGGGTGCAATGCGGCCGTACCCCTCTGTTAATCAGGGAGCATTACCGGCTGCGGCTTTTGGCTCTCCATGGACCAAGCCTCCGCCTGGTATCGGCGGAAGGTATGCGAAGACTATGCCGCAGTCTTGGCCATAGCAATCAAAAGATGGTTTTGGGGATGGTTAATCTGGTAAAAAATGGAAGTGGCAGGAGAAATGACTGGATAGAAGGGTCGAGTAGCGTGGGGGAATCTCACCCCCACGCCCTCACAGATCCGTACGTGAGCCTCTCGGCTCATACGGCTCCTATCGACCAGCCATAGTTACATGGCCTTTCCTTCCCCAATGGCTCCTCCCATTGCTGGTTGACCACCAGGCAAGGCTGATCGATACAACCCCTTCGCTCCATCCCCATTACGGGACTTCCTCGCTACTACGGGTTGTTCCGCCACTGTGCCCCGCCTCGGTACTCTCACCCTCGTGGGTCCTCCACTTGGGCTTCTCCCTTAACATCGGGACGACAGTTTCCCACGTTCCGCCCGAGAGCCTGGTTCAAGTTCACGCCACCTCTATGCCGGACGCCACCCAGACAGTAAGCAGGTTCCCTCTGGGTTTATCCTGGAGTCAAGTAAGCCTCCAGTTTTGACGTCATCTATAATGTTTCGACACCTCATCAGTGGTTCGCGGCTGCTCGTCTCCCTGAACCTCACCTGCCACGGTCTTAGCCATGACTTGTCCTTAACGCTCACCACCCTGGCTCTTAACCAGCGCAGCTTAAGGTGGTTTGGAGCCTGCTCCTGCAAGCCGACTCCGGGGGGCCCGCCCCCATCTCTCGTGCAGTTGCGCACGCTTATTACTCCAAGCGCCCTCGTGGCGCACTTACTTGCCAAAGCCCTAACTTATCAGTAAGCCTGGAAAAATTCCACGTTTGATCTGAATATCAGAACTGGGAGGGGCTGCCCCAAAAATATACCACCCGGACCCTTACAGGTTGGTGCCCTCGGTGGTGAGCCTGATGTGTCGTTATGGACTGAATAGGTTGAAATTTCAGGGGCTTGATAAGTTTCTAAGAAGAGCAGGTATACGTAACAAATGTATGTCTTATTCTTGTTTCGCAGCCATACACTCAGAAACCACTCGACCCTGAGTGGGCGGCAAGTGCTCACTGCCACCAGCCACCCACTCATAGCCAATATGTTCACTTCACTTCTTCGATCTCTCCCGGCCGCCAGGTCTTGGCGAACCAGGGCTCCAGCGGGCCGTAAAGGCGCAGGATGGTGTTCCAGCCCTTACCGGGAACAGTCTGCACCCAGTTCTTCTCCTTGCCGGGTGGTGTCTGGGGTCCGAAATAGACATCCACCGACCCGTCGGGGTTGACCAGGAGTCCATTGGTCTGGCTGCTGACGCTGGGGAACTGCTGGTCGGTCTGGATCATGGAGCGGGTCTGGTTGCTGTAAACGATGACGGACCAGAAGTCCTTGACCGGGATGTTAGGCGGCAGGTGCAGCTTGTAGTTCTTCGCTCCGTCCAGAGGCTGGCGGTTGGCATCGCGGGCCGTCCAGGCGTATTGTGAGCCGCGACCGACCATCTTTTCTTCCATGGCCGGGGTGACCCCGGTGGCCATGAAGTAATATAAGATATACGCATCAAGGTTCAGTACGTCAGGCTGGGTCTGGAATTTATAGCCGCCGATGAACGGCAGCTGCCAGGTGCTGTCCGGATAGTAATAGGCGTCCTTGTCCCGAATATGGAAGGCGATGGCCCGGGCGGTGGCGTCTCCCGCCGCGGCGGCCTCGGTCAAGATCTTTTTCATGCGCTCGTCCGGAGCGAAGGGCTTGCCCTTCTGGATGCCGATGGCGGCGTAGAAGCCAAGCCGGATCTGGTCGAGGGAGGCGCTTGGTTCCTCCTGCACCACCTGATTGAGTAACTCCCAAAAGGTGTAGTCCGCCGGGGCCACCGTATTGAATGGCTTGCCGGAGAGGTCCACGAACTCCAACTGCGGTGGCTTGCCGGCTTGGGCGAGGGGATAGACCTTGGTGAATTTCTTGACCAACTCCACGCCCGGCTTCGGGTCGCCTTGGACCAAGAAGCTGCGCCAGGGGACCCAGAGGTTGAAGGTCGGGGAGTGGACGACGATGTAGCCCTTCGGCACCTTCCCCTGGTAGCCGGGGGGCAGCAGCAGGTACTTACCGCCCTTGCCCTGATCCGGCCCGGTGATGCCGACATCAACGACCCAGCGGAACCAGATGTCATTGATGGCCCCTAAAACCTTCGGGGGCACCTCCAGAACCAGCGGACCCTTGCTGAGATCGAGCCACGTCCAACTGTAAACAGTGTTATCATTGGCGGTGAGGAAGATCGACCGGGAGTCCATCAGCTGCTCGAAGATAGGCACCACGGTATTCACCGGCCCCAACGTGCGGATGGCGTTGCGGTTCGCCGCCTGGCTCACGGCCGGGATCGCCAGCAGGTAGGCCTGCACGGCGCGCTCGGAAGTCCAGGTTGTCATAAAGCTTCTCCACGCTGGCCTTATCCGGAAAGCCGTCGAAGAAGTTGAGGGTGCCGAAGCGGGTCTCCACCTTGTCCGGCGAGGCAACGCCAGGCGGCATGGGGGTGGTCATCTTGTAGGTGGTGGGCAGGGGCGGAGCCGGAGCACCGGGGGTCTGCTGTGCGCTGGCTGACGCCGCCGCCAGCATTGTTGCAAGGATAAGCCCCAGAAACGTAAAGACCAAGCCTCTTTTATTCATGGTTCACTCCTCGTCGAATTATGAGGCAAAAGTAATCACTATGGGGGGGAAATCAAGCAACGGTGCTAAGCCAAAATAGGCTTCTGATGATAGGTTTAAAAGATGCCTCCACAATGAACTGTAGCATTCAAGATACCTTGCCACCTCCTTCAGTTATCATCGGGCCAGCAGAAATTATCGATCTGATCTGCATAACGAAATGGGCTTTTTCGGATAGGGGAAATTTCAAGTCCAAAGGGCATGAAAGCCAGAGAAAGGCTTGGGCATCAGAGGGGAATCTCCCGACCCAAAAGGAGTTGATATTCTCTGGATAGGTAGATTTTTCAGCCACTTGATAAGTTTCTAGTCAGGTAGCGAAAGCCCTAAAGTGGGGCTTTCTCCTGACGGTTAAACGCTTCCTGCTCATCTCCCTGCCTCCCTTTGATCCACCACTCTAACTTAACATTTGGATCAGTTTTCGGGGGGTAGGTCACTTGACCTGCATCCTGAAGTGATTACATTATCAATTAGTTTAAATTTGGAGGCAGTTACATGCAAAATGCTAAAATCGATCTAAAAAAGGCACAACAAGAGTCAATGGATCGCCCTCGATACCAGTATTCATGGTTAGCTCGATTCTTTTTTCGTATGATGGACTTAATTACCGGAAAGCAGGTTACTCTCGGCAAAGCCAAGCTCATTGAAACACTCGCCAGCATTCCTTATCGAGCCTGGGAAAACCGTCAGTATGCACGCATGACGCGGCACTATCGAAACCAAGAACTGGTTCGAAACGCCCACGACGTGGTTAAATGGAGCCGGGAAGCGCAGGATAACGAATACTGGCACTTGCTCGTCCTCAATGAAAAAATGAAAGAGGATGGCGTTAAAGATCCGTGGTATCTCTACTGGCCTATTCCTTCTATGATGGTCCTTTCTTATGTTTTGCTCGCAAAAACACTGGCACTGTTCGTCCCACGCCGGGCGTACCTTTTTAATGCAGAGTTCGAGGACCATGCCGAACATGTTTATGCACAGTTCGTGGCAGAGCACCCGGAATTGGAGGAGCAACCGGTCAACAATCCAATAGTGAATGAATACGAAGACTTTCAGAATTGGGCAGATGTGTTAAGGCGGATTGGGCTTGATGAGCGAAACCACATGAACAGTAGCTTTGTTTTTTCCGGCAGGCCCGAAAGCGTGGTAAAATACAATGGTATGCCGTAGACTTCCAAACGGCCCATTTACTTTTTGTCGTTTCTTTGGCTTTTCTCAGGTGCAGGTTGGATGACTGGGGGCACTAGAACTGGGGAAACATTAATTGTAGCGAAGCGAATTCAAAGACACCTTGCCTCCTTTGCTCCCGCCTTTAGGTCGTCCCAATCAAACAGGTGTCCAGGTGATAGCTAATATAGATTTCATGGCCTTGCCCCTACTATAATCGTAAGTAATTCAAAGCCCAGAGCATCTTTAACTCATATGGGCAAAGTTAAGTTTCAAAGCTCCCCCCACTAGTCTTTTTCTTTAAAAATCCAAGCCAATCTCCTCTTCTTGGTTACCCCTCTTGGGTGGAACCGCAAATTAAGGAATTAGGGAGAGGATTAGGAGGGTGCCCGATGAAATCTATCTTGCCATCTCAGAAGATTATCAACGAAATCATGGAATTATTGATATACTCCTGATATCAAAGTCGGCATTCTGCCGAGAAAAAATTTGGAGGTGGAGCATGAAAGTTTCCAAGGCCGTCAACCTGTTCCTGGATTACCACAAGCTGAATTCCCAAAAAAAATACGGTCAGGGCCTACGGCTCGCTCTTGGCCAAATTCCGGGACCATTTTCCTGACCACGACCTGGCTTCCATATCATCAGAGGAGGTGCTCTCCTTTTTAACCAGCCTCAATGATACCTGCAAGCAGCTCACCAAGCACACCCGCTACGCCTATCTCAAGGCCCTCTTCAACTTCATCCGCAACAACCTGGAGAACTCAGCTTCAGAATCCCTGTGACACCCCGATGCTGAAAAAACTCTTTCGGCCGGGAAAGCTGGCCCAATGGCAAATCCACGAAAAAGACGTAATTGACGAGATCATCTTCCGGACCACCAGAGTGCGAAACCGCCTCATGCTGGAGCTCATGGCCCGGGGTGGCATGCGGGTGGGCGAAGTCTTGAAGCTTACCGCCATGGATGTGGATGACCAGAAACTGACCATCAGGAATCCCAAGAGCGGAAAAAGCGCTGAAGTAGTCTTCATCCCCAAGAAGCTGGCCGACCGGTTGAAGGATTACCTCAAGGCCAGAGGCGCTGAAGGAAACCAGAGAATCTTTCCCATCACCTATACCGCCGCTCGGGTCATGGTCAAAAAGGCCGGCGCCTTGGTGGGGGTCCATCTCAGGCCTCACGATCTGAGGCGGCATGCGGCGACCTATGCCTCAAGATCAGGGGTACCCGTGGAGATCGTCAGCAAGGTCATCCTGAGGCATGCCAACCTTTCCACCACCCAAAGGTATCTCGGGAAGGTCAGCGATGTGGAAGCGGTGAGGTGGATCGAAAATTTATACGCCTGATAACCAAAAACCTGGCGAGGTCAAGCGTGACCTCGCCTTCTTTTTAAAGAGTCGATATTTCCTGGATATGGAAAGTTCTTGGACCTGTGATAATTGTCGGAGCAGAGCAGAGATCAACCTAAGGGTAAATTAGAAGGAGAGAACGAAAAGTTTAACTCGAGGGCAATGTCCCTCTCTTTAAAAAGGTGTCCAAGCATTCCGCAAGCACCTCGCAAAAGTAAACCACTTTTGGGGATCTTGGAAAATCGTAAAAACAAAGAAGACCGTCTTGGGTACGGTATTCTTCTTCAACACAGGTAAACCATGGGTGCGACCTATCGCCGTTCCTACCATTCAATGACATATTTAGCACTCCTATTTAAACTTAATTTTGACTGGAATGATACCTCGCTTTATCCGGTTTATGACTTTTATTATCAAAATAGGATGTGTATAAATCTTTCCTTTGATAATGTTACACGTACCACACGCTATCCATTAAGAAGACTATGATAGTCTGATTACGGCCTCCAACTTCTCAAGCAAGTATTCATTTGGCTTTACTTTCTCTGGTGCTTTAAGCCCCCATTGCAGGGCTTCGGGAGAGAAAACTACTAGTGAGAGAGTGTAATCATTCTCCACCCGATACAGATGGGCGTCCTTCCAGATTAACCTGAAGTAGGCCATAACGCCTTCTCCCATAACGTATGGCGGCTCTCCAGGGCCGGGACATAATAGATCGAACCACTCTTCCCCTTCTTCGTTTGTAAAAATACCACCAGCAACGATATATTTGCTCATTTTGACCGACCACCAAGCCTCTCTTTTTTTCGGTAGCTTCTCACTTGGGATTAGGCAAAGGCCATACCAACTTAAACCCTCCCCCACCAGGATTGGGCTGTATAAATTATAACTATCTGATTTATATTCACTATTTTTTTTAAAAAAGTTTTCACAGAAAAAAATGTTGTGATTTTTTTCGGAAATTACTTAGAATGGCATCAGGCAATTGCGGATTAAGCGATAAGGGAATGCCTTGTAGATTTGATGGGAACTTAAGAACAATTTATGGGGATGTAAGAATTTTCTTCTAACATGATTTCGGTCAGAAAATCTGCGACCATGATGACCAATTTCTATCTTACACAACTATGGGCCGGCACGGAAAGGTTTATCAGGTTTTAGGAGAGGTGGGTTATGATGATCACCCCTTGGTTTTTTTTGACTTTAGCTTGTTTATTTGCTCTTCCATATCTGAAAACACCTCCAGAAGAATTAATTGTTGGGTTTTGGAAACATTATAAAGATGATGTATTTTGGGTTTTTTTCAAGAATGGTGGCATGTATTTTAAGATTCCTCTCGCACAGGGGGCTTATGAATTTTCTGGAAAATATAAGTTGATGGACAGAAATCTTCTTAAAATTGAATTAGACTACCAGTATGGATCTATGTGCGGCGAACCCATCTTTACAAACCCTCAGGTTCTGAAAGTGACCATCTATGAAAACAAAATTATCTTCCACGATCTTAGGATTAATGAGGCAGAGGAACAAGTATTCACCAGGATCAAGTGAATATCTTTAAAAGGCAGATCACGGAGTAATGCGTGACTGTAATATTGAAGAGTTTGTTTGAGCATACCAGGAAACGCTCACACTCATGCCTGATAGCTTGCCAGATCCTTTCCTTATCACCGAATCAGCAAAAATTGCATGAATGTAATAGGCGATTGTGAGAATTGCGCAGCACATTCTCATAATCGTCATCATGAACTAAGCCTGGGGTTTTGAGAGGAATCAGGGCGATTTTGGGCTATGGGGATTCAATAAACGGACTTTGGGTCTGTGGGGGAGGTCTTGGCTGCTGAGGCCTGGAGGAGGCGTGGGTCGAGGGCTATTTTGAGCCGGGGAGATAAGCTCTGCAGACCATGGGTCGGCGCGGGAAGGAGTATGGTGGGGATTTGGGGCGAGCTGGTCCTTTCTGTGCTCAGCCAGGCACGAAGGGGCATGGGGATTAAAGATCGAACCGCGGCTGCCGGAGCTCATGAGGAATCCCATACGGGTGGTACGAGGGCGGTTTCATGGCCGGTCAGCCTGGTGCGGATAATCCTGCCCTGGCCGCAGTTCGGACACCTGGTAAGATCCACACCGGTGAGCGCCCGTAGCAGGTCCTGCCAGGTGTTGGTGTCGCCCGGGGCATCGTGCTCCCGGTTTTGGGGTTCAGCGAGAGCTTCCGGGGCTTGAAGGCTGAGGAGGGCCCGGGCCTTCTCCAGTTTGGTTTTGGCATGGCGGGGGGCCATGAGGCCGTAGTGGCGGATTTTGACGAAGCGGGGCGGGAGAACGTGCCAGAGAAAGCGGCGGATGAACTCCGGGGCGGTGAGGGCCACCAGCCTTTTTTGCCCGGGCCGGTGATTGTCTCGGGCCTGGAAGGTGACCTTCCCCGCCGCCAGGCTCACCAGCCGCTGGTTGGAGATGGCCACCCGGTGGGTGTAGCGGCTAAGGTAATGAAAGGCCTTCCGGGAGCCGCCGAAAGCCTCTTTGGCATAGACGACCCACTTTTTCCGTCGGAGTTTCCGAAGGAAGCTCGGGAACTGCGCTGGGGGGGCCCAGCCCTGCAGTTTCCCCTCATGCCAGGCCTTCTCCAGGGCCTCCAGAAACTTGCCCCGGATGACCTTGGAGAGCGCCTTAACAGGGAGCAGAAAGCTGTTTCGGGCCGCGATCCATCTGTCGCCGTCCAGACTGAGCCCGCCGCCGGTCACCACCAGGTGCAGATGGGGATGAAAATTGAGGTCCTGGTCCCAGGTGTGCAGGACCGCGGTAAAGCCGATCTGGGCCCGCAGGCGCTCATAGTCCCGGGCCAATTGCAGCAAAGCTCGGGACGCGGCCTCAAAAAGCAGATTATAGATGAGATCCGGGTTGTACCGGGCCAGCACCTGGAGTTCATGGGGCAGGGTGACCACCAGGTGGAAGTACTGGGTGGGCAGGAGCCGTTCCAGGCGATCGGTCAGCCACCTGGCCTGCTTGAGGCTCTGGCACTTGGGACAATGGCGGTTGCGGCAGGAGTTATAGGAGATGGCCAGGTAGCCGCAGCCCTGGCTACACGAATCCACGTGCCCGCCCAACCGGGCGGTGCGGCAGCGTTCGATATCCCGCATGGCCTTATGCTGCACCGGGCTGAGACGATGGTTTTTTCGATAGTCCGGGCCATGGTGGCAAAAGATCTGGGCCACCTCCAGGGCTGGTCTGGACATGCCGCCACCTCTTCACGAGGCGGGCTGGATTATATCCAGGGGGCTCACCAGTTTCTGGACCAGCCGGTCGGTGATGTGGGTGTAACGCAGGGTGGTGCGGATGGAGCTGTGACCCAGAAGGACCTGCAGGATGCGGATGTCGGTGCCGGCCTCCAGCAGGTGGGTGGCAAAGCAGTGCCGCAAAGTGTGCATGGAGACCTTCTTGGTCAAAGCTGTCTGCCGGACGACCTTCCGTAACACCTGGCTCACTGCCGTGGTGCAGATGGGGCGCTGGGGTTTATATCCCGGGAACAGATACTCTCCTTGTGGCCGTGCTTTCTGGTAGTACTGGCGCAACAGGTCCAGAAGGCTCTCTCCCAACATGACATAGCGATCCTTCTTGCCCTTCCCCGAGCGGACATGGATGCGTTTCCGCTGGCTGTCAATATCGGCGAGGCGCAGTCCGCAGACTTCGGAAATCCTGAGACCGGCCGCATAAGCCGTGGCAATGATGGCTTTGTGCTTCACCGAACGGATGGCCGCAAAGATCCGGAGAACTTCTTCCGGGCTGAGAATGACCGGCAGGGTCTTTGGCCGTTTGGGATGGGAAATCCCCTCTACCGCATCGGGGCGTTTGAGGGTGATGTTGTAGAGGAACTTGAGGGCGTTGACGTACATGTCCAGCGTGGCCGGGGAGGCTTTACGGTCCCGGACCAGATGGAGCAGGAAATCGCGTACTTCCTGCGCCCCCATCTCCTCCGGGGACCTCATATAATGCTTGGCAAAATGGCGGGCGCAGCGCAGGTAGGCCCTCTGCGTGTGAGGGCTGTAAGCCTTGAGGACCAAATCCTCACTCATCTGATCGTGTAGCTTTCCCATAGTTTCCTCCTGGTTAGATTTATGGAGAAAACCTACACGCAACTATCTGGGGATACGAGAAAAATGGTGGGATTTTGCAACAGCAAGGATTACAGTAAAGGCAGGATTAAAAGCTTAGAGTCGGCCGGCCTACTGACCACGCGAAGCGTTTAGTTCATGGAATCCTTATACCAACAAGCGAGTATTCACCGATTAAATATCTGCTCCTTATCAGAAGTTATATGGTCCCAAGTTGAATGTACGTTTTAACTCGTTCCCAAGCTGCACTTGGGAATGAAAATTTGGGCCAAGCTAAGCTTGGCTAATGTCTGGAAGCGTTTCCAAGCACAACTTGGAAACGAGCTCTGAACGAGGTCTGACAGCCCTTCTCAACCTGGATAAGATGCCGGGCGGGAACGCCCGCCCCACCTCTAACTTTCACCGGGAGAACAGACATCCTCCCTGTTCCTGTGCAGGCTGGAAGACTGTGCTCCTCTGGGGCTGGCAGCACGTGCACCCTGCCCGTGAAAACCTCCTCACTAAAACTAACATATCCCTTTGCCTTCAGGCCGCTCCCCGGCGGCGAAAGGCTCGCAGGCCCTGGGAGATAAAAAAGCCCAGGCTCAGGACCAGGACCACGGTGGCCCCGGAGGGCCAGTCCAGGACTAGGGAAAGGAAAAGGCCGCCCACGGAGGCCGCCACTGCGGCGCCCACCGACACCCAGAGCATGCCGGCGATGTGGCGGGTGAGGTTGCGGGCCATGGCCCCGGGGATGACCAGCAGCGCCGACACCAGGATAATGCCCACCAGATAAATGGCCATGATAACCACCAGGGCCAAAAGCACCAAAAAGAGGTAGCGCAGGGCCTTGACGGGCACGCCGCTTACCCAGGCCATTTCTTCATCAAAACTCAGAAAAACCAGTTCCTTATAAAAAAACGCCACGGTTCCCAGGACCACCAGGCCGACGGTAAAAATTTCGGCGAGCTGGTGGGGGCCCACCGCCAGGATGTTCCCGAACAAAAAGCCGAACACATCCACGTTATAGGTGCGGGACAGGTGCAGGAAGACCACCCCCAGGGCCATGGCGAAGGCGAAAAAAATGCCGATGGCCGCGTCTTCCTCCAGGCGGCCCCCCGCCTGGGCCCATTCAATGAGGAGGGCCACGGCCACCGAAAAGCCGATGCCGCTCCACAGGGGGTCAAGGCCCAGGAGGAAGCCCAGGGCCACTCCCCCGAAGGCGGAGTGGGAAATGCCCACGCCGATGAAGGCCATGCGCCGCAGGATGACAAAGACGGAGAGCACCCCGCAGAGCACGCTCAGCATCACTCCGGCCAGCAAAGCCCGCTGGAAAAACCCGAGGGACAGGGCCTCAATCATCGCGCCCCCGCACCACCCGGTGGGGAATTTCCCCGTGAAAGAGGTACTCCACCGCGCAGCCGAAGGTGCTCTCCAGGGCCAGCCGGCCGATGGGGGGCGGCGAATGGACGTGCACCCGCCGGTTCAGGCAGACAATGTCGTCCACGTGGCTGGCCACTGCGCCGATGTCGTGGGACACCATGATAACCGTGAGGTGCAGCTCCTTTTTCAGGCGGTTGATGAGGTCGTAGACCTCGTCCTGGCTGCAGGCGTCCAGGGAAATGGTGGGCTCGTCCAGGATCAGGAGGCGGGAGTCCATGGCCAGGGCCCGGGCGATGAAGACGCGCTGCTGCTCGCCGCCGGAGACCTCGCCGATGGGGCGGTCGGCCAGGTGGGGGATGCCCAGGCGGGTGAGGTGACCCAGGGCCGCGTCCCGGTCCTCCTGCTTGGGCCGCCTTCCTAAGCCGATGCGGCCGTAGCGGCCCATGAGGACCACATCCAGGACGCTCACGGGAAACCGGGGATTGGCCAGGGGCCGCTGGGGCAGATAACCGATGAGGTTGCCCTGGCGCCGGGCCTGATGGGGATTTTCTCCGAAAACCAGCACTTCCCCCCGACTCGGGGCGATGAGGCCCAGGATGACCTTGAGGAAGGTGCTCTTGCCGGCGCCGTTGGGCCCCAGAACCCCCACGCAGGTGTTTTCCTCGATGTCCAGGGTGACATCTTCCAATACGGGAACATGGTTGTAGGTGACCCACAGGTCCCGGATCCGGATGGCGGCAGGGCTCATTGCAAGGCCTCACTCAAGACGGCCAGATTGTGGCGCATGAGTTTGATATAGTCGGAGCCGTAGGGCGGCTGGCCGCCCAGGGGGTCTAACAGCAGCACCTTGACCCCGGCTTCCTGGGCGATGACCTCCGCCACCCGGGGACTGAGTTGGGGCTCGGCGAACACGGCTTTCACTCCGGTCTTTTTTATGGTGGAGATGATTTTTTGCAGATGGCCGGGGGAGGGCTCCCGCCCCGGCGCGGCTTCGATGACCCCCACTTCCCTTAAGCCGTAGCGCCTGGAAAAATAGGTATACGCAGGGTGAAAACAGACGTAATCCTTCTGGCGGAAGGTGGCCACCGTGTTTTTGATATCCCGGTCCAGGTCCTCCAACTGTTGTAAATACCCCGCCAAATTTTCCTCATAGGCCTTTTGGTTGGCGGGATCGACCTGGATAAAGGCCTGGGCGAGGCGGCGGCAGATGTCCTGGGCCAGCACCGGGTCCAGCCAGACGTGTGGGTTACCCTCCTCGTGGTGATGGCGGGGCTTGGGGGGGCCAGGCTTCTGGCCGCTAGGGGACTCATGTCCGTCACTGACGTCCTGAACAAGATCAATCCCGGCCACCGCCTCCACCACGGCCCGCCGGGGTGATTTTTGGGCCTTGAGGAGACGCTCGGCCCAGGGGTCCAGCCCGGCGCCCACATAGACGAAAACCTGGGCCGCTGTGGCTTGGGCTACGGCTGAGGGCGAAGGTTCGAAGACATGGGGGCTGGCTCCCGGTGGGACCAATACACGCACCGCAACCAAATCTCCCCCGATTTTCTGGCAAAAATCGCCCAGGGGCAGGATGCTGGCCGCGACGTTGAGCTTGGCCGCGGCCGGGGAGACGCTGGCCAGGCCCCAGGAGACAAGGATTCCCAGGACGACATGGGCAAAGAATTTAATTCTGGACATGGGCTGGTAACTTTTTTCCATCTGGGGAAGTAAACAAAGGTGGGCAAGGACGACCGCCCCACGGTTTTTTATGATGTAATTTACAAGTCATGGGAAAACCCCATTTTTTCAGAAATGTCATTCTGAGGGTAGCGAAGAATCTTGCATTTTCAGAGAGTTGAGATCCTTCACTTCGTTCAGGATGACAGAAAGATTAGGTTTTGCAATAGATGAGCAATCAGCTCTACCTGAGGAGCTTATGGGTGGCCATAACTGCCAGCATTCCCAATAGAAAACAGAAAACAGTCTTACCCTCCAGCCGTTTGCTGACACCGGCGGCACATGCCCTTCACCCGAATCTCCAGCCGGTCAATCCGGCAGCCCAGGGGGCTTTTAAGCTCCCGCCAGAAATGCTCCAAAGGCACGGGCTCCAGGCATTTCAGCTCGCCACAGGCCTGGCATTGAAAATGAGGATGGGGCGGATGATGCTCGCAGGCCAGCTCATAGTGGGCCGCGGCCCCTGCGGCGGGGAGCTTGCGAACCAGCCCCAGGCGCACCAAATCATCCAGGATGCGGTAAACGCTCACCTTGTTTACGCTCCGCCGGGCCCGGATGGCCTCCAGAACCTCCCGGGCCTGCCAGAGCCGGTCCTCAGAGCCCAGGGTCTTAAGAACCTCAAGGCGCAGGGGCGTCGGCCGCAGGCGGCCCTGGAGGAGAGCGCTGTGAAAATTGCAGCGGTCAGACATTACCTGGAATGTATCAATTTTCAACTCGGTTGCAAAAGGTTTTTCATGAGGCTTTTCCTGGCAGTCAATCAGGTGAGGCGTTACGCTTTCGCGCCCTTCGGCTTATCTTTGAACGTTGGACCTTGAACTTTTCAAGGCAGGAAAACCGCAATGAAAATTGACAAGTGCCGGAGTGCCAAGCTATATTTATAAAGTCAGAGGGAGGGATGGCCGAGTGGTTTAAGGCGGCGGTCTTGAAAACCGCTGACCGAAAGGTCCGTGGGTTCGAATCCTACTCCCTCCGCCAAGAAGGAGAGATGACCGAGAGGCCGAAGGTGCTCGCCTGCTAAGCGAGTGTGGGGGGAAACCTTCACCGAGGGTTCGAATCCCTCTCTCTCCGCCACTTTTTGTCACACCGGGGACCGTGCCGCTATGACTGCGGCAGGTCCCCTTTGCCATGATCCAAGAGGCGTCAGGAGAGGACATGGAAAATGGCGGACTCGGGCAGATTCTGGCCCTGGTGGGCCTGATTGTGTTCGTGTTGACCGGGGTAAGCCGACAAAGAAGCCGCAGCCGGCCGGGCTCCCAGCCCCCTGCGCCCGCTTTTCAGCGCTGGCAGCAGCTTGGCACCTTTGCCGCCATGGCCCTGATGGCCGCCGGCCTGGTGCTCATGGCCATGGCCAAATAAAATTGGCCCAGGTTTCCGGGGAAACCCAGGCCGGGTGTGGAGGGGTCATGGGACTTGCCTGATTCATCGGCATATTCTCGGGAAAAGTAAATTTTTTTTGACCCCAACGCCAACTTGCCGCATAAGACCCCAAAATCCATTCGAAAATCTTCGTCCCACTCCAGTTTGACAGGCAACAACCTGATGGTTAACCTGTTGGCAATCAATATCTTTTTGAAAAAAATCCCAAACAGAAAACGGCATGACCTATGAATCCTGAAGAGGCGTATCAGTGGCTGGCCGCCCACAGCCGGGAAACAGCCGTCCTGGCATCGGTGGAGCATCTTTTGGCTTGGGACCAGCGCACCGTCATTCCCCCCAAGGGCCATGCTTTTCGGGCCGAGCAGGTGACCCTCATGGCCCGCTTACTCCATGAGCGGGAGACCAACCCCCGGGTGGGGGAGCATCTTAGCGCTGTAGAAGGGTCCGACCTGACGGCCGACCCGGAAAGCACCGAAGCAGTCAACGTGCGGGAATGGCGGCGCCAGTTCGAACGGGCCACCCGCATCCCACCGGAGTTGGCCGTGGCCCTGGCCAAAGCCGCGGCGGAAGGGCAAACCGCCTGGGAGGAGGCCCGGCCGAAAAACGATTGGCCTGCGTTCCAGCCCTTTCTGGAGCGCCTGGTGAATCTCTCCCGGGAGCAAGCCGAGGCCCTGGGCTACACCACCGAACCCTATGACGCCCTTCTGGACGGCTACGAAGTGGGGGAGACCGCGGCGGGTCTGGAGCCTTTGTTCCGCCATCTGCGGGAATCCCTGGGGAGACTGCTGGACGCCATCCGGGGCAGCAGCCGCAGTCCGGATGAGGCGGTGGTGCACCGGTTTTACCCGCAGGCTCTCCAGGAGCAGTTCTCCCGGGAGGCGGTGGCCAAGATCGGCTACGACTTCGCGGCCGGGCGTCTTGACCCCACTGCCCACCCCTTCAGTATAGGTCTGGGCCCCCAGGACGCCCGCATCACTACCCGTTATGACGAGCATTATTTCAATGGCGCGTTTTTCGGCACCATGCACGAGGCCGGGCATGCCCTGTATAATCTAGGGTTGCCCCCGGACCACTGGGGCGCACCCCGGGGCCAGGACGTTTCTCTGGGCATCCACGAGTCCCAATCCCGGACCTGGGAAAACCTGGTGGGCCGCTCCCTGGGTTTCTGGCGGCACTTTTACCCCCGGGCCCAGGAGCTTTTTCCGGAGGCCCTGGGGAACGTGGATCTCGAGGTTTTTCACTTCGCCATCAACCGGGTGGCGCCCAGCCTCATCCGGGTGGAGGCGGACGAAGTCACCTACAACCTGCACATCATCTTCCGCTTTGAGTTGGAGCGCAGCCTGGTCAACGGCGGCCTGGAGGTGGGGGATTTGCCCGAGGCCTGGAATGCCAAAGTTCAGGATTACCTGGGCCTGACCCCTCCTGACCACAAAGACGGGGTCATGCAGGATGTGCATTGGTCCTGCGGCTACTTCGGCTACTTTCCCACTTACACCCTGGGAAACCTCTATGCGGCCCAGTTTTACGCCAGCGCGGCCAAGGCCCTGGGAAATCCTGAAGAGATGTTTGCCAAGGGTGAGTTCGCGGCCTTTCTCCAGTGGCTGCGGGAGCACATTCACTCCCAGGGCAGCCGCTACCGCCCCCGGGACCTGGTGCGGCGGGTTACCGGCGAGGACCTGGATTCCCGCTTTCTGGAGGAGTATCTGGGAGCCAAATTCAAGAACCTGTATGGCCTGCAATGAGAGAATTTGGGAGAGGGATCCAGGGAGCATGGCTCCCTGGCCCTCTCCCCAGAGCCTCATTACTTAACTCCCCCCCGCCCGGGCCTTCTTAAGCATGGCGATGGGTTTGGCCATGTCCAGGATATGAGTGTGGAGCATGGCCAGGGCGTGGCCGGGCACTCCCATCATGAGGTGGCAGGGGCCCAACGCGGCCTTGATGCGGCAGCCCAGACCCAGGAAGGTGACATTTGGCGCGCCCGTGAGCAGGGGAAAGGCGGTGATGTCGGCGCAGCCCCCCAGCGCGCCGCCGGATTGGGGCAGGTCCATGCGCCCTCCCCGTTCATAGTTCACCGCATACAGCAGCCACATGACCTGCTCGCTGTCCGCGGTGAAGACCACGACTTGGGGAGTTGTGGAAAAAGTGCTGAGGGGCGCCACCAGAGCGGCTTTGGTCGCTCCCTTTTCCAGGTAGGTGGACTCCCGGATGGTGGCGGCGGAGGCCTCCTCAGTCTCGAACAGGCCCACCCCGTATTTTTCCAGCACCCCGTCATCCAAAAAGCGCTCCAGGTCTTCGGATTCAAAACCCAGAACCGAGGTGCCCAGTTTGCAGCCCTGGTGCTCCCGGTCCAGGAGGAGCACCCGGCCCTTGCCGGCCAGGGCCACGGCCTGGCAGTAGCTTTTCAGATTCTCCTCCGTAAGGGAGAGGCCTGCAGGGAGAGGGTCGCCTTGCCGGTAGAGGGTGACACCCACCGGTTCATATTGGAGGTCCAATGCTGCACCTAAATCATGAGCCATGGTTTTCAGATCAGCCATAGTCAACTCCCGGGTTGTTGAGGGAATGAAAAAATAAGCATTTCGTAAAATATTGAGGCAATTGCAAAAGTCGCTTTTTTGTCATCCTGAACGAAGTGAAGGATCTCAAGGCCATAGAAATACAAGATTCTTCGCTGCGCTCAGAATGACAAGTGGTGGTATTGAGTTATTTTTGCAAGAGCCTCTATTGTAACGTTACTTTTAAGTCCCTCACCCCAGCCCTCTCCCCCCGCTGGGGGAGAGGGAGTGCCGGGGGAACTTTCTTTACTCCCTCTCCCCAACGGGGGCCAGGGTGAGGGGGAAAAATCACGGTCTCCATGCCGTTGCAGAATTCGCTACCGTATGTCTGAACAGTCGCTCATGAGCCGTTGGCCCTCTCAAAATCATGAAAAAATTGGCAGGGCGGGCCTCCGTGCCCGCCATCCGGTGGCGCCGACCGTCTGAAGGCCGGCGGCGCTGCGCTTTCCCGTCCTACGCCTTATTTGAACCTTGAACTGTTCAAAGCAGGGGCGCAACGAGGCTTTTTTCCTTGGTAGCCATAGTTGACAATCATTTAGGCTGCCGGTGGCGGATAAACACCTGGGTAACCATAATCTTCTGGCCATTGGCGGCCACACCCAAGCCGATGTCGGTAAATTCCGGATGGAGCAAATTTTTACGGTGGCCCGGACTGGACATCCAGTTATCCACGATGATGCGGGCCAACTGCCTGGTGTCCCCCGGCTGGCGGCCGGTGCCGGTCCAGATATTTTCCCCGGTCATGGACAAAGGAAACCGGCTGCCCGCGATAATGCGGTCATGGGGGGAGCGGCCCTCGGGATTGACGTGGGAAAAGTAATTTCTCACCAGCATGTCGGCGCTGTGAGCCCGGGCCACCTCACGCAGGGAATTTTCCCAGGTCAGGGGGGGGACGCCATTTCTTTGCCGCACTTCATTGGTGAAGCGAAAAATCGTTCTTTCCAGTTCGGAGAGATAGGAAACTCCTGCGGCAAAAGAGCCAGACGGCCGCCTGGCGCTCTGGGCCCGGGTCGAGACGAGCAGGAGGGTCAGGACAAAAGTGAAGACAAGTATTCTTTTGGCGCAATGGTTCATGGTGAGGCATCCCTCTCAAGGATTAGGCTGAAACGATACCATAAAATTGGGGGCCAGATAAGGTTAAAAGGAAACCGATTATGCCCATTGCTCCGTAACTGACGATAAATAATCCTTAAAGCGGAGCCGAAATCAAGAAAAGGTCGGTAGGGCGGGCCTCTGTGCCCGCCAGCCGTTGTGCCGGGAGCCTGAAGGCGGGATGCGCTTCGCTTTCCCGCCCTACAGCTTAACTTTGAACCTTGAACTTTGCAAAGCAGAGCCTCAAAGCCTTCAAGATTGATTCACAAGCGGGAGCCTGGGGACCGGCGCTGATTCGATATGCCAACGCAACTCCCCATAATCCTCGAAAAAATATCTTTATAGGCAGGGAATCATTGACATCCGTGTGCCCTTGTGGCATGGTGGTTAAAAGACGGAACCGGAGGCCCCTATAAGTGAGGCCGGCAGTGGTTCGCAGCGCAATACCCCGAGTGGCCCGGCGGGCAGCCAGCCGGGAGGCCTGAAAAGGTCTATGACTCCACTCGGGGTGTCTTTTTTGGGGAGTCATGCTGTTAGGACCACGGCCGCCCTGGGCCTGTTAACCTCCGACGGGCAAACTTATCAAATAATCGGCTTTTCCTGAACAAACGTTGAACCTTCAACCGTGAACCTTATAAGGGGGAGGGACTGGACCATGAGGACTGTGGCTATCGCCAACCAGAAGGGGGGGAGCGGCAAGACCACCACCAGCGTCAACCTGGCCGCGGCCCTGGGTGAGCAGCAGCGCCGGGTGCTGATGGTGGACCTGGACCCGCAGCACTCAGCCACCTCCTGGTTCGGCATCAAGGACCCCGGCAAAGGGGTGTTGAACATGTTTCTGGATGGGGGCGGCCTCCTGGATTTCGTCCAGGCGACCGGAGCCCCCGGGGTGGAGGTGGCGCCGTCGTCAGCCTGGCTGGTGGGGGTGGAAAAAATCCTGGCCGGGGAGCTGGGCGCGGAGACCATCCTCAGGCGCCAGTTCAATAAACTGCCGGCGAATCATTGGGACTATATCCTCATCGACTGCCCCCCCACCCTGGGCATTCTCACCATCAACGCCCTGGCTGCGGTGCGGGAACTGCTGGTGCCGGTGGAGGCCCATGTCATGGCCCTGGACGGCCTGGCCCAGCTGCTGCACACCGTGGAGGTGGTCCAGGAGCGCCTCAACCCGGAGCTGAAAGTGTCGGGCATCCTGGCCTGCCGGGTGGACAGCCGCACCCGCCACGCCCGGGAAGTGGTGGACATGCTGCGGGAGCGCTCGGGCGACCTGGTGTACCAGGCGGTCATCCGGGAAAACATCCGCCTGGCTGAGTGCCCCTCTTTCGGCGAACCCATTACCCGGTATGACACGAAAAGCGCCGGGGCCGACGACTACCGGGCCCTGGCCCAGGAAGTCATCCGCCAGGAAGGGAGGGTGTAGCATGGCCAAGCGTGCCACCATTGGGAGAAACCCGCTGGACACCCTGGTGCGGGAGAGCCACCTGGATAAAGTGGTGCCGGATTTGGTGACCAGCCGCCCCGAAACCCAGACAGCCCTTAAACCGGAGGACGTGGCTGCACTCAAGGAGCAATTGGCGGCCCGGGAAGCGGAAAACCTGGCGCTGAGGGAAGAAGTGGCGAAACTAAAGAAAGAAATGTGCGACATCAAAAAACGCCTGGACCAGGGGGACCCCCTCTGGGTCAACTTGAAGAAGCGGTTTAGTCTGTAAAAACGATTGTTTTTCAGGGAGGAGGGCCAGGGACCTGAGGTCCCTGCCCTCCCCCCAGACCCCCCTCCCAACCCTCGGGGGGTCCGGGAGAGGCGGGGCCTAAGGCCCCGACTCTCCCGGTTTTACTATCCAAACAGGGGATTGGGGGAGGGGGCGTAAGGGAGGGGGTAAGGGCCCACCGCCCCTTAGCCCTCTTCTCCGCTCACAGTCCGGCCAGAATGGCCTTAGCCAGATCGTAACTGCGCCAGCCGGGGGTGGGGCTGGTTTTCGGGGACTGTACGAAGGCCAGCACATCGTCGAAGGTATCGATATCCGGCCAGGATGGCAACAGGTGCAAGGTGAGTCCCCGGCGCCCGGCCCGGGCCAGGGTGTCGGCCAGGACCGTGGGGCCGGACCAGGCAATGTCTTGGAAAAGTTGGGGCTCAGGATTTTTGAGCCCCACCAGGTAATAGCCCCCATCCGGGCAGGGTCCCAGGACTACCTGGGCCTGATTGCGCGCTAAAACCTCCCTTGCCTCCGTTACCACTTCTCCTGGCAGGTCCGGGCTGTCGCTGTTGCGGATCAGCACTATCCCAGCCCCCTGGCCAAAACCCCAGTCAAAGGCTTGGCGCAGGCGTTCCCCCAGGTCCTCACCGGTTTGAGGCACCAGGTTAAGGCCGGGAGCGGCCAGATTCTCAAAGAAAGGCCGGGCCGGGGCCGGTGTGTAGGCCAGGGCAATTTTTACCTCGGGCATCTTCGCCATTTCCCCCAGAACATCCTTTAGGAACTGCCCGTACAGCCGGGCCGCGGCCTTGAAAGACAGGGGCGGGCACAGCCGGGTCTTTACCTGTCCCGGAAGCGGTTCTTTGGCGAAAATGATGAGTAGGGTTGGCATGTTATCCATCATCGCAATTAAGTTGCCAAGAGTAATGACAAGTTGCCCTCATGGATATAATAATGAGGCGGGCTGGCGACGCCGGCGTTTTTTATCAACCTGCACCACCATGATTTGTTAATCTGGCCTGTAACGGCAGATAACAAATCCCCCCTGCCCCCCTTTAAAAAAGGGGGGTCTATAAATCGGCAACCCCAAGTCCCCCTTTCCTAAAGGGGGATTTAGGGGGATTTGTCTTGGCAGTTCCGATGGTTACAATTATTATTTTTTGAACGCACTTTGGTATAAGGATTTCTCTGGGTGATTACCCTCTCCATCATCATCCCTGTTTTAAATGAAGCCCGGACCCTGGGAGAAACGTTATCCTCCCTGCCCCGCCATCCCGAGGCGGAGGTCATTGTCGTGGACGGCGGCAGCACTGACCAGACCCTCCCGGCGGCGGGCCGCTTTCCTGAGGCCAAGGTGATGGTTGCGCCCCGGGGCCGGGGCAGCCAGATGAACGCCGGGGCCCTGGCTGCGTCCGGTGAGCTTCTGGTTTTCCTGCATGCCGACACCCTGCTCACCGGAGAGCACCTCCGGGCTTTGCGAACCGCAGCAGCAGACCCGGATTTTGCCGCCGGCGCCTTTGAGTTGATCCTGACGCCGCCGCTCCCGGCTTTAAGGTTCATCGCCTGGGGGGCCAACCGCCGCACCCGCTTCTTGGGCCTGCCTTATGGCGACCAGGTGTTGACTATCAGGCGGGCTTTGTTCATGGCGCTGGGGGGCTTCGCCCACCGCCGCCCGGAAGACCTGGACCTGGTGCTGCGCCTCAAAGGACGGGCTCGCCTCAGAATGCTGCAACCGCCGGTAGCCAGTTCCGGGCGCCGTTGGCTGGAAGGGGGCTATCTCCGCACCACTCTTTCCAATTGGGTGTTTCTGGCCAGGCACCTGGCTGAGCGCCTTTTCACCAGCCGCTGGCCGGAGAAGGGGGATTTGGACGGAGGTGGGGAAGGAGGCCAGGGGACGCAGACCCCTGCCCCCTCCCCCACACCCCTTAACGGGTGAAAAAATTGGCCGCAGAAAACAGGGCTGCATAACCCTGATTTCTGCGGCCAGCCCTTATGCGGGTTGGGAGGGGGGCTTGGGGGGAGGGCAGGGACCTCAGGTCCTTAGTCCTCCACCCAACCATTCACATCCCTAAATCCCCCGGGTGAAATCGGTGAAGCGGTAGAGGTCGCCCATGAGTTCCTCGTATTCCCCCTTGAGTTTCTGGAACATGCGGGCGTTTTCCATGGCCAGGGCGGCCTGCTCGGCCAGGGATGAAATAAAGGTGATTTCGTCGTCGCTGAAATCCCGGTGTTCGCTGGTGTAAATGCGCAGGACGCCGATGACCTTCCCCTTTAAGGCAATGGGCACGGAAAGAATGGACCTGATGCCTTCTTCCGCAGCCTCTTTGGGGTAGGTGGCCCGGGGGTCCTGGGCCACGTCATACATGGACACGGCCTTCCCCAGCATGGCCTCGGCGATGGACTTGTCGGAAGTAACGGGGCCTTTGGTGGTGTAGCGTTCGCTCAGGCCGTAGGAAGCCACCAGCTCCATCTGCTGGCGCTTTTCGTCCAGGAGGCGCACCGCCGCGGCCTTGATGTCCAGGGCGGTGGTGGCGTTTTTGACCAGAAGCTGCAGCACTTTTTTTACGTCCAGGGCCGAATTGATGGCCTTGGAGACCTCCTGGAGACCTTTGAGGAAATTCAGTTCCCGGGTGCGCGACTCATACATCTGGGCATTGGAGATGGCCTGGGCCCCCAACTCGGCGATGGCACAGCCAAAGTCCACTTCATCAAGGGTAAATTCGCGGGGTTCCGAGGTTATCAGCCGCATCACCCCGATAACCTTGCCCTTGTAGACCATGGGAATAGCCACGAGGGAGGCGATGCCTTCTTCCTTAGCCTCCTGGGGGTATTGTATGCGGGGGTCGTTGGTCGCGTCGTAGATGGCCACCGGCCGGCCGCTGAGGGCGTCGGCGATGCTTTTGTCCAGGTCCACGGGCCCCTTGGCCAGATACTTGTCGCTGAGGCCCACCGAGGCCACCAGTTCCATGGTTTTGGTTTTGGGGTTGACCAGCCGGATGGTGGCTGCCTTAAGGCTCATGGCATCTCTTGCCTGGCGCACAATTAAATCAAGGAGTTCGTTCACTGCCAGGGTGGAGCCCAGGGTCTTGCTGATTTCAATGAAGCTGCGCAGATACATCCGTTCTTGAAATGCCATCATGACTGCCTCTCCCTTGCAAATAAAAAATTAGGCTCAGAGTAAAGAACAATTCCACAAAATCACGGGGAACCAGATCGGGGCTGGAATAATACGCGTATACCTTTTTCCTACCATAACTTCAGGCATTCCGCAAAAAGTTTTCCTGGGGGGATGATGAACTTCCCCGTAACTCTGCTCTTCTGGTTCCGTGCTTTCACTTTCTTTCCCCCGGTTTTTGGTATATAAGCCGAATAGATGGAGTTTATTCCCCTGTATTTCGGCGACCGGCTGAAGATGGTGAACCCCCACGGGGTTATGGGGGTGGTGACCCTGTGGTCCAAGCCGGAGTATGTCATGGAGCGCTTCCGGGAGGCCGGGGTGGACCTTGACCCGGCCACGAGCCCCATCGCGGTCTTCGGGACCCTCTACGGCAACGGCCTCAGGGAAATGCTGCGTAATCTGTTATACAATCCCCAAATCCAGACGCTGTTGATTTGCGGGCATGACCGGTCGGGGTCACAAGCAAGAATTGATCAATTTTTTCGATCTAGGAATTGAGCATCGTGAAGGCGCTCTAATAGATTATCGGAATGGCAAGGAATTGTTGACTATACCTTTTGTAAGATATCAAGGGCACCAACCGACTAATTGATGGGTTAGTGGAGCCATGAGTTTATTTGCTCATGAATATTGGCGTCCTGGGGGACCCAAGAACAGAAGCAACTTTAAAGAACATTGAAGAACTTTTTTAGACATTAAGCCAGTCAAAGCAGACTCCCAAAGACAGTCGCCAGATGACATGCCACCTCTTTAGAAGTGGAAACTGAATACTTTCCCAGCAACCCACAGGGCTCACCAAATGATTCGGGAAAATCCCTTAGATGCCTGGGTAGACGTTCTCTATCTTATAACACGGTTTGGTCGAAGGGTGACTCTGAAGAAAGGTGATCGGTATGGAGCTGCAAAACGTAAAGGTAGTGGTGGAGAAGCCTCAGGAACCAGACGGTAAGACTTAATAACATTCAATTTTATCAATAAAACAATAAAATACCAGCGGATATTCTTAGAGCGTATGACCATGGCATAAGCTTTGGAAAATCAGGAATTATATTTGAAGGGTCAGAGGGAACTTCCTAGAGCCGATTGAGAAAGATGAGGCATATAACTATGGCCACCGGCTACGAGACCTATTTCAAAATCGATGCGGCCTTCAGGCCTTAGCCGAACGTTTGAGAGCGACCCGGAGGATCGCAAGGCCTATTTTACGCTATGGGATAATAATCGTGACTTCTTAACGAACAAAGAAAGACACCCTTGCTTTGTGTCAGCTTTTTTCCGGAAATTTGAGGACAAACTGACATTAACGCCACCTTTAGAACCCATAATGCCATTGATGGCTGGCTCCTGAATTTTTATGGGCTCATGGCCTCTCCAGGAATGGGTGGCAAAGTACGGGTATGATTGAGCCAGGGGCCATCACAGTGTTAGCCATTCCATCAGCATCGACCCAAAGGAATTGGACCGGGCCCTACAGTGGTGGGGAAGCGCGCCTGGAAAATGCACCTGGACCCCATGGGGTATTTCCGAGTCACCCTGGACGGGGGCGAAATTCTGGTGGAACACCGCTCCGAGGATGTTACCCTGAAAGAGTACCGGGGCCGGACCGCGATGGCCCTCCAGCACCAGATCGCCCGGGATGTGGCCCTAAGCGACATCAACCACGCCATGTACCTGGGGCGCCAGTTGGCCAAAGCGGAAATGGCCTTGCAGGATGGCCGGGAGTTTGTGCAGGATTAAATGTGAAAGAGGATCACTCATGACCACACGGGACATATTCATCGACTGGGACGGACCCTACACCCTGGATGAGCTGGAAGAAATTGACGACCCGCGCATCGATTACGGGCTTTACCAGGTCTACGGCTCCCATCCCCTCTACGGGGAGGACGTGCTGCTGTACCTGGGGGCCACCGGGGGGCGCACCTTCGGGGCCAGGCTCGCCGAGGAGCAGGGCTATTGGGAGGCGGAAGAGGACTTCCAGCCCCTGGTCATCTATGTGGGGCGGCTCATGGGGGTGGTGGCCCCCTCGAACGGGGTCTGGGAAGAGGAAATGGCCCTTGCCCTGCGCCTCCTGGTCTATGCCCACGCTCCGGTTTTTAATGCCCGGGAGGTGGCGGCCACGCCGGATGATGACCTGAAGAATGTCCACGTGGTCAACTGGGGGGACTACCTGGACCTGGCCCCGGAGGTCTCCGGCAGGCGCTACCTCTATAAGTTCCCGGACACCCCTGAATACTCCTACTATGGCAAGCAGGGCGAGCATTAAGGGAGGTTCGTTGGGTGAGCGGTTTTTGGGGGAGGGGGCTAAGGGGTGCACCCCCTTACCCCCTCCCCCAAACCCCCACCCCCAATCCCTTGAGGGGTTTGTTGAATACCGGAAAGTCGGGCCTTCGGCCCGTCTTTCCGGTCTGCTCGCCGCGGGTTGGGAGGGGGGTGTGGGGGGAGGGCAGGGACCTCAGGTCCCTGGCCCTCCCCCCACATCCAATTGCCAATTGTACCTCCTTGCCACGGTGCATGCTGATCCGGCAGGGTATGCAAGGGCCTGGCGGTTTTTTGAGCAGGTGCGGCCCGAGGTGATCTCGGTGGAGATCAGCCCCTTTTCCGTGCGCTATCGGCAGCGGGCGGGCAAAAGGTGGCAGCGGCGCTTGTCCGAGGCCCTGAGGTCCTTACCCCCGGACGCCTCCCAAAAGCTGGCCGTGGCCCGGGTGGCGGCCCAGATGGAATTGCCCTTCGAGTACCGGGTGGCCCGGGATTGGGGCAAGGCCCATCAGACGCCGGTGAAGCTTTTAGACGCAGGGGCGGTGGCCCGGGTCAATTTGCCCCGGTATGCCGCTGAGCTGTTGAGCGCAGAAAATCTGCGCCTTTTATGGGATAGTGAGGCTATCGGCACTCTGGAAGATTTTGTCGCCGAAGAATTCCGCCGGGCCCGGCTGGCCTGGGAGGGTAAGTTACGGAAGCCGCCTCGTTGTATCGATCAAAGAGACGGCCAGCGGGAGCGCCTCTGGGCCAGGCGCCTCAAACGTTTGCTGGCCAAGGGGCGCCGGGTGATGCACCTGGGCGGCTGGGAACACCTGGTGCCCTGGCCGGGAGGCGGCGGCCTGTCCCATCTTCTGGCAGACCAGAAACCTTGCATCATGCTTCTGGATGAGGCAGACGGATTGTTAAATATATTAGAGGGAGGGGGCCAGGGGTCGCGGACCCCTGCCCCCTCCCCTTAGGTTTCCCTCCCAACCTGAAGCGGGAGAACAGGCATCATGCCTGTTTGTGCACAGGCTGGAAGCCTGTGCTCCCGAGTTATGGATGGTAGCACGGGCATCCTGCCCGTGCCTGGACGGGCTGGAAGCCCCTCCCACCCCCCCGTAGGGGCTTGATTCATCAAGC
Organism: uncultured delta proteobacterium; assembly: GCA_963705115.1. Taxonomy (GTDB): domain Bacteria; phylum Desulfobacterota; class Desulfobaccia; order Desulfobaccales; family 0-14-0-80-60-11; genus JBGSLA01. The sequence goes on along the minus strand of CAVPIX010000011.1, from coordinate 156,955 downwards.
CCTGAGGGCGCAATAAATTGCGCCCCTACAGGGGTTGGGGGAGTGGGTTTGGGAGAGGGGGCCAGGAATGGCCACAGGCTGGAAAGCCTGTGCCACCGGCCCCTGGCCCCCTTTCCCAAAGACAAGACTACAATACCATATGAAAAAGGGCCTCACATGGAGACTCGCCAGGTAACCCTGCCTTTGGGGCCGGATCGCCAGTTCCGCGCCGTTTTGGGCATTCCCCGCACCGCCACCATGGTGGCCGTGCTGATTTTGGGGCACGGCGCCAACAACACCATGGACCACCCCCTCATTGCGGGCGTCCACGAGCGGCTGGCCCGGGAAGGCATCGTCATGGTGCGCTTCAATTTTCCTTATGCGGAGGAGGGCAAAAAGCGCCCCGATCCGGACCCGGTCCTGGAAGGGGCCTTCCGCCTGGTGGTGGAATATGTATCCGACCTGGAGGAATTCCAGGGGCTGAACCTGTTTCTGGGGGGAAAATCCATGGGGGCCCGCCTGGCTGCGCAGATCGTGGCCCAGGACGTGGGGGCCAGCGGTCTGGTCTTTTTGGGCTATCCCCTGCACCCGCCGGGCAAGCCCGAGAATCTTCGGGACCGGCCCCTTTATGTCCTGCCGTGCCCGCCGCTCTTTATCCAGGGCGGTCGGGATCCTTTCTGCCAACTGGACCTCTTGGGGAAGGTCATGGGCCAGATGCCCGTGAGGACTGATCTCCACGTGCTCCCCGGCCTGGGGCACTCCTTCGAGGCGGGCAGCCGGCCCCTATCCGAAGACGTGCTGGCTGAGGTGGTCCGGGTGATCCTGGGCTGGATGGACAGCCTGTGATGGGAGTGCAGCCGCAAGGTTTACTCATCCAGAGCGGATGCCTTTCTGAATTTCAACCGCCAGACCGCGGTAACCAAGCGTAGGGGCGTGATTTATCACGCCCTCAAGGGTGCCATGAATGGCGCCCCTACCACTTATGAACAAGAAAAAGACCACTTATGAAGTAAAACAACCTTTATTGGCTTCACCTTGGGAATTATAATATTTCCTGAGGCCCCTTTAGCAAAAGGGATTATTTATGATATTCCTTAGATAAATCAACTCTCGGAATATTCCTGGAATATTCCCCTCAAAAAATCTATGAGCATTATCTTGGTCGTGGACGACGACGCCCCCACCCGGGAAGCGTTGGCCACCGGGTTGAAGAAGTTGGGGCACGAGATTATTGCGGCGGCAACAGGGTCCGCAGCCTTGGAAGAGGTGCGCCGTCAGCCGGTGGATTTAGCCATCATTGACCTCAAACTGCCGGACATGGAGGGCACTCATCTCTTTGAGGCCCTGCGCATCATCCGGCCTGAGGCCATTGCCATTATGATTTCGGGTCACGCTACGGTGAACGACGCGGTGGCGGCGCTGAAAAAGGGGATTTACGACTTCATCACCAAGGATTTCCGGATGAATGAACTCCGCAAGGTGGTGAGCAAGGCCCTGGAGACCCAACAAATCCTGGCGGAGAATCAGCGCCTGCGCCAGGCCCTCCAGGAGCGCAGTCCCACCGGCCGCCTCATCGGCCGCAGCGAGGCCCTCCTTAAGGTCATTAATCTGGTGAACCAGATTGCCCCGGTGAGGAGCACGGTGCTTCTCTCGGGGGAAAGCGGGGTGGGCAAAGAGCTGGTGGCCGAAGCCATCCACTACCAGAGCCCCCGCCGGGACCGGCCCTTCGTGAAATTGAACTGCGGCGTCCTCACCGAAGGGCTCATCGAAAGTGAGCTCTTCGGGCATGAAAAGGGGGCCTTTACCGGGGCCATTCAGCAGCGCAAGGGCCGCTTCGAGTTGGCCGACACCGGCACCATCTTCCTCGATGAAATCAGTGAGATTCCCCCGTCCACTCAGGTGAAGCTCCTGCGGGTGCTCCAGGAAGGGGAGTTCGAGAGGGTAGGGGGGAGCCAGACCCTGAAGGCGGACGTCAGGGTTATCGCGGCCACCAACGTGGACCTGGAGGCCGCGGTGGCCGGGGGCCGATTCCGCAAGGACCTTTTTTACCGCTTAAACGTCATTCACCTGTCAATTCCGCCCCTAAGGGACCGGCAGGATGACATTCCCCTGCTGGCCCTGCACTTTCTGGATAAATTTTGCCTGGAAAATAACCGCGCCGCCATGGGCTTTACGCCGGAGGCCATGGCGGCTTTGAAAAGTCATTATTGGCCCGGAAATGTGCGGGAACTGCAGAACGTGGTGGAGAGGGCCGTGGCCTTGTGCCAGGGGAACATGGTGGACCTGGCGGACCTCCCGGATGAGGTGCGGCGCTACTCTCCCGAGGACGACCAGATCACCATCCCGGTGGGGGCCTCCATGGAGGAGATCGAGCGCCTGGCCATCATCCAGACCCTGAAAAAGACGGGATGGGACAAGGAACTGACGGCCCGCCTGCTGGGCATCGGCCTGGCTACGTTGTACCGGCGCCTCAAAGAGATGGAAGCCAAATTGCCCGTGCCTGAGGAGTCCTGAGATGTCGTTTCCCAATTTCCTGGACCTGAAATTTTTGCCGGTGAAGGAAGCCGAGGCCATCATCCTGCCCATCCCCTACGAGGCCACCACCACCTACGGCTCGGGGACCCGGGAGGCCCCCGAGGCCATTCTGGCTGCGTCCCGGCAGGTGGAGCTCTGGGACGAGGAGGACGGCTGGGACCCCAGCGCCGCGGTGCGTCTGGCCACGGCCCCTCCCATTCTTCCCGAGGTTTCAGGTCCCCAGGCCATGCTGGAGAAAATCCGCAAAAACGTGCAAGCCTGGGTGGCCCAGGGGAAGGTGGTCCTGGCCCTGGGGGGCGAACACACCATCACCCCGGCCCTGGTGCAGTCGGTGCAGACCAAGTATCCTGATCTCCAGATCGTGGCCCTGGACGCCCACGCCGACCTGCGGGACAGCTTTGAGGGCAGCAAGCTCTCCCATGCCTGCGCCTTGAAAAGGGTGTATGATCTGGGCCGGCCCCTGACGACTCTCGGGGTGCGGAGCTATTCCCAGGAGGAAAGCCAGCTTCTCTGGGTGGCGCCGCGCCTGAAAACTCTTCAAAGCCAGAGACCTCCACACCCCGGAGGGCTGGGACAAGGCCCTGGAGCACCTGCGAGGCCTGTCAGGCCCGGTCTATATCACCATCGACGCCGACGTTTTCGACCCGGGCGTGGTGCCGGGGGTGGGGACGCCTGAACCCGGCGGCCTCAGCTACTATCAGGTGCTTACTTTGCTGAAAACCGTGGCCCAACGGGGTCCCATCGTGGGCCTGGACCTGGTGGAGCTGGCTCCCATCCCCGGCCACCGGGTGAGCGAATTCACTGCGGCCCGGGTGCTTTACAAGGCGCTGGGATATATGTACCATTCCCGCCGCCCTTAGGGCGGCGGGAATGTGAGTTGGGGGGAGGGCCGGGGGAGCGGCGGCTCCCCCGCCCTCCCCCCAAGCCCCCCTCCCAACCCCCTTTAAGGGGGCCGGGTAAGTCAGGGCTGATCAGCCCTGACTTACCCGCCTCTTCTTTACCGCCCTCAAGGGATTGGGGGAGGGGGTAAGGGCCCACAGTCCTTAGCCCCCTCCCCCAAATTTCTTCCAAGGAACTTGCTATGCGCAGAAAACTTGAAGATTATCACGACGGGGCCCAGGACGGTCTGGAGCCCCTGGAGGCATTAGATCTCAACAGCATTGCGGACTTTGACGGGCTCCTCCGGGCCATGGGCAAAACCGCGTTTGGGGGCCGGAGTCTGGGGGAAGCAGCCGAGGTGTTGGCCGCCATGGTCCAGGACCCGGAGGTCACCATCATCGGCACCTTTTCCGGGGCCATGAGTGTGGCCAAAATGGGCCTGCTCCTTTGTGACATGATCGACCGGGGCTGGCTGAATGTGGTCATCACCACCGGGGCCCTGGTGGCCCACGGCTTTGTGGAGAACCTGGGCCGGGCCCATTACAAGTATCCCCAACACCGCTCCGACCGGGAGCTCTATAGCCAGGGCTACAACCGCATCTACGACACCCTGGAGATGGAGGCCAATCTGGACTACGCCGAGGAAGTGGTGCGGGAAGTCCTGGAAAAGCTGGATCACGAGGAAGTCTGGGCTTCCGCCAGCCTGTGCCGGGAGTTGGGCCGGCACCTGGCGGCCCAGACCGACCAGCCCGGCCTCCTGCGCAACGCCTTTCTCAAGGGGGTGCCGGTTTTCATCCCGGCCTTCACCGACTCGGAACTGGGGCTGGACCTGGCTGTTTACATGGTGCGCCGGGCCACCGAGGCCGGCGGGAAATTGCCCCAGGCCCTCACTTCCTTGTCCCTGAAATTCAACCCGTTTCTGGACCTGGGCAAGCTATGCCCAGAAAGGTGCTCCAGGCCAAGAAATTGGGGATTTTCACCGTGGGGGGCGGGGTGCCCCGGAACTGGGCCCAGCAGGTAGCCCCCTATCTGGAACTCCTGCACGGCCGGTTGGGGCTCGATATTCCGGAGGTGAAGTATCAATACGGGGTGCGCCTCTGCCCTGAACCGGTCCATTGGGGGGGCCTGAGCGGCTCCACCTACCGGGAAGGCATCTCCTGGGGGAAGTTCATGGCCCCGGAGGACGGCGGCCGTTATGCCGAGGTGCTCTGCGACGCCACCATCTCCTGGCCGTTGCTCATGAAAGCGGTGCAGCAGCGGCTGGAGAAAGGGAAGAAACCTCAAAAGAAATAGGAATCACGGGTTGGGCGCCGCCCACCATGAATCTTTTTCTGAAAATTGAAGACGGCATCCAAAGATAGCCGCAGGCTTCAGCCTGCGGCTGCACAGGCGGGACGCCTGTGCCACCAAGGCTCTCCTTATTTCGAGAGGAACTAAAGGTGGGCAAAGTCCACCTAATACCAAGTTCGCTTTGAAATGAAACAAATCACTCAGATAACCTATTGATATCACCAGTAGGGGCGGGTTTTAAACCCGCCTACAAACCGAACCTGGTATTGCAACCGTCCACCCCTACCACGAACATTACTCGTTCGTCGGGCTATCACAAGAGATGCCGCAGCAACTGCAGAGCTTTTCCTCTTTCAGGGTCTCGTAGCCTTCCCTCGCCAAAAACGCGGCAATGACCAGGCCGATCACCGGGTCAGCCTGCCAGAAGCCCGCGACATAGTTGAGGCCGAGGCCCACGAGCAAGGCCAGGGACAGGAAGGCGCAGGCCAGGGTTTGCTTGGCGTCGGCTCTGAGGCTGGCGCTTCCCAGTTCGCCGCTGAGGTGGAGCTTGAGGAAAAACAAAAGTGGCATAATGATGAGAGAAATTAGGGCGATGGCGATGCCCAGGAGGCTGGGGGCCGGGGCCTCCTGAAACACCAGTTTTTTCAGGGATTCATAGAGGACATAGGCCGCCAGCACCAGGAAGGTCCAGCCCACCAGCTTGACGGCCAGCTTTTCCCGGCGTTCCTCTTCAGCCGGGGCCAAGTCTGCATGATGGCGAAAACGCCAGATCATGATGCCGCCGGAGAGAGATTCCACAAAGCTGTCCAGGCCGAAGCCCACCAAGGCGATGCTGCCGGCCAGGAAGCCGGCCAACAGGGAAATAACCCCTTCGAGAATGTTATAGCCCACTGTCAGGTAAGACAGGCGGAGGGCTTTTTGCTTCAAAGCATGGTTAGAAGTCATGGGGAGCCCCTTGCGAAAGTTATTACCGGGATGGTCCTGGCGGCCGCGGAGAAGGACTAGCGCAGAAACCGGAGTTCCTTATTGTCACTTTTCTAAGGATATTTTGCAAAAAGGATAGTGGGGCGGAATTAAGGTTGCTTATTTGAGGAAGCCCTTTGGTCGATAAAAGCCCGCAGGCGCCTGATATATTCCGCAGCCTCCCACCAGGTAGGTGTCGTTGTGGTGGGCACCGGGAATGATATAGAGTTCCTTGGGCTCGGGCGCGGCGGCAAACACCCGGCGGGCCATATCCACCGGGATGATCTCGTCATGGGCGCCATGGATGACCATGACCGGCACCTTGACATAGCCAATCCTGCCCAGGTTGTCGTAGGGCACCTTGGGGCGCCAGTCGAAGAGAAAGGGGGCGTAGAGCTTGGCCATTTCCTGGGAGTTGGTGAAGGGCGACTCCAGGATGAGGGCCCGGGAGACACCTTTCAGGGCGATATCCGTGGCCAGGGCCGTGCCCAGGGAGCGGCCGAAGAGGATGAGGTCGGAACCGGGCAAGCCCCGGGTTTCCGTGAGATAGCGATACGCCGCGGTGGCGTCTTTGAAGGTGCCTTCCCGGCTGATGCTGCCTCCGGATTTGCCGTATTCCCGGTAGTCGAAAATGAAAACCTGAACCCCCACCTCCTCCACCAGGAGCTTGATATTTTCCAGGCGGTGGCTGATGTTGCCGGCGTTGCCGTGGAACCACAGCCAAACCGGGGCCCCGGCTTTGGGGACCCACCAGCCGTGGAGCCTGACGCCGTCTTCGGCAGTGAACCAGACCTCCTCATACTCCAGGCCGAAATCCGCCGGGGTGCCGATAAGATAAGGGTCGGGAAAAAAGACAATGCCTTTTTCGGAAAGTTCCCAAAACATGGCGGCCTCTTTGAAGATTTTTTTAGGGGGAGGGCCAGGGACCTGGGGTCCCTGCCCTCCCCCCAAGCCCCCCTCCCAACCCACATAGCGGCTGAGCAATTCAGGGCCTCAAGCCCCGAATTACTCAGAAACTGCTTCCCCTTAAGGGATTGGGGGGAGGGGATAAGGGTATGTGACCAATAGCACGGGCTTCCAGGCCGTGGGAACCTCCCTTCCCACACAAAGTCCTACCCCAAGAAGAATCCCACAATATAGCGCAGGGCCAGGCCAGTAATAACCAGACCCAGGCCGAGACGGAGGATGGAGCCGGATATGAATTTTTGCAGGCGGGCGCCGATGTACATACCGGCGAAGCCACCCACGCCGAAAAGCGCGCCCAGGGCCAGGTCCGGAATCATGGCTTGCTGCGGATAAAAAGAAGCCAATCCGTAGTAAATGCCCACGCCGGCCACGGAGGTGACCAGGGTGCCCAAGAGCGCCGCGCCGGCGATGGTGTAAATGGGCAGTTGAAAGATGGCCGCCAGGAAGGGGGCAATGATGGCGCCGCCGCCGATGCCGTAAGTGCCGCCGATGAGCCCCACCACCAGGGCCAGCAGCAGCAGGGCCGGGGCTTTAAAGGTGAAGGTTTCCCCTAAAAAGGTGTAAGACACCTGCCGCCAGCTCCAGTCGGCGGTCCGCACCCTGGCGGCCGCGGGCAGGGCGCGGCCGGTGGTATGGCCGGCTTCCTTCAAGACTTCGGCCAGGCGTTTCTGGACTTTAGCCTCGAATTCCTGGATTCTGGCCTTCTTGCGCTTGGCCCCGGGGGTCTGGTCATAGAGCAGACGGCCGCCGATATAGAGGAGGACGCAACCCACGAAGAGCTTGAAATGCCTGGGGTCGGGGAGCCAGTTGACCCGAATCAGGGCGCCGAAGAGCAAACCCGGCAGTGTGCCCAGGATGGTCACCCAGGCCACCGGCCAATTCATGCGGCCCTCCCTGATATAGCGGTACACGCCGCTGGGAATGGCCACGATGTTGAAGACCAGATTGGTGGGGCTCACCGCCGGGCTGGTGAAATTGAGAACGCTGACCTGGAAAGGCAAGAGCAAAAAGGCTCCTGAGACGCCGCCCATGGAGGTGAAGGTGGATACGAAGAGGGCCACCAGGGCCGGGAGGAGAATATAGGTCTCCACCCCGGAGACGGGGAAGCGTTGGGGCGAAACGAAGAAATCGGCCAATCCGGACAAAGAGGCAGCGTTCATGGCGCACCCCCAAAAATAATTGTGAAAATTTTCTCAATATCAATAATAGGATAAGAGAAATTGACTGTCAAGATAAGAGGGAATTATTCAGAATAAAAGTAATGCCTTAGTTCTTCAGGATTAATATACCGACAGGCTTGCCGAAAGATGGCCCGTTGCGAAGCCAAAGTGTTCCAAGATGGCAATGAGGTTCTTGCCGCTTAGACGCTTAAGCCGTGGCACGCAGGGGTTCGATTTCGAAAGTTATTGAAATAGTGGGATGTTCGACTAAACCCAATTCCCTAAGATCCTCTCCTTCCAAGTGAAGGCTCACCGCCTCCTGCAAATTGCGCGTGACCGCATCCAGGGTAGCCCCTTGGGTTACCACTGGTATTTCCAGGCACTCGGCGACGAACCCGAATTCTTCCCCTGTGCGAATTACTGCTTTAATGGTGTGCTGTAATTTCATCAGATAAATTCCATTTTACCATGTTACCACGAAAAGGCGCCGGGGCCAAGGCACATGTTCCCTGCATTATGGCGGGTTCCCGAGGCTTCGGGCGGGAAAGCACAGCGCATTCCGCCTTGCGCCTCTTAACGGGAAAGAATTTGCTATGGACGGCTTTTCAAGTAAGCGCTGTCTGCCAGCTTTCTTGCTTCTCCAAAGGCATTGTAGTTCCTGGCGTTCACCTGAAAATCAATGTTTTCGTATCCTGTCAGGCCTTTAACGAGAATCGTTTCGCCCACCCTATATTTATCCTGGTAGGGGTTTTCTCCGGTATCCTGAACTTCTTTGTTATACCGGGAAACTTTTATGATCACCGCAAAAGGTTTGTCATCGGCGAGGCGCCATTCAACTTTACTGTCTCTTTTATCACTGAAATCTGGATGCTCGGCAGTGACATGGATAGTAACGTCATCATTGCCTTTGGTCTTAACAGCGATATGGGAGGCAAAGGCGCTGTAATAGATGTAGATATAATACTGGCCGTAGCCTTTGCATCTGAGGGGCATGTCCTGGCCTTCGCCCACAGATTTCAGGGCGTCCTGGCACTCGGTGCTGAGATTGGTGAAAGCGCTGGAAAATTTCGGTTGAGCCGCAGCACTCTGCGCTACCAGGGGAGCGGAGGAAAAAAGGCCCGCCAGCAAAGGGATAAAGAAAGCCAAATTCACGAATCTCGGCATGATTGATCTCCTTGACCAGAAATGGAGAAGGGGGCAGGGCTTTGGATTCCCCTGCCCCCCGGGTAGCATGTTATACCGAGTTGCCTCTGAAGAGCAAATTTTTTGTGGCCGCGGGAGCTAAGCCTACGTCTGGGCACGGCAAGCCGAGCCCTTAGAGAAAAAATACTTTTTGACGACACCCCGGAATAAGTTGTTCATAGCATCATTTTTGCAGAAAACAGAAAACAGAAAACAGAAAACCTCTTAGTGCTTCCCTAACTCCCCCCAGCCGATTTCCTCCAGGCCCGATTCCTCCACCATCTTGGCCAGGACCGCCAATTTGACGGATTGGACCTTGCGGTAAACCTCCTCAGGGGGCCGCAGTTCCCCGTCCACGGTGAGCAGGTGTTTCGTGAGAGAAATGCCAAAAAGGCGCTCGTTTTCCTGAAGGTAGGGGAGAATCAGGTGCCAGTCAGCCTCGGAGAGGGGCACGATTTCGCCGCCGTTCAACTGCTCAGCCACCACCTGCCCGTAAGGGTCCCGGATGTAGATGGCGCCGCCGGAAGCCAGGGAGAAGAGGTTACTGCCGGGATAGGGGCTGGCCTGCATTCTGATGCGGCCCCGGTGGTCGAACTCCATGCCGTTGACGATGACAAAGCCGCCGCCCTTCAGGGCGTCGCCGGCCATGAAGGATTCGGCCAAAAAATCCAGGGCGGTGCCGTTGATCACTACCCGGGGGCGGCCCACCGCGTTGATGAAGGGGGCGGCCGGCCGCGTTCCCCATAATAAAAACGTCGCCGCCCTTGGCGCCGTACATGAAGGTCTGGCCCACGTCGCCATAAACCACCAGGCGGCCCCGCTTCATGATCTGGCCGAGCTGGTCCTGGGCGTTGCCGTGCACGTAAACCTGCATGCCGTCGATGCCCGAGGCCAGGTAATCCCCGGAACTGCCGTAGACGTCGAAGCGCACCTGATCGGTGTTGAGACCGAAGCCGCAGCCCAGGAAGCGCTGGCCCCGGTAGGCGTAGCAAATAAACCGCTGCCAGCCCAGCTCAAAGGCTTTGCACAGCAAACGGGCGTCGCAGTCCTCCCCTTCCGGGGGAAATTCCCCGGCATTGAGAATCAGAACGTTATTGGGGCTTAAAGGTGCGACCAGGGCTTCCCGGTTTTGCCAATCAAGGTAGCGGTAACGGCTGGGGCTCTTCTCCCCCATCTTGGGGGTGGCCGCGAAAATACGGTTCAGGCCGTCAGAGATGAGGCGGGTCAGATGGCTGAACTTTTTCTCGCCGACATCGTAGCGCCGGTCCATGAGAAGGGAAAGAGCGGCGATGGCTGCGGCCTTAAGGTCATCGTCCTCTTTGGCCAGATCTTCGGCTATCTGGAGAATTTCCAGGAAGCGGGCGTAAGGCCATTGGGGCAACTGCGCGGTGACATACTGGAACAGGGCCTGACCGCTCACATCCTTAAGGTACCCTTGCACCTGGGGGGCCAATTCTTCAAACCGTTCCGGGGTGATGTCCGGCAGGGACCCCTCCCAGGGCTGCTGGAACCAGGGCACGGTCTTGGGTTTGCCGAACTTGTCGTGGCAGGACAGGACCTTTTTGCCGTTCTTGTTTTCCAGGGAAAAGATGAAGGAGCCGCCGTCGGTGTGGCTACCGCCCCGGGCGTTCCAGTAGAGGTCGGCCACCGGGCAGAAGCGGCGGTCCTCCTCGGCCAGGCTGGCGAGGGTGGCGTCAATGGCCTGTTTTTCGGAGCACACCAGGCCGATCTGCACCTCCCCATCCGAGAAGGCGAACACCTGGGGCCGGAGCATACTGGTGTCGGTGATGCCGATGAGCTCCAGGCGGTTTTTGGCGGTGTCGTTTCGGGCAATGATGAAAAACCAGGGGCCATCCGGGGAGCCGTGGATGCCGGCCGACTGGATTTGCCGGTAGATGTGCTGCTTTTTCGGCGGTAAAAGATCAAAATCCCGCTCCGTGGTGGGGGCCAGACCCTCGATGACGTATTCCAGGGGATAGCCGTAAAGCCGGTGCCACAGGTCGAAAATCAGCACCGCCACCTCGGTGTCCGTGAGGAACTGGGGATAAAAATGGCGCTGGCTCAGGTACTCGCTCACCGCAAAATAGTTGGCGAAGTCGCCGTTGTGCACCAGGGCCATATTCAGGGCCGCAAAGGGGTGGGCGCCGCCGGGGTGCCAGACGCGCCCTCGGGTGGGATAGCGCTGGTGGGCGATCCAGATGTGGGCCTTAAAATCCAGCAGTTGGTAGTACAAGGCCGCTTCTTCGGCATAGCCCACGATCTTGAGGATCATGATGTTGCGCCCCTGGGAAAGGACAAAGGCCTTTTTCTCCCCCAGGGAGGCGTAAAATGCCTGGTTCAGCTTGTAGCAGTTCTGGGCCACGAACTCGTCTTCCACCAGGCGCATGGGGATTTCGTAAAGGCGGTGCTGGTGCACGAAATATTGCAGGACTTCGGGCTTGACCCGGACAAAGTAGCGCCAGACGTCCGGGGGCTGCACCGTAAGGCCGGGAAGGTCCCGCCAGTCGCTGACCGTGGGCACCTTGGCCTGATGCGTCCACCCGGAAGACGTTGGTGATGAACTGGCTTTCCACCTGGCGCCGGGCCTCGGGGTCCAGATAGGCCACCTGGATGAGGTAGTCCTCTTCCAGGACCTCCTGGGAGACGCCTAAAGAGTCGGCGTCCAGCCCCACCGCAGCGATGCCGCCGCCCTTGCCGTTCCCCCGGTTGTGCATCTGGATGGAGGGGAGAAAGATGTGTTTGCCGGACACCGGCACGCTGGCGGCAAAACCGGTAACGCCGCAGCCGCCCTCGTCTTCACCTTTGACAATCTTGTCGACAGGGTAGGAGCGGGGGAAGTCCTGGCGGGTTTGCCAGAGTTTGAGGCCGGCATGGAGATTATTGGTATCTTTCATGTCAATCATGGCTTCTCGTTTGATTGATTCTTCGCATTCCCAAGCTGTGCTTGGGAACGCGGTTTTGAGCCAAGCTGAGCTTGGCGCCTCTGTTCGTTCCCAAGTGCAACTTGGGAACGAGGTCAAACAACAGAAAACAGAAAACCTTCTCTAAGCGCCCCGCCGCACGTCATCATCCACGGGAAAATTATAGTAATCCAGGTGAACCAGCGTGTCGGTGCGGCCCACCAGTTCCCTTATGCTCCTCATGCCGAAGCGGCGGAGAATTTCTTTTAATTGCCAGGTCCAGGCGTTATACATGTTGCCCACCCGGTTGGTGCCCCAGTCCACGGTCATCATGTCCACGAGTTCCGGGTCGGTGGTGGCGATGCCCCGGACACAGCCCCGCCCCGATTCGCACTGGTGGCAGCGCAGGCACTCCAGGGCCACCAGCTCCGCGGTGCCGATCTGGACGCCGTCCGCGCCCAGGGCGATGGCCTTGGCCACGTCAAAGGCGGTGCGGATGCCGCCGGAGGCGATGAGGGTAATCTGGTCCCGGATGCCCTCCTGTACCAGGAACTGGTGCACCTTGGGGACGGCGAACTCGATGGGCATGGCGATGTTTTTCTTGGCGATGTCCGGCGCAGCGCCGGTGCCGCCGTAGCTCCCGTCCAACTGCACCACGTGGGCCCCGGCGTAATAGCTCCCCACCGCCACCATGTCCACGTCCGTGGGGGTGGAGACCTTCACCGACACCAGGGCCCGGGGGTTCACTTCCTTGATCCAGTCCAGGTGCTTTTTGTGGTCCTCCACGGAATAAACGCTATGAAAGGGGAAGGGCGAAAACAGGGCGCTGCCGGGCACCGACTCCCGCATGCGGGCCACCGCAGGAGTGACCTTGTCCCCCAGGAGGTGGCCGCCCAATCCCGGTTTGGCGCCCTGGGCGTACTTAAACTCCACCATGCGCACCCGCTGGAGGGTGTCCTCCCGCACCCCGAAAAGCCCGGTGGCCACCTGGGTGACCACGTGATGGTCATAGGGATAGAGGTCCTCGGGATAGCCCCCTTCGCCGGTGGACATGATGGTGTTGTAGCGCACCGCAGCCCTGAGCCGGGACAGGATGGTGTTGAGGCTCACCGAGCCGAAGGACATGCCGCCGCCGTACCAGGGCACCGACAGGGTGACCAGGGGACGGCCGTCGTTGCGGCGGTTCAGCTCCAGCTCCAGGGAGATGTCGTCATGCTTGAGCTTGGCGTCCTTGGCCCGGGGCGGGAACAGAAAGCGCATCTTGTCGAAGCCGCCCCCGGAGGCGCCGGTGCGGTACTCCACGTCGCTGTAGGGCAGGGTGCCGAACTCGGCCATCCACCAGGTGGCGATGAGCAGGTCCGCAGGCCAGCGGCTGTCCCCCAGAGAGGTGTAGGCGGGATGATACCGCACGGACAGAGCCTGGGTGGGGCAGTTGGCCACGCAGAAAAAGTCGTTTTTCTCGCAGGACGGCCCGAGGCACAAATAACTTTTGGGCCGGCGGATGTAGGTCCCCACCTTGGTGTGCACGCCGTAGGGGCAGAGCTCGGCGCATTTGCCGCATTGAATGCAGCGGCCCTCATTGCGCCAGACGCGGTACTTGGACAGGGGGTTCTTAAAGCGGCACGAAGTGCGCACCGTCTCCCAGGGGCCGGGGGCCCAGGATTCGGGTTCCTCTATCAGGGCTGGTTCATTTGCCATAGTATTTCCATGAGCAAAGGGCTTTAAGCTGTAAGCTATAAGCCTTAAGCTAAAAGCCGTGCATTTCAATTTCAACTGTGGCCTTGATGAGAGCGGAAGGGAATTCATTCCCCTCACCCTAACCCTCTCCCCCACAGGGGGAGAGGGGATGCATTTAATGTAGGGTGCGCTCTGCGCACCATTCATTTCGTGGCGCGTTAGACGCCCCCTACATCTTGCTATTCTTAACCTGGGGGTAAGATGCAGCCAGACGCAAAAGTTTGCCATCTTTCTGGAAAAAAGCCTAAAGCTTACAGCTTAAAGCTTACAGCCCCTTTTATTCCCCTTCCCTTCTTCCCGCTTCCGTGACCGAACGGGCAAACAGGGGCGCGAAGATTTCTTTCTGCAATTCCTCCACAAACATGGCCCGGCCCACCTCGCCCCGGAGGCGGCGCACTTCTCTTAAGCCCATGGCTCCCAGGACTTCCAGCAGCTGGTTGTTCCAGGCGCCCATGAGGTTCACCAGGCGTTGGGACCCCTTATTGACGTCAACATTATCCATGTCCACGGGGCAGGGCTCGCCTTTGAGGCAGTTGCGGCACACCCGGCACTCCAGGGCGATGAGCAGGGGCATGTCCGCCACCACGCCGTCGGCTCCGCAGATGATGGCCTTGGCCACGTGCTCCGCCATGGCGATGCCCCCTGAGGCCAGGATCGTCACCGTATCCCGGAGCTTCATCTCCACCAGGCGTAGATGGGTCTGGCGGATAAGGTCCTTCAGGTGCAGGGCGGTCACGTCCCCGAAGCCCTGGGCGTTGGGGCCCGCGGCCAGATGGATGATCTCCGCTCCCGCGCCGGCCAGTTCCGCCACCCGGGAGGAGGCCCGGCCGTCAGCGGGGACTTTGATTAGGCAGACTAAATCGGGATAGCGGCGCTTCAGGGCATCTACCTGGGCCACCACGCCTTCTCCATCCAAAATTTCGACGAGGCGAATTTTTTCTAAGAGCGGGTCATCCAGTTCCAGGGCGCCGGCAGGGTAGCTGGGCGCCAGATTCGCCGCAGATTGGGCCATTTCCTGAGTGATATTGCTCCGGGAGATTACCATCAGGGTATCCAGGCTCTGGGCCGCCTTGAGGGAAGTCTCGATCACCCGGGGAAGCCCCGCGCCGAAGGGAGGTTCGCCCAGCAATACCGGGAGCGGTATCTCCACCACGGGAGCCGGCTCGAAAACCAGGTTCTGCTGGTGGTCAAACACCAGAAACAGGGGATGGCGTCCCAGGTCGATGGCAGTGCTGATATATTCCCGGCCGTGGATGCCGTCCCGGGTGGGCCGCACGATTTCGGACATATCGGTCCAGATGGCATCAAAGCCGTCCCCCGAGAAAGGACCGCCGTAGCCGGCGCCGGACACCGGGATCTTGCCGGTTTCCGCCTGATACCAGATGGAGAGCAGCACTTCCGGGGTCCAGTAGTCGTCTCCCAGGCCCTGATACTGGGGGTTGAGGATCTTGGTGACCAGCTCCCGGGGGCAGCCCTGGACGCAGCGGAAACAGCTCTTGCACACACTGTCGATGGTGTCGGTGAGGCTGGTTTTGTCAAAATTCCGCTGGTCGAAGGCATGATAGGGGCAGGTTTCCTTGACGCAGCGGGTGCAGCGCACGCAGCCTTCACCCCAATCCAGGACCGTGCTCTTGCCGTGGGCCGGGAAGCGGGGCGCAACCGGGTGGACGTGGATGTGATACTTGGCCGGCATGTTCTCTACCTCAGGCCTGCTGGTCGGGGCGGACCACCCGGCGGGGTCCGGAAGCGTCGCCGTAAGACCAGTCCTTGGGGGGCGCAATTTCCATCAGACGGTCCACTTCCCCCAAGGCCAGGAGCCGGTCATAGATTTGCAGCCAGGCGCAGGGCACCTCGGGGATGATTTCCTTGGCCAGGTTGATTTCACAGAGGCCATTCCTGGCGCCGCCGCAGGGGCCGTTGAGCAGGTTCTTGGCGCAGCGGGACACCGGGCAGATGCCGCCGGTGAGGCCCAGCATGCAGTTACCGCAGCCCCGGCAGTTTTCCAGCCACAAACCCCGCTCCGCGGTTTCCCCGATAAACAGAGTGTTCAACGCGGGAAAGACCGGGGTTTCGGGAAGCCGGGTGGCCAGGGCCTGGACCCCGGCGCCGCAGGCCAGGGACAACACCGCATCCCGGTCCTGGGCCGACTCCACCACGTCCAGGAGGAATTCGTGGACGCACTGGCGATCCACAGTGGCCTCGGTGATGTTCTTCTCCTGGCCGGCCACCCGAAAGGCCATCTGCAGGGCCGCGGCCAGTTCGGCCACTTCCTTGCGGCCGCCGGCGGCGCACTCGGCCACGCAGGTATCACACCCGGCCAACAAGAGCCGGTCATATTTTTTCACCATGTCCTGGATTTCGGCCAGGGGTTTTCTCGTTCCAATAATCACGGTTACGCTACTCCTTTTTCACCGGGGCGTCCGGCCGGGATTCGCCCCCAGGCTCCGGGCCCGCTCCAAAATGTCACCCACCATGGCGGTTAAAGCCTCCCGGCTGTCGGCCGGGATTTGGGCCATCCCCAATCTTTGCGGCTCCAGGCCGATTTCTCCCAGGTAATCCTGGGCGTGCGCCACCCGTTTGGCCATGCGGAAGCTCCCCTCCACCAACTGACAGGCGGCCTCGGGGCAGCCCACCACCCAGAGGAGGTCGGCTTCTCCGGCCAGGGTGCGCAGCATCTGAAACACTTCCACCTTGCTGCTGCATGGCTCCGGGATCACCCGGGCTTTAAGGCCCCCTTGCTCCAGGGGGATGGCAAGCAGGGCCGGGTCAGGGACGGCCTGGCGGCAGGCCAACAACACGACAGTGATTTTCTGGCTCATAACAGTGTGTTTTTCACCAAGGTAAGGTTGGGTTTCCGGATGAAAGTGCAAATATTTTTTTTACATGAATTTGGCACGGTTGCAAATGGGAAAACGCACCTATCTATCTATACTAAATTTTGTACAGAAGATAAAGGTGCGATTCGCAGTTCCCTGTCGGGTTTTGCAGCCTCAGCCTCTCGGGGTCCAGCCCTTGCGCTCGTCAATATCGCCCGGGTACATGACCGCCTCATGGCCCCGCTCCCGGGTGCGGATGCGGATGGCCTCTTCCACCGGATAGACGAAGATAAGCCCGTCCCCCGGTTCCCCGGTGTAAGCCGAGGAAAGGATGGCCTCGATGGTGTCCTCCAGGTTGTGTTCGCTCAGGATGATATTGACCTGAATCTTGGTGAGCATATCCACCTGGTAGGTGCCGGAGCGCCCGGTCAGGGTGATGCCGCCCTGGCGGCCGTGGCCCCGGATTTCAAAGCTGCTGAGGCCCATGATGCCGATCTCCCGCAGGGCTTCCTTGACATCGCTGAGTTTGTCTTCCCGGATGATGGCTTCGATTTTTTTGAGCATGGCTTTCTTTCAGCTCTAAGCTCTAAGCTCTAAGCTCTAAGCTTTAAGCTATTAGATTTTGGGTTTAAGCTTTCAATTTTCAGGTTATCCGGCTACCGGAAAACGGATAACTTATTTGGTCTGAAAGGTTAGATCATCGCTTCGCCACAGGTTCAACTCAAGGGATCCCAGGTAATTGGTGGGCAGTACTCACCTTGTGTCTTGGGCTTAAAGCTTATGCTTAAGCTTACAGCTTAAAGCTAACTATAGGCCCGTTCGCCGTGGGCGCTGATATCCAGGCCCACTTCCTCCTCCATGGAGGTGACCCGAAGCCCGATGCTCCAATCCAGCAGTTTGGCCACCACATAGGTGACCACAAAAACAAAAACAATGGTCACGGCAATGGCAAAAAGCTGGATGCCGAGCTGGGCAGGATTGCCGAAAAACAGGCCGTTGGACCCAGCGGGGTTCACTTCGGTGGTGGCGAAAAGCCCCGCGGCAATCATGCCCCAAAGGCTGCTCAAACCGTGGCAGGGCCAGACGTCCATGGACTCGTCCAGGTTGCGCCGGATGCGAAAGCGAATGCCGTAGTAGCCGATGGGCGCGGCCACCGCGCCCAGGACCATGGCGGCCATGGGGGTGATAAAGCCGGCTGCGGGAGTTACTGCCGCCAAACCCACCACCATGCCGGTGACCAGCCCCAGGGTGCTGGGCCGGCCGTCCAGCCAGGAAAGGAGCAGCCACACCAGGCCCGCGGCGGCGGCCGAGGTGTTGGTGGTCAGAAGGGCGTTGACCGCCACGCCGTCCGCGGCCAAAGCGCTGCCGCCGTTGAAGCCGAACCAGCCCACCCACAGGAGGCCCGCGCCGATGACGGTCAAGGGGATGTTATGGGGTTCCATGGGCACCTTGCCGAAGCCCTTGCGGGGGCCGATGGCCAGCGCGAAGGCCAGGGCCGAAAAACCGGCGGAGATATGCACCACGATGCCCCCGGCGAAGTCCAGGACGCCAAGGTTCGCCAGCCAGCCGCCGTTCCCCCAGACCCAGTGGCACAAAGGATCATACACCAGGGTGGCCCAAATGAGGCTGAACAGCAAAAAGCTCTTAAAGCGCACCCGCTCCACAAAGGCGCCGGTGATGAGCGCCGGGGTAATCACCGCGAACATCATCTGGAACGCGGCGAACAGGTTGTGGGGAATGGTTTTGCCGTAATGGGGGCTGGGCGAGGCGCCCACACCCTTGAAGCCCAGAAAATCCAGGCCGCCCACAAAGCCGCCGATGTCCGGGCCGAAGGCCAGGGTGTAGCCGAAAAGAATCCACTGCACCCCGATCAGGGCCATGAACACATAATTCAGGGTCAACGTGGACAAAATGTTCTTGCGCCGGGCCATGCCGCCGTAAAAGAGGGCCAGGGCCGGGGTCATCATCAACACCAGGGCGCAGCTTACCAGAACCCAGGCGGTGTCGCCGGTGTTTATGGCGGTATTCATGAATCAATCCCCCTGAGACCACAGTGACCGCACCGGGTGAAGCGATCTCCCACCCCGGTGCGGGTCCGGTTCCCGAAAAACCACGAGTCAGCACAAACCAGGGCCAGGAGGCGGGGCCCCCTGGTCCTGGCAAAAAGGTCTGTCAAGCCGGCCTGGAGCCGGTCAATTTGGCTTTACAAGATGGGCAGATAACGCTCGATCTCGAAGGCGCTCACGTGCATGCGGTAGCGGTCCCACTCGATCTTCTTGTTCTCGATGAACTTGGTGAAGATATGGTCGCCCAGGGTTTCTTTAATGAGAGTGCTCTTTTCCACCTCCTGGACGGCTTCATGGAGACTGCCCGGCAGTTCGGCGATACCCTGGCGGACCCGTTCGGCTTCGGACATATGGTAAATATCCTCTTCCACCGGCTCGGGCAGGACATAGTTCTGTTCAATGCCCTTGAGGCCCGCGGCCAGCATGACCGCGAAGGCCAGGTAGGGGTTGCAGGCCGGGTCGGGAGCCCGGTACTCGCAGCGGGTGGCCGCTTCCTTGCCGGGTTTGTACATGGGCACCCGCACCAGGGCGGAGCGGTTGCGGCGGGCCCAGGCCACGTAAACCGGGGCTTCATAGCCGGGCACCAGGCGCTTGTAGGAATTGACCCACTGGCTGCAGATGGCGGTGATTTCCCGGGCATGCTTCAGAAGGCCGGCGATGTAGCTTTTGCCGGTGGCGGAGAGATGATAGGGATCCTGGGGATCGTAGAAGGCGTTCTTGCCGCCCTTGAACAGAGACTGGTGGGTGTGCATGCCGCTGCCGTTGATGCCGAAAATGGGCTTGGGCATGAAGGTGGCATAAACGCCGTTCAGCATGGCGATGGCCTTCACCGTGGCCTTCAGGGTCATGGTTTTGTCGGCCATGATGATGCCTTCGTCGTAGCGCATGTCGATTTCATGCTGAGACGCGGCCACTTCGTGGTGGCTGTATTCAACGCGCACGCCCAGCTTTTCCAGGGCGAAAATGGTCTGGCGCCGCCAGTCGTAGGCCAGGTCCAGGGGCGGGGCGTCGAAGTAACCGCCCTCATCGAGGATTTCCGTGGCTTTGTTGGACTTAAAATAGAAGAATTCCAGCTCGGGGCCTATATAATAGGTGTAGCCTTTTTCCGCGGCCTTGGCCAACATGCGCTTAAAGACGTAGCGGGGGTCGCCGGGATAAGGGGAGCCGTCCGGGTGGAGGATGTCGCAGAACATGCGGGCTACGGGCTGTTCTTCCGGGCGCCAGGGCAGCAGCTGAAAGGTGGCGGGATCGGGCTTGGCGATCATGTCGCTCTCTTCGATGCGGGAGAAGCCCTCGATGGAGGAGCCGTCAAAGCCCATGCCCTCGGTCATGGCCTCTTCCAATTCCGTGGGCCGGATGGCGAAGCTCTTTAAGACGCCGAGGACGTCGGTGAACCAGATCTGAATGAAACTGACGTTGTGATCCTTAACTGCTTTGTAAACGTCTTCAATAGTTTTGCAGTGCACAATGGCCTCCTTGCAAAAAAAATAATCGTCGTTGCCGTGGGTAATAAGCAAAGAACGTGCCGAGACTATTTGTCTTGTAAAATCAAAGGGGAATATCCTGCAATCCAGTATTCTTGCAGTCGAATTATACAAACTTGTTATAAAAGTCAGTGAAAAAATACAATTATGTAGATTATTTTTAAGAAAAAGTCATTTTTGTGGTTTTGAGAAAACGCTGATTTGACGATCCCGTAATCTTGGGCTGAGTCTGACCGCGAGACTGACATCCAGTGGCAGTCAAGCGAGAAATGACGGTGGGGGCAGGGCTTGCCGACCTAGGCTGGCAGCATGGGCATCCTGCCCAGGTCTGGACGGGCTGGCAGCCCGTCCTACTGCGTCTATGCTCATGAGAACAGGCATCCTGCCTGTTCCTGCACAGGCTGGAAGCCTGTGCTCCCGCAAAATATAAGGGGTTGGGGGAGTGGGTTTGGGAGAGGGGGCATGGGTCGGCGACCCCTGGCCCCCTCTCCCAAAAATATCTGCAATAATCTCAGAGATAGCTCATTGACCCCGGTACTGCCGGGGGTCCAGGCCATAAGTTTTGATTTTGTAGCCCAGGATGCGGAGGCTGGTGTCCAGATATTCGGCGGCCTGGCTCTGGTTGCCCCGGGTGGCGTTGAGGGCCTCAATGATAAGCTCCCGCTCCAGGTTTTCCACCTGAGCCGCCAGGCTTAACCGGTTGGGATGGGACCCGGTGCTGTTGCCGGCGGGGGGATAGGCGCAGGCGGGGGGCTGCAGGCTGGGGGGCAGGTGGGCGCTTAAAATGGTGTCGCCGTCGCACACCAGCAAGGCCCGCTCCACGATGTTCTCCAATTCCCGGACATTCCCCGGCCAGCGGTATTGCATGAGGAGGTCCAGGGCCGTCTGGGAGAGGCGCCGGGCGGGTTTGGCCTGCTCCGCGGCGTGGCGGGAGAGGAAATGTTCGGCCAGGAGAGGAATATCGGCCTTGCGCTCCCTGAGCGGCGGCAGATAAATGGGGAACACATTCAATCGGTAATAGAGATCTTCCCGAAAAATGCCTTCGCCCACCAACTTTTCCAGGTCCCGGTGGGTGGCGGCCAGCAGGCGCACGTCGGCCTTGAGGGTGGCGTTGCCGCCCAGGCGGGTGAACTCCCGTTCCTGGATGACGCGCAAGATCTTGAGTTGCACCGTGGGGCTCAAGTCCCCGATTTCATCCAGGAAAACGGTGCCTCCCTGGGCCACCTCGAAGCGGCCGGACTTGCGGCTCAGGGCCCCGGTGAAAGCCCCCTTTTCATGGCCGAAAAGTTCACTCTCCACCAAAGTTTCCGGCAAAGCCGCCAGGTTAACTTTAATAAAGGGTTTGTGGGCCCGGGGGCTGTTGTAATGGATGGCATTGGCCACCAATTCCTTGCCGGTGCCGGATTCCCCCCGGATCAGGATGGTGGCGTTGCTGGGGGCCACCCGGGTGATCATCTCGAAGACCTGGCGCATGCGGGAGCTGGTGCCCACCAGGTTCCCCACCTGGTAGCGGGCCTGGAGAGCGCCTTTGAGCTTCAGGTTTTCATCCCGGAGCGCGTCTTTTTCCTGGTCGATGAGGAGGAGATTGTTGCCCGCCTGGGCGATAATGGAGGCGATGATGGTGAGGAGGCGCACGTCCCGGTCGAGGTTGAGCTCCTGGTAGCGCCGGTCCACGGACAGGGCGCCGATGGTCTGATGATTGATCTTGATGGGCACGCAGATGAAGGAGAGCTCGTCCTTGGCCTTGCCCCGGGAGCGGGTGCGATTCAGAAACAGGGGCTCCTGGCTCACCCGGGGGACCACCATGGGCTCGCCGGTTTCCACCACCCGGCCGGTGACCCCTTCCCCCAGCTTGTAGCGGCCCCGGCGCCGGGCTTCGGCGGTGAGGCCCTGGGCCACCTCGATCTGGATTTCGTTGGTGTCAGGGGTGAGGATGGTGATGGTGCCCCGCTCCATGCCCAGGCTTTGGGCCAGGATTTTCAGAATGTCCTGGAGATTGCGGGCCAAGGGCCCAGGAGCGTTCAGTATGCGGGTGATCTCGAAGAGCAGGGCAAGCTCCTCGGTGGCTTTTCCCGTGCGCTGATCCAGGATTGCCAAAGGTTCTTTTTCTGACACAAGCATCCCACCTTACCCGAAAATTAAGCAAGAGTCATGCCAGTGAGGCTAGGCGATAAAATTGTGAAATATATGTAACATATTTGCATGATAACAGCAATTTCGAAAAATAAATTTATACATATTTGTAAATGGAGGTTTGCCAAAATGGCCTGAGGCGTCAAATGGCGGCCGGGGGCTTTCTCCTTGACAGGGTCAGTCATTCAAGGTATTGTAAACTTTAGAAAAAAAATTTTAAAAGCCGTTGCCGGACAGCAGGGGCGCAACCTTTCCCCTAGGTCCTTTCAGAAAGGCCATGAACGAAGATCACAAACATGAGCATGCCGGCCTGTTAACCCTGGCGGGCCATCGTTTTGTGGCCTTTTTGGACTACATGGGGGACATGTCCATCTTTCTCGCCGAGGCCTGCCGCAGCCTGGTGTACCCCCCGTGGTTCGTGCGGGAAACCATCGCCCAGATGTATCACCTGGGAGTCAAGTCCCTGCCCCTGGTGCTGGTAGCGGCCTTCGCCCTGGGAATGGTCCTGGCCATGCAGGGCCTGAAAGTGCTGAGCTGGTTCGGCGCCGGCAACTATATCGCCACGCTGGTGGCCATGTCCATGGTGCGGGAACTGGGCCCCATCATCGCCGGCATCATGGTGGCGGCCCGGGGCGGCGCCGGCATGGGCGCGGAGCTGGGCTCCATGCGGGTTACCAGTCAGATTGACGCGCTCACCGTGTCCGCGGTGAATCCCATCAAATATCTGGTGGTCACCCGCATCATGGCCTGCATCCTGATTCTGCCGCTCCTGACGGTGTTCGCCAATGTTATCGGCATCCTGGGTGGTATGGTCATAGGCATGACCCAGGCGGGCATGAGCTCCACTTCGTACTATTATTTGACCCTCAAATTCCTGGAACTCAAGGATGTGCTCCCCGGCATCGCCAAGACCATGTTCTTCGGATTGATCATCGGTACGGTGAGCAGCTACCACGGCTTCAACACTGAAAAGGGCACCTTTGGGGTGGGCCAATCCACCAAGACCGCAGTGGTGGTCTCGGTATTATTTATTCTTATCTCTGATGTCTTTCTCACCAAACTTACAATCCTCATCTGGGGCTGAGCCGGAGAAGACCACCCCGGCGGCGGCCAGAGCCCCTTCCCAGCCCCTGATTGTCTATCGGGGCGTCGGCAAATATTTTGACAGCCGCAAGGTCCTGCATGACATCAATCTCGAGGTGCTCTCCGGGGAGACTCTGGTCATTTTAGGCCGCAGCGGCTCCGGCAAGACGGTGATGACCAGCATGCTGGTGGGCCTCCTGGTGCCGGAGGAGGGCGCTCTCGAAGTGGCGGACAAGAACCTGGCCCAATTAAAAAGCGACGAGGATTGGCGGGAACTCCGCCTCGGCACCGGCTACCTCTTTCAAGGCTCGGCTCTCTATGATTCCATGAGCGTGGGGCAAAACGTGGCCTTTCCCATGGAGCAGCAGACAGACTGGACCAGGGAGAAAATTATCGCCCGGGTTCGGGAAAAGCTCTCCCAGGTGGGGCTGGAGGAGGCCATCAACCTCAGTCCGGCGGAGCTCTCCGGGGGCATGAAACGCCGGGCCGCTCTGGCCCGCAGCCTGGCCCTGGACCCGAAGCTCATCGTCTACGACGAGCCCACCGCCGGGCTGGACCCCATCACCGGTGACGAGATCGGCCGCCTCATCCGCAGCCTGCAGCTTAACCTGGGGGTCACCTCCATCGTCGTCACCCATGATTTGCGCCTCACCGAGCAGGTGGCGGACCGGGTGGCCCTGTTATATGAGGGGACCATTGCTTTTTTGGGCACCTACAAGGAATTTTGGCAGTCCCCCAACCAGGAAGCCCGGCGTTTCCTGCATAAGGAGGATAATGCTCCGGGATGATTTCCCAGAAATATGAAACCATTGTCGGCCTCTTTGTGGTGGCCTCCCTGGCGGTCCTTCTTTTCATGGTGCTTATTGTGGCGCGGCAGGAGGGTCTCTGGCAGGATTACATTGCCTACCAGGCGGTTTTTAAAAACGTGGGCGGCCTGAGGAAGGGCTCCGAGGTACGCCTGTCCGGGGTCACCGTGGGCAGCGTCACCAATACCACGGTGCGCTCTGACGGCAAAATCCTGGTGAACTTCGACGTCCTGGAGAAATACAAGGACCAGGTCCGCACCGACAGCCAGGCCACCATCGGCAGCATCGGTCTGCTAGGGGACCGCAGCCTGGAACTCAGCGCCGGCACTGGTGATAAGCCCATCCTGCCGCCCAATGGCCTGGTGGCGGGCACCGAGCCCCTGGATCTCCAGGAATTAATCAGCCGGGCCGCGCCCTCTCTCGACAGCATTCAGAAGGCCTTCAACAACCTGGCCAGAATCACGGATGAAATGAGCGACCCCAAGGGGGATTTCAAACAGACCCTCGCCAATATCAAGGAGACCTTTGCGAAAATCAATGCCGGGGAGGGCACCCTGGGATTACTGGTGAGTGATCCGAAACTGTATAGACAGGTGCTTGACACCGTGGCCAGGGCCCAGAATTTCATTGACGGCCTGAACAGCCCCAGAGGGGCCCTGGGCATGGTCTTAAACGACCCGGAAGTCAAGGCCGAGCTGCGCCGGACCCTCAAAGACGTGGAGGTGATTGCCGCCAACCTGCGGCAGGGTTCGGTGCCCCTGTCGGAGGCCCTGGCCAGACTCCCCGCCATTATCGGCAAAGTGGAAGCCTTCGTGAACAATCTGGATCAGGCCGGGGAGGGCCTGCCGGAGTTGGTGGACACCGGCCAGAATGTCTTAAGCGACGCCGACAAAGTAGCCGAAGGCGCCAAAAAATTGCCCATTCTGCGCCGCTACATCCCCAAGCCCAAAGAGCGCACCATCCGGATGGAGCAGGAGATAAAGTAACCGATTATGCCTTTGCTCCCAAAATGCATAATCATAGTTTGAGGGAAGGGGCCAGGGCTTTCACAGGCTGGAAAGCTGTGCCACCAACTCCTGCCCCCTCACCTAAACTTCCTCTCCAACCCTGTAGGGGCGCAATTTATTGCGCCCTCAGGGCTTGATAAATCAAGCTCCTACAAAGGGGGCCTGAGACGTAGTGGCGGGTTTTGAACCCGCCTCTACATCCCCGTTATTAGATTCTTTGATAGGTGTTTCTGTGGTGAAATGGCCTAAACTTTGTCTGGGGTTATTATGCTGCCTGGCCTTAGGGTGCGGGGGCGCGGCCAAGTCCACCCTGCCGGACCTGCGCCAGGAAGCGGTGAAGCTCAACGACGAGGGCTATCAGTATTATCGGGAGTCCAAGTGGCGCCCGGCCCAGAACAAATTCACTGAAGCCCTGAAAATGAACCGCCTTATCGATTATCGCCCGGGCATCGCCGCCAACCTGAATAACCTCGGGGCCGTGGCCCAAGAGCAGGGCAACCTCGCGGCTGCGGAGAAGTTCTACCGGGAGGCCCTTCTCATTCAGGAGGGGCTGGGCAACGCCCCGGGCATATGCGAGGCCCTGAACAACCTGGGCACCGTGTCCGCCGGCCAGGGGCGCTGGTACGAGGCCGGCACCCTCTACCAGCAGGCCCTGGGCTACGCCCGCAGCCTGCCCTCCGGGCCGCTTTTGGCCCTTACCCTCATGCACCAGGGGGACGTGGCCCGGCGCCAGAGGAATTTCCAGCTGGCCCTGGACCTCTACCAGCAAGCCCTGGCCATCGACACCGCCGGGAGAAACCGGGAAGGCCAGGCGGTGCGCTGGACGCGCCTGGGGCGGGTTTACCTGGACATGTCTGATTACGCCTCGGCCCGCCGCTATCTCCTCATGGGGCTGGAGGAATCCCGCCGCCTGGAAAGGACCGGCGCCATTATCGACGCCCTGGATGGGTTGATCGCCCTGGCTTTGGCCCAGGGCGACCGGTTTGAGGCCCAACTTTACGGCGAACGCCTGCTGAAAATCTACCAGATCCGGGGCCAGACCCGGGATGCGGAACGGCTGGAAGCCCTTCTCAAGAAAAGCGCAAAATAATTAGCGTCTTCGTATGGAACCCGGACTGGAAGCCTACTGGAGCCTTCCTCCCCAGGAACTCCTGGGAAAGCTGGAGAGCGCGGTAACCGGGTTAAGCCAGGCCGAGGCAGAGACGCGTCTCAAGACTTATGGTCCCAACCTCCTCAAGCCCCAAAAGCGCCTCAGCACCTTCAGCCTGCTCCTCTCCCAATATAAAAGCCCCATCATCCTTATCCTGATTTTTGCGGCGCTCTTGTCGGCTTTTTTGGGTGATCACCCGGACGCCGCCATCATCCTGGTTATCGTGCTGATCAGCGGCCTGTTGGCCTTCTGGCAGGAAAAGGGGGCCACCCAGGCGGTGGCCAGGCTCCTGGCCCTGGTGCAGATCAAGGCTATGGTGCGCCGGGGCGGTGAAGAGCGGGACATCCCCGTGGAAGAGGTGGTGCCAGGGGACATAATCATCTTAAAGGCCGGCGATGTCATCGCCGGGGACGCCCTCATCCTCACCTCGAAGGACTTGTTTGTGGATGAGGCGACCCTCACCGGGGAAACCTTTCCCGTGGAAAAAGTCGACGGGGTGGTTTCTGGGGACGCCCCTTTGGCCCAGCGGAAAAACAGCCTGTTCATGGGCACCCACGTGGTGAGCGGTTCGGCAGCCGCCCTGGTGGTGTTCACCGGCGCGGGCACCGTTTTCGGCCAGATCGCCGACACCTTGCGGCTTAAGCCTCCGGAGACGGACTTTGAACGGGGAGTCAGGCGCTTCGGCTACTTTCTGATGGAAGTGACCCTGCTCCTCGTGGTGACTATCTTCGCGGTGAACGTCTATCTCAAGCGGCCGGTGATGGACTCCTTCCTGTTCGCCCTGGCGCTGGCCGTGGGCCTCACCCCCCAGCTTCTACCGGCCATCATCAGCATCAACCTGGCCCTGGGCGCCAAGCGCATGGCCCGGGACCAGGTCATTGTCAAGCGGCTGGCGGCCATTGAAAATTTTGGCAGCATGGACGTGCTTTGCACCGACAAGACCGGCACCATCACCCAGGGCGAGGTAAAGATCCATTCGGCCCAGGATCTCCAGGGGGAGCCGAGCGACCGGGTGCTGTTTTTCGCTTATGTGAACGCCCGCTTCGAGACGGGGTTTGCCAATCCCGTGGACGAGGCCCTGCGCCATTATTGCTGCCCGGATATCACCGGCTGGGAAAAGCTGAACGAAGTCCCCTACGACTTTGTGCGCAAACGCTTAAGCCTCCTCATGGCCAAGGACGGGCGGCGCCTCCTGATTACCAAGGGGGCCCTGGCCAAGGTCCTCGAAGTCTGCACTCAGGCGGAAATGCCTTCAGGGGAACTGGTCCCCCTGGAGACGGTGCGGGCGAAGCTGGATGAGCGCTTCCAGGCATTGAGCCGGCAAGGCTTTCGCATCCTGGGCGTGGCCTACAAAGAGATGACGGAGGCCAGCATCAGCAAAAACAGCGAAATCGCCATGGTCCTCCTGGGTTTTCTGGTGCTGTATGATCCCCCCAAGCCGGACGCGGCTCAAAGCGTCAAGGATCTCAAGCGCCTGGGGGTGTCCCTCAAAATCATCACCGGGGACAACCGTCTGGTGGCCGCCAGCGTGGCCGGGCAAGTGGGGTTGCAAGCTGACCGGCTCATCACCGGGGCCGACCTGCAAAAAATGAGCGATGAGGCCCTTCTGCACCGGGTGCGCCGGACCCAGGTCTTTGCCGAGGTGGAGCCCAACCAGAAGGAGCGCATTATCCTGGCCCTGCGTAAAACCGGGCGGGTGGTGGGCTACATGGGGGACGGCATCAACGACGCCTCGGCCCTCCATGCCGCGGACGTGGGCCTGTCCGTAGACACCGCGGTGGATGTGGCCAAGGAAGCCGCGGATATCGTGCTCCTGGAAAAAGACCTGGGGGTCCTGGTACGGGGGGTCAAAGAAGGCCGGGGGACCTTCGCCAATACCCTGAAGTATGTCTTCATGGCCACCAGCGCCAATTTCGGCAACATGTTCAGCATGGCCGGGGCCTCCCTGTTTTTGCCGTTTCTGCCCCTGTTGCCCACCCAGATTTTGCTTACCAATCTTCTCACGGATTTTCCGGAAATGACCATCGCCACCGACCGGGTGGACCAGGAGCTGGTGGATCGGCCCCATCGCTGGAGCATTGCCTTCATCCGCAAGTTCATGCTGGTTTTTGGCCTGTTAAGCTCGGTATTTGACTATCTCACCTTTGGGGTGCTGCTCTTCATCCTCAAGGCAACCCCTGAATTATTCCGCACCGGCTGGTTTGTGGAGTCGGTCCTGTCGGCCTCGGCCATCGTCCTGGTGATCCGGAGCCGCCGCCCCTTTTTCCTCAGTCCCCCGGGGCCCTATCTTCTGGGGGCCACCCTCCTCACCATGGCCGCAACCCTGCTTTTCCCCTATTCACCCCTGGCCGGGATTTTCAATTTCCAGCCCTTGCCCTGGAAATTCCTGGTCATAGTGGGGGCGATCCTGGCGATCTATATGACCTTTGCGGAGGTGGTCAAGCGTCTCTTTTACAGCCGGGTGAAGTTTTAGGTTGTCTTCCCCTGGGGTGCAGGGGCGACGCAACCCTCGCCCCTACCGGGACTTGCGTCTCCGCCTTTGAGGGCGCCTCCATGGTGCGCCCCGGCAAAGGACCTGCACGCCAAAGCCTATAGCTACAGGTAATTGCCGGCAGAATGCCAGCTCACACCAATTGATTGATGCCATATAACCCCGGGTGTATGAACTCTGGTAATGACCGTCAGCGGCATCAGCAGATTATTGAACGATGCTTTGTGGTAAAGTAAAATAACTTGGGTGGATGGACCTTGCCTCTAAATCATACCTCTCCCCCTGAGAAAGACCATGTTCTTCACGACTCCCCAGCGGGCCGCGCTCATCAGCGTCCTCTCCAACACCGTCCTGGTGGCGGCCAAACTCCTGGTGGCTTTTTTAAGCGGCAGCGCCGCGCTGCTCAGCGAGGCCCTGCACAGCGGCCTTGATCTCGTGGCCTCCTCCATTGCCTGGGTTTCTCTCCTGTTCTCCGCCCATCCCCCTGACCGGGAGCACCCTTACGGGCACGGCAAGTGGGAAAATATCAGCGCCTTTCTGGAGGGCCTCCTGATTCTGGGGGTGGCTCTGTGGGTGTTTTACGAGGCCG
Organism: uncultured delta proteobacterium; assembly: GCA_963705115.1. Taxonomy (GTDB): domain Bacteria; phylum Desulfobacterota; class Desulfobaccia; order Desulfobaccales; family 0-14-0-80-60-11; genus JBGSLA01. The sequence goes on along the minus strand of CAVPIX010000011.1, from coordinate 127,739 downwards.
GCCATCGGTTTTTCACTCCTGTGGCCATCACCCACCTGCCCCTGGCCATGGGAGTTCTGGCGGGCTCGGCCTTGGTGAACTTCTTCGTTTCCCTGGCCCTGGGCCGGGCTGCCCGGCGCTTCGATTCCGTGGCCCTGGAGGCGGATGCCGCCCATCTCAGCACTGATGTGTACACCTCCCTGGGGGCCCTGGCCGGGGTGGGGGGGTATTACCTTACCGGCCATCACCTCTTTGACACCGGGGCCGCTTTGGCCGTGGGCGTCATCATCCTGGTCATCGGCCTCAAGGTCAGCCATGGGTCCCTGCACGGCCTTCTGGACACGCGTCTCCCTGCCGAGGAGGAGGAGGCCGTAAGGCAAATCATCTCTCAGATCACCCCCGCCCTGGAACTGAAAGACATCGTCAGCCGCAAAGCCGGGCCGGTGCGGTATCTGGACCTCACCCTGACTGTCTGCCGCTGGGAAACCCTGGAAGAAATCCATCATCTGTGCGACCAGTTGGAGAACCGCATAGCGGGCCGTTTTCCCGGGGCCCGCATTTTCATTCACCCGGAACCCTGCCTGGTGCGCCGGGACACTCAAAACGCCGAAACCTGTGCCTGCCCCCTGCGTCTCAACGTCACCTATCCCGTCAAAGACTGAAAAAAAACGGGCTGCCTGGCCCAAAACCAGACAGCCCGGGGGGTCAGGGTGAGGAAGCTTACCTTACCCTATGGATTTTGCTGGCGCTGCGCTTTTTTGCCTTGTTGTTGCTGTTGCTGCTGTTGGGGTTGAGGCCGACACTGGGCCGGCGGCGGTGATGACGGCCGGGGTTGTTGCATCACCTGGGGAGGCGGCTGCACCTGCCGTTGCATCTGCGCTTGCGGCGGTGGCTGCATGCGCCGCTGCATCTGAGGCTGAGGCGCTGACTGTCCCTGAGGTTGCATTTGGGGCTGCGGTGGTTGCACCTGCCGTTGCATCCGTGGCTGCGGCTGTGGCGTCTGCATCACCTGGGGCTGTTGCTGCTGGGGCTGCTGAGCCCGGGGACGCCGCTGCGGCCAATCCTGTGGTGGACTGGCGGTAGTGGAAGGCAGCGAGCCCGGAGGAGATGTCTGCATCTGCCGCTGCCTGGGGGACGGGCTGGGAGTCACTACCGTCTGCGGGGATTGCTCATATTTGCCCCACTGTCCAGGCTGGCGGTCCCGAGGCTTGAATCTCTCCGGGGGGGCCCCGACCTGCGGTGGTGATCCCGGCGTCCCAGGGGTCAGGCCCTCAAGGGGGGCCGGTTTCCTGGAGCGTCCCGCCGTGTCCTGGTGAGGACCAGGCTGCCAGGGAGAGCCGGCCTCCGGGGTTCCTTGGGGGGCCGGCCTCAGGCGGTGGGAGGCCGTTGGCGGCGTAATCGAGGTTTGGGCCCCGGGGGTGGCGGTCATTTCGGGTCCACGGGGGCGTTTATGAACCGGGGCCGGTTGGACCACCTCGGCCCCCGGCGTCTGGGGCACCTGCCATTTCCGGGCGCTGGGGGACACCGGCTCCAGGCGCTGGTGTCCCGGAATTTTTCTGATCTGATCTCCCATCTGCTGATTGGGCGTCATCACCGCGCTGGACGGCAAAGCCGCGCCGGGAACGCCGCGCTGCCAGGCCCCACCGGCTCCGGGCTGGACCTTGGGGATAGCAGCGGAGATGGCCGGGACATCTTTCACCACATTGGCATTAATCAGGTTGGGCCGCACCAGGCTGGCTCTGGCTGGGTGTCCGCCACGGTACGGCACCCCCTGGGGCAGAGGCTGGCGCGCCACCATGGCCGGCGGCAGGACATTGCGGAAATAAGACCGGCGGGCCAGGACTTCGGGAGGCGGCGCCACGTTGCGATACTGGTAGATATTGGTCTGTTGCACGTAATTATTAATGACCGTCTGATTGATGCGGGTCACCCGGGCCACGTAAGGGATGGGCGGCCCCCAATTGTAATAGCCCACGCCGCCTGCAATGTACCCCGCAGGGTAATATCCCGGAGTGTAGTAATTGTTGACGATAACCGTGCGGCGGTAGTAATAGGGCACCGCCTGGACCGGTACCAGGTAATTACTCCCCCAATAGGAATATGACGGGGCGTAAGGTTGGGAGAATCCCAACAGGAAGTTGGCGGCTTTGATGAAAATCCAAAAAGGCGCGGTAGTGAGATTTTCCAACGACCCCCGGTAAGGGCCACCGCCGCTGTAACCCTCGGGGTAATAACCCGGGGAAGGGGTGTAGTTGGCGGGCGGGATGGGGGCCCAACCGATGTAAGAGGTGTCAGGTCCCTCCGATTCAGGGGAGGTCCGCCAGTTTACGGTGTTGGGATACCAGGTGCGTCCCGGCACCCAAACCCAACCGTATTCCTGGGTGGGCATCCAGTTGCCGTAATGGTACGTGGCATGACCCCAGGGCTCCTGGGTTTCAAAGACATGCCCCTCCTCCGAGGGTGTCCAGCGGCCATCCACGTAGGGGCGCCAGTTTTCCTGGACCTTGGTGGGATACCACACCGGCCCCTGTTCTCCATAATCCACCCAGTCGCCGTGTTGTTTTAGCTCATCATAGAAGATGGCGGCGTCTTCCATGGAGGCCCAGGCAGACTGGGGAACCTGGGCCGCACCCACCAGGATGAACGCCAGGCTCAAAGAAAGCGCTACTTTGAGGAACCCTAGCTGCGGACTCATTGTTGATCTCCTTGCCACCAGGTTGGGACCTTGTGTTGCCAACTTTTAAACCTTGGGAACGCCAGTGCGAAGGCTGGGAAACCTCCCGGCCTTCTCTTTGCTCCGACAAGTTTTTCTAGTTGTCATCTAATTAGATGATGACAGCTTGCCATATATTAACAAAAATCCCAAAATTTTTTCGATCAGCCAGGTAATGGGAATAATTTATGACTGCGGCCCAGGCGAAGTCAGCTCCCGGCCGCTCAAGGAAAGTTTGAGGCGGCCCAGGCTCAGGCGCTTGACCTCAGGGACCCGGGAGGCCGGCAGTGGGGTAAAGACCTGGACGCGGCCCTCTTGCCAAGGGGAGGGGAGCAGCACGCCCAGGGCCAGGGTGCGCCGGGAGCCGTCCCAGAGGCCCAGAAGGGAGTGCTCCAGGGTTGACCGGCCGATAAGGCGAAGGCGTTCCTGGAATTCAGGAGAGGGAAGGCCAGAGAATGGGCGGTCCACCAGAAGATTTATCCAGGTGTCTCCTGACACTCCGTAAAGGATCTGTTCTCCCAAAATTTTGCTCCAGCGGTTGAGTTCTCCCGGCGGCAGGGGGCCGCCTCCCCCCAGGGGGGCGCCCTGCCAGGTCACCTGGGCCAAAGGAAAGTCGAGGCGCTGGCCCTTCTCAAAATATCGGCGAAAGCGGGTTTCCCGGTAGAGGCGGCGCTCCTCCGGGCTCCGGCGCAGGGCCCGGGAGGACATAGGCAGAAGCATGGTCTGGGCTTCCTGGTCCAGGGTGCGGAGCAAAGAGCTTAATTCACCTTCCCGTGCCAAGGCCAGCACCAGGTGCGGCTGCAGGAGTTCCATTTTCGCCTGCTTTAGGCGGTGGGCCGCAAAGCCCCGCACCAGGCCGCTGGTGTTCACCACAAGGAGCGGCCCCCCCTGGGCCCTGGCCTGGTCCGCCAGGACCCGGCAGCCCACCGCCACCTCCAGGATAGCCCCCAAAGGCGAAGTCTGGCCGATGCAGTAAAGCCCCTCAGGGAAAAGGCCCGATGAACCCGGGAAACGGGGGGGAAACAGGCCCAGGCCCAGGGCGCCGGGGGGCCCCAGGTGGGACTGGCCCAGGTCCAGGTCCAACAGGGCCGCTGGTTCACCGGCCGCGTAGGCCCGGTAGATCAGGTATTGGCACAGGGTGCTTTTCCCCGTGTCCGGGCCGCCCAGGACCAGAACCGTGCCGCCGATCTCCAAAAAACGGTTGGCTGCCGCATCCCAGGCGGGGGGAACATCCAGATGTTTGAGGAAGGAAAAGGTCTCAGGCAAGATGCTAATTGACAGATTCTTGTTTATCGCCTCGGCGAAGAGTTGGAGAATTCATAGAAGGCGGGCGGCGCCCGTCCTACCAGCCCTCACCGCATCCAGCCCATTGTAGGGGCTTGATTTGTCAAGCCCTGAAGGGCGCAATGAATTGCGCCCCTACAATATTGGCGAGCGGTGTAGGGGAGGGGGTTAGGGCCTACGGTCCGGAAGTGCAGGCTTCCGTCCTGATGCCCCCCTCCCCCAACCTGTTCAACTCCCAATTATCAACTTCGTCCCCACGCAGCTCACCATGAAGGTGTCGGGGAAGTTCAGGGCCAGTTGGGTCAGGGCCTTGAAACCCGTGCAATGTCCGGCCAGGATGACCTCGGGGGCCAGTTCTTTTAAGCCCTGGATGGTCTCTTTGATGAGATGCTCCCCGCCCACCGTGAGGTGGAAGCCCCCCAGGATGGCGGCCACTTTGTCGATGCCGGTGAGTTTCTGGGCGTATTTCACCATGTTCACCACGCCGGGGTGGCAGCAGCCGCCGATGACCACCAGGCCCTTGCCTTTGACGTGCATCACCAGGGCCTGCTCGTCGGTGAAGGGGTCGTGCTCCTCGGCGCCGTTGACAATGCGCTTGGCGCCGGGCAGCGGCGTTTCATAGGGAGTGGTGGCCTCCACCGTGCCGGTGAGGAGAGCCATGTCCTGGACCAGCATGGGGCCCCGGTTCTCGTGGAGTTGCACCCCCCGGCTCACCAGTTCATTGCGTTCCAGCTTCCAGGGGCCGATGCGCCCCCGGGGGGTGATGAGAACCTTGGGCAAATAGGCGTCCTCATGCAGATACACGGGGAGGCCGGGTCCCCGTTGGTTCAGGTATTCCAGGAGACCGCCGTAATGGTCCGGATGGCCATGGCTTACCACCAGGGCGTCCGCCTCTCCGGGCTTGTGCCCCAGGGCCTCCAGGTTGTTGAACAGGGGCAGGGGGGAGTTGGCGGTGTCCATGATGACCTGGGCGGTCTTGCCGTTCATGGTCAGGGTGAGCCAGAAGGCCAGGCCGTGGGCCGCCATCAGGGGCTTGGGCAGGCGCCCGGGCACCACCCGCTCCACTACGCCGGGTTTGGAAGGCTCGAAGACATCAAAAAAGTTGTCCACCAGGACTTCCACGGTGACGGAACTCAGGGTCGGAATCTGCATGGGGTCCTCCTGAATGGTAACTTTCAGCCAAAGGGCTTCAGGTCAACAGAAAATTCCAATAGAGCTAAGGTTAAAATTACCCTACCCCTGACCCCAACGGCTGTCAAGCAATTTGGCAGGTTGAAACAGGCAGGGTTATGGCCCGGAAAAAGAGGAGGCCGGCGCACCCTCCGGCCCTTGGTCTTCCCTGATTGTGAGGAGAATGGTGATTAAAATGCCACGTTCATAATGTTCTTCTCGTTCCCAAGTTAAACTTGGGAACAAGAAGAGAGCAGAAACCGAAGAATCGAAAACCGAAAACTGATAACCGAAGGCGGGTTCAAGCTACCGCCAGTTTTCGGGCAAGGGCTCGTAGTAGGCCTTGGGATGCTTACAGGCCGGGCAGGGATCGGCCGGGTGATGGCCCGAGGCCACGTAGCCGCAATTGCGGCAGTGCCACATCCCGGACTCGGTGCGATTGAAAAAGGTGTTGTCGTTGACACGCTCCAGCAAGGCCCGATAACGCTCCTCGTGGAATTTCTCCACCGTGGCGATTTCCCGAAAAGAAACGGCCACATCCAGAAAGCCTTCCTCATCGGCAACCTTGGCAAATTCCTGGTACATGGCGGTCCATTCGTATTTTTCCCCATCCGCCGCAGATTCCAGGTTGCTGGCCGTATCTCCCAAGTGATAAGGGAAGCCCGCGGCCACCTCGACTTCACCGCTCCCTCCCTCGGTCAGGTGCTTGAAAAACACCTTGGCGTGCTCTTTCTCATTGTCCGCAGTCTCAAGAAAGATGGCGGCGATCAGTTCGTAGCCGGCTTTTTTGGCCTCGCTGGCATAAAAGGTTTAGCGGTTGCGGGCCTGGGCCTCGCCGGCGAAGGCAGTGAGCAGATTTTTTTCGGTTCTGGTGCCCTTAAGACTCATGCAGGTCTCCTTTCAAATCCATGGGGGGGCAGGTTCCCCAGGTTCTGGTTGCTTCCATTAAATTCGGTATCAAAACGCCAAAGTCAAGCAGGTTTTCGGGAAAATCCTTCAAGTTCAGGGCGATAATCCTGAACCGAAGTCGCCACCGGGTTGCAGTGCAAGTGCCGTGTCGCGCCTCTCAGGCGTTCTGGCCGGAAAACCGCGCCCCTGGTAAGGTCCTCTCAAAAACCACCACAGCAACCTGCCGGGAGGACAAGTGTATGGCGACGGGGAAGGACATTGTCAAGGCGGCCCTGAAGCACTTGGGGGAACAGTACATTTTAGGGGCGGTGGCGCCCAAGGACGATCCGGGCTGGGACGGACCCTGGGATTGCGCGGAGTTCGTTTCCTGGTGCGTCTATCAAACCGCCAGGATTTTGTATGGCTGCGAGAATAACCAGGCTCCTCCGGCTATTGCCGACGCCTACACCGGCTATTGGGGCCGGGACGCTAGAAACCTCGGCAAGCAAATCAGTGTGGCTGCGGCTGCCAAAATCCCCGGGGCCGCAGTTTTGCGGCTGGGGGCCAGAATCGGGCACATCGTCATCTCGGACGGCCGGGGCGGCACGGTGGAGGCCCATTCCTCCAACACCGGAGTTATTTGCTCCACCTTAAGCGCCCGCCGCTGGGATATGGGCATTCTGGTGCCGGGCATCACCTACGAGGAAAACGGCGGCGCCGCGGTAATCACCCCCCCGGGCGTCATCTATCGGTTAACCAGCCCCTGCATGCGCGGCGCCAAAATTGAGGAAATTCAGCAAAAACTGAAGCTGCACGGTTTTGACCCGAAGTGCCAGGACGGCATCTTTGGGCCCAAGACTTTTGCCGCGGTGCTGAGTTTCCAGAAGGCGAAGGGTTTGGTGGCGGACGGGGAAGTGGGCCCGCAGACCGCCAAAGCTTTGGGTATGACGCTCAGTTAAGGAGGATTTCTTCAATATTTCTTTGGGATTCAGGCCTCCCTCACCCCAGAAGATGTAGGGTGCGCACTGCGCACCAAAATGGCGGGCGAGGACGCCCGCCCCACAACTTTCCATCGTTTGGAGAGAGCTAAAGGCTCATGAGCGGCTGTTCTCGGTAAAAAATTACGGTATTAACCGGTGCGTTTCGTACATGTAGCCGCAGGCTTCAGCCTGCGCCAACACAGACAAGATGCCTGTTCTCCCGAAAAAAGCACGGTAGGACAGGCTTCCAGCCCGTCCAGGCACGGGCAGGATGCCCGTGCTACCGAGAAAAGGTATGGGGGAGAACGGTAGGGCGGGAAAGCGCAGCGCATCCCGCCTGCAAGTGCTCGGCGCCACCGGCTGGCAGGCACGGAGGCCCGCCCTACCGACCTTCTTGTCATTTACGGGTGGGCCAGGACTCATGAATTACTGTAAGATTTTCCCAGAGGTTTCAACCAGGTGTTAAAACAAATGCACCGTTACCAGATCTTCCCTGAAGAGGCCTTCGACGCCCAGGGGGATGACCACCAGGCCGTGGCTTTTCACCATGGGGGAAAGGAGCCCCGAGGGACCGAGGACCGGGTCGGCCCAGAGGGTGTCGTTATCCCGTCTGAGCTGCACCCTGACAAAGTCCTCCCGGCCGGAGGCCCCGGCAAGGTTGCGGGAGAGGCGGGCCTGGACCATGCCGCCCCAGGGTGAAGGGTTCCAGTCCAGGCCGGCCAGGCGCTGCAGCAAAGGCTTTCCCAGGACTTGCATCACCACCGCGGCTGAGGCCGGATGGCCCGGCAGCCCCAGCAGGGGCTTGCCGCCGATATCCGCCAGGATGGTGGGTTTGCCGGGCCGGATGGCCACCCCATGAACCAGAAGCTCCGCACCCGGCAGGTCTTCGATGGCGTTCAGGGTCAGGTCCCGGGCGCCCACGGAACTTCCCCCGGAAATAAGGACCAGGTCGGCTTCCGCCAGGGCCTCGGACAGGATGGCATGCAGGGCTTCCTGGTCATCGGGCGTTATGCCTTTCATTCGGGGGAGGCCACCCCCTTCGGTCACCTGGGCGGCAACCAGAAAGGCATTGGCGTCCCTCACCGTGCCGGGAGGCGGCGTTTGAGTGATGGGTACGATTTCGTCACCGCTGGAGAGCACCGCCACCCGGGGTTTTTGGTAAACCCTGACCTGGGTGACCCCCAGGGCCGCCAGCAGACCGATATCTTGCGAGCGCAGGCGCCTGCCTGGGGGGAAAAGGGGTTCCTGGGCGCGGACATCTTCGCCGGGGTGCATGACATTTTCCCCCGGAGCCACAGGACGGCGCACCTCCAAAGTGCCGTCCGGCATTTCGTTGGTGTACTCTAGCATGACCACCGCATCGGCCCCCTCAGGGAGCATGCCCCCGGTGGCGATGCCCCAGGCTTCCCCCCCGCCCACGGCCCCATCCGGGGCCTTGCCCATGGGCACGGAGCCCCTGATCTCCAGGTACTGGGGCAGACCCGGCGTGGCCCCGAAGGTGTCCCCGGCCCGGACCGCATACCCGTCCATGGAGGCCCTGAGAAATGCCGGGACGTCCTCCGTGGCGGCAATACTTGCGGCTGTCACCCGCTCCACGGCTTCCCCCAAATCCAGGTGTTCTACGCCAACACTCTTGAACCGGGGGAAAAGGGCGAGGACTTCCTCACGGGTTTTCAGGCGGAAAAATTCTAAAGCGTGCATTAGCGCCTTAACTGCTCAAAGCATTTGTCCAAATTTTTATCGCAAATTTCTTAAAAACTCCTCGGTGCTGACAACCCGGGCATAAATAAAACCCAGGGCAGATAGAAATGCTCCATGAACCTGTGCCCCAGCAATGGTCTGGTTTTTAAAAGCAAGGGTACGCGTGGCGCAAGCGTCATGCACTACCGTGACGTCGAGGTCATAATCAAACGCGGCCCGGACGGTGGCGTCCACGCACATATGGGTCATCATGCCGCAGATGACCAGTTTATCTAAATTATTGTTCCGGAGATGGTCCAACAAGGGTGTACCCCGAAAACTATTGGGATAGTTTTTCTGGAATAGCGTTTCTCCTGCCAACGGCTTTACATTTGGATGAATTTTTACACCCTCGGTCTCCGCAAGAAAGAAATTCGCATCCGGATGGGCGGCGACATGCTGAATGTGTATCACCGGCAGATTGCTTCCCCTAAAAAAAGTGAGTATTTCCCGGGCCTTTAAACTTGCCCCCACGCTGCCTTCAAGCTCCATCTTACCGCCGGGGAAGTAATCATTCTGAATGTCAATCAACAACAGTGCAGAGGCCATAATCCGTTCCCTAATTCAATCGCAGGCTAAAACCTGCGGCTACCATCGCGGGCATGGGCCGGAGGATCTGCTGCCATGAACCATTTCATAGCACAGTGTGCCCGCCCTTTTTATGCATACAGATTCGAGGATGGGTTTTGGTGGAGGGTGGAGGCCTCAGACGCGCTGCTCCCCCCCGCTATTCATTCAAATCCTCGAAAAAATCCGGGCGTCCACGGCAAACAGGCCCTTCTCATACAGGAGCAGGGGATTCAATTCTATCTGGTCCAGTTCCGGGTGCTTCTGGGCGAAGGTGGCCAGGGCTTTCATGGCGGTCTTGAGGGCTGCCAGGTCCCGCCTGGGCTGGCTCCGGAAACCCGTGAGCAAGGGATAGCCCTTGATGCTTTTAATCAGGTCTTCCAACTCCTCATCGGTAGCCGGCAGGATCAGAAAGGCCACGTCCTGGTAAATTTCCGTATAAATGCCGCCCAGACCGAACATGAGGGTGGGGCCGTATTGGGGGTCAGTGAGGGTGCCCAGGATGACTTCCAGCCCGCCGAGTTTGGCCATGGGCGAGACCGTGACCCCGTCCACCTCGAGCTTGCGGTCGTGGAGGCGGGTGGTGGCCATGATGTCCTGAAAGGCGTGACGCACGGCTTTGTCGTTGGCAATATTGAGATGAACCCCGCCGAGGTCGCTCTTGTGGGGTATATCCGGCGAGGCCACCTTCACGGCCACCGGGTAGCCGAACTGCCGGGCCAGGGCCACCGCTTCGTCGGGGGTGGTGGCCAGGGGGGCGGAGGCCACCGGAATGCCCGCGTTGGCCAACATTTCTGCGGCCTCCTGGCCCGGAAGCAGCCGCAAGCCCGGAGTGGACGGCAACATGGGCGCAGCCCCTTCGGGCTGGGGCTGGGGCGCGAACCGGAAGAACTGGGCCAACGCGGCGATGCCCCGCTCCGGAGTGGGATACACCGGAATGCCGGCCTGATAGAGTTTTTGGCGCTCCTCCTGCTCCACTTCGGCTCCGCCCAGAAAAACCACCAGCTCCGCGGCCCCGGGCTTTACCACCTGGGAAGCTCCGGGAATGGGGTCCCCGAAAATCACCACCTGATAATCGTATTCACTCCGGGTTTCATCCATGACCCGGCGGTACAGGCTGGGGTCGCTGATGACATCGCCGGTCAGGTCCACAGGGTTGCTGGCCACACAGTGGGCCGGCAGCATGGCCTTGAGGCGCTCTTTCAGGGGCGGGCTGGGCTCCGGGGTGGCCAGGCCCACCTTCTCCGCTTCGTCGATGGCCAGGATGGCCGCGCCCCCGAACTGGTGGTGATCATGAGGTTGCGCCCCTTGGGCGGGGTGAGATAGGCCAGGGCCTTGGCATAATCAAAGAGATCTTCCAAATTGTCGGCCCGGTACACGCGGTGCTTGCGGAAAAGGGCCTGGTAGATGGCGTCGGACCCGGCCAGGGACTTGGTGTGGGACTCCGCAGCCTGGCTGCCGCGTCTCGTGCGCCCGGCCTTGAGGATGATCAGGGGCTTGGTGCATTCATGGATCGCGTCCAGGAAATAGGTGGGACGCTTCACCCCCTCGAGATACAGGGCGATGACCTGGGTGTCGGGGTCGTCGTTGAAGTACTGGATGACCTCGGCCTCGTCCACGTCCACTCGGTTTCCCAGGGACACGAAGGCGGAGACCCCCAGGCCTTCGGCTGCGGCCAGGTCCAGAAACGCCGCGCCCACGGTGCCGCTTTGGGAGGCGAAAGCGATTTTCCCTTTGGTGGTGATGAGAGGCCAGGAGGCGCACATGTGATGGTGGGGCATGTTCACCCCCTGGCAGTTGGGGCCCACCACCTTGAGGCCGGTGCGCCGGATCACCTGGGCCATTTCTTCCTGGAGACGCTCCCCGTCAGGGCCGGTCTCTGCAAAGCCCCCGGTAATGACAATGGCCCCCTTGACCCCCTTGACGGCGCATTGCTCCAGGGTGGGGGCGACGATCTTGGCGGGAATGACCACCACCGCCAGTTCCGGGGTCGCCGGGGTGTCGGCGATGGACTTGTATACCTTGAGGCCCAGGATTTCCTCGGCTTTGGGATTTATGGGGTACAGCGGGCCGGCAAAACCGCCGTTTTTGAGATTGGCCAGGATGTCGTGGCCGAGCTTGCCCGGCGCGGTGGAGGCGCCGATGACGGCCACGCTTTTAGGCTTAAAGATGGCTTTCAGCTGGGCTGTATCTTCCATGGATTCACCTCGGGGTGGGGATGGGGCCTGGTGGGGCCGCAGGATTTGCCCCGATGATAACACAAGGACATAAGAGGGAAAAGGGGAAAAGGCAAAGGTGGTAGGGGAGGGGGGCTGCCTAACGGGGGGGCCAGCCGGGCAGCCCCTTTATCCCCTACCGGGTGAGTGAGGTGTTACCAGAAATCAATCCACGAAATAAACTTGACAGGCCCGGTCCAGATTATCCCTGGTCAAACTCGGGGGCAGGTCATTAAAACTGCAATAATCCAGGATCTGTTCCACCAGGTCCCGGGGATGGCAGGCGTTCATGGCGCGCTGGTCCCCTCCATAGTAGTGGGACACCAGGTAGCCCGCCATATTATCATCGTACTCTATATTATAGGTGCGGCACACCAGGCGGAAAATCTCCAGGAATTGTTCCCGTTCCACGTGATGCACCTTGACCTTGGAGCGGATCCGCCTCAGGAATGATTCGTCCATCAGGGTCCGGGGCTCCAGGTTGGTGGCAAAGACGAGAAACTGGTCAAAGGGAATGCCGAATTTCTGCCCCGTATGCAGGCTCAAGAAATCCTGCTGGTTCTCCAAGGGAATAATCCAGCGGTTAAGCAATTCCTGGGGCTTTATTTGCTGGCGGCCCAGGTCATCGACGATGAACAGCCCGTTGTTGGCCTTCAACTGCAGGGGCGCCTCGTAATATTTCAGGGTGGGGTTGTAGGCCAGGTCGAACATATCCAGGGTGAGTTCCCCGCCCACAATAACAGTGGGCCGCCGGCAAAACACCCAGCGGCTGTCGTGTTCGGCAGCCCCGTTGCCATCACCGTTTACCTGGAGGGGGCGATGGCTGATCTCGTCGAAGATGCGGATCACGTTGCCCTCCACGTAAAGGGCATAAGGGGTGAGGATAACATCGTCCCAGATTTCCCCCATGCGCAGGGCGATGGAGGTCTTGCCGTTCCCCGGCGGGCCATACAGGAATAAGGGTTTGCCGCTTATGAGCGCGGGCCCCAGTTTCCCCAGCAAATCGGGGGTGAGCACCAACCCTTCAAAGGCTTTCTCCAGACGGGCCCGAATGATTCGGCCTTGCCCGATTTTTTGGCTTTTCACCTGCTGCCAATAATCATCCAGGCTTACCGGGGCAGGTCCCACATAGGCGTCGTATTCCAGGAGTTGGGCGGCCCGCTTTTTGCCCCCTTCGGTAAGGACATAGCGGTTGGAAAATCCCAGGGCATTGGCGGCCGGCTTCAGGGGATCGGGACCCCGCAGTTCCAGGAATTTTTCTTGGCGCAGATAATCCAGGACCGGGGTGATAAGATTGGTGGGCAGTTTCAAGCGGGCCGTTAGTTCGCCCAACGTAAAGAAGTTCAAATAAAAACAGTGCTTCAAGATCAGGTCGGCCATGAAGATCTCGGGGATGCCGGTGTCCTGCAGGGCCTTGGGTCTGGGCCGGATGGGCAGGGAGGGGTCAAGCTGCAGTGTGCCCTCCCCGGCTTCCCCTGGAGGGGCCGGTTTTTCAGGAGCCTCTTTTGCCGCCGGGCCAACCGGGGTCTGGCTTTTCGGGGCCCCGGGGGCCCAGCCATCCTTCCAAATGGAAGCCGCACTGGTTTTGGCCATGCCTGTTCTCCTTAATATAACGCCATATAACGTCCGACAGGCGTCGGGGTTTGGTCCTTATTGTTAAAGCCGGAGTTACTTCAGTCCCTTCAATAAGCGTGCCAGAGAAATTACCGGCAATACTCAGGAAAAGGCCCCCTGGCAAGGTGTAATCCTCTTGCTGAGCAATACCGCTCTTGTTTCATAATAGAAAATTTCTTGTTACCGAAGAACCTGATGGGATAAAGCGATAGATATAGGGGAGCCTTGGCAAGGCAAGAATGGTTGTTGATGTTTGCGTTTGATGGTAAGGAATAGGAGCTAAGGGGTTAAATTGGTAATGATTTAATGAACAAGGGATAGCGTATGACAAGGCTTAGTCCTTATGTCCTGGTGTTTGCCTCCGGCGCCAAAAGCGGGGGCGGTTCGGGGTTTGAGAATCTGGTCCAGGCCTCCCGGACGAGCCCGCCGGTTTTGGAGGCCTGGATCTGCGGGGTGGTCACGAGCCACCCTGACGGCGGGGTCTGGCGGCGGGCCCAGGCCCTGGGGGTGCCGCGGCAGTACTGGGGCGGCCCCTATACGGCCAAGGGCTACCAGAATTTTGTCAAATATTTCGGGGCTGATTACGTCATGCTCTCCGGTTGGCTGAAACTGGCCGCAGGGCTTAACCCGGCCCGGACCATCAATATTCATCCCGGTCCCTTGCCCCGCTTCGGCGGGCCCAACCTCTACGGGCATCATGTGCATGAGGCGGTGCTGGCCGCATTTCATCGGGGGGAAATCACCCATAGCGCGGTGACCATGCACTTTGTGGATGAGGTCTATGACCGGGGCCCCATCATCTGCCGGGTGCCCGTTCCCATTGAGAAAGGCGACACGCCGGAAACCCTGGCGGCCAGGGTCAATCAGGCTGAACACGCCTGGCAGCCCCGGGTGCTGAACTTCGTGGTGCAGGGGAAGGTAAGGATGGCGGGGCAAGAAGTGGTGTACGAGACGGAGGAGCTGAAGCGGCTGTTGCTGCCGGAGGGGGAGTGAGACAGTTTTTAGTTTCGAGTTTTGAGTTTTCAGTAAGGGATTAATAATATCATCCTGCCCACCCCTTTTAACCGGTAGAACAGGAATCCTGCCGGGACAGGCGGGGGGTTATTCCCGCTGAGGCGCTAGGGGCCAAGGAGGGGGGGATAAGCTTATTTGGCGGCCTATTTTGTTGGCCGGCCGTTCCTTGCAGATCGTTGGCGGGGATCGGTCCAGGGTTTTGTGGCGCTTTACCGGGATGTTTCTGGGGCCGGGAAATGGAGTGGTTGGCGGGCCTTCCGGGCGACGCGCAGGGAAAAGGTTTCCGTGAGCTGTCAAATAGTTGATGAGATCACGCCGTTTGACGGACATCGCTCAGGTCGATGGGCAGTTGTTCGATGAGGGCGTTCCCCGGCGGGATTTCCTTGCCCTGCAGCCGATAAGCCAGGATCATTTCCTGGAGGGCATCCCGGAGCAGAGCCCGGCAGTCTTCCAGGTCTTTGCCTTCGGTGACCACCTCGGGCCATTCCACCAACTGGCCCATGTAGCCCACTTTGATCCTGGTGTACTTGGCGGTGAAATTGACGAACATGGCGTGCTCCTCTGTCAGAAGTTTACCACAAGGGGCGTCAGGGCGCAAAGGCAGCATGGTTTGAAACCGGAGGGAAAGAGAGGTAATAAGGCTGAAGGCTGGAGTCGCGGCGCTTTTCCGCTCTACCGCTCTTGACGGGAGAACAGGCATCCTGCCTGTTCAGGCGCAGGCGGGACGCCTGTGCTCCAGGGATATGGGAGGGGGAAGAGGTTGGAATCGGGAAAGAATTTGACAGGCGGCCTGCTTTTGCATTACCATAGATACAAAGGCACAAACCGTAACGAGGAGAAAGGCTTATGAAAAAGAAAAGCGATCCCCCAAAAAGGAGTAGGGATGCTGGCACCGGCCGCTTCGTTAAAGAAGAATTTGCCAAAAAGAATCCGAAAACCACGGTCACCGAGACGGTGAAGGACGCGGCACCTGCGGCGGCAAAGAAGCCCAAAAAGAAATAAAACATTTCCGGGGTAGCACTCACCCTGCTTATCCAGAGTCGTGGCGCAGGGGCGGACCAAGGTGCCCGCCCTGGCGGGCGCACCCGGGGTGCGCCCCGACAAGAAAGAAAGAGTTTGTGGATTAATCAGGCCAAGGAGACCTTGGCAGGCAAGGGCGTTCCCAAGCGGGAGCTTGGGAATGAGATGAAAAGGCGGGATGCGCTGCGCTTTCCCTCACTACATGCTTAATATCTCATCTTTATTCGACGAAACATTCTCTCGAATTCTTCCTCTGGCAGCATACTTCTTAAAGTATTTTCGATTTCTTTATAATAACCAGATGCACTAATTATCTCAGGGTATTCCATTGAAAACTCATAAAGCTCCCTTGGACTCCTTTGGTGTGAGTGAAAACTTTGTAAAAAATTTTTGAAAAGCTTATCGGACTCATCTTGTTTCCCTAATTTATATAGAAGTTTCATAGCGATACCAATAGGTATTAAATTGACAAGAGGAGGTTCCAAAAGGTCATTAGGTATAGAAGTCTCAGGTAGATGTAATGCCAATTTAGCCCATTCAGTTATAAAGTCCTCCTCTTTCAATAGCCTATCATGCCAGTTCTTAATTAATAACTTAGCCTCATCAAAGCGCTTAGATTCTCTTAACATTCGGATACAATAAATTATTGTAGATTTATCTGATTTTGTTTTCTTAACAAGTTCCAGAAGAATATCTGCAGCGTGTTTATTTTTATTATTATTTTCATATGATTTTGCAAGTTTAATACCCAACTCAATATCATTAGATCCAGATTTATGCCAAACTTTTTCAATAAATGTTAATGGTATGTCTCTTTTATTGCGGTCACTGTAATAGTAAGGCTCGATTTCTTCAAAGTTATCTTTAATGATATTAAGAAGTGATTCATAATCTGGATGAGGAGATATATCGGAATATCGTTGAGCAATCCGTAGCACAGCATCTCCTCTAATATTACGAACGCGATATAATTTAAGCAATTCCTTCAAAATCAAGGGGTGACTCAGGTTCTGTGCAAGAAATTCTAAGGTTTTTTGGGCATCGTCAGGATCATCATAAAGCTTTGACCGAACATGTGTCATTAATAATTCTAAATGACTCTTTAAAACTTCAGTAGATACAAGATGTGCGAATAACCTGAGGTAGTCGCTACGTAAAATCGATTCCTCTGAATCTTCTTGGCTCCCTATACGAAGTCTCTCCTTAACTTGGAGTTGCTCATCTGAATGTAAAACAAACATTTCTTTGATATTCAATGAATTTTCTAATTTATCAGATTTCTTGTTAAGATTCTTAAGTGTATCGCCGACTATTCGTTGTTCTGCCTCCGATGTCAATTTTGGCGGAATACGCGGCAAGAATTGTCAATATCTCTATTGGCCTTTCATGGAACTTCCTGGAAGATTGTTGAATACTCTGAAGAACTGCTCTACCGCCATCTATATTCTCTTGGTTATTCAGGAGTAAGCAAACGACTTTATCAGGAAGAAGAGTTGTAGCGATACCTCCTATTTCAGTGATACCTGTGCGCGGATCTATAAGCAAGAAATCTGGATTGAATTCCTCTTTAATCTGTTCTTTAAATTCAAGGAAGAAAGGGACCCCCTGAGCTCCTTCAATGTAGAAGAGGTCATGCCAATTTATTAGAGAAAGTTTGCGCCAGTAATCGGATGAGGGCGCGGTACCTGCGGGAATCAGAAAAATATTACCAATCGGAGAAGAGTGCACTCCTCAATTTCTATACTATAATCTCTCAATGATCTCACTAATTGATTTTTCTGAAGGAAGTAAACAATATAATCAACTAATCCTTTCTTAATTTGAGGAAGTTTATCTTCACTGGACAAATTCAGCTTATGATGCAAGCCAGGGGCCTCAAGGTCAAAATCGACAGCCACGACCCGTTGGCCAAACAATGCTAAATACTTAGCCATGTTGGCTAGGAAAGGGTCCGACCAGTACCGCCCTTATATGAATAAAAAGTAATAGTTTCCATATGATATCTTCTCATCCAAACGATAATATTTGTCTTTGTTCCCTAATTCGTTCAGAATGTTCAATTATGGTACTTGTTTTAAATTTTTTGAATAAGCGATGAAATTTTTTTTGAATCTGCTTTTCTCCTCCCAATAGCATAATTTTGTCTTTTCTATCGCAATTATCAGCTCTAAGAGTTTCTCTTAATAAGGTAGCAACTCGATCTAGGAATAACCCTATCCTCTGAACTTTAGGAATTGTAAGCATATTAGTTAACAGATTTTTGGCATGTTCCCATTTTTGCGTAGGTAAAAGCTCCTTTTCTATCTTATCAAGAAACCTTGTCAGAACTTCTACAGAAGACAGCTTGAGTGAACGCTGCAAATCAACAGTTTCCGGCAGTTCCTTGCCGCTTTCCTTCCAAGATCGAACGATTTCCTTTTTAAAAAAGTTAATCAGTTCATGGTAGGAAGAAAAGGTCCTTTTTTTATCTGGTGGAAAAAAACCAAATCTTTGGATAGCTGTTTCCATCGCATGTTCATCAGCGATTTGAGAGGTAGAAAATGTGTAAGGGGGCCGGACTAACCTTACTTCGCCATCTTCTCTGATATAGGCCCAGCCATCTTCTGGGGCATAAGCAAGGAGTTCAAGCATGTTAAGCCTCTATAAGAGCTAAAGACTTTTCTTCCATTTTTTCCAATATGGTTTGGAAAGCATCGATTTCAGCTCGTTCGTGAATATCCAGATGTCTTGCAAACGCTTCAAAAACTAAATCATTAAGCCTTGAATGTTCGTCGGCAGGTATACGAATTTCTTTAATAACTTCCGAGACAATTTCCTGAATAAAGATTGTCTCTAAGTAATCTGTGTCTGAGCAAATCATTATAGGCCAATCCCGCTCATCGGAGGAGGGGATTACCGAAATATGCTTAAGGGTTGCCAGGAAATGACGGTGAGAGTGAAGCGCACTCTCCCGGCTAATTTTATCAATATCAGGATGCCCGTCAGCTTTCATAAAAAAATTTAGGCTATCCCCTGATAAATAGGCAATCTCTTCGAGATCAGTAGGGAAAGATGATTTCATCAAAACGCAGAAATTGCCATACCCCGTACATCCGGCTCCGCCGGTATTTAAGGCTCCATAGCGCAATTTCTGGCCATCCTCAAACGTGCTATCAAAGGATAACCTTCTCTGGTAAAAGGCTTTCAATTTCTCCTCAAGTAGATCTTCAGGGAGGTTTTCCCGAAATGACTGATTGTTTCTCTCGCCCATTCATAAATATTCAGATATTTATTGCTGATAAGAAAATTTGCCAGAGATTTAATGCGCATATTAATGGATACGAGGCCTAGGATGCTGAATATGATCGGCAAACTCGAAGACCAAAGGTTGATGATTTACATCTTGGAAGCGACCATCCAAATGAGGAGAATTGGCCCTGGCGATTTCAAAGAGATTAATAGGTGCCATGGGATACGAGTTATTTAGGGGGTTCCAACGGCTTTCGCCAATTTATGAAAATATTATAGCAAAAATCCCCAAAAAAATAGGTTTTAAAAAATAAATTTGGGGAGCAGGGCTCCGAAATTCAA
The DNA here is from genome assembly GCA_963705115.1 of uncultured delta proteobacterium. Classification (GTDB taxonomy): domain Bacteria; phylum Desulfobacterota; class Desulfobaccia; order Desulfobaccales; family 0-14-0-80-60-11; genus JBGSLA01. The sequence goes on along the minus strand of CAVPIX010000011.1, from coordinate 108,984 downwards.
CTTTATAGAGCTAAAAACTCATAGCTCAAGGATCGAAACTCGAAACTCTGGCTGAGAGCTTTTTGGCGGGCGGTGCCCGCCCTGACGAAGACCTAACGACTTTTTTTTCAGGTTACTCACTTTTTTTTCGAGGGGGTGTTGACAGGAATCGGGGGTCTGGGTTATACAAACTGGTGGCAGTCGGGTGGGTGGCCGGACGGGGAGTTCGGCCGGCAAGGCGCCCAAGATAGGGGACAGCGCTTGTGAGAAAAAACCCTCTTGACAGCCAAAATAAAATGGTTAAACTATAAATCACGAGCAGCACGCTCGTGAGTGGGTAGCTTGCTCTTTGAAAACTAAATAGTGAGTCTGCGTGCGGGAAAATTCTCGATTCAACTGGAGAGTTTGATCCTGGCTCAGAATTAACGCTGGCGGCATGCCTAACACATGCAAGTCGAGCGAGAAACCGTCCTTCGCGGGCGGGAGTACAGCGGCGCACGGGTGAGTAACGCGTGGGTAATCTACCTCTATCTGGGGGATAACACACCGAAAGGTGTGCTAATACCGCATAATCCGGCGAACCTTCGGGTGAGTCGGCAAAGGTGGCCTCTTCTTGAAAGCTGCCGGACGGAGATGAGCCCGCGTCCCATTAGCTAGTTGGTAGGGTAACGGCCTACCAAGGCGACGATGGGTAGCTGGTCTGAGAGGACGGCCAGCCACACTGGAACTGGAACACGGTCCAGACTCCTACGGGAGGCAGCAGTGAGGAATATTGCGCAATGGGGGAAACCCTGACGCAGCGATGCCGCGTGGGTGAAGAAGGCTTTCGGGTCGTAAAGCCCTGTCAGGTGGGAAGAATAGCCTTTTATTGAATAGATAAGAGGCATGACGGTACCACCGAAGGAAGCACCGGCTAACTCCGTGCCAGCAGCCGCGGTAAGACGGAGGGTGCAAGCGTTATTCGGAATTATTGGGCGTAAAGAGTGTGTAGGCGGCCGGTTAAGTCAGGCGTGAAAGCCCAGGGCTCAACCCTGGAAGTGCGTTTGAAACTGGCTGGCTTGAGTTCGGGAGAGGGAAGCGGAATTCCGGGTGTAGAGGTGAAATTCGTAGATATCCGGAGGAACATCGGTGGCGAAGGCGGCTTCCTGGACCGAAACTGACGCTGAGACACGAAAGCGTGGGGAGCAAACAGGATTAGATACCCTGGTAGTCCACGCTGTAAACGATGGGCGCTAGGTGTGGGGGGTTTTTAATCCCTCCGTGCCGCAGTTAACGCATTAAGCGCCCCGCCTGGGGAGTACGGCCGCAAGGTTAAAACTCAAAGGAATTGACGGGGGCCCGCACAAGCGGTGGAGCATGTGGTTTAATTCGACGCAACGCGAAGAACCTTACCTGGGCTTGACATCTGGGGAATCCCTTGGAAACTTGGGAGTGCCGGCTTGCCGGAGCCTCAAGACAGGTGCTGCATGGCTGTCGTCAGCTCGTGTCGTGAGATGTTGGGTTAAGTCCCGCAACGAGCGCAACCCTTGTCTCTAGTTGCCAGCATTAAGTTGGGCACTTTAGAGAGACTGCCGGTGATAAACCGGAGGAAGGTGGGGACGACGTCAAGTCCTCATGGCCTTTATGCCCAGGGCTACACACGTGCTACAATGGGCGGTACAAAGGGCTGCGAACCCGCGAGGGGGAGCCAATCCCAAAAAGCCGTCCTCAGTTCGGATTGGAGTCTGCAACTCGACTCCATGAAGTTGGAATCGCTAGTAATCGTGGATCAGCATGCCACGGTGAATACGTTCCCGGGCCTTGTACACACCGCCCGTCACACCACGAAAGCCGATGGTACCAGAAGTCGCTGGCCCAACCCTTCGGGGAGGGAGGCGCCTAAGGTATGGTCGGTGATTGGGGTGAAGTCGTAACAAGGTAGCCGTAGGGGAACCTGCGGCTGGATCACCTCCTTTCTAAGGTGTATAGGCGAAAGCCTTACACAAAACTTGCGCACCGCACTCACTATTTAGTTTTGAGGGAGCAGGCTCAGAGCAGGCCGAATGAGCAGACGTTGCCTTCAGTCTAAGCGATTTAGACTGATTTTCTTTCTCAAGAGGGGGCCTATAGCTCAGTTCCGGTCAGAGCGCACGCCTGATAAGCGTGAGGTCGTTGGTTCAATCCCAACTAGGCCCACCATGACTTACCAGGGGGTGTAGCTCAGATGGAAGAGCGCCTGCTTTGCACGCAGGGGGTCATCGGTTCGAATCCGTTCACCTCCACCAATAAAAGCTTTAAGCTATAAGCTGTAGGCTTTAGGCAAGAGCAAAAAGAAACAGCTTGTAGTTTATGGACGGGGTTAGATAACCCCAATGCTCTTTGACAATTGAAGCACAGTAAGAGAGATGTCCTTAGGAGAGTCCCAAGACAAGGGGCTTATGGTCAAGCTACTAAGGGCGATGGGTGGATGCCTAGGCGTTGAGAGGCGACGAAGGACGTGGCAAGCTGCGAAAAGCTTCGGGGAGCCGCTAAACAGGCTATGATCCGGAGATATCCGAATGGGGCAACCCGGCCGGGGTAATGCCCGGTCATCGTGCACTGAATACATAGGTGTACGAGGCGAACGGGGGGAAGTGAAACATCTCAGTACCCCCAGGAAGAGAAAACAACCGTGATTCCCAGAGTAGCGGCGAGCGAAATGGGAAGAGCCCAAACCGTTGCGGTGTAAGCCGGCAAGCGTTGCCGTGGCGGTGTTGCGGGGCCGGTTTGGAGGAGATTGCCGTCTCCTCGGAAAGTTACCAACCGCTTTTCTAGGTGAAGGGTCTGGAAAGGCCCACCAGAGAAGGTGACAGTCCTGTAGGCGAAAGGAAAGCGGCTTTCTGGAACCGGTACCCAAGTACCACGGGGCACGTGGAATCCTGTGGGAAACCGGGTGGACCATCATCCAAGGCTAAATACTCCTCAACGACCGATAGTGAACGAGTACCGTGAGGGAAAGGTGAAAAGAACCGCGGGAGCGGAGTGAAATAGAACCTGAAACCCATCGCTTACAAGCTGTGGAAGGACGATAGCCGTTTCGGCGGCTCGTCTAACTGCGTGCCTTTTGCATAATGAGTCAGCGACTTACTCTTGGTGGCGAGGTTAAGCCGATAGGCGGAGCCGGAGCGAAAGCGAGTCTGAATAGGGCGAATTAGTCGCCAGGAGTAGACCCGAAGCCGGGTGATCTATCCATGGCCAGGGTGAAGTTGGGTTAACACCCAATGGAGGCCCGAACCGGTTAACGTTGAAAAGTTATCGGATGAGCTGTGGATCGGAGTGAAAGGCTAATCAAACCCGGTGATAGCTGGTTCTCCCCGAAATATATTGAGGTATAGCCTCGCGTGATGAGCTGCGGAGGTAGAGCACTGAATGGACTAGGGGTCCCACAGGATTACCAAACCCAATCAAACTCCGAATGCCGTTGTCTTTAGCGCGGGAGTCAGTCTACGGGTGATAAGGTCCGTGGGCGAGAGGGAAACATCCCAGACCGCCAGCTAAGGTCCCCAAATTCAGGCTAAGTGGGAAAGGATGTGGATCCGCTCAGACAGCCAGGAGGTTGGCTTAGAAGCAGCCACCCTTTAAAGAATGCGTAATAGCTCACTGGTCGAGTGGGTCTGCGCCGAAAATGTAACGGGGCTCAAGCCTGATACCGAAGCTGCGGGTTTCAAGGTCAAGCCTTGGAGCGGTAGGGGAGCGTTGTCGTTACCAGTGAAGGTACACCGGAAGGAGTGCTGGAGGAGCGACAAGTGCTTATGCTGACATGAGTAGCGAAAAATGGGGTGAGAATCCCCATCGCCGTAAGCCTAAGGTTTCCTGGGTAAAGTTCGTCTTCCCAGGGTTAGTCGATCCCTAAGCCGAGGCCGAAAGGCGTAGGTGATGGAAAACGGGTTGACATTCCCGTACCACCTGATGCGCAGTGACCGAAGGGGGGACGCAGGAGGGTAGGCCATCCGGGTGATGGAAGTCCCGGTTCAAGCCGGTAGGGGGGAGCGATAGGCAAATCCGTTGCTCCTTAACCCCGAGACGTGATGAGGAGGGGCTATGCCCCGCAAACTGGTTAATCCCACACTGCCAAGAAAAGCCTCTAGGTAGTTCATCAGGTGATCGTACCGAAAACCGACACAGGTAGGCAGGGAGAGTATCCTAAGGCGCGCGAGAGAACCCTGGTTAAGGAACTCGGCAAAATACCACCGTAACTTCGGGAGAAGGTGGGCCCTGGCTGGTGAAGAAATTCGCTTTTGGAGCTGGCTGGGGTTGCAGAGAAATGGGGCTGGCGACTGTTTACTAAAAACACAGGACTCTGCTAAGCCGCAAGGCGACGTATAGGGTCTGACGCCTGCCCGGTGCCGGAACGTTAAGGGGAGGGGTCATCTGAGTTCACTTGGAGAAGCTCTGAACCGAAGCGCCGGTAAACGGCGGCCGTAACTATAACGGTCCTAAGGTAGCGAAATTCCTTGTCGGGTAAGTTCCGACCTGCACGAATGGCGTAACGACTGGCCCGCTGTCTCGACCAGGGACTCGGCGAAATTGCATTTGCGGTGAAGATACCGTATACCCGCAACTAGACGGAAAGACCCCGTGCACCTTTACTACAGCTTGGCATTGAACTTTGGGATAGTTTGTGTAGGATAGGTGGGAGGCTATGAACTCCGGACGCCAGTTCGGGGGGAGCCAACCTTGAAATACCACCCTGGTTATTCTAGAGTTCTAACCCAGGCCCGTAATCCGGGTCGGGAACATTGCCTGGCGGGTAGTTTGACTGGGGCGGTCGCCTCCTAAAGAGTAACGGAGGCGCGCGAAGGTTCCCTCAGGCTGATTGGAAACCAGCCGTTGAGTGTAAAGGCATAAGGGAGCTTGACTGCGAGACCTACAAGTCGAGCAGGTACGAAAGTAGGCCTTAGTGATCCGGTGGTTCTGTATGGAAGGGCCATCGCTCATCGGATAAAAGGTACGCCGGGGATAACAGGCTGATCTTCCCCAAGAGTTCACATCGACGGGAAGGTTTGGCACCTCGATGTCGGCTCATCGCATCCTGGGGCTGAAGAAGGTCCCAAGGGTTTGGCTGTTCGCCAATTAAAGCGGTACGTGAGCTGGGTTTAAAACGTCGTGAGACAGTTTGGTCCCTATCTGTTGCGGGCGTAGGAGATTTGCGGGGAGCTGTCCCTAGTACGAGAGGACCGGGATGGACGAACCACTAGTGTTCCGGTTGTGCCGCCAGGCGCAGCGCCGGGTAGCTATGTTCGGCACGGATAACCGCTGAAAGCATCTAAGCGGGAAGCCGACCCCAAGAATAGATCTCCCGGACGTAAGTCCCTAAAGGCCCCTTGTAGACCACGAGGTTGATAGGCCAGAGGTCGAAGCGCAGTAATGTGTGAAGCTGACTGGTACTAATCGGCCGTGAGGCTTGACCATTTTCCCCTTGTCTTCGGAAACTTTTAAGGAATCTCTCAAAGCTTTACTTGTTGATATTGTAGGGGCGCACCCAAGTGTGCGCCCGATGGGCCGACACATGGGTCGGCCCCTACAGAATGACATAAGACACCGACATAAGATTTCCGGTGGCCATAGCGCCGGGGCCACACCCGATCCCATCCCGAACTCGGTAGTTAAGCCCGGCAACGCCGATGATACTACGTGGGTGACTGCGTGGGAAAGTAGGACGCCGCCGGAGTTAATTTCCATAGCAACCCCGCCTCGAAACCGAGGCGGGTTTTTTTTATTCCCATTTGCAAATTTGCCTGGTCGTGATTAAAATGGCCTTAAGGTTTGAGATTTGGAGGAAGCCCATGGAATCTAATCAGTCTCACCTAGACCAGATTTTAGACGAGATAGGCTCTTTATCTCTGGATGAGCAGGAAATGCTGTTGGATATCCTCAAAAAACGCCATATCGAGCAAAAGAGGCTGAGGATTGCCCGGGAAGTCAGAGAAGCCCAGAAAGAGCATAAGAAAGGCATGACCAGACGAGGCACAATTGAGGATTTAATGATGGACCTGGAAAGTGATTGACATAATCTGGGGCCCGAGATTCAAAAGGGCTTATAAAAGGAAACTCAAACAGAATCCGGAAATTAAAAAGCAATTATTTGCTGCGCTGAAATTATTTGTCAAAGCCCCATACCATCCATCTTTAAAGACCCATAAGCTGGAAGGCCCATTAAGGGGAAATTACGCCTTCTCTCTGGGCTATGACCTCCGGGTAATCTTTAAGTTTCTGAATAAAGAGGAAGTCTTGTTAGAAACTATCGGGACCCATGAGGAAGTCTATTGAAGATCATACCCAATCCTATCGGCCAATCGGGAGTTAATCCCGGCAACGCCGATGATACTACGTGGGTGACTGCGTGGGAAAGTAGGACGCCGCCGGAGTTAATTTCATAGCACAACCCCGCCTCGAAACTGAGGCGGGGTTTTTTCTTTGGCGGAGATGCGAAATTTGATAATCTGAGACTTAGGGAAAAAAGCGGGACAAGGGGAAGGTTCATGAAATATAAGGTCGGTATTGTCATTGAAAGAGATGACCATGGGTATTACGCTTATTGTCCGGAACTGGAAGGTTGCCAGACCCAAGGGGATAGTTTTGAAGAAGTCATGGATAATATAAGGGAAGCCATAGAACTATACTTGGAAACGCTACCGGAAGAGGAGATCAAGGCATCTCTTAGTAAGGAGATTTTGACCACGTCCGTTGAGGTACGGCTTGGTTAAGCTGCCTCGATTAACGGCTCAGTAAGCGGAAGCACTCTTATTGAAAGCCGGATTTGAGTTGGTGAGGACCAAGGGAAGTCATAGAATCTATTGCAAAGAGGGCAGGAGGATAATCCTACCCTTTCATAGTGGCAGGGCCTTGCACCCTAAGATTGTCAAGCAGGTTTTCAAATATCTGGAAGCTGAAGCTTGAGCTAAACCTTGGTGGCCATGGCGCCGATGCCACACCCGATCCCATCGGTGAACTCGGTAGTTAGCCCGGCCACGCCGAGGAGGCTTCGTAGGCGCACAGGTTGAAAACCTGTGCCACCAATATATGGCGGGCAGTGCCCACCCTGCAGGGGAAAGGAGGACGCCGCCGGAGTTAATTTCCCTAATACCAACCCCGAATGCCAACCCCGTCTCGCAACTGAGGCGGGGTTTTTTTATTCCGGCGGGGGCATTGATTGACCATGGGGAGACTTACCCATATAACCGCCTAGTTTGCCGGTGGGGAGACAACAAATATTTTGGACGAACTTGAGACAGAGTGGAGAAATCAGCTAACGAGAATTGGGGGAAATGCCGATTAAGTGGGAAGTTATGGCATTGTAAGGCGGCGCCAGCCGCCAATACCAGGAAGAGGTTATGTCATGGTCGAGGAAGCCAAGTCCTCATCGTGGTGGAAGACGATCCCGGGAATATTGACCACCGTGACGGCCATGGTGACTGCGGTTACCGGGCTGATTGTGGCCTTGCACCAGGTAGGCCTGCTGCAGGGAGCCAAAGAGCCCGCCAAAGCCGCACCCCAGGGTCCCATCGCCCGCCTCGGCGCCAGAGCGCAGGAACCCATTCTTCCCGGTATCGTTCAGCGGGCCAAAGAAGCCTCCCAGGCAGCAGGGCCCCGGGACCCCCAGGCCCCGGTTTTTCCTGGCGCTATGCTCAGCTCGGCTTCAGGGAGTTGGGAAAATATCGACCCGGCCAGCCCGGGGATTACCAAACTGAAGATCAGGAAGGAGGGACTGGGGCTTTATGTGCAGGCCTGGGGCAAATGCCAGCCCAGCGATTGCGATTGGGGCGAAGTGAAGGCGGAGCCTTATGGGGCCGGGCAAAAGCTGCCAGGAATGAGGGCGATTTACCGGGGTGATGATATGGTCACCATCCTGTTGGAGTCCCCCCAGATGATACGGGTGGATTATGAGAGCGGAAAATCAGGCTCCAAGCAATCTTTTGTGCTTCGCAAACAAGATACTCTCCGGACAGAGTAAAGGGCAACACCCTCGATCCCCTTGGGAAAGGCAGCGGACAGCCTTCAGAGGAAGGCTGGGTGCCATCTATGGGGTTTGTGGCTACAATTTGTGGCTACAAGCTGAAGGCCCGGGCTGCCGTCATAGGTAGGGCGGGTTGGGGCCGCCGGGAGGACCCCGTTTTTTATGGGTTTTCTAACCGGGTCCAGGGAAAACGGACGTTTTTTCTTTGATAAGGGAAAGAAATATTATTACAATTGAACTATCGTCTAATCTGCCCGGAGGTGATATCGATGGTAGATCAGAACAGAAGAGAAGCCTTCGTAGAGAAATATAAAAATGGCGGTTCCAGGGTTTGGGCCGGCGGGACCTTCACCGGCTACCTGAACCTCAGGTCTTTGCTGGATGAACTGCCCATTTCGGATGTGGCCGAAGCCAGCCGGGACTATCCCCGGCGCTATGCCAGCATACCGGACAACGTCTATGGCGAATTGATTCACAACCTCTTGTCCTTCGAGGGCTACCTGAAAGACAGGGCCTTCCATATCGACGAATGCGCCATTGACCCCATTATCAAGGACGGCAGTTTCCTGTACCGGTTCAGCATCCGCTACACCACCAAAGAAGGGGAGGAGCGGGTCCGGAATTATGAAGTGGCCCGGAGCGACGAGAGAAATTTCCTCTTTTTCGCAGACCCCTTAAAGTCTTAGGCCTGGGCCAGGATACTTTTTTCCGGTTTCAGATAGCCAGGGCCGCTCCAGCACTTTGCCATTTACGCCCGCTCGGATAAGCGGGCGTTTTTTTTGGTGACGGGGACAGGGGTTGCATGCTCATCCTCTAACCTTATTTTATGATAGAAAACAATGGTTTTATGACAACCGAAACCAACTCACCCAGAAGGACACCTTTATGTCGGAAAAGGCTGGAAGCACCCTGACCCGGGAGAAACTGGCGGAGCATTTGGAGGACCTGGCCCGGGGACTCAGGCAGGGAAAGGTGAAGGTGGAGGGCGCCACCTGGACGGTGCCTGAAAAGGTGGAGGCGGAACTGCACCTCAAGGAGAAAAAGGGGAGCCTGGCCCTTAAGCTGAAATGCCGGTGGGAGACCCTGGGGGAATACAAACCCGAGGCTCGCGAGCCGGTGGTCCGGTGGCAGGAGTCCTTTAAGACGCTGAAAAAACGCCTGGGAGCCCAATTTCGGGAACTGCAGCAGACGGTGCTTCAGGGGAAATTCCCGGATGCCAAGAGTCTGGCGGATTTTGCGGCGGCTTCCCAGGCCATGGCCAAGATGGCCGAGCCGGAATGGCAGGAGGCCATGCAGTCATACCTGGCGCACCTGACCGCGCTGGAGCGGGCGGTGGCGGCCCGGGACCTGGAGGCGGCCCAACACGAGATGGCGGATTTGCGCACTGCCATGGTTGTTTGTCATCGGGAGTTTAAGTAGAAGAGATAGATACGTGGCCAGAGGAGGAGAGAGGCTCACGCAGAGGCGCAAAGTCGCAAAGATAATAAGAGGATACAGTCATGGCCATAGAGGAGGAGAGGATGGGCGGCAAACCCGTTGCGGGCATTGAGCTGAAAGAAGAGGACATCCTGGCGGCCATGGAGCAGATACCCGGCTACCTGGATATCACGCCCCGGGATTTCAAGGAGATTTATGCATTGGCCTTCCGGCACGCCTGGGAGAGACTCAGCCGGGAAATGACCGTGGCCGAGATCATGAGCCGGGAAGTGGTGGCGGTGATGAGTCATACACACCTGGCCGAGGTGGCCGAGGCCATGGGCAAGCAGGGCGTCTCCGGAGTCCCGGTTTTGGATGAGCACCGCAAGGTGGTAGGGGTGGTGTCCGAAAAAGACTTTTTGCGCATCATGGGGGTCAAGGAGTCCCAAAATTTCATGACCTTGCTGGCGGCCTGTCTGCGCACCAAGGGCTGTGTGGCCCTGCCCATCAAAAAGCAGATAGCCGCAGACCTGATGTGCGCCCCGGCGGTGACGGTGACGCCGGAGACCCCGGTGGGGGAATTGGCCCAGATTTTTGCGTCCCGGGGCATCAACCGGGCGCCGGTATTGGACGCGGCCGGGAATCTCGTGGGAATTGTCAGCCGGGGAGACCTGGTGCGGGCCAGCCTGCAGAGGATCAGGCCATGAGAGAAGGCTATTTCAGCAAGATGAGGGGTCTGACCCAGAGCCCCCCCGGAGTAGGGGCCTGGGAAATATTCTGGTCGTGGTTGGGGAGCTTTGTGGGGGTGGGGCTGGTGGCCTATTTGCATGAAGGCATTCTGGAAAAGACCGACCTGCTGCTGATTGTCGGCTCTCTGGGAGCGTCGGCGGTGCTTATCTATGGCGCCATCAAGAGTCCGTTGGCCCAGCCCCGCAATTTGATCGGAGGCCATATCATCTCGGCCTGTATCGGGGTGACGGCCTGGAAGCTGCTGTTTTTTCTACCCTGGCTGGCCGCAGCCCTGGCAGTGTCAGTCAGTATTGCCCTCATGCACCTGACCAAAACTTTGCATCCCCCCGGCGGGGCTACGGCCCTCATCGCAGTCCTGGGGGGGCCGAAAATACAGGCTCTCGGTTATTTCTATGTGCTCATGCCGGTGGCGGCCGGGGCTGTCATCATGCTGCTGGTGGCCCTCCTGGTGAACAACCTGGCACCCACGCGCCGGTATCCGGAATACTGGTTTTAGTATCGTTTCCCGGATATTCCTTATAAAATTACCTTGGGTTTTCGTAGGGGTGGACCCAGGTGTCCGCCCTTGGTTTTAGGGCGCCCAGAGAAAATAACGGCCTGGTCCTGAAAAGGCCTGGATAATCCTCAGAGGATGCTTTTTTCAGATGTGGTGGCGCAACCGTAATGTTCTCCTGATTTTGTCAATTATTCTGGCCCTGCCCGCGGGCAAGCTGGCCTCCTATTTGGAGCCCCTGATCCTGCCTTCCCTGGGCCTGGTGATGACCCTGGCTCTGCTGGAGGTCTCAGGTGCGTCCTGCCGCTCCGCCCGGGGGCTGGCGGTGCCGGTGCTGGCGGGCATAGCCCTGAGCTTCGGGGTTCACGGCGGCCTGGTCCTGGGCCTGAGCGCCCTGATGGCCCCTGGGGAGGCGCTTTTCACCGGGTTTGTCCTGGTGGCGGCCGCACCTCCGGCCGTGGCGGTGGTGCCCTTTACCGCCCTTTTGCACGGCGACCGGACTTTTGCCTTTCTGGGCACCATCGGCTGTTATTTAGGGGCCTTGGTGATCACCCCCCTCATGGCGGTGGGGCTCCTGGGCACCGCGTTCATCCACCCTTTGAAAATTTTCTGGATTCTGGTGATGCTCATCCTGCTGCCTTTCCTGGTTTCCCGCCTGCTTCGCTGGGCCCGCCTGGATGTCCGCCTGGAAGCCCTGCGGGGGGCCCTGACCAACTGGTCCTTTGCCCTCATCACCTTCACCATTGTGGGCTTGAACCGCGAACTTATTTTGCATGAACCTTTAACACTGCTGCCGCCGGTGGCCATTGCCCTGATAAGCACCTTCGGGTTGGGTTGGGCTATTTCCAGGGCGGCGAGGCTCATGGGCATCGGCCCGGAAATCACCGTCAGCCTGGTGATGCTGGGGACCATGAAAAACGCGGCCCTGGCCGGCGGGCTGGCGTTGAGCCTGTTTAACCAGGAGACCGCAATTCCCGCCACCGTATGCACGGTTTTTTTGATTGTGTATTTTATCTGGCTGAGCGCCTGGCATGACCGCAGCCGGAAACGGCTTGTCCCCCAAACTGCAACCTGACGATAAAGCCGCCGGCGCCAGCTCGACGGTCAGGCGGGAAATGAAGCTGACAACGAGGCTCTTGCAAAATTGTAGCCATGAGGCTCAAGCCTGCGCCGGCACAGGCTGGAAAGCCTGGGCCGCCAAGGCTTAACTAATTGCAGTTATTCATAAATACCCTAACGTATTATGGAACGGCTGAGCCGGTGAATTAAACCCCCTCACCCTGACCCTCTCCCCCATTGGGGGAGAGGGGATGAAAAAAGAGCCCTGGTCATACGCCCTCTCCCCCTGGGGGGTGGAGAGGGAATTAAAGGAATGAACTTATGGCAAGCGCTATAAAAGCACAGGAGGTCCGGATGGTGAAGAACGGAAGAGGGTGGGGTAAAGCTGCGGCGGCCTGCGTGCTTGCCGGTTTTTTGCTTGGAGCCGTGCCTTCACCGGCCCTGGCTCTTAAGAAAGATCCTCTGATGTACAAGGGCGCGGAAATGATGGTGAGGGCCAACAAGGTCATGAAGGAGGCCGTGGGCACTATCCAGAAAGGCCAGGCCATGTATGTGGAGATCTGCACCGGGAAGGGCTGTGTGGCGGAGGTGGCCAAGGGCAATCAGATGATCGAGGCGGCTCTGCAAAAGGCGGACAAGGGGATGAGCCTTTTGGACGAAGGCCAGCTGCAATATAACGGGAGCAAGGGGAAAAGCCGGGCTCTGGCTGTGGCCGGGGTGGATAAGATGTTGGAGGGCGGCCAACTGGTGCAGGCCGCGTTGAATGAGATCGAAAACGGCGTCAAGATGAATAACGACATCCTGCGGGCCAAAAACCTGGCCGCCCAGGTGGAAGCCCCCACCAAGACTATTTTAAAGGGAACGGAAAGCGGCTTGATAGGGATGAAGCAGTTTCTGGACGGCCAGAAGCTCTTCCTGGAATACCGCTAAGACCGGGCCGGAGAGGGCCGGGTGGCTTTGTGAGCTGGTCTGAGCAGCTCCTTTAAAATTCCCTCACCCCCAATGGGGGAGAGGGTGAGGGTGAGGGGTGAAGGAGATCGGCCCCCCTCACCCCAGCCCTCTCCCCCCGCCTGCGGGTGGAGAGGGGGAAATAACTTGGGGCAATCTTATCCTCAGAAACTGATTGACATTGTCAAAGCCCAGAATCTGTAGCTTTACCGGATAAGGGGGAATATTCTTACCTCACGCCATAAAAAAATAGCGGCGAGGCTAAGTACACGATTTCATAAATATGGTAACGAATTTTACTTCGGCCCCCCTCACCCCAGCCCTCTCCCCCCACCGGGGGGAGAGGGAGTATGACCAGGGCTCTTTTTCATCCCCTCTCCCCCAATGGGGGAGAGGGTCAGGGTGAGGGGGAATAATTCAACGGCTCAGTCGTTTCATAATACGTTAGCGTACTTATGAATAACTGCACTAAGCCCCGCCCCAGCACAGGCGGGACGCCTGTGCCACCAAGACGTTCTTTCCTTATGGGAGTTAACTGGGCAAAGTCTTATGATTGGGATAGTGTTCTTTGAAGCCAAGCCGAGGGGAAGGGGTGGGGGATGAATGATCAGATGACAAGATGGCGGGGGAGGCGGCACGGCAGAATGTTGTCAATGACCCATAGGGCCCTGGCAAGTTTGGTCGTCATGGCCATGCTGGCCCAGGGCTGCGCGGCGCTGCGGGCCCGGCCGCCCCTGCCGGCAGCCCTGGAGCAGGAGGTGCGGGTCCCCGGCTTCCCGGAGGATGTCAGGGCCTGGGCTGATAAACCCAGCAAGAGTCTCACCAAAAGCGCGCTGGCATCAATCAGCCAGGAGCAGGCCGCGTATGGCGATGACTTCCTGAAAAAGCCCCTGGCCCTGTTGGCCCTGTCGGGTGGCGGCGACAACGGCGCGTTCGGCGCCGGCATCCTGTGCGGCTGGACCGAACACGGCAGCCGCCCCCGGTTCAAGCTGGTGACCGGCATCAGCACCGGGGCCCTCATTGCCCCGTTTGCCTTCCTGGGGCCGGAATATGACGCTACCTTAAAGGTTTACACCATGGTGACCCAGGAGGAGATTTTTCGCCGCAGAAGCCTCCTCACCGTGCTGTGGCGGGACTCCCTGGCCGATACCGGCCCTCTGGCCAATCTCATCGCCAAGTATATCGATGAGCCGCTGCTGCAGGCCGTGGCTGCGGAGCATCAGAGGGGCCGGCGGCTGTTTATCGGCACCACCCAGTTTGACGCCCAGCGCCTGGTGATCTGGAACATGGGGGCCATAGCCGCCAGCGGCCACCCGGAGGCCCTGACACTTTTCCGCAAAATCCTCCTGGCTTCGGCCTCCATCCCCGGCTTTTTCCCGCCGCAATACGTCAAGGTTGAGGCCGGCGGCCGCCATTATGAAGAGATGCACGTGGACGGCGGCGCCATGGCCCAGGTGATTCTCTATGAGGATGCCCTGAAGCCGTTTGCGGACATGGACAAGATCCAGGAAATCAAAATGACGGGGCGGGCGAAAACTCTCTATATTATTCGGAACGGCCACGTCAAACCCAACTGGGAGAAAGTCAGGCCCCGGCTGGCCCCCATTACCTCCAGGGCCATCGCGACGCTTATCCAGAGTCAGGGCATAGGCGACCTGTATCGCCTGTTCACTTTCGCCCGCCGGGACAGGATGGACTTTAATCTGGCGGCCATCCCTGAGGATTTTCCCTCGCCCCCCTCCGAAATGTTCAACCAGAGTTACATGAATCAGGTATTCGACCTGGCCTTTGCCATGGCCCGGAAAGGTTACCCCTGGAAGAAGTATCCCCCGCTTTATGACCCGGAATCCGTGTTTCGGATGCAATAGCAGGGTTGATGCTGAGTTGCGGCCATATAAGTAATTTTTTCTGCGGTTGGGGCAGACCTAGTACTTCGCTGCGTAAGTTAGCGCACCTTAGAAGCCGAAACGTTTCATGCCCAGGATACCTGAAGTCCCCCTTTCTTAAAGGGGGATTTAGGGGGATTATTAAGGGCTTATTCATAATCCCCCCTACCCCCCTTTAGAAAAGGGGGGAATTATAAGTCCCGTTTGGTGTAGCGTCAATTTCTGCAACCAAGTAATAGGTGTTCGCCCTGCTCTTTGGGCGCAAACACGGGCGACCCTGCAGAGAATGGCCAGTTTTACTTCTAACGGAGGCAACCCTCAAAGCAGTTGCAAAGAGCTAATGCTCTGGATTTATCGTCAAATTTGTTTCAATTCATCATGGCCTGCAACTTTGCCAGCATTTCCTGGTCAAGGATCACTTTTTCCGGAGCCTTGACCCCCCAGGCCAGGGCCTTATGAGAGGGGGCCACCAGGGAAAGGGTGAAATCCTTTTCCACCCGGTAGAGATGGGCCTTCTGACATAAGCACCCGAAATACCGCCTGAGGCCATTGCTCATCAGATAGGGCGCTTCCTCAAGGTCGGGCGCCGCCAAGGCAAAATGCTCCCTGCCCTGGTGGTCGAGATAAATGCCGCCGGCCACAAAATATTCGCTCATAATCCCGCCGCTGTCCCTGTAACTGTCCTTTGGTCCTAAGGATGCCGTTAAAACAGGGATCGGCAGGGAATCGAATAAAGTTAAAGGAATTTTGAGCCAGTTGAAAAAAATTGGCATCGCTTACCACGTTGATTAAGGAAGGGCGGCCTGACGCTTGAACCACTATTCCATCCAGTCCGTTCACCGAAGCACCCCACAAATCAGCCGGTTGGAAAGGTCCCTCACTGAACCCGGAAAAAAGAAAAGGCAGGAACCGCACAGGCCCTGCCCTGGAATTGGGGAGAGGATTTGTCTTGATGGAGTTTTTTAGATAATGAAGGAGATTTCGCCAGGTCCTTGGGAGAGGGGTAGTTGTTGTCAGCTATCTCGCAAATCACCCCAGAAATAATAACTATTCAACCGGAACCGCAGTGCAATCCGGAAACCGCATTACTCCGCCAGTTCCGGGGCCACCAGCAGCCGGGCGCTTTTTTGCCAGACATTGTTTTTCATGCCCGCTGCGGTGGCATCCCCTAACACATAACGGGCCTCCAGGATTTCCCGGGCCAGGGCCTCCAGGCTCGGGGGCACCACCAGGAGATCGGGCTTGACCCTGAGGGGCCGTCCGTCTGCGTTTCTGAGGCTCATCATGGCGGCCCGGGCCGCGGCGTAGTTGGTTTGATTCAGGGGCTGGCGGCTGGCGTAGGCCAACTGCCAGAGCCCGTAGGCGCAGGTGTAGCGCGCGTCCACCCCGAAGCGGTAGGAGCGCCTCATGAAGACGTGATCGTCGTCGGCCCGGTCCATGCGGGTCAGCTGCACGGGTTGGCGCAGTTGGTGGATGAAGGGCTTGATGGACCGGCGGGTGTCCAGGAGAAACCAGGGGGTGTCATCGCCGGCGTCGTTATTGGAGGCCGCGCCGGCGCCCACCGGGTGATCCACAGCAAAGAAGGGGCGGCCGTCGAAGCACAGATTGGTCCAGCCCTTTAAGAGCAAATCCGCAATCAGCCGGTCCGGGTGGCCCCGGGCCTCCTCCCCCAGCGCGGCGACCACGTGGGCGTAAAGGCCGATCTGGTCGTCCCTTATGTCGTTCCTGTCCACTTCGATGGTGGCTTCCCAGTCTTTGGTGGTGATCTGGTAGGACTTGCCTTCCAGGGAGCGCACCACCCGGTCCCCGATCCATTCCCGCACCATGGGGAACTCCAGCATGAACTTGTAGTCCATGATCCTGGTATTGGCCGGCACGGTCATGGCCACCTGGGGATGCCAGACCTCCGAGGCCTGAAACGCCGCGTTAAAGGCCGTGTTCAGGCCCACATAAATATTAGCCAAGGCATTGCCATCAATGATCATGTGATCTCCTCTTGGATAGCAGTCAGCGGTCAGAAGTTAGCTGTCGGCTGTTAGTTATAGGCTGTAAGCTTTGAGCTTTTACAGCAATCGATAGTTTGTGCAGGGTGCGCGCCGCGTAACACAATTTTCCTACAACAGCTTTTCCTGCTTGAGGTGGGTTTTCTGGGCCTTGAAGGCTTCCGGGGTGAGGCCCAGTTTCTGGCAGATGAGGAGTTGCTGGGAGGTGAGGCCCTCGTCGGCCCCCCGCTCCTCCCTCGGGTCCGGGCCGAAGTTGAGGGGGCCCAGGGGGATCTGGGGCAGGGCTTTGGCCACAAAGCTGCGAAAACCCTCCAGGTCCTGGCGGGCATAGCGCAGCGCGCTGTCTTTTTGGCAGGGTTGAATTTTTCCGGCTTTTATGGCCGCGGCCACTTCCTCTTGCACCACCCGGGCGGCCAGTTCCCCTTTGAGCGCGGCCAACTCCTCCTGGGCTCCCTGGAGGTGTTCCAGGTTGCCCTTCAGGGCCAGGACCGCGCCCCGGATGTGGGGCATGCCCGCGTCTTCGGGGAGGCCCAGGAGTGCGGCCAGGTCCCCCAGAGGCTCCAGGCCGCGCCGCTGCTGCCCAAACAAGGCCAAATCCGCCTCTGCTCCTGTATCCCCCTGACTGCAAACCACCGACCTCTGACTGCTATCACCGGGACCATGAAATTGATTCATTTTTTTCCCTGTCCCCCAATGGGGGAGAGGGTCAGGGTGAGGGGGAAAATCAACTTCTGTTGCGCTCCGAGCCATAACTGCCGACTGCTGCCAGCTTCTCTCCCCTTCCTCATACATCCCCCCCTTTTCCAAAGGGGGGTTAGGGGGGATTTGTTGCTCCGGTTCAAAGAAAGCATCCCCCCTCTGACTGCTAACTGCTGCCTGCTGACAGCTTCTCTCCCCATCTCCATAAATTCCCCCCTTTCCTAAAGGGGGGTAAGGGGGGATTTGTCTATCACTCAGCCCCATGCTCTTCGCCACCAGGGGTGTGAGCCCATTGATGGCCGGGGTGTTGGTGAGGGCCGCGTGCAGGAGGGCCAGGGGCCGCCGGGTCTTGTCCTCCAGGCGCAGCACCGGGGAGAAATAGCGGTATTCCCGGGCCGCCAGGTGCTGCTGCGCGGTGGCCGTCCACTCCACCCGGGCCCAGAGGCCGTCCTGTGGCGCAGGCGTCTCGCCTGCGATCCTTATCTCCAACTCCCTGATCCAGCCCGCGGCCGGGGCCTTGCGGCCCGACAGGGTCTGGTGCTCATAATCCACCACCAGGTCCAGCCCCCGCTCCTGGAAATGGGCCACCATCGCGGCCAGGGCCTCCTGGTCCACCCACAGGGGCTCCCGGTCGTCCCCCAGGGGGACCTCCCCGAGAGGCAGCAGGCGCACCCACTCCGGCACCTGGCCGGCCTGGGTGGCCAGCGCGGTGATCACCTGGGCTTGCAGGCCCGGCCCGGCGGCCTCGCCGCTATGCCCCCACCCGGTCCCGGCAAGACTACCCCCAGGCAGCACCGGCTCCCCTTCCTCTCCCTGGCGGCCCCGGGGCGGGTGGCAGCACATTGACATTTCCAATTCCATAAATACACCTCCCGTTGTAATACCGGAGTCATAACCGACCCCGTTCTTAGGGAGGCAACTTATTTAAAACAAGATTTTTTATCCAGAACACCTGGGAGGGATGACACGAATGGGAGATAAGCCGGGCCAGAGGATGATCCTATGTACCTATTTAGGGAGATAACCTGGTAAAATGTAGAAGCCCTGGTTTTCTGGAACATGGCCATTGACAAGCAGACCTTTTTCGCTTGAGGAATGGGAGGCCGATGCCATCCGCTTTTGGTAGCTCAAGTGGTCGCAAGCAGTTGGCGGACAACTCCCCCTATACAAAGAGGTAAACCGGACTTGCAAGAAAAGCTCTGGAGGCTGTAACAGTTATTTGGCCTACGGAGATGTTGCGAATCCAATAGACAATCAGATGCTATTTGGTTCTGCTTGACCACTATTAAAAACTTGATTAACAGGAGTAAAATGAGTATCATACGAAATCAGGATAAATTATGAGGATAGATATTTGCTGAGATTGATCTTCTTATTAACAAATGATTGAAAATTGAATGAGAACTCATCAGGTCAAATGAATAACTAATGATATTGATTTTACAAGTAAGATAGTTTAGAGAGGGCAGCCTTGTGAAATATAGCGATAAGTCTCTGATCCTTAATAAATTATTGACTGCTTTATTGTTAATAGCTTTGCTATGGGCATATGCACCGGACTTAAAGGCTTATTTTTATATTTGGTGGGCAGTGAAGACTTCTCTTGACGGGCTCTTTACTCCCTTTAGTCAGTGGATATATCTTTTATATCAAATGGCCGCAAATTCGACAGGAGTCCTGGCGTCCAACATGGCTGGGATTGTTAGTTTTAATCATAGGTGAACGCTTTATATTCTTGGTGAAGCCTCCACAGACATTTATATTCCTTGCGTTTCTTTTTCCATCTCGCTTGCCGGCATTACTCTTCTCTTGGGTGGTTGGCAACTACTCCGAATGGTATGGTTCTCTATCTTTCTTCTCTTCCTCATGGTTCCATTACCAGCATTCATAACATGCGAAGTAACGCTTCCCTTGCAATTGCTTTCCTCTCGTCTGACCACAATCATTTTGCAAACGATAGGAATCCCTGCGGTCAGACAAGGTAATATTATAGATTTGGGAGGCTAGACAAATGCAAGTCGTGGCGGCTTGCAGCGGGTTGAGGTACATCTTGGCTCTTTTGGCTGATGGGGTTTATTTATTGCTATTTCTACCAGAAGCGCCTCTGGAAAGCTGCGATTTTGATTGTTGCTGTTATCCCCGGGCTATCGTAGCTAATGCTTTAAGGGTAACGGCCATGGGTATTGCCCCTTCATTACAAGAAGGTTTCTGGCACGGCTTCTCTGGTTGGCTTATCTTCGTTTGTTCCTCGGATTTGGCCTCATTGACTGGCTTCTTGACATTCTGACACTCAACGCAGTATTGAAGAGGCTGACCAAGCATCTCCCTCAAAGAAAATGGGTGACCAGTCCTCACCAAGACCTATTTCTGTTTTCTCTTTGGTGACGGCTATTATTATCGTTATGTTTGCCGGGTATTTTTGTCTATGTTCCGGTAATATTTCCCGGTGTCGTTGTACATACCTTTCGACAGATTCCCCTTACAGTTAGGCCCTTGGGAGGGTAAGCGTACGTATATTGATCCTGCCATGTTTAATGCTACCGGCGCCAGTTCATACCTTAATGCGGACTTTATTGCTTCTGGTCAGGGTTCCGTATCACTTTGGATAGCTTACTATGAGAAACAAACAGGCGGAGGGTCAGCAGCATCCCCCTTTAGCTGTTTGGTGGGGAGTGGCTGGACGCTACTAGAAAGGTGGGATTGTCAACTTGACCCCAGAGTTACCGGTTCGATATATGGTAATGGAACAAGGGGGGCTAAGCACTTAATTTATTATTGGTATCTATAACTAGGCCGCTGGCTTACCAACGAATATCTTAACAAACTCTATCTCAGTTACGATGGCTTGGTAAACCGCAGGGCAGACGGCGCTCTCCTCCTTCGCCTCATAACGCCCATCGGAGATGACGTCAAGTCCGCCCGGGAACGCCTCAATGCTTTCGCCCAACGGCTGGTCCCCGTGCTCCCTCAATTCATAAGATATTGATAAAGTCCAACTGAATTTATTGTATTTGGCTTCTTGTTAATGTAGTTATCTGGATAAATAATTAACTTGTTATCAGATTATAAAAAGTCTTTTCATATTCGTTAATTATCTTTTCCCAAGTATAGTAAGAAAGAATTCTCTGGGTTGATTTCTTCCTCAAGTTAGATACCAAATTATGATCTGATAATAAATCGGTTAATACATGCGCAAGTGATCCAGAAATCTTAGAAAATGATAAGCCAGCATCATCTATTACTTCCAAATTATAAGGTACATCAAGCACAATTACGCAGTTTCCAGCGGCCATGGCTTCAAGTAGGGCCGGATTAGTCCCTCCAACCTCATGCCCATGAATATAACAGAAGGCATTACTTCTGATCACATTATAATCAGGCCCATACACTCCACCTAAGAATTTCACCCGGCTATCGGCCACCCTGCTCACTCCTCCTTGTATTCATGACCATACGGAGCATCCCCGAGAATAACCAGAGGTAAATCTGTGCTCACTTTAGTGTATTCTTGAATCACGACATGGACGTTATTCTCGGGTTCCAGTCTACACACTTGCAACAAGTAACCGTTCTTTCTCAGGCCATATTTCGCCAGCACCCTTTCGTCTTCGAACTTCCCAATGTCCGCGCCATAGGCAATATAAACCGATTCTTTACCGTATTCCCTGAGAAAATAAGCCTGGATCACCTTGGAATCGGCAACAACTTTATGGCAAATTCTGCCTGAAAGGCTTTCAGATAGTTTGAGATATGCCGAAGCCAAGCGGTTCCACTTCTGCCGCATCCACCCTAGTACCATCGATATTGATGATCAGCTTCCTGCCGCACAAGCGTGGCAGCCAGGCAAAGAGAACCGGGGAGACTCCCAATAAAAGGATCACATCATAAGGAGCGAACATGGCATGTAAACATGAAAACAATGAGCTGGAAATCTTATCGAGAGTTTTCAGCGGCATATTAGGAACGATAACCCGCCGAACTCCGTTAAATACCTTCTCAGGAGTTTTGCTGTATGACGCGGGGCAATAGACTGCGACCTCGTGCCCCCGCGCCACCAAACCTAAACTCAGCCGTTCGGCAAAGGTTTCAAAGCCGCCGTAGTGACCAGGAATGCCCCGGGAGCCGACTATCGCAATTCTTAATGAATTATGCATGTGATGCATACACGTTGGCTTTCATGGCTTGTTCGTAAATATTAATTAATGTTTGGTAGTTGACATCAGGAGTGTACTTTAATTCATATTCTTTCCGGGCTGTTATGCCCATTTCCCGGACTTTCTCTTGGTTATGAATCATGTATGCTGCTTTGGCAGCAAGATCCATGGGATCACCTGGAGTAAAGGTCAGTCCCGATTTCCCATCCTTAACCGCTTCGGCCAAAACCCCAAGTCTTGCCGCAAGAACCGGTTTCCCGGCGGCAAAAGCTTCCCTGACCACGAGGGAGAAAGTCTCATACCATTCAGAAGGGACAATAACAAATTGTGCTCCTTGTAAAAAATCGGCACATTCCTCGGGGGGGCGGTAGCCGGTGAATTCCACGTCGGAAAGCTGCAGATCCTTGGCCAGGTTAATCATTTCTTCCGAGATCATATCCTCCCCCAACGATCTTCAGAGGCACCCTGTTTTCGAGATGGGTCCAGGCATGCAGCAGTGTCCTGACTCCTTTTTCATGACTGACCCGACCAAGATAAAGGGCATAACCCTGGTGATGGAAATTCGGCTTCACCAGATCGAAAAGGAAGTTCGGTTTGATGAAAATTTTTTCCCCGGGAATCCCGGCCTTAATAAAAAGGGACTTGCCGAATTCAGTTAACGCGATGTAATAAGTCACTCTTTGATAAGTGCCTAAGATCTTGTGCACATAATTCATAAAAGCGACAACCGCAGTCAATGCTCGGGAGCCGTTGTAGCAACCGTGCAATACCCCGTTCCACATTGAACCGTGAATACAGTCATCACATATCTTTTGGTCCCTGAACAACAGGGCTCCCGGACAGATCATCCTGAAATGGTGCAAGGTTTGCACTACCGGAACCTTCTTATCTAAACAGGCTTTATAGCCGGCCGGTGATATCAAGCGGGAAGGTGTTGTGGAAATGAGCCACATCTGGATTGTATTTATCTATTAAGGCAGATACACGCTCATAGGATTCCCGGGACCAGACACAATTCCATAATAATGAGAGTTTCTTACAAGAAGATAAAAGAACTAATTTCTTCGTTGTGTCTCTCATACACTATTACCTGATGTCCTTTTTGTTGAAGCAGCTTTTTTTCGTTTTCAAAAACAACATTCTCCCCGCTCGGAGGTCTGACACGATTATGAACGAGTAGTATTTTCATAATTGAAAAATGTCCCCTTTAACGAGTCTTCGCAGTTAGATAAATTTCATTGATAAACTTCCCCTTCTTTTCCCAGAGAAATTCCTTCAATCTTTCTCTGGCCCCCTCACTCAAGGTCTTCCTCAACTCCCGGTCTGCGGCCAATCGCCCCAGGGCGGCGCTAAACTCGGCGATTACTTGCCCTGGAGATTTTGCCGGACCTTGATACCAGAAAAATCTGTAACGATCTCTCCAGGGCCCGCATAGTTAAAACAAACAACCGGTAGGCCGGCCGCCATGGCTTCGAAAATGACCCAGGCCCCGGCATCCTTCAAACTGGGATGCAGAAAAATATCAGCCTTTTTATAATGGGCCAAGACTGCATCATGGGGCAACTGGCCATGAAAGATAACGTTTTCCTCCATGCCAAGTGAAGAAGCCAGGTGCTTCAGGTCCTTCTCCTCGGGTCCTGAGCCGATGATATGCAGTTTGACCCGGCCATCAGAGGCGGCCAGTTCCTTAAATGCTTTGATACCTAAAGAAAACCCTTTCAAGGGGATCAACCTCCCCACCATCAGCACGTTAATGGCCTTAATGCCCGCTGATTTTTGGGAAACAGCAGAAGCCTGTTCTAACTCAGCCTGATCAATACCGGTTTCCACCATCGTCATAACCTTCTCCGGATAGTCCCTTGACAATACCGCCGAGGTGGCGACGGTCCGGCCAATAATCATTGCGGCTTTCCTGGCGGTCATCCTAGAGATGGGGTAAAGTGCAGCCCAAAACTGCAAAGGATATCTCAGCATCTCTATGACCTTTCCTCTAAGAGAAAACATTTTCCAGAATGAAGGGGGAATACGCTCATAACCGCCGATGGGGCCCCAAATGAAAGGAATGGGCAGCTTCCAGAGAAAGGTTGGCAACCAGACATTGCCAAAGGTCAGGTGATGAGTCAGGTCGAAGCCGATTTCCCGGTGAAGCTTGCGGGAGCGGCGGTAAACCGCCAACTGCCAGAGATAATAATACAAATAGAGGCCTTGTTCGCCTCTCTTCCAGAATGACGTCCACCGGGGCAGGTCCACATAACTGAAATGCAGCGCCCGGTTGGGGTGGCGAAGCATTTCCGCCTCGATCACCGGCCGGTTGTTGGTCCTGGTAATAACCCAGGTTTCATGGAACCTGGATATCTCCTTGACCCAGTGCCAACCCACCCCCTGTTCCGAGCCTTTGAACGGCTCACAGGCGTAGGCCGAGACCAAGACTTTCAAACTTTCCCCCCCCTGGAGTTGCATTAATTTGCTCAAGCATGGAGGACCATGTTGCTATGACTAATTCATCCTCGGGAGAAAGAAAGGGATCATGAAAATTTTTATATGAATAAGCTGTTATCATATCTACTAAATATGCTTTTAAAAGTGGAAATTTGTAATCGTTTGGCAGAGTAAGGTTTACAAGAAGGTTATCAATTAAATTTTCTCCCTTTTCATGAGGACGAATTACTTCCCCTAATAGTTTTTCCGGTTTCCATTTGTCAACTATTATCCTCTTCTGGATTATAAAATGGAAAGCATCCTGAAGAGGGGGCCAGGATTTTTCAGCGAACTCCCAGTCGAAAATGCCCAGATGCCCTTCATACAGGTAAGTATTCCAAGGAGTAAAATCTCGATGAGCCATGCCGAAAGGAATATCCTTGTCATATAACAAGTTTCTCAGGCCCATGAGTGACGTCTGCAAGCAATGTCCTAATCCTGCTGAAATTTTTCCTTGAAGCCAATCGAGGCGGCGTCCCACCTGTTCAAAGAACCTTTCTTTGAGAGCCTCAGAGGTAGTCGCGGTTTGGTGGTGCAGGCGGCTAAGAAAATCCAGGTGTAACGTGTTGGGGTCCAAATGAGATCTGGATAAAGGTCTTTTTTTGCTGGATTGCAGCAATAACTTGCCAATCGTTGGAATCAACCCAAAATATTTGACGTCCGGGACAAAGGCTCCACCCAGATCAAGCTTTTGGAGGAATTGCAGCATCTTGTGTTCATGCTCGAGAAGTTCCTTCGCTTGGTTGGAGATGGCGATCTTACCGAAACCGAGAATCTCACCGGAAGGCCTCATTACTTGTATGGTCGGCTTGCGAAAAAAACCAGGCGTTCCGGTAAAAAGGGCCGTTTTCACCCTTTCTCCGTAAATTTTCGTAATGAGCTGGTCTAATCCGGTCGCTGGGAAACTTTCCCTTTTATTCCCTATGACCAGGAAATAGGGAGTCCACAAGTAAGTAAGGCCGCACCGGGCAAGGGTATAAGCAAGGATCTTCCGCACCCTGGCCCGCCCGAGGCTGGGTTGGTAGAGAGCCAGGGAAGCTGCTGAGACACGATTCCCTGATAGGGGAATGATAAGCCGGAAATCTTCGAGAGACGGCGCCAGGCCGAAAAATTGAAGGTGCTTGAATCCGTTTTTTGATAATTTCTTTCTCAATTCCTGCCAGGTTAAAGTTAAAAACTTCGCTTTGGAAAATAACCTGCGCCTAACAATCAGGAATAATTCTCCCTCTGATCTTAGAAAGCTCTGAGCATTTCTTATCGTCCCGTTGCAGAGGTCGTCGGGACAGAATACGAGCACACAATCAAATTTTTGATCCGGCAACTCAATTGGTTTAATTTCTGTTACATGTAAGATATCCGTTGCTCGAAGCCTGAAGGCCTCCACCACCTCTTTAGGGTACTTACCCACAAGAAGCAATCTCATTCTTTCAGGTACTTGTGAAAGGTTGAGAATCTCTGTGATTCTGGTATCCATGCTCAAAAATCAGCAAAAGTAATCATGCGCTCCCGAAATCTACCGTAGCCAGTATCCTCTTCACGGTTTCCTTAATAAGCTGCCCCGGGGGAATAGTCGTACAGTTTTTTATTTGTGGGACAAATTGGTGATATTTATTAATCTGCCGCTCTATTTCGGCCAGGGATAGTTCCTGCTTCCTGGAAAAGATAACAGTGGGAGAGTTATCGAGAAAAAAATAAAATCTGGTGTAGGGACGACCTTTAAAAAAAGACAAGTTAAAGGTTCAGGTAGATTGATTCTGGATCTCTTGGGGTCAACGATGAAATCATAATAATATCGATCAAATATTATTATCTCTCCTTTCCTAAGTTTGGGCAAAATCCTAAAAAGGTATCCCAGAGTATAGTCCACTGTATAATATATTAATCTTAATAGAGAACCTATGAACCCGGAAGGGTTTGCTTTGTGAGGGGTGAAATCAATATCTGCCGGATCAGCGCTAGTACGCTTGCCAAGAAGCTCCCCAATTTCTGGGAGCCAGGCCGGCCGATGGTGAATTACACTGATTTTCTCCCGCTGGAAATTTTTGCGCGATGCTCAACCAGTGCATCAATAACCGTTGTTTTCCCGGACCCATCGGGACCCATCAGTACAATAAAAATCCCTTTTGATTTTCTCACTTATTGCACCCTAACCCTGAAGAGGCCTTAACTTCGGACTTGAAAGACAAATAAACGATTGTCCCGGTGATGGCGGCTGTCAGCAGGCTGCCTAAGGCCGCACCCTCTATGGAAAAAAACCTGACCAAGGGGATGCCAACAGCGAGGGTAACCAGGGTAGACACCAGATAAGCCCAAAAGATTCTTTTCGTTTTGATAATAGTGCGGAGTCCAATAGCATTGATGCGCATAATAAAGCTAAAGACGTATGCGGCTGCGAGCAACCAGACAATGTGGGAATAGTCGTTATATGTTCCCCGATATAACAAATCGAGAATTTCCCGTGAAAAAATTCCCACTATAAGTACGTAGCCGGTTAAAGCCAACAGACCCAACAAAGTGATGCTGTCCAGATAGCGCTTCAGGACAGGAAGACCCTTGCGCTGATACTTTTGTGCCGCCGCGGGGGTTACAATATTCTCCAAGCCAAGCATGATGATATTTGTCGGGCCCATGAGATTTCCACATGCCTGGAGGATGGCCGGTCCTTGCAGGCCGATGAAAATGGCTGCTATATAATTGAAAGCGTAAGACGAGGTCCAAGTCAGGGTATTGGAAGCTAAAAGCCATTTGCCAAAATGCCAATTATCCAAGATGAATGATCTCCATTCTAAGGGTAACTGAAAATAATTTCGGCATTGATACAGCCCGTATATTATCGCCAGAAGAGATGTCGCCCCCATGATCAGGATGGCCCGGAGCAGAGTCAGGCTCTCGAAGTAAAAAGAAACCAGGATGAGAATTAATTGTAGGCCATAACTGATACCATCATTGATTATAGCGGCTGCCGTATTAAGTTTGGCGAGCAGCAGCCTTCTCAGAAATTCCTGGTTTTGCCAGGAGAAAACCAAGAGGCCGCAGGCAGCTAAAAAGCCTACATTTTCGTTCCTCAATAAAAGGAACCCGAAAAAAAAAACCAAACAGAAAAGCACGACGCTTAATAGGGTTTGGACAACCAGCAAAGCTCCGAAATATTGAGCTTCCTTCGCCTGCTCCTTGGTGTTCCCCAGGGTAGCCATGGGCACTTGTAATAACAGCCGCCTGCCCTGACTGAATCAATAATAATATTGAAAATAAGATTACATATAATCCATAGTCTGTTTTGTTAAGAACCCTGGCCAAAAGAATTGCAGTGGTAAAATTTGTGAGAGATAGTATTGCCTGATCAATAAATGATAAGAAATATTTTACCATAATTATATTTACAGTTCATTATCAGTTCTAACAATGTAATTAAAATATGATGATAAAATGACAAGAAAATAAAATGTCATAATTACCGGACTAAGAGGTCCTCCTATTCCAGTTTCAAAAAAAGAGTGTATAATGATCAAGATATAAATAGATAGAAATTGTGACATCAAATTTAATCTCATAAGTGAATTATTTTTATTTAAGAAATTTTTACTTAAAGTTCTCTTAAGATAAAAAAAGAACGAATTTGTTAGAGGAATAGTTAGCAATAAAAATCCAACCAAACCCAACCCAATTAATGCTTGGATAAATCCATTGTGAGCACTTGCCAGATATAATGCATGTTTTCCACGATAAAATGCTTTTGGAATATCACTGAGCATTAGAAAGCCAGAACCTATAACGGGATTGCGCAAAAACTGGTTTTTAAGTAGATATATCCAGAGGTCAACTCTGCCAGTGGCCTTTAGAATAAGTCCTTCTGATTCCCCCCTAACAAAATACCCCACTAAATTTTCATAATAAAAACAGATTACCCCTGATAGCAGAAAAATTCCTAATAAAATGCGAAGTGTAATTGATTTATTCGTTGTGAAAGAATAAATTAAATATGATAAAGAGGCTGACAACAGGGTGCCAATAATTGCAGTCCTTGATTTAGATAAAAATAATATTATGAATGATACTATTAATAAGCCATACCATATCTTTGAAAAAGCTTCTTTTCGTATAATATGATGTAATGATCCAATAAATAATAATCCAGCATACAATCCAAGAGCATTGGGATTAATTATATCTCCACCGAGGCGAGGTTCGTCACCCATAATATTAAGATATGATATAGTTTGCGCCGGCATAAGCCAAAGGAAAAAACCAACAAAGGACATGAGAATAAATAACGAAAAATAGATACAATTAAGAAGATTATCAACGTCTTCCCAAGTATTACACTTATAAACCATAACACTAACAGCAAAATAGGCTCCCAATAACTCTAACCCACGCAATCCTGAATTCCATGGATGAGGGGAATAGAGAATTGATGAAATAGCAAGTAGAATGTAAAGAAGAATCAAAATGTTGCTAATTTGCAATTTTACTGAATATTGAGGAAGGTGCATTAGGAATCTTATGGTGAAATAAAATTCTCCAAAAGCACGCACCGCTAACTTGGCATAATGTTCAAAAACCGCTAGGCTTCCGCTAAAAGGTATGCCGATAAAAGATATACAAATAGAAATAAATACCAAACTGTCAAAAGTAATAATTTTCTTAATTTTTATCATTAGTTATCATTAGTTAATAAAATAATTATCTTTTTTGATAAAATTAATTATTCTTTGGATAATATTTGATATTAATAACTTATTGTGTGATATTGCAATTTTAGAAATGTTTTGGTTCATAGAATCGAGTGAATTAAGATCAATAATGCTTAACCGACGCAATATTAAACTAAGAAAAAACATCTTTTTCTGGGGAATAAATTTATTAATGTCTGTTGATAATAATATAATCCCATGACGTCTGATAGATTTCCTCAGCAGAAAAAAGTAACCGATAACAGTATCCAGCCAAGCAAAGAAATAATTATCATGTTCAAACAACTTGTTAGAGAGGATAAGTCGTTTTCGGGAGATGAATCTATGCTCACCCAGTAGCATGTATCTGGTCTTTTCATACACCCTGGAGATTATGTGATCCAATTTTTGCTTATCAGGGTGCCATAACATAACCAGGCAACCTGGCGGGTGAATCCGTAACCATAGTATGTCGGTGATAAAAAGAAGAAAATTGCTTAAAAAATCCATGGGGTTCCGGATAATTTCCCGGAAGAAAATTTTCAACATTAAGCGAGACCTCAGATATTCTAAACTGGTAAATGCCCTTTTTTGTAAGGATGCCATTATGTCCTTAGAAAACCTGTTGCCGAACTTTTGGGCAAGCTCCTCAGCGAGTTCTGTAGGGAACCTGTCTGCCACCTCCAGTATCCTGTTCTCATGTTTCTTTTTAACCTTGCCGGAAGCCAAGAGGGGAGAAATCAAGGAGAGTATGGCCTCATGGACTGGATGGGCGACTTTGAAGCCTTTGTAATCGATGGCTTTATCTAATATTTCAGAGGTCGTGAACAAACAGGCTCCAAAGTACCGCTGATCCCCATTAAAATCAATTCTTAAAAAATTATATTCATTGTCATGGAATTTATAAAAATGGAAAAATCGTACTGAACCATAATATGTTTCTTTTAAAAGGAAATAATAATTTGAATGTGTGGTATCGATCAAGCAATCGCGAGCCTTATCGAAGCACTCTTGATCGATGAGAATATCCAGATCACTGCCTGTTAACCTATCAGGAAGATCAAAATACTGACGCAAGATACAATATCTAATCTTATTAAGCTCAAATTGAGAAAAGAGAGATGATAGAATTATAGAGAGATCAGTTGGCAATTAATTTTCCCGGCCTCAGATAAGGCAGAATCAGCTGATTACACTAGCCGCAATATCGCATGGTCAGGATGAATAAATACTGAACTTAGGTAATAAATAATACAATTAGTATATTCCTTCTTGGCATAATTAAGAGCCGCCATCCGATAAAAATACTTCCCATAGTCCTTTCGAAATGAATTCACTTTTTTATACCAAGGTCTTTGTTTTCGCTGAGCAATGAACTCATCGAGGGTCGGCTCCCGCTGCCCCGATCTTCGGGCTATCATACGGTCACGAACCCATTTGTAATACATCCGTTGGGCTATGTAGTCCCTTGTTGAAATAGCGCCCTCATGGATGCGGTATAGAACCAAGGGTTCTGGGATCTTGAGGCATGAGCCTCCCAGTTCTGCTACCCTATTCCACAGATCTAAGTCTTCTGCCTGAAGCACTTCCTTGCGCATGCCGCCTACAGCCAAAACTTTATCTCGCCGCATGATAACCGATGAGGCAATGAAAAAAATGGGCCGGTTTTCATGTAAATAAGTTTCAAACTCAGACTGGAAAAGGGCCCATCCATCCCCATTAATGACAACTTACGACCATCCTTGTCAATGTGAAAGCCCTGCGTTCCAACTAGAAAAACTTGAGGATTCATTTTAACAAAGGCCAACTGTTTCTCTATCTTATCCTGCAAGTAAACATCATCGGCATCAAGGCGGGCAACCCATTCGTATTCGGCCACCTCCAAACCCCGATTAAATGCTTCACAACGCCCCTGATTTTCCTGGTCAATGATTCTTATGCGCCCATCTCTTACCGCATATTCTTGCATGATCCTGAGACTGTTATCAGTAGATCCATCGTTTACCAAAATTAATTCAAAATCTTGATGGGTTTGATTCAAGACACTATCAATGGCCTCTGCCAAGTAGGCTTCGCCATTAAAGACTGGGATAACAACAGAGATATACATGGTGAATTAAAAGTACTTTGTGGATTGTCTCAGTTTCGGTTCTCCAAAAAGGTCAGAATATAATAAATCATTTTTTTGCGAATTTGAGACAGATCGCCATTCACATCCATGTTGTCGATCCATTGGAGGAATTCTGCTCGGGCAGCTTTATTGGATGTTTTGTGGCTCAGGTTGATTGCGGTGCTGAGGTATCTAACATCCTTTATCCCTTCTCGCCAGCCTTCCCATTGAATTGTCGGGATAAGTCCATCGATGGTCGGATAGGTCATAATCTCGTCACGAAAGGTGGGGTGGTCAAAATCATCCCACGGATGATTCATGCTGGCCTGATAGTTACAAGAGCCATCAAAACCCAATTTCCAGAGAAGGAGGCCAAAATTCCGGCGATAGGTTTCGGGTTCTTCCCGGCCGCATTGGGGAAAGGAGTAGACCCAAGCCTTCATGCCACGGTCATGGGCTTGTTTAACTGCTTGCCTAAGTTTCTCCTGCGGCTGTGCCCCCCGGATAATAGCTATGTCGAGATAGGGATATAGGCTGTTAAAAAAATTCCCTTCTCCGGCCACAAAAGTCCGGGCCCCTACCTCCCTGAACTTTTGGTAAAAAGGTTTTGACCGCCCGAGATCAGGCTCCTTTAATTCGTCAAAGCCATAAAAATAGACTTCCTTTACTCCATTGTTTTTGAGTAACTCTACCGCGTTATTAGCATGTTCCTCGACTCGATGAAGATAATCGC
Organism: uncultured delta proteobacterium; assembly: GCA_963705115.1. Taxonomy (GTDB): domain Bacteria; phylum Desulfobacterota; class Desulfobaccia; order Desulfobaccales; family 0-14-0-80-60-11; genus JBGSLA01. Next base: position 77,628 of record CAVPIX010000011.1, on the reverse strand, counting down.
CATCTTTTTTAAATCCTGGCCAGGTGACATAAAAGATGGTTTTATTAGAAAAGCCCGCCTCTTTTCGGAGCCGAAGGATACGAAGCAGGGTCTTGGGGTCCCATTTAAATTGGGTTACCACCGGGTTTATGATACCATGCTCTCTCATATCTTTCAGTTCTTGCAACATTCTCTTTTCTGTACGCTCCCTCCTCGCAAGCGTGATGGGTTCTCCTTCTTTTATTAAGTCACCATCATAGAAAATTGAATAGTATAAGTTTGGAGCGGATAGGGTGAATGGCAAGACTTCTACCTCAATATCCAGAGACTTTCTCAAATATAGGTCTGCTTGAATCTCGATGGCTCCATAATAAGTTCCAGGTTTAGCTTGTGGAGGAACATGAACTGTAAGCCAAATCTGCTTGTTCTCTCGACTGGGAATGGAGAATAATTGCAACTCAGGAGCATCCTGAATTTTGGAAAAATTTTTAATCAAATTTACTTGGTGGTCATAATCTACCTGAACGATCGAATCATCTTTTAATAGGAGCTCTGGGGTCAAGGTTTTTCTCGGCCCTTTTGGAATATGCAGATCAGTGCCAGCCTGAAACCAGCTCTTTACCACTCTTACATCGATTTGCTTATTAGAAATAACGGTATCAATGGCATCCTGATGGAACAGATCGGTAGCCCGTAGCACCACATTATTTATGGGTTTGTCACCTGAACGAATTATAAAACTTGCCGGCTCATACTCCCCTGGACAACCTTGTATAGATATTTTTCGGTCCTTAAAAGCATCTTCAATAAATGTTGTCCATGGTAGTATCTTCTGATTTGTTATTGGATTGTTAACTACGAGAACCTCAAAATCATCGCCCTTTACAGGCCAGAAGGCAACCCGTTCATATAAATGAACCTTCGCGGCATTTGCACCTAATATGGTCCATGAAAAACCATCTTTCTCGAATGTAACTCTATAACCATCTGTACTATAGGGTTTTCCTTTCACTATTTTATTAATTGTCGGCATTTCCTGTTCGGCTAAAGCATCTGATATTTGGGGACTATAACAATAGGGAGTCTTTATAAGAATTAATAAAATTAACAACCCATTCATAGGCCACAAACTATAACCAATATTCTCCCATTTATTAAGTTGTATCTGCATCTTTGAAAAAAAGCCATTTTATAACAGGGCAATATTGTTAGTAGTATGATTTATATTACATGAACAAGAAGCCTAAATCTTCCAATAGTCGATTAAATTATCATGATGGGCAATATGAGTTAATAATAAATAATTTTTCCAAAGGAACTAATATAGCATCTCTGGTATTAAAATTGTCTTGGAGCACAACTGTTTTAATATCTTCTGAGGATATTTCATGAATCCCCTTCTTGTTAACTGATAAAATATAATATTCTTTATCAGATGCCAGTGATGAAATTAGTTTTCTTAATTCATGAGTATCTCTTCTCACTTCAACAAAGATTATCGGCCTTAATCTATGAATATGATTAATAATAGATTTCAGAACAATGAACTCATGACCTTCAATATCTAATTTAAGCAAATCTACATTATCAATTATATCATTTGCTTGAACAACGTCAACTTTTACAAAGAATCTTGAATGGCGATATATTCTCTCCCCTCCCGACAAATAAGCACCTGAAGGAGCATTCTCTTTTTCTTCTTCAATCGGAATAAGCAATTCTAAGTATTGTTCCTTTTTGTAACCAACAACAGCTGCAGTTATAATATTGACATTCTTGAGATTGTTTAATGATATATTCTTCTTAAGATATTTTGCCGTTGTAGGATTTGCTTCGATGGCTGTGTAATGTATTTTATTAGAATTTGATGCACCGATAATAGTAAAATAGCCGATATTTGCACCCATCTCTATAACATTATTTGCATTGTTGCATAAATGTTCCCATAGTTTTGCTTCGTAATATTCATATCCTCGAGCACCAAGCCAGAATAAATTTCTAGAAATTAATGATCCATCATTGCAAATATATATACTTCTTTTGTCAGGAATATTAAAAAAATCAATGTCAGAATCTATTTTACGATATCTAATAAATTTTCTAATTAATAAATTTATCATTTTAGCATAAAAACCTGGATTGAATTGCAGATCTCTAATTTTAACAAGATAACTCATAGGGAGTAAGCATAATAATATTGACAAAATATCTCGCAAATATAATGCAAAGCTCATGATAAACTACCTTTAAAGATAAAAAAGGAAATAATCAAATCATTCTATCATAAGATAAACGTGAATTAATTAGGAGAAAATAAAAAATGAAGATCAGAAAATTACCAATATTGCAGAAAACTAAATAATAAGACATCAAAATTAAGGATAATAGAAGCTCAAATAAGCCCTAATGGTTTTTACTTAAGCTAAAAATAGCGTATATACAAATAAAAGATTCTTTGGGAGATATACATTTAAAACAGTTTCATATAGACCAATGCTTATTTGCCTTTTCCCAGCAAGACAATACGAACTGTTTTTAGCAAAATCACCATATCCAGGAGGAAGCTCATATTTTTGATGTAGTAGAGGTCGTATTGGAGTTTGGCTTCCAGGTCCTGGGGGGAGGAGGTGGCCATGGGGAACATGACCTGGGCCCAGCCGGTGATGCCGGGTTGGATGATGGTGCGGAAGCTGAAATAGGGGATGCGTTCTTTGGAGCCGCAGGGGACCATGGTTCCCGGGGGGTCGCCCGCCCGCCGCCCCGGGCGCCACTGGACCACCCTTTCCCGGGAATTGTTGGCAAAAACATCCCATTCCGCCCGCGGTCCGATGAGGCTCATGTCCCCCCGCAAAACGTTCACCAGTTGAGGCAACTCATCCAGGCGAATCCAGCGCAACCAGCGGCCCACGCGGGTAACCCGGGGGTCTTTGAGGGCGGCCCACCTGGGCAAGTCTTTATCGGCATCCTGCCACATGGTCCGAAATTTGAAAATGGTAAAGGGCTTGCCATGCAACCCCAGACGCTCCTGCCTGAAAAGCGCCGGGCCGGGGCTGTCTAATTTTATGGCCGCAGCAAAGATGACAAAGAGCGGCCAGGTGAGGGCCAGTCCAACCACCCCGGCAAACAGGTCGAGCACCCGTTTGAAATGGCGATAATATATTTTACTTTTATTGAGCCCATGAAACAAGAGCCAGGCATCGGAGATGTAGTCGGTGGGGACCTTCCCGGTCAGGGTCTCGAACAGGGAGGGCATATCCGTAACCTGGTAGGCGTTGTAGGATAAATCCGCCAGGGTGTTGACCAACTCCGGGGATTTTTCATGGGTGATGGCCATGACCAGCATCCTGACTTTATGCTGGCTGACCAGGGACTCCAGGGACCGGGAATCCCCCAGGACCGGCAAACCCTCGATGGCGGCCCCGGCCTTGGCGGGATCATCGTCCACAAAACCCACAGGTTCCAGACCGGCGTGGGGGCGGCGCCGGATGGCCTCCAGGATGCGGCGGCCGGATTGGCCGGCCCCCACGATGATGACCTTGCGTTTCAGGCGCAGGGGCAGGGCCAGGGCGGAAAATAGATAGCGCCAGCCCACCAGCAGCCAGATGAAGGTCAGGGCCTGCCATTCCATGAAACGGCGGGGCAGGAGCTTGGGGGTGGGGAAGCAAAAAATCATCAAGGCCACCAGGGCGGCGCCCAGGGCCCACAGAATGACCTGGCCGATATTTTCCCGCTGGCGAAAGTCCAGATAATAATTATAGAGTTCGCCGATATAGAGAATAATCAGATAGACCAGGCCCAGAAAGAAGATGGCGATGAGGTGTTCCTGGAAAAAGAGGGTCTTCCAGGCAACTGGATCTCCCAGGAGATAGCCGGTAAGGACGGACAGGCCAAAAGCAAAAACATCTCCGGCCAGCAACAGAATGGCCCACTTGGAAAGGCTGGGTCCCGGGGTAGTCGGCATAATCTTGTAACAGAGTTAGGATTGGCGGCAATCCAAGCGTCCAATTTTCTGGACATACCTTAGCGGCTTATGACGGGTTTGGCCAGGATTTTTTTGCGGGAGGTTAGGGGGTAAGGCAATATCAATGGAATTTAAACAGTTCGGGGACCAGCAAGTCTTTCCGCGGAAATTATTTTTCGTCTGCCAGGTTCTTTGCTCGGGCAGGCAGATTGAGTCTGCTGTTCATACCGGACGCTGTTTTGATCTTGCGTATGCCAGCCCTGATCAGCGAGCTGGGCGCCTATGACGATGCGGGAAAAAGCTTCATTGGCGTTTATTTGGCATGGGCTCTCTTCTTATGGGTGCAGGTCTTTCCCCGTCTTTACTTTCCCTTTATGCTCAGGGATTTTTTGCAGCGCATCCCCTAATTCTTGCGCTGCCAGCCTTAGTTCATAGTTTTTTTGCAGGTTCATCCAGATATCCGGCCCAGTTCCAAACCACCGGCCCAGGCGCAACGCCGTATCGCCGGAGATGCCCCGCTTGCCCCGCATGATCTCGGTAAGCCGGTTTGTCGGCACCCCTAATTCTTTAGCCAGTTCGTTGGCGCTCATGCCGAGGGCCTCCAGCTCATCGGCCAGGTGTTCCCCTGGATGGATAAGAAGACGCGTCATTAAGTCACCTCCTCATGATAATCGACGATTTCCACGTTCAGAGGTCCCGGCGAGCCTTCCGGCCATTCAAAGCAAGTCCGCCATTGATCGTTGATACGGATGCTCTACTGGCCTTTGCGGTCCCCTTTGAGCCCTTCCAGCCGGTTGCCCATCGGGTTCAAGGACACGCCAATCCCTTGCGGTTAGCCAATCAGAGGAACTTTCCTGAAATAACGCTTCCAGCCCCAATCCTCCTTTCTGGAGGGCCTGGTCAATTTCGTCAAAAGCATAAGCATCAAGATTCCTCTCCTTCTTCCTCCTCTCCGCGCATCGACCCCAAGAGTTCCTGAATAGCGCGGGCATCCCGGGATACCAACTCCCGGAGAATTTTTAGGATGGCAGTGCGCTGCTTCGGAGTGAGGGTAATGCCGGCCCGCTCCACTTCTCCATTAAGAAGATACAGCACTGGATCAATAGCCACAATTTTCTCTTGACCACCACCTACACCAAAAGGCTCGCCTTCTCCAACCAACAGCCAATGCAAGTTTATTCCGAAAACAGCATTAATTCTTATTAAATTGTCTGTAGGTAGCATTCTCTGGCCTGTGATGTATGCTTGGAAAGACCCGGGGGGAATACCGCACCGCTTTGCAAAAACCGTATGTTTTCCAGCAGCAAGGAGGTCAACCAAATACCTCAATCTTTGAATGATGGAATCCATAAAAATTCGCTTAAAGAGAAATTAAACTTAAAATTTTCCCAAAATAGAATATAATATGCAGTGAAAGTAATCGCACGTTACCTCAAAAGGGTTGGCGGGTCAAATGGAGATATGAGAATTACGAAGTTTGCTATAAGGAAAACATGAGCATGCCGAAACAGGTTAAGAGAAAGACAAAGTATCCTGGAGTGTATTATGCTTTAAAAGTCGGGGCGGATGGGTTGCCTGAGCGGGTATACTACATCTGCTATCGAAAGGGAGGTAAGCTGGTGGAGGAGCTTGCCGGGGAGCAGTTTAAAGATAACATGACGCCGGAAGCGGCTTCTCTCTTGAGGCAGGAACGGCTAAAGGGCAATTGGTCTTTGCAAAATAGAAGTCGGGGAGGTTCCAGTCAGACCAGGGAGATTTGGACCTTCGACCGCCTCTGGGAAACTTATAAGACCCACAGACCGGGGCTCAAGGGACTGAGCACTGATGAAAACCGTTACCAAAACCACCTTAGGCCTTCTCTGGGGGAGCGAGAACCGAAAAGCCTGACTCCTCTCGAGGTGGATCGCCTCCGACTCGAACTACTCATGAATCGCCGGCCGGCCACTGTGAGAAATGTTCTGGAGCTCCTACGCCGCCTGTTGAACTTCGCTGCCAAAAAGCGTCTCTGTGACATCCCCACCTTCACCATCGAAATGCCCAAGGTGAACAATATCAAGACTGAGGATCTGACCTCGCAGCAACTGACCCGGCTTTTGGAAACCCTGGAGAAGTCTCCCAACCTGCAGGTGGCTAATTTAATGAAAATGGCTCTCCTTACCGGCATGCGGCGGGGGGAGCTTTTCCGGCTCCAATGGGATGATGTTGATTTTGAACGGGGCTTCATCCATATCCGGGACCCCAAAGGAGGCCAGGATCAGAAGATACCTTTGAATAGTAAGGCCAGGGAACTCCTGGAGTCCCATCCGCGGACCGTCAGCCCTTATGTCTTTCCCGGGCGCGGCGGCAGAAAAAGGGTGGACATCAATCAACAGGTGAACGAAATCAAAGAGGCAGCCGGCCTCCCTCGAGACTTCCGGGCCCTCCATGGCCTCCGCCACGTCTATGCCTCCATGCTGGCCTCATCCGGGCAGGTGGATCTCTATACCCTCCAGAAGCTCTTGACTCACAAAAACCCCAACATGACCCAGCGCTACGCCCACCTCCGGGACCAGGCTCTCAGGCAGGCCGCCGACCTGGCCGGCAATATTATTGAGCAACTCACCTTCGGGGGATAGACCCGGAGTTGCAGATTAAGGCAGGCGGAGACATCTATCCCTAATCCCTTACGGTCGCTAAGATCTCGAAGCCGTTGGTCAAGCCGCTTGGTCTTTTCTGTCATTCCTCCATTGTTTAACATTAAGGGAGCGGCTCGGCGTGCGATGAGACACTCGTGTCATGCCGCCTCTTTAGAACCGCTAAAGCATCAGGATCATGATCGAGAAGAACTAAAGCGCTGCTGACCGCCCGGCTCGGCAACATATCCCCGCTTTCATATTTCTGAAAAGCCCGGGGACCACCGCCGATTAGCAGCCCGGCAGCCTCTTGTGAAAGGTGAAGTTTTTTGCGAATGGAGCGAATTTCCTCCGGCTTGAGCAAACCCTCGTTACGTGCCTTAAGCCGATTCAACATGCGGTCGGATATCTTCATATCCTTGCCGGAGTGAATGCTCTCCTTGCAATCGTCGCAATACCAGCCGGGCATGTCGAATATGATCGACTCTTCCTTATAGGTCAACTTAATAGGGCGCACGTTGCGGTGCATCGGCGCACCAGTTTTTGGACATACGGGATTAGCGGTCATTATCTTTCTCCTTAAACGAGAGCAACAAAAACTTGGTTAAAACATCGGCGGTAAACTTGATATAAAGGACTCCAACCGCCGAGGGGACGTGATATACATCCTGCCAAAGCCGGTGATCGGCATAAGCTGTCATTGACTTATAAAAATGCTCTCGTCGCATGGTCTGGATCGTTTCAACGATCTCAATGCGCCCAAATCCCAGAGCGGCGGCGCTTTTTAGCGCCGTGCCAGTGACGGCCAGCCTCCCTACGCTGCTAAACGCGGCCTTAAATGCCTTCAGATCATAGGTAGGTTGGCGCTTCTCTGTCATAATCTCTACACATATATTACACCTTTATGGTGTAAGATCAACTCGCTTTTTGAATGATTCATCAAAACATACAGGTCGCCGCCGCTCCTTGGTTTTATTAACCCGCCATCCAGGCCTTCGGGGCTATAAATTCGGGGTTGCGGATCAAAGTAAACGGAAAGAGCTAAGCTCAATACCTTCGGGGTTGGCAACCGCAAGGCACTACCATGACCCCGGTTTTTTGACGGCTCCTCCAACCAGATGACTCAGAGGACCTTTGTTTAGTGTTGCCTCAGGAGCCTAAGCCTCATGATTCATCCACTTGTTTCTCTCCTCCTGGGATGGAACGCAAGAGTTCCTGAATAGACCGGACATCCCGACAAACAAGTTCCCGGGGAATTTTTAGGATGGCGGTGCGCTGGTCTCAATTGCTTTAATGTGGTTTTGCATGTCTTGTAAGCCAATCCTGAATCTCCTCAATTGACTTTTCCCCGCGCGCAATGGCCCAGAAAAATGCCTCATGCTCAATGGCCGGTGGGATATGGTAGCCGTTGAGTTTTAGGATGACCTCAGCGGCTACAAAAGCAGTCCTCTTATTGCCGTCGGTAAAAGGATGAAAAGCAATGAGCGAATGAACCAGGGCTACAATCTTGCTCCACATATCGGGAAAGAGTTCCTTCCCCTCAAAGGAAGAGAAAGGCCGGGACAGGACGGACTCCAAAGCGATGGGATTGATAATGCCATGAGCACCGCCTGTCTCATTGATCACCAGCTCATGTATCAAGACTATCTCTTTCAGGTTGATCCAGTTCAACGGGCCAGGGCCTCTAAGGTGGCACGGTGTCTTTTAATAGACTCATTTGCAAGCTTCTCTATCTGCGCCCATCTCTCCTTCTCCAGCGCGCCGGCCAAGAGGATAATGTCACCACCCATTTCGATTGCTTCAAAGGTTCGGCCATCCTCCACTTCCTGGAAGGCGTCCGGCATAACCATGCGACCCTTTTCCTTTTTGACAGTTCCCAGGTATTTCATGGTTCTCTCTTTTCTATTACCCTAAGTTAAGTGTTCTCTTGCTCAAATCATAAACGGTCAGATGAGCTTATGCAATGAGAGTTTGCTGTGCTGCCTTGGTAACTTCCTCTTCCTAATTGCTACTCTGCACCTTTCTTCTCCCCTTTTTTTTCATAAGGCTGAAGAACTTACTTGGTAAGGTCAGTGATATCTCAATGATCTGGCCTTCTGTTTTGGATCCACCTTGACGGGGTGTCATCGGGCTCTATGACCACCAGACCGTGATCTTTTCCCAGGATCTTTGGCCCTTCGGAGTTCAAATCCCCCATCTCGTTGACTGAAGTGTTATGTCGTTGCAGCCGACCCTCATCATCATCTCTCAAACAACGGCACGCCTGCTCGGGTGGCGGCCTGACGTAAGAGTTCGTCAGCAGTGGCTAAGGGAAAACCTTGACGCATGGCCAGATGAAGATAAGTGGCATCATAGGTGGATAGCCCTTGCTCTCTTGCCAATGATAGAATTTCTCCCAACATACGTTCTGGCCTTTCCGGCTCTACGACAATGGGAAGTTGCCAGAGTAAGGCCAGAAATTGCACCGTAGCTGCTTGATTGAGGCGCCCGCGTCTCTCGGCAACCAGCAGGGCATTGCCCACTTCCAGCGGCCAAATGATGGGGACCGAGGCCCTGGCCTCAGCCAGGGACTCCAAAACAAAATCAGGGTAACCGTTTTCTTCATCTTCAAAGGCCCAGGCCAGGGTTACTGAGGCATCCAATACCAGGGTCGGCGGCGGCATTATTGACGCCCCTCCTCAATCAGCTCCCGCATGGACAATCCCGCCAAACTGCGTCCCCGGCGGAAATCTTTGATGGCGGCAATGGCTGCTTGTGTATCTTTTTGTCGGGGGCCGGCGACAGGAACCAGAGCCGCTACCGGGACCCCATGTTTAGTGATGATAATCTCCTCCCCTTTCGCGGCTTCGTCAATCAATTGGGAGAGCCGGGTTTTGGCCTCATAGGCTCCTACTCGAAGCATATCTCCTCCCTTTAGACCAGTCTAAGACTAGTATAAAAAAATTATTGCTAATGTCAAGAAGGTCAACTTGGTTAATGTCCCCTTCGGGGAATGGTAGAAAATTCCTCGCCTTCAGGCGAAGACTTCATATTCATCTGTTCGGTTCCACCCCAACTGTCCATCAGCAAAGTGATGGGCCGGATCAAGGGAAAAACATCGCAAGCGAATACCGTCGCTTGTCCAAGGAATTTTGGAGTCGCCATCTGCGGGGACGCGGGTACTTTGGGGCGTCATAGGGCAATGTCACAGATGAGGTCATTATGCAATGCACAGCCAGACAAGGCCCGGAAGAGCGTTCCCACGATGGCGACTTTACCTCAGGCCCGTGAGCCGCCTTCAGGCGTCCCTGGTTGCAAGCAACCGCCTTTACCCACTTTATTCATGAGCTTTTCAAAATATAAGATAACTAATTGGAATATATATGTAAACCTATGAGCCTGAAAAAACAGAGTGTTTTTGTTGAGCAGGCTGGAAAGTTTGTACCATCAGTTCTTTGCCGCCTGGTGAATTATTCGGGTTTAGGCGGTTGTAATTGACTTCATACTCTGAATATCTTACACCAACCAATTAACTCTATACATTTGTCATTATACCCCCTTTAGGCTTGATGAAAAAAAAGCAGCTGAGAATAATTTATTTTGATAAATGAATACTTAAATTATTTTTCCATCAAAAATTAAAGTGTCATAAAAAGAAAATTTATTATATTGCAATTTATTAATAATAATGTTAGTCTTAAGGTATACTTTGAAGAACTATAATGTATTGGTAAATTAGCATGTCAGAAGCTTTTAAGGAAGTGATGATTATATTGTTGATAGATAATATGTCAAAAAATTCTTTGGTGTGCAAGATAGTCAGATCAATAATTTATTTCTCCTCATATCGATTAATCAAACTGAATCAGTTAGCTCGCTGTCAGTAGCATTTGCAACGTTCATTATAGACATCTGCTTCAGGATCATAGGAAGACCATAAATATTTTTGAGCCGCCGACGGCATTGCCGGAATGATTTAAGACTCCAATCATACCTCTACATGACCTTGGCAGCCCTGGAGAACTGTATGAAAAAGGAGGATGATTAAAATGGCCTGTGTGGCGAAAAGAAGGGGCCGATACGTGCTCGATTTTCGAGATCAATTTTGGGTGAGGCGATGGATAACCATGCCCAAAGGAACGAAAAAAGCCAAAGCTGAGGAGGAACTAAGGAACAAATTAGTCCAAGTCGGCAAAGGGGTTTTTCTTTCCGATCCCCAGACGCCCCTCTTCTTAGAGGTTGCCCGAGATTGGCTTGAATATAAGAAATTGAACTTGAGGGCGACAACCTGGGAGGTCTATGAAGGGCACGTACGGAACCATTTCCACGATCTCAACTTACTCAAAATCAATCGGATTTCTATAGCTACAGTGGAAAATTTTATGACTGCCCGGCAAGTTCAGGGAATGAACTTCAGTACTTTGCGAAAGATTCTGGTTACCCTGGGGCAGATTCTGGGCTTTGCCGTCCGGCGTCGATACCTTGATTACAATCCCCTCAAGGATGCCGAAAGGCCAAAGGCTCAATTTCAAATTAATGAGGGAGAAGCCGACGACCTGGAGGTCATGAGGATTCTGACTCCAAGTCAGATCAAAGATTTTCTGAGTCAGAAGATTGATCCCAAATATCAGATGCTATTCACCCTGGCAATTTTCACCGGGGCACGGCAAGGAGAACTGTTGGGCTTAAAATGGAGTGACGTGGATTGGGAAAATAGACAAGTATGCATTCAGCGGACCTTTAATAAAGGGAGGTTCTTTCCCCCGAAGACCAGGGCCTCAAGGCGAAGGATAGATCTGGCCCCTAAGGTACTGTCAGAATTAAGAAAGTGGAAACTGGCCTGCCCTTTGAACGAGCTTGACCTGGTTTTCCCAAACGAGGCCGGGCAACCAATAAATTACAGCAATATGGTTCAACGCCACTTCTTTCCGACCCTAAAGATGGCGCGCCTGTCCAGGATCAGGTTTCACGACCTTCGTCATACTTACGCCAGTCTACTCCTTGACCAGGGAGAGAATATCAAATACATCCAAACCCAGATGGGCCATTCAAGCCCCATGGTGACCTTAAATGTTTATGCCCACCTCATGAATCCCACCAATCAGGAGGCCGCCTGCCGGCTGGAGAACAGCATTTTCGGGGAAAATGGTAGCAGAATTGGTAGCAAAAATGAAAAGGGGTCACGGCCTTAAGACCGTAACCCCTTGATTTCCATGGTAGGCGGTACTGGATTTGAACCAGTGACTTCCACCGTGTGAGGATGGCACTCTACCACTGAGTTAACCGCCCGTTTGCGTGTACTTTTATTTTATATGGAAAATTTTCGCGATGACAAGCCTTTTGTTGGGGGGACTGTTCTTTCGGTATAGTTCAAGGTAAAAGGTCCAAAGTCCAAAGTCCAAAGTCCAAGGTTCAAGGTTCAAAGCTTTCTGTAGGGTGGGCATGGCCCACCATGTTGTCATACTGAGAACCGCGAAGAATTAATTTTGAGCAGTCAGCAGTCAGCAACAGTCAGGATTCAGCAGTGAACCGTGAGCTAACGCTTTTTATTCAAAGCTCAGATGACAGGGAAATGGGTTGGGCCACGGCTCCCAACTCTCGGCGGATGATCTCCCCGGCCAGGTCCACGATGATGTCCTTGAGGTCGATGAGGTGGGTGTCGCTGGTGGCCAGGGCGCCGGGAAAGTCCAGAAGCTGTCGCTCGGGGACCGGCACGGCCCGGACCTGGGCGGCGACACCGTGGGCGGCCGTGATTTCCCTGGTGAGTTGGGCCAACTCGCCGCTTTTTTTCATGGGCGCGTCATAGAGAATGGTCACCGGGCCGGGGTGATGGCGGCGGATATGGGCCGCGAGGAGGGCCAGGGCCTGGCGGCTGAGGGGGGAGTTGCGGTAGGCCCGGGAGAGCTGGGCCACGTCCCGGATAAAACCATCGTCTGCGGCCACCAGGGGCAGGCCTTGCAGGGCGCTTTCCAGGGTGATGAGGACGTTGTGGCCGTCCAGGGCCAGGGGGAGGCCGGCGAGGTTGGCCAGGGGCGGCAGTTTGGCCCGGCGGGCCCGGGCCAGCTCATCGGCAAAGACCCCCCGGTGCAGGAGTTGGCGCTCGGGGCGGGAGAGGTGGTAGCGGTTCCCCACCAGGGTGAGGCTGTTCTGCCGGGGGTAGCCCCGGTTGAGGAGGTAGCGGAAGTCGGCCGCGGCTTGGGGGAGGGAAGGGGGGTCGAGGGGGGGCATTAGCGTAGCTGCGGGTGATAGCCGAAATCAGCACAGGTGAGGACACCTGTGCCACCAGGATTTGGCAGCACAAAACAAAGTTTAACCCCAGAGGAAAAGGCCCGGAGATTCATGGCGGGCGGAGTCCGTTTTGTTGAAGCCGCCCTTTACGGGAACGAGGCATGGCGACTGCTCTCTATTCTGTCGTTTTTAGGGCCGGCGTACCTGGCAATGGGTCAGGCTTTTTGCGCACAGGTTGAAAACCTGTGCCACCAGGGATTTGCTGATGTATAGGGGCGTGGAACGCGCCCTGCATTTCTGGCACAGGCGGGACGCCTGTGCTCCCGCTGAAGGGATTGGGGGTGGGGGTTTGGGGGAGGGGGTAAGGGCTCGCCCCAAAAAGCGATTACTCAATCTCCCCCACACTGTCATTCTGAGAGAAGCGAAGAATCTCCGATTTAATGGGGTTGATGCCAAGCTGCGTTCAAATAAGCAAGGTTATAATTATCTGTTATGCCTGTCAAATCCCCCTAAATCCCCCTTTAGTAAAGGGGGACTTGGGCTTGCTGATTCTTTGAACCCCCCTTTTCTAAAGGGGGGCAGGGGGGATTTGTCTTTCCTCAGACCCATGATCCATTTCCCTCTGAAGATGGATATTTCATGGGTCTTATGATTTCTTCAAATGCTCCCGGGCCAGGTTGGCGGCGAGAGTCCGGGCTTCCTGGAGTTCCGCCGGATCAGGGATGTATTTCACCCGGAAGCCGTCGTGGGCGATGGTGAGGCCCATGGCTTTCAGTTCGTCGGTGATGAGGCCCGCGGCCTGGCCGGACCAGCCGTAGGAGCCGAAGGCCATGGCGGCTTTGTTCTTGGGTTTAAGGCCCTTGATATAGGTGAGAAACTCGCCCACGGAGGGGTAAAGGCCGTTATTGAGGGTGGGGGAGCCCAGGAAGAAGAGGCCCGCGTCCAGGAGTTCGGCCACCACGTCGCTGTAGTGGGTGCGGCGCAGGCGGTGCAGTTGGGCCTCCACCCCGGCGTCCATGAGCCCCTGCACCATGGCTTCGGCCAGCATCTCGGTGGAGTGCCACATGGTGTCGTAAATCACCATACCCTTGGCCGCAACCTCGCCCGCGGCCCATTTGCGGTAGGCCTCCATGACCTTGCCCGGGTCTTTGCGGTAGATGAGGCCGTGGTCGGGGGCGATGATCTTGAAGGTGAGGCCGAGATCGGCCACCTGCTTCAAGAGCTTGGTGACCTGCCCGCCAAAGGGCATGAGGATGTTGGCGTAATATTTTTTCAGCTGGTAATCGTACTCTTCGGGGTGCAGGGGGAGGTCGTCGTCGAAGCGGGCGCTGGAGGCGTAGTGGGCCCCGAAGCCGTCACTGGAAAAGAGGAGCTGCTCCTCCTTGAGGTAAGTCATCATGGAATCCGGCCAGTGGAGCATGGGGGTCTCCAGGAAGGCCAGGTTGTAGCGGCCCAGGGAGAGTTCGCTGCCGGTTTTCACCTCCACAAAGGGGAAATCCTGCTTGAAGTGGCGGGTTAACCCCGCTTTTCCCTGGGGGGAGCAAAAAATCTTTTCCGGTTTGACCCGTTCCACCACTTCCACCAAACTGCCGGAATGGTCCATCTCCACGTGATTGGAAACGATATAGGTGATTTTTTCGGGATCCACGATCTCGCTGATGCGAGCCATCATCTCCCCGACAAAGCCTTCCTTCACCGTGTCCACCAGGGTAATCTTGTCGTCCACGATTAGGTAGGCATTATAGGTAGAACCGTCCTCGGTGCTATAACCGTGAAAATCCCGTATAGTCCAGTCAATGGCGCCCACCCAATAAACGCCGGGCGCTAGTTCTGCAGGCATGGTGTTCTCCTTAAGATGAGATTGTGGGGGGAGGGAGCTAAGGGCCGGAGGGCCCTTACCCCCTCCCCCCACGCCCCCCTCCCCCAATCCCTTAATGGGTATTAAAAAATCTGGGAAAGTCGGGATATAGTCCCGCCTTTCCCGGTCCCCTCAAAGGGGGTGGGGAGGGGAGTTTGAGGGGAGGGTGGGGGACCCTGCGGTCCCCCGGCCCTCCCCTCAACTATTGTTACAGCCCCTCCTTGGCCAGTTCTTCCAGGAGGGTTTTTTGTTTTTTGGTGAGGTTGTCGGGTATGTCCACAATAATGCGCACGTATTGGTTGCCCCGGCCCTTGCCGTTGGCGTGGGGCAGGCCGTAGTTCTTGAGGCGCATCTTGGTGAGGCTGTTGGTGCCGGGCGGCACCTTGAGACTCATGGTTTTGCCGTCCAGGGTGGGGACGGTGACCTTGGTGCCCAGGGCCGACTCAGTGAAGCGGATGTGCCGGTCGACGTAAAGATCGCTGCCGTCCCGTTTGAAGACGGGGTGTTCCACTTCCTTCAGTTTGACGTACAGGTCTCCGGGGGGGCCGCCGCCGGGGCTGGGGCGGCCCTTTTCGGCGATGCGGAGGCGCTTGCCCGGCAGAGTGCCCGGGGGCACTTTCACGGTCAGCTTTTCTTCCTGGTTGCTTCTGGCGAAGGCGATGGGTTTTTCTGCGCCGAAAGCTATCTCGTGCAGGGTGATGGGCATCTCGATCTGGAGGTCCTCCCCTTTGGCCGGGGAGGCCATATCCTGAAAGCCGCCGGGACCGCCATAGCTAAAAACCCGGGTGCGGCCGCCGCCGGCCCGGGCCCCTTTGCCCCCGAGGCCGCCGAAGAGCCGGCCGAAAATCCCCTCTGAGACGCCGGCGTCAAAGATGTCGCCGAAGTCAAACCCCCGGAAAATGTCCTCCTGGGAGAATTTGGCCCGGAAGGCCTGGGAGCCGAACTCTTCATATTCCTTGCGCTTTTCCGGATTACTCAGGACGGCGTAGGCTTCACTGATCTTCTTAAATTTGGCTTCAGCCTCTTGCTTGTTGCCCTTGGCTTTATCGGGATGGTATTTTTGGGCCAGCTTGCGGTAGGCCTTTTTTAATTCATCCGGGGTGGCGCGGCGATCCACCCCCAAAATCTGGTAATAGTCTTCTGCCATAGGTTTATCCTGCGAGAATTCCCCTAGCTGTTATCCTTTAGCCATTATAAGCTGTTGACGGCTTTTGTCAAGGCGATGTGGAAGATAACATTTTTATTTCATTAGATAAATTATAAAAGAACTCAAGAAATGGCGCGTCAGAGCCGATGGAGGATAATCGGCTGGGATAATAAATTAATCTGCTTGATAAATTTTTCTCTTTATGATTAAGTATCCCCATTCAAGTGGCCCCGGTTGCGGGCTGGAGCCGAATTTACAGGTATTACAGGTGAAGGAGGAAAAGCATGACGGCGTTAATCGGAGGATTGGTGGCGGTAGCGCTGGGGTTGATCAGCTTGGGCTTTTTCTGGAGAGATTTCCTTAGCTTGCTGGCCGGCACCATTCCCTTGCTGCTTCTTATGGGTGGAGCCCTGGCAGTGTATCTCGGCTATGAAGAAGCCAAGGACAAGCTGTTCAAGAAAACTGAGACCCAGCCCTATGAGCCGCCCAAGGTTTCCGAGGTTGAGGTGGAGAAATATAAGGAAGAAGTTGACCGCCTGAAATCCGAGATCGATGAACTGAAGAAAAAGAAGAAGTCCTAAAACCTACCTCATAGTCTTAGTCAAACCGACGAGCATATGGAGCGCCGCGCCGTGTCCCGTGTCTGGGAGACGGTGTGGCGCGTCTTATTCTGGTTTCGGTTTCCAGTTTGAGGATAATGCTGCGTTTCTGACCGGCAAGGTCAGCCGTTCTGGGGCATGTCCGTTTGATTCCACGGTGATTTCCCCGGAGGTTACCCTCACCACCTCTCCCCGGGTGGTCTCCACCAAGAGGGCCCCGTCGGCCGCTACTTCCTGGGCCAGGCCCTCCACTTGGCGGGGGCCCTGGCGCACTGCCACGTATTTCCCCAACGTAACTGAATGTTGCTTCCATTCCTCCAGAATTTCAGGAAAGCCCCGGGCCAGGAAGCGTTCATAAAGCGCCTCAAATTCCTCCAGCCAGGCCTGCAGGATGGCCAGGCGGGAAAAGGGTCGGCCGGTTTCTTTGAGGAGGGAGGTGGCCCGGCCCGCCAGTTCCGGGGGAAAATCCGGGTTGTTGATATTCAGTCCCAGGCCCACCACCAGATAGCGGATCTGGTCGCTTTCGGTTTCCATTTCCGTTAAGATGCCGCCTAATTTTTTGCCGTGCAAAATCAGGTCGTTGGGCCACTTGATACCCGGGGTGACGCCCACGGCCCGGGTGAGGGCCCGGACCACGGCCACCGCGGTGGACAGGGTGATCTGGGGCAGTTCGGTGGGGGGCAAGGGCGGCCGCAGCAACAAAGAGGCGTAGATGCCCAGGGACGGGGGAGAAAGCCAGAAACGCCCCAGCCGGCCCCGGCCGGTGGTTTGGGTTTCCGCCACCACCAGGGCGCCTTCGCCGACCCCCTGGGAACCCAGGAGTTTGGCCGCGTCATTGGTGGATTTGGTGGTTTCGAAGTGATAGATGGGCCCCCGGAGGAAGGTGGTTCCCAGGCGATAAAGGATTTCCTCGGCGAAGAGCTTGTCGGGCGCGGCCACCAGGCGGTAGCCCCGGCGAGGCTCCCCTTCAATGTGGTAGCCCAGGGCTTTCAGGCGGTTGAGGCGTTTCCAGACCCCGGCCCGGCTGAGCCCGACCCTGGCCGCCAGGACTTCCCCGGAGACAAAGCTGTCCTCCTCCCGCAGGAGATTCAGGAGTTCCAGAAGCCCGGCGTCCGGTCCCGGCGACGTGAGCGACAAGGTCTATCCTTCCAATAACTGGCGTTTGAGAGAATTGTTATAGACTGCGGCCCCCAGGACGCAGCCCACTACAAAGCCCACCGCCCCCGAGGTGAAGGTGGGGGAGACCAGGAGGGCAAGGCACAGGCCGGTAAGACCGTAGGCCAGGGGTATGCCCACTTGGGCGGCCCGTTCCTGGCAGGCTGCGGCTACCAGGGTCAGGATCAGGACCAGGGCCAACAGTTTGCGCCACTGCGTCTGTCTTAGCCGGTTCAGGTTACTCATGTTTTATGCGGCCCACAAACCGAGCAGGGGCTTTCGCCAAGGCGCCAAGAAGCCAAGGGTGAGAAATCACAACCGTCCCCACAGGCCCAGGGCAAAGACAAGACTCATGCCCAGGTGGAGGGACAAGGTCAGAAAACTTAAAAGCTGAACGCGGGCTGCCTGATAATAAGCCCGCCTTTTCATCAGTTCCTGATTAACCACGGCCAATAAAATCAAGGCCCAGAGCCAGGACAGACTCCAGTGGCCGGCGGCCGGGAAGAAGAGGTTGAAGGCGAGGCAGGCGATCACCAGGATATTGATGATGGTGTACACCAGGCCGGCGCCCGCCGGGGTCAGCCGGGCGGCCAGGCTCAGTCGTTGGGCTTCCTGGCCCGGTTCGGGAAAACCCAGCAGGAGAAACAGGTTGAAGGCCGCCAGGCTCAGGGGCAGGCCGTAAAGCAGGACCTCGCTGATGAGATGGCGGCTCTGTAAATAAAATCCGGTAACTACCGGCAGGAGGCCGAAGCTGAGGCCGGCCCAAAACTCTCCCAAACCCCGCCGGTGCCAGGCCAGGGGCGGCGCGAAAATATAGTATCCCCCCAGAATGCCCACGGCGGCCAGGGGTATGGTGAAATCGCCGGTTTGCCAGACCAGTTGCAAGAACAGGGCCGCAATGCCGGCCAGGACCAGGCAGGCGTAGGCCAGCCGCTGCCAGCTTGCCGGGCTCCAGCCGCTCACTTCAGGCCCGCGGCCAAGCCGAGGACCATACGCCTCCCGGCCCGCCCAGCCGGCCAGGAAGAGGGCGGTTATGGTCAGAATTTCCAGGGCCAGGACCGGTCCCCGGGGAGGGAACCCGGAAGCACTAGCCAGAAGGACCCCCAGGCCGAAGGGGGCCAACGCGGCCAAAAGCAATAGCAGCGGATATAAAGCAGCGGTAATTCCCATAAGACTGGTTGATGCCCTGAGCAACTATACCATAAACCTGGAGAAAAAGGGGGGCTATCCATTTGCCTCTGGCATCATGGGGCCATAGGGCTTTTCCCTGGGACATGGATAATCCTTGCTAAATATCTCTATAAAATACGGGAGATAAAGGTATCAGCGGCCTAAAAATGCTTGCAGAGCCTGGAGCGCCGAGTTATACATAAAGCATGCCGAATCCCGCCGCTGGCGCGGGAACGGGGGACCCAAGCAACTGGGGCGTATCGCCGCAAGGCGTAGGACAACCTCATCGGTCCGAGCCCGTCAGCTAACCTCGTAGGCGTCGATGGGGAGTAACCTTCCGGGGCAGCATCCGGAGGCGGGACCTCCCAAACCTGTTCTGGAGTGTTACTTATGACCACCGGCTCTCAGACGGACGGGGCGCGTCCGTCGCCAAATCTTTCCGGCCCCACCGCCACTGGCAACCCCGGCCACTCCCCCACCCAAAGCAAAGACCTCAAGAGAAACCTGCTCTTGGCCCTGGGCGCTCTGGGGGTAGTCTACGGCGACATCGGCACGAGCCCCCTGTACACCGTGAAAGAGTGCTTTCACGGCCCCCATGCCATCGCCCTCACCCCCGCCAACCTCCTGGGGGTCATGTCCCTTATCTTCTGGTCCCTGACGGTGGTGGTCACCATCAAGTATGTGACTTTCATCCTGTATGCCGATAACGAGGGGGAAGGGGGGATTTATGCCCTGGCCGCGCTGTTTCTGGGGAAAGGGGCCAAACAGGTTTCAGAAAGGACGGTGAAACGTCTGGTCGTCCTGGCCATCTTCGGCGCCGCCCTGCTCTATGGCGACGGCCTGATCACTCCGGTTATCTCGGTGCTCTCCGCGGTGGAGGGGCTGAATGTAGCCACCGCAGCCGCTGAACCTTTTGTCCTGCCCATCTCTCTGGGCGTGCTGGCGGGCCTGTTTCTTTTTCAGAGCCTGGGCACCGAGCGCATCGGCAGGGTCTTTGGGCCTATTATGTTATTTTGGTTTACCACCATAGCTGTTCTTGGTTTGCTTCAGATCCTTAGAAAGCCGGAGATTCTGGGGGCTTTGGACCCCCGCTATGCCATAGCTTTTTTTTCCATCAATCATCTGCACGGTATCGTGGTGTTGGGGGCGGTGGTGCTTTGTCTCACCGGGGGTGAGGCCCTCTATGCCGACCTGGGGCACTTTGGGCGAACCCCGATCAGGATATCCTGGACCACCCTCGTCTTTCCGGCCCTCCTGCTCAATTATTTCGGCCAAACCGCCCTGCTGCTGGAAAACGCCGGACGCGGCCTACCACCCCTTTTATGGGCTGGTGCCCCGGGCCCTGCTTTATCCCATGGTGGGACTGGCCACCATCGCCACGGTCATCGCGTCCCAGGCCATGATTTCCGGGGTGTATTCCCTGACCCAGCAGGCCATCCAGATCGGCTACTGCCCGCGCCTCCATATTGTCCATACTTCCGGAGAAACTAAGGGGCAGATCTACCTGCCCTGGGTAAACACCATGATGATGATCGGTTGCCTGGGGCTGGCACTGGCCTTTAAAGAATCTAGCCGGCTGGCGGCAGCTTACGGTATTGCGGTGACCGGCACCATGGCCATCACCACCCTCATTTACTATTACGTCACCCGCTATAATTGGGGCTGGCCTTGGTGGAAGGCCCTGGTGCCCGCGGTTATCTTCCTTTTCTTTGATCTTTCCTATTTCGGAGCCAATCTCCTCAAGTTTGTGGACGGCGGCTGGTTTGCGGTGTCCATCGCCGCCATCCTCACCGTGGTCATGATCACCTGGCGGGACGGCCGGACCCTGCTGGCCAAAAACTATGAGGATGCCAGGATCCCCGTGGAAGTTATCCTAAAAGACATCAAGGACTTCAAACTGATCCGCACCCCCGGCACCGGCGCTTTTCTGGCCATTTCTCCCGTGGGCATCCCCATCACCATGCTGCACCTGCTGAAACACACCGAGTCTCTACCTCGGCGGGTGGTCCTCATGTCCATCGTCTCCACCAACACTCCCTTTGTTTCCCGGAAGAAACGGCTGACCATCACTAACCTGGGCCTGGGTTTTCACCGGGTGGTGGCCTCCTACGGCTTCATGCAAACCCCCAATATTCCGGAGATTTTGGAGATCGCCAGCGAACAGGGACTGGATATGGACATTTATTCCACCACCTTCTACGTGGGCCGGGAAACCCTTCTGACCAGCGGGGAGGGGCATATGTCCGGCTGGCGCAAGGGTCTTTTCGCCCTTCTTGCCCGGAACGCCTGGAATGTGTCCACCTACTTCGGCATCCCCCCCAACCGGGTGGTGGAATTGGGGACCCAAGTGGAACTTTGATGGCAAGCCTGGACCTCTGGGAAAATCATTGAGCCTTGAACCGGCGCCCCTCATCCTGGCTCTCCGGGGGAGGGCGCCTGTCCGCCCCTACCAGTCCGAGAGGGGAACAACCGCAGGGATGTCAGGCGGGAGGCCCTCCCCAGCAGACAAGGGGGTCAGCCAGACCACCAGTCTCAGGTCCTTCACCTGCCTCAGGTTGACGGCCAGCTTCTGCACCAGGGGATTATCCCCTTGGATAAGGGGATGAGGGCTTAAGGGCAAGGGACGGGTCTTGCGCAGCTCAAAGGCGGCGTTTCCCGGCTGGAGAAGGCGCACCTGCCACTTCTGCGAGTTTTGCTCCAGAATGGCGCTTTTCCGGTCGGCGGCCAGGTGAACTGCGGCCTTGGTGTGGAGAAACCACCAGACCTCCGAAGGTTGGCGGGTTTCGATTTCATCCTGGAGCAACACCTGGCGCCGGTTCACCAGGGCCAGGCCGCGCCAGACCTTCTGGGCCTGCCGGGCATAGGCCGGGGTCAGGTCGGCGATGGCGCAGGCCAGGTCAGGGGAGGAGTGAAACCGGGTGATACGGGCCGAAGCCCCGGGGTCCTGATCGGGGGTGCTCCCCGGGTTGATCACCAGGGTATTGTGACCTTCCGCCCGAACCCGGTAGTAATCCCAACGGGCAGGGCCGAAATAACCGGACAGATTATAGTCGTCCGGCCCCAAATCCAGGGCCCACCTTTGTCCATGGGCATCCAGGACGAAAGTCCCGAGATCGAGGTGGGCATGCGCGGCCCGGTTGTCACCGGCCTTCAGGGCTACAAAGATCCCCTGATCATCATGCCAGCTGCTGCGCATGGTTGCCACTTCAACCCCCCGAAAATATTTGTCCAAGGGCAGCTGGCCCTGGGGTTTGGCCAGGGCCGCGAAATCCCGCCAAAAAAAGTCCAAGGCATGAGGGCGCCAGGAGCCGAGTTCAAGCCGGGAAAAGCGCGGTTCCTTGAACTTCCTGGCCAGCCAGCCGAGCTGCGCCAGCCAGGGGATTCTTTCGGGGCTGTCGGCATAATTGAAGGGCTTGCCGGTGGGTCCGGTGAGGTAAAGGGGGAAAAACCCGGTTTCGGCAAAACCAGGCGCTGCGGCCAAGCCCAGGTCGCTTCCTAGGGCCGACTCCAGGGCCGCCACCAGGATGGAGAGATAAAAGGCGCCATACCCCCAGTATAAGGGACCTTCATAGGAACCGCCGTCAGGGCTGAATTTGGCCACCGCCAGAGGCAGGGAGCCCAGGGCCTTCTCCAGGACCAAGGAGGCCACCTCCGGGTCTTCCGCCAGGACCGCCAGGGCGCCCAAGCCGATGCCGCTGTTCACCACCAGATTCCAGTTAAAGGGCGAAGCGGCCCACCAGCCGGTTTTTTCCCTGTCCTGATAGGCCAGGAGCGCCGGTTTGAGTCCCTTTTCCCTGATGGCCTCCTGAAGTATGCGCCTTTGGGGCTCAGTCCAGGATGAAAACAGCCAATCATAGGCGATGGCAAAGGCATGGGTCATTTCGGCCGTATCGAGAAAATGCTGGGGGTGCCAGTCAGGAAAGGCAGCCGCCACCTGCAGCTCCTCCCAAAGCCGCTGGAGATACGGGCTGCTCCCTTCTACTTTGTAGACCAGCGCCAGGGTGTACACCCGGTTTAATACGGCCCGGCTGACGGCCAGCATACCGTCTTCCCCGGCAAGCTTATACCCCGAAGGCGGCTCGGTCAGAATTCGGCAGGCTTCCTTGGCTTTGTCGGCATACCACTTGGCTGCCAGAGAATTCTGTTGGATCAGGCGGCGGAGACCGGCAAATTGGGACTCCTGAACCAGGAGGCGGGGGTGATTTTTTTTCACCATCCGGGCCAGAGACTGGGGGGACGGGGCCGGGGACAGGGAAACCGGCAGGCCCTTCTGGCCCCGGATCGGCTGGGCCATGAAGGCCAGCCCAAAAACAATGATGAGGGCTTGCTTCAGGAAGATGGAAACCACAGGATTTTTCACGGATGAGGGTAGATGACCTTTAGTTCCCTGGCTGGTTGACGCCAACGGGCCTTTAAGATTTCCAGGAGAAACGCGGCATTGCCCCAGAGGTAGCGTTTGGCCAGACGCCGTGGTTCCAGCAGCAGGCGGAACAGCCAGTTGAGGCCCAGGTTGCCCACCCAGCGGGGGCAGTGGGGGATGGCATCGGCCCACAGTTGAAAGGCGGAGCCCACCTCCCAGAAAACCCGGACCCGGAGGCGGGGGTGGTTTTCCATGATCCACTGCTGCTCCAGGGGCATTCCCAGACCCACCATAAGAATATCGGGGGCCAGGGCGTTGATTTCGGCCAGCACCGCCTCATTTTCCGGGCCGGTTTTCTCAAAAAAGCCGTGGTGGCTGCCCACCACCTGTAAATCCGGGGCGTGCTCCTTGAGCTTGGCGGCAGCCTGGGCGGCCACCCCGGGAGGGTTGCCCAAAAGATAGAGAGTGTTGCCCCGCTGGGCCAGGTGCCGGGCCGCGGCCCAGCCCCAATCATCCATGGTGGTTCGCTTGGGGAAATTGTAGCCCACCAGCCAGGCTCCGAAAACGATGCCGGCCCCGTCCACGTAAACCAGATCGGCCTGATTATAAAAGGCGGCCAGCCACGGCAGTTGCCGGCAGAGATTAAGGCTGTGCACGTTGGCGCTCAAGATGAGGCCGGGCCGCTCCCGGGCCAGCAGGCGGCTGACCTCCCGATTCAGTTCCCCGATGGTGCCGGGGGTGATCTTGACTCCCAACAGACTATAAACCGGCAGTCCTTCACTTACAGGCTGGAAAGCGGGCTGGCGGGCCGGGGATTTTATATCTCCAGGAGATTGGCGCAATCTGCGGGGTTGGCGGCGGGAAACCGCGGCAGTGGGGGAAACGGCCATCAGGTGACCTCCAGGCGGCGGGGCAGGAACTCTTCCTGCTGCCAGGTGAGGCCCAGGAGCCGCTGCAGTTGTTCTCGCCGCAAAAACCTGGCCAGATCAGGGTCGGCCAGCCGTTCTGCTTCCGGGACCCGCAGGGCCGCCTGGACATATCCCGCCAGAATCAGCAAGCCCATGACATACGGGACTTCCAGGGCCCGGTAGATGCTGCGCGCCACCACAAACAGGGGATGGCAGCGGATGAGGAAGCAGGCCTTACCGTAGCTGAGGAAGGTTTTCATCATGCCCAGGACCTGGCCCATGGGCCGCAGGTGATAGATGGGAAGGTGGCGATATGAGGCGGTGCGCCAGCCTTGCATCCGGGCTTTGGTGACGTCCAGGATGTCCCACCCGAGGATGGGGGTGAGGCCCCCCATGTCCTCAAGGCAGGTGCGGCGGTAGGTTTTACAGGGACCCGGGACATGGTTGTCGGCGCAGCGTTCCAGCACCCAGCCGCCCCGCCGGGGAACATAGGTTTTCCCGGAAGCCACCCCCAGCCCGGGGTCGGCCGCGAAGCGTTCCATGAGAAAAGCAAAGTAATCCGGGGGCAGCAGCACATCCCCGTCCATTTTGACCACAAAGGGAATATCCGGCGGCAGCAGGTCATAGCCCCGGTTAAACAGGCGAACCACATTGCCCCCCAACCGGCGGGCAGGGTCCCCGGTGATCCTGACCGGCTGAATAAAGTCATAGTGCCGTGCCGCCTCAGTGATGACCGGCCAGGTGTCGTCGGTGGAGCGGTCGTCAATGATCACCCATTGGGCCGGGGGGAGGGTTTGGGCGGCCAGGGAAGCCACGACCCTGGGCAGGAAGGGCGCCTCGTTGTGCGCCGGGGTGACCAGGGCGTACCAGCGGTTATTCGGGGGCAACAGCCACCTCCGGGTGAAGATTCAAGGCAGGGACTTCCCGGCCCAGAATGCCCAGCAATTTTTGGGCATTGGCGGTGAGGTCGAAGAGTTCCGCGGCTCGCCGCCGGGCCGCTGCGCCCATCCGGGCCAGGAGTTCCGGCTGGGCGGCCAGGCGGGCCAACTGTCGGGCCAGGTCAGAGGCGGAACCGGAGGTGAAGAGGAGCCCGGTGCGGCCCTCCGCCACCATCTCCGGGATGGCGGTAATCCGGGGAGCCACCACCGCCCGGCCCTTGGCCATGGCCTCGATGATGATCATGGGCGTGCCTTCGCTCCGGGAGGAAAGCACCACCACCTGGGCCCAGTCATACTGTTGCCGCACCTCCTTCTCCTGGAGTGCCCCTAAAAATTCAACACGCCCCTGAAGCCCCAGGGTTTGCACCTGATTTTCCAGGTGTTGGCGTAAAGGGCCTTCTCCTACTATTCGGCAGGCAAAGGGGATTCCTTGAGACTTTAAACGGGCCAGGGCCTGGAGGAGAAGGTCCTGGGCCTTCACCGGCGCCAGGCGGGCCACATGCAGCAGGCGCAGGTCTCCCTCCGTGGCCGGCAAGGGGGCAGGCCTCCAGGCGTCGGCGGCCAGGTCGAGGCCGCCATACACCACGTAAAACCTTTGGGAAGCCAAAGACGGGAAACGCTCGGTCAGAAGGTCCACGAAATAGCGGCAATTGGACACGATGAAGCGGGCCCGCCGCAGTTTTTCCTCCAGGAGGCGGTTTTCCAGCAGCACGTCGGAGCCGTGGATGGAGAGGCTGTAGGGGATGCCGCTGAGGGATTCGAGGAACATGGCCACCTCCGCGGCCCCGTAGGCAAAATGGACGTGCACCTGACAGACTTGGTGCTTTTTCAGAAAATCGGCCAGCACTGCGGCCCCCAGGAGGTGCCCCAGGTTGAGGAGGACCTGCCGGGGATGGCCGTCCCGCCAGCGCCACACCTGGGAAAGGGCCCTGGCGTAACGGCGGGGCGTCTGGCAGAGGGCTTTGAGGTTGGCTCTGAGATAGGTCCTCGGCCTAACCGGGGTCAAGTAACAGGTCTCGGACGAATAATCTTGATAAAAGGCATGGGTCTGGCCGGGCCCGGGCCGGCGGTTGGCAGCAATGAGGCAATCCAGGCCCAGGTCCCGGGTGGCCCGCACCTGGTGCAGGGCCAGGGTTTCAGTGAGGACCGGAAACGCGGAAAAAAAATAGGCCAGCACTGGCAAATTGGAACAGGCCTCTCATGAGATATGGGGATAGGGGGGGATGGTCAGTTATCTGCGACCCAGACTCCCCCCTTTTATTCACTTGATCAGCGCCCCCCACTTTTCAACCAGCGAGGTGAGGGTGAAGAGCGTCCACTGCTGTCTGATATTCAACGTATCGAGGTTTCCGGCCAGCTTCTTGAGGGCTGCCTCAGAAAAAACGCTACCAAGGTTGGGGCAAGAAAGAAGTTGCTCTTTCAGGGCCTGGGAGGGCAAGTAGTTGGTAGCATTGCCGGGAGTTGGAGCCAATATGCGTTTCAGGCTTCTGGTCAGGTGGGGACGCCTCCTGGAGATATTCTTGGCGGCATACTGGAGCAGAAATTTCCAGGACCCCAGGGGAGCGCCCCAATCGGCATAAGGAATCTTTTCGAGGCCCGGAGATAGGCTGGCCAGGAAGTGCTGATAGAGACGCAGTCTGGATTTTTGGTCATCAGGGCAGCTCAGGGCATAGGTGAAAAAAGAGGGTGCATAAAAGGGGGTCACACTCCAGAAATACTGGCGGTTGCGGTCTTCGCCCTCGTTATATTCCTTCTGCGCCACCTCCAGGCAGAAAAAATGCTGGTATTTGCGGGCCGGGGTTTTCTCAGGGAAAGAATTCACCAAGTCAGCGAGAGCTGTCACCAGGTACGATGCCGGGATGCCGGTTAAGGACGCGGCAAAATCCAGGGGGAAGATCTGGTAGCGCTCGATAAGGTAGGCCAGGAGGGAGGAAAAATCGGGGAGTTGCCGGTAGGGCCGGGATTCTCCCAGGGTATCGCCGCCGCCATCGCCGGTGAAATAGGTCAAACCGGCCCCAAAAGTGTTTATAAGTTCATTAAAAAAAGGCAGGATAAAACTCATTTCCAGGTTATTGGCCCCCAGTTTGAGGCGGAGTAGGGTGTCCACCTCCGGTTGCCGGGGCAGGGGCAGTTGAAAGGAACGCCAGGGAAGGCGAAGGTGCCCGGCCACCTGCCTGGCCACCTGGATATCGCCGTTTTTTTTGCCCTGGTGATCGAGAAAGCTGGCCGCGGCCAGGGGGAGATTCTCATGGCGCAGGCAGGCGGCCACGGCCCGGGAATCCAAACCGCCGCTCAAGGACAAGATATTTGCTCCGGACCGGGAGGCCCGGTTGGCGCAGGCGATCCGGAAACGGTCCACCAGGTTGCCGGCGTTGACGGAGATGCTGGGTGACGTGAGGGGCAGGTCCTCGAGATTGTGGTGCAAAAGGCGGTTCATGGTGAGGCGGGACCCCTGGGCCTCGATGGTGATCAGGGTGGCGGGAGGCAGGGAAAAGATATCCTTAAACAGGGTCCTTGGCCCCAAAGGGAAACCGAAGAGCAAATATTGGGATAAGGAGAGGGGATCAAAGGCGGCTGGCTGGGAATGCTGCAAGACATAGCCCAGGTCCCGAGAGAGGACCAGGATGCGGCCGTCGCAAAAGTAATAGACCGGCAGGCGGGCAAAGAGGTCGTTTATGAAAAAAATCCTGTTGGTTTTTTTGTGCACTATGAAGATGAGAAAGTCGCCGTCCGCGTCCCGGAGCCAATTCTTAAGGGCAGAGGCGCCTCCGTCCGGGGAGGCGGCCCGTTGCGCCACCTTAAGGAGTTCTGCTGGTATTTGAGAACCGCTCAGGCCATAAAGGCGGCCTTCCAGATAGAGACAAAACTCGTGGGTTTCAACAGAGGTGATGGGATAGGCGTCATATTTCCAGAAGCCCAGGCAGAACCTGTCCCACTGCCAGACGGTTTGGGCCTCCCAGGGTTGGGTTTCGGTCAAGGCGCCATGGGGCGCAGCCACCGGATAAGCTGCAGGAGGGAGTGTGCCGGTCAGGGCGCAGATAAGCCTGGTTCCTACCATCTCAGGGCATCTCTCAAGGGCCTCGGCCTAAGCCGTGGTCATTGCCTCTTTGGGCCGCCAGAACATTTCTTTTACTGCCAGGACTTCCTTCCAGGACAGGGCCCCGGTGAAAAGAAGGAGGTTCACATATACAAGACCGGTAAGACTGACGTTAATGAGAAAGGGCACGTTCCAGGCAACCAGCAGAACCGCGACGCTGAAGGACATGAGGCCTGCCGTCAAAGGCCGTCTGGTCAGGTCAGACAATCCCATACTCCGAAGCCGCTGCCACCCCATGGTTCGGAGCTGCAAAACGAGCACCACGGCCTCGGACAGCAAAGTGGCCAGCGCCGCGCCGTTATGCTGCCACAGGGGAATGAACAAAAAAATCAGGATGATGTTCAGCAGGGCGGCTATGGAGAAATTGACGAGAATTTTATGCTCTTCATCCAGGGCGATGATGGCGGTGGAAAAAGTCAGGTTAATAAAGTTCAGCACCAGAGCCGGAGCCAGCAGCATGAGGGTGGGGGCGGCCGGTTGAAAGGCGGCGCCAAAAACCACCCCCAGGCATTGGGGCGCCAGACCGCCCAGGATGGCGGCCAGACCCAGGCCCATGATGAACAGGTATTTGAAGAAGTATTGAAACACCCCTACAAAAGCGAGCCAGCCTTCCTTGATCTTACGACTCAGCACCGGCAGAAAAGCCCCGGAGAAGGCATCCGGCACAAAATCAACCGCGGCGTACCAGCGCATGGCGGCGGCATACCAGCCGGTGACCGCATCGCCTGCCAGGAAAGAGATAAGGAGCACATCAATGGAGCCGAACACGCTCAGGGCCAGGCGGATAAAGAGGAAATCTTTGGCAGCCGCAGCCAGGGTCTGGAGCTGACGGATATGAACCCGGTGGAAGGGATTGCCGATTTTTCGCCAGAAAAGCCACCAGCCGGTGGCGCAGGCCCCTATCTGGGCCAGCAGTTCGACGGTCACCAGGGTGAGCAGGCCCTGCCCCGCCAGGATAGCCGCCATCCCGGCGCTGGTGTAGGCCAGGCGTTGGGTGATGACGACCACGGATTCATAGCCGGCCTGCTGGCGGGCCCGGAAAAAGGCGTTGGTGGAACTGGCCTGGCTCCGGAAGAAAA
This sequence comes from uncultured delta proteobacterium, assembly GCA_963705115.1. Taxonomy (GTDB): domain Bacteria; phylum Desulfobacterota; class Desulfobaccia; order Desulfobaccales; family 0-14-0-80-60-11; genus JBGSLA01. The sequence goes on along the minus strand of CAVPIX010000011.1, from coordinate 48,558 downwards.
TGGTCAGGCTCAGAATCCAGACCACCCACCGTTTCAGGGGGTCAGCGATGATAAAATGGCCCAGGAGCACTACCACCGCGGCGCCCACCAGGTAAACGGCCAGTTTGAGGCCGAAAACCTGGCTGAACAGGGGGCCGCTGCCTTCAGGGCGGCGGCCGATTTCCCTTTGGATGTAGCGGTCCAGGCCGAAGTTCACCAGGATTTCCAACAGACGCACGAAGGTGACCCCAAAGGCGTAGATTCCCATGAGGGCCGGGCCGAGATGCCGGGCCACCAGGATTATGAGGGCGAGGCTCATGATTCGGGACAGGAGTTCGGTGCCCCCAAGGACTAAGGTGTTGCGGGCGATTTTTTTGTGGGCGGCTTTCATGAGGTAGACATTATCCGCAGGATGTGCCGGGCCAGGGAAGGCCAGGTAAGTTGCCGCCGGGTAAAATCATGGAGAAGGGCCGCGGAGGTTTGCCGGGCCGCGGGGTCGTTATAAAGCCGCCAGAGGAGGTCAGCCAAGGCCTGGGGATTGCCGGGGGGCACCAGAAAGAGGCCTTTTTGCAGTTCTTCAGGGTAGCCGGCCAGGGTGAAGCCGGCCGTGACCACCGGGATTTGGAACCAGGCGTAGGAGGCCATTTTGGTGTGGACGGGACCGTGCAGGCGGACGCCGTCAGGGGTGAGGTTCATGAGGCCGGTATCCAGGACGGGAAGGATCTCGCCGAAACGCTCCTGGGGGATAAAGCCCAGAAATTTCACGCGCTCTCCGAGGCCTAAAGCCCGGGCCTGGGCTTGCACCGGGGTAAAATCGGGGCCGCCCACTATGATGAAATAGAGGTGAGGGATTTTGGGCATCAGGAGAGCCATGGCCTGGAGCATAACGGGGAAATCATAGCGGGAGAAAATGGAGCCGACATAGCCCAGACAAAAGGCCTCGGCCGGCAGCCCCAAGCGGTTTTTTATAGCCCGTTTATCAGCCGTGGCTTCAGGGAGGGGGCTGGTGCCGTTCAAGACGAGATGGACTTTTTGCCGGGGGATGCCGAAATATTCTATAAGCACCTGACAGCGGGGCAGGGACGGGACAATGAAGCCAGCGGCCTGGCGAAAATCCGCCGCTATTTTGCGGTGGATGAGGCCGTGGAGCCATTGGGGGTAGTCGCCGGACACGGGAGAGTCATTAATTTCCAGGAACAAGGGAATGGCGAAAAGTTTGGCACACAGGGCCGGCCCGCTAAACAGGTCCATGTGCCGGGCGTACATGGCCTGGTAGCGGTTTCTCCGGCAAAGTTTCAGTAAGGCCAGGGTGCTCAGAAAGATATCCCGGAAAATGTAACGGCGGCCGCCGGGGTAGGCCCCGAGATAGTGAAACCTGACGGCAGGGATATGGGGAAGGGGGCCTGAAGGGCGCGGCACCAGGGCATCAACCTGGGCGCCGGCGGCTCCGAGGCCCTGCAGCAGCCCCAGGGTATGGGTTTGGGGGGCGTTGGCCAGGTCCAGGTTGACGTGGGCAAAGAACAGGATTTTCATGAAACAAAACTTCCAAATTTAAGTGAGTAAGGTTTTTGCCATATGCGCCTGATTATCAATGCTGACGACCTGGGGCGGACCCTGGAGGTGAACGAGGCCGTTTTTGCCCTGATGGACAAAGGCCTGGTGACCTCAAGCACCATCATGGCCAACAGTCCCTTTGTGGACCGGGCCCTGGCCAACCTGGCTTACTTTCCCCGGTGCTCCTTCGGCATTCATCTGAACATCACCGAATTTGCCCCTCTCACCCGGGAGCCGGCTTTGAAGAGCCTCCTGGATCCAGAGGGGAGGTTCAGCCTGGATAGATTCAGAAAAACTATGTTTTCTAAACAGTTACAACAAGCCATCTTCCAGGAGTGGGAAAGCCAAGTCAGGAAGTTGCAATCAGGGGGACTGGCCATAAGTCACCTGGACTCCCACCAGGGGGTGCACACCGAGCCCCGGCTTTTTTGGGTTTTAAAGCGCCTGCAGCGTGAATTCGGCCTCCGCAAAGTCAGGATCAGGGAGAATATCGGCACTTTAGCTGGAAAGCTGCATCTCAGAGCCCGATGGTGGAACCTGGCCTTGCGGCTGATCTACCGCACCCGCACAACCTCGGGCTTCACTGATTTCTCCACGTTTTTGCAGGCAGCGCCCATTCTCAAGGGGCGGGACCCCTCCCTGGAAGTCATGGTGCATCCCGGCCACCCCGGTTATGTCCAGGAAACGGCAGCCCTGTTGGGCTCCTGGCGGGAGGGGCTGCCTTTCCCGGTGCACCTGATCAGCTATCATGAGCTGTGACAACTGCGGCCAGGCTCGAGACCTGAAGCTGGGGTCGACAGAAGGGTGGCCAGGGCCTGGGCCAAGCCGGCCAGGAACCAGAAGGGGTCTGCCAAAAGGACATAGGCGTAGTCTGTTTGCCGGAAAAAGCACCATCCCACAAAGGTCCCCAGAAGGCCGATGGCAAGATAGGGCAGGATGGGGTCTTCCCGGGAGCGGCTGGCCCGGAAGAGTTGGACCAGGAGTGCCGCCAAAATGATCAGAAAACACATTAGGGCCGGCAAGCCGAGTTCGGCGGCGATGAGCAGAAATTCATTGTGCACCGGCCGGGGAAACTCATAGGCGATGGCTTCCTTGGTGATGTCGTAGATGGGAGCCACATTGACGTAATTGGTAAAGCCGATGCCCAGCCAGGGATGATATTGGATTATATTCAAGGCCACTAGGGACATGGGAACCCTGGAGCGGGCTGCGCCGTAATCCTCTTCGAAAAACCGCTTTTTCAAGGGCGTGATAAGCATAACCGAACTTACCAGGAGGAGAGCCGCGAGGCTAATGGACACCAGCAAAGGAAGGACCTTGGATTTACTGCGGCGCCCCAGACACAGGTAGCCGGTGATTGCGGCCCCCAGGGTCATGGCCAGCCAGCCTCCCCGGGAAAAAGTCAGGATCAGGGTGGTGACGGAGAGGATTAACAAGGGTAAGAGAATCCGCTTATAAAGCCGGGGTATGGGGGCAAACAACAGGGCCAGATTGACCTGGATAATCAAATTGAGGTAACCGGCCAGGTTGTTGGGATGCCCGATGGTGCCGGCCACCCGGCTGATGACTTCCCCCCCCATGGGATTGGCCAGGATGGATTTGGCCTCCCCGAAAAAGGTCAGCCCCAGGCTCGACCCGGTAAGGTACTGCAACACCCCGATCACGGATTGAATGAAACCGGTGAGGAGCAGGGCCGCCACCACCCTATAGACGGTGCGGGCCGAGGCGAGATTGTTGGCAAAATAGAGGAAGATGAGCCAGCTTTCCAGGACCAGCCAGGAAGTGGAAAGTTTGATCACCCAGGGCATGGCGGCGCCAGAGTTGCTGGCCAAAGAGAGGATGAACAACAGCAACATGGGTATGGTGATCCACGGGTAGAGCCTGACGGTGAGGGAGGGATTCAGAACCAGGCGAACAACCCAGGAGGCCAGAAGCAGGAGGAAAGCCACTTCAAAGATGCTGATGCGCAGGCCTCCCACCGGCCAGGGATGGAGTTCGCCATGAATGAAGATGGGATGGAAATTAAGGTTGACGCTCATGAGCACCACAGCCAGGTAGAGGATGAATTCCTCGCGGTGCTGGATGGTGAGGAACAAGGCAGAAGCAATAACCATGAGAATGATGAAGAACTGCCACTTGCTGTCCATGGTCAGGGAGATGAGCAAAGCAGTAGAACAGCAAATTCCCAAAAAGAGAGCAACCAGGATGTCAAGCCGGTGACCTTCTATATGAGCAGTTAGCGGAGTTTTCATGTTGATTTAGCTTTACAGCCGAATTGTCATCTGTGAAGAATTTCCTGGTATAGAGTGGAACTCTTGATTTCGGTAAATAACAGATAGAAAATGTAAATGAACAGGAAGCCCATACATACAAAGAAGATTGACCATAAAATATCACTCAAAGTGATATGCTTTTTGGGGGCGTAATCTTTGTCACGTTGGGACATAGGGGTCACGACTTACTTTTTAATGTCATAGTTGTAGCCGAGCCAGACATTGAAGTGCTGAGGGATAATTTTGTTGACATACTGATCGATCCAGTCGTTGACCTTGGTAACGCCGGTGGAGGGCACAAAAACAATGTCCCGGGCCTGGAGGTTGAATGAGGCGCCTTCCTTCCCCTGGAGGATTTCTTTGACATTAACCACACAGCCGTAATGGCGGCCATCCCGCTGGCGGACCACCAGGACATTTTTCAAATCCGCCGTGGGGCGGGTGCCGCCCCCGGCATCCATGATGGCCTCCACGATGGTGGAGCGCCCCAACATCTGATAGGGTCCCGGCCTTTTTACTTCACCCGCCACCCAGTACTTGCTCTCCTGAACCCGGCGCACAAAGACGGCAATTTGGGGGTTGACCAGGTGCGCGGAGAAGCGTCTGGCCAATTCCCGCTGCAATTCATCGGAGGTCTTGCCCTGGGCCTTGACGTCGCCGATAAGTTGGAGGGTCATGATGCCGTCGGGGCGGACAATCTGGCTTTCATCCAATTCGGGAGTGTAGAACAGCTTCACGTCGATGACGTCCCCCGGGCCGATGGCGTAGGGGAGCGGCTGCTCCTGGGCCATGGCGGCGGGAGTCTTGGCGGGCTTGGGCGCGGAACAGCCCAGCGCCAGCCACCACAGGGCCAGCCCGCCGAACAACAGGTGTAATGCGATCCGTCCTGGTTTATCCATCAGCATTTCGCCTTCCTGCCCGCACGCTTCCTAAAGGAAGCGATAAAAGGTTTTGGGGATGACAAAGCGGCGCTTGTTAAGAACGCCTCCGGCCAGCCGGCCGTTTTGTTCGATTTGATGTTTGACTTCCTGCATGACTTCGAATCTGGTCTGGTTGGCCCCGGCCACCGCCACCACCGCATCCACCTTGCCGGAGATGATGAGACTGTCACTGGCCCGCAGCAAAGGGGCGGTGTCAATGAGGACAAAGTCGTAGAGGTCCCGGACCTCGGCCAGAAATTGGCTGAACCTTTGCAGATCAAAGGGGGAGGTCACCTGTCGGTCTTTCTGCCCCACGGCCACCAGGTCCAGATTGGGCAAGAAGGAGGTCTGGATGATTTTATCCAAGCCCATGCAATCAACCAGGTAATTCAGGAGCCCCGGCTCCGAGGCTCGTTGGAAGGCCGCCGACAGGTGAGGATGGTCCAGGTTGGCATCGACCAGCAGAATCCGTTGATCGTTGAAATCCCACGCCATAATGGCGGCCAGATTAAAGGCGATGGTGGAGACGCCCACCTGAGGATCGGCCCCGGTGACCGAAAATATCCGGGCTCCAGGGGATTGTCTCAACAGGTCCAGGTGGTATTTCAAGGTGCGGAAGCTCACCACCAGGGAGTGATGCTGCTGGGGACGTTTCATCCACAACGGCGGGGCTTCGGCTGAGTGGCTGTGGTTGAGGTCTTCCACTAATTCCACCCCGGCGAGGACCGGCATTTGACTCTGGCGGGCCAGGTCCTCCGGGATTTTCAGGGTGTGGTCCATGTAATAGGAGACGGAGGCCCCGGCCAGACCCACCAGAGAGCCGATGAGAACGGACAAAACCCCCATGAGGATCTTGCGGGGAAACACCGGTATGGAGGGGGAGTGGGCCCAGTTGGTGACCGTAACATTGGAAACCCGGGCCGCATCTTGTTGGGCCTCGATGCGGGCCTCTTCGGTTTTGTCCAGGTAGAGGAGATAATTCTTTTCCTGTTGCTTGACTTCCCGGGTCAGGCGGTCCAGCTCCACCTGCCGCTGGGACAAAGACACTGAACTGTTCTGGATTTTGGCGATGTCGCTTTGGATAACCCGGGCATAATTCTGCAAGGCGTTGAGGTCAAGCTGGCTGCCCCGCAGGATATCGGTGGTCTGTTTCTTATAGTTCTTCAGAAGTTCCTTCACCTGCTGCTCGGCAGCCTGGTATTTGGCGCTGGATTTCTGGTAGTGGAGGGCCAGGCGCTCCTTTTCCGCCAGGAGCGGGCCCATGGTCCTGACGAGTTCTTCCAGGATGCCCGTTTGAAATTCCTTGGTGGCAGCTCCGATCTCCCCGGTTTGGGCCAGGTTTCTAGCCTGCTCCCCCACCTTGGTTTGACGTTCCTTAATTTGGGCCTGGACCAGGGCCAGGTTTTCCCGGAGCACCTGCAGGATTTTGACGTTGGTTTCGTTTTGGGCCGTTAAATCAATGATGTCCCACTGTTTCTTAAAATCCCGCAGTTGTTTTTCCGCCTGCCGCAGGCCTTTGAGGAAGCGGTCCGCCTGTTCGGCATAAAATTCCTGGGCTCCCTTGGCCTTGTAAATTTCGATGTGGTAGTCAATGTAGTTTTCCAGCAAAGTGTTGACGATCCTGGTTATCTGGCGGGGGTCTTCGCCCCGCAAGGAAACTTCAATGGAGTTGGACAGGGTCACCGGCTTTATTTCCAACTTTTTCTGGTAATACTTAACGGCCTGATCCAGGGGGCTGGTCTCCACCGACAGACCCAGGGACACCAGGATTTTTTTGATCTGCGCCGCGACGGCTTTCCCGAATCGTCCCCAAAAGGTTTTTGGCTCCGCCTCTTTGTCCAGTTCGAGTTTTTCCACCACTTTCAGCAAGAGCTGAGGTGATTTCAGGAGATTGACCTCGGAATTGATATCCTGTTGGGTCACCGGGTTGGCCCGCATGGAGGTGGTCACCGGGGCCTGGAGCTTGAGGTTTTTTTCCAGTAAGGGCTTGACCAGGACATCAGCACTCACTTCGTAGACCGGCTCCTTGAGCAGGGCAAAAAACAGGGTGGCGGCGACAATGAAGGCAAAAATGCCCAGAAATACGTGGAGCTTGGTAAAAATGACCAGGAGGAGGTCGCGCAACGAGATCTTTCTGGTTACATCCGGTGCTTTTTTCATGCCTTATCCTATCTGTGGTCAGGAGTTCCTGGCAATGCCGGTTTTATCACCGGTTGAAGCCGGCCGGGGGAGGCTTCTGGTACCCGGGGAGCGGCTGTTCCTGATAGCCCGCTTCTTGGGCCTCCTGATAGCCGGTTTCAGATTTTTTGTCTGAGCCTAGAACCACTTCGTAAAAATCCCTTTGGTTGATGCCGTGCCGGGTCCATCTTTTAAAGATGATGTGGGCCAGCTGCTGGTTCACCGGGTAGATGACCTGCACCAGCTTCAGGATGGTGTCCTTGCTGCCCAATTCCGAGTGGATGCCGTAGCTGGTGGTGTCGAAATACGTTTCGAAGTAGCCGGGGTCGTGGGTATAAGCCTGAATCAGGGCCTGGGCGGCCTCGTCGGGGCGATCCAGGTTGATGAGCACCAATCCCAGATAGAAATAGGCCCGGCTGTAATTGGATCTGAGAAGGGTGGCCCGCTGCAGGGCCTGGGCGGCTTCCCGGTGGCGGCCGATGGTCCGATACATTTTGCCCAAATTGAAGAAAGCCTCGGCCCAGCCGGGTCTCAGGAGGGTGGCCTGGCAAAAGGCCTGGGCGGCTTCCTGGTTGCGATGGGTGAAATCGTAGTAGCGCCCCAAATAATACCAGGCCACGGCATCCCGGGGGTTGCGCCTGATCTGCTCTTTGCGGTCCATTTCTTCCCGGGGGGAGAATTGCTCCAAACGGCTGTCCTGGGCCCGGAGAACCGCAACGGGGGCCCACAGGGGCGAGAGGGCCGCAAGCCAGCACAGGATGTGAAAGATTTTTCTGGGCATGGTCGTTAAAGCGCCAAGGGCCATGGACTAATAAGCTCCTTTTTCCCGGATGATGGCCGGCAGGGTCAGGGCCAGGATTTTCAGGTCGAGAAAAAAAGACCAGCGGTCGATGTACTCCATGTCAAGCTGCATCCATTTGGCGAAGGTGAGAGTGCTGCGTCCGGAGATCTGCCAGAGGCAGGAGATGCCCGGCCGGACGCTGAAGCGGCGGCGGTGCCAGTCCCGGTTGAAACCGTTGTAGTCCCGCACCGGCAGGGGGCGGGGGCCCACCAGACTCATGTCCCCCTGGAGGACATTAAACAACTGGGGGAGTTCATCCAGGCTGGTGCGGCGCAAGAAACGGCCCAGCGGGGTCACCCGGGGGTCGTTTTTCATTTTGAAGGCCGGACCGCCGGCCTCATTGAACGTCTCCAGTTCAGCCTGCTGCTGTTCGGCATTGGGGATCATAGTGCGAAATTTTATGAGGCGGAAGCGCCGTTTATTGAGACCGATGCGCTCCTGGATGAAGAAGACCGGTCCCGGCGAAGTTAACTTGATAAGGAAGGCGATGCCCAGGAAAACCGGGGCCAACAGGTTGATGAGCAAAAAGGAGATAACGATGTCAAAAGCTCTTTTGGCCACGATGGGCCACCCCCCCATGGAGCCTTTTTGCACTGAAATGACGATGGTGTCGTCGAATTTTTCCAGGCGGGAATGGGCCAGTTTCATGTTGCGCAGGAGATAAAAGCTGTCGGAAATGAAACGCACCATGATCCCCTGTTCCAGGCAGCGGTTGACGATTTCGGTGACCTCCTTGTAGAAGCTGTTCAAGGGGAGGTCGATGGCCACTTCATCCACCACGTGGTTGCGGAGAAAGGCGCGCAAACCGGCGAAATCGGACACCAGGGGATAGCCGGATTCCCGGAAGCGCCTGGCGCCGGGCCAGTCGATATCCACAAAGCCCACGACGCGGTAGCCCATCTCCAGCTTGTTTTCCAGGGTCTGGGCGAACTTCACCGCCCGGGGATTGGTACCGATGATGAGGATATTGGTGGCATGAACGCCCCAGCGCCGGACGCGTTCCAGACTCAGGCGGAGAACCAGGCGGCTGGCGAAGGTGAGGGCTGTGGTGTAAAGCCAGAGGAGAAAGAGAAAGGCCGGGGTGGCCAGGCTGATGCGGAAAAAGAGGCTGAGCAGGAACAGCACCAGCACACCGAGGGAGGTGGCATTGACAATATCGGTCAAATCCGTTTTCCAGATGGCGAACCGCCGGGAATGGTAAAGGCCGAAAACCCAGAAGATGGCGTACCAGAAGGCGGCAAAAGCGATATAGAAGATGAAATTGGACAGACTGATGCGCAGGGAAAGGAACCGGGAGAAGCTGCTGGCTTCGATGTCATGAGAAACGGCGGCCAGGGCCAGAAAAGCGCTGCCCAGCAACATGAGCTGATCGAAAATCTTCATGCCCATAACCAGGGCCTGGCGGTGATAGCTGCTCATAAGATAAAACCGGTTTTCGGTTTTCGATCTATGGGTTAAAAAACATCAAGGTTTAAGCCATGAAATTGAGGACATTGCCAACTGACCCGGCATAAGGCGGCCTCTGGCGAGAGGCCCTGGTTTTTTCCGTCATCCCGAGGTCTTGTGTGCTGATCGGCATCCTGTTTAAAAAAGTTAAGAGGTTTTTTGAAAAAAATGAAAAATCTTCGAGGAGGGAAGGGTTGGCATGAAGGGGAGGGAAATCCCGGGTTCCGGGTTGGCTGAGCCCGGCGCGAGGGAAGGCTCGCGGGACCCAGGGCATGAGTTCCCCGACAGGAGCGCCACGATCCTCATTGAAGGTTCTGCGAGGGGTTTCCGCAGGGGTCACGGTTGTCAGTTTCCCCCGGCGGCTTCGATGCACCATGATGAGAGAGTTCTGAAAGCGGGGAAAAGTTGACCTGTCTGGAGGTCTTGGGCTATCATGAATAGGGACGAAGGAGGGCCCTGGAGAAGGATGTCGGTAAACCCCTATTATGGTGGACACATGGAGATGAGGAGGCGGCAGACATTCCTATGAAATACCGTGAATTGTTCCTGGCTCTGGTCTTGGGGTTGCTGCTGGCGGCGTCGGCCCCGGCGCAAGTCCCCGCTCCCGGCATCATCGAAGGGTCGCTGGCCTATCCCAGTGAGTTCATTCCCCCGGACATGACCATCTGCGCCGAAAATATTGCGTCCAAGGAGCGCTTTTGCACGGCGCAGCACCTCAAGGGCAAGCAGTTTCAGCATGGCAGAGGCTATAGGCTGAAAGTGCCTCCGGGGGAGTATCACGTCTATGCGTATCTTCCCGACCCGGGCAAGTATGGGGCCGACTATCCCAAGGACTACCGGGCCTACTACTCCGAGTTCGTCAAATGCGGGATGCTGGAGAGCTGCCCCTCCCACGCGCCGGTGGCGGTGAGGGTAAAGAGCGGTGACCACCTGAAGAAGATCGACCCCCAGGATTGGTACAATCTCTATTGGCTGGACCAAAAAGGCAGGTGAAAAGGTACTGGCGCCTGATGGGGGATTCTCGCAGCGGTTTAAATTGCCTCGAAAAACTAAGGACATCCAGTGAATATGATGGGATCAAACCTACGTAAAGGGTCTGAAGCAACGTTCCCTAAAGCAAGGGGGTTCCGGCAGGTCTTGGGACTTCTGGGGGCCGTGATAGTTGCCTCGGTCCTGGCGGCCGGTTGTGCAACTCCCGGCGGGGGAGGGGCGGAGATCTTTGCCGGCAAAGGGGGCTTGAAGGAAGTGGCGGTTTTCGTGGAATTGGAGAAGCCGGCCGGAGATTCTCAGGGGATTCATCTCAAGCAGATACAAACCGATATTGAAATGAAGCTGCGCCAGGCCGGGATGAAAGTTGCGCCCCAGGCGAAGGCTTCTTATACCACCGGGCTGCCCATTATTTATGTGAATGTCGCCATTGCCAAGTGCGACACATTGTACGCCTATAATGCTGATATCATCTATATACCCACCAAGGCGGCCCGAGCGGCCTCGGGGAAGGGCACTCTGGCAACCTCGGGAATGGTGCCGGACATCAGCCAGGTAAGGCCGAAAGTGGGGGAATTGGTGGACCGGTTTATCAGGGACTATTTGTCGGTTTAGAGAGAAAGTCATGGCAGTCATCCAGGCACCAGGCAGGCGCCTGGGGCTTCAACCTCTCCCGGGCAAGGCAACCGCCGAAACTGAGGGCGCATGATAAGTCAAAGGAGCGGAGCGGCTGGCAGGCGTTATGAATGAAGAAGAATACCGCGTCTGGAAAGCAGGCATAGTGGCCGACTACCGGCTGGAGGGCGTGTGCCTCTTTTTGGGGTTGGGGCTGCTTCTGCACCTTAAGGCAGGTGGTTGGCAGGCCCTGGCCACCCCCCGGGCCGCGCTCTATTTTCTGGTGGGCTTTCTGGTGAGCTCTTTGCTGGTGGGTGAAATAAATTACTGGATCATCGTCACCCGGGCCCGCCTCCGGGTCAAAGCCTATACCCAGATGGCCATTGGGGACAAAGTGGCTGAAATTTCCCGGGCCCGATATATCGTGCGGTTCCTGCAGATGCTGGTGTGCCTGCTGGTGCCCTGGCTAATGTATGATCTTTTCTATTCCTGGAAATTTTAGTGAAATCGTCATCAAGAAGGCGGGGCTTGGGCTGGCCCCGCCTTTTTTAGGTGTGCCGAGCATGCACAGCAGCTTGGAGGTGAAAGTCCCAGGCATGCGGTGGCACAGGCTTCCCAGCCGCTGTCTGGGCAGGGCAAGCCGCGCCCCTACCGTTCCAAGTCATTAGAACCTATTTCAAAACCCTCTAGGTTCTGTCACCCTGAACGAAGCGAAGGGTCTCAACTACTTGAAAAGACGAGATTCTTCGCTTCGCTCAGAATGACAATTTTATAAAATAAAAAGTTTTAAAATGACTTGTAGACTGCAAACTGGTATGAGATTCTTCGGCCGCTCCGCACCCACAGAATGACAGATTTCACGACTTTCTAAGGGGTATCTCTTTAGGGGTCCGGGCGGGCGGCGATTCGGCGGGCGCGGCAGAGGGCGGGGTGAAATAAGGAAAGGGAACGCCCCGGTGGACTTCCTCCAGTATCTGGCCATGCTGCTTGATCAGCGTCTGGATGAGCCTCGATCCCAGGATGAGGAGCTGCCAGACCCGGCGCCGGGAGGGCAGGGCAGGGGGGGTGGTTTCCTTCTGGAGATGCCGAAAGTAGGGATAATCCATGAGTTTGTCCCACAGAACCAGGAACTTCTTGAACATGGCCGGATAAAAATAGGGCAGTTCCTCCCTTTTCTCCTCTAAAAACGCCACTGCCTGGGAAATGCGCTGAAAAGGCCCCAGGCGCTGCCGTTCGGCATGCTTCTGGGTGAGCTTTTCCAGGGTCTGCAGTTGGTGGGCCTGGGTGAGGATGGTCATTTGCCGCAGGGCTTCCCGGTGCAGGTCGTGGTGCTTGGCAAAGGCCTCTTTGTAATCTTTATTAATGAGGTAGCTGTTCAGGACTTTTTTGGCCGCCTCGAAATTTTCCTCACTGTAGGTGGCCAGGCGGCGCTGGTTTTTGGCCAGCCAGGCGGCCAGAAACTTGAGCCGGTCCTCGTGGGTCTTGGGAGCGATAATATGATCTGAGCGCTGATAGATAATGGAACCCAGGTATTCCCCCCGGACGATGTCGGTGAGGTCCTTGAGAGACCGGTAGGTGTCCTTGAGCAGGTTGAAACTGACCCGGCCCCCATGGCAGGGATGAATGATCTCCTGGGACAATACCGAGAGGGCCCGGTATTCCAGGACATTTAAGGGATTATATTTGTGTTGCTGGTAGGTCACTTTGAAAAGAGCCACCCGGCGTTGGCGGTCCACAAAATAGCCCTGGTCCGCCAGGTGGGCATGGGTCTCGGCAAAGGCCGCAGGGAGGGCCACCAGCGCGGTTTTTTCCACGAGGGGGAATTTCCTCTGCTCAAAGCCGCAGAGGCTGGTAATGGTGCGGTCCGAGGTGCCCAGGACCTTGATGAGGTACTGCTCTTTGAGGCGGCTGAGTTTGCGGGCGAACAGCGCCGCGGAGGTGCGGCGCTCGGCGGCAATGGGAAAGCCGTAGAGCTCCATGAGGAATTGATAAACAAAGTAGCGCTCCCGTTCGTAGACCGCGTCGTCCATCTTCCTGAAGCGGCCCATGTCCCGGCCCAGGGACTTGATTTCATTGTCCAGGTCCGAAGGGAAGGAGGCGTAGACCCCCAGGAGCCGGAACACCCCTTCCCGGTCCAGGGCGATGACCTGGGCCCGGTCCATATGGTGGAGGAATTCCTGCAGCTCCTTATACAGGCTCAGGTCGGTGAGGTCCCGCTGGGCCAGACGGGTGCGAAACACGGAGCGGCGCTCCTTGTCCAGGTGGGGGGCAATCTTTTCGGCATTTTCCCGGATGGCCTTCTTGCCTTCATAACCCGGATGTAACAGGTCAAACTGGAAGATTTCTTCCTGATAGGTCAGGGGCCGGTTCAGAACCACCAGGCTGAAGCTGGGGAGTTCCGGATGCTCAGAGAAACTTCTTTCAAAGGAAGGCAGCAGTTCCCGGGGCTCCACCAGGGGGTAGGCCGGGGAGTAAGCCTCCAGGAGCACCATCTCCATGTGGACATAATCCAGGAAATCCTTGAGAAGATAGCGGTCGTTGAGGGCGGCTTCCCCCTTATGGAATTTCTTGAGGGGAACACCGTTCAGATTGACGTCTTGGAAGTACCCCCGTCTTCTACCCATTAGCCCTCGGTGACTTTCACATGGACCCGGCGGTTGCGGGGTCCGTCAAATTCGCAGAAAAAGATGCCCTGCCAGGTCCCCAGCAGCAGGCGTCCCCGGCTGATCAGCACGGTGAGTTGGGGTCCCATGAGGGAGGCCTTGATGTGGGCCGGGGAATTGCCTTCCAGGTGGCGGTAGGGCTCCCGGTCGCTGATGATTTTGTTCAAGACCATGAGGATGTCGGCCTTGACGCTGGGGTCGGCGTTCTCGTTGATGGTGACCCCGGCGGTGGTGTGGGGCACAAAGACGTGGCAGAGGCCTTCGGCCACGCCGCTCTCGGTCACCACCTGCTGCACCCGGGCAGTGAGGTCCACAAGTTCGGTTTGGCTGCCGGTGCGCACTTCCAGGGTAGCTGGCATCATCACCTCCGGATGAGGGAATCCGTGGGGGAAACCAGGAGCGGCGAAGCAGTCTCAGGCTGCGGCTTCTGTTGCTTGACAAATTCATAGGCCAGCATCAGGGCATAGCGCACCAGGTCCTGGAGAAGGGGGTTTTCCCCGGTGAACGTGCTCCGTTCCCGGGACAACAGGTCTTCGCCTGCGGCCTGGGCGGCCCGGGCTTCCTCGCCGCGGCCGGACAAATCCAGGAAATAAGCCATCTCCAGGAGGCGGCGGCCCCAGAGGCTGCGGGTTTCCTGGGGAAACAGGGCGGCCGCGGCGTCGTCCAGCACCCCTTCCTGGCGCAGACGCTGCTGCTGCTCCGACAGGACGATGGGGCTGTTCTGGGTTTCCACCAGCTTTTCCAGCCAGGGCACGATTTCCTCGGGGCCGGGGAGCCAGGTGTGAAACAGGTCGCTGGCGGACCAGCCGCCGGGACTGTTCCAGGAGGCCGGTGCGCTCCGCCTGGGCTCAGGGCCGGCAACAGCGTCTCCAGGAGAGGGGCCTCTTCGGGGCGGCCGATGAGGCGCCAGAGAGTTTCCCGCAGGGGGAGATAGGCATCGCGGCCGGCGTCGCCGTCCGGGGTCAGGGCCAGGGCCTCTTCCAGGAGGCGCAGGACATAAACCGGGGGAACCGGCGCCCAGGCGGTGAGCCCCTGACTGTGCAAATGTTCCCAGAGCTCATCCCGGGCCTTGCGCTTGAGGGTCAGGAGGTGGCATTCCCTGAGGCCTTGCTGGTCGCTGAGGCGGGCCACCAGGAGGTTGCCGCCCAGGGTTTCCCGGGGGGCCTTCCAGCATGACGTAGCGCTCGCCGTTGCCCATGACCGGAGAGACCTGGGCCTGCAGGGCGGAGGTCTCGACAGGGGCAGGGCTTTCCGCCTCCTCCTTGGCAAAAAGCTCGTCCGGGATCGAGACTCCCCTGGTCTTGAGGATATGGAGAGTCCGCTTCAGGGCCTTGCGCCGCTCCTTGTCAGCGCTTGGGCCGAAAAGGGCCGCCAGCAGAAGGGGGACCTGGGGATGGGGGATCCTGGCCAGGGCCTTCAGGAGGTGGAGATCCCAGGCCAGGTCATGAGGCTCAGGGGTCAGCAGACCTGGCAGCGTTTCCGGCCCGGAGCCGGCGGCCAGGGCCTCCTCCAGGCGGGCCACCTGTACCTCAAGGGCGGCGGCCTGTTCCGGGGGCAAGGGCGCCAGGCCGGCGTCCGGCCGGCGGGATTTCGGGCGGCGGTCCTTCATGATCTATCCGGGGGACCTGCCTCAATGGCCACCTCGTCCACGCGGCCCATTTCGGTGAGATAGACGTTGACCCGCTGGGCTGCGGGGAGATTGAGGATGAGGCCCACAAAGTCTGGCTGGATGGGGAGCTCCCGCCCCCCCCGGTCCACCAGCACCGCGAGTTCGATGCGGCTGGGGCGGCCGTAGTCGATAAGGGCATCCAGGGCCGCCCGGATGGTGCGGCCGGTGAAGAGCACGTCATCCACCAGGAGGACCTCTTGATCGTCAATGGTGCCCGGCAGTTCGGTTTTCCCCACCAGGGGCTTATGGTTAATCCGGGTCCAGTCGTCCCGGTACAGGGTGATGTCCAGCACCCCCACCGGGATGCTCTGCGCGGCGCGGCGGCTCATGCGGTCCGCCAGGCGTTGGGCCAAGAAAGCCCCGCCGGTGCGGATGCCCACCACCACCAGGTTGTTGAGCTGCGGATGCCGGGCCAGGACCTCCTCCGCCAGGCGGTCCAGGGCTTGTTCCACCTCTCCCGCGGTGAGGACGGTATGCTTATCGGAACTCATGGGGGGAATCCCCTTTATGAAAGATTACTCAACCTTAGCATTTTTATCTGGTGAAAACAAGCCGTTGCCCGCCGCGAGGGGAGGGGGAATTGCAGATAATTTCCGGGTTGATTGTCCTTCGATGGCTAATTGACAGAAGGCCTCTGTTACGAAGAGTTCAAGGATCAAAGTTCAGAGTTCAAAGCAGTTGCTCATGAGCCGTTGGCTCACCCTTAAACCATGAAAAGTCGAGGGGCGGGCGTCCCTGCATGTCATCTTTTAAGGCGGGATGCGTTGCGCTTTCCCGCCCTACCGTCCCTACCGTCCCACTCTCGAAACTTAAAACTCGAAACTTTTCGTAACAGGAAATACATTCTCAAGTCATGGGAGCGGCTGGGATTTTTCCAGCCCCGGGGCTATGACACTGGCGGAATCGGGTGAACCGCCTTATAATTTATAAGGCAACACGGCTTTAGCTCATTGGGGGCCGTTGGCGGTTGAAACCATGACCATCAAGGAAGCGAGAGACTGCCTGGGGCTGGGGGCCACCGCCAGCCGCCAGGAGATCATCCAGGCCTACCGGCGGGCGGCCCGCCGTTGGCACCCGGACCGGGCTCCGGAAGGCCGCGAGGCGGAATACCGGGCTGCCATGCAGCAGGTGAACGCCGCGTATCAGCGCCTCAAGGAGTTTATGGAGAGCTACCGCTTCCGCCTGGAGGATACGGAGACCGGGGAAGACCTGGAGGAGTGGTGGCGGGATCGATTCTACACGGGCGTCTGGGGCCGGCCTCCCCGGGAGGAAAAATCCCGGCCGACGCCCAGCGCCGTGGACAACGATGAAGCGCCAGGCGCCAAGGGGAAAAAACGGGGGCGGCCTGATTGAACCGGAAGTGCGACGGTTTCTTTGGATCAGCGGGTTATTTAAAAGAGGTGTTTTGTGAGTCGCGATGACGCTGTGGTGGTGGAGAAGTTCACCAGCCGCATGGAAGCCGAGATGGCCGCGGGGCTTCTTGAAGGCGAAGGGATTCAGGCTTTTGTGTCTGCGGACGACGCCGGCGGCGCCTACCCCCCGCTGCAGTACCTCCGGGGAGTGGAGCTTATTGTTTTTTCCGAGGATGAGTATCGGGCCCGGGAGATCCTGGCGGAATGGCGGCAGGGGCAGGCCCTGGAGGACGAAGAGGAAATCCCGGAGTAAGCGGTTAACGGCAAGCCCCCCGGCGTTATCAAACAGTCAGATAGGTGCGAAAAGCGGGAGGCGCTTTCCTTTCCCGCCCGACGCATTAATCTATTAATTAATCTATTAATTGATTATGTCCTTTGCCCCGCAAAGGACATAATCGGAGCTTAGCGGGGGAGGGGGCTAAGGGCTGCAAGCCCTTACCCCCTCCCCCGCACTCCCTCCCCCAATCCCTTAAGGGGAGAATTTTCCGAGAAAGTCGAGGCCGTTGCCCCCGACTTTCTCGGACCCTCTGCGGGTTGGGAGGGGGGTGTGGGGGGAGGGCAGGGACCTCAGGTCCCTGGTCCTCCCCCCACTGAAGAATTATTATGCTCTTTGCGGAGCAAAGAGCACAATCGGATCTATTAAAGGATTTTTGGGCTCATACCGTTGCAGTAATGGCGGGATGCCCTTTTCTTGCAGACATGGCGATGAACATGAGAAAGATCAATATAAGGGTCGCCGGCCCCAGACATAACCCCTGGAGTCGGCTGGCCCGGTTTGCGGTTCTGGTGGCCCTGGTTCTGGCCCTGTCGGCGCCGCCGGTAAGTTCGGCCTCCGGGAAAGTCCTGGAAGAACTGAACTACCAGGTGGACGTCTGGATCTGGCGGGATGCCCTGAAGGCTAATATGGTGTTCCGGGAAGTGGGGCCCGGCCGTTACCGGGCCGATCTGGACGGGCGCACCCAGGGTCTTTTGTCCGTAATCACCGGCAATTGGGGAGGAAGCCTGTCTTCAGAAATGGAGTATTCCCAGGGAAAGCTGCAGCCCCTGGTGTACCGGGAGATTTCCAACAAGAAGGGCACGAGAAGGGTCATGGAGTACCGCTTCAACTATGCCGAGAAAAAAGTGGAGCTCTGGAAACAGGACAAAAGTGGCAACCTGGCCAAGACCTGGGAAACCGCCTTGACCGGACCCATGTACGACCCCCTGACCTTTTTCTATAACCGCCGCCTGACCGGCGCGGCCCTGGGCGAGAAACCCGGAGAAAACGTGAAGTTTCAGGGAATCCCTTATCCCAAACCCGAGGAGATGACCCTGCGAATGGGGGAAAAAACAGCGGACGGCCGCAAAATCATGCTGGAGATGAGCAACCGCATTTTTAAGGACGAGCGCAGCCAGGTCTATGCCTATCTGGATGCCGACGGCGTCCCCACCAAGGCCTGGACTCAGGTGATGAAGTTCGGCAATGTGGACATCAAGCTCCTGCCAGGGGGCAAACGCCTGAAAAAAGGAGAGTTGACCGGGACGCCAGGCCAACCCAGGCAGTCAATTATTCAGCCAACCTCACCTCCCCAGCCCCAGGCGACCGCAATTATGCCCTTTGCTCCGCAACGATAGAAAAAAATAGGTTTTTCAAGTGGGGGGCGGGCCAGGGACTTTGGGTCCCTGCCCTCACCCCACACCCCCTCCCAACCAGATCCTTCGTTTCGCTCAGGATGACAATAATGTTTTGCGCAGAGGCCTCAAGGTGGGTTCATTGCCGCGCAGCCAAGCCGGCGTCTGGGTTCGCCCAGCTGAGCTCCTGCCGCAAAAGTGCTTCTTTGACGGCCCCCTGGTATTAATCCACCCTGGCAAGCAACAAAGCATCTTTCATATTTCTGAACGTAATAGTGCAAATTATGAAACATAAGAAATTGGTAAAAAATTGACGGGATGAGGCTTCAAGTGTTGTCATCTCTATGCTTACAGGCAATTATGCTATTGTGCTATTTATTGGCCCACTTTATGCAAAATTTGTAATCAGCATGGAGCATTGCAAAAAATTCTTATAGGCCGAAAGAGATGATTTATGAGTAATTTTTTGTGGGGTGTGACCATCGGTTTTATTATTGGCTGCCTCTTAGGGTATGTTATCTGCTCGATTATCATCATGCGCCGCAGGAGAAAGTGAAGGTGAGGCTATGTGTCCTTGATTTTTATGAAAAAATGTACTATATAAAATTAATTTTTACCAATACTCTTAATAATCTTAAAATCAATTTAAAGAAAATTAAATAACTTTTATGTCAGGGAGTTAATATGGCCTTTGGGAACAATATCCAGGGCCAATACCCCTGGGGCTGGCGGGAGCTGTCTGGTCTAAAGCCAGCCAAGCCCGGCTTGGGGGAAAGACAACTGCGGCCTGGGGAGGCCCTTGAGGCCCAAACTCCCCAGGAGGCCCTGACTCATATCGATTTACTTTATAAATCCGGGCGCATGGGAGATCTGGCCGGGCTTTTACGGCGGAGTGAGGTCTTCCGGGAAGCCTGGCGCCTGGTGCAGCAGTCCTCCCTGGCAGGGGTGGGGCCGGCAAAAAGCGGCAAAGAGCGGGGATATGCCGGGGAGCCCCAGGGTTCCGGAGATTTCCCGGTTCCTCAGGCCAGATTGCCGGGGCCGCCAGCCGACGCGCCTTCAGTTCCCGAAGGAGCCGGTCCCGTGGACATGGCGGTTTCAGCCCTGGATTCCGGAGCCGCCAGGCGCGCCCGTCTCTCCGGCAATCACAGCTCGTTTCCCACCGCGGCCCTTGATGCCTATCGCCGACAGGCAAGGGCCGGCGCCCCGGCGCAGGAGGGGGCCCGGCGCCTCAGCATCAGGGTGTAGTGCTTCCCCGGGCAGGACTCAGCCCCGGCAACGCCCTATCCCCGGATTTTTCCTTCTTTGAAAAATCCCCTCAATCTGGCATAATAAAAAAATGAATAAATCCAGATAATAAGGCCTGCTGTGCCAGGTAAGGGCCTGGATTTGAGTTATATCTGTAATCAAGGCTCAAGGTTTCACGTTCCAAGTGGGAACTCCCCGCCAGTTAGGCGCAGGCGGCGGGCAGTGCCCGCCCTGCATTCACTGACCTGATATTTCTCATACCAAGTTCGCTTTGAGATGAAACAAATCAATAAGATAACCTATTGATATCACAAGTAGCGGCGGGTTTTATACCCGCCCTACACACCGAACTTGGTATTATAGTCGTTGCCAAGAGTTTTTTCTTATCCCCCTCACCTAACCCTCTCCCCCCGCTGGGTGGAGAGGGAATAATAGGAAAGAATTTTTGGCAATCGCTATAAGTTCAAGGTGCAAAGTTCTCAGAGATATGCACTCCAGGGAGCGAGATGACGATGAGGGACGCCCGCCCTACCTTGACAATGTTCATCATTGGACTAACTATTTAGAGTAGTTGGAAAATCTCCCCGATCCCTGCCGATGGGGAAAAGGTAAGGGCCGGGAATAACTCAGACTTGACGGTGCTCTCATGACAAAGCCAGGCAAACTGCTGGTCTTTTTGGGGCTTATCACGTTTGCTCTGTTTAATTATCCCCTCCTGGGCATTTTCAGCGGGGACCTGTGCCTGGGGGGCATCCCCGTGTTGGTTTATTATCTTTTCGGGGCCTGGCTGCTGGCCATTGTCGTGCTCTTTCTGGGCAAGAGCTTTCTCTCTTCATAGAAGCCACTGAAGCCGGTGGACTATGCTGAACCAAAATCTCGTCATCCTGGCAGCTTTCGGGTATCTCATGCTGCTGTTTGCCATCGCCTATTACGGCGACTGGCGGCGGGCCCAGGGCAGAAGCATCATTGCCAACCCGTATATTTACACCCTGTCCCTGGGGGTTTACTGCACCTCCTGGACCTTTTTCGGCAGCGTGGGCCGGGCCGCCACCCAGGGGCTGCCTTTTCTGAGCATCTATCTGGGCCCCACCGTCATGGCCTTCTTCTGGTGGTTCATCCTGCGGAAAATGCTGCGCATCTGCAAGGAAAACCATCTCACCACCATGTCCGATTTTTTAACCCTGAGGTACGGGAAACGGCCCCTGGTGGGGATTGTGGCCACCCTGGGGCTCCTGCTGGCCATTATCCCTTACATCGGTCTGCAACTGAAATCGGTGGGCGACACCTATAACATCCTGGTGCACCGGGCGGTGACCTCCCCCCTGCAGGTGCCCATCTTCCAGGACACTGCGTTTTATGTGGCCCTGATCCTGGCGGCCTTTTGCATCCTTTTCGGGGCCCGCCACCTGGACCCCACGGAGCGCCACGAGGGCATGGTGGCCGCGGTGGCCTTCGAATCGTTGATCAAGCTCCTGGCCTTCCTGGTTATCGGCTTCATGGTGACTTACGGCCTGTTTCAGGGCATGGGGGATATTTTTAACCGGATCCATGCCACGAGGGGGTGTCAGGAAATCCTGGCCCTCAACACCGGCCCCCACAACAGCTATATGCTGGTCATGGTCCAGACCCTGCTGGCCATGGCGGCCATCACTTTTTTACCCCGGCAGTTTCATATGGCAGTGGTGGAAAATACCGATGAGCGGCATATCCTCACGGCCATGTGGCTGTTGCCCCTGTATCTGCTCCTGATCAACCTGTTTGTCATGCCCATTGCCTGCGGCGGCCTGTTGATGGGGCTGCCTCCGGCCCAGGGGGACACTTTTGTCTTGCGGCTCCCCATGCAAAGCGGCCATCCGGGGCTGGCGCTCCTGGCGTTTTTGGGGGGCTTGTCCGCGTCCACCGCCATGGTGGCGGTGGCCTCGGTGGCGGTGAGCACCATGCTCCTCAACAGCCTGGTAATGCCGGGGGCCATCCGCCTGGAACTGGAGAGGTATCTCCCCATCTTTTTGTTGAACATGAAGCGGGTCACCATCCTGGTGGTCATCCTCCTGGGTTACGGCAGTTACCGCCTCATCGGGCCTTCCGCCATGCTGGTGGATATGGGTCTCATCGCCTTCAGCGGGGTCATGCAGTTGGTGCCCGCCATCCTGGGGGCGCTGTACTGGCGGGACGCCACCAGGGCCGGCGCCGTAGCCGCTTTAGGGTTGGGTTTTTCCCTGTGGGCCTACACCCTTATCTTTCCTTACTTGATTAATGCGGGCTGGTTTCCGCAAAGTATTCTGGAGGCGGGCCCCTGGGGCCTGGTCATGGCTGAAGCCCACGGCTTTCCTGGGTTTGGCCGGCCTGGACGACCTGTCCCACGCCTTTTTTTGGTCCATGTTTTTCAATATCGGCGCGTTCGTGGGCGTGTCGCTTTTGACCAATCCCAGCCCGGAGGAAGCCGAGCAGGCCCGGCGTTTCGTCCAGGTTTTCGAACTCGACGAGGGGCCCCGGGACAAGCGGTACACCTTTCTCCCCAGGCTGTCGGAATTTACCATGTTCATGGGCAAGTTCATCGGCCTGCGCAAGGCCAAAGAGGCCGGCCGCACCTTTTTGCGGGAAGTGGGCCTCCCGGAAAAGGAATGGGGGGATAAGGAAAAGCTGGAGCTGGCCAATTTTGTGGAGCGCACCATCGCCGGCTCCATAGGTCCGGCCGCGGCCCGGGTGATCGTGGAGAGCTACCTCTCCGGGCGGGGCTCCCGCATGGAGGATGTCTTTGACCTGTTCGGCAAGGTCTCGGGTTCTCTGGCGGAGAGCGAGGAAAAACTCAAACGGCGGGCCGCAGAACTGTCGGTGTTGTATGAGGCGGCCCGGAAGCTGGCCTCCTCCATGCATATCCCTGATCTTTTGGAAGGGGTGCTTGATCTGCTGGTGGAGCGGCTGGGCATCGAAATATGCGCCATCCGGCTGCTGGGAGAAGACGGCCTGCTGCATGTGAAAAGCTCCCGGGGGCTTGGACCTGAAGCCCAGGACCTGGCCGTGGTTCCTCCGCCCCAATCACTCCTCGGGGAATGCTTGTCGTCGTCCCAGGTAATTTCCGTGCCGGATAAAGCCGCGGCGGCCAACCGGCTTCAGGGGCTGCTGCCGGAAGAAATCCAGGCTTCCCTGGTGTTGGCCCCCCTGACTACGGAGACCCGGACCATCGGGGTGTTGACCGCGGCGAGCCGGCAAAAAGGGGCTTTTGCCAAGGAGCACGTGGGCTTTTTCCAATCCCTGGCCGGTCAGTTGGGGCTGGCGGTGCGCACCGCCACCATAGAGGAGGACCTGCGCCTGGATGAGTCCCGCCTGGAAGCGGTGTGGCAACTCAGTCAAATGACCCAGGCCTCCCTCAAAGACATCACCGATTTCTCCCTGGTGGAGGGGGTGCGGCTCACCGGGAGCTCTTTAGGGTACCTGGCCTTCGTCAACGAAGACCAAACCATGCTGACCATGCATTCCTGGCACCAGGCCAAGCCGGACCAAGGGCTGCCGGGTTCTAAATACATGAGCTACCTGGTGGAGCATATCGGCCTGTGGGGTGATGCCGTGCGGCAGCGGCGGCCGCTAATTATTAACCGCAAGGCCAGCGCCGTCTATGGTGAAAAAGACTTTCCCGACGGCTTTGCCGGGATCAACCGGCAAATGCACGTGCCGGTGGTGGACGGCGACCGGGTCATCGCCGTGGCCGGTGTGGGCAATAAAGCCGACGAATATGACGCGGCCGATGTCCGCCAGTTTACCCTGCTGATGAACGGCATGTGGTGGCAGATCAAGCGCAAACGGGCCGAAGAGGCCTTGAGTGCGGAAAGGAAGCTGCTCATTCACACCTGCATGGACGGCATTTTCGCCCATGATATGGCCGGCACCATCTTCACTTTTAATGAAACCGCGGCCAGGATTTTGGGGTATGAGCCGGACGAAGTCGTCGGCAAAATGAATATCCGGGAATTGTACGCCCCCGGCCAGGCCCAGGAAATCGATGCCAAAATGCACGATACCGGGTTTGGCGGGGCCGGCATCATCGAGAACTATGAAACCCTGGTGCGCCATAAAGACGGCGCTCTGATTCCCATCTGGCTGTCCGCCCAGGTGTTTTACGAGGACCATCGGGAGATCGGGGTCATAGGACACTTCCGGGACCTCCGGGAACGGAAGCGCCTGGAGGAGGAACTGATCCGGAGTGAACGGCTGGCCGCGTTGGGAAATATGGCGGCTCATATCAGCCACGAAATCAAGAATCCCCTCATGCTCATCGGGGGGTTTGCCCGCCAGGTCTTGAAGGACATGGGGCAGGAACAGCAGGCCGACCGGGAAAAACTGCAGATTATCGTGGATGAGGTCAGGCGCCTGGAGACCTTCCTGGTGGAGGTGGGGGGCTATGCCAAGTTATCCGAGCCCAACCTGCAGCCGGGTGATCTGAATGAGCTGATCACAGACCTGTGCCAGCGCCTGGAGCCGAGCCTGCAGGAAGGGGGCATCCGGTTGGTGATGAACCTGGCCCCGGACCTCCCCCGGACTGCGTTTGACGCCGTGCACCTGCGTCAGGCGCTGCTCAATATCGCCAAGAACGCCATTGAAGCCATGGAAAAGGGAGGAACCCTCACCATTGCCAGCAGGGCAGGGGCCGAGGGGGTGGTGGTGGAAATCGCCGATACCGGTGAGGGCATCCCTGCCGACCGTCTTGATAAGATCTTCCAGCCGTTTTTTTCCACCAAGGCCAAGGGGAGCGGCCTGGGTCTGGCCATCACCCAGAAGATCATCGAGGCCCACCGCGGCAAGATCGCCATCGAGAGCGAACCGGGCAAGGGGACCCGGGTGCTGGTGTCCCTCTGATTTAAGAGTTTTTTGGAGGCCTGTTTGAAAAGTTCAAGGTTCAAAGTTCAAAGAAGGTGTAGGGTGCGCACTGCGCACCGGGATGGCGGGCGGGGACGCCTGCCCCACCTTTTCATGGTTTTGAGAGAGCCGCAGGCTCATGCGCGACTGTTTCCAAAAGGCCAGGGTTCAAGGGAAAGGAGGAGGCATGATGGTCTTAGCCCAGACAGTCACCAATATAATCCGGATTCTGATGATAAGCCAACTCTTGTTGGCCGGCGCCTGGGCCGGGGAGGCGGCGGCCGCGGGCCCGACTCCGCTAAAGGCCCAGAGGGGAAAAGCGCCATGGAGACGCCTGCAAAAACGGCGGTGGCCACCCTGGCAGGGGGCTGCTTTTGGTGCGTGGAAGCGGATTTTGAGAAGGTCCCCGGGGTGCTCTCGGTTATTTCCGGGTATACCGGCGGCAGCCGGGAAAACCCCAGCTATGACAATTACGCCGACTCCGGGCATATTGAGGCCGTGCAGGTGTATTATGACCCCCGCAAGATCTCCTATGAACAAGTGCTGGATTATTTCTGGCGGCATATTGACCCCACCGACGGCGGGGGGCAGTTCGTGGACCGGGGGCCGCAATACCGCAGCGCCATTTTTTATCACGACCCCGAGCAGAAACGGTTGGCGGAAGCATCCAAGGAGGCGCTGGCGCGGTCGGGACGCTTCAAGAAGCCCATTGCCACGGAGATCCTGCCGTTGGCCAAGTTTTATTCGGCGGAAGACTACCACCAGGACTATTACCTGAAGCATGCCGTCAAGTATAAGTATTACCGGTGGAATTCCGGCCGGGATCAGTTTCTTCAGGAGGTATGGGGGAAAAAGTAGGGCTTTCCGGACAAAAAAAGCAGAGCCGCGAGCGGCTCTGCTTTATTTCCTCAATGGATTCCAGGAGGGCTTAGCTGCGCCTGCGCCGGAAGCCCAGGAGGGTCAGCCCCAAGATGCCGGTGCCCAGAAGAAGGGCCGAGGCGGGAATGGGGACGGGGGCAAATGGCGTGTAGATACTCTCCGCCTGAATAGCTACCGTGACTCAAACTATATTTTTCAGCTACTACAAAATTTGCGCCATTGTAGTAATTTATAGCCAGAGTTAAGGGGTGTGCTAGGATTAAAGGTGCCGGCAAAGTTATAGTTCCAGGTCATATTACCAGAAAAAGGCATTGTAGAAGTAGCCCTAGCCCAGTAAGGGTTTATTAAAGTACTTGTGAAAGTTTGCATTGGTAAAGTTTATTGCGCCTACGTTACCATCTACTGCCGCATTAGAAAAACTATAAGTGCCATCATAAAGGAAGGTATCAATCCTGTCAAATTGGCTCCGTATGTTGGTGGATTATTTTGCCATTGAAATCCGGTCGCCCCAATAAGGTGAAATCCGCCAAAGCCAAGTTAGGCAGACAAATGAAAACCCCCACAAATATCATTACGGAAATTTTCGACAGCTTAGTCATTTACTCTCCCGCCTCATTTTGGAAGCCTGTTACTCTCTCAGCGACGCGATGTAAGGGACTGAGATGGTTATTAGAGAAATTGTGTAAGCAATTCTTGTGCCAAAATAAAGTCTTGAAGGACTATGGTTAGACTATCTCGGCTATTTTCATCCCCAATCTTAGTAATCACCGGGTTTATTCCAACTGTCCCATCTTTCTGGACTTGAGCCTTATGAGGCCTAAGCCCAAGATACCGGTGCCTAAAAGAAGGGCCGAAGCCGGGATCGGAATAGGGACGATATCATTGCTATGATTAAAGTTATTGTTTCCCCCCCATCCTCCTGAAGGACTCCAGGTGGCAGTCCCGCTCCCTGAGATTGGGGAACTTATGTCATTCCAGTTGACTTCCGCCCATTGGAAGGAGAATGCTTGAGCCGGGGGGCGTTAAAGGTAACGTAAATTCCTCCTGCTGGTGGGGATATAGCCGGGCCGTACATATATTGTTGGGTCTGCGTGTTCACCGCTAACTGCCAGCCGGGATGGCCTACCCCAAAGGTCGTCGGCCCGAAGGTTACCTCAGGCGTATCCATCCACAGATAGATAGCATTGGCATCCCCATAATCATTCCTAAATTCCTGAATATAAGTCCAGGCTCCGGCCAACCCCGGCAAAGCCATAACCAGGATCAGGGCCAGGATAAGAGAAAGTTTTTTCATACTCTTCTCCATTTCACTTATAGAAAAGTTGATCATTGCAATGCTTTGTAAAGCAATTAGTATGCCATTGTTCTCATCAGGTTCTCAGGTCCTGCAAGGGCAGGAATACCATTTTCAAGGAATAGCATTATCATAATGACCTGCAATAAACCTGTAGGGGCGGACCCGTGTGTCCGCCCGTCAATTCGGGCCGACACTCTGGTCGGCCCCTACAACTTTTTCAGATTAAAGAGAAAAGGTATGAGACTAAGGTGCGATCATAAAAGTAAAGTTATAATTAGTTGTTATACTTATCAAATCCCCCTTTAGAAAAGGGGGACTTGGGCTTGCTGTTTTTTTAAACCCCCCTTTTTTAAAGGGGGGCAGGGGGGATTTGCCTTCTTGGTTTAACCAAAAGACACAGACCC
This sequence comes from uncultured delta proteobacterium, assembly GCA_963705115.1. Classification (GTDB taxonomy): domain Bacteria; phylum Desulfobacterota; class Desulfobaccia; order Desulfobaccales; family 0-14-0-80-60-11; genus JBGSLA01. The sequence continues at coordinate 21,734 of CAVPIX010000011.1, read as the reverse complement.
GGATGTCCCCCTGAATCTGTCGAGCAGATACTTATACTCGTTGCCCAAAATTTTTTCTTCCTCCCTCACCCAAACCCTCTCTCCCCGTTGGGGGAGGGGGGATTCAAGGAAAGAACTTTTGGCAATCGCTATAAAAATTACCTCTATGACGGCTACTCGAAATGGGACATCAAGGAGGGAAGCTTGGCGGTGAACGATAAAATAAAGGAAGGTGTTCTTGTTAGAAAAGAAATTTATTCTTTTTTAAGAAAATCTTTCTTTTTTCCTGAAATATCCTGGACCCAGGGAGGGCCCCGGGGGATTGGGAACGGCGGTCAGCAGGTCAACAGCGGGGTCTGCCGCAGGTAGTTATTGTCCGCGAGTTCCGCCAGGATAAAGTGGGCCACATCGGCCCTGGCAATCTTGCCGGCAGTGACCCCCTGCAGGTCCGTAATGACGCGGTAGGCGCCGGTGAGGGGGCCGTTGCTGAGAAAGCCGGGCCGGACGATGGTCCAATCCGCCTGGCTCGCCTTGATCAGGGCTTCCTGCCGGTCTTTATCTTCGTAAATGGTCTTGAGCAGCAGGGGGTTGACAAGGCGGTCATAGAGAAAGCCGCCATGCCCCTTGCTGTCCCCGGCGCCGATGCCGGTGACGCAGATGAGGCGCAGCACCCTCTCCTCGGCCATGGCGGCCAGCACGTTTTGCGTCCCCTGGGAAAAGACCGTCACCGGTTTCCAGGTGAGGCCCACCCCGATAGTGAGACAGACAGCCTCCTGGCCCACCATGGCCTGCTGCACCTGATAGGGGTCGAGGATATCCCCGGCCATTACCTTAAGCCCCTCCCGTGGTTGGCCGAGTATGTGGGGATGGCGGGCAAACGCGGTGACCTGGTGCCCGGCCTGCCAGGCCTGTTCGAGGAGTTGCCGGCCGATGCCCCGGGACGCGCCGATGATGAGCAGGTTCATGGGTACCCCCTTTGGAAAGAATCCTCTGGTGATTTCGTTTATTCACGCCAAGGGGCAAGACGCCACAGGGCAAAGACTTACACTGCCCCTTTACTTTTCGGTTCGGGAAGGTATGCTTACATGCGGAGACAGCCTAAGGCATGGAAGATTTTCGCCACAACCTGACGCCGGTGGAAGTAAAGAAATTTTTAAAGAACACCGAAAATCTCACCGAGAACCTGCTCATCCGCTATTGCCTCAAGATGGCGGTCCCTTGTCCGCAATGCGGCGCCTACGGGCTCTGCCAGGGCGGCGCGGTCAGTTTGCTCAGCAGCCGGATGGACAAGATTACCCACGAAATCAGCTCCTGCCTGCAATGCGGTTACAAAGACCTGTCAACCTTGCTGACCATCGAGTCCATGTAAAGCCCAGCCCCGGCCGATCCTGCGACCCTTAGACACTCCTAAACCGAAGAGAACTTGGACCACCACCTTCTTTTTGGGGGAGAAACGTTTTCCGGGCCCGCGGGTTCGGATTCCTGGGGAGGGGGCGGTGGCGGGGGGGAGGGGGCTGACACTTTAGGGGATTCTGAAGACAGTTGAGTAAAGATCCTGGTTATGGCCGGCAGCAACTGGCCGGTGAGGTCCAGGACCATGCCTTCCACCCGGGCCAGACGGGCGGAAAGGTCCAGTAGCTCTTTTCTCAGATGATTGCCCGCATTTTCTGTGAAACCCTGAGGGGTCCCGGCAGATTTCCCCGGTTCCCCAAGCTCCTGGGGGCCTGAGGCCGGGGCGGGGCTGTCCTCGGGACCGGCGTCGCTGCGGTCGGGCCCCTCTAAGCTTTCCCCCAGGGCGCTTACCACGGTTTCCAAAAATTCCCCCTCAATTTCATGGCGGCCTTCGGCGTACGCGGCCACCAGGGCCAAGTCGCACCAGGCGTTGATGCGGCGGGGGACGCCCTGGGTGCAGGCAAAGATCATGTCAAGGGCTGAAGGAGTAAAGATACCGCTGCCTCCGGCCTTGGCCAGGCGAAACTGGATATATTCCTTGGTTTCCTGCTCGTCCAGGGGCTGCAGGTGAAAATGGACTCCCACCCGCTGGGCCAGTTGGCGGAGTGAGGGTTGGCGCAGCCGGTCCCGGAGATCGGGCTGGCCCACCAAAATAACCTGGAGAAGCGGCTCCTTGTCGGCCTGGATATTGGACAGCAACCGCAGTTCTTCCAGAGCGGCGGCCCCCAGATTGTGCGCCTCATCGACGATAAGGACCACGTGCTCTCCCCGGCCGTAAGCCTTGATGAGGAAGTCATTGAAGGCTGACAGACGGGAGGCCCGGCTGTGGGAATGCCCTGGGATTTCGAATTCCTTAAGGAGCAGCTCGAGTAAATCCTCGGCGTCGAAGGAGGTCTGGTACAACACCCCCAGACGCTGTTTTCCTGCCTGGGCTTTTAACAGCGACCTGATCAAGGTGGTTTTGCCGGTGCCGATTTCCCCGGTCAGGACCACAAACCCCAGTTTTTGGGTTAGCCCATATTCGAGATAGGCCCTGGCCAGCTTATGTTGGGGACTTAAATAGAGGAAATCGGGGTCAGGGAGAAGGTTAAAGGGACGTTCCGTTAGTCCAAAAAAATTCTCATACATTAGGATTTAATCCAGTCCAGGATTCCTTTTTTTCCCGGTCTGCCGTTGGCCTTGTGGGGATAATAGGAGTAACATTCATGATCGCGCTCCTCGGCTTTGTTCAAGACCAGGCCGAGGACCGGGAAGCCCTTCAGGGCCTCTACAGACTTTCTAATCCCGTCCCGGGGAGTTTTCCCTTTTTCCACTACAAGAATAATTCCGTCCACAAAGGGGGCAAAGGCCAGGGGATCGGCGAAGGATAGGAGAGGCGGCAAATCAAAGAGGACGTAGCGGTCGGGGTAAAAATGCTTGAGTTCCTTAACCAGGTTCCTCATCATGGGTGAGCCGATCAATTCTGCGCCGCCGGCCGCCGGTCGCCCCCCAGGTAAGATAACCAGCTTGTCAAAACCCTGGGGATGCACCAGCAGACTGGAGAGAGAGGCATTGCCGCTCAAATAATCCACCAGGCCGGGGCCAATGGGCAGGCCGAAGTAACTGTGCACCGAGGGGTAGCGCAAATCGGCGTCCACCAGCAGCACGGTTTTATTCACTTCGTGTGACAGACTGATGGCCAGGTTAATGGCTGTCAGGGTTTTCCCCTCTCCAGGCAGAGGCCCGGTGATCATGAGGGTGTTTTTCTGCTCCGCCTGAGTGCATTGGAGAATATGGGTGCGGAGAATCTTGTATTCTTCCCGCACCAGATTGTCGTCGCTGCCGGCGATGATCCGGTGTCGCTGCAAGTATTCCATCCGCACTGGTACCGTCCGGGTGGTAGTGTAGCGTATCTCGCCGGTGGTTATCTCGGAACCCGCCAGGGGTGGCGAGACCTCCGGCAACGGTCCTACCGGTGTAGCGGAAGCCTGACCAGCGGCGGCCCCTTTTCTTTCATCTTTGGCCTTTTTCAAGGCCTTGTCGATAAAGCTCACAGTAGCACCCTTGAAAAGTTAAAGGTATTTCCCCAGCAGCCGCCCTAAGCGGGCATATAAAATCCAGAGGTCCATAATAAAAAAATGAAAGATGATCAGGCTGGCCAAAACGGACAGGCCTGCCAGAGACCAGATCAAGCGCTGCCGGTGTTTTTGCCGTTTAATGTCCTCCGGAGTGACAATGCGGGCAACCTGGCCGAGAATAGGCAGGCCGGTAAGAAAGGCCAGCTCATCTGTGCTCTTGACGGTGCGGTCCAGATTTTCGGTCAAGGCCACCATGCCCAGGCCTGCCCCCAGTCCCAGGATGAGACCGGCGAGGGCGATGAGGCCCCGCTTAGGCGCAACCGGCTTTTCAGGGAAACTGGCCGGATCGATGATGGTGAATTTTTCTGCCTTCTGGGATTCCTCCATACCTTCGGATATCCGGGCCTCCAGGATTTTGTTCATGATTTCCTGGTGCTTGGTGTGGGTGTTTTGATAGTCCCTGGTCAGGGCCAGGTATTCCTGCTCCACCTTGGGGGCATTTTCCAGTCTTTGCCGGTAGAGCTTGAGCTTGCCTTCCAAATCGGCTTTCTGGCGTTTGAACCCCTGAATGTCATTGGTGGCCGAATGGATATTGGTCAGGAGGTTGACATAAGCGGGGTTTTCGGGCTGATCCACCGGCTTGGCCGGGCCGGGGGACGCAGGCAAAGCCTGCAGCTCCGCGATCTCCTTTTTGAGTTTCACCACCTCGGGATGCTGCTCGGAATAGCGTCCCTGCATTTGGGCCAATTCGGCCTGGAGCTTGGTTAATTTCTGTCTTATCAGGGAGGGGCTGCCCCCCGGGGAGCCCGTCAGTTTTTGCAACTCGGCCATTTCCCGTTTGACTTTTAAGACATCGGGATGATTACTGGAAAATCTGGATTGCAGGTCGCATAATGCCACTTCCAATTGATGAAGACGGGCTTTGGGATCCAGAACCCGTTCTCCCGTGGTGCTAATGATGGGGGTATCCGGTTTGACGTTGGCCAATTGGCCTTCCAGGTAGATTTTGCGGTCTTCGGCGCCCTGGATTTGCACCCGTAGCTGGTCAATTTCCTTTTCCAGGCGCTCGGCCTGGGACATGTTGAATTGCTGCAATTCAGGCAGAATGCCCTCGTACTTGGCCTTGAAGCCGGTAATCTTTTGGCCGATGGTTTGTATCCGTTCCTGAATTTCCTTAAGTTCGGTCTCAAGAAATCTGGTGGTGGTTTTGGCCTGCAGTTCCCGAATCTTGAGGTTTTCCTGGAGATATAAAGAGGCCAGGGTGCCGGCCACTTTTTGGACCATGTCCGGGTTTTTTCCCTGGTAGGCTATGGTGAAGGCGATGGTCACCCCGTCCTGGCTGCCGGTGCGGCCGGGGCGTTTTCGTTTTTGGTCACCCACTTCGGCGCTGATGAGATCAACTTTGATATCGTCCCGCATCTTCTCGGTAACTTCTTCCTGGGTATACTTACCCCGCAGGTCAGTATACAAATCGAACTGCCGGATAATTTCCAAGAGCTTGGTGCGGGAGAGAATCTGCTGGTTGAGGCTCTGAATGCGCTGGTCGGCATAGCCGGTGACCGTGGATCTGACGAATTCCGGGGGAATCTGCTGTTCTTCGATGAGAATGGTGGACTTGGATTCGTAGATGGAGGGCAGCAGCAGGGCCACCAGGGCGGCAAGGGTTATAACGACCAGCGCCGGCCAGATGAAATAATGTTTCCGGGTGAACAGCGCCCGCCAGTAATAGCGTAAATCCTTTTCCGGTTCCAGGGCTAACGTGTTCATTAACCTTCTTATCTTTGATAATGTAGGGGATTGGAATACTTCAGGGACAGCCAGACCTGATTGCGGCTGGTGGTTTGCCCTGCACCGAAACTAGTGGTTTGTCCTCCACTGAGATTATCTCGCCAACCATATGTATAAGATGAATTGAGGGTAAATTTTTTGCTCAATTTGTAACTTAGGTTTGGAGTTAAATATAACACTAAGTCATTGTAATCGCTGCCTGGGCTGTCCGAAAGGCTGTAATAGAGACTCCCCCGCAAACCTCCGGTCAGCCTTTCCGTGAAATCGCGGGTGATACCCGCATACCCACTGTGGAACTGGTTGATTGTACCACTGCCCGAGGGGGATTGGTCGACACTATAGCCGAAAGTGAGGTTAGTCTTGGTCCAACGCCTAGTAGGCGGAGATATTGAAATACGGACTGACGGAAAAAGTCTCCAGTTTAAACTGCCTTAGCCGAATAAACGTTACAAAATTCCCGAAATCCAGGACCGCAGTTTGGCTGGTAAACCAGTTGTAGTTGAGTCCTCCGGATACAGCAAGAATCCAGTCCTCGGAGAACTTGTGTTCCAGGCCCACGTAAGTGCCGAGGCTGCGATAAGTGTTATTTATTGAAGGGTAATCAATGTACCGGCCCAAGATCGTTCCCGTTAATGTGGTTTTCGTGTTTTTCAGGAGATAATTCAAGCCCAGGTTCACTGACTGTAGCGAATAATCAGCATAGCGGGGGTCCTGGTAATTCACCTTGTTGAAGGCATATCCCATTCGGAGGAGGGCCCGTTCCGTCAGGTTAAACTCGAGGCCAGGGGCAGCCTGAATCGCCTGCCGGCGAGTGCGGTTCATAACAAAGCCCGAGGCGAGCAATTCTTCATTCAAGTTGGAATCCAGGGTATAGCCACCGGTAAAAGAGAGGGACAGGCGGGGCGCTACCTTATGTTGACCAGAAAAACTGTAGTACTGGTTTATGGTGTCTAAGTTGGGGTTTTTAATGTAGGCCACCCCTTCCAGGATCAGGCGCCCGGTGAGCTTGCTGATTTCACTGGAGTAATTGACATCAAGAGCGGGGGAAACGTTAAAAATGACGTCGTTTTTTTGGCCGACGAAATTAAAGTTGATGTTGCTGTCGTACTTTGCCCCCACATCAACCTGGGGCACGAGTGACCAATCAGCCGCATAAGCCGGAAGGCAGGCTGAAAGGAGAAGGACAACCGCAAGCCAACAGGTTAGCCGAGCCGACCCCAAGCGCATGGCGATAAAATTCCTCAGGGCACCACCACCACATCGCCGGGGAGCAAGGTGATGTTTTGGTCCAGAAACTGCCCCCGGGATACGGCTTTATAATCAAAGGGAAAGGTCTGTTCGGTGCCGCCGCTGCGGCGCAGGATGACGATTTTGCCGGGTGAGGCAAAGGGCGTCAGCCCGCCGGCCATGGCCAGGGCCTGCATGACGTTGGCCGGCCTGCCCACCATGAATTCCCCAGGTTTGTTGACTTTGCCCATCACGTAAATTTTATAATATTGAGTTTTAAGCAGGATCACCGTCACCTGGGCGTCCGTGACAAATTTCTCCAGGCGCTTGCTGATCTCCTCCCGCAACTGCTTCACGCTTTTGCCGGCCGCCTGGACTTCTCCAATGAGGGGATAAGAAATCTTGCCGTCGGGACGTATAGAGATTTGCTTGGTGAGGTCAGGTTCTTTCCAGACCGAAATCTCGATGAGATCCTCTGGGCCCAGCTGGTATTTTTCCTCCACTATTTGGGCAGCGGCGGCTTGGGCCTCAACCGAGGGGTTCAGGCGCGGCGCGCATCCCGAGGATATCACCAGGGCGAGAGCCATGCCCCCCAACAGCCAGATTACCTGTTTTACTCTTTGCCTATCCATAATAGCACATCCCGCCTGGCAGATAATGGTTACGGAGTTCTTCATTATTGAGCCTACCATCTACCGTATCGGTAGTTCCCTGGCAGTCATTTAAAGATATTTGTCCATAGGTGTCAAGTTTAATGATGTGAACTTTAGGCCTAATTATTCATCAAAAATTGGCAAGTTACCTCACAAGGGACAAGAAACTTCAGGCGTGCAAGAATTATGGGGAGGACGAGACTAATAAGGGAGACTGAGAAAAGGGCGATGCCAATGGCAGAAGCAAACGTTTCGGTATTACCGATAGCCGTGGTTAGGAAAGTGCCTGGGGATGGCGATGTTGCCCTGGCTGGTGATATCCTTGCCGTCTGCCGGCTGGCGGGTAAGGTCTTTAGAAAGCTTGGCGGCTTCAGAGAGGGTGTCAAGCTTGACCTGAGAGGAGTTGACGGTGGTGAAGGAGGGGATGATTTTCCACTTGGGCGCCGGAGTGCTGACCCCCGAGGCGGCCACCTTCCAAGCAGGCTTAGGGAGTTGACCAGCCTGTGTACCAGGTTCCTTGGATTCTTGAGGAGCATCCGGATTATCGGCCAGCTTTTTCTCCTCCTCGGTTTTGCCCAGGTTGATGATGTCCTCAACCGGGCAGCCGATGATGCTGGCCACATACTGCTGGGTTTCGGCGTAGGGCGGCACCCCGCCGTGTTTTCTTACGGCCTCCGGCCCGGCGTTATAGGCCGCCAGGGCCAAAATGACGTCCTGGGCGTAACGGTCCAGGCAATACTTGAGGTACTTCACCCCTCCGGCGATATTCTGCTCCGGATTGAAAGGATCCTCCACCCCCATGGCGATGGCGGTCTCCGGGATGAGCTGCATGAGTCCCATGGCGAATTTCGGGGAAACCGCAATGGGGTTGCCGCCGGATTCCTTCTGGAGCATGGCCCGGATCAGGTTTTCATCGATGCCGTAGCGCTTGCCGTATTTTTTAATGAGAGGGTCGATCTGGGCGCTTAATTTCGGAGCGCTCAGATAGGTTACCTTCAACCCCTCCCGGAACCATTGGCAGGCGGTGAAAAATTCCAGTTTCTGGCCCAAGTCGAGGGAGCATTTCTTGACGATGGCCGGCGCCGGTTCGGGGGCGGCGGCTGGCTGGATAACGGCCGTCTGTTCAAGGGGAAGGGCCGGAAGATTGGGAAAGCCCAGGCTCCCATAAAGGAAAAACACGATGGCGGTGAGGGAATTGAGCATAGGCTGGCGATCGTGGTTTACTTGCAGCTGTGAGACGGGGTGAACTTTTGTTGAGAGATTTTATTATAGCAAAAATGAAGAGGAAAGAAAGGAATTATTCTCCTTGGGCTATTTTTTATCAATATCGTATTGTCCTAATTCCTTGAGGCTCTGGCAAAAACAGCTCAATACCACCACTTGTCATTCTGAGCGAAGCGAAGAATCTTGTATTTCTATGGCCTTGATGATCCTTCACTTCGTTCAGGATGACAAAAAAAAGACTATTGCAAAAGCCCAAGTAAGGGAAGGGTCTTGTGAATGCCGGCAGAACCCCTGCAGGCCACAGGAGGTTTCAATCTTTTTATGCCAGGCTCCTGGTAATTATGCCAAGATCGGTTTGTAGGGGCGGGTTTAAAACCGGCCCCTACGTGTGATATCAATAGGTTATCTGAGTGATTTGTTTCATTTCAAAGCGAACTTGGCATTACTTGCCTGCGGGGGGCAGACTTTTTAGAAGCTTATCAGCCTCCTGCCGTTCCGGGAAATCAGCTTTGACCGCCAGGGCTTTTTCCAGGGCCGTGCGGGCCGTGGCCGAATCCCCCAGCTTGGCGGCGCAGTAGCCCAGGTGATATTGCAGCACCGGGTGACCGGCGGCCTTGTCCACAGCCTTTTCCAGGTATTTCTTGGCCTCCGCATAGTTCTTTTGCTTGCAGTAAATCCAGCCCAGGGTGTCCAGCAGCCGGGGGTCTTCCGGGTTATCCGTCAAAATTTCGGCGGCCATTTTCTGGGCCCGGTCCAGATTCTCGGGGGTGGGCTGATATTCCGCCAACAGATAGGCGAGGTTGTTTTTCACCACCGCCGGAGCCGGCCGGCGCTCCAGCAGGCGGTTGTAAAGAGCTATGGCCTTGTCGCCTTCCTTTTGCTGTTCATAGATTTGGGCCAGGGCCATGGCATAGAAGAGAGGCGCCTTGGCATCTTCGGCTTTCCCCTCCAGCTTTTGCCTCATCTTGGTTTTATCGGGCAGGCTGTTGTAGGCTTTGATGAGCAGTCCCAGGGCCGGGGCGTCGTTGGGATTGAGGGTCAAGGCCTCTTCCAGGGCCGCGGCCGCGGCCTCCGGCTGATTTTGCGAGAGGTAGATCTCCCCTAAAATCTGGTGCAGTTCAGCATTGTTGGGTGACTTGGCCACCGCGGCCCGGGCCGCGTCCAGGGCCTTGCCCGGCTGCTTTTCCTCCAGGTGCAAAGCCGACAGCAACCGCAAGGCCGGGAAAAAGTTGGGATTCTCTTTGAGGGCCGATTCCAGGTAGCGCACGGCTTCCTGGGGCTGCTTATTTTTGCGGGCGAGTCCGGCCAGTTTTATATATCCCTGGGGATTTTTGGGCTCCAGATCAATCATCTTCTGGTACGCGGTCCGGGCTTCCTTGTCGTCTCCCTTGAGAACATAAACGTCTCCCAGGGAGCCCCAGTTGGCCAGGTCCTTGTCATTGCCCCGGAGGTAATCCTTGATGAGCTTGATGAGGGCGTCATGGTCCTTGTCCTGGATATAGGCGCCATAGAGAAAAGCCCTGGCATCCAGATAATCGGGCTTGATGTCCAGGGCCTTTTTGGCGGCCTCCTTGGCGAGTTGCTTTTCCTGGCTCACCTGATGGGCCCGGGCCAGCAACAGCCAATTTTCATGGTTCTGAGGCTGGTCCTGGGTGAGAATTCTGAAGTTGCTCACCGCCTTTAAGCCGTCCTTTTTGGTCAAGGCGACGAGGCCTTGGAGTTTCAGGGCCGTCATATCCTTGGGGTTTTCCTTGAGGATGTCCCCGACCAGCTTCTCCGTTTCTTCCTGGCGTCCCTGGGCCAGGCGCAGAACGGCTAATTGGCCCTTGGCCTGGATGCCCACGGGGCCGGTGGGATGTTTTTCAGCCAATTCCGTGAGGACTTGTTCGCCCCGGCCGAATTTCCGCTGGGCCAGGTAGAAGTTGGCCAGGTTAAATTTGGCCTGGGTGTCCTCGGGATGTTTGGCGATAAAGTCCTGGAGGAGCTTTTCCCCTTCGTCTGACTGACCTTTTTCACTGAGAAAACGGGCCAGGGCCCCCACGTGGGCCTCCTCGTCGGGTTCCAGGGCCACTTTGCGGCGCAAGGCCTCTTCCGCCTTGTCTATTTGTTTATTGAGGAGATGGAGACGGATGAGTTCATCCTGGACCCTGACGTCCTTGGGGGCAATCTCCTCAGCTTTTTTGAGGATGGCTTCGGCGGCATCGAACTGTTTTTGGGTTTCGAGAAGACGACCCTTGGCCAGATAAAGGGGCAGGGACTGGGGATTGGCCTTGATGCCCTCATCCAACAGGGCCGCGGCGGCTTCCGGCTTTTTCTGCTGCATCTCAATGGCGGACTGCATCAGGTAGGCTTCCACCTTGTGGGGATCTATGCCCCTGATTTTTTTCAGGGCCTCCAGGGCCGCCTGGGGCTTCTCATTGGCCAGGGCCACGCCGGCGGCAAGCATTAAGGCGTCGGTATTGTTCGGTTCTTTGGCAAGCACCAGATTCGTCTTGGCTTCGGCCTCATTGGGATTTCTGCCCAGGAGGAAGAGATTCCCCAGGATAATCTGGGCTTCGAAGAGATCGGGCTTGAGCTCAACGGCTTTGGAAAGGGACCCGAACGCTCCCCGGGGGTTCTTTAAGCGCAATTCCGTTTTTCCCAGCCACAGGTGACTTTCGGCATATCCCGGGTCCAGTTGCAGAGCATTTTTGAAATGCAACCTGGCGGTAATGAAATCTCCTTTTTCGAAGGAGGCTTTCCCCTGGGTCATGAAATTGTCCCGCTTCTGTTCCATGCTGGCGCAGGAACACAAGGCATAGATCATGAGCAGGGCGGCCAGGATGAAAAAAAACTTTTGCCAAACACTTCTTGTGCGCATAAAGATTCCCTGTTGATTTTAGTTTCTAGGTCGCGGTTATTTTTGGTTTACTATAACCCCTAGCCCTTGGGGGCTCAAGAATTTATCGAGAACACACGATCATTGATTGCCGGATGAAAGGCCTGGCTGGGACCAGGTTCCGGGAGGATTGGGCTATGAAAGTTGAGATTCCGGAAGGAGCAGTACAAGTGGGCCGGGGAGAAGACGACCGGGTGGCCGTGATGTTTGCCGGAGCGGGCATGGAGGGGGCGGTGATGCTCGACCCCCAAGAGTTCAGTGAAGCTGAGGCCCAGGAGCTGGGGGCCATGCTCTGGCGTGTTTTCGAGCGCTGGCTGGCAGCTCGCCAAGCCCGGAAATAACCAGGCCTCAGGGGTGGGCCTCTCCCGGAGAGGCCTGGGCCATGTGCTTGTGGCCGGCAACCAGGTCCCGGCCCAGGGAGACCCGCACATCCGTCCAGGGGGGCAGCGTCTCTTCCTCCTGCAGGACCGCGCCGGGGAAGTGCTTTTTCACCAGGACCTGGGCCACCCGGATAACCTCAGGGCGATAGGCGACGACGGTTTTCTCCAGGCTGTAGTCCTTGTGGTTGCCGACGTTCACCACCTTGAAGCCCTCGAGGTCGAGGCGGCCGCCCATCTCCCAGGCCAGCCCGTTGACGCCGTTGGCGTTTTTCAATTCGATGCGCACCTGGGCGAGTTCCTCGGTGCTGAGAAGATCAGGGGCAGGGGGCTTGGGAGAAGCGGCCGACCGGGAAGCCCTGGCCACTAAATTGTGCTCCGCGGGGGTGGCGGCCTGCGTCTCTGGTGCTGGCGGGGGCGCAGACCGCAGGGCTGCCATCATCTTCCCCTGAGCCCTGGCTAAATGCTGACCGGTTTCCAGATCCCGGCCCAGGGAGATGCGAATGTCCATTTGCGGGGAAAGTTTGCCGCCCTCCTCGAGCTTGGCCTTGGGGAAGAATTTGGCGGCCAGGGTCTTGGCCACCTTTGTGGCTTCAGGCCGGTAGGTGATGACGGTTTCCTCGAGGCCAAAGTCTATATGGTTGCCGATGGCCACCACGGCAAAGCCCTCGGAGGCCAGGAGGTCACCCATTTCCCGAGCCTGAACCTGGACGCCGTTGCCGTTTCTTACCTCAATTAAGGTGCTGCTCAGGTCCAGGGCGGTCAACAGCGGGACTGCGGGGGGCTGAGGCTTTTTAAGGGCAACGGAGGCGGGAGGAGACGCGGCTGACGCTTTGACGGCCTGGGAGGCCGCGGGCGTCGGCGCAGAGGCTACCGGGGCGGGACCGCCTTGAGGGGCGGGGATGTACAATTTGGCCAGGGGCTGATCCGGGACGGTCAGGAAAGGCCTCGCCTCCTGGGAGACCGGCTCCGGGGCCTTGGCGACTCTTGGTGTTAATGATGCAGGCGAAGGGCCGGCGCCAGCCGTCTGCTGCTGTCCGGATTCCGGAGTCCTGACGATTGCAGGTGTGGGCAATGCAGGTGCAGGGGCGCTGCCAGCCGTGGGCTGGGGACCCGGTTCCGGGGACTTGGCCATCAGAGAAGCAGGAGGTGAGGTTGGCTGGCCGGCTGCGGCCACCTGCGGTTCAGCCGGGACCGGCGCGGGTCCAGCCAGACCGGGCGGCACTTCCTTGCCCAGCGCGACCAGGGCCTGGCCCAAGCGCTGCCGGGCCTCGCCATCGTTCAGGGCCTCCCGCCACATGGCCAGGGCCTCGGCCTCCCGTCCCTGGCGGCAAAGCACCAGCCCCAGGTTGTTCCTGGCCGTTTGATTGTCCGGCTGCTGGGCCAAGACCTTCCTGAAACAGGCCTCAGCCTGGCCCAGGCGGCTCTGGAGGTACAGGGAATAGCAGCGGTTATTCTCCAAAGCCGGATGTTGGCCGCCTCGAGACAGGGCCTCTTCGTAGAGTTCCTGGGCCCGGTCGAAGTCCCCCAGGTCCTCATAACTCTGGATGAGAACATCCAGAAGTTCCAGGTTGCCCGGCTCCCGGAGATAGGCCTCCTCCAGATCCTTCACCGCCAGTTCAACCCGGCCGGTCCTCTTGAGATAGGCGGCGTTCTGCACCAGACGGCCTGAGTTGGAGGCGGGACGAACTTGCTGGTAGGCGGGGTTGGGGGTGCTAGACTGTGACTTGCAGGCCGGCAGGAAGGCCAGCAAACAGATCAGGCCCATCAGGAGCGGCGCAGGCAGAATCCGGGTGAAGGCCGAGCCCCAGCCCGCAAACCCCGCAGAACTTTTTTTCCGGTCCATATTCCCCCCCTCCCTGATCTCGCCAGATCTCTTGATCAAGAACCTGGCGCGATCAGATTCGAGCAATAGCCAAGACCGAATCCGGGCTGTGCGCCCATTAGGTCAGCTTTGCGTCCGGAAAGCTCATCTCCTCCTGGAGCAAGGTTAGCAGCCGGTAATCTTCAAGTCTCCCCAAAAGCTATTCAGTGGTGATCTTGTATTGCTGTTTTTTCTCTTCAGGCTTGAAAGACTTGTTGTACTTCTCGTAGGCGTTGACCGCAGCATCGGGGGATTGTCCCCGGCTGACATAAACGGTTTGGCCGGCCGTGGGGTCCACTATCTGGCTGGCGAGATTGTGGGTCACGGAGCGGCCGTAGTCCATTCTTGGTGTGCTTGCCGCAACAGCCCAGGAGGCCTGCCAGGCACCACCCACCCAGGATCAAAACCAGGATCCAGGTTGCCACGGGGTATTTTTTGCTGTGCATCTCAGGGCTCCTCTATTGCACGGGTTGACGGCCAAAACCGGCGGGGACATTGCCCGGCGGCGCTTCCGGATATTTCTGCTTTTTCTTTTTGCCCTCAAGGCAGCCTAATAAATAGAACTCCAGGTCATTGGGCTCCACATGGACATCGGTGGGCAGGCGGGCCGTGCCCTGGGCCATGGGCTTGACCAGATGCGGTGTCACCAGGACCACCAGTTCGGTTTCATTTTTCTGGTAGTTGCTGGAGCGGAACAAGGTGCCTATGATGGGGATGGAGCCCAGTAACGGGAATTTGTTAACGATGTTGCGGTGGGTGTCAGACAGCAGCCCGGCAATGGCGAAGGTCTGGCCGTCTTTGACTTCTATGTGGGTGGACAGACGCCGCACCCGCAAGCCCGGCACGACGAAGCCCGCGGCGCTGAAAGCCACCCCCTGGGTGAAATCCAATTCCGAGACTTCGGGGGCCACCTTCATGGCGATCACGTCGTTGTCCAGCACCGTGGGGGTGAAAGTCAAGCCAACCCCGAATTTTTTCCATTCAATGGTGATGGTCTGGAACTGCTGGGGCACCGGCACCGGGAATTCACCACCCGCCAGGAAACTGGCCTCCTGGCCGCTGGTCGTCACCAGGTTGGGCTCGGCCAAAATACGTCCTAGTCCGTTCTGCTTTAAGGCGTCAAAGAACATGGTCCACAGGACCGAGCCGGTCCGCCAGCCCGCGATGGCGGTGATACTCTGGCTGAATTGCTGGGTGATGGCGGTGCCGGCGAAATTCCGGGCAAAATCCGTGATGGTGGTGAGGTTGTTCAGCAGGCTCACCCCGAAACTGTTGCCGCTGCGGTCGGCGGCGACAAAGTTGATGCCCATGCGCCGTCCCACGCTGCGTTGGATCTCGGCCACGCGCACCTCGCACATGACCTGCTGCACCCCGCCGATATTCAACAGATTGATGACCCGTTCTTTTTTGCCCCCCACGGAGGCGGCGGCCAGACTGACCGCAGTCTGCTGGGCCACCGGGCCGGAGACTTCCCCGGTGAGGACCACGCTTTCATCCGCGGCCTTGACGCCGATCTTTTCCTTGGGAAGCACCTCAGCCAGGTTTTCTTTCAACTGGCCGACATCGGCTTCCACCAGCACCTTGGCCGAGGAGAAACGGCCCCGCCCCCAGACGCTAAGATTGGTGGTTCCGGGGGCCAACCCGTTGACGTAGACTTCCTGGGGGCTGGTGAGGATAATGTCGGCCACCTCGGGATTGGCTACCGAGATGCGGGTGATGGCAAAGGGGAGGCGCAAGACTTTGGACTGCCCCGCCTTTAACCGCAAACTTTGGGTGATTTCCTGATCCCGAACGCTCCCCAGGGGATCAGCTCCCCATACCGGCGTGGTCAGGGGGCATATAAGCGCCAGCACCAGGAGGCCGATGACCAACTTCCCTCCGGCCCCTCCCCAGGCTCCCACACCTTCACCTTTCCTCTTTCTCTTCATGATTCTTCCCCCATGCATGCTAAAAACGGTAACCAATCTCTGATCCCTCAGGCCTCCAAAGCTAATATCCTGAAAACATTAAAACATTGCTTCTTAAAAGTGCTGCTGAGCAGATGCAAAACCTGGTGCTGCAGAGTATCTCGACGCCGTGCTTCCGGTATGATTACATTGGTAAGAGGACAATCCCTGGCGCCTATGCTAAGAGGTATTGTTTCCGATGTAAAGAAAATTTTAGCCTTGGTTAAATAATTCATTTCGGTTGCTGACAGTTTCGGAATAATTTTTAAAAACTTTAAAAAAAATAACTGGTTAAAAAATTTTGCGGCTATTTTAATTAGTTATGAGAACTGGTTGAACAAGCCCAGGATTTCTTCCCTGAAAGGCCCGGTCTCCAGGGTGCACTTCAGGGCGACTCAGCCTTTGGATATTGTTCCAGGAATAGAGGGGTTAAAAGACTGGCGGGAAGCGTTTTCCCGTCTTATGATCGGTCAATGGCGCCGGGCCACAGGGGGCAGAGGGACCGGAGGCAATCCGGGCCTTCGCCGCTTTGGCGGCAGAGGAGGCGGGCCTCGGCTGGCAGGGCTATGGGGAGAAGGTCCCGGGAGAGTCCCGCAGCTTGACGCAGGGCCAGCCAGGAATCCCGCTGGCAGCAGCGGGCGGCCTCCAAGGAGGTGAGCTCCCCCAGAACCGCCTGCACCGCGCTTTGCACCTGCCGGCGGCGGGCAGGCTTCATGGGGTCGGCCTCGAGAAGCAGGCTGAAGGCGATACCCACGCCGGCCGCGGCGCCGCAAATGCCCCAAAACCCACAGGCCCCGCCCGGCACGGCTTGGCCCCTCGCAAAAGCGGCGCTCAGCATCTCAGGGGTCACGTCTCCCCCCAGGTTGCGATAAGCCGTCAGGATGAGGGCCGGGACCAGGACGTGGTGCTCCGGGCCGTGGCGGGGGATGGCCGGGTGGCGGCGGCTTGCCTCCAGGAGGGCAATGAGGTCCGTTTCCCGGGTGGTGGCACAGAAATGCCGAATGGCGGTCAACCCGTCGGCGGTGTGGCAGGCGTCGCAGACAAAGTGGCCCTGTTCGCAAACCGCGTTGGCAGGGAGCATGGCCTGGCAGAAATGACACCTGGCCAGGCTGGCCTCTTGACGGTACCGGATAGGCGCGCCGCACACCAAACAACCGGTGCGGCGGCGAGGCAACGCGGCGGCGGGGGGCGGGGCAGGCGAGGTAACCGCTGCGGGGGGAGGGCAGCAGGAGGAGGCGCCTTCCCCCGAGATGGCCGCCGGCGGACAGCAGCTCCAGGCATCCTGGGGCAGATTGACGGCCCGGCCGGTTTCGTCAATGATGAGGAAGTCATCGGCGCGGCCGGGGAGGTCGCTCCGGTTTATCAGGCGCAGTTCTCCCGCGGGCAGGACCTCGCCCCGGGCGGTGACCAGGGCCGCCAGGGGCCCCCGGTACATGACCTGAACTTCTTCGGCGCTCTCAGGTTTTTGGGCCTCAAAGGTCAAGGAAAAGAAGGGATGCCCCTGAACCAGGCGATAGGGAAAGCGTTTCAGTATCCTGGCGCCGCGGAAGCCGGTCTCTTCCAGGAGGGCAAAGAGGTTTTTCTCGGTGAGCGCGCCGGCGATGCACTCCCCCCGCAGGGTGTCGTCGTTTTTGATGGCCGGGTCAGGCTCATTGGGGGTGACCACGTCGGCCACCACCAGGCGGCCGCCGGGTTTGAGGACCCGCAAGGCCTCCCGGAAGGTGCGGCGTTTGTGGCTGGAGAGGTTGATGACACAGTTGGACAGGATGACATCCAGGCTGGCGTCCGGGAGGGGCAGGTCCTCCAGGTAGCCCAGCTTGAAGTGCAGATTATCATACCCCAGGTTGGCGGCCGCGCCCACCGCGCCCCGGGAGGCCCGGCCCAACATGGCGGGGAGCATGTCCACCCCGGTGACCTGGCCTGCCGGCCCCACCAGACGGGCGGCGATGAAGCATTCCACGCCGGTGCCGCACCCCAGGTCCAAAACGGCCTCACCGGGCTTGAGCCCTGCATCCAGGACCGGGCTGCCGCAGCCGTAGCTGCGCCGGCGGGCTTCCTCCGGGATATGGGAGATGACCTCCTCCGGGTAGCATACCGGGTTCAGGATGTCTTCCTTGGTGGTCTGGGCCGCGTCCTGGTAGAACTCTCGCACCGCGGCCCGGCTGTCCGGGGTGGCGGCGGTGAGCAGACAGTTGCTGTGGATGGTGGCCACTGCGCCCCGGGGGCCGCAGGTCTCCAGCACCTCCCCCATGGACAGCCGCAGGCCGGGGAGGTCACGGTCCGGTTCCCGGGCGGCCTCCTGGGCGATGAGCCATAGGGCCAACTTTTCATATAAAGGATAATACGGGTCATCTCCCACGAAGGCGCCCCCATGGAGGTAGCTGTGATCCGGGTCGCCGCCTCCCAGGAAGAAGCGCAGGGGGGAGGTAAGGGAGACGGCGCTGGCCTGGCGCAGGTCTTTGAGCACGGGGCTGTTGTGCCAGGCGCTTTCCAGATTCGGGGCAAGCTCGGTGGCCAGGGCTTCAACCCCCACCAGTGCGGGAGAGGGATAGACGCGGCCGTCCGGTCCCACGGCCAGGGATTCCCAGCCGCTGCCGGCCCCGTCGTATATGGTGCCCAGCGGCGCAAAGACCTGGGATTTCAGGGTGTCCAGGTTGTCCAGGCTGACACCATGCTCCGAGGCCCGACGGACGGCTTCCACCACCTGGGGCAGGATGTCCTCGGGCGGGACGAACTGCTGGGGTGTGCCCCGTCCCCTGACAAAATACCAGATAAGATGAAGATTGGCGGCGCCCAGCTCCCCGGCCAGGTCCGCCACCTGGGGGAGTTCCCTGAAATTTGCCGCGGTGACGCACAGGGACAGGGTAAAGCTCCGTCCCTGGGCCTTGAGCCAGGCGAGATTTTCCCCGAGGGCGGCGAAGGCCCCTGCGCCCCGCATGAGGTCGTGGCTCTCCTCCAGCCCGTCCAGGCTCACCTGGAGGTGAAAGCGCTCACCGGGCCAGCGGCGAAGTTCGGCGGCGTAATCCTTGAGCAGGAGACCGTTGGTGAGAACCGCCACATGGGTCTGGTCAAATTTCAGGAGAAAATCCACCACATCGGCGAAATCCGGATAGACCAGGGGTTCGCCGCCGGTGAGGGCAAAGACCCGGCAGCCCAGGGCCTGGGCCTGGGCTGCGATGTCCTGGACGCTGCGGGCCTCAAGTTCCGCACCGTCGCTGGGGGAGGAGGCAAACAAACAGTGGCGGCAGGCCTGGTTGCAGCGGTTGGTGAGGTGAAACCAGAGTTCTCGCAGGTGCGTAAGTTTTAAGATCTGGCCGCGGCCGGGGTAGGGGAGGGGGGGCTCCCCGGGGAGGCGCTTCAGAAAGCGCTGCACCCGCAAGTCGCCATTGACCGCAGAGTTGGGCCAGTGCTGGAGGATGCGATCCCCCACGGTGGTGGGCACGAACCACTGGGGCCGGTCACCCCGCACATAAATGGGAATGCCCTGGGATTCGAACCTGGTCCATAAGTGACGTTGGAAAAGCATGAGATAAATCCCGGGCGGCCACATTTTTACGGGTCGCCCTGGGTGACCTTCTTCCCTCCCAAGATGTTAACCGGTTAAATTCTTGGCCAAAAAATTTCTGATAAGACTGGCGATCAAACCCCCATCCTCTTCCAAGGCAAAGTGTCCCGTATCAAGCAGGTGAAATTCAAGGTTCTTCAAGTCACCTTTATAGGGAAAGGCTCCTTCCCGCGGGAAAAATATCATCGTTTTTTCCCCAGACAATGAGGGTGGGGGGTTGGTATTCCCGGAAGTAGGCTTGCCATTGAGGGTAGAGGGGCGGGTTTGAGCGGTAATCATAAAACAGTTGAAGCTGGATGTCCTTGTTGCCGGGCCGCTCCAGCAAGGTTTGGTCGTGGAACCAATTATCGGGGGCGATGGCCTCGGGATTGCGGACCCCATTGGTGTATTGCCATTTGGTGGCTTCGATGGTAAGGAGACTGTTCCTCAGAGCATCGGCGTTTCCCGGTGTCTTGTCCTTCCAGTAAGCTTTTATGGGTTCCCAGAAATCCCGCAGCCCTTCATCATAGGCGTTGCCGTTCTGGATGATCAGCGATTCGACCTTTTCCGGGCTTTTATGGGCAAGGCGAAATCCGATGGGAGCGCCATAATCCATGACATAGAGACTGTATTTTTTCAGACCCAGCTTGCCAAGAAAGAGATCAACAACCTCGGCCAGACGGTGGAAGGTGTAGTCAAACTGGTCAACTGCGGGCATAGAGCTGTAGCCAAAACCGGGATAATCAGGAGCTACTAAATGAAATCTGTCCGACAGGAGCGGAATAAGGTTGCGGAACATATGGGACGAAGTCGGGAAGCCATGCAACAACACAATAGTCGGCGCGCCATCGGGACCTGCCTGGCGATAGAAGATATTAAGTCCTTCCAACTCCATGGTCTTGTAAAGGGTTGGAAAAGAGCTGTGGGCTTCGGCCATTGCTTTCATGAGTCACCCCCTGTCAGGAGATTCACGGTTAAAACGGCGAGATTCCCGGCCTGAACACGATTGGGGCCATTTTTGCGATCCCGATTCACTGCCCTTTTTTCTGGAAAAATTTTTCAGGCTGCCTAATGAACTCATTTTTGCAGAGCTCTGAGCAGAAATAGTAGGTTACCTCTTCAAAGTCATACATGAACTTGCCGTGCTGGGATTCCAGATCCAGGTTGCACACGGGGTCGACGGTGCAGACGGTTTTTTCCTGCTTGGTCATGGCAGTTCCTCCTCGAGATCATCCTTTTCTTAACAATAAGACCTGCTGTCAGGATTTCACGGGATTGTTATGAAACCAGGCAGATTTTTTCAGGCGATTATTCCCCCAGGCCCCGCAAGCAGCAGAAAGAAAAGGTTATTCAAGCAGAGGGAGGGCCAGGGACCTGAGGTCTCTGCCCTCCCGCAACACCTGTGGTTTTTATACACGCCGTCTTGCGACCGCCACTGCCAGGCGTGAGGCGGGGCCTAACCGGGCAGGGGTGCTCGACTTAGCCGATGAGCCGCACGGCCTCCCGGATCATCTGGTTGGTGTAGCCCCATTCGTTATCGTACCAGCTCATGACCTTGACCAGGTCGCCGTCCACCACCTGGGTCATGCTGGGGTCGAAAATGGAGGCATGGGGGTTCATGATGATATCGGAGGAGACGATGGGGTCTGTGGCGTATTCCAGGATGTCCTTATAGCGGCCGTCGGCCTCTTCTTTAAAAATCTTGTTGATTTCTTCCACCGTGGTGGGCCGCTCGGTCACGAACACCAGGTCGGCCAGGGAGCCGGAGGGCACGGGACAGCGCACCGCCACGCCGTCGAATTTCCCCTTGTATTGGGGCAGGGTGTTGGTGGTGGCCACCGCCGCCCCGGTGGAGGTGGGCACCAGGTTGGCCGCCCCGGCCCGGCCCCGCCGAAATTTCTTGTTGGGTCCGTCGACGATGGCCTGGGAAGAGGTGTAGGCGTGGATGGTGGTCATGACCGCCTTTTTGATGCCGATCCGCCGGCCCATGATCTCCACCACCGGGGTGATGCAGTTGGTGGTGCAGGAGGCGCAGGAAATCATCCGGTCGTCGGCCCCCGGCTGGGTGACGCCGTGGACGATGCAGCAGACCTGCTCCCCCTTGGGCGGCGCCGACAGCACCGCATACTTGGCCCCGCCGGCCAGATGCTTGTTCAGGCCTTCCGACTGGGTGAACAGCCCGGTGCACTCCAGCACGATTTCGACACCCAGGTCTTTCCAGGGCAGCTGGGCCGGATCCTTGACACTCAAAAATTTAATGGACTTGCCGCTCACCACCAGTTTGCCGCCGGACGGCCACGCGATGCTTATATACGCCGTAGACGGTGTCATAATTCAGCAGGTAGACCAGGTTATCCAGGTCCATGAGATCGTTGACCGCCACCAGCTCCAACTCGGGCCGGTCCATGATGATTTTCAACGCCGCCCGGCCAATCCGTCCCATGCCATTGATTGCCACTTTCGCCATGTGTTGCCTCCTTTACGCCGTGTTGTGCTGACAGGATAGGGGTTCACCTGGAAGGTGCTGAGAGAAGCCATTGGGTTGCTGGTTGTTTACTTGGTGTGATTACAGCAGGTTAGCCAATGCAAAACATTTTATCCCTATAATATACATTATGCATGATAAATCGGTAAAGGCTCTCGTTTAGATAATGTTGAAGAAAATTGACGGCGTCCTCAAGGTTCTTATCGGGATTGCCGAGAAACTTCTTGAGGGATTTTGGCGGCCCCCCTGACTGGAGGACG
>CAVPIX010000010.1:0-1552745 GCA_963705115.1 uncultured delta proteobacterium | reverse complement strand
GTCGGGACGGGCGGATTCGAACCGCCGACTTCCTGCTCCCAAAGCAGGCACGCTAACCAGGCTGCGCTACGTCCCGAGGTGGTGGGCTTTGGCGTAGTGCTGCAGTTTTTCTCTAAATTACGCAGTATTGGAGTGATGTGCAAGGGTTATGGCGACGGCGCCGGAAAAAATTCCTCCTGGCCGGCGGCCAACCTTTCCTTGAGCTGGCGTACAGCCCGGCCCCGGTGGCTGATGCGGTTTTTGACGGCGATATCCAGTTGGGCCACCGTGGCCCCGTATTCCGGAAGGTAAAACACCGGATCGTAGCCAAAGCCCCTGGCGCCCCGGGGCGCCGCCGCGATGACTCCTGTTAGTTCCCCCCTGGCGGTGAGGAGGCGCCCGTCCGGAAAGTAGAGCGCCATTTCGCAGACAAAGCGGGCAGAGCGCAACTCCTCCGGCACTTCCCGGAGTTCCTCCAGGAGCTTTTGCCAGTTGTCTTCGTCCGTGGGGGTCTGCCCGCCGGTGCGGTCCTGGGCGTAGCGGGCCGAAAACACCCCCGGCCGGCCTTTCAGGGCCGTGACCTCCAGGCCGGAGTCGTCGGCCAGGGCCGGCAGCTCCGTGAGCCTGGCCACCTCCTTGGCCTTGCAAAGGGCGTTGTCCGCAAAGGTGGCCCCCTCTTCGGGAATTTCGGGGATTTCCGGGAAATCCTTGAGGCTCAAAAGACGCACCCCCAGATCCTCCAGGAGGGCCGCCATCTCCCGCACCTTGCCCGCGTTCTTGGTGGCCATCACCAGGGTAAGGGGAGCCATGGGGCCAGGGCCTCCTCCTGTCGGCGGAAAATGCCGGTTAGACCCGTAAAGGCCAACTCCAGCATGTCAGGCATCAGCTTTCGGGGAAAGGGGCCTTCTTCCCCGGTGGCCTGGACCTCCACCAGGTCCCCCCGGCCGGTGGCCACGAAGTTGGCATCCACTTCGGCCGCCGCATCCTCCTGGTAGTCCAGATCCAACAAGAGCCTGCCTCCCACCAGGCCCAGGCTCACCGCGGCCACCTGGTCGGTCACCGGCAAAACCTCGATGATTTCCCGCTGGCGCAGAGGCTCCAGGGCCAGGCACAGGGCCACGAAAGCCCCGGAGATGGCCGCGGCCCTGGTGCCCCCGTCCGCCTGCAGGACATCGCAGTCCAGGACCACGGTGCGCTCCCCCAAGGACTTCAGGTCCACCACCGCCCTGAGAGACCGGCCGATGAGGCGCTGGATTTCCTGGGAGCGCCCCCGGGGCCGGCCCCCCACCCCTTCCCGCACCTGGCGGCTACTGGTGGACCGGGGCAGCATGGCATACTCCGCGGTGACCCAGCCCCCGCCCGTACCCCGGCGGAAAGGGGGCACTTCCTCCAAAACCGAGGCGGCGCACAGGACCCTCGTGCGCCCCCAGGTGACCAGGCAAGAACCCTCGGCGAAATCCAGGTAATGGCTGGTAATGGCCAGGGGCCGCAGTTCGTGGTCTTGTCGGCCGCCGCTTCTCGTCATATTTTTTCGCAAAAAGTATCGTGTTTGCCGGTTATTCCCTTTGCCCCGCAAAGAGAATAAGGTTTTTCACGTGGGGGGAGGGCCAGGGACGAAGGACCGGGGTTACCCCGCCCCTATCTGCCCTCCTCCCCCACTCCCTCTCAACCCGCAGAGGGTCCGTGAAAGGCGGGGCCATGGGCCCCGACTTGCACTAGCCTTCCTTGAGTGACTGGCGCACCGTGTCGATAACCATTTTAAAGGTGTCGGGAAAGGTGGTGGGGGTGAGGCGTCCCACCTCGATGAACTTCACCACGATCTCCTTGGCCACCTTGAGCACCAGTTCCTCCCGGGGAGAAACCGGGTCAGGGCCTCCCTTGTCTCGCACCACCGCGGGGCCTCCCTGAGCAGGTTTTTTTTTGGTATCATGAAGCAGTCAGCAGTCAGCTTTAGGCTTTAGGCAGCGACCTTTGAGCGATGAGCTTGCATCTGGAGGACTTATCCTTTGTCCTTTGTTGCTTTTAACTCATGGCTTAAAGCTTATAGCTCACAGCCCAACGCTCACAGCTCAAAACTAACCCCGCCGATCAGAAGAAGGCCATCAAATGACCGGCGGGGACGTGAAGAAGAACCGGGTCACAGCCCTCCTTGGCAGGTATCATAAACCAAGGCGCCAAAGAGGGCAAGGGGAACCAATGGGGCGCATTCAGGTCCTTGATCCACAAACGGCCGCCCGCATCGCCGCGGGCGAGGTGATCACCCGCCCGGCTGCCGTGGTGAAGGAACTGGTGGAAAACGCCCTGGACGCCGGGGCCCGCCACCTCACCGTGGAGATCGAGGACGGGGGCCGCAGCCTTATCCGGGTGGTGGACGACGGCTGCGGCCTGACCCCGGAGGAGGCCCCGGTGGCCCTCCTGCGCCATGCCACCAGTAAAATCCGCCAGGAAGAGGACCTCCTGGCCATCAGCACCCTGGGATTTCGGGGGGAGGCCCTCCCCAGCATTGCCCAGGTGAGCCGCCTGGAGCTTTTAACCCGGACGCCCGAGGCCCCCGGCGGCTGGCGTCTCCTGGCCGAAGGCGGGGACCTCAAGGAGTCCCAGGTGGCCGCCGCGCCCCATGGCACCCAGGTCACGGTGACCGATCTGTTTTTCAACACCCCGGTGCGCCGCAAATTCCTGAAAAGCCGGGACGCGGAGCAGGCCCAGATCCTGGAGACCATGCGGCAGTTGGCCCTGGGCCATCCCCAGGTGCACTTCCGCCTCAGTGCCGGCAAAAGGACATTGCTGGCCGCGCCCGCGGCCCAGACCCTGGTGGAGCGGGTAGCTGCGGTATACGGGGCTGAGGTGGCCCAACATCTCCTGCCCTTCGCCCTGGCAGGCGCGCCCTGGGCCACCCTGGGCGCGGCCTCCGCACCGGATTACACCGTGGCCAGCAGCCGCTTCCAGGTGCTCTTGGTGAATGGCCGGGTGGTCCAGGACCGGGTCCTGGGCGCCACTGTCAAGAATGCGTACCAGGGTCTTTTGCCCCGGGGCCGCCATGCCGTGGTGGTGCTTTACCTCACCCTGCCCCCGGACCAGGTGGACGTGAACGTGCATCCCGCCAAAACCGAAGTGCGTTTTCGGGAGCCCGGCAGAGTCTTTGCCCTTCTTCTGGAGAGCCTGCGTCAGGGTCTGGGGTCCTTAGCCGGGGAGAGTCCCCGCTATCAGGTGACCTGGCAGCCGGGGTCCCTCGCCTGGGCGCAGGAATCGGCGGCAGCCGCGCCCTGGACTGCCCCTGCCCCGGCTTTCCCGCCGGTCCAGGCCACCCCACCCCTGTCACCCCCGGCCACCGCCGCGCTTGAGCCCCCGGCCCCGGCCTTTCGCTTCCAGGATCTGCACCTCATCGGCCAACTGCAGGGTACCTATATCCTGGCCCAGAGCCCGGCGGGACTCGTGCTCATCGACCAGCACGCCGCGCACGAACGGGTACTCTACGAGACCCTGTCGGCCTCGCCGGAGAGCACCCCCAGCCAGAGCCTCCTTTTCCCCCGGGTGGTGGAAGTGAGCCCCCAGCAGGCCGACTGGGTGGGGGACCACCTGGAACTCCTGGCCGGGCTGGGCTTGCAGCTTGAACCCTTCGGCGGGGCCAGTTTCCTGGTCACCGCGGTGCCCGCCTGGCTGGCCCAGGCCGACCTGGAAGCCCTGGTGCAGGACCTGGTGGACCATCTCGCCCCGGTGAAGAGCCAGACCTCCCCCCAGGCGGTGGTTGAGCAGGTGTGCACCCTCCTGGCCTGCCACGGGGCCATCCGGGCCGGCCAAACTTTGGCCCCGGAGGAGATGGCCGCCCTTTTGGCCCAACTGGACGGCCTGGCGGTCTCTTCCCACTGCCCCCACGGGCGCCCCCTGTGGCGCCTGATTCCCTACGCCGACATCCGCCAGGGCTTTCGGCGCCCCCGGGGTTAGGGGTGGCTGCCGGCAAAGTGGCCGTCCTGGTGGGCCCCACCGCGGTGGGCAAAACCGCGCTGGCCCTGGAATTGGCCGAAGCCCTCCAGGCTGAGATCGTCAATGCCGACTCCATGCAGGTCTACCGGGAGCTGGCTATCGGCACCGCCAAGCCCACCCCCGGAGAACAGGCCCGGGTGCGCCACCACCTGGTGGATGTGGCCCAACCCGACGAACCCTACGATGCCGCCCGCTATGCCCGGGAGGGCCGGGCCGTCATCGGGGAGATGCACCGGCGGGGGGTGCCGCCCCTGGTGGTGGGGGGCACCGGTCTTTACATCAAGGCCCTCCTGGCCGGCCTTTTCCACCAGGAGGACGCGGTCCAGGAGGTGCGGGAGCGCCTGGCCCGGGAACTCGCCCTCCAGGGTCTCCCGGCCCTTTATGCCCGGCTCGCCGCCCTGGACCCGGCCACGGCCCAAAGGCTCGCCCCCGGCGACACCTACCGCATCCTGCGGGCCCTGGAGGTGGCGGAGGCCACGGGCCTTCCCTTAAGCGCCCTGCACGCGGCCCACAATTTCCAGGACCGCCCCTATAGTACTTTGAAACTGGGGCTGGATCTTCCCCGGGAGGAACTGTACCGGCGCATCGAAGCCCGGGTGGATCTGATGATGGCCCAGGGATGGCTTACGGAAGTCCAGCGCCTGCTGCAACGCTATCCCCCAGACATTAAACCCTTGCAGGCCCTGGGCTACCGTCACCTGGCGGCTTTTCTGCAAGGCCGCCTGACCCTGGCGGCAGCCCTGGAGCAGACCAAGGCCGAGACCCGACGCTACGCCAAGCGGCAACTCACCTGGTTCCGGGCCGACCCTGAGATCCGCTGGTTCCACCCCGGCCAGGGGCCGGAGCTGCTGGCCCTGGTAGAGGAATTTTTTTCTGGATAAACCGGGGAAACCGGGAGCCGCCGGCCCTGTGGCCCCTCCCGGCCATTTACTGGCCCTGGCAAAGGCCTCCGGTATGGGGACGGTGTCAACAACTGGGTTTAGGAACGGGAGGGTCCCTCTGAAGGGCTTGGTTCTGAAGATATTTATGCTATAATTGCACGTTAATATGGTTTCATCCCTTGACTCCCAGGCGCGCCTCACGGTCCCCAATGTCATTACCCTGATGCGCATCCTCCTGACGCCGCTTTTCGTCATTCTGCTCATTCAGAAGCGCTATCAGCAGGCCCTGTGGGTTTTTGTCCTGGCGGGTATTTCGGACATGGCGGACGGCCTCATCGCCCGGCGCTGGCATCAAAGGTCCCCCCTGGGCACCCTTCTTGACCCCCTGGCGGACAAACTCCTCATGTGCTCAAGCTTTATCACCCTGAGCATCTATGACCTCATCCCCCCCTGGCTGACGGTGATTGTCATCAGCCGGGACCTGGTCCTGGTGCTGGGGGTGACGCTTTTCAAGCTGGTGAATTTTCCGGTGGTCATCCACCCCAGTCTGGCAGGCAAACTCTCCACCGCCGCCCAAATAGCTTCGGTGTTCCTGGTGCTCATTTCCCTGTCCTGGAACATTTCCCCCGGGTTCCTCAAGGCTCTCTTCTGGTTTACCGGCGGGCTCACCGCCATCTCCGGCATTCATTACATCCTCCAGGCCTTGCGGGGTGGAGTCCAGTCCCAAAATCCACAAGGGTAGATGACCGTGGCTGAAGTGGTTGATCTGGACAGGTTTCGGCGCAAGCTGGCCGCGGACAAGGGCTTTCGCACCTGGCTCAAGCGCTTTCAGGATCAATTCGGACCGGACACCCGCCTTACCGACCTGGCCCCTGAGACTTTGTTGTACCTGGCCACCCCGGGAGAGGAAAATCTCTATGTGTTTTTTGATTTGGTGATGGGGGCCATGGGGCTGGGGGGCGCCTTGCGCTTTCGCCTGGACGATCTCGAGACCCCCACCAAACTGCGCATCATGGACGCCTCCTTTGCCCTTATGGACCGGGTGCGCTTTGAGGTCATGCGCCGCCTGGGATGGGTGGAGGACATCCCCGGCCAGGACTCGCCCCTGATTTCCCTGGTGCAGCAGGCCTGGCACCAGGGTTCCACCTTTACCCGGCAGATTCCCCGCTTGGCTCCGGATCATCCCGATTATCCGGCCTACCAGAAACAGGGGGCCATCGACCAGTGCACCACCATTCGGCGGCTCATCCCCCGGGCGGTGGCCCAATTCCGGGAGCAGGTGGAAGGCTAGTTCCGATTTCGGTTTTCGATTTTCCGTCAAGAGAAATAATGCCATCTCCTGGCTCTCCTGAAACAAACCAAAAGGGCAGGCCTCCGATTTCCTGCGTTGACTCATGGCCTTGAAGTGCTTAATTTTCCAGTAACGACCGAAACAGGCCCCGTTTCCAACAGGTTCCTCTTCCTGCCTAGTAAGAAAAGGAGACAATTATGGCCGCTTTACAAGCTAAGCAAGCCTGGGCGGTGAGCTACGATCCTTCAGGGCTCATTGAAATGTCGGAAGAGTATGATGCTGACGCTCTGCAAATGCTCAACAAGCATCTGGCCAAGGGGGATTATGTGGTCTTGAGCGACGATCCCCAAGGTTATCCGGGAAACCTGGTTATTGACTTCCCGGCCGGCGCCGCGGAGCCCTACCGGGCCTTGATCAAACTGGCCTAAACTGAAAAAGGGGAAGCTCTATTTGCCTAGGAAGGGCCTGAGCTCTTCCAGCCCCTCCTGTAGGGTCAACTCCTCCCGAAAACGGAAGGGCACCCTGAGCCCCAGGGTCTGGGGCAGGCGCAGGCCGCCGGCAATGTCCACCGGGACTTTGCGCCCGTCCAGGAGATGGGGCAAAAGGCCCGGCAGATTGCGGAGTTTCAGGACCACCGGCACCGCCACCGTGGTCTCCCCCTGGGCCGGCAGGGTCACCGCTTGATTTCCCACCCCCTGGGCCACGTTCTGGCCCGCCACCCGGACCTCATAATCGTAACCCAGGACCCTCACGGTCATGGGGTTGGGGTTGTGCACCGCCAGGACCACGGTGAGGGGCCAGCCCTGCTGGGTGGGGGGCTGGAGATTCAAGCCCTTAAGCCGGACTTCCGGGGGCATGAGGTCCCCTTTGGTCAGCTGGCGGACGCCGCAGCCGCACAGCCACAGGGCGCCCAGGAGCGCGACCACAGCCACGGGCGCCATTACGCGGGTTCGGGAACGGTCTGGTCTCATCATCATCACATGAATCCTATGGTTAACCGGTCCGCCACCACCAGGCCGATGCGGGTGGGGATGAGGCGGTCCGCCTTCACTTCGGCCAGGCCGGCCCCGACAATTTCCTGGAGCGGGGCTTTACCTCCGGAGGCCTGTTCCAGCAACTCCAGCCCCACCCCATCTCTCGTGCGCATCCCCAAGTAAAGAGCCTCCAGGCGGAGCTGCTCCGGGGTGAGGACTTCCCGGCCCGCCAGCGGCGGCTGGCCCGCGTCCAGGGCCAGGCAGTATTCTGCCAAAGACCGCTGATTCCACCAGCGCCGCCCGTCCTGATAGGAGTGGGCCGCCGGGCCCAATCCCAGGTAAGGGGTGTGGTTCCAGTATTTGCCGTTGTGCCGGGAGCGGTTTTCCCGGCCCCGGGCAAAATTGGATATTTCATAGTGGAGATAGCCACGGTCTTCCAGGAACCGGGAGGTGAATAGAAACAATTCCCGTTCCCTCTCCTCCGGGAGGGGCTGAAACTCCCCGGCTGCCTGGCGGCGGGCCAGGGGGGTGCCCTCCTCCAGGGTGAGCTGATAGCAGGACAGGTGCTCGGGTAAAAAATCCAGGGCCATTTCCAGATTCCTTTGCCATGCCTCCATGGTCTGTCCCGGCAAGGCGTAGATCAGGTCAACCCCCACGTCGGCGAAGCCCGCGTCCCGGGCCCAACCCAGGGCCTTCTTGGCCTGGGCGGCGTCGTGCCGTCTCCCCAAAAAGGCCAGTTCATGGTCATGGAAAGACTGGACCCCAAGGCTCAGGCGGCTGATGCCCAATTTACAATAAGATTTCAGGACGCTGAGAGTGAGATCATCGGGATTGGCTTCCAGGGTTATTTCCGTGTCACGAGAAAAATGAAAATGCTCTTGCAGATGTTCCAGGAGAACTGCCAGGTGGCTTGCGGTCAACAGGCTCGGGGTCCCGCCTCCCAAATAAAGAGTGTCAAACCGTGGAGCAAAGTCCCGATAATACCCCATCTCCCTCTCAATGGCCCTGAGCCAGTCCGGCGCCAGGGTAAGATCGGTTCCCGAAGCGAAATCGCAGTAAGGGCATTTTCCTCGGCAGAAGGGGACGTGGATATAAAGACCGGGAATGGTAGTCAGATGCATGGTTATGAATAAACCAAAGAGCCTCTTACAAAATTCATCTAAAGGCTGAAGATTTTTCTTGGTTTATAAATTAACACCCGGTAGCACAGGCTTTCCAGCCTGTGTAAGCGCAGGCTGAAGCCTGCGGCTACATTTTGCAAGAGACCGCAAAGATACTTTTAACTCGTTACCTTAGTGCCATTACACCTTTGCGTGAGCCGGTGTTTATACCTCGTTCCCAAGTTTAACTTGGGAACGAGGTATAAGGGATTGGGGGAGGGGGGGTGGGGGTGGGGGTAAGGGCCCACTGGCCCTTAGCCCCCTCCCCCACATATCTCCTTAATCCTTATCAGTGCGCAGCACCGCCACAAAGGCGCTCTGGGGGATGGGCACCGCGCCCACCTGCTTCATGCGCTTTTTGCCTTCTCTCTGCTTTTCCAGGAGTTTGCGCTTCCGGGTGATGTCGCCGCCGTAGCACTTGGCGGTGACGTCTTTCCTGAAGGCGCTGATGGTTTCCCGGGCGATGATCTTGCCGCCCACGGCCCCCTGGATGGCGATGCGGAACTGCTGCTTGGGGATCTCCTCTTTCAGGCGTTCGCACACCCTGACAGCCCAATCCCGGGCCCGGTCCTTGTGGACGATCATGGCCAGCGCGTCCACCCGCTCGCTGTTCACCAGGATGTCCAGCTTCACCAGGTCGCTCTCCCGGTAGCCGATGAGGTCGTAGTCAAAAGAGCCGTACCCCTGGGTGATGCTTTTCAGGCGATCGTAAAAGTCAATAATGACCTCGGCCAGGGGCATTTCAAAGGTGAGTTCCACCCGGCCCAGGCGAGGGGTTGCCGAAGGTGGGGTTGACCCCCCGGCGCTCCATGCAGAGCTTCATCACCGCGCCCACGTACCGCTCCGGGATAATGATGCCCGCCTTGATGAAGGGCTCGGCGGTGCCCTTGATTCTGGTGGGGTCGGGATAATGCTGGGGGTTGTCCACTGCGATATCATGGCCGTCGTTTAAGGTGAACTCATAGAGCACCCCGGGCACCGTCATGATGAGGGATTGGCCGAACTCCCGGGCCAGGCGCTCGCTGACGATCTCCAGGTGCAAAAGCCCCAGAAAGCCGCAGCGGAAGCCCTGGCCCAGGGCCGCGGAGGAGTCTTTCTGGTAGATGAGGGAGGCGTCGTTGAGCTTGTATTTTTCCAGGGCGTCCACCAGGGTGCCGATAATCGTCGGCGCCCACCGGGTAGATGGAGGCGAAGACCACGGGCTTCACTTCGGTGAAGCCGGGAAGGGCTGCTTTGGCCGGGTTATTCTCCAGGGTGATGGTGTCGCCGATGCGGGTGTCGCTCACGGTCTTGATGCCCGCAATGAGGTAGCCCACCTGGCCCGCGGTCAGTTCCCGGCGGGGCTCCCGGGTGAGGCCGAACAGCCCCGTTTCCTCCACCTTATAGGTAGCGCCGCTATACATGAGGCGGATAATGTCCCCGGGCTGCACCCGTCCGTCAAAGACCCGGCAGGAAACCACCGTGCCCCGGTAGGGGTCGTAGGTGGCGTCGAAGATGAGCGCGGTCAAGGGGCCCTTGAACATCGCCTTGGGGCGGGGGAATGCGGCTGACGATGGCCTCCAGCACATCGTCGATGCCGATGCCCTCCTTGGCGGAGCACAGGATGGCGGAGTCCTCGTCCAGGCCCAGCTCCCGCTTGATCTGCTCCTTGACCATGGGGACGTCCGCCTGGGGGCAGATCGATCTTGTTGATCACCGGGATGATGGCCAGGTCGTGCTCCAGGGCCAGATAAAGGTTGGCCAGGGTCTGGGCCTCCACCCCCTGGGAGGCGTCCACCAGCAGCAGCACCCCCTCGCAGGAGGCCAGGGCCCGGGAAACCTCATAGGAAAAATCCACGTGGCCCGGGGTGTCGATGAGGTTGAGGGCGTATTCCCGGCCGTCCTTCCCGGTATACGGCAGGGTGATGGTGTTGCTCTTGATGGTGATGCCCCGCTCCCGCTCGAGATCCATGGTGTCCAGCATCTGGGCGCGGATCTGGCGCTCCGGCACCAGAATGGCGGCCTGGATGAGGCGGTCCGCCAGGGTGGACTTGCCGTGGTCAATATGGGCGATGATGCTGAAGTTGCGGATGTTGTGCATTTGCTTTGAAAATTTAATCCCTACTCAAACTTAACTTCACCCTCGGAAGGCTCCATTTCCTGGGGAAATTCAGTAAAGGGAAAGGGCCGCAGGTTGTCGTTCAGGGTCAGGTAGCGCATCACCCGGTAGCCGTAAGCGGTTAACTGGTTGGCGAAGCGCCGCACCGGCTCGCTGTGCTTCAGGGTGATGAGCAGCAGGACGTACTGAAATGCGATGCTCAGTTTGATGATGAGAAAAACGATGCCCAGGATGACCAGGAAGAGCACCGAGTAGAGCAGGCGCATGAGCACCTGTGACCGGGAGACCGTGGCGGCCACAGATTCGGGTGTTTGTTCCATGGTTTTCTCCTCCTTTTCCAATGAGTTCGATCAGGCTGAAAATCTCAAGGCTAAAATGTGGTGTGGTCGGCATGGCTAAGGCAAGATGCCATCAAAAAAGTGTTTTCCCTTTTTCGTAGGGGCGCAATTTATTGCGCCCTAAAACGGGCGTGATGAATCACGCCCCTACAATTATTGTCCTTACGATGACAATTTGCTGCAAGGCAACTCGGCACATAAATTTTACCATAAAAAAACCGGCAAGGTTGAACAACCCCGCCGGTGGTGATTTCGGGTTTTGCTTATCTGGTTTGTTACCTAATATCGGCGCTGGGGCCGGCCGCCGCCGCCCCCGCCGCCGCCGAAGCGGCCGCCGCCGCCCCCGCCACCGCCGAAGCGGCCACCGCCGCCGCCGCCTTTGGCTTGGGGCCGGGCTTCATTGACTTTCAGGGTGTGGCCATCCACGTCCTTGCCGTTGAACATGGAAATGGCCCGTTGACCGTCCGATTTGGTTTCCAGCTCCACGAACCCAAAACCCCGGGGCTGGCCGGTGTAGCGGTCGGTGATAACCTTGGCGGATGCCACTGGACCGGCTTCGGTGAAGATCTCTTTCAACTTGTCGTCGGTCATGCTCTCGGGCAGATTGCCCACATATAATTTCATGCTCATGGTGTCTCTCTTTTTTCGAAAAGCGTTGCCGCCAGTTCAGGTCAGGTTGAGGTCAAGTCTTCCCTGGCGGTTACCGAGTTGCTGTCCGGGTCAGTTGCCCCAGAAGCTTCATCCGCTGATTTATCCCGGGTCTTGGACTGGCGGCGCTTGAGCTTGTCCTCTTGCTTCATTTTGCGGGCAATTTCCTTGATGCGCTTGTTCCAGCCGTAACGGTTTTTAGCCAAATCCTACCTCGCTTGCTGCGGTAAGAAGAGGGCTCCGGCTCAAGACCTGAGCCCCCAAAATGCTGTCTCGCCTTAGATCTTTACCACGTTTTGGGCCTGGAGCCCCTTGGCCCCCTGGACCACTTCAAATTCCACTTCCTGGTCTTCCGCCAGGGTGCGGAAGCCGGAACCCTCAATGGCAGTGTGATGAACAAAGACATCAGGACCAGAATCGCGAGTGATAAAACCAAAACCTTTAGCGTCATTAAACCACTTAACTTTTCCAGTTTCCCTCATGTGTGGGGAACCCTCCGAATAATGCAGAAAATAATCCATACCCCAGGGCAGGACCGCCAGCTGTCAGAAAAAAAAAGGGGGTATCATGAGCATACCCTCCCGATTTGGTTCACGGACCCGCGGTCCGGCTTTCAGTCTGACATGCTATAGTTGTCATAATATCGGAATTTTCCTCATTATGTCAAGGGAAATCCTGAGTCCCGGTCAGACAAACCCCGAATCAGGGTTCCAGCACCTGCTTGATCTGGACGAAGCGCAACAGGCCGGTCTTGGTGACCAACCCCGCCAGTTGGCCCCCTTTGAGGACCAGGAGACGGTCCTGCTCCTCCCGGGTCATCTTCACCAGGGCCTCGGCCAGGGAAGCATCAGCGTCGATAAGGAGGTCCGCCGTCAAGGGGGTCATGATCTCAGAGACCCGGCGATGGTCATATTCCTCCCGGGGCAGCTGGCGCACGGCGGACACGGACACCACCCCCTGGACCCGGCCTTGGTCCACCACCGGGAAGCCCCGGTAGGCGTAGTGCAGAAAATAGTCGTGGATGAGTTGGGAAATGGTCATCTGAGGGGAAACGGTCACCACCTCCTTGACCATCACTTCGTCCACGCGCACCCCTTCCAGGGACTTGCGGATGATGAGCTCCTCGTAGCCCTGAACCGACATGCCCCGCAGGAACATGCCGATAAAAATCAGCCACAGGCCGTTAATCAGGGCCCCGGCAAAGATTTGCAGGCCGCCCAGGATCATGAGGGCCACCGCGAAACCCTTGCCGAAGTCCGAAGCCACCTTGGTGGCCCGGGTCAGGGAGCCGGTTTTCCACCATAAAAAGGCCCGCAGGATGCGGCCGCCGTCCAGGGGAAACCCGGGAATGAGGTTAAAGATGCCCAGGGCCAGGTTGATCCAGGCCAGATAGCCGATGACCACCACAATCAGGGACTGTCCCAAACCCTTCAGGGCCAGACCCAGGGCTGCAAAGGCTGCGGCCAGGGCGAAGCTGGTCAGCGGGCCCGCCAACGCCACCCTAAACTCGGTCTTAGGGTCGGTGGGCTCATGGGAGAGGCGGGACACGCCCCCGAAAATGAACAGGGTGATTTCCGGAATGTCAATGCCGTGGCGGATGGCCACCATAGAGTGGGCCAACTCATGGAGCATCACCGAGGCGAAAAAGAACAGGGTGGCCACCAGGCCGGCAATCCAGTAGGTTTGGGTCCCCTGGCCCGGAAAGACCCGGGGCAGGTACCCCGCGGACAGGGCAAAGAGCACCAGGCCAAAAATGATGAACCAGGAATAGTCCAGGCTGATGCGGATGCCGGCGATTTTAAAAAGGGAGATGCCGCGGAAGCTTTTGCCTTCCCCGTCATTGGGTGCCATGGCTGGGTCTCCTTTCCATTATGAGAAACTTGAACCTCAAGGCGCAGGAAATATGGTAAAAAAATACAACGGCGCGGTTACCTGAGACTTTTTTGATTATTACCGGAAACGGCCCGGCTTGGCAAGGAAACTTCCCTTGAGGCGCACTGATTATGGGCGGGCCCCCGGGAAACTCAGGGAAATTATTGGGTGACATTATGGTCCCCTTAAGGATCGTGGATGGCAAATATGAGGCCCGCTGTCAAAAATGCGGCGCCTGGCGGGAAGTGGAGGTGCGTCAGTTGCCCTGTGACGCGTTCTTCGAGAATTACCAAGCCTCCTTTACCTGCTGCGGGCTCCCCCAGGTTGCGCACCTGGCGGTGGAAAAGGATGAACTGGATTTTCATTGAGGGAGTGAAACCATGGCCCTGACAAAGTGCCGGGAATGTGGAGGCGAAGTAAGCGACTGGGCCCGGTCCTGCCCCCATTGCGGCGCGCCCCGGCCGGGGAACCCGGCCTGGCGGGGAACCGGCTTTGAATGGCGGTCAGCGCAGACCTCCTGGGGCTATCCCCTCATCCACGTGGCTTTTGGCCGGGACGCCCAGGGCAAATACAGGGTGGCCAAGGGTATTATCGCCATCGGCCAGTTTGCCGTGGGTCTCATTGCCATCGCCCAATTCGGTGTGGGCCTCCTCTTCGGGTTGGGCCAGTTCATCGTCGGTTTCACGGCAGTGGCCCAGGTCGCCATCACCGCCTATTTCGGCGTGGGGCAAATCGCCACGGGCTATGTGGCCATCGGGCAGGTGGTGCTGGCCCACTACGGCCTGGCCCAAATAGGCTGGGCCACCCACCTCTGGAGCATGGGGCACCGGGACCCTGAGGCCGTGGAATATTTCCGCCAGCTCCTGGAAGCCCTCAAATCCTGGGGCAACTTCTTTTGGAAAGGTTATCCGACCTAAAGATCAGCTTAGAAAAGATCCGAGTTTTGAATTTCGAACTGGGTGCGTCTTACACACCATGTCCTCACGGGCTGGAAGCCCGTGCTACCGGGGATGCAAGGCCTTATCCCCGCCCCCCAATCCCTTGAGGGGATTATTTTTCCGAGGAAATTTGGGCCTATGCCACGCCTTTCCCGGACCTTCTGCGGGTTGGGAGGGGGGTATGGGGGGAGGGCAGGGACCTCAGGTCCCTGGCCCTCCCCCCACTGAAATATTTCTGTTCTCTTTGCGGAGCAAAGGGAATAATCGGTTTTTCTTTTTAGGTCAGCCAAGGAATCATGAAATCTATTGCAAACTCATCTTCGATTATTAACTTTCAAAAAATATCACACAGGACTCAAGACCCCACCTGGGCAGAGCCTGCGGGAGCCTTATTATGCCTCTGACCGTAATGGAAGTCTTAAAAACCCTCCCCCGCACCAACTGCGGGGAATGCGGCCGGGCCACCTGCCTGGCCTTTGCCACCCAGGTCATCAAGGAAGGGGAAGAGCTGAGCCGCTGCCCCTATCTCACGGAAGCAGCCCAGGCCATTGCCGGGGATATTGCCAGCCAGCAGGCTGCGGGCGGGGGGCGCCGCCGGGAATCCATCGCCATCGCCCTGGAGGCCCTCCAGGAAAAGGTGGCCCCCCTGAACTTTGCCGCGCTGGCTGAAGGCGTGGGGGCCGCCTGCGGCCAGGACAACGGCCGGGCTTTTGTGGATTTGGACTATTTCGGGCACAGATTGCGGGTGTTTAAGGATGAAGTGCGCTATCCTGAAGGGGTGGAGGCCAATCCCTGGGACGCCATCCTGCTCTATAACTACCTGGCCTCCCAGGGAAAAACAGCACCCACCGGTCACTGGATTACCTATCAGAGTCTCCCCAACTCCATATCCAAAACCAAGACCTTAAAGCGTCTGGAAGGAGAGATGGCAGCTCACTTTGCCGGCAAGCAGCAGCAGTTGGATGCGGCCGCGGCCCGTTTCGGGGCCGAACCCATCAAGGCGGCCGAAGATGCCGACCTGCAGCGGGTCTTTCGGCCCCTCCCCAAGGTGCCGGTGCTCATGCTTTTCTGGGAGGCCGACCCGGAGGAGGACTTCCCGGCCCAGGTCCATTTTCTTTTCGACGGCAATGTCCTGGATTATCTGGACCTGGAATCCCTGCTGTTTCTGGTGGAGCAGCTGGCGGACCGCCTCATGGCGGCCTAACAATCTGGAACTCCGGGAAAAAACATCCATGCCGAAATATCTTTTCAAGAAGATTCTCCTAAATGACGGCAAACCCACCAGGGATATGCCCCCCCAGGAAATGGCCGCCGCGTTGAAGAGCGCCATGACCACCATGAAGGGAGCCTTTTTCGAAGCCGGCACCGGCAGAATTGCCTATGAACGGATGCGCCCCTCGGAAATTTTTCAGGATTTCCTGACCCAGAGCTATAATTTGAGATCTATGGATCTGGGGGCGCTTACCCGCCGGGAGGAGCGGATCGCCTTCTGGATAAACCTCTATAATGTCATCGTCATTCACGGCGTCATTGCCCTGGGCATCAGGGACTCGGTAAAAGAGGTGTGGAATTTTTTCCGCGGCGTCCACTACCAGATCGGCAACCACTTCTTCAGTCCCGACGACATCGAACACGGCATTCTCCGGGGGAACCGGCGCCCGCCTCATGCCTTGTTCCGGCGTTTTCCCCAGGGGGACCTGCGGGTAAAGTTCAGCGTGCAGCCCCTCGACCCCCGGATTCACTTTACCCTGGTGTGCGGGTCCTCCTCCTGCCCGTTCATCGACGTTTACACCCCCGAAAATCTGGAGGAGGAACTCACCCTGGCCAGCCAAACCTTCATTAACTCCAAGAGCGTCGTCCTGGACCGATATCGGCAAAGCATATCCCTTTCCAGCATTTTCAAGTGGTATGCCGGAGACTTTGGCGCCACCCAGGGCCAACGTTTGCGCTTCATGGCCCAGTACCTGGACAATCAACAGGACCGCACCTATATCCAGGACCAGGCCGACGCCTTACAGGTGACCTACCAGAGCTATGATTGGCGGTTGAACCGGGATTAACCGGAGGCTATCATGCCGACGATGAGAAGATTCGACCTCAAGAAGAGAATCTTTGGGGAATTGTCCCCGGGCCCGTTAGTCCTAAAACTCTGTTGGACAGCGGTAGTTAGGACTGCTGCACCATCTCGGCTAAAATAAGCCCTTCGAATTATGCCAAAGCGGCGCCATCAAGAGAGTAGGAGATGACCCCCCTCATTTTCATTGTCGTTGCGGCCCTAATGCTTGGGATCGTATTTCTCTTCAAGGTGGTTACTTCCTGGGGAAATCGTTGGGGCGCCACCGCGGCAGAGTGCGCCAGGCCGATGACCGGAGACGCTTACCTGGGTAGCGGTCCCGCAGCACGCGTGGCGATGACTCGAGCTATTTCTATCAGCAGGCCGCCGGAGAACGTCTGGCCCTGGCTGGCTCAGCTTGGCCGGGGGGCAGGTTATTACAGTATCGATCGGTTGGATAATGGGGGCAAAACCTCGGCTCGACACCTGGTTTCCTGGATACCTGAGCCTCAACTGGGGGATGCCACCGCGATAGGTTATCTGCGTTATATTAAGCCCGGTCGGGAGCTGGTCTGGTGGCTCGGCGGGTTAAAGGTTTTAGGGTCGAGATTTCGAATGGTTAACGACCTCCTGGTAATGCCGGCGGACCGAGGCTCCCGCTTGGTTATCCGCATCTCGGCAGATGCATCAGGGCCTCTAGCCCGGCTGGCCTTAGGCATTTTTCAAGTGATAGATACAATTATGGCGCGCTGTCAACTGTTGGGAATCAAGGAGCGGGTGGAAAGTTATGGCCCCCGCACGGTAGATTCTGGCCATCCCGAAAATGGGTCGGTGGATCAATACCAATTATATGAGGTAATCTATGCCTCAGGCAAAGGAGCAGGGGTCCCTGGCCATGAGAAGGCTTCTTACTGGCGGCAAATGGCGATTGAAGATAAGATACTTTCAAACACCAGGAAAGAGAATAGGGACTTCCGGAAGTAAGGGGAATTTGGGGAAAGCTCAATTATCGTCAACAGAGGAGCGCAATATGTCAAAAAATAACCAGGGCGGCCACCGGGTCGCCATGTTTCGCCTTTTCCCCGCCCAGGTGGGCGACAAAATCTTTATTGAAGGCGGGCCTTGGGGGGGAGACTGGGAAATCATCGAAGTGGGAGACCGCAAAATCAAGATCAAATGCCCGGTAACCCATAAGGAACTGGAACGGGAACGGTTCTTTTACTTCCTGGAGGAACGGGAAAATGAACCCTGGCCCCACGAGCATTGATGATATTAATTTGATGGCGCGAGGGCCAGGGACGTAGGGGCGGGTTTTAAACCCGCCCCTACCTACCCTACCCCCTTTCTAAGCCGCATAATAGGCAGAAAGGGCGGGACTAATCCCCCGACCTGCCTGCCAAAAGATTGTGGACTTCATTAACAAAATGTGGGAAAAATGCTTTACATTACCTAATGGGCTTTCCCTCCACCTTCCCTCTGGGGAGGTCTAATTTTTTTAACACTTGCGGACCAATCCCACACCACCTGAGGAGAACATGGCATGGCCAAGATAACTGCAGTGCAGGCATTGGAGATTCTTGATTCCCGGGGAAACCCCACGGTGCGCGTCATGGTCACCCTGGACAACGGCATCCAGGAGAAGGCGTCGGTGCCTTCCGGGGCCAGCACCGGGGAAAACGAGGCCCTGGAGCTGAGGGACGGCGACCCCAAGCGCTATGGCGGCAAAGGCGTTCTCAAGGCCGTGGCCAATGTCCAGGACAAAATCGCCCCGGCCCTATTGGGTAAGGAGGTGTACCGGCAGGGGGCCATCGACCGCCTGATGCTGGAGATGGACGGGACGCCCAACAAAGGGAACCTGGGGGCCAACGCCATCCTGGGGGTGTCCATGGCGGTGGCCAGGGCCGCGGCCCAGGCCGCGGGCCTGCCCCTGTATCAATATCTGGGGGGCCCCGGCAGCCGGCGCTTGCCGGTTCCCTGCATGAATATCATTAACGGCGGAGCCCATGCCGACAACAGCGTCGATTTGCAGGAATTTATGGTGGTTCCCCTGGGAGCGCCCTCTTACCGGGAGGGCCTGCGCTATGGCGCCGAAACCTTCCATGCCCTGAAGGGCCTGCTCAAAAAAAGCAATCTGGCCACCAGCGTGGGGGACGAAGGCGGCTTTGCCCCCAACCTGCCCAGCAACGACGCGGCCATGGACGTCATTATCCAGGCCATTGAAAAAGCGGGCTACCGGCCGGGAGAGGATATCGCCATTGCCCTGGATTCGGCCGCCAGTTCCTTTGCCGCCAACAAACCTGGTCTCTATGATTTAGCAAAGTCCGGGGGCGGGACCAAAACCAGTGACGAGATGATCGCCATGGCCGAAGCCTGGTGCGCCGAAATATCCCGTGGTCTCCTGGGAAGACCCCCTGGCGGAAAACGACTGGGACGGTTTCCGCAAATTTACCGAGCGCCTGGGCGGCAAAATCGAAGTCGTGGGTGATGATCTTTTCGTCACCAACACCCAGTATATTGCCCGGGGCATCAAGGAAAAATCCGCCAACTCCGTGCTCATCAAATTGAACCAGATCGGCTCGGTGACCGAGACCATCGAAGCCATCGCCATGTGCCGGGAGGCGGGCTGGCGGTATTTCATTTCCCACCGTTCCGGAGAAACCGAAGATGACTTCATCGCGGACTTCGCGGTGGCCATGGACGGCGGGCACATCAAGACCGGTTCGGCCAGCCGCAGCGAACGCATCGCCAAGTACAACCGCCTGCTGGAAATCGAAGCAGAGCTCGGCAGCGCCGCCAGATACTACTGGAAGTAATACTGTTTTCTGTTTTCCGTTTTCTTAAAAAGGCCGGCAGCCTCGGCATCGTGCCCGGGTCGTCACGGGCTGGAAGCCCGTGCTATCGTTTATGATATTTCATCTCTAAAAAGAAACTGACCAGGAAGGTGGGGCGGGGTTCCGTGCCCGCCTTTCTTTTGGTTTTTTTCGTATTGGGCCAAGTCGCAGTCGACTAGGTTTTTTTGTAGGGGCGCAATTCATTGGGCCTAAAAACGGGCATGATAAATCACGCCCCCTACATTTCTTGCCCTTTTATTGCCATCAGGGATCTTCCATGGGAGCCGCGGCTGAGGACGAGGCCAAAATTTCCGCCAGTTTTTTCCTGGCGATCAGGCCGCCAAACATCAAGAAATACAGAATATACACTGGCTTCAGAAACCAGAATAACCTGCCCAGTTCCTTGACCAGGACCCTGATATTGAGCTCCCGGGAGAGCCACCTCTCGGAAAAGCCCTCGCCGGTCAGGTCGATGACGGCTTCCGGGGTGGCAAACAACAGGGTAATTTCCTTGCCCGACAGGGCCAGCACCGACAGGACGATGAGGGCCGACACCGGGTCCTGGTAAGGGGAATCAACCACCAGCAGGAAGTTGTTGGGGGAAGGCCACAGTTTTTCCCACAGCCAGTAGAGGTGGCGGGGCGAAAAAAAATAGCGGCTGGGAGAGGGGAGAAACGTGACTTTCCGGGCAAAGGTGCGGTCGCTCAACTGAGCATAAGGCTGCATATCCGCAGAAGGCAGCAGCACCTCAAAATCAGTGTCCCGGGGCAAAACCCCGGCCCCCAATAGTTCTTCTATGAGTTCAGCCGGACACGCCGGCGCGGCGACAAGCAGTGCTCGTGCAGAATCACTGGCCAAGAGAACTCTGCCCCCCTGAATGAGACTTTTTCACTATGGTGAAAAGACCTGAAATTTCCTGGAGGTCTTCGGCCTGAAAGTCGCAGTACCGGGATTTCCGGGCCTGCCGTAAGCGTTCCATGAAATCGGTCAGGTATTCTTCCTCCGCGTAAAGATTAGGCATAAATCTTATTACTTCAAATCCCACCTGTTCAAAGCTTTGCTGCATCTCCCGGGGGCGGAAGCGATTGCCGCATTCACCGTGCCTTTCCTTGAACTCTCGGGAAAATTCCCGGTCACTGAAAAGGAGATGCTCCAGGGGCCGGGAGTAATCGCGATGATCCCGGAAGTCCACCTGATGGAGGCCAAGCCCGCCGGGCCGGGTAATCCGGGCCAGATGTGCAAAGGCTGACTCCAGATCATAGAGATGTTCAAAGACGGCGTTGGACAGGGTCAGATCGACGCTCTGGTCGGGCACCCCGGCAAGCTCTTCCAAAGAACTGGTGTAAATGGTGATTTGCTCTGGTGGATAGCCTCCCTGGGCGAGAATGGCATCGAGAAGAGTCAGGTCGCTCCTGGGGCACAACTCCTTGAGGCGGTCCCTGAGGAGGGCATAGAATTTGGGGTGATAGTCAGGGTCCCAGGGGGACAGAAATCTTTCCACCACCAGCACTTCCGCCCCATGGCTGGCCAGGGCCAGAATGTTGCCGAGGTTGACGCCCGGGCCGATTTCCAGGATCTTTTTTCCCTTAAGAAAGCCCTCATTCCCCGGCAGGAAATGAATCCAAATGCGGGCGGTGCCCAAGGCGTATTCCACATCCCGCTGGACGGCCTCCGGCGAGGCATCCAGGGGTTGCAGGTTGATGGGGTCTGTTTTGTAGGCCTCAAAATAATAGCAAAGCTCTCTCTCGGTAAAGGTGAAAAACCTTTTGAGAAAGCCGGGATAAGAGGCCCAGGCCAGATCGCGGATTTGCTGGTACAAGAACTCCGGATTCAGTTCGGTGCGCAGCCACTCCTTGGCCGAATCCGGTCCGCTTCCCAGTCGGTTCGCCTCGAGGACATCCTCCCCGGTCCCCTGGATAGTGCGCAGCAGGGTGATGGACTGCCGAGCCCACCACAAAAAAAGGACGCACACCAAGGCGCTGGCGGGGTCGCGGTAGGGCGAGGCGGGCAGGAGGACCATGATATTGTCGGAAGACCGCAAATGGGCCTGGAGCCACTTGAGATGCAGGGTGGACAAAAAGCTGCGGGCCGGTGAGGCCCGAAACACTAAACCTCGGTCCCTGAGGTTCCCGCCAGGCG
This sequence comes from uncultured delta proteobacterium, assembly GCA_963705115.1. Taxonomy (GTDB): domain Bacteria; phylum Desulfobacterota; class Desulfobaccia; order Desulfobaccales; family 0-14-0-80-60-11; genus JBGSLA01. The sequence continues at coordinate 1,531,562 of CAVPIX010000010.1, read as the reverse complement.
GCGGCATAGCCGGGGCCAGGAGCACCTCCGCCTCCGTCCGGGCCGGCAGGAGGCGGGTTTCCAGAAACCCTTGAAGCAGGTCGGCAGAACATCCAGGCCCCACCACCACCACAGATCTGGAAGGAATCATCTCCACGAGATTTCAGCCCCTTACAGGATAATCACCTGGTATCCATGAGGAAACCATAAAGGTCGGCGTATTTCTGCGCCACGGCCTCCAGGGAATAATGCTCCTGCACTTTCAGGCGAGCCTGCCGGCCCCATTGCAAGGCCGGGTCCGGCCGGGCCAGGACCAACTCCATGGCCGCGGCCAGGGCCTCCGGCGCCCCGGGTGGGATGAGCAGGCCGTTTTCCTGATGGTCCACCACCTCCACGGTGCCGCTCACCCGGCTGGCAATCACCGGCATTTCCAGGGACATGGCCTCCAAAAGGACGTTAGACAGCCCCTCCCCCACGCTGGGCAGCAGAAGGCAATAGGCATCCTGGTAGACGTCCAGAACCTTCGCTTCAAAGGGGAGAAAGTGCACATAGCGGTCCACCCCCAACTCCCGGGCCAGGCGCCGGTAGTCCCACTCGGCGTAATCCCAGCCGTATAAGTTGACCTCCAGATTGTCGGCCAGACCCTTGTCGGTCAGGATTTTCAGGGCCTTAAGGGTGGTGTCGATCCCCTTCTGGGGAGTGCGCCGCCCCAACAGGATGAAGCGCCGCCGGGGGTTGGCGGGTAAATCCCGGGTCCGCTGAAATTCCTGGGTATCCACGCCGTTGGGGATGAGGTGGATTCTTTCGGGGTCAAAACCATAGTGCAGCAATTCGGACTGGATTTCCCGGCTCACCGCCACGATGGCGTCGGCCATACGCAGCACCTGCAGGCCCCACCTGGCATAGCGCAATTGGGAGAAAACGTGCAAATCCCCAAACTCCCCGGCGCAGGCCAGCTTGATGACGTTCTTTTTCCCGAGCCAGCGGGCCACCAGGGTGGACACCACGGCATGCCCCCACATCTGATGGTTGTGCAGGATATCAAAGGTGTGATGCTTTTGAATCAAATAATGCAGGGTCAGGGCCGACTCATGATCCAGTTTGTAGGCCAGGGGGAAATCGCAGCGATGGATTTCCACTCCCTGGTAAATTTCGTGAGGCAAAGACGCGGGGTCCCGGTGCTGGGTGAGCACCTGCATGGGAAAGCCCAGCCCCGCCAGCTTGTAGGCCAGCCGCTCCGCCTGCAGTTCAGCGCCGCTGGCCACCGGCCGGAACTGGGAAATAACCATCATGACGGCAGGATGTTGATTCTTCACGACGATTTCTGGACCGGGGGGGCTAAGGTCTGGTCAATGAACATCTGATGCCAGAGCTCCAGCATCAACAAATTCCAGATGAGATACTGCCAATTCCTCTCGCCGCTCTGGTGCTCGGTCAGGAGCTTTTCCAGGAAATCCCGGCGGAAATAACCCCGGCCCACGGCCCGGGGGCTGAGCAGGGTGTCGCTCACCAGGTCTTTCAGTTCATGGCGGAACCAATGGTCCGTGGGCACCCCGAAGCCCATTTTGGGCCGGTAAATGACTTCCCGGGGGAGAAAGGCTTCGGCGGCCTTCTTGAAGATGTATTTGCTTTCCGTGCCGTTTCTCAGTTTCAGGTTGGCGGGAATCCGGGCGGCAAACTCCAGAAAATGATGGTCCAGCATGGGGGCCCGGGCCTCCAGGGAATGGGCCATGGAGGCGATATCCACTTTCACCATGAGGGTGTCCGGGAGATACAATTCCAGGTCCAGGTTAAGGAGCGCGTCCAGGAAATCTTTGGCGTCGGAGGCCCGGTACTTGCCCAGCATCAGCTGAAAGGCCGGATAGGCTGCGGTGGCGGCCTTCATGTGCTCGGAGTAGAGCTTGGCCTGATGGAGCTCATGAAAGTGGGTGATGCGCCAGTAATAGGCGAACAGGCGGGGGCTGAAAGCCCGCAGGGCCGCCGGGTCTTTCCACAGCCGCTGCAGGCGCACGAAATCCTGCCAGGCGTACAGGTCCCCCAGCCAGTGGCGGAGAAAGGGCAGCAGGCCCCCCTCCCGGTCATGCTGGCCGTTTAAGGCATAGCGGGGATAGCCCGCGAAATTTTCATCGCCGCCGTCCCCGTTTAGGACCACGGTGACGTGCTGGCGGGCCAGCTTGGAGACGTAATAGGTGGGGATGGCGGAGGGGTCCGCAAAAGGTTCGTTGTAGTGCCAGACGAGTTCCGGGAAGATGGCCCGGGCGTCCGGGGTGACCTTGAACTCGTGGTGGTCCGTCTGATAGCGGTTGGCCACCAGGCGGGCATAGTGGGCTTCGTTGTATTCCTCCTGGGCGAAGCTGATGGAGAAGGTCTTGACCGGGTGGTTGCAGATGCCCGCCATGAGGGCCACCACCAGGGAGGAGTCAATGCCCCCGGACAGAAAGGCCCCCAGGGGCACATCGCTTATCAGCCGGATGCGCACCGCCTCCCGGAGCCGGTCGATAATCTCCTCCTGCAGGGCCGCCTCGCCCCTGGCCCCGTTCACGGTCAGCTTGTCCCGATAGGACAGCTTCCAGTAGCGCCGGGGCTCGCCTTTGCCCTCCTTGACCAGGAGACAGTGGGCCGGGGGAAGTTTAACGATGCCCTGAAAGGCGCTGTAAGGAGAGGGCACGGACTGGTAGGTAAGGTAGTAATGCAGGGCCTTGAGATCAGGCTCCGGCTTGATGTCCTGGTCCTGGAGAATCCCCTTGATCTCCGAGCTGAACAGAAACCGGTCCGGCAGCATGGCATAAAACAGGGGCTTTTTACCCATGCGGTCCCGGGCCAGAAACAGGGTCTTTTCCCGGTCGTCCCACACCGCGAAGGCGAACATGCCCCTGAGGCGCTCCACACAGCGCACCCCTTCTTCCTCCCACAGGTGGACAAGCACCTCGGTGTCGGTGCGGGAGCGGAATTGATGCCCCTTTTGCCGGAGTTCCTCCCGGAGTTCAAGAAAATTATAAATCTCCCCGTTAAAGGTAACCCACACGGATTGGTCTTCATTGGTCATGGGCTGATGGCCCAGGGGGGACAGGTCGATGATGGACAGGCGCACATGCCCCAGCCCCACATTCCCCTGGCACCAGATGCCCTGATCATCGGGACCTCGGTGGTTCTGAACCCGGGCCATGCGCTCCAGCAAGCCCGGGTCGGCCCGACGTTCGGGGTCAGTATAAACAATGCCACAAATGCCGCACATTAACGTAGCCGCCTGTTATTGAGGCTTCACTCGGTGTAATTGAGAAATCCACATAAGAAAGAACGGGTTAAACCACGTTGTAAGTCTTCTTTTCCTGGGAGTCACCAAAGGTTAAAGTACGATAGGATAGTTGCGGCTGAAGATTTATTAAGGAATAAGTATGCAGCAAGGGATGGCGCGGGATGGAAAACAACAGGCCATCATAACGAAAATCAAAGTTCTTGGCGTCCCGGTTGCCGATGCCGGCGCTCAGAAAATACTCGCCGTTGGTCAGCCACATGGTCACTTCCAGAATGCCCCGGAGCACTTCCCCTTTTTTGTGTGGGGAAACATTGTAGTTCATCCAGGCGGAATCAATGCCGAAAATATTTACTCCCTTGGGGTCCCGGATAACAAACCCGAAGGAGATATCTTTCACGTCCTCATGGAAAAGGGCGTCCATAAAGAAGGTGTATTTTTCCCCCGAAGTGAGGAGGGTGACCTTGTTGCCCTGCTGGTCCAGGATGCCAAAGTCGATGATTTCCGCCTCTTTTCTATCCCCGCACCGGATTTCATAGGGCGCGTCGTCCGGCATCTGGGCCAGGTGCAGGTGCTCTTTGGCCCGCTCCCTTAATTCGTCCCGCTCTTCAGTCTCTCTTGCCGCTAAGCCTGAAACCTCGGTGGCCTCTTCCTTTTCCTGGCAGTACAGCAGTTGGTGATAGATGCGGGTCACGTCCCGGGGGTCCCCGTAAGCCAGGATTTGGCCCTCGTTCAGCAGGATGGTCTTGTCGCAAAACGAGCTCACCACGTTCAGATCGTGGGAAACAAGGAGGATGGTGCGGCCCTTTTCCCTGAATTCATTGATGGTGTTGAAGCATTTGCGGTTGAACTTGACGTCCCCCACGGACAGGGCTTCATCCACAAAGAGGATGTCGGGGTCCAGGCTGATGGCGGTGCTGAAGGCCAGGCGGGCCTTCATGCCGGTGGAATAGGTGCGCAGGGGCTGGTCGATGAAATCCTTGAGTTCGCTGAAATCAATAATCCAGTTTGCCTTCTGTTCAATTTCCTGGCGGGACATGCCGAGGCACAAACCCCCCATGAAGATGTTCTGGCGGCCCGTGTACTCCGGGTGAAAGCCGGTGCCCAACTCCAGGATGGAGGAAATCTTGCCGTTGACCGTTATCTCCCCATGGGTCTTATCCAAAACCCCGGTGAGAATCCTGAGGAGCGTGCTTTTGCCCGAGCCGTTCCGGCCGATGATGCCCACCACTTCCCCGGATTTCACCTGAAAAGAGACGTCCCGTAAGGCCCAGAGTTCCCGGTGGGTGGGCCGGCGGAACAAAACCTCCCAAAGCAGGTCCACCGGGCGGGCGTAGAGGCGGAACACCTTGGACAAGCCGTCAACCTGAATAGCGAGCTCTTGTTGACTCAAAGGATATTCCCGAACATGGTTTTTATTTTCCGGAAAATGCGATTGCCGGCGATTATGCCGAGAAAACTCAGGGAAAAGAAAACCGGCCAGGCCCAGGGGTGTTCAAAGCGGCCGAAATAACAGGCATCCTGGTAGCACCACACCATGTAACTGAAGGGGTTGAGGTAGAAAATGGGCTTAAACCAGCCCGGCAGCCAATCCGGCAGATAAAACACCGGGATGCCGTACAAACAGGCGATGCAGAAGACCTGGACGATGTCCTTGAGATCCCTGAAATACGAACCAACCGCGGCCAGGATGAAACACACCCCGGCCATGGCCAAAAACTGAAAAAACATCAACAGGGGCACCAGACTGTAGGTCCAGGGCAGGGTACCGAATTTGATGGCGACATAAGCCATGAGAAACAGGGTGGCCACGGTCTGGGTCAGAAGTGACGAAAAGATGCCCTTCACCGGCAGAATCTCCAAGGGGAACACCACCTGCTTCACCAGGTTGGCATTGGAGAGAATGGCCGTGGTCCCCCTCCCCATGGATTCCTGGAAGGACATCCAGGGAATGAGGCCGCTTAAGAGGTAGGTGGTGTAATCCAAAGGGAAATCGGCCTGGCTGCCCATCCGGGTGGAAAAAATAAAGGTGAACACAAAGGTGTAAATGGCCATGAGAATGAGGGGATGACCGATGGCCCAGGCGGAGCCGAAAATCTGCCCCGCGTACCGGTCCGTGATATCCCGCTTGATCATCTCCCAGGTCAACTGGCGATGGCGCAGATACAGCTTGGCTAAATTGATAAGGCCCACGGATTGGCTGTTGACACTCATAGCTTAAAAAACCAAAAACGATTATTCAGTGGGGGGAGGGCCAGGGGCCTCAGGTCCCTGCCCTCCCCCCACACCCCCCTCCCAACCCGCTGAGGGTCCGAGAAAGGCGGGGCCCCCGGCAACTTGTTCTTATGTCTTTTTGCGAAGCACGGGATATATGAACAAATCCAAAATATTAATCTATCATAAATTAAGAACGGGGCGAAAGCCTTTTGGGAAGGCCCGAACCGGGTGCGTACCCCTGGCCCGTTAGCCCCCCTCCCGGGGACTGAGCCGCCAGAGCACCGTGGAGCCCTGGTCCTGGAGCGCCTTGAGACTATAGGGCGCCCCCTTGATGGTCCTCTCCTTGGGGAGAAGGGCCTCCCGCTGGATGTTGATCTCCTTGTCATCCAAGGCGACCTTGACCACCCCCTGCCAGGGCCACCTAAATCCGGGGTCCGGCTGGCCGCCAAACCTCAGCCCCGCCAGGGCTGCGGGCTGCGCGGGCTCAAGATTCACCAGGGACAGGGTCCCGCCGGGTTCCGGGGCCAGGGGGAAGGCCTGCCAGGTGTTGCCGGCGAGATCAAGGTCGGCCGTGGTGACCAATCCCCCGGCGGACTCCCGGATGAGCCGCAGTTTGGCGGGCCCCCCTTTTTGGGGTCCCGGCAAGAGCTGCAGTTTTCCCGGTTGAAAATCATTCTCTAAAGTTAAGGTATAAACCGACCCCCCTGGGATGATGAGGGGGTCCTGGACGGCCCGGACATTTTTATAACTCTGAATGGCGAGATAGGGATTCCAGCCCACTTCGAATTTCACCTTTTCCGCTTTAAAATGGAAGCTGTCCGGCAGCGGCAAGAGGGGTAAATACATGGCCCGCCGCGCCAACCCCCCGTGGGACAGGAAATAGTGCCGCAGAAAATCATCATTATACACGATAATATCGTCCGGACCGGTGTGCTGGAACAGCCACTCGACCTGGCCCGGGTCGAACACCACGTTCTGGCGGATCAGCATGAAATGCTTGATGTTTTCCCGCTCTTCATAGGCCTGGACCAGGTGGGGCGCATAGCCCAGGAGCAGGAAAACCAGCAAGGCCGCCCACATAAGGCCGGGCCTGGCCGGCTGGGTGATGAATTGTTTATCTTGCAGCCAGCCGGGGAGAAAATCCAGGGAACTGTGCCGGATATTGTGTCCCACCCACCACAATCCCCGCCCGAAAATGGCGGCCAAAGCCACGGCGAAGGGCACCCACAGGCGGAGGGTGAGGTCGGCCCGCAGGATGGGATGATCGGCTTCGGCCACGAACATCACATGCAGGAGCGAGGGCAGAAGAATGGTCAGCAGCATGAAGAAGGCCAGGTGCAGGGAGGATTTCTTGCCCTCGGGCGCATACACCCAGCCGGCCCGGAGGAAGATGATGAGCAGGAGGGCTGACAGGACGGGCAAAGAGATGATGACCCCGCCCAGACCCAGGAGCCAGCCCAGGAACTGAGAAATCTTTCCCGAGGCTTTTCTCAGGAGCCGTTCCCCATACAGGAGACCCAGACCGGCAATCTGAGAGCCGATAAATAAAAGAAGTCTGTAGCTGGACACAAACTCCTGAATATGCTTGGGCAGTTTATAGTAGATGAAGTTCTGCAGCGGCACAGGCGGGAGTATGACCCCATGATCAACAAACCAGTTGCCCAGAATTCTGAGCAACTCCAGAAAATTAAGCCAGACCTCTTGGAAGTAGTTGGTGTCCGGCGGTGGCGCCATAGGCCCCAATCTAAAAAAATACACGGGGTAGACGCTGGAAATTATGACATAGAAGACCAGGAGAAATATGGTCGGCAGTAAGTCGCTGATAATTTGCTTATAGCCGTCTTTCTTGAACCGCAGAATCGCCGTGAGCAGCAGCCCCAACCCGGCATAGAGTACTCCGGTGCGGTGGAAGAAAACCAGCACCGCGCTGAAGATAAACAACAGCCGGTTGGCCTGGCCCTCTGTTCTCAATAACAGGGCCAGCAACACCAGGCCCAAGGCCATGCAGATATTGGTGGGCACCACGTAATGAATCCCCTGTTGGGGGAACATGGTGAGGGCCAGGGAGCCCAGGGCCAGGCCGGCGCTGGTCCTGTCGGTGACGGTGGCCAGAAAGAAGGCGAACGCCCCGGCAATGAACAAGCTCCCCGCCAGACCGGCTGTTCTATAGGTGGTTTCAAAGTCCGTCCCGGTGATCCACTTGAGAAACAGGAGAAACGCCGAGTAAAGGGGGTAATGATTGAAAAACAGGGAATGATGCAGCTCCCATTTCAGATTCTGGCGGTCAATGGCGTCTCCGGGCTCCGGCTGCGATTGGGTGCGCAGATCGCGCAAGGCCGGGGTGTCATAGTTAAACCCCGAACGCAGTTGCATGGCGTTATAAATATAACAGTAGGCATCGTCCGCCTCCGCAGGGAGATGCCGGCGCAGTTGGACTTCCAGGACCAGGCCCGTCTGAAAGGCAATAAAGAAAAGGAGACCGGCCGCCAAGACCCACCAGGAGCCAGGATTTCCGGAGTCCGACGGCGAACGGGTGGCAGGGAAAGACAAGGGCAGGCCTTTACGGCGTGGCGGGGGACGCGGCGGCGACAGTGGCGCTGTATAGCGAGGTCAAATAAGAATTGACCGTGTGGGCGATGCTGGAATCAAAGGACATGGCCCGCTTAACCATGCCCTGCCACACTTCCGGCTGGGCAGCCCGGATTTCCATGGCTTTCTGCACGGTGTCCGCCAGCCCCTGGGGGTCGAAAGGGTCTTCCAATTGAAAGCCCCAGCCGTCGCGGTCCCCGGTCAGGGGCTGCACCGTATCCACCAGGCCCCCCACCGCGCTGACCACCGGGAGGGCCCCGAAGCGCATGGCCTCCAGCTGGCACAACCCGCAGGGCTCCCACAGGGAGGGCATCAGGAATAAGTCCGAGGCCGCGTAATAGAGAAACCGGTCGATGAAAATGCCTTCATCTATCAGGGCATGATCCCGGTCGTAGGGCGACAGGAAGGACACATGAAAGCGGTAGCGCTTGGAAAACCGGGTGATCTGCCACCAGAGGTCCAGGTCGGCGTCCTCCCGGGCGGGCTCGGGCCAGGCCCTGAGGTAAATCTGGGGACGGGGGTTCAAGGCCATGAGCTTGTCCATGGCATTGGCCACCAGGGCGAAGTTCTTCTGGGTGACAAAGCGGTGGCCCATGCTGATGAGAAAGGCCTCGGGGTCCTCCGGCAAGCCCGCAGTTTTTTGAAACAGGAGCTTGGCCCGCTTCTTGTGCTCAAACACCTGTTCATCATCCGGCACGATGCACAGGCCGTTTTTCTGCAGGACCGGGATGCAACGCCAATCGGACAAGACCGGATCAAGGCCATTTAAGACCCCCAGAAGGCGCCCCTCCTGGTAGCGCTGCTTGAGCAGGCCCTCCAATCCCCGCCCGTAGGGCGATTGCTGAATTTCCCTGGCGTAATTGGGGCTTACTGTGTGGAGGATATCCGCGGTGTCAATGCCGGTTTTCAGGAAGTTGATCTCTTCGTCTTCCCGGACCCGCAAGGCATGAAAAATCTCGTGCGCGTCAAGGACCTCGGGATTGAAGCGCCCCTGTTTGTCCAAAATGTCCACAGTCAACACGGTACGGAAGGGCTGGGACCAGTGGCTCTGTTTGATGAGGGCCAGCAAGGGCCCCGTCTGCCAGTGAAAGGCATGCACCACCAGGCGGTCTTTGTCGGCAAAGCCGAACTCACCCTTGGACAGGGCCTCCAACACGAGAAACGCGCCGTAGCAGAATTTCAGGCTCAGGTTGGCGGTTTCAAGACTCGTGGGTTCCGCGGGCAGCTTTTTCAGGTACTGCTCCAACTCCTTGTCTTTCAGGAAAAAATAGGTGGCCCCCTGCTCATCAGTGGCCCAGCGGAACTGCAGGGGCGTGGCCTGGCCGCCGATGGCGGCATAGAAGGACAGGGATTTTTTGAAGGTGAGGCCGGGGTAGTCACAGCCGAAGTCCGGACAGATGACGGTGACGGGAATCTGGCGCCGGGCCAGCTCCCCGATGATGTTGCGGAGGAGATCGCCCACCCCGGTTATTTTAAAAAAGGGCGACAGCTCCAGGGTGACAATAATAATGCCGGTTTTTTCCACAATCATTGACCCCGCGGCCTCTCGGTTAACCCTGACTATTTACCACTCTTTTCACGGTGGCGGCCACATATTCAATCTCTTCGTCCCGCAAGGAGGCGTATAACGGCAGACTGATAGTGCGGCTGCCGATCCTTTCGGCGTTGGGGAAATCCCCTTCCTTATGGCCGAACTGTTGGCGGAAAAGCGTGAACAGGTGACAGGCCCGGTAGTTGACCGCCACCCCCACCCCCTGGTCCTGCAAGGCCCACAAGATATGATCCCTTTTGTCCGGATCCACCCAGATGGTGAATAGGTGATAGCCCTGCTTGATGTCCGGCCTGAAGGTGGGCAGTTCCAGGCCCGGGCAACCGGCAAGGCTGGCCCGGTAGTACTCGGCGATGCGCCCCCGCTGTTGGCAGCGGGGCTCGATCTCGTCGATCTGGTCGATGAGCAGCGCGGCCTGGAGATTGTACATATTGTATTTCCAGCCATGGACGTCCACGTCGTAATGGCGGTAGAGCTTGGTGTAGCGGTGCAGCGCGTCCGTGGACATGCCGTGCAGCCTGAGCTTTTGAAACATGACCCGCAAATGCTCCTGGGAGGTGCTGATGGCCCCACCTTCGCCGCAGGTGATGCTCTTGGTGGCGTAAAAGCTGTAGCACGCGGCTTCGGACAATTGGCCCACCCGGACATTATCCCGCCGGCCTTCCAGACAGTGGGCCGCATCCTCCACCAGGAAGAGGTTGTGCTTCTGGGCCAGCTTCTTCAAGCCCACCATGTCCACCATCTGGCCGTACAGGTGCACCGGCATGATGGCCTTGGTCCGGGGAGTGATGGCGGCCTCGATTAGGCCAACGTCAAGGTTGCCGGTATCCGGCTCCACATCCACGAATACCGGGGTGGCGTTGGCGTGCATGACGGACAGGGGCGTGGCCACAAAGGTCATGGGCGTGGTGATGACCTCATCGCCACGGCCCACACCCAGGGCCAGCAGGGCCAACTGCAGGCCGGCGGTGGCGCTGGTCAGGCCCACCACGTATTTTTCGCCCAAAAATTCGGCGAATTTCTCCTCAAAAAGGGCCACCTCATCGCCGGTGGTGAGAAAAATGGTGCTCATGACCTGGGCGAAGCGCTTCAGGTTGGCTTCCCCCAATTGGTGGCGGTAAAACTCAACTTTCATGTGATAAAGCTCCTGCCCGCAGACGCAGATAGACCAGTAAACCGCTGAGGCTGGTGAGGGCGCACACCAGCCGGAAGGCCATCCACAAATTGCCGCCCTGGCCGATACCCTGGGACGACCAGATTAACGACCCCAGATACTCCGTCCACCCGATATTATTAGGAGACAGGGGAAGAATGCCACTTAAAAAAATCACCGGGGAAAGAATAATCGTCAGCCACAGGCTGCTGTCGATGCCGAAGGCCCGGCCGGTGACATACAAGGCCAGAATGGCAAAAAAATGGGGCATGAGGGAAATCCCCAGGAGAGCCAGGGAAAGGAGGCCATTCCTGGTCAGCCCGGCAAAACTGGCGCCAAAACTGGAGATGGCCGCCCCATAGGGAATTTTGGCCAGCAGCGCCTCCACCCAGCCCAGAAAGCGCGGCCACCGGGTCAGGCCATAAAAAAGGCCGACGGCCAAAAACGCGGCCACCAGGACCGCATAGGCCCCGCGAAATTCCGGCGTCCAGACAAAACCCACCTCAAAGAACCAGGCCAGGCTCAGTCCCAGGAAGGCCCCCACCATGAGGCCCATGAGGCCCAACAGCCTATCATACACCAGGGTGGCCAGGATGGCGGCCAGGTGTTCCTGGCGCCCTTTGGCGAAATAATAGGCCCGCATGGCGTCGCCCCCGATGGAGGCGGGCAGAAAGTTGTTGAAAAAAAAGCCCAACAGATTGATCTGGAAACAAAGCCTGGTGGAAAAGGGGAAACCCTGCACCCGAAAAAGAAGAAACAGCCGCCAGGAGGAAAGCACATAGGCCACCAGGATGAGTAGAGCGGCCAGGAGCAAATAAAGCAGGCCTCTGACAGAAAAGACGGCCCGGAACAAATCCAGGGAAAGTTTACCGGTAGAAAAAAGATAATACAGTAAGACGACGCCAATAAGGAGCTTGACCGGCCACCAACTTTTGATCCAGGTAAGTTTATTGGCTGGGAATACTGTCTTTTATTTCAGCCGATTTTTCCAAGGTATGCATGCAAGCGGGTCAATTATTAGTTAAGATTATTTTGATAAACCGATGGGCACGATACTGTTACTTACGCTGTCAAGTGAGACGGGATTGCCTGTGAAGAAAGATGACTCGATAAAGATTGACACCGAACGGAATTTCAGCAGTAGCACTGCCGAACCATATTTTACTGACATGAAAACAGCTTTAATCATCAAACCTTACGCGGCAAACGCCGAAATATATTGTGTATGCCAAAAGGCCCCCCGTGTCAAGATTTTTTTAACCTGTTAATATACCTGTGTAATCTGCTTTGACAAAGGAAAATCGCCTTTACTCCCGGAGTCCGGTCTGGTACATTCTGCGTTTGAATTTATGAATATTTCTCGTCAGTGATGTTATGTGCGGTATTTGTGGTTTTACCGGAGCGGGCGACCGGGCCCTGTTGGCCAGGATGAACGCCAGCCTGATTCACCGGGGTCCGGATGAGGCGGGCTATTATCAGGATGGCTCGGTGTCCCTGGCCATCAGGCGTCTGTCCATCGTGGATCTCGAGACCGGGGCGCAGCCCATCGCCAACGAAGATGAGAGCCTGTGGGTGGTTTTTAACGGGGAAATCTACAATCACCTGGAATTGCGCCAGGGTTTGCTCAAGCAGGGCCACAGCTTCCGCACTCACCACAGCGACACCGAGACCATCGTCCATTTGTACGAAGAATACGGCGATCTGTGGCCCGACCAAGCCCAGGTCAACGGCATGTTCGGCCTGGCCCTCTGGGACCGGCGGCGCCGCCGTTTGCTCCTCTACCGGGACCGCATCGGCAAAAAGCCCCTGTATTGGTGCCAGATCGGCCAGGATCTGGTGTTCGCTTCGGAAATCAAGGCCATCCTGCAGCATGACCGGGTTTCCCGGGAATTGGATTTTCCGGCGCTCTACCATTATTTCAGCCTGAAGAATCTCAGCGCCCCCCATACCGCCTTCCGGCACATCAAGCAACTGCTGCCCGGCCACTATCTTGTCTGGGAAAACGGGGAAGTTCAGACCCACCCTTACTGGCGCCTGGATTTCAGCCGGCCCCTCACCGACATCACCCCCCAGGAAGCCGCGCAGCACCTGTTGACCCTGCTGGACGACGCGGTGCGCCTGCGCATGGATTGCGATGTGCCTTATGGGGCTTATCTCTCCGGCGGGGTGGATTCCAGTTCCGTGGTGACTCTCATGTGCCGGCATCAGTCCCAGCCGGTGATCACCTTCAACCTGGGGTACGCGGATGAGGCCGAGGGCCAGTTTGTGGGAAAATCCCTGGACAGCCACTATTCCCGGCTCATGTCGGAGCGCCTGCAGACCGAGCATTATGAATACATCCTGACGCCGGAGGAATTCGCCCGGCGCCTGCCCGAGGTGCTCCGGGCCTTTGACGAACCTTTTTCCGGCACCGTGTCCACCTTCTTTTTGAGCATCCTCATCCACCAGCACGTCAAAGTGGCGTTATCCGGGGACGGCGCGGATGAGCTGTTCGGCAGCTACCTGGCCCACCGCCTGGCCTGGCCCATGTATCATCTGTTCCAATTGCAAAAACAGGGGAAAAACGACCTGGCTGCGCTCACCGACCAGGAACGGCAACTGCTGGTCCCCTTCGACACCCCGGAACAGTTCGCCTTTTTACAGCGGGTGGCGGCAGGGCGCCAGGCCGACTGGCGCATGAAACTGGCGGTTTTCAACGAAGGGGAAAAACATGGGCTTCTAAGCCCGGATTTCCTGAAGGCAGCCCAGGGCGGCACCACCCACGAGATTTACGAACGCCTGGCCGCGCCCGGCCGGGCGAAGGACCCCCTCAATGCCGTTCTCGAGGTGGATCAGCAGGAGGTCTTGCCCAATCAGGTGCTGCCCTTCATTGATCGGCTGTCCATGGCCCATTCCATCGAGGTGCGCTCCCCCTATCTCGATTACCGCCTCATCGAATTTGCCAACCGCCTGCCGGGCCATCTCAAGATTTCCCAGGGCATTAATAAGTACGTACATAAATTGGCCATGCAGGGCTTAGTGCCGGAGGATCTCTTGCACCGGCCCAAGGAAGGCTTTGTCCAGCCCAACTACTCCTGGATGCGCACCAGCCTGCGGCCCTGGGTTCTGGAGGTGCTTGACGCCAACAGCTTAGCCAAGCACGGTTTTTTCAGAAATGATTACGTTCACACCTTGTTGACTGAACACTATGAGGGTGCTGCGGATCATTCCGCCAAGATTTGGAATTTATTGTGTTTTCAAATTTGGTATGAATCAGTAAGCCAGTGATTTTTCCCCTTCACCCTGACCCTCTCTCCCCGTCGGGAGCGAGGGCTGGGGTGAAAGGTGTTTAAGCCCTGCATGGCCTGATTGGGGCCACCCCCGAACGACAATCTGTTGTAGGGGCGACGCATGCGTCGCCCCTACGGGGGATTTTCCCTCTGGTTCCCAAGCTCCGGCTTGGGAAACGCTGTGGGATGCAAAGAAGATGTAGGGTGCGCACTGCGCACCGAGATGGCGGGCGATGACGCCCGCCCCACGACTTTTCATGGTTTTGAGAGAGCCAAAGGCTCATGAGCGACTGCTTTGCACAATTGGAAAGCTTCGCTGAAGAAGTTGCCGGTGCCAGGCGGAGCCTGGCGTCAAAGTACATCCCCAAGCAGGAGCTTGGGGACGAGAAGGAAGAAAAAAATTCGACTTTGTCCGGCCATCCCCTATAATTAAACCAAGGTAATTGCATGTTTATCAGCCCGGAAAGAAAAGTCTCCACCGTGCCCGGCACCGGCGTGCAGTACATTCCCTGGCACGATGAGCCTTTCGTCGACTTTGTGGTGGACAACTTCCTGCCCCCCATGGGCGGCATCCTGGATTTGGGGGGAGGAGGCTTGCGCTTTGCCATTCCGGCGGCCTTAAAACAAAAACCCGTCACCGTCGTGGATCTCGATGAAGCCGGCCTGGACCTTGAAAGTATCGTCAAGCGCGCCAACGAATTTGGCAAACTCCACATTGAACTGGCTGATGTGCTACCGTATATCACACCGAAGAAGGATGATATCTTTGCTTTTCTTGAGCGGGATAACGAAACCTATCAACTCATAACTGCTTTCCGGCTCATGCATTTTTTCTCCCCTGCTGAGATTGATACCTTCTTTTCATTAGTTGTTGCCAAGCTGGGTCCTAATGGCACCGTTGCCTTTTCCGGAGTAACTCCTTACAATGTCAATGAGAAAGAAACTTTCAATGAGATTTTTGTCAATTCCACCGCAGTAGTTCCGGATAATCTTCTTTACCGCAGATTCAACGATTCCCCGGAGGCTGCGGCCATCAGGACCAGCCAAAATCTGGCTGAATTCATCCATGTAATCGATGAAAAATTTATCCAATCTCTCGCATATAAATATAATTTTACCATGGTGGCCGCCGGTATTTCCTCAACCAAAATTGTGGCCGGGTATGTACTAAAGAGAAATTGAAAGTGTAGCAATAATTAATTAGAGGAGAAGGTTAGTTGTTATCCCCCCAACGTCGTCAGGAATTGCAACATATTGAAGCAGGGCTGATCGACCACCCCTTCCCGCCGCAGCTGGTCATCGAATCGACCTCGCGCTGCAATATGGTCTGCCTGCACTGCTCCCACAAAGAGATGAAGCGGGAACGGGCCGATATGGCCGAGGACCTGTTCAAGGGCATCGTCGATGAAATTGCCCAGGAGAAGCCCGATTGCGAAATCTGGCCCACTTTTTACGGCGAGGCCCTGCTGTTGGGCGACAAAATCTGGCAGTGGCTGGATTATGCCGCCCAGGCGGGGTGCAGCAATATCGTCTTGAACAGCAACGGCATCCTGCTGGCGCGCAACATCGATAACGTTCTCAATTCCCCCCTCAAGCGTTTCATCCTCAGTCTGGACGGCTTCAAGCCCGAAACCTTCAACAAAATCCGCAAAGGGGGGAGCCGCAACAAGATCTTTGCCGCGGTGGAGGAGCTTTTGCGCCGCAAGGAGCAGCGCGGCCAGGAATATCCCATCATTCAGTGCCAGTATTCCATCATGAAGGAAAATGAGGCCGAGGTTCAGGATTTTACCGAGTTTTGGCGGGCCCGCCATGCGGAAGTGAAAACCCGGCACATGGTGAGTTGGACCTCCACGGGGAGCATCGTGGTGCCGGGTTTGCGCAATGACCCGGAATTTCGCATCGCCTGCCCCTGGGGAAACAACGCCGCGGCCATTCACCAAAACGGCAACCTGGTGACCTGCGCCGTGGATTACGAGGGGCGCTATGTGGCGGGCAATGTCCGGGAGCGCTCCATCAAAGATATCTGGCAGGGGAACCACAAAGCCCAGGTAAGGGACCGCCACCGGCGGCATGAGTGGGACCAGATGCCGGCAATCTGCCAGGGCTGCCCGGACTGGCAGGTGGTGGGCGCCACCTACATCGGCACGGAAGACGAGGCCTTCGGCTCCAGGCCTTTCTGGTACCAAAAAGCTGAACTATAACTGCTTGGTGGCACAGGCTGAAGCCTGCGGCTACGGTTGGCAAAAAGCCCTACAATTCGCAATTCCTTTTCTGAAAAGCTTATGGCTGACATGCAACACACCGAGACACACTACGGCATCCGCCCGGACGCGGTGGACTTTCCCATGATGTGCGTTCTGGGCCTGGTCTATGTCTGCAACGCCAGGTGCCCCAACTGCCCCTACACCAACTCCACCATCCGCCAGGATTACCGCGACCGCCCCTTCATGTGGGAAGAGACCTTTAAGATCATCGCCGACCAGTGCGGGCCCCATCAGGCCTGGATCAGGCTGTCGGGTGGCGGGGAGCCCATGCTTCACCCCAAGGCCGTGGAGCTCATCGAATACGCCAAGGCCAAAGGCGCGCGGGTGGGTTTGATCACCAACGGCTCGTGCTTCACCGACGAGTCTATCAACCGGCTGTTAACCTGCGGCCTCGACATGGTGGAGTTCTCCGTGGATGCGGGCGACCCCGACACTTATAATCTCGTGCGCCCCGGTCTGCATTGGCAAAAGCTGCTTGACGCGGTGGCGGCCTTCAGGACGGAGCGCCAGCGCCTGGGGAGCCCCACCAAAATCATCGGCAGCGGCATCAACCAGCAGGGCGTGGATCTGGAGCAGGCCGCCGCCTTCTGGGAGCCCCGGGTGGATGTTTTTCAAAAACGCAAGTACCTGACCTGGGGCATCAACGAGGATTATTCCGCGGACCCCACCCCCTATCTCCCGCCGGAAGAGCACATCCCCTGCCCTTTTCTGTTTGAGCGCCTCAACATCGACGCCCGGGGCAAGGTTCTGGTGTGCGGCTTTGACATCCGGGCGGTGACGGATTTCGGCAACATCCACGACAAGTCCATTGCCGACATCTGGAAGGGCCGGGGCTTCGAATATTTCCGCCAGAAACACCTGGAGCGCCGGGGCCACGAGATTCCCCTGTGCCGCAACTGCCCTGACTGGAAGTACCGCTCCTGGAAGCACAACTACTGGAAAATCGTCAAGAACGCCGAAGAGACCCGCCTCACCAAAACCCAGGGCGAGCCGGAAACCTGATGCCATGAAGATCGTCGGCATCCTGCAGCCCGGCTATCTGCCCTGGTTGGGCTTTTTTGAGCAGATGCTACGCTCCCACATTTTTGTCCTCTATGATGACGTGCAGTATGACAAGCACGGCTGGCGCAACCGCAACCGGGTCAAGGGCCCCGACGGCCCCCTGTGGCTCACCGTGCCGGTGCGCCTCAAGGGCCTGAACAAACCCAACATCAACGAAGTGCTCATCGATCCGGCCCAGCCCCGGTGGGCCAAAAAACACTGCCTCACCCTGCAGCAGCTTTACAGCAAGGCCCCTTTTTTTGCCGACTATTACCCCGCCCTGGAAGAGACCCTGAGTCAGCCCTGGGAGAAACTCCTGGACCTGGATGTTGCCTTGATACGCCTAATCGCCGGCTGGCTGGGGCTGACCGTGGAAATCGTCTTGTCCAGCAGCCTGGAGTGCCCGGGGGATGACCCCACCCGGCGCCTGGTGGATATCTGCCGGGCGGTGGGAGCCAACATCTTTTATGAGGGGAGTTCCGGAAGAAATTACCTCTACATGCAACAATTTGCGGATGCGAGGCTTAAAGTGGTTTTCCAGGATTATGAGTGCCAGCCCTATCCCCAACTGTACGGGGAGTTCATCTCCCATCTGTCCATGGTGGATTTGCTGTTCAATTGCGGCCCGAAAAGCCTGGCGTATGTGCCCGGTCTGGGGCCGGCCCCGGTTTTTGACAGCACCTCCCGGTAACCCCCATTAATCGGCAAAGGAACGCCCTGATGAGATTAACGGATAAATTCGAGCGCCCCGTGTCCATGTTGGCCTGGGGCTACAACGAGGAGGAGCTGGTTGAGGGCTTCCTGGACCGGGCCTTGGCCCTGCTGGAGAGAACCGCCACCGACTATGAACTGGTGTTCGTGGACGACGGCAGCACCGACCGCACCGGGGAGATCCTGGCCGACTATGCCCGCCGGGAGCCCCGCCTGCGGGTCATCACCCATGCCACCAACCTGAATGTGGGCCTGGCCTGCCGCACCGCGGTGGCCGCGGCCCAAAAAGAGTATCTCTTCTGGCAGACCGTGGATTGGTCCTACGACCTGACCTATCTGCGCATCTTTCTGGAACTTTTGAAGCACTTCGATGTGGTCCAGGGCATCCGCCCGGCCCCGGAAAGATTGCTCAGCCACATCCCGGTGATTCGCTCCATTTACCGCATCAAGTCCCGCTCCGACACTTTCGGCAAGGCGGTGGTGTCCCTGAGCAATTACTATTTGCTGCGGCTGCTCTATGGCGTGAAATTCCACGATTTCCAGAACATCACCTTCTACCCCACGGCCCTGGCCCAATCCCTGCCCCTGGTGGGGAAAAGCTCCTTTGTCAATCCTGAGCTCCTGCTGAAGGCCCACGCCCGGGGCGCCCGCTTCCTGGAGGTGCCCATCCATTTCATCCCCCGCCAGCAAGGGGAAGCCAAGGGCACCAAACCGCGCACCATTATCCGCTCGGTGCGGGACGTCTTCGGCAATTGGCTGGCCTGGGGCTTGAAGCTGCGCCTGCAGCGGACGCCGGGAACGCCGGCCTGACCAGATCTTCCGGGTCAGCCAGCCCGTTTACCTGGACGAGGAGGTCCTGGAACTCATCATCCCGCTTTTTAAATGTTATCAGTGAGGGGGGGGACTTTTCTCCCAAGCCGCAATCGCCGGACAATAATTTAGAACTATTGTAGGGGCGTGATGCATCACGCCCTTAAGAAGGCGCCCTATAGCGGTTGCCAGAAAAGATTTCCTCGCATAGGGGCATGGCTTGCCATGCCCAATCAGGGCAAAGCAAGCTGTTCCCCCACCATGCCATATCTGGCAATCAGAAAAAACTTAAAGAAATTACTTTGGGCAACCGCTATAAAAGGCTCCTGCCCTCCCCTGCCATGCATTATAGATCTTTCAGTTACGCTCTTCTAAAAGATCCTTATACCCCTGATTGTTTACCAGCCATTGATACAAGGCTCCGGCGAATTCGGCATGCATTTTTTCATTGGGGTGAGCGTCTGCGGAGTTTACCTGGAATTTCTCCAGGGGATATTTCTCTTCCATATAACTCAGGTCAATGACTGGAACTTGTTCCTGCCTGAGGGACGCAGCGATATGATTATAAATATCATCCCTGGTACTTTTTGGAAACAGCTTCCACATCTGGGGAAAAGGCAGTATGACGAAAATCGGCTGGGCGCCCATTGCCTTTATCTCTGTTATCAAGGTGCGTAATTCATCCTGATGCTTTTGAAAGGTTTTCGGATTATTATAAGCTTCCACCAGACTTTCCATATATTTCCTGCCGATATGGTGGTATTTTAGCAAACCGATAAAACGCCAATAAAAATAATTCACCGTGGGCGTTATGGATGATAGTTTTTCACCGGTATTGCCATATTTTTCCCAATGACCGGCGAAGCTGCCCGAATCAATATCATTGGATAAATAGCAGATAATGACAATATCCGGGTGAATTTTGGCAACCGCTTTCCCTGACGATTTGAATTTCCTGCCGGGTGTCCGCGCCGCCCCTGCCAAAATTGAGCACGGCTATCTTTTTCCCCTCTGATGAGGACGCTATTCAACTTTTCTTCCAGTTGTTCGGTAAAGCGGTGTTTGTTCCCCTTGATGCCTTGGCCCCAGGTAAAAGAATCGCCCACTACGGCAATGACTAAGCCTTTATTTCTTCTGTCAGTTTTTTCAAAAGCGGCCAGACTGCGCTCCCAGAATCCCTGTTCATTTTTCCAGACAAATTTATTATGCCAATTGCGATGGCTGATGACATGCTCACCCCCGGGGCCGGAGGTCTCGTAACAAAAGGTAATCAGATAAAAATCAAACAGTGCCATGATAAAAAGAAGAGAAGCCACGGACAGGAGAATGCCGGTTATCAGGTTGACATCCTTATATTTCATCGCGCCAATAATAAATAAAACAATACAAAGCAGGTACATGACATTTAATACGTAAAAAATATTGGCGCTGCCGTATTTGAGAAACATAAGCCAGCAAAAGACCGTGGACAGAATCAAAAGAGAGATTCCCAGCAACACAGGATAACGATTAATCAGGGAAGGTGATTTATCCATGATGCGCTAATTCGCCTAAGATCCTGGCTAACTTATCCTGATAACGCTTCCGGGTAAAGGTGGCCTCAGCCCATAGGCGGCCATTTTCCCCCATTTCCCTGGCGAGTTGCGGATTTTCACTGAGATACCGTATTTTTTCGGCCAATTCTTTATAGTTTCCGGGCTCATACAAAAAGCCGTTAAAGCCGTCCCTGATCTGTTCCACGGTGCCGCCGCTTCGGGCTCCCAGCACCGGTTTGCCGGCTTTCATGGCCTCCACCACCACCCGGGCAAAAGCCTCGCAGCGGGAGCACAATAGCAGGACATCGGCCTGCTGGATAGAGGGTAGGGCATTATTCACCTGTCCGACAAACCTGACCTGTCCAGCCAGACTCTTTTCGTGAATTAGGTCCTCCAAAAAGGCGCGGTAGTCCGGATCCCCGTCCCCCACCAGCCATAAGCGCACCGGCACCCCGGCAGCCCGCAGTTCGGCCAGGGCCCGCACGGCATCCTCCTGGCGCTTGCCTGCCTGGAGGCGGCCCACCATGATGCAGGTGAACCGGGGCGGGGTTTCCTGGGGGCCGATCTCGCCGCGGCCGGAGAGATCAACGTCGATGGGCTGATAGATAAAATGCACCTTGCCCGGGTCAAGGCAGGCCTGATATTTCCGGGCCACCGCCTGGGAAACGGTGAGGCATAGGCTGGACAAGCGATTCATCAGCCACAGGGAGATTTTTTCCCCGAGATGAAAGCGCCAGCCGTGATCTTCATAGCCAAATTCCCGGATATACCAAAGGTGGGGCAGGCCCCACAGTTTGGCCGCCAAGGCCCCCACATTAATGTTGATGGTATTGGTGACCACCAGGTCGCACGGCCTGCGGCCCCCCATGAAGGCCGTGGCATAAGTGACGGCCAGGTTCCACATGGTCACCGCGGCCCGTTTCCAGACTGGGACGGGCGGCTCAATCCACACCTGGTAAGGGATTATCCGATAGCTGATTTGCCTGGCGGCCAAGTCCGCCTCCAGGGGGCCGCCCCGGGGCAGGACTACCCGAACCTGGGCCCCCAACGCGGCAAAGGCATCCATGCACTCCAGGGCCGATAATTCTGCGCCGTCACGATTGGCGGAAGGCAAAAAGAAACAAACGTTCCGAAACTTCATAGAGAAGCGCCTCTGGGGCTAAGCTACTCCGCATTTAAAAGAACAGTTATTACGTGGGGGGGCCAGTCGTAGGGGCGGGGTAACCCCGCCCCTACCTGCCCTCCCCCGCATTCCTCCCTCGAACCCTGGGGGTCAGCATTTGACCCCGAAAAAGTCTGGATCTGGCCAGTCTTGTCAAACATTATGCGGGTTGGGAGGGGGGTGTGGGGGGAGGGCAGGGACCTCAGGTCCCTGGCCCTCCTCCCGCACAATCTCAGTTCAACTGGGGGCACAGCCACTGGGCCAGGCGTTGGCCGGCCAGACGATGGCCGTATTGGTTCCAGTGGCCGGACCCCAGGGTGTTCCTGAGGCCTGTCTGGAAGCCGTGGAGAAACACCTGATGTTCAGCCGCGTATTGCTGAAAATAAGGTCCCAGGAGCAAAACCGGAATGCCGTGGCTCTCGCAAAATCTTGCCACCCGCCGGTCCGGATAAAAGACATCTTCGACCTCCGGGTTGTGGGCCAGTTTCTTCCGCACGGCCGCATCCGGGTGCACCTGGATGTCGTTGGACAAGACGGCAACGGCAAACCGAATGCCCTGGCGGGCCAACTCATGGCGCATCTCCAACAGGAGGCGTTCGGTCAACTGCCAGGCCTCTTTCCAGGCTTGGTCCCGGGGCTCCCGGTAAATTTCGATGAACATACCGCCCCCCACCAACCCCTGACCCTTTGCCGCCGGCTTATCCCCGGAACTGCTGGACAACCACTCCCCGATGATATTCCGGGAGTGGGAGATCACCTGGAGGGTGCGCAGATGATCCTGCCGCCATGTGTAGAAGCGGCCCAGCCAGTTGCGCTTTTTCTCCATAGCAGACCAGGCTTCTCCGGCTCGCTGGACCCGGGCCGCATCCAGCGCCAGTTGGCCATCCCGGAGGCTGTAGAAAGGGGTGGCGTCACTGTGGTTGAGAAGGGGCGAATTGTCCGCCACGTCGTTGCCGGTATCAAAGGCCAACAGGACCAAATCCGGCGAGTATTTCAGGACCTCATGCCGCAGGGCTAACAATTCCTGGGCGGTGCCGAACCCGGAGCGGCCGAAATTCAGCACCTCAAGACGGCGGCCCCGGAGGTTCCCGCAGCCCTGCAGGTTCTTTTCCATAATGGCCCAAAAGGCCTCTTCCTGATTGACTTGCAGGGCTTCGGCATAGGAATCGCCCAGGACGGCAATCCTTACAGTATTTTCGGGCTTCTGCAGATCATGCTCCCCATCCCGCCAGCCGCCACTATTGACGCTGACGTAGCCCTTTCCTTCTTTCAGCCAATAGCCCTTGAGGCCGGGACGCAACCTGCTGCCCAGAACCGGGTCGAACTCGTAGAAGTTGGGATATTCAATGCCGGCCAGGCGCAGTCCCACCTCACACAGGGCCAGGGCCACCAGGGCCCCGAGGGCGAGCAAGATGATTTTTCCCAGCCACTGTCGCATCAAGGCAGCATCACCTGGAGGTTCAGCGGAGTTGGGGGCACAGCCACTGGGCGATGGTTTCCCCGGCCAGACGGTGGCCGGCTTGATTCCAATGGCCGGTGCCCAGGTCCTTCCCAAAACCGTGCAAGAAAACCTGGTGTTGGGTGGCGTATTCCTGGAAGAGAGGTCCCAGCATCAGGATGGGAATACCGTGTTTTTCGCAAAAGCCGGCCAGGCGGCGATCAGGGTAGAATAAGTCGCCAACTCCCAGCCAATTGGCAAAGGCTAAACGGTTCTTGGGATTCGGATCCACCTGGACCCCGTTGGTGAGGACCACCACCGCAAACTGCGCGCCTTTGCTGGCGACCTCGTCCCGCATTTCCAGGAGCACGCCCTCCGTCACCCTCCAGGCCTCTTTCCAGACTTCTTCGGTAGGCTCCAGGTACACCTTATTGCTGAGACCGATTTCCTGAGGCTGAGCCGCGCTGCTCGACTTCACTCCAGCCCCCTGAATCAGCCACCATTTCCAAAACATATTCTTGGCCTGATGGACGACCTGAAAGACTCTGATGGAGGCGAGCCGGTTGAGCCCAATCCGGCGCCACAGGCTGTTTTTCTTGACTAACCAATTCTCCCTGGTCTGCCGATCCTCCAGGACCAACTGATCCCCCTGATAGACATGGTAGGGATGATAATCTATCTGCTTTAAAACCCTGGAATTATCGGAGACGTCATTGCCGGTGGTGAAGGCCAGCAGGACCACATTGGGGGAATATTTCCAGACCCGGTGTCGCAGGGCCAAAAGTTCCTGGGTGGTCCCGAATCCCGATTGACCGAAATTCAACACCTCTACCTGACGGCCCCGCAGATTGCTGCACCCCTGCAGGTCTTTTTCCATGACCGCCCAAAAGGCTTCCTGCTCGTTGACCTGCATGGCCTCGGCATAGGAATCTCCCAGCACGGCAATCCTCAGGGTGTTGGCCGGAGGGTTGAGGGGGTGCTCACGGTCTCTCAAGCCATCGCTGTTAATACTCACATAACCCTTGCCCTCATCCAGATAATAGCCTCGCGTCCCCGCCTGCAGTTTATTCCCCAGGTACGGATCATAATCATAAAAAATGGGGTATTCGATGCCCGCCAGGCGCAAGCCGGCCTCTACCGCGACCAGGCTGAGGATTAGGCCCACCAGGGCCGTGAGGATTTTCATCTGCCACTGCTTTACCGGCAACCTGAACTCCAGTCTGAATGAAAATTTCCTGGACGACTGCGGAAGGGTGCTGCAGGAAAACATCCGAGAGCTAACCTGAAGCCCGGCCATTTTCCAAATACTGCAAATACAGGGCTTCCACCTGACGGACCATGGCTTCCGCCGAGTAGTGCCGGCGGGCCTTTTCCTGGCCGGTCCGGGAGAGTCGCCGCCACAGGTCCCGGTCTTGCAGCACCCGGCAGACTTCGGTCACAAAAACCTCGCCGCGTCCAGGAGGCGCCAGCAGGCCATCCCGGTTGTGCTCCAGGACTTCCGCCACCCCGTCCACTTCAGAGGCCACCACCGGCACCCCCATGGCCATGGCTTCCAGGACCGTCAGGGGCGTCCCCTCAAAATGGGAGGTAAGGAGCAGAAGGTCCAGGCATTCATATAACTCAGGCATCTCCTTAACAAAACCCAGGAACCGCACCCGGTCGGCCAGGCCCAATGTGCGGCTCATCTCCACTAGGCCGTCCCGCTCCGACCCCTCGCCGGCAATAACAAACAGGGCCTGGGGCACCCGCTCGCACACCTGGGCGGCCACTTCCAGGAAAAGGGGATAATTTTTCTGGTAGTGCAGGCGGCCAACCCCGCCCACAATCAAGGCATCCGCGGGCAGACCCCATTTGTGCCGCGCCTCTTCCCGGGCCCGGGGGTCAGGGCGCGGCGAAAACCGGTTTAAATCCACCGAATTATAAATGACCGAAACCTTCTGGGGCGACACCCCCTCTTTCCGGCACAGGAAGGTGCGGATGGAAGAGGAAACGGCAATGACGTGATGGTTGCAGCGGTTGGCCAGGGTGTCCAGCCAGCGATGCACCAGGGAATAATCCCGGACATCATCCATGGTCTGATCATGGGTGAAGCGCACCGGCACCCGGTAGAGGGCCGCCAGGGGAGCCGCCAGGACATTGGCGCCGATAAGGTGAGTATGCACTATGTCAAAGCGATGGCGGGCCAGGAGGAAAAAAAGTCTCAGGAAGATAAAAGGAATCGCGGCCCGGGCAAAACCCTGGGGCACCAGGGAATGAACCGGCACACCCCAGGAGCTAAGGACATCCCGGTAATGACCAAAACCATGGAGGGCCACCACTTCGGGCTGAAACCGCTGGGCCTGCCGGTACTTGACCAACTGACAAACCGCCTCCTGGGCCCCGCCGCTGCCCAGGTGGTCAATAACATGTAAAATCTTATATTTGGTGGGATGGCTCGCCAAGCTCGCCCCTCTTCTTGCCCAGGTTTGCACCATTTTATAAAATAACTCAAAGCCCGGTGAGACGCAAACAAACCTGCCGATCCTTGACGCCAAAAGAGAGGTCCCGCGTCTATCCTCTTTACGGCAATAATGCTTCCGGTTATAGTGTAAAATTTATGCGACTCAGAACTCGTGTTCTCTTCGGTTTGATCATTTTTCTCATGGTGGCGGGAGTGGCCGAAATCATGGCCTATCTCAAAGCCCGCCAGCTTGTGAGTTACAACATCGGCTTCAATCCTCTCGTTACCGACGAATCCCACAGAGATTATCAGTCAAGACACCACCCCCGGTTGGGCTGGACCCCTGCCCCCGAACAGGTGGACTCGGTGGGGTCGCGTCCCATTCCCGCGTTTCACGATCCCCTGACCAGCACGGCCTGTGTTGCCCTCTATGGCGATTCCTTCACCGAGGGCGCCGGCGTTGATCACGAACAGGCCTGGAGCAATATATTATCGGTGCTGCTGAACTGCCGGGTGGCTAATTTCGGGGTGTCCGGCTATGGCACCGACCAGGCTTATCTCAGCTTTATGGACAACCACAAGGATCCGGCCAGGGTGGTCATCCTGGGATTTCTCACGGAAAATATCATGCGCAACGTGAACCAGCTGCGCAACCTCATCAGCAAATCCACCGCCTGTTTACTCAAGCCGAGATTTATCTTGACCGGGCAGGGGGAATTGCACCTGGTTCCCATCCCGCCCTTGACCGAAGCCGATTATAATCAATTGTGGCAAGATCCTGAACGGTTGTTGCCCCGTGATTTTTTCGTGCCAGGAGGCCCGTCCCACTACCAGAAGATGAGGTTCCCTTACACCTACAGGATCATCAAGGCTTTCCCCATTATTTACAACAACTTGCTCCTGAAGCGCCCCACCTTTTTCGATTTTTATCAAGCGGGTCATCCTTCCCGGGCCATTGAGGTTACCGTGGGCATTATGAAGGAATTTTGCCGGGAAGCCCGATTAAGAAACAAGCAGCCCCTGGTGTTGATCATTCCCACCCATTTCGACCTTGCCCATTATCGCCGCACCGGCGTCTGGGTGTATCAACCCCTTATCGATATCCTGGCCAAACAGGGCGTGGAATTTCTTGATGCGGGTCCCCTGTTTGTCCGTTATCTGGGAGAGGCCAAGCTGGAAACCCTGTATTCGCCGGCAATCCAGAACCATCTCAATGAGGCCGGCAACCGGCTCCTGGCCAAGATCGTCTACGATTATATAACCCAAAAGGATTTGCTGAAAAAACACGGGCAACTGTCGCAGGTGAAAATAAAGCCGGTTGCCGAACTTCCTGAATAAGATGAAAACTACCCCGGTTACCGGCAGGCCGACGAGGCCCCGCGGCCTGATCGCGGCTGTGGGCGCGGCCCTCATCTTTCTGGTGATCCTGGCCACCCTGGAGCTTGCCGCTTTCTTGTACACCACGTATCTGGCCCAAAAATACGGCATCATCTTTTATCTGCCGCATATCACCGAGGATTACCCCACCTACGCCGCCAGGCTCAACCCCCGCCTCGGCTGGCCCTCTCCCCAGGCTCTTCAAGAGCAAGATGCAGAGGCAGCCGCGCCAAACCAGCCCCCCATAACCATCTCGGCCTATGGGGATTCCTTCACCGCGGGGTATGGGGTGGAGCCGCAGCATACCTGGAGCAGCGTCCTGGGCCGGATGCTGGGGCGCCCCATTGCCAATTATGGGGTGCCGGGCTACGGCACCGATCAGGCTTATCTGAGATTCCATGACAATTCCCGGGATCCGGCCAACCTTGTCTTCCTGGGCCTGTTGAGCGAAAACATCCAGAGAAACGTCACTCAACTGCGCAATTTCATTATTCCCAATTCCCAGTGCCAGACCAAGCCGAGATTTATTTTGAATGAAACGGGCAAGTTGGAGGTGGTGCCTTTCCCTGCGCTAACCGCTGAGACTTACCCCGAGTTCCTCAAGCATCCGGAGCGCTTCCTGGAACATGATTATTTCCGGCCGGGAGGGCCGTCCGGGGCCCAGAATCTGGGGTTTCCCTATCTCTGGTCCATAATCAAGGCCCACAAGTTTTTTTATGACCGGTATGTCCTGGGATATAAATCCTATTTGCAGTTTTACGAACCTGATCACCCCTCCCAGGCCCTCCCCCTGACCCGGGCCATCGTCAACCAATTTCTCCGGGAGGCCAAAGACCGGGGCAAGCAGCCCATTGTCCTGATTTTTCCCGGGCCGGAGGATTTCCCTTTCTATCAACAACATAAGCGGCCGGTGCATGAGCCTCTCCTAAAGGAATTTCACCGGCAAGGCGTCGACTACGTCGATCTCGGGGCCGAGATCACCAAACGGCTCCAGGGCCGGGACTACCAGGAGGTCTTCCTAACGGGCCGCTATTCCCATTTCAACGAAAAGGGCAACCGCCTGGTGGCCGAGATTGTCTATGATTATTTGAAAGCCAAAAATTCCTTGCCTCATTGATTTAGCCTGTTATCTCGGCGAATTATCATCCGGACATATTCAATCTTCAATTTGAGACCTCTGCGAAGAGCAAACTTGTCATCCTGAACGCCGCGCAGGATCTCGTATTATCGAGGAGGTATGATACCATTGTGCAGCCAACCGACAATTAATCGTAGGGGCACGGCTTGCCGTGCCCGAGCGCAGGCTTAGCCTCGCAGCTACATTATTATTGCCATTTGAATGCGACTCGGTATGAGATTTTTCGGTCGCGTCGCTCCCTCAGAATGACAGTTTTCAGGACTCTCGCAGAGGTCTCAATTTTGTCGATAAAAAAAGGGGCAGCTCCTTTAAGCTAACCCCCTTGATTTCCCTTGGTGGAGCTGCGGGGAGTTGAACCCCGGACCTCTTGAATGCCATTCAAGCGCTCTTCCAACTGAGCTACAGCCCCGTAGTTTTTTTTATGTAACCGACCGGACTCTGTCTGTCAAGCCCCCCTAAACAAATTATCAATAATCCCGGCCAGGGCCCCAAAGCGGGCTGGGGGTTATTTAACTGCGGCGGTGGGATAATCCTGCTGTAAAATGCTGACCAGCTTCTCGGCCACCAGGTCGTTGCCTTTTTCCGTGAGATGGGCCCAGGAGATGAAGACGGATTCCTGCTTATTGTCGAACATATCGGCAATATTGTAAAAATGGTCCAGCTGCACCGGCTTCATTTTGTCATACACCATTTGGTACATCTTGATCATTTTCTTTTCTTCCCAGGCCGCGATCATGGCTTTT
The DNA here is from genome assembly GCA_963705115.1 of uncultured delta proteobacterium. Taxonomy (GTDB): domain Bacteria; phylum Desulfobacterota; class Desulfobaccia; order Desulfobaccales; family 0-14-0-80-60-11; genus JBGSLA01. The sequence goes on along the minus strand of CAVPIX010000010.1, from coordinate 1,502,894 downwards.
TCTTCGGGAGTCAGGCCCTTGGCAGCGCAGGGGGACGGCTGCCAGATGAACAGGGGTTTGAAGCCGTAGGCCTGGGCCAGGCGTTTCACCACCTCGACGTTTCTCAAGTAATCCGCCACTATGGCCTCCGCCAGCCGGTTCATGTCGGTTTCTTCCTGGAGGGTGATAACCCCTTCCTGATCCTGCCGGGATTGGGTCAGTCTGGACAGGTCCAGAAAGGCCTGAGAGATCTTGGTGCGCTGCAGTTCATTGGCGATTTTGCGCCAGGCGGTTTCCTTGTCCCGCCGGAACAGTTGCCGGCGAATGATGTCAGCCCCGAAAATCGACCCCGGCTCCCCGTTTTTGGTGCCCACCATAACTTCATTGATGCCGTCGTAGAAAATGGCGTAATCGGGGAGGTGCCCTTGTTTGAGCAGCAGCACCAGGTTGATTACCTCCTGGGTCAGGCTGAAGCCCTTTTCGCCATAATTTTCCACGACATAGCGGGTCGGCCCCTGGTTGAGTTTTTGGGCCAGTAGGGACGGCAGGGTAAAATCATCCCGGGCCCCCACGCCCCAGGTAGTGGAACCCCCGAAGCAAAAGACCTTTTTGACTTTTTCATGGCCCGTCAGGGGAGGATTCCAGGTTTTCCTGAGGCCGGCCGGGGTGATGGTGATATGCTTGCCGTGAAACTCCTGGCTGCGCCACATGATATAGGGAACAAAGAGGGGGTGAATGCGGTCCTCTTCGGCAAACATTTCCGTGGTCCACTCCAGGTTGGCGTACACCGGATTTCTGGCGGCCTTATCCTGGGCGGTGAGATTGCCCTTTTCTTTGAGGGCGTAGATAATCTTCAGGCCCACTTCAATAACCGCCAGGGTCACCAGGACCATGATGATGGCATAAAGCAGTCGCCGCCGCATGGACAAGGTTTTTTGTCCCTGGGGGGAACCAGTTGCGGGGGCCGGGCCGGACAGTATCATGTGACAGAGCTCCTTGTCCCCTGGGCGCGTGAGCGGACAGAAAAAGGGTTTTTTGGTTTTTTTAACACAATTTCGGGATTTCACCCACCACCCCACCGATTTGCTGGATTTCAGGCATGGGGGTCAGGAGACCGCATAAGGCCCAATGGTGTCCGGCAGGGCTTTCTGCTAAGCCGGCGGGCCGGGCTCAGCCTAAAAAAGGTTTGTTCAGGGGAAAAATGGGTGTATTAAGATTAGGATAAGATGACACCAGGAGGCACACATCCCGGGCCCATCAAGGTGCTGCAGCTCATTTCCAGCCTGCCGGTGGGGGGGGCCGAGGATTTGGTGGCGGCCATTCTTACCGGGCTCAACCCCAGGCGTTTTCAGGTGCGAGGCGCCACCCTGGGCCCCCCTGGGCCAGTGGGCGAGGAACTCATCCGGGCCGGCCACCCCCTCATCAGTCTGGGGCTTGACCTCAAGCGGGACCCCATGTGGCGCCTCGTGGCCGCATTGCGAAACCTGCTGCGGGACCTCAAACCGGATATCCTCCATACCCACCTGTACCACCCCAATCTGTATGGGCGCTTGGCCGCCGTGGGGCTGGGGCTTCCGGGGGTGGTGGCCTCGGTGCACAATTCCTACACCCGGGTAAAGCTCCACCGCTGCCTGTGGAATTTTTTTTTGAGCCGCCTGACTGACAAAATCCTGGTCAGCAGTCCCCAAGTCTGGCAGGATGTGCGCACCTGGGACCGGGTGCCGGCCGCCAAGCTTACGGTTTTTCCCTACGGCATCAAGCTGGACTCCGGGGCTGAGGCCCTGGACCCGGCTCTCGTGCGGGCCGAACTGGGGGTGGGGGGCTTTGTCCTGGGGATGGTGGGCCGCCTGGAGGAGCAAAAGGGGCAGCGTTTTCTTCTGGCGGCCCTGCCGGAGCTGGCCCGCCAAATCCCGGAAGTGGCCGTCCTCCTGGTGGGGGAAGGCCGGGAAAGGGAGGCTCTGGCGCGGCAGGCCCAGGAGCTGGGAGTGGCTCCCCTGGTGCATTTCCTGGGCACCCGGCGGGATCTGTCCCGGCTTTTCCGGGCCATGGACCTCTTTGTGCAGCCTTCCCTGTGGGAGGGTCTGCCCCTGACTTTGCTCATGGCCATGGGGGCTGAACTGCCGGTGGTGGGCACCCGGGTGAGCGGCATCACCGAAGTCATTGAGGATGGTATAAACGGCCGGCTGGTGGCCCCGGCTGACAGCCAGGCTTTGGTCCAGGTCATCCTTGAACTTTACCGGCAGCCCGAAGTCCGGCCCCGGCTGGGGGAAGCCGCCCGCCGCACCGTGGCGGCAAAATACTCCCAGGAGGCCATGTTGAGCCGCCTGGAGGACATTTATCTGCAAATTATGGCGGCAAAGACTGGCAAATGACCGCAGGGACAAAGCGTTACACCATCCTGCACACCGAATCCTCCCTGGGCTGGGGGGGACAGGAACACCGGATTCTGGCCGAGGCCAAAGTCCTGCGGGAGCGGGGGCATCGGCTGCTTTTGGCCGGCGATCCCCGGGGGGAGCTTTATACACGGGCAAAAATGGCAGGTTTCGCCGTTTTCTCTTTAGAATTCGGCGGGATAAAAAATATCAGCGCGGGTCTCAATCTGCGGCGCCTCCTGCGGCAAGAGCAGGTGGATATTCTAAACACTCATAGTTCTCTGGACTCCTGGGTGGGGTTTCTGGCCTGGCTGACTCTCGGAAAAACGGTGAAACTGCTGCGCACCCGCCACCTGTCCACCCTGGTGGCGGCCAACTGGCGCAACCGCCGGCTCTATCAGGCCCCGGCCGCAGTGATCACCACCAGCCAGGGCATTGCGGAACTTTTGCATGAGCGCCTGGGGGTGCCGAGGCCGCGTCTCCATGCCATCCCCACCGGCATATCGCTGACCGAATTTGCGCCCCGGCCGCCCGACCCGGACCTAGCCGCCCGCCTGCACCTGCCCCCGGGCATTTTTGTCTTTGGCACGGTGTCGGTGTTGCGCTCCTGGAAGGGACACCTGTATATTCTGGAAGCCTTCCGGCAAGTCCTGGATGAAGGCCGCAAGGCCATTTTGGTCATCGTGGGGGATGGCCCCTACCGCCCGGTCATAGAGGACAAAATCAAGGAGTTGGGGCTGACAGAACAGGTGCGCTTGACGGGCCATCAGGATAAGGTCCCTGAGTGGCTGGCCCTGATGGACGGTTTTATTCAGGCTTCCTATGCCAATGAGGGGGTGCCCCAGGCCCTGCTTCAAGCCCTGGCCATGGGGAAGCCCGTGGTGGCCACCGCCACCGGAGGCATTCCCGAAGTAATTGTGCCGGCGGAGACCGGTCTCCTGTCACCCCCCCGGGACTCCCGGGCCCTGGCCGGGGCCATGTCCCGGCTCATGGAGGATGGGTCTCTCCGGGAAAAATTCAGCCGCCGGGGCCCCCAAGCGGCGGCCTCCCGCCATTCCCTGGAAAAGATGGCCGATGCCCTGGAGGCGCTTTACGCCGAAATTATGGGGAGCAGTTCCTCGTGAGCCCTGGGTTCATCCATAAAACATGAGAAGTCGTAGCGGGCGTCCCCGCCCGCCGTCTTGGTGGGCAGAGCCCACCCTACATATTATTTGAACTGACAAAGGATTTTCATGAACGACCTGTCCTACCTGCGGGACTCCCGGGTCCTCATCACCGGCGGCGCCGGCATGATCGGCAGCACCATAGCCCGTCTCCTCGTGGAGCAGGGGGCCGAAGTCACCGTGGTGGACGCCATGCTGCCCACCTACGGCGGCAACCGCTTCAATCTCCACGACATCATGGACAAAATCGTCTTTGTCAAGGGCGATATCCGCAACCCGGAGCGGGTCAAGGATTGGGTGGACGGGGCCGACTATGTGTTCAGTCTGGCGGCCCAGGTGAGCTACGTGGACAGCAACCACGACCCTCTCCTGGACCTGGACATCAACTGCCAGGGCCATCTCAACCTGCTTCTGGCCCTGAGTCAGATCAACCGCCAGGCCAAGGTGGTCTTCACCAGTTCCCGTTTTGTCTACGGCAGCATTGACCACAATCCCGTGGATGAAGGCCATGATTTCAACTGCCTCAGCATCTATGGCATTCACAAACTGGCCGGGGAAAAATACTACCGCTTTTACCACGACTCCCAGGGTCTGGACACGGTAAGCGTGCGCATCACCAACCCCTACGGGCCCCGCCAGCAGATGAAACACAGCAAATACGGCATCGTCAACTGGTTCATCCGCCTGGCCCTGGAAGGCAAACCCCTGACCGTCTTCGGGGAGGGCTTGCAAAAACGGGACTATATTTTCGTGGAGGACGTGGCCGAAGGGATTATCAGCGTGGCCCTCACCCCAGGCACCACAGGCCAGGTCTATAACCTGGGCACGGGGGTGGGCACCCCCTTCATCGACATGGTGCGGGTGGTGGCGGAGGCCATCCCGGGCACCAAGGTGCAGCACCTCCCCTGGCCCAAAGACCGCTATTTTGTGGAAACCGGTGATTTCATTGCGGACATCAGCAAAATCCAGAAGGCCACGGACTGGCAGCCCTGCATCAGTTTAGAAGAAGGGATTGAAAAAACCATCGCCTTTTACCGGCAGCACCGGGAGAAGTATTGGTAGGGAGTAGTGAGCAGTAAATAAATGTAGGGCGGGCACTGCCCGCCAAATAAGTGGTGGGCGAAGCCGACCCTACATAACTTTTCAAACAAAATCCCATGTCCAAATTCTTTAACGGCATAGTAGAGGCCCTGGCCGCGCTGTGGTTCCGCCTGGACCGGCGGCACCGGGAGATTGTGCGGCGCAACCTGGCCTTCGCCTATGGCGAGGAATTGTCCCCGGAGGAACGGGAGCGCTTGGCCCGGGCTGTGTTTGTCCATTTTGTGCGCTTCGCCTGGGAAATGGTGGAATTGCTCCTTTTGCCCTTGTCCTCCATCAAAAGGCGGGTGGTTTTTTTGGGTGAGGAAAATCACGCCCAAGCCCTGAAAAAGGGCCGGGGGCTGGTGGCTTTGTTGGCCCACGCCGGCAACTGGGAATACACCGGCATCTGCTACGCCATGCAATACCGGCGGTCGGCGGTGGTGGCCCGGGAACTGGACCACCCTTTAGGCACGCGTCTCGCCCACTATCTCCGGGAGCGCAGCGGCAACTGGACGGTGGACAAAAAAGGGGGGCCTAAAAAAGATCATGGCCCACCTGCACCAGAATCGGGTGGTGGCCATTGTCATCGACCAGAACACTGCGGAGCGTGAGGGGGTGCTGGCGGATTTTTTCGGCCAGCCGGCCCGCACTACACCTGTGGCCGCGCTTTTGGCCCGGCGGGGGGTGCCGGTCTGCCCCAGCCTGTCCCGGCGCCTGCCGGACGGCCGCCATCTGGTGGTGTTTTTTCCGGAGCTGCCCTTCGAAAAAACCGGGGACCTGGACGCGGACATCCAGCGGCATGTCACCCTGCAAAACCAGGTCATCGAGGCCTGGGTGCGCCAGGAACCGGCCCAATGGCTCTGGCTCCACCGCCGCTGGAAAAACCAGTTTCCCGAGTTGTATAAAAATCTCTGATGAATATCTCCAATCCCCGTATTCTTCTGATCAAGCTCAGTTCCTTCGGGGACGTCATTCAGGCGCTGCCCACCCTGGAGGCCTTGCGTTCTCTATACCCCAAGGGGCGCCTGACCTGGCTGGTGGAGGATACTTATGCCCCGGTGCTGGCGGGGCATCCGGCCCTGGACGAGGTCTGGCCGGTCCCCAGGCCCCGCCTGGGAAACGGCCGTTGGCGGGAAAACCTGGGGGAGATTCTCAAGGCAGCCCGCCGCCTGCGGGCAGAGCCCTTCGACCTGGTCATCGACCTCCAGGGGCTTATGAAAAGCGCCATCTGGGTGGCTCTGGCCCAGAGCGACAGAAAGCTGGGCTATGACCAAACCCGGGAGATGAGCTACCTGGCCCTGACGGAAAGGCTCACCCCTCTCGACCCGGAGACCCACGCGGTCTTACGGTACCTTAATGTGACCCGATACCTGGGCGCGCCGGCTGAGCCCCCCCGCTTCCGTCTCGGCCTGTCCTTGCCGGAAGATTTGGGCCATCTGGTATCCCCTGACACCGGAGATCCCCTGGCGGTCCTGCACCCGGGGGCCCGGTGGGTCACCAAGCTCTGGCCAGAGGCATGCTGGGCCCGCCTGGCCGGCTGGTTGGTCCGGGAAAAAGGGTTTCAGGTGGCCATTACCGGGAGCTCCTCAGACCGGGATTTGGTGGAGGCCATTGTCGCCCAAGCCGAGGGGCCGCTCCTGAACCTGGCGGGCCGCACTTCTCTGGCGGAGTTGGCGGCCCTGCTCAAGAAAGCCCGTGTGGCCGTGACCACCGACACCGGCCCCATGCACCTGGCCGCGGCCTTGGGAACGCCGGTGGTGGCGCTCTTCGGCCCCACCGCGCCCTGGCGCACCGGCCCTTTCGGCGCAGGACACCAAGTGGTGCGTCTGCCGCTCTCCTGCAGCCCCTGCTTTCGCCGTCAATGCCCGGAGCCCCGCTGCCTCACGGACCTGCCGGTGTCAGCCGCCCAGAGTGCGGTGGAGAAAATCTTGGTGCGCCGGAAAAAACCCTGATAATATGAGGTGATATGAAGAAAAGAGCTGTGAGGTGCAGCATCCTCCTCTTTTCACCATCCTCATTCCGATCCCAGATGCGGAGATCACCATGGCCATCAGCAAAGAATTACTGGAAATCCTGGCCTGTCCCAAGTGCAAGGGGGATATCCACCTGAACGAGGCGGGAGACGGCCTGATCTGCGACAAGTGCCGCCTCCTTTACGAAATCAAGGACGACATCCCCATCATGCTCATCGACGAGGCCAAGCCTTTGCCGTGAGTTTGCCTGAGGATTGTGGGGGAGGGGGTAAGGGCCGGTGGGCCCTTACCCCCTCCCCCACACCCCCACCCCCAATCCCGTAGTTCGGGAGCACAGGCTTCCAGCCTGTGCAACACAGTCAAGATGCCTGTGCTCCCAGTCAAAGTTAGTTAATGCGGTAGTACGGGCTTCCAGCCCGTCCAGGCACGGGCAGGATGCCCGTGCTACCGGCATAGGGGGTTGGGAGGGGAGTTTGAGGGAAGGAAACCACAGACCAGACGCCTGTGGCCACAGGAGCCGCTGCTCCCCCGGCCCTCCCCTCAAAAAACATCCCGCATGCCAATATGGCCAAAGTATCCGTCATCATCATCGCCCTGAACCAGGAGAGCCACATCGTCCCCTGCCTGGAGACGGTGCGCTGGGCCGATGACCTGGTGCTCGTGGATTCGGGCAGCACGGACCGCACCCTGGAGTTGGCCCGGGGCTTCACCGACCGCATTTTCACCATTGACTGGCCGGGGTTCGGGGCCGCCAAGAACTTCGCCCTGGAACAGGCCAGGGGCGATTGGGTGCTTAAGCCTGGACACGGACGAGCGGGTCTCGGAGGCTTTGCGTGACGAGATCCTGGCGGCGGTGCGGGGAGATGGTCAGTTCGCCGGTTACCAGGTGCCCCGCAAGAACTATTTCGGAGGCCGCTGGATCAGGCGCCTGGGCTGGTACCCGGACTACACCCTGCGTCTGTTTCGCCGGGGGCAGGGGCGCTTTAGGCCTCGGGCGGTGCATGAAGAGGTGGCAGTGAACGGCCCCGTGGGATTTTTGCAGTCACCCCTGGACCATTACAGCTACGCCTCGGTGAGCGAGTATCTCAGCCGCCAGGACCGTTACGCCCGCCTGGCCGCGCAGGAGATGCTCAAGGAGGGCCGCAAGCCCCGGCCTGGAGAGCTTTTCTGGCGTCCCCTGAGCCATTTTCTCAAGCTATACGTCCTGCGCCTGGGTTTTCTGGAGGGGAGACTCGGCTACACCCTGTCCCTGCTCTCCAGCCTGTATAATTTTCTCAAGTATTACTATTTGCGGGAACTTCTTGAAGAGGCCGCCCATGACCATCGACCCCAGCGCCCGCATCGCCCCTGAAGCTGAACTGGCCCCCGATGTCACGGTGGGGCCGGGAGCCATCATCGAGGGGCCCTGCCGCATCGGGCCGGGCACCCGCATCCTGGCCCACGCCTATATCGGCCCCCACACCACCATCGGAGAGGGCAATGTCATCGGCTTTGGGGCCATCATCGGCCATGAGCCCCAGGATTACGCCTTCCAGGGCGAGGAGAGCTACACCATCATCGGCGACCACAACATTATCCGGGAATACGCCACCATCCACCGGGGCACTAAGCCTATGAGCGCCACCCGGGTGGGCAACCACAATTTTCTCATGGCCCTAAGCCACCTGGCCCACAACGCCCAGGTGGGCAATCACGTCATCGTGGTGAACGGCGCCCTGGTGGGGGGCTATGTGGAGGTGGCGGACCGGGCCTTTATCTCCGGCAACTGCGTCATCCACCAGTTCTGCCGGGTGGGCACCCTGGCCATGATGCGGGGCGGCTCCCGCACCTCCCGGGATGTGCCGCCGTACAGCATCATCGACGAGGCCCACTCGTGCGGGGGGTCAACCTGGTGGGCCTGAAACGGGCGGGGTTCACCAACGCCCAGATTGCGCCGGTGCGCCAGGCCTTTCGGGTGCTGTTTGGCCGGCGGGGCAATCTTTCCCTGGCCCTGGAACGGGTGGCGGCGGAGGTGCCCCTGACCCCGGAAGTAATGCATCTCCTTGATTTTATTAAATCATCCAAACGGGGCGTGGCTCTGGGGCCCAGGCGTGCCTCTGATGATGAGTTATAAAAACATCCTGGTCATCAAGCTGAAGCAGCCCGGCGACGTCCTGGTGAGCACGCCGGTGCTCACTGCTTTGAAAGAAGCCTGGCCTGAGGCCCGGGTCACCTACCTGGTCCCCCGGCCCGCCGAGGAGATGGTCAAGGACCATCCCCTTCTGGACGAACTGCTGGTGGCGGACCGCCGCCAGGAAACCTGGAGCCGCTCTTGGCGCCTGCTGCAAAACCTCTTGCGGGCCAAGTATGACCTGGTCCTGGAGCTTTCGGGGGGCGACCGGGGGGCGTTTTACACCCTGGCCACCCGGGCCCAGGAGCGGGTGGGCTTTGAACGGCCCGGGCAACCTTACTGGCAGCGCCAGACCGTGTTCACCCGGCTTCTGCCCCGGCCGCAGGTTACGATGCACATGGTGGAGCAAAACCTGGAAATGGTGCGGGCCCTGGGGGTGGATCCCCGAAAACCCCGCCTGGAGTTTTATTGGGATGAAAAGGTGGAGGCCTGGGTGATGAACAAGCTGGCCTCCCTGGGTCTCAGGTCGGGGGAATTTGCCGTCTTGCACCCCGGGGCCGGCTGGCGCTTTAAATGCTGGACCCCGGCCGGTTATGCCCGGGTTATCGAGTTTATTCAGGAAGTTTGGGGGATGCCGGTTCTCCTCACCGCCTCCCGGGCGCCCCATGAGCAGGAGTTGATTCAGGAAATTTTGGCGGATTGCCGCCAGGCCCCCATCAACCTGGCCGGGCAGCTAACGCTCAAGGAATTGGGGGCCCTCATCGCCAAGGCCCGCTTCTTTTTCGGGGCCGACAGCGCCCCTATGCACCTGGCCGCAGCGGTGAACACCCCGGTGGTGGCTCTTTTCGGACCTTCTGGGGCTTTTAACTGGGGACCCTGGGGTGAGGGCCATGTGGTGATCCAGAAAGATCTGGAATGCGTGCCTTGCGGCCAGGACGGCTGTGAGGGTTCCAAGGTCAGCCGCTGCCTCATGGAGTTGAGCCCGGAGGAGGTGGTGGAGCAACTGGAAAGATTTTTAGGGTCGGTGACAGCTTAGTGGTCTATTTCATAAACACGGTAACGCATTGATGATGGTCTGGAGACCGGAAATATCTTCCCCCTCACCCTAACCCTCTCCCCCATTGGGGGAGAGGGGATAAAGCAATAAACCCTGACGTTCCTTCCTCTCCCCCCAGCGGGGGGAGAGGGCTGGGGTGAGGGGGACTAAAATAACGATTCGTTACTATATTTATGAAATCATGCAGTTGTAGCACTTCCCTGTTTGCAACCCATAAAGGGACTTTTATATGCGCCTCTGCCCCTTCGTGTGAACCTTTGTCTAAACCCAAGGAGGACTTATGGCTCGTCTGGTGGGCGACACCCTGATCGTCAATCTGGCCCGCAAACCCGGGGAGGAGCAGGTGGTAAATCTCATGGACCTGTTCAACCAGAATCCCAACCGCATCATTGTGGTGGCCGGGACCGTGGGGGCGGACGGCTCTCCCAACACCTCCCCCATCTCCCTCATTTATGCCAAAAACCCCAGGACCCTCCTGGTGGCCACCCTGAGGAACACCACCACGGCCAACAACCTGCGCCGGGACGGCCGGGTGTCCCTGGAACTGTTCCAGGAAGGGGACCTGGTCCTGGGCATCCAGGGCATTATGCGCCTGATCAAGGAGCCCATGGATTTCAGCGACGCCATGGCCCTCTGGGAAATGGCGGTCCACCAGGTCAAGCTGGACACCTCGCCCGCGCAAAAAGTCTTACAGGGGCCGGCCTCGGTTCCCCGCAATGACAAGGCCGAAGCCTTTGAGAAGGCCGGGGTGGCTGAATTGATGGCCGCGGCCCAAAAGGAGTAGCGTCCGGGGGCCATGAACATTGCCCTGTTGAGAATGCACGTGCGGGGCCTCGGGGGCGCGGAGGCCACCTTGCAGCGTCTGGCCCGGGGGCTGGCCGCGGCTGGGCAGCGGGTGACGGTTTACGGGGCCGGGGCGGACCCGCAAGCCGCCGCCATCTTAGGCCCCCAGGTGAAATATCAGCCTGTGCCGGTGTGGGGCAGGAACGCGGCCCGGCTCCTGAGTTTCGCAGTCAACACCCGCACTTTGCTGTTACAAAATCCCCCTGATGTGGTTTTTAGCCTGGAGCGCACCTTTTTCCAGCACGTCTACCGGGCCGGCGACGGCTGCCACCAGGAATGGCTGGCCCGCCGGACCCCCTCCCTCACTTTCGGCCGGAAGCTGGCGCAAAATTTAAGCCCTTTCCATAAGGTCATGCTTTGGCTGGAAAAGCGGCTGTTTGCCGGCCCGGCCCTTAGGCGGGTAATCGCCAACTCCCGCCAGGTAAAAGACGAGATCATCCGCCACTACCGGCTTGATCCGGAGATGATTAAGGTGGTGTATAACGGCCTGGACCACCAGGTGTTTCGCCCGGTGGACCAGGCTGAGCGCGGCCGGCGGCGCCAGGAGTTGGGCCTGCCGGACAATGACAGGCTCCTGCTTTTCGTGGGCTCCGGCTTCGCCCGCAAAGGTCTCCCTTATCTTTTGGAGGCTTTTCGTTGTCTAACCGATAAACAGGCGCACCTCTGGGTGGTGGGCAAGGACCGCCTGGGGAGGTATGAGGCCCTGGCGCAACAGTTGGGGGTGGCCCCCCGGGTCAGGTTCTGGGGCCCCCAGGCCGAAGTCGCGCCCTTTTACCAGGCTGCCGATCTCCTGGTCCTGCCCACTCTTTATGACCCCTGCAGCAACGTGGTCCTGGAGGCTTTGGGATGCGGCTGTCCGGTGATCACTACCTCGGCGAACGGCGCCGCGGAGTTTATTGTCCCCGGAGAAAACGGCGAGGTTATTGCCAATCCTGATGATATCAAGGCCTTGGAAAAGTTTTTAGACGAATGGCTGGACAGAGGCCAGGATCCTCAGGTAGGCCGGATGGCCCAAAACGCGGTGGCCCATTTGAGTTGGGAGACCACGGTTTCCCGGACTTTGGAGGTGCTGACCGAGGCCGCGGCCGCGCGCTGAAAGGTTTATTATTGTCGTGCTTCATAAATTGTACGGTTTAAATTCAGGCTTATGGTTCACCTTTGCAGCCCCTACCCCCCCTGTTCTAAAAGGGGATTTGGGGGGATTTGTAAGGGGTTATCACACTCCCCAGGTTTGGGGCGACGCATGCGTCGCCCCTACGGGGATTTTCACCGTAAAGCCTGCAGCTACATTTTATTTTTTCCAGGGTTAACCATATATGCAAAAAATGCAAAAAGCCTAGCCTTGGCCCCCCTTAAAAAAGGGGAATGAACCACCTCATATAGTTAATATATTAACTAAAAGAAGCGACCCATTAGCCATGCAAGCCTTATATTTTGACAGGAACCCCGAACTGAAAGAGATTCCCAGTCCTGAACCACAGCCTGGCGAATCCTTGGTCCGCCTGCGCCTGGCAGGCATCTGCCGCACCGACCTGGAAGTCCTGAAGGGGTATCACGATTTTCGGGGCATTCCGGGCCACGAATTTGTGGGGGAAGTGGTGGGGCCGCCCGCCTCCCCTCTTTTGGGACAACGGGTGGTGGGGGAGATCAACATACCCTGCGGCGTCTGCCCCCGCTGCCGCCGGGGCTTGGCCCGCCACTGCCGGGAACGCCGGGTTTTTGGATTGCGGGGGCTAAACGGCGCCTTTGCCGAATACCTCACCCTGCCGGAGGAAAATCTGCATCCGGTGCCCGCGTCACTCCCGGACGAAGCCGCGGTCTTCACCGAGCTTGTGGCCGCGGCCCTGGCGGTTTCCGAGGCTGCGCCGGCCACTCCTGACCAGAGCGCCCTGGTGGTGGGGGATGGCGCTTTGGGGCTGCTGGTCTCCTTCACTTTGGCCCTAAGAGGGCTGGAAACCCACATGATCGGCCATTACCGGGAGAATCTGCGCTTGGCCGAGCCTTATGGGGTAAAAACCTGTTTGGAGAATGAACTGCCCCCCGGCGAGTTCGACCTGGTGGTGGAGGCCAGCGGCTCCCCCGGCGGCCTGGGCCTGGCCTTGAGCCGGGTGCGCCCCCGGGGCACGGTGGTCATGAAGAGCACCTTTGCGGGCCACCTGCCCCTGGACCCGGCCCTCGTGGTGGTGCCGGAGGTGCGGTTGGCGGGCTCCCGCTGCGGGCCTTTTCCTCCGGCCCTTCGCCTTCTGGCCCAGGGCTGGCTCGACCCCCGGCCCCTCATCAGCCGGGTTTTTCCCCTGTCCCAGGGTTTGGCGGCCCTGGATTTTGCCCGGCAGAAAGGGATGTTAAAAGTGCTCATGGCCGGCCCTGGGTCGCATTAGCCGGTTTACCGGGAGCGAGAAACCGATTAACTGTTTACCCTCACCCTAACCCTCTTCCTCAAGGGAGAGGGCATTATAGGAAGGCCGGATTAATTAATTTTTCGCTCTGAATAATAATTATATTTGATATATCTTGGTGTTCGGCACACCTGGCAGGCATCAACAAACCCGGACCAGGTAAGTAAATGTCGGGCGGGCGCCGCCCGCCGGAAAAATATGGTGGGCAGTGCCTCATGAATTTTGGCCTCACCCATAAAGCATGAAAAGCTGCGTTTTGCCATATTGATAACTTTGAACTTTGAACCTTGAACTTTTCAAGGAGGTCGCGGTCATGAAACGTAAGCTGTCCTCCGTTGCCCTGGCGGGCTGGTTTCTGATGTTCTTAGCCATGATAACGCCGAGCCTGACGTCCCCCGCCTGGGGGGCCACCGGCCTGGGCCTGCAGCAGGACTTCATCCGGGTGGCGGAGCAACTGAAGCCGTCCGTGGTGAGCCTCAAGGCCATCACCGTGGTCACCTATCGCCTCCCCGGTCCGGATGATTTCTTCCGGGGCACCCCCTACGAGGGGGTTTTCCGGGATTCCTACCCCCGCACCGTCCGCCAACCCCAGGTGGGGCAGGGCTCCGGCATCATTATTGACCCCCGGGGATACATCCTCACCAACTTCCATGTAGTGGGGGGGGCCCAGCAGATCCTGGTGCGTCTCAGCGACGGCCGCGAAGTTAAGGGGCAACTGGCGGGGGCAAACCCCAGGCTGGACATCGCCCTCGTGAGAATCTCCGCTGCGGGTCTCAGGCCTGCCAATCTGGGCGACTCCAATCAGGTCAAGGTGGGTCAGTGGGCCATTGCCATCGGCAGTCCCTTCGGTCTCGAGCAGACCTTCACCGTGGGCGTGATCAGCGCCGTGGGCCGCTCTGGCCTGGGACGAGATGCGGTGGGCTCCTATATCCAGACCGACGCCTCCATCAATCCGGGCAACAGCGGCGGGCCGCTCCTGGACATCAACGGCAATGTGGTGGGCATCAACAACATGATTCTGTCCAGCGGCCAGGGCATCGGCTTTGCCATCCCCATCAATCTAGCCAAGCAGGTGGTCACCCCCTGGCTGCGCTGAGGAAAAACGTGGAAGAGCACATCCAAATCAAAGTCGATGATGTCAGTCTCGAAGCCAGGTTTATTCCCGGCGCCGTCCCGGCCGGGGCGGTCATCACCCACCCCCACCCACTGTATGGGGGCAGCATGCACAACAACGTGGTGTGGACCGCAGCCCGGGCCTTCGGGGACCGGGGCTGGGCCACCCTGCGCTTTAATTTCCGGGGAGTGGGCGCCAGCACCGGCAGCTACGGCGAAGGCCTGGACGAGGTGGAGGACCTGATTGGGGCCGTGGCTTATCTGGCGGGCCGGGCGCCGGGACCCTGCTTGCTGGCGGGCTATTCCTTCGGGGCCGCGGTGGCGGCCCGGGCCCTGTTGGGGGGCCTCAAAGTGGCCGGGGCCGTGCTCATTTCCCCGCCCATCGCTTTCATGGACCTGGGTTTCCTGGCCCAAACCCCCGGCATCAGCCTGATTGTGGCCGGGGACCATGACGACCTCTGCCCCTTGCCCGACCTGGAAAAAGTATGCCGCCAATGCCAACCCCCGGTGGACCTCAGGGTGGTGTCCGGGGCCGACCATTTCTACGGCGGCCGGGAGCAGGAGTTGTATCGAATTTTGAAAAACTATCCGCTCCCCTTGGAGTTTGTCTGAATGAAGATAGGAGATTCTCAAGCAGCATGCTGGGGGATCACAGACCCCCCCCTTCAAACTCCTCTCCAATTTCCCTTTGACCGGGAGAACAGGCATCCTGCCTGTTTCTGCACAGGCTGGAAGCCTGTGCTCCCGCTTTATGTAAGGGGTTGGGGGAGTGGGTTTGGGAGAGGGGGCAGGGGTCCGCGACCCCTGGCCCCCTCTCCCAAGGATCATTGGCACCCTTCTTTTTCCCATTGTCGTTTGAGCTTCCCTGGTCTATGCTTTGGCCATGGCCAGAATATTGTACGGCGTCCACGGCACCCTGCACGGCCATGCCATGCGCGCCCTCACCATTGCCCGCCATTTTGCCGAGCACGAATTCCTCTTTGTCACCCATGACCGGGGCGCCGCGGTCTTGAAGCCCGAATTTCCGGTGGTGGAAATCCCCGGCCCCCTGACTATTTATAAAAATCACCGGGTGGCAGCAGTCCCCACCGCGCTACACACCCTGGGCCAGCTTTTCACCCGCAAAGCCCGGCTGAACCAGGTTCGTAAGCTCATCGACGATTTTCAGCCCGACGCGTCCCTGAGCGACTACGACTACCTGGTGGCCCGCACCGCCCAACAGGTGGGCCTGCCCTGCCTCTCCGTGGATCACCAGCACATCATCACTTTCTGCCATCACCCGCTGCCGTGGCGCCAGCAAATGCCCTACTGGCAGCTTGCCCTGGTGATCAAGTTTCTTTTCAGCCAGGCCAGCCACTACCTGGTCATTTCCTTTTTCCGGCCCCCCTTGAAGCCCGGGGTCCGGGCCCGGCTGGCCCCGCCCATCCTGCGGGAAAGCGTGCTGGCCCGGCAGCCCAGCGAGGGCGGCCACGTCCTGGTCTATCAGAGCATTCCCCCCTTTCCCGGGCTTTGCCGATTTTCTGAAAACCTTGCCCCATCCGGTGGTGGTGTACGGCTTTCATCAGCAACGCCGGGACAGCAACCTAACCTTCAAGGAAAACTCCGAAGAAGGCTTTCTTGACGACCTGGCCTCCTGCCGCTACGTCATGTGCGCCGGCAGCCACACCCTCACCTCCGAGGCCCTGTTTTTCGGCAAGCCCGTCCTGTCCATGCCCTTTCAGGGGGCGTTTGAGCAGGTCCTCAACATTTTTTACCTGGAAAGGCTGGGGTACGGCCAGGGGCTCACCACATTCCCGCCGGATAAGGACTTCATGGCCAGATTTGAGTCGCAGCTGGATAGTTACCGCCACAACATCAGCCAGGGTGAATTCTTGGGGAATGATGAGGCGTATAAGGCCATAGGGGAATTCATCCGGGAGAAAGGCCGGGTATCGTGGTGACCTGGCTGGCATATGTCTGGACAGGTCCTGGGGGGAGGGCTAGGGACCTGAGGTCCCTACCCTCCCCCCAAGCCCCCATCCCAACCCGCATAAAGGGCTGGCAAGCCGGGGCAAGAGGTCCTGACTTGCCAGTCATTGCAGCAATTTTCCCGAAAGTCTAACCGATGAGCGCGCCGCTATATTTGACCATCACCATAGACGTAGAAGAGGAAGGGCTTTTTTCCGGCCACTATCCCCGTTCGGGGGCAACAGTGACCAACGTGGCCGCACTCCGGCATCTGGAGTTCGTCTCCCGGGACTTCGGCTTTCCCCTGACCCTTCTGGTGACTTACCCGGTGGCCCAAGACCCCGAAGCCCGGGACGTCCTGCTCTCCTGGCAGCAAGAGCACGGGGCGGAGATCGGCGTCCACCTGCATCCCTGGAACACACCCCCATTCACCGATCTGCCTGATCCCGAACCCATTCCCACCGCCAAACTGCCCCTGCCCCTCATGGAGGCCAAGCTGGGGACCCTGGTGGCTTGTCTCACCGAAAAATTTCCGACCCCGCCCCGTTCCTTCCGCATGGGTCGCTTCGACTGGTCTTCCGGCCTTTTAGAGCTTCTGCCCCGGTTCGGTCTGCAGGTGGACAGCAGCATGGTGCCGCTGACCACCAAAGGGGAGGGTTGGAAAAATTTCCTCACCCCATCGGACCCCTTCTGGATAACCGCGCCGGCATCAGACGGCGGGGGCCTCCTCGAGGTCCCGGTCACCATGGTGCCGGTAGTAAAGAGCTCGGCCCGGGCGCTGCACCGCCTGGCCGGCCTCCTCCCGGAGGACGCGGGCCGGGCCCTCCTGTCCCGCTACCGTTTTGTGGGCGCGGCGGGCATCCACCCGGCCTGGTTTCCCCTGTTTTCCATGCTCCTGGCCGCAGCCCTGCACCGGCGCCGGGGGGGGCGGGTCCTCACCCTTTTCCTCCATTCCACGGAGCTACTCCCCGGAGGCAGCCCCGATTTTCCCACCATCAGCGCGGTGGGCCGCCTGGTGGCCAAACTCCGGGAATTCCTGACTTGCCTCGTCGGCCAGGGTCCGGTCCAGGGACTAACCCTGTCGGGGCTCTATGATCTCCTGGCCCCTGACTTTACCAGGAAAATTCCCCCGGGGGCGACGCAGGCGTTGCCCTGATGCGGGATTGTCCCGTAAAGGCAATGCAGGGCGGGCGCTGCCCGCCAAATAACTGACGGGCGGAGCCCACCTTCTAAAGGTTGGTAGAGGCGGGTTTAAAACCCGTCCCTGCTCATGATATCAATAGGTTATTTGAGCGATTTGTTTCATTTCAAAGCGAACTTGATCTTAGGCGGAAAAGCGCCGCGCAGCCAACCATGAGCATAGTCAAAAAGTATTTTGGCCTTGAATGCCCCGGGTAAGCCCCAGGTCCAGCCCTTGGCGGGACCGAGCCGACTTTTGCAGATTCCAGAAAAATTGTGGTATGTTTCTGCTAGGCTCTGCCTGGCGGCGCCGGGGGCGGTAAATTTGTCCTACGCCTCTGACCCGCCAGGAGTTTAGGTGCGCTCGGCGCGTCAGAGTGGCGGGCCGGAACGCCCACCCTGCCGACTTTTCATTATGAGGCCCAAGACCAGGAGGCTTGATGAGCGCGGTTTGGTTGTTGATCATCGCAGTCAGCGTCTTGTTTTCCGCGGTGAACGGCAAAATGGATGAGTTCACCAAGGCTCTGTTTGAAGCCGGTAAAGCGGCCGTGGAAGTGTGCCTGTACCTGGTGGGCATTGTCTCTTTGTGGCTGGGCATCACCAAAATCCTGGAAGATTCGGGGCTGATGTACAAACTCTCCCATTTCTTCACCCCGTTCATCTCGGCCTTATTCAAAAATATTCCTAAAGGACATTCCGCCATTACCTCCATAACCCTGAATCTGCTGGCAAATTTCCTGGGGATCGGCAATGCCGCCACCCCCTTGGGCATAAAGGCCATGGAAGATTTGCAGACCCTCAACCCGAAAAAGGACACTATCACCTTTGAAATGATGCTGTTTATTGTTATTAACACTGCCAGTGTTCAGTTCATTCCCTTTACCGTCATCGGCCTTTTGGCGAATTACGGTTCACGGAATCCCAATTGGGTTTTTTTACCGACTTTTATTTCTACACTCATTTCCGCATTAGTAGCTATAGGTATTCTTTATGTTTTCAGGAAATTTTATGGCAGGGAAGCTCATTAATGAATACGTTAACAGCTGCGTTCCAATATATCATTCCCCTTTTCCTCCTTTTTACCATTGTCTATGGATTTATCAAAAAGGTGCCGGTCTATGATTCCTTTGTCACCGGGGCCAAAGACGGCATAGAAATCATTACGGGGATTTTCCCTTATGTCCTGGCCATATTCATTATGGTCAAGACTTTCCAGGCTTCGGGGGCCCACGATTTTCTCAAAAGCATGTTTTCCCTGGCCGCTTCCCCCCTGAACATACCCGTGGAAGTTTTTTCGGTGGCCATGGTCAAGCCCCTGTCCAATGCCGCCTCCCTGGGCATTTTTACCGAGATTCTCAAGACTACCGGGCCTGACTCCCCCGCCAGCCTCATCTCCGCAGTGATTATGGGCAGCGCCGAGACCACCTTTTACGTCCTGGCCGTGTATCTCGGGGCTGCGGGCATCAAAAAGGCCAGGTACCTGGTGCCCGTTTGCCTTACCGCTGATTTTGCCGGGATGATCATTGCCATTATCATTGCCAAGCTCATGTTCCAATGATCGGGTTATAGTCAGGTTTTCTCGACCAGGACCAAAGGAGTTTTCTTGAGTACGGTGTGGAAATTTATGAGCCTGCGGACCCGCATTCTGTTACTGCTGGCCGCGTTGATTTTAACCGCCCTCCTTGGTGGCCTGGTGACCATCTGGCATATCGGCGCGACTGACACCCTTTTTACCTCCCTCGTCGATAAAAACTTGGCCTCCTATCAAGCTGCCGAAGGCCTGGAAATTGCCCTTTTAAAACAAAAAGGATACTTGACGTATTTTTTTCTGGACGGTGATCCGGAATGGCTCAACAAACTAAATCAGGATCATCAGACCTTTCGGGAATGGTTAGTTAAAGCACAGAGTTCTGCTACTACTCCGGTAATGACAAAAATTCTCGAGAGAATTGATGCGAAGTATCAGGATTATATTAATAAAAGAGAACAGGTGATTAACCTTTATAAATCCGGCAATCGTGAGCAAGGGGCCAAACTCCACTCGGATATCCGTCGTCAATTCTTAGAAATTTATGATCTTTGCGATAATTACAAACTAATTAATCAAGAAATAATTTCACAGATTAAAAATGACAGTCTGGCCCAGGCCCGGTTCATAAAAACTATGGCCCTTATTGTGATGCCTACTGTGGTGTTATTGGGCTTACTGTTGGCTTACATCCTGATTAATCAATTATTGGCGCCCATCAGGCAATTATCCCTGGATACCGGGGTACCCACCGGCGCGCCCGGCGACCATAATGAAGTCCAGGCCCTGAGCCGCCGGGTCCACGATCTCATCGAAAATGTCGACCAGGCCAGGAGCAAATTGGAGCGGAGTCAGGAACATCTCGTACAATCGGAGAAAATGGCCATGGTGGGGAAACTGGCGGCGGGCGTGGCCCACAGCATCCGCAATCCCCTCACCTCGGTGAAGATGCGCCTGTTCTCCATGGGGCGCAGTCTCGACCTGACTCCCACCCAGCAGGAAGACTTTGAGGTGATTTCGGAAGAAATCCGCCATATCGACACCATTGTCGCCAATTTCCTGGAATTTTCCCGCCCTCCCAAGCTGGTGATGCAGAAGATCAGCCCCTCGGACGTGGTGGATCTGGCTTTGCAACTCCTGCGGCACCGCCTGGAATCCTACAATGTGGAAGTGAAGCTCAAGCGCCATCGCCCCCTGCCGGAGGTCTGGGCCGACCCCGATCAATTAAAGGAAGTACTGGTCAATCTCCTGACCAACGCCTGCGAGGCCATGGGCAGCGGCGGCTCCATCATCATCCAGGAACGGGAAACCTTTTTGCAATCCATCGGGCAGGTGGTGACCATTCAGGTGAGCGACAACGGCCCCGGTATCCCCGAGACCATCCAGGACAAGGTCTTCCAGCCTTTCTTCAGCACCAAGGAAGAGGGCACCGGCCTGGGGCTCAGCATCGCGACCCGCATCTTAGGGGAGCACGGCGGCTGGCTGGATCTGGAGTCCCGGGAAGGCCAGGGCGCCACTTTCACCCTTAATTTACCCTACAGGAAAATCAAATATGGGAGCCATCCTGATAGTTGATGACGACCCGAGATTGCGGCAAAGCTTTGACAAACTGTTGACGGCCGAAGGGCACACGGTGCGCACCGCGCCCGACGGCGAAACCGCTCTCAAGATGGTCCAGGAAAATTCCCCGGACATGGTCATCATGGACATCCGGATGCCCGGCCTGAACGGCATTGAGACCTTCAAGGCCATGCAACGAATCGATCCCAAGCTCCCGGTCATTATCATGACGGCCTTCGGCACCACGGAGACGGCCATCGAGGCCACCAAACTGGGGGCCTTTGATTACGTGCTCAAGCCCTTCGAAATCCCCGACATCCTGGCCTTAATCGACAAGGCCCTGGAAGCCGGACGTTTCATGCGCTCCCGGGTCATGATGGACATACCCCCCGACAGCGTGACGGGGGAAGCCATCATCGGCAAAAGCCGGCCCATGCAGGAGGTTTACAAGTCCATCGGCCGGGTGGCCCCCACCGACGCCACGGTGCTTCTCCGGGGCGAATCGGGCACCGGCAAGGAACTGGTGGCCCGGGCCGTGTACCAGCACAGTCTCCGCATGGACAAGCCTTTTCTGGTTATCAACTGCGTGGCCATTCCCGAAACCCTCCTGGAGAGCGAGCTCTTCGGCTATGAAAAAGGGGCCTTCACCGGGGCCGTCACCCGCAAGGTGGGCAAGATCGAGCAGGCCCACGGCGGCACCATCTTCCTGGATGAAATCGGGGACATGCCCTTCAGCATTCAGGCCAAGATCCTGCGCCTGCTCCAGGAAAAGAGCATCGAGCGCCTGGGCGGCCGGGAGACCATCCCGGTGGATGTGCGCATTATCGCCGCCACCAACCGGGACCTGGAAACGGCCCTGGCCGAGGGGCGTTTCCGGGAAGACCTTTATTATCGCCTCAAAGTGGTCACCCTCTGGCTGCCGGCCCTGCGGGACCGGGTGGACGACATCCCCTTGCTGACGGATTATTTTTTGGGGAAATTCGCCCGGGAACTGGACCTGGACAGCCCCGGCATGACCCCGGAGGCCAGAGCCCTCCTGCAGAGCTACCCCTGGCCCGGCAATGTCCGGGAATTGGCCAACGTCATGCAAAAGGCCCTGATCTTCAGCCGGGGCTATCCCATCCGGCAGGAGGAAATTTCCCAGGCCATCGGCGCGGACAGCACCGTTAAAATCGTCCAGGAAAAAGACATCACAAAGACTATCCGCGGTTGGATTCGCCAGGATCTGATCAGCAAAACCGAAGAAAACATCTTTGATTTTTTTGTGGATCGCTTTGCCAGCCTGGTGGTCCAGGAGGCCTTGGACCTCACCGGGGGCAACCGCAGCCAGGCCGCCAAGCTCCTGGGCCTGTCCCGGCCCACCCTCCAGGCCAAAATCGACAAGTACCGCCTGAAAGTGGAAACCTCGGTAAGAAGCGAAGAGGATTGAGTTTTGGGCACAGGTTGAAAACCTGGTCCCTCCACTCCTTCATGATTTTGCCGGTCGGTCCATATGGGACGGCAGGTGGCCGCCGGAACCGGCCTGGAGGCGCGCCCTGGCCCTGCCGTAGGGGCGGGTTATAAACCCGCCCCTGCCTCCTCTCCCCTCTCCCACCCGCTGACCCCATAAGCGCTAAGTTAAACAATTTTGTCATTCTGAACGAAGCGCCGCGGAGTGAAGAATCTCGATTCTGCGCATAAAATCAGAAGATTCTTCGCTGCGCTCAGAATGACAGGCTCCTTATGTTAGCGCCTATGCCTGCTGACCCCCCCTCCCCTTTTACAGGTTGTAAAAAAAATCGACAGAGCCGGCGGTTCCCCAGGGGCCGGCTTTTTCTTTCTGTTCCTAATTTATCCTTTAAATCAAATGGGTTATCCAAAAGCCCAGGCATCTTTCAGGATGGCACATCACTTGCCTCTCTTTTGCCCTGATAAAACACGCCCAGGACAGGTCCGTGGACAAAGGGTTCAAAATTTTAATTGCCGACCGGAACCGAAACGTCCGCAATTTATTACAAAGGGAGCTCTTCGGGGAGGGATATCAAGTAGTCCTGGCAGGGGAGGATCGGGAACTGCTGCGCCTGTTGCATGGCGAGGAGACCGCCGATTTACTTATTCTCGATCCGGACATACCTTCCCATGTGACTATATCGGAATTAATCAAACTGGTTAACAGCTTTAGACCAAAACTTCCTATAATTATTTACACTTTTTTAAGTGATGAAATTAATTATCTGGATATGCCTGGGGTAGTTATTTGCTTGGAGAAAGGGGAAGATGTCAGTATTCTCAGGAGAGTAGTCGCCGACCTGATTAAACAATATTACCAATCCATCTCTTCTTCCGGTTAATTCTGATAAATTATTCTGATAAACCAACCTCACATTGCCAGTTTCAGCAGCATAATCGCAATAGTAAGAAAGATGATGCCCGTGTATAACTGCAGGGTGCGGGGCCCCACCAGCTTCCTTTGCAGCAGCATCCCCAACTGACTGCCTACCGTTGTAGTAATTAATAATATTATCACCAGCAGCAGGTCAACGTTGCCTTTGAGGCTGTGGGTGAAGGCCCCGTAGGCCGCCAGGATCAGCAGTTCAAAGAGATTGGTCCCCAGGGAGACCACCGTGGGGACGCCCAACACGTAAATCATGGCCGGCATGCGGATAAACGCGCCGCTCACCCCCAGAAGGCCGGTGAGCAAGCCCGAGACCAGGCCCACCCCCAGAATCAACCACAGGGAAATGGAGTCCACGCCTGAGACCGGCAGGGACACCATGGGGGGCAGATTCAGGGTTTGCAGCTTGGAGCCCGGCATCAACATGGGCCCTTCCGCGGCCTGGACCTCGGTGTCCACCCGCTGGGCCGCCCTGGTCTCCCGATAGATCATGATGCCGATCCAGCCCAGCAATAGGGCGTACACCAGGGTCATGACCAGCTGCATCACCCCCACGGGATGGCCCAATAAAGGAACCTCCCCGGCACGCTTGAGGAGCTGCAGGAGTTGGACGCCGATCTCCACCCCCACCACGCTGCCCGCGAACAAAAGCAGGCCCAATTTATAGTCCACGTAGCCCAGGGCGCGCTGGCGCAGGTTGGCCTGGGTGGCGGAGCCCACCATGTGGGTCAGGTCGCTGCCGATGGCCACGTTGTAGGGAATGTTGCCCACGATATTGAGGAACGGGGTCATCAAAAAACCGCTCCCCACGCCGAAAGAACCGGCCAGCAAACCGGTAAGCACTCCCACCAGGATCAGGGCCACAAGATTTATGGACAGGTCGCCTTCGGGAGAAACGGTGTAGAACCAACCCTGCACCGGCTGGGCCAGGCGGGCCAGCTCAGGATGCAGGTATTGGTGCCAATAACTGGCAATGGGGAGCGTAATGTTCATGGGGGTTATGTGCCCTTCCTAAACACTGCCGCCTCCGAGCCTGAACCCGAAGGTCTTTTCAATGATTTTCAAAATGAGCGCCAAAACCGCCCCGACCACGGCCGGAATCACCAGGGCCATGATCACATAAAGCCATTGCGGCGAGAACGGCTGCCCCGGCGGCGCCGCGCTTTGGGAAATCTGGGTCAACCAGGCAAAGAAGTCCATAGGGAGCCACCTTTTGGGAACATGGTATGCTATTACCTTGCCAATTTAGTGGGTTGCCAAGGGGCTATTCGCTAACCTCCCTTATTTCTTAGAAATATGGGAAGGGATGGATTTTTCCAGGCATCCAACCACTTCTCCGGCTGCCCGCCATCCTGAGTCTGCTTTTTACACTCTGTAAAAAAACCTGGCAAGGATTCTTCGGCAGCAAAATTTCTCATCAGGCCGCATTAAAAATATTTCCAACCATTACTTGTACTTATCTTCACAATCTATTTTTTTAACATTGGCATGCAGCTTGAATTATATAATCATTAGCCTTAAGACTTTACAAGAACCGACCATTAATTTATGTTCAGGGGCTAAAAGTAGACTTTAGATTTTATGGAGGTTTTATTGGTCATGGAGAAAGGACGACGACTTTTTCAGTACTTACAGATGGCTGCCGAGGCCCATGCCCAGTGGGAGATCGAGACTGCCAACGAAATCCTGCACAATCGCAAAAAGTTGTTGATTTTGCTGGCTCTGTGCTTGCCCATCGTAGCGTTCATCGGCGTTTCCTGGGCCGCGGGGGATTTGTTAGGGGGGAAGGAGGCCTATGCGCCGGCCTTTTATTCCACCTCGATTTTTCTCGTCACTATTGTTATCGGCCTGATGGCGGGCTTGATCACCGGCTGCATCGGCGCGGGGGGCGGTTTTATCATCACCCCGGCCCTGATGAGCGCCGGCGTCAAAGGCATTCTGGCCGTGGGCACCGACC
This sequence comes from uncultured delta proteobacterium, assembly GCA_963705115.1. GTDB lineage: Bacteria > Desulfobacterota > Desulfobaccia > Desulfobaccales > 0-14-0-80-60-11 > JBGSLA01. The sequence goes on along the minus strand of CAVPIX010000010.1, from coordinate 1,478,263 downwards.
TTTTTCATATCTTTGCCAAGGCCATCATGGGAACCGCGGTCCATAAAAAATTGGGCAACGTTTCCGTCAAGCTCGCGGTTACCTTTCTGGTGGGTTCCGGCTTCGGCGTAATCATCGGCGGCGGCATCAACCGGGCCATTTATGATTACAACCCGGTCATGAGCGATTTTTTCATCAGCATGGTGTATGTCTTCCTCTTGGGCTTTTTGGGCATTTACGCCATGACCGACTTCCTCAAGCTGCGGAGCGCCGACAAGCAGACCAAGATTACCTCCACGGCCACCAAGGCCGCCCCTGCGGCCTCCAGCACCACCGGCCTGGCCCAGAAACTGCAATCCATCCATATTCCCCCCATGATCTCCTTTGACGAGGACCTGGTGCCGGGGGGCAACCGCATTGCCGCCATTTTCGTGGTGATCTGCGGTTTCGTGGTGGGCACGGTGGCGGCCATCATGGGCGTGGGCGGGGGCTTTTTGGCCTTCCCCATGTTCGTGTATATGCTCGGCGTATCCTCCTTCACCACGGTGGGCACCGACATCCTGCAAATCATCTTCACCGCCGGCTTTGCCGCCATTTCTCAATACGCCATTTACGGCTTCATTTTCTACACCCTGGCCATGGGCATGCTCCTGGGCTCCCTGTTCGGCATCCAGGTGGGCGCCCTCACCACCAAGGTGGTCAAGGGCATCTACATTCGGGGCTTCTATGCCATCACCATCCTGGCAGGTTTCATCAACCGGCTTTTTGCGCTGCCGAAAAAACTCAACACCATGGGTTACATCAATATCCCCAAAGGGCTGGCCGATGGGATCGATTTAGCCGGACTGATCATCTTTTTTCTCATCATCGGCGCTTTCGGGGTCTGGGTGTTCAGCATGTTCTTCAAAAATATCAACGTCTTGAGGGGAAAGGCAGCCCCCATGGAAGGCGTAGGCGGGGGGGCCCATTAAGATGAATCCTAAAAAACTTCTTCTTGGCATTTTTCTCCTGGTATCCTTTGCGGTTGTTCTCTTTCTCATCTTCATGCCCATATTCGGGGGCGGTAAAAACGGGCTGGAGTTTGCCGACGATTTCTTCAATTCCCTGGCCAAAGGCTCCAGTGATTTCATGACTGACATGCGCACCTTGTCCAAACCCCTGGCGGGCACCAATTTCAATGTCAACATCTCCATGGACAACGCCGAGCAGGCCAAAAGAGTTGAAACCATCTTCAGCCAGGCCGGGGCCCAGGTGGAGGTGGCGGACGCCAAGCTGAAAATCAGCGGCGACCTGGGCAAGGTCCTCCTGAAAGCGGTGGATGACGCCGAAATCCTGTTCAACAACCAGGGAGAAAAACTCCAGGCCGCGTATAACTTTAACGGCCGGGAGGTGGTGCGGGTCTGGTGGACGGCCCTGAACAAGGTGGGCGCAGCCTTAACCAACCAGAAGGCCTTCAGGGAGGCCAGGGTGATCGGCGAGGTCCAGAGGCGGGCCTTGGAGCCGGGCTATAATTTCTACGGCATCACCCCGAAAAAGGTTAGTGACCACGTGGGCCTGCTCACCTTTATGCTGGTCTTCTACGTGATTTACACCCTGTGGTTCGGCTACGGCATCTTTGAGGTCTTTGAAGGTATCGGCATGGGCATGGGCAAACCCATGTCCAAAAAAGAAGTGTAACCAGGCTCGGGCGCCTGACGTCTGAAATAAACCGGAGGGACCGGGGATCTGGCGCAATGGATCTCCGGTCCCTTTCCTCTCTTGACTTGATATAATAAAGTGACAGGTAATTTCTTCAGCTGAGCAGCTTCCCTTCCGAGAAGGAGAACTCTCGTGTCATTCTGGCGCCGCCTTTTCAAAAAAGACCAGGCACCCCGGGGGGGAGCCAAGCCGTCAAGCCTCAAGGAACAACATCAACGAAAAGTCCAGCTCTACCTGGAGATCTTGACTGCGGCCAACGCGGCCCTGGAGATCATGGCCCAGATGCAGGTGCGCCTCCAGGAGAACGAGTATTTCAGTCCAGCCTATGTGCAGGTAAACTGCGCCATGGTCCTGGATCAGACCCGCCGCGTCATCGACTCCCTGAAAAGTTTCACCGGCAACCCGGACTTGATGATAGCCGGCGTCTTTGCCGGGCTGGCCGGGGAGATCAATGAGGAATTTAGCAAGATAGAAGATTCCTCCCCGGGCCTGGCCCTGCCCTTTGAGGGGCAAACCCTGGCCACTCCGGAATTGTTGGTGAGCGGAGTGGCCTATCCGGCCAAAGAAGATGGCGAGGCCTTGACCATCAAGGCCGTCTGGGGTTGGTGGCCCGCGGTTCAGAACGGCACCGCCCACGCCAGAAGGTACCGGGTGGCCCAGGGCCGGGTCAACGAATTCACTTCACCGGCCACCGGTACCCAGGAACACTGGCTCACCTATGATGGGCAACAGGGTTTCGTCATGGAACCTCTGCCGGCGCATTTTCAGGAGCAGCCCTGCCTGCATGAAGAGGAAGCCCTGAAAATCGCCGAATATTATGAGATGCTCCGGGGCCACCACCCCACCCTGCAGGAACTGGAATGGGCCCTGGGGCCCAACCGGGAAGTGGTCATCTTGCGGAGCCTGTCTCACGAACCTCCGCCTTTTCAGGAAGCACCCAGACAGCAGTCCCCAGAGGGGGCCCTTTTCTCCCATGGGCTGACCATTTACCCCGGCGTGACGGCCGGGCCGGCCTGCCGCCTGGATGTGAACCGGGCTTCGGAAAATCCGGAGATCCCGGCCGGGGCCGTCCTGTTCGCCCATAAACCGGCCCTGTCCCTGGCGCCCCTGCTCCCCAAAGTTGCGGCCCTGGTGGTGGAAACCGGCGAGCCCCACAGCCACCTGGCTTTCCTGGCCCGGGAACAACGCCTGCCCGCCATCTTTGCCCTGGGGGAGGACACCTCCCGGGTGCCTGAAGGTCTGATGGTGAGTGTGGATGCCGGGAGCCTCAAGGTGGCGGCGAGCCCTCTGGCCGCCCAGCCGGCCCCGGCCCGGGAATCCAGACCCGGTCCGTTCCTGGCTGACAAGCTTCTGGAACGGCTCAGTCCCCGGCTTTTTCCCCTGAATCAGGCCTCCTCCCCCAAGCCGCCGGCCCCCGATGCCTGTCAGAGCATCCATGATATCCTGTTTTATGCGTCCTCAGTCCGCATCAAGGAGATGTTCTGCTTTAGTTTGCGCAGCGAACTTGATAAAAAGGACGCCATCAACCTGGTAACCGGCCGCCTGGTCCCCATTATGGTGGTGGATGCGGGCGGTGGGTTGTCGTCCCAGAAACCCTCGGTCACCTTCGAGGAGGTCGCCTCCATTCCCTTTCAGGCCTTTCTCGGGGGCATGATGTCCATTCCCTGGCCCAAGGCCCGGCCTCTGGACGTCAAGGGCTTTATTTCGGTCATCGGCACGACCTCAGCGACCCCCAGGGCGGAAGACCAGCTGCGGAAGATCAGTTTTGCCCTCCTGTCCAGGGATTACATGAACTTTAGCTTGTGCTTGGGCTATCACGCTTCCACCATCGAGGCCTTCGTGGGCCATAATGTTGACAACAACTACATCCGCTTTCACTATGAAGGGGGCGCAGCCTCCATGGACCGCCGCCTGCGCCGCCTCCAACTCATCGGGGAAATCTTGGTCCAACTGGGATTCGCCGTGAACGTGACCGGTGATCTGCTTGACGGCCTGCTGGCCGGGGAGCTGGGGCCGAGGCTTTTGGAAAAATTGGCTATCCTGGGAAGATTAGAGGTTTTCACCAAGCAGATGGATATGGTAATGTCTGATGACGCCGCGGTTGCCGGCCACGTCAATATTTTTCTGGAAAAACACTGCGGCGTGCCATCGGTTGGCTGACGACTCAGCTTAACCTTATTCCCATCGGAATATCGCCAAGACCACCATGCCGAATATCAGCTCCAAAAGCATCTATATCATTGTCACCATCCTTACCATCATATTGCTCATCACCGCCTTTATCTTTGGCATGCTCTCCGCCAATAAGATGCGGGATGTCATCAGCGAACAGTTCAATCAACAGCAATTGACCATCGCCAAAGGGGTCGCGAGTGATATAGGCGATAAGTTTAAATTTCTGAAAAGAGAACTGCACACCTTAAATCTGTCCCCTTCCATACAGTACCTGGAGCTGTCCTGGCCCCAACGGATGCGGATCACCATGGATAATGTCAATGATCTCGGGGTGGTGGGCATAGGTCTGGTTGACGCCACGGGGCAGCATATCTACTGGATGGACGCCAAAGGCGAAGCCCGGATTATCAAACAGGATAACGCCAACTCCGAGGTTCTCGCCTGGGCCAGGGAACCTGAGCGCCGGAATCAGACTTTCCTTAAGAGGACCGGTGACTTTCTCCACTCTTCCTCCCCCCAGATCCCCTTTCTGGTCATGGCGACCCCCACCTATCAGGTGTCGGTGGACACCAGTCATCCCCAGGCCACCGGCCTGTTCAGCGGCTTTCTCTATTTTCTGGTGGACCCTTACCAGCTGACCAAACAATTCGCCAAGGATATTAAATCCGGCCAGAGCGGCTACGCCTGGGTCATCGATGGCCAGGGAGACTTCCTCTATCACCCTGAAGAGGATTTCATCGGCAAGTCCGCTTTTAATGTGCGGGAGCGAAGAGCCCCCAAAATTTCTTTTTCGGAAATTAATGAGATCCAGAGGGATAAAATGCTCACCGGCCAGGAGGGCATCTCCTGGTACTTAAGCGACCGGCACGGTGGGGTTCACAAGGAAATGAAGAAATTTATTGCCTACACCCCCATTATCCTGGGAGGAGCCAATCAAAAACTCACCTGGTCCGTGGCGGTGGTGGCCCCCCAAAGCGAAGTGGAAGGGGCCATTCATGACGTTTATTATCGACAGTTTCTCTTACAAGGGGTGATCCTTTCTCTTATCCTCTTGGGCGGAGCGGCGGTTATCTTTTACGAAAGCCGCTGGTCCGCGGCCCTGGAGCAGGAAGTGCAACGGCAAACCGCGGCCCTGGAGAAGTCCAAGGATGAACTGGCCAAGTCCGAAAAACTCTATAAATCTCTGGTAGAATCTGCTGAGGATGTCATCCTCAACGTGGACGCCAAAGGGGAAGTTCTCTCCATCAACCGCTATGGGGCCAGGGCTTTAGGCTATACCCCCCATGGCATCATGGGGAAAAATATCAGTGACGTATTTCCTGGCAAAACCAAAGAAGAAATCACCCGCCTGGTCAAGGAAGTGTTCACCGATGGCCGGGCCCAGCGGGCCACCCACGAAATTACCGTAGGGGGCAAAGAGTACTTTTTCAATATCAATCTGACCCCCATCAGAGAAAACGACCGGGTGCTAAGCACCCTGATCATTGCCCATGACATCACCAGCCAAAAGGAGATGGAAAACCAACTGTATCATACCGAAAAGTTGGCCTCTCTGGGGCAGCTGGCCGCAGGCGTGGCGCATGAAATCAACAATCCCCTGGCCATTATCCTGGGTTTCTCGGATATGCTCCTGGAAAAAGTGGACCCAAACTCCAAGGAATTTAAAATCATTAAGACCATTGAACGGCAGGGGTACAATTGCAAAAAGATTGTGGAAAACCTCATGACCTTTGCCCGGGCTCCGGAGAAGGACCAGTATGACACGGATATCAACCGGGGGATTGAGGCGGTTCTGGAGGTGGTCAAAAATACCCTCTTGACCAAAAAGGTGAGCTTCCATGTGGACCTGGCGGAGGGGCTTCCCCGGGTGCATGGGGATGCCGCCCGTCTGCAGCAGGTGTTCTTGAATCTTATCAACAACGCCGTCCTGGCCATGCCGCAAGGGGGGCAGTTAACCGTCACCACCCGCCTCAACCCCGCCAGGGACCGGGTGAAAATCCGTTTTGCCGATACCGGCGTGGGCATTAAGAGGGAAAACCTGCCGAAAATCTACGATCCCTTCTTCACCACCCGCAAAGTGGGAGAAGGCACGGGTTTGGGTTTGTCCGTCAGTTATGCTATCATAAAAAAATTTCAGGGCGCCATTACCTGTGAAAGCAGCACCAAGGAGGAATTTCCTGAGAAGGACAGCGGCACTACCTTTACCATCACGCTTCCGGTAGCCACACCTGAGCAAACCGAAACTTCAGAGTCAGAGGGTGATCATGCCAGGGAAGATTCTCATTCTGGATGACGAAACCGACATGTTATTCATGTTGGAGATGCTTATCACTGATAAGACCTCCCACCAGGTGGTTTCCACCAATAACCCTTTCGAGGTTGAAGAACTCCTCGCCAAGGACACCTTCAATCTGGTCATCACCGACCTGAAGATGCCCATGCTGGACGGCATTGAAGTCCTGCAGATGGTGAAAAAAAAGGACCCAGATATTCCGGTGATTGTCATCACCGCGTTTGGCACCCTGGAGGCGGCCGAAGAAGCGGTGCGCCGGGGAGCCTATGATTTCATCACCAAGCCTTTCCGGAAAGAACAGATCCTGGTGGCCATAGAAAGAGCTTTGGAATGGCAGCGCATTATCAGAGAAAACCGCAACTTGAAAAATCAAGTTGGAGGGTCGGCGCCAGAGAAAACCATTTCCTGATCTGTTGAGGTAATATTAGCCGGTTGTTTCAGTTTTTCTTTAAGGAGTAGTTAATGGCAGCAACCATTATAATCGTCGATGACGAACCGGATCTCTTGGATTTATTGAAGCTTATTCTTACGGAAAAAACAGAGCATAAGATAATGACCACCAATGACCCACACCAGGCCATTGAATGGTGCAAGACCTATAAGCCTGACCTGTTGATCAGTGACCTGCGCATGCCGCAAATGGAGGGTATTGAACTGTTAAAAATCATCAAACAGATAGATCAGAACCTGCCGATGATTATCATAACTGCCTACGGCACGGTCGAATCAGCCGTTGAGGCCATGCGGAACCATGCCTTTGATTATATAACCAAGCCTTTTAAGAAAGAACATATTCTGGTGACGGTTGACAATGCCCTCGCCTGGCGGCAGCAACAACAAGGAGCCTGAAGCTTTTTTTTTGCTCCCAAATAGGGATTGCCTTGAATATCCTCAAATTTTTCAAACGTAAAAAGTCCGCCGCCGCTGATGTTGGTGAGGACGTCTTTAAGAAAAAGTATCTGAGCTTTAAAAGATTGCTGGAGCTCAATAGCGATGTTCTGGAAATCATGGCTCGCCTGGAAATCGTCTCCGCCGGGGACTTCGTCTTTGACATGCAGTTCATCCGGAGCAGGAGCGACGCAGTCCTGGAGAAGTGCAAAGAAATTATTGCGGAATTAAATATCCTGGGCAACAACCGCTACGCCGCCCTGATCCCCGTCTATGAAGCCATAGAAACTCAAATCCACCAGGAAATCGCCGGCCGGGCCGTCCGGGCGGCGGTCCCCTTAGTGCTGCCCTTGAGCCAGGTGGACCGCCGTCTCCTCCTGGAGGTGGGGGGCAAAAACGCCAACTTGGGCGAGATCAAAAATCGCCTGCAGCTTCCCACTCCCGACGGCTTTGTGCTCACCGCCGAGGCCTATCGCCAGGTCCTGGCCGAAAATCACCTGGACCACAAGCTGGCCGCGTTTTTTCGAGAAGTCGATCCCGATCGGCTCGACGAGCTCACGGAAAAAAGCCGCCTCATGCGGGAGGAGATTCTTCAGGCCCCGATCCCGTCCCGCCTGGAGGAAGAAGTCAACCGGCATTACAAGGAGCTGGCGGCGAACCTGGGCTACCCGCCTCGTTTGGCTCTGCGCAGCAGCGGCTTGTTTGAGGACCAGGATCACTCCTTTGCCGGACAATTCCTCTCCATACTGAATGTGCCCCTGGAGCAGTTCTTTCCTGCCTACCTGGAGATTTTGGCCAGTCAATGTTCTCCCGCCGCCCTGGTCTACCTGGCCCAAAAAGGCCTGGCCCACCGGGAACTGGCCATGAGCGTGGGCTGCCTGGCCATGGTGCCGGCCCGGGCCAGCGGCGTCCTGTTCACCGAGGACCCGGCCCGGGACCGCCACTCGGTCATGGTCGTCAACGCCGCCTGGGGCTTGGGACCCGCCATAGTTGACGGGACCCTGGTCCCCGACCGGTATATCCTTTCCAAGTATCCGGAAATCTCCCTGGTGAAGCAGCACACCAGCCCCAAACCTTTTCGGCTGACGGCCGCCGCCCAGGGAAAGGGCCTGGAAAAAGAAGCCGTCCCCGACACGGAGCAGCGGCAGCCGGCCTTAACACCCGAAGAGTTGCTTTTGATAGGACGCTTTGGGCTCCAATTGGAAAAACATTTCGGCAAGCCCCAGGATATTGAATTCGCCCTAGATGCCCAGGGGAATGTAGTCATTCTGCAGTCGCGTCCCCTGGCGTTATCGCGTCCCGAGCCGGAACCGCACTCCTGCACCCTGGTCAGGGATCATGCCCTTCTGATTAACCAAGGCACGGTGGCCTGTTTCGGCGCGGCCTCCGGACCTGCCTACCTCGTCCGCAGCGACGCCGACCTGGCCGCCTTCCCAGAGGGCGCGGTGCTGGTGGCCCGCCACACTTCAGCCCGGTACGGGGTGGTCTTCCACAAGGCCGCGGCCATGGTGGCGGACATCGGCAGCGCCACTTCCCACCTGGCCATTCTGGCCCGGGAATTTAAAATCCCTGCCCTGGTGGATACGGAAATTGCCACCCAGGTTATCGAGCCCGGGCAGGAAATCACGGTGGATGCAGACCACCAGCGAGTTTACCAGGGCCGGGTGGAGGAGTTGCTCAAGTCCCGGGCCCGGAAGCTGCCCCTGCTCACCGAGATGCCCATTTACACCACCCTGCGCCGGGTGTTGAACTGGATCACCCCCCTGCGGTTAACCGATCCCAAATTGGGGGGCGAACTCACCCCTGGTTCCTGTCAGACGCTGCACGACATTGTGCGGTTTGCCCACGAAATGGGCATCAACGAGATGTTTGAGCAGGGAGAAAAGGGCAAGCATGAAGAAGCTTACATGGTCCGGCTCAAGACCAACATCCCTCTCAATCTTTACCTCATCGATCTGGGGGGCGGCATCCGGGAGGGCCGCCGGGCCCAGTTTGTTTCCCCTGAGGCCATCATCTCCATACCCATGCGGGCGCTCTGGAAGGGCATCAGCCATCCCGAGGTTTCCTGGGCGGGTCCCGTCACCATGGACACCAAGGGCCTGTACTCCGTGTTTACCCGCTCGCTGGCCGCGCCGGCCTCTCATAATGCAGACTTTTGGCTGCGCACCCTGGCCATTGTCTCGAAAAACTACCTGAATTTCAGTTCCCGCCTGGGCTACCACTTCGCCGCAGTGGACGCCTACGTGGGGGACGTGCGCAGCGACAATTACATCAGCTTCCGCTTTAAAGGGGGGGCGGCTGATGAAACCCGCCGGGCCTTAAGAGCCCGCTTCCTGGGGACAGTCCTGGAAAATCTGGGCTTTGAGGCAGAAGTCATCGGGGATCTGGTGATGGCCAAACTCTGGAAACTTCCTCAAGCCCTCATGGAAGAGAAGCTCGATTTGCTGGGGAGGCTCATGGCCTGCGCCCGCCAAAAGGACATGGTCATAAGCGATGAAAATATTATGAACTGGTATATCCAGGCCTTCCTGGAGGGCAATTACCGCTTTATCGGGGAACCGCGGTAGGTGAGTTTCCTGTTTCCTGTTCTCCCTTAAATGTCAGGGGCTTCCACACATTATTTTCTCTTTCTTATGAAACACATTCATACCGAGGTGCAGTCAGACGGTGGCACAGGCTGAAGCCTGCGCTTGGGCACGGCAAGCCGTGCCCCTACGATTATTGGTCGCTTGGCTGCAAAATGGTATCAGAAGGTAGGGCGGGCCTCCGTGCCCGCCTTTTTCTTGAATGTGCTTCGACTCAACGTAAGAACGGCATGATACGCTTCAGGTCTTAGAAAAAAATAAGGGCCGCCATCAGGATGTTCCCGTCATCCCGAGGGCGGCCCCGATTTTCTGGGCATCGGCAGACCTAAGCCGCCGGTGTGCTTGTCGTCTGGCCGGATGAACCGGAAATTGTAAGACCTTTATTCCTTAAAAGGTTTTTTGGCTTCTTCCAGGATCTGCTTGGCAGTTTCGGGGTCTCCCGCTTCGGCGAAGGCCGCAGCCATGGATAGGGTCTCCAATCTCTTGGAAGCCGCCTTCATGGTTTTGGTCAACTGTTCAAGGTCCACCGGCTTGCGCAAATAGGCAAACGCGCCCAGCCGCTCAGCCTCTTCCTGATCTTTCTCGGTGCCGTGGGCTGTGAGCATAATGACCTGGATCCGGGGATAGGCCTTCTTCACCCGCCGGAGAACTTCCATCCCGTCGATGCCCGGCATCTTGATGTCCAGGATCATAATGTCCGGCTGTTCCTCGGCGATTCTTTGCAAGGCAGCCTCTCCGGTAAAGGCCGTATCGGGCGCCATGCCCCGCATCTCCAGACGTTCCCCTAAAGTCTTGACAAATTCTTCTTCGTCATCCACCAACAGCACTTTGAATTGACTCATGCGGGTTCTCCTTATGGCGTCTCGGATCGAGCCGGTTTCTCAGTTTAGTTATGGCTGGTCTGGTCTATTTTTCCAAGTAATCTTGGCAAATTATCACCAGGTTGACAAGGGAAAAGATAACCCTTTTAACCTGGTTAGGCCCAGTCCAAGAGTAGTCTCGCCCCTGTCCCGGTGAATCAGCCCACAGGGACGGTGAGAGTGACGCCCTCCTTAGCCGGGGGCGAGGAGATGGCCAGCCTGGCCTTCAAAGTCCCCAGCACCTCCTGCAAGGAAGAAAACAGGGTTTCCAGGGAGGCTTCCCAGCCGGGCTTTTTTTCGCCCTGGATTTCCAGGATGACGGTCACCTCCTGAGGCGCTCCCTGGGCCTGGAGGATGATGGCGCCGCCGGACTCCAGGGACTCAGCCAGTTTCTCGATGACCGACCCCAAAACCAGGAGCAGTTGAAAGGGGTCGCTCAGGAGGGACAGTTCCTGGGCTGCTGCCCCGGTCTTGAGCTCAATGCCCCGGCGCTTGGCCAGGCGGCGCATGAGCAGGGAAATCTGCTCCAGAAGAGCGGACACCTGAATGGAGACCAGGGGTTCGTCCATGCTGTGGGCGAACTGATTGAGGCGGGTGGTGATGTCCACACCCCGGTTGACCTGTTCATTGATGTTCCCCAACACCCGCTGGAACTTTTCCTTATGGGGGAAAGAGCCCTCCTGGGACAGAGAAATGATATCCGAGAGCAGGCCGGAGGATTCCTGGATGATGGCCAAGGTGTTCTTGATCTCATGGGTCATGCTGGCGGCAATTTTTCCCACAAAAGCCATTTCAAGGTCCCGCACGGCTTATACTCCTTCCTGAGCCCGGTTTTGCTTCCCGCTTTCCAGGGCATCGGCCATGATCTGCATTAATTCTTCAATCTGAATGGGCTTCATCAGGCAATCATAAGCGCCTTCACGAATTCCCTGGATGCCGTCCCAGGAGCCGCGCCCCGTCAGGAGAATGACCTGAACCTGAGGATGGCTGGCTTTAATGCGCTTGAGTACCTCCAGGCCGTTGATGCCAGGCATCAAGACATCCAGCAGGACCACGTCCGGGGGAGATGAGTTGATCTTCCCTAAGGCTTCCTCTCCGGAGGTGGCGGTCTGAGCGTCAAAGCCTCGCAAGTTGAGGCGCTCAGCCAGGGCCGAGACAAACTCGGCTTCATCATCCACCAGGAGCACCCGCATGTTTCCCATATATCATTCCCCTGTCGAAGCCTCAGCCTTTTTGGGCAAAAACACCGTGAACGTGGTTCCCGCCCCTAATTGACTTTTGACTTTGATATCCCCCCCCAGTTTTTTGATAATACCGTAGGTGATGGAAAGACCCAATCCCGTGCCGTAGCCTTTCTTGGTGGTGAAAAATGGCTCAAAAAGGTGGGTCATGGTTTCCTGGCTCATACCCTTGCCGTTGTCCTGGACGGTTGCCCCCACGGTATCCACATCAACCTCAAAGCTGGTGATGGACACCTTGCCGCCGTCATCCACGGCGTCAAAGGCGTTATTCAAAATATTCAAAAAGACTTGCTGCAGCTGCCCCCGGTCCGAGGCGATTCGAGGCAGATCCTCGGCCAGATTCAGTTGCAGGTCAATATTGCGATGCATAGCCTCTTTTTCCAGGAATCCCAGCACTTCCTCGATAACGTCATTCAAGCTGAGCATCTGGATGGAAACGTCCATGCGCCGGGCAAACCCTAACAACCGCTGGGTGATGGTGCGGCAACGGTCCACTGACTGTAAAATGGCCCCGGTGAGGGGGAGCAGCCTGTCTTTTTTGGGAAAATCCGGGGTGAATTCCGCCAGGTCTTTGATGAGCCCGGCTTTTTCATTAATAATGGCCAGGGGGTTGTTGACCTCGTGGGCCACTCCGGCTGCCAACCGGCCGATGGAGGCGAGCTTGCTGGCCTCCTGCATCTGGCGATAGGCCGCCTCTCTCCTGAGGTCGGATTCCTCCAGGCGCCTCACCAACTTATCCACCAGCTTGAAAATTACCCAAAAGATGATGAGCACCCCGATGGCAAAAACGAAGAAAGCTTCCGTTTTTAAGGTGTACCAGGCCTGCATCACCTGGCTCCGGGGTTTGACCATCATGAGGATGAAGGGCAGGGATTCAAAATGGGCATAGGTGAGCATGACATCCTGGCCCCGGGAATCCCTTATATCCAGCACATTAGGCTCGTAGCTCGGCGGAGGCAGCGGCATGGGAAAGGTTTCCAGAACCTGCCCGTAAAATTTCGAGGGTGTCTGGAAGACTCCGCTTTTGTTTAACAAAAAGGCATCACTGCCAGGGTCCAGCCGCATGGAGGCGATGAGATCCTTAAAGCGGTTGGTGTCAATGGTGGCCCGCAGCACGCACCCCAAGCAGGTTCCGGTTCCGGTGACGCTGCGCTCTACGGCCATGACGATGTGGGGCAGCTTGCGGAACCCCAGGAACACATCACTGATATGGGAGCCCCGGACGCGCACCTCTTTATACCAGTCCTGTTCCGTATACACTTTGCCCTGGAGCTTATAGGGACCATCATAGCTTACCTGCACGCCGTTGGTGTCAAGAAAGCCCAGATCAACGACACCGCTGAATTCCTTTTTCATGACGTTAAAAATCCGGCTCAAATTATTATTATCGGCCATCTCTTCACAGGTGTGAGATGAAGCGATAAAGCTGACGGCCGAAAGCCGCTCCGCCAGAAAAAGCTCAAATGAATGCTTGGTCTTATTGACCAGGATTTTCAGAGGCTCCACGATCTCATCGTGCATGGTGCGGCGATAGAGATAGTGGTTAATGAGACCCATGAGGAAAAGAGGCAGGATGGTGACCACCAGCATGAGGATGACGATATTTCTCCGGAGGATTTTGTAACGCTCCGGTGATTCAGCATAATCGGGAAGCTCTCTCAGACTGCCGAAAAAACTCGTCAGTGTTTGTTTCAGCCAACTTACCATGCGCCGCCTCAATTCCTGTCGTTGGGTCCTGTGCTCTCAGGCGCCCGCTGCTGGGGCCTTTGCCCGGCTTTCCGAAAGATCATGGAGTAGTGAAAAGGCTTACAGGAAACAACCCCCTGCCAGTTGGGGCCGGGGCTTACAAGAGTCATCTCTTTATTATAATTAAATATTTTAGATAGTTATCGTCATTATAACGTATTCCTTTCATGGCTGTCAATGAAATGACTGCGATGATCCCAAGAGAAGAGGTGTTTTGACAGGTGCCTGGTTTTCATGGATAATGACCCAGGGCATACGATACCTGGTGTGAAGGGATTGGGCCAACAGTGAAAAGACTGAAACAATGGTTTAAACAGCGGCTGACCCGGACGCAGCCTGTGCCGCCCCCGGAGCCGCCCCCTGAATTAGTGGAGCGCTACCACCAGTACAAGCGCCTGCTCGCCGCCAATAACGCCATCCTGACCGCCCTTGCTGATCTGCAGGACAAAATGAGCAAAGACTTCCTGTTCGACATGAACTATGTGAGGTCGGCCGTCGGCAAGGTGGAAGAAGAAGCCAAAACCCTGGTGGAAGCCCTGGGGGCCATGGGCCAGGGCAAGTATGCGCACCTGGAAACCTCCCTCCAGGAAGTCATCCGGCGCATCGCCGCAGAGTTGGCCGAGCCCCAGCTCAAGCCCGGGCCCCTGGTTTTACCCCTGCCGGAAGTCAAGGACGGCTGTTTTTTCGGGGGCAAAGCCGAGCATCTGGGGGTGTTGTGCCGTATAGGCTCGCCGGTGCCGCCGGGTTTCGCCATCAGCGCCTATGCCCAAAAGCTCTTCTTTGACCAGTCGGGCCTGGAGGAATTTATTCGGGAAGCCATCGCCGACGCGGGCTCGAAAAAACTCGCGGGCCTAAACGAGGCCAGCGCCGCCATCCGGGAGCGGGTCCTGTCCGCACCCCTTCCCGGTGAACTTGCCGACCAGCTGCAGCAGCACCTCCACCAGTTGGGGACTGACCGGCTGGCGGTGCGCAGTTCCGCGCTCCAGGAGGACAGCTATTTCAGCTTTGCCGGCCAGTTCGAGACGGTGCTCAACGTGCCCCGGGACCTCGTGGCGGAACGGTATAAAGAGGTGGTGGCCAGCCAGTTCACCCCCCGGGCCCTGTATTATTGCCACACCAAGGGCTTTTCTTACCAGGAAATGGCCATGGGGGTGGTGGTCATGAAGATGCTGGAGCCCAGGGCCGCCGGCGTCCTCTATACCGCGGACCCCCGGCAGGGCAACCGGGCCACCATCGTCAATGCCGTCTGCGGGCTGGGCTCCATGGCGGTGGGGGGCGAAGTGGAGCCGGATGTTTACCGGGTGGAAGAAAGCCAGGTGGTGTCCCAGCAAGCCGGGCAAAAGGAACGCATGCAGATTCCCGCGCTGGAAGGGGGCATTACCGAGGCCGCCACCCCCAGTGATCTGGGGGGCTTGTGCCTGAGTGAACCCGAGGTCTTGCGCCTGGCCTCCCTGGGGGCCAAGGTGGAAGAGCATTTCGGGCAACCCCAGGATATCGAGTGGGCCGTTGATGGTCAAGGTGAGCTCTACCTCCTGCAGGCCCGGCCCTTGCGCCTGAAGCCGTCGGCCGCGGCGGAGACCGTGACACCCATCCTGAAAGACGCCAAGGTCCTCATCGGCCAGGGCGCCATCGCTTCCCGGGGCGCGGCCGCGGGCAAGATCCATGTTCTCCAGGAAGAGAATCTGGAGGAAGTTCCCGCCGGGGCTGTGCTGGTGACCAGGCGGGCCCTGTCGGAATACGGCGTGGTGGCGGACCGGGTGGCCGCCATGGTCTGCGAGGTGGGGAGCGTCACCAGCCACCTGGCCACGGTCTTGCGGGAAGCGGGCACCCCGGCCATTTTCGCGGCCAAAGGGGCCACCCTGGTGCTGACCCCCGGCGTGGAAGTAACCGTGGACGCCATCTACGGCAATATTTACGAGGGGCGCCAGGAAGAGCTCCTGAAAGCCAGCCCCCGGGAGTCCATGGCCAGGCAAAGCCGGGCCTGGATGGTCCTGGAGCGGGTCCTGAAACATATTACCCCCCTGCATCTCCTGGATCCCCGGGGCGCCAATTTCACTCCCGAGCACTGCACCTCCATTCACGACATCACCCGTTTCGCCCATGAAAAGGCCATGAACGAGATGTTCCAGATCTCGGAAGTGACCCAGGCGGTGGCGGCCCGGCGGCTGGTCAGCAATATCCCCATAGAGGTGTATGTCATTGACTTGGGGGGAGGTTTGCGGCCGGAAGCCCTTAACCGGGCCATTGTCCATCCCGAGGATGTCAGTTCCAGACCTATGGCGGCCTATTGGCGGGGAGTAAACGCGGTGGGCTGGAAGGGCCCCAAACCGGTGGATTTAAAGGGGCTCATGTCTGTAGTCATGGGCACCGGCGCGGGTGGGAACATTCACCACAAGCTGGAAGAGAAAAATTACGCCATTGTTGCCGGGGAATACATGAACCTGGCCAAGCGCCTCGGGTTCCACTTTGCCACCATCGAGTCCTACCTGGCCGGGCCGGATGACAGCTATGTGAGCCTGACCTTTTTCGGCGGCGGCGCCACCCTGGTGCGCCGGACCAGGCGGGTCCGTTTCCTGGCCAAGGTGCTGGAGCATGCCGACTTTCGCGTGGTGCTCCAACAAGATTCCCTGACCGCCCGGGCCGACGGCTATGATATTCCCATCCTGGAGGAAAAGCTGGACATCCTGGGCCGTCTGATGATGATCAGCAAGCAGATGGATATGGTGATGTTCTCGGACGCCATGGTGGACCACTATTACCGGGAGTTCATTGCGGAAGGCTATAATCTGCGGATTTAATCCAGTTCTAAAATCCCCGGGTCTTGGCAATCTTGTCGATGGTGGCCTGGCGGATGCGGTCCTCGTGTTCGGCCTTGCGCTTGTAGGCCCGGTTGATCTTATCCACCAACTCCTCGATTTCCGTGGGTTTCATCAGGAAATCAAAGGCCCCCAGCCTCATCCCTTCAATCGCGGTTTCCACGGTGGCATGGCCGGTGAGCATGATGACCTCGGTGAGGGGCCGGATTTTTTTCATCTCCCGCAACGTATCTATGCCGCTCAAGCCGGGCATGAGGACGTCTAAAACCACCACGTCCATATCCTTGGCTTTGACAGCATTCAGGGCCTGGTCCCCATTAAAAGCGGTGGTCACGGCAAAGTCTCGGGTCTCCAGGCGCATGGCCAGGGTGTCCACAAATTGTTCTTCGTCGTCCACCAGGAGTACTCTGACTTTCATGTTGTTCTCCTTTGTTGGGGCAGGTAACAAGCCGTCTCCATTGTAGTTTCAGCAACCGGCCCTGTCAAGCAGCGCCCATGGCGCCAGGAAGGTAAAAATCAGTTATTTTCAGGGGATTAATGCCAACTTGCCTGTGCCGCAGCCCCTTGGGGCAGGCTCCTGATATTCCCTGGGGTTTCAATAACCTGGACCGGTAGGTGCGAGTTTTAAGTTTCAAGCCTTAGGGTGCGTCTTACGCACCATGATATTTAGGGTTGGCGAGCAGTGCCCGCCC
This sequence comes from uncultured delta proteobacterium, assembly GCA_963705115.1. Lineage (GTDB taxonomy): Bacteria > Desulfobacterota > Desulfobaccia > Desulfobaccales > 0-14-0-80-60-11 > JBGSLA01. Next base: position 1,461,290 of record CAVPIX010000010.1, on the reverse strand, counting down.
TAGCGATTATGGTGCCGTTGCCGCCCAAACAGGCCCCCAGGGCCAGGGCAGTTTGTGATTTATGACATTAGTTCACTTCCTTGTCAAAGAGTATTTCCTCAGACGAACAAAATGAAATTCTCTTTAAGCTTGACTTTTCCAGGACGCTGGTTTAAAAAGTCTTAATTTATGAAATATTTAGCAGAGTTAGGAGTCTTCCATGCCCCATAAGAAAAAGGTTCGAGAAGTGATGATTTCCCTTAAGGATTATCCCCACATACCCCACTGGTTTTCTCTCCGGCAGGCAGTGGCCATGGTCAGGGAGTCGGCCGTCAAATATGCCGGCGTCTTCGAACCCCGGGTGGTGCTGGTTTTCAACGAAAAATACCAGATTGTGGGCCTTTTGACCCTGAGGGACCTCTTGAAAGGGTTGGAACCGGGCTTTCTCAAAGAAAGTAAGCTGGTGAAGGTCGATCCTGAGCTGGCCCTCGTCATGGGCGACCTTTTCGGCCCTACCATGAAGAAGCAGGCGGAAAGACCGGTGAGTGAGGTCATGGGTCCCATCAGAGTCTCGGTTAAATCCGAGGATTCTCTGGCCAAGGCCCTGTTCCTCATGATCCACGAAAACGTGGGTATGATGCCGGTTATCGACGACGGCCGGGTGCTGGGCATGGTGCGGCTCACGGACATCTTTCTGGAGGTTTCCCAGGCCATCCTGGAGAAAACCGGGGCAGAAGGTTAAGCTGCCCTAAGCCAGTGAGGATGGGCCTTTAACCGTCCCAGGTTTCCTGGCCCGAGCTATAAAACAGCCCCTCATTCCTGGCGCTCCGTCGGGACCAGAGGATTTTTCCAAAAGAAAAAGGGCAGCGACTGTAAGGTCCCTGCCCTTTTTCTTGCCCCTTCTCCCAATTTCCTCTTTGGACCCGGGACTTGTAATTTTTCTTACCTAGACTTTTTCCCTCTGAAATGAAACCTCCAAAGGGGCCGAGTCATTCGAGGTTGTGTCCGTAGAAGCAAAACTGGCCATTATCTGCAGGGGCGGACACACAGGTCCGCCCCTACGGGATTGATGCGGGTCATGGGAAAATGGTGTATGACTGGCGGCCCAGCGCCTCGCCTCCCGTCCCTGGTCTTCAACCTCACATGGTGGTGTCCAAAACCTCCACATGCCCGTCCTGGAGGGAATACTTGGAGACCACGATATGGAGGCGTCCTGAAGTCAGGGCCTCGCCGATGATGGCGCTCTCACGCCTCAGGGTGTCATGGATGGCCGCGAGATGAAGGTTGTTGGCCTTCTCCACCAGGGCCGCGCCTTCAAGACCGCTCTCTTTGGCCTTCAGCGCCGCGGGGGCGATCTTGCGCACCACCGCGGTGATGTGCCCTTCGTCCAGGTCGGGGTGGGCCACGGTGGCGGTGACTGCGCCGCAGCCTTCGTGGCCTTTGACGACCAACAGGGGCACGTGCAGGTGGGCCACCGCGTATTCGAGAGACCCGAGGCTTGTGGGTTCCAAAACCAGGCCGGCGGTGCGCACCACGAAGAGGTCGCCCAGGCTCTGGTCGAAAACGATCTCCGCCGGCACCCGGGAATCCGAGCAGCAGAGCACCGCGGCCATGGGAATTTGGCCCTTGGTGAGGCTTTCCCTCAAGGAGACAAGGTTTCTCCCCAAAAAGAGCCCCTGGACGAAGCGCATGTTGCCTCCCAGGAGTTCCTGCCAAACTTCCTTGGCCGTGAGGCCGGGACCTGCATGAGCCATGAAGAATCCCTCCGAGGGTTAATACCGTTCCCGGTTTTTATCAGATGAGGGTGCCAATGTCCAAATTAAAGCCGATATTTTTCACCTTAAGCGGGATTATTTATCACCCCCGCCCAGCACGGCATAGAGACGCACCTGGTTGGCGAGCTTGGCCAGGCGGATGGCGATGAGCCCCTGCTGGGCGGAGTAGAGAGAGCGTTGCGCGTCCAGCACGTTCAGGTAGATGTCAATCCCCTTTTCATAGCGGGAGTTGGAGAGCTGGTAGGTTTTCGCCGAGGCCTCCACTAAGGATTGCTGCGCCGTCAGTTGATCCCCCAGGGTGCCCGAGGCGGCCAGGGTGTCGGCCACTTCCCGGAAGGCCCCCTGAATCACCTTTTCGTATTGAGCCACCGCGATTTCCCGGTCCACTTTGGTGACTTTGAGAGCCGACCAGGTGCGGGCGTCGAAAATGGGCATAACGGCTTGAGGGGCGTAACTCCAAATGAAGGAGCCGGTCTTGAACAGACCCGACAGGTCGCCGCTGGCGGTGCCGATGGCGGAGGCCAGGGAAATACGGGGGAAGAAAGCCCCCCGGGCCGCGCCGATATTGGCATTGGCGCCTTTGAGCCCGTGCTCTGCCTGGAGGATGTCAGGGCGGCGCAGCAGCACCTCGGAGGGGGTGCCGGGGGACACATTCGGGAAGGGTTTCACCGCGCTCAAAGCCGCCGGCAACAGGGCAGGCGGCACCGGGCCTCCCGCCAGCAGGTTCAGGGCGTTTTCCGCCTGAGCGGCCAGTTCGGTGTAGCGGGCCACGTCCACCCGGGCCGCGTCCACCCGGGTCTGCGCCTGGCGCAGGTCCAGTTCGGGGGTCAGTCCCACCTCAAAACGCCGGCGAATAACATTGTAAGCGGCCTGTTGGGTCTCCAGGGTGGATTGGGCCAGCTTGAGGTTTTCCCGGTCCCCGGCCAGGGTCAGGTAGGCGTTGGCGATTTCGGACACCAGCAGGATCTGCGCGCCCCGGCGGGCCTCCTCCGTGGCGAAATATTCCTCCAGGGCCTTTTGGGACAGGCTGCGGAGGCGGCCGAAAAGATCCAATTCCCAGGAACTGATGCCCAGTTTGATGCTGTACTCCTCCACGGTCACCAGGCCAGTGCCCCCGGAAATCCTGACCCGCTGCTTGCTGGCGCTGCCCCCGGTGGCCACGGTGGGCAACAGTTCGGCCCGCTGGACCCTGTATAGGGCCCGGGCCTTTTCCACATTCAGGGCCGACACCCGCAGATCGCGGTTGTTTTTCAGGGCCATGTCGATAATCTGCTGCAGGCGGCTGTCCGTGAAGAATTGCCGCCATTGGATGTCCGGGGGAACCGCAGCCCCCGCCGCCGCGGGGGGGTCTTTGTAGGCCGGGCCGCTGGGCCAGGCTTCAGGCACCGGCGCGGCCGGCCGGGTGTATTTGGGAATCATGGTGCAGCCGCCCAAGCAGAGCAGCACCCCGAGGACAAGCACCAGGTTTCTTTTCATGTTAACGGTCCTCCTGGGAGCCTGCAGGGGCAGGCGGCGGCGTAGCGGCTGGCGCCGGGGCGCCCTTGAAGAGGCGGTAGATGAGGACAAAAAAGAAGGGAATGAAAAAGAGGTCGATAAAGGTGGCGGACAGCATGCCGCCGGTGACCGAGGTGCCGATGGCATTCATGGCCCCCGAGCCCGCGCCGGTCGCGATGGCCAGGGGCAGGACGCCGAAGAAAAAGGCGAAGGAGGTCATGATGACCGGACGCAGCCGCAGCCGGGCCGCCTCCAGGGTGGCCTCAATGAGCCCGGCGCCCTGCATGAGCCGCTCCCTGGCAAACTGGATAATGAGGATGGCGTTTTTGGTGGTCAGCCCCAGGGTGGTGATGAAGCCGATCTGAAAGTAAACGTCATTGGGGAACCCCCGCAGCCAGGTGGCCAGGGCCGCGCCGAAGAGCCCCAGCGGCAGCATCAGGAGATTGGTAAAGGGAATGACCCAGCTCTCATACAAGGCCGCGACGCACAGGAAGATGACGATAACCGAAAAGGTATAGAGCAGAGGCGCCTGGGAACCGGCCAGGCGCTCCTGAAAGGAAATCCCGGTCCAGTCATAACCGATCCCCCGGGGGAGATTGGCCACGATCTCGGTCATGGCCTGCATGGCTTCGCCTGAACTCCTTCCCGGCGCGGGTTCGCCCCAGATGTTCAAGGACGGAAAGCTGTTGAACCGCTCCAACAGGGGCGACCCCTGGAACCAGCGGCCGGACGCGAAGGCAGTGAAGGGCGTCATGGTCCCCGAAACGTTGCGCACATAGAGCCGCTCCAGGTCATTGGGGAGCATGCGGTAGGGCGCATCGGCCTGGACGTACACCCGCTTGACCCGCCCGCCCTGGATGAAGTTGTTGACGTAGGCGCTGCCAAAGGCGGAGGAGATGGTGTGGTGGATGGCGTTGATGGGAACCCCCAGGGCGCCGGCCTTTTCCCAATCCACGTCGATGCGGTATTGGGTCACGTCTTCCAGACCGCTGGGGCGGACGCGGATCAGCCTGGGATCCTGGGCGGCCATGCCAAGCAACTGGTTGCGGGCCGCCATCAGGGCGTCGTGGCCCAGGCCGCCCCGGTCCTGCAACTGAAAGTCGAAGCCGCCGGCCCGCCCCAGCTCCAGGACGGCCGGGGGCGGAAAGGCGAACACCCTGGCATTGCGCAGCTTGGAGAACTTCGCCATGGCCCGGCCCATGAGGGCGTTCACCTTCAAATTGGCGCCGGGGCGCAACTCCCAATTCTTCAGTTTGACAAACCCCAGCCCCACGTTTTGCCCGGCCCCGGAAAAACCCCGGCCGGCCACCGTGAACAAGGAGGCCACCGCGTCCTTTTCATCCACCAGAAAATGGCTGCGGACCTGGTCCAGGACCTCCTTGGTCTGCTCCAGGGTGGAACCCGCGGGCAACGTCACCTGGACGAACATGATGCCCTGGTCCTCATTGGGAAGATACGCCGTGGGCAGACGCCAAAAGATGACGCCCACCGCGGCCACGATCAGCAGATAAACCGCGAAGTAGGGCAGTTTTCTGGAAAAGCTGGCAGCCACCGCTTTGACATACAACTCTCGAAAGCGGGAAAAGAGGCGGTCGAATCTCCGGAAAAAGGGGCGCATGAAGAAGATGGCGTGCTCCTCCCGCTGATGCCCCGGCGGCACCGGCCTGAGCAGTGAGGCGCAGAGAACCGGCGTCAAAATCAGGGCCACCACCACCGATAGCAGCATGGCCGAGATAATGGTCACGGAAAACTGGCGGTAGATGACCCCGGTGGAGCCCCCGAAAAAGGCCATGGGGCCGAACACCGCGGCCAGCACTAGCCCGATGCCGATGAGGGCGCTGGTGATCTGGCCCATGGACTTGCGGGTGGCCTCCTTGGGCGGCAGCCCCTCTTCGCTCATGATGCGTTCCACGTTTTCCACCACCACGATGGCGTCGTCCACCAAAAGGCCGATGGCCAGCACCATGGCGAACATGGTCAACATGTTGATGGAGAACCCGAACATGCCCAGGACCGCAAAGGTTCCCAGTATGACCACCGGCACCGCCAAGGTGGGAATCAGGGTGGCCCGCAGGTTCCCCAGGAAAACGTACATCACCAGGAAGACCAGGAAAATCGCCACGAAAAGGGTCCAGACCACCTCACTGATGGCCACCTTGACAAAAAGCGTGGTGTCATAGGGATAGATGACCTTCATGCCGGGGGGAAAGTACCTGGACAACTCCGCCATCTTGGCCTTGATGGCGTCAGCGGTGGCCAGGGCGTTGGCGCCGGGGGCCTGGCGCACCGCCAGGGCGGACCCGGGCTGGCCGTTATAGAGCACATTGGCGCCGTAGCGCTCGGTGCCCAGTTCCGTCCGTCCCACGTCGCGCACCCGCACCACGGAGCCGTCCGGATTGACCCGCAGGGGGATGGCCGCGAACTCCTCCGGGGTTTTCAGCAGGTTTTGCACGATGATGGAGGTGTTGAGCCGCTGGCCGTCCACCGCGGGAATCCCCCCGAACTGGCCGGCAGAAACCTCCACGTTGTAGGCCTGGAGGGTGCGGATGACATCATCCATGGTGAGGCGGTAATCGGTGAGTTTATCGGGGTTGAGCCAGACCCGCATGGCATACTGGGACGTGAAGGTTTCCACTTCCCCCACGCCCGGCACCCGGGCCAGGACCTGCTCGATTTTGGCCTGGGCATAGTCCGCCAGGTCAAATTCATTCATGCTGCCGTCTTCCGAGGTCAGCCCCACGATGATGAGCCAGTTTCTGGTGGACTTGCTGACCTTGACGCCCGTGTTCTGCACCACGTCGGGGAGACTGGCCATGGCGAGTTGCAGCTTGTTTTGCACCTGGGCCCAGGCAAGGTCCGGATCGGTTCCCGGCGCGAAAGTGAGTTCGATTCTCCCGGCCCCGGAGGCGTCGCTGCTGGCGGTCATATATAACAGCTTGTCGAAACCGGTCATCTTCTGCTCGATGATCTGGACCACGCTGTTTTCCACGGTTTCAGCCGAAGCGCCGGGATAGAAGGCGTCAATGGCGATGGATGGAGGCGCGATGGGGGGATACTGGGAAATGGGTAAATTGTAGATGGCCAGCACCCCCGCCAGCATGAGGATGATGGCGATGACCCAGGCGAAGACCGGGCGGTCCAGGAAGAAGTTGGATAACATGGCGGACCTCCTCAGCGCGCTTGCTCGGGCGGGCGTTTGATTTTCAGGGCTTCGGCGCCGCCCTTGGGGCCTTCCCAGGGAACGGCCTTGACCGCGGCCCCCGGCCGCACGTTCAGCATGCCCTCGACGACAACCCGGTCGCCGGCTGCCAGGCCGGAGGACACGAACCACTGGTCGCCCATGGCGCGGTTGAGGATCAGCGGCCGCTGCTGCACCATGCCGGCCTCATCCACCACCAAGGCGATGGGGTCACCCTTGGGGGTGCGGCTCACCCCTTGCTGGGGAACCAGGATGGCCTGTTCGGCGATGCCCTCCTGCACTGCAGCCCGCACAAACATGCCCGGCAGAAGCAGGCTATTCGGGTTGGGGACCACGATGCGCAGGCTGAAAGAGCCGGTGGTGGGGTCCACCGTGATGTCCCGGAATTGCAGGGCGCCCTCGTAGGGGTAGGGAGTGCCGTCTTCCAGAAGGATGCGGACTTTGCGGCCATTTCTACCGTCCGCGCTCAGGCTGCCGCTTTCCAGGTAGCGCTTCAGGCGTAAAAGTTCGCTGGACGATTGGGTAACATCCACGTAAATGGGGTCGAGTTGCTGAATGGTGGCCAGGGGCATGGCCTGATACGCGGTCACCAGGGCGCCGTCGGTGACGTTGGATTTGCCGATGCGGCCGGCTATGGGCGCGGTGACCCGGGTGTAGCCCAGGTTGATGCGGGCCCCTTCCACCGCGGATTTCCAGTAGGCAATCTCGGCCTGGGCCTGGTCCACGTTGGCTTTGGCATCGTCGTAATCCTGCCGGCTGACCCCCTTGTCCGCCAGCAATTCCCGATATCGTTCGGCCCTTAAGCGAATGGACGGCAGATTGGCCTGGGCTTTGCCCAGGGAGGCCCTGGCTGAATCATAGGCCACCTGAAAGGGCGCGGGGTCGATCTGATAAAGCATCTGCCCGGCCTTGACATCGGAGCCCTCCTTGAACAGGCGCTTTTGGACGATGCCGTTGACCTGGGGCCGGATTTCCGCCACCAAATAGGCGGAGGTGCGCCCCGGCAACTCGGTGGTGAGCTCCACCTGCCGGGGCTGAATGGTCACCGTGGCCACTTCCGGGACCGGGGGCGGCCCGGCTTGCTGCCCGGGGCCGCTGCCGCAGCCCCCCAGCACGATCAGCAGAGACGTTATCACGCCAAGCAATTTCAGCGGTTCATAACCGTTTTTGTTCAGGTGCATCAGCAATATCCCCCATAGCGGTGATGAAGGCAGCCCATGAGTAAACTCTTTGTCAGATTCATGTTTCCAGCAATCCCTTAAAGAAGATATCCAGAATGGCGTCCGGATTTTCCGGGTAAGGAAAACGCGCGGGCGCGTCGAGCCAAAGCAAAAGGGCGGCATCCAGGGCGCTGTCCAGCGCCGCGGCCAAAAAATACGGGGCAGCGATGTCCTTGAACCGGTGGTTGTTGATGCCCCGGGCAAAGATGGCGGCCAGCTTTTCCAGGAAGGTGTAATAACGGCTGCGCAGCGCCTCATTAAGCCCTGCCTTGAGGTTGAAGCTCACGCCCCGGCTCTCGGCCAGGAACAGGCGCACAAAGGGAAGATTGCCCCGAAACCGTTCGCTTTTGATGCGGATATAGTTCCGCAGCTTTTCCACCTCATCCTCCGGTTCCTCAATGGCATGAATGAGGACCTCTTCAAACATGTCGCATTGCTCCAGAACCAGGGCCCTGTAAAGGTCTTCCTTGTTCTGGAAAAACTTGTAAAGGGTGCCGATGGCGAATTCGGCCTGGGCCGCGATCTCGTGCATGGAGACGCTGTGGTAGCCCTTCTGGGAAAAGAGGTTCAGGGCGGCGGCCAACATCTCCTGCCGCTGCCGCAACTTCTCCCGTTCGCGCCTGGGAAGCTTCTCGACTGCCATCGCCAGACCTCCGAATTGAGTGCGAGCTGAATGGCTAATTCAAAATATGAACAATACGTCAGAATATAGAACGATGCGACAATTTGTCAAGAAAATTCAGGAAGGACCTTACAACCGCAGGAAAGACAGCTCAGTTGAGGAGTCTCCACCGATGTGGGGTGAGCCCTGGGATGCTCAGAGGAAAAAAGCGGACGCCTGCAAAAAAAAGAGGTTACGGCAAGATCGCCTACCCCCTGAAATGCCTGGCCGGGATGAGAGTGGTCATGATTGTCTGCCCTGGAGTTCGGCTTGCAGGGCCTGTTGGACCGAATGAACCTCCTGGGATAATTCCGATAACCTCATGGCGCAATCGTCCAAGGAGCCGGTTTTGGCCATGGCCTCCAGTTCTTTGCAGAGGGCGGCAAGTCTGACGGCACCCACATTGGCGCTGCTGGATTTCAGGCTATGGGCCACATGGCGGGCGCTATCGGCATCGGCCTGGTTGAAGGCCGTAAGGAGGCGGTCCAGAAGCTTGGGGGTCTCTTTTAAATAGGCCTGGATCACCTTGCCCAACAGATCCGGCGCCCCGCTCTGTTGGAGTTGCTTAATGCTCTCCAGGATGTTGGTATCGAGAGGAGGAGTTACCGTTGAGGCTGGCGGCGGCTGGCTTCCCGCAGAAGACTTATCCGGGCTAAGGTCAGGATCCCTGCCCTCTCCCCCCTGCCCCCGGTGCTGCTGGAGCAGCCATTTATCCAAAATCCCGGCTAATTGCTGCTCCGTAAAGGGCTTCCCCAGGTAATCATCCATTCCCGCGGCCAGACATTTCTCCCGATCGCCCGCCAGGGCATGCGCGGTCATGGCAATGATGGGAATGTGGGGTCGCCCGGCCATGGCCTCCTCCTGGGCCCTGATGGCTCGAGTGGCTTCATAACCATCCATGCCCGGCATTTGGCAATCCATGAACACCAGATCAAAGGGCGTCTGAGCCAGGGCCTCCATGGCCTGTTGGCCGTTGGACACCAGTTCCACCCGGCAGCCCAACCTTTTCAAATAAGCCAGGGCCACCTCCTGATTCACCAGGTTATCCTCGGCCAGGAGAATATGCCCGTTATATAAAACCTTGGGGTGTGCTGGCTGGTGTCGCGGCTCCGGCGGGGGATGGCCGGGCGCTCCCACTAAGCCATTTAAACAATTGAATAATTGTGATTTGCGCCATGGTTTGCTCAGGCGGATTATGTGGGCGGCGGCGCTTTCCGTCGCCTCTTGTTTAGAGGCAGAGGCGAACACAATGAGACGCATGTCCAGGAAGCGGAGGTCCCGGCTGATGGCTCTCGCCAGTTCCAGACCGGTCTCCCCAGGGGCGTTCAGATCGATGATGCCCACCTTGAAAGGCTGCCCTTGCCGGGCGGCTTCCTGGAGTATGGCCAGCGCTTCCTGGCTATTTTCGGCGAGCCTGTCGCGCATCCCCCAGGAAGAGACCTGATGGCGCAGGGCCAGCAGATCCATCCTGGTATCCGAGACAATAAGCACCGGGACCCGGTGCAGATTATCGCCAGACACCGGGGCCTCCACCCGGAGGCCAGACGCCTTGCCGAACCAGGCGGTAAACCAGAATTGGGAGCCCTGCCCCGGTTCACTTGAGACCCCCACTTCTCCTCCCATCAACTCCACCAGTTGTTTGACAATGGCCAGCCCCAGGCCCGTACCTCCGTATTTTCGGGTAGAGGAGGCATCTACCTGGAAAAAGGTGTCGAAAATGTGGGTGATCATCTCCGGCTCAATGCCGATGCCCGTGTCGTTGACCTCAAAACGCCACCGCACCCGGTCTTCCTCTTCTTCCACGGGTGCGGCCTGGAGCGTGATCGCGCCTTCTTCCGTGAACTTGAAGGCGTTGCTGAGCAGGTTAATGAGGATCTGCCGCAAGCGCCCGGGGTCTCCCTCCAGAAAGCAAGGGGCGTTCTGATCCAGGGAACAGACCAGAGACAATCCTTTGGAACCGGCCTCTTTGGCAAAAAGACTTACCACGTCATCAAGGATTTCGAGCATATCAAAATCGAGGTTTTTAAGTTCCAATTTGCCCGCTTCAATTTTGGAGAAGTCCAGCACTTCATTCAGGATATTCATCAGGTTCTTGGCGGAATTGCGGGCCGTGTCCGCAAAACTGTGCTGTTTGGCGGACAAGTTGGTGGTCAGGAGCAATTCGATCATGCCCAACACCCCGTTCATGGGCGTGCGGATTTCGTGGCTGACATTGGCCAGGAACTGCGACTTGGCCAGGCTGGCGCTCTCGGCCGCTTCCTTGGCCTCCTGGAGTTCCTTTTCTTTCTGCTTCAGTTCCGTGAGATCGAAGAAACTTTCGATGAGATATTTTCGGCCCTTCTTGGTAATGGCCACCACGGTTTTCAAGATGGGTATCCGGGAGCCGTCGGCCTTAACCAGTTCCCGCTCCGATTTTTCCACGTCCTGACCCAGATCGGTGACCGGACATTCCCCTGGATTGGCGGAACAGATGGCTCGGTGGCAGATTTTCCCAAGGAGGGTGGCCCTGGGCAGGCCGATGATTTGCTCAGCGTAGAGATTCACGTCCACGATCAGGTGGGTTTCGGCATCCACCATCAGCACCCCGGCTTGGGTGGAGTCCATGAGGGTTTGAAGGTGTTCCTCACTTTCTTTGGCCGTCTGGATGGCCTGTTCCAGCTCCCGGTTGCTGGCCACCAGCTCGGCGGTGCGTTTGGCCACTTCCCGCTCCAGGACCTGACGATGTTGCATGAGCACAGCATCCCGCAACTGGATCTCGGCCAGCATTTCGTTAAAGCCGTCCATGAGGAGGCCCAGTTCGTCATCGCTGCGCTTCTCCGCCCGGACGGTGTAGTCTTTGTCCTGGGAGATGGCTTTCATCTTCCCGGCCAACTCGATGATCGGTCCTGAAATAACCCGCTGCAGGAGGGTGGACAGCAGAAAAGCCACCAAGGCTGTGAGCAGCATAACCGCGCCGACGATGCCCGCATATCGCCAGAGCCGGGAATAGAGCTCCTCCAAACCAACCTTCAGATAGATGGTGCCGATGGTCTCATGATCCAGGTTGATGGGCTTGAACACCCCCAGATGATCGGCGCAAAAATGATGGAAGCCCGAGCCCATGGATTTGGCGCCGCTCCTGAGGTTTTCCATGGCTTCCCGGGCCACGGGGCAGCCAGAATTTTTCCACGGCTCCGAGGTGGAGGCCTCGGGGAGGCCCGTAGGCCCTGCCCCGGACTGGCCCCCCGCTTTGCCCTGCGGATATTCGGCAAAGACCTGGCCTTCCCGGTTGTATATGGTCGCCTGGATGATGTTTTTTTCACTTCTCAGGGCCGCCAGGGTCGCATTGGCAGCTTCATGGTCGTTGAAGGTCAAGGCTGCGGTACTGTTGCTGGCGGTAATCTCCGCCAGGGAGGAGATTTTATCAACCAGTTCCCGGGGCACGGTGACTATCTGATCGACGATAAAGGCCGTGGAGGCCAGGATCAGGGAGCTGACGCAGGTCAGCATAATGATCCCCGTCATTTTCCCCTTGATGGAGATATCCCGGAATTTCTTCATTTCTCAGTTCCCGTCGATAATTTCGGCCAGCTTGAGAAGCTGGGAGCTGATCTTCAAACCGGAACGGCGAGCTTCTCTCAGATTGACTTGAAATCTGATTTTCCCCGTCTCGGAGACCAGATTTATGATGCTGCCGCCCTGAGTGAAGTTTTCCGCCTCGTCTGTAATCGTTAAAATCGGCAAACCCGACAGATTAGTCAAAATTGACCCCGCGGTTTTTCTGCTGGAGGGTCCGAAAAAGACTATTTGACATTTCTTGAACTCGTCGCTGCGGTTGATTCTCTTAACGGCCAACCGGCGACCGTGGAGGCTTTTGCCGGTGAGAATCCCCAAGTCATGCGCCAGGGGGTCCGATTCCAGCACCCCCAAGACCATGGGCTCGGCCGGGTCGGGCAAGGCCCCGGCGGGCCACTCCACGAACTTGGCCACGTTATAAATAATTGCGGCTTTCACCTCCTGTTCCCGCGCCGCCCAGGCCCCGGCGCTTAACAGCCCCAGACACAGGCCACCATCAGCGCCAGGCAGAAAAGCCTAAGACGCCAGCAGTTCCAACCCGGGGTCTGGTTCATGATTTGGGGTCCAGGACTGGCTTTTTGCCGATACAAGCGTCTTACCCCCGGATGATGACTTCCAGTAACATGTTCTATGGGTTTGCTGGGCCTAACTCCCTTCCGGTGAAGCTTAAGAGTGGGCTATTTCCCAGATGGCCCCGTTTCAACCCCGCCGCCTGTCCCCTGGGAGCCGGGCCCGGGAGCCTGTCGGCAAACCCGCACAGGTTCATGGCGCCAGACCTACAAGTCATTTCAAAACTTCTTATTTTACAGAATGGTCATTCTGAGCGAAGCGAAGAATCTCGTCTTTTCAAGGACTTTAACCTCTCTTCGCTCAGGGTGACAGAAAACAGAGGTTTTGAAATAGATTATAATCACTTTAATCTCCTAACTTTTTCCCCTTCTTCACGCGCCCCTCAGAACCGGAACAGCGCCTTCACCCGAAAGCCGATCCCGTCCTGGTAAATGGTGTTCATAAGGTGTTCTTCCCCCCCCGGATTCCCGTACTTCTGGTTGAAAAGATTGTAAACGCTGGCGGAAAATTCCCAATTCTTGGAAACGTTCTTGCTCAACAGGGTGAAGTTGGTGACCGAGAAGCCGCTCACCTTGCGGCCGGAGAGAGTGAGGACGGGGCTGGTGTACTGCACCTCCAGGCCGCCAAAGAGCTTGTCCTTATAGAGGGACCCGTCAGGTTGAGCTTGACCAGATGCCGGGGGGAATTGCTCAGCAGCCGGCCGGTGTCAAGGTCCCTGGCCTCCTGGAGGCTGTAGCTCAGGCGGCCCTCCAGGCGATTCACCCAACGCCCGGCCAGCTCCATTTCCACCCCCTTGGCCGCCACCTTCCCAGTATTTCGGACAACGATCAGTCCATCCGCCGGATCAGTCACCGTGTTAATGAGATCATTGATGCGGTAATAGAAAGCCGTGGTGGTCAGCTTAAGGTTTTTGTTCAAGGACTGCTCCCAGAGCAGCTCATAGGTCTGGATCTTCTCGGGCTTGAGTTTGGGGTTGGCCTTCTGGCTGAGGCCCCCGTCCCGTAATAGAGCTCGTAACGTTGGGAGCCCGGAAGGCCTGGCCATAAAGGGCTTTCAGGGTGGTTTTCTCGAAAGGCTGGTAAATCAGGGCCACCCAGGATTGCAGGTGCCACCCGAAGGTGCTGTAATAGTCGTAGCGGACGCCGGCATTCAGCCTGAGGTTTGGCCGCAGGGTGATTTCGTCCTGCTGCTAACCTGCCAGGATATGGGAACTGCGGTATCATTGAGATAGCTGTAATGGGGATTTCATCATAGGTAAATTGATGCTGTTTAAGATTATGGCGGTATTCCACCCCGCCACCAGGCAGTGCCTGTCCCAGAATTTTGGTGATGCACCTCCCCGCCCCACCAATCACCCAACCCCATAGAAATCGATTTCACCAGGAAAGGCCATTTGCAAAGGCCATAATTTACAGATAATCTCCGCGGCAGCGGTAATGGTTGTAGGTCAGCGAACCAACATCCCTAAGCCGTTTTTAAAGTGTGTTCATACTTCATCGAGAAAAGCATAGGCGTCGATTTGCGATTGCGGGATCATTGAAAACGCTTCCCCAGGCGCCGGTGGGGTCCTGCTTTTCCCGGCAATTATAGAAGCCGGTGAAGGTGAAATCCTTATAGCGACTTAGGAAAACCCCGTAAACCCGGTCGGCGTCGCAGTTCACCGCCACCCCCTGGTTATTGGCCGGCTTGTCGTAAGCCTGGTAATAAGGTTGCGGTTCCCCAGGCTGTCATAGAACGTGCCGGAAATCAGCGCCTCCAGGCCGTTTGGCCAGCGGTTGCCATAGGTGGCCCGGCCTTTGAAGGTGTTCAAGCTCCCACGTCGCCGACAACTCCACCCCTTTCACATCCCTCCCCGGCGGGTGATGATGTTGATCACCGCAAAGAAGGCGTTGCTGCCGTAAGGGACGACCCCGGCCCCCGGATGATCTCCACCCGTTCGATCAAGTCTATGTCCAGGGAAATTCCGTGCCGATGGGAGCCTGGTCATAGATGTTATCGTTGATGCGGATGCCGTCGATCAACAGCAGGATGCGGCTGTTGTAATCCCCGGGCCGGCCGAAACCTCTCACCCCGAGATAGCTGTAGATGCGGTCGTTGCGCACATAAAAACTGCGCTCGCTTTTGAGAATATCGGCCAGGGTGCGGTAGCCGTACTTTTTAATCTCATCCCGGGTGACGATGCTCACATCGGCGGGGGCCTCGCTGAGCTTTTGGCGTATTCGAGACCCCACCACCGGGAGATTGATCAATTCCTCCAGGCTCATTTCCGTAAAACCAGACTGCTGGCGACTGCGACTTCGGCTAAAAGAGGATGCCTGCCAGAGCCCACAAGAACCAGATGCCTAATATAACCAGGCGTCTTCCCAGGGATTCATTTTTGCCTTCTTTTTCTCCCAAGTCGCAGAGTGGCCATTTTTCCGAACCTTCCCTTGCGGCCGGGCGGGGCTAACTTGTGGCCTTAGTTGCAGTCCTGCCGCTGCCTGGCCAGACATTTTTTATGAAGATCGAGCAATGTTCTCCTTATCATTAAAAACTTAGAAATTCCCATATTCTTTATCCTTGCCCTTGCTCCTCAGAAGCGGCACAGCGCCTTCACCCGAAAGCCGATGCCGTCCTGGCGGATGTTGTCCATAAGATGCTCTTCCCCCACCGGGTCCCGGTACCTATTGTTGAAGAGATTGTAGACGCTGGCTGAAAACTCCCAATTCTTGGAGACGTTCTTGCTCAACAGGGTGAAGTTGGTGACCGCGAAGCCACTCACCCTGCGGCCGGACAGGGTAAGGCGGGGACTGGTGTAGAGCACCTCCAGGCCGCCGAAAAGTTTGTCCTTATAGAAGGGGGCCGACAGGTTGGCTTTCACCAGGTGCTTGGGTGAATTAGTCAGAAGTTGCCCTGTCTGGATATTTTTTACCTCCTGCAAGGTATAGCTCAGGCGGCCATCCAGGAATTTGCCCCATTTCCCGGCCAGTTCCACTTCCACCCCCTTGGAAGTAACTCCCGCAAAGTTCTTGTAGACCAGAAGACCATCGCCGGGGTCAGTCACCTGGGTGATGAGATCATTGATCCTATAATAGAAGGCGGCCGTGGTTAAAAACAGGGTATTGCTCAATTGCTGCCGCCAAACAAACTCAAGGTTCTTGATTTTCTCAGGCCTGAGAATGGGATTGGCCTTTGCCACCGCAGCCTGTTTCCAATAAAGCTCATAGGCGTTGGGGGCCCGGAAGCCATGACCGTAAAGCAGCTTGAAGGCGGTTTTCTCCCAGGGGGTGTAAACCAGGGCCAAACGAGGATTGAGGGTGGACCCAAAGGTGCTATAGTAGTCATAGCGCAGGCCCGCAGTTAGCCTGAAGTTTTTCGGGAGCAGGAATTCCCCCTGGGCATAGACAGCACCGACCCAAGAGCTTCTTTGGTCGTCAAGGACCTGCTGATAAGGAGACTCATTGTAGTTTTTTTGATCCTGCCGGAAAACATGCCGGACTTCCGCGCCGGCGACGATGGGGTGCTTGTCGAACAGCTTTTTGGTCACTTGAAGTTCGCCCCCCCACCACTCGCTCCGGCCCACGTCTTTATTGAGGACGAACCTCGCAGGTCCAAGCCCGGTGAAGCTATAAAGATAATCGCCATCATAGTAATAGCGGTCATAATAAAGGCGGGCCAGGAGTTTCCAGTCGGAAAGGAAGGTATGCTCATATTTCAGATCCAGGAAGGCCCGGCTATCGAGGGTTTGGTTGGATGAATCATTGAAGACCACGCCCCAGGGGCCAGTAGGGATCAATTTTTCCCGGGAGTGGTAGACGCCGGTCAAGGTAAAATCCCGAAAAAACGCTTTGCCGAAAAAGCTGTAATAGGAGTCGTGGTCCCGGTTGGCGGCAATGCCGTAGTTGGTGGCCGGATTGTCGAAGGCCTGGTAATAGAGGCGCTTATTTCCCTGACTGTCGTAATAGGTCCCGGATAACAAGGCCTCCAGCCCGTTTCGCCAGCGGTTGCCGTAGGTGGCCCTACCTTTGAAGGTGTTCAGGCTGCCGGCCTCGCCGGAGAGCTCCACTCCCTTGACGTCCCGGCCTTGCCGGGTGATGATGTTGATCACCGCCAAAAAGGCGCCGCTGCCGTAAAGGGCATAACTGGGACCCCGGATGATCTCCACCCGGTCGATGAGGTCCACATCCAGGGGGAAATCTGTGCCGATCAAGGCGCAATCGTAGACATTGTCATTGAGGCGATGCCCATCCACCAGGAACAGGATGCGCATGTTGTAGTCTCCCGGACGGTTGAAGCCCCTCACCCCCAGGTAGCTGTAATTGCGGTCGTAGGTGACATAGAACCCCCGGACGCTACGCAGAATGTCAGCCAGGGTGCGGTAGCCGTACTTCTTGATCTCCTCCCGGGTGACAATGCTCACGTCGGCGGGGGCTTCGCTCAGTTTCTGGGCGTACTTCGAGGCCCCCATCACCGGAATGTTCATCAGGTCTTCCAGGCTCATTTCCGTTAAGTCTGTAGACCAATCGGGGAAGGCGAATCCGGCCGCAGGGGAAAAAGCCGCCAGAGCCCCCAAAACCCACATCCCCGTCACAAGAAGATATCGTCCCAGGCGATTCATTGTTTCCCTTTGTTAGGGTTCCTGGTCGCAGACCGGCCTTGTCCTCGGACCTCCCCTGGACCATCAGGGAGGGTAACGCTCAATACCAGGCTGCTGTTATAGAGGTAATCAAGTGTCGCCGCAGCCTTCAGCCTGCGCTCTGGCAAGGCAAGGCTTCCCCCTTCAGAAAAATTACCGCTTTGGCTGCAGATTGTTAAAAACCCTAAGCGCTGTCCTGGCGGTGGCTCGGCCAGAACCTTTCGCTTCTAAAGGTATCGGGCGATGTTCGCCTTTTGTTGAGGAAATTTCTAAAATTTCCAGATTATTTTGAAAGGTGGAGAAACTTGCCTAAAAGAAAGGGAATCTTGGCGGGCAACCTGTTGACTATGGAGAAGCGGAAAAAAGAGCAGAGTCCAAACAAGATAAGAATTATCCCCGCTAGATTTTCCTTAAATGGAACCGGCTCTTTCCTTTATACTCACCCCAGCAAACCCCAGGAGTTTCCGTGGCCGAAAGGACCCCTATGGAGGAACCGGGCGCCCCGTCTTTCTGGAGGCAGACGAGAGGCCTGAACTGGCCTTTCTGGGTCGCCAACATCATGGAGATGATAGAACGGCTCGCCTACTACGGCGTGCGCGTCGTCATCCCCATTTATATCGCCCAGGCTGACGAGATCGGCGGCTTGCACTTCAGCCAGAGCGAGAAAGGGTTTATCTTCCTGTGGTGGGCTTTGGTGCAGTCTTCCCTGCCGGTGTTCACCGGCGGCTTCGCCGACCGCTATGGCTACAAAAGGCAGATCGTGGTGGCCATCATCCTAAAAGTTCTGGGCTACCTGATGATGGCCAGCCAGCGCACCTTCTGGCCCTTTTTCGCCGGCTGCCTGCTGCTGGCCGCAGGCACCGCGGTCTTTAAACCGCCCATCCAGGGGACCTTTGTCAGGACCCTCACCCCTGAGACCTCGGGGGTGGGCTGGGGTTTCTTCTACATGGTGATCAATATCGGCGCTTTTCTGGGCCCGCCCCTGGCGCATTTTCTCCATGGCTACTCCTGGCCCATGGTCTTTTACGGCTGCGCCGTCCTGGTCACCCTGAACCTGTTGTGGCTTCTCACTTACCAGGAAGTGGATTCAGGGGCCGACACCTCCACCGGCGTCTGGGGGGTAATGGTGGACACCGCCCGGGAAATCCTCAACCCGCGGCTTCTCGCCTTTATCTTCATTGTTTCGGTATTTTGGGCGGTGTTCGAGCAGCTCTGGGACATGCTGCCCAATTTCATCGTGGACTGGGTGGACAGCGGCTCCCTGGCCCGCCGCCTGCCGGAGTTCATGCTCTCCCGGAATCTTTCCCGGGGCCCCCAGATCGCCCAGGAATGGGTGATCAACCTCAACCCCTTTCTCGTCATTCTTCTGGTGGCCCCTCTCTCCTGGTATTTCAACCTGGTGATGCGCCGGCTCACTTCCATCTTTTTCGGTTTTATCTTCGTCAGCCTGGGTCTGTTGGTGGTGGGCTCCAGCATGTCCATTTTCGTGTGCCTGGCCGGCATCGCCTGCTTCACGGCCGGGGAGATAATGTGTTCCCCCAAGATGAGGGAGTACCTGGCCGTGATTGCGCCTCCGGACAAGAAGGCGCTGTACATGGGCTACGCCAGCATCCCTTTTGCCTTTGGCTGGGCCTACGGGTCTTTTCTGGGAGGGAAGCTCTATGAACGGGCCGGCGAAAAGGCGAATCTGGCCCGGCGGTACCTGTCCGAAGTGCTGCAGGTGCATGATCTGCCGGACCGGTCCCAGGCCTTTGCCAGGCTGACGGAGATGCTGGGGCAGACTCCGGCCCAGGTGACCCAGCTCCTGTGGGACCGGTATGATCCCAGCCAGGTCTGGACCCCTTTTGCCATGGCCGGCCTGCTTGCCGCCCTGGCCATGTATGCCTTCATCCGCTTCGCCAGGCGGTGGCAGGATGTCAACGCCTGAGAGGACAGACCCCTGAAGATCTGATCCCCATGGTTAAGCCTCTCTCCTTCGATTAATCCCTGGCCATTTCTGATTACTCTATAGACTTATCGCTATAAGGCCCAAGAAACCGCGGCCCATTGAAATGGATAAGGTGTGACGGCGCGTCCGCAACCCATACTTCCGTTTCCCAAGCTATTTCCCCGAGATAACGTGTCATAACCGCGGGAAGGGAAGGCCGTAACATATACCAGGCCCGCCGTTGCGCCAGTAAATAGCCGGGCAAGCTCTGCATGGCGCTTTGCGTCAACCGGGCCATGACTGGTTACGGATTCCACCAGTAAAAGCCAATCTTTTTCAGGGTAATAAAGAACAACATCCGGCATTTTCCCGTGTGAGTCTACCGTCACCCCAAGCTTGGCCAACAGTTTTTCATCAAAATAGCCCCATTTCTCGCCAGTGTCGCCAACATAAACCAAGACTGCGCCGGGTGCAAAGCGCGGGGCGAAGTTTTCAACAATCGCCTTAATAAGCTCGCTATGTTCACCAGGGCTGATATTGATTTCTTGGCCGGGAGCTATCCTTACCGGAATCAACTTTTGCTTACGCTCTTTCGTGTAAATTTGCGAGAGAGTCTTATTTGTTGAAAGATAATGTTTTAACGAAGGCTCCCATTCCTTTGTGCCGAAAGTTTTCAAAAGCGCCAGGGTTTCGGGGGATAGTTGGTAAACGGCTTTTGGACTGTTAACGGGTCTGTCTGGCCTATCGGGATTGTAAAGGGCTATCCCCGCTTGAACAAACTGGTGAATGGTCTGACGCCGAAAGGTTTCACGCGTATTCGTTGCGTAGTCCTTGCCATAGTGCTTCCGGCCAAACACCATCATTGGGGTTATACCGATAAGGGGATTTTCAGCTTGCGCCCACGTCTTTTCAGGGGTCAGATTTAAAAGCGCCAATAGGCAAAGGGCGGAACGTTCGTTCCTTTGTGGCCGGGGAAGCCCGAGAGCTTCAAGGATTTGAAGAGCGTTTCTTATATGTTCGTTTTCTTCCATGCGAGGCTTTCAATTTTCTGGTCAATTTCCCGTTGAGTAAGTTCGCCTTGGGCTTTCGCCCAAACACCAAAACGAGTTAAAATCTCACGGCTTGGATATTTAAGCAACCGCAAGTCGGTTGCGTTTACCTGCGTATGACCACTAAAAAGGCGAAATTGTTCATCAACCGCCGTGGAATTGAGGAACACAGTCAACCCGCGGGCAAGATTTTCAGGAATCCCCTGTTTACCGGAATGGAAGACATTGAGGTGATTCTCAAAGCCAAGCATAGGAGTACCATTAAAGGCATCTGGACAAACGACACTCGCCACAACACGGCGCTTTTCTTCCTTAGATGAAAACCGCCTGACCACAACATAATAGCCATTTGGATAAAGCCATTTTTCGGTTTCAACATTTCTTAGAATGGCATTCGGTTTTTTTGCACCCGGCTTCGGCCAGTCAATAGCCTGCCCTGAAAAATGGCCGGGATAAAGAAGAGGCACGGTGCCCCGCTCTGGCATTTGCCTAAGATGAGATTTTAGCCGGAAGTCTACAACCGGCCCGGTCGAAACTTCAAGGCCAATGTCGGTAAGGGAAAAGCGGACGACCGGGGATGTCTCAAGATGATTGCGTTCAGGGGAAGTGGGAATGTGTATGAAGCTTTCCGGATCATCTGGAAAAACGATCCGGTCAAAGGGATAAATATTAGTTTCCATGTCGGTAAAACTATCATCTGTTGACGTGGAGACGGTAACATTTCCCTGAATGGCGTCCCGCTCAAGCAAGATGATAATGTTTTCCTGTAGGACATCATCATCTCTGAAGGCACGGTTACGGGCGGCGAATAAATGAATATACCTAATCGCGGTTTTGGCAAGAATAAGCTCACGAAATGGCCGGTAGTAAGGGCCATTGCAAAAACTGCGCGGCATAATCGCAACTACTTGGCCGCCAGGCTGCATGAGCTTTATTGTGAGAGCAACAAAGGCAGAATATAAGTTGACGGTTTCAATCCCGACCCGGCGAAGTAAAAACCGATGACGGGACGCACTATGGATTTTTCTGTAAGGAGGATTTAGGATTGCATGAGTAAAGCGCTCTTCCCCTTGAAAAATCAGTTTTACTGCTTCTTCAATAAAATCGCCCCGCCGTACGGAAATATCTATGTCAAAACGGCCCTGATATTTTGCCAGTATTTGGGCTAATAGCTCCCGTAACTTAGGGTCAATCTCATAGGCGAGGACTTGAACATGTTGAAAAGGGAACCCCTCTGCGAAGCGATCCAGAGTGGCCCCTGAGAGCGCGCCCATGCCCGCGCCAGCATCTAAAAGCCAAACAGTTTTTAGGGTTGAAGGCGAGAACAGGGAGGCCATAAAGTGGGCAACCGTTGCGGGGGTCATAAACTGCCCCAACTCGGATTTTCTTTTTTGGCTTATCTGCTGTCCCACCTCTTTACGGACAGACTCAGCTTGTTCAAGCAAATGGGGCATACTCTACCTTTATTCCATGACCCCTCAACCGTCTCGGGTTGAAGGCATGATAGCACAAATTTAGTCGGTCATGTCAGGATTTTACCTTAACCCGCTTGATACAAGTTTTCCCCGGATCGGTGGCCTATGAACCTCAGCATGGATAGACGGAGGTGGGAGGAAAGAGGGATAAATTTCCCCAAAAATAAAAAAGAGGTTAACGCCTGACCGCCAACCCCTTGAAATTCCTGGTCGGGACGAGAGGATTTGAACCTCCGACCCCCTGAACCCCATTCAGGTGCGCTACCAGGCTGCGCTACGTCCCGACAGGTTTGTAGTGTAACAATCCCCAAACGCCCTGTCAACGTCTGGGGCCGGATATTGTCAGTGGCCGGATATCCGCCGGAAGTTTTTCGCCCCGAGGCGAAATTGTTCTCATACCAAGTTGCCGTCATGGAGGTAACACACTGTAGCTTTATATCTTGACCCGGGTAGGGGCGACGCATGCGTCGCCCCTACAGCCAAATTACTTGTTTGACGGCACCTTGGTATCAGGTGTCTTGGAGGAGGGGGGGCCCATTGGCCTGGGTTCCCTCCCCCTCCTCCAACCCCTGTAGGGGCGCTATTCATGGCGCCCTTGAGGGGCCCGATAAATCGAGCCCCTACAGATGAATCATACAATTTGCTCTTTTAAATGCAAAACCCTTAGGGGCCGACCCATGTGTCGGCCCCAGTTGACGGGCGCACACGCGGGTGCGCCCCTACAGGTTTTTTGCAGGTCGTTAGGAAAATGGTATCAAACCCCTGCCCAGGATAGAAGGGAGGTGGGGGGCCGGAAGCCACGAGGGAGAGGTCCGCAGCTACAGGGTTTCAGGGGTTCAGGTTTTCCGGCCATCCCCCCGCTTGACTTTTGCACAGTCAAAGCCTTCTCATTGGAAAAGCTGGTTGAAATATTTACCTATATTTGATAGAGGTTAGTTTTTGTGCCCGCGGTGTTGACCCGGGCCGGAGGCATACTTGTGAGAAGGAGATTGTGATGTCCGGTAAAACAGCGACCATCCGCAACCTGGCCTTCATCGGCCACAGCGGCTGCGGCAAGACTTCCCTGGCCGAAGCCCTGCTTTACAGCGCCGGCGCCACCAACCGCCTGGGCAAGGTGGACGACGGCACCTCCGTGTTGGACTTTGAACCTGAAGAGCTCAAGCGCAAGATCACCATCTCCTCCGCTTTTCATCATTATTCCTACAAAAAGCACACGGTCTATCTGGCCGACACCCCCGGCGACGACAATTTCCTGGCCGACACCCGGGCCGTCCTCCACGTGATGGACGCCGCGGTGGTGGTGGTGGACGCGGTGGACGGGGTCAAGGTCGGCACCGAAAAGGTGTGGCACACCGCCAATGACTATCACCTGCCCCGACTGGTGTTCATCAACAAGATGGACCGGGAGCGGGCCGACTATAACCAGGTGCTCACCGGCCTGAAAAAGATCCTGGAAGCCCAGGTGGTCCCTCTGCAGTATCCCATCGGCCAGGAGGCCAATTTCAAGGGAGTGGTGGACCTGGTGGGCCTCAAGGCCTACACCGGCGGCTCCGGCAAAATGGAAGCCGGCCCCGTGCCGGATGATCTCAAGGACGAAGTGGACCAGTGGCGGAGCGACCTCCTCAATTTCGCCGCGGAAAGCGACGACGCGCTCATCGAAAAGTTCCTGGAGGAGGGCGACCTCTCCCCCGAGGAGATTTACCAGGGCCTGCGGGCGGGCACCATCAAAGGCCAGTTTGTGCCGGTGCTCTTCGGGGCCACCCACAACAATCTGGGCTATGAACTGCTGCTGGAGGCCATCAATCAATATCTGCCCGCTCCCGAAGACCGGGGGGAGATCAAGGGCATCAATCCCGCCAGCAAAGCAGAGGTGGCTCTTACCGCCGATCCCGACGGCCCCCTGGCCGCCCAGGTTTTCAAGACCATGGCTGACCCCTATGCCGGCCGCCTCTCCATTTTCCGGGTGTTCTCTGGCACCATGAAGTCGGACACCACCGTGTTCAACGTCGCCAAGTCCGTCCCCGAACGCTACGGCCAATTGTTCCTGCCGGAAGGCAAAGGCCAGAAAGCGGTGACCGAGGCGGGGCCGGGGGCCATTGCCGCCGTGGCCAAGCTAAAGGAAACGGTCACCGGCGACACCCTGGGAAGCGAAGCCAAACCGGTGCTCCTGCCGCCCCTGGGCGCGGCACGCACCATGATCACCCTGGCCGTGGAACCCAAGAGCAAGGGCGATGAGGACAAGGTCTATTCCTCCATCCAGAGGCTCCTGGAAGAGGACAATTCCCTGAAGCTCACCCGCAACGCCGAAACCAAGGAGATTCTCCTGTCCGGGGTGGGCTCGGTGCACATCGAAGCCACCGTGGAAAAACTCAAGCGCAAATTCGGCGTGGAAGTCAACCTCAAACAACTTAAAGTGCCGTACCGGGAGACCATCAAAGGCGCCACCAAAGTCCAGGGGAAATACAAGCGCCAGTCCGGCGGCCGGGGCCAATACGGCGACACCTGGCTGGATATCTCGCCTCTGCCCCGGGGCGAGGGCTTCGTGTTTGAGGACGGCATTGTGGGCGGGGTCATTCCCAAAAACTATATTCCCTCAGTGGAAAAAGGCATCGTGGAGGCCATGTCCGAAGGGGTGCTGGCGGGCTTCCGGGTGGTGGATGTCAAAATCCGGCTCTACGACGGCTCCTTCCACGATGTGGATTCCTCCGACATGGCCTTTAAGATCGCCGGCTCCATGGGCTTTAAAAAGGGCGTGATCCAGGCCAGCCCCGCCCTGCTTGAGCCCATCATGAAGATGACGGTGACCGTGCCCGAAGAGAACATGGGGGACATCATCGGCGACTTAAACGGCCGCCGGGGCCGGGTCCTGGGGGTGGAAGCCCAGGGCCGCCTCCAGGTCATCACGGCCCAGGTGCCCATGGCCGAAGTCCTCATGTACGCCCCCGACCTGGTCAGCAAAACCGGGGGCCGGGGCGTCTTCGACATGGAATTTTCCCACTACGAGGAAGTGCCGCCGCATCTGGCCGAAAAGATCATCGCCGAGGCCCAGGCCGCCCGGGAAAAGGAATAGGAATGTATTTGTGAGGGGAGGGCCAGGGGCTTCAAAGTCCCTGCCCTCCCCCACACCCCCTCCCAACCCGCATGATTTAATAAAAAACCAAGTAGCACAGGCCTCCTGCCTGTGCTATTTTTTTATAGGGGCGTCAATTTATGTCACAGACAGAAAAAGCTCAAACCAAACCATCGGTGGCCGCGGTTTCGGTCAGCGACAAGAAAGGCGTGGTCAAGGAAAACGTCCCCCTGGTGGAGTTGGTGGTGGATCATGGCGTCAAAGGGGATGCCCATGCCGAGGGGGGTAAACGCCAGGTGAGCCTGCTCGCTCTAGAAAGCATCGATAAGATGCGGGCCGCTGGGGCGGACGTCAACCCCGGCGATTTTGCCGAAAATATCACCACCCGGGGCCTGGCGGTGGATAAGCTCCCCGTGGGCACCTGTCTGCGCATCGGCGGTGAAGTGGAACTTACCATCACCCAGATCGGCAAGGCCTGCCACAAAGGCTGCGCCATCCGGGAACTGGTGGGGGACTGCATCATGCCCCGGGAGGGGGTTTTCGCCCAGGTGGAAAAGGGCGGCGCGGTGCGGCCGGGGGATGTGATCGAGGTGCTGAATGTTCCGGGCGGGAATCCTGACGATTAGTGACAAGGGCGCGGCAGGCCAGCGGCAGGACACCGCCGGCCCGGCCCTGGGGGAACTTCTCGATCCCCAGTGCTTTGCCGTAGCCCGCTACCAGATCGTGCCGGATGCGTACGAGCAGATCGTGGCAACCCTGACCGCCTGGAGCGATCAGGACAACCTGGATCTGATCTTAACCTGCGGCGGCACGGGGCCCGCGCCCCGGGACCTCACCCCCGAGGCCACCCTGGCGGTGGCCGAACGCCTGGTGCCGGGCATCCCCGAAGCCATGCGCTGCCGCGGGCCTCGCCAAGACCCCCCACGCCATGCTCTCCCGGGGGGTGGCCGTTATTCGGGGCAAGACGCTCATTATTAACCTCCCCGGCAGCCTGAAAGGGGCTTCTGAAAGCCTGGCGGCCATCTTGGCGGCTTTGCCCCACGCCCTGGAAAAAATCAAGGGAAGCCCCGCGGATTGCGGGACTTGATAAAGTTAGTGGGGGAGGAGGCTAAGGGCCCGTGGGCCCTTACCCCCTCCCCCACGCCCCCTCCCCCAATCCCTTACTTAGGGGGAAAAAACCGGGAGAGGCGGGGCCTTCAGCCTCGCCTCTCCCGACCCATCTGCGGATTGGGTGGGGGGTGTGGGTGGAGGGCAGGGACCTCAGGTCCCTGGCCCTCCACCCACTAAAAAATTCTTTCTCTGGTTTCGCTAGAAACCGAACCTGGTAAAGCCGTGTCCGACCTGCAAGTAACCCCGGTTTTTCTGGTCCTGGCCGACATCAGCGGCTACACCCGTTTTGTGACCCTGCACCGGGCCAGCGTCCTCCATGCGGAAGAGATCATCACCGAATTGATGGAGGCAGTAATTGATGCCGCGGCTGAGCCCCTGGTCTTGAACAAGCTGGAAGGGGACGCGGCCTTTCTCTATGCTCCCGCGGCTTTCGGCGGGGGGGAGGCGGCCGCGGGGCTGGTCAAGCAGGGGCGGGGGTTGTTTGCCGCGTTTCGGCGGCGGCAGGAGGAGCTCGTCAAGGCCGGGGAAGGGGGGTGTTTCTGTGACGCCTGCTGCAACATCGGGGCGCTCAAACTCAAGGTCATCATGCACGCCGGCGAGGCGGTCCTGAAAAAAGTCCGGCGCCAGGAGGAATTGGCGGGACGGGACGTCATCCTGGCCCACCGGCTCCTGAAAAACCGCCTGGCCGCCAGGGAATACCTCCTGATGACCGAGGAGTTTTTCCGGGTGAGCGGGGGCCTGCCGGAGTGGGCCCAGTCAAGCTATACTGATAATTTCGAAGGCATCGGCGAAGTGAAGACCCTGGTGTTCGCGCCTGACCCGCCTTCGCCTGACATGCCCTTTACCCGGAGACGCTTCATGCGCCCGGCCGGTATCAATGAAGGCCTCAAGTTTTTCATGAAATCCCTCTGGCGCAGCCTCACCGGGCAACGCCGCACCTTCCATAATCTTCCTGAATAACCTGACCAAAATTTCACTCAGAAAAAATCGAAGCCCGCGCAAATCCCCAAATAATGTCATTAAGAACATCATGAGCGCCTCCGGTCAGGGAGGGAGCGCCAGCCAGGTCAATCCCCGGGCTGATCTTCGAACAACTGCTGCAGTTTGGCAGTGATGCGGGCGGGATGGCTGCCGGGCCAATAGAAACGGCCGCAGCGGGGACACTGAAAAAATTCCGCCTGGGTGTGGAAGACGTGGTCGGGAACGGACCCGAGGGCCTGTTCCCGGGGGATGGGGACCAGGAGGTCGTTGCAGGCCCCGCAGCGGCTCAGGGGCGCCAGGTCCCCTCGGCTAATCTGAAGACGCCGGAAGATTTCCGCCAGTTGGTTTTCCGGATCATTGGCAGCCAGGACCAGAACATCGTCCCGGGACCCCTGGACCGGCGCCGCCTGTCTGGTCACGAGATACATGCCGGGAACCGGGGCGGGAAGACCCTGGCGGTGGGGAAAACCGGTTACTGCGGCATCAAGACCGCAGAGCCTGAGCCACTTGGCCAAACCCTGCAGGGGCCGGTCCACCAGGAACCTCATGGTTTCAGGGGCTGAACCATTACTCCCGCCGGTCTCGGCACTGCCAGCTCGGCAGGGCTCAAAGTCGGATTCGGCGTAAATTCCTTGAAAGTGAAGCGCAGTTCCACCTTCGGGTTGGCGGTCACCAGCTTGACTTGCTGAGGCCGGCCGGGGGCCAACTTGCCGAATTCCCCCAGTTCGGCGCTGAAGGCCACCTGGCCGTCCGCCCCGTACCATTCCTGTTTGCGGGGTTGCACCTCGTCGGTGGACACCCACAGCCGCTCCTGCAGGGAGCCGTCGTTTTTGACCCATTCCAGGACGGCGAGGTTGTCGCCGGCATCAGGCTGCAGACGGGCGGGGGGGCCCTGACTGAAAGGCAGGTCGCCCGCCAACAGGCGCAGGACCTGGTTCACCTTCACCCCCGGGGGCACAAAGGCCGCCAGGTTGGTGGGGGTGGCCGGCCCTTGCAGAAGTTTATTTTCCCGAGGGAAGAGAATCTCCACCACCTGGCCGTCAGTATAGAAATTAAGCACGGCCCGCCCCAGGGGGTCCTTGATATCCACTTTCAGGGTTTCGGGGAGTTTCCCTTTGAGAAGAGCGGTTCCGGTGGCATTTTGCTCCGGGGAAATCAAGGTGAGGCGGCCCTTGGCGTCAAAGGCGCTCAGGCTTCCCTGTTTGGCTTTCAGTTGGGCAAGGATTTGCTCGGAGGAAAGCGCAGGCGCCACCGGGGGTTTCCGCGCCTCGCGCTGGCTCGGCCTCAGGCCGGCCCGGCACCCCGCCAGCATGATCAAAACCAGGACCAGGAGGGCTAATCGCTTTGTCATAGGACTTGTTGCCGATGCCGGCGTTCCAGGGTGTCGATTTTTTTCCGCAGGCGGCGGATGTCGGCGTTCTCCATATATAAGGCCTTCCTGTACATGCGCAGGGCATCCTGGTAACGGTTCTGCTTGAGATAAACGTCCCCGAGATGCTCTGCGATGGTGGCGTCGGTGGAGAGTTTCTGGAAGGCTTTCTCCAATTCCACCACCGCCTTGTCGTAAAGCCCTTTTTTATAGTAGACCCACCCCAGGCTGTCGATAATCTGACCGCTATCCGGCTTGGCCCCCAGGGCCTTTAAAATAATGCGTTCGGCTTCGTCCAGGTTTATGCCCTCTTCTGCGTAGCTGTAACCTAGAAAGTTGAGGACATCGGGGTTGTCCGGCTCCAGTTCCAGGGCCTTCTTGATGAGCCTAATGCTCTCCGGGCGATTTTTTTGCTTCTCATGGATGAGGGCCATGCGGGCATACAGCTCCGCAGACTGGGGCACCCTTTTGACCCCCTCTTCCAGAGCGGAGATGGCCCGGTGCCACAGGCCCTCTTCCTCATAAAAATAGGCCATGGAGAGATAAATCTCTTCCCGCTCCGGAGCTATGGTCTTGATTTCCTCCAGGATACGCCGGGCCTGGTCTCTTTTCTTGTCCTGGAAATAGAGGTAGGCCAGCCGCAACCGGGCCGGGACATATAATTCCGAAGGCCGTTCCACCCCCTGGTACATCTGGACGGCGGCCAGGGCCTCCCCTTTTTCTTCCAGGGAGGTGCCGATAAAAAACCGGGCCTGATTTTTATAACGGGGCAGGGTGAGGAGTTGCCGCATTTCCCGGATGGCGTCGTCGTGGAACTTATTTTCCAGGTAGATGAGACCCACCTGCAAGGAGGCGGCGGGATTGTCCTTTTCCAGGCCCTTCACCTTCTGGAAGGCCTTGGCGGCCAAACTGGTCTTGCCAGTAATCAGGTAAACCCGGCCGATGCCGGCCCACGCCCGGGAACTGTTGGGCTGCTGGCTCAGAATGCGGCGGTAGATGGCCAGGGCCTTGGCATACTGCTTTTCCTGCTCATGGACCAA
Organism: uncultured delta proteobacterium; assembly: GCA_963705115.1. GTDB lineage: Bacteria > Desulfobacterota > Desulfobaccia > Desulfobaccales > 0-14-0-80-60-11 > JBGSLA01. The sequence goes on along the minus strand of CAVPIX010000010.1, from coordinate 1,432,201 downwards.
ACCCAGGTCGAACATGGCCGGCACAAACTCCGGATCCTTGCTCAGGGCCTGGTTCAGTTCTCCCTTGGCCTTCTCCAGCTGGTTCATTTCCAGGTAAAAACGCCCCAGATAGTAGTATCCCGCGGCCAGGTCGGGCTCCCGCTTGAGAATTTCCTGGATGGCGCTGATGGCCTGGGGAAAGCGGCGCTGTTGGGCATAGAGGGTCGCCAGAAAAAGCCGGGCTTCCCGGTTTCTGGGGTTCAGAGCCAGGACCCGCTCGTAGCTGGCAATGGCCTCCTGGAGTTGGTTCAGGCCCACATGCAAACCCGCCAGGAGGAAATGGGCCTCCTGATTCTTGGGGTCAGCCTTCAAGGCCTTTTCCACGTAAGCCAGAGCTTTGGCCAACTCGCCGTGGCGCTGATACAGGATGGCCAACTCAATCTGCAAGTCAGCCGAGTTGGGATCGAACTTGGCCGCTTCCTCATACTCCCGGATGGCCCCCATGATGTCGTCATCCAGGAGATATTGCTGGGCCTTCAGGTAATGATAATAGGATTCGGACTTGGAAGGTTCCGCTTTGGGAGCCTTCTCCTGGCGCTTGGCCATTTGGGCGGGCGGCTGAAAGGTTTTACAGCCCCCAACCCACCCGGACAGGGCCAGAGTGGCCAGGCAGAGGACAAGAATTGCGGTGCGCCGGGTTTTCACCCGGTTGGCGGTGACAACAGTTTTCAGCATGGCAAGTACATGACGATGTTCTGGTATTCCTTAATTCCGAACGGAAGTGCGATGCTCCTCCCAGTCCGGAATTTCACTTCTCAAATAGTGCCTGAGCTTCTTGATGAGCCGATCTTCGATTTGGCGCACCCGCTCCCGGGAAACCCCGTGGCGGGCCCCGATCTCCTGGAGAGTTAAGGGCTTTTCCGCCAGGAGGCGGGCGTCCAGGATATCCATTTCCTTGTCATTCAGGGACCGGCGAAACTCCTCCAGTTTCCGGCGAAACACATTTTTGAGTTCGGCGTCCGCCAGAATTTCTTCCACATCAGGCCCATCGGCCGGTAAAAAATTCTTGTGATACTCCTCGGAGCCTTCCTTGAGGGGCGCGTCCAGGGAAAGTTCCCAGCCTCCCAGGCGTTGTTCCATCTCCACCACGTCCTCCTCCCGGACATGGAGGACGTCGGAGAGGAGCTTGGGGCCGGGCTCGTAGCCCAGGGCCCGAAGTTTCTCTTTTTCCCGTTTGAGGTTGTAAAACAACTTGCGCTGGACCTGGGTGGTGCCGATTTTCACCAGCTTCCAGTTGTCCATGATGAACTTCAAAATATACGCCTTGATCCAGAAGCTGGCGTAATAGGAAAGCTTTATCCCCCGGTAGGGGTCGAACTTTTTGATGGCCTGCATGAGGCCGATATTGCCTTCCTGAATCAGGTCCAGGAGGTTTTTCATCCAGTATTTCTGAAACTCCAGGGCGATCTTGATAACCAGACGCAAATTGCTGGTGATGAGCTTGTAGGCGGCGTCTTTGTCACCGGTCTCCCGATAGAGGGTGGTGAGGGCCTTTTCCTCCTCGGGGGTCAACAGGGTGAAGCGGTTGGCCTCCCTGAGATAGGCCTGCAGGGGATCGAGTTCCGCTGGTATGGGGAGCGTGGTCTCTTCAGCCTCGCCGAGCTCCTCTACCTCCGGTTCCAATACCTCCGGCAACTCATCGGGATGGGTGATAAATTCCAGTTCCCCGTCGTCGTTCATGGTTCCCCTGGGGGTGGGCCTCCCCGATCCTACCAGGTGAGGCGGGTGGGAATGTGGTGCTGATCCAAAAACTCCTTGATACCTTTGATGGAATATGTGCCGTAATGCACCATGGAGGCGATGAGGGCCGCATCCGCCTTCCCCTGGGTGAGCACCTCGGCCAGGTGTTCCGGGCGGCCGGCGCCTCCGGAGGCGATGACCGGGATGGCCACGGCCTCGGAAATCATACGGGTGAGGGTCAATTCATAGCCTTCCTGGGTGCCGTCCGCGTCGATGGAGTTGAGGCAGATTTCCCCGGCGCCCAGGCGCTCCCCTTCTTTCGCCCACCACAGAGCGTCAAGGCCCATGGCGGTGCGGCCCCCGTGAATCACCATTTCGTAGCCCGAGGGAATCTTGGCGGACACCCCCACCTTCTTCACGTCCATGCCCAGGACAATGCACTGGCTGCCGAAGGCCCGGGCGCCCTGGGCGATGATGTCTGAATTTTGCACCGCGGCGGTGTTGACGCTCACCTTTTCGGCCCCGGCCAGGAGCACTTCCCGCATGTCCTCCAGGGTCCTGATGCCCCCGCCCACGGAAAAGGGGATAAAAATCTCCCGGGCCACCCGGCGCACCACGTCGATCATGATGTTGCGGCGGTCGCTGGACGCGGTGATGTCGTAAAAGACGATTTCATCGGCCCCGTCCTCGTAGTACTGCCGGGCCATGGCCACCGGGTCGCCGATGTCGATGTTGCCCTTGAACTTGATGCCCTTGGTGGTCTTGCCGTCCCGGACGTCCAGACAGGGGATGATGCGTTTACTCAGCATACCTGCCGTCCCAGGCCAGGAAATTCTTCAGGATATCCAGCCCGAAGCGGCCGCTTTTCTCCGGATGGAACTGGGTGGCCACCAGGTTCTGCCAACCGATAGCGCTGGGAAAGCTCTGGCCGTGCTCCGTCACCCCCAGGACCATGGAGGCCTCGGCCGGGTCCGGATAAAAACTGTGCACAAAATAATATTCCGCAGTGGCCGGCAGTCCGGCAAACACCGGATGGGCCCCGCGAAAATCCACCCGGTTCCACCCCATATGGGGAATTTTCAGGTCCGGGGGGCGCGGCAAGGCCCGGGTGCGCCCCGGTATGAGCCCCAGACAGGGGGTGTCGTTTTCTTCGCTGTAATCCAGGATGATCTGGGCCCCCAGGCAGATGCCCAGGATGGGGGTGCCCCGGCTGCAGCTCTCCCGCAAGGCCTCATCCAGGCCCCTGCTTTTGAGTGTAGCCATGGCTTCACCTGCGGCGCCCACCCCTGGAAAAACAATGCGGCTGGCCTGAAGCACCACCCCCGGCCCTGCCGTCACCGTGCTTTCCACCCCCAGGGCCCTGAGACTGCGCACTACGCTGGTGATGTTGCCGGCCTGGTAATCTATGACCACAACCACGATAATTGCTGATTCCCTAAAACTGAAAGGAAAACCCCCGAACTTTCCAAACAAAACTTTATCAACAGGCGGGAAGGGAGTCAATATGATTATACCAGACTTTCCCTTAGGGGGCTTGGTGGATTTATCCAGGACTGAGCCCACCTGCCAGCCCCCTGGAGGGCGGAATGGCCTTATGCCTCTGGAAAATTTAAAAAAATCATTTTTCCTTGACATAAAGCTTTTACCATTCCTACAATAATTATCCCCATGAAGGGCCTGCAGCCCGGCAATGGGGGATTTTCCCGGGGGGGATCCATGAAAAAACCTGTAGTTCGTCTTTTAATTATCGGCATCCTGGTACTCGCCTTGATGGTGACCACTCTGAGGCCCGCCGCGGCGCTTTCTCCTGCTGTCTCCACAGGGATAGCCAGTTGGACGGGGGCCGCCATCGGCATCGCCGCGTTCAGCTACCTGGCCTGGGTCAACCGGCCCGCCAATCAACCCGTGGATTGGAGCGTCCAGGGACCGGGGGGCTTTTATTTCGGGTTCTATTCCGGGGTTTCCTTTGTCCCCACCATGGACTGGCGTTACGGTCCCAATCCGCAAGCGCCCTTGCCGTTTAATGTCACCGCCCAAAACGTCGGCCTCAGTTCCTCCATGGTGGGCGGCATGAAGGGGGGCTATTTCTTCCACAGCTTTCCTTATCTCGGCCTGGAAGGGGAATTCAATTTCACCCGGAACTACGCCCCTGAGCAAACCGTGAGAATAAGCCCCCCCTTGCCGCCCAACAACCGCATTCCCGGCACCCAGGCCCTTTTCCCCAGACAGGGCATTAATATCATGACCCTGGCCATGCACCTCGTGGCCCGCTACGGCTTTATCAAGGACGAGGAGGTCCCCTTCGGCCGGTTGCAGCCTTATGTGGGTATTGGCCCGGGGTTCACCGTGATTTACGGCGAAGCTGATTCCGCCAAGAATTTCGGGATTGACGGCATGCTGGGGGTGCGCTTCATGCTGAGAAGGAATCTTTCTTTGTTCACCGAGTTCAAGTTCAATCATCAGTTCAAAGTGGAACTGGAAAACCAGAAGCTTAAGCAATTGCCGAGCTTCGGCGGCTTTGAGCAACGGGGCACAGCCACCTTCGACTTCACTGTGTATCAAGCCGTCTTCGGCATGAGCTTCCATTTCCGGTAGGCGTAAAACCATCCGGCAACCGCGGGGCGGCCTGGGGCCGCCTTTCTTTTTCCCTCCATTCTGTGATATTTTTATCAATTAAAAGCCTTGAGCAGGTCCCATGAAACTGGTCACCGCCGCCCAAATGCGTGAATTGGACCGCCGCACCATCGAGGACGTGGGGGTGCCTTCCCTGGTCCTCATGGAAAATGCCGGCCGCAGCACCTACCTTATTCTCCGCCGGGAATTCCCTGACCTTGAGGGTCCGGTGGCGGTTCTGGCCGGCCGCGGCAACAACGGCGGCGACGGCTTCGTGGTGGCCCGCTACCTGGCCAACGACGGCTTTCCCATCACCGTTTTTCTCCTGGCCGCCCGGGATCAGGTCCAGGGTGACGCCCTGGTGAACCTGAACATCCTGGACGAGATGGGCGTGGAGGTGGAGGAGATCCTGAGGGAAGACCAGCTCAGCGCCGTGGGCCACCACCTGAGCCGGTCCGAACTGATCGTGGACGCCCTCCTAGGCACCGGCCTCAACTCCCCGGTGCGGGGTTTGCTGGCGCAATTGATTGCCAAACTTCAGGTACTGCGCCCCCCCATCTTGGCGGTGGATATCCCCTCCGGCTTGAGCGCCGACACCGGCGAACCCCTGGGCGTAGCGGTGGAGGCAGATGTCACTGTCACCTATGGTTTCCCCAAGATCGGCCAGATCTTGCCGCCGGGACGGGCATACGTGGGGCGTTTGTGGCAGGTGGACATCAGCATTCCCCCCTTCCTGGGCCGCGATATCAAGGTCGAGCTGGCCGAGGTCATGGAAATGCGCGGCCTTCTGCCTCTTCGCCCCCTCGACAGCCACAAAGGCACCTTCGGTCACCTTATCGTGGTGGCCGGCTCTGAGGGGAAGACCGGGGCCGCCGCCCTGGCTGCGGAAGCGGGCTTAAGGACCGGCGCTGGCCTGGTGACCGCCGCAGTCCCGGCCAGTTTGAATGACATCCTGGAGGTGAAGCTCACCGAAGCCATGACGCTGCCCCTCCCCGAGGCCGGGGGGGCCAGGGGTCTGGGGGCCGCGGCCCTGGCGCCTCTTGTCGATTTTCTCCAGGACAAAAGCGCCGCGGCCCTGGGGCCGGGCCTGGGCATCAACCCCGAGACCCAGGAACTGGTGCGCTCCCTGGTCCGGGACTGTCCCCTGCCCCTGGTCATTGACGCGGACGGGGTGAACGCCCTGGCAGGCAGTCTGGAGATTCTGAAAAGGGCGGCAGGACCAAGGATTCTCACCCCCCATCCCGGCGAGATGGCCCGCCTTTTGGGCGCCGCCTCCAAAGACGTGCAAGCCCGGCGCCTGGACACGGCCCGGGAGTTCGCCCAAACCCATGGGGTGTGGCTGGTCCTCAAAGGGGCCCAAACCGTGGTGGCCGACCCTGAGGGCCGCCTGAGCCTCAACCCCACCGGCAACCCGGCCCTGGCCTCGGGGGGCACCGGCGATGTGCTCACCGGCCTCATCGGCGGCTTTTTGGCCCAGAGACTGGCCCCCTGGGATGCAGCCCGGCTGGGGGTTTACCTCCACGGCCTGGCCGCAGATTACCTGGCGGAAGTTATGGGACCCCGGGGTCAGGTGGCCGGCGATCTCCTGGCCGTTTTCCCCGAACTCCTAACCGAATTTTCTCAGGGTCGCTTTCCTGCTAGCGAGGATGAGATATGCTTACGGCTCGTGACATCATGACCCGGGAGGTCATCACCATTCACCCCGAGGCCAGCGTGGAAGACCTGGCCAAAATCCTGGCGGCGCGCCGCATCGGCGGCCTGCCGGTTCTTGATAAAAACGGGGCCCTGGTGGGCGTGGTGACCCAGTCGGACCTCTTGCAGCGCAGCAAAGACCTGGATCTCCCCCCGGCCTTGAACATCCTGGACCTGCATCTTTTCCTGGAGACCCCCTCCCATTTCAAGAAACGGCTGGACAAGCTCCTGGGGGACAAGGTGCAGGATGTCATGACCAAAAATCCCCTGGCCATCGCCCCGGACACCCCCGTGAACCAGATTGCCCGGCTCATGGCCGCCAAAGGGGTGCATACCCTGCCGGTGGTGGAGGGGGGCAAGCTGGTGGGCATCGTGGGCAAGCTGGACTTGATCCGGGGTCTGGCCGGCCCCGGGGACGGGTGAAAAAATTTCACTTCCTGAGCCGAAGCCCCGCCGAGACCCGGGCCCTGGCCGCCCGCCTGGGAGCGCACCTGGCCCCCGGGGACCTGGTGGCCCTACGGGGGGAACTGGGCGCCGGCAAGACCGAGTTTGTGCGGGGCCTGGCCCTGGGCCTGGGCGCGCCCGTGGACGAGGTGGCCAGCCCCACCTTCGCCCTGGCCCACGAGTACCAGGGACGTGTAACCCTGGTGCACCTGGACCTTTATCGCCTGCATGAAATTCCTCCCGAGTTTATTCCCGATCTGGAGGATTATCTGGGCGGCCCCCAGGTGACCGCAATGGAATGGGCCGAGCGCCTGGGAGACCTTCTCCCCCCGGAGCGCCTGGAAGTGGCGCTAACCATCGCCGGCGAGGAGGAACGGCAGCTCACCCTTACCGGCCATGGCCTGCGGGGGGAGGAACTCCTCGCTGCCTGGACAGCAGCTGCTTATGAGCCTGGGGCTTTCTCAAAGGAATGAAACTGGATGGATGAATCCCGGTGGGGCGGGCGTTCCCGGTTGCCGTCATGAGGCGCCCACCGCACCCCAACCTGTGCACATGCCGGTAACTTTGAACCTTGAACCTTGAACTTTGATTCTTGAGGGGAGCGCATCCTATGTCCAGAAGAAAACCCCAGGTACGCGGGCCCAGAGAGCCGGAAGAAATCCTGAACGCCGCCCAGAAAGCCCTCGCTTTCCTGAAGCCTTATGCCCAATGGCTGATCATGGGGAGCGTGGCCTTGGCCGTGGCCCTTATGGCCTGGAGCGGCTACGCCTATTTTAAGCACAGCCGGGAGGCCCGGGCCCAGGCCGCGCTGGACCAGCTCCGGGTGAAACTCAGCCAGCCGGAGCAGGCGGAAGAGGCCCTGAAAACCCTGAACGCCCTGATACAGGACTATCCCGCCACCCATGCGGCCCTCATGGCCCGGTTGTTCAAAGGGCACCTGCTCTACCAGACCAAAAGATACGCCGATGCGGCCAACGCCTACGAGGAGGCCCGGACTGCGTTGGGGAATCAGGACCCTAATGCCTGGAGCCCTTTTGTGACCGAGAGCCTGAGCTACTGCTACGAGGCCCAGGGGGAGTATGCCAAGGCGGCCCAAACCTTGAAACCCCTGGTGGACCTCAGTAGCGGCAATTATCAGACCGTGCTGCTGGAACGCCTGGCCTTGCTGTCTGACAAAGCCGGCAACCAGAAAGAAGCCGAGGACATCTGGCAGCGGCTCCTGTCCGCGGCCCACAATCCCGCGCTGCTCTCTTATTGGAAGGAAAAACTGGCCCAGTCCCAGCAGAAGACGGCGCCGGAAAAGACCACCGGCAAGAATTAAAGTCTGCCTGATAAAAAGTAAATACCAGAGCCTCTTGCAAAATTGTAGCCGCAGGCTTCAGCCTGCGCCGGCACAGGCTGGAAAGCCTGTGCCACCAAGGCTTAACTTAGCAACCAGATAAAACCTTCCGCCTGTAAATGTATTTTGCCAGAGGCTCACCAGATTCGGTTGGGGGCGGGTTTAAAACCCGCCCCTACTGTTATTCTGAGCAAAGCGACCGAAGAATCTCATTTAGCCATTCGAAAATACGGGATCCTTGTTTGACTATGCCCAATGCCGGTAAAAAAAAGGCTCCCAAGGGAGCCTTTTTCATGCAAGTAATTAAGAAATTCCTATTGGACGCCTGGATAACCGCCCCCGGCGCCGGCTTTCTGGGCCGCCATCTTGGCCTGCACCATTCTCTGGTTCATGGCCACCAGTTCGCCCAGGTCCTGATTCCCGCCACCAACCTTATAGGGCTCGATGGCGAGGCAAATATCCTGGACACCACAGACCCGGTTAACCAGCATCATGTAACCTTTGGCCCGGGGCATGGCGTCTTTCAAGTAAGTGTCGGCCTTATCCAGTTTGTTCATCTTAACCATGACGGCCGCCAGGTTGTTCAGGGCTACGGGGTTGCCCGGATCACGTTTCAAAACATTTTCAAATTCTGTCTGGGCTTCTTTATATTTGTTGGCAATGAACAGACAGTAACCCCGGGACAACATCGACTTCAATGTCACCGGTGATTTTAGCCGGGGGACAGATCCCCTGGGCAAAGGCCGTAACAGCAGTTAATGACAGGACCAACAACACGGCGATAACCTTAACAGACCTCCGTTTCATGCACACCTCCTGATTTTGAAGGAAATTATCTGGCCGGGCTGGTTAGGCCGGCGCCCTTACAATGACAATACATTAAGAACTGTATCGCCATTGTCAAGGCATAGAAATTAATTAATGATTATTCTTTTAACCGGGGATCGATGGCCTCCCGGATGCCCTCCCCCAAGAGGTTGTAGCTCATCACCGTAATCAGGATGGCCAGGCCCGGAAACACCGACAGCCACCAGGCAATTTCGATATTGTCCTTGCCGGCGGTGAGGATGTTCCCCCAACTGGGCGTGGGCGGCTGCACTCCTAAACCCAAGAAACTCAGGGCGCTTTCCGTGAGGATGGCCCCGGCCACCCCTAAGGTGGCGGACACCATCACCGGGGCCAGGGCGTTGGGCAACAGATGGCGCAGAATCAGGCGGACATCCGAGGCTCCCAAAGCCCGGGCCGCCACCACGAACTCCCGTTCCTTGAGGGACAGGAACTCGGCCCGCACCAGGCGCGCCACCCCCATCCAGCCGGTAACGCCGATGACCACCATGATGTTCCAGATGTTGGGCTCCAGGAGGGCAATCACCGCCAGAATCAGGAAGAAGCTCGGGAAGCACAGCATCAGATCCACAAAGCGCATGAGGACCAGATCCACCCAGCCCCCGTAATACCCCGCGGCGGCCCCCACCAGGACCCCGATGAGGGTGGCCAGCCCCACCGCCACGAATCCCACCTTCAAGGAAACCTGAGACCCGAAAATGATGCGGGACAGGACATCCCGGCCCAGGGGGTCAGTGCCCAGCCAGTGCTGTGGGCTGGGGGGCATCAAGCCTTCCTTGAGATTAATGAAACTGGGGTCGTAGGGCGCCAGCCAGGGAGCCAACAGGGACACCAAAAACAACCCCCCCACCATGATCAGACCGCTCATGGCCAACTTGTTGCGATTAAACCGCGTCCAGAATTCCCGTTTTTTCATGGTGTTGGTTTTGTATGTGGGGGAGGGCCGGGGGAACCCAAGTTCCCCCGCCCTCCCCCACACCCCCACCTAACCCCCCTTTAAGGGGTTGGGGGAGGAGGTTCGGGGGAGGGGACAGGGGTCCACCGACCCCTGGCCCCCTCCCCCGAACGATTTATCCTCACCCCGTCCGAATCCTCGGGTCCACCAGGGCATAGCCCACATCGGCCAGGAGGTTGCCGATCAAGGTGAGGAAGGCGCCGATGACCAGTTCGCCCATGATCAGGGGGTAGTCCCGGGCCATGACCGCGCCGTAAAACAATTGCCCCATGCCGGGGATGGCGAAAATGGACTCGAAGATGACGCTGCCGCCGATGAGGCCGGGCACGGACAGGCCCAGGATGGTAATCACCGGCAAGAGGGCATTGCGCAGGGCGTGTTTGACGATAACGATTCTCTCGGGCAGGCCCTTGGCTCGGGCCGTGGTGATGTAGTCCTGGCGGATGACTTCCAGCATGCTGCCCCGCATATAGCGGCTCATGCCGGCCAGCCCCCCGAAGGCCGCCACCAGAACCGGCAGGAAGATGTGGGCGGCCAGGTCCTGGACTTTCTCCCAAAGGGTGAATTGGCGGAATCCCAGGGAAGTGAGGCCGGAAATGGGGAGCCAGTCCAGGTAGACCCCGAAAAGCATCATGAGCAGCAAGGCCAGCCAGAAGGTAGGCATGGCAAAGCCGAAAAAGACGAACAGGGTGGTGGCCCGGTCAAACCAGGAGTGGGGCCGCACCGCGGCGATTACCCCGATGGGGATGGCGACCAGCAGGATAATGAGCAATGACAGAAAATTAAGGGAAACGGTGATGCCGATGCGCTCCTTGATTTTGTCCCATACCGGGCGGCGGTCGGGGGAAAAGGAGCGCCCGAAGTCCAGGTAGGCCATGCGTTTAAGCCAGTCCCAGTACTGGACATGGAGGGGTTTGTCCAGGCCATAGAGCTCCCGGAGACGTTTTTGGGCCTCCAGGGAGACCTTGGGGTTCATGGTGGTCTGGAGTTCCACCGGCGTTCCCGGGGCCAGATGGATAACCACAAAGGAAACCATGGTGATCCCCACCAGGAGGGGCACCATCAGGAGCAGACGCTTGAGGACGTAGGTCCACATGCCGGACCTTAAAACGACGCAGCCTGGGGGCTTCCAGGAGAAAGCCGCACAGGCGGGAAACCTGGCGCCCCCAGACGCAGGAGAGTAAAGTCGATGGTGTTAGGACTGGAACGGATTGACCAGGTGCACCGCCACCTTGGCGCCGGCCAGGACCTTTCTGGCCACGCTGCCGAACTCGGGGCTGGCCGCGTCCAGATCGTCAGCGCTGCGGCCGTGGGTGCTGAGCACCAGCATATCCGCTTTTTCCTTCTTAACGGCCTTTAAAATTTCGGCGGCAGGGTCGCCCTGCACCAGGCGCACGTCCATGAGGGGGCAGGCGCTCAGCTCTTTTTGACAGAACGCTTCCAGCTTTTTCTTGGCCTGTTGAATTTCATATTCTTGAAAATGTTTCAGGTGATCCTCGTTGGGGTATCCATAAGCCTGGCCCATGGAGGTCAGGTCCACGCCCACATATATGACGATGACCTTGGCCTGATATTTTTCGGCCAGGGAATTGACATGCGGCGCGGCCTTGAGGGAACTCTTGGAAAGGTCCGTGGGCCACAGGATGGTGCGCACTTTCATGGGCAGTCTCCTTTTTGCTGAATCGATCTACCGTATCAAGAAATCTGATGAGAAAAATATCACATTCTTTAAAATTTGGAAGAATTTTCCGGCCTCCCGGCAGAGTCTTGCCGTGAATAATTTTGAGCCTTTTCCTCCCCGGCATTTTTCGGCCGAAATTGCGGCCGTTAAAAGATGATGCATGGAGGGCGCCGCCCACTTTGGATGCGGGAGGCAGTGCCCGCTACAGTTACGCTCCTTTTCCCCCAACCATACCTGATACCGAGTCGCGATCATAAAAGTAAAATTATACTAAACTGTTATGCCTCTCAAATCCCCCTAAATTTCCCTTTAGCAAAGGGGGACTTGGGCTGGCTGGTTTTTTGAACCCCCCTTTTTTAAAGGGGGGCAGGGGGGATTTGTGTTCTCCCGGGTTGACCAGGTCCACGATCTGTGTTTCCTTCTATCAACTCCTCAGAATTACCTCTATGATGTCAACTTGGTATGAGGCCGCTAGGACGGGCTTTCAGTCCGTCCAGGCACCGGCAGATGCCCGTGCTGCCAGCCACCGGACAGGAAAAATTAGACCAAGTTCGGTTTGTAGGGGCGGGTTTAAAACCCGCCCCTACGCGTGATATCAATAGGTTATCTGGGAGATTTGTTTCATTTCAAAGCGAACTTGGTATTAGACATCAATTAGAGAACAAGCCATCCGGCCGTCCTGGCACAGGTTGAAAACCTGTGCCACCGATCCTCTGCATGGTTTTGAGGGTCTGGATCTTAGGGGCGGCCGCCTTGACAGGGCTCTCCCGTTTTTTTAAGGTATGGGGGTTTGGGATTTTAAACAGGGGGATTCCCTGGGGTTTGGGCTTTATACTAAGGATTCAATAAAACAGATGTTTTTGTAGTGGCGCAATTTATTGCGCCTTAAAAAAGGCGTGATGAATCACGCCCCGACAATATGGAGACAACACATGCGTGCAGTGGTGCAGCGGGTGAATGAAGCCTGGGTGCGGGTGGGCGAAGAAGAGGTGGGCCGCATCGGCCGGGGGCTCTTGATTTTGGCGGGGGTGGCCGCAGATGACGGCCCGGAGGACGTGGCCCTCATGGCCCAGAAACTGGCGCACCTGCGCATCTTCTCAGAAGGGGAGCGCCTCCTGCACCTGTCGCTTCTGGACATCGGCGGGGAGGCCCTGGTGGTGAGCCAGTTCACCATCCTGGGGGATTGCCGCAAGGGCCGGCGGCCGTCCTTCGACCTGGCCGGCCCCCCGGAACTGGCCGAAAAGCTCTATGAGGATTTAGTGGCCGCCCTGAAAGGCCATGGCCTTATGGTGGCCACCGGCCGTTTCCGCCAGATGATGGAGGTGGGCCTCATCAACGACGGACCAGTGACCTTGCTGCTGGACACCAAGAAGGTCTTTTGATGCCGGTAAACAGTAATCAGCAAGCGGTGAGCACTGGCTCAGGAACCCCCCGCCTCGTCCCCAAGCTCCGGCTTGGGGACGCTTCTGGCTGCCAAGCTCCGCTTGGCAACAGGAAGCCGCCTTAGGATTCTCGCCCTTAAGGCAAAGCGAAGCTTTGCACCCAAGCCGGTTCCCAAGCCGGAGCTTGGGAAAGGCAACTGCTCACTGCTTACTGCTCACTGACAACTGAATCAGCAGGGTCTTTTTTTGCGGACCCGCTTCTTATACTTCTTATAGTAGGCCGGCTGCTCAGCGGGACAGGGCCCCGGGCCGCTGATATCCACCATAAAGTCGTAATTCTTGCACATGTAATTAAAGGCCTTGGGGGTCACCGTCACCTTTTGGCAACCATAAGGCTTGCCTGAATAATAAGGGATGACGTCGAACTTCGGGTCCCAGACGGTGAACTCGATCCAGCCTCTGGCAGGCACGATGAGGGTGCCCATGCTGTTCTGCGAAGGAATGGTATATTCGCAGGGAGTGTTGTTTCTGATAATCCCGGTGTAAGGCGGCAAGGTGGACGACACCGACGTCGCCGCGCCGGCCCACGATACCAGCAGCAGGGCCGCTACACCTGCCAGCAACATAATGGAAATAGTCTTTTTGGGCATGCCTCCCTCCTAGTCGTTCAGGTCCACGGCCTCCCCGGTGAGGGCTGCCACCTCCTCCAATAGAGCGGTGAGCAACTCCTTCTCCGGGACCTTGCGCACCAGTTCACCCCGTTTGAACAGGGCGCCCACTTTTTTTCCCCCGGCAATGCCTAGGTCCGCTTCCCGGGCTTCCCCCGGGCCGTTCACCACGCAGCCCATGATGGCCACCTTGATGGGGGTGGCGACCTTCAGCAGGCGGCGTTCGGCTTTTTCGGCCAGGCTGAAGAGGTCGATCTCACAGCGGCCGCAGGTGGGGCAGGAGATGAGTTCCACCCCCCGTTCCCGGAGGCGCAGGGCCCGCAAAATTTCATAGGCCACCCGCACCTCTTCTTCCGGGTCCCGGGTCAGGGACACCCGGATGGTGTCGCCGATGCCTTCGGCCAGGAGCATGCCGATCCCCAGGGCCGATTTCACGGTGCCGGCAATCAGGCCGCCCGCTTCGGTGACCCCCAAGTGCAGCGGGTAGTTCACCCGGCGGGACAGGTCCCGATAGCTTTCGATAGTAGTAATAACATCGGAAGATTTCAAGGAAATTTTAAAGTCAAAAAAATCCCAGTCTTCAAAGGTAGTTACCCAGCGCAGGGCGCTCTCCACCAGGGCCGCGGCTGTGGGCGCGCCGTGCCGGGCCAGGATATCGGCCTCCAGGGAGCCGGCGTTCACCCCCAGGCGCAGGGGAATCCGCCGCTCCCGGCAGGCCTCCACCACGATGCGGGTTTTTTTGGCCCCCCCCAGGTTGCCGGGGTTGATACGCAGGGCGTCCGCGCCTGACTCCGCGGCTGCCAGGGCCAGACGATGGTTGAAATGAATATCCGCGATGAGGGGGACGGGGCTTTGGGCCTTGATCTCTTTAAAGGCCCGGGCGGCTTTCTGGTCCGGGATGGCCAGGCGCACGATCTCGCAGCCGGCCGCGGCCAGGCGCTCCACCTGGGCCAGGGTGTCGGCCACTTTGCGGGTGTCGGTATTGGTCATGGACTGCACGGACACGGGGGCCCCGCCGCCGATTTGCACGGGTCCGATCCAGAGAGGGCGGGTGGATTTGCGTGGTGAGTTTTCCATAACTGTTATGAAAGGTTTTGAGTTTTGAGTTGTTGGCGGGCGAGGACGCCCGCCCCACCTATCTGTTCAGCAAACAGAAGCTATTGGTGCTATATCCTCTAATATTTTGAAATTTTAGAAAATTTCGGAATGGATGGCAATAACTCACTTGACTGCAGAAAAAGAAACCATGGAAAGGTGAAGTGTGCGTCCCTGCCCGCCATCCCTTAAGGCGGGATGCGCTTCGCTTTCCCGCTACAGCTTAACTTTGAACTTTGAACCTTGAACTGTTCCGAACCGATTTTACCTTTTTCCTCCAAAACACCAGCCCGCCGGCAGGCATTTCCTGCCGGGTGACTAGACCTCTTTTGCCGGTTTGTTCAATGGTCATTCGCTTTTTTCAATAGTTTTTGGGCTTTTAGGGGAGTTCAGCCCCTGGCATAGAACTTGCCTCTTGATCTGGCAACACTAACTTCAAGACCGCAGCCAACCATGCAACTTTTTAGTCCAAATCCCACCGCGATGTTTCTTTCCTGGGGACGGGGAGCCCAGACCTCGGCGCCCCCGGCCAAGGACGCTTTTCGGGAGGCCTTCCAGAGCCGCCTTGAGGCCCGCCTCCCCAGGGAGACCGCGGCGCAGGCAGGCAAGCGTCTGACTTCCCGGCCGGAGCTTGACAGAGGGCAGATAAAAGCTCAGGGGCAGCAGAGATTAAGACATCTCAAGGTTGATGCTGATTCAAGCGAATCGCGTGGGGTCCAGGCCGGCAAGCTGCCGAAAAAACACCAGCAAGCTCAACATCTCCGCAGAAGGCCAGAATCGCAGGAGGCCGCGGCAGGTTCGGCAGCCGGCCAAAGTCAAGCCGTTTCGCACCCCGCAACCAACCCCAAGGGGGGCGCCGCCTCCCCAGCGCCGCCCCAGGCCCTCCAGGAACTTATTGCTTTTCTGCAATCGCAGCCGGACGGCTCCATGGTGATCTCTGTCGAGCAGGCCCCGGCGGTGGCCGCCTTTCTCCGGTCCGCCGGCCTCCCCCAGGAGGAAGTGGACGGGATCCTGTCCGGTTCAGGTTCTCCGGAGATCACCCTGACTGCGGCCAATCTCTCTGCGGCCTGGGAACGGGCTCAGGCTCAGGGGCTTGCTGCGTCAGGCGCCCAGACGCCTGGCCCCTCCCCGGAACCATTCCTGCGCCGGGAAACTCCTGAAATCCAGCAAACCTCCGACTATCGCGCCCTTTGGGAGCGAGCCACCCTGCCCCCGAGCATGCTGCCCACCCTGCGCCTGGCCCTGGCCCACCTGGGGGCCTCCCCCGAAATCCTGGCCCAGGTGGAAGAAGAGGCCCAGGGCCAAGGCATCCCCCTGGCCAGGGTCTGGCAGCTGTTGCCCAACATCAAGCCCGGCTCGGCCGCCCATGCAAGCGGCGCCGCCATGGAGGCTGCGCCCAATGCGACCTTTTCCCCGTCGGCCCAACTGGGAGAGCGCCCGGTTACCGCCGCGGAAATGGCAGAGTGGCGCCAGGTGCTCCTGAAGGCCAACCTGCAGCCCGAAGTTGTTGATAAACTGCTGGTTCAGGCCTCTCCGGCCACCCAGGAGGAGCTAAAAACCACCCTCCTGGCCATGGCCCCAGCAGAAGAGGAGCTCCCCACCCTGGCTGAGCCCAAGCCTCTGTATCTCCCCCAGGTCTTGCGCCTGCGGCCTTATTTCTGGCAGCCCCAAACCGGCAGCGATCAGCCTCCTCTGAACGGGGACGGCCTGGAAGAACAGGGGACCGGCGCCAACGGGGAATTTCCCCCGTGGTCTACGCCGGCTTTGCCCCAGGGAACCATGAGCTTCCCCTCCTTTGCCGGGGAACTTCAGGGACTTGCTCAAAACCTGACCAGCTCCGGTCCTGCCCTGGGGGACGCCGGCTCGGCCTGGCGGCTTCTCTCCCCGGAGGCGCGGGAGTCCCTGTGGAGCCAAGTGCAGTCCGGGGTGCTGACCAATCTCGGCCAGGGGGAAAGCCGGGTCACCCTCAACCTGAATCCCCCGGAGTTGGGCCAGATTCAGCTCACCCTGCACCTTAGCGGCCAGGAGTTGGCGGTGACCGCCCTGGCCACCCGCCCGGAAGTGGCGGAAGTTGCCAACCTGGGGGTGCAGCAGCTTCTCCAGGCCCTGGCCCAACAAGGCTTGGTCCTAACTCAGTTCCAGGTGCGCCTCCAGGACCAGCCCGAAAGGCTCCTGACCCCCGCCCTGGCCGGCGTCCGGGAAAAAGGCAACGAGGCGGGGGGCAATCCGTCCGCCTCTTCCCGGCGCCGCTCCAGGGAGGTGGATCGCTTTGTCTAAGGGGAAAAAAATCCTTTCCTGAGGTTTGACCTCAGCATCTTAACACATCAGGAGAACACCCATGGTGGACTCTGCCGCCGCAGCCAGCGCCAACACTACCGCCACTCAGGCCGCCACCTCCACGTCAGCCAAGGCCACGAGCCAAAGCTCCAGCACCAGCCTGACCAGCACGGCGCAAACCAACATGAAGAAGGAAGATTTCCTCAAGCTGCTGGTGACCCAACTGCGCTACCAGGACCCTCTGAGCCCGGAGGATCCCAAGGATTTCGTGGCCCAGTTGGCCCAGTTCAGTTCCCTGGAGCAGCAAATTAATGCCAACCAGAACTTGCAGGACCTGGGGAAGGTCTTCCAAAGTCTCAAGGAATCCCAAAACATGACCCAGGGGGTGGCGCTGCTGGGCAAAACGGTGAAAGGGTCCGGGAACCAGCTTACCGTCACCGGGGGCAAAGCCCTGGAGGCTTCTTTCCAGTTGCCCCAGGATGCCAAAGAAGTGGTAGTGGAAATTTTAAACAGCAGCGGCGCCCAGGTGCGCTCCCTGAACCTGGGGAGCCGGGCCGCGGGCCTGCATGCCCTCGCCTGGGACGGCAAAGACAGCCAGGGGAAAGGGGTGGCCGACGGCATTTACTCCTACCGGGTGGCGGCCGCAGATAAGGCCGGCAAGGCCATCCGGGTGGACAATTACTTCACCGGCACAGTTCAGGAAGTCTATCAGGATGCCCAGGGCGTTTGGGTCAAGGTCAACGGCAAACAGATGCTCCTGAGCAACATCGTTTCCGTGGGGCAGGAATCCAAAGCAAACTAACGGAAACTTTCCGGGTTGGCCGGGCCAACCCTTGGGGTCAATCCTTAGGAGGGGTCGATCATGTCTTTATCCACCGCCATGTACAGCGGTTTGAGCGGTTTGAACAGCTACGGGGAGGCCATGAGCGTGGTGGGCGACAACATCGCCAACCTGAACACCACGGGTTTTAAATACAGTTCCGTGCATTTTGAGGATCTCATGGCCCAACTCATTCCCACCGGCTCCGGACCGGGGCAGGTGGGCCGGGGGGCCCGCATTTCCGAAATCAGCACCATCTGGCAACAGGGGTCCCTGGAAAACAGCGCCGACGATGTGGACGTGGCCATCACCGGCACGGGCTTTCTCATCGTCAGTGACCCCCTGAACCAGAACCTGTTTTACACCCGGGACGGCAACTTTTCCCTGAATGACGAAGGCTACCTCATCAATGCCCATCAATACCGGGTGCAGGGCAAGGCCATCGACCCTGTCACCGGCACCCCGGCCGGGGTTGACACCGACATCGTCTTGAGCCAAAACTACTCGGCCCCCCGGGCCTCCACCTCGGTGGACATGGTCATGAACCTGGACTCCAATGCCGCGGTGGCCGATTACTACGACTCGGCCATCACCGTATACGACAACCTGGGGAACGTCCATACCCTGGATATGCGCTACTCCAAGTCTGCGGCCAACACCTGGGGCGTGAGCGGCACCCTGGACGGCGTGGACGTCACCGGCAGCATCACCGACCAGGGCGGTGGGGGGCCCTCTGCCATGGTGTTCGACACCAACGGCACCATGACCGGGGGAGGATTGTATGCGGTGGATTTGAACGCGGAAAACATCGGCCCTGTCAACCTTAACCTGAGAAGCACCCCGGGGGGCAGCACCACCCAATACGCCGCCTCCTCGGTGACCAACTACGCCTCCCAGGACGGCTACGGGCCAGGCTTCCTCCAGCGCATCTCCATCAATAACGAAGGCATCATCACCGGGCATTACAGCAACGGCCAGATCACCCCCCAGTACCAACTCACCCTGGCCCGGTTCAACGCGCCCAGCAAACTTTTCCGGGAGGGCAGCAATCTCTACACCGAAACCCAGGACTCCGGCGTGCCCCTCACCGGCGCCCCGGGCACCAACGGCCTGGGGAAAATCAACTCCAACTCCCTGGAGCAGTCCAACGTGGACCTGGGCAACGAGTTCGTCCACATGATCCTCTATCAACGGGCCTTCCAGGCCAACTCCCGCATCATCACCACCACGGACACCATGATGGAGGAGGTCCTGGCCCTGAAGCGGTAAGTTCGAGGCGAAGCTATTTTCAAGGGGAGAACAGGGGAACAAGGGGCCTTTGACGTAGGGGCGACGCATGCGTCGCCCCTACAGGTTTACGCGCCTATCCAGATTAGGTGTGTTTCTCCGCCAGGAAAACCAGTTGCGGTAACTCCACCCCGCCCATGAAAGGGATGGGGGCATGGACGGTCTCCAGGCGGAGGCTGGCATACCGGGGAAATTGGGCCGCCAGTTCCTCCGGGGTGGGAAAGTGGTGCACCAGCTCGCCGTCTGGAGTGGCGATCTTTACCAGGGTGCCGGGCTCCAGCTCCATAGTCTCCGGCTGGCGCATCATCTCCCCCGCTTCCCGGGGGGAAACCCAGATAAACAAGAGTCCCCCCGGCCGCAGCACCCGGTCCAGCTCCCGGCAATAGGTGTGAAAAGTCCCGGTGTCCCCGTGGCTGATGGCGTTGATGCTCAGGACGAAGTCGAAGACGCCGGTTCGCACGGGAATATTCTGGAGGTCCCCCGAGGCCAGGGCAACCGGACCAGAAAGCAGGTTTAGGTGCGGCCTCAGGTCCCCGAGCACCGACCATTCCCGGTCCACCCCCACCACCTGAAAGCCCGCTGCAGCCAGGGGCACAAGATGCCGCCCGGCGCCGCAGCCCGCATCCAGAACCAGGCGCACGCCCATGGTTTGCAACGACGGCACCAGCGCCATGACCTCCGGGTTGGGAGGCAAACGCTGCATCAACGGATCTGTGAAAATTTTTCCCCAGTCAGGCATGATCTTAAGAGTTTTTGTAGGGGGAGGGCCAGGGAGCGCGGCTCCCTGCCCTCCCCCTACCACCCCCTCCCAACCCATTATATCTTAAAATCGTTGCCTCCTCTTCCCCCCTTCCGGTTATAATCAGGCGGTATCGGGAGCAAAGCTCCTGATGCCGCCCTGCCCCCCCTGCACCTATGGATTGGGGGTGGGGGTTTGGGGGAGGGGGTAAGGGCCCACCGGCCCTTAGCCCCCTCCCCCAAAAATAACGCTACCCGAGGTGCCGCATGATTCCCCGATACAGCCGTGAACCCATGGCCCGCATCTGGTCAGAAGATAATAAGTTCGCCGCCTGGCTCAAAGTGGAGATGGCGGCCATGGAGGCCCTGGCAGAAACGGGCCTCATCCCCGCCGAGGTCCCGCAACGGGTCTACGGCAAAGCCGAATGCGACATCGACCGCATCCTCACCATCGAGAAGGAAACCCACCATGACGTGGCCGCGTTCGTGGACCAGGTGGCCGCCTGCCTGGGGGAGGACGGCCGCTACTTCCACTTCGGCCTCACCTCCTCGGACGTCCTGGACACCGCCCTGGCCCTGCGCCTCAAGGAAGCAGCGGATCTCCTCCTGGCCGGCCTGGACGATCTGCTGATCGTGCTCAAGGACAAGGCCCATGTCTATAAAGACCAGGTGATGGTGGGGCGCACCCACGGGGTGCACGCCGAGCCCATCACCCTGGGGCTCAAGTTCGCCATGTGGCATGCAGAGTTTCAGCGCCAGCGGCAGCGCCTGGCGGCGGCCCGGGAAACCGTGAGCGTGGGGAAGCTCTCCGGTGCGGTGGGGACCTTTGCCCATCTGCCCCCGGCGGTGGAAGCCGGGGTTTGCGCCCGCCTGGGGCTTACGCCCGCACCCCTGGCCACCCAGATCATTCAGCGGGACCGCCACGCCCATTACCTCACCACCCTCGCCCTCATCGGGGCCAGCGTCGAAAAGGTGGCCCTGGAAATCCGGCACCTGCAGCGCACCGAGGTGCGGGAGGCGGAGGAGGCCTTCGGGGCCAAGCAGAAGGGCTCGTCCGCCATGCCCCACAAGCGCAATCCGGTGCTCACCGAAAACCTCTGCGGCCTGGCCCGGGTGCTGCGGGGGAACGCGCTCACTGCGCTCGAAAACGTGGCCCTGTGGCACGAGCGGGACATCAGCCACTCCTCCGCGGAACGGATCATCATCCCGGACAGCAACATTTTGCTGGATTTCATGATTCACCGCTTGAAGGGCGTCCTCACCAACCTGGTGGTCTATCCGGAAAACATGCAGGCCAACCTGGACGGCAGCCGGGGGCTGGTGTTCTCCCAGGGGCTGCTCCTGGCCCTGGTGCACAAGGGCCTCTCCAGGGACGAGGCCTACCGCCTGACCCAGCGCAACGCCATGCGGGTCTGGGAAGAAGGGGGCACCTTTAAGGAGCGGGTCCTGGCCGACCCGGACATCGGCAAGCACCTATCCCAAAAGGAGCTGGAGGAACTTTTCGACCTGAAGCATCATCTGCGGCATGTGGATGAGCTGTTCCGGCGGGTGTTCGGGTGAGCCACAAGATTGTCATAAAAATTCAGGACTTCTCAGTGCTGGAGGGCAGCTTCCCCCCTCGGGCTCTGGGTCTGGTCATGGAATGGGCTGCCTTCCATAAACACGAACTAATGCGAAATTGGGATCTGGTTAAGACGGGGCGGCCTTTGGAGAAAATTGCCCCTTTGGAATAGCAGGTGAGGATATGTCTTACGATGTCATTGCGGCCCGCTATGTGGAGGATTACAAGTTGCACCTGACCTTTGAGAATGGTAGATCGGGTGTGGTCGATTTCCTCAAATATATCCACAAGGGGGGGGTGTTTGCCCTGCTAGAAGACCTGTATTTCTTTAAACAATTCACCATAAATGGCGAACTGGGCATCATCATCTGGGGAGATGCGGTGGATGTGGCCCCGGAAATTCTCTACGCCGAGGCCACCGGAGAACCCCTGCCACGGTGGATGTCAAAGGCTGAGGAAGTCAAAAAGACAGCTTGAGCTAAAAACAAAGGGGTCATTAGAGAAAAGAGGGTGGGCCCGACCCACCCTCTTTTTGTTTTGTGGCCGGTTTAGCCTTGCCGCCTCCTGCGCCAGCGCACTGCGCACAGGCGCAGGAGGCCGGAGCCCAGAAGGAGGATGGCGCCGGGGAGGGGAACTTCCAAATAGGGGCGAAGGCTTGGCCACCAATTGAAAACTTATTCTCCCGGCGAAGCACGGGGGATAAGGGGCAAATCTTTTCCTCACAAATGGCCTGCCCGGACGCAGATTAGTTCAACTTTTTGACCCGCCCTTCGATTTTGGCGTTCACGGGTTGGGGTAGGGACGAGAGATAGGCGCACAGGGCTTCCAGGTCCAGGGGGCCCATGGTTTGGTTGGCGCCCTGGGTGAGGACGCTGAACTTGTCGCCGCCTTCGGCCAGGAAGCTGTTCACCGCCACCGTGTAAGTGGCCGCCCGGTCAATGGGCTTGCCTGCCTGGCGCACCTCAACGATGCGGGCCGGGGGCGATAGTTTGCTGTCCCAGGTGTAGGTCAGGCCGGAGACGGCCAGCATGCGGTGATAGGTGAGCCCCACGGGGAACTGCTGGTTCAGGAGGTCGTAGATCTGCTGGCCGGTGAGGGTCATCTTGACCAGGCGGTTGTTGAAGGGCTGCACCGCGTAAAGCCTCCCCCAGGTAACCTCTCCCGCGCCGATGGCAGTCCTGATGCCCCCCGGATTGACCAAGGCGAAATCCGTGCATAGGGTCTTTCTCTGGGCGTCGGCGATGAGGTTCCCCAGGGCCGATTCCCCGGCGGGGTTGGGTTCCTTGGTAATGTCGCGGGCGGCGATGGCTACCTTGCGGCGGGTAAGCGGGGCCACTTTTTGTTCCGCGGCCTGCATTAATTGCGCGGCCTGGGGGTCAGGGGTCAGGCCCGGGCCGGTGTCGGCCCAGGCGGTGATTAGGGTGGCGGACTTGCTGGCCACGTCTCGGGTCTGCCGGTCGATCTGGAGCCGGATGTCGGCAAAGCCCCGGCCCGCGGACCAGGACTGGGTCACCAGGATATCCTTGCCGCGCTCGTTTTTGATCAAGGCATTGGTAAAACAGTGGGTGTGCCCGGAAATGACCACATCCACTTCGTCATCCAGACGCCAGACAACTCTCTTGATGGCCCCGGCCACCTCATCTGCCGGCCGGGTGGACCCCTCATAAGCCTCCTGCCTGCCGCCCTGGTGCAGCAGCACGATGACGGTCCTGACCCCTTTGCTTTTCAGTTCAGGCAGGTAGGAGTTGATGGTTTGGGCCTCATCCAGGAAGTCAAGCCCCGCCACATTGGTGGGCATGACCATGGTCTTGGTTTCTTTGAGCACCGCGCCGATAAAAGCAATGGGGACCCCATCTGCATCCTTGATGACATAGGGCGGAAAGATGGGCTGGCCGGTTGCCTTTGCCACGACATTGGCCACCACATAAGGGAAAGTCGCCCCCTGCCAGGGGTTCTCCAGGAAGGGGCCTTTGGGATGGTTGCCCCCCTGGATTAGACGCTGCAATTCGGTCACCTTTTCGTCAAATTCGTGGTTCCCCACCGTGGCCACCACATTGCAGGCGGGGTTGAGGCGGTCCCCGGCGGAGCACTTGTCGTTGCCCAACAGGTTCATGAACATGATGGCGGGTTCGTCCATGAGCAGGGCCGATTCCGGGGGCGAGGCCCCGATCAGATCACCCGCGCTGGCAAAAAAGGTGAACCCGCCGAGGTCCTGTTGGGCTTTTTTCATGTACGCGGCCAGGACCGGGGCGCTGCCCACGGGGCGGCCCTCCGCTTTTTGACCAGGGGCCACCTGGCCGTGAAAGTCGTTGATGGACAGAATCTGCACCGGCACCTGTTTTGACCGGGGTTCAGGCCGGGGCACAGACTGGCAGCCCCAGACAAGCCCCGCCACTGCCAGGAATAGAGGCACGGTCCTGAGCCAGGGGGACATCGCGGTATTATTTTGGGAAGCCATTTAAAAACTTTCCTTAAGCGTCATAAAATTTTTAACCCTCTTCTCTTGGTGGGAGGGGGTTGTGGGAGGGGGGGGTGAATGAGTCAACTTGTTAAACATCCCCCAGAAATCTCACCCTTGTAACCAAATTCTACCTTGAGTAAGCCCTATCCCGGGCGTCTTCAGCCGATAAAGCGCTCACAGAGGCGCCAAAATCCCCGCCAGCGGCTGCTCTCAACCTCCTGATCAGCAAAATCCCGCCGCCGCCAGAGGATGAGATTACGTTCCCCGGGGAAAATCGCCCAGGGCCGGAAGGGCTCAAGGCCATACTGGCGCACTTTGGTCCAGGTGCGCACATACCCAAGCCCCCGAAGCTGCTGGCGTTCGCAGCCGTGCAGGTCCTCCTGGAGCACGAGCCTGGGAGTCATGGAGGCGATGACTTCCTCCCAGCGGCAATGGGGCAAGACCCGCTGACAGACCACCACGGCGCCATGGAGCCCGGCCAACTCCTCCACCCAGGTGTTGGGGAATACCTTGATGGCTTCTCGGAACTCCTGGGGTTTTTCTTGATAATGGTCATGCAGCAATTTCATCATGCCGTCATGGTCTTGAAACAAGTCGGCGCCCTTCAGGGCAATTTCGCTGACGCAGTCAATGCCCACATAATAAGTCAGATCCAAGGCGACAAGCAGCCGGACATGATTGTCCAGCCGGTTGAGCTCAGGACCGCAGCCCAGGCTGACCAGGGACGCGTGTCCGTGTCGGCGCAAAAAGGCCCGGGCGGGATGATCATTTAGGGAAGCCATAAACAGCCCTGGCAACGGCAAGTTCTCCGATTTTCTGGGAGGTTGGGCTTCTTTTCTGGGGCCGAACCGTTCCCAAACCGATTATTTTCCAGAATATTGGAAATTTCATGAAATTTCAATTCCCTCAGGATGCTGAAAAAGGGCTTTCTTGTTATCCAGAGCAGTTTTATCGCCAGCGAGGGGCGCCGGCGCTGCATCCTGTTTGGTTCTCCAGGGAGCGCCAAGAGCTCATAAGAGACTGTTCTTATACCCGAGTTCGTTCCATGAGCAATGTTTTGGAGCCGCAGCCTCGGCCTGCGCCGGCACAGGCTGGAAGGCCCGTGCCACCCTGCGACTACAACCTGATACCAGGTCGAGACCTCTGCGAAAAATCGCTTGGGAGACAAAAGCCTTGGCCTTTATCCCCCTCCCCACGGTGGGAGGGGGTTAGGGGGAGGGGGGCTAATATGGTTAACCTACTTAAATTAAGAATTATTTTATCACCCCCACCCTAACCCTCCCCCATCAAAGGGGAGGGAATTCGGGGGGCCCCCATTTAATCGGGCATTTCGCAGAGGTCTCAAGCCGCAATCAAAGATCAGCAATTGTAGGGGCGTGATTCATCACGCCCGTTTAAAGAGATGCAATGAATTGCGCCACTATAAAATACTTGGCTATGCCAATTGGGGGAGGCGCTGCGCTCTCCCGACCTACCCCTCGTTTCACTGTTTTCCACTGAGTTCAGAACTCGTGAAGAACTGTAAGGGTCAGGCCAGGGAGACTTTGATCTGGTCTTCCCGGGGGGTGACTTTGTCCAGGCGCACCTGGACCAGGTCCCCGGGTTTCAGGCGCAGGCTGGCGGGCGCGGTGAAGGGCACATCCAGCAGGAGGTCGGGAAGGAGCAGGCGGGAGCGGTGGGGCATGACCTCCACCACCAGGGCCTCCAGTTTCTGGCCCACCCGGCCGGCCAGGTATTTTAAGAGCCAGTAGCGCAGGCGCAGGTTCTTGAGGAGGCCGGCCCGGCGCATGGCCGGATCGATGACCGAGGCAATCTTTTCCAGCTCCTGGGGGCCGTAAGGGGGGGCGGCGCCCACCAGGAGGCTCAGGATTTGGCGGTGAATCACCAGGTCCAGGTAGCGGCGGATGGGGGAGGTGGCAAAGGTGTATTGGGGGAGGCCCAAACCCCAGTGGGGCTGAGGTTTCAAGTCCATGACCACCCGGCTCAGCCGGCGCCGGTCCTGCCAGAGTTCCAAAAGGGTTTTGGGGGCCTCCCGGTCGATGGGCTCCCGGGGTTCCGGCTGACTTCGGTACAGGGCCGGCACCCCCCGCTCTTTGAGGAAGGTGGCGGCCAGCCAGTTGGCCAGGACCATGGTTTCGGCCACAATCTGGTGGCTCGGGGTTTCCTGGTCCTCCACCGTCACCTGGACCTTGCCCTGGGGGTCGAAGCCCACCCAGACCTCTGGGAGCTTCAGTTCATAGCCGCCCTGGGCCAGGCGCCGGGCCTTGAAAACCTCGGCCAAGCGGGCCAGGATGCCCATGGTGTGGTCTTGGGCGGCCAGGAGCTGATCCGCTTCCCCATAAGACAAGCGCCGCTTGACCACGATGCGGCTCGGCTGAATGTCCCGCTCTTGGACTTCCCCCTCGGCATCCAGGGTAATGAGGAAGCTCAGGGTAAGGCGCTCCTTGTCGGCCACCAGCGACAGGGTGTCCTCGGAGATTTCTTCGGGCAGCATGGGCAGGCGCAGTTCCGGCAGATAAATGGACGTGCCCCGCTCCAGGGCTTCCCGGTCCAGGACGCTGCCCCCGGCTACCAGGGCGGAGACATCGGCGATGTGAACCCCCAAAAGGTAGCCCGCGGGCAGAACCTCCAGGCTCAGGGCGTCGTCCAGGTCCCGGGTGCGCTCCCCGTCGATGGTGAAGCAGTCCAGGTGGGTGAGGTCGGTGCGGCTGGCGGCGTAAGGGTCTGAAGAGGCCTCACTTTTCAAGTGCAGGGCCAATCCCTTCGCCTCCTCGGAAAAAGTCAGGGGCGTTTCCTGGCGGTATAATTCCAGGTTTTCGTCCTCAGAGAACACCTGCAGGCGCACCAGCAGCCGGAACGGCGCCTGGTTGCCGGAAATTTTGGCCTTGTCCAGGTAGGCCTTGACCCGGGCGTAGTCCGGAGAGTCCTGGCCCCACACCGCCACCGACTTGAGAAGGGGCACCAGGCGCGCCCCCATGGCCGGATCGGTGATTTCGGCCCCATCCCAGGCGGTTTTCAGCCAGTGGGCCGCGTCGGCCAGTTCCTGCCTGGCCTCCTCCTCCCGGCGGGCCTTGTCCTGGAGAGCCTCCATTACCTCCAGAGGATTGGGGAGCCACAGATTGTCCTTATTTCTGAAAAAAAACCGGTTCTCATAAAGGGCCCGGCCCATGGCCGCCACCTGGTCGGGGGTGGCGGAGCCGAACCACAGGTCGGCAATTTCGGCTGCGGGCACGGCCTTGCCCTCTTCCACCAGGATTTCCCAGACCTCGGCCAGGTTGATGGACCGGTGCAAGGCCTCCCGGCGCCGGTCGGTTTCCTGAAGAATATCCAGCCATTGTTTCCGGGAAAGCGCCGTCGGCTTGCCCGAGGGGCAGGCGTGCAGGACCCGTTTGGGAGTCAGGGTGAGTTCCCGGTTGGCAGGAGTGACCACCTGGAGGCGGTCTCCCTTGAGATCGAGGACCACGGCCACCAGAATGGCCTTCTCCTCAAAGAATTCGATGAGATATCCGGGTTCCATGGTAAAATGGGGGAAACTTACCAGAAATCATGGAAATGTCAAGGAAGGGACCTGCGGGCGCCGGGGCCTCCCCGCCGCCCACGGTATAGTAAGCCATGCGTTTGGCCTTGATTTCCGATGTGCACAGCAACGTCCACGCCCTGGAGCAGGTTCTGGCCGAGCTTAACCGGGAAGGGGTGGACCTGATCCTCAACCTGGGGGATCTGGTGGGCTATAACGCCAACCCCAACGAATGCGTGGAAATGCTGCAAAGCGCCACCGTGCTGAGCCTGGCCGGCAACCATGACCTGGCCCTCCTGAACGTGGAACTGGCCGAATATTTTAACATCATCGCCTACCAGGCCATTGTTTGGGCCCGGGAGCAGGTCAGGCCGGAAATTCTTGAATTTATTCAAAATCTCCCTTTGACCCGTGACGGCCAGGATTATGTGGCCTGCCACGGCACCCCTGGCAGTCCCGACTCTTACATCAACTACCATTTCCAGGGCAAAAAAGTTCTCAAGACGCTCCAAAAAGGCCTGGGGCTGAAGGTCTGCTTTTTCGGCCACACCCACCGCCGGGCCTTGTGGTACATGGACATCCGGGGGAAAGTCGCCCTTCACCCCATCACCCCGGGCAAGATCTTTTTGGACCGGAGCTGGCATTATCTCATTAATCCAGGGAGCGTGGGCCAACCCCGGGGCGGCAGTCCGGAAGCAGCCTACGCCATCTTTGACGACCAGGACTTTTCCATTCAATACCGGTCGGTTCCTTACGATGTGGCCGCCGCGCAACAAAGCATTCTCAAGGCCGGGCTGCCCGAGTACTTGGCGGAGCGTCTGGCCTTAGGCGCGTGATAGGGGTTTGAATTTTCGCTTATGTCCTTTGCTCCACAAAATACATAAGCAAAGGTTAGCGGGGGAAGGCCCTGCCCTCCCCCCTTTAAAACCTGGTGTGACAAGGGGGAAAAAATGGCGCTGTACCAAAAAGAAGGAGTTCTGAAGGACGGCAGCCGGGTGATTTTGCGCCCCATGGTGAAGGAAGACCGGGATAAACTCCTGGATTTCTTCCATCGGGTGGACGACCAGGACCTGATGTTTCTGCGCAGCGACGTTCGGGAACCGGCCACCATCGACGATTGGGTGAACCACATCGATTATCGCAGTGTCTATCCCCTCCTCGCCGAAGTGGACGGCCGCATTGTGGGGAACGCCACCCTGCATATGCGCAAGGTGGGTTGGAAGCGCCACCTGGGGAACGTCCGCATCGTCATCGCCAAGGACTACCAGGGCAAGGGCCTGGGCACCCTCATGGTCAATGAGATTATCGACCTGGCCGCGGAATTCGGCCTGGAAAAACTCATTGCCGAAATACACCTTTTGGCCCACACCGCGCTGGCCACTTTCAAGAAGGCCGGGTTTTCCGCCAAGGCCGTGTTTGAAGACCTGGTGGAAGACCCCTCCGGCCAAAAAGGGGACCTGGTGGTCATGCTGTGCAACGTCCTGGCCAAGGACCGGTAGACTGGAAGTTTTTTTGAGGGAGGGGGGCCAGGGGCCGCTGATTTTTTGCCCTCAGCCCTGAGGACCGGAGGACGGTAAAGCGAAGCGGATCCGGCCTTCGCATTATTCCATCCGCCTCAAATGCGTCAACGTAAATTTAAGTTAATAGAGCAATATCGAGAAAGCTTGGCTAACTGTCTTTTTTTCAGGAAAAACCCCTTAAAGTCCGGGCGACTTGGGTGAGTTTTTCCTTTGAGAAAAGAGGGGAGATTAATCGAAACAGAATCACCTCATATCCCGGCTTGGGTTCAGTGTGCCGATATGTAATAGGCGATTGTGAGAATTGCGCAGCACATTCTCATAATCGTCATCATGAACTAAGCCTGGGGTTTTGAGAGGAATCAGGGCGATTTTGGGCTATGGGGATTCAATAAACGGACTTTGGGTCTGTGGGGGAGGTCTTGGCTGCTGAGGCCTGGAGGAGGCGTGGGTCGAGGGCTATTTTGAGCCGGGGAAGATAAGCTCTGCAGACCATGGGTCGGCGCGGGAAGGAGTATGGTGGGGATTTGGGGCGAGCTGGTCCTTTCTGTGCTCAGCCAGGCACGAAGGGGCATGGGGATTAAAGATCGAACCGCGGCTGCCGGAGCTCATGAGGAATCCCATACGGGTGGTACGAGGGCGGTTTCATGGCCGGTCAGCCTGGTGCGGATAATCCTGCCCTGGCCGCAGTTCGGACACCTGGTAAGATCCACACCGGTGAGCGCCCGTAGCAGGTCCTGCCAGGTGTTGGTGTCGCCCGGGGCATCGTGCTCCCGGTTTTGGGGTTCAGCGAGAGCTTCCGGGGCTTGAAGGCTGAGGAGGGCCCGGGCCTTCTCCAGTTTGGTTTTGGCATGGCGGGGGGCCATGAGGCCGTAGTGGCGGATTTTGACGAAGCGGGGCGGGAGAACGTGCCAGAGAAAGCGGCGGATGAACTCCGGGGCGGTGAGGGCCACCAGCCTTTTTTGCCCGGGCCGGTGATTGTCTCGGGCCTGGAAGGTGACCTTCCCCGCCGCCAGGCTCACCAGCCGCTCGTTGGAGATGGCCACCCGGTGGGTGTAGCGGCTAAGGTAATGAAAGGCCTTCCGGGAGCCGCCGAAAGCCTCTTTGGCATA
Source organism: uncultured delta proteobacterium (assembly GCA_963705115.1). Lineage (GTDB taxonomy): Bacteria > Desulfobacterota > Desulfobaccia > Desulfobaccales > 0-14-0-80-60-11 > JBGSLA01. The sequence goes on along the minus strand of CAVPIX010000010.1, from coordinate 1,402,477 downwards.
GACGACCCACTTTTTCCGTCGGAGTTTCCGAAGGAAGCTCGGGAACTGCGCTGGGGGGGCCCAGCCCTGCAGTTTCCCCTCATGCCAGGCCTTCTCCAGGGCCTCCAGAAACTTGCCCCGGATGACCTTGGAGAGCGCCTTAACAGGGAGCAGAAAGCTGTTTCGGGCCGCGATCCATCTGTCGCCGTCCAGACTGAGCCCGCCGCCGGTCACCACCAGGTGCAGATGGGGATGAAAATTGAGGTCCTGGTCCCAGGTGTGCAGGACCGCGGTAAAGCCGATCTGGGCCCGCAGGCGCTCATAGTCCCGGGCCAATTGCAGCAAAGCTCGGGACGCGGCCTCAAAAAGCAGATTATAGATGAGATCCGGGTTGTACCGGGCCAGCACCTGGAGTTCATGGGGCAGGGTGACCACCAGGTGGAAGTACTGGGTGGGCAGGAGCCGTTCCAGGCGATCGGTCAGCCACCTGGCCTGCTTGAGGCTCTGGCACTTGGGACAATGGCGGTTGCGGCAGGAGTTATAGGAGATGGCCAGGTAGCCGCAGCCCTGGCTACACGAATCCACGTGCCCGCCCAACCGGGCGGTGCGGCAGCGTTCGATATCCCGCATGGCCTTATGCTGCACCGGGCTGAGACGATGGTTTTTTCGATAGTCCGGGCCATGGTGGCAAAAGATCTGGGCCACCTCCAGGGCTGGTCTGGACATGCCGCCACCTCTTCACGAGGCGGGCTGGATTATATCCAGGGGGCTCACCAGTTTCTGGACCAGCCGGTCGGTGATGTGGGTGTAACGCAGGGTGGTGCGGATGGAGCTGTGACCCAGAAGGACCTGCAGGATGCGGATGTCGGTGCCGGCCTCCAGCAGGTGGGTGGCAAAGCAGTGCCGCAAAGTGTGCATGGAGACCTTCTTGGTCAAAGCTGTCTGCCGGACGACCTTCCGTAACACCTGGCTCACTGCCGTGGTGCAGATGGGGCGCTGGGGTTTATATCCCGGGAACAGATACTCTCCTTGTGGCCGTGCTTTCTGGTAGTACTGGCGCAACAGGTCCAGAAGGCTCTCTCCCAACATGACATAGCGATCCTTCTTGCCCTTCCCCGAGCGGACATGGATGCGTTTCCGCTGGCTGTCAATATCGGCGAGGCGCAGTCCGCAGACTTCGGAAATCCTGAGACCGGCCGCATAAGCCGTGGCAATGATGGCTTTGTGCTTCACCGAACGGATGGCCGCAAAGATCCGGAGAACTTCTTCCGGGCTGAGAATGACCGGCAGGGTCTTTGGCCGTTTGGGATGGGAAATCCCCTCTACCGCATCGGGGCGTTTGAGGGTGATGTTGTAGAGGAACTTGAGGGCGTTGACGTACATGTCCAGCGTGGCCGGGGAGGCTTTACGGTCCCGGACCAGATGGAGCAGGAAATCGCGTACTTCCTGCGCCCCCATCTCCTCCGGGGACCTCATATAATGCTTGGCAAAATGGCGGGCGCAGCGCAGGTAGGCCCTCTGCGTGTGAGGGCTGTAAGCCTTGAGGACCAAATCCTCACTCATCTGATCGTGTAGCTTTCCCATAGTTTCCTCCTGGTTAGATTTATGGAGAAAACCTACACGCAACTATCTGGGGATACGAGAAAAATGGTGGGATTTTGCAACAGCAAGGATTACAGTAAAGGCAGGATTAAAAGCTTAGAGTCGGCCGGCCTACTGACCACGCGAAGCGTTTAGTTCATGGACTGGATAAGAAGAATTTTCAGCCGCTTGATAAGTCTATAAGAAGAGCACTGATCTGGAAGTTCTGATGATTTTAACTATTATGTTCATAAAAGGCAAAGGAGTCCGCGGGGCATAGCCTGGGTCGATCCTTCGACCTCGGCGCTGAAGTAAGATCTTTTGAGCTAAGCTCTTTTTCTCTGGGAAAGGTTACTCCCAAACGATACCCAATTGGGTATAGGGTCGGCTCGTTACCCTTTCGAAATTCTTCCTGGCCGGTTCATAGGTCGGGTCCATTTCCAGGGCAACCCGGTAATCTCTCGCGGCGCCCTGACGGTCAAGGGTCGCTTCACAAATTCCCCCCAGGATATTATAGGCCTCCGGCCGGTTATACTCGAGGTAGATGGCCTTTTGGATGTAAATCCGGCCAGCCCTGAAGTCCCCGGCGGCAATGCTTTGTTTGGCGATATCGAGGTAGTATTCATATCTCCACACGGGATGGCCCCCAGGGGAGGGCTGTAAGACCCGGCTCACCACGCGGTTTATTGCGTCCGGATCGAGGGGTTTCTGTAAAAAATCCAACGCCCCCGTTTTCATGGCCTCCACCGCCACCTCTATGGAACCATAGGCGGTCATGATAATGACCTTCAGTTCCGGATAGCGGTCGGCTGCCTGCCGCAGGACCTCTAAACCATCCATGCCGGGCAGCTTGAGGTCCAGGAGCATGAGCTTATAGGATTTCCCTGAGAGTTTTTGCAAGGCCTCCTCTCCGGAAGCGGCGGTGTCCGCAGCAATCCCCAGGGTTTCCAGGGCCTGGGAGAGGGTGAGGCGAATGTTCTTTTCATCGTCCACAATGAGGACAGGGGGGGTGTTCATGGTTTTTCTCCCAAGCGGCCTGAGGGGCCGTAGCGTTTAAGGGATGTCTTTATCGTCCACTGCTGTTAACTGACTGTTTGCCTTTGGGTCCTGGGCAGGGTGAACCAAAAGGTGCTGCCCTGGGCGGGTTCGCTGATCAGACCGATTTCGCCGCCGTGGGCCTCAATGATATTTTTGGCAATGGCCAGACCCAATCCCGTTCCTTTCCTGATGTTGCTCGGCACCTGAAAATATTTCTCAAAGACTTGGGCTTGATATTCTTTGGGTATTCCTTCTCCACTATCCTTTACTTCAAATCTGACGAACTCCTCGTTAGGCAGGACCCGGATTTCAATGGAACCGCCAGCCGGGGTGTGCCGGATGGCATTGGTGATTAAATTGGCAAAAACCAGTTCCAGGCGCTCGGGGTCGGCAAATACTTCCCCGCCAAAGGGAGGCAGGGTCTGGGACAGCGTCAGACCCCGCTCTTCCACCAGGAGGCGGTGCTGGTTGATGATGTGCTCCATCAGGGGGAGAAGGCCCACCATGACCTGTTTCAGCTCAACTTTGCCTGACTGGAGGCGGGCGATACTCAGGATGTCATCCACCAGGTTCTGCAGCCGTTCACAGTCCTCCCGGGCGGCATAAATCAGGTCGAGCTGCTTTTCCGTCATAGTCCCGGCCAGTTGCTCCAGCAAAATATGGATGGCCAGGCGCAGAGAGGTCAGAGGCGTCCTGAATTCATGGGCAAAGGTGGCCACCAGACTTTTGCTCATGGCGTCCAGCTTGCTGAGCAGGGTCACGTCCCGAAGGACTACGCTGATGCTCCCCAAGCTGCCCGTGTCGTCATAAACGGGCGCGGCCTGGGCCAGCACGTAGCGCTCCCCCTCAGGCACGGCAATCTTCACTGCCTCCTCCAAATCGGCGGGCAGATAAGCGCCTTTGCCGGACAGCACGTAGTCCCGGGCTTTCTTGATGGCCGCGGTTAGAGCCGGCTCCAGGGTTCCCACGGCCTCCCCGAGGAAACCTGAAAAACCCGGACCGAACCATGATGCCGCAGTGCGGTTGGCGGTTAGGATTTTGCCCTCAAGATCGGTGGTCACCACCGGGTCGGGAAGGCTGTCGATGGCCGCCTGGGAAGCGTGTTGGGCCTGGAGCAGCTCTCCCAGGGAGCTTTTGCGATAGCGGTCCAGGCTGTCGGTCATGGTGTTGAACTCCTGGGCCAGAAGGGCAATTTCATCGGACCCCTCCACCCGGGCCCGCACCTCCAGGTCGCCTTCCTTGATGCGCCGGGCGGTTTGGGTCAGGACCGACAGGGGCCGGATAATCCTGGTGGTGAGGGCCATGGAGGCGATAATGCCCACCAGGGCTGCCAGCAGGGCGGCAAAGGTGATGGAGGTCTCCAAACGCCTGGAAAACCTGCGGACCTCATCGCTTTTTCTGACCATGGCATCCTGGTTCATGGTGAGAATGACGTCAGCTCCTTCCTTGACAGCAATAAATCTTGGCAACAGCTCAGCAAAAAAACGATTCCTCAAAACCTCGAAATTAGTCTCCTGAAGAAAACTCTCATAGGACGCCAGGTAATCACGCCAGCGTTTTCCCAGGGCTTCGGAAGCCTCCTGTTCCCCCTTTTCCGTAATATTTTTTACCTGGGCCTCCAGTTCCTCTTCGAAAATGATGCGGTTGCGCCAGGCAATTTGTTTGCCTTCTTCCCGCCGCCCCAGAGCGATGAAAAGGGCCGCCGAGTCCATCCTCTCAATGGCCTCCTTCATGCGCTGGGCGGCCAGGACGCTGCGGTAGTTATCCTTGAGGATTCGCTCCGAACTTAACCCGAGCCGGCCGATGGTGGTGATGGCAATGGCGCCCAGCACCAGGAGGGCCAAGGCCAGGGGGACCTGGGCCAGGAGGAGTTTGGTTTTCAGATGCATGTCCTTTTACTCCTCCTCTTCAAAAGAGATGATATGCACGTCAAAGCCGGCGGCCTCTTCGATGATGCGCTGGGTCACCGAACGGCCCAGAAGGTTGCGCCACCAGGGTTGCTGGGAGCGGCCGATGACGATGTGGCCCACCCCGTGGGACCGGGCAAAATCAAGGATAGCCGGCACCGGGTCCGAAGCCTTGAGGCGGACCACTTCTGCTCCCAATTCCCGGGCCATCTGGAAGTGTTCCAGCAGGTGGCGTTGGGTTTCGGCATCGATCTTGGTTGGGCGCTTCCCCCGGGGTTTCCACATAAGCCACGAACCAATGGGTGTTGAGGCGTCCGGCCATGCGGGAGCCTTTGCGGAGGAGGATCTTGGCCCGGGGAGAGGCCGAGGCCATGCAGACCATGACCCGGCCCAGGACTCGGGGTGAGGTTTTGCCCAGCAGTTCCAGGTCGTCGGGGCTTGAGGGCTGGCGCCTTCCTAAGCTCTCGGCCACTTCCAGGAGCGACAATTCCCGCAAGGTGGACAGGTTGGCGATTTTGAAGAAATGTTCCAGGGCCCAGGGAATCTTGTCCTCGGTGTAAATCTTGCCGGTCCTCAGACGCTCAATAAGGTCGTCCACGGACAGGTCCACGGTGACCACCTGGTCCGCTTCCTTCACAAAGGTATCGGGGATGGTTTCCCGGACCACCACCCCGGTGACCCGTTCAATGAGGTCGTTCAGGCTTTCCAGGTGCTGAATGTTGAAGGCGCAGATGACATTGAGACCCGCCTCAATGATCTCCAGGATGTCCTGATAGCGTTTGCGGTGACGGCACAAGGGCACATTGGTGTGGGCCACTTCGTCCACGATGGCGATGGCCGGGCGCCGGGCCAACACCGCGTCCAGGTCCATCTCCTCCACCGTGATGCCGCGATACTCAAACTGTTGGCGGGGCACCACTTCCAGATCGCCGATGAGCTCCGCGGTTTCGGCCCGGCCATGGGTTTCGATGTAGGCCAGGACCACGTCCACGCCGCGCTGCTTTAAGGCGTGGGCCTCCTTCAGCATGCGCACGGTTTTTCCCACTCCCGCGGCAAACCCCAGGTAAATCTTCAGCCGGCCGCGCTTGGCCCGCTCCAAAAGATCAAGAAAGTCCTGGGCGCGGTTGGTTGTGGGGGTCATTTGAAGAAATCCTTTGTGGATAATTGATACGAACTATTATTTTTTTATCTCTCGTTCCCAAGTTCAACTTGGGAACGAGAATAACTTCCTGTTCACCATTCATTGCTCATTCTTGGGCCTGCCAAACTGCCGATCCAAAGCCAGATTTAACAGGAGCACATTCACCCGGGGCTCGCCCAGAAAGCCCAGGTCCGGCCCCTCCAAGTGCGCCCGCACCACCGCTTCAAGGCGCTCCGGCGCCACCCGCCGCGCTTTGGCCACCCGGGGCACCTGCCACAGGGCTCCCGCCAGGGAGAGGTGCGGGTCCAGGCCGCTGGCCGAGGCAGTGAGCAACTCGGCAGGCACAGGGGAGGGAGAGCCGGCATTATCCTTTTTCAAACGATTCAAATCGGTTATAGCACGATCCCGGAGCTTCTGGGAAGTGGAACCCAGGTTGGACCCGCCCGAAGCCAGGCCATCATAGGTCTTTTCCCCCGCGGCGGAGGGACGCGGTTGAATATAAGCGGGATGGCTAAAGGCCTGACCGATGAGTTCGGAACCTGCTACCTGACCCCGCTCATCCCTGACCAAACTACCATTGGCTTTGTAGGGAAAGAGGATTTGGGCCAGGCCGGTCACCAGGAGGGGATAAGCCACGCCGGTGAGGACCAGGGTGAAAAGGGTCACCCGTAATGCGATCATTAAAGCGTTTAGCATGGTTTAGCCTTATGTACGCCAGGTTGTTTTGTAGGGGCGGGTTTCAAACCCGCCCCTACGCTAGCACCTGGAGCAGCAAGTCAATGGCCTTGATGCCCACAAACGGGGCCACAAGCCCTCCCAGGCCGTAGAGCAGGAGCAGGCGCCGCAGGAGGGGCGCCGCGCCCAGAGGGCGGTAGCGCACGCCCTTCAAGGCCAGGGGGATCAGGAACACGATAATGAGAGCGTTGAAGATGACCGCAGACAAAATGGCGGTGTGGGGCGAGGCCAAGCCCATGATGTTCAACGGCGCAATTTCCGGATAGACAAGCACGAACATGGCGGGCAGGATGGCAAAATACTTGGCCACGTCATTGGCAATGGAAAAGGTGGTGAGGGCCCCCCGGGTCATGAGCAGTTGCTTCCCCACCTCCACCACCTCCAGGAGTTTGGTGGGGTCGGAGTCCAGGTCGATCATGTTCCCTGCTTCTTTGGCGGCCTGGGTGCCCGTGTTCATGGCCATGCCCACGTCGGCCTGGGCCAGGGCCGGGGCGTCGTTCGTGCCGTCTCCGGTCATGGCCACCGTCTTGCCTTTGGCCTGTTCCTCCTTGATGAGGTGCATTTTTTGCTCTGGGGTGGCCTCGGCCAGGAAATCATCCACTCCCGCCTCCCGGGCGATGGTGGCCGCGGTGCGGGGATTGTCGCCGGTGACCATGACGGTCCTGATGCCCATGGCCCGGAAACGGTCGAAACGTTCCTTGATATCAGCCTTGATTACATCCTTGAGATGAATGACCCCCATGAAGCGGGATCCCTGAGACACGGCCAGGGGAGTGCCTCCGGCGTCGCCGATGCGGTGCACCACTTCTTCCAGGCTGGCGGGAATGTCCCCGCCCAGGGACTGCACCTGTTGGCAGATGGCATCCACGGCGCCTTTCCTGATGCTCAGGCCGCCGGCATCACAGCCGCTCATGCGGGTGTGGGCGCTGAAGGGCATAAAATGCGCCTCGGGCAGATGGAGAGTTTGATCGGTAAGGCTATGGTTTTTTTTGACAAATTCCACGATGGAGCGCCCTTCGGGGGTTTCATCGGCGACACTGGACACCCCCGCAGCCATGGCCAATTCCCCCACCGTCACCCCCGGGGCAGGGATCAACTCCGAGGCCATGCGGTTCCCCAGGGTGATGGTGCCGGTCTTGTCCAAAAGGAGGCTGTCCACGTTCCCTGCGGCTTCTACGGCCCGGCCGCTCATGGCCAGGACATTCTTGCGGATCAGCCGGTCCATGCCGGCAATGCCGATGGCGGAGAGCAGGCCCCCGATGGTGGTGGGAATGAGGCAGACCAGGAGCGCCGCGATCACCGTCGTCGATAAGGTGATGCGGGAGTAGGCTGCCACCGGTACCAGGGTGACGCAGGCAATGAGAAAAACGATGGTCAGGCCCACCAGGAGGATGTGGAGGGCGATCTCGTTGGGGGTCTTGTGCCGCACCGCACCCTCTACCAAGGCGATCATCTTGTCCAGGAAGCTGTCTCCCGGATCAGCAGTGATACGGACCACGATGCGGTCGGAGAGGACCTTGGTGCCCCCGGTCACGGCAGAACGGTCGCCGCCGGCCTCCCGGATGACGGGCGCTGACTCGCCGGTGACTGCGGACTCGTCCACCGAGGCGATGCCCTCGATGACGTCGCCGTCGCCGGGGATGTAGTCTCCCGCCTCCACCACCACCACATCTCCTTTTCTGAGGCCGGAGGCCGGAACCTTGGTCTCACGCCAGACCGGCACCTCTTTGCCTGCTTGTATCAGTGCCAGGGTTTCCTGGTAGTGTTCCAGCTTCCGGGCCATGATCTCCCGGCGCATCTTCTTGAGGGACGCGGCCTGGGCTTTGCCCCTTCCTTCCGCCACTGCTTCGGCAAAGTTGGCGAAGACCACCGTGAACCAGAGCCACAGACTTACCTGGCCGGTGAACCATAACGGTTCCGCTCCGGCCGCCGGAGCCGCCAGATCCCGCAGCCACAGAAGCGTGGTCAGCACGGCCCCCACCTCCACCACAAACATGACAGGGTTTTTCATGACCCGCTGCGGCGCCAGCTTCTTGATACTGTCCAACGCTGCCTGGCGCAGGATGGCCCTGTTGAACAGGGAAATTTCCGGTCGAGGATGTATGGTCATATGAGAGATCTCCCCTAAAACAGCTGGCCCTGCCGGGCCAGAAATTCTTCCAGCACCGGACCAAGGGAGAGCACCGGTAAGAAAGTCAAGGCCCCCACAATCAAGATAACCCCCACCAGCAGGACCAGGAATAGCGGGCCGTTGGTGGGAAAGGTTCCCAGGCTGGGGGGCACGGTCTTTTTGCCCACCATGGCGCCGGCAATGGCCAGCACGGGGATCATCATCCAGAAGCGCCCGACCAGCATGGAGAGGCCCAGGGTAATATTCCACCAGGGGGTGTTCGCATTCAGGCCCGCAAAGGCCGAGCCGTTGTTGCCCGCGGCGCTGGAAAAGGCGTAGAGGATTTCGCTCAAACCGTGCGGCCCGGCGTTATTCAGGGATGACAGCGCATAGGGGGCCACCGCGGCCCAAGCCGAAAACCCCAGGATAATCAGGGGGAAGATGAGCACATAGAGCATGGACAGCTTGATCTCCCGGCTCTCGATCTTTTTACCCAGGTATTCCGGAGTGCGCCCCACCATCAGCCCGGCGATGAAGACCGCCAAAATTACAAAGACCAGCATGCCGTAGAGCCCGGCGCCCACGCCCCCGAAAATGACTTCCCCCAATTGCATATTCACCATGGGCACCAAGCCGCCCAGGGGGTTGAAACTGTCATGCATAGCGTTGACCGCGCCACAGGAGCAGTCGGTGGTAACCGTGGCGAACAGTGAGGAGCAAGCGACACCGAAGCGCATCTCCTTGCCTTCCAGGTTCCCCATGGGCTGCTCAATTCCCAGGCCGGCCAAGGCGGCATTGGGCCTGGCCTCGGCCCAATAGGTCACTCCCACCCCCACCAAAAATAAAAGGGCCATGGCGCCGAAGATCACCCAGCCTTCTTTCTGGTCCCGGGCCATGCGCCCATAGGTGTAAGTCAGAGCAGCAGGGATGGCGAAGATCAGCAGCATCTCCAGGAAGTTGGTCAGAGGGGTGGGGTTCTCAAAGGGATGGGCGCTGTTGGCGTTGAAGAAACCGCCGCCGTTGATGCCGAACTCCTTGATGACTTCCTGGGAGGCCACCGGCCCTAAAGGGATGGTCTGGGTCTCCACCCTGACCTCCTCCATCACCGGGTTGCCCTGGGCGTCCTTGATCTCCTGGCCCTTGTCATCTTTCTTGGCGACCTGGGCGGTATAGGGGTCCAGCAGCTTCACGGTCTGATATGGTTTAAGGGACTGGATCACTCCTTGCGAAACCAGCATCAAGGACACCACCAGACAGACGGGCAGGAAGACATAATTGATGCTCCGGATGAGATCAACCCAGAAATTGCCCAAAGTCCGGGGCGCAGCTCCCTCGGCAACAGCCCGGCGGGTGAGCCCCCGGGCCAGGGCCAGGGCCACGCCCATGCCGGCTGCGGCCGAGGTGAAGTTATGCCAGGCCAGGGCCGCCATCTGGGAGAAGTAGCTCATGGTGCTCTCGCCGCTGTAGGCCTGCCAGTTGGTGTTGGTGGTGAAGCTGACCGCGGTGTTGAAGGCCAGGTCCGGGGCCACGGGTCCCCATCCCTGGGGATTTAGGGGCAACCACGGCTGCACCCTCATGATGAGATAACTCACCAGCAACCCCACCAGGCTGAACAGGAGCAAGGCCAGGGCATACTCCTGCCAGGTCTGCTCCTGCCTGACGTCCACGCCGCAAAGCCGCAGGCTCCAGCGTTCCAGGGAGCCGCAGACCCGGGGGCCGGGCCTGTTTGCGTCCTCAAAGACCCGGTAGAGATAGATTCCCAGGGGTTTGGTGATGGCCAGCACCACTAGCCCGTATATGACGATTTGGAGCCAACCCGATACAATCATAATTTTTCCTTAAAAGTTCTCCGGCCATAACAGCGCATAGACCAAGTATCCCAGAAGAGCCAGGGAAATCATGCCGCCGATTGTATGTTCCCAGGTCATGTTATGCTCCTACAATCTCCCGGTGGCCAGCAAGTACACCCAGGAAACGATAAAGAAGATTAGGGTTCCCCCCAAGATCAGCAGGTCCAGCATAATGTTCCCTCTGCCTTGACTTCCGTCTCAGCCCCGTAAGGGGCTATCTCCTGAAATTGCAAAGAGCAAACCAGAACCGATCAATAAAATTATAATTTGATATCAATGAGTTAAAAATTAGGTGACCGAAGAAGGGATTGCAAATTGCAAGCTTTTCAAAAGAGAGTCTTTCAAAATGCAGGAGCTTTGGCTTTATGAGGTTGTAAAGAATGGTGTAGCTTAATCCGTTTCCTCATATTTTTTGCGCTTGCGCCAGAGGGTGGAGGCATCGATGCCCAGGAGGTGGGCCGCTTCCTCCAAAGTTGCGGTGCGGGCCAGGACTCGGAGGATATGCTCCCGCTCGATGAGTTCCAGGGAATAAGGCCCGCCCAGGACCGGCGCCGCCGCCCCCTGGTGGGAGATTTGCTCCGGGAAGGCCGCCGGTTCGATGACTTGCGCGGGCCAAAGGATCAGGGCCCGCTCCAGGACATTCCTCAATTCCCGGACATTGCCTGGCCAGGAGTAGGATATAAGTGCCTTAAGGGCTGCGGGCGAGAGCTCCGGGGTGGGCCGCCGGGTCTGGCGGGCCAAGAAATCCAGAAAACGCCTGGCCAGCAGGGGGATATCCTCCCGGCGCTCCCGGAGCGGCGGCAGGCTTATCTGCACGGTGTTCAAGCGATACAGCAAATCCTCCCGGAAACGGCCGGCCTTGACCTCCTCTTCCAGATTGCGGTTGGTGGCCGCCGCCACCCGCACATCCGCCCGGCGGGTGCGGTTCTCCCCCACCCGTTCGAACTGCTTTTCCTGAAGAAATCTCAGCAGCTTGGCCTGGAGTCCCGGCGAGACCTCGCTCACCTCATCCAGGAAGACCATGCCGCCCTGGGCGGCCTCCAGGCGGCCTTCCCGGTCCCGGGTGGCCCCGGTGAAGGCCCCTTTCACGTGGCCGAAAAGCTCGCTGGCCAGGAGATCCTCCGTGAGCGTGGGACAACTGATGACCACGAAGGGACCCCTGGCGCGCTGGCTCTGGGCGTGCAGCCAACGGGCCATGACCCCCTTGCCCGTGCCGTTTTCGCCAAGCAGCAGCACCGAGACCTCGGCCGGGGCCACCTTTGCCACCACGTCCAGGGTGGCTCGCATCTTGGGAGACTCCGTTTCCAGGACCACATCCGGGACGGCTTCCCTGAGATGCGCTTGCAGCTCCTCCACCTGGCGGGACAGGTGGAGGCGTTCCACCAGTTCAGTCACCAGATGCTCGATCTGCGCGGGAGTAAAGGGTTTGGGAAGATAGTCCCTGGCCCCCCGTTTAATGGCTGCCACTGCGGTTTCGATGGTGGCATAAGCGGTGATTATTACAACGGACAGACGCGGACTAATTGATAAAAGTTTGGGCAGCAGTTCCAGGCCGCTCATTTCATTGAGGTGCAGATCCAGGAAGGCCAGGTCAAAGGTCTGGCTCTCCAGGGCGGACAGGGCTGCCCCAGCCGTGGCCACTGCCATTACCCGACAGCCCATCCCTTCCAGATAAGCGGCAAGCGTAATCCGGATGTTCTTCTCATCATCGACTACCAGGACCAGAAGTGGGGCAACATGTGGGGATTTGAGGGAAGAGACCGTATCCATAAATATTCATCTGGCTTTTTGTCTAAAGTACCGCATTTCCCCTCATGAGGGAATATAAAGCCTACTGAGTTAAATCTAAATTCAGAAAATCTTAAATGAGAACAGGTTTCAAAAATCTTTGGAACCTTAGACTTCCCCAAGCCATACAGCTCCTATATGCAAAGTCAAGCAGGCAAGGTGCCCCCGGTGTTCTTTAGAATCCAAACCAAGCTCCTATTCGTGGTTCCCCACTTAGGTGGGACCGCAAGTAAGTAATCCGGGGTATTCAATCAGGGCTGACATACTTGCCAACGTGGTTGCCGGCTGACCGACACTCACAGCTGTACGTTCGCCATGCCCTAAACCGGTTTCTCGTGTTCAAGCTGCCAGCTGTAGCGCATATGCCTGTTTATCAAGCAACATCCGTCTCATGCGTAGCAGTAGGGTGCGGGCAATGGCCACAATGGCCCGCTTGCCTCCTGAACGGATTTTGATTCTGTCATACTTTTCGCGCATCACCTGATCCTTGGTAATCAGTTTCCATGAGGCTTCTACTAAGATGGCCCGTAGGGTATTCTTGCCGATGCCGGTGATGCGGCCCATGCGAACCTTATCTGCACTGGAGTATTGGGACGGGGTTAAACCCACGTAAGCCGCCAGTTGCTCTGCCCTCCGGAAACGGGACACGTCCTGCAGTTCCAGCAGGAGTTCCATGGCGGAGATCATTCCGATACCGGGGATGCTCTGCAGAATCTCCACTCGCTCCCGGTACAGCGCAGTCTCAGATAATTCCCGCAACAGTTGGGTCTGTTTGTCGATCTGCGCACTTAAAAATTCATATTGCTCCAGTAGCCGATTGAAGCTCTCTTGCATCCAGCGGTTCCCAAACCTTACATCCCGCAGAGTCTCGAAGTATATCTGGGTCCATCTACCTCGTGGCTCTTCCAGGTGAATCCCGTAAAACCTCAGCTCCGCCTTGATGCGGCTCTGGGTCCGCACCCGATCCCTGACTAACTGCCGCCGGCGCCGGATGACTTGCCGGTGAAAAAGTTCCTCCTCACTGGGCACCCAAACGCGCTTCAGCATCTTTTTGGCCAACAGATGCGCCAGCTTACTGCTGTCACGTCGGTCGGTCTTAACGCGGTTACCATATTCTTGAGGGACCAGACTTGGAGGAGTAACTATACAGGGGATGCCATGCTCCACCAGGCGGTCATGAAGCCGGAACCCAAAATATCCGGCTTCATAGACCGCCTGCAGGGGATGGCCGTGATAACGCGCCAACACTCGCTGCAATGCTTCCCAGGTCCCTGGAATGCTGGCGCTGAACAACTCCAGGTCCATCGTCCGAATGGTTACGTGCCACCTGTCTTTATGCAGGTCGATCCCGACAAATAAATCCTCTTCGCCTGTAACCTGATGCTTAGGGTGTCTCATCTTTGGCCTCCTTTTTGAGTGGTCAGACTGGCCTGGAATCCCAGAATACCACCAATCGATAGGACAACCAGATCTCTCCTTTGCATCATAGTTACTTGCCATTATCCGCAACGTGGAGAAAATTGGGATATCTCTTTGTTATATTGAGGTTTCTTTGGAGAGGCTGGAAGCCTGAAAAGACAGGAGGGTTGGGGGCCTAAAGACACTATAGCGCTTTCGACCCTCTTCATCAGGTATCGCACCGAATGCCTTTCACCCCTCGCCTTGGAGAAAAGCGTTCGCCACCTATGATTTCATTATTCTTCTAATCCATGAGCCTGGTGAAAAAGAGAAAAGCCCAAAGGATAAGCAGAAAGGCGCTGACCGCGGACTGAAGACCCGCCACAGTCCTCACCCAGCCGGTGGCCTTCAGCACGTATTCCCGGGGTTGCAGGCGGCTGATCCAGGGGCCGGAACGGGCTGCCCGCCAGCTCAGGCTGCATGCGGAGAGCAGGCTGAAATATAAGCCCAGGCCAATGACCCGTCCCCCCCGCCGCACATGCCACCGGAGCCTGGCCCACCTGCCGGCGGACGGCAGGGTGAGAGCCGGGGTGGTGGTGAGCTTTTCCGGTTTTTCCCGGCCGGCCCCCTGGAGCACCCGGTCCGGTGGCCAGGTCCGCCAGATCCCCGTATCAGGCCGGCGGCTGGCCAGGGCCGCGCAGTAGAACGGGAAAAAGAGAAGCACGCCCAGGGCCGCCAGGGCCAGGGGCCGCCAGGGAGACAGGCCGTAGCTGCAGGTCAGGTCAAAAAAGACATGGGAAAAGGCAGCCTTGATGCTGGCCAGGCCGCCTTGGCGCCAGTCCCGCAGATTGTCGGCGCGTTTCAGGGCCACGCTGACTTCCCGCTCCTGCCGGCCATAGCCCGCCTCTTTAAAGAACCGCCCCACCCTGACCAGGGATTGGGGATCATCATAATAGTAGAGATGGGCCAGCCCTTGAGCCGTGGCCAAGGCATGGCCCGGCGGCAGGGAATTGGGGAGCGGCTCAAAGAGAACCTCATCAAGATAGGCTCCGCCCAGCTTGGCGCCGCCCAGCTTGGCCCCCTTGAGATTGGCCCCGTTGAGGATGGCATCCTGGAGGTTGGCCCCCCTCAGGTCGGCCTCCTGGAGATTGACCCCGGCAAGGTTGGCGTCTTGCAGGTTGGCTTCGTTGAGATTGGCCTGGTGCAGGTCTGCCTCCCCCAGGTTGGCCCCCGCCAGGTTGGAATTCCGCAGGTCGGCATCAGTGAGGTTGGCCCCCTCAGATTGGCCCCGCTCAAGTTGGCCCTCAGGTTGGTCCTGTGGAGATTGGCCCCCCGCAAGTTGGCATTGCTCAGGTCGGCCCGCCCCAGGCCGGCCAGCCCCAGGTTGGCCCCGCTTAAATCGGCCTCCTTCAGGTCGGCTTTGGCCAGGATGGCGTCTTTGAGGTTGGCGTCTCGCAGGTTGCTCCGGCTGAGATCGGCCTCAAAAAGGTAGGCCCCGGTCAGATTGGCCCTGCTCAAGTCCGCGGCGCTCAGGTTGGCTTTGGAAAGATAAGCCCCCGTGAGGTCGGCGGCGCTCAGGTCGGCCTTGGCCAGATTCACTCCCATGAGGTCAAGTTTCTTGCCTTCCTTGCCGTCAGTGTCGAGCCATTTTTTATGGTCCGCCAGGATCAGGGCCAGCTCGATTTTGGTGATAACCTGGCCATCCCTGGTTTGTCCGGTCCAGAGGATTGCCGGCGGGTCCGGCTGGGCCAAGACCGCGCCGACCGGTAGGGCGATGGGGGGGGAACCTGCGCCACCAAGAATAAAGAGCATCCATAAAGCGATGAGGTGAAGACGCCACAATCTCATGCCATCCTCCGCTGATGGGCCGCCTGGGGGATTACCGGAGATTATACCGCAACCCGGCCCTGCCTGTTGGGTGAAAGTGGCGTTGGGGCGTGGAGAAACCTTGAGGGAGGTGGTTTTTTTCGTGCGGGGACACTCAGTAGGGCGCGTTTTCCCGGCTGTCCCTGGCGCGAAACTTCATTTTGATACCAGGTTTGCAGTCAGATAAGTATTTCTTGTAGTGGCGCAAGTTATGGCGTCATCTTATGCCATCTTTACTTTGAAATAAAACACTTGTAGGAGCCGACTCATACCAAGTTGCGGTAATAGAGGTAATAAAATGCAGCCGAAGGCTTTAGCCTGCGTTTGGGCACGGCAAGCCGTGCCTTTACAGAAATTTTATTTGTTTAGTATCATCTTGGTACTTGGTATCACGTGTCGGCCTAATTTGGCGGGCGGACACACGGGTCCGCCCCTACAGGTTTGATTCAGGTCATTATGAAAAAGGTATTGAGGGCGTGATAAATCACGCCCCTACAATAGTTACAATTATAGTCCTTCGATTCCACCTTGGTATCAAAGCGCTCTGCCACTTCTAATATGAATAAATCTCGTAGTCGTTGCCGTCCCACTTCATCCAGACGATCCGCCCGGTCGCGTCCACCCTGGGGTGCTGGTCGTCGTAATCGTCATTGGTTAGGCGCCTGCTGAGGTTATAATTAAAGAAATACTGGTAAATCTCGTAATCATGGCCGTCCCACTGGGACCAGACCAAAACGCCGTTGCGCACCATGGGGGTGACATCATCCACCGCGTTGTTCGTGAGCTTTTTGGTGACGCCGCTGCCGGGGTTGTATTGGTAAAGCTCGAAGTCGGCGCCGTCCCAGCCCTGCCAGTAAATCTGCCCGTCAGCAGCGATTTGGGGGGACTGGTTGTTGCCGGTGGTGGTTAGCCGCACCGGGCCGCTCCCCACATCATAACAGACCTGCCAGTTGCCGTTGTCCCACTGCATCCAGGTGATTTGGCCGGTCTGGTTTACCTGGGGCGCGACATCAGGCAGGCTATTGGTGGTGAGCTGGGTGGTGGTGCGGTTGACGGTGTTGTATCGGTAAATCTCGTAGTCATTGCCGTCCCAGCCCTGCCAGTAGATCTGGCCGTTGTCGGTGATCTGGGGCAGGACATCAAAGGCGCCGGCGTTGTTGGTAAGCTGGACCGGGCCGCTTCCCAGGTTGTACCACACCTCCCAGTCGCTGCCGTCCCAGTTCATCCACACCGTCTGGCCCGCGGCGTTCATCTGGGGCATGGTGTCCGGACTGGAGTTGCTGGTCAATTTGACGGCGCTTTGGTTCGGCGCCTGGGAATAAATTTCGTAGTCGTTGCCGTCCCAGCCCTGCCAGAGGATGCGCCCGTCATCCAGGGCCTGGGGAGCCACGTCAAAGGCCCCGCTGTTGTTGGTCACCTGGACCAGGGGTTTTTCCGGGTCGGCGGAACCGTTATAGCCGACATCCAGGGTCCAATAGGAGGAGATGTGGCTGATGCCGATGCGGTTTATGGAAGGGCTCATGATAATATCGTGATGGGGCGGGCTGTTCATCCAGCCGTCCACCATGGCTTCGGCTGTGGGGTAGCCCATGCCGATGCATTCTCCATAGGGACTGCCGGTGTACCCCTCAGCTTGAATCCGTTGCACAAAGGTGCTGCCGTTCGAACCGGTGTGACTGAAAAAATTATTGGTGGCCATATCCAGTGAATGGCCCATGGCCGCCTCGTACAATTGGGCGTTGTTCCACAAGGGGCCAAGTCCCAGCGCTTGCCTTTCCTCATTGACGAGGTAGATCACCTGAGTTTCTTCGGGAAGAAGCGGCGTCGTTGCGGCCGGGTTAACCAGACCGGCAACGAGTAACAGGACAGACATACCTCCCCAAACCTTTTTCATGATCTTCCCCCCTAAGCGCTCAAGATAAAGAAGAAAAGGACTTGTTCCTCAGGGCTTGCCTTCGGAAGTCTGGTGCTTATCATACATATAGCCCCCGAAGGCCCCCATGCCGCCGCCGATGACAGCTCCCGGCAGCCCGCCCAGGAGAAGGCCGCTGCCGGCGCCGATACTCCCGCCGCTCAAAACCCGCTGTTCAGTATTGGTCATCCCGGCGCAGCCGCCAAGCATGAGGGTCAGGCACATGATCGCCGCAACAACTCTGGACATTGCTTCTTCCTCCTTGAAAAAGCAGAAGAATACCGTGGACATGGCAAAGATAATCGGTTTCAAAATCTTGCAATAAAAATGCCAGAGGAGAGTGTGTCTAAATTATTAATAGAATCAAGATGTTGTCGTTATTTAGAATAGTGCCTGATTCTTCAGAAAAAAGAAATTTCTTGCGAAAAAATTACGGAGTTTCAGAAAAGAAGAAATTTGCTCTCTGAAGGCAAAGAGCGTCCGCTAAAAGCCCGCTGCTTTTATTTCTTCGCCAGCAGCCGGGGACAGGGGGGGCAGGGAATAAGGAAGGTTAAAGAAATGAGACAGTTGGCACGAATATAGCAATAATCAGGGTACGCTTGCCCCAAGAATCCCCAAAACCAGCCGGTGATGCAACCAGCAGGTGAGAAGGGGTGCCTCAGGCAGGGGGGTGTTTTTTCCGGTGAGAGTCCGGCTGGCTGAGCGGCCTTCCCCAAAAAAAAGGCCGGATTTCTCAGGTTTTAGAAGGCGATCCAGGGATTGACATCGCTACCAGCGGGCTTATAATTTCACCAATCCAGGACAAGAGGAAGCCCTTAATGAAAGTAGGTTTTTTTCTTATTAATGCAGTAACTGCCCTGATGCTGTGGATTCCCGCAGTTCAAGCTCAGGGCCCAGATCGGAGCAATCCCATTTATAAGGATTTGGCTGAACAGGGAAGATTGACCACGGGCCAGATAACCATGGTTTATGGCGTGCCCTCCGTAGAGGTTGTGCTGAAAAGCGGTGAAACCATAGCGTCATTAGTCAGTTCTATGCCTTCTTTGAGAAAACGGGCCCTTCCTGCTCAGGACAGGATTGCCATCATTAATAAGACCCACTATCTGTTGAAGGTGCGTGATCCAGGCAACATGAGCACCGATAAGACCAGGATTTTCGTGCCCCTCGATCTTTCCATCGAGCCGAGAATTCTGCCGGATTATTTGTCCGATGCGGCCAGGCATGAGAAGTACATTCTGGTGGATCGGCGCCAGCAATACCTGGGCCTTTATGAATGGGGGCATTTGAAACACACGTATCCAATCTCTTCGGGAACCTCCAATTCGACGCCGGTAAGAAACTTCGTGATCCATTTTATGGACCAGGTTCATAACTCCAGTCTCTATGAACAGGCGCCCATGGATCATGCCTTGAATATCGGCGGCGATTATTTCATTCATGAAGGCATTGTTCCCGGATATCCTGCGTCCCACGGCTGTATCCGGGTTTTTCCCCTGCATGCCCGGCATCTTTTTTATCAGTGGGCCAAGCCGGGAATTCCCGGGAAAATTGTCGGTTGAGGCCGTTGTCCCAAGATTAATTGTCGGCGGTGCGTTTCCCGGAAGAATGCCGGTTGAGAATTGGCGTTGATGTGTTATAACGTGAGCCACCCCTCAACCCTCGTTCCCAAGTTAAACTTGGGAACGAGAAGTAGCTACAGGCTTCAGCCGGCGCCGGCACAGGCCGGAAAGCCTGTGCCACCTACCCGCCCATCCCTGCCTCACTCAGCCCCCGCCCACCAAATTCTGCAAGGCCTGGTCAATAGCGGGATAAGTGAATTGAAAGCCCGCGGCCAGAAGCTTTCTGGGCACGACTTTCTGGCCGGTGAGGATGACGTCGGCAAATTCGCCCAAGACCAGACGCATCATGAAAGCAGGCGCGGGCATGAAGGCCGGCCGCCCCAAAGCCCGGCCCAAGGCCTTGGCAAAGTCCCGGTTGCGCACCGGGCCTGGGCTGGTGAAGTTCACCGGTCCCATGAGCTCCGGGCGCTCCGGCAGGAACAGAAAGGCCCGGGCCAGATCCGCCTGGTGAATCCAGGACAGCCACTGCTGGCCATCCCCCACCGGCCCCCCCAGGAACTTCTGGAATATGGGCACGAGCTGCCCCAGCATGCCCCCGTCTTTCCCCAGCACCACCCCGAAGCGGGTGATCACCGTGCGCACCCCCAGGTCCTGGGCCTTTAAAGCCTCCGCCTCCCAGTCCTGGGCTAATTTAGCCAGGAAATCCTGGCCCGGAGGGGATTCCTCGGTGAGCTCCTCTTCCCCCCGGGGACCGTAGTAGCCCGGGGCCGAAGTGCTGCAGAACAGCTGACGCCGATCCCCCTTTCCCAGCGCGGCCACCAGGTTCCGAGTGGTGAGCACCCGGCTGTCGTAGAGCATTTTCTTGGCCTCAGCCGTCCATTTGGTGGAAATGGTGGCGCCGGCCAGGTTGATGATCCAGTCGTGCTGGGGGACCTCGGCCATCCAGGGCCCCGCCGCCTTGGGATCGCCGGTCACAAAACGAACGCGGCCGTCGGGTGAGGCCGGGGGATCTTTTTTGCGGGTGAGGATGGTGACCTCATGGCCCTTGAGAAGCAATTCCCGGGAGAGGAAGCTGCCCACAAAGCCGGTGCCGCCGGTCAGGAAAATTTTCATCGGTCTTCCCCTTTCTTCAGGTGCTGGAGCGCAGAATCTCTAGTGATTGCCAAAAGTTTTTTTCCGATCAATCTGTAGGGGCGACGCATGCGTCGCCTACAATAAAGAAATTATATTTGGCAATTTCTATATATGCCAAGTCTTTCAGACAGTGAAGCCAGGCCGGAAGGCGCCCGAGAGGAATGGATTACGGCCAGAGGGAGGTGGCCACCATCAGCAGGGTGAGGGTAATCATAATAATCACGACGACCCAGGCGATGAAATTGTACCCCCAGCCGTTGACGTAGTCCCCCATGAGGTCCCGGTTGTTGATGAGAATAAGCATAAAGATAAGGACAAACGGGAGCATGACCCCGTTGATGACCTGGGACCAGAACATCACCGCGATGAGAGAAATATTGGGAATGAGCATGAGGCCTGCGCCCATGGCGATGAGGATGGTGTACAGCCAGTAAAAGGCCGGGGCCTCCCGCCAGGACTTGTCGATGCCGGCCTCGATGCCGAAGGCTTCACAGATGAAATAGGCGGTGGACAGGGGCAGAATGGAAGCGGAAAAAAGGGAAGCATTCAGAAGGCCGATGGCAAAAAGGGTGGTGGCCCAGGGGCCGGCCAGGGGGCCTAAAGCCAGGGCGGCCTCCTTGGCGGAGTGCACCTCAATGCCGTGCACGTGGAGGGTGGCCGCGCAGCTGATGACGATGAACACCGCCACCAGGTTGACCATGAAGCTCCCCATGATGACGTCATATTTGGTGTAGGTGTAGTCCTTGACGGTGATGCCTTTTTCCACCACCGCGGCCTGGATGTAAAATTGCATCCAGGGGGCGATGGTGGTGCCGATGACGCCCACGAGAATGGTGAGATAGGTGCTGTCGAAAGAAAAGTTTGGGGTAATCAGGGCCTTGGCCACTGTGCCCCATTGGGGATGGGCCAGGTAGCCGGAAATGATGTAGGCAAAATACACCAGACAGGCCACCAGGAAGACCCGCTCCACCACTTTATAGGACCAGCGCAGCACCAGCCACCAGGTGAACAGGGCCGCCAGCGGCACGGACACATACTTGCTCACCCCGAAAAGTTCCATGCTGGCCGCCACCCCGGCAAACTCGCTCATGATATTGCCCAGGTTTCCCAGGAGCAGCCCCACCATGGCGTAGAAGGTGATCTTGACGCCGAAACGCTCCCGGGTCAGGTCGGCCAGGCCCTTGCCGGTGACCGCGCCCATGCGGGTGCACATCTCCTGGATGACCACCAGGGCCAGGATCATGGGCAAAAAGACCCACAGGATCTTATAGCCCAGAGCGGCCCCGGCCACGGAATAGGTGGTGATGCCGCCGGCATCGTTGTCCACGTTGGAGGTGATGATGCCCGGCCCCATTACCGCCAGGAAAATCCAGAATTTCCGTGAGAGGCCCGCCAGCCGGACTTTCATGCTCCCTTAACCCCTGGCCGTGCGTTTGCTGACAAAGAGATTGGCGAAGGTCTCCAGCCCGGTGCGGTCCGGCGCCAGGAGGTCCAGGATGTCGTCCACGGTGATGATGCCCAGCATCCGCCGTTGCTCATCCGCCACCGGCAAGGCCAGAAGGCTGTATTTGTCGATGAGTTCCGTCACCAGCTCTTCGGAATCCTCCGGCCCCACCGAGAGAATCCTGGTTTGCATCAAATCTTCCAGCCGGGCCTCAGGCTCTGCCATGATGAGCTCTCGCAAGGAAATGACCCCTAAAAGCTCCTCCCTTTCGTTCAGGATGTAGAGGTAATAAATGGTTTCCGCTTCCGCGGCCAGCTTGCGCAGGCGGGGAAAGGTGTCGGTCACCGTGATGTCGGCAGGCAGGCTGATGAATTCCGTGGTCATCAAGGCCCCGGCGGTGCCCTCCTCGTATTCCATGAGTTCCCGGACTTCCTGGGCCTCTTCCGGCTCCATGAGGCCCAGAATCTCGTCGGATTTTTCCTCGGGCAACTCCCCCAGCAAATCCGCGGCTTCGTCAGGGGGCATCTCCTGGAGGAGCTCCGCGGCCTGGCGGCTCTCCATGTGCTCCAGGATCTCGATCTGGGTGTCGGGCTCCATTTCCGCCACGGCTTCCGCCACCACCTCCACGTCCAGGTCTTCGATGAAATCGGTTCTTTTCTTGTAATCCAGATCCTCGATGATTTCGGCCAGATCCGCCGGGTGCATGAGGTCCAACTGCGATTTGTCCTTCAGGAGCCGCAGACTGGCGGTCTTTTCCTCCAGGTGCTGGATGAATTCCCACCAGACAAAATGATTCTCCCGCCGCCGGAAGAGAAACTCCACTCCCAGGCGCCGGGCCAAACCCCGCAGGCCGATGTCCACGGCCATGGGAATGAGGTACCTGGCGTCAGACCGCTGAATCCAGAAGAGCTTGATGTCGTTCACCCGGACGACCTTGGAGCCTTCCAGGTCGATGATCTGCTTGTCCATCAGCCATTTGCCCACGTAAATTTCGTCGGTCCGCAGGGGGATGAGTTCTTCTTCCCGGAGCTTGCCTGCCAGGCGGATGCGGTCATGGCTCATTTCCACCACCTGATCAATGCGGATGTGGCTTTGGACCCCCCTGGCAAATTTGATCCCGGTAACCCGGGGAGGGCCTTCCCCTTCCCAGCGGATGGCCAGGTCCATGAGCTTGCCCACCCGTTTACCCTCATGGTCGTAAATGGGCTCCCCCTGGATCTGGCTGAAGAAGAACTCTCTTAAAACATGGAGCTGGGTGCGGTGCATAACCTATCCCCCTCCCGTTGGCAAACTAAGCAGGTTCGGGACCTTCGGGTGCTGTCCTCGTCTATCCCTGATGGCCGCATGGGCGCGCAGGCAGTGGGGAAAAATTTTTCTGGAGGCGACTTTTCAGAACTGATTCAGCCAGGGCCTTACCAAGTCGGCCTCGGGATGGGCCCCAGCTGGCAAGGAACTGAGCCTGCCAGAGGACCAGGTCCCTCGGCAGAGGCGCCCCCTTTGCAGGCCGGCAGGGACTGGGGCAGCCCCACCCAACCCTAACAAAAAAACTGGCATTAGGCAACGGCCGAAAAAATGCCGGCAACCGGAACCCTTATTTGACAGGTCCATCAGGTATGGGTAAGGTTCTAGACAGGGTGCTTTGATCAACAGGCATCCCCTGGCCTGCTGGGGCAAGAGAAAGGATATAGAGGTACAGCCTTTTATGAATACCCGCAGCCGCAGCTTTCTGCTGATTTTCATCATTCTGGCCTGGAGCCTGCTTGTTTCCCAGACGGCGGCCCAGGACAAGAAAAGTCTTGACCCCAAATCCTTGCCCAAGGTCCTGGCGGAGGGCGCCGCCAGCCTCGAAAAGGATATCGCCGCAGGCAAGGCTGAGGCTGAGGCGGTGCAGCAGCAGGTGAAGGAGGCCGACAAGGCTCTCCAAAACCTGAGAGGCCAGATTGCCACCCTGAAGGCAGCCCAGGCAGCGGGGGAGCTGCAGCTCAAGCAGGCCCAGGAAGCCTTGGAGGGCTTTTCCCAGCGGGAAGGCCAGGCAAACGCCCAGATCGGCGAATTCCAGGGGGCCCGGGAGCAGCTGGCCAAACAGATGAGCACCCGGGTCACTGCCCTGGACGCCCTCAAGCAGGAGGTGGAGCGCCTCAAAGCCGCCAAGCACCCCCTGTGGAAGTCCGAAGAGGTCCGCAAATCCTGGGAGCGCCTCCAGCAGCTGGGCAAGCAGTACAAAACCGGGGCCAGCCAGACCCTGGAGCGCTTTGATGAGGTTCTCTGGGTCCTGGAACAGGAGAGTCAAGCCCTCAAAGAGGTCATCGAAGAGCTGAAAACCCATGTGGAGGTGGTCCGGAAAGAAGAGTTGCTGAAGCGCCAGACCGCCAAAACCCTCTGGGAGACTGTAAAACAGACCTGGAAGTTCCTGTGGGAGATGCCCGCCCGCATCACCCAGACCCTCACCGATCCCCTCCTGTCGGAAAAAGTGGCGGCCACCCTCAAAACGAAATGGGCCCCCTTGTTGGGCCTATTGGCCTTGTTTCTGATCATGGCCAAAACCGCGCTCCAAATTCGCCGGCTGGCCCTCCCCAAACTGGCCCTCTGGGAAGCTGAAGTTACGGAGCTTGGCGGCAAGGTGGTTTTCAAGGCCGGCGAATTTATCCTTACCCACCTGTTTTCCCTCAGTTTTGTAACCTGGCTGGCCCTCACCGAATGGGTCCTGGGGTGGTGGGACAATCAGGTGGCCAGGATTCTGCTGCTGGGCATTTTTGTGGGGGTGGGGCTGCGCCTGGGCCTGAAGCTCATCCAGGCGGTCTTCGCCGGCCAGGATCGGGGAGGCATCCTCCCCCTGGACGAGGTCACCGCCCGCTTTTATCGCCGCCATTTCAAGCTCCTGCTGATTTACCTCCTGGTGGTGGGCTGGTTCGCGCTCACCCTTTTTCAGCGCCTTGGCCTGGAGCCGGAGAGTCAACTGATACTGGAGGAAATCTTCGGAGTCGGTTTAATGGTCTGGGTCTTCTTCCTGCTCCGCAGCCGGCATTTTGATAGTCTGCGGACGGAGCTCCCCGGCCCGGAATGGTTCAGAAAACGAGGTTTCTTCCTCACCGTCCGGGTCCTGATGGTGGGGATTTTGGGAGCCATCATCATCACCAGTCTGCTGGGCTTCCAGAACCTCTCCGCCTATATTACCCAGGCTGCTTCCATTCTCGGTTGGCTCCTGGTCCTCCTCTGGGTCACCTGGCAGGTGGCCAGGACCATCCTGGACCAGGCCATCCAGCCGCCAAAAGGCGCGGCCCCAAGAAAACTCCGGTGGCAGGAAGAGGTGCTCAGGGAAAAATACTTTGCCATCCTGAAGGTGGTGGTCTTTTTTCTGGTGATCGCGGCGTTTCTCCTCATGTTGAAGGCCTGGGGGGTGGACACCACCTTTCTGGTCTGGCTCTCTCAAGGGCTGAACTGGGGCACCAAACTCGGCCCCCTCAATCTTACGGTGCTCAACCTGGGTCTGGCGGCCCTGGTCCTCTACCTGGGCCGCTGGTTTTCCCGGTTTATCAGGGTTTTTCTGGAAGTGCGCTCCTACCACCGCGCCCACTGGGACGACAGCCTCCTTTACACCATCTCCAACACCTTCCACTATGTCATAATGGCCATTGCCGTCCTCATGGCCCTGGGTTTTCTGGGGGTGTCCTTCGGCGACCTGGCCATTGTAGCCGGCGGCCTGGGGGTGGGCATCGGCTTTGGTTTGCAAAATGTGGTCAATAACTTTATCAGCGGCCTTATCCTCCTGTTCGAACGGCCCATCAAGGTGGGGGATCTCCTCATCATTGACGGCAAGTGGGGCCGCGTAAAAGAAATCCGGGTGCGCAGCACCATCTTCGAAAACTCCGACCGCTCCGTGCTCATCATCCCCAACTCCGAAATGCTCTCCAGCAAGATCCACAACTGGACCCACTACGGCGCCGGGGTCAACCGCCTTACCCTGAAGGTGGGGGTGTCCTATGGTTCGGATGTGCGTCAGGTCACCAAGGTGCTGGATGAGGTCTGCCGGGCCAACCCCAGGGTGGTGCCGGAGCCGCCCCCCAAATCTTCTTCGAGGCCTACGGCGACAGTTCCCTGAACTTCACCATCTGGGTCCACCTGAAAACTCCCGCGGACCGCATCCCGGCCACCCATGAGCTGAACAGCGCCATTTTCGAGGCCTTCCAGGAGAAGGGCATCGAAATTCCCTTCCCCCAGCAGGAGTTGATCGTCAAAAATTGGGCGGCCACTGGGAGGACGCCCTTTGCTCCCCCTGAGGAGGAGGGATGAACCTGGAACTCCCGCCAAGCCGCCGCCTGGAGGCTGCCGCCCAGGCCCATGGCGTCGATTTGGCCAAAGCCGCCCCTCTGGCCGGGGACGGCTCGGACCGCCGCTTCGTCCGCCTGCCCGGGGAGCCTTCCCTGGTGCTGCTCCATTATCCCCAGGCCCCCGGCGGGGCGGTGACGGAAAACGACTCCCACTTCCTCATCGGCACGCACCTCAGGGCTAAAGGGGTGCCGGTGCCGGAAATCCATGACTATTGCCGGGAAGAGGCCTGGATGCTCCTGGAGGACGTGGGCGACCTGAGCCTGGCGGGGGCAGTGGCGGCGGCAGGCGGCGAGGAGAATTTGGCCTGGTATCGCCGGGCCTTGAAATTACTGGTGCATCAGCAGATCGAAGGAACAAAGGGCTTCGACCCGGCCTGGTGCTTCGACACTCCGGCCGTGACCCGGCCTTTTCTCCTGGAGCGGGAGTGCCGCTACTTTGTCCGGGCCTTTCTTAGGGGCTGCCTGGGCCTTGAGGTGGACGAGGCGGACTTGGCCGAGGATTTTAACCGTCTTTTGGCCGGCATCCGCCCGGAGGAGTCCCCCTTTTTTCTCCACCGGGATTTCCAGTCGAAAAACCTCTTTGTCCAGGGGGAGGATTTGCGGGTCCTGGATTTCCAGGGCGCCCGCCTGGGTCCCCTGGGCTATGATGTGGCGGCCCTCCTCATCGACCCCTATGTGAATCTCTCCACCGCCCATCAAGAAGAGTTGCTCGATTTCTACCTGGACCTTCTCGGCCAGCGCTTGCCGGTCAATGCCCAGGACTTCCGGGAGCATTACCGGCATGTGGCCCTGTGCCGCAATCTGCAGATCCTGGGGGCCTTCGGCTTCCTCACCAAGGTCAAAGGCAAAACCCAGTTCGCCCCATACATCCCCAACGCCCTGGCCGGCCTGCGCCTGCGCCTGGCCCCCCACTCGGGGTTCTATCCCCGACTGACGGCACTGGTGGATGAAGCCCAATCTGTTTTGAACCCTTGAACCTTCGGTCAAGAAGAGGAGAAAGCCATGCGTCGCACCGGCTACGTTTTCGCCCTCCGCTACCTCTTGCATGATCCGGGCGCCAGGCATCCGGAACGTCTCGCCCGGCTTAAGGCCATCCAGGGCGACCTCGAGATGAGCAGCGTGATTGAGTTGGTGGAGCGCCTCAGACCCGACTACGCCCCCCTGGAATGGGTGGAGCGCCTCCACGACCAGGCCTACATCCAGCGGTTTAAAGAGGCCTGTGCGCAGGGGAAAGAGGAGTTTGACGACCCGGACTGCGGCATCTGCAAGGACTCCTATGAGACGGCCCTGTTGGCCGCCGGGGGCGTCATGCTGGCCGTGGACGCGGTGATGACCGGCCAGGTGGACAACGCCTTTTGCGCGGTGAGGCCCCCGGGCCACCATGCCGAACGGGACCGGGCCATGGGGTTTTGCTTTTTCAACAACGTGGCCATCGGGGCGGTCTACGCCCTGGAGAAATACGGCCTGGAACGGGTGGCCATTATCGATTGGGACGCGCATCACGGCAACGGCACCCAGCACCTCTTCGAGGAGGACCCCCGGGTATTTTTCGTGTCCCTCCACGAGGACCCTGCGGTATGCTATCCCGGCACCGGTTACCGGCATGAAGTAGGCAAAGGGGCGGGGAAGGGTTTCACCCTGAATATTCCTCTGCCGCTGCGCAGCGGCGACGCCAAGTACCTGGAGGCCCTGCAGACGGAGGTGCTCCCCCGGCTGCGCCAGTTTGCCCCCCAGCTCGTCTTTATCTCCGCGGGGTTTGACGCGCACGAAAAGGATCCCCTGGCCCAGATGCGGGTGACCAGGCAAGGGTACCGGGAAATGGGGAAATTGATCCTGGCCCTGGCGGACGAGACCGCCTCCGGCCGCCTCATCACCGTGCTGGAAGGCGGCTATAACCTCCAAGTCCTGGAAGAATGCGTGGAGGACCATGTCCGGCTCCTCCTG
Source organism: uncultured delta proteobacterium (assembly GCA_963705115.1). Taxonomy (GTDB): domain Bacteria; phylum Desulfobacterota; class Desulfobaccia; order Desulfobaccales; family 0-14-0-80-60-11; genus JBGSLA01. Next base: position 1,374,763 of record CAVPIX010000010.1, on the reverse strand, counting down.
GGAATACCCTTCGACCATTTTTAGGGGGGACCGGGATTAGAACTCGTTCCCAGGTTAAACTTGGGAACAAGGGAACAAGCCAACCAGCTTTTTTCTGGGAAAAATCTTCAGGAAAAAGGTTTTTTCATGCTATCATGGGGCATCAAAAAAAGTTGGGGGGGATTTCATGAAGATAACCCGGTTAGCCTTATTAGCGTTGCTGGCCCTAATGTTGTCCTTTACCTCAGCCCATGCGGGGTTTTATCTTGGTGTGCACGCGGGTCCCAATTTCCCGACGGCTTCCAACGCTGAGGCCAGCGGCTTTAACACCACGTTTTCTCTGGGGAATCTGGCCCCTAAGGTTGGTTACATGGTGGGCGGTCAGTTAGGTTATGATTTCCTCACTGATACTCAACAGTTTCCAAGCTGGACCAAATATCTTTCCGTGGCTTTAGACTTTACGTCAACCAGCCTTGTTATCCCCGGGAAAAGTTTTACTTTCCGTAGATGGAACACTCTTTATTACGGCGACTTGTCGGAGAGCAATGGCACGCAACTTTCTTTGAATTTCATGGTGCTGGGCAAGCTGCCTTTAATGGAGAGCCAGGAATTTCCCCATGGCCGCCTGTTTCCTTACGTGGGGATCGGTCCCAGTTTGGTGTGGAGTGTGTTCTCCAACACTTCCTCCTTTGATCTGGGCTTTGTAGTGGAACCTGGGGTGCGCTTCCTGTTCGCCCCTCATCTTTCCGGAGACCTGGCCTATAGATACCTGTATGTTTCCCCCACCATCAATCCCTCGGGATCCTTTGACAAGCTCTCCTGGAATACCGGAAATCACTCCGTTGTTTTCCGGGTGAACTACCATTTCTAAGTGTAGGATCACTGCCTTGAAAAGTTATTAGTTTCGAGTTGTTGGAGGCTCTAGCAAAATACATTTTCAGGCGGAAGATATGATCTGGTTGCTAAGTTAAGTCTTGGTGGCACAGGCTTTCCAGCCTGTGCCGGCGCAGGCTGAAGCCTGCGGCTGCAATTTTGCAAGAGCCTCGTTGGTTTCTGACTTGAAAAGTTCCTGGGACAGAACCTATGGCGTGCCATGCACGCCGAAATCATGGCGGCCACGGGCCTCCCTATAAAACTTCTCATAATTTGCGGGTGGACCGTAGGACCATGAGGAACTGTTCCGAAAAGATTGTGTAGGGTGCGCACTGCGCACCAAAATGGCGGGCGGGGACGCCCGCCCCACGACTTTTCATGGTTTAAGGGTGAGCCGACGGCTCATGGGCGACTCCCCAGAGGGGAAAGGTCCAACAAACTCATCTCGTGGCTTACAAAGTTTCTCCGAGCAGGGCCGCAAGCGGCCTTGCTTTTTTGCTGGCGGCCCGTTCCTGGAATGATTGATGCCAAGACGCAGTCAAATCAGTATTTTTTGTAGTGGCGCAATTTATTGCGCCTCAAAACGGGCGTGATGAATCACGCCCCTACATTGTTTCAAATGTTGCCTTTCGATAGCGGCTTGGTATGATTACCCGCCACGGTGCCGGGCCGGGCAGTGGCTTGCAGGGGCGCAGCTTGCCGTTCCCAGACCCGGGCATATCTTCCCCCTATCCCCGAATCGGGAAAAGGTATAATATCTCAGAGGTATTTTCGAAAAAGGAGCGGGCCGTGGGGCGGGAAAGCCCGGCGCCTCCCGCCGCCTTCAGAAGACTGCCGGTCCTGGCGGCGGCTTATGCCCCTTGCTCAAACACACAGCCCAGCCCACGGACACCCCTGACTAATGGAAATCTGGCAAGAAATAAAGGTGTTAGCCGAGGACCTGGCGGAGGAGGTCACCCGCCTGCGCCGGGACTTTCACCAGCACCCGGAGCTTTCTCATGAGGAAGAGCGCACCGCCCAGGTGGCCGCGGCCTATCTGACCGACCTGGGTCTGGAGGTGGAAACGGGCATTGCCGGTCACGGGGTCATGGCCACCCTGAAGGGCGCCCGGCCCGGCCGGGTGGTGGCTTACCGGGCCGATATGGACGCCCTGCCCATGGTGGAAACCGTGGAGGTCCCCTGGCGCTCCCAGGTGGACGGGGTCATGCACGCCTGCGGCCACGACTTTCACCTGAGCCTGGCCCTGGGCGCGGCCCATCTCCTCTCCCGAACTAAAAGACCGCCTGGCCGGGACCTACCGCTTCATCCTCCAGCCCGCAGAGGAAGGCCCCCCCCGGGGTAACACCAGCGGAGCCCAGGGCATGGCCGCGGCCGGGGTCCTGGACAACCCCCGGGCGGATGCGGTCCTGGGCCTGCACGTGGCCCCCACCCTGGATGTGGGGAATATCCGCTATGGCCGGGACGTGGTCATGGCGGGCTCGGAGCACCTGGTCATCACCGTCACCGGCAAGTCGGCGCACGGGGCCACCCCCCACCGGGGCATCGACCCCATCCTGGTGAGCGCCCAGGCCCTCACGCAAATCCGGACCTTCCTGACCCAGGAGGTGGACTCCCGCCACCCCGTAGTCCTCACCTTCGGCCGCATCGAAGGCGGCAACCGCTTTAACATCCTGGCCGATAAGGTGACGTTGGAAGGGAGCCTGCGCTACCTGGAGGACCGGGTGCGCCAGCAGGTCATCACCGGCCTCAAGCGCCACCTGGACGGCCTGGCCAAGGCCACCGGCGCCAAGATCGACTTGACCCACATGAGCATTTACCCGGTGCTGCGCAATGACCCCGGACTGGCCGAGCGCTCCGTGAAGCTGTTGCGGGAGCTTTTGGGTCCGAAAAGCCTCCAGCTCCACCATCCTGCCATGGGAAGCGAGGATTTCTCTTATTTTGCCGCTAAAGTGCCGGGGTTCTATTTCTTCCTGGGAGTCCGCACCCCGGGCGCCCAGGGCCAGGCCCTGCACTCGCCGGAATTCAATCCCGACGAAAAGGCCCTGCCCTTCGGCCTCAAAGCCGTGGCGGGATTGCTGGCGGCCCTGGCTGAGGAAGAGAATTAAAGTTGGGGTGGGGAGTTTTTTAAAGGAGTGGTGCCACGGACTGGAAGCCCGTGCTACCGGGGTCGGTGGCCCCCTGCCCCCTCTCCCAAACCCACTCCCCCAACCCCTTAGTGCAGTTATTCATAAATACGCTAACGTATTATGGAACGACTGAGCCGGTGAATTATTCCCCCTCACCCTGACCCTCTCCCCCAATGGGGGAGAGGGGATGAAAAAAGAGCCCTGGTAATACTCCCTCTCCCCCGGTGGGGGGATAGGGCTGGGGTGAGGGGGGCCGAAGTAAAATTCGTTACCAAATTTATGAAATCGTGTACTTAGTTCGGGAGCACAGGCGTCCCGCCTGTGTCACCGGCAAGATGCCGGCGCTCCAAGAGAAAAACAGCATAGCACGATGGGATGGGCTTCCAGCCCGTCCGGTCACGGGCAGGATGCCCGTGCTACCTCCTGGGGAATTTAGGGAGGCGGGCTTAAGGGAAAGGAAACTAACGTGGACACTTCCCACCTTACATGTGAGCGCAACGCTTTGTTAGGGCGGCACTGCCCACCCCGGTTTGGATTGGCAAAGGGGAGAGCCCTGGTGGCACAGGCGTCCCGCCTGTGCAGGCGAGAGTCTCAATCTTGCGCTTACCTAAATAGCCGGTCCAGGCTTTTCCCTACCGCTTCTCGTTTTTCTTCACCCAATCAGGAACTCTGGCCTCCGGCAGGGAATCACTACTGGGGATATAGGGCTTGAGGTCCAGGACCGGGGAGCCCTCCAGCGCGTCCAGGCCTTCCACCTCCAGAATATTGTTCTTGACGCCGACAATCCGGCAGGCGGATAAGCCGATGAGGTTGGGGCGCGCCGGCGACCGGGTGGCGAATACCCCGGTCAAGGGGTTGGCCGGGTTCCGCCGGGGATGCACCTTGAGCGTGGCCCGCTCCTCGGGGCGGTCGTTTCCGTGAAACCAATAAAACACCCAGACATGGGAAAAGCCGGCCAGACCATCCAGGGCCGGGGCCAACTCCGGGCGAAGGTCGATGAGGGCCCGGTCACCCTGGCGCTTGACTAGGCCGATGGGATTGATCTGGATGGCAGGCGCGGCACCCACAGCCTCTTTGCCTTCGGCTGCCTCACTGTTATCGGCCACAGTCATACCGATAACCGCCAAACCGGTAATGAACACCGCCAAAAGAATTTGCCACATGCAGCGCTCCGGGAATTTTTTGAGGTCGAGCTGCGTCTTATACCGAGTTGCGTTCTCAGAACAATTTTTGTAGCCGCAGGCCTCAGCCTGCGCTTGCACAGGTTGGAAGCCTGTGCTCCCGATTAATCGGTTTATTTATTGTCCCAGGTTAATCCCCGGAATGTAAAACTTCCCGCACCGCCTCGCCCGCCAGGGCCAAGGGCACTTTTTCCTGAATCACCGCGTCACCCAGGTGTTTCAGGAGCACAAACACGAGACCGCTTTCCAGGCGCTTTTTATCCCGGCTGAGGGCCGCCAAGATCGCCTTCCGGTCCAAACGGGGGAGGCGCCGGGCATAGCCGAAACCCAGCAAAAGCTCCTGTCCCCAGCGGGATTCCTCATGGGGCAGGCCGGTGAGTTTTTCCGAAAGCCGCAGGGCCATGAGCATCCCCAGGGCCACCGCCCGGCCGTGGGGCAGGCGGTACCGCGAGGCCGCCTCCAGGCCGTGCCCCAGGGTGTGGCCGAAATTGAGCAGGCGGCGCAGGTCCTGCTCCCGGGAATCGGCCGCCACAATGGCCGCCTTGATGCTTGCGGCCCGATGGATGATTTCCAGAAGTTCCCCGGGATGGTTAAACAGCCCCAGACCTTCCCGCTCCAGCCGTTTCAGGAGTTCCCGGTCACGAATGAACCCCGCTTTAATGACCTCTGCCAAGCCGTTCAGGCGCTCTTTTGGGGGCAGGGTGGCCAAAAACTCCGGGTCAATGACCACCATCCGGGGATGATGAAAAGTCCCCAGGAGGTTTTTCCCTTCCGGGAGATTGATGGCGGTTTTGCCGCCGATACCCGCGTCCACCATGGCCAGAAGGGTGGTGGGCACCTGCACCAGGGGCGTCCCGCGCATATAAATGGAGGCCAGAAATCCGGTGATATCACCCACTACCCCCCCTCCCAAAGCGATGAGGGCGGCGCCCCGGTGGACCCCCTGGGCCAGAAGCTCCCGAGCCAGCCGCTGGACCGTGGCCCAGCTTTTGGAGCGCTCTCCTGGGGCGATGGTGTGGACGGTGGCCTGGAAGCCCTCCCGGCTCAGGGCCTCCTGCACTTCCTGGCCATAGAGCTGACCCACCCGCCGGTCGGTAATCACCACCACGCGCGGCGGGAGTTCCAGGGGCTTTAAGAGCAGGCCCAGGATGCGGCGCAAGCCTGGACTCAGGAGCAGCCGGTGGCTCTCGTCCCGGCCGGGCAGGTCAAGAAAAATCTCTCTCAATCCCAGCCCCCGGGCTTGAGGGACCTGATTTCCTTCATGAGGACGGCGAACTGGTGGGGATACAGGGACTGGGCCCCGTCGGAGAGGGCCTTCTCCGGTTCGTGGTGCACCTCCACGATGAGGCCGTCGGCCCCCGCGGCCACCGCGGCCCGGGCCAGAGGCGGCACCAGGTCCCGGCGGCCCGCGGCGTGGCTGGGGTCCACCACGATGGGCAGGTGGGACTCCCGGCGCACCGAAGGGATGGTGGCCAGGTCCAGCAGATTGCGGGCGTGCTCGCCGATGGCCCGGATGCCCCGCTCGCACAGGATGACCTGGGGGTTCCCTTCCGCCAGGATGTACTCCGCGGCCATGAGCCATTCATCCAAAGTGGCGTACATGCCCCGCTTCAGCATGATGGGCTTGCCGATGCCGCCGGCCTTGCGCAGCAGGGTGTAATTCTGCATGTTCCGGGCCCCGATCTGGACGATGTCAGCATATTCCGCCACCTGCTTCAGGGAGTCGTGGTCCACGGCCTCGGTGACGACGAGGAGCCCGGTTTCCTCACGCACCTTGGCCAGAACTTTCAGGCCGGTCTTGCCCATGCCCTGGTAGCTGTAAGGGGAGGTGCGGGGTTTGTAGGCGCCGCCCCGGAAGATCTGCGCCCCCTCGGCCTTGACCAGCCGGGCGATGGTGAGGGCCTGGGTCTCGCTTTCAATGGCGCAGGGCCCGGACATGACCACAAACCGGCCCCGGCCGATGGCCACCCCGTTGGCAAAGGTGATGACCGTGTCTTCCCGCTTCATTTCCCGGCTCACCAGCTTGTAAGGTTTGGATACGGGGATGGCCTGGGTGACGCCCGGCATATCCAGGAACAGGGCGGGGTCTATGGGCCGGGGGTTGCGCAGGATGCCGATGGCTACCCGCTCCCCGCCGGGGATGGGCTGGGCCGCATAGCCCAGGGCTTCGATTTTCGAGACCACCGCCTGGATCTGCTCCGGGCCGGCGTCCTTATCCATGACGATGAGCATGTCAGTCTCCGATTAGATGAAGTAAGGGGCACTCATATCCCCCAACTTCAGAAAACTTCGGGGGTAGTATGGTTTTCTGTTTTCGGTCTCCGGTTTTCAGTAAAAAATAATTAATATTATAAGCAAGTTACAGAATTAATCGGTTGCATTTGAAATAGACGCCGGAGTAAACCTGAGAAATTTCTAACAAACCCAGGTTCTTTATATCAGGAGAACGGGGGAAATCAAAGACTCTGGCCTGGAAAGTTCCAGGTCTGAAGTGCAAAGTTATGGTGAGTGGGCACCGCCCTCCAACCATTACATTATATGCGGGATATGCGGGTGAGCATTAGACTCATGAATTGTTGCTTGTGAACATTTTGACATGACCCTTCTTTCTCGCCGACCTGCTTATACCATTGTACAGCCAACCGACAATTAATCGTAGGTGCGCGGCTTGCCGCGCCCGAGCGCAGGCTGAAGCCTGCGGCTACATTATTATTGCCAGTTGAATGGGACTCGGCATTAAGACCGGTAGGACGGGCTTCCAGCCCGTCTAGGCACAGGCAGGAAGCCCGTGCTACCATCGATGGGCAGGAATAAATCGACAACATTGGAGAACAGCCGCACTCCGCATTCAAGGTCCGGCTTATCTGGCCTTTTATCCGAAAACAGAAAACCTTATTACATTCCCCGCCAGCACAGGAGCGCCATGCCCATGGCCATGGCCACCGCATAAGGGAGGCTCTCGGATTTGGAGGGGGTCGGAGAAGGGGAGAGGGAGGAGGGCTGAGAGCGCAGCAGCAGCCGGTTCACCACCAGGGTCCACCACTCTTGAACCTTGGCCGCAAGTTGCCCCCGGCCCCACAGGAAAAAGATGATGAGGGGGATGCCGGCCAGGCCCATGTACATGAAGAGATACAAGGTGGGGAGCGGCCCCAGCCAGGCCCCTAAAGCCGCCAGGGCCTTGATGTCGCCGGCCCCCATGCCCCCTTTGAGGTAAAAGCCGATCATCAGAGCAAAGCCCGTGCACAAACCCAGGAGGCCCTGTCCCAGGCCGGTCCAGCCGTGGGCGCCGAACTGAAACCCCAGACCGGAGAGGGCCGCAATCAGCACGAGATAATTGGGGATGCGGCGGGTGCGGGCGTCCCCCCAAGCCATCCAGCAGGCCAACACCAGGGGCGGCACCAGATAGCTGTTCACTCTCAGCCAGGAGAGCGCCGCAGCTTGCAGGTTTTCCATCAACAAAGCTTATCTTTTTTGGATTTGGTGAATAATTGCTTACTGTTTCGGAATTCTGGGAAAATTCTTGATTTTGAGGGGGTGTACCGCACCCGGTTTTCTGGACACAAGATTTTCTTAAGCCGCCCTGGCGAGTGAGGCTTGGGCGAGCCATTGAACCCTGGCCTGCCAGGGGCTGAGAAAGCCGTTCTTTTCCACCAGCCACTCCCGGTTGTAGGTGTCCGCAAAGTGCCTGACCGCCGTCCTCACCTCCTCGAGATTCTGAAACACCCGGCCATAGATGACCTGCTCTTTGAGGGTACGGATGAAGCGTTCCGCCACGCCATTGGTCTGAGGCTGCTCGATAAAGGCGAAGCTGGGGCTGATCCCCCAGTGTTTAAGCTGGTTTTGAAAATGATCCGACAGATACTGGGTGCCGTGGTCCAGGCGCAGGGCCAGGCCTCGGCCGGCGTCAGCCGCTACCGAGCCGATAGTAGCCATGAGACCTTGAGAAATGGGCTCCAGGGCGGCAAAGCGGGTCCCCTGTTTACACACATGCCAGCCCAGACACTCGGCGTTCCAGTGCTCCACCGCCACAAAAAGCCAACCCCAGCCGTCTTCCACGGTGAAGACCTTGGCGCCGTCGGTGCCCCACATGACATTGGGGGCCTGGGTAATGATTTCCCCCTCGTGGAGACGGGGATTGCCTCGCCGGCCCCGGAAGGGAGAGAGTAGATTGCTTTCCCGCATGAGCCTGAGCACCCGGCGGCGGCCCACCTTGACGCCGTCCCGCACCCGGAGGCGGGCCCAGACCTTGCGGTGTCCCTCACCCTGAAACGGCGAAGCCGCCAGGTCCGCCCGGATCAGTTCCAGGAGTTCGGCGTCAGAAAGGGCGATCTTCGGCCCCCGTTTACCTGGCGGGGCCAGGCGCGGTGGCGGCCCCGAGCCGTTGCGGGAGGCGTAATAAGAAGATCGGGGCTGCTCCCAGGTCCGGCAGACCAGCTTGACGCCGTAAGGTCTGGCGGTGGCCGCGGAGGCCGTGCAGCTCATTTCTTCGACCTCCTTTGGGCTAAAGGGCCGGAACGCCTCACCCGGGCCCACAGCAACTCGTTTTCCATGGTCAACTCGCCGAGGCGCTTCATGGCATTGTCCAACTCGGCCTTGAGGGGGTCGCCGCCTCTGGCCTTGAGGGCCTCCTCCATGCCGGCCAGAGCGGCGTCTCGCCACTTATCCAAGCGGTAAAGCTCGACGCCCAACTCCCGGGAAAGAAGCTCCAGGGGCTCGCCCCGGAGGAGACGCAGCACTACCTCCCGTTTCCTGGCCGCCGTCCAGCGTTGGCCCTGGGCTAAGGGCCTCGCTGCTACCTCCCCAGGGGGGACTCCGGTCGGCCTCCGGCCTCCCTCCGTCCCCCCTGGGCTCATCTCACCCCTTACCTGGTCACCATCCTGCTCTCTTCCCATCTTCCGGTCCTCCTGGTCCACTGATTATCTCCCAATCACGTGTCCAAAAAAAACGGATCCATCTCAGGAAAACCTTTTCATAAGAGGGCAGAGGTTAATGGTGGGCCAGGGGAAAGGCCGAGGCGATATGCACATACCACCGCCGGGCATGGTAAGAAACCCTGGCCCCCACCTTGATCAGGCGCTTGATCAGCCAGTCCATGGACCGTTTTACTTCTTCACCCCAGACAAAGAATTGGCGTATCATCTGCAGGAGGTTGTAGGCCAGAACCCCCATCTTGAGACGAGCCTGGTTGGCCTCGAACCGTTGACAGCTGGTCTTGTCCCAGCGCAAAGTATTTTTGCCTTCCTTAATCCGGTTTTCTACATCCCCCCGGCCGTTATAAACCTTGATCACCTTACCGGCTGGCAGCCTGGAGCTGGTTACCACAAAGCCGATGCGGGGGAATAACTCGCCCGGGTGCCACTCGAGCTTGGCCATTACCCGACGGGGCCGGTTCCAACTCTTAGCCTGGTAGTACAGAGCAACGATCTTGACCTGGATGCCACTTTTTGGCGGTCTGCCCACCGGACGACCGAGGTGAGGCGCCACCAGCCTATCCAGGTTCTCGTTGGCCGGCAACCGCATGAAGTAGGTGAGGCGTTGCTCCTCGCAGTACTCGTAGATTTCTGGTTTGGTAAAGGCGGCGTCACCCCGAAACCAGAAAAGCTTGAACCACGGCCGGTAGCGTTCCACCATGGGCTTGATGAACTCCAGGGCGCCATCGGCGGAATGGACATTACCCGGTCTCAGCCTGGCCCCCAGACAGTCGCCGTCACTGGTGAAGCCAAACAACGGATGGAAGCAGTTCTTGGCAAAATGGCCATTGTAGACCACCCCCTCCTGCTTGCCATAAGCTGGGTCTTCGGTGGAATCCAGGTCGATAATCAGCCGCTTTTTGTTCTTCCTTTTTAACAGGGTATCCGTGGACCGGGTCAGGGCGGCCTCCAAGGCCTGCAGCCCAGCCTCGTTGCCCAGGATGTTCCCAACCGGGAGAGCCTGGACTGGCCAGCGCCTACCTGCTGATCTTTACCAATCGCCAGCCTGAGAGCCGGATCTATCCTCAAATAATCAGCGTCGTTGCAATCTTCATAACCGGCGGCCATCTGGTAGACCCTTTGTCGCACCATCTGGACCAACGAGTGTTTCGTGTGAGTAGGTGACCTCAAGTCTTCCAGGCAATCTTGCCTGGGTTCGATGATCTTGAATCGTTCATCGATCTCTCGCACCAGGAGAAAACCAACGTCTGAGGTGATCTTGGCGCCCTGGAAATCTATCCTGATGGCGCGGTTAAAATCCGGCCTGATTACCTCTTTCTGGCTTTCACCACTAGCGAGCATTTTTATAACCCCGATTTGCTAATATTTGCTCATTATATCATATAGTTAGCCGAACATCTATCAAATTTTGCGGCATAATCCAGGTTGAGAAACTATTTTGCTGACAAGGCGGAGCGCAGCCGCTCCGGCAGGTCCCGGGGGCGACAAGTGCTCGGTCGATGGCCACCAGGTTGGCGGTGCCTTCCGCCAGGAGGTCATCGCCTTGTTCGGGGAAAAACTCAAAGCGGAAGATAATGGCCTTGCTGCGGATTTCCTGGATGCGGGTTTTGACGCGGAGCAGGTCGCCATAGCGGCTGGGGCGGCGAAAGCGCCCCCAGGCCTCCACGATGGGAAGGCCAAAGCCCTCCTCAGTGTTCTTGAAGGTCTCCTCGGGTTTCAGGCCGCAAGCCCGCAGGAATTCCTCGATGGCCCGGTGGATGTAGCGGAAATAGCTGACAAAATAGACGATGCCGTAGGGGTCGGTGTCCCCGAAGCGCACCCTGACGGTGGTCTCATGGACAAACGGCGGTTTTTCTGCGCCCATGATGTTCAGGCCCTCCCCTGCTCCTTCTTAATCCATCTTAATGGACTTTTGGTTAAAATGTCCACTGAAAAGCGCCTGCCTTGGCCCACATCTTGGGAACGAAGATGAGGGTCGAGCTCAGCTTGACCCAACCCTTAGTACATGATTTCATAAATATGGTAACGAATCTTACTTCGGCCCCCCTCACCCCAGCCCTCTCCCCCCACCGGGGGGAGAGGGAGTATGACCAGGGCTCTTTTTCATCCCCTCTCCCCCAATGGGGGAGAGGGTCAGGGTGAGGGGGAATAATTCAACGGCTCAGTCGTTTCATAATACGTTAGCGTACTTATGAATAACTGCACTTAATGCGTTCCCAAGCACAGCTTGAGAACGGGGCAAAGTTACAAGTTTTTTGCGTAGGTTGCGTCTTACGCACCATAATATCTATTTGGACGGGTGGGCAGGCAGGGACGCCTGCCTTGCCACTTTATTATTTATGGTTTAGTCGCCGGCTGCAACTGCTTGGGAGCCATCTTGCTTGCCAAGTGTGCCGGCGAAATAATGCCAGTAATTCCAGGACATGACCTTTAGCCTGATTACGGCGGCAATGCGGCAAAATATGGTGGAAAAACGCGAATTTGGCAAGAACATAGTTGACAGGAGTTGAAAAAGGAAATAAGTTTATACATTCAAAGACTCGCCCTTACCATGTATACCTGCCGGCCAGTTTCCCTTTGATTTACCCAGATTACCTTACCAGGGACGAGGGCTTATGTTGAAAAGGAGTCACCCATGAAAACTGTGGCTGAGAAGCTCCAGGAGTTGCGGGAGCGGGAGGAGAAGATCAAGGCCATGGGGGGTCCCCAGGCTGTGGAGAAGCAGCTGCAGTCGGGGAAGCTCACCGCCCGCCAGCGTCTGGACTTCTTTTTTGACCCAGGCACCTTCCGGGAAACGGATATTTTTGTCAAGCACCGCTGCGTCAACTTCGGCATGGAGAAGGTGGACATCCCGGCGGACGGGGTGGTCACCGGTTTCGGCCGGGTAAACGGCCGGCCGGTCTTCGCCTTTGCCCAGGACTTCACGGCCCGGGCCGGTTCGCTGGGGGAGATGCACTCCAAGAAAATCTGCAAGGTCATGGACCTGGCCCTGAAGGCCGGGTTGCCCTTTGTGGGCTTAAACGACTCCGGCGGGGCCCGCATCCAGGAGGGCGTTGATTCTTTGAGCGCCTACGGCCAGATTTTTTATCGGAACGCCATCGCCTCAGGCGTCATCCCGCAGATTTCCGCCATCATGGGCCCCACCGCGGGCGGCGCGGTGTATTCCCCGGCCATGACGGACTACATCTTCATGGTGAAGAACACCTCCTACATGTTCATCACCGGGCCGGACGTCATCAAAAGCGTCACCGGCGAGCAGATCAGCCAGGAGGACCTGGGGGGCGCCATGGCCCACAACGCCAAAAGCGGCGTGGCCCATTTCGCCTGCGAGAACGACGAGGACTGCCTGAACCAGATCAAGCGCCTCCTGTCCTTTTTGCCCAACAACAACATGGAGGACCCGCCCCTAAGCCCCTGCGCCGACCCGGCGGGCCGGGAGGACGCGGCCCTGGACCAGATTGTGCCGGATGATCCCCGGGCCTCCTATGACATGTACGACGTCATCCGCTCCCTCGTGGACGACGGCGACTATTTCGAGCCCCATCAGCATTACGCCCGGAACATGATCGTGGCCTTCGCCCGGTTGAACGGCCGGCCCGTGGGCATCATCGCCAATCAGCCCAAGGTGCTGGCGGGATGTTTGGACGTGGACGCGGCGGACAAGGCCACCCGCTTCATCCGCTTCTGCGACGCCTTCAACCTGCCCCTTCTGACCATCGCCGACGTGCCGGGGTATCTCCCGGGCAGCGACCAGGAGCACCACGGCATCATCCGCCACGGGGCCAAACTCCTGTGGTGCTACTCCGAGGCCACGGTGCCCAAGCTGACGCTGATCACCCGCAAGGACTACGGCGGGTCATACCTGGCCATGTGCTCCCGGGATTTGGGGGCGGACATGGTTTTTGCCTGGCCCACCGCGGAGATTGCCGTCATGGGGGCCTCCGGCGCGGCCAACGTGATTTTCCGCAAGGAAATCAAAGCCGCCGCCGACCCGGAGGCCAAGCGCCAGGAGATTATCGACAATTACGAGAACCTGCTCTACAACCCCTACATTGCTGCGTCCCGGGGGTTTGTGGACCAGGTCATTGCGCCCCGGGAAACCCGGCCCCGCCTGATTGAGGCTTTGGAGGTCCTGGCCACCAAGCGGGAGTCCCTGCCGCCCAAGAAGCACGGGAACATCCCGATGTAAGAGGGCTGTAAGCTGTAAGCTATAAGCCATAAGCTAAAAACAGACGAACCATCAGGAAGAAAGATTTAACTTCGGAACCTCCTGGTTCTTGATGGTTTTAAAAGCCTAAAGCTTACAGCTTAAAGCTTATAGCCAACAGGAGACAGTTACATGAGCCCCATCCAACCGCACATCCTGGCTGCCATCAGCGGGGCCTTGCAAGCTTACCTTCAGGAAGAAGAGGCCCTGCTGGCCCAGGCCGCGGCGGTGCCCGCCGGCCTGGCCTTGCCTGTGCCCCCCGCCAATCTCTGGGGCATCAGCGGCCGCCAGTGGACCATGCAGACGCGGCAGCTTATCCAGCGGCGCAGTTTGAGGTAGCTGTAAGCTTTAAGCTATAGGCTTTAAGCTTTAAGCCAAAAGATAAAAAATAAAGGCAAGGAAGCGCTTGAAGTTGCATGGTTAAGGTCATCAACCTTCTCAGACATTTTTTTAAAAAAGCCTAAAGCTTACAGCTTACAGCTTATAGCTTACGACGAAGGAGTAACCCATGGCCGGAAAAAACCCCATCAAATTCACCGACACCACCTTTCGGGATGGCCACCAGAGCCTGTTGGCCACCCGGATGCGCAGCGAAGACATCATTCCCTTCATGGAGCGCATGGACAATATGGGCTACTGGGCCCTGGAGGTCTGGGGGGGCGCCACCTTCGACACCACCCACCGCTTCCTGGGGGATGACCCCTGGGAACGCATCCGCACCATCAAGGGGATTTTAAAGAAGACCCCCACCATGATGCTCCTGCGCGGCCAGAATCTGGTGGGCTACCGGAACTACGCCGACGACCTCACCTACCGCTTCGTGCGCTACACCGCCGAGGCCGGGGTGGACATTTTCCGGGTCTTCGACGCCTTAAACGACATGCGCAACTGGGAAGTCTCCGTCAAGGCCCTCATGGACGCCAAAAAGGCCGGGCTCATGGCCCACTTCCAGGGGGCCATGTGTTACTCCGTCACCCAGCGGCGCATGGGCGGCCCCATCTTCAACCTGGAATACTACGTCAACTTCGCCAAGCGCATCGAAGAGATGGGGGCCGACTCCATCGTCTTAAAAGACATGGCCGGCATGGTCTCCCCCAACGACGCCTACGACATCATCAAGGCCGTCAAAGAGACCGTCAAAATCCCCATGGAATTTCACACCCACTACACCAGCGGCTCCGGCTCCATGAGCTACCTCAAGGCCATCGAGGCGGGGGTGGATATCCTGGACACCTGCTTGAGCCCCTTTGCCCTGCGCACCTCCCAGCCGGCCATCGAGCCCCTCGTGGTGGCGGTGGAGCAGACCGGCCGGGAAACCAACATGGATCTGGCCAAGCTCATCGAGATCGGCCAGGACCTGGAAAAGGTGGCGGTGAAGTACCGGGATCTTCTGGACACCAGCAAAATGGCCCAGATCGACACCGGCGTGCTCCTGCACCAGATCCCCGGCGGCATGTACTCCAACCTGGTGAACCAGCTCAAAGAAGCCAACGCCCTGGACCGCATCCTCGAAGTGATGGCGGATCTGCCCCAGACCAGAAAAGAGCTGGGCTACCCGCCCCTGGTCACCCCCACCTCCCAGATCGTGGGCACCCAGGCGGTGATGAATGTCTTGTTCGGGCGTTACGAAATGGTGCCCGCCGAGGTGAAGGGCCTGGCCTACGGCCTTTACGGCAAGACCCCGGCCCCCATGGATGCCAAGGTGCAAAAGAAGATCCTCAAGGGCTACGAACGGGGTGAAAAACCCACCACCAAGCGCCCCGGGGAGATCCTGGAGCCCGAATGGGACAAGGCCGTGGCGGACACCAAGGGCCTGGCCAAAAACGACGGTGACATCCTGATCTATGCCCTTTATCCCACCACCGGCAAACGCTTCCTCAAATGGAAATATGGGTTGGAGAAAGTGCCGGCCGAGGTAATGGGCAAAACGCTCGAGCAGATCAAGCTGGAGGACGACGTTTACCTGGGCATCAAGAAAAAGAACCTCTTCGCCAAGGTCAAGGAATATATCGACAGCCTGGACAAGGCGGCCCCGGAGAAAGGCGCGGGCTTGAGGACCTTCAACGTCTTCGTGGACGGTCAGTACTACGAGGTCGAGGTGGAGTGCACCTCCGGCGCCCCGGTGATCACTGCGGTGGCCCCCGCGGCCATGGCGGCTCCGGCCGCAACTCCCAAACCGGCGGCGGCCCCGGCCGCACCCCGCGGCCAGACCGGCGGCGGCCCCGGCTGAGGCCTTGTCTCCCGGCGATGTGCCCCTCCGGGCCCCCATGCCGGGGATGATCATCAGCTATGCCGTCAAGGTGGGGGACAAGGTCAACACCGGCGACCTGGTGTGCGTGCTCGAGGCCATGAAAATGCAGAATTCCCTCCCCTCCCCAGCCACCGGCACCGTCACCGCCATCAACTTCGAACCCGGCGCCTGCGTCGCCAAAGACGCCGTCATCCTGGTTATCGGGAAGTAATCGGCAACCAGGGAGGGGCTGCCCCTTCCTCCATAAAAAACCAATAAGCAACCCCAAGGCGAGGCCATCCCGGCCTCGCCTTTTTTGTGGGGCTTTATATTGATTGCCAGGAGTTATTTCTATCCCCCCTCACCCTAACCCTCTCCCCCCATTGGGTGGAGAGGGAATAAAAGGAAAGAACTTTTTTGCAGACGCGATAAGCTGTGAGTCTTGAGCTTTGGGCTTTTAAGTCACTGCTCACTGCTCGCTGCTCACCGCCCCCTTTCTTCCCTTAACATTCTTCTTTGCCCCCGGGTCTAACTGACAAAATCCAAAAGGCTTGTTTCTCTGGGGAGGAATCCTATATGAAACGCAAGTCCATCTGGAGCACGTTGGCAGTAGTGTTGATGGTCGGTGTGATTGGTCTCAGCGGGTGCGCCACGCCGCAGAATCCATACACCTATCAGGGCGCCGGGTTAGGGGCGGCTGTGGGAGCAGCTATTGGGGCCGGCGTCAATGGCAAAAACCCTTGGAAGGGCGCAGCTATCGGCGGTTTGCTGGGCGGCGCCGCGGGTGGCGTAGCCGGGGAAATTTACGGACGGTCCAACCCCTATTCTCCGCCTCAGCAGGGGTATTATCAACACGGACCGCAGCAGCCGGGCTATGGTTATCCGCCTAATCCGGGCTACAACTCCGGGCCTTATGGCGCGGCCAATCCCGCCTATAATTACGGGTATTAACCTGTAAGCGCGAGGCAAAGAGCCAAGGACGGGCCGCCCGATTCGAGCAAGCGGAGGTCAGAGGGGCGGGAGGGTTTGCAGATAATCTCCCCCGGCCTCCTTGAAATAAGCAGGATAAGGAGGACCATCATGTTGATGGGAAGATTTTTGGCAATCGCGGCGGCTCTGTTGCTGGCAGCCGGCTGCCTGGCACCCATGAACGGCTACTATGGCGGTTATGGCGGTAATGGCGGCTACGACGGCTATTCCGATGGCGGCTATGCGGGGTATAACAACTATCCGGCGTACGGGTATGGGTATTCCTGTCCAGCTCCTTATTCCGGCTATTCCTACGGTTATCCTGGGTGTAATACTTCCACAGTCTATAGATATAATACTGTGGTTTATCCGCAGTCCACCGGCTACCAACAGCCAGCCTACTATCCCGGCAACAGCGGGGCTGTGGTCAACAATCCCCAGTACCCCCACTGGCGCCGCCGGCAGGCCCAACCCCAGAACTATCAGCAGGGTCCTTACCAGCACACGCATCAGGGGAATCCCGCCAACAACCCCGGTCAGAGTTCTTTGGGACCGACTCCCGGCCATGCTCCTGGGTCTGGTTCCGCCAATCACGCGGCCACCGGACCCCGGCACAGGTACAGGAACGATCAAGTGAGCGGCCCCCAGACGCAGGCGCCCTTTGTGCGGCCGGGACACCGGCAGCAGCAGGCGGTCAATGCTCCGGGGCTGACTGCCACCCCGAGCCAGCAGGGGCCCAGGCCTCAGGCCATGCAGGCTTCTTCTCCGGGGCCGGTCATGCATCGCCCCATGGCCCAAACGAGTCCCAGACCTGCCCCGGCCATGGCAGCGTCCAGGCCCGTGGCCGGCGGGTCTGGCGGGAGTTCCCAGCGCGCCCCCCAGGGTCAGGGACGCCAAGGCAATCAAAAACGAGGCGGTCAGGGTTCCCAGTAGAACTTCCCCCGGCCGCCGGGTATAATGAGAGCCAGGAGATTTCCTTCCGATTCTTCTGGCTCTTTTTTTTGCGGCGGGGGGTTCTCTTCTATGACTGCTCTGCCTTTTATGACAGCAGCGCCTCTTCTGGTTACCACGCTCACGCTTGGGAACCGTTAGTGGCTGCAAAGCTCTGCTTGGCGCCCAAAGGTAGATACCGGTGCTGGAGTTGCTGCGGCCAGGCAGGGCCTGGCTGCGCCCCCAAGCACTAATTCATGCGCCGTTGGCTCACCCGAAACTATGGCAGGGTCGGTGGGGTGGGCGTCCCTGCCCGCCATCCCGGTGCGCAGTGCGCACCCTACATCTTCTTTGAACCTTGAACTCTGAACTTGCCATTACCGAAATTTTCCTGGAACGGGTAGATCTGGACGCCAATTTATTGGGCCTAACCCAGAGCGCCGACTTGTCCCGGCTGCAGGAGTCTCTGGCTGCGGTGGGCCTTTTGTCCCCCCCTCGGGTGCGGCCGCAAAAAAATGGCTGGTGGCAGCCGGTCACCGGCTGGAAGCGCCTCAAGGCCGCGGCTAACCTGGCCTGGCCCACCCTCCCGGCGGTGGTCCTGGACCCGGAGATCCCTGAGGCGCACCTGCTCCTGTTCTATCTCCACGACAACGCCTTTAGCCGGCCCTTCAATCCTCTGGAGCAGGCCTTGCTGGCCTCCCGGCTTTTGTCCCATTGGAACCGGGACCCCCTGATCACCAAAGGCTTGCCTCTGCTGGGCCTGCCTCCCACTGCGGCCCACCTGGAGCGCCTCCTGGCCGCGGCCCGCCTGGAGCCTCCCTGGCTGGAGCTGGTGGCAGGGGAGCGCTTGGCCCTCACGGCCGCAGCCCGTCTGGCCGCCTGGAACCCTGCCGCCCGTCTGGCCGCCCTGCCCTTCCTCGCCACCCTCCCTTTCAGCCAGAGCAAGCAGGAGGAGTTTCTGGCCGGGGTGGAAATCCTGGCCCGCCGGGAGGGCTTGTCCCTGACTGATATTCTTCTGCGGCGTGAACTTCAGGAAATTCTCACAAACCCCGTCATGCCCCCCCAGGAGCGCAGTGAAGCTGTGCGCCGCCGGTTAAACGAGTGGGTCTCGCCCCGCTTCGCAGCCGCCAGGAAAACCTTTGCCGCGAGTTTGGATCGCCTGGGCCTCAAACACCATCCCCGGCTGCGCCTGAAGGAACCCCCGGCTTTTGAGGGACCCGATTTTGAGCTTTCCCTCAAATTTACCGACCACCGGGAACTCCGGGAACTCCTCCAGGAACTGGCCAGCCTGGCCAGCCTGCCGGAATTTGAGGTTCTTCTCGATATCTAAAAGCCCAGCAACTCCTTTGATAACAGGTTGCCATCAAACAGGAAATTATGATGGCGCTTAGAAAGTAAAGGTTCCGAAAAGTTCTGATACCAAGGTAGCAGGCAATTAGGTATTTTTTGTAGTGGCGCAATTTATTGCGCCTCAAAATGGGCGTGATGAATCACGCCCCTACAATTGTTGTAATCGTTGCTCTTTGATTGCGACCTGGTATGAGGGGGAGGGCGGTACCCGCCAATTATGCGGCGGGCAGTGCCCGTGCACTACATTTCCTAAGACACGGCATCAGAAGCCCCGGTTACGCCGGTTCTTATTGGCTCGTTCTCCGGCCTTGCCTTGCATACCCTATCTTCATGCTTACTTTTAAGGGTGCAATCTCGGGCCTCTGTTCGGCTCCACAATTCTTTCACCAAGGACATCCACATGACCACCTCCGGCCGCACCAACCGGCTCATCCATGAAACCAGCCCCTATCTCAGGCAGCACGCCCACAACCCCGTGGATTGGTATCCCTGGGGCTCCGAGGCCCTGGAGCGGGCCCGCCGGGAGGATAAGCCCATCTTCTTGAGCATCGGTTATTCCACCTGCCACTGGTGCCACGTTATGGCCCACGAGTCATTCGAGAACGACAGCATCGCGGCGCTCATGAACCAGCACTTCATCAATATCAAGGTGGACCGGGAGGAGCGCCCCGACCTGGACGAGACTTACATGACCGCGGTCCAACTCCTTACGGGCCGGGGGGGCTGGCCCATGAGCGTTTTCCTCTCCCCTGACCTCAAACCCTTTTACGCCGGCACCTATTTCCCCCCGGAGGACCGGGGCGGCATTCCCGGTTTTCCCCGCCTCCTTATGGCCTTAAGCGACGCCTATCGACAGAAGCGGGACACGGTGGCGAAAATGGGGGAGGAAGTGGAGTCCCGCCTGAAAATTCTGGCGGAGATGGCCGGCGAGGGCCGGGAGTTCACTCCCACAGACCTCAGCGAAACTGCGGCCCGCCTGAAGCAAGACTTTGACCGGCAGTACGGCGGCTTTGGCGGCGCCCCCAAATTCCCCCGGGCCCTGGAATTGGGGTTTCTGTTAACCCAATATCGCGCCGCCGGGGATAAGGAAGCCCTGGAGATGGTGGCCCAGAGCCTGGATAAAATGGCCCGGGGCGGCATTTATGACCAACTGGGGGGCGGTTTTCACCGCTACACCGTGGACGGCGCCTGGGTGGTGCCCCACTTTGAAAAGATGCTCTATGACAACGCCCTTCTCGTGCCCTTGTACCTGGCTCACTACCAGATTACCGGGAGCCCCCTGTCCCGGCGCATCGCCATGGAAACCCTGGACTTTGTGCTGCGGGAGCTCAGGGCCCCCCAGGGGGGCTTTTATGCCGCCTGGGACGCAGACAGCGAGGGGGAAGAGGGGAAATTCTATGTCTGGAGTTTACAGGAATTTGCCGCAGTGGCAGGAGCCGACGCGCCCTTGGCCGCGGCTGCCTATGGGGTTACCGCGGCCGGACAATTTTGAGGGGCACAACATCCTGACTTTCCCCTTAAGTGAGGCAGACCTGGCGGCCCGCTTCGGCCTAACGCCGGAGGGCGCCGTTCAGGCCCTGAAGTCAGCCAGAGAGCGTCTGTGCGCGGTTCGGGAGGGGCGCATTAAACCACATCGGGATGAAAAGGTCATCACCGCCTGGAACGGCTTGATGCTATCGGCCTTGGCCCTGGGGGCCCAGGTCCTGGGCAACCCCAAGTATTACGAGGCCGCGGTCCAAGGGGCCCGCTTCCTTTTGACGCAACTCTGGCGGGATGACCAATTGCTGCGCATCTGGGCCCAAGGGCAGGCGAGCATTCCCGGTTTCCTGGACGATTATGCCGGTCTGGCCAACGCCTGTCTGGACCTCTACGAGACCGACTTTCACCCGGCCTGGCTGGAAGCCGCGCTTCGGTTGGCTGAAAAGATGGACGACCTCTTCCTGGATGCCGCGGACGGCACGTATTTTTATGTGGCGCGAAACCAGGAGACTGCACTGGTGCGGTCCAAAAGCGTCCACGACCAGTCAGTGCCCGCGGGAAATTCACTGGCGGCCCGGGTTTTTTGGCGTCTGTGGCGCTTCACGGGAAATGAGATTCACCAGCAGCGTTATCAGGCCATCCTGCACCGGTTCCACACCCAGGTCACGGAAAATCCCTGGGGGTTTTCCCATTACCTGGCGGTGGCCGGGCTGAGCCTCTTGCCGCCCCTGGACCTGACCCTGGTGGGGGACCCCAAGGATGCCCGGACGGAGGCCCTGCTGGCCGAAATCAACCGCCAGTTTCTGCCGGAGCGGCGCCTGGCCTTGAAAAATCCGGTGGATGCCGCCAGGGTGGAGGGCCTCATTCCCGCCACCCGGGATTATGCGCCGGTGGGCGCAGGGCCGGTGGCCTATCTTTGCCACCATTACGCCTGTCAGCCTCCTGCGGGGGACCCCAAGGAATTGACGGCTCAATTAGAAAAAATTAAGCCATCCACCACCTAACCATTTCGGTGAAATCTAAGAGGGGGCCAGTGTGGGCAATTTAATTGGGCATGAGTATTCCCTAACAAATAGCCTGACACACGCTGCCAAGCCCACTAACGCATCCCATGGCTACCTTGCAATTGAATCTCGCCAGTGACCAGCCCATCACGGTGAACGCCCTGCTCATCGGCAGCCGCATTGATACTAAACCGTTCCGGGACGATGAAATCGTGGCCATCAATCCGCTGACCCTGGCAGTGCCGGGAGGGGGTTGTGCTGTATTGTTTCGCTACGGTGCCGTGGTATTTTTCGGTATGAATGCGGACCAGGAAAGGGCATTTCTGGAACGACTCCGGCCACTGACCGGTGAGTCACATATCAGGCTGGAAGACGAGAAGCTGAATCTGCGCATCAACCCCACTGCCCGGGAAGTCATTGATGCCAATGGCTGCCTGTGGTTACAGGACACTTCCGTCCATCGCTTGCAACTGGTAGCGGAAGTGTTGGCACGCAGCCAGGTATTGGCTGATGATGAAGCCCGGGTTGCCAAAACGTTTGAGAAAATTGAACCCTTGGCCAAAAATCTGAGCGAAGGCCACGGCCAGAAAAAAAAGAAGGAGCTGCTGAGTTACATTGGCGAATCCCTGCTCAGTCAGCAGCGCCTGGTGGGGCGTGCCGAAGTCGCCGACAAACCCGACCTTCTCTGGGAACGCCCGGGACTGGAAGGTCTGTATCTGCAACTGGAAAATGAATTCGAGCTGCGCGAGCGGCATCTGGCCCTGGAACGCAAGCTGGAAGTTATTTCCAACACCGCGAAAACGCTTCTTGATCTGTTGCAAACCCGGCGCAGCCTGCGGGTGGAATGGTATATCGTCATTCTGATCGTGGTGGAAATCGGGCTGATACTTTACGACCTATTCTTCAAGGGGCATTGAGCAACCCATCATGGCAAGAGACACTTTCCCAATAATCTCTTCCTGACCCCCTCCAAGAGAAATTACCTACCCCCCGAATAACCCTTACTCTTTATACTTATATATTTTCCTTAAAAATACTTAGGGGATTGCACCATTTCTTTTTTGGCCTTATAATAAACCCGAAAATTAGCCAAGGAGGGCCCCAGGATGGATCGGGACAGCCAACTGGAACTGGTGCGCAGCCTCACCCAACAAGTAATGGCCACCCTTAGGCCCGAGAAATTGGCCACCTTCTCTGAAGATTTCGCCGCCTTGGCCATCAGCGGCGGCCTCATCCGGGCCGAGGAAAGCCTCGCCCTCCACCGCCCCCGGAGCCAGACCCTGGACACCACCCTGGTGGCCGGCATGTTCTTCCAGGTTTTACGCGAGGCGGAAAAGCTGCCGGTGAGCACCCCAGAGCGGGTTTCTTTTATCCGGCGCCAAGCCAAAAGCTACTTGGCCACCCGCCTGGCCGGCCAGATTCCCCTATCCCAATTTTTCCGCCTGCTCAACCTCATCGAAGAAAATGTTCAAAGCTATTTCGAAGAGGCCCGGGGAAGCTGGGTGGGGTCCAAAACCTCCCATCCCAAAGCCCCGGCCCCCGCTTCCCCTGAAGAAATCATGCAGGACAAAGCCCTGCGCCAGGCCCTGAACAACCTGCCCCTTCTTCCCAAGGGCCGCCGCAAGCTCACCAGCACGGCCCTGGTCGATTTTCTCCAGGAAACCGGGGGCAGTTGGTTTCGCCTTATGGACTTTGAGGCCCGTTTCGCGGTGAACAAAAAGACTGCCTGGGCCTATCTCAGCCAACTCATGCAGGCCGGCATCCTGAAGCACAACGGCGAAAAAGCCAACAAGGTGCGCTACATGGTGGTTAATCCCTTACAACCCTGAACTCATTGACAGATAAGTTCAAGGTTCAGGGTTCACAGTGCCAAGTTGATGGCGGGCGGGGACGCCCGCCCCACGACTTTTCCTAATTTTCAAACTGTCCTGCTATTTAGTTGGCCTTTAGACCACCCTCTTCCGGTCTTGGCAAATCTTTCCCAAAAAGGCTATATTTAATATTTGGGTTGCAAAGCGGGCTCAGATTTTGAGTCCGTGAGAACTCCTGCTTTACGTTAAGGAACCGTTTGGATGTCCAAAGAAAATAACCGGGCGTCCCGGGGGCGCAAGCTGGAAATCACTGTGATCCCCCCGGCGTACCTGGACATGACCCTGGCGGAAATCGCCCGCCTGCTGGGAAACGGCCCCCTGCTCTGGCCAGGAGGGGTGGGACGCTCCCAGGGGCTAAAGTTTGTGGAATATGACCTCAAAAAAAAGCGGGGCCGCAAGCCCAAAACCACGGGAACCGCACCCCGAGGCCAAAAAACCGGCGTCTCCGGGAAATCCTCTTCCTGATTCACCCATCTCACCCGCAGTCTTTCAGGCGTTAAACCAAGCTGCCCGCCCCACCGACCTCATCGTCATCCGGGGCGCCCGGGAGCACAACCTGAAAGACATTGACGTGGAACTGCCCCGCAACCGCTTCATTGTCATCACCGGGGTGAGCGGCTCGGGGAAATCCACCCTGGCCTTCGACATTCTCTACGCCGAGGGGCAGCGGCGCTACGTGGAGAGTCTCTCGGCCTATGCCCGGCAATTCCTGGAGCTCATGGATAAGCCGGACGTGGAGTACATCGAGGGCCTGTCGCCCGCCATTGCCATCGAGCAGCGCAGCGCCTCCAGGAACCCCCGCTCCACCGTGGCCACCGCCACGGAAATCTACGATTACCTGCGGGTGCTCTTCGCCCGGGTGGGCTCGCCCTTCTGCTACCAGTGCGGCCGGCCCATCGCCTCGCTCTCGGTGCCCCTCATGGTGGAGCAGATCATGGAGCTGCCCCCGGGCAGCCGCATAACGGTGTTGGCTCCGGTGGTGGTGAACCGCAAAGGCGAGCACCTGAAACTCTTGGAGCGTTTGCAGCGGGAGGGTTTCAGCCGCATCAGGGTCAACGGTGAAACCTTTGACCTGGAAGAGCCCCCCACCCTGGACAAGAACAAGCGCCACACCATCGAGGCGGTGGTGGACAGGTTGGTGATCAAGGATGATCTGGCCCCCCGCCTGACGGACTCCCTGGAGTTGGCCCTGAAACTCAGCGAAGGCACGGTGCGGGTGGGAGTGGCCGGGGGGGAGGAACTGCTGTTCAGCGAAAAGTTCGCCTGCGATATCTGCGGGGTGAGCCTGCCGGAGATCAATCCCCAGCTCTTTTCCTTCAACAGCCCCCAGGGGGCCTGCCAGACGTGCAGCGGCTTGGGGACCCGCCTCATCCTGGATTCGGACCTGGTGGTGCCCAACCCGGAGTTATCCCTCCGGGAGGGCGCGGTGCGGCCCTGGGCCCAGCGCCACACCCTGCGCCATCAGCAAATGCTGGAGGCCCTGGAGAAGCATTATCACTTCTCGGTGCACACCCCGTTCAAGGATTTGCCGGAAGAGGTCCAAAACGCCATCCTGTACGGCTCCCAGGGTCAGCCCATCAAGTTTCATTACGACTACGGCGGCCGCCGCGTTAATGAAACCAGGTCTTTCCCCGGCATCATCCCCTGGCTCGAGGAGCGCTACCAGGAAACCGACTCCGGGTTTGTGCGGGATGAAATCGAGCAGTACATGACGGTGCGGCCCTGCCCCGAGTGCCACGGGGCGCGGCTGCGTATAGAGGCCCTGGC
This sequence comes from uncultured delta proteobacterium, assembly GCA_963705115.1. Taxonomy (GTDB): domain Bacteria; phylum Desulfobacterota; class Desulfobaccia; order Desulfobaccales; family 0-14-0-80-60-11; genus JBGSLA01. The sequence continues at coordinate 1,349,866 of CAVPIX010000010.1, read as the reverse complement.
GGTGAAGATCGGCGGGGCCAACATCAGCGAAGTCACCCATTTCAGCGTGGCCCAGGCCCAGGACTGGTTCGCCCATCTTAAACTCAGCCCCCGGCAGCAGGAAATCGCCCGGCGGGTGCTGAAGGAAATCAGCGAGCGTCTGGGGTTTCTGTTGGAAGTGGGCCTGGATTACCTGACTTTGGAGCGGGCCACCGGCACTCTGGCCGGCGGCGAAGCCCAGCGCATCCGGTTGGCTACCCAGATCGGCTCCAAGCTGAGCGGTGTCCTTTATATCCTGGATGAGCCTTCCATCGGGCTGCACCCCCGGGACACCCTGCGGCTGCTCGCCACCCTGAAGGTGCTGCGGGACCTGGGCAACACGGTCATCGTGGTGGAGCACGACCCGGACACCATCAGGGCCGCGGATTATGTGGTGGACATGGGGCCCGGGGCCGGCCGCCACGGCGGCCAGGTGGTCTTTGGCGGGCCGCCGGAGGAACTGTTCCGCCAGGAGCACTCTCTCACCGGGCAGTATCTTTCCGGCCAACGGGAAATCGCCATGCCGGGACGAGCGCCGCCAGGCCCGGGGGTGGCTGCGCCTCACGGGGGCCAAAGGGCACAATCTCAAGGACATTGCCGTGAATTTCCCTCTGGGGGTCCTGACCTGCATCACCGGGGTGTCCGGGTCCGGCAAAAGCACCCTCACCATGGACACCCTGTACCAGGCCCTGAAGCAAAAGCTGTATCGAGCCCGCATCCCCGCAGCCCCTTACGATAATCTGGAGGGGATCGAATACCTGGACAAGGTGATCAACATCGACCAGAGCCCCATCGGCCGCACCCCCCGATCCAACCCGGCCACCTACACCGGGGTGTTCACCCTGATCCGGGAGCTCTTCTCCCAGGTCCCCGAGGGGCGTTTAAGGGGCTACAAGCCCGGGCGTTTCAGTTTTAACGTCAAGGGCGGCCGCTGCGAATCCTGCCGGGGGGAGGGCATCAACAAGATCGAGATGCACTTTCTGCCGGATGTCTACGTCAAATGCGAGGTGTGCCACGGCAAGCGCTACAACCCCAGCACCCTGGAGATCCGCTACAAAGGCTACACCATCGCCGAGGTGCTGGACCTTACCGTGGACCAGGCCCTGGAGGTCTTCGGTCCGGTGCCGGCTTTGCGCACCCGCTTGCAGACCCTGGCGGACGTGGGCCTGGGCTATGTGCAACTGGGGCAGTCCGCCACCACCCTTTCAGGCGGCGAGGCCCAGCGCCTGAAGCTCTCCCGGGAACTGGGCAAACGGGCCACGGGCCGCACCCTGTATATCCTGGATGAGCCCACCACGGGCCTGCACCTGGCGGACATCGACAAGCTGCTGCAGGTGTTGAACCGCTTGGTGGAGGCGGGCAACACGGTGATCATCATCGAGCACAACCTGGAAGTCATCAAGACTGCGGATTATCTCATCGACCTGGGGCCCGAAGGAGGCGACCGGGGCGGACAACTGGTGGCGGTGGGCACCCCGGAGGAAGTGGCCAAGCAGGCGGGCTCACATACCGGCTGGTTTTTGCGGGATGTGCTGCAGTAATAGCTATAAGCTATAAGCCTTAAGCTTTAAGCTAAAAAGATTTATAGGTGGGCCGAGGCTGCTTGGAAGTGGCGTGTGAGACGTGCCCTGCATTGACTTGGTTGTTTCCAATAAGCCTATAGCTTATAGCTTACAGCCTATAGCCAGGCCTCCTGATTAGGCGTTCCCCATGGTGAGGTGGTAGGCCAGATTGTCCAGTTTGACGGTGAAGTCCACGTTTTCCACGAACATGCCTTCCACGATCTGGAGTTGGGTAGGGGCAAAGTTGAGGATGGCCTTGACGCCGGCGTCGATGAGGTGCTGGGCCACGGCCTGGGCCTTGCCGGCCGGGGTGGCGACGACCCCGATCTCGATATCCTGTTCCTTCACCACTTTGGCAAGATCGTCCAGGTGATGAATAATCTGGCCGCTGGGCAGACGCCGCCCCACCTTGCCCGGGTCCACGTCGAAAACCGCCACAAATTCATAGCCCTGGCGAATGAAATTCTGGTGAGCCAGGAGCGCGGAACCCAGGTTGCCGATACCCACCAGGGCCATTTTCCAGATTTTGTTGAGTCCTAATATCCGCTTGATTTCGAAGAGCAGTTCCTTGACAAAATACCCCACGCCCCGGATGCCAAACTCCCCGAAGTAAGCTAAATCCTTGCGGATTTGGGCCGGATTAATGCCGCACTTCTCCGCCAGTTTGTCAGAAGCGATAATCTTGACGCCTTCTTGAACCAGGATCTCCAGATATCTGGAATAAATGGACAAGCGGGTGATGGTGGCCGTGGGAATTTTTGAAAATTTCATTGGTGACCGCATAGTTAGCTTTCAGATAAGGCTAACCTTAAGTGGATAATTGCACAATGAGCAGAGGGGCAAAAAGGGGGGAACCGCAGCTCCCCCCCGAAATGCAGGTCAATTAGATCTTCAGTCCCAAAGCGGCAGCAATGGGCTTGGTCATCGGGTACGCGTAGAGGATGATGAGCGCCACGACCAAGGCGTAAATGGCCAGAGATTCGATCATGGCCAGACCGATGAGCATGGTCACGGTGATTTTACCAGAAGCCTCAGGGTTACGGGCGATGCCTTCCACCGACTTCTGGACCGCGATGCCCTGGCCGATGCCGGTGCCGAAAGCCGCGATGCCCATGCCGAAGCCAGCCGCGGTCACCGCGGCGGCGAAAAAGCCGCCCATGCCAGCGGCGCCAACGCCTACCGGGTCAGCGGCCAAAGCCAGAGAAGCCCAAACCAAGGTGAAAAGCAGAGCCAAACCGATTCTTACCATTGCCATAACCTCCTACCAGATATGTGTAATGTGGCCTTCTTCCGAATTTAGTGCGCGTGCTCCATGGAACCGGCAAAGTACATCATGGAGAGCAGGGTAAAGATAAAGGCTTGCACCGCGCTGGTGAACACCGCCAAAAACATCATGGGCAGCGGCGCCAGGAATTTGCCGGCCAGGAGCAAGAGAATGGCCAACACCAAGTCTTCCCCCATGATATTGCCGAAGAGACGCAAAGTCAGGGAGAGCACCCGGGCGGTGTGCCCGATGAGTTCGATGGGGAAAAACAAAGGAGCCAACCAGGGGATGGGCCCCAGAAAATGCTTGATGTATTTGACGCCGTGGTACTTGACCCCCAGGTAATGGGTGAAAATAAAGGTGCACAGGGCCAGGGCCAGGGGCGTGTTGATGTTGGCCGTGGGGGAGAAGAACCCCGGCAGCAGACCTATCAGATTGGCGAAGAGAATAAAGAGGAAGCAGGTGGCGATGTAAGGATAGAAGGCGCGGCCTTCCTCGCCGGTGATCTCCACCATAAACTCTTCCAAACCACCGATGATCAGTTCAAAGACGTTCTGGGCTCCCGCCGGCACCAGGGAAACACTCCGGCTGGCCAGAAATCCCAGCCCCAGCAAGATGAGCATGATGAGCCAGGTGTAGGTTACGTGAGGCGGAATGTTGAGATTGAGAGCCCCGAAAAGTAAATCAAGAAACAGAATAGGGTGTTCCATGAGATGGGTTGGCCTCCTTTTTATTCAGCTTGATCACCTCGATGAGTGCTACTGTCAGCAAGGTCAGGACCGTGGTGGACAGTCCCACCACCAGTCCGAAAACGTTGATCCACTCTTGACCCAACAAGATAAATAAGACCGCCAGCACCACAAAGAAACGCAAGATCTGGCGGCCGGCAAAGAACGCCTTGGCCGACCCCCGCTGGTTTTCCGGCAACTGGGGAGCTCTGTCCAGCAAGCCCCTCAGGTTGTGGTGGAGCCAGTGGAAATTCACCACCACCACCAGGCCCCCTGCCAGGATTCCCAGGCCGAACTTCGGCCCCTGCCAGACATAGCCCAGGGCCACCAGCAGGGCCAGAACAGCCCAGTTTGCCAGCTTCAGCGTCCGGGGAGAAAGCAGTTCCACGCGGACCTCACTTGTCCTCATACTTCTTGCCCATGAGGTAAAGGTTGCGGAAGCCGGCGACAATGCCCAAAATCAGGCCGAGGTAAAACCAGTAAGTCTTTCCCGTCACCGAGGTCAACCAGTAGCCCAGGCCCCCGCCGATAATGATGGCCAGAACCAGGGAAAGCCCGATGGCAGAGGCCTTGTAACCCCCCGTCATGAGCTCTTTCAAAAATTTCTTGGTATCTTCCTTCATAAGCCTCGATTTTGGGGCAAACTAAATGCTTCTTTTCACATGGTCGTAACTATCACAGCCACCCCCCCAAGTCAATCTTTTTTGCAGATTCTCGGATGAGAAAAATATCAGCCCGGCCTCTCTCATTTTTAGAGATTTATTAAGGACTTCTATTTTCTGGGGAGATCTGCCCCGAAGGGTTGAAGGGCAAAATGGCCGGGGGTATTGTGCTTTTTTTCATAAGGAGGGGACCACAAAAAAAATCGCGGCGACCAGCAGGAATGCCAGTCCACGGATAGGGAGGGAATGTTCTGGGGATATATTGGGGTTGTGGCCCAAGTCTCTTGCCGGGGGCGGGGGACTGGCTGGGCATGGCCTTAGGGCATGGCAGCCGTCCCTAAAGGCGCAATGAATTGCGTCCCTGCCGGGTTCGAGAGCATGTGCAGCACGGGCTTACAGCCCGTGGTCCGCTTCCCCGAACCTCGTTGCCACCATCTCCAGTTAACCCCGGGATTCCCGGTACAGCGGCAGCTCAATGATAAAAGTGGTGCCCTCGGGGCCGGTTTTTTCCACAAAAATGCGGCCCAGGTGCTTCTCGATGATGCCGTAGCTGATGGAGAGGCCCAGCCCCACCCCTTTGCCCACCCCCTTGGTGGTGAAAAAGGGGTCAAACAGACGGCCCACGAGGTTCTCCGGAATGCCGGGACCGGTATCCTGAAAAGCCAGGCGGATGCGGTTGCCCTCCGGGTTCAGACCGGTGGACACGGTCAGACGGCCCATGCCTTCCATGGCGTCGCCGCTGTTCATCAGGAGATTGATGAACACCTGTTCCAGCCGGTTTTTATCTCCCAGGACCGGGGGAAGTTTGGGGTTGAGGTCCTTCACCAGGTCGATGTGCTGGAAAAGGAGGTGGTCGCTCACCAGGGAGAGGACTTCCTCCAAAATATCGTTGACTTGCAGGGGGGCCATGCGGGACGGCATGTACCGGGAGAATTCCAGAAGCCCCTGGACGATTTCCTTGCAACGGGTGGCCTCTTTGACGATTTTTTCCACCTGGCTCCGTTCGGCGCATTTTTCATCCAGGTCCTCCAGGAGCAAGTAACTCAACACCATAATGGACCCCAGGGGATTGTTCATCTCATGGGCCACCCCCGCGGCCAGCTGCCCCAGGGAAGCCAGCTTCTCGGTGCGGGTTAAATGTTCCTCCAACTGCTTTTTGTGGGTGATGTTGCGGATATGGGTTTGGCTGGCCGGCCGGCCCCCATAGGAGGTGGGGAAGGAAATGACCTCCAAATCGAATTTGGCCCCGTCCCGGCAGATGCCTTTCATTTCAAAGACCCGGGGGCGGGAGGCGCCTTGCAGGATGTTGGCCAGACGCCGGGGCGCGGCGTGTTGGAAGGGAAACTCGATGAGTTCCGACAAGTCTCGCCCCATAAGGTCTTGCGGATTATCGTACCTGAACATCTCCAAACAGGCCTGGTTGACATATACCAGTTTCATCTCCCGGTGCAGGACGATGCCGTCCAGGGAGGCCTCCACCAGGGTGCGGAATTTTTCCTCGGACTCCCGGAGTTCCTGAGCCAGCCGTTCCCGCTCGGTGACGTCCACAATGGCCTGCACCGCCCCCTGAATGAGGCCTTCCCCGTCGTAAATGGGGGAGCAGGTATTGTAAAAATAGCGCTCGGAGCCGTCGAAATCCGGAAAATATTCGTAGGCCTCAAAGGCCACCGGCGCATGGGCGGAGCGCTTTAAATTCTTGACCCCGAAAAAGGTTTCCAGGGCCTTGAAATTCTGCTCCACCACCAGGGAGGCCATGGACGGACCTTCGTGGGAATAAAAGGGCAGCCAATAGCGGTAGCTGCCCACCATTTCCTGCCGGGAGTGGCCGGTGAGTTCCTCACAGGCCCGGTTCCAATAAATAATGCGGTGATGGCGGTCAATGACAAAGGTGGGCACGGGCAGTCCCTCCAAAATGCCCTCGGTGGTCTTTTTTTCCCGAAGCACCTGGAGTTCGCTGCGCTGGCGCTCGGTAATGTCCTTGACGATGCCTTCATAGCCGGTGATTCTGCCTTCCAGATCCCGGCGCACAATACCGGTGAGAAGGACGGGCACCCGGCCATCGGTCCCCTGCTTAAAAACCACTTCCAAATCCCGGGCGAAGCCCACCTGTTCCACCTGGGTCTGAAAAGCCTCCCAATCATGGGGACTTAAAAACAGTTCCCGGAAGTTGGGCAACAGGCCGCCCCGGGCCTCCGGCGGCAGACCCAGGAGGGCCAGCCCGGCCGGGTTTAAATCAAGAATCTGGCCGGACGCGTCGGTAACAAAAATCATGTCCAGGGAGCCCTCGAAGATCCGGCGGTAGCGGCGCTCAGAACGGCGCAGGTAGTGGTACAGGCGGGCGTTGGCAATGGCCAGGCCGATTTGGTTGCCCAGGATACTGTAAAAATAGGCCGGATAGGGATGGAAAGCCGCCGCGGTAGTGGCCGCCAAGTTTAAAAAGCCGTTCACCTCCTCCCGATACTTCAGGGGAATGCTGACCACCGATTGAAAGCGCGAGTCATGGCGGATGGCCTGGGAAAAGGTGGAGGTCTCCAGCCGGGGGTCCGAATGGACATCAAGGATGACCAGGGGCTGGGTGGCCCGGGAAAGATAGGGGCCGATCATTTTCTCCAACTCCCCGGTGCCGGTCCAGTGCAAATAATCCACCTGAAAGCCCTGGGCCGCCACCGAGGTCAGGCGTTGGCGGTCATGGTCCCACAACAGGAGAAGCCCAGCTTCAATTTGGAAAAACTCCAGAACTTTCTTGAGGGCCAGGTCGGCAATCTCCTGGAGGTCCAGAGTTTGAGCCGTGATGGTGGCGATTTCATTGAACAGGAAAATGTCCCGGGAATGGTCCGGACTTGCCGAGGGCCAACTCGGGGCAGTGGCTGGGCGGGCCGCCGCGTCAGACATGGGAGGCCTCCTCATTAACCGGTTTTAGGTTACGAAAATAAATCGATTATGGGGGGAGGGCCAGGGACCTGAGGTCCCTGCCCTCCCCCCACACCCCCCTCCCAACCCGCAGAAGACAGGAGAAAGTCGAGGCCATAAGGCCCCGACTTTCTCCGCAAAATATTGCCCGCAAGGGATTGGGGGAGGGAGTAATACCAAGATGCCATTAGACAAGTAATTTTTCTGTTTGGGCACGGCTTGCCGTGCCCAAACGCAGGTTAGCCTCGCGGTTACATTTCATTACCTCTATGACGGCAACTTGGTATAAGGGCCCACCGGCCCTGGCGGCACGGGCTTCCAGCCCGTAGGAACCCTCCTCCCCCGCAGAGAATTGATTATGTCCTGTGCGGAGTACAGGACATATTTATTATTTATACCTTGATGATACCAAACTTGAGATGGGAAAAAAACCGGAGGGCGCGTCTCAATAACCGAAGCGGGGCGCCAGGCGGGGCCAGAGGCGGGAAGTGCGGCAGCGGTTGGTCCGGACAATGGCCTGCAGTTGCGCCAGGGCGTCCTCCAGGTCGTCGTTGACCACCAGGAAATCGTACCAGGGGGCTTCCCCCAGTTCGCCGCGGCCCTGGTCCAGGCGCCGGGCCAGTTCTTGGGCGGACATCTCCCCCCGCTGCCGGAGGCGCTGTTCCAGAATCTCCAGGCTGGGGGGGGCGATAAAAATAAAGGCGGCCTCAGGAAAGCTTGGTTTCAGGGCCTTGGCTCCCCGGACGTCAATGTCGAACACCACCCCGAAGCCCTCAGCCAGGCAGGTGGAGACATAATCCCGGGAGGTGCCGTAAAAATGGTCGAATTGCTCCACCCATTCCAGGAGGCCCCCCTGGTCCCGTAGCTGCTGAAACTCTTCGGGCGAGACAAAAAAGTACTCCCGCCCATGCGCCTCTTTGGAGCGAGGTGCACGGGTAGTGTGGGAAATGGAGAAGCGCAAACCGGGATCGGCAGCCAACAGCCTTTTTAGGAGCGTGGTTTTGCCCGTGCCGGAAGGAGCACTGACGATGTAGATTTCCTCAGTCACCTAATTCTCTTTGAAGTCCGCGTCCGACCGGGAGGGGCTGTGGTTGCCACTCATTCTCTGGGAGAGGGTGTCAGCGTGAACTGCAGACAGGATGACGTGGTTGCTGTCAGTGACGATGATGGCCCGGGTTTTCCGTCCGTGGGTGGCGTCGATGAGGCGCTGTTCGTGGCGCGCCTCCTCCCGCAGCCGTTTGCTGGGCGCGGACTGGGGCATAATTACCGCCACCACCCGGTGGCTGACCACCGTATTGCCAAAGCCTATATTAATCAAGCGTCCGTCCATGCGTCCCCCTGAGGTATTTCACTCTATGTTCTGCACCTGTTCCCGCAGGCGCTCCAGGTGGCCCTTGATGGCTATTGCGGCCTGGGAGATGTCCAGGTCGCCGGCCTTTACCCCGATGGTGTTGGTCTCCCGGAGCATTTCCTGCAGGAGAAATTCTAATTTGCGGCCTACGGGCCCCGGCACGGCCAGGGCCTCCTGAAACTGGGTCAGATGGCTCTCCAGGCGGGCCAGTTCCTCCCGGATATCCCGGCGCTCGGCCAGGTAGGCCACTTCCTGGGCCAGACGCCCTTCGTCCACGGGCGCGGTGCCGGCCAGCAACTCCTCCAGCCTGATTTTAAGCTTTTCCTGCCAGAGGCCGGGCACCAGGTCGGCCTGGGCCTTGATGCGCTGCAGGTCTTGCCCCACCCGGTCCAGATGCTCCAAACTTTCTTCCGCCAGGGCCGCGCCCTCGTTGCCCCGCATGACTTCCAAGGCTTCCAGGGCCTGGGCCAGGGCCCCGGAGACGGCCTCCCAGGTCTCTTCCACATCCTGGGTCTGGCGCTCCTTGGCGACAATCAGGTCCGCGAAATGGAGGAGATGGTCAAGGCGCACCGGTTCAGGTTCCGGGAGGGCTCGGGTGAGGTCCGTGAGCAAACCCTTGATCTCCTGGGTCATGGCCGGGTCCAAACCGATGCTCAGGGGACGTTCGGCCCGCCCCTCCCAACTGAGCTGGACGTCGACCCGACCCCGGGCCAGGCGATTCTTAACGAGCTTGCGGATGCGGTCCTCCAGGGCCCATAAATGCCGAGGCAGGCTGGCAGACACCTCCAGAAAGCGGTGGTTGACGCTTTTCAATTCCACCACCCATTTGAGGCCCCCTGCTTCCACTTCTCCCCGGCCGTAGCCGGTCATGCTTTTTATCATGGGTTGGCTAACTGTTTGAGTTGCCACAGGTATTTTCGGCGCACCATGTCAAGGAGCTCCCGCAAGGGTCCCTGGGCGTAATCGGGGTAACTCCAGGGCAGGGTTTGCAACCCCCCTGGACCGGCTAACAGGGTCAGGTCTCCATAGATCCCCTGGCTCAGGTAGAGGCGGTGGGCGTAGTTCTTGCCCGTGGCCAGCACCAGGCGCTCCCTGGCCACATAACCGGGGTCCAGATTGACCAAACGGCGGGGTCCCAAAGACCACCGCTTTTCCAGTTGATTGGTAAAGACCTTCCAATCGGAAAGATGGGCTGGACTGGCAAGGTGTAAAAAGGAAACCAGACAACGCCACAACCCGCCCCCCATTTCCCGGGCATAATACTCTGTGGCAGTGAATGGCCAGAGCGGACCCACCAAGTCCGCCGGCCCCCAATAACTCGCCAACTGCCGGAGCACCGGACCGACCAGGTCCTCCCGGGCCAGAATCAGGCTGGCCACTGGCTTCACTGCCAGAGGCGCTGTCGGGGTGCTCATCGCCGTCTCCGATAAGGCTTGTATGATAGGGGAGGCAGGTCAAGAAATCAATGAAAATCTCATGTGAAAATAAGCACAGACGCGGGTTTCCTGGCGTCTAGAATATAGAAGGGCAAAGTTTCTCCAGGAGAACTTACCAGGAAGATTTTTTTGTTAGTGATAGTTACAGAAGGTCAGTGGGGCTTCTGTCTGGATATATCTTTCCCCGGAGTCCGGCCCTTGCGTCTCCGGGAAGGAGAAGATATTCTCTAAGGCACAAACGGCCAAGAGCCGACGGTTATAACCGGCCAAGCGGCCTAGCCAGTAAAGTGAGGACCAACTACAGCCATGCACGAATACTCCTTGATGCAGGACATCATCAGCACCATTTTGGAACGGCTGGAGGAAGAGCGGGCCACGGACCCGGTGAAGGAAGTGGTTCTGAAAATGGGCGTTTTGGGCATCCATTCCGAAGCCGCAGCCCGGACGGCCTTTGAGGTTCTGGCCAAGGGCACCCTCCTGGAAAACGCCAGGCTCACCGTCATGGTGAAGCCCGTTATGCTGGAATGCCCCAAATGCCGCTCCCTGGCCCCCTATCCGATTGACGAACATACCCACGCCCATGATCTGCTGCCCGTGGTGGTCTGCCCGGTGTGCCAGGGCCTGGCCAATCTCAGCGGCGGTCAGGGGGTGGAGTCCATCGAATTGATCTTTGAGGATGGCCCGGCGGCTTAACGCCAAATCAGCCAAATCCCTAATCCTGATGGACCTCACTGTCTGCGAAACCTTTACCAGCCTTATGGGGGAAAGCACCCTGGCGGGGCTGCCGGCCTTTTTCATAAGGCTTACCGGCTGTAACCTGCGCTGCCGCTATTGCGATACCGCCTATGCCTATGAGGGAGGCCAAACCCGCTCCCTGGAATCCCTGGTGGCGGAAGCCTGCGGTTCTGCCGCCCGTTTGGTCCTGGTCACCGGCGGGGAACCCCTGCTCCAGGAGGGCACTCCCTTGCTCCTGGCAAACCTTATTCAGGCCGGCCTGGAGGTCATCCTGGAAACCAACGGCACGCTACCCATTCAGGGAATTGATTCCCGGGTAAGGCGCATCGTGGACCTTAAATGCCCCGGCAGCGGCATGAGCCATCACATTTTCTGGGCTAATTTGGCTATCCTGACCTTTCGGGATGAGGTCAAGTTTGTCATCACCGATAAGGACGATTTTGACTGGGCCGTGGAGGTGGTGAAGCGCCATGGGCTGGCGGACCGCGTGCCGGTGCTCATCTCGCCGGTATTCGGCTCCCTGCCCCTGGCCGAGGCGGCCGCCTGGATCGTGAACAGCGGGCTGCCGCTGCGCCTCAATGTGCAGCTGCACAAATATATCTGGGGGCCGGAGGTTCGAGGGGTATGAGAGGCAGACCGGTGGCCGTGGTGCTCCTGAGCGGCGGCCTGGACAGTTGCGTCAGCGCGGCGGTGGCCCGCCAGGATTATCACCTGGCCTTGTGCCATGCCAACTACAGCCAGCGCACCGTGGCCCAGGAGCTCAGCGCCTTTCGGGCCCAGGCGGCCTTTTTCGACACCATCCTGGTCCTGGAAGCCGACCTGTCTTTTTTGGGAAAAATCGGCGGCTCCAGCCTGACGGACCTCCACCAGGCCGTGCCCACCGAAGACACGGAGCCTGCCGGCATTCCTTCCACCTATGTTCCCTTTCGCAATTCCCTGCTGCTGGCCACCGCGGCGGCCTGGGCCGAGGTCCTGGGCGCAGAGGCCATCTTCATCGGCGCCAACGTTCTGGACAATCCCGGCTACCCGGACTGCCGGCCGGAATATTTTGAAGCCTTTAACCGGGTCATCCATCTGGGCACCCGGCCCGAAACCCGGATCGAGATCAAGACCCCCCTTATTGATTTGGACAAGGCGGGCATCGTGCGCCTGGGGCTGGAGCTCAAGGCTCCCCTGGAGCTTACCTGGTCCTGTTATATCGACAGTGAAAAAGCCTGCGGGCGCTGCTCCTCCTGTGTCCTGCGCTTACGGGGCTTTGCCGCGGCCGGGGTATTGGATCCTATTCCCTATCGGTAATCACCCAGGGGCACCCACCCACTCAAACCCAAAAAATGGCGGGAACGGGGGCCCGCCCCACCGGGGCAATTTCCTTCACTTGGGAATTTAAGGGCCTGCCAAAAGATCTGCCCTTTATTCCCTCGCCGCACAATGGGGGGAGAGGGTTCGGGGACTATCTCTTGGTTGGAGAAATTGACGCTACACAAACTGGGACTTATTATTCCTCCCTTTTCTAAAGGGGGGTAGGGGGGATTTTGAATAAGCCCTTAATAATCCCCCTAAATCCAATACGGTTCACTTAAGCGGTTTTAGGAATTGGTGGGCAGAGCCCACCCTACATTTTATTCGCTTTTTTGTCATGCTGAGCGCAGCGAAGCATTTCGCTTTTAGAGATTCTTCGGTCGCCTGCGGCTTCCTCAGAATGACAGAAAAATTAACGTCGCCTTATCTATTTTGGCTTAAGTGAACAGCATTGCCCCTAAATCCACCTTTAGCAAAGGGGGACTTAAGGTATCCTGGGCATGGAACGTTTCGGCTTTTAAGGTGCGCTAACTTGCGCAGCTTAAGTACTAGAAAAGACTTTTGGCAATCCGTCTAAGGAGAGGGGATTACTGCTTCTCCCGAGTGCGGGCTTGCCGCCGGCCGGCAGGCTTGGGGGCCTGGCTGTGGCGGACCATGGCCAGAACCTCCCACTCGGCAAAGGGGGCCAACAGGCAGGCATAAATCCCCAGGTCCATGGCCTCCTTGACGATGTCCCGGTGCTCATGGTGGCTTTTATCGCAAAGAAGCACCACCCGGCAGCCGGGACAGGCCACTTTGATTTTGGCGTATAAACCGGGACCGTAAATGCTGATGGTCTGACAGTCAATAAACAAGGTGGCCTGCTCCCGATTTTTCAAAGCCTTTAGGGCTTCGTTGGGAGTTCCCACCACCCGGGGGGAAAAGTCTTGGGCCTCCAGGAAATGCACCAGAAAATCCCGGGACGGACTGTCACTTACAAAAAGGAGAAGGGCAGTAGATTCACCAGGAGGAGTCATTCTCCCTCTTATCGCTTTCTGGCGGTGGTCACCCTGGGGAGGACATCACCCGGCCGTCAGGAATGGCCATGCCTATTAGGTCAAGCACGGTAGAAAAAAAAGACCCCACGCCGGCATGACGTGGGGCCCTGATAAACTATGCCGAAAATGCTTCATTCTTATTTTCTTAGGATAAGTTACTTTATTGCAAAACCTGAGCCAGAATAATTTATTGTTATATTAATAAGATATCTCCTGGGCCTTAATCAGCCTGTCTATATTTCGACCCATAAAAATTAATTACTTTAATTATATCAATAGGTTTATTTTGTCCGATTATCGACCCGGTTTTTTGCATATCAGACAATTTTTCACAATTTAGAACCGGCTTAAGACCCCTTTTGATGCAGGAGACTCTCCAATTCCGTCTTCAGGCGGCTGGCAAATTCCCGCTGGAAGGCCGGCAGGTCCAAGGCCTCGTCCACCCGTCCGGAGAGATACAGGGCCATGCCTTTATAAACTTGGGCCTCGCTGGATTGGGGATGGCGCTGCAAGACCTCGCCGAACAGGGGTAGGCTCTCTTCATGGCGGCCCAGCCCCATGAGGGCGCAGCCCTTGCCCATGAGCACCTTGTCGTTATCCGGTTGGTGCGCTAAAACCTCATCAAATACCGCCAGGGCTTCCTCGACCCGGCCCAGGTCATTGAGCAAAAAGGCCCTCAGCTCCAGGGCCTCGGGATTATCGGCGTCTTTGGCCAACACCTTGTTGGCGCAGAACAGGGCCTCTTCCAAGAGCCCTTTCTCGGCCAGGAGGGCGACGCCTTCCAGCAGAGGGGTGTCAAAACCCACTATCCGTCTCACCAAACCGTCGTAGGTTTCCTCCACCACCCAATGGCCGATTTTGGGGGCTATCCCGCCATGTCCCGGAAATATATGGTCAATGTCTTTTTTCAGAAGCGAGCGCACGGAATAAAGATAATGGTCCATGTTCCCCCCCGCCACCTTGTCATCAGGTTCGGCCATGGTTAGGGGCAGAACGGTGTCCCCGGAAAACAGGGTCTTGGTGGGGGCGTGATAAAAGCAGAGGCCGTCAATGGTATGTCCCGGGGTGTGGATGACCTCCAGGTCAAAGCCGCTGAGATTAATGGTCTCCCCCCCTTTGAGCAGGGTGAACTTGAAGCCCAGGTGGGTTAGCATCTCCTTGAGCTCCACCGGGCCGGCCTCATGCATAAACACTTCCAACTGGAGGCTGTCGGCATACCCCCGATAGCCCCGGACCATTTCAATGACCCCCATGGTGTGGTCATGGTGCCCATGGGTGAGGGCGATTTTCTTGATGTCCGGCGGCTTGATGCCCAGGTCTATCAACTGCATGAACGCGGTATAGTCGTTGCCCGGGTCGATGAGGGAACAGTAGTCGCCCTGAAGCAGGTAAATATTGGAGGAAAATTCATAGCCCATGAGAAACAGGGTGCGGTCAAAGAGGGGGTTGCTCAGATTGGCCAGTTTCCCCACGTTCTCCCAAGTGTCTTCAATATGGGCGTCAAAGAGGGTTTTTTCATCTTCCATGACGGCTGTTTACGCTCCTCATTTCCTGTAATTGCCCGCTAAGCTTATCTGATTTTCTTGGGCTCGGGAAGGGGCTTATGCCGGGATGCATCTTATACCAAGGTGCCGCCAAACAAGTAATTTTGCTGTAGGGGCGACGCAGGCGTCGCCCCTGCCCAGGCAAAGATTTGAAGCTACAGTTTGTTACCTCTATAGACCGCCACTTGGTATTAAGTGCTTTATCTGAAAAGCAAGCTTCAAATCCGACGGCTGGGCCTGGCAAGCCGGACCCTTGGTATTAGCCCCACGGGAAAAGAACTGGCCCTCCCCCAGGAGTGGAAGAGGGCCAGGTTGGTTCAGGCCATAGTGGCTATTATTCGGCGTAGGGGATGGAGTAGCTGAGCTTCATCTTGCCGTCCGGCCACCATTTCCGCTGTTTGGTCTCACCGGCATAGATCGTGATGATCTGGTCGCCCCGCACAATGTGGGTCAACTCCAGTTCAACAAAATGGAACTCGGTGAGTTTATATTTGACGATGGCTTCCGCGGGGATGAGAATGGCATACCCGGTCTCTTTGCTGGCCTGCCACTCGAACTGCTCGTTGGGTTCGGCGGTCCGTTCTTCTTTGGGGTTGATGACCGCCAGGAGCTTCCCCTGGATTTTGTCGCCGATTTTGACATCGAATTCTTCAAAAAGCTCATCAGGGAGATAAAACCACAGGGCGCGATACCCTGTTTTGACATAGCCCTTGACGAGCATGGGATCAAATCCACATACGCTTACACGGCATTTTTCGGGCATATTGACCCTCCTATGTCGCCACTTGCTGTAGAATGTGCCGTTTGTGTTCTGTTAGTTCCCTCAGTGAGGGAAATTCGTTTCCAAACCCAGATATTTAGCCACTTCCAGGACCTGGGCGTAGCACCAGTCCATAAAAGTGACGGATTCTTCCGGGGTGATGTGATCAGTCTCCACCAACCGCCGCACGTAGGGATAGAGGTATTCCTCGATTTCGTGGATGAAATCCTTGCAATGGAATAATTCCTCTTCTCCGGCGCCGGGGGTGGCGTGGCGGATATAATCATCCCGCCACAGGACCACCCGCCGGCGCAGAAGTTCCAGCTCCTCGGCGCCGTGTTGGCGGACGACTTCCGGCGGTATATCAGGCGATTTGCTCAAAAGCATAGCACTTTTTGACGACGTCCATATCAGAGACACACCAGTAATGGGGCCAGTGAATCTTCTTGCACCAGCCGACGATGTCCGCGGGCGGGAAGCCGGAGCCTTTGAGCACCCACTTGAAGTATTTGCATTTCCAGCAGACGTGATCGGTTTGCTTTTCCGGTGTCAACACATGGGCCAGAAACTCAGCTGGGCTTCTTTTTTCAGCCATATTAACTCCCTCCTACCAGTCCTTAGCTTCGCCTTTTTTGATTTTCTCCTGATATTCTTCCCAGACTTCAGGAGAGAGCTTCTGGAGGTCCCAGAAGAAACCCTGGGAGCCGGCTACCCCGGCTGACGGGGGTTGAGGCCGCCAGCCCCGGACCGGCCGGCCTCGGGTGCTGAATTTCACCATGTCCGCTTTGCCCAGGTAGATGTGCCGGGGCAGGCAGTTGTAAGGCCGGGTGCGGCCTTCGACGCCGGGCAGGTAGTTGCTGTAGCCGTCCAGGGGTTTGTCGGCATACAAGGGACGGATGTCCGGGGTGGCGCCTGGCTTTTCATCAGGGCCGGTGTACATGTGTCCCTGGATCATGTGGATGTAATACACCACGCCGCACTCGGCGCAGGCGATGGTGCCTTCCCAGTTCCAGAAACAGTAGGGGTCCAGGTAGTTGACGGTGTTGCAAACCTTGCCGTCTTTTTCTTTTTTGCACCAGATGATATCGGTCATTGTCGCCCTCCCGCTTAGATGATGCCCTTGTTGTAGAGCTCGTTGATCTTGCTCATGGGCAGGCCGAGGAGTTCGTGGTAGATCTTGACGTTGTCCGCGCCCACCGGCCGCCACATCCACTTGTGCTTCCGGGGGGTCTTGGACATGAGACCGCAGCTGTACCCGCTCTGCACCAGGATGTCGCCGAAGAGGGGATCGTCGCTCCAGCGCACCGTGCCCCGCTGCCGGTAGTGGTCGCACTCATAGACTTCCCGGTCGTTCATCACCGGGGCGGCCAGAATGCCGTTTTCCTTCAGGATGCGCACCACTTCGGAGCGGCTCTTGTCCACCGCCCAATCTTCGATGGCCTTGTAGATCTCGATCTGGGCCGGGGCCCCGACTCTTTCTTTGTGGGCCTTATAGCGGCTGAAGAGGTCGGGCTTCTTGATGATATTGCAGAGTTCATTGAAGTCGGCGTCCTGGAAGGCGCTGAGCATGACATACCGGGTTTCGAACTTCATCTGCGGGTTGATATCATCGGGGAAGTCGGTCTTGCCGGTCATGATGATGCCGTGCACGCAAAGCTGGGTGTCCCAGTTGCCCCAACGCTGGCGGACGATGCCGAACTTGCCGTACAGGGGCACGGTGTAGCCCAGGCAGCGGGTGGCCGCCTGCACCTGGGAGAACTCGATCATGGTGCCCAGGCCGGTCTTGCGCCGATAATGGAGGGCCGCCAGCATGCACACGGTGATCTGGGTGCCGGAGTACCAGTCGATAACCCAGTTGGTGGCCTTGGTGCTGTGGCCGCCAAAGTCTTCGTGGGTGCCGGTGACGCTGGACAGACCCGCATGGGCCTGACCCAGGATGTCATAGGAGCCGCCGAAGATCTTGGGGCCGTAGCCGAAGCCGCCGCCCCAGACATAGATGAAGCGGGGGTTGATCTCCATGAGATCGCGGTAGCCCTGCTTCCACTTGTCAAAGGTGCCGTGGCGGTAACATTCGGTCAAGCCGTCGCTCATCTTCACCAGGTTGTAATACAGCCGTTTGGACTCAGGAACGTGGTAATCCAGAGTGATGTAGTACTCATTGGTGTTGGCGTTGGTGAAGCCGAGACCGGTGCCGCTCATGGGCCGGGTGTCGTGCAGAGGATAGAGATAGCACTCGTTGAAGGGCGAGGTGTGGCGCATGGGGTCGCCCATGCGGGGCATTTCCACCTTGATGCACTCGGCCCCCATCTCCGCGATGTTGGCCACCGAGTGGGGCGTGAAGATGTACATGGTGGTGCTCAGCCAGCGGATGCCCTTCAGGGCGTCGGGCTTGACGAACTCGTTGCCCACGTCGAAGGCCTTCCGACAATACTCCTCAAAGGGAGCCTTCATTTCCTCGAGTTCTTCCTTGCTCTTGGGCCCGGGGAGTTCGTCAAAGTCGCACACTTTGAGTTTTTTGAGATCGTCTTCAAACATTTAGATTACCCCCTTCGCCTTGAGTTCCCGCAGTTTCGAGGGACCGTAGCCCAGGTACCGCTTGTAGATTTCCCCGTTGTCGAAGCCCAGGGGACGCCCCAGGGACTTGACCCGGGCCGGGGTGCGGTGCTGGTAGGCGCCGCAGGATTCGGCATAGAGCACGGTGCCATACTGCTCGTCCTCGATGGTGTTGATCCAGGGACGATATTTAAAGTGCGGGAATTCGCAGACCTCGTCGATGTACAGAATCGGGCCGGCGGCGATTTCGTACTCCATCAGCTTGGTCTCGGCCTCGATGCGGTTGATGTCCCGCAGCCACTTGGTGGTGACGGTATAGGTCTTGATGAGGGCCTGGAGAGCATTCCGGGCCGCCATTTCTTTGAGCATCGGGTCTTCATGGATGAGGCGCCCGAACATGGGGAGGTCCCGCTCAATACACATACCGATGCGGTACCACAGCCGGTCGGTCTGGCCGCCGATCATCATGTAACCGTCTTTACAGGGGTTCCATTCATACTGGTTCAGGTTCGGGTCCCAGGCGCCGGTTCTGGCTTTAATGGAAGCATTGAACCCGTACCAGGTGATGTCGAAGTCCAGGATGTCCATGAGGGTTTCAGCCGCGGTGCATTCGATGAACTGGCCGCCGCCGCCGAACTGATCCCGGTAGTAGAGGGCCGCCAGGATGGAGACCGCGGCCTGTTCGCCGGCCACGTAGTCATCCAGCCAGACGCCCGAACGCACCGGGTCGCCGCCTTTGCCGCCCCGGGGAACCTGGTCCGGGGGGAAGCCGGTGTTGGACACCCAGGCGTTGGCGCAGGCGCCGAAGGGGGACAGCATCCACTGACCGTATTTGGAAACCTCGTCCTTCATGGGACCCCACTGGCCCCGCTGGCCGATCCAGCAGTACACCAGGTTGGGGTTCAGCTTGGAGAGCTGCCGGTAGCCCAGGCCCAGGGAGTCCATGTAGCCCGGCGGGTACTCTTCCACGATGACGTCCATCTGCATGGCCAGTCTTTTATACATCTCCCGGCCTTCCTGAGTTTCGATGTTCAGGGTGATGGACTGGGCGTTGCGGATCTCATGGAGGAAGTCCATGCCGCACGGGGTGCCGAAGGTATCCTTCAGCATGTACTCTTCCCGGCCAAAGGGGGTGAGTTCCCGAGCGGGGTCGCCGCTGGGGGGCTCAATATTGATGAATTCCATACCCTGCTCGGCGAGCAGGCCGGTGCAGAACTTGTGGCCCATGCGCCACAGGCCCATGCCCATCATCCTGAAACCCTGCAGGGCTTCGGGTTTGTCGAAGATGTAGTCTATTCTCAGGTTGTCTTCCAGGAATTTGCCGAACTCGCCCGCCTTCCGTTTTTCGTACACTTTCATGCACTCTTCCGGAGAAGGAGGCGGGGTTACGGGCCAGGGACGAACATCTGGCCCCATCAACGGCAGGGTGTCGGCCCGACTGTTGATTTCAATATCCCTTTTCTCTTTCGCCATGTTTCGGCCTCCCATTCAGCAAGATGTTCCTCAACTTTCGCCTGCGGCCTCATAGCCGCAGCAGCGATTTCGCCAGAAACGAACTGTTAAAACAAACAAGGCCTATATATAACGGCAGGGAGGTCGCTCCTCCTTGCCGATAGCGCCGCCGATTGATTTCCCCGGGGCGGCGGCTCCCCTGATCTTTTCACCTCCTTTGCGTGAGATTGAACCTTCGGGTTGTTTCTCTCGTACTGAACCTTTAAGCTGATGCCCCTCACCCAGGGCCCCACCCTCGGGCAAGGAAACACATGAACACTGATATACAAAATCCCTGCCAAGCCGCTTAGTTAGTCTATATTAATATTATCACCTTAATTTCCTTAAGCATTTTGGCCGCTATTTACCCAGCCTCCTTGCAACCTTGTGATAAAAATGTCAAGCTTTGTGTGGATTTAGCACAGTATTTTATTTTTTGCGACTTTCTTACTGATTTTATTACAAAAAAAATTGTCCAGAATCTGACCCTTTTTCCAGGTTATTTCACACGCCCCAAATCATAGCGGCGAATTTTGCTGTACAGGGTGCTGCGGCTGACCCGCAGGCGCCGGGCCGCTTCGTGTTTGTTCCAGCCCACTTCCTTGAGGACCCGCAGCACCAGAAGGCGTTCGGTTTCCGCCAAGGAAGTGGGGGGAGCCTCCTCCTCGGTCTCCTTCAAAAAACGGGGCAGGTGGCGGCGGCGAATATCCTCCCCCTGGGCCAGGATAACCGCATGGCTGACGGCGTTTTCCAATTGGCGGACGTTTCCCGGCCAGTCAAAGTCCATGAGGGTCTGCATGGCGTCCGATGAGAACCTCAGGATGCGTTTGTTTTCCTTGAGGTTATATTTTTCCAGAAAGTGCTGGCTGAGGAGGGGAATGTCTTCTTTGCGCTCCCGCAAGGCGGGCAGGTGAATGGTGATGACGTTCAGGCGGTAGTAAAGATCGTCCCGAAAACGACCCTCCTGGACTTCCCGGTAGAGAACCTTGTTGGTGGCGGCCAGCACCCGGACATTGGACTCAATGGTGGCTTCGCCTCCCACCCGCTCGAAGCAGTGGTCCTGGAGAAAGCGCAGCAGCAGCACCTGGGTGGCGGGGGGAATGTCGCCGATTTCGTCCAGAAACAGGGTCCCGGCCTGGGCCAGCTCGAAGCGGCCTTTTTTCCGGCGGATGGCCCCGGTGAAGGCCCCCTTCTCATGGCCGAACAGTTCGCTTTCCAGCAGGGTCGGGGAATAGGCCGAGCAGTTGGCCACCACAAACGGCCCCCGGTTGCGCTTGCTCTGGTGGTGAATGGTGCGGGCCACCATTTCCTTGCCGGTGCCGTTTTCCCCGGTGATCAGCACGGTGGCGTCGGTGCGGGACACCAGGTCAATGAGCTCGTAGACCTCGTGCATCCTTTTGCTCTGCCCGATGATATCCCCAAAGTGGGTCTTTTCGGGTATGGGCGCCGGGCTTAAGGCCACCATGGTCTCCTGGCGGATCAGGTAGCGCAGATAGCAGGCCACCTGGCCGAAGAGGGCATGGAAGAAATTGAGCTCCTCCCGGGAATACCCCTGGGGCACCAGGGACCCCAGGAGAAAAAAGCCCAGGCAATGCTGCTGCACAAAAAGGGGCAACCCGAACCAACTGGGGTAGATCCTGGAGATAACTTTGAAATAAGGAGGCATGGTGCCCCGGTCGGCGTAGGTCACCAGGTGGGGCTCTTTGATGCCGGCCATGTAGGCCAGGAGGTCCCCCATCAGGCCCACCTTCTCCAGCCGGCGCACGAGGCGCTTCAGGGGACCCGTGACCTGATCGGAGCACTCCTCCAGGCTCAGGATGCGGTTTTTTTCCGTATCCAGGAGCAGAAAGAGGGGATCAGCCTGGGGGAACAGTTGCACCAGGGTATCGTGCAGAAATTGCACTAGTTCCGGGATGGAGCGGTGGGAGTATCGCTCCCGGGCGATCTCGGAGAGTTTTTCCAGTTGGTTCTGGGTTTTTTGCAGTTCCTGGGAGCGAAAGGCCAAAGACTCTTCCATGCGGCGCCGGTCGGTGACGTCCCGCTCCAGGCAAATCACCAGGTCAACCTCTCCCTGAACATCAAAATGGGGATACGCGGCAATCTGGTAAATGTGATTTTTGCCGCGGACGGAAAAGGCCTTATCGGCTATGACCGGGCGTTTGAGCCTGGCCGTCTCCTTTACCGGGCAAAAATAGCCCTCGTCCTGGCAGGGGGCCTCTTTGCCGTGCATCACTTCGAAACACTGATGGTTTAAGATGGTCTCGGGTTCCCGGCCCATATGCTTGATAAAGGAGTCATTGGCCAGGACGACCCGGCAGGAAACCGGTTCGATGACGATGAGGTTGTCGGTGATGCTATTGAAAACGGTGTCCCGGAATTCCTTGGCGGATTTGAGCTCCCGTTCCAGGTCTTTCAGGCGGGTGATGTCGGTCACCGCGGCCAGAAAGCCCTGGAACGCGCCGTTTTCCTGGCGGGGCACCACTGAGATCAGGACCACCCTGTCGCTGCCGTCCCGCCACTTCAGGCTCAAAACCGCAGCCTCGGTACGTCCCTGACGGCTTTGCTCCAATTGGGAGGCTAATATTTCCGGTCCGCCGTCCGTGAGAAAATCATAAAAAGGCCGGCGGCAGAGCTTTTCCGGTTCAGCGCCCAGCATGTCGGCCAGCCACTTATTGATAAAGGTAACCCGGGCCTCGCCGTCCAACAGGACGATGCCCTCTTGGGCCAGGTCAACAATATTGCGGAAGCATTTGGGAGTAACGCAGGCGGGGTCCGGAGAAACCGGACAAGGAACAGCCTCCGGGGTGGCGGCTTTCAAAGGCTTGGTATTCTGGTGCCGGTCCTGGACCATCTTACTCCTTACACTAAGGGCAGAAGTTTTCCGGACAGACTAACTTGCAGGATATTGCTGGCAGGAAAGGGTGAAATTCTCTTTCCGAAATTTACTGTACGATTTACATCATAAAAAAGGGGAGCATCCGAGTCAAGGAAAAATCAGGCTTTAACGAATTTTATGGGTCGTATTTTGGACACTAAAATATGAGGAAAACGCCCAGAGCCTTATAATCAATAAAAACGATAGCCTTTACTCAATTGGCAATTTTCTTTCTTCCTTATTTAAGCATTTATTATCAATCAGTTAGCTGCATTGCCCTTTAGAATCTAAGGGTCTTAAATGAAGCAGAAAAATTATAACTGCGTATCGGCCGAGTCCAGAATCGTCTCTCCTTCAGGGGTAACGACCTAAACAAAGAATCTACAGCCACTCCAGGTTTGAAAGAGATTTTAAA
Source organism: uncultured delta proteobacterium (assembly GCA_963705115.1). Taxonomy (GTDB): domain Bacteria; phylum Desulfobacterota; class Desulfobaccia; order Desulfobaccales; family 0-14-0-80-60-11; genus JBGSLA01. Next base: position 1,327,226 of record CAVPIX010000010.1, on the reverse strand, counting down.
AGCACTTGCCAAGAGCGGAAAGAGAAAGATACAATGTGGCTTGTGCCGGAGTGGTGGAACTGGTAGACGCAGGGGACTCAAAATCCCCCGGGGTTCGCCCTGTGCGAGTTCGAGTCTCGCCTCCGGCACCAGGACGATTACAGGTTCAGGCGGCTCTTGGGGCCGCCTGTTTGATTTTGGTCCATATTTCTCCCTATTTTTTTGCTGTTATTGGGGGAATGGTTTTCCCCCACGGATCACCAGGGCACTTATAGTGATTGCCAAAAGTTTCTTCCGATTATTCTGAAGGGGCGACGTATGCGTCGCCCAAAAAAGAAATTCTATTGGGCAGATTCTATAATTGCCGCCTCACCTGAACTGCCGCCCCATCTGAGCGGGGGCCATGCCTGGCCCTCCCCGGCTTGCCCCCATTCGCAACCTGGGCTCCCCTGAACCTTCCGTTTTTGTCTCCACGCTCCGGCATAAGGACATCCTCAATGGAAAATTTCCTGTCTTGAAAAGTTCCTCAAGGGTGGCACAGGCTTTCCAGCCTGTGCTGATTGTCGAGGCGGGCACGGAGGCCCGCCCCACCAAAATTTTTCATAATTTGCGGGTGGGCCGCAGTCCCATGAGGAACTGTTACGAAAAGATTGTGTAGGGTGCGCTCTGCACACCAAAATGGCGGGCAGGGATTACCGCCCCACCTTTTCATGGTTTTTAGAGAGCCAAAGGCTCATGAGCGACCTTTCTGAAAAAAGTTCTTGATTCAGCGACTATTAAAATATACCATACCATGGTATGGTATATTTTAATTGAGGTGGGCATATGTACTTGCCTGACACCGTTAAAGAGGAAATGCAGGGGAACATCCTGGGGCGTTTGAAGAAGATCGAGGGACAGATCCGCGGCCTCCAGGCCATGGTTGAGGATGGCCGGGAGTGCGATCAGATCCTCACCCAGGTCAGGGCTGCGCAATCAGCGTTGAAATCCGTGAGCCAGCTAATTATCAAGAGCTACCTGTTGAAGTGCTACCAAGAGATGGGCAGCAATCCGGCCCCGGAGGATATTCTGACCAGGCTGGATAAGGTTGTGGGGGTGATGACCAGATTTATCGGAGCATGAAGCCACCGGTATGCCGGTGCCATTCAGTTGAATAAAGGAGGATCGCCAAGTGAGTTCACCAAAAGAGAAAGCCTGTTTCATCTGTTCCCGTGACACCCTGGACGGTGCCTATCCGTCCCTTATCCTGGGCATCAACGCCGCCCGCCTGGGCATGGAGGCTAAGGTGTTCTATACCTTTATGGGCGTTAATCTGGTGATGAAGGGCGGCATCGAAAAGGCCAAGTTCATCCCCCCGGGGGTCATGGGCGCGGTGCCCGGCATGTCCACCGTGGCCACCGCCATGATGAAAAAGAAGGCCGAGAAGGCCCAGATCCCCTCCCTGCCGGATCTCATGGAGATGGCCCAGATCGAGGGCGTGCAGCTCATCGCCTGCCGCATGACCATCGATATGATGGAAATCAAGGAAGAGGATATGGCCGAAGACGTGGTCATCTGGACGGCGGAGGAGTTCCTGAAATACGCCAAGGACGCCAATCTCTGCCTTTTCACCTGATGGGTCTGCGGATGGCCAACCGGCAACGGCCCTGGCAGGCACAGAGGCACCAATCTTCGCCGGGGTAGGCCTGGGGAGGTGCGAGTTTTTTCTCCGGCATCAGGGGAAAAACCGGACGAGGGCGGTCCGAGGGGGCCGCCCTTTTTTTGTTGTAGCAGGTCGCGATATTTTTGGGGAATATTTCATTAAAGACACACCCTCCCCCCTTGAAAAGCGGCTACTCCACCGCCATGATCGGCAAATGGCACCTGGGCCACACGGACCAGAAATATTGGCCCAGAACCGGGGCTTCGACTACTTTTACGGCAACCTGGTGGGCGAAGTGGACTACTTCACCAAAGAGCGAGGCGGCATCGTTGATTGGCAGCGCAACGGCAAGTTCCTGAAAGAAGAAGGTTACTACACCGACCTCATCGGGGACGACGCGGTCAAGCTGATTGAGAACTACAACGGTAAAAACCCGCTGTTCCTCTACATCGCCAGCCTGGCGCCCCACTCTCCCTACCAGGCCCCGGCCAAGTATACCGATCTCTATAAGGACATCAAAGACGAGAAACGGCAGAACAGGCCCATGACCAACCCCTAAACACCCAGATCGGCCGCATCCTGGAGGCCCTGGACAAGAAAAAAATGCGGGACAACACTCTGATCTTCCTGGCCACGGATAACGGCGGGGTCGCCAGCGCCCTAAGGTTTCCCCGCGGCCAGGAGCAGTTTTTCCATCCGGCGGGCAATCTTGCCGGCTTCGAAATTGGGGGCCAACGCCAGGCTGGCCCGCTTCATGGCCAGGACCAGAGAAGGGTTGGCGAGGAGTTCCCGCAAGCGGGCGGCAAAAACCCCGGCATCGGTGGCCGGGGAGGTTATGCCGTTCTTCCCGTCCAGCACCAGACCCTGAAAGCTCGGATGGTCGCTGGTGGCCAGGACCAGCCCCAGTCCCAGGGCCTGCAGCCCCACCAGGGGGAGGCCCTCGGACAGGGACGGCATCACCAGAATATCGCTATCCCGCAGGATGCCGGTGGCGGCCGCCGGCGACACCCAGCCGTGAAACTGCACCCGGGAGGTGAGATGCCCCCGCCGGGTCAGTTCTGCCAGTTCACCCCGCAAAGGCCCGTCCCCCACCAGATCCAGACGCCAGTCCAGATCCTGCAGTTTTTCCAGGGCGGTCAACAAAAAGGGCAGGTTTTTCTGGGGGCTGAAGCGGCCCACAAAGACCAGGCGCATGGGGGTGTGGACTTGGGGGGGCCTGGGATTCAGGGTCTCCAATTCCACGCCGTTGGGGAGAACGTGGGCCGCAAGACCATAGGCCTGGCGCACCAGTTCGGCCACAGCACCGCTGGGGACGGTGATGGCCGCGGCCGCCCGCCAGATAGGGACGGTGAAGGGCTTGACCCAGCGGAACAGGTGATCGGTCTGCACGGGCACGCCCCCGGGCACATCCCCCAGTTGGGTGCTCAGCACATAGGGGACGCCCAAGGTGCGGTGGACGATCCAGGTTAGAACCCCGGTGGGCACGGCAAAGTGGACGTTAATGACCTGGGGTTTCCAAAAAGCCGCGTGTTTCAGGGCCGGGACCAGGTTCGTGGCCAGAAACGCGGCCATCTCCGGCACCGAGCAGGTGTGGGCCTGGCGGCGGGCCGCCCAGGTGCGGTAAATTTCATAGCCTTCCCGAACTTCCCGGGCGGGCAGGCCGGTAAAGCCGGAGGTCTGCACCCGCACCTCATGGCCGAACCGGGCCAGGTGGCGGCAGAGGTCTTCGGCAAAGCGGCCGCCGCCCCCGCCGATGGGGGGAAATTCATAGTTGAGGACCAGGATGCGCATGAAGCGGTAGAAGTTTCGAGTTTCGCGTTTTGGAGTGCGTGTTACGCACCATTTTGGCGGGCAGGGACGCCCGTCCTGCCAGCCCTTTCGTCATCTAAGATGAGCCCAAAGCTCATGAACTGCTTCGAATGGATCTCGCAGGAAAAGGGGTGTTGTCTTTATAACCAGCTTCCATCAAGGAATTTTTCCCCCTCACCCTAACCTCTCCCCCATTGGGGGAGAGGGGATAGAAAAACCCCGGATTACACCCCAGCGAGGGGAGAAGGGGTGAGGAAGGAACCTGGGCAACTGTAATAATCACTGCTTCAATTCCATGAGGACCGAGGAGCCCCGGTCATCCACCACCGTAATCTGCCGCTGCCGCAGTTGCTCCGGCAGCAGGGCCGCAGGATCAAAACTTACGGTTACGGGATGGGCAAAATCCCGGGGGTGAAAAGTCATGGAGGCCTTTTGGGCCCAGGGCCAGTGGAGGCGGTCTTCTCCGAAATTAATCCGTTTGATCTGATACTTGTCGACTTCACGGGGGAATATCAGACGGATGGCAGCATCAGGGGGCATTCCGGCCAGATCAACCTGAATCCACCCGGACCAGGCGGGCTGAATTTTAAACACCTGCCGATACTGGTCCAGGGGCTTGCCTTCCGGAGTGAGGGGCACCGCTTCCAGGACCGCCTCCCGGCGGGGATTGTCTATATTGAGACGCAAGGTCCTGGGATGATCCTTGGTTTTGGCCTTGATATCCAGCCAGCGGTAGAGGGCGGCGGGAATCTTGCCATCCCTGGCCAAAGGGGCAAGCTGCTGCCGCTCGCTGAGGGGCGAATAACGAAAATCCGGCATGGTCGGCCACCAACGGGCCTCGTCTTTGCCCTCAAAAGAAGGATGATACACTGTGGGCTGAAAGGCCACCGCGAAGCGGAGGTCAGGACGGGTGAGCCAGTCGGCATAGTTCTGGGTGTCCATTAAGGCAGGATGATAATAGACCGCGCCCAAACCCAGGCCGCCATAGATCAAATAATAATCCATTAAAATGAAGCTGGTATAAAGCACCCGGTCGTCCGGGCGGGCCAGAGACATGAGTTTTTCCGGCTGGCTGGGATAAAGGGCCAGGGGCTCTTTGGCCCTGAGATAGGGAACCAGGGTCTGGATTTGCTCAGCACCCCTGAACACCATTTCTCCAGCATAACCCAGCAGAACCGCCGCCACAATTACAGGCCAGAAGCGTTGGAGGTCCAGGGCCTGCTCTGTGGAGGAAGACTTTCTCCTTTCCTGCCACCAGGCAATGGCGCGTTCCATGGTCCAGCCAATGGCCTGGGCCACCAAGCCGAAAAGCAGCACCACCAGGGGAATCCACAAACGAAAAATCACATCGCCCGGATGATTGGAGACATAGAACATGAAGCCGCCAAGAACAATGGCATAAAGGAGCAGAACTCTCAGGACCAACCGGCGGGAGACAGGATTCAAGGTCCCCAGTCCCAGGACCACGGCGCCGCAGAAAATGGCCGGCGACCCCCACAGGGCCTCAGACAGCCTGACATTATCCACAAAGAATTGCAGAACGTTCTGGCCCGCGCCCAGCAAAAGTTTCCGGAAGGGCTGCTCGCCCTGGGGCAGCAAGGGAGAAAGGACCACGGTCAGTTCCCGGTTCAGATTGGACACGAACAACACCACCGCCACGCACAGGCCCACGGCCCCCACCGCAATCAGAAGTCTCTGGCGGTCCTTTTTCTCCGCCACCAGCAAGGCCAGCATGGCAGACATGGCTGAATAAATGATGCCGATGAGGTGCATGCTGATGAGCACCAGGGAGCCGAGGAACAAGGACCAGGGGGCCCAGCCCCGGCAGGAAATGATGCGCCCCCAGAGGACCAAGGTCAGGGCCATGGTAAAATTGGAGGGCACGAAATGGTGCAGGCCGGTATCGGGGAAGACCTTGAAGGCCATGAGGGCCAGGGCCACCCCCACCACCCCCGGCCCGAACATGGTGGACAGCCAATAAGCAAAGGCCAGTCCGAAGATCAGGGGAGCCAGGGTCCAGAGAAAGCGGTAGGCCTCCATGAGGGTCATGCCGCTTACCTGGCTGAGACCCACAAGCATCACGGAAAAGAGGCGGTGGTATACCGGGAAAACCCGGGCGGAGGCCAGGGTTTTTACCTTGTAGGCCTCGGATTCGGGAGGGGGATCCCCAGGCTTGCCGAAGAGTTGCTTGCGCAGGTCGATCAACGCCGGGCAGTCCTTGGCATAGCATTCCGCCATCTGCTGGGATTTCAGCACATAGGTGAGGCTGTCGTCCACTTCCGGGGCCAGGTTCCAGTTCCGCAAGGGGCTCACGGTCAAATAACCCTGCATCCCCACATAGATTAAAAAGCCCAGGACCAGGATCACCTTGGTGTAGAACGGTCTTTTGGTGGATGTCTCAGAGGTCACGCTCAATCTTCCTGACTGTAAATAATTCTTATCCCCCCTCCCCCAATCCCTTCAGGGAAGTATTTTTCCGAGAAAGTCGGGGCCCATGGCCCCGCCTTTCTCGGACCCTTTGCGGGTTGGGAGGGGGGTGCGGGGGGAGGGCAGGGACCTCAGGTCCCTGGCCCTCCCCCCACTTGCAAAACCCTATTCTCTTTGCAGAGCAAAGGGAATAATCGGTAATTCTTCAGCCGGCCCCAAGCCAGCGCTCATACCACATCTGAAAGGCCAGCAGGGTCCACAGAAGTTTGCGGTGGTCCCGGTAACGGGCTTGATGCTCCTTGATCAGGATCGTAACATAGTCCGGATTAAAAAGGCCCTGTTGTTTCAGGCGTCGGGGGGCCAGGAGTTCCTCCAACAGCGTTTTCAAAGGACCGGCCAACCACCTGGCCACCGGCGCGTTAAAGCCCTTTTTCCCCCGCGTCAGGATTGAGTCCGGCAGGATGCCCTTTAGGGTCTGGCGCAAAAGATACTTGGTGGTCAGCCCGCGCAGTTTGAAGGCATGGGGTAACTGGGCGGCATACTCCACCAGGAGGCGGTTGAGCAGAGGCACCCGCACCTCCAGGGAGTTGGCCATGCTGGCCCGGTCCACCTTCACCAGGATATCCCCTTCCAGGTAAAGTTTCAGGTCGCAATAGAGGACCTGGTTCAGGGGGTCCCGGGTCCGGGATTGATGGGCATGATACTGGGCCAGGTCATCCACATCCTCCAGGGGTTTTCCGGCCAGGGGGTTCAAGAGGCCAGCCTTTTCCTCAGCGGTAAAGGAGCCCAGCCAGCGGTGGTGCCGCACCACCGGGGGCCGCGCATAATCCCGGAGAAAGCGGCGCACTTTAAAATCAAAACTAATATTGTCAAAGGATACGGGGAGGCTGGCCAACACCCAGGGCTCCACCAGAGAACGCAGCCAGCTTGGCACCAGGTGCTGGTAATAGGCCGCCAGACGGTGGGCCTGCAGGGTGGAGTAGCCCCCGAACAATTCATCGCCTCCGTCTCCCCCCAGGGCCACCTTGACGTGCTCCTTGGTGAAGCGGGACAGGCAGTAGGTGGGGATGATGGAGGAGTCGCCCAGGGGCTCGTCCAGCCCGGCGACGATAGTGGGGAGCGTGTCCAGGGCGGTGTCCGCGGTCAGGAAAAATTCGTGATGGTCGGTGCCGAGATGCCGGGCCACCAGTCTGGCGTGGGCCGACTCGTCAAAGGAGGGGTCGTCGAAGGCCACGGAAAAGCTCGGCACCGGGCGGCTGGAGGCCCGGGTCATCATGGCCGCCACCCCGCTGGAATCTATGCCCCCGCTCAGGAGCACCCCCACGGGCACGTCGGCGATCAGTTCCATCTCCACGGCGTCATAGAGCACCTGGCGCGCTTCCGCCACGCAGTCGGCCACCGTCCTGGGGTTGCGGGGCTCGCTTTGCTCCAGGCGCACGTCCCAATAGCGCTCCAGGTGAAGTTGAGAATCCTCCACCACCAGAAAATGGCCGGGAGGGAGTTTTTTGACGCCGGCAAAAATGCTGTGTGGGGTAGGCACATATTCCAGGGAGAGGTAGAGGCTCAGGGCGGTGGGGTCCAGGCGCCGCTCCAGTTGGGGATGGGCCAGGAGGGCCTTGAGCTCGGAGCCGAATAGGCAGCACTGCGGCAGGCGGGCGTAATAGAGGGGCTTGATCCCCATGCGGTCCCGGGCCAGGAGCAAACGCCGCCGGGGCGCATCCCAGAGAGCGAAGGCGAACATGCCGTTCATGGCCTTGAGGCTGGCGGCGCCGTATTCCTCGTAGGCGTGCACGATCACTTCGGTGTCGCTCAGGGTGGCGAAGCGGTGTCCGGCCTTCTCCAGGCTGGCCCGCATCTCCCGGTAATTGTAGAGTTCCCCGTTATAGACGATCCAGATAGTCCCATCTTCGTTGCTCAGGGGCTGGTGCCCGGTGGCCAGATCGATGATGGACAGGCGGCGGTGGCCCAAGCCCACAGGCCCGGCCAGGTAGTGGCCCAGGTCATCAGGCCCCCGGTGCTGGAGGGTGGCGGTCATGCGGGCCAAGACCTCCCGGTCCGCCAGGGCCTCCCCGTCAAAGTTCAGCATTCCGCAAAAACCGCACATGCTGGCCACTTACCGGGAAGAGCGATAAATCTGGCGAATGATATAGGTGGGTTTGCCCTGAGACTCGTGGTACGTGCGGATGAGCAGTTCCGCGGTAAATCCCTGGAGCACGCAAAAAAAACCGAGGATAAAAAGCATGGAGGACAACAGCAAAAGCGGGGTCTGAATCAGGGAGACATTGTAATAGAATTTCTGGAAAACCATCATGAGGCCCACCAGCAAGCTGATGCCCATGAGCACCAGGCCAAAGCCGCCGAAAACCCGCAACGGATTGGAGATGAAACTGCCGAAAAACTTGATGGTCAAAAGGTCCAGAATCACGCTGAAGGTGCGGCTGATGCCGTACTTGGAATAGCCGTAGAGACGAGGGTGGTGGTTGACCGGGATTTCCGCCACCTTGGCCCCCACCTGCAGGGCCAGGGCCGGGATGAACCGGTGCATCTGGCCGTAGAGGCGAATATGGTTGAGGAGTTCCCGGCGATAGGCCTTCAGGGTGCAGCCGATGTCATGCAGCTTAAAGTCCACCACCCGGGAAATGATCCAGTTGGCCAGGGCCGAGGTGGACTTGCGCCAGAGCCAGTGGTCCTGGCGGTTTTTGCGCCAGCCGCTCACCAGGTCGTAGCCCTCGTCCAGTTTGGCGAGGAGGCGGGGGATATCCTGAGGGTCGTTCTGCAGGTCGGCGTCCTGGCAGACCACGATTTCCCCCCGGGCATAGTCGATGCCTGCGGACAAGGCCGCGGTCTGGCCGAAATTACGCCGGAGTTCAATGACCACCACCGTGTCGTCGGCTTCGGCCAATTCCTGGAGCTTAGTGGTGCTGCCGTCGGTGCTGCCGTCATCCACATAAATGATCTCGTAGGTCCGCCCCAGGTTGGTAAGGACTGCTTTGAGCTGCTTATGGAGAATTTCGAGATTTTCCAGCTCATTAAAGACAGGCAGAACCACGGACAGGTAGACTTCGTCCAGGGGCTCAGCTTCGGTTTTCAAGGCCGGTACAGGTTGCATGGTCATGAGAATCCTGAAAGTCGTTTAAAAATAAAAAATGATTATAGCAAGGAAACGGAACCTTTTTTCAAGGAATCTCCCGCATTGAGGCATCTAACTTATGAAAAGAAGGAAGAGATGGGCATATTTGCCGCATCTAGGACTGTAACCAGGAGGGCGCTGGTAAAAAGGGCTACTGCTTTATGGGAGAGTAATCAGGTTCTGCTATTAATACCCCCCTCCCGGCCTGGACACGGGGACTTCGTGGGGAGCGGGTTTCATGGGCATGGGCGCGCCCGGAGGGGCGGTGCGCACTTTTTGGGCCTCTTTGGCCACCTGATGACGCATGTTCATGAGCAGCAGAATGTATTTTGCCTGCTGCACCGGGGTCAAGAGGCTCTTTTCTTCCTGGAGCTGGTTTTGCTCCAAGGCCAGCTTATCCTTGCGCAATCTCATCATGTTGTCCAGGATGGCCGCCACTTCCTGGTCCGAAGGTTGGGGCTGGCTCATGGACCGCTGCAGCTGTTGGAAGGCCCCCCTGGCATCCTGAATGGCCCGGCGTTTCTGAGCCCTATATTTCTGGTCGATTTGCAGCAGCCGCTCCACCGTGCCCTGATCCACACCCAGGGCGGTTCCCAGGTTTTGGCGCTTAAAGTCCATCTGATACTGGTCCATGGGGTCGCCGGGTTCACCGGCTTCGAAGGCCAACCCAGGGCGGGCGGGCCCCATTACCAGGAGCAGCATGGACACGACAAGGACAAAGCGCAGCATGGTGATTTATCTCCCCTCGAGTTTGCTCTTCAGGTATTGCTGTTCTTCCTTGGAGAGGTCCGCCACTACGGAATCCAGATCCCAGTCCAGGTCATCGTCGTCCGGCAGGGGATCCTGGTCCTTAGCGGCCAGCCGCTGAGGTGCGCTCTTGCCGGCGGCCAGACTGAATTCCGCGTCCCCGGCTGTGGGGGCTTCAGGTTTGGCTAGGCGGGCCGGCAAAGCCGCCGACTTGTCGGCGAGTCCCATGGCGGCCTGCTGGCTGCCCGCAGGCGGAGGGGGCGCCGGAGCGGGCGCAGCGGCCATTTTGGCCCGGGCCGGCGCCTGAGTCTCGGCCATTTTCGGGGCCTTGGCCTCCCCCTGGAGGTTCGCCACCTGAGGCGTTAACGACTGCTGGGTAAAGGGGCCCAGGTACACCGCCAGGGCCAAAATTCCCGCCATGGCGCCGGCTCCCAGAAGATAATAAGGTATGCGCACCCGCCGGGGCTCAGGAGTTGGGGCTTGATTCACCTGGGCCAGCTTGAGATGCAGCTCCTGCTGGAAACCCTGCCAGAACGCAGTTCCGGGATCAGGCAGGGGATGCTCCTGGTAAAGGCGCACCACCTCGGCCAGATCTGCCAGTTCCTGGCGGCACTCAGGACACGCTTCAACATGCGACGCCACCAGACGCTTCCAGAAGGGGCTCAGATCACCGTCGGGGTAATCCGGCAGCCTCCGTTGAATAAGAGCGCATTGCCACTTCATGGCCTTCCTCGGCTTTTAGATACTTCTTTAGGGTTTTCACTGCCTGGCAAAAATTCACCCGGGCGGCTCCGGCGGTGCCGCCCAGCTCCTCGCTGATTTCTTTGTAAGATAAGCCCTGCTCCAGTTTGAGGGTGAGCACCGCCCGCTGCTTGGCGGGGAGGCGCTCCAGCGCGGCGTACAGACGGCTGCGCTCTTCCGCGGCCGCCAACCCCTCCTGGGGATTGGTTTCATCGACGATTTGCAGTTCCTGGGTGTCCACCGGATTGCCGAATTTCTTCCTGGTTTTCAAAAAGTTGTAGCATTGATTGATGCCGATCCGGAACAGCCAGGTGCGGAACTGGGACTGGCCGCGGAACTCCCGGATATGTATGAAGGCCTGCATAAACGTCTGCTGCGCCATGTCCTTGGCCTCCTCGGGATCCTGCACCAGGCGGTAAGCCAGATTATAGATCTCCCGCTGGTACTTCCTGACAAGTTCCTCGAAGGCCGGGAGATCACCTTGTTGAGCCCGGGCCACGAGGTGAGGTTCGCTCATGATAAATCCTCACCCGGCTTCATACAGTTAGACTTTCAGCAGAAATAAACGTTAAGGGTGAATTTCTCAAATTGATAACGCCCGATAATCGCACTGCTACTATCATTTAATATACTCTAATTTCCTGGATTTCCTGAGGGAATATTTTCCTTCCCGCCCGGGAGAGTTTCCCGGTGGCCATTTTCCCGCAGATCCTGATAACCGGCAAACAGGGGCACGCTCAACACCATGAGGCCCAAAGCCACCACCCCGGGCCAGCCGGCCAGGGTGTAGGCCCAGCCACTGAGGGTAATGCCGCAGGCCCCTCCCAGATAGTAAAACAGCACGTACAAAGAATTGGCCCGCCCCCGCCCCCCGGTGAGGCGGCGGTTGAGGGACCCCGCGGCCGCAGGCGTGGATGGTGAAAAAGCCGGCGCAGACCAGCAGCAGGGCCACGGCTATCACCGTCACCGATTTTATCAGGGTAATGACCAGAGCCAGGGCGAAAACCAACGCGCCCCCCATCATGGCGGCGCCGTTCCCCACCCGGTTGCTGAGGGCTCCGGCGATGGGACCGATGACGATGCCCACGATATATGTCAGATAAAGGATAGTGATAACCTGCACCGGCAGCCCGAAGGGCGGCCCGGCCAGATAAAAGGGCAGGTAGTTAAAGCCGGAGGAAAAGACAAAAAAGGCGCCGAAGGCCGCCAGAAAAGTGCGGCGCAGTTCCCGGCGCTTGAAGATGGCCAAAAAGCCAGCGGTCTCCCGGGAGGCGGCCGCCGGCGGCTCACCTTGGGGGAGCCAGCGCACCGCGGCACAGGCGCTGGCCAGGAGGAAAACCGCGGCGGTGACAAAGGCCCAGCGCCAGTGCAGGGGGGGGTGCAGCCAGCCGCCCAAGAGACGGCCCCCCAGGCCCCCGGCCACGGTGGCGGAGACATAGGAGCCCATGGCCACATTCAGGCGCTCCAGGGGGAGGTTGCGGGAGAGGTACGCGGCCACGCAGGTGCTGAGGGCCGGCAGGAACAGACCCTGGACAAAACGGGAGGCCACCAGCACCGGAAAAAGGTTTGTGGCCGCACAGATAAAGCCCGCGCCGGCCACCGCCGCCGCGCCTATGGCGATGAGGCGCGGCACCGGGTAGCGGTCGGCCAACCAACCGAAGGGCAAATTCGCCAGGGCAATCCCCAGGATGACCACGGACACCGTGAGGGAGGCCGTGGGCGCGCTCACCCCGAATTCCTGCTGAATGATGGGAAGAACCGGCTGGGTGATGTACAGATTGGTGATGGCCGCCGCCACCAGGGTAAAGACCAGGGCCTGGAGCCGAAACAAGGTATGTCCTTTTGGAATGATGAGCGATTTAGTGGGGGGAGGGCCAGGGATGCAGGGGGGGTTTAAAACCCGCCCCTACCTGTCCTCCCCTCGCCCCCCTCCCCACCCGCAGAGGGGTCGAGCAAGTCGGGGCCATGGCCCCGACTTGCTCGGGAATACTCCCAGCAAGGGATTGGGGAAGGGGGTGCGGGGGAGGGGGTAAGGGGCTACCGCCCCTTAGCCCCCTCCCCCGCTAATCCTCACGGATACAGGCGATCCAGCAGCCGGGGGAAGGGAATGGTCTCCCGGACGTGTTTTAAGCCGCAGACCCAGGCCACCACCCGCTCGATGCCCATGCCGAAGCCGCCGTGGGGCACGCTGCCATAGCGCCTAAGATCCAGGTACCATTCCAGGGGTTCCTGAGGAAGGTGGTGTTCGGCCAGGCGCTGCAGCATGACCTCCAGATCGGCCACGCGCTGGGAGCCGCCGATGATCTCGCCGTAGCCCTCCGGGGCCAGCATATCCACGCACAGGGCGAGACGCGGGTCCGCCGGATCGGCCTCCATGTAAAAGGCCTTGCAGCTTAAGGGGTAGCGGTGCAGCAGCACCGGGGCGTCAAAGAGTTGGGACAGCACCGTTTCTTCATCGCCCCCGAAGTCCTCCCCCCAGGGTACCTCAATCCCTTTTTCTTTCAGCCGTTCCAGGGCCTCGGCGTAGCTCAGGCGGGGGAAAGGCTGGGCCACAGCCTCCAGGGGTTTGGTGTCCCGTTCGAGCACCTGCAATTCCGGGCCCCGGTGCTCCAGGACCCGCTGGACCACGGCGCGCACCAGGGATTCGGCCAGGTGCATGACCTCTTCCAGGGTAAAAAACGCGGCTTCGGCCTCCACCATCCAGAATTCGGTGAGGTGGCGCCGGGTCTTGGACTTTTCCGCCCGGAAGGTGGGCCCGAAACAATATACCCGGCCCAAGGCCATGGCCGCGGCTTCGAGGTAGAGCTGGCCGCTCTGGGAAAGGTAGGCCTTGCCCCGGTCCAGGTAGTCGGTCTCGAACAGGCTGGTGGTGCCTTCGCAGGCGGTGGGGGTGAGGATGGGGGTGTCTATCAGGACGAAACCCTGCTCGTGGAAAAAATCCCGGCAGGCCCGGCACACTTCGTCCCGAATGCGCAGGATGGCCTGCTGCCGCGGGGAACGGAGCCACAGGTGGCGGTGGTCCATGAGGAAGCCCACGCCGTGTTCCTTGGGGGCGATGGGGTACTCCTGGGCAATGGCCAGGGGGGTGAGGCCGGTGACCTCCAGCTCAAAGCCGCCCGGGGCCCGGGGTTCGGCCTTCACCAAGCCGGAGAGCCTTGTGGACGATTCCTGAGTGAGGCGGTCAAATGCGGCAAAATCTTCCTCCGGCAGCCGGCCCTTGAGCAAAACTCCCTGGGCCAGACCGGTGCCGTCCCGGAGGACAATAAAGCGGACCTTGCCGCTGGAGCGCAGGTGCGTGACCCAACCTCTCAAGGTCACCACTTCACCCACATAACGGCCCAGGTGGGAAATGAGGCAGGCGGGGGGATGGCTGTCAGGCATGGAGAATTCCAGGTTCCTCGGGTTCGCGCTCAGGGGTCCGGGTTACATCATGATTTTGATGTGAGATTTGTCCCGCTGGGTTTTCATCCACTCTTTAAAGGTCTTCTCCATCTCCCGGCGCTGCAGGAACTCCCGGATTTGGGGGGCCGCTTCCTCAAAAGTGCGGGTTTTGCTGTCCTTGCGGTCCAGCACCTGCACCAACTGGAAGCCCTGCAGGGTTTGCACCGGAGCCGTTTCCCCGGTTTTTACCTTGGCGAGAAATTGGATGAGTTCCGGGTCCAGGTCCGACTCGGGAATATAGCCCATATCCTGGATCAAGACCCCGTGCTTGTTCCGCAACTCCTCCCAGGAGACCCCCCGGCGGTTTTCCTGGAGAATCATTTCGGCCTTTCTTTTAACTTCGTCCTTCTGGGCTTCGGTGGCGCCCTGAGGAAAAGGCATATTCAACACCTTCAAGCGGATTTGACCGCCCCCGGTCTTGGGAAATTCCTTGTCATAGAAGTTGCGGACATCGGTCTCGGTCACCACCACCTTACCGCCGGCTATAATCTGGAGAAGGCGGTCCTGGGTTATCTGGTCGGCGATTTGCTGCTTTAAGCCCGCGATGGTCAGGCCCTCTTTGGCCAAACCCTTGGCCAAGGTCTCCTCGTTCTCGATATTGTTACGCTTTTTGAACTCCTGAAAGGCCTGCTCAATTTCTTTATCGGCAATGGTGATACCCCGGCGCTTGGCCTCGGCCTTGGCCAATTTCTGCATGATCAGGGCGTCCAGGAGCTCCTTTTGCAGTTCCTTGCCGCTGCCAGCCGGCATTTTGGCTCCGGGCTGTCCTTGCATGGCCTTGGCCATCTGGTCCACTTCGGACTGGCTGATAACTTCATCGTTCACCACCGCCAGGATGCGTTCCACCACTTCCGCCCCGGCTGCGGCCACCAACATTGAAAAACAGCACGCCAAGAAAAAGAGGACCTTTCCCCTTCCCCTGAAGATAACCGGCATATCTTTTCTCCCTCATTCCCCCTTAACAAAAGTTTCCACTTCTTTCAAGCAGTTTTCTAAGCCGTCCCAGGGAGGCCCTTCTTCCGGGAGTCTCATGCTCAGGGTTTGGTCGGGGGTCAGCCTATATTTTTCGGGGCGCTTCTTGAGTAGGGTCATGAGGCGCGGCAGGTCGAGGCGGTCCGGGCGCGGCAAATTGGAAGAGGGCATAGCCGTTTTGGACTTCCAGGCGCTTAACCCCCATCAGGCGCAGGCGCTCCTTGGTGCGCACCACTTTTATGAGTTCCTGCCCCTCGGAGGGGCATGCGGCCCAAAGCGGTCCACAAGCTCTTCTTCCAGTTCATCGATCATGGCGGGGGTCAGGCGGCCGGAGAGGCGCCGGTAAAGGGCCAGGCGCTGCTGGATGTCGGGCACGTAATCCTCCGGCAGATAGGCCGCCACCGGCAGGCGGATCTCCGGCTCCGGCGCCGCCTCCTCGGTAGTTTCGCCCTTGAACTCGCGAATAGCCTCTTCCAGGAGCTGCAGATAGAGTTCATAGCCCACGTCCACCAGGTGCCCCGACTGGGCCTGGCCCAGGAGATTGCCGGCCCCCCTGATTTGCAGGTCGTGAAAGGCAATCCTGAAGCCGGTCCCCAACTCGGTGAATTCCATCAGGGCCTTCAGGCGCTTCTGGGCTTCGGAGGGCAAGGCCGCTTCCTCCGGGCACCAGCAGGTAGGCGTAGGCCTGGGCCTGGCTGCGCCCCACCCGGCCCCGGAGCTGGTAGAGTTGGGCCAGCCCCATGGTATGGGCCCGGTTGATAATAATGGTGTTGGCCGCAGGGATATCGAGACCGGCCTCGATGATGGCGGTGCACACCAGCACGTCCACCTCCCCCCGCAAGAAACGCACCATGATCTGCTCCAGTTGGCGCTCCGGCATCTGCCCGTGGGCCGTGGCCACCCTGGCCTCGGGCACCATTTCCTGGACATAGCGGGCCCAGGTGTTCAGGTTTCTGACCCGGTTGTGGACGAAAAAAACCTGGCCCCGGCGCCCCAGTTCCCGGCGGATGGCCGACTGGATCATCGCTTTTTCGGGCAGGCACAGATAGGTGCGGATGGCCCGGCGGTTCTCCGGCGGGGTGTTGATGAGGCTCAATTCCCTCAGGCCCGTCAGGGAAAGCTGCAGGGTGCGGGGTATGGGAGTGGCGGTCAGGGTCAGGACGTCCACGGTGCGCCGCCACTCCTTGAGTTTCTCTTTTTGTTTGACGCCGAAGCGCTGCTCTTCGTCAATGATAAAAAGCCCCAGATTGCGAAACGCCAGGTCCCGGGACAGGAGGCGGTGAGTGCCGATGATGATGTCCACTTTGCCCTGGGCCAGCTCACTGACGATGCGCTTCTGCTCCGCCGGCGATTTGAAGCGGCTCAGGACCCGCACCTCCAGGGGATAGTGGGTCAGGCGTTTGACGAAGGTGTCGTAGTGCTGCTCCGCCAACACCGTGGTGGGCACCAGCATGGCCACCTGGAAGCCGTCCATGGCGGCCTTGAACGCGGCCCTGAGCGCCACCTCGGTCTTGCCGTAACCCACATCGCCGCAGATGAGGCGGTCCATGGGTTTGTCCCCCTGCATGTCCGCCAGGACCTCCTGGATGGCCTGCAACTGGTCCTGGGTTTCCTCAAAGGGAAAAGTGGCCTCAAATTCCCGGAAGGCCGGATCAGGAGGGGTAAAGCCATGCCCCGGCAGGACCCGGCGGGCGGCATAAAGATCCACCAGTTCCCGGGCGATCTTTTCCACCGCCTTTTTCACCCGCCCTTTGACCCGCTCCCAGGATTTGCCCCCCAACCGGTCCTGCCGGGGGGTCACCCCTTCCACGCCCAGGTATTTCTGCACCAGGTTCAGGCGGTCCACCGGCAGAAAAAGCCGGTCGCCGTTTTGATATTCCAACTCCAAAAAGTCGTTGACCCCGGCGCCGGCTTCGAGCTTCACCAGACCCCGGTAGACACCGATGCCGTGGTCCACATGGACCACAAAATCGCCCTCATTGAGGTCTTCCAACGAGGTCAGGTACTGGAGGGGGCGGCTTTCCCGGCGGCGGCGGCCTTCAGGCCGGTAGCCCAGGGCCTCATCCTCCGTAAGGACAATAAGGCCGGCGGCGGGAAGACGAAATCCTCCCGACACCTCCCCGGCGGTAATTTCCACCAACCGGGGGGCCTCCCAGTCCGGTTGGGGATTGACCTCGCAGGTCAGGCCCTCCCCCGCCAGCAGTTGGGCCAGGCGCCGGGCCCGGTGGCGGTTCATGGAGACCACCACTACATGGTGGCCGTGGTCCTGCCAATCGGTGAGACGCTGTGCCAGGGCCGGCACCAGGCGGCCGTCCTCCTCCCCGGCTTGGGCCAGTTCCTGGGCCAGGCCCTCGTTTTTGCCCGTGTGGATAGAAAAGCGCCCCGGCCCCTCCGGCTCGCCCAAGGCCAGGACGTGGCAGGCCAGGGTGGCGAAGGGGGCCCGCCGCGCCTCCCAGGGGGTATCGTCGAGCCAGCCCGGCGGTTCCTCGGCCCCGTCCGCGGCCAGCTTCTCCAGAGATTGGGCCATATTCAGGGGGTCCCACTCCACCACCAGGGTGTCCGGCGGCAGATAGTCCCACAGAGTTTCGGGGTCGGGATAGAATTCGGCCAGGTGGCGCTCAATTCCGGAAAAATGAAGGCCCTCCTGGACATGATGCCAGAAGCGGGGGTCCCGGCGCTTGCTGCGGCCTTCCAGAGCCAGTTCCCGGGCGGCCTCGTCCAGAATCACTTCGCTGGCGGGCAGCAACACCAAGTCTTCCAGGGACGCCCCCTGGGAGCGCTGGCTGGCCGGATCGAAAAACCGCATGGACTCCAGGGTGTCGCCCCAGAATTCCAGGCGCACCGGCTGGTCATACAACGGCGGAAACAGGTCAATAATGCCGCCCCGGATGCTGAACTCCCCCCGTTCCTCCACCAGGGGCCGGCGCTCGTAGCCCCCGCTTTGCAGTTTAAGGAGAAAATCCCGGCGGGGGATGTCCTCTCCGGTCACCAGATAGGTCCAGGCTTCCTGGACGCGGCGGCGGGGCGGCAGCTTTTCCCGGAGGGCCGCGGCGGAAGCCACCAGGAAGACCGGCTCCTGGGAGGTTTGGGCCAGGTAGGCGCCCGCCACCCGGGCGGCGCTCACCTCGGCGTCCAGCCCCAGGGGGCGAAAGGTCAGAATTTCATGGGCCGGAAAGCCCCGGAGGAGGGTCCAGGGCCTTATGGGATCCGGGTCAGCGGCTCCGAAGAAGGTCAGGTCTTTAAGAAACACCTCGGCCGAGTCGCCATCAGGGGTGATGAGCAACAGGGGACGGCGGAGGGTGCGCCCCAGGCGGCTTAAGACATAGGCTCCGGCCACGGGGTTTAAGCCCAGGAGATGAATCTCCCGGTCGCCCCGGGCCAGGGCCGCGGCCACTTCCTGCCACCTGACGCCGGTGGGACTGACCTGATCCATGTATAGAACGTATCGTGAGGCCAGGTAATTTGCAAGGGGGGCCTCCCCCGGCGGATAGGCAACTTTTTCCGGGGGGTTGGTGGCGGCAATGACTATTTAATGAGCAATTCAAGCATGATAGCCAATGGCATTGCCTTTGCATACCCACATAGTCAAGCATACCGGGCTTCCGCAGAGCCCTGGAGGACAGATATGAGCATCGGTTGGGACATGGCGGCCTTTATGGGGGTGAGGGCCTCCCGGGAGTTGGAGGTTGTCAGCCATAATCTGGCCAACGCCAGCACCCTGGGATTCAAGCGGGAACTGCTGAACCACTGGCAGACCAATGCCACGCAACACTCCCTGACCGGCCGTTCCCAGGCCGCCGGCTATGTGGACGTGCGCAGCCGGGATCTCAACCAGGGGGCCGTTCACGACACGGGCAAGGATACCGATGTGGCCATCCAGGGACCGGGTTTTTTTAAGGTTCAGACTCCCCAGGGCGTCCGCTACACCCGCAACGGCAACTTTCGCCTGTCCCCCGATTTCCAACTGGTGACCCAGGAAGGCTATGCGGTCATGGGCAAAGGTGGGCCCATCGCCCTTAATTCCATGGATAAAGATTTCAGCTTTGACCCCGAGGGCGGCGTCCACCTGGACAAAAATCTGGGGGACCAGCTTTTGGTGGTGGACTTTCCCAACCCCCAGGCCCTCCTCTCCGGGGGCAAGAACTTCTTCGTCGCCGGCCCCCAGGCCGGGGAAGAAATGGAGGCCCCGGGGGCCCGCCTGCTCCAGGGCAGCATTGAAGAAAGCAACGTGGACCTGGTGGCGGAGTCAGTGTCCCTCGTGGACATTCAAAGACGCTATGAGGCCTATTTGAAGGTGTTGGAGACCTTTGCGGCCAGCGACCGCAAGGTTGTGGAGGAAATCGGCCAGCAAGGCTAACATTACGAGGTTTTGCTTATGTTTCGAGGCATGTTTTCCGCAGCCACCGGTATGGGAGCCCAGCAATTGCGGCTTGACGTCATTGCCAACAACCTGGCCAACGTCAATACCACGGGCTTCAAGAAAAGCCGGGGGGATTTTGAGGACCTGGTTTACCAGACCGTGCGTCAGGCAGGGGGAGAGCTTCCCGGCGGCGGCCAGATGCCCGTGGGCCAGCAGGTAGGCCTGGGGGTGCGGCCGGTGGGCATCTCCAAGGTCTTTTCCCAGGGGCAATACGTGCACACGGAAAACGAACTGGACCTGTCCATTGAGGGTAAGGGCTTTTTCAAGGTCATGAGCAACAGTATCGAGTATTACACCCGGGCCGGCTCCTTCAAAGTCGACAAGGACGGCTTCCTCACCACCCCTAATGGGGACCGCCTGCAGCCGGAATTCAGCATTCCCCCCCAGACGGTTTCCCTGACCGTGGACACTAGCGGCAAGATCACCTGTTTCGGGCCGGATAACGCCCAGTTGGCCACCGGCCAGATCACCCTCTATACCTTTCCCAACCAGGGCGGCCTGAGCAGTGTGGGACGCAATCTGTTTCTGCCCACCGGGGCTTCCGGCGATGCCTCCGAGGGCCAGCCGGGGGTGGACGGGATCGGCACCCTGGCCCAGGGGTATCTTGAGGTTTCCAATGTCAACGTGGTGGAGGAGATGGTCAACATGATCATCGCCCAACGGGCTTACGAACTCAATTCCAAGGCCATCCAGACGGCGGATGCCATGATGGAGCGGGCCTACCACCTGAAGTCCTAAGGAGGTGGGAAATATGCGGCGCCTGCGATTCGGTGTTTTCTGGCTGGTGGCGGCAGGACTGCTCTTCGGGGTGAATCAAGCCCACGGCGGTCTCACCGTGAAAAGCCAGGCTGAGGTCTCCGGAGAATATATCACCCTGTCCCATCTGGCGGAACTGCCCCAGGATTTGTCCCAAAAATGCGGAGCCGCCCCCATCTGGTCCGCCCCCCCTCCGGGTGAGGTGTATACCTTGACCCAGGAATTTCTCAAGCACCGCCTGGAGCAACTGGGGCTTATGGACTTATTCGAGGGGACCGCCTGGCCGGCGGCCATCCAGGTGCGGCAGTCAGGGACGCCGTTAAACGGCGAAGAGGTGATGGCCGCTTTTCGCCGCTATATCCAGGAGCACAGTCCTTATCCACCCGGCAACTTGAGCATCGAAGTCTTCCCCTTGAAGGAGACGGTGGTCATCCCTGACCACAAGGTAGCCCTGTCGTTTATGGCTTCCCGCCATGACAAGTTCCTGGGCGATGTCACCCTGGACCTGGCCATCCTGCATCAGGGCCAGCCTCTGAAACGCCTCAAGGTCAGCGGCGTGGTGCGCTTGAAGCGGCAGGTGGTTTGCGCCACCCGGCCCCTTAGGGCTCAGGCGGCCATTGGCCCTGAGGACGTGCAAGTAGCGCCCCGGGAGATGACCGGCTTAAATGTGGACGATTTTTATACCTCCACGGAGCAGGTCGTGGGCCGCATCCTGGCCAAGAGCGCCGGACCCCAGGAAATAATCACCACGCGCCATCTGAGCAGCCAGCCCGTGATTAAACGGGGTGATAACGTCACCGTGGTCCTGGATCAGGACGGTTTGGAGATTTCCACCAAGGGCGTGGCCCAGGAGCAGGGTCATCCTGGAAAAACCATCCGCCTGGTCAACCCCAAGAGCAAAAAGGAATTTCAGGGGCTCGTAGTGGACGCCAAAACTGTGAAGGTGCAGCTATGAGAAGCTATTACTGCCATTTGGGATTTTTGGGTTCGCTTATCTTTGTTCTCAGCGGTTGCGGCATGCTGACCATGGCCAAATATGCCCCGGAGGTTCCCATCGCCACTCAACCTCTGCCGCCGGCGCCTCCGCCCCAGGAGGGCTCTTTGTGGACCGGCCGTCAGGCTAACGGCCTGGTGGCGGATAGCCGACCCACCAATGTGGGCGACCTGGTCACCATCAGCATCACCGAAACGGCCAAGGCCAGCGAGATTGCCAATACCCAAACCAGCAGGGACTCCGGCGTCAAGGTGGGCATCAATTCGCTTTTCGGCATCAGCCTGCCCATGAAGGCCTTTTCCAATAAAGACGTGAATGTGGACACGGCCCTGGAGGGCACCGTGGGCAACGTCTCCCAAGGGCAAGGCAAGACGGAACGCCAGAGCAGCTTTACCTCCTATCTGACCACCCGGGTCATCCAGGTGCTGCCCAACCAAAACCTGGTGATCCAGGGCAAACGGCATTTGCGCATCAATAATGAAACCGAGGTGGTGACCCTCACCGGCATCGTCCGACCTCAGGACGTTGACCGGAACAACATCGTGCCCTCCAGCAAGGTGGCAGAACCCCGGTTGATGATTTCTGGGATCGGGGTGGTCTCCGACAAGCAAAAAGTGGGCTGGTTCCAACGGGCCTTTGATCACGTCTGGCCGTTTTGATCTGGTGGGTGCAGAGATGCCTCGGAAACATTCGATCCTTCCTCATAACCCCTGGTCCGGCATGCGGTCCCGTCGGGTTTTGTGCCTGTTGATCGCCCTTGTCCTGCTCATGGGGCCCCTGGTCCGGCCGGCCCTGGCCATTCGTCTGAAAGACATTGCCACCTTCAAGGGGGTGAGGCCCAATCAGCTCATCGGCAACGGTTTGGTGGTGGGCCTGAACGGCACCGGCGACGGCACCAACGTGGACTTCAGCACCCAGGAACTGGCTAACATGCTGTCCCAACTAGGCATTAACGTCTCCCGGGACAAAGTGAAAGTTAAAAATGTTGCCACCGTCGCGGTCACCGCTTTGCTTCCTCCCTTCGCCCGGGTGGGTTCCAAAATTGATGTTCTGGTGTCTTCTCTGGGTGATGCCAAGAGCCTGCAAGGCGGCACTCTCCTGCTGACGCCCCTCAAAGGGGTGGACGGCCAGGTATACGGCCTGGCCCAGGGGCCTGTTTCCGTGGGCGGCTTTGCGGCCAGCGGCGAGGCCGGCGGCGGAGTCACCAAAAATCATCCCACGGCAGGGCGCATAGCCAACGGGGCCACTGTGGAGAGGGAAATCCCCATGAATTTCCTTGAGAAAGACAATTTTACCATTTCTCTCCACGATGCGGATTTTACCACCTCCCAGAGGGCGGTGACCGCCATCAACCGGGCCTTGCATGGGAACTACGCCCTCTCCCAGGACGGCGGCACCATCAATGTCAAGCTGCCCCCGAAATATAAAGACCAGGTGGTGCCCCTGTTGGCTTCCCTGGAGAATCTTGAGGTTGTCCCCGACAGCGCCGCCAAAGTGGTTCTCGACGAAAGAAATGGCACCGTGGTCATGGGGGCCAATGTCAGGTTGTCCACGGTAGCCATTGCCCACGGCAACCTCATGGTCAGGATCAAAGAAAGACCCCGGATATCCCAGCCCCTGCCCTTCTCCCAAGGCCAAACCGTCGTGGTGCCGGACAGCACCGTCACCACCCAGGAAGGAGAAAGCCGCCTCATGGTCTTGCCGGAGGGGGTGAGCATAGGCCAAGTGGTGCAAGCCCTGAACGCCATCGGCGTCACTCCCCGGGACCTCATAGCCATCCTGCAGGCCATCAAGGCGGCGGGGGCTCTCCAGGCGGAACTGGAGATTATTTAGGATTAACAACATGATATCGTCGCCAGCTTTTAACTCCTTTGCAGCCAAAGGCCCGACCAACGCCCAAAGTGTGAACGGGAAAAACACCATTGAGGATAAATCCGGCAGATTCGACCAACTGCAGGGGAGTTTCAAACAACAACTCATGAGATTGGCAAACGATTTTTCTAAAACACATCGGGAGCCTTTGGTTCTTACCGATACGGTGCGGACTGACGCCGAGCAGGCCCGGGCACACCAGAATAAACCCACTTTGGCCTTGCCTGCCGGTCATCCCAACGCCATGCACCCCAAAGGGCTGGCCGTGGATGTAGATACGAGCCAGGCCCGCCTGATTTCTTCGGAAATGCTGGCCAAAAATGGTTTGCATTTGCCGGCGTTATATAAGGGGGAAAATTGGCATATTGAGCCTGTCAACAAACCGGTTGGCTTGGCCCACTCAAAGCCTGCCAAGTCCTCTCCTGAGCCTCAGGACACCTCCCCGGCCGACTTGTTATGCGGTCTCAGCCGGGGAACCCCCAGGTCAAAACTGGAACCTCAGCCTTTGAGTCCCGGCAAGGGGCAAGGGGTGGGCGAGTTGGACGGTGCCCGCGATCAGCGCCGTCTCTTCCAGGCCGCGGTAGAAGTTGAGTCAGTTTTTCTGGAGAAGCTGTTGCAACAACAGCGGCGTGCCCTGGTTGAACCCCTGAGCCCTTCCCAGAAACAGCTACAGGGTTATCTCAGTTTGGCCGATCAGCAATTGGCCCGCTCCCTGGCAGCTGGCGGAGGTCTCGGCCTGGCTCAAAAAATTCTTCAGGACCTGACTTCCCTTGATTCTCAACCCCAAACGGAGAACCGCCATGCACAAGCCCCCGCCGCCTCCGGAAAAAATGGCTTTTCCACCTGAGATCCAGCTTTATCAAGAACTGCTGGATTGCCTGGAAAATGAGTGGCAGGCCCTGGTCAACTCCCAGGAGGATGCCATTTTGGCCTGTGCTGCCCAAAAAGAGCAGATCCTGACAGCCATCGCCTATAACTCAACAAGAGAGAGAACAAACCCCGAAGAACAGGAACATGGACTTTTCATCCGCCTGAGGAACCAGGTGGCCGCCGCTCAGGCCCGCAATCACCGCCTCATTGCCGCGGCCCTGGAAACGATCCAGGATTTCCTGGGATACCTGCAATCAGCCTCCCCGGGGATCTATCACGCTGCCGGTCAGGTTGAGAACGCCCCGGGAAGCTCATTTTTTCACCGGCAGGCTTAGGGGATTGGCCATTAAAGGACCCGGAAAACAGGAGCCCACCCATGTCAGGCATCACCGCTATCCTGGATAACGCCGCCCGCTCACTGATTGCCGAACAATTGGGAGTGGAGGTCACCGGCCATAACATAGCCAATGTCAACACCCCGGGATATTCTCGCCAAAAGGTCAATTTCGTCACCGCTTACCCCGAACCTTCTCCCTGGGGCCCTTTGGGGAGAGGAGTCAAAATACAAGGTATTGAGCGGGCTTTTGATCCTTTTATTACCGCCCGTCTGAATGAGAAAAACTCACTCTTGTCGGATTACCAGACCCGCTCCTCAGCCTTGGAACAAGTGGCCGCCTATTTCAACGAAACCCAGGAGGGGGGTCTAAATGATATCCTGTCCCAGTTCTTTGCCGCCTGGCAAGACCTGGCCGATAATCCTACCGGAGCCGGGGAACGGCAAACGCTGGTGAACCGCGGTCTCACTTTGTGTGACGCTTTCAACTCCCGGGCCGACCAACTGGTCCAGGAGCGCCTCAGTTTATTGCAGGAAACCGGCCCGGTTATTGAGGAGATTAACAAGTACACCTCCCAAATCGCCCAACTCACCCGGCAGATCGTGGAGGCCGAAGCCAACGGCCACGCCGCCAACGATTTTCGTGACCAGCAACAACTGGCTATTGCTCAACTCTCAGAGCTTATCGGGGTGCGCACCTATACCACCGGCGACGGCACCATAAGCGTCACCTTGTCTAACGGCCTGCCCCTAGTTCAAGGGGTGCAGTCCTGGAACCTTACTTATCAGCTCAGTCCAGCAGACACCGTGGATCTGATCTGGCAAGGACCGGGGGGGACCAGCGAATCCATCCAGACCAGCACCCTTACCGGCGGCAAGCTTGCCGCTCTCATTCAGGTGCGTGATGAAGTTATTCCTGACTACCAGCAAGAACTGGACCAACTTGCCAAAAATATGATTGTGGCGCTCAACGTTCAGCACAGCCAGGGTGTGGGGCTGGATCTCTTTTCCCAGGCGAAAGGCACCTATCAGGTCACTGATCCCAATGCCCCCCTGGCCACTGCCCTGCCTTTAGGGGACCAGATAGTCAATGGCACTTTTAAAATTTTTATAGAACGGAACGGCGCTCCCCTGGTTTCAGGAACCATTACCATAGACCCAAGCTTATCCCTCAACGACCTGGTCCAAACCATTAATACCCATGCTATCCTGGGTGGTTATGTCACCGCCTCTGTTGAAGATAACTCTTTGAAAATTATTGCAAATTCTTCGTCAGACATTTTTGGTTTCGGGGAGGACGATAGTCAAACTCTTGCCAGCTTGGGTATCAATACCTTTTTCACCGGCGATAAAGCCTATACTTTTGGGGTCAATGCATGGGTATTAGAAGACCCAGACTTGGTGGCGGCCGGACAGTTTGATGCCTCCGGAGCCCACGCGGTGGGCGACAACCGCAACGCCCTGGCCCTGGCGGCGCTGGAGGAAACCCCGGTAGGCACTGATAATTTGACCTTTGAGGGAACATATCAGCGTCTGGTGACGAACCTGGGGCTGGAAGCTGAAAATTCTCTAGACCAGAAAACTTTTTATCAGGGCCTGGTGGGGCAACTCACCCAGATGCGGGATGGGGTCTCAGGGGTGTCATTAGATGAGGAATTAACTAATCTGGTGAAATTCCAGCGGGCTTATCAAGCGGCCGCCCGGTTGGTCAGCGTAGCAGATGAACTTTACCAAACCTTGCTGGGCTTGGGAACATAAGGAGAATGCGCTGTGCGGGTAACCATGCCCACTATTTTTAACAGTATTCAGGAAAATCTCCAGAACTTGGCAGAGGATTTGCAAAGGGTAAATGCAAGCATTGCCTCTGGCCAAAAATATCAGGCTATCAGCGACAATCCTGTGGATGTGGGGGCCATCCTGGGATTAACCACAGAGGAGGACCAGACGGTCCAGTATGAACGGAACCTTGATACTGCGAAAGGCTGGTTGAGTGTCACCGGATCGGCCTTGCAAAATATCGAGGATATTGTCAGGGCCAGCATGGCCCTGGCCAATCAAATGGCCACCGGCACGTACAATGCCGCCCAGCGCCAAGCCGCGGCCCAACAGATACAGGGATACTTAGAGGAAGTAATGCAAATCGGGAATGGCCAGTTTAAAGGACAATATATCCTATCAGGGTATCGAACCGACACCCCGCCCTTTGGCGAGGGCGCCTGGGAGATACAGCCTCCGGTGATGCATCTCAACCCTGGGTCAAGCGGCACAGCCACGCCTGGAGGGGTTTACAGCGGCGGTGCCAGCCGCACTTACCTGGTGGAAATCATATCAGGAGGTGGAACCGGTACAGGCGCGTATCGTGTTTCACCAGACGGCGGCCAAAGTTGGACTACCTCGGCCATTATACCTGCCGGACCGGTAAACCTGGGGGACGGGGTGGAGGTAACCCTGGGGGGAACCTGGATGGCAGGTGACCGCTTTAGTATTCCGGTTTATCAGCCGATTGAATATCAAGGAGATTCTCATAACATTGAAATTGCGCTCGGAGTACAAAGTCGCCTGGTGATCAATGAAGTGGGAAGTTACGCGGTGGGGGGAGACCAGGATGATACTGACCTTTTTCAGATTCTGGCGCAACTAAAGAGCAGTTTAGAGGCTAATGACCCTGGCGAGGTGGGGGCCGCGCTTAATAATCTACGTTCTTTCGAGACCCATATAACTTCAATCCTGGCCGGCTTGGGGGCCTCCCTGGACCGGGTCAGCATGAAAGAAAACGTTTACGGTTCTCTTAAAGAGGAACTTATCCGGCAAATCAGCGACCGGGGGGACACCGATTTGGTGGAAGCAGTCAACCTCTTAAAGACCAAAGAAATTGCCTATCAGGCTGCCCTGTTGTCGTCCTCCAAAGTCATGGGCATGAGTCTGATGGACTATCTATAAAGCGTCAGACTGGGCAAGGTTGGAGACAGTCGGCTGGAAAAAAGGGTTTAGGGCACTCTGATTTCTTATTTGGAAAGTTTAATTATCAAAATCTCATAAAAAAATTGGTGACCAGGAAGGTAACCCTTGCTGATTCTCACGAGAAAAACCGGCGAAGGCTTATTCATCGGAGATGACATTCGCGTCACAATCCTTGAGATTCGGGGCAAGCAAATCCGTTTAGGAATAGAGGCCCCTACGGCGATTGTTGTTCTTCGGGAAGAAATTTATCGACGTGTTCAACAAGAAAACCTCCAGGCTGCAGGGGCCCGGGACATAGATGTCACGGAAGTCGCTCAACTCTGGAGACAGGAATGAGAGATATGGCCACCAATCCGCAAACAACCTCCACAGATATGACTGTTTTCCCTGCGAAAACTCGCAACTTCGGTTCCATCGAAGTTCGGTCGGATCAGATCATATACCTGGAACCGGGCCTTCTGGGCTTTACCAAATATCACCGCTATGTTCTCATCGAGCACCATCAGGAGGCCCCTTTCTTGTGGCTCCAATGCCTGGATAAAGAAGATCTGGCTTTTGTCGTCATTGATCCCAGATATCTTTTGTCTGAATACCAACCTGGTCCTTTGCCCCAGGCCATGCGGGAGCTTGAAGTAGAGAGTACGGAAGACCTTAAGGTTCTGGTGATTTTGACCATTCCCCGGGGCAAGCCCCAGGAAATGACGGCCAACCTGATGGGGCCGGTAGTTCTCAATCTCAAGACCCGCCAGGGCAGACAATTCATCCTGGATGACCCATCCTATAGCCACAAACACCGGGTTTTGCCGGGATAGCTTCTCTGGGCCCCAAACAGCTAAACAAGCACCAGCCTTGAGAAGTTGTTAGTATGTCAGATTAATTTGAAATTTCAGTTGACTTTATGCAGAATAGGCTTATATTGAGTAGCAATAATTTTGGGCTTTCCCAGCATGGTGAAAGGCAAAAAGCATTTTTACAATTCTTAAAAAGAGGAGGAAGGGCATGCGGTCGAAATTGGTGGCGGGGATTATGCTGGCTGTGGTCGCAGTGATGTTCATTGCCTCCGGGGCCATGGCAGCGAAGATGTTGTGTGTCTCCAACAAAGAACTCAAAGGCGATGATACTGTGGCTGCCTGCTTGGCCAAAGGGGAAAGATTTGCCATAGTTGATGACTATGGTATCGTCCACATCATGACCCCGGAGGAAGTGGAGCTCACCAAGGCTTTCAATCCGAAGGCCCTGCAGACGAAGGCTTTTGGCTTTCAGCGCGCCAAAGAAGCTCCCATCATTCCGCAACTGCCGAGGGTTGAGCCGTAAGGCAACCAGTTCCATCGTAACCTCAACCTTCAAGCAGACAGTAAGGTTTTTGGAAGCCCTCAAAGTCTTTTGAGGGCTTCTTTTTTGGTAGGCTGCATATGGATATGCTGGATATTCACGACCTCTGGGTCAGCATAAATGGCAAAGAAGTGCTCAAGGGCATTAACTTGCGCATCCCCGTAGGGGAGACCCATATTCTCTTCGGCAGAAACGGGTCCGGCAAGTCAACTCTGATTATGGCCTTGATGGGGTTTGAACGCTACCGGCTCGAGCGGGGCCAGATTCTTTTCCAGGGGAAAGAGATTACTCACCTCCCCACTTTTGAGCGGGCCCGCCTGGGGTTGGGCATCGCCTTTCAAAGGCCTCCCACCATCCGGGGGGTCAAAACCGGAGATGTGTTTCGAGCCTGCTCAGGGGGCCGCCTGGATTATCAGGCCTTGGCCGCTGCCTATAACTTTACCCCTTTTCTCGACCGGGAGATAAACTACGGCTTCTCCGGCGGGGAAATCAAGCGCTCAGAATTGTTACAACTTCTGGTCCAGGACCCCAGCCTGGTGCTGCTGGACGAACCAGAATCCGGGGTGGACATGGAGAATCTTCAGGTAGTAGGGGGAATTATCGGCAGGCTCCTGCAGAAAGAGCGCCGTCGGGAAAAACGGGAAAAATCGGGGTTGATTATCACCCACACCGGTTTCATCCTGGATTACATCGATGCCGACAAGGCTTATATCCTGAACGAGGGACGCCTGTGCTGTCAGGGGCACCCCCGGGAATTGCTCAAGGACATAAAAAGTTTTGGTTATGAGGAGTGTGCCCGATGTCGGAGATAAAAGCGCTAGCCGAGCGCAGTGCGGCTAAGCCTGCGGCCCTGGGCCACGACCTTGATTTGGAGGCCTTTTCCCGTGAAGGCCCAGCCTGGGACTACGACCCGGACTACCGTCAGTTTGCTCCGGAGGAGCGCAGTCACCTTCTCAAGGCCGGCATAGAACTCACCGACGAAGAACATGCCGGGACTTTCCTCCAGGCCGATGCTCGGGTCGTCCATTGCCGGGCCAACCAGGAGGGGGTGGAAGTCTTGCCCATTATAGAGGCCTTGGCAAAACATGAAGACCTTGCCGACCACCTCTGGCACCTGGTGGCCGTGGATGCTGATAAATACACGGCCCGGGCGGAACTGGCCCTGGACAACGGCTATTTCATCCGGGCCCTTCCTGGAGCCCAGGTGGCCGAGCCGGTGGAGGCTTGCCTCTACATCAAAACCGACCGCTTCTCCCAACATGTGCACAATATAGTTATTGTGGAGCCCGGGGCCAGTCTCCACATCATCACCGGGTGCACCACCCATCCGGGGGTGCGTTCCGGGCTGCATATCGGGGTCTCGGAGTTTTACGTGCGCCGGGGAGGCAGCCTCACCTTCACCATGATCCACAACTGGGCCGAGGATATTCACGTCCGGCCCCGCACCGGTGTGTTGGTGGAGGAGGGGGGACGCTTTATTTCCAATTATGTGCTGCTGCGGCCCGTAAAGAGCGTGCAGATGTATCCCACGGTCACATTGGCGGGGGCAGGTGCGGTGACCCGGATGCAGTCCATCTTTATCGCCCATCCGGGCTGTGAGCTGGACGTGGGCGGCCGGGTGATTCTCAAGGCTCCCCGGACCCGGGCCGAGGTTATCGCTCGCAGCCTCAGCCTCGGGGGCCGCTGTGTCAGCCGGGGCCACCTGGTGGGGGAGGTGCCCGAGGTAAAAGCCCACCTGGAATGCCGGGGACTCATCCTCTCTCCCCAGGGAGTCATTTATGCCGTGCCGGAACTGGAGGGCCTGGCGGCCGGGGTGGATATGTCCCATGAGGCGGCCGTGGGACGCATCGCCGCCGAGGAGATCGAGTACCTCATGGCCAGGGGTCTCGACGAAGAAGAAGCGGTATCCACCATTGTCAGGGGGTTTCTATCCGTGAAAATTGAAGGGTTGCCCCCTGCCCTGGAAGAGGAGCTGGATCGCGCCATCCAGGAATCGGGGAAGGGATTATAGGCTTTAAGCCTTAAGCTTTAGGCCTTAGGCTTATAAAAACGTCCTACATTATTTCTTTTTCCAAGGGAATTCAGAAAGATGTGACTTTTTTTCTTTGTTTTGGCTTATGGCTTAAAGCTTACAGCTTACAGCCCCTCACTCCACCACCTTGAGGGGTTTCATCTTGACGGGGATGAACAGATTGTCCCAGCCCTGGCGCCGGCTGAGGCCGCTGGCATGGCTGGTCAGACTCGTCAGAAACCATTCCTGGTTGCCTTCCGGGCGAGTTAACAACTGGAATTGAGCCGTGAAGACGACCGGCTTGGCGGCAGGGTCCTTGGGATTGCCGATAAGTACATAGGCCAACCGGGTGTCGGCATCAGCCGGCTGATAAAACCCATAAAATTCGATGACCTTGCAATATTGGGGATTCCATTGCTCAAGGGTCTGGCGGGCAGCGGCCACGGGCAATGGCGGGGTGGGCACAAAAGGCAGGTTGCAGCCGCACAGCAGGCTAAGCAACAGACAACTTAGAAGTTTGCGCGCCTTTCCCTGGCAATCCATACCTGCCCTCATTCAGCCTGGCTTCCTCCAGGAGGACATGCTCCGGCCTTTAATATAACCATTTGTTTTAACTTATAATACGCGTACCCCTCCTTGTCAATCTTTATTTCCTGCCTTCCTCACCGATATTGAAAATCAAGGGCAAGCCATCTTTGCCGCCCACAATCACCACCTTGGAGTTGGTGGATTCGGCCAACCGGGAGGTGGCCTCGATGCCTTTCCAGCGCAGCAACTGATCGGAGAGGCCCTGGGAGATAATGCGCTGAAAATCCTGAATACCCTGGGCTTCAATGCGCCGGCGCTGGGCTTCCTGCTCTTCCTTGACCAGGACGAAACGCATGCGTTCCGCTTCCTGCTCCGCGGCCAGCTTGGAGTTGATGGCCTCCACCACCGACGGGGGCAGTTGGATGCGGCGCAGCAAAATATTTTCCACCTCGATGCCCCGCTTGGTCAAATCAGCGACCAGGGTCTCGAAAATCTCCTTGGTGATCAATTCCCGGCTGGAGGTGTAGAGAGCCTTGGCATCATGGCGCACGGTGACCTCCCGGATAGCTGAACGAAACTGGGGTTTGACCACGATATCCTGATACTTGGGCCCGATTTGCCGAAAAACCTGGACCGCGTCCTGGGGCTTGAGATGATAGAGACAACTGACCTCCAAAACGACGTTGAGCCCCTCCCTGGAAGGAGCTTCGGCATGTTCGAAAACCTCCTGGGTCCGCACACTCATGAGTTCCATGGAAACCAGGGGATTAACGAAATGGAGGCCCTCGGGAATGCTATCTTGTACTTTCCCGAAGAGGATAAGGATGCCCACATGGCCGGGAGGCACGATCTTCACCATGGAGAAGAGCAGCACGGCCAGGATGATGGGGATGGCCACTAACCAACGGTAGGGCTGGAGTTGGGGAAATTTTTGCCCAAGGGCGATCAAAGCAAATACTACAAAAATGCCGAGTATGATAGCTGACATAAGGCACTCCCCATTTCATTTAATTGAATTGCGGCCAGAATAGCCCATGATATTGAGTTTGCCAAGGATTAACGGCCGGCCCCAATCAGGGCGCAGTTCTTGCAAATTCTTATTGGCGTAGGTGGACGGTTCTTGACCCTGGTCCAAGTTAAGGGTTCAGGAGTCCCTGGTAAAACGCCTATTTCCAAAGGGGGGTCTCATATGTTCCCGGCGATGAAAGTCCTAACGCTCTTTGTGCTTCCCGGCCTACTGCTGGGCGGCGCGGGGTGCATGCATTGGCAAACTGATCAATTTCCAGCCCCCTCCTGGAACCCCACGGGGTATGCCTCCCCCATGATCACCAAGAAAGACGCGGTTTATGCCCACCCCGGCAAGCAAAACCTGCGCATCGGCCGGGCCGGTCTCATGATCTTCCGAACTTATCCCGATTTTGCCGAGGTTGGCCCTGCCTTCACGGAAATTTTCCACCGGGAGCTTCTGGCCAAGCGGACGTTCTCGGAGGTGGTCCTGATCCCGGAAACTTACACCACCAAAGACGAGGCCCTGCGCCTGGCCAAACGCCATCAGGTGAATGTCATACTCTGCGGGGAATTGCCCTATTATCTGGACGGCGGCACGGTGGGGACCTCCGGCCTGCAGGTGGACCTGAAAGTCATGGAGGCAGGGAGCGGCCGTCTCCTGTGGAGCCTGTCGGAAAGCGTCAAAGCCACACCCAGGCCCATCGTTTCTCTTATGGTCACGGAGACCCGCCCCTACCCCGCTCCCAGCATGGGTACCCTGGCGTCCCGCCTGGCGGGCCGGCTGGCGGTCACCCTGGAGGAAGGCCCGCCCCCGCAACCCACAGGTATCAGGGCCTGGTTTGGCGGGGTTGGGGATTGAGGAGCTGACTGCGGGAACGGCCGACGTTGGCGAACACCGACTGAAAATCCCGGTAGAGGCGCTTGTTGTCCCGGCGGCGATGGCACTTCTTCAGGTAGGTCTTGGGGTCCGGATTATCCGGCAAAAGATCGATGCCCGCCCACCCCTCAGGCCGGGGAAAGGCGTAGTAAGGATATTCTTTAGGCACTCCACGGACATAAACCACCTGGGGCACCACCCGCTCCAGCCTGGCCAGATACAAGCGATGCATGCCGTCATTGATGAGGAGGGCCACAGTGCCGTCCGCTTCGAAAGACTCCTCCACCACCGGGGGGTACACATTATATTGCTCTTCTCTGCCATCCGCACCCCTCACCGTGTAGGTCACGAAGCCGTCCAGCCGGAATAAGTCCACCCCGTGCTCGGCCAGGCTCCAGCGCAGCTCCTGCACTTTTTTAAGTTCGGCCAACCAGACATAGTTTTGGGGGGGGGCCAGGCTGATCGGTGTGAATCTGCTCCAAAGAAATGAGAGCTTCAGCATAGACCAGGATATGGGGTTGCTGTAACAGGGGAACCTGGCGGAGACGCTCGGTCAGTTCCTGGGGACTGTGGCGGGTCAGCGCGGTAATGTCCATGGTTTTTGACAAATCAGGGGAATAATCATTCAAGATTTGAATAACACCAGCATACTATAGCACGATTATGCCCTAACCGCGGGGGAAATCATCAAAGGTGGGAATGGGTTTTTAAAATGACAGACAATTTCCCTGGTTTCGGGAAGCCAGGCTTCCTGCTTATGGCTCCCAATGGGGGGGTCGGGGGAAGGAAGAATTCTTGCCCGGTGACACTATTTCTCAGAATGAAAGAAGAAAAGGGGGCATGGAGACATGGGCAAAGACAAGTGCATCTGTCACCGCGTCTGCCCACCCCCAAGCCGCCGCAGTAAGTGAGTCAGATTCAGCAGCGTCCCCGGACAAAACGGCTTGCCGGTCCCAAGAGAAACGGGCCGAACCAATCCTGGATAATAAAACCCCGGGTGGCTTCCGGCCCCAGGTTCCCTTGTTCCTCCGGTTGAACCGGGTCTCCCAGCAGCAGCACCGAAGTATGGGACAGTTTATCTCCCGTCAAGGCGCCGGCCGCCCAGGCTGCCAAATACCAATCGTTGCCAGTGTATGCCATAGCTCCGTCCTTCTCCTATTGTTATGCAATAACCGTTCCAATTTGCTCTTGGGAAGGCTTGGAGGTTAGACGGCGCTATCGGGCCAGTTTTCCAGGGGACAACCGGGGCAGCGGGGCTGGGGACGGCAGAAGTCTTTGCCCACCCGCACCAATAGGGCGTGATATTCCTGGTAGAGGGGCACTTCCGGGGGAAGGCGGTCCATGAAGAGCTGGCGCAGCTCCTCGTAGGAACAGGGCTCCGCCGCCAAACCGTGGCGGCTTAGAACCCGAAAAGTATAGGCATCCACCACGAAGGTGGGCTGGTGCAGGGCATAAAGGAGAATACTGTCGGCGGTTTCAGGTCCGATGCCGTGGAGCTGCAGCAGGGCTTCCCGCAGGGGCTGCCAATCCTCTGCGGCCATGTCTTCCATGGAATTGCCGAACCGTTGGGCAAAAAAGTCCAGGAAATTTTTTACCCGGCGGGCCTTGAGATTGTAATAACCTGCCGGCCGGAAGCGCTGCGCCAGTTCGTTTTCGGGCATTTCGCCCAGAATGAGGGGGTCCAGGCAGCCCTCGGCTTTCAGAGCGGTAATGACCCGGGAAACATTGAGCCAGTTGGTGTTCTGGGTGAGGATGGCCCCCAGGGCCACCTCGAAGGGGGTCTCCCCCGGCCACCAGCCCTGGGGGCCGAAGGCCTTGAACAACAAACGGTATAACTCCAGCAACCGATCTTTAACCATTGACGCAGACTCAGGGGAAATCTTGCCGAGGGATATTATAGCAGGAAAAAGCGGGGCGTGGGGCGGAACCCTGTCATAGAGGAACTGCCTGAGATATCTCAGGCAGCAACGTTCCTGAACTTTCTCCCGGCCAATTAATCATTTTTTTAGTCATGAGCTTATGGTAAAATGGGCCGGAATATAAAAGGCTTCAACCCTGGCAACACCATCTCAGCGCCATCAGGATCACACCTTGGGGAAAAAAGTCACATTCAAGCCTTACGACATCACCATCGAGGTAGAAGATAACGAAAATCTTCTCAGTGCGGCGCTCAGGGCCGGGGTGCACATCAACGCCTCCTGCGGCGGCGAAGGGGTCTGCGGCAAATGCCGCATTATCCTGGAAGAAGGCGCCCTCGAGTGTTCGGAAAGCACTCTTTTGACCCAGGATGACCTCACCCTGGGATACCGCCAGGCCTGCCAATGCCAGGTTGAGTCGGATGTGGTGGTGCGCATTCCCCCTGAGTCCCTCCTGGATAAAAAGACCATCACCCGCCGCCGCACCGGGGTATCTCTCAGGCCAGGCGCCATTAACGTGGCCGACTTGAGGGAGCAGGGCTTATATAATCCCGCGTTTCAGAAAAGATTTCTCAAGCTCCCTCCCGCCACTTTAAGCGACAACCTCTGCGACCTGTCCCGCCTGGAGCAGGGTCTGGCCCGGCAAGCCGGTCTGAAAAACCTGACGGTTGACTTTCTTTTGGCCCGCAAGATCGGCAAAGTCCTGCGTCAGGATGATTTTCAGGTGACCGCCACCCTGGATTTTGCCCAGCGGCGCTCCCGCAATCCCCGCCTGGTTGATATCGAGGTCGGGGACACCACCGGCAAGCATTACGCCCTGGCGGTGGATATCGGCACCACTACGGTCTGGGTGCAGCTTTTGGACCTGGCCAAAGGGGAAATCATCGGCCACGCCGCGGACTATAACGGCCAGATAAGCTATGGGGACGACGTTATCTCCCGCATCGTCCACACTCAGAAACCAGGAGGGCTCGAGACCCTGCAGAAGGCGGTGGTGAACACCATCAACAAGGTGACCCACGGGTTGCTCAGGCGCTACCAGTTGCCGGTGGAGGATATCTCCCACCTGACCGTGGCCGCCAACACCACCATGACCCACCTCCTGTATGCCATCGACCCCAAAAACATCCGCCTGTCCCCCTACACCCCCGCGGCCTGCCACATACCTCCCGTGCGGGCCAGCCACCTGGGGATTGAGTTGCCGGAACACGTGTTCATTTATAGCGTGAGTTCCGTGTCCAGCTATGTGGGCGGGGATATCGTGGCCGGGGTGCTGGCTTCGGGGATCTATAAAGAGCCCAAACTTACCCTCTATATCGACATCGGCACCAACGGCGAGATCGTGGTGGGCAACCAGGAGTGGCTGGCCTGCGCCGCCTGCTCGGCCGGCCCGGCCTTTGAAGGGGGCGGCATTCGCTACGGCATGCGAGCGGCCAAGGGCGCAGTGGAGGATGTCAGCGTCAACCCGGAAACCGCGGAACCCATGTTCATGACCATAGACAAGGTGAAGCCCAAGGGCATCTGCGGCTCCGGTCTGATCAATCTTCTGGCCGCCCTCTTGGAGGGGAACATTCTCGGTCCCAACGGCCGCTTCCGGGAAGACCTGGGCACCCCCCGCATCAGGGAGAGCGACAACGGCCGGGAATACGTGCTGGCCTGGGGCAGCGAGACCGCCAGCGGCGAGGACCTCACCGTCAGCGAGATGGACATCGAAAACCTCATGCGGGCCAAGGCGGCCATGTTTGCCGGCTACCTCACCCTCATCGACAGCGTGGGCCTGAAACTTCAGGATATTGAACAGGTCATCCTGGCAGGAGCTTTCGGCAGCTTTATCAAACTGGAGAACGCCATTGCCATCGGGCTCATGCCCGACCTCCCCCGGGAGCGCTTCCAGTTCGTGGGCAACGGCTCCCTCATGGGCGCCACCCTCCTGGCCTTTTCTCGGGACCTCCTGGAAGAAGAACGCCGGGTGGCGGACATGATGACCAACTTCGAACTCTCAGAAACCCCGGGATTCATGGACCACTACATCGCCGCCCTTTTCCTGCCCCATACCCAGGAAGATTACTTCCCCACCGTCACCGAACGCCTGCGCGTGGGGTAGCGGGAAGAGTGTTGTGGGGGGAGGGCCAGGGACCTGAGGTCCCTGCCCTCCCCCCAAGCCCCCCTCCCAACCCGCAGAGGGTCAGAGAAAGGCGGGGCCTTGAGCCCCGCCTTTCTCGGGAAATTCTCTCTATAAGGGATTGGGGGTGGGGGTTTAGGGGAAGGGGGTAAAGGGCCGCCGCCCCTTAGCCCCCTCCCCTAAGGACCTTACCTCAGCTTCTTCAACAGCCAGGCGATGTTTTCGGCCAGGGTGGCCACGGTTTTCATACCTTCCTCGTCTTTCACCACTTCCCCCGGTTCTCTGCCGAAGGCGATGGGCCAGTAGGTGGAACCCGGCACCACCATGCCCATAATCATGTAAAAAAAGAGGAGTTGGGCATAGGTGAAGTTAACCCCGGCCCGGCGGGCCACCACAATGGGGCTGCCCACCTTGCGGGCGAAAATATTGTCCCCCATGCGGGCCACGTAGCCGGCCCGGTCCAGGAGGGCCATGAGATTGGGAGTGGCCGAGCCGAAGTAAACCGGGCTCCCTACGATGATGCCGTCGGCCTGGCCCATGACCTGGTAGAGGGCGTTAAATTCGTCCTCCTGGACGCAGCGGTTTTTTTCCTTGGAGCATTTGCCACAGGCCAGGCAGGGGCGGATATCCTTGTCGTGCAGGGAAATATATTCCGTGTCAATGCCCTGTTCCCTCAGGACCCGGATGGCCTCCTGGAGCAAATGGTAGGTGTTGCCCTTGGGCCGGGGTGAGCCGCAGATAGCGATGACTTTCATGGCAAGGCGCCTCCTTTTTAGGTACCTCAATCATCGATGAGATTATCACGCCCGAGCCGAAAAAAAAAATCCTTGACGTGTGAGTGAATGTTCACTAATATTTTGTTATGAAAAATGGCAAGGCCACCAAAGACAGGATTTCCCGAGCCGCGTTGCAACTCTTCGTGGAGAAAGGGGTGGCGGAGACCACGGTGCGTGACATTGCCGAGGCCGCGGGCGTGGCCGAAGGCACCCTGTACCGCCACTTTACCGGCAAGGATGATCTGGCCTGGGAACTGTATGCCACCAACTACGCATCCTTTGCCGGCGAATTGGACCGGCGCCAGCGGGAAAAAGACAGGCTGGCGGACAAGATGGGGGTCATGGTGCGGCATTTTTGCACCTTTTTTGACCAGGACCCGGTGCTCTTCAGCTATCTCCTCCTGGCCCAGCATGATTATCTCAAGAGGGTCCCCCCGGACATGCCCAATCCGGTGGACCTGGTGCACCAGGTCATCTGGCGGGCCATGTCCAAAGGGGAAATTGCCCCGGGGGATGCAGCCACCGCCGCGGCCATGGTTATGGGCATCGTGCTCCAGTCCGCGGTATTCAAGATCTACGGGCGGATCACGGCCAATCTGGGCAGTCTCTCGGATACCCTGACCGCCGCCTGTTTACGGGTGTTGAACGCCAAAGATTAATTTGGAATAAATTCTTTATGAACATTCTCGTGGATAGAGGGTTTGGCTTGCATTTTAACGGTTTCTTGGCTAAATTTTGTGATTAATTCAATAAGGAACGGGCCACATGACCGCAGAAGAAGTGAAAAACAGGATTTGGGCGGCTGCCCCGGAAGGGAAAATTCCCTGCCCCGCGGCCTTTCGCTTGGCCGAGGA
Source organism: uncultured delta proteobacterium (assembly GCA_963705115.1). Taxonomy (GTDB): domain Bacteria; phylum Desulfobacterota; class Desulfobaccia; order Desulfobaccales; family 0-14-0-80-60-11; genus JBGSLA01. The sequence continues at coordinate 1,288,707 of CAVPIX010000010.1, read as the reverse complement.
ATTAAAGATTACCCGGCAGGAATTGGGAAATCTTCTCAATGAGTTGAAAATCAAAATAGTCCAGTGTCAACTGGGTTGTTTTTAACCATGTCTCATCTGTTCGGTCCGGTGCCGTCCCGCCGCTTGGGACTCTCCCTGGGGGTGGACCTCATCCCCCCCAAGACCTGTCCTTTTGACTGCCTGTATTGCGAAGTCGGCCCGACCACCCATCTCACCTGCAAGCGCCAGCCCTACCGGGTGGCGGAAATTATCCGGGAACTGGAAGATTATCTGCAAAACCCGCCGGCAGTCTTGGATTACATCACCATGGCCGGGTCGGGGGAACCCACCCTGAACCTGGGTATGGGGGAAATCATCGCCGCGGTGAAAAATCTCACCCAAACCCCGGTGGCGGTTCTCACCAACGGGGCCTTGTGCCATCTCCCGGAGGTCCGGGCTGAACTGGCCGGCGCGGATGTTATTCTCCCTTCCCTGGATGCGGGGCGGGAAAAAACCTTTCGCCGCATGAACCGGCCTCATCCGTCCCTGTCCCTGGAATTACTGGTTTCGGGGCTGAAAGCCTTGCGCCGCGAGCATCCCGGGCAGATCTGGCTGGAAATCATGCTGCTCAAGGGCATCAACGATAAACCAGAGGAGTTAACCGCCTTGAAAAGCCTGGTTGAGGAGCTGACCCCGGACCGGGTGCAACTCAACACCGCGGTGCGGCCGGTGGTGGATGAGGCCGCCCAGGCGCTCAGCCAGGAGGAGATGGACAGGGTGGCGGATTTTTTGGGAGAAAAGGCCGAAGTGGTGGCCGCGGCGCACCGTTTGGCGCCGGAGCGCTCCCTTATCAAAGACCGGGAGATGATAGAAATGTTGGCCCGGCGCCCCATGACCGCGGCGGACCTGGCCCAGGCCCTGGGCTTTCCCCTGGCCCAGGTGCGGGAACGCCTGGGAAGGCTCCTCAAGTCCGGCCTGGTTCACCGGGATGTGCACCAGGACCAGGATTTTTACCGGAGCCTCGCAACCTCTTAAGCGGAGGGTTCTGGAAGAAAGGCCCATCAGCAACAAGCACTGACACTTCTTAAGCTCTGAATTGATCATACGCACGAATCGCTTCTGAATATCGAGGGAAATGAGCCATGCAGGGATTATACGACGTGGGCCTGGATGTGGGCTCGGTAAGCGTTAAACTGGTGGTAATGGATGAACAGGGAGAGGTGCTCCGGGAGGAGTACCGCCGCCATTTGGGGGAACCCCAGCAGGTGGTCCTGGCTCTTCTGCAAGAGTTGGAGCCGCAGTTCCCTCTGGAGCGCTGCCGTCTGGCCGCGTGCACCGGCATGGGGGGCAAGGCCCTGGCCGAAATCCTGGGGGGGACGTTTGTGAATGAAGTCATCTCCCAGGCCCGGGGCACCTACCATTTCCGCCCGGAAACCCGAGCCATCATCGATATGGGGGGAGAAGACGCCAAGCTCATCATGGTGGGTCAGGAGGAAGGGCACCTGGTCATCCAGGACTTCGCCATGAACACCATGTGCGCCGCGGGCACCGGCTCCTTTCTGGACCAGCAGGCCCACCGCCTGGGCTACTCCATCGAGGATTTCAGTCAGCAGGCCCTCAAGTCGGTGACCCCACCCCGCATCGCCGGCCGTTGCAGTGTCTTTGCCAAAACCGACATGATCCACCTGCAGCAGGGGGCCACCCCGGATTTTGAGATTATTTACGGGCTCTGCCTGGCCATGGCCCGCAACCTGAAAAGCAATATCGCCAAGGGGAAGACCGTGACCCCGCCGGTGGCCTTTCAGGGGGGCGTGGCCCACAACCTGGGGGTGCGCCAGGCCTTCCGGCAGGTCCTGGACCTGGACGACACTTCCCTCATCATCCCCCCCCACTTCTGCGCCCTGGGAGCCGTGGGAGCAGCGCTCACCGCCCGGGAGAATCTCCCTGAGCACTTTACCTTGAACCTCGAACCCCTGCGGGCCCATCTCGCCCAGGAGTCGGAAGCCACCGGGAGTCTGCCGCCCCTGTCGCCGCCACCGGTTTTGGGGCCGGAAAATTACGCCGTGGTGGAGCTTCCTTCGGGTGAAGTCGTGGAAGGGTATCTCGGCATTGACGTGGGCTCCATCAGCACCAACGTGGTGGTTATCGACAAGGACATGCAGGTCCTGGCCCGGGAGTATCTCATGACCGCGGGGCGGCCCCTGGAGGCCATCACCGAGGGCCTGCGCCGGGTGGGGAAAAAACTCGCCCATAAGGTGAAAATCATGGGTGCGGCCACCACCGGCTCCGGGCGCTATCTTACCGGTGACTTTATCGGCGCCGACCTAGTCAGAAACGAAATCACCGCCCAGGCCACCGCGGCCGCGGCCATCGACCCCACCGTGGACACCATTTTCGAGATCGGCGGCCAGGACTCCAAGTTCATCAGCCTCAGAAGCGGGGCCATTGTGGACTTTATGATGAACAAGGTCTGCGCCGCGGGCACCGGCTCCTATCTGGAAGAACAGGCGGAAAAGCTGGGAATCTCCATCAGAGAGGAGTTCGGCCGCCTGGCCCTGGAAGCGAAAAACCCGGTGCGCATGGGCGAGCGCTGCACCGTGTTCATGGAATCGGACATCGTCCATCATCAGCAGCGGGGCGCAGTCAAAGAAGACCTGGTGGCCGGCCTGTCCTACTCCATTGTGCAAAACTATCTGAACAAAGTGGCCGAAGACCGGCCCATCGGCGACAACATCTTTTACCAGGGGGCCACCGCGGCCAACCGGGGCATTGTGGCGGCCTTTGAGCAGGTGGTGGGTAAAAAAATCACCGTGCCGCCCCACCATGACGTCACCGGGGCCATCGGCGCGGCCCTTTTGGCCTTGCGGGAGTGCGACTGGGAGGAATCCCGCTTCAAGGGCTTTGACCTGGCCGACCGGGAGTACGAGATCACTTCTTTCGAGTGCCAGAGCTGCGCCAACAACTGCGAAATCCGCCAGGTGAAGATTGCCGGGGAAAAGCCCCTGTTCTACGGCAGCCGCTGTGAGAAATACGAAGTGGGCCGGGCCACGGCGCCCGTGGATTTGCCGGACCTGATCAAGGAACGGGAGGACTGGCTCTACGGGCCTGAGGAAGTGAAGGAGGGCAAACGCGGCGCCATCGGCATTCCCCGCACCATGTTCTTCCAGGAACTCATGCCGTTCTTCCGCACTTTCCTTGAAGAACTGGGCTTCACGGTTATTATCTCCCAAAAGACCAACAAGAAAGTAATCCGTCAGGGGGTGGAGAGCCTGGCCGCGGAGCCCTGCTTTCCGGTGAAAGTGGCTAACGGCCACATCCTGGATTTGCTCGAGTCCGGGGTGAAGCGCATCCTGCTTCCCAGTGTCATTGATCTGCCCCACCCTCACGTGGACATTCAACGGGGCGTGGTCTGCCCCATGGTCCAGACCCTGACCTACACCGTGCCCTCGGCCATCGATTTTGACGAATACGGGGCCAAGCTCTACGCAGCCGTCCTCTACTTCGGGCGAGGCCCCAAGATCCTGCGCCGGGGTCTGAGAGAATTGGCGGGGCAACTGGGAGTTTCCCCCTTTCTGGTGGGCCGGGCCATGCGCAAGGCCGAAGAGGCCCAGAAGGCCTACTATCAGCGTCTGGCTGACCGGGGCCGGGAAATCCTGGCCTCCCTCGGGCCGGAGGAGCGCCTCATGGTGCTGGTAGGCCGCCCCTACAACGCCTTCGACCCGGGCATGAACCTGAACCTCCACCGCAAGCTGAGGCAGTTGGGCGTCCAGGCCATACCCATGGATTTCCTCCCCATTGACCAGGTGGAGGAGCTGTCCGAAATCAAGCCCATGTACTGGCGCTTCGGCCAGAAGATTCTCGGCGCGGCGGAGCTCATCCGGAAAGACCCGCGTCTTTTCGGGGTTTACATCACAAACTTCGGCTGCGGTCCCGACTCCTTCATCCAGCACTTCTTCAAGGAAAAAATGGCCGGGAAGCCCTTTCTGGAAATTGAAATTGACGAACATTCCGCCGATGTGGGAGCCATCACCCGCCTCGAGGCTTTCCTGGACAGCCTGAAAAACGTCTCCATCCCCGAAGCGCCGCCCCGGGCCGCTTCACACCATTTCCGGGTGAAACAGACCAACCGGCGCAAAATTTTCCTGCCGCCCATGGCCGACCAGGCCCTGGCCCTGGTGGGCGCGTTCCAGGCCTGCGGCGCCGAGGCCGAATCCCTGCCCGAGTCCGATGAAGAAACCCTGGAACTGGGGCGCCGCCTCACCTCCGGGAAAGAATGCTATCCTCTGATTCTCACCACCGGGGATCTGGCCAAGATGGTGCGGCGGTCCGATTTCATCCCAGAACAGAGCGCCTTCTTCATGCCCTCAGGCGACGGCCCCTGCCGTTTCGGCCAGTATCACCGCTACCACCGCCTGGTTCTGGATGAGTTGGGTTACCCCGAGGTGCCGGTTTTCGCCCCCGACCAGAGTGAAACCATGTACGAGGAAGTGGGCATGGTAGGGGAGGACTTCGACCGCATCGCCTGGCGGGGCCTTGTGGCCATTGATCTTCTGGAGAAAAAGCTCCTGGAGACCCGCCCCCATGAACGCGAGCGGGGCAGCGCCGATGAGGTTTACCAGCATTATCTCCGGAAGGTGCAGGAGGCCCTGCGGGACCGGCAGGACCTGGACGTCCCTCTCAAGGAGGCCCGGAAAACCTTTGACGACATCGCCCTAAACGGCCGGGACGACAAGCCCCTGGTGGGCCTGGTGGGCGAAATTTACGTGCGCAGCAACCGGTTTTCCAATGAGAACACCATCCGGCAAATCGAGGCCCTGGGCGGGGAAGCCTGGATACCGCCCATTTCGGAGTGGCTGCTCTATGTCAACTTCACCTCCAGGCGCAATGCCCGGGTTTTCCGCCGCTACCGCAATCTCCTGCAAATTATGATAAAAGAATGGGTGCAAAAAAAGGACGAACACCACCTCGCCCATCTCTTTGAGGGCAGCATTAAAAACCTCCATGAGCCCCCCATTTCGGAAACCCTGGCCCTGGCTAAGGGATATCTCCATGACTCCTTCGAGGGGGAAGCCATCCTGAGCATCGGCAAGTCCCGGGATTTTGTCAAGAAGGGCGTCTCCGGCCTGGTGAATCTTATGCCTTTCACCTGTATGCCGGGCACCGTGGTCAATTCCCTGTTCAACCGCTTCCGGCAGGAGCACGACAACATTCCCTTCCTGAACCTGGCCTATGACGGGCAGGAGCAGACCCACACCCTGACGCGGCTGGAGGCCTTCATGTACCAGGTGCGCCAGTTCCAGAAGCGGCGGCCGTAAGGGAAAACCACCAACCGTTCCCGACTGGTCAGGGGCCGAACTCCGGAGCATTCGTCATGTCCAAAGGCATGAAAACCATCCTGCTGGTGGACGACGAGAAGGATATCAGGGACCTCTATCGAAACGAGTTGGAGGAAAGAGGGTATCGTGTCCTGACTGCAGCCAACGGCCAGGAGGCCCTTGAGATTTTATTCAAAGAGGCCGGCCTCCAGTTGGTCATCACGGACCTTAGGCACCCCAAACCGGACGGCCGGGAACTTCTCCAGCGAATCAAGAAGGAGCGGCCGAAACTGCCGGTAATTATCAATACAACTTTTTCTGAGGGCAAAAAGGACAAGGTTCTCTTGGAGGCCGAGGCCTATGTGGTAAAGACTCCCGACCTGGACGATCTTTTTAAAGCCGTAAACAGGATCCTGGGCGATCCATTTTGTGCTTAGCCTGGCCGCGGCTTTTCGAAACTTTCAGAGCAGTTCCTCATGAGCCTTTAGCTCACCCGTAAATAATGAAAAGGTCGGTAGGGCGTTCGTCCCTGGTCGTCACCCCGTTGCGCAGAGCGCACCCTATACCTTCTTTGAACTTTGAACCTTGAACTTTTCAAGGAAGCCTTCTTTATATCTCCAGGTGATATGCACGAGACTCTCCCAGACGGGCCCCATGCTGATGAAACGCCGGACCTCTGGGAAGTCGCAGTAGCCCTCCCCCTTTTCCAGACCCTGACTTACCGCCTCCCCCCCTCTTTGCAAGACACCGCCCAGATAGGCTGCCTGGTGAAAGTGCCGGTGGGCCGCCGGCAGGTGGCGGGGTATCTTTTGGGGCCGGCTCGGGAGGTGCCCGACGCGGCCATCCGGGAGGTCCTGGGCCTGCTGGACCCCCTGCCCCGCTTCGGGCCGGAGCTTGTTCCTTTGTGGCGCTGGGTGGCGGATTATTACCAGTACCCCCTGGGAGAAGCCCTGAGCCACCTCATCCCCGGTAACGCCCGGACAAGCGGCCCCAAGCAGGAGCGTTGGGTGACCCTCCGGCCCCAATCGCCGGATAACCCGCCTCCGAAACGCCTGGGACCCAAGGCCCAGGAAATTCTCAATCATCTCAGTGCCGCCGGAGGACCGGTCCCTCTCCGGGAATTGCGCCAAATTATTCCCACCTGTCCTGCCATCCTGAAGCGCCTGGCCCAACAGGGACTGGTTTTCTGGGAAGAACGTCCGGCCGCACCGTATCCCCTCCCAGGTCAGGCCTACACCCTGATGGAGCCTGAGTATACCCTGGTCCCCGAGCAGGATGAGGCGGTGCAGGCCGTGGTGGCGGCCATCAGGAAGAACCGCTTTGCGCCTCATCTTTTGCACGGGGTGACGGCCAGCGGCAAAACCGAGGTGTACCTGACCGCGGCCCAGGAGGCCCTGGCCCAGGGGCGCCAGGTGCTGGTGCTCCTTCCTGAAATCGCCCTTACCCACCCGGTGGCCCAGGAATTCCGCCAGCGCTTCGGCGAGCGGGTGGCCCTCCTCCACAGCGGCTTGACCGACGGCCAACGCCTGGACCAGTGGCGGCGCCTGGCGGCCGGGCATTTGGAGGTGGCGGTGGGGGCCCGCTCCGCAGTTTTTGCGCCCCTGCCCCGCCTTGGTCTCATCGTGGTGGATGAAGAGCACGACCCGGCTTACAAACACGAAGGGGGCCTCCCCTACCAGGCCAGGGATGTGGCGCTATACCGGGGAAAGCTGGCGGGAGCTGCGGTGATGCTGGTGTCGGCCACGCCGGCGGTCAGCACCTATTTCCGCGCCCGGGAAGGACATTACCGCTACCTGCACCTGCCCCGGCGGGTCACCCCCCAGGCCCTGCCGGAGGTGCAGCTTATCAATCTCAAGCAGCAACGGGGCGGCACAGGCTTGAAGATCATCTCTCCACCTCTGGCCGCGGCAGTGACGGAAACCCTGGCCAGTGGTGAACAGGCGCTGCTTTTTCTCAACCGCCGGGGCTATGCCACGGTGCTTCTCTGCCTGTTCTGCGGCAAGATCTTCCAATGTGAGCAATGCAGCGTGGCCCTGACCCAGCACCACCTTCGGGGCCTAATGCTCTGCCACTACTGCGGCTATGAACAGGCCGTGCCCGAGCGCTGCCCCGCCTGCCAGTCCACCGCCATCAAAAGTCACGGGGTGGGGACGGAACGGGTAGAGGGGGAGGTGCACCGCCTGTGGCCCAAAGCCCGGGTGGCCCGCCTGGACCGGGACACCGCGCCCACGAGCGGCCGGGCCCTTTCAGTGTTGAAGAATTTTGCGGCCGGGGACCTGGACATCCTGGTGGGCACCCAGATGATCACCAAGGGCCATCATTTTCCCGGCGTCACCCTGGTGGGGGTCATTGCCGCGGACCAGAGCCTCTTTTTCCCGGAGTATCATGCTGGGGAGCGCACTTTTCAGCTCCTGGCCCAGGTGGCGGGGCGGGCCGGCCGGGGCGGGGCTCCCGGCAAGGTGCTCATCCAGACCTACCAGCCGGAGCACTATGTTTTTCAGACGGTCAAAGGGCAGGATTATGAGGAGTTTTTTGAAAGGGAACTGGCCTCCCGGCGGGAGTTGGGCTATCCCCCCTTCACCCGCCTGGCCCTGGTGCGCTTAAGCGGCATGCCGGAGCATGCCGTGGCCCAGCAGGCCCAAAAACTGGCGGATACGCTTAAGCGGGCTGGTGCGCCGCGATCCCGACCTGGCCCCCCGGCTGCGGGTGCTGGGTCCCGCGCCCGCGGGCCTGGCCAAGCTCAAGGGCCGCTTCCGCTGGCAGATCCTCCTGAAAAGCTACGGCCGCCCCCCTCTTGTGGCCATTTTGCGCCACCTGCGCCAGACCTGGTCCGCCCCCGCCAAAAGCAAGATCGATCTTACCCTGGATATAGACCCGGCGAATTTGTTTTGAGGCCGTGGTGATAAATGTTTTGGGAGAGGGGGCCAGGGGTCAGCAGCCCCCTGCCCCCTCTCCCAAGCCCTCTCCCCCAACCCCTTGAAAAGGGGTAAAGAGTTCCGTGGCAGTCGGTGCCGCAGGCCCTGACTGCCACGGCCCTTAAAGGGGGTGGGGAGGGGAGCTTGAGGGGAGGGTGGGGGACCCACCGGGTCCCCCAGCCCTCCCCTCAAATCACACTCAGGCGATCTCCCGCAAGGCCTCAGCGAACGCGGCAAAGGTGGGTTGCCCGAACAGGACGAACCGCACCAGCTCGATCTCGGGGTGGTTGGCCAGATAATCTTTGACGGTCTTGAGGGCGATGCGGGCGGCGTCGGGGACCGGATAGCCGTAAACGCCGGTGGACAGGGATGGGAAAGCCAGAGATTTGATGCCCCGGGCAGAAGCGGTTTTCAGGGACTCTTGGTAGGCAGAGGCCAGAAGCTCCGGCTCCCCGTGGCGGCCGTCCCGGTAGATGGGACCCACCGTGTGGATGACATATTGGGCCTTGAGGCTGCCCCCGGAGGTGATAACCGCCTGCCCGGTGGGACACCGGCCGATTTTCCGGGCCTCTTCCTGGATCTTAGGCCCCCCGGCCCGGTTGATGGCCCCGTCCACGCCGCCCCCCACAATGAGCTCTTCATTGGCGGCATTGACCAGGGCCTCGGTATCCTGTTGGTGATGTCCCCTTCCACCAATTCGAGGACAGCTTGCCCGATTTTGACCTGCATTCCTTCCTCCGTGGTTAATGTTGTAAGAGGGGAAAAGGGGACCTACACCCTGTGGTCAAACGGGTCTGGCCTGCGGTTTCCTCCCCTCAAAAGCCCTCCCCAACCCAATTGTAGGGGCTTGATTTATCAAGCCCGTAGGGGCGCAATGAATTGCGCCCCTACGGGGTTGGGGGTGTGGATTTTAGCACTCGTTCCCAAGTTGCACTTGGGAACGAAAATGGATGCCAAGCTCAGCTTGGCCTGCAAGGACGCGTTCCCAAGCACAGCTTAGGAACGAGGTGTTTAAAGCGAAGAGTCTCCTAGACATAACTAATTGAGACACTTCGCTACGCTCAGGGAGACAGGAGAAAGCCCCAGGGTCTCCATCATAGTCTGGCGTTTCGCATATACCTTGCCGAGTTTTCAGAGATAAATTTCCCCTCCCTTGATGGGAGGGAGTTAGGGGGAGGGTGATAAGAGTCAGCAATTAAATGAGTTATTGCCACCCCCACCCTAACCCTCCCCCATTGAGGAGAAGGTAATTAATGATCTCCCATCGGCTAGCAATTGTGAAACAGACCAATGGGATATACGGGGCCTTCCCCCCAACTTATGCCGGAATCAGCTTATACGGCTCCGCCCGTTTGGCCCATTCGCTCTGGGGGTGCTTGGCCGTTAAGGTCTCGTAGGCCTCCCGCAGGGGCTTGGGGTCGTGGGTATGCTTATAGCGGGTGACGCCATGGAAGAAGATGGCCTCGGGCACGGCGTTGGCCCCAGGACTTTGGGAGATGACCTCCTCAAACAAGGCCTTGGCCTCAGGAAATTTATCGGCGTCAAGATAGTACCGGCCTTTGCCCACCTTAAAGGCGGCAATGAATTCTTCGGGGGCCAAAAAGCCCACCGAGCGGTAGTGCTCCTTGCCGTCCGGGTCCAACACCAGGATGGTGGGCGTCCAGGATACCGCGTATTTTTTCATAAGCTCGGCATTGCTCACCTGGATTTGCACTGGAATGAAGTGATTACCAACAAAACTAGCCACGGCTTCCGTCGGGTACGTCACGGCACCCATCTGTTGGCAGCCGATTCACTGGGGGTTGTAAAAATCCAGGAGGATAGGCTGGTTTGCTTTCTGCGCAGCCTCCTGAGCCTTAGCCAGATCGTCCAGCCAGTTGACTTGCATGGCCATTTGCACCGCTCCTTTCCCGGGAGACTGCGCTTTGCCGAAAGCGCTTCTCCATGATTTTTCATAAAGATAACCACTTTGATACGGAAAACAAGGCCGAGAGGCAAGGCCGAGATGTTGTGATTCTTTTCACGATACCTGGCCAGGGCTTGGCGATTTGTTGTTATTTTGTGATAATGAAATTTCCTGATTATTTAATTTCTTTAATTTCTTTAAACAAAGGGTGCAGTTATGGCTGAAGAACTTTGCCTGACCAAGGATCTGGATGGCTTGAGGAGACAATTGCCCTATCATCATCTCCGGGAACGGAAGGTAAAAACCACCAAAGAGATTGACTGGCAGGCGGAATGGGAGAGGTTCGACGCCAGGGAGCTCTTTACCTTCAACATCTCTACCATCCCGGCCAAGATGCTGGAAGATGTGCGAAAACGCCGGGAAGTGCTGATGGACGGCAACCAGGCCTCCATCTCGGTTCTCACCCGATTGGTGGATGGTCTGTGCGGCTACCCCATCACGCCCTCCACCCCCATTGCCGAACAATTCGCCCGGGCCGCGGCCATGGGACAAAAAAATCTTTTCGGCACCGAGCTCATGTACTTCCAGCCGTCGGACGAACTGTCGGCCATCGCCTCGGTGGAGGCCATGGCCTGCCAAGGCGGGCGTTACACCGACAATACTTCTTCCCAGGGATTGCTTCTTAAAACCAAGAATCTCTTCTCCGTGGCGGGCAAACGCCTGCCCGTGGTCATGAGCGTCATGGCCCGGGAGGTGAACAAGGGTTCATTGTCCATCCATGCCGGGCACACCGACTTTTATGCGGTGCGCAATGCCGGCTGGGCCCAGCTCATGAGCTGCGACAACCAGGAAATGCACGATCTTTTGCCCATTGCCTTTAAGGTGGCCGAACTGCGCCAGGTGATGCTGCCGGTCATGGTTATCGGGGACGGTTTTATCAAGAGCCACGCCATCGAAAACGTGCAGGAGCTTTCCGACGCTTTCCTGGGCTACTTCGTGGGCCCCCCCAACCGCTTCCACCAACCGGATTTCGAACACGGCACCCTGACCGGGACCTTCACCGACACCGACCTGACCATGGAAGGGCAGGTGTCCCAGGATCTGGCCTACCGCTTCTTCAAGCGGGGATTCGTGGCTTCCATGAACGTCATGAACAAGATCATGGGAACCAACCTCAAGGTGGTGGAATGCTACCGCACCGAAGACGCGGACATGGTGGTGGTCATCCTGGGCTCCGCCGCCGGGGTGGTGAAGGATGTGGTTGACTACTACCGGGATGTCAAAGGCTACAAGATCGGCATGGTGCGGCCGGTGTTGTTCAACCCGCCCTGCTACGAAGAACTGGCCTACGGCATGCGCAAGGCCAAGGTGATCTCGGTTTTGGAGCGCAGCGGCACAACCCACAATCAACTCTTGCTGGCCGATGTGCAGGCCGCGTTGCAGATTTCCATCCGGGCCGGCCGGGAAGGCAAAAGAGAGCACCGCATCTACGGCCGCCTGGACATGCCCACCCTGCTCCACGGAGTTTATGGCCTGGGGAGCAAGGACTTCAACAAGTATGACGCGGCCTCGGTAGTGGAGAACATGATCAGCAGCTATGAAAACCGCCGGGGCTTTCTGAGGGATTTTTACGTGGGCATCGAGGGGCCCCTGACCCTTAAGCCTGCCCCCTTGCCGGGATATCTGGACCGGGAGTTGGGCATGACCTTCATCGGGGTGGGCGCCGAGGGGGTGAAGACGGCCCTGGAGTCCGCAGCCCTCATCTACGCTGAAGACCCAGGAACGGGCCAGAAAAAGTATGTGCAGTCCGGGGCCCGCTACGGCGCAGCCCGGAAGGGCGCGCCGGTGTTCATGAACCTGCGTCTCGCCTCTCAGCCCATCCGCAATTCCAGTGAGCTCACCCAAAGAAATGTCCTGGCGTTCTTCAATGAGAAATTCCTCTCCGATCAGATTCTCCGGGAATACGTGGGCGGCCTCAAAGAAAACGGCTTGTTGGTGGTCAACACCACCAAAAGCTGCGACGAGCTCATGGAAAGTTTCACCGACCAGGTGCGGTCTTTGATCAAGTACCGCAAGGTCAGGCTGATTACCCTGGACGGCACCCAGGCGGCTGTTCAGCATCTCAACCGGAACCTCCCCGGGGCTGCAATTTTGGGCCTGGTCAACAAGGAGATGGGGATTTTCAAGGAAAAGGACTTTGAGCAGCGGTTTAAACGGATCTTGGAAAAGAAACTGGGCGGCAAAAAGGGCAAGGGCAAGGAAATGGTGGAATCCAACCTGGCCCTCTTGAGGTTCGGGGTTGAGCAGAGCAATCCCGGCTGCGGCACCGAGCGCTGGAGCTCTGCAGCTTTTTCCCTCGAGTCAGAGGGGCCGGTCTATGCTCCGCCTGCGCCGGAAGACTTCGGGGGCAAGCCCGGCAGCGCCGGCTTGCCGGTCACCCTTACCGAAAAAGACGAACTGGGGACCTTCAAGCCGGTAAACCTCACGGAAAACTACCAGGCGACCTTTCAACATCAGATGATCGAGCCCATCCTGGAAGGAAAGAAGGTGCCCTGGGACCGCTTCCTGCCGGTGGTGCCCGCGGCCACCAGCCGCTTCCGGGACATGAGCTACATCGGCACCGCGCTCCCGGTTTACGATCCCGAAAAGTGCATCGCCTGCGGCATCTGTACGGCCTCCTGCCCGGATGCGTCCATTTACAGCACGGTCACCGACCGTCCCATTCCCGAGGAGGCCCAGCGTTACTTCAAGGTCTTCAAGAAGCCGCCCAAAGGCATACCCTGGGACCGTTTCGCCATGAACCTGGAAGCCGATCCCGCGTCCTGCAAAGGTTGCGGCGTCTGCGCCCAGGTTTGCCCCACTGACGCCCTGCGCATGGTGGACAAAAGCAAGGTGAGCGACCTGGACTTCCTCCCCGGCATATATCGGGATTGGGACAAGACCTTGGAACTGGCCCCCGCGGTGAACCGCCTGCCTTTGAACCACCAGGTGCTCTTTGTGTTTTCGAAGCTCTACCCCGGCAAACACACCCTGTGCCCGGGCTGCAGCGAGGGGGTGATCAACCTCCTGACCTTCTATGCCCTGGAGTCTCTCAGGAACCATCCCCAGGGGATCGCCACTTTTTACCAGGGTCTGAAGATCCTCTCTGAAAAGAACCGCCGGGCCATCGAGCACATGCTGGACCACGGCTTCAACATTTACTGCATCAATTCAACAGGCTGCGATCAGGTGTCGGAACTGGTGAACCCCTTCAACACCCGCATCTATCCTTCCGGGCATTACGGCTTCGGCACTGCCTCCGCCGCCGCCCTGGGGTCCAAGTTCGCCCTGGATCAGGCCTATGTTGACCGCAATCAGGACGTTCTCACCAAAATCATCGTTTTCGCCGGGGACGGCGCCATTTACGACATCGGCAACGGTCCCTTCAACCACGCCTTGGGGGAAAACTTCGACATCACCTGGGTCATTTACAACAATGAGGGCTACATGAACACCGGCACCCAGAAGTCCGGGGCCACCCGCTACGGGGCCGACCGCTCCACTTCCCCCATCGGCAGAAAGTTCGCCGGCAAAACCACCCTGCACCGCCGGATCATCAGCCAGGCCATGGCCATCTCCCACGTTTACGCGGCCAAGCTCTCCATCGACAACCCCTTCTACGCCATCAATATCCTCAAGGAGGCCATCGCCTACAACGGCCCCTCCCTGGTGGAGTTCTTCTCCACCTGCCCCCAGGGCCATGTGACCCACGACTGGGCCGGTCCCCTCATCGCCCGCATGATGGTGGAGTCCCGCAAATGGCAGGTGGCGGTGCGGCGGCCCTTCCAGCGCATCGACATTTCCGGCAACCCCAATCCCGAGCTGATCTATCCCAAGGAAGGCAAGTCCTTCAAGCGGGGCATCAAACGGGATGCGGCCACCTTCTATGATGTGGTGAGCATGCTGGGCCAGTACAACGCCCACATGCTTTCGGTGAAAAGCGGGGATATCCCTGAAATTGTGCGGGTCAACGAAACCGTCAGCCTATTCCGCTGGCTGCGCAATCAGTACCAGGCCGGCTATCGGGACACCATGCCCAGCGAGGAAGAAGTGGAGCGCATCGTGGATGAGCGGTATCAGTTTGAATAGCTAAACACTTTTAAATTCGGGAAAAACAAAAGGGGGAGTGAGGCTGGGGTTCTCACTCCCTTTTTTTTGCAAGGCAGCCGCAGGGCGGGAAAGCGCTGCATCCCGCCGCTGTTATTGCTCTGTAGGGGCGAGGCTTGCCTCGCCCCTACACCGATTATCCCTTCTTCTTTGCTCCCGGGCGTCAGCAGGCACATGGGCACGGCCAGCCCTGCCCCTACAATTCCTTGCCGATTGACTGTATCGGGGTATTAAAACGCAAATTGATATCTTGAATGGGCCGATGTTTCCTGAATTACTGCTCACCGCTCACTGCTCGCTAAAAAGCTCCTGAAACCTGGCAACCTCGGCCCGAACGTCGATCTTGGCGACCACCTCGGAAATGGCGCAGACCATGTCGGCCCCCCCGGCGATGACTCCGGCGCGTTAGCCAGGGTGATGCCGCCGATGGCCACCAGGGGCAGGGACACCGCGTTTCTGATCTCTTTTATGAGGGCTAAGCCGGTGGGGGCGCCGGCATCAGCCTTGGTGCGGGTGAAAAAAATGGGGGACACCCCCAGGTAGTCGGCCCCCTGGCGGGCGGCGGCCCGGGCTTCCTCCAGATTGCTCACCGTAATGCCGATAATTTTGCCGGCCCCCAGGAGACGGCGGGCAGTCTCGTAGGGCATATCCTCCTGGCCCAGGTGCACCCCGTCGGCGTCCACGGCCAGGGCCACGTCCACCCGGTCATTGACCAGAAAGATCGCCCCCCGGCACAGGTTTTTCAATTCCTGAGCTTCGGCCAGCATCTCCCGGGTGCCGACCTCCTTGGCCCGGTACTGCACGATCTTGACCCCCGCGGCCAGGGCGTCTTTAACGTCGCTCATATTGCCGCGCCGGCTCAGCGCAGCATCGGTGATAAAATAGTAGCCCTTCATGACCTCTCCACCCGCTGCAGGCGCGTGAGGGTCGCTTCATCCAGATTGTACAAGCAGTCAAAGAGCTTTTCCTTGAAGGTGGCCGGGCCTCTGGCAAAAGGCGCGGCGCACTCGGCCGCCACCCCGAAGGTGACCAGGGCCGCCACCGCAGCCTGGGCCAGGTCGGGGCACACCGCGGCAAAGGTCCCGATGAGGCTCGTTGCCATGCAGCCGGTGCCCACCACGCTACCCATGAGAGGGTGGCCGTTTTTCACCCGATAAAGCCGGGCAGCGTCCGCCACGATATCCGTTTCCCCGGTGATGACCACCGTGGCCTGGCGGGAGGCGGCCAGGGATGTGGCCACCTGGGTGAGGTCCAGGGTTACTTCCGCGGCATCCACCCCCTTGGTGCGGACTGCTGCGCCGCTCACCCGGGCCACCTCCGAGGCATTGCCCTTGATGATGTCAATGCGCACTGCATCCAAAAGTTCCAGGCTCTTTTGATCCCGCAGGGCCGTAGCCCCGGCCCCGCAGACATCCAGGACCACCGGGATGCCCTTGGCGTTGGCGCTTTTGGCCGCGGCTTTCATGGCCTCCACCATGGGCACGGTGAGGGTGCCGATATTCAACACCAGGGCGGCGGCCAGCTGGGCCATGTCCGCCACTTCCTCCGGGGCGTGGGCCATGACCGGGGAGGCCCCCAGAACCTTGACCACGTTGGCGCAGTCATAAATGGTCACCCAGTTGGTGAGGTGATGGACCACGGGCTTGGCGGTTCTTACCCTGGTCAGCAACGCCCAGACGTCTATATTCTGATTACCCATACCGTAAATGTACCGGGAAATGACCGAAAAGCAAACCCGCCTCAACCGGGCCTCACTTGACAGAAAGGGGGGGGTTGGGTATTTTCAAGTATTCTCTGCGAACGGGAGGATTCGGCAATGGCGTTGGATGAAGTCCTCATAACCCGTGCCATCATTGAGCGCTACACCGAGAAGCTGTTGGCCAACCTGGAGGTGGACGTGGCCATCGTGGGCGGCGGCCCCTCCGGCCTGACCCCGGCCTGGCTGCTGGCCCGGCAGGGCTATAAAGTCGCGGTTTTTGAGCGCAAACTTTCCATCGGCGGCGGTATGTGGGGCGGCGGCATGATGTTCAATGAACTGGTTTTCCAGGAGGAAGCCAGACCCATCCTGGAAGAAATCGGCGTGCGCCTGCAACCCTCCTATCCCGGCTATTACACCGCGGACGCCATCGAAACGGTAACCACTCTGGCCTCCCAGACCGTCAAGGCCGGGGCCGCCATTTTCAACTGCATCAGCGCCGAAGACGTCATGGTGCGGGAGAACCGGGTGTGCGGCCTGGTGCTCTCCTGGACCGCGGTGGACATTGCCGGCCTGCATGTGGACCCCCTCACCATCCGGGCCAAGTGTGTGGTGGACGCCACCGGCCACGACATTGAGGTGGTCAAGGTGTTTCTGCGGAAAAACCAGCCGGCCACCCTGGCCACCCCCTCCGGCGGCATCGGCGGGGAACGCTCCATGTGGGCCGAGGTGGGGGAGCGGGAGACCGTGGCCCACACCAAGGAGATTTATCCTGGTCTTTTCGTCTCGGGCATGGCCGCCACCGCCACCCACGGCACCTTCCGCATGGGGCCCGTCTTCGGGGGCATGTTTCTCTCCGGGAAAAAGGTGGCGGAGCTAATTCACCAGCGCCTCGCCGGGGAAAAATAACCTATTGTAAAATCCCCTAATTCTTTTCATGAACCTTACTCCGAGAT
This sequence comes from uncultured delta proteobacterium, assembly GCA_963705115.1. Lineage (GTDB taxonomy): Bacteria > Desulfobacterota > Desulfobaccia > Desulfobaccales > 0-14-0-80-60-11 > JBGSLA01. The sequence continues at coordinate 1,271,794 of CAVPIX010000010.1, read as the reverse complement.
CACCATGGAATATGAAGTGGTTATTGGCCTGGAAGTTCACGCGCATCTTTTGACCCGAAGCAAAATCTTCTGCGGCTGCGCCACCACCTTCGGTGCGCCCCCCAACACCCAGGTCTGCCCCGTGTGCCTGGGCATGCCGGGAGTGCTGCCGGTGCTCAACCGCCGGGCCGTGGAATACGCCCTGAAAATGGCCCTGGCCACCGGCTGCCGCGTTGCCCCGGAGTCCGTATTCGCCCGCAAAAATTACTTCTATCCGGACCTCCCCAAGGGCTACCAGATTTCCCAGTACGAGCTGCCCCTGGCGGAGCACGGCTTTCTGGAAATCCAGGTCAACGGCCAGCGCCAAAAAATCGGCATCACCCGCATTCACATGGAGGAGGACGCGGGCAAGCTCATCCACAGCGAGTCCCGGCCGGTGAGCTTTGTGGACTTCAACCGCACCGGCGTGCCCTTGATCGAGATCGTCAGCGAGCCTGATATGCGCACCCCGGACGAAGCGGTGGAGTATCTGAAGGGCTTGCGCAACATATTGCTGTATCTGGAGATTTGCGACGGCAACATGGAAGAGGGGTCCCTCAGGTGCGATGCCAATATTTCCCTTCGGCCGTTAGGGGCCGCCGAGTTGGGCACCAAGACCGAACTTAAAAACATGAACTCGTTCCGCTTTGTACGCCAGGCCCTGGAGTATGAAATCCGGCGGCAGCGGGCCCTCCTGTCCGAAGGGCGGACGATTGTCCAGGAAACCCGGCTGTGGGACGCGGGCAAGGGCCAGACCTTTTCCATGCGGGGCAAAGAAGAGGCCCACGATTACCGCTATTTTCCGGACCCGGACCTGATGCCGGTGAGGATCGACCCGGAGTGGCTGGAAGAGCTGCGCCGCAGCCTCCCGGAACTCCCCGCCGCCCGGGCCGACCGCTTTCAAAAGGAGTATGGCCTGCCGGCCTATGATGCCGAAGTGCTCACCGGGGACAAGGCCCTGGCGGATTACTTCGAGGCCTGCCTCAAAGAGTTTCCCCAGGCCAAACAGGTGAGCAACTGGATCATGGTTGAGGTCATGCGGGAGTTGAAAAAAGAGGCGGCGGGCATCAGCTCCCTCAAAATCAGTCCCCGTGATTTGGGGCGTCTTCTGGCCCTGGTGGACAAAGGCACCATCAGCGGCAAGATCGCCAAGACGGTTTTTGAAGAGATGATCGCCAGCGGGCGTGACCCCGAGGCCATTGTCCAGGAAAAAGGGTTGGCCCAGATCAGCGACGCCGGGGCCCTTGAAGACCAGGCCCGGGAAATCCTGGCCGCGCATCCCAAAGAAGTGGCGGATTATAAGGCGGGCAAAACCAAAGTCATGGGCTTTTTCGTGGGCCAATTGATGAAAAAAACCAAGGGGCAGGCCAACCCGCAGTTGGCCAACGAGATTTTTCAGAAGTTGCTGACTGGTTGATGTAGGGTGCGTTCTCATCTCGCCCCCAAGCTCCTGCCGGGGGACACCCTTGGATGGCAGGCTTAGCCTGGCTTTGGCAACTTTACCCCAGGAAATCTCCGCTTAATTCATGAGCCGCTGGCTCACCCGAAACGATGAAAGGCTCGGTGGAGCGGGCGTCCCTGCCCGCCACATACAAATGGTGGGCGATGCCCACCCTACATAATTTTGAATTTTTCAGGCAGTGTAGGGTGCGCACTGCGCACCATCAATAGTCGGTTGACAAAAGATTTGATGCACAGGTGAGGACACCTGTGCCACCAGATCTTTTCATGGTATTAAGAGGCAGAACTGCTCGTGCGCGACTCTTTTGGATAATCAGAAAATAAAACGGAGCAAAGATGATCCCCTACTGCAGCATCTGCTGGGAAGACAACCAGGTGCGCCTTTTGGACCAGCGGCTTTTGCCCCAGGAAGAAGTTTACCTGGAGATCACTGATTACCATGACATTATTGAGGCCATCCGGACCCTGGCCATCCGGGGGGCGCCGGCCATCGGCGTGGCCGCGGCCATGGGCGCGGCCCTGGGGGCCCTGGCTCTGAAAACCGATGACCCCCAGGAGTTTCAGGGCCAGTTTGCCCGGATCTGCGAAGAAATCGCCTCGGCCCGGCCCACCGCGGTGAATCTTTTTTGGGCCCTGGAGCGGGTGCAGAAGGTGGCCCGGGAAAACCCGGCTGCGTCGGTGGCCGAGGTCAAGGCCCGCCTGGTGGTGGAAGCCCAGACCATGTTGAAAGAGGACGACACCACCAACCGGCATCTGGCCCAGCACGGCCAGGTGATGATCCATGACGGCCACCGGGTGCTCACCCACTGCAACACCGGGGCATTGGCCACCGGGGCTTACGGCACTGCCCTGGGGGTGCTGCGCGCCGCCTGGGAGGCAGGGAAACGCTTCTCGGTGTGGGTGGACGAAACCCGGCCCCTGTTGCAGGGGGCCCGCCTCACCACCTGGGAACTGGGGAAGCTCGGCATTCCCTATACCCTGATTCCGGACGGGGCTGCGGCCACCCTGATGCACCAGGGGCGGGTGGACCTGGCCATCGTGGGCGCGGACCGCATTGCCGGCAACGGCGACACCGCCAATAAAATCGGCACCTACAGCGTGGCGGTGCTGGCCCGGCACCACGGCATCCCCTTCTATGTGGCCGCGCCCCTGTCCACCTTTGACTTCAGCCTTGCTGAGGGCAGTCAGATTCCCGTGGAGGAGCGGGCCGCGGAGGAAGTGACCCGCCTCTACCGCCAGGATATCGCCCCCCTGGAGGCTAGCGCCCTCAACCTGGCCTTTGATGTCACCCCCAATGAACTCATCTCCGGGATTATTACGGAAGCAGGAATCGCCAAGCCCCCCTATTCTTCCAGCCTCAAGCCCTGGAGACAGATAAAGAGATAGTCCTATGCGAAAAATGCTCGTGCTTCTGGCACTCATGATCCTGGTCGGGTCCGTGCTCCCGGCCGCAGCGGCCGGTCCTTTCACCATCAAATTTCCTGCCGGCCAATCCGGTGTTGATCCCGGGGCCATCACCGTGGTGGGCTCCCTCCAGCGCCATACCATCAAGAAAGGGGAAGATCTCCTGGGCATCGCCCGGAAATACGACCTGGGATACAATGCCATCGGGGCCATGCACCGAGATTGGGACCCCTTCATCCTGCCAGTGGGGACCGAGATCGTCATTCCCAGCATGTGGATCGTGCCGAATCCCCGGGGCCGCCAACTCATTGTCAATATCGGGGCCATGCGGCTTTTCTATTTCATCAACAATGGCGCCCAGGTCTATACCTATCCCATCGGCATGGGGGTTCTGGACTATAAAACCCCCACCGGCAATTTTACGGTCAACCAAAAGAAGGTGAATCCCGATTGGCATATCCCCAAGCAGTTGCAGGCCAAATATGGGATGTCGGTAATGCCTGCCGGCCCGGACAACCCCATGGGGGAATATAAGCTCGGCCTGTCCTGGGGGGATTACGGAATTCACGGTTGCAACATCCCCTGGGCCGTGGGCCGTTTGGTCAGCCACGGATGCACCCGCCTTTATCCGGAAGATATTAAGCAACTCTTCCCCATGGTCCCCATGGGTACCAGCGTGGAGTACACCTATGAGCCGGCCCTGGTGGGCTTCCGGGGCGGCAAGGTTTATCTCTCGGTGCACGAGGACTACTATTTTAAGATCCGCTCCATGATTTTTCATGTCCTGAGCCTTTTGGAAAGCCGGGGACTCGCGGGCCAGGTGAACATGCAAAAGGTGATGCAGACCGTGGAAGAGCAAACCGGCATGCCCATCGACATCAGCCGGGGGCAGGCAACAACCGGCATGATGAGTCAGCGCTAAAGGCCAGGAGGGTGTGAGGCGGGCCGTCTCAGCCAGGTTCCCACACACCCTCCGTCAAACAGAGTTCCCCGCCTCACGCCTCCATTGTGCAGCCAACCGACAATTAATCGTAGGGGCACGGCTTGCCGTGCCCGAGCGCAGGCTTAGCCTCGCGGCTACATCATTATTGCCAGTTGAATGCTACTCGGTGTGAATTATAGAAAAAAACAGATGGCCTGAAATAGCCGAGTGTTTTTTCAACAGGCTGGCAAGCCTGTGCCACCATGTTCCTGGCAACCTGGGAATAGCATTTTCGCTTTGAAATGAATCAGTTGTAGGGTTCGACCCAGGTGCCGGTATGAAACGGCCCGCAGCCACACAGGTTCGCTTCACCAGGTTTGATGCAGGTCACGGTGAATGTGATCTAAGTCGGCCGGCCTTTGAATTTGGAGGAAGAGAGAAGGGAGATGCGAGAATTCCGTAAAAAAACAGAAGGTGTGGTGAACTGCCAGACAGTTCTCCACACCCTCTGACAAGAAGCGCGCTAGGGCTTACGCCCGAATTAGCAGGGTCTTCTCTTTTTCTTAATCTTCTTGATCTTCTTCTTCTTCTTGATGATAACTTTTTCCATCAAGGGCGCCATCGCGCATACCTTGGCCGCGGCATCTTCAGCCCGGGCGGCAGCAGCTTCGGCTTTCCTCGCTGCAGCAGCAGCCCGCGGTCCGGGGACCTTGGCGTCGTTAGCGGCGGCTTCCGCCTTTATGGCGGAGGCTTGTGCCCGTTCAAAAGAGGCTTTGGACTGATCCCTGTACATTCTGCACTGATCATTCCATTTCCGGCAGCAGCCGGTGCCTCCCAGCACCAGGGCAAAGACCGCGAGGAGCGCGATTGCAAAGCCAGCTTTCAGTAACGGCTTCCTCATCGATTACCCCCTTTCGAGAGAGATTCTATCTCTTCTCTTTTCGTTTGCACCAGGTGCTTTACTTCCGCATCTTTCTCATCAAGCATGCTTCGGCCTTAGCCGCAGCAGCTTCAGCCCGGTCAGCCGCAGCTTCAGCCTTATCAGCAGAAGCTTTAGCGTCCGCAGCCGCCATTTCCGCATTCCGAGCAGCCTGGTCGGCTCTGGCAGCCGCAGCAGCTGACTGATCGGCGTAGGATTTTGCCTCTTCTGCGGCCTTTTTACACGGCCCGCAACAACCTGCTCCCAAGGCGACAACAAACGCCAAGAGAACCGCCAGAGCAAAACCCTTCTTCCTCAAAGCTTTCCTCATCATGTATCCCCCCTTTTCGTAAGGAATGGTTTAAGGGTTAATAAAGCTGCACTAATTTAATATCATGGAAACCAAAATATCAAGAAAAAATATGGCCCCTTTGATTTTTTTTTGTGTAAAACTTTGGGCCACCTGAGGATTTCGATTTCATTATGATATTATTACAATTAATTCAAATGGTTATCTAAGAATTTTTTTCAAGAAATTTTCCCACCGGATACATATCCCCCCAATTATAACCCGCACTCAGGTCCACAATTAAAGGAATTTTGAGATTTACCACCCCTTCCATGGCCTGGCGCACCAGTTTGGCAGTGGCGCGCACCTCTTCCCAGGGCACCTCCAGCAGCAATTCATCGTGGAGTTGGAGAAGCATGCTGCCGGACAGGCCGGCCTGCTTCAGGGCCGCCTCCACCTCCAGCATGGCCTTCTTGATGATATCCGCGGCCGTGCCCTGAAGGGGGGTGTTCACTGCGCTTCTCTCCGCTTCCTGGCGCACCAGGCGGTTGCTGCTGTTGATCTGTGGAGTTTGGCGGCGCCGGCCCATGAGGGTGGTCACCCAGCCGAGGCGGCGGGCCTCATCCAAGGTCCGGTCCAGGTAAGCCTTGACCTGGGGGTGGCGTTCAAAGTAGCGCTGAATAAAGCCCTGGGCCAGGCGGGTGCCGACGCCCAACTGCTTGGCCAGCCCAAAGGCGCTCATGCCGTAAATAATCCCGAAATTGATGACCTTGGCCTGGCGGCGCATTTCCCCGGAGACGATCTCGGGGTGGATATTAAACACCGCCGCGGCGGTTTGGCGGTGAATGTCCATGCCTTCCCGGAAAGCCTGCAACAGGTCCGGGTCTTCGGAGAAGTGCGCCAGGAGACGCAATTCCATCTGGGAGTAGTCGCCGCTCAGGAAAACCTGGCCCTGGTCCGCCACGAAGGCCTGGCGGATTTGAGACCCCATTTCGCCCCGCACCGGGATGTTTTGCAGGTTGGGATCCCGGCTGGACAGGCGGCCGGTGGCGGCCGCAGACTGGACAAAGGTGGTGTGCACCCGCCCGGTCTCGGGGTTCACCAGCTTCAGGAGCGCGTCCACATAGGTGGCCTTGAGCTTGCCCAGGCTGCGGTAGGTGAGGACCTTGGCGGCGATGGGGGCTTCCCCGGACAGGCTCTGAAGCACCTCCATGTCCGTGGAGTACGCGGTCTTGCCCTTGGTTTTTTTCTGGGGGGTGAGCTTCAGTTTTTCAAAGAGTATGCGGCCAAGCTGTTGGGGTGATTGGATCAGGAAGGGCTCGCCCGCTTCGGCGTAGATTTCCTGCTCCAGCCGCAGCATCTCCCTTTCCAGGTCCTGGCCGAAGCGGCTGAGAAACTCCCGGTCCACCCTGATGCCCCGGGCCTCCATGTGGGCCAGCACCGCCAACAGGGGCAGTTCCAGATCCTGGTAAAGGGACATGAGCCCCTCCTGGGACAATTCCGCCGCCAGTTTGGGCCAGACCTCCAGGATAGTCGAAGAGCGCAAACCGGCATATTGGGCGGCCACTTCCGGGGGCAGGTCCAGGGCCGCGGTGGGGCGGCCGGCCAGTTCTCGCGGGCCGGGCAAATTGACCCCTAAATAGTGCAGGGCGATGTTATCCAGATTTTGCTCATAGCGGGCAGGGTTGAGGAGATAGGAGGCCAGGAGGATGTCGCCCCGGCCCCCGGCCAACTCCTGGCCGAAGCGGGCGGCCACCTGCAGCGCCGCCTTTAAATCTGAACTCACTTTCAGGATGGCGGGGTCCTGCAACGCCGGCCCCAGGGTTTGCCAAATAAGCTCGGGGGCCACCTCCCCCTGGAAGGGCAGATAGACCCCGGCTCCCGGCTGCCACGAGAGGGCCAGGCCGGCCACCGGCGCCAGGGTGGGGTGTTGAGGACCTAACAGGAAGAAAACCCCCAGTTCTTTGACGCCCTTCAGGTCTGTCGCCAGTTTTTCCAAAGCCGCCTGGCTCTGGACCACTTGGAAAGCCCCGGCGGGCGGGGCCTCGGTGCCCAACTCCTGGGTGAACTTGGTGAATTCGAGCTCCACAAAGAGCCGGCGCAGGGTTTCACGATCAGGCGGGCCGGGACGGAGGGCGTCCAGGTCCAGAGGGACCGGCACCCGGTCCTCAAGGAGGACCAGGCGGCGGCTGAGGCGGGCCATATCGGCGTTTGCCGTCAGTTTGGCGCGGACCCCCTTTTCTTTAATATCCTCTATATGTTCAAAGAGATTGTCCAAGGTGTGGTACTGCTGGACAAGCTTGAGCGCGGTCTTTTCGCCGATGCCCGGCACCCCGGGGATGTTATCGCTGGGGTCCCCGGCCAGGGCCTTGACCTCCACCAGTTCCGGCGGGGAAACCCCATATTTCTCCTTTATGGCCTCCGGGTCAAAGCGCAGGTTTTTCATGGGGTCCCACATGACGACCCCCTCCTGCACCAGGGGCAAGAGGTCTTTGTCCCCGGAGACGATCTCCACCTGAAACCCTTGCTCTCGGGCTTCCCGCACCAACGTGGCGATCAGGTCGTCGGCTTCGAAACCCTCCATTTCGAGGCGGGGCAGATTCAAGCCCTGAATGATTTTCTGGATGTAGGGAAGCTGCGCCGCCAGTTCCTGGGGCATGGGGGGGCGGTGGGCCTTGTATTCCGGATATTCCCGGTGCCGGAAGGTGGGGGCCTTGGAGTCGAAAGCCAGGGCCAGATATTGGGGTTGCCTTTCCCGGAGAACCTTGAGGAGCATGCTGGTGACGCCGAACGCGGCATTGGTGGGCAGGCCCTGGGAGGTGGAAAGCCCCCGAATGGCGTGATAAGCCCGGTAAATGTAGGAGCTGATGTCCAGGAGGTAAAGAGTCGGGGAGGCCATGATGGACGCGCCCTCCTGGTCCCTTATACCCATTTGGACAGGAAGGTGTCAAGGGGCGGGCTCACATGGGGTGAGTTCGGGAGAGGGATCAGCAGGAGGGGTTTAACCCCTCTCCCCGAACTCGGTTGGAGGTTAGGAGGAAAGGATCTGAAACGGAAAGGAGATTTTAGGTTTTCATATTCCTCTTGGTTATTATGTTTTTAACCCAACCATATACTACTGCGACGGCGGGCGGCTGGCCAATTTCGGCGATTGCAGCAGGACCTCGGCGGCTTGGCCGGCTTTAAAATACCGGGCGGCAATCTTGAGCCGCGCCAGGCGCTCCAGGGGCGGAGGGTGATGATCTAAAAATTCGGTGGTTTCAAAGGGATCGTGCTTGACGGCCCCCAGGCGCTCCCACACCGCCAGCCCCCGCTCGATGTCATAGCCTGCCTGGTAGGCGAACCACATGCCGTAAAGGTCTGCTTCCCGTTCGTCTTCCCGGGAAAAGGCGCTCACCACGGCGTCGCGGACTGAGGGCGGGCCGGTCTCCTTGAGCCAGAAGGCGCTCCCCAGATTGGACAGCTTGCCGATGGTTTGGGTGGCAAAGAGCCCCGTCAGACTCCAGACCTTACCCGCCATGCCCCCCAGACGGCGCTGCCCGGCGCTTCGGGTCAGGTGCCCGAAGGTCTGGTGGGCCAGCTCGTGGCCCTCCACCAGGGCCAGCTCATCGTCGTTCATGCAGAAAGACACCAGCCGGGAAGTGAGGATGACGCGCCCGGGCGCGGCAAAGGCATTGATGCGGTTATCGTGGGTGTCCACCAGGATGGCGTATTCCGCGGGCAAGTGCTGGGGATAAAGGGTGACCGTAAACTTTTTGTCACCCCTCTTAATCAGCAGTTCCACCGGGCCGGAGAGGTAGCGCCCCCGGGTTTCCATGGCCGCGTGGCGCACATCCAGCATCAGGGCCACCAGGACCTCCCCCGGCAGAGCCAGAATGTTGACCCCGGGGGTGACGCCGCGCTGGCCATAGCGGGAGCGCTTCTGGCCCCAGAAAATATCCCGGGAGACCTCTCGCACCGCCCGGATTTTTTCGTCCCACTTGGCCACCCAGGGGTCGATGGGCCAGTTGTTCACCCCCAGGATGATATCCCCCTGCTTCAGCCCCACATCATGGGCCGGGGAGGGCCGCCAAACATTGTCGATAACGATGCGGTCCCCCTCGGTGATCCACCAGTTGAAGCCCAGAAAGGGGTAGCTCTGCCCCCGGCTCTGGGGGACCGTGGCCAAAAGGCGGATGAACACCTGGGACACCCGGTCCAGGGACCAGGTTTTGTAGGGATGCTTGCGGGTGGCCGCAATCTGGGCCTCTTCCATCTCCAAGGCGGTGGGGGTGGGGCGGGTGACCTGGGCGCACCCCGTGAGCAGAAGCAGGCTGAGCCCCAACCCGGCCAGGAGTCGTCCCTGCCTTAGAACACGTAGCGCAGGGACAAGCCTATAACATAGATGTAATAGTTGTCTACCCATTCTCGGAAATAAAAGAAGTGCGGGTGAATGAAAAAGTTCTTCACCGGCTCCATTTGCAGGGCCACCAGCCCATGAAACCCGGGACCCCAGTCGCCATGCTGGTTGATCCCCTGGAGGGAGGCCTGAATGATGATGGTGGGCAGCCGGTAGATCTGCCGGTAAAAGTCCAGGGTGAGCCCCAGGGCGCTATAGTTTTTGGGGCTGAAATAACTGTTCTTCTGTTCGCTGTATTTGGTCAGATAATAATGGGGAGTTAAGCCCACGTGCATGCGGGGCTGTTTCACCGGATACCAGCTCAGCCCCTGGAACAGGGTCAGGCGGCTGTTGTCATCGGAGAAGAGGGCCCCTGAGATGCTTCCCTGCCAGGCCAGGTTGGGGCGAAACTGGTGGGTGAAATTGAAATCCAACTGGTTCAGAGTGACGAGCCGGGCATCCCCCAGGTTGGTCACCGACTGGTACAGCCGGGGCAAGAGGTTGGGATCATAGTCAAAAATATCCTTGCGGGAGAAACGCAAAGTGCCGTCGGTTTTGAGTCCCAGGGGAAAATCCACCTGGACGCTGCCTAAGATGCGGTCCCGCTGGTCCTGCTCCGTCCCCTTGATAATGCGGGTCTCGTCAATGAGGTGCGGCGGCGGCGGAAAGGGATACCAGGTGGCCCCCTTCTGGACGATCTCCCGGTCCACCCGCTTCCAGTAGCGGCGAAAGATAAGCTCCCCGCTCAGTTTGATGCGGTTGGCCAGGTTGACGGGGCCGGCGCCCAGGACCAGGTCGGCCAACCGCAGCCGGGCCCGGTTGGTGGTTTCCTGTTCGTAGACCTGGTCCTGCCCCAGCCCGCCGATGATGGGGCCCTGCTCCTGGGATTTTTTAATTTGATGGTAGCCCCGGTATTCGATGGCCACTTGCACCGGCACCACCTTGGCCACCCAGAAACCGGCGGTGGCCCGCATGAGCCAGCCGTAAAGCTGATTGCTGTCCCGGAACCACAAGGTTTCCGGCTGGAGCACCGGGATGGCCGAGGGGCTGGGGAGGGCGCCGAAGATCTCCCGGTCGGGACGGGAGAACTGCCAGGGCCGCATGATTTCCTCGGCCTGACCCTCGCCCCGGGAATAGGCAAAGGCCCGGGAGGCCAACTGGGGCCGCTGGCGCTGGCGGACGTCCTCCATTTCATTTAACAGTTCCACATCCTGGGGGGCGTTTTGCACAGCCCGGACAAAGGCGCGGTGCGCGCCGCCCAGGTTGCCGGCGGCCCGGGCTTGGCGTGCTTCGGCTACCCGGGCCGGCTGGGAATCGGGGGCGGCTTCCACGACCTGGGCGTAGCAGACCAAGGCCTGCCGGTCTCCCATGGCCTCCAGCACCCGGGCCTTTTCCATGAGATACACCTCCCGGGACAGGCTGGCGGCCAGGGGCTCCAGGTTTTGCAGGGCCTCGGGGTAGCATTTCTGGAGGCGGCAGGCCTGGACCCGGAGGAGCTGAATCTGGGGGTAGCTGGCATGGCCAGGGGGAACCTTGTCCGCCGCAGCTTTGACTCCCTCATACTGCGCCCGCATCAGGTAGAGGCGGGCTAACTCCAGGGCGGTGTCCGGGGTGACGGGCTTATTGTTCAAGGTGGTCAGGACCTTGCCCCAGTCCTTCTGAGCCGCCTGGCACTGCAGGACCAGGTTGGCCAGGCGCTGATCCTGGGGCCACAATTCCTGAGCCCGGCGGTAATAGCTTTCCGCGGCCTGCCGGTCGCCAAGTTCGGTGGCCAGATCGGCCAGGGCCAGGATTTCCCCGGGGCTGTCCGGCCAGCGGGTGCGGCGGTATTCCTTGAGGACATGGAGAAGATAATCCAGCTTGCCGCCGTGACGCCCCAGCTGTGAATTGAAATAGGCCACGGTGGCCACGTATTCCGGGCTGTCCACCCTGATGCCGGGGATGCGGTAGGCCATCCTCGCCAGATCATCATAGCTGTCCAGCTTGGGCAGGAGATAAGCCAGGATCAGGAGGCTGGCATGGTGGTGGCGGTTTTTGTAAAGGTTTTCCACCATGAGGTCCGCGGCCAGCCGGCAGGCCTCCGGGTCCGGGCTGTGGCAGAGGGAGCGGGCCACCCAGACGCGCTCTTCCGGCTCAAGCTCGTCCTTGCGGTCTTTTTGCGTCAGAGCCCGAGCCTCTTCCCAACTCCGGGGAGGGTGAGGATTCTGGGGGAAGCCGCTGCCGTACAGGCGCAAGGCGCACTGGGAGGCATCCTGCCAGTCTTTCTGGGCCAGGGCCGCCTGTATGGCGGCCACCATGACGCCCCGGTGGAGGGGTTGGTTTGGCCGGGCGCCGCTTTCCCCCAGCCGCAGGCCCCGCAGGATTTCCCGGGCCTCTGGGGCGCGGCCCAGGTAGATGAGGACCCGGGCCTTTTCCAGGAGGGCCTCCCGGTCCTGGGGCGCTTCCTTGAGAAAGCGTTCATACCGGTCCAAGGCCCCTTCCAGGTCCCCGGCCCACAACAACAGGCGGGCCTGTTCCCGGAGGAGGTTGGTCTCCTGGGGCACCGGGCACTCCTTGAGTTCCTGTTTGGCCTCCTCCCAGCGCTTGGCCTGGAGCAGCAGGGCAACGCGCCGCAAACGCAAACCCACGTCATTGGTGCGCTGGGTTAAATCTTTGTAAGCCTCCAGGGCCTCATCCTGGGCCTTGGGCTGAAAGGCCAGGGCCTCGGCCAGAAGCTGCCGGGCTGACAGATCGTCGGGGTTGGCCTCCAGATATTTCTGAAAATAATGGGCGGCCTGGCCCCAGTGCTTCTGGTAAAAGTGCATCTGCCCTAAAAACAGCAGGAGGCGGGGGTACTTGGGGTTGTCCCGCTCCACCGGCCGCAGAATCTTGATGGCCTCGGCGTGCTGATGGGCATAGGAATAGGTGAGCGCCGCCTCCCAGCGCAATTCCCCATGAATAAGCTGGCGCCGCTCGGCCTCATCCCACATGGCCGCAGCCTTGGAAAACTGCTTTTTGCTGGCGTACAGACGGGCCAGATTGATGATGGTCTCCTGGTGGGAATCCCCCTTCTCCCAGGCCTTTTTATAGACCTTGGCGGCCTGGTCGTGATCGCCGGTGAGGAGAAGCTCCAGGCCGTACCAGCGCAGGGTGTCGGCGTCCAGGTCTTTATCCGTGAGGGAACCCAGGACGGCCGCGGCTTCGGCATGGTTCCCTTTTTGAGACCACAGGCGGGCCAGGGTGAGGGCGTGGTCCTTTTGGCCCTTGGAATTGAGATAGAGCCAGAGGTTTTGCTTGATGGCCTCGTCCAGGTTCTGGCCAGCCTCCGCGGTTTTGGCCGCTTCCTGGCGGAACGCGGCGTTTTCCGAAGACTTTTCCAGAAGCTGCCGATAAACCTGGGTGGCCTCGTCATAGTCCCGGCGCCAATAGTGCAACAGGGCCAAACGGTGCAAAGGCCTCGGGCTGGTCCGGATTCTGCGCCGCTTCCTCTTCCTGCAGGGGAATGGCTTCTTTAAAGCGCTGGGACGCGGTGAGCAGATCAAGGAGAGTGCGGCGCACCTGGGGGGTGGGCTGCAGCCGGTAATGCTGCTGATAGTAGTCCATGGCCAGCGGCTTGGTCGCCTCCCCTTGCCCGGCCAACTGCGCGGCAAAAAGCAGGACCTCCGCCTCCTGGGGGTTGTCTCGGAGATAATTCCCCAGGAGTTCCAGGGCCTCCGTTCTCCGGTCCATGAGGTTAAGGGCCTGGGCTATGCCTTTTAAGGCGTTTATGGCCGCGGGGTCCCGATTCCACAGGGGCTGGAGGATCTCCAGGGCCGGCTCGGGTTTGCCCTGCTTGAGATAGAGCCATCCCAAAAATTGGCCGCAGTCGGAATTTTCCGGACTCCGCTTCCAGGATTTTTGGGCCAGAATCAGGGCCTGCTCCAGATTTCCCTGTTTTTCGGTCTCCTTGGCCCGGTGATACAGAGCTTCGGGATCCAGATAAAAGTGAGGATCCTGGAGGTAAGCAAGAGCCAACACCAGGGCCAAAAAAACCGGAGGCAGGAGGGCTAACGGCCAGCGGCGCTTAGGAGGAGCCATAGACCTGCCTCGGGTCCCGGGCCGGCTGCCACTGGGGCTTTTTCAGCCCGGCGATGACCAGGTCCGCCAACACCCAGATGATAAAAGCGGAGAAAAAGCCGTTGGAGACGATGAGGTATGGGGGGGCCCAGCCGAGATGGAGAGACAGGAAAGGCATGATGAGATGCAGGGCCACGATGGCCAGTTGGGGCAGCAACAGGAGATATCCGGAGGCCTCGGTAAAAGGCTGGCGGTTATTCACCCGGTAGGCGGGCTTGCGGCCGGGGGGATAGACCAGGGCGGCAATAATGGCGGCGGCGTAGACCGGCGACAGGCCGCACAACACCTTGAACTGCTTCAGCGCGTCTTTGGCGAAAAAGAGATAGCGGAACATGAAGATGGTGGCCGCCAGATACGCGCCCCGGAGGCTCAGATAATACCATTCCTGGTTCTGAAAGCAGGAATACCCCTCCCAGTAGCCCAACAGGGGCAGGAAATAAAAGGCCGGGAAAATCAGGCCGCTGATGAGGTAATTCACCATGATGACCAGAAAGTGAAGACGCTGGCTCCAGGCCAGGCCCTGCTTTTTCAAGGGGTTGTCCCAGAAAAACAGGCGCATGCTGTCCAGGCACCATTGGAAGCGCTGGCGGTACACCCCCGCCAGGTTCAGGGGCGCGAGCCCCTTGGAGAGGGCGTAGGGGAAGTAAATGCCCTTCCAGCCCTTGCTCAACAGCTCATAAGAGCTGGTCATGTCCTCCAAAATGTTCCAGGTGACAAAGCCGCCGATGGACTCCAGGGCCTGCCGGCGGTAAAGCACCCCGGAGCCGCAGGAAATAACGGCGTTGGCCTGGTCGTTGCTGAGTTGGATGACTTCGTAAAAAATTTCATCCCGGTTGAAAAAGGGGTCCCCTTCCGGAAGATGGAATGACTGTTTGGATTGGACGTATCCTACGCGGTCCAACTGGAAAAACCCCGCCATCCGGCTTATGATGTCGGCAGCGGGGACCTGGTCGGCGTCCAGGACCAGGATGAGATCTCCCTTACTTAGCCCCAAGCCGAAATTGAGATTGCCGCTTTTGGCATCCTGGCGGGACAGGCCCTCCTGGGGCCGGGAGTGATAGTGAAAGCCCAAGGACTGGGCCATTTCCGCCAATTGCACCGAGCCGTAGTCATCCAGGACATGCACTTGGAGGGGTTGGTAATCGATGCGGCTCACTGCCCTCAGGGTTGCCCTGATGACCTCTAGGGGTTCGCCGCAGTAGGTGACGAAAACATCCACCGGATAGAAGGTTTTTATCTCCAAGCCTTCCGGGCGATGAAAACGGAGCTTCCAGAGGTCCCAGGCCAGGAAGACCAACATCAGATAAGCCAGGCTTTCGGCAATGAAAAAGAGGATGCTCTGGTCGCCGGGGGCCCGCCACATGAGGGGCCCCAGCCAGGACAGGTACAGAGCGCCAAGCACCAGGGTGAGCAGGGAGAGGTTCTGGGCCGCCAGACGGCGTGGCCGGTCTTCCAGATCTCGATAACGCCGGTAAGGGAGGCGGCGCCGCCAGTCAGCCCAAAATGTCTGAACCGGATTAAGGTTCATGACCTAACCCATCCCTGGGTTTTCTCGTGCCGGAACAGGATATTGCCCGGATAGGGACGACAAATCATCATTCCCTCCCTGGAAAGTGGCCCAGCACTGGCGGCGCCTAACAGGACCGGAAAAAGTAATGGGGAGAATTACTGATATAGAGCAAGCTTTTTCCTAGTATTACCTAAGGTAATTACTTAGGGATTGTTTCTAATTACTTTCCTAATATAATACTTTTGTCAAGGAAAAAATCAGGGAAACTCCCTTTAAGCTGCTTTTTTTTTGACAGAACGAGTCTCTGGCCGCCTAAGTACCCGGTGAAGACGTTCCCTGTCTGCCCACATAACGCCCGGTCTCTCCCCATCGTGCCCGCCCGTCGTTTCGGGCCGACATCTGGGTCGGCCTTTAGGGAGGTTTCATCTCAAAGTGAAAATCCTTAAGCCCCCCCCCTGACCAGAGAGCGGAGCACCCCGGAGTGAAGAATCTCGATGGCCCAATGAAATTTGAGATACTTTGCGAGGCTCAGAATGACAGGCGGTTAATATTGGCGGTCCTTGCCCCTTCCCCTCTCCTAAGTGTTTTGACTTGACAGACGGGCAGGAAGCATTAAAATATTGCCAGTTACAGGTGCCCGAATGGGCTTAATAGGGAAGCCGGTGCAAAGCCGGCGCGGTCCCGCCGCTGTAACCGGGGACGAAACCTGCAAAATGCCACTCCTGCCGGAGAGCGGGGGGAAGGCGCAGGGACTAGGGCGATCCGGGAGTCAGAAAACCTGCCTGTGAGTCAGGCTCAACCCCTGCGCGGTTCAGGGGGCGGCCCCGGGGGACCAGCCCCCGGTCGGGGATGAAGAAGACGGGTGCAATCCCTGGGTGTTTCTGCCCAGGGATTTTTTTATTTTTAGGGGGCCTCTCATGCAGTTGCGGTCAGGGACAGAGGCAGGGCTTTTTTCCGGGAGTCTGGCGCTCTCTTTGGGACTGCACCTGCTCCTGGCGGCCTCTGTCCTCATGGGCATCGGCTTTCAGAAGCCTGCGGCCCCGCCGGTCTTGACGGTGAGCCTGGTGGCCCCGGAGCCGGTTGCGTCCGCGCCCGCGCCCGTTCAAGCTTCTGCCCCTGCCGGCGGCCAGGCCGGAACAGCTGGGGCCCCCAGCGTCCCGCCCGCGCCAGTGAAAAAGGTGGCCAGCCCGCCCCCGCCTCTCAAGGAGAAGCCCAGAAAACGCCAGGCACCGCCTGCTGCCGAACCCGAGCCGGAAGAGGTCTGGCCAGTCATTCCCCGGCGGCCGGCGCCCCCGCCGCCCCCGGTGGCCAAAGCCCCGGCGCCGGCCCCCACTGTTCTGCCGTACACGCGCCCAGTCCCGCCCGCTCCAGCAATCCCCGCGGCGGCGCCCTCTTCCCCTCGAACCACCGACGTTGGCGGCGGGGTGCGGGGGAGCTCCGGGGCCACCGCCGGGCAGACCCAGGCGGGAGCGGGTTCCGGCGGCTCCAGCAGCGCCGCCCTGGGATACGGCAAGTCCGTGGGGGACGGGAGGGGTGACGCGGCTAACTCGGCCAAGGCCCAAAGCGCTTATGTGAATCTCATCCGCAGCCGCATTCTGTCCCGGCGGCAATATCCTCATCTGGCCCGGCAGCGCCGGGAGGAGGGCGTGGTGCGCCTGCGCTTCACCCTGTCCGCCGGGGGCTCCCTCCAGGGCGTCCAGGTGGTGGCCCCCTCGGGCTCCCAACTCCTGGACGACCAGGCGAGGCACTGCGTCTTGAGCGCCGGCCCCTTCCCTCCCTTCCCTCTTGACCTCAGGCGGGACACCCTTACCCTGGAAGTGCCTATTGTCTACAAACTCACGGAAATGGGCATGTAATGCCATTTTCGGTTTTCGCTTTTCGTTTAATAAAAACCGATTATGCCCTTTGCTCTGCAAAGAGAATAGGGGTTTTCAGTGGGGGGTGGGCTAGGGACCTCAGGTCCCTACCCTCCCCCCACACCCCCCTCCCAACCCGCAGAAGGGCGCGGCATGCCGCGCCCCTACATTTTCAAGAAGGCCTCACCCTGAAATAACAAGAAGTCGGTAGCGGGCCTCTGTGCCCGCCATGATGGTGTGCGCCGCGCACCCCACATTTCTGGTGGGCGGTGCCCACCCTACATGACTCTGAACTTTGAACCCCTCAACCCAAA
The DNA here is from genome assembly GCA_963705115.1 of uncultured delta proteobacterium. Taxonomy (GTDB): domain Bacteria; phylum Desulfobacterota; class Desulfobaccia; order Desulfobaccales; family 0-14-0-80-60-11; genus JBGSLA01. The sequence continues at coordinate 1,254,628 of CAVPIX010000010.1, read as the reverse complement.
TTCAACACTGTATACCCGAAGAGCTTATTCACTTCAGAGACCAGATCCTCCGAGGGGGTCAGGGCCAGGGATTCGGGCAGGGCCAGGACGCCATTTTCCTGGGGGTTGAGAAAATGCAGGTACGCAGGCACGGTTCCCTGGTGGCGGCTCAGGATTGCCCGTAAATTCAGCAACTGCTCTTTGGTCACGTCAGCGGCCTGGAGGCGCAGGTCCAGGCGGGACGGCAGGCGAGGCAGCGAGGTCCCCAGGGGCGCCACCTCCTGGGCCACGATTTTGGGGCCCCGCTCCTCCTGGACCACCTCCCCCTTGAGCCACAGGGGCAGGCTGGGCTGGTTGAGCCAGGGGGCCATTTTCTCAAGAACATTGCCAAAAACCAGGACTTCCACGGAGCCGGTGAGGTCCTCCACCGTGAGGATGGCCAGCCGGCCGCCCCTTTTGCTCACTTTCTCCTTGGCAGACGTGACCACCACCCCCAGGGCCACGGTTTCCCCGTCCGGGGTATCCGGCAGGTCCGCGGTGGTCACCTTTATCCAGGATTTCAGAATTTGCCGGTAGGAATCCAGGGGGTGGCCGCTCAGGTACACCCCCAGGGCCTCCTTTTCCCGGGCCAGCTTTTCCGACTCCTCCCATTCCGGCGTGTCCGGCAGCCAGTCATCCGTGACGGACTCTGCCAGGGCCTGGAACATGGACATTTGCTTCAAGGCCTGGAGGCTTTTGGCCCGCTGGGCCTTGTCCAGGCCGATGTCCAGCCCGGCCAAAAGGCGCGCCCGGTTCCTTTCTAGGGTGTCGAAGGCCCCCGCCTGGATGAGGGCTTCAATGACTTTGCGGTTCACCCGGCTGAGGTTGACCCGCTCCAAAAAATCGCTGAACGTTTCAAAACGGCCGGTTTTGCGGGCTTCCATGACCTCCTGGATGGCCCCGGTCCCGGCGTTTTTCACCCCGGCCAGACCGTAGCGCACCTTGGCCACCTCCACGGAAAAATCCCTCTGGCTCAGGTTGATGTCGGGAGGCAGGAGCACCAGTCCCTGGTCCCGGGCGTCCATGATGTGTTTGGCCAGGGATGTGGTCTGGTTGATTTCGCTGTTTAGGAGCGCGGCCAGGAACTCGGCGGCATAATGGGCCTTGAGATACGCGGTCTGGTAGGCGATCAGGGCATAGGCCGCACTGTGGGATTTGTTGAAGCCGTAGCCGGCAAACTTTTCGATGAGGTTGAACAGGGTCTGGGCCTTGTCCTTTGGGATGCCCCGGGCCTCGGCCCCGGTAACGAACCGTTCCCCCTGGGCCGCCATCACTTCCGGAATTTTCTTGCCCATGGCCCGGCGCAGGATATCGGCCTCCGCCAGGGAGAAGCCCGAAACCGTGGCGGCTATCTGCATGACCTGCTCCTGGTACAGGATAACCCCATGGGTTTCCCGCAAAACAGGTTCAAGTTCGGGCAGGAAAAAAGAAACCTCTTTTTTACCGTGCTTGCAGTCCACATAATCGTCGATCATGCCGCTTTCCATGGGGCCGGGGCGGTAGAGGGCCACCAGGGCGATGATGTCTTCGAAGGTATTGGGCTTCAGGCGCACCATCAGGGCCCGCATGCCGTCGCTTTCCAACTGGAAGACCCCGGCGGTGTTGCCCGCCTGCAAGAGGGCAAAGGTCTCGGGATCATCCAGGGGCACGGTGTGGATATCGAAGACGGGATCGTGACTCTGGCGGATGAAGCGCACCGCCTGATCGATGACGGTGAGGGTCCGGAGGCCCAGAAAGTCGAACTTGACCAGGCCCACCCGCTCCACCCCCTTCATGTCGAACTGGGTGACCAGCTCTCCCTTGGCCCCCTTGTAGAGCGGCAGATACTCCACCAGGGGGCGGTCGGCGATGACGAGACCGGCGGCATGGGTGGAGGCGTGGCGGGGGAGACCCTCCAGGGCCTGGGCCACGGTGAGAATGTCCTGAACCGTGGGGATGGTGTCCCGGAGTTCCCGAAGCCTGGGCTCCTGTTCCAGGGCCTTGGTCACGGTCATTTTCAACTGTTCGGGCACCAGCTTGGCGATCTTGTCCACATCAGCATAGGCCACTTCCAGGGCCCGGCCCACATCCCGGATAACCTGGCGGGTCTTCATGCTGCCGAAGGTGGTGATTTGGGCCACGTTCTCCCAGCCGTAGGTTTTGGCCACGTAGTGGATGATCTCGTTCCGGCGCTCGAAGCAAAAGTCCATGTCGATATCAGGAGGGCTCAGGCGCTCCGGGTTGAGGAAGCGCTCGAAAATGAGGCCGTAGGCCAGGGGGTCAAGATCAGTGATGCCCAGCGCGTAGGCCACCAGACTCCCCGCCGCGGAGCCCCGGCCGGGCCCCACGGGGATATGCTTTTTTCTGGCATATTGAATAATATCGGCCACCACCAGGAAATAGCCGGCAAAACCCATCTGCCTCAAGGCCTGCAGTTCATATTCCAGGCGCTGGCGGTAGTCCTCTTCGGGGCGGGTGGGCGCCGTCCGGGCGGCCAGCCGCCGGTCCAGCCCTTCCCGGGCCTTGCGGACCAGGAGTTCCTCCATGGACTCCCCGGCGGCCTCGGGAAAAACCGGAAAGCGGTAGGTGCCGAGGTCCAGGGTGACGTCGCAGCGGTCGGCGATCTCCCGGGTCCGGGCCAAGAGCTCCGGATAGGGAAAGACCCTGGCCATCTCCTCCGGGGTCTTAAAATAAAGCTGGTCTGTGTGGAATTTCATGCGCCCCGCGGTGTTGACGGTCTTGCCGGTCTGGATGCACAAGAGCACGTCGTGGGCCCGGGAGTCTTCGGGTTTCAGATAATGGCAGTCGTTGGTGGCCACCAGGGGGAGGCCCCAGCGGGGGGCCAGTTCCAACAGGGCCTCGTTCACCTTGAGCTGCTCCGTCAGGTTGTTGGCCTGGGCCTCCAGGTAAAAGCGGCCGGGGAAAATCTCCGCATATTCCCGGGCCGCGGCTTCGGCCTTTTTGGGGTCGTCGGCCGACAGGTTCTGGGCCACCTCGCCGTGGAGGCAGGAGGACAGAGCGATGAGGCCGGCGTTTAGTTCCTGGAGCAGTTCTTTGTCCACCCGGGGCTTGTAGTAAAAGCCCTCCAGATGGGCCAGGGTCACCAGGCGGACGAGGTTTTGGTAGCCCACCTGGTCCATGGCCAAAACCACCAGGTGATGGTGGTCACCCTTGGCTTTGCGGTCATGGCGGCTGCCGGGGGCCACGTACAGTTCGCAGCCCAAAAGGGGCTTGATCCCCGCCTTTTTGGTCTTTTCGTAGAACTCCAGGGCGCCGAACAGGGTGCCATGGTCGGTGATGGCCACGGCATCCATGCCCAGTTCCTGGACCCGGTCCACCAGGTCCGGGAGACGGATGGCCCCATCCAAGAGACTGTAGGCCGTATGGACGTGGAGATGGACAAATTCTGAAGACGCCATGGTTCCCCTTTACTCCCTGAAAAGTTCAAGGTTCAGGGTTCAAAGAAAGTTATGATCAAATCGACAAAGTGGCGGACAGGGACGCCCGCCCCACCGGCTTTTTCACTATTTTCGGGTGAGCCCAAGGCTCATGGGAAACTTTAGAGACCTGAAGACAATTCCATCTTATACCAAAAGGGGGGAGAGGGGCAAGGAAGGACCAGGGCACCCCGGCCTTGACAAGATAATAGACCAATTCGTAATATAACTAGGTTATGGTTTGGTCAAGTTTGGCTGTCATCTCTTTCGCTCTGGCCGCGCCAGGGGCGCCGGCAAACAGTTCGGATTGGGATATCCTGAGGGCCATACAGGGCGCGGGCCCGGTGGTCAAGGGGGTCATGCTCATCCTGATGGCCTTTTCGGTCCTCTCCTGGGCCATTATTATCAGTAAATTCCGCCAGCTCAGGCGAGCCCGGCGGGAAAATGCCGAGTTTTTCGAGGGATTTTGGACTGCGCCCGACCTGAGGGCGGCCCACCGGGGCAGCGCCCACCTGAAGTTTTCCCCTGCGGCCCGCATGCTCAGGGAAACGCTGGCCGGGGAAGCCACCCCGAGCGCGGCCGAAGCAAAGGACCGGTCCCCGGAGGCCCAGCCCCGCGCCGCCTCAGTCCGCCGGGGTTTGCGCCGCTCCCTGGCTGAGGAAAGCGACCGCTTAAGCCGATCCCTCAGTTTTCTGGCCACCTGCGGCAGCACCGCGCCGTTTATCGGGCTGTTCGGCACGGTCTGGGGCATCATGACCTCTTTCCAAAGCATCGGCGTCAAGGGGTCGGCCTCCCTGGCCACGGTGGCCCCGGGCATTGCCGAGGCCCTCATTGCCACCGCCGCCGGATTGGCCGCAGCCATCCCCGCGGTTATGGCCTACAACTATTTTCTCGGGCAGGTGCGGCGCCTCGAGTCGGAACTCGGGGATTTCGCCGCCGATCTGGAGCACCTGCTGACATCTGCAGACCTGCCACCGTCAAGCACTTAGGAAATTGCGCCATGCCGGCAAAATTCAGTCGCTCCGAGCCCCTGTCGGAAATCAACGTCACCCCTTTTGTGGACGTCATGCTGGTGCTGCTGGTGATCTTCATGGTTACCGCCCCCATGTTCTCCCAAGGCCTGCCGGTCAATCTGCCCGAAGCCGCAGCCCCGGCCCTGGTGAGCGAAAAACCCCTGGTGGTCTCCATCAGCAAGGAGCAAACCGTGTATGTGGGGGACCGGGAAGTGGGCCTCTCGAACCTCAAGGCGGCCCTGCTGGGGGACACAGGCGGCAAACCCCCGGAGGTGCTCCTCAAATCCGACCAGCAGGTGCCCTATGGCCTGGTGGTGAAGGTCATGAGCATTTTAAAGGAGGCGGGCGTGGAAAAACTGGGCATCGTTACCGCACCCGGGGAGATGAAATCATGAAAACTTCAGGTTGGCCGGCGGCAATGGTCACCGGTATAGTGGTTCTAAGCATCGCGGCTTGTGACCCCAGCGCCATGTTTTCCCGGCGGACTCCGCCGCCGCCCCCGTCCGACGGCCAGACTGCGGCTGCTCCTGCGGCTGACGCCAGCCAGCAGATGCGGGCCCTGGAGGACCGGTTGCGGAACTTGGAAGGCCGGGTGGCGGCCATGGAGCAGGCCACCGGCAGAGCCAAGCCCGCCCCGCCTGCGCCGGCGGCCGCCAAGCCGGCCGAGAAGAAGCCCGCTCCCCCCCCGGCGCCTGCCCCTGCTCCCGATAAGGTTTTCGCCGAAGGCATGCGCCACTTTCAGGCCAAAAAGTACCAGGAAGCCCGGGGTAAGTTCAATCAGTATTTGAGTGCTCAACCTCGGGGCCCCAAGGCGGCGGAAGCCCAGTATTACCTGGGAGAAAGCTTCTACCATGAAAAGAAATACGCCGAGGCCAAAGAGGAATTTGGCAAAGTGGCGCAGCAGTACCCAGACAGCATCCTGGCGCCCACGGCCCTCCTGCGTCAGGCCTATTCGTACCAGCAGCTCAACCAAAAGGCTAATTTCACTGATTCCCTGAAAAAACTCATCCAACAATACCCCAAAAGCCCCGAGGCCCACGAAGCCCGGAAGCTGCTGAAACAGGGGGACACCCCCAGGTAGGAACAGAACATGCTGAAAATACTGCGGGAACACTCAAAGCACTGGCTTATTGCCCTGGTTGTCGGGGCCATCGTGGTGGTGTTCATTTTCTGGGGCATGGGGAGCATGCAATCCTCACCCCACCAGGAGCTGGCCCGGGTTTACGGCGAGCCCATTCCTTTGACCACCTTTTATCAATACGCGGCTCTGATGGAAAAGAAGAGCCGCTTTCGGCGCAACCTTACCGAAGAAGAATCCAAGGCCCTCCGGGAAGGCGCGCCCGACGGTTTGATCCGGTTGACCCTTCTCACCGAGACAGCCAAGCGCTTGGGGCTTACCGTCAGTGACGCCGAAGTCCAGGCCGCCATCATCCGGGACCCGGCTTTTCAACAGGATGGCGTTTTCGAGCCCCGGCTCTACGAGATGTTCATCGGCAGAGGCAAAAATCGGGAGGCAGAAAAGGTAGCCTACGAAAAGTGGCTCCGCATGCAGATTCTGGCGGCCAAGGCCCTGGAAAATATCGCCTCTTTTGCCAAAATCTCCGAGACCGAGCTTCAGGAGTACTTCCGGCTGGCCAAAGAAGCGGTGCAGGTGGACTACCTGGCGGTCAGTCCGGAGGCCTACATCAACCGGGTCAAACCCGGTGAGGAAGAACTCAAGGACTATTACGATAAACACCAGGCCGAGTTTCGCATCCCCGAAAAAGCCAAGGTGCGTTACCTGCTCCTGCGCCCCCAGGACTTTGCCAAACAGGCGGAAATCTCCCCGAAAGACGTTGATGAATACGTGAAGGAACACAAAGGGGAATTGTTGCGTCCTCAGACCATCCGGGTGCGGGAACTCTTTGTGCCCCTGCCGGCCAAGGCCGACGCCGACAAGAAAAAAGAGGTTAAGCAAAAGGCCGAAGAGCTTTTGAAGCAGGCCCGCCAGGGTCAGGATTTTGCCCAGTTGGCCAAGAGCAGCGCCAAAAACGACGCGGCTCGCAAGCAGGCCGGGGAACTGGAGAGCGTGACCCGGGGCAAGAAAAATGAAGCCTGGGAAAAGACGGCTTTTGCCCTGACCCCCGGGGAAGTGGGTCTGGCCCAGACCGGGGCCGGCTATTATCTCATTAAACTCGAGGCCGTTCAGGAGAAGGAACCCCTGCCCGAAGCCGAAGCCAAGGCCCTGGCCCTGGAGAAATTGCAGGAAAGGAAGGGCCGGCAATGGGCCCGGGACGAAGCCAAGCGGTTGCAAGGGGAGACTGCCACCACGCCCTTCCTGGAAGTGGCGAAAAAAACCAATCTTACCCCCGTGGAGACGCCTTTTTTCACCCAGACCGAGCCCATCCCCGACCTGGGAGCCGTGAAGGGCTTCAATCAGGAAGCCTTTTCCCTGAAACCCCAGGAGGTGGGGCTGGCGGAAGTGCCCCAGGGTTATGTGGTCATGCAGGCCATGGGACGCCAGCCTGCGGTCTTGCCTCCATTAGAGGAAGCCAAAGACAATGTGCGCCAGGCGGTGGCCCGGCGGGACGCCCAGAAATTGGCGGAAAAGGAAGCCGGCGAACTCCTGACCCGTCTGCACCAGGGCGAATCCCTGGCCAAGGTGGCGGCCCAGGCGGCCCTGCCCGTCAAAGACAGCGGCTATTTCACCCGGGTCCAGGGATTCCTGCGGCAGCCCCTGGCCGAACCCTTGACCAGCGCGGCTTTTCTCCTGTCCGACAAATCGCCCTATCCGGACAAGCCCGTCTCCTGGCAGGGGAAATACTACCTTCTGGCTTACAAGAACAGGCGGCTGCCGACTCCCAAGGAGTTCCAGGACGAGCGGGAAACCCTGGAGAGCCGGTTCCTGGACGAAAAGCGGCAAATTCTTCTGGATGCCTGGTTCAAAAAGGAATGGCAGCGAGCCCAGGTCAGTAAACCCAAGCAGGGTTCCTAAAAGAGTGCAGTCCTCCTTTGGGCAGGCGGTGCGTAACGCCACCCACCGGGCCTTGGAGGCCCGGGCGCGAATTTATGCCGACTCGCCCCGGTGGGAGGACTGGCGGCGTCAGGTGCGGGCGGCCAAAATAGCCATGCTGGACCGCTGGCCGGAATACCTGGCCATCCTCCGGGACCAGGTGGAGAACTGGGGCGGCACCGTCTACCTGGCCGGGAATGCGGCTGAAGCCCGGGACCTTATTTTGCAGGTGGCAAGGCGTCACGGGGTTAAAAGGGCCATCCAGTCCAAGTCCATGACCACCCATGAAATCGGGTTGGGGCCGTTTCTTCAGAGCCAGGGCATCAAGCTCACCGAAACCGACCTGGGGGAGTTTATCATTCAGCTGGCCGGCCACCCGCCGGCCCACCTCACCGCGCCGGCCCTCCATCTGGACCGCCATCAGATCGCCGGCATCCTGTCCGAGCATTTTCACCTTCAGGCCCCCACAGATCCCACGGCGTTGACCCGCCTGGCGGCCAGCCTGCTCGCGCCCCTTTATACCGAGGCGGATATGGGCATCACCGGGGTGAACTTTGCCGCGGCCCAGGACGGCACCCTGGTCTGCCTGGAAAACGAGGGTAATCTTCGCCAGAGCGCCACCCTGCCGCCGGTGCACCTGGCCCTCATGGGCTGGGAAAAGATGCTGCCCGGGCTTTCTGACCTGGAGCCCTGTCTGCGCCTGCTCCCGGCCAGCGCCACCGGCCAGCGCCTCACCTCCCTGGTGCATTTCCTGAAAGGGCTTAAAAACCGGTCCCCGGGGGAGCCAGGCCTTTTACCTGGTGATCCTGGACAACGGCCGAAGCGCACTGGCCGCCCGCCCCGAACTCCGGGAGGCCCTCTACTGCCTGCGCTGCGGGGCCTGTCTGAATATCTGCCCGGTGTTTCAGTTGGCTGCCGCCCACCTTTACGGCCGGGTTTATCCGGGGGCCATCGGCATCCTCCTGGCGCCATTTTTGCCTCCGACGGGGGATATTGCCGACCTGTGCACCCAATGCGGCAGTTGCGGGGAAATCTGCCCGGCCGCCATAGACCTGCCGCGGAAAATCCGTTATCTCCGGCGTACCGCGCCGTCCTTCCGCCGGGCCCGGGCCCTTTCCGGCGCGGCGGGATTGATTCTGGGACAGCGCCGCCTGTACCGCGCCCTGGCTTCTGCGGCACACCCCTTGCTCAACACCGTGGGGCGGGAAAAAATAAGAAAGCTTATCGGCACGGAAATTCCTGGGGAAAGCTTCTTTGCCGCCCAAAATCGGGGTGGGGAAAAAAAACGTTTCCAGAACGCCGTTCCGGCAGATCTTGTGGAGACCGGGAAAAACCTGATCTTTTCTGAATCAACGGCGGAAGAAGAGCCAAGGTCTGATAAATGTGCCTTGGGCTCACCCCCTGATTTCATCTCCAGGTTGGCGGAGGCAGGCACCACCCTGCTGAACCTGGAGGGCGCGGCGGCCCTGGCTCGCTACCTCGCTGAGACCTCAAAAGGGGAACTTTGGCTCGAAGACCACCCCTGGCTGCAGCCCGTGGCCCAGGAGCTTCTCTCCCTGGGCCGCCCGGCCCGGCAGGCCCGGAATGGAAGGCCGCGAGGGGCGGACACCGTGGTCACCCTGGGCTTAGGAGTCATTCCGGAGTTGGGTGCGGTGGTGGTGTCCGGCGGCCGGGGGCCGGCCGCACTTTTGCCCCTGCAGGCCGGGCACCACGTGGTGCTGGCGCCGTCTGAACAAGCCGGCCTGACCATCCAGGCGGCCCTCAATTTGGTAAAAGAGCGCCATGAAAGTGTGATAACCTGGCTTACCGGCCCCACCCGCACCGCAGACATCGAAAAAATCCTGGTTCTGGGCGCCCAGGGTCCGGCGGCAATGACGGTGGTCCTGTACCAGCCGGCGCCCGCCAGGAAGTGAGGACACATGGAGGAAACCGTCACCCAGGGGGAACTGAGCCTCAGGATAACCCTTCTGCAGGAGTTGATGGCCGCCAACGGCATGGGCCTGGCCCTCATCCGGCAGCCTGCTGACCTCTATTACTACACCGGCACGGTGGCTGACGGCTTTCTGGCGGTGCCGGCGGCAGGAAAACCCCAATTCCTGGTGCGGCGGCCCCAGGACCGCCTTGCTGCTGCGGACATCCTCTGGGACCTCTCCTTTTACAGCGATTTTGGCGAACTCCCGGGTTTGCTGGATAAGTTGTCAGTGCCCCGGCAAGGCCCCCTGGGCCTGGAGTTGGACATCCTGCCTGCCGCTCTGTATCTGCGTTTCCACGAGAAGATTTTTCCAGGCACGGCCCTGCGGGATATTTCACCTCTGATCCGCCAGCAGCGCATGGTGAAGAGCACTTACGAAATCCACCAGATTCGCCGGGCGGCCACCATCCTGGATGAGGCCTTTGCTGCGGTGCCGGGGCTTTTGCGCCCCGGGATGACGGAGTTGGAACTGTCAGCCGAACTGGAATACCGCTTGCGCCGGCGCGGCCACCAGGGGCTCATTCGCCTGCGCAACTTCAGCCTGGAAATGTTTTTCGGCCACGTGCTTTCCGGCCACGCCGGCCTGGCATTGGCCTACACCGACACCCCCAGCGGCGGCCTGGGCTTCAGCCCCGCTTTCCCCCAGGGTCCCAGCCTGAAGCCCCTGGCCCCCCAGGAGCCCATCACCGTGGACATCGGCTCCTGCGTCAACGGCTATGTGGCGGACATGACCCGCCTTTATGTCCTGGGGGACCTGCCCCCGGAGGCTTGGCGGGCCTATGACCTGACCCTGGAGCTTTTCCATTATTTCGAAACCAAGGCCCGGCCGGGGGTGAAGCCCGGCGAGCTTTACCAGGGGCTCTGCGCCATGGTGGAGCAGGCGGGCCTGAGCGACTGTTTCATGGGCCGGGGCCTTGACCGGGTGAGCTTTTTGGGCCACGGGGTGGGCCTGGAACTGGATGAGTTCCCCTTCATCACGGCCCGTTTCCCCTTTCCCCTGGCTCCGGACATGGTCATAGCCTTCGAGCCCAAATTCTTTTTGCCGGAGATTGGCCTGGTGGGCCTGGAAGACACCGGGCGCATCACCGCTGACGGCGTGGAATGGCTCACCCGCAGCCCCCGGCAGGTGATCCAGGTGTAATATCCTGCCGTGAAATTGCTCCCAAGACTGGGATGAGGTAGAATGGTTTTTATCCCCTCTCCCCAATGGGGGAGAGGGTCAGGGTGAGGGGGATAAATTCCTTGGCTCTCTACCGGTCCCAAATATGCTACCGTATTTTTGACCTTGTAATAAGAAACCCCAAAGGCCGACCATGACCGAGATGTCCTTTCTCGACCACCTCCAGGAGTTGCGCACGCGCCTCATCGTCTGCCTTGTGGCCCTCTTCATTGCCGCCGCGGTGTCCTGGCCCCTTACCCCCATTGTGCAGCGCTTCATTCAGCGGCCTCTCATCGAACCGTCCATCATCCAGAAATGGCAATACTCCGTATCCTCCTGGATATACAAAACGTATCCCAACCTGTCCCAGCGCCTGGGCTTTGAACCGAAGCCCCCCCAGGTCAACCCCCACAAGCTGAATTACATGGCCCCGTTGGAGCCCTTTTTCGTCCAGATGAAGATTTCGCTGATCACCGGCTTTGCCCTGGCGTTTCCGGTGATTCTGTACCAGATCTGGCTCTTTTTCGCGCCGGCCCTGTATCCCAAGGAACGAAAGTATATTTATTTTTTTCTGCCCTTCGGCACGGTGGCCTTTCTTCTGGGCGGCCTGTTTTTTCTTTACCTGGTGTGGCCGTTGATCATCTCCTTTTCTTTAGCCTACGAGAGCGACCTGCTCTACTCCATGCTGAACTTGACCCAGTATGTCAATTTTTGTCTGAGGCTCCTGTTGCTTTTCGGTTTGATTTTCGAGCTGCCCCTGGTCCTCCTGGTTTTGAATTGGGCCGGGGTGGTGAAAGTGGAATTCTTACGGAGCCAGCGCCGTCTGGCCGCACTGCTCAGCGCCGTGGTGGCTGCGTTTCACGCCGATGTGGTGACCATGATGGCGGTGGCCATTCCCATTTACGGCATGTACGAGATCTCCATCCTGTTCATCCGCCTGTTTGGGCGTCGGGACCAGGGAGAACCCGCTTTGGCCTCCGTGCCGGCCCCGGGTCCGGGGCTTGACCCGCCTGTTAACCCTTGAACCAATTCCTCATCGAATACGATGAATAAATCGGCGCCTGGTAATTGCTAGTGTTTGAAACGCCGTTGTATAGTATGATGTGTCTCTAACTGATAGGTCGCAGCATGAATCCTGATCTCAAAGATACTCAGACCCCGCCACCCTCCCCGCCCGAAACCGATAAACCCAGGGGTTGGTTGAACCGGATACTGCATCGCCTCACCGGCTGGCTGGGGGGGCAGCAGTTCCATTACGCCGGCTACCTGCCGAGCCGTCCCGGTTGGCTCCTGCGCTATACCCTGGATCCCTTTTTTGCCAAGGTGACGGTGAAGGCCAGGCTCCTGGACCGGGTGCAGGAACTCTCCCGCCAGGGGGTGGTGGTCTATGCCCTGAAATATCGCAGCACCCTGGATTTCCTCTTTTTTAACCGCCGCTATCAGCAACTGGACATTCCCACCCCTGAGGTGGCCTTTGACCTCAACTTGTGGATGTTCCAGCCTCTCTCCCACCTGGTGCAGATTATCTCCGCGGCGGTGAATTACTTCACCCGCAAGCGTTCCTGGTTCAACCCTTTCCAGGACGGCTATTTTTTGCGCATCCTTAAGGAAAAGCGCAGCGCCCTCTTGTTTCTCGTGGACCAGGTGGGGTTCCGGCACCGCTTTCTCAAGCCCCGGGAGGACCCCCTGCGCCACCTGCTGGAGATCCAGGAACAGGTGGATTTTCCTATTTTTCTCGTGCCCCAGCTTATTCTGTACAGCCAGGAACCCGCCCGGGAAGACAAGGGGCTTCTGGATCTCTTTTTCGGGGACCGGGAAAATCCGGGACGCCTCCGGAAGTTGGCCCTCTGTCTATGGAAATCTAAAAAGGCGGTAGTGGAGGTCGCCGAGCCGGTAAATCTGCAGGAATACCTGGCCGGCGCCCCCGGCCAGGCCCCTGAGCTCCGGGCCCTGAATCTGAGGCGGGAACTCATTCACCGGTTGGATCAGAAACAGCGCATGGTCACCGGGCCGGTCATCAAGAGCCGGGAAGAAATCATGGAACTCACCCTCACCGACCCCGGCCTGACGCAGTTCATGGAGCACCTGGCGGAAACGGAAAAAAAGAAACTTTCCAAAATCAAAAAGACGGCCCAGGACTATTTCTGGGAAATGGCTGCGGACTGGAACCTGATTATCGTTCCCATAATGAACCGGGCCGTGCGTTGGTTGACCCGGTCCTTATTTGAAGACGTCTTTTTTGATCTGGAGGGCTTTGAAAAGGTTCGGGAAGCCGGCCAGCGGGGCAACCTGATCTTTATTCCCTGCCACAAAAGCCACATCGATTATCTGTTGTTAAACAACCTGCTGTATCAGCACTATTTGCATCCCCCTCGCATCGCGGCCGGGAAAAATCTGGCTTTCTGGCCTCTGGGGTTCATATTCCGGGGGGCCGGGGCTTTCTTTATCAGACGCCGGTTTCTGGGGGGAAGCTTTACGCCGAGGTTCTCTATCATTATCTGAAAACCCTCATCAGAACCGGCTACAGCCTGGAGTTTTTCATTGAAGGGGGCCGGTCCCGCACCGGCAAGCTGGTTCTTCCCAAAATCGGCCTGCTCAACATGATCCTGCGGGCTTATTACGAGGGCGCCTCCCAGGACCTCATTTTCGTGCCCACCTATATCGGCTACGACCAGGTCCTGGAGGAAAAGGCCTATCTGTCAGAATTGGAAGGCAAGAAAAAAGAAACCGAGAGCGTGGGGCAGTTGGTCCGGGCCCGGAAATTCCTGAAACGGCGTTATGGCCGGGCTTATGTCCAGTTCAGCGAGCCCATTTCCCTCCGGGACCATTTAACCCGGCACCCGGTGCACGAGGGGGATGAGAACGACAAGATCCGCACCGTCAGTAATGACCTGGCCTTTGAGGTGGTGCAGGCCATCAACCGGGTGTCCGTGGTCACCCCCTCTTCCCTGGTGTGCGCGGCGCTCCTCACCTATCCCCGGAAAGGCGTGTACCGCCGGGAACTCCTGAAGATCATCCAGGTGCTTTACGATTATCTCAAGGCCAGGAACGTCCCCCTGGCCGACTCCCTGGACAACCTGGAACAGGCGGTGGAAGAAACCCTGGCCTTGTGCGAGGTCCGCAAGCTCATCACCCCCATCGAAAAGGAAGAAGGCCTGTCGGACGAACTGGGCCTGGGGGGCTACAGCATTGACGAAACCAAGCGCCCCCTCCTGGAGTATTACAAAAACAACATCATCCATTATTTCCTGCCGGCCGCCATCGTCTCCCTGGCCACCCTCTCGGGGCCGGGCTTCGAATTTGAGCGCCAACAGGTGCTGGATGACGTCCGCTTTCTCGAAGACTTCTTCAAATTTGAGTTCTTTTTCAACGGGGTGGCTGCGGAGACCTTTGTGGACGATAGCCTGAAGTACTTTACTTCCAGGGAGGTGGTGGTCAGCCTGGACGGGGGCGACAACCGTTACACCCTCTCCGCTTCCGGCCTCAAGGAGTTGGCCTACTTCGCCAACCTGCTTTACAACTACCTGGAGTCCTACTATATCGTCTTCCGCTCCATCAAGTATTTGCAGAAAAAACCCCGGAGCGAAAAGGAATTTTTGAAGAGCATCAGTTCCATCGGCCAGAAATCCTATAAGCTGGGGGAGGTGGAGCGCTCCGAGGCCCTGTCCGAGTCCAACTTCCAGAACGCCCTGAAACTTTTTGGGGAAAAGGGCATTGTCACTAAACGGCTCCCCGAAGGCAAGGGCGCCACCACCTTCAGCCCCCCCTCCGACGAGGACGCCAAAGACTACTACGGCCGCCAACTGGCCCGCTTTCTGCGGCGGTGAGGCGGCTGGCGGCCTTCCCGAACACCCCGGTCATCACCTCCGCCACGGCCCGCTCCAGGAGTTCCAGGTAGAGCCTGGCGTCATAGTCTTCCAGGCCTTCCAGGAATGGGGCGGCCTGGACCCGGCACTCCTTCGGGCCCCGGCGCTCCTGGTGCACGAAGCGCACCTTTTCACCGGGCCTTATCTGAATGCCGGCCTGCTGCAACTGCCGCAGGGCCAGGGCGGTGGGGGTCTCCACCTTATACTCCTCCAGGGGTTGGGAGAGCGTTCGCGTGACCACCAGTTCCTGGGGGGGGATGCCCCCTTCCCGCAAGCGCTGGCGAAAGCCCGCCGCCAGGTCCTCCAACTCGGGCCGAAGGCTGAGCAGTTCGTCTGGGGTGGCGGCCGCGGCCAAGCGCGACAGCAGGGCCTCCTGGGCCCGGCGCACAAAAGGCGGGGTGTCCCGGCGCCGGCAGATCAGCCCCCGGGCCTTCACCCGGCCGTCGGCAAAAACCCCGAAATAGCGGGTGGCCACCGGGCGCTTCGGGTTTTGCCGGGAGGACAGGAACGCAATCCAGCGGTACACTCCCTCCAGGGCCAGCTTAACCCCGGTGGCGCCGGAGATTTCCTGGCAGAGCTCTTGCAATCTCTCTTCCGCCATGTCCCCCCGGTGAATCCACAGGCAGTCCGTCAAGCCGTGGAGAATGTCGTAGCCCTGCGCTTCACAAATCTCCTTGGCAGTGAGGAGCTTTTCCCGTCCGAACGCGGTCACCGCTTCGTGGGCCTCGATGCGGCCGAAGCGGGCGTTTTTGTAGCCCAAATACCCGAAACAGGTGACCAGCATCCACTTCAGGGCGGTTTGCCGCTGCTGATACAACACGGCCATATCCGGCGCCGATTCCTTGGCCGCGGCCTTCAAGCGCTCCCTCAATTCCAATATGGGCCTGAGGGTGCGGGGCACCAGGCCCTCCCGGCGCTGACATAACCTATACCCGGCTTCAGGAACGGAAACGTGGGGGGAGGGCCAGGGACCTGAGGTCCCTGCCCTCCCCCCACACCCCCCTCCCAACCCGCTGAGTGTGGCTGGCGAAGGCTGGGCCTGAAGGCCCAGCCTTCGCCACCACATTTTTTTCCCACTCAAGGGATTGGGGGAGGGGGTGTGGGGGAGGGGCTAAGGGCCTGCGGCCCTTAGCCCCCTCCCCCACATAATTTCCGGACCCCTCCCCTATCCCCGCACAGCATCTGCAATTCACCGTCTCCGGCGAGATGTTGTGGGTGGCCATGATGGAGGGGTACATGGAGGCGAAGTCCAGTTCCGCCACGTTGCAGTAGAGGCCGATGGGAGGCATGAAGACCAGGCCGCCCTTGTCCACGGTGAGGAGTTCGCCTGCGCTTTTGAAGCGTTCAGGGTCGGCCTTGCGCCAGGGGATGAGGATGCCGTCGGCCACGGCCCGGGCGAGCTGCATGGAGGTAATCAGGGTGCCGGGGCTGGCCCGGGCCGCCTGCTGCAGGGGAACTTGCCCTAGCCGGGAGATCTGCACCAGGCCCATGAGGTCCGCTTCCCGGAAGAAAAAGGAATTGCGCCGGTCCACGTGCCAGCGGCCGTAAAAGGGTGCGGCGCTCCCCTGGTAGACCACCCGGCCGTAGGAGAAGTAGGTGCGCCCGCCGGAGAACCGCCGGGGCACGCTGCCTTGCTCCCGGTCCAGGGGGAGGGGCAGCCGGGCCTCTCTGCTCCAGCGCCACAGGAGGGGGATGATGTCCTCGTCCCCCCAGTCGCTTAGGACGAGGTCGGGGTTGACTCTGCGGAGCCAGCGGGCCACCTCCCGCACCAAGCCGGCCCGGTTGGCGGCCTCCAACTCAAGGGTGCGGCCCTCCCAGGTCACGGCCAGACCGTTGCCGGCCCCCAGGGGAATGAGGGGGTCTTTGGTGAGGCCAAGGCCCAGGGTGGTGAGGGGCGGGAGAGACACGTCCCGGGCGAATTGCTCCTCCCGGGGAGACAGGGAGAGGAGCCTCCCCTCCCGGGCCTCCAAGTCGTACCAGGCGCTGGGCCATATCCCTTTCCGATACAGGTAGTAGGCGGCCACGTCCAGGTCGCAGTTGTACCCGTCCAGGGCTCCTTCCTTTTTCCCCAGCCAGGTGCGAAGTTGCGGCAGGTGAGCGTAGGTTTTAAGCTCCAGGGCCCACACCGGTATTTCCTTCCCCGACCCCAGGTCCCTCCCCTGGGTAGGATAGGCGCGGGTGAGCCACCTCCTCCCCTCGAGGGTCTGCACCGCCCGGCGAACCTGATCCTGATTTCCCCCCACATAAATCGTGTAGGGAAAGGCATCCGTAAGCCGCAGCGCCTCCCCTGCCTCGGTGAGAAACCACAGGACCATCCGGTCCCCCAGGGGATACAGGTCAAAGAGCCAGGCGGTGGTTTTCATGATGGTCTTGATAAGTTGAGGGAGGGGGCTGGGGTTTCCACAGGCTGGAAAGCCTGTGTCCGCCAACCCCTCCTCTCTCAAGCTCCCTCTCCCAACCCCTTGCAGAGAGCGGGAGCACAGGCGTCCCGCCTGTGCAGGAACAGGCAGGATGCCTGTTCTCCCGATCAATGGGGTTAGGAAAAAGCTTAAAGAGAGGACGGAGACCAGGAGGACCCGGCCCCTTATACCATTTTCTCCTTGAAACGAAACATTCGCTGGGGCCGACCCAGGTGTCGGCCCAGGTTGACGGGCGGACAAGCGGGTCCGCCCCTACGGGTTTGATACAGGTCAGTATGAACTTGGCATTAGCCCTCGAACGTATCGGGAAACGGTAGCACGGGCTTCCAGCCCGTGCACGGGCAAGATGCCCGTGCCACCGGGCGCCAATCGCTACCTTTTCCCACCCGCCAATCCAAACCCAGGAGCAAAAAGATAGTAAATGTAGGGCGGGCCTTGCCCGCGAATAACTGGCGGCAGCGCCCACAAAAGGCATTTTCCGAGTCAACATTTGGACTTGGAAGCCACGTTGCTCTTACTGCTCACTGCTCCCTGCTCACTGTTTACTGGTCACTGGCTTTCCTTCCTCCAGTTCCTCCAGGCGCTCCTCCAGGCGGCTCAAGGCCTTTTCATGTTCCAGGAGCATGGCCATAATGATGGATTCCAGGGGCCAGGGGTTGGCGGCGTAGACTCCCGCCTGGAGGTGCAGGCGGGCCAGTTCGAAGAGGCGGTCCAGGTGGGCCTGGTCCTCCCGGCGCAAGGCCCGGCGAAATTTGCGCCAGCGCTCCCGCTCCTCTTCCCACACGTGACTGTAAGGTATAACGGTGCGTCCCATGGTAAGTGCATCTACATGCACGGGTCTGCAATAAGCCCGTGCAATATAAGATCCTGGTTCCCAAGCAGGAGATTGGGAACGAGAGTAAAATTTAAATTTGTCGTTATTCAGGGATGATGGTCACTAAGTTAGGGATTTAGGGGCCGCCCCAGCCCGGAAAAGGCCCCGGCCAGTGCAGGCTGAAAGCGGATGGCCTGCCGGTAGGCAGTGGCCGCGCTGTTGCCCTGCTTTTCCCCGGCAGGCCCGTGGTTCCCGTCGAAAGTCCACCAGAGCGAGGCGGCCGTCCGCTCCGGGGCTGCCCGCGGGATTGATGCCGTCCGAAACGCGACGGCTTTCTCCTGCAAAGCCAAGGCCCGGCTGCCGGGCACGGCAAAGTTCAGGTTCTGCCCCTTGATGACCTGTAAAGAAGCTATCCCCACCACTTCGCCTTTCATGTTGATCACCGGGCTGCCGCTGGAGCCGGTGGACACAGGCGCGGAAATCTGCAGATAATGGCCGCCGGAGGTGCGGCGGATGGCAGACACCACGCCGTCGCTCAGGGTGTGCTCCAGCCCCAGGGGGCTGCCCACCACAGCCACCCGCTCTCCCACTTCCGGAACGGCCCGGCTGATATTCAGGCCGGCAACCCCCTCGGGGAAGGAGGCCACCGCGGCCGCCACCAAATCCCAGTCCGGGTCCGCGGCCACCACCCCCCTGACCGGATAGCACCTGCCCTCGGCAGTTCTGACCTCGGCCCGGACGGCCTGGGCCAGCACGTGATAGTTAGTGAGAAAACAGTCTCCCGGCGCCATGAAAAACCCGGTTCCCTGAAACAAGGCCTCGTCCCGGGCATTGTAGGCCATGACCGTGACCACGGCGGGCTGGACCCGCTTCACCAACCGGGGCAGGTCGTCCCGGTGGCCCCGAGTCAGCACCCGGCCAGCCGAAAACATCAAGGCCAGGGCGACGACCAGCAGCAGGGCGGCCGGCCAGAGGCGCCGCCGTCTGGGTTTTCTTGGTTCCATGAGCCTAACCTCACCCGTCCTGGGATTAAAGCTCCTCATAGGCTAATACCGTTTTCGGTTTCCTCAATAGATTACACTGAAGGCGGGATGCGCTTCGCTTTCCCGCCCCACGCTACTGTTTTCTGTAATCTGTAAAAAGAAATACATTCATCAACTGTTGTCCTCATGCACCCGCACCAGGGAATCCAGCAGGGGGGCCAGCAGTTTGCCAAAACCGCGGTTGGCCGCGCCCCGGGGAAGAGGCGGCTGCAGCAGCAAAAGGGGCGCCCGGGCTTTGTAGGCTGCCAGGATATCCACCATGGTGGTAAAGAGACGGCGGCGTTCAGCCAGGGGAATTTGTTCGTCGTAAAAGAGGCTCACCGGCCCCAGCACCATAACCAGGCTCAGGGCTTCCAACTCTCCGGGGAGTTCCTCCTTGAGGAGGCGCACCAGTTGGTGGGAAGTGAAAGCCCGGGCCACCCGCACCCCGGAAAGGGCCGCGGCGCGGGACATTCCCCGGCTCCGGGCTTCCCGCACCAGCCCATAGGGGTCAAAGGCATTGGCCGCGTCCACCACCAGCACCGTGGCCCCCCGGGCCACCCCCCAGGCCGCGGCCACAGCAGACCAGGACCGCACCGGCCCCCCCCACAAAAGGGCCGCGCGACCGGGCTGGAGGGATATCTGAGAAAGGGGATTGTGGGGAGAGGGCCAGGGAACGGCGGTTCCCTGCCCTCCCCCCACACCCCCCTCCCAACCCTCTGGAGGGTTGGCAACGGCCAGGGCACAGCCCCGGCCGTTGCCAACTTTTTTCACCCCCCAAGGGATTGGGGGAGGGGGTGTGGGGGAGGGGGTAAGGGTCCACTGACCCTTAGCCCCCTCCCCCACATTTCTTTCTGCTCTCCGTCTCATCAGTTCACCCTCGGCCCCCGGCCTTCCAGGGAGCGGTACACGCCCACCACCTTACCCAGGATTTGGACCAGTTCCGCGGCTTCTTCGGGGGCGTAGCGCAGGGGCGCGAAGTCCGGGTTGTCCCCTTTCAGGACCAAGCCCCTGGCCTCTTCGAAGACCCGCTTCACCGTGGCCTCCTCGTCCACCAGGACCACAGCGATCTCACCCCGGCTCACCCGGGGCTGCACCCTCACCATCACCAGATCTCCGGGCAAGAGGAGGGGCGCCATGCTTTCCCCGGAGACCCGCAGGAGAAAGACCTCCTCTCCCTGGACCCAGGCCCGGGGCAAAACCAGGGTGTCCTCCACCTGCTCCGTGGCCAAAAGGGGCTGCCCGGCGGCGATGCGCCCCAGGATGGGCACCTCCACCACCTGGTCTTCCAGCCGGGACACTAGGGAAAGACCCCGGGAGCGTCCCGGCTCCCGGTGCAGGTGGCCCTTTTTTTTCAGCGCAGCCAGGTGGTCCGCGGCGGCCCGGGGCTGTACTCCGAAATGGGCCGCCACCTCCCGCACCGTGGGGGGATAGCCTTGCCGCCGGCAGAACTCCTCCACGAAGGTCAACACTACCCGCTGTTTTTCCGTTAAAGGCTTCATGACTGCTAAATACTATACGTTAGTATACTTGTCAAGCGAATAGTTGATGAGGATAGAAAAAAACTGGGGCAAAGCAGGAGTGTCCGACAAGGTTTTTGCTAAGTTGGCGGAGCCCATGGTTAATAACCCTGGCCAGGCCGGACAGTGCTTGTGGACTTTCTGGATTGAGAGAGATGGTCGGGAAAACCTACCGGAATACCGAGAAAATTCCCTCTCCCTTCTCAGGGGAGAGGGTTAGGTTGAGGGGTGAAAGAGATCGGCCCCCCTCACCCCAGTCCTCTCCCCCCGTAAACGGGTGGAGAGGGAGCGCTCCACTCGGCAATCATATCTCAAAAAACAAAGCAGTACTTTTAGGCCTCACAAGGTCAACGTTTGGGGAGAAAACGATTTATTTCATTCGGATAATTCTGGGGACAAGGGCGATTTCTGGTTAGCCAATCATGAAGGTCACTGAGGAATCTCCCGCTATGGGTGCAGGGATGCGGGACGTAAGACCGAAAAACCCTTGCTGCCCTGCCGGGGTCTTGGTATGTTAGTTTCTTATGAGGGATAAGGTGACCAAAGCGGTGTCCCGGCGGGCTCAGGAGATCACCCCGTTTCTGGTGATGGATATCCTGGAGCGGGCCAAGGAACTGGAGCGCCAGGGGGAACATATCATCCACCTGGAGATCGGGGAGCCGGACTTCGACACCCCCCAGGTGGTCAAAGACGCGGCATATAGGGCCATGGCCGCGGGGGAAACCCAGTACACCCATTCCCAGGGCCTGCTCGAGCTTCGGGAAGCCTTGTGCCGCCATTATCTGGAGAAATACGGCGTCAAGCTGTCGCCGGAGCAGTTTATCGTCACTTCGGGCACTTCGCCGGCCATGATCCTGATTTTTGCGGCGCTGCTGGATCCCGGGGATGAAGTGGCCCTGAGCAATCCCCACTACGCCTGCTACCCCAATTTTATCCGTCTGTTTGATGCCAGACCCCACTATATCAGGGTTCGGGAAGAGGACGGCTTTCAATTCCGGCCCCGAGAGGTCAAGGCCCAGCTTACACCCCGCACCAAGGCCATCATCATCAATTCCCCGGCCAACCCCACCGGCACCTTGCTCTCGGCGGAGCGCCTGGCCCGGCTCGCCGAGGTGGGGCCCTATGTCGTCTCCGACGAGATCTATCATGGTTTGGTGTACGAGGGCCAAGAACATTCCATCCTGGAATACACCGACAAAGCCTTTGTAATCAACGGCTTTTCCAAGCTCTATGCCATGACCGGCTGGCGCCTGGGCTATCTCATCGCCCCCCTTGAATTTGTGCGGCCCATCCAGAAACTCATGCAGAATTTTTTCATCTCGGCCAACGCTTTTGTGCAGCGGGCCGGGGTAGCGGCCCTCACCCAGGCGGGGCCTGAGGTGGAACGCATGCGGGCCACCTATGACGAGCGCCGCCGTTTTCTGCTGGCGGGACTGGGCCGTCTGGGCTTCCATATCCCGGCGCCCCCCACCGGCGCCTTTTATGTCTTTGTGAACGCCCGCCACTTGTCCACCAACTCTTACGAGTTGGCCTTCGATATCCTGGAGCAGGCCAAGGTGGGGGTGACCCCGGGCATTGACTTCGGCTCCGGCGGCGAGGGCTATCTGCGTCTGTCCTACGCCAACTCCCTGGAAAACCTGGCGGAGGCCCTGGGCCGGCTGAAAACCTACTTAGAGCGGCGCCCTCGTTCATAAGAAACGCGGGGGGAGGGCCAGGGACCTGAGGTCCCTGCCCTCCCCCCGCACCCCCCTCCCAACCCGCAGAGGGATGGAGAAAAGCCCGCCTGTCTCGGGCAAAACTCCCTTTAAGTTATGCCCCCCAGCTTATTTTCAACCTGCCTCACTTTCTCCGAATTTTTCATTACCAGAATATTTTGCCCCCTTTCCAGGTCTGATTTGTCAGATTGATACGCCCCGGAAGCCCCGAAAACGATTTTTCTCAAATCCAAAAGGAAAGCGGGGTTGAGGCCAATGGGGCAGATTCCAGCAGCATGCTTAACCTATAGATATTACTATTATTTTAATGACTACAAAAATTGGCAAGCCTTATGCATTACCATGGTGCAATCGCAGTGAGCGAGATCACAACTCTCAGAGGTGAGAATAACATGAAGAAAGTCGTAACCACTTTGACCGCTATGGTTTTTGCGCTGGGCCTGACCACGGCCGGCTACACCCAGACCACCCAGACCACCGTCAAGAAAGAGGATAAACCGGTGGTGCAGACCACCCAGACCCCGGCGGGCGGCTCCAAGGTAACCCCCGTGGAGAAGGGCAAAGCTGACGAAGCTGCCAAGACTGTGGCCAAAGAAGATGCGGCCAAAGGCAAAAACCCCGAAGTCCAGATGACCAAGAAGGATAACGGCAAGAAGCCTGCGGTCTTGGATCCCAAGAAGGACGCCGACAAGAAACCCGCGACCCTGGAAACCAAGAAAGAAGAAAAGAAAGACGTCATTAAGTAAAGCAACGTAAAGCAATCCTCGAAAACGTCCCGGACAGCAGCCGGGGCGTTTCCCAGACCCCCTGAACACCAGCGCCGGGCGGAGGCGGCAAGCCTCCCCCGGTTTTTTTGTGGGTTTTCAGTGGGGGGAGGGCCAGGGACCTGAGGTCCCTGCCCTCCCCCCACGCCCCCCTCCCAACCCGCAGAGGGTCACCGCGCCTTAGTTCACGATTTCATAAATATGGTAACGAATTTTACTTCGGCCCCCCTCAACCCAACCCTCTCCCCCCCCCCGGGGGGAGAGGGAGTATTACCTGGGTTCTTTTTTTATCCCCTCTCCCCCAATGGGGGAGAGGGTCAGGGTGAGGGGGAATAATTCACCGGCTCAGTCCTTCCATAATACGTTAGCGTATTTATGAATAACTGCACTTTGACCCCTTTCCAGCTGAGTTTTGAATATAGGTATGCAGAGGAAAGGGGATAACCGAAATTGCTTAAACGGCCTGGACCTGATGGTTCAGGGTTTTGGGGTTGGGCAATTTCAGAGGCAAGCGCAGCATCCGGGCCGCCAGGGTTTTCAGGGCCTGGCTGGCCTGGCTCTCGGGAAACTGCTCCAGGAAGGGAGCCTGGGCCCGCAGAGCCCGTTTGACGGCCTGATCGGCCGGCACCGCGCCCAGGTAATCCAGGTGCAGGCCCAAAAACCTGTCCGCCGCTTGGGCCAGGGTGTCGAAGGTATGGCGGGCTTCCCGCTCCCCTTGGACCCCGTTCAGGATTATCTGGAAATGGCGGTGCTGGTAGTTTTGGGCCAGGACCTTGATGAGGGCGTAGGCATCGGTGAGTGCGGTGGGATCGGGGGTTACCACCACCAGGGAGTAATCCGCCAGGGTGTTGAACCAGAGAACCGCGGGCCCCAAGCCGGCGCCGGTGTCCACCAGGACATGGTCAAAGGAGACCGCCAGGGTCTTAAGAACCTCGTCCAGTTGGGTCTGATCGTCCGGACCCAGGTTGGCCATTTCGGGAACCCCGGAACTGGCCGGGAGCACCCCCAGGCAGGGATGCACCTGGACCACGGTTTTCAGGGGGTCGGCTCCCTGATCCAGGATATCCCGCACGTTGGCCCCCACCTCCAGGCCCAGGAGAACATCAACATTAGCCAACCCCAGGTCGCCATCCACCAGCAGGATGCGCTTCCCCTGATGAGCCAGGGCAAAGGCCAGGTTGACGGCCAGGCAGGTCTTCCCCACCCCGCCTTTCCCGCTTGTAATGCACCAGAATTTCGGTTCAACCATAAGACCCACCAGTTTTGCCAATTTGAGCGTTTTCAGGGAAAAAGACCCGGTGCTCCTCAGGGGTGAGGCCTAGTTCCGGACCCACCTGGGGGCTGTCGGGGTGACAAACAGTGTTGCGCCCCCGGGCCTTGGCCAGCATTAGCCAGCGGTCAGCGGCCTGCAGGAAGGAGATGGGGGTCATGTCCTGCCGGCCCGTGAAGGTTTCCACCCCAAAGCTGGCGGTAAGTTGGCCGTTCCGGCCCTGTGGTTCCTGCCAGGACTGGGCCAGATTTTCTTTAAGCCTAACCGCCAGGCGCACCGCTTGGGGCAGGCGGGTCCCCGGCAGGATCAGGGCGAATTCTTCCCCCCCGTAGCGGCAGGGGACATCAAGTTTGCGGACATTGTTTTTCAGCAGCATCGCCACCTGGCACAAGGTTTCGTCGCCGAACTGATGACCGTAGGTGTCATTGACACGCTTGAAAAAGTCTATATCCAGCATGATGAGGCTGGTGGGCAGCCCGGTGCGGCGGGTGCGCTCCATTTCCTGGTCGAGGGTCATCTCCAGGAACCGCCGGTTATAGAGCCCGGTGAGGGCGTCGGTCTGGGAAAGCTCTTTAAGGCGCCGACATTCTTCCTGAAGGCGCAGGAATCCAACGATCACCGGACAAGCCTTCATTCCCGCCGGACAGGTGGGGCTTGGCGAAAAGGGCAGCATGACAAACCTCTACCCCTTTATCGGCAGGTCTTCATGGGAAATTGAGAGAAAAATCAAGGGAAAGAAAAAAACCGGTTTTTTCGACAGGAGGCGGGATGTTACCTATGGTTTAAGGTTGTTATACCAGGTTGCCGTCAAAGAAGTAACTTATCTGTAATGGCGACGCATGTGTCGCCCCTACAAAGGCAAAAGCCTATAGTTACATTTTCCAATCTCTATGAATGCACCTTGGCGCTAAGACCCTGGGAAGCCCTATCGTCATAGGGGAAGGCGCTAGCCCTTTCCCGCCCTGCCTCTTCGGCAGCATTTCAGGAATTTCGGGCCTTATATTACTTGCCAAAAGTTTCTTCTATCCCCCCTCACCCTGACCCTCTCCCCCCATTGGGTGGAGAGGGAATAAAAGGAAAGAACTTTTTTGCAGACACTATAGCAGACTGATTGAGGAAACCTGACGGAATGACAAGTAAATCCCCTCTCCCTCCGCCAGCGGGTGGAGAGGGGGAATACCTTGCGTAACCAGCGCCAGACGTGGCGGGATCAGGCGGTTAAATACCGGTCCCGCCCCTGCCGAGCTTGGTGGCCAACCTCTGAAACCAGGGAGGTTGAAAGGTTAAAGTCTAGGGTCGATGTTGCCCACGCCGCCGCATTCCGGCAAATAACAGCTGACATCCTTAAATTCGCAGGAATCCTTGCATTGCGGGCAGGTCTCGGGGGGCCGAGCCGCTTCCATGGTAAAGCCGCACTTGGTGCATTTCCAGTGGGCCTTCATTTCCGTCGCGGTCATGGCTGTTCTCCTTTTTGCCTTCAGGTGTAATGGGGCGGCGGGCTCTTTGGCCCGCTGAGCTAAACATAATCATCCCCTGGCAAAGAGCAATGGGGCGCTGGTCAGAGCTTGCGCAAGCGCTCCTTTTTTTGGCGCAGATTTTTCTTGAGGCGCCGGGCCGGCCCTTTCTTGCCGGCGCCCCGGGAAGCCGGATTTTCTTCCTCTGATTCCTGACCGCCTTGAGCCTTTCGCAAATAGAGCATCTCGAACTCAGCCGCGGCCACCCAGGTCGCCCCTACCCGCTCGGCACTGTCCTGCAGCTCCCGGTCCGAACTGACCACTACGGCCCGGTTGCCCTCCCGTTTCAGCAAACGCTTGATGACTTCGTCGGCCCGCTCCCCCCGCCGGGAATATATTATCCCCACCCCCTGGAACAGGTCCCGGCTCTCCTGGAAAGCCCCTCCCTGCCAACCGTCGAAGACCACGGTAATTTTGGGTTGGGAGCGCCGCCGGCGATACTCCGACAAGGCATGCAACAGGGATTCCCGGCCCGCTTCCAGGTCCCGGGCGTCCAAGAGGCTGAACCAGGGAGATTGGCGGATGAGATTGTAGCCGTCAATAATCAAATGCAGGGGCATATCGGTGCATAGCGCAAAGGAATGCAATAATTTCTATTTAAGGATAAAGGATTCATTGCAAAAGTAAAGCCACATCGTCTTGCGGATGGATCACAATGGCATGGCTTGGCTGCGCCGGCATAACTTAATAAAATGAGATCGGTTTAAGAATAGCGCATCATAATAACAATGGTGCTAATGTTAAAAGGAAAAAATCCGATCAAGCCTTGACTGGATAAGGGCCTTTTGTTATAGTCTCGAGCAGTTACCACATATATAACTTTTCGGGGGAGGAGGCTATTGTGCGTAACTTGTTGTTATGCTTTGTTATTTTAGCCCTGGTTTTGGGAGTGGGCGGCTGCGGCAAAAGAAAGGTGCAGATTATAGCCAAACCGCCGCAGCCGGTTCCGGAGATCGAAGCACCGCTCAGCGCGGAACAGCAGGAAGTCAAGGAGTTGCTGGATAGAAAGGGCAACGGCGGCTCCCGCAGCAGCTCCACCGTCCTGGTAGTGAAAAAAAAGGACCGCAAACTGACGGTTTACCAGGGCGTAAAACCGGTGAAAACCTATCCCGTCGTCCTGGGGGGCAATCCCAGACCCGATAAACTTTGCCAGGGCGACCAGTGCACTCCGGAGGGAGTCTACCGGGTGGTGTGCAAGTACCCCCACCCTCGCTGGGATAAATTTATCCTGTTGGATTATCCCAACAACCAAAATTGGCTGAAATTCAGTGAAGCCAAGAAAACGGGGCGACTGCACGAGGAAGCGAAAATCGGGGGCGATGTCGGCATCCACGGGACCCATGACCCGGCCATGAACTACCAGCGCCAGGACTGGACCCTGGGTTGTGTATCCTTGCTTAACAAGGACATCGACGAAATCTACCCCATGGTGGACAGCAGAACCCTCGTGCTTATCAAGAAACGTTAAATGGGGATCTGCTAAGACCTTTTAATATCCGCAGCACGATCTCCGAGTCCTTATTTGCAGCCGTAAGCTTTTGCCTGTGTCCATAAGTAAATGAACCCCGGCTTAGCCTCGCGGCTGCATTTTTTTATTAGTAATGCCAGGTTGCACTCAATCAGCATTTTTTGTAGCCGCACACTATACCGTGAAATTCCCCCGTAGGGGCGACGCATGCGTCGCCCCTACAACAGATTTTCATCTTCGGGGGGGGGTGGCCCACATCGAGCCATGATAGTTTAAGCCTGCACCTGCACAGGCTGGAAAGCCTGTGCCACCGTTCGACTGCAACTCGGTATAATACCAAGTCGCAATCGAAGGACAATCATTCGAACTAATGTAGGGGCGTGATTCATCACGCCCTTAAGAAGGCGCAATAAATTGCGCCACTACAAAAAATACCCATTTGACTGAAACTTGGCATAACAACTCATGGCGCAACCTAATACAAATGACGAATAAAAAAGATCTGACCGGAGGTAGTTGCTCTCCGGCCAGGTCTTATATCAAGCCTTTCCTACGTGCTTCTTATTTTTCCGGCATTTCCACCGCAACGATGAGGGTCCGGCCTTCGCGCTTCACCAGGAAGCGGGCGAAGGACTTCTTGGGCTGCTCAGCCATAATTTTCTGGAAGGCCTTAACGTCGGGAACCGCTTTGCCGTTGATCTCCAGGATGACGTCCCCCCGGCGGAAGCCGGATTCAGAGGCGGGAGAACCGGGGGCCACATCCATCACCACCACGCCCTTGGCGTCTTTCAGATCAAAGCGCCGGGCCATTTGGGGATTGAGGTCCTCCACCATCAGACCGATGGAGCTTTCCTGATCCATTTCGCCGGGTTCCCCGCCGGCAAAGCGCTCCTCTTTCAGTTCGGTGACGGTTATATTGAAAGTCTTTTCCTTGCCTTCCCGGAGGACTTTCACCGTGGCTTTGGCGCCCGGGGCCAACGACGCCACCAGCCGGGGCAATTCATTCATTTCATTAATGGGCTGGCCGTTGAACTCGATAATGATATCTTCCCGCTTGATGCCGGCCTTCTCCGCGGGGGTGTCCGCATGGACATCAGCCACCAGGGCGCCTTTGGGTTCAGCCAGCCCATAGGATTTGGCGATTTCGGGAGTGACCACCTGCACCTGCACGCCCAGCATGCCCCGCACCACTTTGCCCTTCTCCTGCAACTGCCCGATAATACTCTTCACCAGGTTGCTGGGGATGGCAAAGCCGATGCCCTGGCCGGTGGCCACAATGGCGGTGTTAATGCCCACCACTTCGCCCGTCAGATTGAGGAGAGGGCCGCCGCTGTTTCCCGGGTTGATGGCCGCGTCGGTCTGGAGAAAATTGTCATAGCGGCCGGCCCCGATGACCCGCCCCTTGGCGCTGATAATCCCCTGGGTGACGGTGTGTCCCAATCCGAAGGGATTGCCGATGGCCACCACCCAGTCCCCGACCCGGATGCTGTCGGAATCGCCCAGGGAGAGGGCTGGAAAGGTTTCATTGCTGTCGATCTGGAGAAGGGCAATGTCTGTCTGGGGGTCGCGGCCCTTTACCGTGGCGGTGTATTCCTTGCCGCCCTGCCCCGCCATCTTCACCTTAATTTTGTCAGCATTCTTGACCACGTGCTCGTTGGTGATCACCAAGCCTTTGGGGTCAATAATAAAGCCGGTGCCCAGGGAGCGCTGGGTGCGGTCTCGGGGCATGTCCGGAAAAAATTTGTCAAAGAAATCCCCAAAGGGATCCCCGGGATGGGGCATGGGACCAGGGCCGCCGGGACCACCGGGGCCGGGACCGAAAAAGTCCCGCCGGGATTGGGGCTTCCCCTTGAAGGTTTTCTGGGTGCTGATGTTGACGACTGCCGCGGAAAATTTCTGGGCGACGTCGGCGAAGGTATCCGGCGCCAGGGAGGCGGCGGCAGCCTGAGGCATGGGCGCCGTTCCCCCCATGAGGGTCAGCATCAAAACAATTGCAGCAATTGAGCTAACCGTAAGGATCAACTTGTTTCTTCCTGTCATTTTTTGGTCTCCTTGTCTCCCGGCAGGGTGGTGAAGGATGCGGCGTCAGGCATCTCGTTCTTCTTACCCACCACCACCAGGAGGTATCTCTCTGGATGCAAGTACTTCTCCGCCGTTTTCTTGAGGTCGGCGGGGGTTAGGTTTTTAATCAGGGAAGGGTAGCGCCAGGGATAATCCAAGCCCAGGCCGTAAAACTCCACATAGGCCAGAAGTGCGGCCCGCTTGGCCACAGAATCCATCTTGGACGGGAAGCTGCCGATGAGATAGGATTTGGCCTCATCCAATTCCGCGGCGCTCACGGTTTGAGAGCGCATCTTTTCAACTTCCTTGATGACCTGGGTGATGGCCTCCCCGGCGCTCTGGTTTTTGGTCTCCAGATTCACCGCGAAAGCCCCCGGTTCCAGGCCGGCCTCAAAGCCGCTGGCCACCGAGTAGGCCAGGCCCCGCTCCTCCCGGATATTGGTGAGCAGCCGGGAAGAAAAACCGCCGCCGCCCAAGATATAATTCAGCACCTGCAAGCGCGTAAAAATCCGGGTTGCTGCGGGCCACCCCCAAGTGGCCCCAAATAATATTGGCCTGGGTGATGCCTTTGTCAATGAGGATTTTTTCCGCACTTTTCAGTTCAGGCGCGGCAGGCACTTTATTCTCGGGAATGGGGGCGGGCCGCCATTGGCCGAAAGACTTGACCACCCAGTCCTTGGCCTCCTCCGGGGACAGGTCGCCCACAATGGTGACGATGGCGTTGTTGGGTCGATAATTCTTGTCGTGAAAGGCCCCCAGGTCTTTATTCTCAATGGCCTCTAAGCCTTCCGGGGTTCCCTTGGGAGGGTAGGCATAGGGGTTTTTGCCGAACAGGCGGCGGCCAAAGGTCCGGGAGGCCACCACGCCCGGTTCGTCCTCATCGGTCTGAAAACTGGCCTTGAGCTGGGAGACCTTGCGCTTCACCTCTTCCGGAGAGAAGGCCGGATTGAGCAAGACATCCTTTAACAGGTCCAGTCCCGGTTCCAGATTTTTCTTCAGGACCGTGAGACCCACCGAGGTATAGTCGTCGTTGCCGCTGGCCCCGAGCTTGGCCCCCAGGAAATCCACTTCCTGGGCGATCTGGGTGGCGCTGCGCTGCTTGGTCCCCTGGGTGAGGAGCACCGCGGTGAGGTTGGCCAGTCCGGCCTTCCCCGGGGGATCTCGCAGGACGCCGCCTTTTATCACCACCTTCACGCTTACCAGGGGCAGACTGCGTTGTTCGGAAAAAAGCCAGACCAGCCCGTTGGGGAGCTCCTGACGCACCCCCAGGACCTGCGGGGCGGCTGACTCCTGGGCGACTGTGATGGCCGGCGTCAGAACAAGGGCAACAAGAACAATGGCGAACAGCTTCTTTTTCATGTGGCAAGGCCCAAAGCCTGACCCAGGGGCAGATTCACGTCATGTCCCCTTCTCTGCCCGGGTCGGCTAATAAATATAACACCAGTTAGTGCACGGTTCCGGCGGGTTGATAGCGTCCGACTGTGGGCCGGTCGCTTTTTATGGGAAGAAGGACCCCCAGGGTGCGGTTGTTGGTAACGAGATACTGGCGGGCCACCCGGCGGATATCCTCTGCGGTCACCTGCTGAATCTTGGGAATGTATTCATTCAGCAGGTTCCAGCGGGCCACGGTGGCCAGCTTGCCCAGGAGCATGCCCCGGTAGAACAGGGAGTCCATGGCCAGATAAAACGATGAGGCCACCTGGTTTTTGGCCTTTTCCAATTCCTGGGGCTCCACCAGGTCCGTCTGCAGCCTCTTGATTTCCGAGTCCAGGGCCCGTTCCACCTGGGCCACCGTCTTGCCCGGCAAGGGTTGGCCGTAGAACACCAGAATGGAGTCGCTGGCCGTATCCAGGTTATAGTCGGCCCCGGCCTCCAGGGCCAGGCGGTCCTTGTACACCAGTTTGTGGTAGAGCCGGGAACTGCGTCCCTGGGAGAGGATGGAGCTCAGAAGCTCCAGGGCGAAGGCGTCGGGGTTGTCCCAATTGGGCACGTGGTAGGCCATGACCAGGTAGGGCAATTGGGCCTCCCGCTGCACCTGCACCCGGCGTTCCCCGTATTGCGGCGGTTCCTTGGCGGTGACGGCAGGGGGTTGGGACCCCGCCGGTATGCGGCCGTAAGTATCTTCGGCCCAGGCTATGACTTCCTTGGGGTTGACGTCCCCCACCACCACCAGGGTGGCGTTGTTGGGCTGATAGTAGGTATTGTAATATTTGAGGAAATCATCCCGGCTGGCGGTCTCCAAATCATGATACCAGCCGACGATGGGCCATTGATAGGGGTGGGCCTTGTACGCCGAGGCCACCGTGTCTTCCATGAGGAAGCTGATGGGGTCGTCTTCAGTGCGGAGGCGCCGCTCTTCCAGCACCACCTTCTTTTCCGTGTCAAAGGCCTTGTCGTCCACCTTGAGGCCCCGCATGCGGTCAGCCTCCAATTCCATCCAGCGCTTGAGCTCGGTCTTGGGGCCGTTCTGGAAATAGGCGGTATAATCCTTGCTGGTAAAGGCGTTGTCATTGCCCCCGGCCTTTTGGATGAGGCGGGAGAATTCCTTGGGCTTAAGCTTGTCCGTGCCCTTGAACATGAGGTGTTCGGTGAGATGGGAGAGGCCGGTTTTCCCCAGCATTTCATTGCGGGAGCCCACCTTGTACCAGACCTGGTGACTGATGAGGGGCGCCCGGGGTTCCCGGAGAACCAGGACCAGCATGCCGTTTTTCAGCTTGTGCTCCACCACCTGGGAAAAGGGTCCGGCGCTCTCCTGGGCCCCACTGACCCGAGATGACCCTGCGAGGAGAAAAATCCAGACAACAAGAACCAAAAAGGCAGAAAAAGATTTGTTCGCTTGGTTTTGAACAAAAGCCACGATGATCACCGCTCGAAAAGTTGTGATTTAGAGGCGGGTTCCGGTCCATGTGACTGTAACCCGTTATAAAATGCCAAAATCTGTTAAACCAATATAAATCTTTTTTTCCACATTGCAAGAAGCCCGGACAGAGAGATGCGCCTCAGGGTAATGGGGCTTTAAACTCGGAGGGAATCAGGTTTTTTCTTTTCCAGTAGGACGCCGCGGGGAACAGAAAAAGGACCCCGCCGGCCATGTCCAGGGCCACATCCCCCAGGGTTCCGGTTCGAGAAGCAAAGGCAAACAGAAACTGATACCCTTCATCCGCCGCCGCCACCGCCAGGCATAAACCCAGGGCCAGGGCGATGTTGGCATAAAGACGCCTGGGATAGGAAGCCATCAAAGCCCGAAACCAGAGGACCGACAGCACGCCGTAGAAAATGACATGCATCATCTTGCGAATGCGGAAGTGCAGGAGGGAAAGGGCCTCAGGGTCCAACGTGACTATGCAGGAGACTATCCAATTGACAATATTGAAAGATTTCGGGCCCGAACCCAGGTCGCCGGAGAGGCCCATAATCACTAGCGCCCAGATGAGGGGCGGAACCCAATAGCGCCAGAAGGTGGAGTAAGTGAGGGTTTTCAATAACCAGCCTTTCCGCGTTGGACAAGAGTGAACAGCAAAATGTTAAGAGGAACTTGGCACCTTGTGGCGTTATGCCAATGAATATAGGGTCTGCAAAATTTTTTCCTTAAATTCCCTCTCGGGGGGAGAGGGTGAGGGTGAGGGGGATAAGAGAAATCTTTTGCGACCACTATGGCCCTAATATTAAAGGATAAATCACCCCCTTGATGGGCTTCCCTTTGCTCCGGACCCTCAGGGCTTGAGACCTCGCTCAGCATGACACTTATAAGGGAAGGATATTCTTCCTGCCCCCTTGCTGTCAATCTGCCTTCAATCCAGGATAGCGGCCACAAAGGCCTCGGGGTCGAAAGGCTGGAGATCGGTCATGCCCTCCCCCACTCCCACGTATCGGATGGGGAGGCCCGTTTCATGAGACACGGCCAGGGCCATGCCCCCTTTGGCGGTGCCGTCCAACTTGGTGAGGACAATGCCCGTCACCCCCACGGCCTCGTGGAACAGGCGGGCCTGGCTCAGGGCATTCTGGCCGGTGGTGGCGTCCAGGATAAGCAAAATTTCGTGGGGCGCCCCGGCCATTTTTTTCGTGGCAGTGCGGTGAATCTTTTTGAGCTCCTCCATGAGGTTCACCTTGGTGTGCAGGCGGCCGGCGGTATCAACGAACACCGTGTCCACGCCCCGGGCCAGGGCGGCCTCCAGCCCGTCAAAGACCACCGCGGCGGGGTCGGCCCCGGTTTTTTGCTTGACCACCTGGGCCCCCACCCGCTCACCCCAAATCTCCAGTTGTTCCACCGCCGCGGCCCGAAAGGTGTCAGCCGCGATAAGCATGGGATTGCGTCCCAGGCGCCTTTCCCGATACGCCAGCTTGGCGATGGTGGTGGTTTTGCCCACGCCGTTCACCCCCACCATGAGGATCACCCAGGGCGTGGCTGTGCGGGGCGGCGGCGGCGGCCCGCTGAGGATATTCACCATTTCCTCCCGCAGGGCCTCCTTGAGGCGGTCCGCGTCGCTCAACTCCCGGCGCTTGACCTTCTCCCGGATGACCTCCACCAGGCGCAGGGTGGTGTCCACCCCCAAATCCGCGGTGATGAGCATTTCCTCCAGCTCATCCAGGACATCGGCGTCCACCTCCCGGCGGCCCAGAAAAAGGCGTTCCAGGCCCCCGGCCAGGCTTTGGCGGGTGCGCACCAGGCGCTCCCGGAAGCGGCGGAACCGGCGTTTCTTGACCTCGGCCGCCCCGGGCGCATCCTCCGGCAGCTCATCCAGGAGATCAATTATGTCCTCATCTTCTTCCAGGATGGGCTCGGGGGGAATAGGGGCCGTCAGCGGCTGGGATTCTACAACTGGCGGGGATTCTATAACCGGTGGGACCTCCATAGTTGGCGGGGACTCGATGACTGACTGGGTTTCCAGAGCCGGAGAAGTTTCCCTGACCGGCGGGGTCTCTGCGGCGGGCGCCGGCTGGACCTCCATCCCCGTCTGCATTTCCTCTTCGGGGGCCTCGGTCTCCTCCGGGAGAGCCTCCTTGCGGAACATGCGGTGGAAAAAACCGGGGCGGGACGACGGGGCTTCGGCTTCAGCCTCAGGCGCGGCGGCTTCGGATTCGTCCTCTAACAGAGAAACGGCTTCTGGGGATATTGACTCGGCAGGAGGTGGCGTATCGGGGCCTGACTCCCGGATTTCTTGAGCCGCGGAGGCGTCCTCCATGGCTGGGGGAAAAGCCTCCTGGGCCTCCTCCTCCAGGGAGATTACGGCTTCATTGTCCAGGTCTTCAGGTATGTGGTCTTTCTTTCGGAACCAGCGGCGCATTTTAAATACCGTTTTCTGTTATAGGATGAAAGAATTATAGTTATTAATACGTTAGCAACAAGGCCTACTGCCTTCTAGGCTAAAATGTGTCTAACATGAGATTGCTGTCAAGCGACAAATGATTATAGGGGCAAGGCTTGCCTTGCCCAAGCGTAGGCTAAACGTTTATGGGCCGATTTGGGCCACCCTAAAGACGAAAACCTGTTGTAGGGGCGACGCATGCGTCGCCCCTACGGGGGATTTTCACGGTAAAACCTGCGGCTACAAAAAACCGCTTTGAGAACGCTACTCGATATTAAACTTAAGCTTTATGATTGATTCCATCATAATCGCGTAGATAGCCCGTGGAAACAACTGTAGCCGCAAAGCTTCGGAGAATATCCGGTCTGAAGCCAGCGGCTACTCAGTAAAATGGTTCATAAAACCAGCAACGTATTCGTGAACGGCATGGAACTGGTGAAATTAATTTTTCGGAAATCATGCAGCAGAAGAACCGCTTCAGACGCTATCCGGCCTCACGTGGTGATTTTGGAAAAATCCGCCATCTGGAGAAAGGTCCGGCTGATGCGGGCCAGAAGGGCCAGGCGGTTCTGCTTGAGGCGCGGGTCTTCGGCCATGACCAGCACCTTGTCGAAGAAGGCGTCCACCGGGCCTTTGAGTTTGGCCAGGGCCCGGCAGGCCCCGGGGTAATCCCGGCGGGCCAGGGCCGCGTCCACTTCGCTTTCCATGAGCACGGCCGCCTCAAAGAGCACCTTCTCCTCCGGGTGCTCAAAGAGGCCTTCCGTCACTTCTCCCGTCTCGGCCCCCGTCGAAATATTGATGACCCGTTTGAAGGCCACGGCCAGGGTCGGAAAATCGGGACTCTGGCGGATTTCTTCCAGGGCCTTCACTTTGTCGGCGGCTTCCACCACGTCCCGGCCGCCGCTGGCCAGCACCGCGGCCACGGTTTCGTGTTCATTGCCTTCGGCCAGGAGGAGATGCTGCAGACGGGTCTGGAAAAAGTCCAGAACTTCCAAGGCCGTGTCCTCCGGAGTGCGGGTGATGGCCTCTTTCTGGAGATCCAGGCTGGCCAGGACCGCGCCGGGGAGGTCCAGGTGCAGGCGGTGCTGCCGCAGGATGCGGATAACGGCCAGAGCGTGGCGGCGCAAGCCGTAAGGGTCGGCGGTGCCGGTGGGGCTTATGCCCACCCCGAAGATGCCGCAGATGGTGTCAAAACGGTCGGCCAGGCCCACCAGAACCCCCGCCGCATCTTCCGGGAGAAGATCGTCGGCGTGCCGGGGCAGATAATGGGAAAAGATGGCCTCCGCCACCTGGGGGTCTTCTTTGCCCAGCTTGGCATACTGGCGGCCCATGGCCCCCTGAAGGCTGGGGAATTCCCCCACCACCTCGGTGACGATATCGGCCTTGCACAGGGTGGCGGCCCGCTTCACCACCTCCGGGTCGACCTTAAAGAATTTGTCGTCTTCGGCCACGGTATTCTTCAAGAGATACTCAGCCAGGGTCCGGAAGCGTTCCATTTTGCCATACGAGGTGCCCAAAAGGGAATGGAAGACCACCCCTTTGAGGTCCGCCACCCGATCTCCCAGGGGGACCTTGCTGTCCACCTGGTAAAAGTACATGGCGTCGGAGAGGCGGGCCCGGAGCACCCGCTCATGGCCCTGGCGGACCACGTCGGGGTTCCTGGTCAGGGTGTTGTTCACCGCGATGAAATGGGGCAGGAGCTTGCCGTCTTTGCCCCTGAGGGAAAAATACCGCTGGTGCTCCCGCATGGAGGTGATGAGCACCTCATCGGGCAGGGCCAGGAACTTGTCCTCAAAGTGGCCGCAGACCACGGAGGGAAATTCCACCAGAAAGGTGTTTTCTTCCACCAGCCCCGGGTTGGGCACCACTTCGCCCCCCACCTTGGCCGCGGCCTCGTTCAACTCCTTCTCCAGAAGGGCCTGGCGCGCCGCCGGGTCCACCATGACATGGGCCGCCTTGAGGGCCTTGACATAGGAGTCGGCGTCGGTCACTTCCACGGGTTCCGGCCCCAGAAAGCGGTGGCCGTAGGTCACCCCGCCGCTCACCACGTCTGCCAGGGGGAATGACACCACCTCGCCGCCAAAACGGACCAGAATCCAGTGAATCGGCCGGGCGAAGGTTTCCTTGAGGGAACCCCAGCGCATGGACTTGGGGAAGTTTAGACCCAGGATGAAAGACGGCAAAAAATCCTTGAGGCGTTCCGTGGTTGGCTGGCCCGGGGTGCGGCGCTTCACCGCCAGATAGACGCCCCGGGGGGTTTCCACCTCGGTGAGCTCAGACACCGCAACACCCTGGGCCTTGGCAAAGCCCAACAAGGCCGGGGTGGGCTTGCCGTCCGCATAAGCCACGGCTTTCGGGGGCCCCACCACCTCCTGGGCCACCTCAGTCTGGGAGCCGGCCATGTCCTTGGCCACCAGGGCCAAACGCCGGGGGGTGCCCCAGGTGACGATTTCTCCCACCCCGATGCGTTCCTGCTCCAACTTCTTCCGGAAGGCCGCGGCCATCTCTTCCAACACCGGCGGAATAAAGCGAGCCGGAATTTCCTCGGTGCCAATCTCCAACAAAAACTCACTGCCCATGGTTGTCCTCGTTTAAAAGGCTATAAGCTGTAAGCTATAGGCTGTAAGCTTTAGGCTTTTTTATCAAACCATTTCTATTCAATGATGCTGTCATTACTTCTTGTCCGCTGTCTTCCTTCTCTTGCTTAAAACTTAAAGCCTAAAGCTTAAAGCTTGAAGCTTAAAGCTATCTTTTCAACAACGGAAAGCCCATGTCTTCCCGTTGCTTGAGGTAGGCTTCGGCGCACAGGCGGGCCAGGTTGCGCACCCGGCCGATGATGCTGGCCCGCTCGGCCACGCTGATGGCTCCCCGGGCGTTCAGCAGGTTAAAGGCGTGGGAGCACTTCAGGCAATAATCATAGGCCGGCAGCACCAGGCCATGCTCGATGACGCGCAGGCTTTCCTTCTCGTACATATTGAATAAGGTAAAGAGCATGTCCACATCCGACTGCTCGAAATTATAAATGGAGTGCTCCACTTCCCCCCGGTGATGAACGTCGCCGTAGGTGATGTCCTTGGTCCATTTGAGGTCGTAGACGCTCTCCACCCCCTGGAGGTACATGGCGATGCGCTCGGGGCCGTAGGTGAGTTCCACGCTGATGGGGTCGAGGTCGATGCCGCCGCATTGCTGAAAATAGGTGAACTGGGTGATTTCCATGCCGTCCAGCCAGACCTCCCAGCCCAGGCCCCAGGCCCCCAACGTGGGCGATTCCCAGTCGTCCTCCACGAAGCGCACGTCATGGTCCAGGGGATCAAGCCCCAGGGCCCTGAGGCTGTCCAGGTAGATCTCCTGGATATCCTTGGGGGAGGGCTTCATGATTACCTGGTACTGGTAGTAGTGCTGCAGGCGGTTGGGATTTTCGCCGTAGCGCCCGTCGGCGGGCCGCCTGGAGGGCTCCACGTAGGCCACGTTCCAGGGCTCCGGCCCCAGGGCCCTGAGCAGGGTGTGGGGATTGAAGGTGCCGGCCCCCACCTCCAGGTCGTAGGGCTGGACCACGATACAGCCCCGCTTCGCAAAAAAATGCTCCAGGGTCATCAACACGTCCTGAAAATACATGCCTCAACTCCTTGGGGGAATTGCCAAAATATCAGCAAACGATACCAGCCCCCCTTGATATTGTCAAGTTTCCTATAAGTTACATTAAAACCTTGACGGCCTTCGGCTGAAAGGGTAAATGAATACTATACAGGCACGTAGCTCAGGGGGAGAGCACCACCTTGACGCGGTGGGGGTCCGGGGTTCAAATCCCCGCGTGCCTACCAGGGAAGAAGACAGGGGTTACGGTTTAAGGCCGCAACCCCTTTTTTGTTTTGCTGCGGTCTGCTCTCGGGGCCGGGAGGTGGCGGGCGCGCAAGCCCGCCCCACCAAACTTTCGTTAGATATTAAAGGACTGGTGCAGGCTGGGCATCATTACCCGGGAATAGCCCAGCTCATCCCGGAGTTTGGCGGCAAACACCGAAGCCGCGTCCGGGTCGCCGTGCACCACAAAGATCTGCTGGGGCCGCTTCTTAAAAGCCCGCACCCACTGCAACAGCCCCGCCTGATCGGCATGGCCGCTGAAGCCGTTTAAGGTCACCACCTCGGCTTCCAAGGGATATTCCAGGCCGAAGATCCTGACCACCGGCGCCCGCTCCACAATGCGGCGGCCCAGGGTATTGGGGGCCTGCCAGCCCACGATGAGCACGGTGTTGCGGGGGTCGCCGATATTGTTCTTGAGGTGGTGCTGGATGCGTCCGGCTTCGGCCATGCCCGAAGCGCTGATAATAATGCAAGGATCCCGCCGATAATTCAACGCCTTGGACTCCTCCACGTCCCGCACATAAGTGAGCCTTTTAAAATTAAAGACGTCGCCGTCCGGGTCGGTGCGAATCAGGTCCCGGGTTTGCTCATCGAAGTATTCCGGGTAGCGGCGGAAGATCTCGGTGACGTTCACCGCCAGGGGGCTGTCCACAAACACCGGCATGTCCGGGAGGCTCCCCTGGTTGTAGAGCTCGTTCAGGAGATAGACCAGAAGCTGAGTGCGCTCCACGGCAAAGGACGGAATGATGACTTTGCCGCCACGCTCATAGGTGCGCCTGATGACTTTCTCCAGCTCCCTGGCCGAGTCTTCGATGGGGGGGTGCAGCCGGCTGCCATAGGTGCTCTCGATGAGGAGAATATCAGCCTCTTCCAGGAAGGTGGGGTCTCGCAGGATGGGCACCTCCATCCGCCCCAGGTCACCGGAGAAAACCAGGCGCTTGCTGGGCCGCCCGTTGCCTTCGGCGAAATCCAGGGCCACAATGGCCGAACCCAGCAAGTGGCCGGCATCGTACAGGGTGAGAGTGATCCCCGGCCCTAACAAATAAGGCTCGTCATATTCGATACCCTGGAAATGCTTGAGGGACCGGGCCGCATCTTCCTGGGTGTAAATGGGCTTCACCGGGGGTTCGCCCCGCTGGAGCCGTTTTTTATTGACGTACATCACGTCCATTTCCTGAATGTGGCCGCTGTCAAGGAGCATGGCCCTGCAGAGGTCCACGGTGGCTGAGGTGCAGACAATCCTGCCCTGAAAACCCTGGCGCACCAGGTTCGGGATATTGCCGGAATGATCGATGTGGGCATGGGACAGAACCAGGACATCGATCTCTTTGGGATCATAGGAGAAATCCTGGTTCCTGATTCTGGACTCTTCCCGTTTCCCCTGATAGAGACCGCATTCCAGCAATATTTTTTGGCCGTTCAAGGTGAGCAAATGCTGCGAACCGGTGACGGTCTGGACTGCGCCGTTAAAGGTGATGTTCATGTCAGGACCCCTCACTGTTCTTCTGATAACCTGCGGGGTGAGGAGGGCAGGCCCTCCGTCGTTGCAACCCAGCCCTTATCATAGACCGGAGAGGGGCCTGGAACAAGCTTAATAAACAGCCGGACGCGTCACCTGCGCTTCCCCTGGCATTTCCCTGGGCCACCCTACAGAACCTGAATCTTTTCTAGGGAATTGGTGGGCAGTGCCCACCCTACACTTTAACGTCTTCTTGTCATGCTGAGCGGAGCGAAGCATCTCGTATTTAGAGATTCTTCAGTCGCCTGCGGCTCCCTCAGAATGACTATTTTTAACTCTATGTTTGACATCAAATTGGTATTATGCGGCCCCGGAAGATTTTCCGCCTGTCTTGCCCTGCCCTTCCCTCATCTTTAAAGAAACTTTCTCTGTATTTAATAAAATTTCTTTCCCTTTAAGAAAATTGTCTTGATTTTACCAGACAAAGATCAGGGCTTCACTTTATATTTATAACAATATCAGTATGTTATTATTTTCCCTAAAATTCATTATTTTGGCATAAATCTTGTAGTAGTCTTTAATCACTTAGGAAATCGAAACAGGAAGGGGAGCATTACTATCATGAGGAAAATATTGCACATTTTACGTCATTGCTACCGGGAAACCAAAGGCGCTGTGATGGTGGAATTTGCGATCGTAGTCCTAGTCTTTTGCCTGATCATCGCCGGGATCATGGACCTGGGGCATGCTTTTTACATGCGGCAAGTGGTCACCAACGCCAGCCGGGAGGGGGCCCGTTACGGCGTCGTATACCAGACCAACGCTGCCGGTCAACGCCTGCCCCCGAGCAGCTATTCCCCGTCGATCCAAGCCCACATACTCAATAATTATCTTAGTCAAACCTATATGCCCCCCGACGCCAATCCCCAGGTAACGGTGACCGGAGCCGGATTCGCCACGGGCACCGCCGGCACTCCCCTGGAAGTGAGGGTGGCCGCCAACAAGACCTGGTTTGTGCTGGACAATTTTATTCCCACTCTGGGCAATCAGATAACCGTGGCCGCCACCACCGTCATGCAATGTGAATAGAGGGGCGGGATAGTCCCGTACCCAGAAGGATAACGAGGTCAGGGGGGCCGCCAGCGCGGCGGGGGAGGACCCCAAACCTGATCACGGAGGGAAGGAGAAATGTTTGTGAGAACGATTCGGAAGTTTGTCAAGGGAACAGAGGGGACCATCATGGTTCTGACCGGCCTGGGCCTCGTGGCCTTCATAGGCTTTGCCAGCCTGGCCATTGATATGGGTCACCTCTATGTGGTTCGCAATGACCTCCAAAATGTCGCCGATGCCGCCGCCCTGGCCGGCGCCAACAAACTCATCACCGAGCTCAGCGGAGAGGCGGTGCGAGATTCTGCAGCCGCGTCCCAGGCCGTCATGGACGTAGCCCAGCGCCAGTCCGTGCTCTCGGGGTTGGCCCCGGTGGACGCGGAGCGCGCAACGACCTGACGGTGACTTTCGGGAATTGGAACATCTATGCAGGCAATCCCGAAACGGCCTGGACCGATCTCGGTCCCACCGCCGGGCCTTACTCCAATGCCAACGCCGTGCGCGTCTCGATGCGGCGGGGTGAAGGAGTGGCCTTCGGTCCGGTGACCAACTTCTTGGCCGGCATTTTCGGCGCCTCAACCTCCAACGTGGCAGCCACGGCCACCGCGTACCTGGGCTTTGTCAGCAGCGCCTCCACCGGTGCGGTGGACGTGCCCCTGGCTGTCCCGGACGCAGTCATCACGGCTGCCAACCCGGATAAGAAGTCCTGGTGGGCCAAGGTGCTGGGGCACAAGGAGGCGGTGGCGGCGGTTGCCCCCCCCATGACCTTCAAGGACCTGGGCAGCAACACTTTCTACTCCAACAATCTCGGCAAGCCCCTGTTCGACACCCAGAAGGCCTATCTGGTCGGTCTCAACACCACCGATCCCATGCCGGGCACCATCAACAACAACCTGATCAGACAAAAAACTCCCAGCAGCGGTACGCCGGTGCGGGCCATGAAACGGGGCGACCGTCTCTACCCCATCAGCGAGTACCAGTGGGCCTCAAACATCAGCACCATCTTCAAGAACTTTAAAGATGCCTATAATGCTCCTGGCAATAAGGACAGCAACGGCAAGTGGAAGGTGGTCGTTCCGGTATACTCCACCAGCAACCCCACGGCCTCCCGTCTGGAAAAGGGCTTGAAATTCATGGCCGGTTTGGTTTCCTTCGGCCCCACGCCGGCCCATGCCTGCTTCTATTTCACTAACCAGACGTATCCCGGCGGCAACGTCCCCATTTACGTGGATGGGATCACCAGCGTCAATGTGACCAATGTGAATTACGAAGCCGTGGCCACAAATATTTCTGACTTTCCCGCCAAATGTGATCCGTGCGAAGATAGGAACGGCAGTGTTGCGGGAGTGCAAGCTTTTAACGGCCAGACTTACAGCAGCACCGTGGACTGTATGGTGAACAATGGTGAAAGCTGCCGTAACCAGAACTTCGTCACCATAGAAATTCCCACGGGCAGCACGGTGTCGAACCCCGGGACCACCTCTGGCGGCCCCGACAACCAGCATATCAACCCCAGCGCTTCTGCAGGCAAGGGCTCTTTTGCCAAGGCTGCCAAACTGGTGAGATAATCCTCTCCTCTCGCGACCGGGGAAGACCGTGCGTCTTCCCCGGTTTTTTTATGGCGTTAACCCCATCTCCATATTCCCGCCTCCCACCAGGTTGCCGTCTAATTTCGGTTTGAAGTCAAACGAGGCAAAAGTTTTCAACCTGTGCCTGGACGGCCTGGAAGCCCGTCCTACCGTACCGACCCCCATGTCTCGGGAGCACAGGCATCTTGCCTGTGCCACAGGCGGGACGCCTGTGCTCCCTTGGTATGACAGGAAGCCCGTCCTGCCGGTCCCAGGTATGGTTGGGGGAAATAGAGGCGATTGAACTTTTCGTAACAGTTCCTCATGGGCCTCTGGGCCACGCCCACCCGCAAAAGCATGAAAAGCCGGTAGGGCGGGGCTCCCCGCCCGCCATCCTGGTGCGCAGTGCGCACCCTACACCTTCTTTGAACCTTGAACTTTTCAGGACAGATGTCTTTATTGGCAGATTTCCAGGCTTTTGACACCCCGGGCTTGTCAACCAGGCCCCCAATATGGTAGCCTTAAACGTTAACAAACCGGCTGGGAATTTCGGCCAGAAGAAAGGTGAGAAAGACACGCATGAGTTTTACCGTCTGGTTTACCGGCTTGCCGTGCTCAGGCAAAACCACGCTATCCCGCCGTCTCTACAATTATCTCAAAGAAGGCCATCCTCAGCAGGTGCATCTCATGGATGGGGACGCCATCCGGGCCCAACTGCCCCGCCCCTTGAGTTTCAGTAAGGAGGACCGGGACCTCCATGGGCGCAGGCTGGGCTCCCTGGCCCAGAGCATAAACGACAAGGGGATGATCTGCATTGTGGCGGCCATCACCCCTTATGCGGAAACCCGGGAACACAACCGGGAGAAAATCGCCAATTATATCGAAGTCTTCTGCTCCTGTCCGGTGGAGGTGGCCGAATCCCGGGACAGCCGCGGTCTCTATGCCAAGGCCCGCAGCGGTAAAATTACCAATTTTACCGGCGTGTCCGATCCCTATGAGGAACCTGAAGCGCCGGAAGTATTGGTGTTCACCGAACAGGAAGATATTGAGGCCAGCCTGGCTAAGATTTTAGATTTTTTGGAAAATAAAGAACTGATTCTTGAGAGGCGGGAGACTCCCCAAACCCAGGAGGCTCGGGGGCGGGAGATCAGCCCGGTTAGCTGAAGCGCACCTCTTCCCCCCGGCCCAGAGGCGGGATCAGGGGGTAGCCATAACGGGCAAAGGTGAAGCGCCAGCGCCGGCTCACCTTCTCCCGGTCTTCTTCCGTCAGCCGGTGCCGGTTCTTTTTGTAGCCCCCCAACCCCTTAAGATACTCCCCCACCCTCGCCCAACAGCGCGCAAAACCCGGCAGGCCCAGTTCCGTGTAGAGCTTTTCCAGACACTGCCGGGGGGAGCTGTCCAGGTCCTCATAGCGCAGCTCAACCAGGGAGCCGGGCGGAATCAGGCTTTTGTCCCGTTCGAACAGCTCATAGAGTTCCGTGTACCAGGAGAGGATAACCTCATCCAGGACCTGGGGATCAGCTTCCTGCAGATGGGAAGGGGACAAACCCCGGCGCCAGAGTTTTTGCGAAGACAGATAGACCGCGTAGGGGTTGCGCACGATGTGGATGAACTTGGCCCGGGGAAACATCTCCAGCAGGATGGGAATGCGCCCCAGGTGCGGCGGCGATTTCAGCACAATGCGCTTTCCCTTGGAAAACGTCAGTTTTTTCAGGAAAAGCTGGAAGGCCGCCCGCCAATCGGCCAGGGCCCCGGCAGGGAGCTTGGCGGGGTCCACCGCGGAGTAGGCCTTGTCCCCGGTGGTGGGAAAAAGGGCCCGCATATACGGGGACACGGCGCACAGACCGGCCAGTCCCATCTCCTCCTCATGGGGCGTGGCGCTTTTAATGGCCACATTGTCCATGGGGCGCTTGCCGGGGGTCAGGGCATTAAAAATCTTGGAGCCCCAGGGTTGACTGTAAACAAAATGGTGGGGCGTCATGGCTTGGTATGAGGTGGGGCAGGTGAAGCTCGGGTCGCAGCTCAACAGATTGTGCAGATGGGTGGTGCCGCTGCGCCAGTAACCCAGGATGAAAATGGGAGCGTCCACCAGCTCGGTCGCGGCGATGTCCGCCCCGTCCGCGGCCTTTTCCAGGCGAGAGATATACGAATTCAGGCAGCCCAACACCAGCAGATACGCCAGCCGGGGGAAATAGCGCCAATGGACCCGGAGCCGGTTGCGCCGGAGCACCCGCATCAAGGTGCTGAAGTTCATGCCGGTGACGGCCTGGAGTGATAAAGACTGCAACTGCATGAATTCTCGCCGAAAGTCGCCTATTCGTGCCTGATGCGCACCATTCCAAACGATTTGCGTTCTCAGAGCTATTTTTTGTAGCCGCGAGGCTAAGCCTGCGTCTGCACAGGCTGGAAAGCCTGTGCCACCATTTTACTGCCCAGGGGTCCCAGGCGGCAGCAGGGGATAACCGTAGCGCTCGAAGTTAAAGCCCCAGTGCCGGTTCACCTTGTCCCG
The DNA here is from genome assembly GCA_963705115.1 of uncultured delta proteobacterium. Classification (GTDB taxonomy): domain Bacteria; phylum Desulfobacterota; class Desulfobaccia; order Desulfobaccales; family 0-14-0-80-60-11; genus JBGSLA01. The sequence continues at coordinate 1,209,817 of CAVPIX010000010.1, read as the reverse complement.
GACCTCTGCCGTCAGGGTGTAGGTGTTTTTTCGATAATCCGCCAGGCCCTCCAGGTAAACCGAGGCCTTGGCCCAAAAACCCTCAAAGCCCGGCAGCCTCAACTCCTGATAAATTTTTTCCAGGCATTCCCGAGGTTTTTTCTCCAGGTCCTCAAAGCGCAGTTCGCACAGGCGCCCCGGCGGGATCTGCCGCCGATCGCGCTCATACAGGGCAAACAGTTGCTTATACCAGGACAGGATGACCTCATCAATAACCTGGGGATCGGGCTTCTGGAGATGGGAGAGGGCGTGGCCGCGGCGCCAGTTTTTCTGAAAAGATTGATAGACCTCGTAGGGGTTGCGGGTGATGTGGACGAACTTGGCACCGGGAAACATGTCCAGCAATAGGGATATGCGCCCTAAATGCGGGGGCGATTTCAGCACAATGCGCTTCCCCTTGGAAAAGCTCAGTTTTTTCATGAACAGCCGGAAGGCGTCCTGCCACTCCGCCAGCGCCCCGGGGGGCAGTTGGCCCGGGTCCACCGCGGAGTAGCCGCCGCTGGCCGTCTCCGGGAAAAGAACCCGCATATAGGGGGAGACGCCGGTGAGCGCGGCCAGGGCCATCTCTTCTTCATGGGGGGTGTTGCCGTAAAAGGCCACGTTGTCCATGGGCCTTTTGCCGGGGGACAGATAATTGAACAGTTTCACGCCCCAGGGCTGGCTGTAGACAAAGTGATGGGGAAACATCACCTGGTAAGCGGTGGGACAGGTGAAGGCCGGATCCAGGCTCAAAAGATTATGCAGATGGGTGGTGCCGCTGCGCCAGTATCCCAGGATAAAGACGGGGGGCCCCGCCAACTCGGCCCTGGCGATGTTGTCGCCGTTCATGGCCTTTTCAAAGAGTCTCACATAGGAGTTGAACCCAGCCAGGGCCGCCAGGAAGGCCAGGCGAGGGAGGTAGCGCCAGTACACCCGCCCCTGGTTGCGCCGGAGGGACTGGGCTAAAGTCCCGAGGGACATCCCCATGATTGTTTGCTGGAATATGGCAGTCATCATTTTTGTCACAACGGTCTCAAGCTCCCCTAAAACCGGGGAAATATGCTCTGACCTAGTGGCCGTTATAGTACAATTTCACAATCTCTTTTGCGATATCCATAGGTTATCTTGATTTCACGCCCGAGGGAATTCAGCATGTCATCTCATAACATAGAGCAGCATGGCATCAAAAACGTGGCGGCAGTGCTCTGGAACCTCACCACCTCAGCCCTGTACGAAAAGATCGTTTACCGGCAGGAGGGCCTCATTGCCCATCTGGGGCCGGTAGTAGTGCGCACCGGCGCCTACACCGGGCGCTCCCCCAAGGACAAGTTTATCGTCTATGAGCCCACCAGCGCCCACCACATCGCCTGGGGAGAACAGAACTGCTCCATGGCTCCGGAAAAGTTCGACATCCTGCACGTCCGGCTGCTGGCTTTCCTCCAGGGGCGGGAGCTGTTCATCCAAGACTGTTACGCCGGGGCCGACCCCGTACACCGTATTCCCATCCGGGTAATCACCACCCAGGCCTGGCAGAACTTCTTCGCCCGCAACCTCTTCGGGCAGATTAAAATGACTTTACCGGCGGAGGTTTACGCCCGCCTCTTCCGGGAAAAAGTGGAGCGCCATAAGGTGATCATCCCCTTTAGAAGATTACCCTTGCTAACTCCCATATCTCGGGCGAGCGCCATACTCGCGATTTAAACAGTTCTCGATGGTAAACAAACTCTTTGGGGAGACGATCAAAAAACTTATCGAACAGCTCCTCATGGGATCTTGCTTCTTTCGCTGAATTTTCCCGGTCTACCGCCATAAGTTCGTAGAACTTATCCGGATCGAATGCCAACCCTTCCCAGTGGATGTCTTGATGGCGTGGCATAAACCCCAGAGGGCTTTCTACGCCATAGCCCTTACCACGCACTCGATCAGCAATCCATTTCAGCACCCGCATGTTTTCGCCAAATCCCGGCCAGATAAACTTGCCGTGCTCATCCCTTCTAAACCAATTCACCCGGAAAATCCGCGGCGGATTGGCCAAAAGTCGCCCAATATTTAACCAGTTGTTCCAATAGTCGGCCATGTTGTAGCCACAAAACGGCAGCATCGCCATGGGATCCCTCCTCATGGTCAGACCTTCTTCCGCCGCGGCCGTAGCCTCAGAAGCCATTGTCGCAGCCAGATACACCCCATGAGACCAGTTGAAGGCTTCAAATACCAGGGGAACATGTTTACTCATCCGGGCGCCGAAAATGAATGCCTTAATGGGCACACCTTTGGGGTTATCCCATTCAGGATCGAACGTTGGACACTGAGTGATTGGCGCAGTAAACCGCGCATTCGGGTGAGCTGCCAACCGACCGCAATCCGGAGTCCAATCCTGTCCCCTCCAGTCAATCAAATGAGCCGGGGGTTCATCAGTCATACCTTCCCACCACACATCACCGTCATCCGTGAGGGCTACATTGGTAAAGATGCAATTCTTGGCCAAAGCCAACATGGCATTGGGGTTTGATTTCATTGAAGTACCCGGAGCAACTCCAAAAAATCCTGCCTCAGGATTGATGGCTCTAAGAGTTCCATCCTGATCGGGTTTAATCCACGCAATGTCGTCACCCACGGTGAAGATCTTCCAATCTTCAAATCCCTTGGGAGGAACCAGCATAGCAAAGTTGGTTTTCCCGCAAGCGCTGGGGAAAGCCCCTGCCACATAGGTTCTTTCGCCTTCAGGAGTCTCAACTCCCAAAACCAACATATGTTCAGCCATCCAGGCTTCATCCCGGGCCATGACCGAAGCAATCCTGAGCGCAAAACACTTCTTACTTAAAAGAGCATTACCCCCATAACCGCTCCCAAAAGAATAAACGGCCCGTTCTTCTGGAAAATGGGTGATATAGGTGTTATCAGGATTGCACGGCCAGGGCACATCCTTTTGGGCTGGCTCCAATGGGGCTCCCACCGAGTGCAGACATCGTACAAAGGCTCCCTTTTCGCCCAGAACATCAAGCACAGCCTGCCCCATCCGTGTCATAATCCGCATATTTACCGCCACATAAGGGGAATCCGTAATCTCTATGCCAATATGGGCAATAGGAGAACCCAAGGGTCCCATGCTGAAAGGAATGACGTACATGGTTCGCCCGCGCATACAGCCGTTAAACAGAACCTGCAATTTTTCTTTCATTTCCGCAGGATTCATCCAATTGTTCGTGGGTCCTGCATCGGATTTATTAAGGGAGCAAATATAGGTGCGGCTTTCCACCCGTGCCACATCTTTTGGGTCTGAGCAGCTGAGAAAACTGTTCGGACGCTTTGCCTCATTCAGGCGAAAAAAGGTTCCGCTTTCGACCATTTGATTGCAAAGTTTGTCGTATTCCTCCTGGGAACCGTCACAAATATAGACATGATCCGGTTTACATAACTCAACTGTCGTCTTAATCCAGTTGAGCAGCGACTCATTATTAGTTCTTGCCCCTTTAATTTGCATTTTTTCCACTTTATCCCTCCACAATATTAATTTTTTCAAATTATATCGGACAGCTGATTATAAAATGGCTCTCCAACATTAGGTAAATAATAAATTAGTATTTTTTACATCGATGCTCCGTAACAATAATACTTGGAAATAAAAAGATCCTACCTTAATTCAAGTCTTACCCTCAATCCTAACATTGTCCGGCGGTGTTTCACCAGATAAAAAGTGGAGGCCACAAAACCAAACCGCCCCCGAACATAGGAAGAAACTCCGCCTCTAACCCTCTGGTTGACCGATAGATTACCATAATTTTAGCGGGAGCGAAGCAAGAATAGTTGCTAACTAAAAGATATCTGGATATAAGCCAGCCTTTCCGTTTAATAATTCATGGTGGCCAGGGCCCACCCCTCAATACCGGGTCGCAGTCCTCTGACCCCTCTTCCGAATCCTCTCCATCAACCCCTCAAGGGCAAAAAGAAAGGCTGGTATTCGGGGCTTCGAGCCCCGACTTGCCAGCCCACTCTGCGGGTTGGGAGGGGAGGCCTGGGGGGAGAGCAGAGACCTCAGGTCCCTGGCCCTCCCCCCAGTTTCTCCAGGCGCTGGCGCCGGATTTCGAAGAGAACCACGGCTCCGGCCGCGGCGGCGTTGAGGGAACTTACGGCTTCGGAAGCTAAGGGGATGGAGACCAGGAGGTCGCATTGCTGGCGCACCCGGGGGCGGATGCCGGTGTCTTCGCCGCCGATGACCAAGGCCAGAGGTCCGGTGAGGTCAGCCTCATAAATACTTTGCGCGGCCCCGGCCTCGGCCCCCGCCACCCAAAGTTCAGCCTCCTTCAGGCGCTTGAGGGTCTCGGCCAGGTTGGTGACCCGGCAGACCGGCAGAACCTCCAGGGCCCCGGCCGCGGCCTTGATGACGGCCGGGGTCACTCCGGCGGCCCGGTCCTTGGGAATGATGAGGCCGTGGGCCCCGGCGGCCACCGCGCTGCGGCAGAGGTTGCCCAGGTTCATGGGATCCATGAGAGAATCGGCCACCACCAGGAGGGCAGGTTCCTGCCGGTCGCCAAGCCCTGACAGCAACTCCTCCAGGTCCTGATAGACAAATTCCGCCCGCCGGGCCGCCAGCCCCTGGTGGTTGGCGGTGCGGCACAGGCGGTCCAACGCGGACCGGGGCACCTGCTTCAGGCGCACCCCGGCGGCCCGGGCCAGGTCACGCACTTCGGCGAAGGTTCGCCCTCCCAGACCTTCGGCCACCAGGACCTCCTCCAGGGGGGCGTCAACCCGACGCAGGGCCGCCAAAACCGGCTGCCTACCGTAGATTAGAGTGGTCATGATGCTGTTCCGAAAAGTTCAAAGTTCATAGTTCAAGGTTCAAAGAAGATGTAGGGTGCGCACTGCGCACCAGGATGGCGGGCGGGGACGCCCGCCCCACGACTTTCCTATGGTTTAGGGGTGAGCCAAAGGCTCATGAATAACTGTCTTGAAAATCTGCGAGTATTGAGTAACGTAGGGTGGGCACTGCCCACCATTATTTGCCGGAGAGCGCCCGCCCTATCTTATTCTGAGCGGCTTCTCGAGGCGGGCACGGAGGCCCGACCTACCGACCTCCTCCGGTTTCCAAACTTCCCCTTGGGAAGCCATTCATGGTCCTGGCGGCCACCAAACACCATGAAAATATTAACATAGGGTGCATCTTTCGCACCATAGCTGCCCATCACATAGAGCGGTAGTACGGGCTTCCAGCCCGTGCCGCCTCGGGCAAGATGCCCGGGCTACCGGAATATTATACAGGTGGGGAGAAGGTTTTCGGGAAGGGGGTAGGTAGGGGCGGGTTTTAAACCCGCCCCTACGTCCTTGACCCTCCCCCCCCAAACGGCATATTGGAGAGGTCTCTTTCTATATCCGTCACTATGCCAATCCGGTGATTTAAGGGTATAATGAAAACGGAAAATAAGAAAGACTCCAGGCTATGGACAGCATCCTTCGCCAATTTTTTCAGCAGGTTCAGAACGACCCCGATCTGCCCGCTTCCTACCTTGAGGCCTGGGAGCAGGATCTGCAGCATTTCTCCTCCTTTGTCCAGGAAAAAGGCCGGAGCCGCTGGCCGGAAGTGACGCCTAACGATTGCCGGGCCTATTTCGAGGATCTCACCCGCCAGGACTTCTCCCTGCGGCATCTGGAGCAGCAACGGCTGGCGCTCCAGCGGTTTTTCGGGTTTCTCGGGGAGCAAGGGATAATTACGGAAAATCCCCTGGCCGCGCTCCCTTGGCCGGACCAGGATCCGGCCCCCTCCCAGGTGTTGAGCCAGACCGAACTCCAGGCCCTGTTGTCCGGGCTTAAGGCCGCCGGCCCCGACTACATGGACGAGCTCCTGGAGCAGTTTTACCACCACCTGGGCGCGGAGCGGGGTCTGGCGCCTTTGACTCTCGAGTCCTATGCCCACGATTTGCAGGATTTCCGGGAATTTCTGCGCTCCCTCAAGAAGGAGGCCTGGGAAGAGGCGAGCCTGGAGGATTTTCAGAACTATCTGACTGCTCTCCAATCCCGGGGTCTGTCGGCCCGCAGCCGGGCCCGGCGCCTGTCGGCCCTGCGCCAGTTTTTCCGCTTTTTGCAGCGGGAAGAGCGCCTTCCCACCAACCCGGTGGAGCTTTTGGACTCCCCGCGGCTCCCCCTGAAGCTCCCCCAGGTGCTGAACGAACAGGAAGTGGCGGCGCTGCTGGGTGCGGTGGACCCCTCCACCCCCCAAGGCCAGCGGGACGCGGCCCTGTTGGAAGTGCTTTATGCCACCGGTCTCCGGGTCTCGGAGCTCGTGGGCCTGACCTTAAAACAGGTGGACCTGCGCCGGGGGGTGGTGCGGCCCCTGGGGAAAGGGCACAAGGAGCGCCTGGTCCCCATGGTGCCCCAAGCCGTGGAAAAGCTCAAACTATATCTCAAAGAGGGCCGGCCCCAACTCCTCAAGGGGAAAAACAGCCCCTATCTTGTTCGTCAATCAACGGGGCAGCGGCTTGAGCCGCCAGGGGTTTTGGAAGATCTTGCAGCGCCATGCCCGGGTGGCCGGACTGGGGCGCATCTCCCCCCATACCCTGCGCCATTCCTTTGCCACGCATCTTCTGGGGCGCGGCGCCAATCTCCGGGTGCTGCAGCTTTTGTTGGGGCACGCGGATTTGGCCACCACCCAGATTTACACCCATCTTGACGCCGAACGCCTGAAATCGGCCCACAAAAAGGCCCATCCCCGGTCATGAGCAAAAACCAGCCCCCCGCCCGCCGCACCCTGGAGGTGATCACCACGCACCTCAACGCGGATTTCGACGCCCTGGCCTCCATGGTGGCCGCCAAAAAGCTCTACCCTGAGGCCCTGCTGGTGTTTCCCGGGGCTCAGGAGGGAAATCTTCGGGACTTTTTCATCCGCTCCAGCTTTTATTTCCTGGATTTTGCCCGGGCCAAAAATGTGGACCCAGATGAAATCAAGCGCCTCATCCTGGTGGACACCCGCCAGGTTTCCCGCATCGGCAAATTCGCCGAAGCCGCCGCCTCCGGCGAAGTGGATATCCACATTTACGACCACCACCCCGACTCCCCGGAGGACCTCCACGGCAGCGTGGAACTCGTAGAGCCCCTGGGCTCCACCACCGCCATCCTCACCAGAATTTTGCGGGAGAAGGAGTTGGACCCCACCCCCCAGGAGGCCACCATCATGGCCCTGGGCCTCTTCGAGGACACCGGCTCCTTCACCTTCTCCTCCACCACACCAGAGGACTTTGAGGCGGCCGCGTATTTGCTGCGCCACGGGGCCGACCTCAACGTGGTGGCCCAGATGGTCACCCGGGAACTCACCGTGGAGCAGGTGGCCCTGCTGAACGATCTCATCGCCAATGCCAACCGCTTCACGGTGGACGGCATCGAGGTGGTCCTGGCCCGGACCATGGCCTCTCAGTATGTGGCTGATTTCGCCGTTCTGGCCCACAAGTTCATGGACATGGAAAATCTTGAGGTCCTTTTCGCCCTGGCCCAGATGGAGGACCGGGTTTTTATTGTGGGCCGCAGCCGCCTCCCTGAGGTCAATGTGGGGGAGATCCTGGCGGAAATGGGGGGCGGCGGCCATGAATTCGCAGCCTCCGCGGCTATCAAGGACAAGCCCCTGGCCCAGGTGGAGGAAAATCTCAAGCAGATCATCAACCGGCGGGTGCGGCCCCTGCGCCGGGCCAAGGACCTCATGAGCTTCCCGGTGAAATCGGTGTCTCCGGAAGTCTCCCTGGAAGGCGCTGAACTCGTCCTCAACCGTTACAGCATCAACGCCCTGCCGGTGGTGGAGGATGCCAGGCTGTTAGGGTTGATATCCCGGCAAACTGTGGAAAAAGGCATTTTCCACGGGCTCAAGGACCACCCGGTCAAGGACTACATGAGCACACCGGTGGCCACGGTGGGCCCCGAAGATACCCTGGCGGAGATTCGTGACAAACTGGTGGTCCACAAACAGCGTTTGCTGCCGGTGCTCCAGGAGGAAGAGGTCGTGGGCGTCATCAGCCGCACCGACCTCCTGAACCTCCTCATCGACATCAGCGAGGAGACCGAAGAGACCCAGTGGTCCCAACCCTTGCGCAAAAAAAATATCAACAGCCTCATGCGGGAGCGGCTGCCCAAAAAGATCCTCACCATTCTGGCCCAGGCGGGGGAGGTGGCCAAGGAGCTGGGCTACCACGCTTATGTGGTGGGAGGCTTTGTCCGGGACCTGTTCATCAAGCAAGAAAACCTGGACATTGATCTCGTGGTCGAAGGGGACGGCATTGTTTTCGCCAAGACCTTCGCGGCCCGGTATGGGGCCCGGGCCCGAGTCTTTCAGAAGTTCAAGACCGCGGTGATCATTTTTCCGGATGACTTCAAGGTGGACGTGGCCACGGCCCGCACCGAGTATTACGACGCGCCGGGGGCCCTGCCGGTGGTGGAATACAGCTCCATCAAAATGGATCTGTTCCGCCGGGACTTCACCATCAACACCCTGGCCTTGAAGCTCAACCCCGAAGAATTCGGCACCCTGTTGGACTTTTTCGGGGCCCACCGGGACCTGAAGGAACGGCGCATCAGCGTGCTCCACAACCTGAGCTTTGTGGAGGATCCCACCCGGGTCTTCCGGGCCATCCGCTTCGAGCAGCGTTTCGGCTTCCGCATCAGCAAGCTCACCATCAACCTGATCAACAATGCGGTCAAGAACAACTTTTTTGACCGCCTCTCGGGGGCGCGCCTTTTCCACGAGCTGGAACTTATCCTGCACGAGGGAAGCCCCATTCCGGCCATTGCCCGTCTGGCGGAGTTGGACCTTCTCAAGGCCATTCATCCCCGGTTATGGTTCGATGAGGGCACCAGAAAAATGCTGGAGCGGGTCCAGGCGGTGCTTGCCTGGATGGACCTTTCCTATCTGGAGGAAAAATTCGAGCGCTGGCTGGTCTATTTCCTGGGGCTGGTGGAGCCCCTCACCCCTGAGGAACTTCGGGAACTGCTGGACCGTTTCAAAACCCCGCCCAGGCTGGCCGCAGCCATCCTGGAGGGCAAAGAAACTGCGGACCAGGCCCTCCTGAAACTCTTCCGCCAGGGGGAGCCCAGCCGCAGTCAGATTTACCGCTTGCTCTCCCCCATACCCACGGAGTTTTTGCTCTATATGATGGCCAAGTCCCGTCAGGGACACTCAAAGCGGCTCATCTCCCTGTACTTCACCCACCTCAAGCATTTGAAACCGGAACTCAAGGGGCGGGACCTCATTGCCCTGGGTTTTCAGCCCGGGCCGCAAATCAGGGATATTCTCACCATGCTGCATGAAGCCAGGCTCAACGAGGTAATCCAGAGCAAGCGGGAGGAGATGGAATTGGTCAAGAGGACTTACGGAGAAAAAGCGGCGTCGTAACACATACTTTCTTCTTATTCCCAAGCTTGGCTTGGAAATGCTACTAGGAGCCAAGCTGAGCTTGAAATCCATGTTCGTTCCCAAGTTCAACTTGGGAACGAGGTAAAACCTGCTGTCAGGGCAAAAGGAGTCCGAAGGACAAACGCAGGAAGGCACAGGAACTGACAATTTTAATGAAGTCATGGGGGTGGAGAAAAATCTCCACCCCCTTTGAATTGCAACGTTAGTTCCTGCGGATATTTCCCCGGATATACTTGGCGATGTCGTTGGTGTCGGTGCCGGGGGTGAAAATCTCGGCAATGCCGGCGGTCTTGAGACCGGGGACGTCTTCCTCGGGGATGATGCCGCCCCCCAGGACCAGGATGTCGCTGATGCCCTTGCCCTTGAGGATTTCCATGACCTTGGGGAAAAGATAGCCGTGAGCCCCGGAGAGGCAGCTCATGGCAATGACGTCCACGTCTTCCTGGACCGCGGCGCTGACGATTTGTTCCGGAGTCTGTCGGAGGCCCGTGTAGATCACTTCCATGCCCGCGTCCCTAAGGGCCGCGCAGATGACCTTGATGCCCCGGTCATGACCGTCCAGGCCCGGTTTGGCGGCCAATACCCTGATTTTGCGTGTTTCCTGCATGATCAATCTCCTTTAGCTATAAGCTTTAAGCCATAAGCTTTAAGCTAAACCTTTATGACCCGAGTTGGGCCCCCCGAAGACGAAAATCTGTTGTAGGGGCGACGCATGCGTCGCCCCTACGGGGGATTTTCACGGTAAAAAAAAAGAAAACAAACGATTTTTCATGAGCGATATTAAATCAACACCCGGTGGCACAGGCTTTCCAGCCTGTGCAGGCGAGAGGCTCTCGCCCGTGGCTACATTTTGTAAGAGGACGCTTAAAGCCTAAAGCTTACAGCCTATGGCCTACAGCTTAAAGCTCTTACATCACCGTCATCTCGTATTCGCCCCAGACGGACCGCAGGGTGTCGCAGATTTCGCCCAGGGTGGCCAGGGCCGTCACCGCCTTTAAAATGGGGGGCATGAGTTTGCCGGTGCCCTCCGCGGCGCTCTTGAGTTCGGCCAGGGCCTGCTTGACGGCGCCGTTGTCCCGGGTGCTCTTCAGTTCCTTGAGGCGGGCCAACTGCTTGTCGCCTACCTGGGGGTCCACCTTGAGAAGGTCCTTGGGCTTTTCTTCTTCCTTGACCTGGAATTTGTTGAGACCCACCACGATGCGCTCGTTTTTCTCGATTTCCCGCTGATAGCGGTAAGCGCTGTCGCCGATCTCTTTTTGGATGAAGCCCTTTTCGATGGCCGCCACCGCGCCGCCCATTTTGTCGATCTGGTCGATGTAATCCTGAGCCCGGGCTTCGATCTGGTCGGTGAGGTATTCCACGTAATAGGCGCCGGCCAGGGGGTCCACCGTGTCAGACACCGCGGTTTCGTAGGCAATGACCTGCTGGGTCTTGAGGGCCACCTGCACCGCCAACTCCGACGGCAGGGCCAGGGCCTCGTCGAAGGAATTGGTGTGCAGGGACTGGGTGCCGCCCAGGACCGCGGCCATGGCCTCAAACGCGGTGCGCGTGATGTTGTTTAAGGGCTGCTGGGCCGTGAGAGAGCAGCCCGCGGTCTGGGTGTGGAAGCGCAGCATCTGAGAGCGGGGGTCCTCGGCCTTAAAGCGGTCAACCATGATCTTGGCCCACAGCCGCCTTGCCGCCCGGAATTTGGCGATTTCTTCCAGGAAATCCAGATGGGAGTTAAAGAAGAAAGAAAGCCGGGGCCCGAACTCGTCCACCTTGAGCCCCGCGGCAATGGCCGCGTCTACATAGGCAATGCCGTTGGCCAGGGTGAAGGCCACTTCCTGCACCGCGGTGGAGCCGGCCTCCCGGATGTGGTAGCCGCTGATGCTGATGGTGTTCCACTGGGGCACGTGGTCGGTGCAGTAGGCGAAAATGTCGGTAATCAGGCGCATGGATTTGCGGGGGCCGAAGATATAGGTGCCCCGGGCCGGGTACTCTTTGAGGATGTCGTTCTGGACCGTGCCCCTGAGTTTGTCGAAGCTCACCCCCTGCTTTTGGGCCACCGCCAGGTACATGGCCAGGATGACGGCGCAGGGGGAGTTGATGGTCATGGAGGTGGACACCTGGTCCAGGGGGATGCCCTGAAAGAGGCGTTCCATGTCCCAGAGGGAGTCGATGGCCACCCCCACCTTGCCCACCTCGCCCTGGGCCAACTCGTGATCGGAGTCGTAGCCGATCTGGGTGGGGAGGTCAAAGGCCACCGACAGGCCGGTCTGGCCGGATTTCAGGAGGAAGTGGTAGCGCTCGTTGGTCTCCTCCGCGGTGCCGAAGCCGGCGTACTGGCGCATGGTCCAGTAGCGGCCCCGGTAGGCGGTGGGCTGCACCGCCCGGGTAAAGGGATACTGACCCGGCATGCCCAACTGCTTGAGATAATCGAAATCTTTCATATCCAAGGGGGTATAGACCCGGTTGACGGGGATGCCGGAGGTGTTGAGGAACTCCGCCTTGCGCTCCGGTATCTTTTTCAGCACCTTGTCCACTTGGGCATCATACTTGGCCTTAGCATCTTGCAATTTCTGCAGATCATCCATGTGGCTACCTCGTGCGGTGATATGAGGGGGGAGAGGGGTTTCTCCCCGGTGTTGCCGGCCAGACTATATCTCGCCGTTCTGCTCCATCTTGGCCATGTCTTCGAAGCGAATATCCAGACCCAAAACCCCCTGGATTTCTTCATTTTCGTCCCGGATGGGCGCGCTCACCGTGATGCACAGGGCCCCGGTGAACCGGGAGGTGTAAAAATCCGACACGTAAATCCTGCCGGTTTTCAGGGGTTCTATGAACCAATCCCGGTTGGACAGGTTCTCATCCAGGCCCGCGGTCTCGAATTTGGCCCGGTGCACAATATGGGTGATGTTGCGCGTGATCTTCCGGCCTTCCAGGTTGGTGATGTACATGAACTGGATAAAGGGATTTTTTTCCAGGGCCTTCATCAGGACCGGCTCCTGGAGCTCCGGCTGCATGGTCCGGATTTTTTCGTTGTCGGCCAGGTCCTGGGCCAGTTGGGCCGCCAGTTCCCGGGCCTTATGCTTCAAGCGGTCGAACTCGGAAATGAAGAGCTCGGGCAGATACTTGCGGGCCAGGGTCTCCATTTCTTCATTGGCGATAGAGGTCACCCGCCCGTCATCGTACATCTCCATGATGCGCTTGTTGATTTTCCCGACCCCGGGGTGCACCTTGTCCACCTGGGTGGGCCCCGTCAGCCCCAGGCGGGTATTGAGCCAATGGACGATGCCGGCCTTCCCCGATTTGTCCGTAATGGAAATGGTGGGAGGGCGCTTCAGGATCTTGGTGGTGTCGAAGGGGTTGTAGATCTCCTCGAACTTCTGCATGCCGTCGGCATGGATGCCGGCGCTGGTGGCATTGAAGCTGGCGCCCACGAAGGGGAAATTGGGGGGAATTTTATAGTGCAATTCCCGCTCGAAATACTGGGCCATGTCCGTGATCACCGTGGTATCGATACCGTCAGTGGTGCCCCTGAGGCTGATGTATTCCATAAGCAGCGCTTCAATGGGGGAGTTGCCGGTGCGTTCGCCAAAGCCCAGCAGGGTGCCGTTCACCGCGCCGCAGCCGAAGAGCCAGGCGGTGACGCCGTTGACAAAGACCTTGTGAAAGTCGTTGTGGCCGTGCCATTCCATGAGGTGGCCGGGGACGCCGGCATCCTCGATCATGGCCCGCACGAGCCTAGGGACGCTCCGGGGCAGGGCCGCGCCGGGATAGGGCACGCCGTAGCCCATGGTGTCGCACAGGCGCATCTTGATATCGATGCCGCTTTCTTCCCGCAGCTTCATGAGTTCAATGGCGAAGGGCACGCAAAAGCCGTAGATGTCCGCCCGGGTGATGTCCTCGAAGTGGCACCGGGGGACAATGCCCAACTCCAGGGCGGCCTTGACGATGGCCAGATAATCCTCCATGGCCTGGCGCCGGTTCCACTTCAATTTCATGAACACATGGTAGTCGGACACCGAGGTGAGAATCCCGGTTTCCGTCAGGCCCATTTCTTTGACCAGCTTCAGGTCGGCGGCGTGGGCCCTGATCCAGCCGGTGACCTCCGGAAAGAGATACCCCCGCTCCCGGCACCGTTCCACCGCCTCTTTGTCCTTGGCGCTGTACAGGAAAAATTCGGTCTGGCGGATGATCCCCTTGGGCCCCGAAAGTTTGTGGAGCATGTCGAAGATCTCCACTATCTGCCGCACCGTATAGGGCGGCCGGGCCTGCTGGCCATCCCGGAAAGTGGTATCCGTGATGAGCATCTCCTCAGCCGGACTGGGCATGACGAATTTGTGGTCGAAATCAATACGGGCTAACTCGTTATAAGGGAAAATATCCCGCATCAGGTTGGGTTCTTCCACCTCCATCAGCCGATACTTCCAGAATTTTGAGTGCTCGTGATCCAATAGCCGCCGTTCAGGGTTCCACCGTGCCATAATGTGCATCCATTCTCTTTATTTTAGTGCGACCCGGAAAAGTTATGGGACGCCCCATGGTTATTTAGGAATTTACCTGCGGGTTCTTGTTCCCCCCTTTTTTAAAGGGGGGCCAGGGGGGATTTGAATAATCCCCGGGCAAATCCCCCTAAATCCCCCTTTAGAAAAGGAGGACTTTTGGGCTTTCCTGGTGAGGGCTACGTTTGAATTTAAACCCAAAAATGTTGGAAGCAAGCTCGTGAGTCGATTTTTTTACCGAAAACCGAGAACTTTGCTATTTCTCCACCCGTAATCCCAACTCCAGAAGCTGTTCCGCCTCCACCCGGGAGGGGGCCTTGGTCATGGGGCAGCCCGCCTTCTGGGTTTTGGGGAAGGCGATGACTTCCCGGATGGACTTGACCCCGCAGAGGATGGCCACCAGGCGGTCAAAACCGAAGGCCACCCCGCCGTGGGGCGGCGCGCCGAAATCCAGGGCCTCCAGGAGGAAGCCGAATTTCTCCTCCGCTTCCTCAGGGCCGATACCCAGGACCCGGAAGACCTGTTCCTGCACATCCCGCCGGAAGTTCCTGATGCTGCCGCCGCCGATCTCCTGGCCGTTCAGCACCAGGTCGTAGGCCCGGGCCCGCACCCGGCCTGGATCGGTCTTCAATAAAGAAATATCATCTTCCCTGGGCGCGGTAAAGGGGTGGTGCATGGCGGCATAGCGCCCTTCCTGCAAGTCATACTCAAGCAAGGGAAAGTCCGTGACCCACACCAGGTTGAAGGTGTTTTCGGGGATGAGATTCTCCTGCTGGCCCAAATGGAGGCGCAGTTGCCCCAGGGCCGTGTTTACTACCTGGGGCACATCCGCCACAAAGAAGAAAATATCCCCTTCCCTGGCGCCCAGGTGGTCGGTGATGGCGGTTTTGACGCCATCGGGGAAGAACTTGGCCAGGGGCGACTGCCAGCCGGTGCTCACCAGCTTCACCCAGGCCAGCCCCTTGGCACCGTAAACGCCGGCGAAATTCGTCAGGTCATCCAACTCCTTGCGGGACAGGCGGGCCAAACCCGGGGCGCACAGGGCCTTGACCATGCCCCCCTGGGCCACCACCTCTTTGAAGGTGCGGAAATCGCTGTCCTGGACGATGGGGGTGACTTCCCGCAGCTCCAGGCCGAAGCGCAGTATCCGGCCGGTCCAGGCCGAAGCGGTCCATGCATTCCTGGTAGGTGAGGCGGGGATAAGGCCTTTCCACCTTGACCCCGGCGGTCTCATCCAGCAGCCTGGTGATGAGGCCTTCCACCACCTCGTAAATATCTTCTTCGGAGATGAAGGCCATCTCCATATCGATCTGGGTAAATTCCGGCTGGCGGTCGGCCCTGAGATCCTCATCCCGGAAACAGCGGCAGAGCTGATAATAGCGGTCCAGACCCGACATCATCAGGAGCTGCTTGAAAAGCTGGGGCGACTGGGGCAGCGCGTAAAAAAAGCCCTGCTGCACCCGGCTGGGGACCAGATAGTCCCGGGCCCCTTCCGGGGTGCTCTTGGTGAGGATGGGGGTCTCCACCTCGATGAAGCCCTGGTCGTTCAGGAACCGCCGAGCGGCCTGGGCCACCCGGTGCCGGAACAGGATGGGCTTCATGATGCTGGGGCGCCTGAGATCAAGATAGCGGTATTTGAGACGCAGGGCCTCGGAAATGTCCACCCGGAAGTCTTCCAGTTCGAAGGGCGGCGTCTTGGAAGAATTGAGAATGCGCAGTTCCTCGCCGATAACCTCGATCTCCCCGGTGCCCAACTGGGGATTGATCATGTCGGGGGGCCGCAGATTCACCACGCCCCGCACCGCCAGGACAAACTCATCCCGCAGGACGCCGGCCTTGTTGTGCACGTCCGGGTTGATTTCCGGGTTGAAAACCACCTGGGTGATGCCTTCCCGGTCCCGCAGGTCCAAAAAGACCAGCCCCCCGTGGTCCCGACGGCGTTGCACCCAACCCATGAGCACCACTTCCCGGCCCTCATCGGCGGCCCTAAGGACCCCGCAGGAATGGGTGCGGCTGAGCCCCTCAAGTGAGTCGAACACGTTAATTTCCTTCCTTATGGAGCACTTACTAACTAAAAGTCATTATCAGAATTGTTTCCAGCTTCACCTTCAATCCAACAACCGAGATTAAGGAGGAAAGGAATCATCCCCCCTTTTCTAAAGGGGGGTAGGGGGGGATTAAATATGCGTTCAATAATCCCCCTAAATCCCCCTTTAGAAAAGGGGGACTTAAAACCTCCCACCATAAGTTCTTATGGGTTGATGACATACTTAAGGCATAGCTTAGGTCTTGAAATAGGTTATAGACAGATGATCGATTAAGCTCTCAAGACCAATTTCTTCTTGTTGAAAGACTTGTCCAACAAATTGTTTTTCTTTGATTTCTACCAAATTGTATTTCCCACCCTCTTGAATTAAAACAAAGTCTCTCAAAGGTCTAATTCCCACTACTCTTTTCTCTAGTTCTTGATCACCCAATATTATTGCAACCTTTGCCTCTAATTTATCCGCTATTTTTAGTTGTGATTTTAGTGACTTGTTCTCAAAATCCATTACTGCCGAAATGCCTGCCTTTCTTAAATCTTGAAGAATAGAAAAAGCCTCCTCTTGAGCTCTGTTACCTATGGCGGCTAAGAAAACCTTTAGTTGAGATTCTTTATTGTAATCTGATTGTAATAACTCAATTATCCTTTCTTCCCCGATACCAAAACCGATCCCTGGGATGTCGGGACCACCTAAATCTTTTACCAAGCCGTTATACCGTCCGCCGCCGGCCACCGAGTCCTGGGCCCCGAGACCCGCCGCGGTCACTTCAAAGGCCGTGCGGGTGTAGTAATCCAGGCCCCGCACCAGGTGCGGCTTTTTCTCGTAAGCCACCCCAACTCCATCCAGAAGAAACTGCACCCGTTTATAGTGCCGGGAACAGTCCTCGCAGAGGCTGTCCTCCATGGTGGGGGAACCCACCAGCAAGGATTGGCAGTGTTGGGACTTGCAGTCCAGGACCCGCAGGGGGTTGGTGTCCAGACGACGCCGGCAGTCGTCACACCAGCCCTCCTGGGCGGCCAGAAAAAGTTTGAGCTGGGCCTTGAAGTCCACCGTGCACTCGGGGCACCCCAGAGAATTGATGAGCAGGCGCAGGTCCTTGATCCCCAATTGCCCCAGGAGGTCCACCAGCATGAGGATGACTTCCGCGTCCAGTTCCGGGGCGTCGCTCCCCAGGGCCTCGCAGTTGATCTGGTGAAACTGGCGGTAGCGCCCTTTCTGGGGCCGCTCATAGCGGAACATAGGCCCCATGAGATAAAGCTTTTTCACCCCCGGGGCCTTCATCAGGCCGTTTTCCAGGCAGGCCCGCACCACCTGGGCGGTGGCCTCCGGCCGCAGGGTCAGGGAGTCGCCCCGACGGTCGGTGAAGGTGTACATCTCCTTGGCCACAATATCCGTGTCACTGCCTATGCTGCGGGCGAAAAGCTCAGTTTTTTCCAGCAGGGGCAGACGCACCTCTCCATACCCGTAGCGCTCAAAGGTCTGGCGGGCCTTGGTCTCCACCCACTGCCACCGCGAAGTTTCGGGTGGCAAAATATCTTTCATGCCGCGAATGGCGCGAATTATAGCCATAATGTTTTAAAATACTAAATGTAAACGGAGAATAGGCCCATTGTCAATGAAATAGGTGAACCGGCGGGGGAAGTTGGAGGCGCAGTTGTTATCCTCACGCGGGCACAGGTGAGGACACCTGTGCCACCATAGTTTCCCCGCGTTATGGAAGCAGAATAAGAAAAAAAACTGGTGGCACAGGTTTTCAACCTGTGCTGACGCCAGGCTTAGCCTCGCTGCTCCATTGGACTATTAAAAATGAATCTCAAACAGAGAACTGATGGAGTCTTCCTGATGGATGCCCAATATGGCCCGGGCCAGGAGGTCGGCAACCGACAGTTGCACGATTTTCGGGCAATTCTGCGCGGCTTCGCTTAAGGGGATGGTGTCGGTGACCACCAGTTGATTCAACTCCGAGTTGCGGATGCGCTCCACCGCCGGGCCGGAAAGGACGGCATGGGTGCAGCAGGCGTAGATTTTACGGGCGCCGTTCTGGATGATGACCTGGGCCGCTTCGGACAGGGTGCCCGCGGTGTCGATGATGTCATCCAGGATAACCACTTCTTTGCCCATGACGTCCCCGATGAGGTTCATGGCCTTGGCTTTACCCGGCGCGTCCCGCCTTTTATCGATGAGGCCCAGGGAGGCCCCCAGACGCTTGGCGTAGGCCCGGGCCCGGGGCACGCCGCCGGCATCCGGGGAAACAATGGCCAGGTCGTGGTTAAAGTTCTTGATGATATAAGGAATCATCAAGGGAGAGGCATAGAGGTTGTCCACCGGAATGTCGAAAAAGCCCTGGAGCTGGCCGGCGTGCAGATCCATGGTGAGGATGCGGTCGGCTCCCGCGGTGGTGAGCAGATCGGCCACCAGCTTGGCGGTGATGGGCACCCGGGGGGCCACCTTGCGGTCCTGACGGGCGTAGCCGAAATAGGGAATGACTGCGGTGATGCGCCGGGCGCTGGCCCGTTTCACCGCGTCAATCATAATTAAAAGCTCCATCAGGTTGTGGTTGGTGGGGGGGCAGGTGGGCTGGATGAGAAATACGTCGCGGCCCCGCACATTTTCGCCGATTTCCACCCGGATTTCGCCGTCACTGAAGGCAGCGACCAAAGCCTGACCCAGGGAAACATCGAGTTGGGCGCAGATTTTTTGGGCCAGCCCCGGGTTAGCATTGCCGGTAAATATCCGGGGGACATTGTTGTGCATGGCCGGAAGCTTCTTATTAACGGGAGATTTATTAGCTGGCTATAAGCACAGGGTTGACGAGAGGTTAATATAAATCAAAAGGCAGGGGATCGGCAAGGGTAATTTCCGGGGGGTTGACATTTTCTTGCAGGACCAGAATGTTCACCCCCGCCGCGGCCGCCCGGCTCAATTCCTCGGCATAAGCCGGGTCCACCGCGGCTGCCGGGCGAAAGCGCACCGCGTCGGGCCGCTGCACCACAAAAACCTGCCAGGCCGCATGGCCCTGGGCCGCAAGTTTGGCCAACTCTTCCAGGTGCCGCCGCCCCCGGGCAGTCACCCCGTCGGGAAACAAAGCCATGCCGTCTTCCACCCAGGTGACACTTTTCACCTCCATAAACAGCAGCCGCTCCCCCAGGTCGGCCACAAAATCCAGGCGGCAGCCCCGGGGCAAGGTCACCTCGGCCCGGTGGCTCATCAAACGGGGCAGCCCCGGCAGGCCTGGCCCGGCCAGGGCCTCCGCCACAAGGCGGTTGGGAACCAGGGTATCCACACACACCCAATGCTCCTGGGCTTTACAGAAGCGCCAGGTATGGGAAGTCTTGCGGCCGGGGCGGGAATCGTCGGTGAGCAGTATTTCCTGACCGGGAACCAGGCAGCCGGTGAGGGCGCCGGTGTTGGGGACATGAGCCCAGAGGCGGCGGCGGTCGCGGAGTTCCACCTCGACTAAAAAGCGCTTTTCACGCCTCAGGAAAAAGCCGGGAATGAGGGGGGCTGCAAAATGCACCGGCGGGAGCAAAGACGAAGCGAGGCAGGATTAAAAGGCGTACCAGACCCTGAACCAGCCCTTGAGGTCCTTTTCTTCCTCGGACCGGAACTTGTCCACCTGGCCCTGGAAGGTGAAACCCCAACGCCCGAGGTCATACTTCAGGCTCGGGCCCCAGCCCATGACCAAATCGTTTCTCTGGCGCAAAAAGGAAAGGTTGTCGGCCGGCGGCTGGTATAAAAATCCACTCAAGCCGACCTTCAGCTTGGAGGAAAAGCAGTAATCCATGGAATACTTGAACAGGAGAGGCGACTGGTTGAAACGTTCGGGGCTGCTCCCCGTATTGTCGCTGTTATACCGGAAAGAAATGCGAAAATTCTTGGGAAGACGGAGAGTGCTTTCGCCCTGGCTCCCTTCCAGGCCGGAGCACAGGTCCTGAAGATGAGATTGCGGCGTCAAAGGCAGGGTCGAGGCAGGACGGTCTCCGAAGAGCTGGGCTTCCAGGGAGCTGGGCGCGGTGACCACCATAAACGGCGCCGGCCAACCCCGAGACACATAAGTACCCATTACTGCAGCATCCGCTGCAGCCGGGCAGATGGCCGTTGCCATGATGAGAAACCAGAAAATGGCACCCAGCCAGGTCTTCCCCCTTTGACCCAGCACCGTTTATCCCCCTTGGAAGAAGTGCGTTTAAGTTAAACGATTTTTCCCAAAAAGTCAAGGTAAACTTTTCGCTAAAGAGACCTGCCGTAAATTGCCTGGAGGATTTCCCGACCGCCCCGGTCCAGGAGCATCTCCGCCAGGAGGCGCCCCATGCTGGCGGCCTCTTTGGGGGGACCAGTCAAGCGATCCTGGAGAACCTGCTTGCCTTCCAGGTCGCTGATCAGGGCCTCCAGGCTGAGGACGCCATCCGCCAAGCTCCCCAGAGCGGCCACCGGCACCAGGCAGCCCCCTTCCAGGCGGGCCAGAAAGGCCCGTTCCGCGGTGACAGCCACCTGGGTGGGCACATGATTCAGGGGAGCCAAGAGATCCAGCATCTCCTGGTCCCCAGCCCGCACCTCCAATCCGAGGGCTCCCTGGCCGATGGCGGGGAGCATCTCGGTGGCGGCCAGATACCCCCGGGGAATATGGCCAAGCCCCAGGCGCTTGAGCCCGGCCGCGGCCAGAATAATGGCATCCAGCCCCTCGGTTTCGAGTTTGCGCAGGCGCGTGTCCACGTTGCCCCTAAGATGCACCACTTCCAGGTCCGGACGGCGGTGGAGAACCTGGACTTTGCGCCTCAGGCTGCCGGTGCCCACCCGGCCCCCGGCGGGGATTTCCATAAGGGAGGCGTAGCGCTGGGAAATGAAGGCATCCCGGCAATCCTCCCTCGGCGGCACGGCCCCCAGGACGCACCCCGGAGGCATTTCCGCGGGCATATCCTTTAAGCTGTGGATGGCCAGATCAACTTCCCCGGCCAAGAGGGCCTCTTCGATCTCCTTGATAAACAGGCCCTTGCCCCCCACCTGGGCCAGGGGCACATCTTTGAGCTGGTCGCCGGTGGTTTTGATGATGACCAGCTCAGTGACGAGACCCGGATGCTGCTCCAGAAGCCGGGCTTCCACCCAGCGGGTCTGGGTCAGGGCCAGGGGGCTGCCCCGGGTGCCGATGCGGACGGGTCGCGGCAACGACTCCCCCTAACCGCAGGTGCTGCAGGAGGTGGCCGAACAGCCGGTGCAGGAGCTGGCCGGCTTGGAACCGGAGGTGAATTTATACCCCACCTTGGCGGAGCAGGCGCTCATGAGTTTGTTGACGCTCTGCTGGCCGCACTCCGGGCACTCCACCACTTCATCGCTCTTAAAGACCAGACGTTCAAATTCTTTGCCGCAATTCTGGCAAAGAAACTCAAAAATTGGCATGGAAACTCCTTATGGGAACCGCATGGGAACCGCGTTTGGGCAATGACCGACTCGCCGCGCAGACAAAAAAAGAGCGGTATTTTGGCGCTCTGGCTCCCTCTTTGGTATTGCCGGCTCTGAAGGCCTACTTATTAATATAATATATAATTTTCGAAACGCACCCCATCCCCAATAATTCTTCTCATCTAGCCCTGAGAACCCTGCCAGGGAAGGCCTGGCGAATACTGAGCTTAGGGGAACCAGGGAAACCTTTTTTTCGAAACACTTTGAGAGCGACCGGAAAAAAGTGGGACCGCCTTATTATTGCCGCTCCACCCGCACCGGGGCCCCTTCCGGCACCATTTTCAGGCAGCAGGGATCGCCGCCGATCCGCCCCACCAGGTTGACGGCGCTGGCCGGGCGAATTTCTCCAGGTACACTTGACGGGGTCATCCCGAAAAAAAGACAGAGGGCCCGGCCCGGGGGCCAGTAGCCGATATCCCCCACCTGGACCACCACCGCGGCGGTGTCGTCCAGTTCCTGCACCACCTGGGGCACGGGAAAATAAATTTCATCCCCCCAGAGTTGGGCCTTGCCTTCAATGGGGAGGGCCGCGGCCAGGGCCTGGGCCGTTGGGGTGTCTGTCAACTGGCCCTCCACCCGCAGATCTCCGGCAATAATGACGATGTCGGTGGGCATCTCAAACCTCCATTCCTTCAATGACACAGGCAGCCAGCAGGGGCACCAGAATCTCATGGTGGCCGGTGAGGGCATAGCCCTGGCCTGCCCCGGCTGTGGGCCGCCGCACCACGTTGGTGAGGGGGCGGTAGTGCTGGACAAAGTCCAGGTTGACGGTGGTCAGGGGCTCCACCCGGTGGCCCAGGTTGCGGGCCAGGGTCAAGGCCTTAAGGAACACTTCCGGGAGAATCACGGCGGACCCGAGATTGATATACATCCCTCCGGCCAATCGGCTCACCTGGGCCGCAAAAAACCGGAAGTCCCTGTGGGTGGTTTCCCCCAGGGCCCCGGGGTTCAGGGAGGGATGCAGGTGAATGATGTCCGTGCCCACGGCCACATGGACGGTGGCGGGGAGATCCTGGGCCGCGGCTGCGGCCAGGAGACTCAGGTGCTTATAAGGGAAATCGCTTTGATGCAGGCGGCGGGCCACCGCCTGCCCCAGGCCCAGGCCCTCCTGCGCGCCCCAGGCAGTGGCTTCATTCAAAAATTCGGCGGTCTCCCGGGCCATGCCGAACTGTCCGGTGCCCAAGACCTGGTCCACATCCTCGGAGGTGCGCCCCACCATGGCGATTTCGGCGTCGTGGATGATGACCGCACCGTTCACCGCCAGGCCGGTGATGAGGCCCCGCTTGATTAGATCGATGAGGATGGGACCCAGGCCCACCTTCAGGGGATGGGCCCCCATGCCCAAGAGGACCGGCCGCTCGGCCCGGCGGGCCAGGACCCAGGCCGCAGCTAGGTCCCTTAGACCCTGGCCCGCCAGGATATTCGGCAGGCCCTCCAGGAAGTCCGTAAACTTCCCCCCCCTGACCCAGGGTCGGGCAAAGTCTCCATGGCTCACCTTGGAGGGGCGGTCTTTTAAGCTATAGGTGGTCAGGCCTTCCAGAGAAAGGGGGTCGATGGGGGTCATGGCGCTCCGGCTCTCTTGCTTGAGAAGGACGGGTTGATCAGGATAATTATGTTACTGAAAAACTTGTTATGTCTGTCTTCAAAACATCATCAAGACGCTACCGTTTTTCTGAAACTGACCACTTGGGAGTATTTTAATCTCCCCGGAATTTCTCCGGAAACAGCAGGAAATCCACCAGGTCGCAGAGCACATGCCCGATGGTGATGTGCACCTCCTGGATACGGGGGGTGTTGGCCGAGGGCACCACGATGGCCAGGTCGGCCGCGGCGGCCACGGGACCGCCCTGGCCGCCGCTCAAGGCCAGGGTTTTAAGGCCCAGTTGCCGGGCGGCTTCCAGGCCCTGCACCACATTGCCGGAGTTGCCGCTGGTACTGAAGCCCACAGCCGCGTCCCCCGGCCGTCCCAGGGCCTTGACCTGCTTGGCGAACACTTCCAGGAAATCATAGTCATTGGCGATACTGGTAAGGATGGAGGTGTCCGTGGTGAGGGCCACCGCGGCCAGGGGCGGGCGTTCGATTTGGAAGCGGTTGACAAACTCCGCGGCCAGGTGCTGGGCGTCCGCGGCGCTGCCCCCGTTGCCAAAGAGAAGGATTTTCCCTCCCCCTTGGAGGACGCCGGCCAGGAGCCTCGCGGCCGCGGCCACCTTGTCGGCCTGCTCCGCCACCACCCGGTTTTTCAGGTCATTGGCTTCCGCCACGGCCTCAGCCAGTCTTGCAGTCAGGGACATGGGAGCTCCGGAAAGTTCAAGGTTTCAAGATGATGTCGCGTGCCCTGGGCATCTTCACGGCGGGCAGTGCCCGCCCTACATTCCCTGCTCTGGTTCTGCAACAAGAAAATCCACAGTTGGCGGGCGGGGACACCCAACCCATCGGCCGCTTCCCTTGGCTTCTCAAACCAACAGGCGCTGATAAGGCTCAGGGCTGAATTTCAGGGCTTCAGCAATCCGGACCAGGGCGTCCGCCAGGCGCCGGACCTGGGGGTCCCTGGCAGCCCGGGCCGCCTGGGCAGGAAAATGTTCCTTCATGAAACCGAAGAAAAAGTTCTGGGCTTCGGTGGTATCCAGGGTGATGGGGATGCCCTGCTGCACGGTGAGGAATTCCATCAGGGTGTCCGCGGTCCCCTGGTTAAACTCCGAGGCCAGGTCCATGAGCAGGTGGTCTAAAATCCGGCGCAGAATATGCGCGCCTTCGTGGGACTCCAGCTTGAATTTGAACAGCATTGCTTCCTGGAGCAGCTCCTGCATCTCCTCCGAGTCGGGCAACAGCTCCGGCTGAGGCTCCAGGCTGCGCAGGATGGTCACCAGGCGGCGGTTTAAGGTAATCTCCCCGAGGACTTCATAAAGACGGGGAAGGGGGAGGCCTTCCGTTGCCATAGCCCGCAAGACAGGGGCCGCATTGCTGAAATGGTGCGCCAGATCGGCCAGGGCATCTTCCCGATTCTCCGCCAGCAGGTCCTGAAAAATCTGCTCTTTTTCTTCCTGGAAAATATCGTGCACCGTGTAATAGCGTTCACCCAGGCGGCCGGCTAAAGAAGGGATAAGATTTTCCGGGGTCTGGTTAAGGACACGGAATAATTCCCGGTTCAGCGCCAGGAAGTCTTCGGAGTCCTGGTTCTGGACAATTTGGGTACGGTAGAGGTAACTTCCTAGATGAACCGTGAAAAAGCTCAGGATCTCTTGCCGCCAGGTGACGCCCGAGGTCACTTGCAGGCGGCCGCTGGCCAGGTCCAGGGTCCCCTGGGTTTGCACCTCCAGATCCAGGGGCTTCACCCGAAAGTGATAAATGTGGTGGGGGCACTTATGCTCCCGGTCCTTGAGCCAGGAAATGGCCCATTGGTTGGCCACCTTGTGGAAGTCCACCACCGCGGGCTTGACCCGGCGCACAAAAATATCCCGGCCGTTGCCTTCTTCGGGGATGTTGCTCTGGGCCTGCTCCAGAATCTTGAGAAAGGGCTCCTCCAGGGGCTCATGGGTGAGATAGGTGCCCAGTTGCAGGGCCCTGGCCGCGTATTTCATGATCTGGATGGTTTCCAGACCCGAGAGATCCGTAAAAAACCAGCCGCAGCTCGTGTACATCAACAGGGTATGGCGCTGCATCTCCAACAGCCGCAGCGGGTGCAACCAGGCCTGGGGAGCCAAATCATTGACCGCGTGCCGGGAAAAAAACTGCTCAATGGTTTCCTCCCGGCGGTCCAGGATGACCTCAATATAGTCGTTGCGGGCGGCCCAGGGGTCTTTGAGGTAGCGGGCGCTTTCCTCCTCATAAATATGGGCCAGGCGGTCATTCAGGAAATCAAAGGCTTCCCGGAGAGGGGTTCGCCACCGTTGGTTCCAGTTGGGGAGGCCGCCCGTGGAGCAACCGCAGTCCTCTTTCCAGCGTCCCACCCCATGGGCGCAACTCCAAGCGCTGCCTTCCTTTTTGGGGCCCATCTCCAATTCCACCCGAATCCGGGGGGGCGCGGCTTCCAGAAAAGCGGCATAGTTGGTCAGGACAAAGCCACGCTGGGGAAAAACCTTTTCCAGGGCATAGGCCAGGGCCAATTCCCCCCACATGTGATGATGCCCGTAATTTTCACCATCAGTGGCTACGTTCAGGAGCTGAGGCCGGGACAGGTCAGGCCGGAAGCCGGCCTCCAGGCGGCCCACGATGTCTTTGCTGTCCTTCAGGAGATTCCCGAAGCTCATGTCTGAGGCCACCTCGCCGTCGTAAAAGAACACGTCGATGTACCGGCTATCGTCCGGGGCGCCGGAACTAGTGGGCAGAAAACAGCGGTAGGCCTGGGTGGTGTCCAGGGTGCGGGCCTGGACGTTTTCCCAGGCGCCGCCCTCCAGGGGACGCACCCGGCGGGCCTGGTAGGGGGACAGGATGACATACTTCATGCCGTGGTCCGCCAGGGTGGCCAGGGTGGGATAATCCACCGCAGTTTCCGGCAGCCACATGGCCTCGGGCTCCCGGCCGAAGCGGTGCTGAAAATCCTTGAGCCCCCAAATCACCTCGGTTTCCCGGTCCCGGGCGTTGGCCAGGGGCAGGATGATGTGGTTGTAGACCTGGGCGATGGCATTGCCGTGCCTTAGGCGGGCCAGGCTCTGGCGGTCCGCGGCCAGCAGGCGCTGGTAGGTGGCGGGGGCGTGCACCTCCAGCCAGGCGAGCAGGGTGGGCCCGAAGTTGAAACTGATTTTTTCGTAATTATTGACAATATCCAGGATGCGGCGGTCGCCGTCATAGATGCGGGCGCAACTGTTGGGATTATAGCACTCCGCGGTTATCCGGCTGTTCCAGTCATGAAAGGGGCGGGCGCTGACCTCCTCTTCGATCTTCTCAATCCAGGGATTTTCCCGGGGGGGCTGGTAAAAATGGCCATGGATGACCACATAGCCCACGGCTTTTTCTTTGGTTGGCGATATCATATCTGTCAGGAGGGCTCTGAATTCTTAAACTTTAGGTGGACAGGTTTTTTTTCGGTCAGATGCATCTTAATCCGCCCCGTAGGCCCTGTCAACAACCTGAATTGAAACGGGTAAAGAGGGTCGGAAAGGGAAAAGATGGAATGGGCCGGAGGGTTATACCCTTGGCCAGTACATAATAACAAAGACACCAGCCAAAGCGAGAGCCCCTCCCATGAGGTCAAATCTATCCGGCATTATCTTGTCAACCTGCCACCCCCAGAGAATGGAGAGAACGATGAAAACGCCGCCGTAAGCAGCATAGACCCGGCCAAAGTGGGCAGGTTGAAGGGTGGGCACGACTCCATACATGATAAGGACAACAGCTCCCAAGAGGGCAACCCAGAATTTGTGGCCTTCCCGCAGCCAGAGCCAGACTAAATACCCTCCGCCTATTTCGCACAGTCCGGCAACCAGGAAATAAAAAAGAGACTTGGCGATTTCCAAACTCCGACTCCTTGTCTTAAGCCATGTATTTTTCAGCAATTATAACGTAAAAGGGTAAGGACTACATCCAGGCCGCCCTTGCTGTTTAGGACTTGGAGACAGAGTGATTTATAGAGCGGTTATCAAAAGAAGGTTGACAAAAATTTTAAAAATTGTAATATTTTTTGGTTAGATTTTCTCTGGAGGTTACCTTGTTCGCCATTGTTCAAACTGGCGGGAAACAATACCGGGTCTCCCCGGGAGACATTCTCCGGGTGGAACGCCTCCCCGGAGAGCGGGGCGATGAAGTGCTGCTGGAGCAGGTGCTCCTGGTAGCCGACGCTGAAGCCATCCAGGTGGGCCAACCCCTGGTGGCCGGGGCCCGGGTGTTGAGTGAGATTGTGCGGCAGGGCAAAGGCAAGAAGATCATTGTCTTCAAGAAAAAGCGCCGGAAAAAGTACCGTCGCAAGCAGGGCCACCGCCAACTTTACACCGCCTTAGAGATTAAAGATATTCAGGTGTGAGCGCCAGAGAGGGCGGCAAGACTTGCCCTTTTGAGCAACACTTGAACGGGAGATATAACCGTGGCACACAAAAAAGCAGGCGGGAGTTCCCGCAACGGCAGGGATAGTGCCGGGAAGCGCCGGGGCGTCAAACGCTATGCCGGCCAGCAGGTAAAAGCCGGCAACATCCTGGTACGCCAGGTGGGCACCCGCATCCACCCAGGGCTCAATGTGGGCTTGGGCCGAGACTTCACCTTGTTCGCCAAGATCGACGGCGTGGTGGCCTTTGAGGCTTTCGGCAAAGACCGCAAAAGGGTCAGCGTTCACCCCATCGCTTGAAATCCTTCCCCGATGAGGCGGAGATCACTGTCCAAGGGGGCGCCGGCGGCGCAGGCTGCGTAAGCTTCCGTCGGGCCCGCTTTCAACCCCGGGGCCGCCCCGACGGCGGCAACGGGGGCTCGGGCGGGGATGTCATCTTAGAGGCCTCTTCTCACGAACGCACCCTGGCTTATTTTAAGCGGCGGCGTTTGTTCCAGGCCGATAACGGTCAGGCCGGGCATGGTCAGGACCGCCTGGGCAAAAGCGGTCCCACTCTCCCGGTGCGCGTACCCCTGGGCACCCTGGTGTATGACCTGGAATCCGGCAAACTCCTGGCCGAGTTGCTGAAGCCCGGAGAGCGCCTGGTCGCGGCCAAAGGGGGCCGCGGCGGCAAGGGCAACGCCCATTTCACCTCGTCCCGAATGCGCTCGCCCCGCTTTTCCCAGCCGGGGGAACAGGGGGAGAGCCGGCGCCTGCGCCTGGAACTCCAGATTTTGGCCGATGTGGGCTTCATGGGCGCGCCCAATGCCGGCAAGACCACCCTCTTGAGAGCCCTCACCGCGTCCCAGGCCCGGGTGGGCGATTTTCCTTTTACCACGCTCAGCCCCCAGTTGGGGGTGGTCTATCTTGAAGACCGGGAGCCCCTGGTGGTGGCGGAAATCCCCGGGTTGATCGCCGACGCCCACAAAGGCAAAGGCCTGGGGCACCGGTTCCTGCGTCATTTGCGTCGCACCCGGCTTTTGCTGGTGCTCCTGGACGTGACCCAGGTGGACCCGAAAAACCCTCTGGCCCCCTTAAAAGCTTTGGAGCGGGAGATGCAGGCCTTTGATCCCGAGTTGCTCAAAAGACCCCGCTGGGTGGTTTTGAATAAAAAGGACCTTGTGCCGCCGGATTTCCCCCTGGACCAGGTGGTGGCCGCCTACCGGCAGGCCGGGGAAGACCCCCTGGTGATTTCGGCCCACACCGGCGAAGGCCTGCCGGAGTTGCGGCAAGTCCTGGCCGAAGTGGCGGCCCGTCACCCGGAAGATGCCGCAGCCGAAAGGGAGGATGACGCCCCCTTCTCCCGGCCCTGAAGCGTCCCCTGCTTCCTCAGAGATTGCCAAACTTGTTTTTTGTGAAAATTTAATCCCCCCGACACCCACATTATCCGGTATAATGTCTTCACATCTTTGCATATTTCGGGTAATGACACGTGCACGCCGGTAGTCCTCGCCAACAATATCTGCAAAAAGCCCGGCGGGTGGTCCTGAAGCTGGGAAGCTCAGTACTCACCGCCGCCGATGGCTTGAACCTGCCCCTCATCCAGCGCCTGGTGAAAGAAATCGCCGGGTTGCGGCAAACCGAGCACCAGTTTGTCATGGTATCCTCGGGCGCGGTGTCCGCCGGCTTGAGAAAACTGGGCATCTGTCTGCGCCCGGCCAGCATGCCCCAGGTGCAGGCCGTGGCTGCGGTGGGGCAGAGCACCCTGATACAGACCTATGAAGAGGCCTTTGCCGCCCATGACCTCAAGGTGGCCCAAATCCTCCTGAGCCACGACGACCTGGCCGCCCGGGGCCGCTTCGTCAACGCCAAAAACACCCTGTTCACCCTCCTCCAGTGGGGCGTGGTCCCCATCATCAACGAAAACGACACGGTGGCCACCGACGAACTGAAATTCGGGGACAACGACCACCTGGCCGCGCTCATCTCCAACCTGGTGGAGGCGGATTTATTGATTCTGCTCACCAACACCGAGGGCCTCTATGCCCGGGACCCCCGGGAGGACCCGGACGCGCCCCTGCTGACCTTTCTGGAAACCAGTGATCCGCGGCTGGCCACCGCAGCCGGAGAGCGCCCCAATGAGCTGGGCACCGGGGGCATGGTCAGCAAGCTTCAGGCCGTGAAGAAGGCGGCCGCGGCCGGGGTTCCCAGCCTCATCGCCAACGGCCGGCGCCCCGGCATTCTGGGGGAGATTTTTGGCGGCCAAGAAGTGGGTACGTTCTTTCTGCCCCAAACCCAAAAACTCTCCAGCCGCCAATACTGGCTGGCCTACAACGTGGCCCCCAAAGGCGCCATCCTGGTGGACCTCGGCGCCCGGGAGGCCCTGGTGCGCATGGGGAAAAGCCTGCTGCCGGCGGGCATCCTCGAAGTTTTCGGCGGCTTCCGCAAGGGCGCGCCGGTGAGCCTCATGGACCCGGAAGGCCAAACTTTTGCGGTGGGCCTGAGCAACTATTCCTCCCGGGACATCAACCGCATCAAGGGCAAACAGACCCAGGAGATCGCCCAGGCTTTGGGCCACACCGACGCGGACGAAGTCATCCACCGGGACAACCTGGTGATCTTTCCGGAATTCGGCAACGGATGATTGACGAGATTAAATTAAAATTTGGCCAGCAATTAAGTTCCCAACCTCTTGCGTTTAAACCTGGAGGAGTAACAGTTTTTGTTGGTCCTAATAATTCAGGGAAAAGTCTTATTTTACGAGAAATCGAGACCTTTTCAAGAATGGGTCCCGTAGAAAATAGAAAGATAATTGATAATATTGATTATATTTTGCCAAATAAGGATAAAGTCAGAGAAATACTTTTATCAAAATCTCTTCTGCCATTGCCTAATGAAAATATTAGGGAAGGAAATATCTTAATTGGCAAAATACAGTTAATAGAAGGTAGGATTGATAGACATGAGATTCCTTTAAATGATTTGTTACGTCTTGTAGAAGAATATAATAAAAATCTTAATAGCAATTTATTAGGAGTCATATGTAGTAATCTCATTAATTTATTTACAATAAGACTTGATGGCAGAACACGGTTTTCGCTTACTGATGATAGGCCATCTGGTGATTTACAAAGAGAATCTACCAGTCACTTGATGTCTTTATTTAAAGATGAAGAATCAAGAATAACTATTCGTAATATTACAGCGGATGCCTTTGGATTATATTTTACAATAGATCCAACAGGAATGAACAAATTTCGTATAAGAATGTCACTGCAGGAACCGTCAGATTCACTTGAAGAACAAGCATTAGATGAGAGAGCACGAGCTTTTCATGCGAATGCTTTTGAGATTGCTGAATTGAGTGACGGGATAAAAGCTTACACAGGAATAATATCTGCTCTATTGAGTTCTGATTTTAAAATTATTTTGATTGATGAGCCAGAAGCATTTTTACACCCACCTTTAATTAGGAAACTGGGAAATTATCTTGCCAGAATTGCTACTGAGAGGAAGGCTAATGTATTTGCAGCAACTCACAGTTCAGATTTTTTAATGGGATGTGTTCAATCAGGGAAGCCCGTCAATATTATTAGATTGACATACTCCGGTGGAATTGCAACTGCTCGCCTTCTTTCGTCAGAAAAACTTCAATTGATAATGAGAGACCCATTGATGCGTTCTAGTGGCGTACTGAGCGCCTTATTTCATGAAAGCGCCATAATTTGCGAGGCTGATACTGATAGAGTCTTCTACCAAGAAATTAATGGGAGACTACTTTCTTTCCAAAAAGGTGGTTTAGATAATTGTATTTTTTTAAATGCCCAAAATAAACAGACGATAAAAAATATCGTTGGACCACTAAGAGAAATGGGAATATCTGCCGCTGCAATAGTTGACCTTGATATAATTAAAAAGGGTGATGAGCTTAAGAATTTGCTTAAAAATTGTAATGTTCCACAAGAACTCATAAATACATGGGGTACTCTCCGAGGAGAGAGCTATAAGCTCTTTGAGAAGAAAGGTCTAAATCCAAAGAAAGAGGGAATCAATAAATTAGATGCCAAAGAAAATGAGATAGTTTTAAGTCTTTTATCCAGCTTAGCAAAATATGGTATTTTTGTAGTTCCAAATGGAGAGCTCGAGGCATGGTTGAAAAGCCTTAACGCCAAAGGACATGGGCCTGAATGGCTAGTCGATATTTTTGAGAAAATGGGAAGTGACCCAGATTCTGGGAATTATGTTAAGCCAGGGCAAGGCGATGTCTGGGATTTCATAAAAAATATCGCTCAGTGGATTAGAGATCCGTATAGGCTCGGAATGTCATAATTACAAGTATTCTTGGAGACGAAATGAATGTAGCCGAAGTCGTAACAAATTTTGCCCTTGAGGCCAAAGCGGCGGCCCGGCCCCTGGGGAATCTGTCCCGGGGCGTCAAGGACCAGGTGCTCCTGCGCATGGCGGCGCTCCTCAAGGAACGGCAGGCCGAGATCCAGGCGGAGAACGCCAAGGATGTGGAGAAGGCCAAGGCCGAGGGGCACCCGGCCGCGTTCATCGACCGGCTGACCCTGTCCGACAAGGTCATGGCCTCCATGGTCAAGGCCCTGGAGGAAGTGGCGGCTCTCCCCGACCCGGTGGGGGAAGTGGTGAAGATGTGGCGGCGGCCCAACGGTTTGCTCGTGGGGCGGGTGCGCATCCCCCTGGGGGTCATCGGCTTTATTTACGAGTCCCGGCCCAACGTCACGGTGGACGCGGCCGTCGCTTTGCCTCAAAAGCGGCAACAGCGTTATCCTCAAAGGGGGGAAGGAGGCCCTGCACTCGAACCTGGCCCTGGCCAAGCTCATGCAGGACGCCTTGAGTGAGTTCAACATCCCCGCGGGCGCGGTGCAGGTCATCCCCAGCGTCGCCCGGGAGGCCACCTTGGAGCTGCTGAAGCAGGACGAACTGGTGGACCTCATCATCCCCCGGGGGGGCGAGGGCCTCATCCGCTTTGTGGCGGAAAACTCCCGCATCCCGGTCCTCAAGCACTACAAGGGGGTGTGCCACATCTTCGTGGACGAGGGCGCCGACCCGGACCTGGCGGAAACGGTGTGCTTCAACGCCAAGGTGCAGCGCCCCGGGGTGTGCAACGCCATGGAGACCATGCTGGTCCATGAGAAAATCGCGCCGACTTTCATCCCACGCATGCACGCCCGCTTCCGGGAGGCCGAGGTGGAACTCCGGGGTTGCCCGGCCACCCAGAAGATCGACCCCCAGGTGAAGCCGGCCCAGGAGGAGGACTGGGGCTATGAGTTTCTGGATTTGATCCTGGCCGTCAAGGTGGTCCCCGACCTGGACGCGGCCCTGGGCCACATCGCCCAGTACAGCTCCAACCACACCGAGGCCATCCTGACCCGGGACTACGACCGGGCCCAGCGCTTCCTTCGGGAGGTGGACTCCTCGGTGGTCCTGGTGAACGCCTCCACCCGCTTCAACGACGGCGGCGAGCTGGGGCTGGGCGCCGAGATCGGCATTTCCACCAGCAAACTCCACGCCTTCGGACCCATGAGCCTGGAAGAACTGACCACCACCAAGTTCATAGTTTATGGTTCAGGGCAAATTAGAACTTAAGGTTTTTGGGGGAGGGGGCTAAGGGGCGGTGGCCCCTTACCCCCTCCCCCACGCCCCCTCCCCCAATCCCTTGATGGGGGTATTTATCTGCCTGGAAATTCGGGACCCATGGTCCTAAATTTTCAGGCCCACTAAAGGGTTGGGAGGGGGGTATGGGGGGAGGGCAGGGAGCCACCGCTCCCTGGCCCTCCCCCCACCAAACCCAATCCAAGAATGAAAAAGCCAAAGCGCCTGGGGTTGTTCGGCGGGACCTTCAATCCCATTCATTATGGGCACTTGCGGTCCGCGGAGGAAGTGGCCGAGGCCCTGAACCTTGATAAGATCTGGTTTATGCCCGCCGCGCTCCCCCCCACAAAGCCCCGGCCCAGGTTACTCCCTTTGAGGTGCGGCTGGCCATGACCCGGCTGGCGGTGGGCCGGCACCCCCGCTTTGCGGTCTCGGATCTGGAGGGACGGCGGCCCGGCAAATCCTATTCCATTGAAACCTTGCGCTATCTGCGGGAAGAGTTCGGCCCGGAACAGGAACTTTTTTTCATCGTCGGCCTGGACGCGATTTTGGAAATCGCCTCCTGGAAAGATTACCGGGAACTGTTCACCCTCAGCCATTTTGTGGTGTTGGACCGCCCCGGCTATGACCCGGCGCATTTAGCCAAGGTTCTCAAACAGGAGGTCCACCCGGGGTTTCAACCCCTGGCCGGGGGAGGGGGCTTTCAGCATCCAACGGGCTGCCGGGTGCTGCTTTTGGCCACCACTCTCCTGGACATCTCCGCCACTCGCATCCGCAAGCTGGCGGCAGAGGGGAGATCCATCCGATATCTCTTGCCGGAGAATGTGCGCCGATTTATACTTAAAAATAATTTATATAAAGCATAAGGTGAGAACGGTCAGCAAACCTCAAAAGACATCCCTAACCGCCGAAGAGCTGGTGGCAATGGCGGCCCGCACCCTGGTGAATCAAAAAGGCCTTGAGCCGGTGATTCTTGACGTCAGGGGTCTTTCCAGTCTGGGAGACTACTTTATCATCTGTTCCGGAACCTCCAAGCGCCACGTCCAGGCCCTGGCCCAGCATCTGCAGGAAGCCCTGGGGCAGGCCGGCGTCAAACCCCTGGGCGTGGAAGGTCTGGAGGACGGCCAATGGGTTCTCCTGGATTACGTCGATCTGGTCATTCACCTCTTTATTACCCCGCTGCGAGAGTTTTACGACCTTGAGGGCTTGTGGGTGGAGGCCAATCGCCTGCCATTACCCGAATTTACCAATAACCGGCATCAGGAGCAGCCCCGCCCCTGATGCCAGGAGCACCTCTTATGAAAAACCTTGCCAGGTGGCGGCTGATGGTCTGGCTCTTGGCAGCAAGCCTCGCATGGGGCGCCAACCCGGCCGCCGCCAGGTTATTTGACACCCTGAGCATCGAAAAGGAACGACAGATCGGGGAAGAGTTTTTCCTGGAAATACAGAACTATTACTCCATCTCCACAGATCCCTTTGTTTCCTCCTATATAAACCGCCTGGGCCGCAAGATAGAGTCCAATCTTGGCGCCCATGCCTATAAATACCGCTTTTACGTAATAGATGACCCCAGTTTCAACGCCTTCGCCGTGCCGGGAGGGTATATCTTCATCAACTCCGGGTTCATCCGGGCCATGGACCGGGAAGGGGAGTTGGTGGGCGTGCTGGCCCACGAAATCTCCCACATCTCCGCCCGGCACATAGCCCGGCAGATGGAAGAAACCCGGAACGTCAACATCGCCACCATGGTGGGGAGCCTGGCGGCCTTGCTCCTGGGAGGCCCTGCGGCTGCGGCCCTGCTGGTGGGCGCCCAAGCCGCCGGGGTATCCGCCATGCTGAAGTACAGCCGGGACTACGAACATGAAGCGGACAATTTGGGCTTCAAATTGATGACCAAGACCGGGTACAACCCCCGGGATATGATCAGTGTTTTTAAGAAGTTGAACAAACAACGCTGGTTTCAGGGGGGAGACATTCCTCAATACTTGAGCACTCACCCCCACACTGATGAACGGCTGGTGGAGTTGGCCAACCAGTACAGTCTCCACGAAAATAAAATTGTGGCTGGCGAAAATATTACTGATTTTAGCTACTTCGCCTTAAAGGTGGAGGCCACCTCCGGCAACCCCCACCAGCTTTTCCGGCGCATGGCCCAGGCCTCCCAGAGTGAGCCGAAAAACCCGGTGTATTTATACGGCAAAGCCCTGGCTTTAACCCGCCTGGACCGCACCGAAGAAGCGGAGGTGGCCCTGAACCAGGCCTTGAGCCTGGACCCGGGGAACTACCTGCTGCAACGGGAAAAGGCAGTCAATTACTTCGATCGGAACCGTTACCAGGAGGCCCTGCCGCTGCTCATGCGCCTGAGTCAGAGCCACCCTCAGGATGAAGTGATCCTTTTTTACCTGGGGCGAATCTACCAGGAACAGAAACATACTGATCTGGCCCTGGCAGCCATGGAACGGGTGTATTCCCTGAACCCGGCCCTGGTGGAGGTGTATCTCAATTTGGGCACCCTTTACGGGGAGAAGGGACGACTGGGGCCGGCCCACTATTTCTTGGGGCTGCACAGCCTGACGGCCCGGGCCTACCCCACGGCCCTGTTTCACTTCCGGAAGGCCCTGGCCAACATGCCCCTCACCGACCCCCACTACAGCCGGGTGCAGGCCCAGATAGCCCGCCTGGAAAAAATGAAGGTGAAGGTGGCCAACTGACCTATGCCCATCTACGAATATCGCTGTGCCTCCTGCCGGAAAGTGTCTGAGTTTCTCATCCTGAGTCTGAGTGCGCCCTTTACCCCGGTGTGTCCCCGGTGCGGCGGCACGGAGATGGAGCGGCTGCTCTCCAGAGTGCGAGTCCGCCTCTCGGAAGAAACCAGGATGGAGCGCCTGGCCGACCCCCACCGCTGGGGCGGCCTGGCCGACCTGGACGAAAACGACCCCGCCAGCATGGCCCGCATGATGCGCCAGATGGGTCCCCACCTCAAGGAAGCCATGGGGGAGGACGATGTCGGGGATATCGACCAGATGATCGAGGAAGCCATGGCAAGCGGGGAGATGGGAGAGGGTATGGGGCCGGGGATGGGGCCAAGCGGCGATCTCACCGGCGATGAAGATTAGGGGCGCTCGCCAAACAAATGAAATGCCTAAATAAAAGCCTGCTGTTTAGATAACTCTGCTATATTAATTAGTTTTTTTCTATTGTTGATAGGGGCAAGGTATTGCGTCCCCGCAAAACAGGACCCCAAGTCACCCAAGGGCGGCTGAATATTAGGGTCCTTCATAAATTATAGAGGGTTTTTCAGGCCCGGAGAAAAGGAAACAAAATCTATAATCTTGTTTTCTTTTGACGCCGTCCCGGCGGCCGGTCCTTTTCGAGTCAAAGCGAGGGCGGCTCCTACTCCCCCGAGATATATTTTGCTGGATATTGTGAGGATATCAGAACACCAACTGCTGGGTGGCGCATTGCGGAGATAGAGCAGTGATCCGATTTTTGAATTTTCTCATTCTGAAGCTCAGCTTGGGCATGAGTTAAAACGAGTAATGCTAATACCGCGATTATCACCTCTTTCCCGCTCTATGGCCCTAATTTAACGAAGTATATTTTCCAGTCCATTCTCGTCGAATATCAGATCACTATCAATAAAGGACAATATTTCTTTCCTGGAGTGTTTTTTTGGATTAAATTGACCTGATGTAGAAATGTAAGCAAATAAATAGAAGAACTTCATACTGGCCTTTCTTGCCAAGTTCCTACTTAAAAAAAGATATTTCCTATCTAATTTCTCATCCCACGAGCTACCGTGAATAAGGTTACATCTTAAATTATAAATTATCTTAAATTCTTTTTTAATATAATCTCGAACATCATCAGATTTGGCTAATATTCTACTCAACCGAGCTGCTAACCTATTAGTTAGCCCTTCCCCTTTATCACCCAATAGAGCTTCTATTGCAACAATATTCCATAATAATTGGTCAATCGGCCTGTAGAAGTCGTCATGAAAAAAAGCTTTTAGTATAAATTCTAAAGCATTATTATAAAAGGGCCACTTCTTACATATGTCAGAAAATTGATTGTCCACGACACTAACAAATTCAATAAATCGGTTAACATTTTTTTCGTCTAATTGGCATAAAATAAGAGGTTCTCGACCAATTATTTTATGATGGTAGTAGTGCATATTATCATCGTCAAAATCCTCGTAACTATTTGCCATTTCTAATTTTTTTCCAATTGGAAATGAATCAGGATAGGCCAGAAAATATTCATCTACTTGGCTGACAAACGGGACATTAAACCCTTGACAATTGCCATCGTTATGTATCGAATTCCAATCAAACAAAGATAATATCTTTAATACATCTTTAATCGGGTCTAAATTGTCAGATTCATGCCTGTAATTTCCGAAGTATGCGAAATAATCATTAGTCTGTAGTAATTTGTTCGTATTTACTTTAGGAATTACGACATCAATAAACCAGAACATCGATAATTTATCAAAATCCCAAATTGCATCAGGATAAAATACTTCATTAACAGTATTATTAATTACCTCTGATAATTCCTGTGGAGAAAATCTCCTGATTGAAAAAGAAGGAAAATTAAGCCTGTCAACATCATAAAAGTTAACAAATTCTAAAGGTGCCAAATATCTAACCGGCACCTCCTTGGCTGTAAATGCTTCATCATATTGATGACAAACCAAATCAATATCAATTGGTTCATCCTTGGAAAGCTTAATATAGAATCCGGAACGACGAAAAAAAGTTTTCACCAGGATCTCCCAATCGGCGGTTACATCCTCCACATGCCCACCGCGGATTTCCCGATAAAGTTCTATAGTTCCGGAAATCATATCTGTAACAATTTGATGTGACTCTATATATTCGACATTTTCAAGTAAACGATCTTCGGCAGTTATATCTTCAATATGCCCACCCCGAATATCCCGATAATTATCTTTAAAGAAATTATCTCTATAAACTTCTATAGTTCTAAAAATCAAATCTTCAAAAATTTGATGTGACTCTATGTATTCGACTTTCTCAAGCAATCGATCTTTCCAGCTTTTTAAAAGAGATATTCTGTTGGTCGAGGTATCTTCCCGCTGAATGAGGCTTTCTTTGGCCAAAGAAATATATTTATTTATTAGGCTCTTCATGTCTTTGCCATTTTTCATTGTTAACCAAAATTATACATCGGTCCTGGCTGAGCTTGTCTAAAATCGATGTTTGTGTTCTTTCACGCACTAAGGCCATTCATACTCTTCTAACCCCAAGGCTCGCCTCCACCTCAGCGCGAAAATTGAACAACAGTCGGTCTAACTCCCAACCGTTGATCCCGGCATTGCGAGCTACGTTGAGGTAGAACTGCTCGTGCTCGGCATAAGATGAAAACGACAGACCGAGGGCGTCAGAGATGGCCTTGATACGAACATCGAGGGCGATACTATTCCGAAAGTCCTCGTGATAAACGTCCATCATTATGTTTCGGGCATATTTTGGCCCAATACCGGGGAAAGTTTGGAGGAAGCGAATCTTGGCGTCTCGGCCCGGTTGAGCAAGCAGCTTAGCCTTTGTGGTCTCCGGCCCACCGAGCTGCTTGATATAATCAAAACAGCCGAGAATGTAATCCGCTTTCTTATCCGGCATGCGAATCCCCGCAACTTTGCACACCTGTCTTACCTGTGATCTGCGAGCTTCCGGAGACAGAGCGGCGAGAACATTGTAGGTAACACGTTGGTAGTTGTTCTTGTTGCCGATCAGCCCATGCCACCCAGACGCCCGCCCCATTGTTGAGAAGCTTACCAAGAGGTAGTGCCAGATGAAGTCTGAACGAGCGAGGCCGCTATGTTCCTTTTTAAGCCGTTCCAGTTCAATATGCTTCTCTGCGGCGAGTGTGCGGATTACAGCGACGAGTCGATTCCGGGCGGATGTATTGTCCATTGTCGTTTCTCCTTTTTGGAGCCCGACTCTGTGCCTTAGCGGTGTCAGAAAGCCTTTGGGCTATGGGCCATCCAACTTAATGGTCTGAGCAATACCACATAAAATGCAATTTTTCCAGCTTACTTGCCAGCTTCGACAATTATCCCATCACCCAGAAAAAATCCAGGTTTGATCTGAATATCAGAACTGGGAGGGGCTGACCCAAGAATATGCCACCCGGACCTTCTCAGGCTGGGTTCTCGGATGTTGAGCCTGATGTGTCGTTATGGACTGAATAGGTTGAATTTTCCAGAGGTTGATAAGTTTCTAGGAAGAGCAGGTATACGTAAAAATCCTAGACGTTTTCTTCGTTTTTTATATGAACCAATGATCTCTTTGATTGAAAAATGAAAGACCCCAGTTGCTTCACCAACTGGGGTCAATTTTATGAGATGGTGCTTGGGTATTCTGATTATGGGTCTCCTATCCTTTAGATCCCAGGCGCAGGCCCCCGTGGATGAAAAAGGTATCCCCGGCCAGGGCTTCGTTGCGATAAAGTTCACCGATAAGGGAGGCCACTTCTGCAGGTTCCACCAGGCGGCCGATGGGAACCTGTTCTAAAATCTTCCCCAGGGCCTTCTGGTCCATGCCTTTCACCATGGGGGTGCCCACATACCCCGGGGCGATGGCCACGCAGCGGATCTTGCCCCCCAGGCCCCGGCGGAAAAACTCGGCGGTGATCACTTTGGGCATGACACTCATGGCCGCCTTGGTGGAGGAGTAATTGATCTGCCCGGCGGTTCCCAGGGAACCGGTGGAGGAAAACAAGCAGATCAGGCCCTGGCAGCCATGGTCGATCATCCGCGCCGAGCACTCCCGGACCGTGAGAAAGACCCCGGTGAGGTTGATGTCGATGACGGCCTGAAAGTTCGCCAGTGACATTTTTTTAGCCACCTTGCCGGTTTCCCGGTCAGGGGCTACCAGCAGGCCGTCCCGGATGATACCGGCACAGGGGGCTACCAGGTTGAGGCAGCCGAACTTTTCAATG
Source organism: uncultured delta proteobacterium (assembly GCA_963705115.1). Lineage (GTDB taxonomy): Bacteria > Desulfobacterota > Desulfobaccia > Desulfobaccales > 0-14-0-80-60-11 > JBGSLA01. Next base: position 1,169,884 of record CAVPIX010000010.1, on the reverse strand, counting down.
GCCAGGTCCGCCAGCCTGGCGCAATCGTCCTCTTTGGTGGTGTCACAGACCAGGGTGGCCACTTGGCCGCCCATGGCCTTGATCTCAGCCTCCACTCGGCTCAAACCATCGGCGCTGATATCCGCCAGCACCACTTTACCGCCCTGACGCACCCAATATTTCGCCAGCTCTTCGCCGATGCCTCCGGCGCCACCGGTAATGACTGCCACCGCGTCTTTTATTACCAACATTATGCTATTCCCCTTCCCGAGATGAGATATTGGTCAGATTGAAGTTTTCGGTGCCAGCATCCGGCCCTGGCTGTCCTCAGACTTGAGGGTCTTCGGATTTTACCGCTTCCCCCAGGCCTTGAATAAGTTTCTGAAACTGCTCTCCTTGTTTCTCGATGAGTCTCTGGAATTCCAGGGACGTCGCCGCCAGCCCCAGTCCCTTTTCTTCAAGCAACAAGCGCAGTTGTTTAATGGTTTCTTCCTGTTCGGCCACTTTTGCTCTTAACTCGTCATATTGCCGCACCAGAGCTGCATACTCCTCCCGGGGGACCACTCCAAAGATATTTAAATACTCCTTGAAAGACTCCCGAAAGTTCTCTTCGGCTTTTTCCCATGTGGAGAGTTCATCTGGGCTGTCTTCCCCCACCTGATCCAGGCCGTAAGCAGTTTTAAAAAGCTGGGTGTAATCTTGGAAACTGAAGATGCCACGCTGGCACCATTTGGCTAAATCTTCCAACTGCTTCTGACTGTGGGCGGCCTGGAGGAGGGCCTTCCCCCAGAACTCCAAAAAGTGCCGGTTCATTTGGGCTCCTGCTTCGGGGCCGCGGCAGGCAGGGCCTTGTCCTTTTCCGCTGTCTGGGCAGGGGCAGACTGGGTCTTATCCTCTGGCGCCTTCAACGCCGCCTCAGTTTCAGCCTTACTCGCCAGTGTTTTCAAGGCCGCTGCGGACCGGGTTTTTTTCCCTGGCTCTTTCTGAGGAGCAGCCGCCTGGGTTTTGTCACCTTCGGCCTCCAAATCCAGCTGGAAGCGCACCGGGCCGCGGTAATCCAGGAAGCACCGGTCCAGGGAACACTCGGTGGTGGGCAGAGACCAACTGGTGGCGATGGCTACATGCCCCTTGGGGAAAACGGCTACTTCCGCCTCTACCCAGTCCAGGGGTGCCAGGGCCGATTCCTTCTCCACCAGATCATCTTTTTCGGCAATACAGATGAACCACTTAATGCCTTGTTCCTTAACCCGCTTGAAATTCAAGGGGCGCCCGAAAAGTCTAACCGGGAGGGTCCCGTCTTTGGCAACCGGGATGGTGTAGGAATCGAAGCTCATCTTACAGATCTCGAGGGGCAGATCGGTTTGATCATACAGCAGCCAGTAGTTGATGGCCGCCGCCGTCTTGTTGATCTTCAGATTCCGTTCAAAAAGCTTCAGATCCCGGATGAAAGCGATAATGGGATTATCTTTCTCCATACTTTTAAGCTTGTAGACCCAGCTCATGAGCTTGCCGTTCACTACCCGGTTGCCGTTGGGGAGGGTCTTGATGGCAAAGCTGATATCCTCAAACCGTTTGGGAATCTGTGCCAGAAAATCCGCCAAGCTTTTACTCCTGGTGCCGTCCATGGGGGCGACGCTGGTGATGAGTGCGTCCACCAAACCATCCAGTTCCCCCGATAGGTAATTGACTGCCACGGTGAACCCGCCCTGGCAGTAACCGCACAGAGTTACCGGCCGATCGTGGGCGGCCTTTATCTGCTCCAGGAAAAATTTTGTGTCCAGGCAGTCTTCTTCCCCGGTCATTTCCTGTACCGCCGGGTTGGCGTAGATATCCTTGACAATGCGGATATACGTGGGAATGCCCTGGTTGGCGAAGCAGTGCACGAAACTCTTGCCTTCCCCCGGCAGAAAGGACAATATGTTGGCCCCCAGCACATAGGGGGGGATAATCAGAATGGGTTTGCCTTTTTTCCGGACTTTCACCGACTTATCCAGGGGCAGCACCTGGTAGAGGCAGAAGCGGTCTGTTTCGGCAGTCTTGACGTAATGACCGTCATCAAAGTGGAAGCCGTACTCCGGCTCAATGGCCCTGATGGCCTGGGGATATTCGTGGACCACCAACTCCATCAACCGGGCCTGTTTGGCCATGAAGGCGGCAATATCTTCGCCCTTCTGATGGTACAGCGTATTTTGCCAGGCTTTGTAACCCTGCTCCAACTGGTGAGCGTGGAAATCGTTGATGGCTTTCATCCCGTGAGTCATGCCTTTTTCTGCCAACCGCAGGTTGAATTCCAACAGACCCGCATAATCCCTGATATTTTCCTCGGGGGAATATGTCCTCGAGTTTATCACTTTCCACGCCGCGGAAAGATTCCAGGGCGGAGAAAGCCGGCGCCATAGAAGTCCAGGATATAGCGGCTCAGGCCGATCCAGTAGGTCTGCAGCATGCGGGCCTGATCAATGCTGGCCGAGATAACCTTGGCTTGAGTTTTTAAGGCCATCTCCGGGGTCATATCCAATTGGCCTGGGGCCTGCTCAATCAAATTGTGAGTCACATCTTTTGACTCAGACATATTTAACTCCTGGGATGCCGGTGAGTCCGGTCCGGTTTTAGGAAGGCCATGCGGGAATTACCGTAACGGCCGTTTTAAACACAATGAACGGCGGGATGCTGGTCGTCAGCATCCCGCTAATCCTTCAGGCAGTCTTGGTTTTTTCGGCCTTTTCAGCTTCGGCCAAAAAGGATTCCAGTTTTTTAAAACTGTCGTCCATCACCTTTTTGAAATCTTCGCAGTTCTTCTTGTAGGATTTGGTCCACTCGGTCAGACCCTTTTTGGCCTCTTCCGGGAGATTGACCATCTGTCCCCAGTACATGGCGCCCATGCGCTCCATCTGTTCCTGGAGCATTATCATGGCGCTATAGGAATTGTCAAAGGAGGTCTTGTAAAAGTCCAGCATTTGCTTGCCCATCTTTTTTGGATCCATCATCTCTTTTCTCCTTGCGGCTACCTCAGCCTGAACTTTTTAGATTAAGCGGAGAACGATTCCAGCTTTTGGAAACCGTCGTCCACTAACTTTTTGAAGTCTTCGCAGTTCTTCTTGTGGGATTTAGTCCACTCGGTCAGCCCTTTTTTGGCCTCTTCCGGGAGATTGACCATCTGTCCCCAGTACATGGAGCCCAGGCGCTCCATCTGTTCTTGGAGCATCACCATGGTGTTAAAGGAATTGTCGAAGGTGGTTTTGTAAAGGTCGATCATCTGCTTGCCCATCTTTTTCGAATCCATCATCTCTGCTCTCCTAAAGCGGCTGCTTCAGCCTGAATTTTCTCTTAATATAAACTCCGCCGAGAGCTTTGTCAAGGAAATATTTTGCAATGCAAAAAATTATAAAATATTAAAAATAAAATAAAATTAGATAATAATATTAATATATTATAATATAATATGGCCGTAATTGAATCAATAAAACACAAAAAAATTGTGAATCGCAAAAGTTTATTGTACACTGACTTCTAAAAGGAGAAGAGCATGCCTGAAAAAGTGGTGCTCAAAAAATACGCCAACCGGCGGCTCTACGATACGGAAAAACGCGCCTTCGTGAGTCTGGCTCAGATTGCCGAATTGGTGAAACAAGGGCGGGAAATAGAGATCAGCGACGACAAAACCGGAGAGGACGTCACCGCTTTCATCCTCACCCAGATTGTTTTAGAGGAAGCGAAAAAGAAAACCTTGCTGCTCCCGGTTTCCCTCCTATACCTCATCATTCGCCATGGGGACAGCATCTTAAGTGAATTCTTTGACAATTATCTGGAACAGACTCTAAAGAATTATCTGGCTTACAAAAGCTCCATGGATTCACAATTCCGGACGTGGCTGGAGTTGGGCCAAGACCTTTCCACCCTTACCAAGAAGGCCATGGCCAATATTACGCCCTCGCCGTCCTGGATAGATTTTGTCCCTAAAAAAACTCCTGAAAATGATGAGCACAAAGGCTGAGAGAAATAGAGAACTCTGTGTCAACTAATTTTCAATCTGGCTGAACTGCGTCTTACTTAGAAGGAGCCGAACAGGGTGCCGAGAATAATTACGGCGATCAAGGCGACAACCGGCCCGGCCACGGACACCGCGAAAATATCGAGATAAGAATCGCCATGTTTGAGGTTGCAGATCTGGAGCAGGGTAATGACGGCGCCGCCGTGGGGCAGGCAGTCCAGACCGCCGGCGGCCAGGGCGGTGACCCGGTGCATGAGATCGAGGGAGACACCGGTGGCCATGGCCATTTCAACAAATTTGGCCCCCACCGACTGGAGGACGATGCTCATGCCGCCGGACGCCGAACCGGTGATGCCCGCCAGGATGCCAACCGAGAGGGACAGAGAAATCAGGGGATTATTGCCGCCAAGTTTAAAGAGGCCGGTGGAAATGATCGCAAAGGAGGGGAGTATCGCAATAACGGCGCCGAAACCCACCAGGCTGGCAGTGTTGAAGATGGGCATGACCGAGGCGTTGGCGCCGGAATCGACGCTAGCGGTAAAATCGGAGAATCTTTTGCGGTTGAGCACAATCACCAGAATAATGGAACAAGCCAGGGCGGCAATGATGGACCAGATGCCCTTGACCGCCCCGAGATCTGTCTGGCCATATTCGGGCAGGGCCAGGAAAGAGGTGTCCAGGGCGGGAAGAATATACTTGCTAAAGACAAAATTGAGGGCAATAACGGTGAAAATGGGCAGCAAAGCCACGAATATGCCCGGTTCACCTGTGGGGGCAGGCTTGTCGCAGAGTTCGCCGATATCGAAACCATCTCCTTCGGAATGGACCCGCAGGCGCTTATCCACCTGGGGCGCCACATCGGAGTGGACGCCGTAGCCTTCGTTCAGGGCCGCGGCGGCGCTCGCCCTCCGGTTCAGCCAGACCATACCGAAGAGCAGCATAATACCGGCGGCGATGATCCCGAGGAAAGGGGCGGCAAACGGCGTCGTGCCAAAGGTTGGCATGGGAATGGCATTCTGAATGGCGGGGGTGCCCGGTAGGGCGGTCATAGTAAATGAGAAGGCTCCCAGGGCCACGGCGCCTGGGATTAATCGTTTGGGCAGGCCGTTGTTGCGGAACAGCATCTCGGCTATGGGAACGATGGCAAAGGCCACCACGAAGAGCGACACCCCGCCGAAGGTAAGGAGGGCGCAGGATAGCACCACCACGAGAATCGAGCGTTCCTGGCCGAATTTTTTGACCGCCCATTGGGCAATAGCCTCGGCGGAGCCGCTGTCGTCCATGAGTTTGCCGAAGATTGCCCCGAGCAGAAACAGCGGAAAATACAGAATGATGAAGTTACCGGTGGCCTTCATGAACACCTGGGTATAGGCCCCCAGGATAAGCGTCTCGCCAGCCAAAAGCACGGCCAGCGAGGCCATGATGGGTGCGATGATCACCACGCTGATGCCCCGGTAGGCGAAATAGATCAACAGGGCCAGCGCCCCAGCGATACTGAGAATGCCTAACATAGATTATTTTCCTTCCAGTCAAGGTAGACGGATTCATAGTCGAGGGTGGATCGTTTGCCCAGGTCATCGTAGTTTTGGTCCAGCCAGGTCGAGGTTGTACGATACCCGACATCATGCAAGTGCTGTAAAAATTCCCATTCTGTGTTGAGCTTACTGGAGACGCCCAGGGGTTTCAGCTCTTCGTCAGCGTTGATACGGTGGAACAGCGCATCCTGGAATCGTTGATTTTCAAGATTCGCCACCTTGATAAGATCTTTCAAAATGGCAATCGCCCGGACCTCTTTGATCAGACTCGCATTAAAAGTAATCTCGTTGATGCGGTTTAAAATGTCAGAAGCAGTGCGGGGAATTTCTTCCCGGACTATGGGGTTGATCTGGACAATGACAATGTCCCGGGATTGGCAATCATTCACCAGGGGAAATAGGGCCGGATTGCCCATATAGCCCCCGTCCCAGTAGGCCTCCCCATCTATTTCCACGGCCTGGAAGACGAAAGGCAAACAGGCGGAAGCCATTACCATGTCCACGGTCATTTCCTGACGGTGGAAAATTTTTTGCATGCCGGTGCGCACGTTGGTGGCGACCACGAACAGCTTAATGCCTTCGCAATGTCGAACATGGTCGAAATCCACCAGGCTGGAGATGAGATCGCGCAGCGGATTGAGGTTCAGTGGATTTAGTTGGTAAGGTGATAGCACGCGTGACAGGTTATCGAAGAAAATATAGCCGGGAGAGAAGTCCAGGGTCCAGCGGCCGAGCAGGCGGTCGAAAAACGTCCGTTTGAAAGGCGAAAATTCCCCGGCTTTGCTCACCCCAGACCAAAATTGCTTGAGCGCCTCCCGGGCCCCCTGCTTGCCGCCAGTATCAAGCCCGTCAGCTACCACCACAGCATTCATGGCGCCGGCGCTGGTCCCACTAATACCTTCGATGACAATCCGGTCATCTTCTAAGAGGCGATCCAGTACTCCCCAGGTGAAGGCTCCGTGAGCCCCGCCCCCTTGGAGCGCCAGTTCTATCATTTTCGGCTTTGCCATTGGCATACCTCGCGTTGTCCTGATTTTTTCCTTACTATAATTGCCGGTTTAGAGGCCTGTCAAGAAATATTTTGCATTGCAAAAGAATCAATTTGCTATACTATATTTATTTTATCCCTAAAATTAAGAGCAAAAAAAACTATCGAATATTTAATGACAAAAAAATTGCGATCTGCAAAAAATTAGGGCGAGGGCTTTAAAAATCAAGAACGGCCCTGAGCTTGGGACTCAGAGCCGTCCTGATCATGGTTATTCTCAAACTTGCCTGTTTTATTCCTGTAAATATTTTACCATTAACACCAAATCGGATTCAGTGCCCTCCAGGTCTTTCACAAATCCCTGCAGATTGGCCACTTCCTTAAATCCCATCTTCTCAAATAGGTAAAAAGCCTTGTCCAAACGCGGCGGGATCTCGATGCTGATCTGCTCCAGGCCCAAGCGGGTGGCAATATCGATGAGGTTTTGCAACAGGTTAGTCCCCAGTCCCCGCACCCTGTAGAGGGTGGAGGTGGTCAGACGCAGTTCCGCCTGATGTCTGGTCCAGCCGATGGGGTTAAAATGCAAGGTCGCGTCCCCCACGATGTTGCCGTTATGCAAGGCGATGAGAGAGAGCACGTTGTCGTAGTCCAATTCGTAGATCCAATTCTCAATGACCTTGGGGTTGGTTACGTCATCCTTGAGGCAAAGGCGATCCTCGGGGGGAGGCTGCCGAAGTATTCCAGCAGCGCGGCCCCATCCACCTTCAAAAGCGGCCTTAAGGTGACAAGCGTGCCGTCGTCTAAGGAGATGCTTTGGGGGTAGGTTGTGACAAGTATCTCCGACAATTTGTCCATAATTATCTCCCGATCAGCTAATCCGGCGGGGCAGGTGTTAAACCCCCTAAAAATACCAGCCGCGCTCCACAATCACCGCATACCCCATGCCGCCTCCCACACAGAGGCTGGCCAAGCCCACCTCGACTTGGCGCTTTTGCATCTCGTAGAGTAGGGTCACCAGAATTCTGGCACCGCTACAGCCGATGGGATGACCCAGGGCGATGGCGCCCCCGTTGACGTTGACGATTTCGGGGGACAGCTGGAGTTCTTTGAGGCAGGCCAGAGACTGGGCCGCAAAGGCTTCGTTCAGTTCCACCAGTTCGATTTTTTTCCCCAGTTCCTCGCTCACCCGTTCGATGGCATGCCGCACGGCGTAGATGGGACCGGTGCCCATGAGCTCTGGTTCACAGCCTTCGCAGCTATAGGCGTCGATCTTGGCCAGGGGGCGAATGCCCATTTTCAAAGCCTTTTCCGCGGACATGATGAGGAGAGCGGCGGCGCCGTCATTAATACCCGAGGAGTTTCCCGCGGTGACGGTGCCGTGCTTGTCAAAAGCCGGTTTCAGTTTGCTCAACTTTTCCGCGGTGGTGCCGAAGCGGGGAAATTCATCAGTGTCAAAGATAATGGGGTCGCCCTTTCTCTGGGGAATTTCCACGGGCACGATCTCATCCTTGAACCGGCCGGACTTGATGGCCGCCTCCGCCTTCTGCTGGCTTTGGGCGGCAAAAGCGTCCTGTTCTTCCCTACTGAGATGGAAACGCTCGGCCACGTTCTCCGCCGTGACGCCCATGTGCGTATCACCAATAGAACACGTCAAGCCGTCATGAATCATGGTATCCAGCACCTGCACATGACCCATGCGGGCCCCCCACCTGGCCTGGGGCAGCACAAAGGGCGCCTGGCTCATGCTTTCCATGCCCCCGGCCACAACAATTTCTGCAGCTCCGGCCTGAATTTTCTGGGTGGCAGTGATCACCGCCTCCATACCTGAACCGCACAAGGCATTAAGGGTGATGGCCGGGGTGTACTGTGAAATATCCGCCTGCATGGCGGCCTGCCGGGCGGGATTCTGGCCCTCCCCGGCCTGCAGCACATTCCCCATGATGACCAGGTCCACTTTATCCTGCCGAACCTTGACCCGGCGCAGGGCTTCCCTGATGACGATGCCGCCCAGTTCCACCGCCGGGACATCCTTGAGGGCCCCCCCAAAGGTGCCGACGGCAGTCCTGACGGCGCTGGCAATCACCACTTCTTGCATCTGTTCTCCCTCCGAATGCTCGCTAAGGGGTTTTTGGTTGAAGCTCCTTGACCAGGAGGGTAATATCGGCATACTCCTGACTTTGGATATCCTTGACATAGTTTTGCAATACCGTTAACTGCTTAAATCCGGCCCGGGCAAAGGCCTTGATCACGCCCTCCCGGCTGGTAACTATTCTGGCTAAAATTTTCTTCACCTTGCTTTTGGAGGCTAATTCGGTAAGCTCCTCTATGAGCGCCGCCCCCAACCTCCGGCCCTGGAACTCGGGAATGATGGTGACCCGAATCTCAGCCACGTGGCGCCCCCAACCGAAGGTCTGGTAGTGCAAGGTGGCATTGGCCACAATGCGACCGTCATATTCTGCCAGGATGGGGAAAACGCTATCATAGTTGAGATTGCGAGCCCACTTCTCGATCAGTTTGCGATCGGTGACGTCGTTGCGGAGAAAGCGCCGGTCTTCTGCCCCCAAACTGATGAAAAAACTGTACAGGGCATACTGGTCATCCCGACTCATAGGTCTCAAAGTCAGGCTGGCGCCATCGGGAAGAGTGATCTTCTTGGGGTATTCTTCAAGCATGGCCCCCTCCTTTCCAGGCAACTGGCATCCTACCAGCTGGGTAAAAAAGCGCGTTTTTGCAAGGGGCAAGCGTAACCCCAACAAACTTAACCCAAGCCCAGGAAATTGCCTTCAAGCCCCTGACACCAAACCATGACCCGGGTTCTTCTAATCCAAAATCCAGGCATCTTTCACGTAGCTCGTCGCGGAGTCCAGCTTCCTTCCAAAGCGGAAGACAATTATAACCCAAAGTGGGTATTTTGCAAGCACCCCCCGGAACCCCCATCAATCTCCCATCCTAAGGCAGAGATTCCTAAAAAAATCTGACGGATGCCATTCCCTGGATTTCGGCCGCATGATCTGTTGGCGCCGTATACCGGACTAAACCCATTATTTCCCAAATCTTTCCTGGTTTCAGATATTCCACATTACTTGCCAACCCCGACAGTTATCATTGGCCCCGCGAAAAGTGCGGCTCTGTCCTGGTTATCAGAACAGGGTGGAGTGCGCCCGCTTTTCCAGGGCGCTTTTGAAGTAAACAAAATATATAATAACGTTCCCTTTGGGCCCCTTTGCAGCCGGGGTACTCAGGAATTTAAGAATATAAAGTTGCATTTTGACTCTTTGGGAAACAGATAAATCTTTTGTTTCCTTTTAGCTGCTTGCTGCTCTACTTAGAAACTTATTAATTTCAGGGCCGTAGGGCGGGAAAGCGCAGCGCATCCCGCCATGAGACTCACGCCATCTCCAAACCCTGAATATCAGCATTTGCAGTATACGTGGCGGGCAATGCCCGCCGATACATGGTGGGCCACCCTGCAAAACCCTGTAAAACCGAGTCGCATTCAACTGGCAATAATAATGCAGCCGCGAGGCTAAGCCTGCCCTCGGGCACGGCAAGCCGTGCCTCTGCGATTAATTGTCGGTTGGCTGCACCATGGTATCAGGCGATAGCCCACATCCTGGCCGGTTAGGCAGCTTCCGGGAGGGCGAACCTGCCCCGGCATGACTCAGCCCGGCTTCAATAAGCTATCAAGAGATAGATCATGCTGATAGTGACCGTGATCATCATTGGCCACCAGCAGCGCCGCATGTATTCCACGAAGCTGATGTGGTAGCCCGCCTTTTCCGCCAGACCCACGGTGACCACGTTGGCGCTGGCCCCGATCATGGTGCCGTTGCCCCCCAGACACGCCCCCAGGGCCAGGGCCCACCACAGCACGTTGTCTTTGGGGAGGCCGAAGCTCTCGCTCAGGAACAGCACGATGGGAAGCATGGTGGCGGTAAAGGGGATGTTGTCGACAAAAGCGCTGGCGATGGCCGACACCCAGAGAACAAGGATAATGGCCAGCCACAGCTTCCCCTGGGAGAAGTAGAGCACCGAGTTGGCTATCTGCTGGATGAGGCCGGTTGCTTCGGCCCCGGCGATGACCATGAAGAGACCTACGAAGAACATGAGTGACGGCCATTCCACTTCGTGTTCCAGCATCTCCACGATGTCCACCTTGGAGACGGCCAGGAGCAGCAAAGAGCCAATGAGCGCGGCCACCGACACCTGCATGTGCAGGAAGCCGTGTAACGCAAAAAGCAGGATGGTGAAGCCCAGGAGCAGGAGGCTGACGGTCATGAGCTTCTTGTCGGTGATGCGGTATTCCTCCCGGAGGTAAGCGATGGTGAGTTCCACGTCTTTAACCTCGGCCTTCATAAAATCCTGCTTGTGCCACCACAGGTAGTAAAAGCAGGAGAAAATCAGCATCACCAGGCAGACCAGGGTGAGGTTGACCACGAAGGCCCCGAAGGTGAGGCCGGTGTATGAACCGATCAAGATATTGGGCGGGTCTCCGATGAGGGTGGCGGTGCCTCCCACATTGCTGGCAAAGACCTGGGGGATGAGGAAATTCAGGGGATGTATCTTGAGCGTCACCGCGATCTCGATGGTCACCGGCAGGACCAGGAGCATGGTAGTGACGTTGTCCAGGAACGCGGAGAGTACTGCGGTAAGAAACTGGAGCACGAAAGACAGGACAAAGACGTTGCCCTTAGCCCAGGCATAGGCTTTATAGGCCAAAAATTGGAACAGGCCTGTCCTTTTCAGGACCCCAACGAAGATCATCATACCCATGAGAAGGAATATGACGTTTAAGTCAATAGCCGCGATGGCGTCCTCATAAGAGAGGATGAAATAGCCCTTGTCCACGACCCCTGCGGTATAGGAGATGAACAGGAGAAGCGCCGCCGCCAGCATGGCAGCCAGGGTGCGGTGCATCCACTCGAAGCTGATGATGACGTACACCGCCAGGAGTATGAAGGTGGCGAGCCAGAAGGCCGGAGTGACGGCCCGCTGCAAGGTAAAGCTGCCTGCGGCCTGAAAGAGGCGGTTGCCCTGGGTGTCCGTTCCCGCGTCCACCACTTTCACCGCGGTGGGCGACATGGTTTCCCAGTTGGCCTTTTTGGCGCTGACCTCCACTTTGGCAGCAGGGAACGTCCCGTCAGGCAAGACGAATTCCTTTGAGAAACTCCCCTGGTTGCCGGTAACGATCTCTTCCTCCTTGCCGGCGGGCTTGACGTGCTGGCCGTTCACCAGCAGTTCTATCTCCACCTCTTTGACGGCCTTGCCATGGGCGTCCGCTACCATCCCGGAAACAATTAGCTTGTCTCCTGTCATTTTGGCAGAAGCCGAGAACTCTCCTGAATTGGCGAAAAGCGCTATAAATATAGCAATCACAAGGATTGACAGGTTCTTTGGCCAATTCATGCTTATTCCCCCATATCTCGATTTTTCTGGTTTTACCCCTAAAAGACAAAGGCCTGCCAGGTTGACAGTCTCCACCTGGCAGGCCATACAATTTCGACCTGAATCTCTAACTCGCCTACAACTTCTCCGCCTCACGCTGGAGAAGAGCTATGTTTGGGGCAGCTTCACCCCTGCCTTCTATAATCCTTTTAAATTTAAATGGTTCTGATATTGTTCCCCGCTGTTATACAACCCTTGCCGAGAAACGAAAAGAGTTTTTTTGACTCGTTCCCAAGTTGCACCTGGGAACGAGAAGGGGGCCAAGCTAAGCTTGCTGATGGAATAAAAGCGTTTCCAGGCACAGCTTGGCAACGCGGCCTGAGAGGTAAGGCGGGTACTGCCCGCCAGTAAGTGGTGGGCGGCGCCCACCCTACATAACTAAAAACTGCGAACAGTTTTAACGCCCGTCCTCTTTCTTTTTTTCATTTCCCTTGTCAACCGCAGGTTTGGCGGGTTTGGTTTCAGCTTTGGGCTTCTTCACCTGGGCTTGGGACACCTGGTGAGGTTCAGGAGCGGGCGTCGAGGTGACCTGGCGGCAGATGGCGAAGTACTGGCCGTCGTTGTCCTTGCCTTCCTTTAAGACCACCTTGTCCCCTTGCTTGAGCATCTGCGTGGCCCGGGAGCGGGCCTGGTTAAGATCCCGGTACTTGGCGACAACTATTTGAGAGGTCGTGGGGCGCGCCGCCGCGGTGGGTTCCTTGTCGGCGGTTTTCTTGGTCTTATCGCCAGTCTGGGTCTTCCGGGTGGCCGCCAGGTCCAGGCTGTTCTGGAATTTCAGCTTGTTGGCCACTTCCTGGCGGAGCTTGTCCAGCTTGTCCTCGTGGGCCTTGGCGGATTCCGGTTTGGCCGTTTTTTTCTTGTCCTGGGCCGGAGGAGCCGGCGCGGCGATGGCGCCTTTTAGCGGGGCAGGCGTAACGGTCTTGTCCGCGTTTGCCTGGGGCTGTGATTGGCTGGGTTTGGCTGCCGGCGGCGCTTCCTGGGGAGGCGGACTGGACAAAGCGACCACCGTGGCCGCGGGCGGCGGCTGGGCCTGGTGCCAGATTTGGGCACCCTTGCCGCTATCGGAGCTGAGAAGGCCCCAGTTGACCATCACCCGATAAATATCACCCCGACCGGCCAGCGTCCCCAGGGCAAAGCTCATCATCACCAGCCCCGCCACCCCCAGGCCGCCGAAGATAAGCTCCTTTAACCCCAGGCGCACTTGCCAATCGGATGCCTGCTTGCCCTTCTTCCCCCTGCTCCCCGCCATGGCTCCCCCCCTTGGTCAGCCTGCCACCTGGGCGAAAATGTTTACATTAACCCCAACGTTCTCCTGAAAAATCGATATGGTGCAGAGCAGGAGCCCCCACAGGCAACCTACATGTTCTCCGGACCTGTGACGCCTAAGATGCTCAAGCCGTGGGCCAGGACGGTTTTCACCCCCAAAACCAGGAAGAGGCGGGCCTGGGTCAAGTCGGCATCCTCGGAAATAAACCTGTGCTTATAATAATAACTATGCAACTGGGAAGCCAGTTCCGTCAAGAAATAAGTGATGCGGTGCGGTTCCAGTTGCCGGGCCGCGCCCTCCACCAGGTCTGGATAATTGGCCAGCAGCTTGAGAAGGTCCATCTCCTCCGGGAGGGACAGGAGCGGCAGCAGGGCGGGGTCAGGGGCCGGAGTGATCCCCTGGGCTTCGGCCTGGCGGAAAACGCTGGCCAGACGGGCATGGGCGTATTGCACGTAATACACTGGATTTTCAGCGTTTTGCTGCTTGGCCAACTCCAGATCAAAGTCCAGATGGGCGTCGGCCCGGCGGGTGAGGAAGATGAAGCGGGCCGCGTCCTTGCCCACTTCGTCCAGGACCTCCCGCAAGGTCACGAAGGTCCCCCCCCGGGTGGTCATGGCCACCGGCTCCCCGTGGCGCAACAGGGAAACCAGCTGCACCAGGATGATCTTCAGGCGGTCCTTGAAACCCAGGGACTCGGCCGCGGCCATGATGCGGGGCACATAGCCGTGGTGGTCCGCGCCCCAGAGGTCCACCATGAGATCATAGCCCTGTTCAAACTTCTGGAGATGATAGGCCACGTCCGCGGCGAAATAGGTGGTGGCGCCGTTGCTGCGCCTGAGCACCCGATCTTTTTCGTCGCCGAAGCTGGTGGCCCGGAACCACAGGGCGCCATCCTGCTCATAGAGATGGCCTTTTTCGGTGAGCGCCGCAAAGCCCTGCTCCACCAGATTCTGCCGGTGCAGATTGGTTTCGCTGAACCAGGTGTCAAAAGTTACCCCAAAGTCTTCCAGGTCCTGCTTGATCCCTTTCAGAATCTCGTCGCCGGCGTAGACCCCCAACGCCACGATATCCTCCTCGCCTGGCGGAGACGCCGGCACCGCGCCCTGGCCCGCCAGGTATTCCCGGGCCATGTCCTTGAGATAATCCCCCTGATAGCCGTCCTCGGGGAAGGCCACCGCTTCGCCCTGGAGCTCCAGCAGCCGGTAATACAAGGATTTGCCGAGGGTATTAATCTGGTTCCCTGCGTCGTTGATATAGTATTCCCGCTCCACCTGATACCCTGCCGCGGCCAGCAGCCGGGCCAATGCGTCCCCCAGGGCCGCGCCCCGGCCGTGGCCGATGTGGAGAGGCCCGGTGGGGTTGGCGCTGACGAACTCCACCTGCACTCTTTGGCCGGCCCCTAAATCGCAATTGGCATAGGCCTGGCCCCTAGAGAGGATTTCCGGCAGAACCTGACGCCAATAGGCATCTTCGAGGAAAAAATTAATAAAACCCGGTCCGGCAATGTCCACCTTTTTCAGGACCCCTTCACGGGTTGATAGGTTGTCCTTAATGAATTCCGCCAGCCGGCGCGGGGCTTGTTTTGCCTGGGAGGCCAACACCAGCGCGGCGTTGGTGGCGAAATCGCCGTGCTCCGCCTGCCGGGGGGCATCCACTTCAAAGGCGGGGAGGTCGGTGAAAGCCATGAGGCCTGCGTCCCGGGCCCGGATCAGGCTGTCAGTGATCAAAGCACGTAAAAGTTTTTTCGTTTGCATAGGGTAGAGGGTGTTCCAGTGGATGCTTTATTCTTTCCAAAAGTGTTAATCTAAGATAGATGAATAATCTTCATGAGTTGCTGAGTCCTGGTTCCCAAGCTCATGCTTGGCAACAGATATCCTGATAATAACAAAAGGTTGTAGATAGTTAAAAATGTCCCCAAGCAGAGCTTGGGCTAAAAATAGCGTTCCCAAGCAGGAGCTTGGGAACGAGAAATGCGGACGTTCATATTCTAATATACCTGAGGGTAACATTCCCTATTTTTCTGCCGGAGTTTTCGGTTCCTCGGGTTTCGGTTTCAACGTCACGTCCCGGGTGTATTCCAGACAATGCTGGCCCTCAAAATTAAATCTTTTTACACAGGTTTCCCGCCAGGCGCACACTGCGCAGATGCTCGGTTCACTGATATCAGGCTTCCTGTCCATGTCAGGCTCCCACAAAACGATGGGGGTTGGCGCTCCCCAGAGTGCAGTAAATGTCATAACTTATGGTCTCGGCCCAGGCGGCCAGGTCGTCTGCGGTGAGGCGATCGCCGCCGTTTTCGCCCATCAGGGTCACCGGATCCCCCGCAGCAACCTCCGGAATGTGGCTGACCTCCACCATGGTTAGATTCATGCAGACCCGGCCCCGGATCGGCGCCCGGCGGCCTTTCACCAGGACTTCCCCCCGGTTGGACAGCAACCGCGGATAGCCGTTGCAGTAACCCACCGGCAGGACCGCCAGATCGCACCAGTCCTTGGTGGTGTAGGTACGGCCGTAGCTGATGCTGCTGCCGGGGGGCAGCCTTTTTAGCTGAAGCACCTGGGTGGTGAACGACATCACTGGCCGCAAATCCACCCCCCAGGAGCGCTCCGGCGCCGGCGGCGACCCGTAAAGGGAAATCCCCGGACGCACCATGCCGAAATGGGCCTCGGGGAAATCCACCAGCGCCGCGCTGTTGGCCAGGTGACTCAAAGGGAGTTCCCAGCCCTGTCCCCGGGCCGTGGCCAGCAGGGTCAAAAATTCCTGGAGCTGCTTATGGGCGTAGGTCTTATCGGCCTCATCAGCCGTGGCCAGGTGGGAAATAAGCCCCAGGACCTCTATATGGGGAGAACCTTTAATCCCCTCCAGAAAGGGCATCATCTCCCCGGGCAGAAGCCCCAAACGCCCCATGCCGGTATCCACCTTGAAATGCACCCGGGCTTTCTTCCCCAGAGAGCGGCCGGCTTCTCCCAGGGCCTGGGCCACGTCCCGCCGATAGAGCACCACCTCCAAATCGTGGGCCACGGCCGCCTGGCTCTCGGAGGGCACAATGCCCATAAGCAGGAGGATGGGGAGAGTGAGGCCTGCCCGGCGCAGGGCCAGTCCTTCTTCCAGAGAAGCCACCCCCAGGTACTCCGCCCCGGCCGCCGCCAAGGTGCGGGCGGCAGGCGCCAAGCCGTGGCCGTAAGCATCGGCCTTGACCACCGCCAGGACCTTGACTCCGGGGGACAACCGCCGGTGCAGTTCGAGGTAATTGTGGCGCAGGGCCGCCAGGTCAACGGTGAGTTCCACCAGGGAGGTGACCATCATGGCGGTCTCTCCCCTACCCTATCTTTTCGGGTGAAATTCAGGCGGAATCTTTTCGTTTTGCTGGACCACCTGGGCCTCTAAGCTAACCTTATGTTCTTTCAGCTTTTCCTGCAAAAGGGGGTCGCTGAGGGCCAAAATCTGGGCGGCAAACAGGGCGGCATTGCGGGCTCCCGCCGACCCCAGAGCCATGGTGGCCACGGGCACGCCGGCCGGCATCTGCACGGTGGACAGCAGGCTGTCCAATCCCTGCAGGGAGGAGCTGGGGAGGGGCACCCCGATAACCGGGAGGGTGGTCTCCGCGGCCAAAACCCCGGCCAGGTGAGCGGCCGCGCCCGCGGCGGCGATGATAACCTTGAGGCCCCGGCCGGCAGCCTCCCTGGCAAAGGCCTGGGCTTTGTGCGGTGAACGGTGAGCCGAAGCCACCGACACTTCCACACCAATGCCCCAGTCCTGCAGGAGACGGGCGGCAGCTTCAAGGCTGGGCCAGTCCGAGGCGCTGCCCATGACAATTGCCACAACGGGTTTTGAGTCCGTCATACGACATGCTACCTTTCTTCTAAAAGTTAATTATAACCCTGACGCCGCCGCCGGAGGATATGGCTTACTTCCTCGGGCGCATAGGTGTTCAAAACATCATCCTTTTCCAACCAGCCCTTCCGGGCCGCCATGACTCCATAGGCCACATCGCCCAGGTCTTCCAGACTGTGGGCGTCGGGGTTGAGACTGATGAGCACCCCCAGGTCTTTGGCCCGGCGCAGCCAGCGCCAGTCCAGGTCCAGACGATAGGGGCTGGCGTTTAATTCCATGATCACCTGGTTTTTCCCGGCAAACTCGAGGATGGCCTCAATATCCACTTCATAGGGTTCCCGGGCCAACAGCAGCCGGCCGCTCACGTGGCCCACCATGGTGCAGTAAGGATTGGCCATGGCCCCCAGGATTCTCCGGGTCATTTCCTCCCGGGGCAGGCGAAATTGAGAATGGACCGAGGCGATAATAAAATCGAAGCCCCGCAGGACGCCATCCTCATAGTCCAGGGCGCCGTCCCCCAAAATATCGGCTTCAATCCCCCAATAAAATTTGAAATGGGGGTAGTCCTGGCGGAGGGCTGCCAGTTCCGCTTTTTGGCGTTCCAGGTCCGCTGGCTGCAGG
Organism: uncultured delta proteobacterium; assembly: GCA_963705115.1. Lineage (GTDB taxonomy): Bacteria > Desulfobacterota > Desulfobaccia > Desulfobaccales > 0-14-0-80-60-11 > JBGSLA01. The sequence goes on along the minus strand of CAVPIX010000010.1, from coordinate 1,152,224 downwards.
CCGCCGGCGTAGTAGGCCGACTGGCTGTGGTCCGACAGCCCCAAAAACCCCCAGCCCCTTTCCTGGGCCGCGGCCGCCAGTTCATCAAGGGAGTTGACCCCGTCGCTATAATAGGAATGGACATGGAAGCACCCCTTCACGTCCTCGAATTCAATAAGACGGGGTAGCTGCCCCTGGGCCCCGGCTTCGATTTCCCCCAAACCTTCCCGGAGTTCCGGGGGGATAAGGGGGAGGCCCAAGCCCCGGTAAATGTCCTCTTCCTCACGGCTTGGCAGGATTTGGCCCTGAGAGATCAACCCCTGGGGGGTTAACTCCAGGCCCGCGGCGGCGGCCCGTTCCTCCAAGCCTTTCAGGTGAGCCGCGCTACCGGTGTTGTCAAGCCAGGCGGCCCCGAAGTGCTCCGGAGCAGCCAGGACCACAATAAGCTGCATCCCCTGGGGCAACGCGGCTGCGAAGCGCCCCGGTTCCCGTTGCTCAAAGGGAGTATTCGGGAAAAGGCTGGTGACAGCCGTGACGGCCTCCTGGGCACCGGCAGGGGCGACCACCAGGACTATGGCCTCGTCCACCTCCAGCCTTCGGCGCACCCCGCCGGCCACTTCGGCCCGGAGGATTCCCGGCTTTTTGCGGACCTGCTTCACCAGGAGTTGCGCCGCCGGCAGGAGGTCCCCCAGGCGAAAAAAACCGGCGTAGCGTTTGACCCGCTCCACCCCTTTTCTCAGTTTCTCCTGGGTCTTGGCCCCGAAACCGGGAAGGCTGACTAGGCGGTTTTCCTGGATGGCGTATTCCAACTCCCCCAGGCTGGCGATCTGGAGCTGGTCATGGAGGATTTTCGCCTTTTTGGGTCCTAACCCGGGGACTTGCAGCAATTCCAGCAACCCGGGAGGGACCTTTTGCCTTAACTCCTGGAGGGTGAGGCACTCGCTTTTTTGCGTGAGCTCGGCGATAACCGCGGCGATGGACTTGCCGATGCCCTTGATGTGGGCCAGTTCCCCCCGCTGGACCGCCTCGTCCAGGTCCCCCGGGAAGGTGAGGATCGCCCGGGCCCCGGATTCATAAGCCCGCACCTTGAAAGGGTTCTCCCCGGCCAATTCCGACAGGAGAGCAATCTCTTCCAGGGCGGCGGCCACTGCTCTTTTGTCCATCAATACCAGCGGGCCAGCGTCAGGATGGTCTCGGCATAGGCGTCTGAGTTGTTATAGGCCAATACCGCCCGACGCCAGGTATTGGGATTGTTCTGTTGAAAGCCGCTCTTTTTCAAGTAATTGGCGATGCTGAAGATGGCATCCGGGTGGGTGAACAGGTCCACCTTGCCGTCGCCATCCCCATCCTGACCGCAACTGACGAGGCTCGACGGCAGAAATTGCGAGTAGCCCATGGCCCCGGCCCAGGAACCGTTATAATAAAAAGGATCCAGCCGGTTCTTCTGGCAGTAGCTCAGGAAAGTTTTGAGTTCCCGTTGGGCCCAGGCCGCTTTCTTTTTGAGGCGGGCCTGAAGGTGAGCAGGCAATCCTGCGGCCTGGATGACCTCCGGGGTGTCCATCACGGCCAAAGACGCGAAGACATTGAACACCGAGTATTTGCCGGTGGTCTTCCCGAGTCCGCTCTCGACGGTAAGAATAGCGACAATGACTTCCGGACTGACGCCATACCGATCCTGAGCTTTGGTCAAGAGATTGTGCTTTTCTTTGAGGTACTGGCGGCCCTGGGCCACGATTTCAGGCTTCAGGAAATGGTCGTAATCCGCGGTTCTCTCTTTCCGCAGGAAAGCGATTTTTTTAACGATATCAGGAAGAAATTTATTGCGCTCATCATTAAAGACCGAGGCCACATAGTTCTTGTCCAGCCCCTGCCTGACCAGTTGCTGCTGCAGGTCTATATAGGCCACCGGCGTTGATGCGGCTTGCCCGGTTACGGGGCTGAGGCATAACCATGCAAGGACGAACCAGACCCACCATTTTCCTGGCAAAAACATGTTCTTTCCCCCCGGAGAATGTGCTTCACGCTAACCTGATTCCCTGATTTTGTCAAGGTGAGAGGCCTTTTCGGGATTCCCGCCATCCTTGGGAAAAAGTTTGCCTGGGCGGCCCATTACCCTGGTAAAATGGAAGGGGACGGATATTTAAGGGCATTTCTTGAGGATCAGGTGACGACACAATTGCAGCCATGGTCGGTTATGTGGCCGGGGGTCAAAGCCCCGGTTTATCCTGATTTTCCCCTGGCTCCGCTCACGACCTGGAGGATCGGCGGGCCTGCGGAGTTCCTGGTTGCACCCCAGGACCTGGAGGATGTCCTGGCCCTGCACCGCCTCGCAGCCAGCCGGGGTTGGCCCCTGTTCTTTCTGGGGCGGGGGTCTAATGTCCTCATCGCCGATGCCGGCATCCCTGGAATCACCCTGCATCTGGCCAGGAGTTTTCAGCATTATGAGCGCCAGGGCGACACGGTGCGGGTGGGCGCAGGTATGGCCCTGCCCCGCCTGGCCAAGATCATGGCGGGTTGGGGCCAGGGGGGGTTTGCCTTCCTGGCCGGCATTCCCGGCACCGTGGGGGGGGCCGTGCGCCTTAATGCCGGAGCCCATGGCCATAACCTGGGGGAGGTCCTCAGGCGGGTATGGGTGGTAACCCCAGAGTTGGAGTATAAAGAGGTGACCGCGGCCGAGATTTCCCCGGGCTACCGCACCTCCCGTCTGCTTCATCAGCCCCGGTGGCTAGTGTTGGAAGCCGAATTTCGGCTCACCGAGGAGGCCTCCCCCGAGGAAATACAAAAGCGCATGCGGGAATTGCTGGAAGAGCGCCGGGCTCGGCAGCCCGCCAACCCCCGCAGTTGCGGCAGCGTCTTTAAAAATCCACCGGCTGGCCCTCCCGCCGGGCGGCTCATTGAAGAGGCCGGCTGGAAAGGGCGAAGCATCGGCGGCGCCCAGGTTTCCCACAAACACGCTAATTTCATCATCAACCGGGGCGGGGCCACGGCCGCGGACACGGCGAATTTGATAGCGGCCATCGAGGAATCCGTGTGGCAGAGGTTCGGCATACGGCTGGAACGAGAAGTGGTTTTTTTGCCTCAAGATTTGTCGACTTAAGGAGAATCCCATGATTCGTAAAGAAGTCTGGTACTTCGAGGAAGTGGGCCCCAAAAACACCCCGGCGTGTCTGGAACTCCTGGAGAAGGCGGCCGCAGAAGGTTTCCAGCATCTGGTGGTGGCCTCCACCACCGGCGACTCGGGAGCGCAGGCAGCCCGGCGCCTGGCCGGCCAGAAAATCAACCTGGTGGTGGTGGGGCACTCCGTGGGCTTCAAAGGGCCCAATATCGACGAATTCCTCCCGGAACACTACGAGGAAATCACCCGCCTGGGAGGAAAGGTGCTCAAAACCACCATCCTGACTCACTCCCTGGAAACCAGCCTGGCCGATCAGTTCAAAGGCAGCGCCCCCACCCTCCTCATTGCCAACACCCTGCGGCGCCTGGGCCAAGGCATCAAGGTCTGCTGCGAGATGGTTATGGAGGCGGTGGACGCCGGACTCATCCCCGAGGAAGCGGAGGTGGTGGCTACCGCGGGCACCGCCCGGGGCTGGGACACGGTGGCCGTCCTGAAAAGCGCAGCCTCCAAGCGCTTTCTGAAGCTCTCAGTCCTGGAGATTTGGGCCAAACCCCGGGTATGAGACCTTTCGGTTTTCAGGCTCCGCTGTCAGACCTCCTACCGGGTGGCAGTCAAACGGTGTCCCAGGCGTTCCAGCCCATAGACGCTAACATAAAGAGTCTGTCATTCTGAGCGTAGCGAAGAATCTCCAAATTTAATTGCAGAATCGAGATTCTTCACTCCGCGGCGCTTCGTTCAGAATGACAAAATTGTTTATATTGATTGCCAAAAGTTTTTTCTTATCCCCCCTCACCCTAACCCTCTCCCCCTGCGGGTGGAGAGGGAATTAAAGGAAAGAACTTCTGGAAATCGCTACAATTGTCTCCCTTGGTTTCTTTTGTGGGGCGACCCCATATGCCCACCCAGGGCGCACACGCAGGTGCGCTTCGACAACGACCGCTGTCAACCTTACCTCTTTTGGACTAAAGGCAGATAAACTGTCACCCAGGTTTGGCCGGGGCGACTTTCGATAGTTATTTCTCCACTATAGGGTTCCAACAAACGCCGGCACATGAACAGACCGAGGCCGCTTCTGGGGGATTCCGGCGCGGCTTTGGTGGTGAAAAAGGGCTCAAAAAGCCGGGGCTCGACTGCAGGAGGGATACCTGCGCCGGTATCCCCGATTTTGATGACCCTGGCATTTTTTTCCACACAAGTGGCCACCGTCAGGACACGGGCAGGACTTTCCACCATGGCTTCCAGGGCATTATCCACCAGGTGCCGGAAGCTCTGGCTGAAGTCCACATAATGTCCATGGATGGGAGGCAGCCCCGGCGCGAAGCTGAAATTTTTCTCCACCCGGTGTTTGAAAAAGGGATCGGCCAGATACAACTCCAGTTCATCCTGGAACACCTGGTTCAGGTCTAAATAACATTGATCCTCCTGACCCTCATGGATGGACTGCAGGGCCAGGCGGAGAATCATGTCCCGGAGATGATCCACCTCGTGGTGCAACTGCTGGAGTTTCTGGCGGCGGTATTCGTGCAGGGCCTGTAATTCGGGGGCCACCGGGGCAAGACTGACAAGCAGGGCCGCTTCTTCCTGGGATTTCTGCTCCAGGAGCTCCAAGTGAAAAGAAATGACCTGGAGGGGGGTGTTCATATTGTGAATGATCCCGATGCAGCGGCGGCCCACGGCAGAATGCCGGTAATAGCGCACCAACTCTGCCAGAGGGCGGGCAACCAGATCCGATTCCGCTTCCATCAGGCATGATGGGGCCTGCCTGAAGATTTCCACATTTCCGGATTCTGTAAGCGTTGATTTGGCCATACCTGTTAAAACCTCACGGCAAATCCTGCTGGTTCTTGGCTCTGACCATCTTGGTTATTTGGAGAGGCTTTCGGCCCTATAGGCGACTCACGCGGAGCACTTGACCAGGTGTCAGGTCTTTCCCCGCAGGTTATTCAGACGAGTTGCAGGTTCCATACCAGAAAATCGGGCGGTTCAGGGCCCATAAGCGCCGAAAAGTATAGGCGCACCAGGGAAGTATAGGCGTAAGTCTGGGTGCAAGTATGGGTATTATGCCGAGTGGCGATTTAAAAACATTTTTTGTAGCCGCAGGCTTCCCCCTGGGCCGGTACAGGCTGGAAAGCCTGTGCCACCGTTTGACTGCATAGCGGTTTTATGACCAATACTTCAAAGAAGGGGCCTGGATGGGGTGACCAAAATCACCAGCCCCTCTCCAGCCAAGGCGGGTGCGGCATTTGAGCCAGAGTGGGAGGGTCCAGGTTGCTGGCCATCTGGACAAATTTGCGGGCGAGTTCCGGGTCGAACTGCCGACCGGCCTGGGCCTCGATTTCGGCCAGGGCATCGGCCAGAGGAAAGGCCCGGCGATAGGGGCGGTCGGAACTGAGGGCGTCAAAGACATCCGCCAGAGCCAACAGCCGACTGAGAAAGGGGATGCTGTTTCCCTGGAGGCCATGAGGGTAGCCCTGGCCGTCCCAATGCTCATGGTGCAGCAAAATAAGATCTTTTTCCTGGGACTTAAAACCCAAGGGTTCCACAATCCTCTCCCCAATAATGGGATGGGTTTCAATAACCGCGCGCTCTTCCGGGGTCAGGGGACCGGCCTTCAGAAGAATGGAATCGCTGACCCCTATCTTACCGATATCATGGAGATAAGCGACATTGGCCAGGGTCTCTATATCCTGGTGGGGCAGGTTCAAAGAGCGGGCGAACCTTAAAGCGATATTGGTCACCCGGTTGGAGTGATGGCCAGTATAAGGGTCCCGGGCCGACAGAGTGCGGAGTAAAGCCTTAATGGACTCCTGGCGGAAAATGACGTTTCCCCCGAATGGCGCCGTCTTCGCAGAACCTGGAGGGAAACTGGACGCCTGAGGCCCGACTTGCGGCTCAATCCAGGGGACGCTTGTCAAAATACCTTTACTCAAGATCACAAGAAAAACCTCTCGAGGAGAAGTTCTCGACCTTTAGATTAACATCCGTTCTTTCAAGATCTGGAATTCCTTTTCCGTCAAGAGATTTTCCCGATAAAGCCCCAGGAGGCGCTCCAGGTCGTTGGAGTGGGGAGGGTCAACCTCCCAAGGCAAAGGATAACTCCACAAAAGATTGCGCAAAGGATCAGGCCCCCCTGTCGGGGAAGCCGGGGCGGATCCGTTTTCCGGGTAGACGGGCACCTGCTGCATTTCTTCCAGCTTGGCGTTGAGTTCATTCAACTTGGCCAGCAGGCGGCCGTTTTCCTCCCGCAGATGCAGGAGCCGGGCGGCATTGTCCACCGCGATCTCGATCTCCTGGAGATTAAAGGGCTTGCGCAGATAGTCGTAAGCCCCTTCTCTAGTGGCCTGAATGGCGCTGGCCAGAGAAGCATGGCCTGTCATGATCACCACCAGGGAGGCCGGATTTTTCTGGCGCGCCGCTCTGAGGACCTCCAGGCCGTCGGCCTCGGGCATCACCAGGTCGGTGAGGATCAAGGGATAGGAGTGCCGACCGATAAATTTCAGAGCCTCACCGCCATGGCGGGCCAGATCTACGGCATAGCCCATTTCCTGCAAATAGCTCACCAGGGCCTCCCCCAGGTTGGGGTCATCCTCGGCGATGAGAATTCTGAACGCGGGGTTAGCCATGGGCATGGACGCCAAATCCGTTTGCGCCGCGCGGTTTGCGGTTTGTGATTAAAAATCTTTTGGTTATCAATATGTTGACCATGTGGTTGGCTGCATCATCACCTTGCTCCAGGCCTTGCCAAAAGATTTTTCGATTTGCCGGATGGCACTGTAGGGGCACAGCCTGCTGTACCCTGGTGGGCATGACAAAGCACGCCCCTGCAAAACGAAATTACTTTTGGCTGACGCTCTAAAAAGCCTCATGACACGGGCCAGCCGCTCAGGATTACCACCCAGTCCCCTCCAGCGCCCACAAGTCACCAACAACTTGGGCCGGAATTTCCGGGAGATACCCCTGTCGGCGTGGCGCTGGAGTGTTCTGCAAAAAGGCGGCTTTCTTTTGTCTGCCTTACTTATCGGCGGCATGACAGAGGCCGATAAAAAATCGGCTGATTCATGCAAATGAAAAATCAGCCGATGATAGTTTATTACCGGGTCTCGTCTTAGAAAAAATCGGTAAGAAAAGGATTATTGAGTTTTTCCTCTCCCAGGGTGGAGACGGCGGCGCCGCCATAGTCATGCCCCGGCCAGATGTGGGTATCATCCGGCAGGGGCATGATTTTTTTCTGAAGGGATTGAATGAGCTGGTCCAAAGAGCCGCCGGGCAGATCAGTGCGGCCGGCGGCCTCCACAAACAGGGTGTCCCCGGTGAAGAGATGGCCGGGAAAGGAAAGGCAGATGGCCCCGGGAGTATGCCCCGGGGTATGGAGCACCTGGGCCTGCCAGTTTCCCAGGGGCAACAGGTGGCCGTCCGCCACCGGCAGGTCCACGCGGGTAAGGGGCGGAAAGCCCTCCGCCTGGGCCTGGGCTTGCATTTCCGGGCGCCGGAAAAATTCCCAGTCCAGGTGGTGCATGACAATGGGGGCGCCGGTCTTAGCCGCCCAAAGATCATTGCCGGCCACGTGATCGGCGTGGCCATGGGTATTGACGATCCAGCGCAGGCGCCAGCCTTCCTGGTCCAAGCGCGCCGCCAGGACGGGGGCCGGCCCTCCCGGGTCCACCACCATGGCCTCCCCGCTGGCCGGACAGGCCACTAAATAGGTGATGACCTCAAGAGAGCCGATTTTTTCGGAAAGAACAATCAGGCTCACGCCGGGATTTCCAGGATCCTTAGCGTTGGTCGGCGAGAAAACGGAAAACCATCTGCTGATTTCTGAGGGCGTAAATTTCCGCCTTGATGGCCAGGGCATGAGCTTTTTCGCTCTCTTCTTTGGCCTGGCGGGCATATTTGTCACCCATTTCGCTCTGCCCCTTCAACTGATATTCCTGGGCCTTTTTCAGATTGGCTTCATAGGATTTTTCCAGGCCCGCAATCTGAGTCATGGCCTCTTCTTTTAATTTATTGTTCTGGGCCTCCTGCTGGAGTTCCGCTTCGGTCAAAGCCCGGTCTTTTTGGGCAGGACCGCACTCTTTCACCAAAACGGAGAACAGGGAATTGGCTTCCTTCAACTGGGCCTTGGCCTCTGCCATATACTTGCCGGCCATTTTCTTTTCAGCGCTGTCGATGAGTTTGACGGCTTTTTTATAGAGAATGGCATGATCCGGACCGCACTTGGGTTGAGGGGCCTGGGCCAGGGCAAAACCGCACAACACGACTCCCAGGCAGAGGGCAGTAATAAGCAAACGAATACAATGTTTAGACATGGGGTTATCCTTTGCTAGTGGAGTTGGAAGGTTTCGGTGATGGCTCGCCGAAATCGGGGCCGGTAGATCAGGTCGAAGGCCAGTTCTTTCCCTGGAAAGAGCTGCAGGGCCTGGCTGCGGATATTTTCCACCATTTTTTCCGCCTGGGGCTTGGTGACGCGCCCGGAGCGAATCTCCAGCAAGGCCAGATCCACCAGGAACCTCAGATACCGCAGGCGGCGGTTCTCTTCCCGCACCGCTTGCCGATACTGGTCAGCGGCTTCCTGTTCTGTCAGGGCCCTATCCATAGCGCCCTATTCTATATGGGTGTCCCGGAGTTGTAAAGTGGAAAGCCCTAGTTCCCGAGGCTTGGGGGGTCTTGAGTAGGTCGTGGCGGGTTTGGCGGGCGCCGGCTCTTTGGTGACGTCCCGGGCCAGTCCTTCTTTGATTTTCAGGACGGTGTCCACTTTCAGCCAATCGATGCGGGAGTCAATCTGGTGGCTGTCGGCCAGTTTTTTCACGTATTCCAGGTAATTAATCTTTTCGTCATAGATGTTGGGATGGGCCTCGAGAAATATCCGGCCCTGACTGGTGAGGGCCATCTTCACCGGCTGGTAGATGATCTTGATGGGCGCCCCCACCTCCACCTGGGGAAAGAGTTGGGCAATCTCATCGGGGAGCATGCGGAGACAGCCGTGGGACACGTATTGACCGACGCTCCAGGGCCGGTTGGTGGCATGCAGGCCCACACCGTCGGCGCTGGTGCCTATAAAATATTTCCCCAAAGGATTGTTGGGGCCGGGGGGGACCTTGTCGATCACTTCCAGGCCCATTTCTTCCATCTCTTCCTGGATGGACTCCGGCACATTCCAGGTGGGGTTTTCCCGTTTATCGACAATGGAGTAGGTGCCGGTGGGGGTGGGCCAGCTGGGCTTGCCCACCGCCACGGCATACCGCCGCTGGTACACTCCCTTTGTGAAACTGATAAACCAGCAGTTCCGGCAGGTTAACCACCAGGCCGTGGGAAACTTCCGTGGGCACAATATGGGAGGTGTCGAATTTTAATGCAGTACCAGGCTTTAAGCTGGCATTGACGCCCAATTTGGTCTGCCGGGACAGCACCCAGGGACGCAGGCCCCGGGTCCGGGCCAGGTAGGTAAGTCCCTGGGCTTTTTCCACCACGTATTCCTCTTCGCCACCGGTGACCAGCTGGTAAAGGATGGCCCCCTGGGCCGCGGCCAGCCCCCGGCCAGGATAGGGCGGTTATCATCAGGATGAGGAACGACGCCAAAGCCCGCATGTTCAGTATTCCACCTCAGCTAAATAAGGAAAATGATCAGAGGGATATCGACCCGCCTGATTATACCCGACAATTTCACCTTTGGTAACACGAAAAGGGGCCGTGCTCAAAATCCAGTCGATGCGATGGCCCCGGGGCTCTCCGTAAAAATCGTGCTGGGTGGGTGGGTCGTCCCCCTGGGGATAAAGGGCCCGCCAGGAGTCCGCCAGGCGGCAGTCCGGACAAGCCAGTTCCTGAAAGACGGCGGCATCGGGGGGTTCATTAAAGTCCCCCACCAGGATCAAGGGCTGGGGTTTTTCCTGAAAAAATTCCCGGATCAGGCGGGCGCCGTGAAAACGGGCCAGGGAGGAGATGTGGTCCAGGTGGGTGTCGGCGAAATAAAACCAGAGGTCCCGGCCGGCCTCCTGAAACAGGCCATAGGTGACCATGCGGGGAAAGGCGCTGTCCCAGCTCAGGCTGCGGTGAACCGTGGGCGTCTTTGACAGCCAGAATTCGCCGCTGTCCTTCACCTGGAAGCCCTGCCGGTAGAAAATCGTGGGGTACTGGCAGGTGGGGTCCACCTGGCGGTGCTCCACCAGGGGCAGGAAGCCCGGCAGATGGTCGGTCAGGTAGTCCAGTTGCGGGACGGTGCCTTCCTGGGTCCCCACCAGGTCCGGATTCAAGGTCAAGATGGTCTCCACCACCAATTCTTTGCGGTGGTCCCAGTGGTTGGGGCCGTCCATGGGGTTGGCGAACCGGAGGTTGAAGGTCAATAGGCGCATATGACGGTTTTAGGCAAACTTGAGGGGGAGGGGTTGGGGGAAAAAAAGCTCCTGGCACTGGCGCAAAAAATTGGCGTCCGTCATGGAGGCCAGGTAGTCCCTGATAATGGTGGCCGGCTCGGTCTCCCGGCAGTAAGATTCGTCCATATGCTCCAGGTATTCGCTCCAGATGGGGGAATCCCGCCGCGGTTCACTAATGTCTCGGGAAAAACGCTCAAAAAGATCAGTAAAAAGTGCCTCGATCTTGCCGGTTTCCTGCTTGATGCGGGGATTGCCGTAGATGCGGCGGTAGTTGAACTGCTTCAAAACCTTCAGGGCCTCGCCCACTTCCGGGCTGTAGCCCACGTAGTTTTTATTGTAGCTGTGGCCGATGAGATCGCTCACCAGGCTGTACACGATGGCGCCGTTGGTGCGGCCCAGCCGTTCCGTGACCAGGGGCGGCAGTTCCTCCCGGCTGATGAGGTTCAGGGTGATGGCGTCCTCCAGGTCCCGGCCGATGTAGCTGATGGTGTCGGCCAGCCTCACCACGCAGCCCTCCAGGGTCATGGGCTTTAAGGGATAATCAGGGTCGGCCAGCTTGAGGCGGATTTCTTCTTCCAGGCGCCCAAAGGTCTTGCCCTGGTCGGGGGCCAGGCGTTCCAGGTGGGTTTCCCCGTCATGGCAGAGGATGCCGTCCAGGACCTGAAGGGAGAGATTGAGCCCCTTGCCCTTTTTTTCCACCCGTTCCAGGAACCAGACACCCTGGAGGCTGTGGAGAAAGGGTCCGATGCCGTGGGCCTCGCACAGCCGGGACAGGATGCGCTCGCCGTCATGGCCGAAAGGCGGGTGGCCGATGTCGTGCCCCAGGGCAATGGCCTCCAGGAGATCCTCATTTAAGCGCAGGTAACGGCCGATGGTGCGGGCGATCTTGGAGAGCAGCTGGACGTGCAGCACCCGGTGGCTGATGTGCTCATGCTCGATGAGATAAAAAACCTGGGTTTTGTCAATGTAGCGGGTATAGGAGCGGGAATGGAGGATACGGTCCGCGTCCACGGCAAAATTTTGCCGGTGGCCTTCTTGAATGCGCTCTTCAAAGCGGCGCCGGATGGCCTGGGAACTCCTGGTGGCGTAGGGAGAGAGGCGGGTCTCCTCCTGCCGGTCCAGCTCCTGGCGCAAGTCCCCCAAATGTACCACTATAGCTATTCTCCCCTAATAGAATCTAGCACAGGAGACCGTGAATTTCAAGGTTGGTTCCAGGGTTAGGGGCTGGATTTTCTCCCGCTCCTGGTATACAAGTAAAGAAAAGGCTGGAAGGCCAGGGGGACATTTCACCGGGGGCGCCCCGAAAAGGAGGATTCTATGGTTAAGGTACTGCTGGAGCGCACCATCAAAGGCAAGCAGGTGGGCAATATCGTGCGGTTGTTGCGCCAGATGCGGGTGCTGGCCATGCAGCAACCCGGCTACATCTCCGGGGAGACGCTGCACGCCGTGGATGATCCCAACCATTACCTGGTGATCAGCACCTGGGAGACCATGGAGCACTGGCAGGCCTGGTTCAATAATGAGGAGCGCCGGAAACTCCAAAAAGAAATCGACGAGATTTTGGAATCACCCACAATAATGCGTCTTTTTACCTATTAGGTAGACCTGTCGGCAGCCGTTGCCATCAAAGGACCTCAGCCTCAGGGGTTACCTACTGGGAACGGCTGAGCCCGTGAAATATTCTACCCTGACCCTAACCTTCTCCCCTCTTGAGGGAGAGGGAATCAGGCAAGAACCCTGACAATCCTCCTCTCCCACTGGGGGGAGGGGGCCAACAAAGGAGGGGGGGTTTTTTCCTGGGGATTGGCGGGCTGCGCCCACCCTTTATTTTTAATTTGATTATGTCCCTTGCTCCGCAAAAGACATAATTGAAGCTTAGCGGGGGGATGGGGGTGTGGGGGGAGCAGGGGCGGGGTTACCCCGCCCCTACGTCCCTGGTCCTCCCCGCACTGAAGAATTATTATGCTCTTTACGGACCAAAGAGCATAATCGAAATTTTTAATCATGCTGAGCAAGGCGGGAAAGCATCGCGCTTCCCGCCTTTGGCATTTTGGCGCCAACGGCCCAGGTCCTCTCCAGAGCATCAAGAGTTGCACCCTTCCCCCCTTCCCACTGCAAACCGTCAGCCCGACCCGAAAATCCAATAAAAAAAGCGGCGGAGAGATAATTTCCATAAAGTTACGGGACGTCTTGTCCGAAAAAGAGAATAAGCCGAGGAAAAATGGACGGCAGGAGGCTGTTGTTGCTTTCGAGGCCAGACTGCGTGGTAAATCAGGAGGATTGAGACCACTTTGTCCAAGCGCCGTTTGGTTTATCCCAACCTGCAAAGTTTTTCCAGCAAGATCATCCTGTGGGGAATATTGGCGGGCCTAATCCCGCTGGTCTCCACCCTGCTTATCTTTGAGTTATCTTCCCGAGACCTGCTTCATTATGTGGAGCACTCCCCCGCGGCCCGGCAGGATGCCGAAGGACCGAGGCCGGAGGGCCACCAGCCGCAGGTTGTGCCGCTGAGGCCCCCCCCGGCGCCGGAACTCAGGGCGGGCGCCTGGGTGGACCAGGGAAAACCGAACCCCATCCCGAGGCCATCCCAGGCCGCTTCTCATCCCCCCCCTCAGGCAACCAGGACCCTCCTTGCCACCCGATTGGGACAGTGCCGGGAGCAGATCCTCTCGGTTTTAGCCGGCTTAGGTTTACTGGCTCTGATCGGCAGCCTGACCCTGGCCCGCCGCGTCACCACCCAGGTTGCCGCCCTCACCCGGGCCGCCGAGGCATTTAACCAGGGCAATCTGAGTTACCGCATCCTGAAGCCGGGGCAGGATGAACTGGGGAAGTTGGCCCGCACTCTGAACCGCATGGCTGCCAGCCTCAATGACAACACCATCTCCCGCCTGGATTGGGAAAACACCTTCAATGTCCTGCCGGACCCGGTCATCCTGGTGGACGCCGAAGGCCGCCTCACCCGTCTCAACCGGGCTGCGGCCCTTTATCTCGATATTTTCCCCGAGGAGTTTTTGGGCTGTCATGTATCAGAAATCAGGCCCCCGGGGAAGGACTGGCTGCCGCAGCAGACCCTCCTAGAGGCCCTGACCCTCGGCAAGAAGACGAGTACGGAAAGCTGCACCGATAATGGGCGCACCTATCTGGTGACCGTGGAGCCCTGCTGGGACCTGGCAGGGGCCATAAGCGGCGCGGTTCTTGTTGCCCGGGACATCACCGCCTTAAAACAGATGCAACAAGAACAGGCCCAGGCCACCCATTTTCTGCAGCAGCTTCTGGAATCCGCCCCCCTGTGTCTCACGGTCATTAACGCCCAGGGCCAGATTATCAAGGCCAATCCGCAAGTTTACCAGGAATTCGGTTATACCCCCGAGGACATCCTGAATCATCACTATGCCTTTCTGTATGTCAGCGACGCGGAACGTCGGCGGGTGCTGGGTGAGCTTCGGGCCAACGGAGAGGTTTTGGGGCGACAGGTGCAATTACGCCATTCCGATGGACAGGCGGTGCCGGCCCGCATTTCCATCCGCAAGCTCCATGACAAGAGTGGCGGAGTCCTCGGCTCGGTTTGCCTGGCGAGCAATGTTTCCGAAGAAGTCAGTCTTCAGCGGCAACTGGAACAGGCTCAAAAGCAGGAGGTCATCGCCACCCTGGCCGGCGGTTTGGCCCACAACTTCAATAATCTGCTCATGATAATTATGGGCCTCACCTCCCTGATGCTCACCAAAATCTCTCAGGAGCATCCCCTCTATGCCGACCTCATGGACATCGAAAGCCAGGTGCGGGCCGGCCGGGAAATCACCCGCAAGCTCCTGTCATTCCGCCGGGCCTCGAATTTCGAGACCCGGCCCGTGAATTTAAACACCCTGGTGGAAGCCGCGGCTGACATGTTCGGCCGCACCCGCCAGGAATTGCTCCTTAAGAAAAAACTCTCCCCGAAGCTTCCGGCCGTGGAAGTGGATTCCGGACAGGTTCAGCAGGTCCTCATGAACCTCCTCATCAACGCCTGGCAGGCCATGCCCCAGGGAGGGCAAGTCGCCCTGGAAACAAGGGCCGTAAACCTTACGGATTGGTGCGACCCTGACTGGGAGTTGGAGCCGGGGCCCTATGTCTGCCTGTCGGTGGGCGACACCGGCATGGGTATGGATGAGGAAACGGTGCGTCATCTGTTCAAGCCCTTCTTCACCACCAAGGGACCCGGCCAGGGGAGCGGCCTGGGGCTGGCTTCGGCCCAGCGCATCATGAAAAACCATGGGGGCGCTATTCAGGTCACCAGCAAACCCGGGGAGGGGTCCACCTTCACTCTGTTTTTCCCTGCCTCCTCGAAACAGCCCCTGGAGGCGGCCCCGGAGGACAGGCAGATAACTTCCGGCCAGGGGACTATTCTGCTGGTGGAGGATGAACCCACGCTGCGGCGGGTGGCGAGGAAGTTGCTGGAAAAATTGGGTTATCAGGTGCTGGAGGCCACCTGCGGGGAAATGGCCCTGGAGATCTTTGCGGAGCGCCGCGGCGACATCGATCTCGTTCTTCTGGATGTGATCATGCCCGGTATGAACGGCATCCAAACCCTGGCCCGTCTCCGGGAACTGGAGCCCCGCGTCAGGGTCATTTTATGCAGCGGTTTGGACGAGAACACCAAAGAGGGTCTGCCTGCCGGAGTGAGTTTTATTCCCAAACCCGTGCCTCTGGAAATCCTCTCCCAGCAGGTGGCCGCCGCCCTGGGCGCCGGTACCCATGCCGTTTGAACAGTCTGCTCCGAAAAGTTAATAGTTCAAGGTTCAAAGAAGATGGAGGGTGCGCACTGCGCACCGGGATGGCAGGCGGGTACGCCCGCCCTATCAATCTTTTCCCTCTCACCCTTCCCTCTGGTGGACTTGCGCTCACCCCGCCATGTCGCTAAGTTCTTTGCTTTCAATCAAATACATGATAAATTTATCTTTTTAAAAATTTTCTTAATTGGCAGCCTGGAGTGTGGCGCTAAATTTGGGCGGCCTGACCGACATTCCCTTCTCCCCAATTTGCCCATGAGCACATGGTCCTTCCTGGAAGAATTCCTCGGATATCTCAGAGCCGAACGACACCTGTCGGAGCACACCCTGAGGAATTATGCCCTGGATGTCAGCCAGTTTCTCGCTTTTTGGGAGGAACATCAGCCGGGCCAGTCCCTGGGGATGGCCACCTACCGGCATGTGCGTTCTTTTCTGGCCGCCACCCTGAAGGGCAAGAGCAAAACCACCATGGCCCGGAAGCTGTCGGCCCTGCGCACCTTTTTCAAGTACTTGCAGCGCCGGGGGGTGGTGGAGCAGAACCCGGCCCGTCTGGCCCCCACCCCCAAGACGGATAAGCCCCTGCCCCACTTTCTCTCCGTGGATGAGGTTTTTCACCTCCTGGACCGGGTGGGAGGCGACGTCAGCCTCAGGAGCCGCCGGGACCGGGCCATCCTGGAGTTGTTCTATTCCGGCGGACTGCGTCTGTCGGAATTGGCCGGCCTGAACCTGAAGAACCTGGATGTTGATGGAGGCACCGTCAGGGTTTGGGGCAAGGGGGCCAAGGAGCGCCTGGCCTTTTTGGGGAAACCGGCGAAAGTGGCGGTGCAGGCCTATCTGCCGGCGCGGGAGCAGATGCTGCGGGAGAAAGCCCTGTCTTCCGAGGCGCTGTTTCTCAATAATCGAGGCGACCGCCTCAGTTCCCGAGGGGTGGCCAGAGTGGTGGGGCGCTGGTCCCGCATCGCCGGCTTATCGGGTAACCTGACTCCCCATGGCCTGCGCCACAGCTTTGCCACGCACCTGTTGGAAGGCCAGGCGGATCTGCGGGCCGTGCAGGAGCTTCTGGGACATGCCAGCATTTCCAGCACCCAGAGATATCTGCACACCAGCCTGGACTACCTCATGGAGGAATACGACCGAACGCATCCCCGGAGTGGGTGAAGAGCTATTTGGGGGGGAGGGCCAGGGGCGTAGGGGCGGGGTAACCCCGCCCCTACCAGCCCCCCTCCCAACCCTGTGAACGGGAGAACAGGCATCCTGCCTGTTCCTGCACAGGCTGGAAGCCTGTGCTCCCCAACTTTGCTGGTAGCACGGGCATCCTGCCCGTGCCTGGACGGGCTGGAAGCCCGTCCTACCGTGTTTTAGACAAGGGGTTGGGGGAGTGGGTTTGGGAGAGGGGGCAGGGGGCCACTGTCCCCTGGCCCCCTCTCCCAAAGACCCAATCATAGTTCCCAAGCGGGAGCTTGGGAACGAGAAATAGACACAAATTTATGAATCAAACCAAAGAAAACTGGCGGGGCACCACCATCCTCATGGTGCGCCGGGGCGACAAGGTGGCGGTGGCCGGGGACGGCCAGGTGAGCCTGGGGGACATGGTCATGAAGCACCGGGCAAAAAAGGTGCGGAAAATCCACCATGGCAAAATCATCGTGGGCTTTGCCGGGGCCACCGCGGACGCCATGACCCTTTTTGAGCGCCTGGAGGGGAAACTCGAGGCCCACCAGGGGAACCTCACCCGGGCCGTGGTGGAGCTGGCCAAGGACTGGCGCACCGACAAGATCCTGCGCCGCCTGGAGGCCATGCTCCTGGCGGTGGACAGAAACGGCGCTTTTCTCATCTCCGGCACCGGGGATGTCATCGAACCGGACGAAGGGGTCATGGCCATCGGCTCAGGCGCGCCCTTTGCCCTGGCCGCAGCGAGGGCCCTTATCTCCCACACGGATCTGCCCCCCGCCAAGATTTGCCGGGAGGCCATGGACATTGCCGGGTCTTTGTGTGTGTATACCAACCAGGAAATTGTCATTGAGGAACTTTAACATGACCCCAAATGGTGAGCCGCCTCTAAGCCTGGATACATCAGAAGGGTTGGACAGCTTCACCATATTCCTGCACTTCGGGCTCATGGTCTTCGGAGTGCTGGCCTGGCTTACCGGCGAATGGGCCGGAGATTACAAACAGATGCGCCACCTGGGCTTTACGGTCCATAAAATGTTGGGGTTGGGTACGGTCCTGTTTGTCTCAGCGCGGTTGTTCCATGGATTTCGCGGACCGGCGCCGGCCCGCTTCGCCACTTGGGTTCCATACACTGCTGAGCGCCTCCGCTTGGTTGCCGAGGACATTCACACCCTGCTCACCTTAAAATTACCTGACCGGCCCTCCCGCCTCGGGCTGGCGGGGCTTTGGGAAGCCTTGGGGCTGGCGGTTTTTACCTGGATGGCCGCCACCGGCGCCAGCATGTTTCTCTTTTTGACCCCTGGTCAGAAGACCCGAGGTTTTCTGCACCTGCTCAAGGAACTTCACGAATTCGGAGAAATGCTGGTTCCTATATTCCTGGTTGTCCATGTGGCCGCAGTTATTCTGCATGGCTTGGCGGGAGACCACCGCTGGCGCAAGATGTTCTTTTTGAAAGGATAGAAGGTATTGGCGGGCGTCCCTGCCCGCCGTTATTATCCATAAACTAAAAGGTAGCGGGCGATGCCCGCCCACACGTAGGCTGAAGCCTGCGGCTACATTTTCAAGCAATGAAGGTTCAATTTATGGAAATGAAAAAAATGCTCACCGGCCCGGGGGACCACCTCACCCCCCGGGAGATCGTGGTGGAGCTGGACAAATACATCGTGGGGCAGGAAGAGGCCAAAAAGTCCGTGGCCATTGCCCTCCGGAACCGCTGGCGGCGCCAGCAGGTCCCGGAGCATCTCCGGGATGAAATCGCCCCCAAAAACATCATCATGATCGGCCCCACCGGCGTGGGCAAGACCGAGATCGCCCGGCGTCTCGCCAAGCTGGCCCAGTCCCCGTTTCCTGAAGATCGAGGCCACCAAGTTCACCGAAGTGGGCTACGTGGGCCGGGACGTGGAGTCCATGGTCCGGGATCTGACCGAGCTCGCCGTCAACATGGTGAAGGCCGAAGAGCGGGAACTGGTGAAGAGCAAGGCCGAAGCCGCGGTGGAGGAGCGCCTCCTGGAATTGTTGCTCCCCAGCAGCGGCGGCAGCAATAAGCCCGAAGAGGAAGGCCAGGCAAGCCAAACCACCCGGGAAAAGTTTCGCACCATGCTCAGGGAAGGCCGCCTGGAAGAGCGGTTCGTGGAGCTTGAAGTGAGCCAGCGGGCCACCCCGGTGGTGGAGGTGTTCTCCAACACCGGCATGGAGGAGTTGGAGTTTAATTTCCGGGAAATGCTGGGGAATATTTTTCCCTCCCGCTCCAAGCAACGGCAGGTCAAGGTGGCGGAGGCCCGGGAACTCCTCCTCCAGGAAGAATCCCAGCGATTGATCGACATGGATCGGGTGGTGGAGGAGGCCCGGCGCAAGGTGGAGCAGCACGGCATTATTTTTCTCGATGAAATCGACAAGATCGTGGGCCGGGACCATGGCCGGGGGCCGGACGTTTCCCGGGAAGGGGTGCAGCGGGACCTTTTGCCCATCGTGGAAGGCACCACGGTGACCACCAAGTACGGCATGGTGAAGACCGACCACATCCTGTTCATCGCCTCCGGGGCCTTTCACCTGTCCAAGCCCTCGGACCTCATCCCGGAAATGCAGGGACGTTTCCCCATCCGGGTGGAGCTCCATTCCCTGGGGCCGGCGGAGTTCGAGCGCATCCTCACCGAGCCGGAAAATGCCTTGATCAAGCAATACCACGCCCTCATGGAAACGGAAGGGATTACCCTGGAGTTCAGTCCTGAGGCCATCAAGGAACTGGCGGGCCTGGCCACCCGGGTGAACGAACGCACCGAGAACATCGGGGCCCGGCGCCTCCACACGGTGATGGAAAAACTCCTGGAAGATATTTCCTTCAACGCCCCGGACCTGGGAAAGCAGAAAATCACCATCACCGACGCCTATGTCCGGGAACGCCTGGCCAACCTGATTGAAGATGAGGATTTGAGCAGGTATATTTTGTAGCTTTAAGCTGTAAGCCATAAGCTATAAGCTTTAGGCTTAAAGCAAATACAGTAAGCGAAAGCGCCGGGAACTGAGGCAGGAACATCTATCAGGACAACCGCAGGAAATCACCAAATCTCTCAATCCGAGATGCTGCGCGGCGCTCAGCCTGGAAAAAAAGTAGGGGGGCTCTGTCCACCAATTTCTGATACATGAACCACTCAAGTGAACCCCTGATTAAGGAAAAAAGCTTAAAGCTTATAGCCTATAGCTTAAAGCCCTAAAGCCAAGGCCCAACCTATGTCCAAAGAATTGATAGCCAAAGCCGAAATCTTGCTGGAAGCCCTCCCTTACCTGCGTCGCTTCCAGGGACAGACCCTGGTGGTCAAGTACGGCGGCGCAGCCCAGCAGGACCCGTTGTTAAAGCAAAGCTTTGCCCGGGACATCACCCTGTTGCAGACCTCGGGGATTCACGTGGTCCTGGTGCACGGCGGCGGCCCCCAGATCGGCAAGCTCCTGGAGGAGCTGCACATTCCCACCCGCTTTGTGGAGGGCCTTAGGGTCACGGACTCCCGCACCATGGACATCGTGGAAATGGTCCTGGCCGGCAAAATCAATAAGGAAATCGTCAACCTGATCAATGCCGCCGGCGGCCGGGCCGTGGGCTTAAGCGGCAAGGACGGGCGGTTGCTGCAGGCCCAAAGGATAGAATTTTACCGCCCCCGGGGAGATGAACCTCCGGAGATCATCGACATCGGCCTGGTGGGGGAAGTGACCCTGGTCAACACCGACCTGGTCCTGACGCTCCTGGGCCAACACTTTCTGCCGGTCCTCGCGCCGGTGGGGGTGGGCGAAAACGGCGAGACTCTGAACATCAACGCCGACCAGGTGGCCGGCGCGATGGCCGGGGCCCTGGGCGCGGCCAAACTCATTCTGCTCACCGACGTGGCCGGGGTGCTGGACCGGGAAGGGCAGCTCACCTCCAGCCTCACCCGCCGCCAGGCCGTGACCATGATGGAGGAAGGGGGCATTTCCGGGGGCATGATTCCCAAAATCAAGTGCTGCCTGGAAGCCCTGGAGGAAGGGGTCGCCAAGGCCCATATCCTGGACGGCCGGGTGCCCCACGCGGTGCTCCTGGAAATTTTCACCGACAGGGGTGTGGGCACCGAGATTGTGGCGTAAAATTACTTGTGGGGGGAGAGCCAGGGACCTGAGGTCCCTGCCCTCCCCCCACACCCCCCTCCCAACCCGCATGCTGGTAGCACGGGCATCCTGCCCGTCCTACCGTGCTATGGTAAGGGATTGGGGGTGGGGGCTTGGGGGAGGGGGTAAGGGGCTGCGCCCCTGGTAGCACGGGCTTCCAGCCCGTGGGCACCCCCCTCCCCCACCCACAGGAGAAAACATGACCCAGCCTAATTGGAAAGTAAGAGCCGACCGGGTGGTGATGAACACCTATGGCCGCCAGCCCCTGGTCCTGGTCAGGGGCGAGGGCTGCCGGGTGTGGGACGACGAGGGCCTGGAATATCTGGACTTTGTGGCGGGCCTGGCGGTATGCAATTTGGGCCACGCCCACCCCGCCGTGGCCCAGGCCGCGTCTGAGCAGCTCAACCGTTTGGTTCATGTTTCCAACATTTACTATACCACCCCCATGGTGGAACTGGCGGAGGAGCTGGTGTGTCTTTCCTTTGCCGATCGGGTGTTTTTTTGCAACAGCGGCACGGAGGCCATGGAAGGGGCCATCAAGCTGTGCCGCCGCTATAGCGCCGAACGGTTCGGCCCAAAGCGCCACAAAATAATCTGCATGCTCAATTCCTTCCACGGCCGCACCCTGGGGTCCCTGTCCGCCACGGCCCAGAAGAAATTCTGGCAGGGGTTCGAACCCCTGCTCCCCGGGTTTGAGTTCGTGCCCTTTAATGATTTGCCTGCCTTGCAGGCCGCAGTGGATGACACGGTCTGCGGCATTATCCTGGAACCGGTCCAGGGTGAGGGCGGGGTAAACCTGGCGGACGCAGAATATCTGGCAGCAGTGCGCCAGTTGTGCGACCAACGGGGCATCTTGCTGATATATGACGAGGTGCAGTGCGGCCTGGGGAGAACTGGCAGGCTTTTTGCATATCAACACTCTGAGGTTGCCCCGGACGTCATGGCCCTGGCTAAAGCTTTGGCTGGGGGCCTGCCCATGGGGGCGCTCCTGGCCACCGAAGAGGCGGCCCAGGGGTTTGTCCCGGGGACCCACGCCAGCACCTTCGGCGGCGGGCCGGTTATTGCCGCCGCGGCCAAGACCTCCTTGAAAATTTTGAGTGATTTTAATTTCCTCAAGGAAGTGCGGGAAAAGGGCGAATACGTCAAAGGAAAATTGCAGGAGCTGAAAGCCCGCCTGCCCATTATCCAGGAAGTGCGGGGGGTGGGGCTGATGTGGGGTATCCAGTTGACCCAGGACGGCATCCCTGTGGTGGGCGCTTGCCGTGAGCGGGGTCTTTTGGTCAACTGCACCCAGGGGAATGTCATCCGGCTCCTGCCGCCGCTGGTGGTGAAAAAAGAGGAATTGGACCGGGGCTTGGAGATTTTGACCGAGGCCCTTAAAGCGATGTAGTCATGAAAAAAGATTTGCTCACCATTCTGGACCTGTCCAAGGAAGAAATCCTGGCGCTGTTGCGGCGGGCCCGGGAACTCAAGTCCCTGCACCGGCAAGGGCGCCTGCACATGCCCCTTCAGGGAAAAACCCTGGTGATGATTTTCGACAAGCCCTCCACCCGCACCCGGGTCTCCTTTGAAGCGGGCATGGCCCAATTGGGCGGAACCACTATATATCTGGAGCGGGGGCAAACCCAACTCTCCCGGAACGAACCCTTGCCGGACACGGCCCGGGTGCTGGCCCGGTATGTGGACGGCGTGGTCCTGCGCACCTTCGCCCAGGAGACCGTGGCGGAAATGGCCCGCCACGCCGACATCCCCGTCATCAACGGCCTCACCGACACCCACCACCCCTGCCAGGTGTTGTCCGATCTCATGACCATGGAGGAGCGCTTCGGGCATATCGAAGGCCTCAAAATCGCCTGGCTGGGGGACGGCAACAACATGGCCAACTCCTGGATAACCGCGGCCCTGCGCCTGGACGTTGAGCTCTATTTGGCCTGCCCGCCGGGGTATGAGCCGGATGCGGCCTTATTGCAGCAAGCGGCCCAGGAACAAAGGCCGGTCTATTTGGGGACTGACCCCCGCTGGGCCGTGGCCGGGGCCCAGGTGATCAACACCGACGTCTGGGCCAGCATGGGGCAGGAAGGAGAGGCCGCCGCCCGCCAAGAGGCTTTTTGGCCCTACCAGGTGAATGGCGAATTGATGCAGGCTGCCGCCCCCGGCGCCATCGTGCTCCACTGCCTGCCGGCCCATCGGGGGGAGGAGATCACCAGCGAGGTGCTGGACGGCCCCCAATCAGCGGTCTGGGACCAGGCGGAAAACCGGCTGCACTTCCAGAAGGCGCTTCTGGAGCGGCTGTTGGGGGGAGATAGGAAAGATTCTGGGGAGGGGGGTTCCCACGGGCTGGAAGCCCGTGCTACCGGGTCCGGTGGGCCCTTACCCCCTCCCCAAACCCTCCCCCAATTCCATGAGTTGGTGGCACAGGCTTTCCAGCCTGTGCAAAATGTAGGGCGGGCACTGCCTGGCAAAAAGATGAAGAGGATGAAATATTTTTAAGCCTTATATCCTAATATCTGTTTAAAGGAAAAAAATGAGCATGAAATCCTGTAGCCAAATCATGGCCCTCCTGGTTCTCGTGGTTGCCTTTTTCCTGGTTGACGGCGCACAGGCCGGACAGAGCGGCTTAGTGACCTGCACCACGCCAGGCTGCGGCTATCAAACCAACCTGAGCATCGGGGGGACCATGAGGTCGCCCGGGGTCACGGGATATTGCCTCAAAGAGAAAAAATTCGTGCGGCTCAAACTCAAGAGTCATGATGACTACCATAATGACCATTTCTGCCCGAGCTGCAAAACTAAATTGGTGGCGATTCGTGATGGCGAGAAGGATATTCCCCTGATTCCCTGTCCTCAGTGCGGCAAGCTCAACCTGCAATACAAATTGTTGCTTTTAAAGGATTAACCAGGTTCCCAAACGTGAGCTTGGGAACGAAGAATGGGAAAGATAAATGGCTGACATAAAAAAAATCGTCTTAGCTTATTCCGGAGGTCTCGACACCTCGGTGATCCTCAAATGGCTCAAGGAGACCCACAACTGCCCGGTGGTGGCTTTCTGCGCCGACATCGGTCAGGGGGAGGAAGTGGCCGAGGTGGTGGACAAGGCAAAGGCCACCGGTGCTGACGAGGTCTTTGTGGAGGACTTGCAGGAGGAGTTCGCCCGGGACTTCGTGTTTCCCATGCTCCGGGCCAACGCCCTTTATGAAGGCTCCTATCTCATGGGCACCAGCATCGCCCGGCCCTTGATCGCCAAGGGCCAGGTAGAGGTGGCCCGCAAAACCAATGCTGACGCGGTAAGCCACGGCGCCACCGGCAAGGGCAACGACCAGGTGCGCTTTGAGCTCACTTACCAGGCCCTGGCCCCGAACCTGGCCATCATCGCCCCCTGGCGGGAATGGGATATGGCCGGCCGGGAAGACCTGGTGGCTTATGCCAAGACCCACGGCATCCCGGTGCCGGTGACCGCGGCCAAGCCCTACTCCATGGACAGGAACCTCCTGCACCTGAGCTTCGAGGGCGGCATCTTGGAGGACCCCTGGGCCGAGCCCCCGGCGGACATGTTTGTCCTGACGAAATCCCCGGAAGCGGCCCCGGACAAGCCTCTATACCTGGAAGTGACTTTCAAGGCCGGGGACCCGGTGGCGGTGGACGGGCAGCCACTCAGTCCCGCCAAAATTCTGGCGCACCTGAACGCCATCGGCGGTGAACATGGGATCGGCCGGGTGGACCTGGTGGAGAACCGTTATGTGGGCCTGAAATCCCGGGGGGTTTACGAGACTCCGGGAGGCACGATTCTCAGGGCGGCCCACATGGCGGTGGAGTCCCTGACCCTGGACCGGGAGGTCATGCATCTCAGGGACAGCCTCATCCCCCGTTATGCCGAACTGGTTTATTACGGCTACTGGTTTGCCCCGGAGCGTCATGTCCTTCAGAGCCTCGTGGACGAGGCTCAAAAGCCGGTGACCGGCACGGCCCGCCTGAAGCTGTATAGGGGCAACGTCACGGTGGCGGGGAGAAAAGCGCCGAAATCCTTGTACCGGCCTGATCTGGCCACCTTCGAGGCCGGGGGCGCTTACCGCCAGGCGGACGCCACGGGCTTTATCCGGTTGAACGCCTTGCGCTTGAAAATCCGCTCCCAGTTGGAGGGGAACTAGGGGTAGAGGGGTGGGCTGGGGTAGCGATGGCTCCCCCACCCTCCCCTCAAGCTCCCCTCCCCACCTCCTTTGACCGGGAGAGCAGGCATCTTGCCTGTTCCTTTACATGAGAGAAGCTGTGCTTACGAGTTAGGCTGATCATCCCTATGAACCAGATACCTCCGCCTATCTTTAGTTATCCCATGGCTGCCATCCTTTTGGGCTTGGCCGCTTACATGCTCCTGCGGCGCCACCGCCCCAACCACTGGATCGGGGTGCGCCTCCCCTGGACCCCTGGCCGACCGGGAAATCTGGGACAAATCCTGGACCCTGGCAGCCGTCCTTCTGGTGGGTATGGGCCTGGGGCTCATCTACTCCTGGGCGCTCCTGGCAATTTCCACCCTTGTCCTCCTGGTTCTGTGCTTCCTTTACCCATTGCTGCTGTATCACCAAAAGTACGGCACCATCCGCTACTGGAAGGATTTGGGCTGGCTGGACTATCGCCCGGTGGTCAAGTGTCCTCAGTGCGGCCATCTGCAAAAGCTGGAGGACGCG
The DNA here is from genome assembly GCA_963705115.1 of uncultured delta proteobacterium. Classification (GTDB taxonomy): domain Bacteria; phylum Desulfobacterota; class Desulfobaccia; order Desulfobaccales; family 0-14-0-80-60-11; genus JBGSLA01. Next base: position 1,127,017 of record CAVPIX010000010.1, on the reverse strand, counting down.
GAGCAATTGGCGGGGGCCCACTGTCAGGCCTGCGGTCTTTCTCTGGCGCGGTAAACCTGGACGGGCTCATCGGCTCGATGGGACTCATACCAAGTCGCAATCCACTGGCAACAAATATATAGCCGCAAGGCTAAGCCTGCGCTCCGGCGCGGCAAGCCGTGCCCCTACGATCAATTGTCGTTTGACTGCAACATAGAATCAGGACAGCGGTAAAGAGTAGCGTCCTTGCGCCTTTGCGTGAGAATCGTCGGCCCGGTTGGATTTAGGAGAGAATTGCCATGAAAATTGTATTCGGGGAAGGAAAAAATCTGGTCGGGACGAGAGGATTTGAACCTCCGACCCCAGCGTCCCGAACGCTGTGCTCTACCAGGCTGAGCCACGTCCCGACCTGTTATACTGTATCCCACCGTAAAAGCGGGGGCAAGTCAAATTTGGCATCGCCAAGTGTATCCCACGCCAAGACGCCAAGATGCCAAGGTGATGAAATCGTAATAAGTCTCTTTTTCCCCTCACCCCAGCCCTCTCCCCCAAGGGGGGGAGGGGGTTAATGAGGCAATATCAATAAGATGGACAGCAGCAAATTAGGAGTGCCTTATTGAGATGATAAGGCTTTTCTGACTTCTTACGGCTCCATCAAAGGCAGCTCATCGAAAGACCTTGGGCTCATCAAATCTGGTTTTACCTCCATGACCACGAAACCGAAAACCGAAAACCGAAAACCGAAAACCACTCAGCGCTGGTGGACTTTCCTCCTGGCCGCAGCCCTGCTCACGGCCGCGGCCTGCGGTTCACCCCAGGCCGACAAGGAATACGGCGGCCCGGACACCGGCCCGGCTTACGGCGACTTCCTCATCGACGCCTCCATCGGGGACGCCAGCACCCTTATCCCCCCTCTGGCCTCGGATGTAGCCTCCCGTGATGTGGCCAACCTCATCTACGACGGCTTGATAAAATACGACGGCGATTTGAACCTGGTGGGGGAGTTGGCCGAAAGCTGGACCGTGTCCCCGGACGGCCTCACCATCACCTTCAAGCTGCGTAAAGGGGTGAAATGGCACGACGGCGCGCCCTTCACGGCCAGGGATGTCATGTTCACCTACCAGGTGATGATCGACCCCAAAACCCCCACTGCCTATGGGGAAGACTACAAGCAGGTGAAAAAGGCAGAAGTGCTGGACGACTATACCTTCCGGGTAACCTACCCCAAACCTTTTGCCCCGGGCCTGGAAAGCTGGACCCTGTCTATCCTGCCCCGGCATCTCCTGGAAGGCCAGGACATCACCCAATCCCCCCTGGCCCGCCAGCCCGTGGGCACCGGCCCCTATAAATTCAAGGAGTGGCGGGCCGGGGACCGCATCGTCCTGGCCCACAACCCGGATTATTTCGAAGGGCGGCCATACTTGAACAGCTACGTTTACCTGGTGAAACCTGATCAGGCCACCATGTTCCTGGAGCTGAAGGCCGGCAACATCGACCGCATGGGACTGACGCCCCTGCAATACCAGCGCCAGACCGAGTATCCCAAGTTTCAGCGCCAGTTCAATAAATTCAAGTATGTGGCCTTTGCCTACACCTACCTGGGATACAACCTGGAAGACCGGCGTTTCGCGGACCGCAGGGTGCGCCAGGCCCTGACCCATGCCATCAACAAGGCAGAAATCGTGGACGGGGTCCTACTGGGACTTGGCCAAAATGCCACCGGCATTTACAAGCCCGGCACCTGGTTCTCCAACCCTGATGTTCCCCGGTTCGACTATGATCCGGAGAAGGCCAGGGCTCTCCTGGCCGAGGCCGGGTGGCGCCCCAACGCCGAGGGCATCCTGGAAAAAGACGGCAAGCCCTTTGAATTCACCATCCTCACCAACCAGGGGAACGACTTGCGGGTGCGCACCGGCGAGATCATCCAGAGGCGCCTCAGGGAGGTGGGCATTGTGGTGAAGCTCCGCACCGTGGAATGGGCCGCATTTCTCAAGGAATTTATCGACAAGGGGCGGTTTGAGGCGGTGCTCCTCGGGTGGACCACGGGACAGGACCCCGACGCTTTCGACATCTGGCATTCCAGCAAGACCAAGCCCGGGGAGCTAAATTTTATTCACTACAACAATCCGGAGGTGGACCGGCTCCTGGAAGAGGGCCGCCACACCTTTGACCGGGAAAAGCGTCGCCAGGCCTACTTTCGGCTGCAGGAAATCATCGCCGAGGACCAGCCTTACACCTTTCTTTTTGTGCCGGATTCGCTCCCCGTGGTGCACAAGCGTTTCCACGGCGTCAAGCCGGCCCCTGCGGGCATCAATTACAATTTCCCCAAATGGTACGTGCCCAAGGCGGAGCAAAAATACGCCATTTCGCCGTATTGAGGCAAGGTTGAGGGAGGGGCCAGGGGACCCGGACCCCTCCCTCAAGCTCCCACCCCCAACTCCTTACATTAAGTGGCTTCCCCCTCAGTTCCCCCTCCACTCCTCAATGCCGGTAGCACGGGCATCCTGCCCGTGCCTGGACGGGCTGGAAGCCCGTCCTACCGCGTTTATCCCCAAGGCCGCGATCCCTGGCCCCCTCTCCCAAAGACACACTCAAACCGAGTTGGGGCCATATAATACCAAGTCCGCTTTGAAATGAAACAAATCCCTCAGATAATATCTTGATATCACAAGTAGGGGCGGGTTTTAAACCCGCCCCTACAAACCGAACCTGGTATAAGTCATTTTTTCTGCGGTGGGGCATATCTATATGTGCTCCCCGCTCTTTGGGCGCACACACGGGTGCGCCCCTACAGATAATGGCCATTTTTACTTCTACGGAGGCAACCTCGTATCAGGTCTTCAGGGCAAGGTCTTCCACCAAGCGGTCGGCGAAGGCCAGGATGAAGTCCCGCTGCTGGCGGGTGGCGTACCCGATGCAGGAGCAGCGCATGGTGTTGCGGCTGCGGATGAGAAACTCGATGCGGAGGTAATCGTCCCCCAGCTCGATGGCGAAACGGTGGGGCTGGCAGTCCTGGTGCTCGAACTGCTCAGGGCTCAAGAGGTCCGACGGCAAATCCACCCACCAGACATCCTGCAGGCCCGAGGCCTGGGCGTGTTCGGTCAGATAATCCTTAAGGCGCGCATAGTCGGACCGGTTGATTTCATTAAGCAGATATTGGCGCATTGCGTCTCCTTTGGGGGCGGTGCTTTAAAGGAAAACTCCCCCTGCCCTGCCCTCACCTTCTTTTCCCCTGCCCTCAGGCTTTACAAACTCACGCCGGCTTGCTGCGCCGGGGGATGGGCAGGTATTCCACCGCCGGGGTGGCCCGGGTGGGCTGAGGGAAATACTCCATAAGTTCGATAACTTCCTTGGGCATGTCGGCAGTGACGGGCAGGCCCATGGCCTTGGCCACCTCAAAGGTGATGGAGTAGCCATGGGTCCAGCGGCCTTCTGTGAGGATATTGGCCAGTTCCTGGGCTTTTTCGGGGGGGAATTTATCCAACAAGAGCTCGTAAATGCTGCCTCTCACTTCCACAATGGCCATTTCCGCCTGGTCGGCCAGGATCAGGGTCTTATCATCCAGGTGTTCTACGGGCTTCTTAGCCACGGCCCTCAGGATGGAAGCCGCGGGCAACTGGTCAAGCTGGGGGTCTACCGGACCCATGACTGCGTGTTCGCACATGACAATCTCGTCCGTGGCCAGTGCGATGAGGGTGCCGCCGCTCATGGCGTAGTGGGGAATGAACACCGTGACCTTGCCGGGTCGCCGGCTCATGGCCCGGGCAATCTGCAGGGAGGCCAGCACCAGGCCCCCCGGCGTATGCAAAATGAGATCAATGGGGATATCCGGGTCAGTGAGGTGAATGGCGCGGATGACTTCTTCCGAATCATTAATATCGATATAGCGAAAGATGGGAAAGCCCAGCAAAGCCATGGTCTCCTGGCGATGGACCATGATGATCACCCGGGAGGAGCGTTTCTTTTCCAATTGAGCGATAAAGCGCCGGCGGTAAAATTCCAGAACCTTCTGCCGGAAAAGAGGCTGCAGGGAAATGATGATCAGGAAAACCCAGAACAGATCGGTGGTGCTCATAACGTCTCCTCTGACGGCGGCGGCGCGGGAGATAGGGCCGCATCCACCGCGGCATACCCCCAGATGGTCAGGAATATGGCGGCGGGCACGTAAAACAGCGGTCTCGCCAACATGCGGGCGAACAAGACCCTGAGATGACCGGCATTGAGAACCTGGGGGTGGACGGTGGTCATGTATTCCTCGGAGAAGACCATGACTCCCGCCAGAAACACCAGGGCCAGGACTAAATTGGCCGCCAAGAGAAGAAGAACGCCTTTTTGCCGGTCCTGCTTGTAAAGCTGGCCAAGACCGGGAAAGACGAAGGCGGAGAGGAGAAAGGCTTTGACCTGGGGACGCATGCCTCATCTTATAAGAAGGGCCTGGCTCGGTCAAGGATTGGGGCCAAATCCCCTTCACCCCTCACCCTATCCCTCTCTCCTGACAGGGGAGAGGGGATTTAATCGTCTTTTTTTTAGGTTCCCGCAAACCATGATTAAAATCCCATCATCTATTATCTGGCCGGCATGGCGCGTTTTAGAGATAGTGAACCAGCGAAACCGCCTTCTCATTGCATTTTTACCAAGATGGGATAACATAAAGTGTTTAAGTATTTGGAGGCCGGGATGGATTACAAAGCGACGTTGAACCTCCCCAAGACCGATTTTCCCATGAAGGCGTCCCTGCCCCAGCGCGAGCCCGAGATGCTGAAGCGTTGGGAGGCCATGGATCTTTACGGGCGCATCCGCCAGCAAAGCCGGGGCCGGCCCCGCTTTGTCCTGCATGACGGGCCCCCTTACGCCAACGGGCACATTCACCTGGGCCACGCCCTGAACAAAATCCTCAAGGATATCATCGTCAAGTCCCGCCAGATGATGGGCTTCAGCAGCCCTTACATTCCGGGCTGGGACTGCCACGGGCTGCCCATCGAGCACCAGGTGGACAAGGAACTGAAGGCCAAGAAGCTCATCCTGCCCCAGGTGGAGGTGCGGGGCCGCTGCCGGGCTTACGCCGAAAAATTCATCAACATCCAGCGGGAGGAGTTCAAGCGCCTGGGGGTCTGGGAGATTGGGACCACCCCTATCTCACCATGAAACCGGAGTATGTGGCCACCATTATTTCGGAGTACGGCAAGTTCTTCCTGAGCGGGGCCATCGTCCGGAGCAAAAAGCCCATCCACTGGTGCGCCACCTGCCGCACCGCCCTGGCCGAGGCGGAGGTGGAATATGAGGACCACACTACCCCTTCCATCTACGTGAAATTTCCCCTGGTGAGCCCGGCTTTGGGCCTGCCGGAGTTGGCGGCCGGTGGTCCGGCTTCCCTGGTCATCTGGACCACCACCCCCTGGACCCTCCCGGCCAACCTGGCCATTGCCGTGCATCCGGACCTGGAGTATGCGGTGCTGGAGGTGGATGGCGAACTCCTGGTGGTGGCCGCCGAATTGGCCGAAAAACTCTTGTCCGCCTGGGGCCTTAAGGGCAAAGAGGTATTCAGGACCCTGGGCCGGAATTTAGAGGGCGCGGTCTGTCACCACCCCTGGATCGACCGGACTTCCCAGGTGATTTTGGCCGACTATGTCACGGTGACTGCGGGCACGGGTCTCGTGCACATTGCGCCGGGGCACGGCCAGGAGGACTATGACAGCGGCCGCAGGTACCACCTGGCCCCCTATTCGCCGGTGGACGACGACGGTCGCTTCACCAAGGAAGTCCCCGAGTTTCAGGGACAGGGCGTCTGGAAGGCCAATCCGGGGATTATTGAGCTTTTGCGCCAGCGGGGGGCGCTGCTCCTCACGGAAGAGGCCAGTCACAGCTATCCCGCACTGCTGGCGCTGCAAGGAGCCCATTATCTTTCGGGCCACGGAACAGTGGTTCATCTCCATGGAGAAAAACGGCCTAAGAGAAAAGGCCCTCAGGGCCATCGAGGGGGTGACCTGGATACCCCGCTGGGGCCGGGAGCGCATTTATCAGATGGTGGAGCAGCGCCCCGACTGGTGCATCTCCCGGCAGCGGGCCTGGGGTGTGCCCATCGTGGCCTTTCATTGTCAGGACTGCGGCCAGGTGCTCCTCACCCAGGAGATTCTTGACAGCATCGTCGCCCGGGTGCGCCGGGAAGGCGCGGACTTCTGGTTCGCCAGTCCCGCGGCCGCAATCCTGCCGCCGGGAACGCGCTGCTCAGGGTGCGGCGGCGGGGCCTTCGCCAAGGAAACGGACATCCTGGACGTGTGGTTCGACTCCGGGGTGAGCTTTGCCGCGGTGGTGGAGCCCAATCCGGAACTGGGCCTGCCGGCAGACCTCTATCTCGAAGGCTCAGACCAGCACCGGGGCTGGTTTCACAGCAGCCTCCTCACTTCGCGTGGGCACCAGGGGGAAAGCCCCTTATCGGGCAGTTTTGACCCACGGCTTCGTGGTGGACGGCGACGGCCGCAAAATGTCCAAGTCCCTGGGGAACGTCATCGCCCCCCAGGAGGTCATGGCCCAGTACGGCGCCGAAATCCTGCGCCTGTGGGTGACCGCCGAGGACTACCGGGACGACGTGCGCCTGTCCAGCAACATTTTGAAGCAGTTGGGCGACGCCTACCGCCGTTTTCGCAACACCGCCCGCTTCATGCTGGGGAATTTGTACGACTTTGACCCGGCAAAGGACCTGGTCCCTTTGCCAGATCGGGATGAACTGGACCGTCTGGCCCTTTCCTGGATGGCCCAACTCACGGAGCGGGTGAAGCGGGCCTACCAGGATTATGAATTTCACCTGGTGTTTCACCGCCTGCACCAGTTCTGCGCGGTGGAGATGTCCGCCATTTACCTGGACATCCTCAAAGACCGGCTCTACATTTCCCGGCCGGACTCCCGCTTCCGGCGAAGCGCCCAGAGCACCCTTTTTGAGCTGTTAAGCGACCTCACCCGGCTCATGGCCCCTATCCTGTCTTTCACTGCGGAGGAGGTCTGGGGCTACCTGCCGGGAAGCCGGCCGGAGGACAGCGTGCATCTGGCCAGCTTTCCGGAGCCTCGTCCGGGGCTCCCCGACGAGGCCCTGCTGGCCAAGTACGAGTTTTTGCTCAAAGTCCGGGATGAAATCAACCGGGGGCTGGAAGAGGCCAGGAAGGCCAAGGTGCTGGCCACGGCCCAGGAGGCCCGGGTGGTGCTGGGGGCCGGGGATGCCGAGCTTGTGGAGAAATTAAGCAAGAGCGCCCAGGATCTCAAGGTCCTGGCCCAGGTGGCGGAACTAACCGTCACCGGCCAGGAAACCTCCTTGAGCCAACCCCTGGCGGCCCAGGAGATTCCCGGTCTTCTGGTGGAGGTAAGCAAAGCCGCAGGCGAAAAGTGCATCCGCTGCTGGTTCACCCTGGACAGCGTGGGACAGAACGAGCAACATCCCCAGATTTGCCGCCGCTGCTCCCAGGTCCTGGAAGGCTAGGCCCATGTCCCGCAAATCCATCATCTTCCTCTCAATCCTGGTGGTGGGGGCGGCTCTGGACCAAATCACCAAGGCCATGGTGGTGAGGACCCTGAGCCTGGGGGACCAGATTCCTGTCATCAACGGCTTTTTCAACCTGGTGCTCACCTATAACAAAGGCGCGGCCTTCGGACTTTTGGGCAATATGTCTCCGCGCTTCGCCTGGATATTCTTTATCCTCACCACTTCTCTGGTCATGGGGGTGGTGGCCTATCTGTGGTGGATTTTGCCGGAAGAGCCCGTCCTGCCCGGGGTGGGCTACAGCCTGATTTTCGCCGGCGCGGTAGGCAACCTCATTGACCGGGTGCGTCTCGGGGAGGTGGTTGATTTCCTGGATTTCCACCTGGGCGACTTCCACTGGCCGGCCTTCAATGTGGCGGACAGCCTGGTGTGTGTCGGGGCCGCCTTTCTCCTGTGGTGTCTTTTTAAAGAGGATAAGACCGAAGATGTTTCCCATTCTGTATAAGATCGGTCCCATCAACCTTTATACCTACGGCTTTTTCCTGTCCCTGGGGTTTTTGATCGCCATCCTGGTGGCCGGCCGGGAAGCCCGCCGGCTGGGTTTGCCGGAAGGGCGCTTCTATGACCTGTGCTTCTATATCATCGTGGCGTCCATTGTCGGCTCCCGTTTGCTCTTTGTTCTCCTGGATATCCGCCATTTCCTCGAGAATCCCCTGAAAATCTTCGCCCTCTGGGAAGGGGGACTGGTCTTTCACGGCGGCCTTATTGCCGCCCTGGCTTTTGCGTTCTTTTTCATGCGGCGCCATAAGATGCCCTGGCGGGCGACCCTGGATGCCCTGGCGGTGGGCATGCCCCTGGGTGTGGCCTTCGGACGCATCGGCTGCTTCATGGCGGGCTGCTGTTTCGGCAGGCCCACGGACCTGCCCTGGGCGGTGCGCTTTACCCACCCGGAAACCCTGTGCCCCGTCCAGGACCCGCTGCACCCGGCCCAGCTCTATGAGGCTCTCCTATCCTTTGGCATTTTCGTTATAGTCTTCTGTTTGAGGAAACACAAACGCTTCGACGGCCAGACGGTCCTCACCTATTTTCTCCTGGCCGGCTTGGCCAGGTTTACGGTGGAATTTTTCCGGGCCTCCATGGCCCTTGACCCCCGGGGGCCGGAACTGCTTCCTGGCATGCCCGCCACCCAGGTGGTGGCCCTGGGGATCGCCCTCATCAGCGGCGCCCTGTTGTGGTGGGGGTTGCGGAGAAATCCTCAGACCTGAGGCAAGGAGGGGACATGCATCTCAAGCGCTGGCTTACCGCCCTTGTGCTCATCCCCATACTGATCCTGATAATTCTCAAGGGGAAGCGGGTCGGCCTGGTTCTGGCCATCCTCGTCATCAACGGCCTGGCCCATTGGGAATTTCTGGGCTTCTTTCTCCAGGGGGTTGATCCCACCCGCAAGTTCAAGGTCATCATTTTAAGCTCGGCCCTGGTCCTGAGTTTCTGCACGGTGGCCAGCCACCAGGGGCCCGCCATTCCTTTCGTGGTCCTGGTGGGCTGTGTGTTTGCCCTTTTTCTGTTTTATCTCATGAGCTACGAGCACATCCAGGAGTTGGCCTGGGATTTGGCCGTCAACACCCTGGGGCTGGTGTATGTGCCCCTCCTTCTGGGCCATTTTATCTGGCTGCGATATTTGCCCCAGGGCGAATGGTGGATTCTGTGGCTCCTGGCCGTGGTCTGCAGCGGCGACACCGCCGCCTATTACGTGGGCAAGACCTGGGGCAAGAAAAAATTTTATCCCCAGGTAAGCCCCGGCAAGACCTGGGCCGGCACCTTTGGGGGGCAGGCGGCCAATGTGGTGGTGGGGGTTTTGGTGGGGCGCTGGCTGCTGCCGGAAGAAGCCATATTAAGCCTGGCGCTGTTGTCCGTATTTCTGGGGTGCATCGCTTTCCTGGGGGATCTCTTCGAATCCATGCTGAAACGCCAGGCCCGGGTAAAGGACTCCAGTTCCCTGCTGCCGGGCCACGGCGGCATGCTGGACCGCCTGGACAGCCTGCTGTTCACCGCGCCGGCCCTGGTGTATGCCCGGCTGTTTATCCTTTTTTAAACCAGAAACCCTCGCGTCGATTCCCCCTTGACATCGAGGATTTCGCCGCCATAATTAAAGGCCAGTGGGGATGTAGCTCAGCTGGAAGAGCGCCTGCTTCGCATGCAGGAGGCCAGGGGTTCAAGTCCCCTCATCTCCACCACGAATTAGGAAGTATTACAGGGGGTTGGCAACGGCGAGTTTGTCAGCCCCTTCCAATTTTGGGGCATAATTTGGTTTTTGTGTCATTTTTGTGTCAAGGCCCAGGTCGTTAAGCACGGACACCGCCGCTTTTAACTTGCCCTTGGAAAGGTGGGCATACCTCATGGTCATAACCAAGGAAGCATGGCCCAAGAGTTCCTGGACTGCCTTGAGGCTTATATCCCGCATGACAAGCTGACTTGCAAATGTGTGTCTGAGGTCGTGAAACCGGAAGCCCACTATTCCGGCCTTGCGGCAAGCCGACGTAAACGAGTGCTTCACTTCCTTGAACCTCTGGCCATCCGGGCCGCAGAACACATAAGGGGATTTTAGATGATTCTCCCGGCGCACTCCTTGAAACAACTCTGCCAGGCGGTTATTTATCGGGATTTGCCGGGCCTTGCCGCTCTTGGTTTCCGTCAGGTAGATAAAGCTATTCCTGATTTGCTCCCACTTTAGCCCAAGAAGTTCCCCCCGCCTCATGCCGGTTAAAAGGGCTGTTTCCACAATCGGCCTCAGGTGGGGGGTATAGGTCTTTAATTCATCACAGGCTCTTAACAGGGCTTCAATCTCCGAGTCAGTAAGAAACCGCAGCCTGTGATTATTCTCTTTAAGCATCAGCCGGAACCCCTTGGTAAAGGGGTTGATTTCCAGCATGTCCCATTCATTGGCCTTGTTGAGCATGTGCCTAAGGGTTGACATTTCCCGGTTCACCGTGGCGTCACTTCGAGGCTTCCCCGCTCTGGTGGGGGTAGCCTTGCGCCGGTTGCGGTAAGTTTCCAGGTCAAGAAAGGTAATTTGGGATAGCTTGAGGTGACCAAACTCCCGGCGGTATTCTTCCACCAGGTAGCGCTTGAGGTCCTGAAAGCATCTCTGGGTCCGATAGTTCTCCACATACTTATCGGCCAACTCGCTAAAGGTCACCAGGCTTTCTTTCTTCACATCAAAAACGTCATGGTAGCGCCCTTCCTTTAAGGACACCTTCACCTTTGATAGGTAATCCTCAGCATCCTTTTTCAGGTCAAAGAATTTCCGCTTGCGCTTGCCTTCGGGGGTGAAGTAATCCACCACCCAGGCAACCCCCTTCTTGCCAATTCGTTTAATTACCTTCGCCATAGTTTGCCTCCTTTTTTTGAGATTATTTTAACGACCCCGTAAATATATAATAAAGTACGATGATAATGAATGGTAGAAAAAAGACAAACAAAACACTAAGTGCAGTATGTTTGTCCTTTTTTAATGAGTCTAATCCACCGAATAACAAATAAGCAAATATTGACCATAATAAAATTCCAATAAATGGGTGTTCCTTAAATAAAGAAACAGATATAGCCATAACAAACATAATAAGAGCTATCGCAAAAAAATATTTTAATTCTTTCATAAGTTTTTCCCACATACCATTATTTATGAGCTGGTCTTTCATGTCCCTTCTGTTCTATCTTTATTTTCAGTACCATTTTCCTCTTTAAGCAACTTATGATAGGCAATCGTGCCTTTTATGCCTTTATAAAAGGGATAACAAATCAATAGTGCAAATACCGCCACCAGCGCCAACGCTATGGGCTTAACTCCAATATCAACCCCACCATTATCTCCGGTAAAAAAGATGTAAAAAAGAGTACCCCAAAAAAACACGCATATCGCCAACAATAATACAGCACAAACCCTACTCTTAAAATAAACACCAAGTGTTAATCCAAGTAATATTATATAACTTATGATTGTCTTTCCGCCTGTTGAAATAACATAGAATAATCCAATTATAACACCAGCAATCAATGCTTTATTTATATCTTTTTTTGCTATCTCTATAGCAGATGGCACCTCCTTAGGTATCGACTTATTGCAATGAGGGCACCAATCCCCCATACCGCCATCTTCAATATATGCTGTATGGACATCCCAATTGCCACAGGTAGGACATTGCTTTAACCCAGCTTCTTTTTTCCCCTTGATTCCTTCATCGGATTCTGGGGGAACAATATCTTCAGCTTGGGTTTCAGTAGGCATTATCTCCTCTTTTAGCTGAGGGAAGGCTTGAGTACCTTTCTGGAGCCACTCCCCGCAATGTTTACATTTAATCGCCTCATCTTGTAGTTCCTCAGCACAGAATGGACATTGTTTCATAGCCCATTACCTCCTCGCTGGCCCTAACAGTCCCCTCATTCTGGGGTCATACCAGTGGCATGGTCTGAGTACTTGGCCATCGCCTGAGCCTAATGGAGAAATAAAAATCCCGAGTGTTGCCAAGGCCCACTACAGGCCCCCGACGCCTCACGGTCGCCGGACACTCGGGCTATTATTCTGCTTTGAAAATGGAAACGGCCACTTCACGGGGGGCCTCCCGGTAATGTTTTGGCAATTCAACCATCCCACCATCGCAGGATGAAAGTCAAGGAAAAGGTGCCCCCCCGGGGAGGAGGTAAAACCGGCGGGAAGCCCCAGGGGGGCGTTATCCAAAACCTTCCCGCCGGGGGCCAGGGTATGGGGAGGGGGGGCCCACTCAAGCCCCCTGTGCACCCTGGCCCACCACGCACACTATGACCGCGTTGCCCTGTTCTTCACGCCCGGACCCCTATACCGGGAAGGCGCCAGGCGTTACTCTATGGACCCCAGGGCAGGCCCGCTAATTGCCTCCCCGGTTCGTTAAACCGCCTCCTGAACCGATTCAGGCCGGCCTCGGTTGACTTCTTTTTTAAAACCTCATATAGAATTGCCCAGAAGAGGGGAGGATTCGCATTAAAGAAAAGTTCCCCACGGGTGGAAGAAAGGGCGCTGGCCGGTCCGGGGGTCGGTGGCCCGCCATGCCGTTTCTTCCGCGATTTGGCGTCAAGATCCATTCTTTCCCAGTTTTCACAGCCAGTTACCCACCATGAGAAACTTCGTTGCCTTGATGGATCTGCCCATAAATTTTTTCCTGATTCTGGTGGCGGTGTTTGCCGCAGGCCTGCTTCTGGGTTTAGGGCTCATGTGGCTGATTGCCCGGGCCGGCAAAGAACGGCTGCGGGGGGAGATTGGGCGCCTGCCCCAGTTGGAGGAGGAAGTCAGGTGCCTCCTGGACGACAAGGTTCAATTGCACGAGGAGATCGCAGCGCTGAAAGCCTTTCGCCAGGCTGACGAAGAAAGGCTCACCTGGCTGGACACGGCCCAGGACAGCCTGCGGGAGGCCTTCCTGGCCCTGGCCGGCCAGACCCTCAGGTCCAACTCCGAGGATATCTTAAAGGCCCATAAAGACCAGTTGCACCACCTTGTGCAGCCCCTGGACAAGGCCTTGGCGGACATGCAGCAGAATCTCCGGGAGTTGGAGGGCAAACGGGAAGGGGCCTACGGCGAGCTCAGGGAAAATCTGGGGCAGCTTTTCCAACTGAGTTTGAAGCTGCGGGATGAGACGGGCCGGCTCACCCATGCCCTGAAGGCCGGGGCCCAGCAGCGGGGCAGGTGGGCCGAGTTTCAACTGCAGCGTCTGGCGGAAATGGCGGGCATGAAAGACCGGGTGGATTTTCACCTCCAGGAGGGGCTGGGGGAAGGGCGCCCCGACATGGTGGTTTGGCTCCCCCAACGCGGCTGCATCGTGGTGGACGCCAAGGCCCCCATGCAGCACTATTTTGAGGCTATAGAAAGTCCGAGCGAGGAAAGCCGCAAGAAAAATCTGGGGGAGCATGTGCGGCGGGTGAAGCAGCATGTGGACAGCCTGTGCAGCAAAGACTACACCCGCCACCTGCCGGAGGGCTCCCAGTTTGTGGTCATGTATCTGCCCAGCGACGCCTGTTTGATAGCCGCCCTGGATTCGGACCACCAGCTTTTGGAGTACGCTTTCCAGAAGCACATCATTTTGGCCGCGCCCACCACCATTTTCGCGCTGCTGAAAACCGTGGCCACCGGCTGGCAGCAGTATTTGATCGACGAAAATGCCCGGCGCATCCTGACCCAGGGGCAGGAGTTATTCAAGCGGCTGAAAATATTTGTCGATCACTTTGCCGGGATCGGCCGGGGGCTCAAAATAGCGGTGGATAAGTTTAATGAGGCCGCAGGGTCTTATGAGAGCCGCCTTTTGCCCGAAGTTCGCCGCTTTCAGGAGCTGCGCGGGGCCGATGCGGAAAGCGCCCCCCAGGTCAACACGGTGGACAGCCAGCCCCGGCCGGCGCCCCTGCCTGGGCCTTCGGACAAGCCCACTAGTGAGGAATGAAGGATTCCTCCGGCCCAAGAGCTGTCCGGTAGGCTTTTGGCAAAGCGCGTTAAGCCTGAAAAAAAAATGTAGCCGCGAGGCTAAAGCCTTACACGGGAGCACAGGCTTCCAACCTGTGCAAGAACAGGCAGGATGCCTGTTCTCCCGGTCAAAGGGAAGCGCCGGGGGGATGGCTGAAGGCTGGGTAATAAGGTTATAAACTCGTCCCGACTTTCTGGACGTGCACCTGAAGTTCTTATTACAGAGATTTCTGCAGGACTACCTGTGGCCGCTAAAAAAACAGCAGCCCAAACCGCGGCCTTGGCCCGGTTGTGCGGCATTACCATGGAGTATCAGGACAACTTCGGGGTGCGCCGCTGCATTACCCGGGCCGCCATGGAGGCCCTGCTCACGGCCATGGGGGTCCCCTGCGGCACTGCCGCGGAGGTTCGGGATTCCCTGGAGCAAATGCGGCTGGGACACACGGACCGTTTGCTGCCCCCGATGACCGTGGCCACCCCCGGCCGCGGCCGGCAGGTCTTGGTAAATCTGTGGCACCCCCATCCGGAGGCGCCCTCCCACGCGGACCTGGAAGCGGAACTCACCGGCGAAGACGGGGAGAAACGTCAGTGGGTCCTCTCCCCTGAGCACATCAGCCTGAAAAAGGCCCGTCCCGGCGGGGGTGGCTATCAGCTCACCTTGGCCCTGCGCCTGCCCGTTGACCTGGCCGAGGGCTACTATGATCTGGCCTTAAGAGTCAAAGGCGCCGGCGGGGAGAAGACCGGGGGCACCTACCTGGCCGTCTGCCCCGGCCAAGCCTACCTGCCTCCCTGTTTAAGCCGGGGACGACGTCTCTGGGGCTTGAATCTGCCCCTGTACGCGCTGCGCAGTTCTAGAAACTGGGGCATGGGCGATTTTGCCGATTTGCGGGCGGCCACCGCCTGGGCCGGGGAATTGGGAGCAGCCTTTGTGGGGGTCAATCCCCTCCATGCCCCCCAACCCGGCCTCAAGGCCGACCCCAGCCCTTACTCCCCCACCAGCCGGTTATTTCTGAATTTTCTGTATATCGACCCGGAGAGCGTGCCGGAGATAGAGGATTCTCCGGAGGCTCAGGCCCTTCTGGCCCGGCCGGAATTTCAAGCCGCCCTGTCTCGTTTGCGGAAATCCCCCCTGGTGGCCTACCCGGCCGGCCGGCGCCTCAAACGGCAAGTCCTGGAGCTGCTGTTTGCGGCCTTTGCCCAGACTCACGGTCTGCCGGAGGCCCCCCGCACCGCCAGAGGGCAGGAGTTCGCCAGATTTGCGGGCGAAAGCGGCCCGTCCCTGGAAAAATTCTCCCTGTATCAAGCCCTGGCTGATCACCAGAAAAAAGGGGACTGGCGCGGCTGGCCCAAGCACCTGCAGCGCCCCGACACCCCAGCCACGGTGGCCTTTGCCCGGGAACACGGGCGGGATTTGGCTTTCCATCAGTATGTCCAGTGGCTGGCTGCAGGGCAGCGTCAGGCCGTGTGGCAGGAAGCCTCCCGGGCCGGGCTGCCCTTTACCCTTTACCAGGATTTGGCTTTGGGGGCCGCGCCCGGAGGCTTCGAGACCTGGGGTTATCCCGGCCTTTTTGCCAGGGGGGCGGCCATGGGCGCGCCCCCGGATGCCTTCAATCAAAAGGGCCAGGACTGGGGGCTGCCGCCTCTTAATCCCCGGAATCTGCAGGATTCCGGCTACCGCCTCTTTCTCGACACCCTGCGGGCCAACCTGCCTCCCGACGGCATCATCAGGATGGATCACGTCATGGGGCTGTTTCGCCTCTTCTGGATTCCGGAGGGCCTGAGTCCCCAGGACGGCGCCTATGTGAGCTATCCGGCCCGGGACCTCCTGGGGCTCCTCACCCTGGAGAGCCAGCGCCGGCGCACTCTGGTCATCGGGGAGGACCTGGGCACCGTGGCCCCCCATATCCGGCGGGACCTGGCCCGGGCCCGGATTTTTTCCTACCGGGTTTTTTATTTCGAAAGAAAATTCGGGAACCACTTTGCCGCGCCGGAGGATTATCCCCGCCGGGCCCTGGCCTGCGTCACCACCCATGATCTGCCCACCCTGGCGGGGTACTGGGAGGGGCGGGACCTGGACCTGAAAAAGGAGCTCGACCTATACCCCTCTCCCCAGGCCGCTGACCAGGATGCGGCCTCTCGGTCCCAGGACCGGCTCCATTTGGCGGAGGCCCTGGGGCAGCGGGGCCTGCTGCCTCCCGGCTACACCCCGCCGGCGACTGGCTGTCCAGAGGAGATCAGGCGGGGGGTCTTGGCCTACCTGGGCCAGAGCCAGGCGGCCCTGGTGGAGACCCGCCTGGAGGAGTTCCTGGGGATCACCGCGCAGCAGAACCTGCCGGGGACCTTTGACGAGCACCCCAATTGGCGCCAGAAAATACCCTCATCCTTAGAGGATATGCGCAGCAATCCTGAAGTGAGCCGGCTGGCGAAAACCTTGCGTCAGGCTCGAAAAAAGAGAAAATAATCGCATGTCCCTACGGCGGGCTTTCACGGGAAAGCCTGGCAGGCTACCCATGATTTCCCAAAAACGAATCGTCTCCCTAAAGGAATCGCCATATGTCCCAAGCAACCCTGATTTACAACCTATTCCCGCCGCTGTTAGGCCCCATCCCCCGCTGGGAGGATCACCTGGACCGCATCGCCGGCCTGGGCTTCACCTGGATTTACCTCAACCCCATCCAGGTCACCGGTCTTTCCGGCAGCCTTTACGCCGTCAAGGATTACTTCGCCATCAATCCTTTGCTCCACCCGGAATCGGGGGA
Source organism: uncultured delta proteobacterium (assembly GCA_963705115.1). GTDB lineage: Bacteria > Desulfobacterota > Desulfobaccia > Desulfobaccales > 0-14-0-80-60-11 > JBGSLA01. Next base: position 1,110,330 of record CAVPIX010000010.1, on the reverse strand, counting down.
CGACCCGGAAAAGGCCCTGACCCTTTTTCTAAAAGCGGCCAAACGCCGCAAACTCAAGGTCATACTGGACCTGGTCATCAACCATACCGCCGTTGACTCACCCCTGACCACGCAGCACCCGGAGTGGTACGCCAAGGACGACAAAGGCCGCATCAAGAATCCCTCCTGCATCGACCCCGCGGACGCCAGCAAGGTCACGGTGTGGGGGGATTTAGCCGAATTGCAATACTGGCCCCCGCCTGACCCTGAGGGCCTGGCGCACTTCTGGGATCAGGTGGTGTCATATTACCTGCGCCTGGGGTTCACCGGTTTCCGGGCCGACGCGGCCTATAAAATCCCCGGCGATTTTTGGGCCCGCCTCATTGGCGAGGCCCGGGCCCTGGCGCCCGAAGCGCAGTTTTTTGCGGAGACCCTGGGCTGCCGCCTGAAGGAATTGGAGCAGCTCTCCTCCGCAGGATTTGACTTTATCTACAACAGTTCCAAGTGGTGGGATTTTCAAGAACCCTGGTGTCTGGAGCAATACAACCGCTTCCGGCGCCTGGCCCCCTCCATCAGCTTTCCGGAGACCCACGACACCGAACGGCTGGCCAGGGAAAATGACGGCGGCCTGGAAGTGGCCCGGCTGCGGTATCTGTTTGCGGCGTTTTTCTCCACCGGCCTCATGATCCCGGCGGGCTTCGAGTACGGCTTTAAGAAGAAACTCCACGTGGTCAAAACCCGGCCCCAGGACTGGGAGACCCCCACCTACGACCTGAGCCTGTATATCACCCAGGTCAACCGCATGAAGAAGCACTGCCCGGTGCTCCTGGAAGAGGGGCCCATGGTGCGGGTCAAGGGAGCGGACAAAGGGCCGGTGGTGTGCCTGCTGAAATCCCGGGAGAAACGGCAAGGGCGGGTCCTGGCGGTGATCAATGCCAGTAAAAAAGAGCAATCGGTGGAAATCCCCGACCTGGCGGCAATGTTGGGGAAGCCCGCCTCCGCCTGGGAGGACCTGACTCCGGACATGATACCGATAAAGCTCAAGCCCTCCCTGAACTTTACTTTGGGGCCTAACCGCATGCGGCTTTTTTATAATCCCAAGGGGGAGCCCCTGGCGGTAGGGAGCCAGGATACCAAACAAGGCATTTCGGATTCTTAATAAAATAACCGGTCTTTGGGATCAAGTCGCAATCCCAGGGCACCAATTGTAGGGGCGTGATTCATCACGTCCGCTTTGAGGCGCAATGAATTGCGCCACTACGAAAATCGCCTGGTTGATTGCTTCCTGATTTGAGGAGATTCTTATGACTCAGGCCCTGGCGGCCTTTGACCATCACGGCCTGGTGCTGGCCACCGACAGCCGGGCCACCCGCTTTACGGACGCGGGACAGGCGGAGTTTTTTTCCGTGGAAAAGCTTTTCCCTCTGGGAAGATGGGCGGGCATGCTCAGCGGCGGGGCCGGCGTGAGCATCCCCCTCACCCTGGGCCTGCGCCACACTATCGGCCAGCGGCGGGGACTCGATGACCTGGACCACATAGTGGAGTTCGCCCTGGAATTTCTCAGCCGGGGCTACTCCCGCTATCTTGAGCACCATGGACCGGAGCCCGAGGGTTTCCGGCGCATCTACTTCATCATGGCCGGCTTTGCCCCCCACTACCCGCCCCCCGGCTACAGAGTCTACCTCCTGGGGAGCGAAGAAAACGAGCCCCTGAAGGCCATTCCCGTGACCAACCAGGTGGTCATGCCCCGCAATCTGGGCATGGAAATGCGCCTCTTCAAGTCCCTGACCGCCAACCCGCCTCTCACCGACCTCCTGGCCATGAGCAAGGAATTTCTGGAAAAACAAGCCGCAACCAAAGAAGAAGTGGGCCCGCCGTATTACTACGCCACCATCACCCAGAGCGGCTACCAGCCGGTGGAGATGTAAGGGAAACGATATGGGGGGAGGGCCAGGGACCTGAGGTCCCTGCCCTCCCCCCATGCCCCCCTCCCAACCCGCAGAGGGTCCGAGAAAGGCGGGGTTAGGCCCCGCCTTTCTCGGGAAAAAATACCCTGTAAGGGATTGGGGGAGGGGGCGTAAGGGAGGGGGTAAGGGTCTCTAACCCTTAGCCCCCTCCCCCACATCTTCTACCCCGTCTCCAAGGCCTGGCAAAGGCGGGGAATCAGGTGGTCGAAGTCGCCGTTGCTCATGATGAGGGCCAGGTCGCCGGCTTGCAGAAGGGGGAGGAGGCCCTCGAGAAGCTGGACGGTGTCGGGAAAGGAGAAGGCCCGCTTTCCCTGGGCGGTGAGGTCGGCCACCAGTTGGGCCGAGGAGAAGCGGTCATCTTCCGGGGCCTTCCAGAGGTCGGGAGGTTCGCGCACGATGATGAGGTCGGCCTCATCAAAGGCCTGGGCGTAAGACTCCTGGAAAATCGCCCGGCGGGAGGTGTTGGTGCGGGGCTCAAACACGGCCACCAGCCGGCGCTCCGGGTAGCCCTGGCGCACCGCCGAAAGAGTGGCGGCCACCGCGGTGGGATGGTGGGCGAAGTCGTCCAGCACCAGGATGCCCCGGTATTCCCCCACGGTTTCCAGGCGGCGCTTGACCCCCTGAAAGGATTGCAGGGCCGGGGCCAGTTCCTCGGGAGTAAAGCCTAACTGGGCCAGCGCGGCCAGCGCGGCCAGGGAGTTGAGCACGTTATGCCGGCCCAGGAGGGGGGTGAAAAACCGGCCCCACTCCCCTCCCTCCCGGTAAACCGTGAAGTGCAGGCCTCCTTTTCCCGGGGCGATATCCGCAGCCCGCCAGGAAGCGCCGTCCTCCAGGCCGTAAAATTTCACCAGACAGGCGGAGGTTTGGCTCACCTGGCGCACCAGGGGCGCGTCCCCCCAAGCCAGCACTCGGGAGTCGGGGGGCATCCGCACCAGAAAGGAGTGAAAGGCGGCCACCACCTTGTCCAGGTCCTGGTAGATGTCGGCGTGGTCGAACTCCACCGAGGTGAGAATGGAGACTTTGGGCTGAAAATGGATGAATTTCGGGGTCTTGTCAAAATAGGCGGTGTCGTATTCGTCACCTTCCAGGACCACGTAGGGGCCCTGACCCACCCGGTAATTGGAGGCGAAATTTTTAGCCAGGCCCCCCACCATGAAGCCGGGGTCCCGGCCGGTGGCATAGAGCAGCCAGGCCAAGAGCGCCGTGGTGGTGGTCTTGCCGTGGGTGCCGGTGACCACCAGGCTCTGGCGTTTTCCCACCAAAAACCGATTTAAAGCCTCGGGCAGGGAAATCTTGGACAGCCCCTGCTCTTCCACGGCCTGGGCTTCAGGATTGTCACGGCGGATGACGTTCCCCACCACCACCAGGTCCGGGCGGGGTTCCAGGTTCTGGGGCCCATAGCCGGTCTGAATGGGAATACCGAGACCCTCCAGAAAGGTGCTCATGGGCGGATAAACATGCTCGTCGGAGCCGGTGACCCGGTGGCCCAACTCTTGTAAGATGCCCGCCAGCGCGGCCATGCCCGTGCCGCAGATGCCCAGGAGGTGGATGTGGAGAGGGGATTCGGTTGTCATATTACCAAGGTTTCTGTTCCTATTTATTCGAGCTGAGTTTGCAAGCACCGTAGGGTGCGTCTTACGCACCATGATACCTGTTGTTGGCCTGCAGCTACATTATGGCTCCCCAAGCCCCAGGGCCCGGCAGGCGGCCTCGTAGAACCGGGGCCGGAAAGCCTTGATCCCCTCCAGGTTATCCCGGCCCAGGTGCACCCGGTTGGTTAGCAAGACTACCATCTGCCCCTGTTCCAGGTCAAGCCAGAAGGAGACGCCGGTGAAGCCGGTGTGACCCACACTTCGGGGGGAAAAGCAGCGCCCAGCGGAGCTTTGTCCCGGGGTGGGCACATCGAACCCCGGCGTGCGGCATCCAGGACTCACCGGCGTCAGGAATTGGCGCACGATCTCAGGGGAAATCGGCAAGCCCTCGGGGTGACCGTGGTAAGCCCGGTAAAGCCGGGCCACAAGAAAAAAGACCTCCGGCCCGGTCCCGAACAGCCCGGCGTGCCCAGCCACCCCGCCTGCGGCCCAGGCGTTTTCGTCGTGGACCTCGCCGGTGATGGAGCGGCCTGGAATGAGGCCTGCCTCAGTGGCGGCGAAGGCAAGATTATGCCAATTTGACCGCATTTTCGGCCTAAAACCCAAGACATCAAGCCCCAAAGGCTGGTAGATTTCCCGGCGGCACAAAGGGTCCAGGTCCTGGCCGCTGACCCGTTCCACCACGGCCTGCAACAGCATGAAGCCCAGGTCGCTGTAAAGGGTGGCGGTCTCCGGCTCGATACTCCAGGGGTGCGGCCGCGGCCAGGCGAGGCAGCAGAAAGGGGCGCTGGTCAGGAGGGGCCGCCAGGACCTGTTCATAAAAAGGACGCCAGGCCGGCAGGCCGGCCCGGTGCGCCAGCAGGCTTTGCAGGGTGAGAGGGCGTTTGTCGGCAGGGACCCAGGCATCCGTCAAAACTTCGCCCAGGGATGTGGACAGGTTGAGGAGACCACGATCCGTCAGCAACATTAAGGCCAGCGCGGTGGATAGAGGCTTGGTGAGGGAGGCCAGGTCAAAGATAGTGTGGAGATGAACCGGCGGGCTTTCCGGGTCCCGGCTTAGCCTGCCGGCCGCGCCCTGCCAGAGGAGTTTCCCCTTGAGGCCCACCAGGGCTACAGCGGCGGTGTAGACGCCCTGATGGACACCTTCTTCAAGGAGTTTCTGCAGGTTTGGCCACTTGTAATGATACACGTTCAAAAAAGTGGTTTCTTTTGGAATGCAGGATTTCCCCGCCAAATCCCCCTAAATCCCCCTTTAGAAAAGGGGGACTTATTAGCCTGGTTTCATGTCCATTTTGGCAACATGAGTCAGAAAACTGATAGCCGATAATGGCTAAAAAGCCGCCTCAGCCCGCCTCCCCCGGCAGCACGATCTCCTCCCCCGGCAAAATGGTGTTCAGGAGCAGGCCCGTCATCACCTTGGGGTAAAAATAGGTGGACTTGCGGGGCATCACCAGGCTGTTCATGGCCACTTCCCGCACCTGGTCAATCTTGGTGGGATTGAGAACAAAGGCCAGGCGCGCCTCTTTGGACGCCAGCATGTGGATGACCTCCTCCAGCTTGCTGGAGTACTTGCAGGTCTCCTGGTCATCCAGAGCCTTGGCGTCCAGCCCGATACCCTTCCCCAGCACCAGGTAATTGAGGACGGCCACATCCAGCGCGGCCAGGGCCGGGTGCATTTCCCGGGCCAGGATTTTCTGCCGGACACCTTCCTTGAGTTGCAAACGCCAGGCCTTGAGGCCGAAGCCCACCATGATGAACACGGTATCGCTCTGGCCGACCGCGGCCAGTTGCCCCTGAATATAGTGAGCGTAGGCCGCATTATCGCCCGGTGGGGGAGTCAGGGGGGTCACGTCAAAGTGCCGCTCCAGGCGAGCCACGATACCGCCCACCTCCAGGTTCTTGAGGCGCGGCCCCTTCAAGAGGCGGTGGGCCATGAGGATGACCAGTTCTGGGTCATAGAGGTTGGCCAGATACATGAACATGAAGTTGAAGGGGGCTCGGGGCGAGGTCAGGGGGTAGCGCTCCTTCATCCACTTTTGGAAGGCCAGGGCCGTTTCATAGCGGTGGTGGCCGTCGGCGATGAAAAGCTGCAAGGGCTTCAGGGCCTGGTACACCGCGACCTGAATATCGGGGTCGGTAACGGGATAGACCAGTTGTTCCCGGCCCTCCACGTCGATGCAGGACAAAAGGGGCGAGGCGGACGCGCCTTTGGCCAACTCATCCAGAATCTGATTGGCCGGGTCAGGAAACAGGGCGTAAATGGGGGAAAAATGGGCCTGGCTACTCTTGAACAGTTCCAGGCGGTCGGCCTTGGCCTTGGAAAAGGTCTGTTCATGGGGCAGAATGATGCCCTTGTGGAAAGGCTCCAGGTGCACCAGGGCCGCCAAGCCCCGGCGGGTGTAGTCCCGGCCTTCATGGCTAAAGCGGGTTTCCCAATAATAGTAAGCGGGCTTATCGGCGCGGCGGAAAACCCCTTCCTGCTGCCATTGGCGAAACACGGCCGCGGCCCTGGTGTAGCGGTTTTCCAAAGGGTTGTCGCCGGGGTGGGCCGGTGGGAGAATAAGGTGGACCATGTTATTGGGATGCTTGGCGGCAAAAGCCTCCCGTTCATCCGGCCGAATCACGTCATAGGGGGGGGTCACCACCTGGGAGAGATCCCCGACCTTGGCAGTATCAAAATACATCCCCCGGAAGGGGGCAACTTGGGCCACCTTCTTCCTCCTTACCAACACAAAGATATTCGGCTTAATTTATCAGCATTACCGGAACCGTCAATAGGCAAGGCTGGCAGGAGCGGTATTTTCTGGGGTCAAGCCCCTTAAGAATCTGAAAAAAATTATTGACCGGGGGGACGCCAAAAGGTATATATCTCAGACGTTAGTTACGCTAACGAAAAATGAATGGTTGGGTCTGCGAAGCGCACCCCTTTCCCCAAGGGCAAGGGGTAGCTTCTGTTTTGGGACAGGACAAGGTGACTCCACCCCCTGGCAGGAGCCCCCGGATGCTCGGTCGGCCCAACCTTGACCACCCGGGGACCCTTGACGTTTTCTTGACCTGCGGCCTGCCAAAACTGGCAGCGCCACAGGACCGGGACATCCTGGCGACCGTAAACCAGGTTGGAGGAGGATGGAGAATTGGAAAACCCGACTCTTGGCTATGGAATGCAGCTGACTTTGGACGGCTATGATTGCAACCCGGCAAAGTTGGCGAACCTGGACATTATCTACGAGTTTCTGGACCGCTGTCCGGACTTGATCAGCATGACCAAAATCATGCCCCCCTATGTGTTCAAATACCATGCGCAAACTCCTGAAGATTGGGGCATCTCAGGTTTTGTCCTCATTGCCGAGAGCCATATCAGCGTTCACACCTACCCGGAAAAATCTTATCTGAGTCTGGACATTTTCTCCTGCAAGGATTTTGACCACCAAAAGGCCGTATCCTACATCACCGAGTTGTTCGGCATTGGCCGCCATGAACTCAACCTCTTGAACCGGGGTCTGGAATTCCCCCGGAACGTCAAGAAGGTGGAGAACATTCTCAGACAAGAGCGGCAACGGCTAAGAGTCTAAGCATGGACGAGGGCGACAGTCCCCGACCCGGTTTCCTCAAGCGTCTCTGGCAGCGTTTCTCCTCCCGGCGGGTGATTTCCCACCCGGATGACCTGGGGCGGGAAATCGGCAGCATCCTGGAAATCTGCCAGGAGAAGGACCTCATTAGCCACCAGGATCGGGAACTCATTGAGAGCATCATTGAGTTCAAGGATACCCTTGTCCGGGAAATCATGGTGCCCCGCACTGAAATCATCGCGGTGGAGCGCACCACCCCCCTGGAAGAAATTTTCCTCCTGGTTCTGGAATCAGGGCACTCCCGCTTCCCGGTCTACGAGGGCACCATCGACAACATTGTGGGGCTTCTCCTGGCCAAGGACCTGCTGACTTTCTGGCAGCCTGCGGATGACCAGCCGGATTTGGAAAAGGTCCTGCGCCCGGCCTATTTTATCCCGGAAAGCAAAAGAATCAGCGATCTCTTGCGGGACCTGGTGGAGCGCAAGGCCCAGATTTCCATTGTCATCGACGAATACGGGGGCACCGCCGGCCTCATCACTCTGGAAGACATCCTCGAGGAAATCGTCGGGGAAATCTATGATGAATACGACCGCCACGAGCCCCGCCTCGTCTCCCAGGAAGACGGCTCCGTGGTTGTGGACGCCCGTTTGGACGTGGAAGAGCTCATGGAGCATTTCGACCGGCCCATCCCGGAGGGTGAATTCGAATCCGTGGGGGGACTCCTCATCCACCACCTGGGCCGGGTCCCCCAGGTCAACGATTCGGTGGTGATCCACGACCTCGAGCTCACGGTCAAAACTGCGGACGCACGCCGGGCCAAAGAGGTCCTGGTGCGCCCCCTGAGCAGTCAATAAGGACCGGCAAGTCGGCGGCAGCTGGAGACCTGAGGGTCAGCCCGGTCTTTCTGGTTTCCGGCAAACAGTTCTTCTACCTGATTGCGAGAATCAGCTGAATATAACTAAGGGGCTCCTCCAAAATCAGGAGTGCATAAAGTCCCCCTTTGCTAAAGGGGGATTTATACCGAGCCGCATTCAACTGGCAATAATAACGTAGCCGCGAGGCTAAGCCGGCGCTCGGGCACGGCAAGCCGTGCCCCAACGATTAATTGTCGGCTGGCTGCACAATGGTATCAGGGGGTTTTGTCAGGGCTTTATGAATTCCCCTCTTGCCCCCCTTCAAAAAAAGGGGGAAAATCTTGTAAGTTAAACGCCACATCAATCAGCCTTTCCTTCTGGAGGCTCCTATGTTCCTGCCCTTCCTGGCCGCCGTCTTCTCCGGCCTTCTCCTGGTAGCCGCGTTTCCCAAGTTTGATCAGAGCTATCTGTTATTCATAGCTCTCATCCCCATGCTTTGGGCCTTGAGGGGCCAATCGAGAAAGGCCGGCTTCTGGCTGGGCCTGGTCAACGGCGTGACTTTCTACCTGGGCCTCCTCTTCTGGATTTATTACGTCACCCATGTCTATGGGAAAATCCCTCTGCCCCTGGCCCTGGGGGTGCTCCTGCTGCTGGCTTTTTATCTGTCCATCTACCGGGCCTTGTGGGCCTGGGGGGTAGTCTGGGCGGAAAAGCGCGGCGTCAGCCTCCTCTGGTTCGCCCCCACCTGGTGGGTGGTCATGGAGTTCGTCCAGGGCTACCCCATCAGCAGCTTCCCCTGGGAACTCCTGGGGCATGGCCTCTACCAGCAGCCCCTCCTCATCCAGGCGGCGGACCTCATCGGTGCCTACGGTCTCTCTTTCCTTGTGGTCCTGGTGAATGTCTGCCTGTTAGTGATACTGATCCCTTACGCCAAGGGCCGCCAGCCTGCCAGACTCGGCGCCCTGACCTTCCTCATCCTGATTCTGGTGGCCTGGGTGGGCTACGGACATTACCGCCAGGGGACCGTGACCGAAGCCATAGCCAAAAGCCCGAAAATCAAAACTGCGGTTATCCAGGGGAACATTGAGCAGGGCGACAAATGGGACCCGAAAATCGTGCAGGCCACCCTGGAAACCTATGCCCGGCTTACCAGAAAAACCCTTGAGCAGGCCAAGGAAAGCGCGGCCCCTGGCCAGGCTCCCCTGGTCATCTGGCCGGAAACCGCGGCGCCTTTCTTTTTCAACTACCGCCCCGGTCAGGACACCCCCCTGGACACCATCGTCCGGGAAGTGGCCCGGGAAAACCGCATCTATCTGCTTTTCGGGGCCCCGGCCATGGACACCCGCCCGGAAGGCGACCTGTTCTACAACCGGGCCTATCTCATCAATCCCCAGGGGGAGGTGCTGGGGTTCTATGATAAGGCCCACCTGGTGCCCTGGGGGGAATATGTCCCCTTCCAGAAGATCTTCTTTTTCATCCAGAAAATGGTGCCCATGATCGGGGACTTCGTGGAGGGGCCGGTGGGGGCCACGGTGTCGCTGAACAAGGGCAAGGTGGGGGTGCTCATCTGCTATGAGTCCATTTTCGGGTACATCAGCCGGGCTCAGGTCCTAAACGGCGCCAACCTGCTGGTGAATATCACCAACGACGCCTGGTTCGGCCGGACCAGCGCCCCCTATCAGCATATGTCCATGGCGGTTCTCCGGGCCGTGGAAAACCGGGTGGCCCTGGCCCGGGCCGCCAACACCGGCATCTCCACCTTCATCAATCCGGACGGCCGCATCCTGTGGACCTCTCCCCTGGAACAGGAGGCGGGCCAGGCCATGGAACTGCCCTGGCTGACGGGGGACACCTTCTTCACCAGGTACGGCCACTACTTTCCCTGGCTCTGCGTGGGGCTCGCCCTGCTCACCCTGCTCTTCGCCCGCCGCCAGAGCCAGTATTGATAGGGAGGTATTGATGTGGGCGGGGGAGGGGGTAAGGGCTTGCAGCCCTTACCCCCTCCCCCGCACCCCCACCCCCAATCCCTTGTTGGGATATATTATCCAAGAAAGGCGGGGCCCAGGGCCTCGCCTTTCTTGGACCTTCTGCGGGTTGGGAGGGGGGTGTGGGGGGAGGGCAGGGACCTGAGGTCCCTGGCCCTCCCCCCACGTTGAAAACTAGGCAATTTCACCCATGAAACCTCAAACTCCTTCCCTCTTCGCTCCCCCTGAGCCCCTGGCCGCCCGCCTGCGGCCCCGGCAGCTTGCCGAATTTGTGGGCCAAACGCACCTGGTGGGCGAGGGCCGCATCCTCTGGCGAGCCATGCGGGCCAAGCGTCTCTTTGCCTCCATGATTTTCTGGGGGCCGCCGGGCTGCGGCAAGACCACTTTGGCGCGGCTTTTGGCCCGGGAACTGGACTGCGAGTTTTTCGCCTTGAGCGCTGTGGTGGTGGGGGTGGCGGAGGTGAGGAAACTGGTGGAGGAGGCCCGGCGCCTCAGGGACGCGGGCCGCCGCACCGTGGTCCTTCTGGACGAAATCCACCGCTTCAACAAGGCCCAGCAGGACGCGCTTTTGCCCCACGTGGAGGAGGGCCTGTTGACCCTCGTGGGGGCCACCACGGAAAACCCCTATTTCGAGATTATCGGCCCCCTCCTGTCCCGGACCCGGGTCTTCGGGTTCGAGCCTTTAAACGAGCAGGAGTTGCTCACCATCGTCAAGCGGGCCCTGGCGGACCCCGGCCGGGGTCTGGGGGACCTGCGGGTGGACCTGGCCGAGGAAGCCCTGGCTTATCTTATCCACATGTCCGGGGGCGACGCCCGGCGCACCCTGAACACCCTGGAGCTGGCGGTCCTTTCCACCCCGCCGGGCCCCGGCCAGACCATCCGGGTGGACCTGGCGGTGCTCAAGGAGTGCCTGCCCCGCCGGGAACTGCTGTATGACAAAGGGGGCGACGCCCACTACGACACTATTTCGGCGTTCATCAAAAGCGTGCGCGGCTCCGATGTAGACGCGGCCCTCTACTGGCTGGCCCGCATGCTGAAGGCCGGGGAGGACCCCCGCTTCATCATGCGCCGCCTCTTTATCCTGGCCTCTGAGGACATTGGTTTGGCCGACCCCAACGCCCTCCCGCAGGCCGCGGCCGCATCCCGGGCCCTGGAGTGGGTGGGCCTGCCCGAAGCCGAGTACCACCTGGCCCAGGCCACCATGTACCTGGCCCTGGCCCCCAAAAGCAACTCCACCCAAGCCTATTTCGCGGCTAAGGCCTGCCTGGAAGACTCTGGGGTCACCGCGGTCCCCGCGCCTCTCCAGGACGCCTCCCGGGACGGCGCAGCAACGGGCCACGGCCGGGACTATCTTTACCCCCATGATTATCCCGGCCACTGGGTGGACCAGACCTACCTGCCGAAGGAATTATCAGAAAAGAAATTTTATGAACCGGGGACAGAAGGGGCGGAGCAGGAGTTGGCGGCCCGCTGGCGGGAGCATTATAAAAGTAAAAAGCATGAAGAATAATACCCGTCGCCATAACCTGCGGTTATCAGATTATGACTATACCACGCCCGGATGTTATTTTGTCACAATGTGCACCGATAAACGAACTTGTTTGTTTGGAAATATCATCAATGGCACGATGCTGTTAAATGACGTTGGCTTAATCATTCAAAAGGCATGGCTCCAAATACCCACCCATTTTGAACAGGTAACCTTAGATGTTTTTACCGTCATGCCTAATCATCTTCATGCGGTTATTATTATTCAGTCGATTGTAGGGGCGACGCATGCGTCGCCCCTACAGAAAAAGGCCCTCCTTAAAAGAAGGCTGGTCCCCGGGTCCCTCGGTGCCATTGTCGGTTCTTTTAAGGCGGCTGCTTCTAAACAAATAAACAATCTCTTTTCTCATCCTGGCAAATCTATCTGGCAGCGCAATTTTTTTGAGCACATTATCAGAAACGAATCATCTCTGGAAAGAATCAGGGAATATATTTGCAATAATCCCTTGCGTTGGCATCTGGACCAGGAAAATCCTCAGAGGGATGGTTTAGACGAGTTTTACGCCTGGATTGACAAAGAAGGGAAAAATTTTAGAGATATCAAGAGATGTCAGGAATAAAGGGCATCGTTTCGTTGTAGGGGCGACGCATGCGTCGCCCCTACAAGGCCTATCCGGTTCCGGGTTTAGCAGACGCGTTTGCAGGAGCAATTGGCAGGTAGAGCTTTATACGAACCGGGGACAGAAGGGGCGGAGCAGGAATTGGCGGCCCGCTGGCGGGAGCATCATAAAAGTAAAAAGCATGAGGAAAAGTAGCCGCCGCCGGCCTCAGGGAAAACCCTGAATTTTTTTTTCGAAATTCCCTATATTCATTCCAAGTATCTGGACAAACAGACCGATAAATCTTATAATAAGGTTGACATGGGGGAGCGCCACAAAGATAGGGGGTGCTCCTATGAAACGCGTATTATTTGTAGACGCTGAACCCCACATTCAGCAGCTCTGCCAGGAAGAACTTCGGGAAGAAGGGTATGAGGTCCAGGTGGCCGGTTCCGGGGGGGATGTTGTCCGCCTGGTTGATTCCTTTCATCCTGACGTGGTGATCCTGGAAGTGGTGCTGCCGGACATGTCCGGGTTGGAAACAGGCAGGATCGTTAAAGGCACGAGCAAAGAGACCCGGGTCATCCTGTTTTCCTACATGAAACCGCCCCATACCTTGAGTGAGTGGGGGGCGGACGCTTTTGTGTTTAAATCCCCGGATCTCGCCAAACTCAAGGAAACGTTGCGCCAGCTTATTCCTAACAGCCGGGCCGCGTAGGGAGAAGGTTCATGGCACTCATGGAGATCAGCGTTGTCCCCCTGGGGCTCGGGACTCCCAGCGTGGGAGATTACGTGGCTGCGCTGGTGGATTACTTGCGGGACCACAAGATTCCTTACCGGCTCACGGACATGGGCACCGTGGTGGAGGGATCTCCGGCCAAACTCCTGGAATGGGCCCGCATTCTCCATGAACTGCCCTTTGAAAAAGGCGTGCACCGGGTGGTAACCCACATCACCATCGACGACCGGCGGGACAAAAAGGTGGCTTTGGGAGATAAAACCGCCTCAGTGGAAGCCCGTCTCACCTAAACGCTATGGGGACCAATCGAAAAGATTACTACGCGATTTTGGGGGTGGCGCGCGATGCCACCCCTGAAGACATGAAAAAGCAGTACCGCCAGATAGCCCTCAAATATCACCCCGACCGCAATCCCGGCAACAAAGACGCGGAAAACAAATTTAAAGAAGCCGCCGAAGCTTACGAGGTCTTAAGGGACCCGGAAAAACGGCGGCTTTATGATATGTACGGCCATGAGGGCCTGTCCTCCAGCGGTTTTACCGGCTTTCACGATTTCACCGATATCTTCCGCAGCTTCGGCGACATCTTCGAGGACTCTGTTCGGGTTTGGGAATTTCGGCTCCCAGGAGGGACGCCCCCAGGCCGGGAGCGACCTGCGCTATGACCTGACCCTGGACTTCATGGACGCGAGTTTAGGAACCGAGGTGAACATCGAGGTGCCCCGGGTGGTGGCCTGCAAGACCTGCCAGGGCAGCGGCGCCAAGCCCGGCACCAGCAAGGTCCCCTGCCCCACTTGCGGCGGCCGGGGGGTGATCACCCGCACCCAGGGCATCTTCCAGATCACCACCACCTGCACCCGCTGCGGGGGCATGAGGGAATTCATCGCCGAACCCTGCCTCATTTGCCAGGGAGAAGGCCAAATTCGGGAAAAGAAAAAGCTCAAGGTGAGAATCCCCCCGGGGGTGGACAGCGGCACACATCTGGTGATGGCCGGGGAAGGCAATGCCGGGCGCTTCGGCGGCCCTCCCGGTGATCTCTATATCATTGTCCATGTGCGGCCCCACGAGCTTTTCCGCCGGGAGGGCTACGACCTCCATTTGGTGGCCCCCATTTCCTTTGTCCAGGCCTCCCTGGGGGCCCGCCTTACCGTGCCCACCCTGAAGGGCACCCATGAGATAGTGATTCCTCCCGGCACCCAGCCCGGCGAGATTATCCGCCTCCGGGGAGAGGGGGTCCCTTATCCCAAGGGCGGCCGGCAAGGCGATCTCCTGGTGGAAGTCAAGGTGGTCATTCCCCGGGACCTCACCCCCAAGCAGACCGAACTTCTGAAGGAATTGGCCAAGGAAGACCCCGCCGGCCAGACCACGGTCCTGGAGGCCCCAGCGGAAGAAGGCTTGTTGCATAAGCTCTGGAGCACGGTGAAAAACTGGCATAACCAGGGCTGAGCTTGTTTCGCCCGATAATCCCGATCATAGGGAGCATCTGGCCTCAAGCTGCTGGCAAAGAGGCGAGTTAAGCGAGGGAAATGTAGGGGCGCAATTTATTGCGCCCTTTTTTGGGCGTGATGAATCACGCCCCTACAGAAAAAACTTGGGCGCACTCGGCACGCCATAAGGGCGGGCAGGGACGCCCGCCCCACCGATCTTTTCCTTCCTTTCTTATTGACAAGTTCCCTGAAGAGAAATAAAGTATTATGTGCAGAATTTCACGTGGACAGCCTCCCGCATGACCCTGGGTGCGTAACTTATGGCCACTGACCTCAATATCCTCATCGGCGGCGCCGCCGGCCAAGGGGTCCACGCCATCACCGGCCCCCTGGCCAAGGCTCTGGTGCGCCATGGCTGCCAGGTCAATGTCACCCAGTCCTACGAGTCCCGCATCCGGGGGGGCCACCTCTACAATGTCATCCGGGTGAGCGATCAGCCCCTGTTGTGCCCCCGGGAAGGCGTGGACATCCTGGTGGCTCTCAACCAGGAAACTGTGACCCTCCACCAGCGGGACGTTTCGGCCGCCGGCATCATCATTTTCGATCAGTCCGAAGTCAAGCAGGCGCCGGAGGGGATAAATTCCCTGGCCCTGTCGCCGGACGACCTTCTGCCCAACACCCAGGCCGGGGATATAGCCGTCAATGCCGGGGCCGGCGGCGCCATCCTGGGCCTCCTGGAAGTGCCGGTGGACGGCCTGGTGAAGCTCCTGGAAGAAACCTTCGCGGCCAAGGGCGCGGAGGTCATGAGCTGGAACCGGCAAGCGGCCCAGAGCGGCTTTGCGGTGGGCCAAGCCCAGGGGCATCCCTATTCTTTGGCTGATATTGTCAAGCCCCCGGAGCCCCGCCTGCTCATCAGCGGCCATGAGGCCCTGGCCCTGGGCGCGCTGGCCGGCGGACTCACCTTCATCTGCGGCTACCCCATGACCCCCTGGACCAGCCTGTTCAACGCCATCAGTCAGCGTGCCGGCCGCTGGCAGGTCATGGTGGAGCAGACCGAAGACGAGATTGCCGCCATCAACATGGCCATCGGCGCCTCCTATGCCGGGGCCCGGGTAATGACCGGCACCTCAGGCGGCGGCTTCTGCCTCATGACCGAGGGGGTGGGCCTGGCCGCCATGAGCGAAACCCCGGTGGTGGTGGTGGTGGCCCAGCGCCCCGGACCCAGCACCGGGCTCCCCACCCGCACCTCCCAGGGAGACCTGGGGTTTGTGCTGCACGCCGGCCAGGATGATTTTCCCAAGGCGGTGCTGGCCCCCGGCACCCCGGCCCAAGGCTATCTTTTAGGGGCCAAGGCCCTGGACCTGGCGGAGCGCTACCAGACGCCGGTTTTCATTCTCACCGACCAATATTTCGCTGACACGCAGCTTACCCATATAACTCAGGATTTTCCGGTCCTGGAGGGGCCGCCGCCCCTGCCCGAGGCTGCTGCCGGCGACCAGTACCAGCGCTACACCCTCACCGAGGACGGCATTTCCCCCCGGCGTCTGCCGGGGTTTGGGCCGGAAATCGTGGTGGCCGACTCCGACGAGCACACCCCGGACGGCCATCTCACCGAAGACCTGGCCATGCGAATCCGCATGCACCAAAAGCGCCTGGCCAAGCTCCGGGGCCTTTACCGGGATATGGGGAACATCACCGCCAGCGGCGATCCCGATTTGCCCCTGGTGATCATGACCTGGGGCTCCAGCTACGGCGCCGCGGCCGAAGCCGTGGCCCGGCTCAAGACGGCCGGCACGGTGGCCCGCCTGGTGCACCTGGCGGAACTGTGGCCCTTTCCCCGCCGGGCCGTGACCGAGGCCTTGAAAGAAGCCCACAAGCTGATCCTGGTGGAGGCCAATGCCACCGGCCAACTGCATCGCCTCCTGCGCCAGGAGACCTGTATCGCTGCGGACCACGTGGTGGTGAGATACGACGGCCTCCCCTTCACCCCGGAATATATCCTCCGGGAGATCGCCTCGGAGGTTTGAGGATACCCTATGCTGCCCCTGGAACTCTATAACAGCATTGAACCGGCCTGGTGTCCGGGGTGCGGCAATTTTCCCATGCTCAAGGCCTTCAAGCAGGCCCTGGCGGAGTTGGAGCTCTCGCCGGAGAAAATCCTGGTGGTCTCCGGCATCGGCCAGTCCAGCAAGTTCCCCCATTATCTTCGGTGCAACACCTTTAACGGCATTCATGGCCGGGCCCTGCCGGTGGCCACCGGCGTCCGCCTGGCCAACCCCAACCTCAAGGTGGTGGTCACCACCGGAGACGGCGACTGCTACGGCGAGGGCGGCAACCACCTGCTGGCCGCGTTTCGCCGCAACCCCGACATGACGCTGGTGGTGCACAACAACCAGGTGTACGCCCTGACCAAGGGCCAGGCTTCCCCCACCACCGACCAGGGTTACAAAACCCTGCTGCAGCCCGCGGGAGTGCCCTATCCGCCGCTCCACGCCCTGGCCCTGGCCGTGGCCCAGGACTGCTCCTGGGTGGGGCGGGGTTTCGCCGGCCAGGCCGACCACCTGACGGAGCTGTACAAGCAGGCCATCAACCATCGGGGTTTCGCCCTCCTGGAGGTGCTGCAGCCCTGCGTTTCCTTCAACAAGGTGAACACCTACCAGTGGTACCAATCCCGGGTCTACCGGGTGGAGGACGAGCCGGGCTATGACCCGGAAAATGAACTGTGGGCCTATCAGAAGGCCAAGGAGTGGGGGGAGCGCATCCCCCTCGGGGTGATCTTCAAAAAACCCCGGCCCCTCCTGGAAGAGGCCTTTCCCGCCCTGGCCGCGGGACCTCTGGGCGCCTGGCGGGTGGACCGCCCGGTGGCCGAACTTTTACAGGATTTTTATTAGGGTCAGGAAGTTTTTCTTCCTTTGCGGATTACCCGATAATTCTGGATAATAGGGCAAGGAGAAGTAAACATGACGCAGCCGTCATCCTTTGAGTTGCTGAAAGAACCGAACCACATCCTCATCGATGAGGATTACACCTTCTCGGAGTTGGCCATCTTTCTGCTTACTTGGGGCGTGGAGATTGCCCTGTGCTTCACCGTGGCCATTGTGTACCTGAGAGGCTAAATTCGCTTTTCGACGCCCGGCCCTGAAAGGTTTGCCTCCCGGGGACCGGCGCTCGCAGACCGGGTTGGCTTGAAATTGACAGGATAATTATTATTTTTGTGTTAAAATTAAGCTGGCCATAATTTTTTACCACTAAACAACGTGGGCCAGCGTCAAGAAGTAGGCGCCAGGCAGGAACCCACCAGACCTGGGGGTTACCAGAGGCACTAGCGCAGCAGGATACGCTTAAGCCGCGGGACCAAAGGCAGGCTCAGGGAGGTGTGGGAGCGTATGATAAACGAATTATTAGCCCCCGGCGGCAGCCTGGAAATGGTGGAAGCCGTCTTTGCCAACGGCGCCGATGCCGTGTATGTCGGGGCCAAGGGTTTCAGCCGCCGCAAATGTGCCTGGGAGATGGAAGACAGCCAGATCGGCGAAGCTGTTCGGGTCGCCCAGGGCTGCCAGGGAAAGGTTCGGGTGGCCCTTAACGCGGAGATTCCCCCGGAGAAATATTCCCTGGTGCTGAACAAAGTGGAGAAGTACGCCCACTTCGGCATCGAAGGGGTGATCGTCAAAACCCCGGCCGTTATGCAGGAGATCCACCGGCGAATCCCGGAGCTGATCATCCACGCCAGCGTTGGCTGCAATATTCAAAGCAAAGAGGAAATGGCTCGGTTTCAGTCCTACGGGGCCACCCAGTTGGTCGCGTCCACGGAAATCAACACCGCGGCCAAATTGGCCCGCTTTAAAAAAGACGGGGACTCCCTGGGACTCAAAACCGAAGTGTTGGTCCACGGCAACCGCTGCATCGGCGGGGTGGGCAACTGCCTGTTCCACGAACTCATTGCCGATTGCTACATCCGCAAGGTCTATCATGACGAGGACGGCAACGAGATCGTGGAATACGAGGGCTGGCCGGACCGGAGCGGCAGCTGCTTCCGGATTTGCCTCCTCAGCGACGAACAGCGCCACAAGGTGCTGGGCCGCCGGGGTCTGAGCTCTGAGCAGGTGGAGGCCCTAAACCAGCGGGTCCAGGCCAATCCCAACGTGGCCTTCGCCATTTTGGGGGACGAACTCAAGGCCTATCTCGATTTGGGCCTGGCCACCATCAAGGTCCAGGGGCGGGAGTACGCGGTTTCCATGATCAGCCGCATGATTAGCTGCTACCGCAAGCTTATCGACGCCCACGCCCGGGGAGAAGACATTAACAGCCCCATGTTGAAGCGGGTCCAGGACACCCTGGCCGATATCGTGGCCGAACGGGACCGGGCCCGGTTGGAGAAAACCGCGGAATTGCACCGTCATATTGCGGGTTTGTAATTTTTTTTCCATTTTTTTCTTTCAAGGAAGAAAGAGCCTGCCTTATAATGGGGAGGCTTTTTCTTTCTTGGGTTAACGAAACAGAATCAGCCATGTCTAACCTTTATCCACAACCCTTTATAAACCCGGAGGTTTTCCCGGTTCAACCCTAACCCTGCGGTATGAAGCACGCCTCTTCTCCTCCCCTGCCCTTCTCCCCTGGTCTCCTCGGGACCCTGCTGTTGGCGGTTGTGGTTCTTTGGGCCAGCTTTTACAACCTGGCCAACTATCCCGACCTCTGGTGGGACGAAGCCATCTTCTCCGAGACAGCTGCCAATATAGTCCAGCATGGGCGCTATGCCTTCACCGTGCAAAGCCCTGGCCAGCTTTCTGATTTGGACTACCGCATCAGCGTAGGGCCGGCCATCATTTTGCCCGTGGCCCTGGCCTATAAAATCCTGGGCGTGGGGTTGGTCCAGGGGCGACTGGTGGCCAGCCTCTTTCTGACCTTCGCTTTTCTGGCCCTCTTTCTGGCGAGCCGCCGTCTTTTTGGGACTGCCGTAGCCTTCCTGGCTGTGGTACTGGCTCTGCTGGGCACGGACGTTATCCATTGGGGGCGCGCCGTCTTAGGAGACGTCCCGGCCCTCGGGCTTTTCCTTTGCGGCGTTTGGCTCATTACTCGGGACCTGCAGGATGATTCCACCCTTTCCCTCTTCCTGGGAGGCATGTTCCTGGGTCTGGCCTTTGACGCCAAGGAATTTTACGGCCTGACCTTTCTTCCTCCCCTGGCGGCCCTGGCTTGGCGGGATTGGGGCGCCTGGCGCCCCCTGGTCTGGAAATTGGGGGTTTTCACCACCGGGGTGTCCACTCCCGTGCTGTCCTACCTGGCCTTCAAGGTGGTGATTCTGGGTGGCTTAACGCCTGCGGTGATGCATTTTCTGGAACAAAAGGCCTTGCTGCGCCACGAATTTTTCACCCCGCTGACCATCGGCCGGGTTTACCTGGAAAGTTTTCGCTATCTGTTAACTCACCCCCTTTATCTTACGGGGGTCCTCGGCTGTGTCTGGCTGTGGCGCACGGGCCGCCATACCCCGGCACGCTCCCTGTGGCTGGGATACTTTGTCCTCTGGACTCTGGTGTACCTCACCGCGATTTTTTGGCCCCGCTTCGCGCTGCCGGCTTTGTTTCTGGCCACCCCCCTGGCCGCTTTTGTCATCCTCCGGGCCCTGGCCGGCCTGACCGCGGGGTTGCCTCCCCGGCCCCTGAAGTGGGCCGCCGCCGGGCTCCTGGCCGGTTTTTTCCTTTGGTTTTATCCGGTCACCGGTTTGGAATATATGAAAACCGCCGCCCTGGACCAAACCCACGCCCCCAGCCGCCTGGTGGAGTATCTGCGGGCCTATGTTCCCTCCCGGACCCTCATTGAAACCCCTGAGTATGAACTGGTCTTCCTGGACGACGAGCATCGTTTTCACCTGATGCCCGCTTTCTTCATTGTCCAGTCCGGCGAAAAGGGGGTGGAACTTCTCAATCCGCGGCGTTATCCCTATAATTTCAACCAGATCAAGGCGGAAGTTTTGATTCTGGGGTATTTCGGCAAAACCATCTTTGCCCAGATTTATTCACCGGCCCAGGTGGCCAAGTATTGGCGGAAAGTTGCTCAAGTAGACTGTTATGATATTTATGTGCGTCGGTCCTCCCCATTGCTCAAGGCAGATCAACTAGGTAAAGATCTTCCGGAATGTCGCCTGCCGATTATCCAAACCACGGCTAATGCGGTTCATGACTCGCTCGGCCTGTATAATTCGTTCTCTCACTGAACTGCGCCGCCGCTCCCCGGAACTCGCGGCCGGGGACCTTGTTCTCGGTCCCCTGGCCGTCAAGCCCGGCGAAGAGATCACCCTCCTTGATCTTCACGACCGGGGGGTGATTTTTTTTCCGCCTCTTCTGGCCCAAATGGTGGTCCGGGCCAAGACGGCCCAGGCCCAGGTCCTGGGCGATTACATGATCCCTGGAACCTTTGTCGCTCACAGTCCTGCCGACCTGGCCGTCTGCCTGGGAGACGCCCGCCTGACCGGGCCGGTGGTGTCCAAAAGGGACCGGGCCCACCTGGGGTTGGGCGTGAGCCTTTGGCCCAGTCTTGAGGTCCTTTACAGCCTGGCCGCGCTGCAGCCTCTCCCTTTCCCCCTGGTGGTCCAGCCTTTTTTAGAGGACGCCCGGGACTTCCGGGTCGTGGTGGTGGGTGACTATGCCGAGGTTTATGAGCGGGTCAATGCCGAGGGTTTCCGGAAAAATCTCTTTCAGGGCGGGGCCTTCCGCCCTGTGGACCTAAGCCCCGCGCTGCTGGCATTCTGCCGGCGGGCCATGGCCCGGGCCAAGTTTCCCTATGCTGTCCTTGACGTGCTCCTGAGCCCCGAAGCTGAGCCTTACCTGTCGGAAATCAACTTTCACGCCGGCTTGAAGGGCTCTAGGCTAGGCCAGGCTGAATTTCGCGGCCGGGTGGAGATTCTCCTGGAAGATTTTCAGCACCAATGGGAAAGCTCCTTGACGACCCTAACCTGAGAAACCGGACCCAGGTTTTTCCGGATCGACGCGCCGCGGGGCAGCGGCTGGCGGACATGCTTGGCGACTACCGGGGGAAGGCCCTCCGGCTATTCGCCATCCCCGCCGGGGGCGTCCCCGTGGCCGCGCCCATCGCCCGGGCTTTGTCCGCCCCCCTGGACCTGGTCATTGTCCGCAAGATTCAACTCCCCTGGACCACGGAAGCGGGCTTCGGGGCCTTGGACCCGGAAGGAACGCCGATTTTCAATGAGGCCCTTTTGAGCCGCATGCCCCTGTCCCCCCAGCAGATCGCCGCCCAGGTGGCCAAAACCCTGGCCAACGTCAAGGAACGGGAACAGCGCCTCCGGGGCGGCCGCCCCTACCCGGACCTGGCCGGGGCCACCGCCCTCGTCGTGGACGACGGCCTGGCCTCGGGCTATACCATGCAGGCCGCAGTGCGCTTCCTGAAAAGCAAGGGCGCCAGCCGACTCCTGGTGGCGGTGCCCACGGCCCTGGACCGCACCGCCCAGGCTCTCCTGCCCCAGGTGGACCTCCTGGTCTGCGCCAATCTCCGGAGCGGCCTCTCCTTCGCCGTGGCGGCTGCCTATGAAAACTGGTATGATGTAGACGAAAAAGAAGTCCTGGATATCCTGGACAACCTGGCCAACGTCTGAGTCTTGTGGAAGTGTAGCCCCAGGCTTCAGCCTGCGCCGGCCCAGGCTGGAAAGCTCAACCGCCGTGTGTTAAGTTATAGCGTTTGCCAATAGATTCTCCCATTTATCCCATTCTCCACCCAGCGGGGGGAGAGGGTCAGGGTGAGGGGGGATAGGAAAAAATTTTTGGCAACGAGTATAACAACCAACCCTGTAGGGGCGTAATGCATTGCGCCCTCTGGGCTTGATAAATCAATAGCCTCAATCCGGTGGCTTCATGAACTCCATCCGGCGACCTCTACCAGCTCACCATTATTCCCTGGCCTGCCTGGGGCTCTCCCTGGCCCTGGTTCTGGCCGGCTGCACCCAGGAAGCGGCCAAAGCGCCCCCGGCTCCCCCGGTTGTGCCCGGGGACCAGCCCCCGCCTCAGGTGGGACCCCCGCCCCAGGTCGAACCTGCGCCCCTGGCCGAACAGGTCCTCAAGATCGTCAAGGACCGCAGCGGCCTGCACACCGCCAAAGTGGTGCAGCGGGACCAGAAAAAAGTGGTCATCCGGGACGACCGGGCCGGCCCGGAATATGACCAGATAGGCGAGGTCAGTTTCAGCGAGGACGGCCTGTCCCTGGCCTATGAGGCCCAGCGGGACAAGCAGCGCTTGGTGGTGCTGGACGACCAGGAGTGGCCGGTGAAAGCCGCGGTGGTGCATGACAGTTTCAAGGTGAGCCCTGATAGCAAACGCCTGGCCCTGGTGGCCCTCACCGGCGACAAATGGCAGGTCATGGTGGACGGCCGCCCCGACCCGCCCTTTGACTTTATCTTTATCGACACCCTCAGATTCAGCGCCGACAGCCGGCACACCGGCTACCTGGCCCTGAAGGGACCGAAACTCCTGGCCGTGGTCAATGGCAAGTCCCGGGGAGAGTGGGATGTCCTGACGGCCGGCAACAAGGCCCTGGAGGGCTTATTGGCCCAGGCCGAGATCATAGAGCTGCCGCCCCGGGTGGAGGGTCAGAAAAAATGACCCGGGGTGACCTGCCGGCGCCTCTGCAACCCCCTCGCGGCCTCCCCCTGGACCGGGTGGGCTTCGACATCGACGGGGTGGTGGCGGACATCATGACCACCTTCCTGGACCTGGCCCAGGAGCGCTACGGTCCTCACCCTTTCAGCTATAACGACATCACCACCTTTTACCTCGAAGATTGCCTGGGGTTCGACTCCCACATCATCGACGCCCTCATCCGGGAGCTCATCGACCGGCCCCACGAATTGGCGGTGGAGCCCTTTCCCCAGGCCGTCCCCGTCCTGTCCCGCCTGGCGGAGGAGGCCCCCCTGGTCTTTGTCACCGCCCGGGACCGCCCCGAGCCCATCCAGCTCTGGCTGAACCGCACCCTGGCGCCGGTGCCGCCCCGCTCCATCTGGGTCATGGCCACCGGCGATCCCGACACCAAGCTGCATTACCTCAAGGCCCACGGCATCGACTATTTCGTGGAAGACCGCTTGGAAACCTGCTTCGACCTGGCCCGCCAGGGCATCACCCCCATCGTCTTCGCCCAACCCTGGAACCGCCGGCCCCACCCCTTCCTGGAAGTGAGCGGCTGGCCGGACCTGGCCCGCCTCCTTTTCGGAAATAATGGGCGCAGGGGCTAAGGGTGAGTTCTCGGCAAAAGTCATTGAAAAAAGTGATGTGTGGGTATAGAGCCGGATTCCTTGCAATCGCCTTATAAAGAGCTTTGGTATATAATCACACAATCGGTTGGCAATTCTGACCCTGGCCTAAGCTGAATGGTTTGAGCAGCTTGCGGATGGGACGAATCATCATTGAAGACGACTCGTTACTTCGAGTGTGTAAGAACTAGGCAGGACCGTTCAATAATCCTGGAGGAGTGGATAACTCGTGTAATTCAACTCCCCGAAAAGACCGAAGTACAATCAGACGGGAGAATAAGGAAATGGGCCTGGATCGCAGAACAAAATAAGTTCCTTCGGGTTATTCTCCTGGAAGACGGGGAAACCGTCCATAATGCTTTCTTCGATAGATTCTTCAAGGAGAATCGAGAATGAAAGTCAAGTATTTTTCCGACACAGACACGGCTCTTATTGAGTTTACTGATAATGCGGTGGCAGAGACCAGGGAGATCAGTGAGAATATTTATGTGGACCTTGATCAGCGAGGCAATCTGGTGAGCATGACTATCGAGCATGCCCGCACCAATGCCCAACTGCCGGCGTTCTCCTATCAAGAAGTTCTCAGCCAAGTTCATGAGTAACACTGTCAAAGCGCTGCTTATACCGTATGCCCTTGAAGAACCGACCTTGAACTAAGCTTCGCTTGGTCTTATTGTTCAAGCGCAGGAAGCCCTCTTAAACTCAATGCTTTTTTGCCTCGTTCCCAAGCTGCGCTTGGGGCAAGCTATTGGGACCTACATTCCTATCTTTGTATCAGCGAACCGATTCGTATCCTTCAGGTAATCCCTTTTTTGATAAGACAATTTGCCAGAGATTATTCTTGCGGGCGCGAAACGCTCCGGCAGATGCAAGTAAATAATATTTCCACATTCGATAAAAACGATCCCCATATTTTGGCCGTAACGTTTCCCAATTACTATCGAAATTATCAAACCATGCCATAAGCGTTTTACTATAGTCAACACCGAAACTGTGCCAGTCTTCAATAACGAACAATCCTTCAATTGCTTCGCATATTTCTGTGGCCGAGGGAATTTTCGAATTAGGGAATATATATTTTCCAAACCAAGGGTCCATCGTCTTGTATGACAAGTTCTGGCCGATGGTATGCAGAAGAAATAATCCGTCATCTTTAAGATGCTGATCAACAATTTGCATGTATGTCCGATAATTCTTATATCCTACATGCTCAAACATGCCAATTGAAACTATGTGGTCATATATCCCTTCGACATCTCGATAATCTTTAAACTGCAGCTGAATGGAATTGCCTGAGCAAAGCTCACTGCCTAAGCTTATCTGTTCCTTTGAAACTGTAACACCAACAACAGATACCTGGTATTTTTCAGCAGCAAACTTGGCAAAACTACCCCACCCGCAGCCGATGTCCAATATTTTTTGCCCCGGCTTCAGTCGCAATTTACGGCATACAAGCTCAAGTTTGGCTTCCTGTGCTTCATCAAGATTGTGCGCATTCCGCCAATATCCACAACTATAGACTTTCCGCCGGTCAAGCATGGCGCTATAGAGATCGTTACCGATATCGTAATGGTGTTCACCGATGCGATGTGAAATGCTTTTCCTTTGCCAATTAAAAATCCTCTGTCCAATAATCCAGATAAAGGTCCGCCAATTGCCCCGAACTTTTGTTTCTATGTCCACAGAAAGAATCTTGGCAATAAATTCGTCGAGTTCCTCAGCATCCCACCACCTATCCATGTAGGCTTCCCCAAGGCCCAATGATCCTTCCCGAAGTATGCGACTGTATAGTCGATCATCATAGACCTGCATGTCCCAGGCTCGGGGCCCGTTTATCTTAACATCTGCAGGATTGAACAGGTCTTGAATGATCAATTTTGCTGTGCGCATACTTATTGGCCCATGCAGCCTGCCTTGTCCAGGGTATTTTTGACGCCCCACGATCTACTCCCTCAATCCCATGGCCAAATTTTAGCCAGATATTCCAGAGAAGGGGTCAGGCTGTCTTCCTGGTGGGGTTCCAGGGTGATGCGGGGTTGTTTGCCTCGTTGGGCCAGGAAGGTGAGGACCTGGTCCAGGGGCACCGTGCCTGTGCCCAGGGCCTGGTGGTCGTCCTGGCGGCCCTGGTTGTCGTGGAGGTGGAGGTGGCCGATAACGGGCCAGAGGGTCTCGAGCCAGCCGGCAAAATCCCCGCCCCCGAACGCGTGCAGGTGTCCCACGTCCAGGCACACCTGCACATTGGGAAGGCCGATGCGCTCTATGGCTTCCTTGATGAGCCCCGGGTCCTGCTCATAGACGTTTTCCAGCATGACCCGGGCGCCGCACGCTTGGGCCTGGGCGCCCAACTCCCGGTAGGTGGCAACGACGCGGCTGAGCCAGTTTTCCCGGTCCCAGAGGTAGTGCCGGTCCTCATAGCCCAGGTGACAGATCACCGCTTCCGGCCGGAAAACCGGCAGCCACCGCCAGGCCTGGCGCAGCCGCCGCCGGCTGGCCGCCAGGATAAAATCATCCAGGGCCCCCGGGGAGAGGTCCTGGAAAGGCCCGTGCAAGGTTATGCGCCGACCGGCCCTGGCAAAGACCCGGGCGATGCTGCGAAAGGCGCCGGGGGCATAGGTGCCCAGGCTCCAGCCGTCCAAGCCGATCTCGGGGTTAAGGCCCCGGTCCAGAAAGCGGGCCAGATAGCCGTTTAACAGGAACGGAAAGGGGACGTTGACCTGAACCCGCTCCACCACGGCTTCAGGAGAAATGCCCACGACCGGCCCCCCTTTTCGTGTCGTTTTCGGCAATACCTTTCATCATGGCGATACCTTTAAACTCCCCCTCCCCTGGCGGGAGGGGGTTGGGGGCAGGGGGATAAGGCACCCCAACTAATCAAATTGATTATGTCCTTTGCTCCGCAAAAGACACTAATCGAAGCTTAGCGGGGGCAGGGGGTTCCCACGGGCTGGAAGCCCGTGCTACCGGGGCTGCATGCCCTTACCCCCTCTCCGCACCCCCTCCCCCAATCCCTTACAGGAGGTAGAACTTTCCGAGAAAGTCCAGGCCGTTGGCCCCGACTTTCTCGGCACCCTCTGCGGGTTGGGAGGGGGTTGGGGGAGTAGGGGCGGGGTTACCCCGCCCCCAGGTCCCTGGTCCTCCCCCCGCTGAATAATTATTATGCTCTTTACGGAGCAAAAAGCATACTTATCAGCCTGGGCGGATTTCGAGGCGGGCGCGGAGGCCCGCCCTACCGACCTTTTCGTCCTTTGCGGGTGAGCCCAAGGCTCATGAACCACTATTAAGATAACCCCGGGAGGATACTTCAGGGGTACTGCACCAACTCGAGCAGAAGCCCGAAAGTGGATTTGGGGTGGATGAAGGCCACCCGGGTGCCGTGGGCCCCTTCCCGAGGCTTCTCATCGATGAGGCGCACGCCCGCGGCCTTGAGTTCCTCCACCGCGGAGTCGATGTCTTCCACTTCCAGGGCCAGGTGATGGAAACCTTCGCCCTTGTTTTCCAGGAACTTGGCCACCGGGCTGTCTTCGGCCGTGGGCAGGAGCAGTTCGATGCTGGTCTCCCCCACCTTGAAGAAACTTACTTTGACTTTCTGGGTGGCCACCACCTCATCGCCCTGGAATTCCAGTTTGAGATTGTCGCCATAGAGTTTTTTCGGGGGCTCCAGGTCCTTGATGGCCACGCCCAGATGGGCAATACGTTTGATTTTCATGGAATTCCTCCTGAATTATTTGCCTGGGGGGATTGCTCTTGATACCGGCCATTATATATGATGAAAAAGTCAGCGAAAAGCCTGGTGATTCATTTCTCTTAGAGCTATGGCCACAGCATTGGTCATCCTGAAGGAAGTAAAGGATATCAACCACTTGAAACTGCGAGATTCTGCGCGGCGTTCAGAATGACAATGACCGAAAACCAGCAAATGGAGGTAGGCTGGCAGTCCCCGGCCGCCGCCATCGGCGGGCGCGCCGGCCCGCCCCACCTTAGGTTTTTTAAAGATAAATCTGGGACGTCATTCTCATGCCATTTGCCAATTTGCCATCTAACAGGTGACTATGAATTTTCAAGATACTTTTATCCGGGTGGCCGAGCGCCTGGGGCAATACCAGGAAGAAATGATCAACCTCCAACGGGAGCTGGTCTCCCGGGTGGCCGTGGGGCCTGACCAGGGCGGCCCCGGTGAGGGGGAAAAAGCGGCGTTCCTCACGGACCTGCTCAACAGCTGGGGCCTCAAGGTGGACAACTACCCCGCGCCGGACCCCCGGGTGGCCGGGGGCGAACGCCCCAACCTGGTGGCCTGGCTGCCGGGGCACAGGCAAGAGAAGGCCTGGATCCTCTCCCACCTGGACGTGGTGCCCCCCGGCGACCTGAACCTGTGGGACTCCGACCCCTATACCCTGCGGGTGGACGGCGACCGCCTCATCGGCCGGGGCACCGAGGACAACCACCACGGCATCGTCACCTCCGTCATGGCGGTGAAGGCCCTCCTCGACCTGGGTATCACCCCCTCCCGTACGGTGGGCCTGGCCCTGGTCTCGGACGAGGAGACGGGCAGCGGCAAGGGTCTCGATTTTCTCCTGTCAACTCAGCCCCAGTTGTTTTCCCCCCATGACCTCATCATCGTGCCGGACGCGGGCAGCCCGGACAGCACCCTGGTGGAGGTGGCGGAAAAGAGCATCCTGTGGCTGCGTCTCACTCTTTTGGGGCAGCAGTGCCACGCCAGCCGGCCCCAGCTGGGGAGAAACACCTTGAGGGCCGCGGCCCACGTGATTATTGCTCTGGAGGCCCTGCACCAGGAGTTTGGCGCCCCCAATCCCCTGTTCGACCCCCCAGAAAGCACCTTCGAGCCCACCCAGAAGGAAGCCAACGTGGGCAACATCAACACCATCCCCGGCCGGGATGTCTTTTACCTGGACTGCCGGGTGCTGCCGGAATACGATCTGGAAAAAGTGAAGTCACGGGTGGAGGCCCTGGCCAGGGAAGCCGCGGCCAAATTCGGGGTGAGTGTGACGGTGGAGCCGGTGCAGGAACTCAAGAGCGCCCCGTCCACCGACCCGGAGGCCCCGGTGGTCAAGGCCCTGGTCAAGGGGGTGCGGGAGGTTTACGGCCGGGAGGCCAGGCCCCAGGGCATCGGGGGCGGCACGGTGGCTGCGTTCTTCCGCCAGCGCCGTCTGCCCGCGGCGGTGTGGATGACGGTGAGCCACACGGCCCATCAGCCCAACGAGTTTTGCCTGTTGAGCAATATGGTGGGCGACGCCCGGGTGCTGGCCCACGTATTTTTGTCGGAAGACTGATTACTTGCGGCAGTGATCCCAGCAGGGCAGGTCGTGGCAGAACTCCCAGTTGTCGCTGTCCGAAATGAGGAAAAAATCGATATCCTCGTCCATCATCTCGGCCCACTCCTCCCGGGCGTCTGTCGGGTCGGTGGAGCCGCGCCAGGCGCGGACTGGAAAATTCATCCTGAAAGCCCGGATGGCGCAGCAGTTCCCGGGGCTGGTCGTCCAATATCAGGTAAGACAGGTGTCCAAAGTTGTTCCGGATGATGATGGGAAAGCCCATGCGCCTTCTCCTTTAATGAATTATCCATATTTTTAGGAAAATTTTTCGGGAAAAGCAACAATCATGCGTGTGATGTCCAGTTCCGGCGGAGCCCCCCTGCTGATCCTGCTGGTTTTCCTGCTTCCAGGCCTGGCGCTCAGTTGCGGGCATATTCGACCGGCGCCCCAGGATTTTCACCCAAAAGAGTATTCTCCAGTGACCATCGAGCAACTTCAGGCTCCCCGGCAGGCCGGCCTGGTTTCGGGGCAAAAAGTCCGGGTGACAGGATATTTTTGGCAGTACCTGGATTATGACCCCCGGCTGGCGGCCAATTATCTTACCATGGCCCGCCAGCCCCTGGCCTGGAGCCGATTACGCTGGGCCTCCCTGTACCGCACCCTGTCCATGCAAGGCTACTACGACCGCCTGGCCCTGACCCGGGAGGAGCAGCTGCGCCTGCGGCTCAAACGCCTGGAGAAGGTGGAGGTCTTTGGGGAGCTTGCTCCCTGGGGGTTTGGCGCCCTGTATCTTCAGGCCCACCGGGTACAGCGGCTGGAGGGGGAGGAAGGACCCGCCGGCCAGGGGCAGACGGCCCCTGAGGCAGAGGGGAAGGAGACCCCGGCACTATGAACCTTTTGGATCTGGGCATCCTGGCCCTTCTCATCCTGGTGACCCTGAGGGGATATTTCCGCGGGCTTTTCCAGGAATTGGCGGTGCTGGTAGGGCTGGTGGGGGGCTTGCTGGTGGCGGCCCGCACCTACCTGGCCCTGGCCGCCCTCATCCTGCCCCTGGTGAACAACCTCTATTGGGCCCAGGGGATAGCCTTTGCCCTGGTCCTGGTGGTGTTTTACTGGCTGGTGCGGTTCCTGGCCTATGTCCTGCAGCGTCTCCTGTATCATCTTTATCTGGATATCCTGGACCGCCTGCTGGGGGCCTTTTTTGCCCTGCTCAAGGGCTGCCTCTTTTTGGGGCTGGCGTTGCTGCTGATGGGGGTGATTTTCCCCAAGGAAACCCGCCTGATCAAGGAGTCCCGCCTCCAGCCGGTTCTCACCCAGTTGGCCCGGCGCACTCTGGATCTTCTCCCTGCTGATTTCAAGAAGCGGATGAAAGATTACCAGAACCTGATTCCCATGCCCCAAAAGCCGGCGGAGCCTCCGAGGAAGACTGGGGCGGAAGCGCTTTGACTTCCCCTTCCCTAACCCTTTCCCTCCAAATCGGCGGAGAGGGGATAGATAAAGGACCCTGGTGATGCTCCCTCTCCCCCACCGGGGGAGAGGGCTGGGGTGAGGGGGGCCGAAACGACCTGGTGCCTCTATAAAAAATCAAGCACATATCATTAGGGATTCCCTTATGACCGATTCAAAACCTGATGCCGGCGCCGCCATCAAGGAATTTATCACCATTATCCGGCGTCTTAGAAGCCCCGGCGGCTGTCCCTGGGACGCCAAACAAACCCCGGAGACCCTGCGAACCTATGTCCTGGAAGAGGCCTATGAGCTCATCGAGGCCCTGGAATTTCGGGACCCTGAGAAAATCCGGGAGGAACTGGGTGACCTCCTGCTCCATCTCGTCTTTATCAGCGATATTTATGAGGAACAGGAAATTTTTTCCTTCACCGACGTCACCCGGGGCATTGCCGCCAAGATGATTCACCGCCATCCCCATGTCTTCGGCGACGAAAAAGCCGAGACCCTGGAAGACCTGAAGCGCCTCTGGCAAAAAGCCAAGGAGCAGGAGGGCAAAGGCAAGGAGAAGGGCTCCCTTGGCGAGGTATCCACGGCCCTGCCGGCCCTTACCCAGGCCCAACGACTAGGGGAGGCCGCCTCCCGGTTGGGCTTTGACTGGCCCAGCGTGGAAGGGGCCCTGGAGAAGGTGGAAGAGGAATGGCAAGAATTCCGCCGGGCCCTCACCCTGCCCCCCCATCCCGCCTGGGAGGAGGAATTGGGGGACCTGCTTTTCGCCCTGGTCAACGTGGCCCGCTTCCTGAAAATCGACTCGGAAAATGCTCTCCGGCGCACGATCTACAAATTCATTAAACGGTTCCACGTGGTGGAGCGCACCCTGGCCAAGGCCGGCAAGACCCCGGAAAGCTCCACCCTGGAGGAAATGGAGGCCATCTGGCAGGCAGCCAAGAAGGGCTGAGAAGCCCGGCTGGCCCCCTATTATTTAGCTGCGTAAGTTAGCGCACCTTAAAAGCCGAAACGGTTCATGCCCAGGATACCTGAAGTCCCCCTTTCTTAAAGGGGGATTTAGGGGATTATTAAGGGCTTATTCATAATCCCCCCTACCCCGCTTTAGAAAAGGGGGGAATTATTAGTCCCGATTGGTGTAGCGTCAAATTCTGCAACCAAGCAATAGCGGAGCTCCGGCGGGACTGCGCTCACACCGCCGCCCCCAGAACCCGGCTGCTTTACCTTGCCAGAAATAGCAAAAAAGATTAAAATCTAACGTTACTTACGTTAAGGAGAGAGGTAAACGGGTCATGAATCCCGGCCGGCTGCAGGGGGCTTTGTCCCTGCCTAAAACACTTTTTCTCATTTTCGCTGGCACCATCCTCCTTTCCCTTCTGTTCTACACCTCCTGGCAGCGCTTGAACCGGAAGGTGGAAGACATCCTCAAAGGCCAGTTCAATCAGCAGCAGTTGGAGTTGGCACGGAAGATCGCGGACAACGTGGAGGCCTACTTCGACTACCTGGAAAGCGAACTTCTGGCCTTCCCCTGGCGCTTTCGCCTTATTCCTCCTGGCTCCCCGGAATTCAGCGCCTATATGCAAGCCCGGTTCCAGGATTTAAGCCGTCTGGGCATCCTGGAAATCCGCATATATGATCGCCAGGGCCGCAGCCAAAGGGTCTGGGGCCCGGAAGGACCGGGAAAAGCCGCCGACACCCCCGATGGTCTTGCGGACAGTGTTCTGGCCTGGGCCAATAATCCCCAAAACCGGGGCCGTCTCTATCTGGGGGAGGTGCACCACTCCGCCCGGCCTCCCTGGCAGGGACGCCTGGTGATGCCCCTGCTCACCGCCCTTTATAACTCGTCCGAGGCGCCCAACCCTTATGGCGTCCTGGAGCTTCTCATCGATCCTTTGTACATCACCGGCAAGGTCACTGAGGGAGTGCGCTCCGGGGCCACCGGCTACCCCTGGATCATCGACCAGAACGGCATTTTCCTGTCCCACTTCGAAAAAAGCTTTGTGGGTGAGGATGCCCTGGCAGTGAGGCTAAAGCGCAACCCCAATATCGTCTTTCGGGGCATTAAGGAAATCCACGAGCGTCTCTTCAAGGGCGAAGAGGGCACCGCGGTCTACATCTCCGGCTGGCATCGCCAGAAGATTGCGGAGATGGAAAAACTGGCGGCCTTTACCCCCATCCGCTTTGATAAGGGCCTTATCCGGAACGTCACCGAGGTGGCCAATCCCGGCCCAAAACCTCTGGGGCGTGGCCCTGGCCGCGCCCGTGGCCGAGGTCTCCGGCCAGGTGGGGCAAATTATGGACCAGGAGCTCTTCCTGGTGGCCCTCTTTTTCCTGGCCGTCCTTTTGGGCACCATTGCCCTGATCGCCCTGGCCCTGAGTTGGAACAAGGCCCTGGCCCGGGAGGTGAAGCTCAAGACCGAAGAACTGGTGAAATCCCACGAGCGCCTGGTGCATTCGGAGCGCTTCGCCGCGGTGGGCGAAGCTGCGGCTTACGTCAGTCATGAAATCAAGAATCCCCTCATGGTTATCGGCGGCCTGGCTCACCAGGTGGAGAGAAAAGTGGGGGATGATCCCGGGCTCAAGGAAAAGCTGACCGTTATCCAAAAAGAGGTGCAGCGGCTGGAGAATTTCCTGGGGGACCTGCGGGATTTCACCCGGCCGGTGGTGCCCGCCAAACAACCCATGGATCTCAACCAGGTTATTCACGAGGTGGACGTGCTCATGGAAGGGGAGGCCAGCAGCCGGGGCATCACCCTGGAGGAGCACCTGGACCCGAACCTGCCCCCCCTTCAGGCCGATCCCAACCAGATGAAACAGGTGCTCCTGAACCTGGTGAAAAACGCCATGGAAGCCCTGGACGACTCCGGCGGCCGGGTGATCATCTCAAGCGGGGCCCAGGACAAGCAGGTGTGGTTTGCCGTCCGGGATAGCGGCGGGGGCATGCCCCCGGAAGTGCTCGACAAGATCTTCCACCCCTTTTTCACCACCAAGAAGAAAGGCACCGGCCTGGGACTGGCGGTGATCCACAAGATCGTCACCGACCATCATGGCGCGGTCACCGTGCAAAGCTCCCCCGATCAGGGCACGACCTTTAAGGTGGAACTCCCCGCTAGCGGGTAGCAGGCGCGGGGCGCAAGGGACGCCCGTTCTGCTGATCCTGGCCTGCTTTCGGGGTGAACAGAAAAAATGTGGCCGCAGGCTTTACCGTGAAAGTCACCCGTAGGGGCGACGCATGCGTCGCCCCTACAACGGATTTTCATCATCGGGGGTGCCCCAAATCGGGCCCTGCTAGTTAGCCTGTGTCAGCATAGGCGGGATGCCTGTGCCACCAACGCTCCCCTAAGAGAAATGTGACTGTGGACCTGATCAGGGTCTACCTTGTCACTCCCATTTACAAAAGTCGTTCGATCTGAGTAGATTGATGTTATATGTATATAACATAGTTACAAATATAGTCTTGATGATCCCGTCTTGTTATAGGGTAAATTTACCTTGACCAGGAAAAAAGAAAAGACTGAACTCGCGTTCGGCAAAATCCCGGCCTATTGTAAATATGAACTATTCATGGAGCGCTACCGCAGCGCGGCTGAATTTATCCGACTGGCTCATGAAAATGTTAATAAGGTGACGTTGCTGGATGTGGGCAGCGGCAACGGCTATTTGAAATATTTCTGTGATTTTGGTAATATTGAGTGGCATGGCATCGAAATCTGGGAGGAAAGATTCAAAGATTGCGAAAGATTAGGCTATCAGATGCATTGGTGCGATATTGATAATGACAGGCTGCCCCTCCAAGACCAATCATGCGACGTTGTCGTCGCCAGTCATGTCCTGGAACACTTGCAGAATCGCGGTTTTGCCTTACAGGAAATGTACAGGGTTTTAAAGACCGGCGGCTTACTCATCGTGGGAACTCCCATAAAACCAGTTATAGTAAGTAGTTTAATGAATTATATCTATTCTTATCGCCTGATTAATAAGGGTGAAACCGCCCATAATTTTGATTTGTATTCCCTGAAAAATTTTCTCACCAGGAACCTGCCGGGAGCGCAAATTATCGACATCAGGGGCTTCAGGCTCATTTCCGCCAGGAAAACCAGGGATTGGGAAAACCATTTAGGCTTTTATAAATTCAACACGTTTATCGGCAAAACCTGGCCCGCCATAACCCCGGAAGTGAACGTGGTCTTGATGAAAGACGGCAGTCAGGCAGACGTCCAGAAATTTCTTCCTGCTAAAATGGGAGAACCTGTCTAACTGAATACTCCCGGTAACCGCCATTTTTATGTCTGATTTAGTCCCTGCCCTGCCAGACCCGGACAGGCAGAAACGCCGCCGGGAAAAAGTCCTCATCGGGCTTCTCCTGCTCCTGGTGGTGGCCCTCACCAGCGTGGAGATTTATCTGGTGCGCCAGGGGGGCCACCCCTTCACCGGCAGCCTCCTGGTCTTCGGCCTGGTCAACCTCAATGCCATCCTGTTCCTTCTCTTTACCTTTCTCATTTTTCGCCATCTTACCAAGCTGTTCATGGAACGCCGGGCCCGGGTCTTCGGGTCCCGGCTGCGCACCCGCCTGGTCCTGACCTTTGTCAGTCTGGCCCTGATTCCCACTCTGTTCATGTTCTTCATCGCCTGGCAGCTTATTTCCGGACGTCTGGAATATCAGTGGGATAAACTGGTGAAGGACACCCTGGAGCAGACCCTGTCCCTGGGCCGGGTGTTCACCCAGGGGGTGCAGGATAAGCTCCAGGCCGTGAGCAATCTTTTGGGCCGCGATCTGGAAAGCCAAACGCCCTGGTGGACGCAGGATAAGGAGGCTCTGCACAGCCGCTTGCATGAGTTTGCCCAAGCCTACCAGCTCACGGGTATCGAAATCTTCTCGGCCAAGGGGGAAAAGCTGGCGGCCAGCGACCTTATCACCACGGAGGGCACTCCCCCGGCGCCGCTGCCCCCCCTCACGGCGGACCAGTTGGCGGAAGGGGGGTTCCAGCGCCAGGCCGTGTCCAGCGGGGTGCTCATCAGTTTCGCCGCGCCCCTGAAGTCCCCGCCCCGGGCCGGCAAGACCTATCTGGTGCTGCACCAGCTTATCCCGGGCTCCCTGCTCCACCGGGTGGTGGAAGTGGACGGCCAGGTCCAGAAGGTGCGCTATTCCCAACGCCTGCTACGGCCGGTGCGGGTGAGCCATTACCTCACCCTGGTGATCGTCACCCTCCTCACCATCATGTCCGCCATCTGGCTGGCGTTTTACATGGCCAAGGAGATCACCACCCCCATTCGCCAGTTGGCCGAGGGCACCCTGAAAGTGGCCGGGGGCGACTACGACTTCCACATAGACCAAAAAGGCAAGGATGAAATCGGTTTTCTGGTGCAGTCCTTCAATAAGATGACCCAGGACTTGCAGGCCAGCCAGGCGCAACTGGCCCAGGCCCTGACCCAGCTTCGCCAGAGCCTCACGGAACAGGAAACCCAGAAGCGCTATATGGAAATCCTGCTGCGCAACGTGGCCGCGGGGGTCATCGGCGTGGACCCCGAAGGCAAAATCACCAATATCAACGACTCCGCGGCCCAGATCTTCAGGGTCAAGCCCGAGGAAGTTCTGGGTACCCCGGCCCAGACCCTCTTGCCGCCGGGGGAGCACCAGGACCTGGTGGAATTTGCCGCCGCGGCCCGGCGCTCCGGCCGCACCATGGAAAAGCGCATCCACCTCACCTACCCCGACAAAACCCTATACCTGCTTCTCAAAACCACGGCCCTCAAAGACGATAGCGGCCAGAACCTGGGCATGGTCACGGTCTTTGAGGACTTGACCGAGCTGGAGCGGGCCCAGCGCCAGGCGGCTTGGCGGGAGGTGGCACGCAGCATCGCCCATGAAGTGAAAAACCCCCTGACCCCCATCAAGTTGGCGGCCCAGCGCCTGCGCCGCCGCTACCTGGGAAAAATCCCCGACGACGGCAAGGTCTTTGACGAATGCACCCAGATCATCAGCGACCAGGTGGATGTAATCAAGAACCTGGTGAACGAGTTCTCCCGGTTCGCCCGCCTACCGCACCTGTCCCTGGCCCCCCACGACCTCAACGCCCTGGTCCAGGAGGCCCTGGCCCTCTATCAAGAGGTGCAGCCGCGCATCACCCTGAAGTTTCAGCCCGACCCGGCTTTGCCTCTGATTTCCTTTGATCAGGAGCAGATCAAGCGGGTATTGTTGAATCTGGTGGACAACGCCCTGGCCGCCATTCCCGACACCGGCGCCATCACCCTGTCCGTGCGCGGCGAGCCGCAATTTGACCGGGTGAAACTCGTGGTGGCCGACACCGGCGTGGGCATTTCCGAGCGGGACAAGGGCCGGGTCTTCGAGCCCTATTTTTCCACCAAGCGGGGCGGCACCGGCCTGGGTTTGGCCATTGTGCACTCCATTGTGGCGGACCACCACGGGCACATCCGCGTGGAAGACAACCAGCCCCAGGGCGCCCGGTTTATTATTGAACTACCCCTGTCCAGGGCAGCCGCCCCAGAGCCGGCGGCCGTCTCGATATCATGAAAGGTGCGGTGAATTTTAAGGTAAAAGTAAAAAGGCAAAAGGCAAAAGTAAAAGGTTATAAAGCAAAGAGAAAGGCAAGCTAAAAGTGATCAGTACGAAGGAGAAGCCTCGGGATATCAAGGAGAGAACTTTTTCATTCGCCCTGGAAATCATCAAATTCTGCCAATCTATTGATTTCCGAAATGAAGCCTTGCGTATCTTGGGGCGGCAACTTCTTAAATCGGGAACATCCATCGGAGCAAATGTGGAGGAGGCGCAGGCAGGACAGAGCCGGGCGGATTTCATCAGTAAATATGCCATTGCTCTTGAAGAATCACGAGAAACTCTATATTGGCTGCGGCTGTTGAAAGAAGGTGGGATGTATGGTGAATCGGAAGCCCTTATTCAGGAAGCCCAGGAGATAGCCCGGATTATTGGCGCCATCATCGTAAATACCAAAAACCACCGCCATCAGCGCTAGATTTTGCCTTTTTTCTTTTTACTTTTTATTTTTTCCTTTTACCTTTATTAACATGACACCCACCATACTGTTAGTTGACGACGAGCCCCAAATCCTGCAGGCCCTCGCGGGGCTCCTCCAGGACGAAGACTTTGAGGTGCTCACCGCCCCTGAGGGGGAGAC
Source organism: uncultured delta proteobacterium (assembly GCA_963705115.1). Lineage (GTDB taxonomy): Bacteria > Desulfobacterota > Desulfobaccia > Desulfobaccales > 0-14-0-80-60-11 > JBGSLA01. Next base: position 1,073,006 of record CAVPIX010000010.1, on the reverse strand, counting down.
CGCCCTGAAAATGGTGCGGGAGGAGCCTCCCGACCTGGTCATGCTGGACATCGCTCTCCCCGGCAAAGACGGCCTGGAAATCCTCAAAGACCTGAAAGACCAGCACCCCACCCTGCCGGTCATCATGATCTCCGCCTACGGCTCCGTGGAAAACGCGGTGAAGGCCACCCGTCTGGGGGCTTATGACTTTATCGAGAAGCCCCCCCATGCGGACAAGATTCTCCTGTCGGTGCGCAATGCCCTGGACATGGCCCGCCTGGCCGACGAAAACCGGCGGCTGCGCCAGCAGGCCACGCCCGTATCGGGAAATCATCGGCCAAAGTCCGGCCATCCAGCAAGTCAGGGAAAAGGCGCGCCTGGTGGCCCCCACCACCGCCAGCGTCTTGATCACCGGCGAAAACGGCACGGGCAAGGAACTGGTGGCCCGGGCCCTTCATTTCCAATCGCCGGCGGTCCCACCGCCCCTTTGTGGAGGTCAACTGCGCCGCCATCCCCGAGGATTTGATCGAAAGCGAACTGTTCGGCCACGAAAAAGGGGCCTTCACCGGGGCCACCAGCCGCCGCCAGGGAAAGTTCGATCTGGCCCATGAAGGCACCCTCTTCCTCGATGAAATCGGCGACATGAGCCTCAAGACCCAGGCCAAGATCCTGCGGATCCTGGAAGAACAGCGCTTCGAGCGGGTGGGGGGCAGCCGCCCCATCCAGGTGGACGTGCGGGTGGTGGCCGCCACCAACAAGGACCTGGGGGAGGAGATCGCCAAAGGGGCCTTCCGGGAGGACCTGTACCACCGCATTAACGTCATTCCCCTGCATGTGCCGCCTTTGCGGGAGCGCCGGCAGGACATCCCCCTCTTGACGCCGCTATTTCCTCAAGGAACTGGCCCAGGAAAATGAGGCGTCGCCCAAGACCCTCACCCCCCAGGCCCTGGAGGCCCTCAGCACTCAGCCCTGGCCGGGGAACGTCCGGGAGCTGAAAAACTTTATCTGGCGGGTCTCAGTCCTCACCACCGGCCCGGTCATCGACGCGGCCGACCTTCCCCTGGAGGCGGGGTTGTCCGGGGACCACCCCGACAGCGTCCAGGCCCTGTTGACCCTCCCCGACTTCCGGGAGGCCCGGGGCCGGTTCGAACAGGAATTTTTAAAGCGCAAACTGGAGGAGCACGGCGGCAACGTCAGCGCCACCGCGGAGGCCATCGGCCTGGAGCGCTCCCACCTCTACCGCAAGCTGCGCAGCTACGGAATGGAAATGGGCAAGGAAGGAGAGGCCTAAGAAAAGATCATGCAAAAATGGCCGGCTTGCCAACTCCACAACAGCACGGAGCACATGGGGCGGGAAATGGGGAAACGGGGAAAAGGAAAACACGGATGAAACAAAATCGGTCAGGATTTAACCTCACTCATTGCCTTCAATTCTTACTCCCTGTCGGGCTGCTCTTCCTGCTGGCCCCGGAAGCGGCCCTGGCCAGTTCCGACAGCGAAGCGGCTTTTTTATCCAGCATCAGCATCAGCATTCTGGCGGCCACCGTCTTCGCCTATGCCGCCACCCTCATCAAGCAGCCCCTGATTCTGGCTTACATTGCCGCGGGCATGGCCATTGGCCCGGAAATCGGCTTTGCCTGGGTCCAAAATAAATCCGACATTCAAACCATTGCGGAAATCGGCCTGATTTTATTGCTCTTCATGATCGGCCTGGAGCTCGACCTCAGAAAGCTCAAAGAGTCCGGCAAATCTCTCATGGTTACCGGCGTTTTCCAGTTCATTCTCTGCGTCCTCATGGGCCTGGGCTTTTTCTTTCTCATAGGCTTCACCCTGGCCGGCCAGACTCCCTTTACCTATCAGGTCCTGGGGATTGAGGTGATAGGAGGCTCTTATGACCTGTTGTACCTGGCCGCCTGTATTTCGCTCTCCAGCACCGCCATCGTGGTCAAGCTGCTCTACGAAAAATTCGAGCTGGACACCCTGGCCGGGCGCATCACCCTGGGCGTGCTGGTGTTCCAGGACCTGTGGGCCATCATCCTGCTCAGCGTCCAGCCCAATCTGGCCGACCCCCAGGTGGCCGTGATCCTCTGGTCTTTCGCCAAAGCCGCTCTCCTGGTGGTTGTCAGCTTTCTCATGAGCAAATATGCCCTCGCCTTCATCTATCGGGGCATCGCCAAGCAGCCGGAAATTATGCTGGTGGCCTCCCTGGGTTGGTGCTTTTTCATCGCCGGCCTCGCCTCTTACCTGGATCTCTCCATGGAAATGGGGGCCCTGATCGCCGGCGTGGCTCTGTCCACCTTTCCTTACAATATTGATATAATTGGCAAAATAGTTAATATCCGCGATTTTTTCATCACCCTCTTTTTCGTGGCCTTAGGGATGGTCATCCCCAATCCTTTGGATAAGCCGGGCCTCCTCATGATCGCCGCCCTGACCGCGGGCTTCCTGATGCTCACCCGCTTTCTCTCCGTCTACCCTTTGCTGTACGGTCTGGGGAACGGCAACCGGGTGAGCCTCCTGTCCGCCATCAATCTTTCCCAGATCAGCGAATTTTCCCTGGTCATTGGGGTCATCGGCCTGAAACCCGAAAATCGCCACATCGGCCAGGATACCGCCACCATCATCATCTTCGTTTTTGTGCTGACCTCCATTGTCTCCACCTACATGATCAAGTACAATCAGGGACTGGCCGTCCTCTTGGGAAAAGTGCTGGAGAAGATCGGTTTCAAGTCCCTGGAAGCGAGAACCCGGGGAGATCAGAGCGCCTTTCATCCGGAGATCGCCCTGCTGGGCTTCTACCGGGTGGCCAGCGCTTTTCTCACTGAATTGGAACATTTAAAGCCCCAACTCAAGGAAAAACTGGTGGTGGTGGATTTCAACCCGGAGGTCTTCACTGACTTGAAATCCCGGGGCATCAACGTGGTCTACGGCGACATCAGCAATATGCCCACTCTGCACCACGCCGGCATTGAGGAGGCCAAGCTGGTGGTTTCCACCATCACCGACGACATCCTGGTGGGCACCGATAATTTGAGATTAATCAGTCAGATCAGGAACATGTGCCCCAAAGCCAAGGTGGTGGTGACCGCAGGCAGCCCCTCCCAGGCCCTGGATTTGTATGAGGCCGGCGCGGACTACGTGCTGCGGCCTAATTTCCTCACGGCCAGCCATTTACTGGAGATCCTGGAGCGCCTTCTGCGGGAGGAGGGCAAGGACTGGGTTCAACAAGAATTGGATCGACTTCACAGAAAACGGGAGGTTTTGGCTTAGGGGAGGGGTTCTGTGGTGGTCAGTTCTTCGGTTCCCAAGTTTAACCTGTAAACCTGGGGAAGTTATTTAGACCTCGTTCCCAAGTTTAACCTGGGAACGAGGGGAACAAGGGTAAAATTGAAATTGTTGCTGCTGCAGAATTTTCGTCCTTCAGGTTTTCGCCAGGCGCCCCGGCAGAGACTTGCCCCATTTACCGCTTAAAACAGCAATCCTGAAAACTGCAGAAACGCCAGGAAGCCAATGACCACAGAGGAAAGGGTGGCCCCGGCGATAAGAACTTGGCGCTTGCGGGCGGCCTTGACCCCACGCTCGCCAGCCTTGTCCTGCCGGTAGTTTTGTCTGAGCTCTCTCAGCAGTGCTATGGCTTCCGGGGGTAAGCCGCTCGATGACCAATTTTTTTCCACTGGGATTGTCATACTTCACAGGTCTCCTGATATATTTATGAATGATATTAATCATTTAACTTGCACTTACCTTATAGATAGCAAAGTGCGTGCCAAACATGGCACGCTCAGCGAATTTCTTGGGCAGCTCCCAGAAGAAAGCAGATTTCTACAAGGAATTTCAGGAGGTAAGCCCACATGACGCAATTTTGAGGGCGCGGCGGCAGGCGAATCGGAGCAGGGCTGGGGTAAGGGTTTTCCCTGAGGAAGGGCAAGAAAATCGCCGGGGTGACAGGCCGCGGCTGCCTCACTTTTTCATAACCTTACGAGATTTTCTTCTTTGCCAAGAGGATTTTAAAAAATCCGAGATTCGGGTGGTCTGATACCAAGTTGACATCATAGAGGTAATTCTGAGGAGTTGATAGAAGGACACACAGATCGTGGACCTGGTCAACCCGGGAGAACACAAATCCCCCCTGCCCCCCTTTAAAAAAGGGGGGTTCAAAAGACCAGCAAGCCCAAGTCCCCCTTTTCTAAAGGGGGATTTAGGGGGATTTGAGAGGCATAACAGTTTAGTATAACTTTACTTTTATGATCGCAACTTGGTCTGATACCTAATACCGAGTCGCCTTTAAAGGGCAAAAATGTAAGGGCGTGATTCATCACGCCCGCTTTAAGAATTGCGTCCCTACGAAAAATACCTGTTTGGTTTTACCTTTGGTATAAGGGTGCGGTCATAGGCGAAATCGAAAAAAAGGCGAAGCCTGCCCGAGGCCTCGCCTTTTGTTTTCCGGTCCCGTGGCGCCTGCTAAATCTCCACCCCCACCTCCTGGAGGGTCTGGAAATAAATGCGGCGGATGCGGTTCGCCCGGCGCTTGAAGGCCAGGCCCAGGTCCATGCAGGCGTTGTAAAAGGAATCCTGGCTGAACTTCAGGGGGAGGAGTTTGCTCCACCCTTCCTGGGAAAACTCTTCGGTCAGGTCCAAGACTTTCTGGCGGGCCGTTTCCAGGTTGTCCCAAATGGGGAGCAGCACCAGGTCGGCTTTCTCCTGGAGACGGGCGATTTCGGCTTTCACCGCGGCCATGGGGCCCTGCTCCGGGGTCACCGGCTCGGCTTCCTGGACCACCTCTACGCCGAGCTTTTGTAGAAAGCGCAAGAGAAATTCCCGGGGCGCGTTTTCCCAGGGGCCTAGCTGCCAGGCGTCTGCAGGAATGCCCACCCGGTTCACGGGGCTTTCCCCCGGGAGCCAGCTGCGAAAGCGCTGCACCCGAGAGGAGAACTGTTGCTTGAGATCCTGAATGTAGCTGTTCTTGGACCAGTGGGAGTGCCAGATGAGCAGGCGGGCGTAAGTCTTCAAGTTGACGTAAAACCAATCCCGGGCCAGGAGGCGCTTGATTACCGAGGGCCAGCTATAAAATTTCTTCATGGCCCGGATGGTCTCGGTCTGCAGCTCGTAGGGCGTAAATTGCCGGGGCTGGAACACGGCGTGGTGGCCGTCGTATTGGCTCCAATCCCGACAGATGATGCGGTTCTGCTTTTCCATCTCCTCATAGACCGGGGTGCCCGGCACCGGGGTCAGGATGAGGTACTGGAGGGAGTCCAGGTTGATTCGCCGGCAAAACTTCACGGTGTCCCGGATGACCTGGTAGTGGTCCATCTCGGAGCCGAAGACAAACATGCCGTGGACATTGATGCCGTGCTTGTGAAAATTAATGACGCATTCCTTGATGGCATCGAAGTCCTGGGACTTGTTGTAGGCCTTGAGGGTGGCGGGGTTGATGGACTCCAGGCCCACAAAAACCACATAGCAGCCGCTGCGGGACATGAGTTCCAGCAGTTCCTGATCCCGGGCCGCCTCCACCCGCACCTGGGCGCTCCATTCCACCCTGAGGTTTCCCCTGAGAATCCGTTCGCAGAGTTCCTTGATGCGCTGGCGGTTGGCGGTGAAATTGTCGTCGCAGAAAAAAATGTGGTGGGCCCGGGAAGCATTGAGGCGGATCTCCTCCATGACCCGGTCCACGCTGTTGTAGCGGTATTTGCGGCCGAACAGCAGGATCACCGAACAGAAGCTGCAGTTGAAGGGGCAGCCCCGGGAGGTGGCGATGGAAATGCACCTCGCATTGTCTTTCCACTGGTGAATCAGGTTGTAGTCCGGGATGGGCAGGCTGTCCAGATCCGCCAGAAACGGCCGCCAGGGGTTTTTGCGGATGACGTCCCCTTCCCGGAAGCAAACGTTGTTTACCCCGGACAGGTCGCCGCCGCCCTCCAGGGTGTGCAGCAACTCCGGCAAGGCTTCATCACCCTCCCCGCAGACCACATAGTCGGCATGCTGCAAACCCTCTTCCGGGAGAAAGCTCGGATGGGCCCCGCCCAGAATCACGGGAATGCCCTGCTGCCGGTAAAAATCCGCCAGGGCATAAGCCCGGGGCGCGGTGGAAGAAATGCTGGAAATACCCACCACATCCGGCTGAAAGTCCAGGGTGCGGTAGTCAGGCTGGGCCACCTCTTCCACTACCACCTTCACGTCCAGCCCCTGATTCCGAAGAATGGTCCCCAGCAGAACCGAGCCCAAACGGGGAATTACCACCCGGCTGAAAATGTGAGGCCGGGGAGCCTTGGGCTCAATAAACAACACCTTCTTTATCTGCCTGGCCATGACCATGCTCCCTACACCCCCTCTCGCCACCGGCAACGGGGGTGCTTCACCATATTCCTTGAAAGTGAGACGGGAATGAGCGGTTGTCAACGGTTACCAGGACGCCAGGAAGACCAGCAGAATACTACAAGAAAAGGGGGGATCCTGCCGGTCCTACGGATCCCCAGGAGGTCGCAGAAGGAACGACATCACCAGAGTGCTTTCCGAACCCGAGCCCAACAAGTAAGGCAGATTCCCATGCCTGAGGTATGAAAATCTGCCTCCGAAAGATAATCCAGGGTGCTGCGAGATGGGAAGAATTTTTAGACGCAGCCGGTGGGCTTGGGAAGGCCCGCCATTTTACAAGCACCCTTACCTGGTCCTGAGGGAAACAGCTCATAAATATACTTCAGTTTGAAGCCGGTCACCTTAGAAAGAATACGCACCATGGGGGCGATACCGTTCTTCTTGAAGTAATCCTGAAGCATGTGGATCACTTTCCAGTGGTCGTCTTTGAGCTCGTTAATGCCTTCCAGCTCTTTGACATAATCTACCCATTCAGGACCCCATTCATCCAAGATGGCCAGGAAGCCATCTTCGTCAACCTCAAATTTTTTGCCCTGATGTTCCACTACGGCCATGTTTATAAATCCTCCTTGTGTAAGTATAGGCCATTTTTTTTGAAAAGCTATGTCATTGTGAAAATTTTGTCAAGTGTTAATTCCTTTTTAAGCGAACTCCTGCTCTCTTTATGCCATAAGTTCTAAAAGGTGAACGACGCTTTGACCCTGGGCCAGCCGCTGGAGCTGCACCAGACAACCGCTGCAGGCGGTGGCCACCACCCCCGCGCCGGCGGCTTCATAAACGGCCAGCCGCTCCCTCCCCAGGTTCAGGGAAACTTGGGGCGCAATGACTCCGAAAACCCCGCCCATGCCGCAGCAATCCAGGCTGGCGGCCTCCAAAAAGCTCTCACCCAGGGCGGCGGTGAGCAGTTGCCGGGGCTCAGAGGTAATGCCCTGTCCCCGGCGCAGGTGGCAGGGGTCATGGTAAACCACTCCTGCGGACTTAGGTTTTTGTAACGGCCTATACCCTGCCACCCTCACCAGAAATTCACTGGCCTCCTGGATGCTCCCAACCAGGCGACTAGCAGCTTCAGCCTCCGGCTCCTGGGCCAGGATGGGCGTCAATCGTTTCAAGCGGTAGCTGCAGGAGGCGCAAGCCGTGACCACATAGTCTACCCTGAGCCGGCTGAAGGTCTGGACCACCCGGCGGGCCTGCTGCAGGGACAACTCCGCCTCGCCGGCGCTCTCCGCCAGCAAGCCGCAGCAGCCCTGCTCGGGGGGAATCACCACCTCAATTCCCAGGGTTTCACATATGCGCAAGAAGGCTATGCCGACCTGGGGAAAAAGGGCCTCGATCCCGCAGCCGCTGAAAAAGGCAATTTTCAGGGGGCCGCGGCCCGGCAGGAGCGCAGGCGCCTGCTGGCGGAAGGGAGTGCGGCTCAGGTTGGGAAACCGGCTTAAGGCCGCGGCCAGGTCCGGCCACAGACGATAGGCCAGGCCGCTCTCCTGCCCCAGCCAGCCTTTGAGACGGTTAATCAGGGGGGCAAAGGGCGCGGCCAGGGGAATGAGATGGGGCGCCTGCCAGGCCGCCCGGGCCATGAGCCAGGTGGGACTGAAAGCCGAGCCCGCCTCCCTGACGATCTCGGCCCGGGCCTCCTTGACCAAGCCGGGAACGTCCAGGCCCATGGCGCATTTTTCCGTGCAGGCCCCGCAAAGCAGGCAGAATTCAAAGAGATTGCGCAGATTTTCAGGAGAGGTCAGGCGGCCGCTCTGAAAAAGCTCCCACAGGGTGAGCTTGCCCCGGGCTACGGCAGCCTCCCGGCCCGTCACCCGGTACAGGGGGCAGACCGCCATGCAGGCCCCGCAGCGCACGCAGGCGGAGGGTGCGGAGGAGTTGTGGGGGAGGACCGGGGGATCAGCAATCCCCCGCCCTCCCCCACTCCCCCTCCCAACCCCCTTTAAGGAAGAAATTTCTGGCATACTATTCAATATAAGGCTGTTGCCACGACTTAGGTAGGGGGAGACCCAGGTTGTGGCTTCTAACTTCCTCCCCCAATTCCTCCAAGGTTTTTCCGAGAAAGTCGGGGCCTATGGCCCCGCCTTTCTCGGCCCCTCTGCGGGTTGGGAGGGGGGTGTGGGGGGAGGGCAGGGACCTCAGGTCCCTGGCCCTCCCCCCGCTTATCGTTTTATCTTTTATCCGGTGGAAAGATCTTCCCCGGGTTCATGATGTTGTTGGGGTCAAAGGCCTGCTTCAGGCGCTTCTGCAAGGCTATGGAGGCCTCTGAGAGCTCCAGGCCGACATAAGGCGCCTTGGTGAGGCCGATGCCGTGTTCACCGGAGAGGGTGCCTTTTAGGCGCCCCACCAGGGCAAAAAGGTCTTCGGTGGCCGCGTGGGCTGCGTCCCGCTCCCGGGGCACCCCCTGGTCGAACATGATGTTCACGTGGATGTTGCCGTCCCCGGCGTGGCCGAAGCAGATAATGGGGAGGTCCCGTTTATGGGCGATGTCCTCCGCCCCCGTGACCAAGGCGGCAATGGCCCCTAAAGGCACGGCCACATCCTCGCTCACCTTGTGGGGCCGCACCTTGAAGGTGGCCGGCGATATGGCCCGCCGGGCGGCCCAGAGTTTTTCCGCCTCGGCCTCGTCCTGGGCCTGCAACAGCATGACGGCTCCGGCGTCCTGGCAGAGCTTCCCCAAAAGCTTGAACCGTTCGGCCACATCCCGAGGGTGGCCGTCCACCATGAACAGTAGAAGCGCCTTAACTTCCGGCGGCAGCGTAAAGGGGAGCATCTCCCGGGCGCAGGCCAGGGTGGCCTGATCCATGAACTCGATGGCCGTGGGCAGGACACTGGAGCGCAGGACCTGGCCCACGGCAGACAGGGCCGCTTCCAGGTCGGCAAAGCCCGCGGCCAGGCTCAGGCGGCTGGCAGGCTTAGGCGCCAGGCGCAGCACCAGGCGGGTGATCACCCCCAGGGTGCCCTCGGACCCCAAAAAAAGGCGGGTAAGATCATAGCCCACCACACTTTTGATGGTGCGGGCCCCGGCTTCCATGATTTCCCCGGTGGGGAGCACAACCGTGAGCCCCAGCACATAATCCCGGGTGACGCCATACTGCACCGCCATGACCCCGCCGGCGCCGGTGGCCACGTTGCCGCCGATGGTGCAGTAGTCGGCGCTGCCGGGGTCGGGAGGATAATACAGACCCTTCTCCGCCACCGCCCGTTTCAGGACCCCGGTGACCACCCCCGGCTCCAGCGTAACCGTCATGTCCGCAGGATTGATCTCCAGGATGCGGTTCATGCGGGTCGTGACCAGCACCACCCCGCCCTGGATGGGCACCGAACCCCCGGCCCGCCCCGTCCCCGCGCCCCGGGGCACCACCGGGAAGCGGTGCTGGTTGGCCAGCCTGACGATAGCCGAGATCTCCTCAGCATTGCCAGGGAACACCACCAGGTCCGGCAGCGCGGTCAAATCCGTGGCGTCATAGGCATAGGTCCAGCGCTCCTCCTCTTTGGTGAGGAGGTTTCCCGGGCCGACGATCGCGGCTATCTCCTTAATTATCGCATCCTGCATAAATAGTTTTCGGTTTTCGGTTTCCGGTTTTCGGCAAAAAATGTTGAGCAGGCGCCCTCGCCTGCTTAATCCTCTGGTTCCCAAGCCGCGCTTGGGCACCCCGCCCCCTGCCCAAGCTGCACTTTCTTCTGGTTCCCAAGTTGAACTTGGGAACCCCATCTCATGCCCAAGTTATACTTGGGCACGCTATGATCCCCCATAGCCTGGCTTTGGCTTATAATTCCAGTAAATCAATCTCTATAATCCCATCCAATCCCAGGTAATTCCTGGCGCTGGAGTAGCGCCAATCCTCGGACCGATCTACCAAGCCAATTCTAACAGGATTATAATGAATATAATCCAGCTTCTGGCTCAGCATATCTTCGCTGGTAATAGCCTGCGCGTGGTATCCCTCCTGCCAAACTTGGTGTTGGCTGTTACGTTTATGGTCATCTTTGAAAAATTCAAACTGCTTGAAAAGCCATAATTTATTCTCTTGCCGGGCTACTGTCTGGATTTCCTTGGCAGTGTGCCTTTTAAAATCTCGGATTAGCTGGGATAGATTATCCGAGGCAGCTACCAGGTGCAGATGGTTGTCGAGAATAACATACGCATAAATGAGAAGCCCTTTTTGCTGCCGGCAGAAGGTAAGAGAATCCGCGATTATATCCAGATAGGCCTTTCGGGTGAAAACCGGCAGCCAGCCCACAATGGTGCAAGTAATGAAGTGGGGTGATTCCAGTTCGATAACTTTATATCGACTTCTCATGACTCACAAGAAGTGTCAAAGCCAAGCTTTGACCAATATGGCGTTCCCAAGTACAACTTGGGAACGAGGGTTAATAACTTAAACTCTTAGATAATTAGAACTATGTTCATGAGTCTATTTTTCCTTCTTCATTTTATGACTTTTAGGTAGGGTGGTAGACGTTTACCCGTTATGTCCTTCGACGTTTTTCCCAAAAACCGCTCCCTTGCACCAGCCAAGAGCAGTTCAAGCCGTTTCAAGTATATTTCACAAAGTTCTTCCACAGGCTTATCTTTGAATTCTGGAGCTTCTGATTCTGGAAAATTTGAAAAGCATTGCTTCATCTCACCCATTTCGGGAGGTAACTCAATGTAGTATTTTTCCGTAATACCGTCGGGCATTTCAACTTCCCAACCCGTACCACCGTATTTATCGCCGATAAAGAAAGCTATGGTGCCCGGAGGCCCCGGACCGAGCTTCCTTATATCATCGTCAGAGAAATGAACTCTTCCCCTTAGAGCAATGTTAAGCTCACCCTCTTTCTCGAGAATGTTCCTGGCCTCGACGAAATATCTCATTAGGGGGTCTTTTCTCATTTTCTCTTGCTCTTGTTTGTACCAAGAGTCAAAATCTTCTTTGATTACAGAGCGAAGGTTTTGAAGAACAAAGGTCACAGAGCGCCCGAAAACTATAAGATTTCGTAGTCCGATAAATCTACGGGTCTTATTACTGGAGATGAGGTCATCAAAACCATGCCTTGCTGTTTCCAGAGTTTCTTCTGCCCTCCTGATAATCGCTTCAATGTCCTTAATCTTCTTATCCATCTAAGTATGCCATGGCCTAAGTAAATTTAAAATTTCAAGGGCATACCCAAAGCCCATACCAATATGCTCCCGTATAGGGTTGGGGGAGGGGGTTTGGGGGAGGGGCAGGGACCCACTGGTCCCCGGCCCTCCCCTCAAGTCCATCCCCCTACAACATATCATGCTCCGCCAAACTGAAATACCCGTGGCGGCTGATGATGAGGTGGTCGTGGACCGTGAGGTTCAGGGCCTGGCTGGCTTGGATCACGGTTTTGGTCAGTTCCCGGTCCGAGGCCGAGGGGGAGAGGTTGCCGCTCGGGTGGTTGTGCACCAGGATGAGGCCGGTGGCCTTGTGTTTCAGGGCCAGCTCCAGGATCTTCCGGGGATAGACCACTGTCTGGTTCACGGTGCCTTCCTGGAGGATCTCCTCGGCGATGATTTCGTTCTGGCTGTTCAAATACAGCACCCGGAACTGCTCGTCTTTAAGGCCCCCCATGGCGGTGCGGCAATAATCCACCAAGACGTCCAGGGACAGGATGCGCTGGCGCTTCAGGGCCTCTTCCTTGAGATAGGTCGCCACCGTGGCCTTGACCAGGTGAATGAGGGTGGCGCTGAGCTCCGTGAGGCGCTGCGTGCGGCCTCGGGTGTCCTGGGCCCTGACCTCCAGGAGGGCTTCCATAGAGGCGTCAAAGACCTGCCCCAGGGTGCCGAATTGAGCGATAAGGGCCTTGGCCAGGGGTTTGACATCCGACATGGGAATGGCGAAGGTCAGGAGAAGCTCCAGGATCTCATAGTCCTGGAGGGCTTCGGCCCCTCCTTCCAAAAAGCGCGCCCGGAGGCGGCCGCGGTGGCCGTAATAATGGGGCTTGTCAGGGCTGGGCTTGATCTGGGAACTCATAATGGCAAAAATTGAAAAATTCCTGATTGTTATTTTAGGCCCCAGGAATTTTTTGTCAATTTAACCCTGAGAAGCCTGACAAAAAAGGGCAGGGAAATTGTTCCCTGCCCTTTCTGAGGTTGGTTAGTTATTCTCTGTTTGCCAACAGTTAGTTTTACCGCGTTAACCAGCCTTTTCCCTACACGGGCTGGAGGCCCGCGCTGCTGCACTTTTTCGGGAAAACAAGCATCCTGCCTGTTCTTGCACAGGCTGGAAGCCTGTGCCACCATACGCTTCTGCGGGTTGGGTGGGGGGTGTGGGGGGAGGGCAGGGAGGTCACCTCCCTGGCCCTTCCCCCACATCAGCACCTCTTAATGCTCTTCGGCGGCGGCGGCTTCGGCCATTTCCCGGCGCATATCCATGTCGAAGAGCACCCGCTCCCGGGCCTTGTCGATGCCCAGGGCTTTGCGCTTCAGGTCGATGTGGGCGATCATCCGCTTGGCCATATCTTCCGGATCCGCCGCAAAGTCCCACTTGCCGCCGTAGATGTCTTCCAGACCCTTGAACAGGTAGTCGGTGAGGATCTCGGAACCCGTGGTGGGCCAGTTCACCCCGAACAGGGTGTACACGCCCGAGGCCACGAAGTACTGGCCGATGGCGATGGCCTTTTCACTCATCCACTCCGGCGCCGCGCCTGCCGCGGGCAGGTCGCTGATGTCGCTCCCCAGGCCGCCCGCCTTGACGCAGGCCGTGGCCGCCATGAGAATGCGGGAATTATCCACGCAGGCCCCCATGTGCAGGACCGGCGGGATGCCCACCGTCTCGCAGACCTCCGCCAGACCCGGGCCGCAGTACTTGGTGGCCGCTTCCGGCGTCAACAGGCCATATTTCCCCGCGGCCATGGCCGCACAGCCCGTGGACAGGACGATGACGTCGTTTTTCAGGAGCTCCTTGATGAGGGTCATGTGGCTGGAGTCCTGGGTGGTGCGGCAGTTGTTGCAGCCCACCACGCCGGCCACGCCCCGGATGCGGCCGTTGATGATGTTGTCGTTCAGGGTGTAGTAGCTGCCCCTAATGGAGCCGCCCAAGAGATACCGGATGGTCTCGTAGCTGAAGCCCACGATGGTGGGGGTGGAGAACTGGGGGATCATCACCGGGGCCTTGCGGTTGGGGAAGTTGTCGATGGCCGTGCGCAGCACCTTGCGGGCCACGTCCAGGGCATGGTGCTCGTCAAACTCGATGTGCACCACGCTGGGGCCCTCTTCGATCTTGGCCCGGGTGTCCGTGGTGATGATCTTGGTGTGGTAGCAGGCCGCCACGCTGGCAATGGACTGCATCTCGCACTGCACGTCGATGACCATGGCGTCCAGAGCACCGGTGATGATGCCCAGTTCCTGGTGCAGGTAGTTGCCCGCCACCGGCACGCCGTGGCGCATCATGACTTCGTTGGCGCTGCAGCACATGCCCGCCAGCTGGATGCCCTTGGCACCCTTGCTTTGTGCGTACTGGATGAGTTCCGGCTCCTGGGAGGCCACTACCAGCATCTCGGGAAGCAGCGGCTCATGGCCGTGCATGATCACGTTGACGTGGTCTTCCTTGAGCACCCCCAGGTTGATTTCGCCCGCCACCGGCACCGGACAGCCGAACATGATGTCCTGGAGGTCGGTGCTGATCATGGAGCCGGCCCAGCCGTCCGCCAGGGCGCAGCGGGTGGACTGCTTGATGAGGTTTTTGTAGTCCTGGTCCACCCCCATGTGGGTGCGGTGCATGAGCTCCACCACCTCGATGTCCACGCCCCGGGGCACGACGCCCTCTTTCCGCCAGATTTCCTGGCGTTTCTTGGGGGCCCGCTTGACGTAGTTGATCTCGCCTTCCTGCTGCCCGAATTCGGCCAGGGCTTTCTTCCCCAGCTCCAGGGCGATGTCGTTCACCGGCCGGGGCTTGGCGTCCTCGCCCTCACCCACCGTGGTGGCCACATCCCAGTCCTTGGCCACTACCTTGAGTTTGGTGACGTCCTTCAACTGGTAGCCCTGGGCCTTGCCTTTGGCCACCTCGATGAAGAGCTTGGCCACGCCCCGGGCATGGTCGGAGTGGGAAGAGGTGCCGGCCGCCACCATGCGGGCGAAATTCCGGGCCACGATGGTCTCCGCGGTAGCGCCGCACAGACCCATGCGCTTTTTCTTCTCCGCCGGCAGCTCCTCGCCTTCCTTCTTCTTGGGCATGGGCACCCGGCAGGGGCCCTGGGCGCAAATCCGGCAACACGCACCCTCTATCCCGATGGGACAGGGTTTCATCTTCTCGGCCCGGTCAAAGATGGTCTCAACGCCCTCCGCCCGGGCCTTCTTGATCATCTCCTGCGCCGCTTCATCCATAGTAAATTTGTCAAAATCTCCCATACCTTGCTCCTCTTTTAACCAGCTAATGTTATTAAAACTATTTCAACTATCCCTAAACCTCTCTATACATGATTATGTTTAAACAAGTCAAGAAAATTTATTGCCCCGTTTTCATTTCCCGCAAGACCCGAAAACCGATAAAACCGTCGGCAGTATGAGGCGGACTGAAATTGCGGGCTGCGCAGCGCAGGTTCCGGGCCCGGGAGCGCCAGGAGCCCCCTTTGCGGATGCGGTAATCCGGGGCCGCGAAGGGGGTGCCGCACCCCACGGGGGTCTGGTCATCGGCACACCACTCCGAGACATTGCCGGCCATGTCAAAAAGACCGCAGCCGTTGGGCGGGAAAGAACCCACCGGCGCGGTGAGGCGATAGCCGTCGTCGGCAAAATCGTTGGGATAATAATTGGCCCGGTAGCGCCCCCCACGTCAGGGAGTTCCCGGCCCCAAGGGTAAGGCTCCCCCCCCAGCCCCCCCGGGCCGCGGCCTCCCATTCCGCTTCGCTGGGCAGGCGGTGAGCCGCCCCGGTTTCCCGGGTGAGCCAGCGGCA
This sequence comes from uncultured delta proteobacterium, assembly GCA_963705115.1. GTDB lineage: Bacteria > Desulfobacterota > Desulfobaccia > Desulfobaccales > 0-14-0-80-60-11 > JBGSLA01. The sequence continues at coordinate 1,057,757 of CAVPIX010000010.1, read as the reverse complement.
GAAGGCCTGGGCGTCGTGCCAACTCACCCCCACCACCGGCTGGGTGGGGCCGTTAAGGTTCTTGTCCTGCCAGTACAAGGGCTCGGGATGGCCGGTGGCGGCCAGAAAGCGGGCATACTGGGCATTGGTGGTCTCGGTGGCGGCCAGATAGAAGGGCTTCAGGGTCACCTGATACGGGGTGGCCTCACCGGCAAAGCGCCCGGCTTCGTTCAGGGGGCTCCCCAAAAAGTAGCTTCCCCCCGGAATGAGACGGAAGCGCATCCCCTGAGACTCCAGGTTTTCCTGGGCCAAGGCGGGATGACCAAGGGACAGCAGCAGCCAGCACAGCACCAAAAAGCAGGCCTGGCGGCCTCTGGCGGCGGTTTGTCGTTGTCTGAACCTGGCTGGGTTTGCGGAAAAATGCATGAGAGATGATCGTAAGAATTTACGTGGTTTGCTGAGTTTCTATTTATATCAGATAGGAGATATTTTCAGAAACTTTCCAGGCCCGGTCACCGGCCGGCCTGCCTCAGGGCCTTCCCTAACAAGCCTTGACAAGTTCCCTTGACCATGACACCATGAACCAGTGCTGCCAAAGAACCAACAGGAGAAGTCGGGGAAATCCGCACCGGATGATTCAGGGAAGGGCCACGCCAGCCGAAGCATGAAAGGCTGCAGAGTTTATCGGACCTTGCCGATCCATTCACAATAAAAATACCTGATAGGACCTTATGGAAAGTCAGCAAAAATCCTTTTTTTGGAAGCTTGTCTGTGCCTTAGGCGGGTGGATGCTGCTTTTGACTGTCGCCCAGGGCATCGGCATCTATTATTTGGTTACCAGATACGCAGGGAATAAACACATCGCCCAGACCAAACTCATCAACAGCCAGACTGAAAAGCTGGTCAAAGAGATGCAAAACTCGCCCCTCCCTGATCAACTAAGGACTATAGAGAACAATATTGATAAGTTAGAGAAAGAAATCCTAAAGCTCAGTGCAAAAACTGATGAAACCTTGAAGAAAATTGCTGCAGCCGATACCGATACCAAAAAAGAAACAGCAGCCCCGCCTAACCTTACCGACGCTATTCCAGACATCAAAATAAAATCTCAAAAACCTTACTATTCAAGCGCCAATACAATTAAATATACCTTTGCAATAGAAAATAAAGGAAAATATCCGGCTAAAATCTCGAATCCAAAGCTACAACTCTCTACTTCAAGAATATATATACCAGAAAAAGTCAATAATCCCCTTGTGCCCAACCAGGATTATGCCATAAAAACACAAATGAATTTTGGCGACGTTAATCCCGGCGGGGAGATAAAGCATCATTATACAATAGAATTTTTACAACCAAAAAAAATATCAGAAACTTTTTATTATTGCGTCACCTTTGATGCCCAAACAGACCTCAATGCCGTTAAGCTGCCTAAAAATGTGGACAAAAATAACATTAACAGTAAAAAAACTTTTTACACTTTGGGTGAAATAATTACCCCCGGCTGAGAAACGTTTATTCAGAGACTCGTGATAGCACTTCAAACCCTTATCACAGAATCCTGCCCGTCTTCCTGGTTCTGGTGCGATAGGTAAATAATAAGCGAAGTCCTTACGCTTCCGATCAAAGCTATCTTCACTTCAGCCCCGCCTGGCGCAGGGCTTCCAGCATGCGGTCCTTTTTCGGCCCTTCCTTCCAGGGGATCTGTGCGCCGTACTTTTCGAGAGAGAACTTGGGGTTTATGCGCATGACTTCCGCGGCGGCAGCCCGGGCCTCTTCTACGCGGCAAGCGTAACTATACAATGTGACCAGAGTAATATGGGCCAACACATAGTGAGGGGAAAGCTTAAGAGCTTTCTTGACCTCCGCAATGCCCTCCTCATACCTGCCGGTTTCACGATAAGCTACACCAACATTGTGATATTGCTGGGGAAACAAAGGGTTGAGGACAATGGCCTGCCGAAGCAATGGCAGGGCTTCCTCACCCCTAAAAGAATAATTCAGGGATAGGGCAAGAAAATAGAGGGCCCTAGCGCTGCTGGGGTTAAGCTTCACAGCCAGCTCTCCCACTTCGATCGCCTTATCATGCTGATGCAACAACAAAAAGACATGACTGACAGCCGCTTGGGCCTCGGCCGAGGAGTTGTCCAATTCTACGGCCCTTTGGGCCGATTTCATGGCCTTGGCAAGCGTCTCTTGAGGCGACTGGCTGGCGCCGGTCCACACTTCCATGGCGGTCGTGTTGGCTAAATCGGTATGCGCCATGGCGTAATTGGGGTCCAGTCTAACGGCTTCCTCTAAAAGCCTTTTGGCCACTGCATTGGATTCTTTGGTATGTTGATTTCTGTACCCTGTGGCTTCCAAAACATTCAAGTAGGCCTGAAGGTTGTTCGTTCCCTTGGCTTGTATGCGCACGGTTTCGCCCTCGGTGAGCTTCACCCGAAGTTCCGTGAGGATCTTCATGGTAATTTCATCCTGCAGGGCGAAGATATCATTAACGCTCCGGTCATAGCGCTCTGACCAGAGTTGAAGTCCCGTGGGGGCATCTATGAGCTGTACCGTGAGCCGCACTCGCTCCCCGGCCCGCTGCACACTTCCCTCCAGCACATACCGCACCCCCAGTTCCTCGCTCACCTGCTTGGTCGTCACCCCTTTGCCCTTGTACCTGAAGGTTGAATCCCGGGCGATGACGAAGAGTTGCGGCACCTTGGAGAGGGCTGTGACCAGGCTTTCGCTTAAGCCATCGCAAAAGAAATCCTGGCTTTGGTCTTGGCTCATGTTCAAAAAGGGCATTACCGCGATGGACGGCTTGTCCGGCAGGGGAAAGGCTGCCTGCTCTTTGGAGGTTTTCTTGTCCGGGGTTGAGGCAGTGGGAAAAACAAAGCGCCAGAACAAGGCAGCACCTACCGTAATGAGAAGGAGACCGGCAAGAGCGATAAGCCAAGGCTTGCTTGGTCTTTCCTTTGCCCTTGCCTGAGCCTTTGGCCCTGCCCTTGGCTCCAGCAAAATCTTGTAGGCGCCTACCGGTTTGGCAATATTTTTGACGGACTGCTCCCCCAAATACTCATACCTGAAGGTCAGCTTGGTCTCGATGTGCTCAAAGACGGTCCTGGAGATGCAGATTCCACCGGGATCCGCCAGGGACTCCAATCTCGCCGCGATGTTCACCCCATCGCCGTAAATGCGGTCTTCTTCTTCGATAACATCGCCCAGGTTAATCCCGATGCGGAACTGCATTCTCCGGGTTTCGGCCAACTCCAGGTTACCGGCCTGAATTTCCTTCTGGACCGCCACGGCGCATTGCACCGCATCCACGACGCTGGCAAATTCGGCTAGGATATTGTCTCCGGGAGCATCCACCACCCGGCCCCGATGCTGCTGGATTAAATCAGAGATTAACCGTTTATGAGCTTGCAGAGTCCTAACGGTTTCAGCCTCATCCTCACCCATGAGGCGGCTGTAACCTACCACGTCGGCGCTGAGGATGGCGGCAAGTTTGCGTTTGAAACCTTGGGTGGCCATAGAATTTTCCTAATGCGGAGGTGGCCATTCGGAAGGGATAGGGCTTCAAACTGCGTGCGTTTGAAGCATCCTCGGCAGCAAGGGCATTCGCGCCTTACAACAGGACAAAGAACCTTGGGGCACAATAGCAGAAAGCTGCCTGGTAAAAAAGGATTATTCCCTGGATTAGAGACCTTACCAGAGTGGCGGCGTCTTTAGTCTGAAAAGCAGTACCGGCTTCCCTTCATACCTCCACCGCTTGCCGGCAGGCGGTAAAATACAGGGCCAGGCGGATGGTTTCCGGCGGACTGATGCCCTTGAGGCGGGCGGTCATCTCCCGGTAGGCCAGGAGTTGGGGGCGGTATTTGTCCTTTTCCTGGGCCAGAAAGACCTCCCAGTTCTCACCCGCAGGCGGCCGGGAGGTTTTAAAGTCCACCAACCACCAGTCAGTGCCGTCAAAGGCCAGGAGATCAAGGCGGCCCCGGCGGATGCTCCCCGGCGCGGGCTGATCCTCCAGGGCCCATTCACTCACCGCGGCAGCCGGCGTCAGCAAATTCTGCAAGAAGGGATCCTGGAGCGCGGCCGACACTTCGGCAAGAATCTCCGGAGCGAGGGTTTGGGCCGTCTCCCGAGGCACCCCCAGGCCCACCAGGGCCGCGGCCAAACCCGGCTCGCCGGGAAGCCCATACCCCCGGGCTATGGTTTCCAGAAGCCGGTGCGTCACCTCTCCCCTCGCCCGGGCGGCCAGGTTGTCCCCAGCGCTCTCCAATCCCTCCGGCATCGGGGCCTTCCCGTTTCTGTGCGGCGGTTCCCTGGGAAGGGAAGGTTAAACTGTAGGGCGGCTGCTCCGGCATAAACTCCCAGGCCGCGGGAAGGGGCTCAGGCCCTACCTGGGCGCGGCCTGCCGGGGCAATCTCCGGAGAAATTTCCACTTCAAGGGTTGGGTCAGGCCAGGTTATGGCCCCAGGAGACAATTCTCCGGGCCGATAGTGCTGCCAGAGCCAGGCCAGGGGGCTGTCCGCCGGCGGGGCGAAGGCTCCACGACTGCGAGACAGGACCCCGGAGAGGCACAGGCGTTTTTGGGCCCGGGTCACGGCCACATAAAAAACCCGGCGGGCCTCGGCCAACACCCGCGCCTTTTTCAGGTCTTTGACCAGGCGGTAGGAAGAGTCCTTGCCCTGGAGCCAGGCAGGAGGGGCCAGACCCAGGACGTGGGCCCTGGCGCCGGGGATTTCCTCCAGGAGGAAAGGCGGGGGTTGGTTGCCCTCCATTTTCAAGGGCTGCCAATCCATAAACGGCAGAAACACGGTGTGAAACTCCAGGCCCTTGGCGCCGTGGACGGTGAGGACCTCCACCGGCGAGTCTTCGGCCCGGGGGTCCGGTGGTTGGTAAGCCCCTTCCAAGGCTAAATCGGCCTTTAAAAAGGTGGTCTCCGGCAGGCCCATCTCGGACTCGGCCAGGAGTTTCAGGTAGGTCCGGGCCGAAGCCACCCCCAGGGCGCCCTCCCAGGCGGCGATACCGGGCCAGGCTTGCGCCTCTCCCAGGAAACGCTCCAGGGTGTCGGCCAGGGCTTCCCGCCCCACCCGCTCCCGGGCGTCAAGGAGCATCTGGGCCAGCCGGGCCATTTTCTCCGGGGTGGTGGGCCTGGCTGCGCAGGCCTGCAGCTTTTCCGGCCACACCACACCTGGCGCCAGGGCGCAGCCGGCCAGACCGACCAGATCAGGTTCGGCCCACGGTCCCGTGAGGAGGGCCGCCCAGGCCACATCGTCCTGGGGCCGGACGAGGGCGCGGGCGAGATTGTGGAGATGCTCAACCACCAGGCTGTCCCTGAGCTTCAGGCCTTCCCGCACCCTGGGCACCAAGCCCGCTGCCTGAAAGGCTGCGATATAGGTGGCCAGGTGGGTGCGGGCAAAAAGGAGAAGGGCCAGATGCTCCCCGGCAGGCAGGTCCGTCAGGGCGCCCATCACCCGCTGGGCCAGCCAATGAGCCTCCTGGTGGCGGGCCTCGCTTCTGTCCTCATGGGCAAACAGGGCCAGGAAGGGAGCCGCGCCGTCTTTTTTAGCCGGAACGGGGTCGGCTGGGGCAAAGTCGAGCCCCCCGGTAAGCTGGGGGTCCGCCATGACGGTGTCCCCGAAGACCCGGTTCACCCAGGTGATGAGGGTGGGGGTGGCCCGAAAATTGGTGGTGAGGCTTAAGGGGTCAAGGGGCAGGGTCCGCCTCCCCTCACAGGTGAGGCCCTGCCGGGATTCCAGAAACAGGTGCAGCCGGGCCTGGCGCCAACCGTAGATGGACTGCTTGGGGTCCCCCACCACGGTGAGGGTGCGGCCGTCTCCTTCTGACCAACCCGAAAGCAGCCGGCACAGGAGCTCCATCTGGTTGTCGCTGGTGTCCTGAAACTCGTCCACCAGCACGTGCCTGAGGCGCCAATCCAGGCGCAGCAGGAGTTCCCCGGGGTTTTCGGCGTTCAGCAGCCGGAGAGCGGCCTCCTCCACGCTAATAAAATCCAGGACCCGACGCTGGCGGCAGAGTTCCTCGTACACCTCCCAGGCCGCGTTCAAAAGCAAAATCAAGTCCTGAACCGCGCCCACCTCCTGGGAGGAGAAAAGCTCCTGGGGCAGGGTGCGGCAATCCTTGAGGCGGGCCAAAAAGTCGGGGGGCAGGTCCCCGAGAAGGCCGGGCCAGTGGCTCCCGGCCAGGCCCTGGGGCCATTTTTTTCTGAGGCCGCCGTTTTTGGTCAGCAGAGCCTCGGCCAGGTCCTGCCAGGCGCCGAGGTCCTGGGGCGAGGCCGCAGGAGGGACCGGGGGGAGGGAAATTTCCCCACCCTGATAAGCCCTCAGAAAATCCGGCCAGCGCCGGCCCAACTCGGTTTCTGCCAGCCCGGCCGCCAGGGGCTGCAGTATATGGGTCAGGGCCGCTGACAGGCGCTTTTCCATGAGCGCGGCGTAAGCCTTTTCCTCCAGGCTCCCTCGGGCCAAGGCCAGAAAGTCTTTCAGGGTGTCCCGCCGGGACAACAGATCCCGCAACTCATGGGCCAGGCGGCTCCAGTTGTTGTTCAACCGCACCAGCCGGCGCACCAGGGCCTGGCGCACCGAGTCCCCCTCCCGCCGGGCGTCCAGGCGGCGGCGCAGTTCTTCTATGGCCTCCTGCTTTTGCCACTCCGCGTCCCGGTCGCTTTCCAGGATCTGGAAATCCAGGGGCACCCCGGCCTCGTGGGGCGCAGCCTTCAGAAGCTGAGCGCAAAAACCGTGGAAGGTGTTGACCGGCAGCCTTTCCGGTACCAGCAGATACTGGTGCGCCAGGTTTTTCCTCTCTAAATGGCTGAAGGCCTGTCCGGCCAGGTCAAGAAGCAGGCGCTCATGGGGAGGGGGATTGGGCCCCACCGTCTCCTGGCTCCAGAAATACTTCATGGCCCGCTCCCGAAACTCGCCGGCGGCCTTGCGGGTAAAGGTCAGGGTCAGGATTTCCCGGGGCGAATCGCTGATCCGGCCCAGCAAGGTGAGAAATCGGGCCAGGAGGACCGCAGTTTTCCCGGAACCGGCCGGGGCTTCCAAATGGAAGCTGCCCTGGGGGTCCAGGGCCCTTTCTCTGGCCTTTATGTCTCGGAGTAGCTCTGGCATTGTACTTTTCAGATTACTTTAATTGGTCCAGGGGCGCGGTCATCAAGCCTCGTCCTCGTCGCCGTCTGCCACCGGTTTGTAGTGGCAGATGAGGGGAAAGGGGCAAAAACGGCAGGCCCCGTCGTCACGTTTGCCGGGCGCGGGGCGGGGAGTGGGACGAATGTCCCCGGCGGCGAGAAGTTCTCCCAGGAGGCGCACGTCCTCCTCCCAGGAGTCCAGGACCTCGTCCCACAGGTCTTTTTTGCCGGCAAAGTCCTGGTGTTGCAGATGATCCTCCCGGGAGGATTTCAGCCCGATAAACCCGGCGCACAAGGCGCTGACCTCCCCCGCCTCCAGGTCCGTATGGCCCTCCCGCACGGCGCACAGATAGGCGGGCAGCTGAAATTCCTCTTTGCGGTCGAAAACCTGGGCCCCGTTGGGAAGCTTGCCGGTCTTGTAATCCCAGACCATGGCTTCCCCGCTCTCCGGATGAAAGTCCAGGCGGTCGAGGCGGCCCCGCAGGCTGAAGGGCCAGCCCGGCCGGGTCAGGCCCGCAAAAGGCACTTCCACTCCCCGCCAGCGCCAGCCCTGGGCCTGACGCTCCCTCTCCCGGTCCAGCCAGGCCGGCAGCAGCCCCGGCGTGTCCTCATCCCCGAACCAGCGGCGCCATTCCGCCTGCCAGTGAAGGTCATGGACCAGGGGACCCAGGACCTGGCGGCCCGCTGCCAGGAGGAGGGCTTCGGCTTGGTCGCCGGGAGGCAGGGTATAGCCGGCCTCTCTCACAAAATACGCCAGGACTTCATGGAGCTTCTGGCCCCGTTCCCGGGGGTCCAGGCCCGCCTCAATTTCCGGCAGTTCTGCTAAGCCCAGGAGGTCCTGAAGGACAAAGCGCAAGGCACAACTGAGCGCGGTGCCCAGTTGGGTGACCCGCAATTCCCTGGGCAGGGTCAGTGACAAGGTGCCCTGCAGCTCTGGGGGCGTCTGTCCACCTTCCGGATGGGCCAGGGCCGCCTGAACCGCCGGCACCCGCACCCAGGCCGCCCCGGGCCGGCTCAGCAGGGGCAGGCGGCGTTCCTCCCAGGATTTTTCGAAAAAGGGCGTGCCCACCTGGGGCTCCAGATCTTCCTGGGCCGGGCGGGTCAGGATGAGATGGGGGGCGTTCCCCAAAAGGCTCTCGAATTGCTCCTTTGCGAACCGGTCCTGGCTCTCCTGGGTGCCCCCCAGGACCTGCTCCCGTTCGGCCCGGCTCAGCAGGGGCAACGGCCGGGCGGGGGCGGGAAAGGCCCCGGAGTTCATGCCCAGGCAAAAAACCCGGTCAAAGTCCAGGCCCCGCATTTCCAGCCAGCCCAGCACCTGGAGGCCCGCGTCCTGGATGCCGGGGCCGGGGAGGGTGTCCTCTTTCATGCCGTGGTTGAGCCAGGCGAAGACCCCGGCCGCCGGCAGAACTTCATCTCCCAGGGCGGCGCTGAAGTCCCCCAGCCGGGCGGTGAGGCGCTCAAACGGGGACTTTTTCCCCGTCGGCCAGTCTGCCGGGAAAGCCCAGGCGCCGCCAGGCTTCCTTGAGCCAGGCGGCCCACTGCCGGCCGGTGGCGGGGGACGCCCCGGGATGCGGCCAGAGCTCATCCAGCGTCGTCAAGATACCCTGGAGAGCCGGATTTCCCTGGGAATTCCGGTCTGCAGCGGCGCGCAGGTCCTCCCAGCCCTGGGCCGCGCCTTTTTCCCGAAAGACCCGGTCCCAGAAGGCCAGAGACCCCTGCTGAACCTGCAAAGTCCGGTAGTAGGGAGAAAGAAGCAGGGCCACCAGGTCTTCACGGCGCTCCCCCTGGGCCAGGAAAGCCAGGGGCAGGAGAGCCGCATTCCATAAGGGGGTGGCGGCCAGGGCCGGTCCCTGGGAAAGGTTGTAGGCGAAGCCCTCCTCCCCCACCGCCGGCCCGAATAAATCCTGGAGGAAATGCTGAAAACGGGGGGCGTAGCGGTCCATGACCGGGGAGGTCACGGCCAGGCGGTGCAGGGGCAGGCCCTCCTGGTGACATTCCAGCAGCCGGGCCGCCACCCAGGCCATTTCCTCTTCCCGGTCCGGCAGCACCACTCCTTGTTTGAGGTGGTCAGGGTGGCCCCGAAGCAGGAGCCGGGTGACCGGGATATGGCGGGCCACGGCCGCCAGCCAGCGCTCTTCCGCCGGAGCCGCGGTTTCCAGCCCCACCACCCACAGCCTGGCTGGCAGGGGAATTTCCTGGTGAATGAGAGCCTCATGCAGGAAGTGAGGGACTTCTCCGGGGGCCAACCAGCCCTCTTCCCGGAGAAGTTCCCCGTAAATGCGGGTGACTTCCCGGCGCCAGCGCACCAGGGGCGTGTCTGCGGAATCGGGGACGTCCAGGGGGAGGGCGTGGCGGAGAAGCAACTCGTGGGCGTCGTCCAGGGCCTGGGCCCATTCCAGGTCAGGGGCGACACCCTCCAGATGAGGCCCGGCGTCAATGGCCTGCCGCCAGAGGGACAGGCGCACCAGGGACGGCGCCAGGGCGAAAGGCGGCCAGAGATTTTTATAAAGCTCGGCCCACCAGTCCGGCAGGGTCATGAGGGGCAGGGGCTCCCAGGCGGTGCGGCCTTCTTCTAGGTTGGCCAGGCGCTGCTGGTGCCAAACCTGCCGGGCCAAGCGCCGGTGGGGGATAATAACCAGGGTGCCGGGTCTGGTCTCATCCAGAAGATATTGTTGTAAGGCGGCGCTGGCTGAGAAATACTCCTGGTGGGTCATTGAATTTTCCATGGGTGGAAAAGTTCAGTTTTTGACTGGGGACCGAGATTTTCCATCGGTGAGAATTCCTGAAGCGCTATACCATGCCCCACATATCAATTTCCCCTCACCTCTCTCTAAGGTAGCACGGGCTTCCAGCCCGTGCAGGCCCGGGCAGGATGCCCGGGCTACCTAATTATCAGCGGGCTGCATGAATCTTAAAGTAGGCCCCACACCCTCCAGGTCGCTGAAGCCCCCCCAAGTATTGCTGACTCTAAGACCCATCCTTTTTCTCATTCAACAACCGGCGCAACTCATCTCCCTCTATGACCTCTTTGTCCAGGAGCACCTTGGCCACCTTTTCCAGGGTGTCCTTTTTGCTTCCCAAAATATCCTTGGCCCGGTGATAGGCTTTATCCATGAGGGCGCTCACCTCCCGGTCGATCTCCAGGGCGGTGACCTCGCTGTAGTCCTTGCTGGAGGGGGGCATCATCAGGTCCAGAAACAAGGGCCGGCGCTCCCGCTCAAAGGTCTGGGGCCCCAGCTTCTCGCTCATGCCGTACTCCCGCACCATGGAGCGGGCGATGTCCGTGGCCCGGTAGAGGTCGTTTTGGGCCCCGGTGGAAATCTCCCCGAAATGGAGTTCCTCCCCGACCCGGCCCCCCAGCATCACCGCCATGCGGTCTTCCAGTTCGCTTTTGGTCATGAGGTAGCGGTCCTCGGTGGGCAGCTGCATGGTGTACCCCAAAGAGCCGATGCCCCGGGGAATGATGGACACCCGGTGCACCGGGTCCATGTTGGGGAGGCCTTCGGCCACCAGGGCGTGGCCGGTTTCGTGATAGGCGACAATCTCTTTTTCCCGGGGGTTCATCACGCGGTTGCGCTTCTCTAAGCCCGCCACCACCCGGTCGATGGCCTCTTCGAAGTCGGTCATGGCCACCGCGGCCTTTTCTCGCCGGGCGGCCAGGAGGGCCGCTTCATTGACGATGTTGGCCAAATCCGAGCCCACCATGCCGGGGGTCCGGGCCGCTAAGGTGTGCAGATTGACGTCATCGCCCAGCTTGACGTTTCTGGCGTGGATTTTCAGGATGTCTTCCCTTCCCATGAGGCTGGGCCGGTCCACCAGGATTTGGCGGTCGAAGCGGCCGGGGCGGATGAGGGCCGGGTCCAAAATCTCCGGCCGGTTGGTGGCGGCCATCATGATGACGCCCTTCCGGGTATCGAAGCCGTCCATTTCGGAAAGGAGCTGGTTCAGGGTGTTTTCCCGCTCCTCGTGGCCGGACAGGGGGCTTAAGCCCCTCGCCTTGCCCAAGGCGTCCAGCTCATCGATGAAAATAATGGCCGGAGCCTTCTCCTGGGCCTGTTGGAAAAGGTCCCGCACCCGGGCGGCGCCCACCCCCACAAACATTTCCACAAAGTCCGAACCGGTGAGGCTCAGAAACGGCACCCCGGCCTCTCCGGCCACGGCTCGGGCCAAAAGCGTTTTGCCGGTGCCCGGGGGACCCACCAAGAGCACCCCCTTGGGGATCTTGCCGCCCAAAACCTGGAACTTGCCGGGAGTCTTGAGAAACTCGATGATTTCCTTGAGCTCTTCTTCGGCTTCCTCCACCCCGGCCACATCCGCAAAGGTAACCTTGGTTTCATCCTCCACGTAAATCCGGGCCTTGCTTTTGCCGATGGACATGAGGCCCCCGGGGCCGGCGCTTAAACGGCGGAAAATAAACAGCCACAGGCCCACCAGAAGCAGCATGGGGAGCAGCCAGGAAAGGAGGGCCGTCACCCAGACCCGCTCGGGGAGGGCCCGATACTTGATGCCCCCCTTGTCCAACCGTTCCAGGAGGTCCTTGTCCTCCATCTTGACCGTGGAAAAAATCGGGTGCTTGGGGAATTGTTTGGCCAGGCGCTGGGGGAGCTCCGGGTCCTTAGTTTCTTTGACCAGATACTCCAGGCCCTCCGGCAAAATGATGCCGGTGATGTTCTCCCCGGACATTTCCAGGTCATCCACCCCCTTGATGTCCACTAAACGGCGGAAGTCACTGTAACTTACAGGATAAGACCGGGGCAGGGAAAAAATGGTCTGGGCCAGCACCAAAACCAAAAGGAGGGAGAGAAAATACCAGATGGAGAAACGCATGGGTTTTGTTGACATAATCACCTCAAAGGGATGTCAGGGCCAGGGCTTGCAGGAGCTAAACCATCCTGGCCCGATTTGGGCCGCCGTCGAAGACGAAAACCTGTTGCAGGGGCGACGCAGGCGTCGCCCCGACGTGGGATTTTCACGGTAAAGTATAAGTGAGGGAAGCCGGTTGCGCAAGGTTCGACACCCCCTGCCCCCGCCGGAGAAGTCCTTCTTTTTATATGGAATTATGGTACCATAATCCGTATATTCAAGGGGGGGTGCATTATTCCGTTCGGCATCACCCCCCTCCCTCACATCAGCCCGACAAGAGGTCAGCGCCGTGAAAGCCATGCTCCTGGAATTCCCCGGCCCGGTGGCCGGCTCTCCCTTAAAACCTGTGGAACTGCCGCCCCCGGTGCCCGGACCGGGGCAGATAGTCGTGCAGGTGAGTCACTGCGGCGTGTGCCACACCGATCTGCACACCGTGGAAGGCGAACTCCCCCTGGAGCGCCTGCCGGTCATCCCCGGCCACCAGGTGGTGGGTACGGTGGTGGACCAGGGCCCCGGCGTCCTGAAGTTCCAGCCCGGAGACCGGGTGGGCCTGGCCTGGCTGGCCAAAACCTGCGGCGTCTGCCGCTTTTGCCTGACGGATCAGGAAAATTTGTGCGAATCCGCGGAATTCACCGGCCTGCACCGGGATGGCGGCTTTGCCGAAAAGGTGGTGGCGGAAGCCGACTTCGTTTACCCCCTGCCCAAGGAGTTCCCCGGGGAAATGGCCGCACCCCTTTTGTGCGCCGGCATCATTGGCCACCGGGCCTTGCGCCTTTCTGAAATCAAGCCCGGCGGCCGCCTGGGACTTTACGGCTTCGGGGCCTCAGCCCACATCGCCATCCAGATCGCCCGCCACTGGGGCTGCGAGGTTTTGGTCTTCACCCGCAACGCCGGCCACCAGGAACTGGCCCGGAACCTGGGCGCCCTTTGGGTAGGGCAGGCCCAGGACACCCCGCCCACCAAGCTCGACGCCGCAGTTATCTTCGCCCCCGCGGGCGTTCTCGTGCCCGAGGCCTTAAGAGTCCTGGACCGGGGCGGCACCCTGGCACTGGCGGGCATACACATGTCGCCCATCCCTTCCCTGGACTATCACCAGCACCTGTATTTCGAGAAAACCATGCGCTCGGTGACGGCCAGCACCCGCCAGGACGGCCGGGAGCTGCTGGCCCTGGCGGCCGAGATTCCCATCCGCCCCCAGGTGCAGCTGTTCCCCCTGCATGAGGCCAACCAGGCCCTGAAAATCCTGAAAGCCGGGGGCATTGACGGCGCCGCGGTACTGGCTATTTAGATTTTTTGTTGTGGGTGGTGGGGTCGATAAGCCGAGTGTAGGGTGCGCTCTGCACACCAGGCTGGCGGGCAGGAAGCCTGCCCCAGAATTTTTTTATTGTTGAAAGCTACAGGACTTTAGGACCTTGGACGGCGAATCCGTACGCCTGAAACTCCCTCCCCCTTAATGGGGAAGGGGTGGGGTGGGGGGGACATCTTTCTCTGTATTATTAGTGTGTTGTCCAAAAGCCCCCTCCCCCCGTGGGGAGGGGGCTTTACAACTCGTCCCCTGCAAGATTCTTCCTATACCCTCCTGGTACTTAAGGGATTTGATAGGCATAACCAAGAATTATTTTCCCAGTTTTTTATCGCCCTTAGGCTAACATCCGGAACTCAGGAATAATCGGATACCTTATGAGGAATTACCCATGAAAACAAGGAGGGTGCATCCCCATGCGCGGCGCAATAAAAGTTTTCTCCATGAAACCGTGGTTTTCTCTCCTGGCCCTGGCCATCATCCTGGCAGGCTCCTCCCTGGCGGGAGCGGCTGATATGGCAACCCAGCCCACCATCGTGGAATTGGAGTCGGAGGGCCTGGTCCAGGTCAAGCCGGACAAGGCCACCTTTAATTTCACCGTGAACACCGACGCGGCCCAGGCCCAGGAAGCCTCCCAGGCCAACGCCAAACAGGCCGAGGCTTTTTTGGCCGCCATCAAGAAGGTCCTGGGGCCGGATGACAAGGTGAAAACCTTGCAATATCAGGTGCTGCCCATTTTCCGCCGGGTCGAAAAGACCCAGGGCAAAGAAAAAATCCGGACCGACGAAATCGCCGGCTACCGGGCTTCCCACCGCTTTGAGGTTGAGTTGCGGGACCTGGGAAAAATCGGCCAGGTGGCGGACACCGCCCTGAAAAACGGTATTAACGAGGTTCAGGGACCTTATTTTAGCCACACCCATGAAGAGGAGTTGCAAAAGCAGGCGGTGGTCAAGGCCCTGGAGCGGGCCCGCCAATTAGCCGACGCCCTGGCCCAGGCCGCCGGGCTGAAAGTCAAACGGATAACCAAAATGAGCACCACCCATGCGATTCGCCCCCGCTTCATGGCGGCCCCCAATGCTGCCCCCATGGCGGTGGACCGCACCGTGGAAACCCCCATTGAGGTGGGAGAAATCACCCACCAGGCCCGCCTGGCGGTCACCTTCGAGCTGACCCCTTAAGCGGTTCAGGATTTCTTTGGCCCTTTCCCTTTACAAGCTGGGCAAGGGTGGTTAATATTTAGAAAATTACTTGGGAGGATGCTTGTGAAACAGCAGGTACAACAGGCCTTGGAAAAAATCCGCCCCTTCCTGCAAAGGGACGGCGGCGATATCCAACTCATCGATGTCACCGAAGACGGTATTGTCAAAGTGCAGCTCACCGGCGCCTGCCATGGGTGCCCCATGTCCCAGATGACCCTGAAACAGGGTGTGGAACGGGCCCTCATGAAAGAAGTCCCCGGCGTCAAGGAAGTCCAGTCGATTTAGTGTGAGTATGTGGGGGAGGGGGTAAGGGCCGGTAAGCCCTTATCCCCTCCCCACGCCTTCACCCCCAATCCCTTAGCGGGTAATTTTCCCGGGAAAGGTGGGGCCCATGGCCCCGTTTTTCCCGGCCACTCTGCGGGTTGGGAGGGGGGCTTGGGGGGAGGGGCAGGGACCACAGGTCCCTGCCCCTCCCCCCAACACTTCTACACGTGATACGGATGGCCCATGAGAATGGTCTTGGCCCGGTAGAGCTGCTCCAGGAGCACCAAGCGGGACAGTTCGTGGGTGAGGGTCAGGCGGGAGATGGCTAATTTTTCCTGGGCCTGGGCCAGAGTAGCCTCGTCCAGACCCAGGTGCCCGCCGATGAGGAAAATCAGGGGCCGGCCGTCCTCCTCCCGTTTTCCCAGCCAGGCGGCGAATTCTTCCGTAGTATATTCTTTTCCCCTGGGGTCCAGGGCTGCGACGTAGGCCTTGGGGGGGATCTGGGCCCGCAGCCTTTCCCCTTCCCTGCCTTTGATTAATGCCGCGGTAAGTTTTTTCCCTTCCTTTTCCTCCCGGACGCTTTTCATCTCGAGCTGATAAAACGGCTTGAGACGCTGGGCAAAAAAGGCCTGCCCTTCCTGGATGAAGCCTTCCCGGGTTTTCCCCACCATGAGAATGGTGATCTGGAGCATGGAAGTTTCAAAGGTTATCAATACCTGGGCTTAAGCCCCGGGTTTGACAATTTCTATTCACATTTAAGGGTTTGGGGGTGGGTGTATGGGGGAGGGGGCTAAGGGCCCGCTGGCCCTTAGCCCCCTCCCCCACTGCCTTCCAGCAGTAAAAACCTGCTCTTGGCGCTGGCAATCTTCTTGTTGTCGCTGGTGCGGGTGATTTCAGCCCAGGCCATGCGGCGGCTGCCGTTGCCGGCGCTGAGCTCGCCCCTTACCCTGATTGCCTCGTCGGGTTTGAGGGGTGCATGGAAGCGCACTTCCATGCTCAGGGTCAACCCCGGCCCGGCAAAGCGCCACACCGCGTGGGCCATCATTTCATCCAGCAGGGTGGACAAAATCCCTCCGTGGATGACGTCGGCCCAGCCCTGGTACTCCCGGGGCAGGGCCAGTTCAGTTTCGGCGGCCATCTCCTCCGGCGCATATCGGACCTTGATCTTCAGCCCCCGGGGGTTGTCCCGGCCGCAGACAAAACAGTAATTGTCGGCAATGGGTGTGATGTCCGGGGCTATTGTCGGTTTCTTGTCCTGGTCAGTCATAGGGGGTCTTTTACTTGGCCTCCATGGGATAGCCCGCTTCTTCCCATTCATACCAACCGCCCTTTAAAGCGTAAACCCGCGTAAACCCCATATCCAGCAGCTGCTGCGCCACCCGGGCGCTGGTGCCCTCATGGGGTCAGGCTCAGTACAAGACAATTCTTTTGTCTTTAGGGATGGAGGTGGCCCAGGTCCTGGCGCCGTCCGGGTTTTGACGCACCGCGCCCTTGATCTTTTTCGGGCTCGTTTCCCAATTGCCCCGGCGCACGTCGATGATAAGGAGCTTGGGGTCGTTGAGCCAGCTTCTCAGGGTTTCTTTGTCCACCAGGGGCGCTTCCTTGGCGGCCCACACCGGCGCCGCCAGAGCCAGGCTGACTGCCACCACCAAAGCCCACCATATCGCCTTTCGCATTATGTCCTCCTTGTCATCATGTCATCTGAAATCAGACTATTACCCTTTTGGCAGAAAAGACCGGGTGGCACAGGTGTCCTCACCTGTGCGTCCCAACCCTTTTCAATTACCGATTATGGTGCGCGGTGCGGCCCCTACACTTTCTTTTAAGGGAACGTAGGGCGCACACCCAACGCCTACTTCTTTTCCGGGGGAACAGCACAGGCTGGAAGTCTGTGCTCCCGCTTCTGGTAAGGGGTTGGGGGAGGGAGTTTGAGGGAGGGGGCAGGGGGCCACTGCCCCCTGGCCCCCTCCCTCAAAAACCTCACATACCTAGCCCCGCGGCTTCAAGCCCAACAGGGCCGCGATCTGGCCGGCCAGATCGGCCACCTTCCCGGCCGCATCCTCGGCCTTCGGAGTGAGAAGCTGCGGCCGGTTCTGATATTCCGGCCTGGGGGTCACTTCGAACTCCGGGGGGAAGGTGTTATCAAAATACATTTGCTGAAAGCCGATGAACTTGAGATGGTGGGCCGTGGCATCCAGGACCGCCACGTCGTCCCGGTCCACCAAGCCCTCTCCCACCGCGGCCCGAAAGCCCGCCAGGGACTCGCCCCCCTGGGTGCAGACGATGTGCCCATGACGGTTGGCCAGGAGCATGCTGTCCATGATCTCCTGCTCGCTCACCTGCACCACGGCGACACTGCCCTCCCCGGCCCGGCCCCGGTATTCATCCACCAGGCGGATGACCCGGGGCATGGAGACGGGGCTGCCGATCATGGCGGCCTGGGCCACGCTCGCGGTCACGGTCACCGGCACAAAGACCCGCCTCGCCCGGTCCGCTTCCAGGTAATAGAGAAACACCGGGTTGGCGTGTTTGGACTGGACGCCGATGACCCGGGGGAGGGTCTCGATAATCCCCAGGTCGTGCAGCCTGAGCAACCCCTGCATGACCGCGGTGATGTTGCCGGCATTGCCGATGGGCACCACCACGGTTTTCCCGGCCAGGTCATAGTCGAACCACTGGGCGATTTCATAGGCGTAGGACTCCTGGCCCCGGATGCGCCAGGAGTTTTTCGAGTTGAGGAGGGCCACCTGGTAATTGTCCGCCAGGGCCTCCACCACCTTCATGCAGTCGTCGAAAACGCCGGGGATTTCCAGGACCTGCGCCCCCGCGCCCAGGGGCTGGGCCAGTTGCTGGGGGGTGACCTTGCCGTGGGGCAGGATCACCGCGGAGGCGATTTTGTCCCCCAGATAGGCCCCGTACAGGGCTGCGGCCGCGGAGGTGTCCCCGGTGCTGGCGCAGATGGAGAGGATTTTCCCCAAGTTGCGGGAGCTTACCAGGAAATTCAGGTAGCTTAAGGCTGCGGCCATGCCCCGGTCCTTGAAGGAGGCGCTGGGGTTCTGGCCGTCGTTTTTGAAATAAAAAGGCCTCCCCACCTCCGAGGCCAGCTCGCCGTTGGCCGCCACCTGGGGGGTGTGGCCTTCCCCCAGGTAGATGATGTTGTCCAGGGGAATCACCGGCGCGATGAGCTCATAATACAGAAAAACGCCCTTCAAGGCCGGGACGTTGAGCATCTTGCGGTAATCAAAGAGCTTGCGCCAAAACGCGCCGGACTTTTCCTTGAGCCGGCCTTCGTTTCGGTCTATGAGCAAAAACAGCCCCCGGCACTTGGGGCAGGTGTACATGAGCTCAGTGATGTCATACTCGGCCCCGCACTCCAGGCAGCGGTACATGAGGTCGCCCTCGGGCGCGGGAATGAGGGCTTCTTGAATATCTCTGGGAAATTCGGAAGGTTTCAAGGTTACTCCCTGTTTGTTTTTTATACCAAGATGCAGCCAAATAGATGTTTTCGTAGTGGCGCAATTCATTGCGCCTCAAAACGGGCGTGACTGAATCACGCCCCTACACTTGACGGACCTTAGATTACAATTTGGTGTTTGTTGATTATTGCAGGTTTTCCGAAATCGTATTCTCTTCGATAGGCACTAAATTTTCTTCCATGGCCCAGGCTGGGTTCATTAAAGCCTGATGCACGTCTTCTTTTTCCAGTTCAGGCCATTCTTTCAGGATATCCTCTACTGTCATGCCATTACCCAAATAGCTCAATATAGAGGCCACAGGAATCCTTAAACCGCGGATGCAGGGCTTGCCGAAACATTTCTCCGGGTTCAAGGTGATGCGGGGAAATTTATAGTGGCGGATTTCCATAACCCCTGACTTTTTCTGGATTTTCTTATTACCCCGTCAAATGGTACTTCTTCAGCTTATACTGCAACAAGCTCTTGGTAATGCCCAGGAGCTCCGCGGCCCGGACCTGGACCTGGCCGCTGCGCTCCAGGGCCCGGCGGATCATCTGCTCCTCGATCCGCTCCAGGGCCTCGGGTAGAGGGGTCTGCAAGGGCACAAAGCGGTCGATGTCCAGCTTGGGGGGCTCGCCCATTGTCTCCCCGGCCAGCTCCCGGGGGAGGTCGTTCACCGACACCAGGTTCTGGCTGCACAGGATCACGGCCCGCTCCATGACGTTTTCCAGCTCCCGGACATTTCCCGGCCAGGCATACTGGGTCAGAAGCTTCATGGCCTCGGGAGAGAGGTGCACCTCGCCTCGGGCGTTTTCCTGGGCATACTTTCCGCAGGAAATGGGTGGCCAGCATGGGGATGTCTTCCCGGCGGTCGCGCAGGGGCGGGATGTGCAGGTGCACCACGTTCAGGCGGTAGATAGAGGTCTTCCCGGAAGCGGCCCCCTCCACTTCTTCTTTCAGTTCCCGGTTGGTGGCCGCCACCAGCCGCACGTCCACCTTGATGGTCTTGTTGCCCCCCACCCGCTCAAATTCCATCTCCTGGAGCACCCGCAGAAGCTTCACCTGGAGGGCCGGGGACATCTCCGCCACTTCGTCCAGAAAGAGGGTGCCCCCGTCGGCCAACTCGAAGCGGCCCTTGCGCATGGCCACCGTGTGGGTGAAGGCCCCCCGCTCGTGGCCGAAGAGTTCGCTTTCCAGGAGGGTTTCGGTGAGCGCGGCGCAGTTCACCGACACAAAGGTCCTGCCCGCCCTGGGGCTTTGCTGGTGGA
The DNA here is from genome assembly GCA_963705115.1 of uncultured delta proteobacterium. Classification (GTDB taxonomy): domain Bacteria; phylum Desulfobacterota; class Desulfobaccia; order Desulfobaccales; family 0-14-0-80-60-11; genus JBGSLA01. The sequence goes on along the minus strand of CAVPIX010000010.1, from coordinate 1,038,291 downwards.
TGGCCCGGGCCACCAGTTCCTTGCCGGTGCCGCTTTCGCCGCTGATCATCACCGTGGCCCGGGAGTTGGCCACCCTTTTCACCAGGGCCAGGATCTCCCGCATGGCCTGGCTTTCCCCCACGATGTTGGGGGCGCCGTATTTTTTGTCCAGGTCCTGGAGGAGCATGCGGTTTTGCTGGATGAGGCGGTGATGCTCCAGGGCCCTGGCGATGGTCACCAGGAGCTCTTCGTTTTTAAAGGGCTTGAGGATGTAGTCGAAGGCCCCGGTCTTCATGGCCGCCACCGCTTTTTCCACGGTGCCGTACGCGGTCATCATGACCACCGGCAGGTCCGGATAGAGACGCTTGAGCTCGCTCAAGAGCTCGATGCCGTTCATTTTGGGCATCTTCATGTCGGTGAGCACCAGGTCCAGGTCGGCGCCGCCCGCAATTTTCAAGGCCTCCTGGCCGCCGGGCGCGGTGAGCACCTCATAGCCTTCGTCCCCGAGGAGGGCTTCCATGACCGTAAGGTAATTAAGCTCGTCGTCAACGACTAGTATTGTATTCATAGCTCCCGCTTAGCATGGCTAGCCTTTTTGAGGCAGTGGCAGTTCCGGCAACTGAATGGTGACCACGGTGCCCTGGCCCGGCTCGCTGGAAATCTTGATGGTCCCCCGGTGGCTTTCGATGATGCTCTTGACGATGGGGAGCCCCAGGCCGCTGCCTTTTTCCTTGGTGGTATAAAAGGGATTGAACACCTTTTTCAAAGTCTCGGGGTCAATGCCCTCGCCGGTGTCCTGAAACTGGATTTCCGTGCCCTGGCCGTTGGGCCCCGAGGTTACCGAGACATTGAGGGCGCCCCCCTCCGGCATGGCCTGGATGGCATTTATCAGGATATTCAAAAAAGCCTGGTGCAAAAGGCCCGGGTCGGCGGCCTGCACCTTGCCGTTGACCCGGTAGTCCCGGTTCACCGAGATGTCTAACCGTTCGATCTCCGGGTTCATGAATTCAATACTCCGCTCCAGGACCTTGTCCAGTTCGCAGGGCTGCAAATTGGGCTCCCGGGGCCGGGCAAAATCCAGGAACTCGGAAATTTTGGCATTGAGGCGGTTGGACTCCTCCACAATGATTTGGGCCAGGCGGTTGTCGGGTTCATAGCGGTTGAGGCGCTCCCGCAAGAGCTCCGAGGTGGAACTGATGATGCCCAGGGGATTGCGCACCTCGTGGGCCACCCCCGCGGTCATTTCCCCCAGGGCCGCCAGGCGCTCCGACTGGTGCAACTGGGCTTCCAGGGCCCGCTGCCTCTCCTGGCGCCGTTCCAGGATCACCTCCGCCTGCTTGACGATCTGGCGCAGGACCACAAAGAGCAGTCCCATGGTGAGCACGGAAATGAGGAGGATGATACCCTGGAACTTGCCGATTTCCTTCATCTCCTTGGAGATGTCCTGGGTGAACTCAAAGACCCCCACCACCGGGCCGGGATCGGAGCCGAACATCCCCTCCAGGCGAAAGGGAAAATACCCCCGGAGGCGCTGATTGCCGGAACCCCAGTGGGGAATCAGATCCCAGAGGATGCTGCCCCCTAGGCGCTCGAAGTGCTGCTCTCCGAACAGGGCCTGTTTCACCCCGGGCAGATCGAAGCAATCCGTGCCCAGGGTCTTGCCGCTGTTGCTGTAGGACAACACCCCCACCTGGTCGTAGATGGCCAATTCCTCCACGTGAAAGCCGTGAATAGTGTTTTTCACCACCGAGTCCAGGCGCTCGTGCTGATCCGGGTCGGCGATGGTGATGCGCCCCTGCTTCTCAATGGCCGTGGGCACCAGGAACTGCTGAAAAACCTGATGGTTGAGGTTGGCCGACAACAGCTTCAGATACTCCTGGCTTTTGTCCAGGGCCATTCTCTGGGCGCGGTGCGAGAGGATCAGGGTAAGAATGACCGTGAACACCAAAATGACCACAAAGCTGGTCAGGGTGAAAAACTTGGCCAGCCTGAAGGTCTGGAGGTCCCGGCCCAGGGCCCACCAGGTCTCTTTCAACCTATTCCACGCCATGAAATTTGCCGTGCGGCCGGACAAGCCCGCCAGGAGATACATCGTTTCTACATAATCCAATCTTAGCGGGGGGGAGGGCAGGGACCTCAGGTCCCTGGCCCTTCCCCCACTTAAAAAACCTTATTCTCTCTGCGGAGCAAAGAGAATAAGCGATACGTCTTATTTTATCATATACCTTGCCAACTTGGGGGCCGCGCCCACAAACTCCTGCTTATGGGCCTCATACCCCGGCCGTCCCAGGAGACCGTAAGCTGTGAGTTTGCCGCCCTCCACCCCCGGCTGATCCTGGGGGTTGACCTGCAGCAGTCCCCCCGCGGCCACCGTGGCCACTTCCAGGAGATAAATGAGCTGGCCGATGGTGAAGGGGTTCACCTCCGGGAGATTCAAGGTCAGGTTGGGGCGGCCGGCCTTCATGAGATTGAATGCGGTGGCCGCCTCTTCGGCTCTAAACAATTCATTCAGCGTATGTCCCCCGAGATAGCCCACGCCTTCAACATTCCCGAACATGTCGGGGATCGGCACGGTGTACTGGAACTTTTCCACAGTCCAGAAGGTGATGAGCTTGTCATGGGGGCCTTCGGCGTACAACTGCAGTTGGGAGTGCTGGTCCGTCACTCCCACGGCCCTGACCGGGGTGCTGCCGGTCTCTGCCAGGTTGCCGGCCAGATCCTGCCGTTTCCCCAGGCTTTCGGCCCAGAGCTGGGCGAACCAATCCGCCATGCCGGTGAGACCGGTGGCATAGGGCATGGTCACCAGAATCGGCCGGTTTTTCGCCTGAAAGAACAGGACATAGAGGGCCGCCAGCTTGTAGGCCAGGTTTTCCGCCACCGGGCTCTCTTTCAGGCGCTGGTCCATGAACCGGGCCCCGGCCAACAGCTCGGCCGGGTCAATACCCATCAGATGCGCGGGGAACAGGCCCACCACGCTGAGCACCGAATAGCGGCCTCCCACCTTGGGAGGGACATCCAGGGATCGGAAGCCCTTTTCCTTCACCAGCGCCCGCAGGGGACCCTTGTCGGGGTCGGTGGTGATGATGAGGCGCTCCCGCAGTTTGTCCTCGCCCCCCAGCCGGCTTTTGAGCAGCTGGCAGAGAAAAAGAAACTGGGCCATGGTCTCGGCCGTGCTGCCCGACTTGCTGATGACATTCACTGCCACCCGTTTTATGTTGAGGCCGTCCAGCACGCCGTACATGAAATCCGGGTCGATGTTGTCCAGGACAAACAGGCCTGGACGGTGCTTGCGCCGGCCTATGGGGAGATAATTGTGTTGGGGGTGGCAAAGGGCCTGGTGCAGGGCCCGGGCCCCCAGGGCCGAGCCGCCGATGCCCAGAACCACAAACTCCCAGCACCATTCCAAAAGAGGCTTGGCCAAACGGCTCACCTCCTCGACGACCTTGGTGTCATAGGGGAGATCCATAAAGGCATATTTGCCGCTTATCCTTCCGGCCTGCAGTTCCTCATGCACCTGGGCCAGCTTCGGGGTCAGGGCCTCCAGTTCTTCGGCTTTCAGGCCGCGGTCCCCTACGAAATCGGCCATGGCATAGTTGTAATCCAGGCTGATGGCCTGGGAAGTCATCCACTTGGGGTCTTCATAAGGTTTCATTAAACGCTCCAGGACGTTGGAATAGGAGAATGGGAATTTTCGCTAAAACTCAAGCACTTATAGTAATTTAGCCCACTTACTCGGCAGATGCAAGGAGAAAGGGCATCAGCACGTGGGGGTGAGGGGGAAAAGTCGGATAAAGAAACAAACCGGTAGGAGGGGCGTCCCTGGCCGCCAATTTTGAACTTTCCTGGTGCCGACCCCGACCAACAAATGTAGGGCGGGCACTGCCCGCCGAATTTGTGGTGGGCGGCGCCCGCCCTACACACCAATCAGGTCAGCCTCAATCCCCCTGGAGCATCTTCTCGCCCCGACCGTCATAGAAGATATTGGGGGCGGCCTCCCCGGCCAGGAGGCGCCGCAGGGCATCCACCATGAGGCCGGCGATGATTTGGTTGGTCATGATGACCGCGGGGTCGGGGGCATAGACACAGGAAGCCCGCTCTCGCTTGTGGACATCCACCTGCCGCCGGCCCACCAGGTCATAAAGCCCCAGAAGCTCCGCCGGGGTGGCGCCACAGGCCCCGGGGTTAAAGACCACCACCTGCCCGGCTTCCACGCCTGTGCCGCCGCTGATAAGGACCTGCCCGCGCTCCCGGCACTTTTCACTTAAAACGATGCGGCTCTCGAAATTGTCGGTGCAGTCGAAGACCACGGCGAATTCCCCCAAATCGGTGTCCCGGGAAACATATTCTATCTCTGTTCTGGGGTTTATCCCGAACCACTCGCTGATTCTTGCGGCCATGACCTGGGCTTTGGGCTCCCCCACCCTGCCCCAGAAAAGTATCTGGCGGTTCAGGTTGGTGACCTCCACCGGGTCAGGATCGATGCAGGTGAGATGGGTGAAGCCCAGCGCGGCCAGGCCCAGAGCTACAAAATTCCCCAGGGCCCCAGCCCCTACTATTGCGATGGAAAGGTTTTCGGTTTTCGGTTTTCGGTTTTCGGTATTGAAGGCATCGGGAGAATCAGGCAGGGTTCGCGATTCGCCTTTGTTTACTGGGAAGAGGGAGGAAAAAGGGGCGGTCTCCTCCCCCTCTCCCCCCGTTGCCGGGGGGAGAGGGTTGGGGTGAGGGGGGCCTGTCTGCTCCTTTGCCTCGTCATTGGAAGGCCAGGGTTCATATATCCCGGCGCTGGCAAGGCTATTCCGGGCATAGGACACCACTTCAGAAGTCACCGGGTCCCCCAGGAGAAGCTTTTTGGTTTCCTCCAGGACCAGCCCCGCAATGATGAGGGCCATGACCGGATCGCCCTGGCGCCGAGAAGGAAGTTGGGCCGGGGGCAAAATCTCCAGAAGCTCCCGCCATTCCCGGCCTTTTTGGTAAGTGAACAGCCTGGCCCCCGCCGTCCCCCCTTCCTCAAACTCATACCCCCGCACCACCGGCAGGTCCTCCCGGTGGGCCAGGGTCAGGAGGATCTTGCTGGCCAGGGCGTGGTGGCAGAGGTCTATGAGAACAGAACTTCCCCGGAACAGGTCTTCCAGGAGAAAGTGACTGACAAAGCCGGGAAAAAACGCCAGGTCAAGCTCCGGGTTAAGGCCCCGGGCCGCGGCCATGAGGCGCGGGTCGAGATTCGGGGGCCACCACCGTGAGACGGTTGATCCCCAAAGCCGCGGCCGAGGCCGCCACCAGGCCGGTGAGCCAGGGGTCGTCCCCCGCCACCCCTACCCGGGCCCCGGACAAAACCTCCTGGTTCCACCCCGGAATGCGCACCTGCCGGTCATAGCGCTCGTCCGGGGCCTCGGGGACTGATGATGTATCAGAAAAATTCGCTGGCATGGGGTGGGAGCTTCATATCAAGACCAGGCCGCAAGGGTTAGTTATAAACCTCCCTCCGATGGCCGACTTTGACGACGTACACCAGAAGAAGATCATCTTCAATGGCATAGACAATACGGTATCGCCCCTGTCTGACCCGGTACTTGTCCTGCCCCGAGAGTTTCTCGCATCCAGGAGGCCGGGGGTTGTCAGCAAGTTTCAAGATTCGTTCGACAATCCGCTGACGGTCTTTTTTCGACGGGACAGCCTCGATCTCTTTTGCAGCCGAGGGCTTGATCTGAAGTCTATATTTTGCCACGGAGCTTGAGGTCTTTCAGGACATCCTCAAAGGGCAGGTTAGGTTCGCGCCGACGCTCCTCAAAGGCCGCAATATCCTCAGCATCCTCGGCCAAAGATAGCTTCACCGCCTGATTGACCAGCTCAGACACAGATTTTTCCGTTTCCGCAGCCTTGACCCGCAAGGCCCGGTGCAGGTCAGCATCGAAATAGATGGTGGCTCGTTTCTGCAAGTTTTTCATGTTAACATTTTAACGCTAAGACGCTTAGACGTCAAGACTCTATCTAAAATTTTTCAATCTTGCCCCAGGTTGGGGCGCCCTCTGCGCACCACATGGCGGGCGGGACGCCCTCCCCACCCGTCTTTTCATTATTTTTGTTTGTAGTCAAATAGTGGCGCAGGCTTTCCAGCCTATGCATGAGCAGGCTCGGCCTTGCGGCTAAAACAAATAACTTTGGGAACGCCTCTCGTTGTCACCTGAATTTTGGCATATCGTATTTATCCGCTAATGCTATCCGTTCCATATCAGGGAGAGCGTTCATATAGGATTCCCATCCCGGACACCAGTTGGCGTGCCATCTCCACAACCTGCCCAACAAGGACCTGGGGTTATGGTCATAGCGGCCTCTGAAAAAACAGGTTTTACATCCTGGTTGTGCCATGCTTCTTGCTCCTCACCCAAAAATCATTTCCATAGTGAGACCCCTTGGAAAGTCCTTAATATTGTCATTCTGAGGGAGCGAAGCGACCGAAGAATCTCTAAACTATTTGAAAATACGAGATCCTTCGCTTCGCTCAGGATGACAAAAAATTCCGCAGAAGTCTCATGGCGGTTTGTTATCACTCCGAGAGAGAAGGGAATGGAATCAACTCCTATTGAAATGCAAGGTGCTTCAATTCAGAAAAAATGTAGCGCCGGCGCTCCTCAATGGCTGCCATATCCTCGGCATCCTCGGCCAAACTACATCCGCTCAATATTCTCCGGTTTGTATGTCACCGGCCGGATTCTGTCCTTAACCTCCAGTTCCAGGGCCTCCTGTTCCGAAGGGGTGATTAATTTACCGGTATGTACCAGAGTCAGGGCCGCTTCCCGGTGGCTCACCAGGGTTTCGCCGGTGAGGATGCCCCGGGTTTTGTAGTGGATTTCCTGTCTGGTCCAGCCGTCGTCCCCGATGACGATGGCGAAGCAGAAGCCCCCGTACACCGTTTCCAGGAGCCTGGCCCGGCTCACCGGCATGTCGGTGATCAGCGTGACGCTGGCCGGGTTCGGGGGGGAGGCTGCCTTTTCCCTGGAGAAACTCAAGGCCGGGGCATGGGCATCAAGAACTTCTCCCTCTCCCTCCCCCATGACCCTCAGGGCCAGGTCCCGGATGACTACTTCCTTCTGGGACACGGGGAGCATAATCAGGGAGGTGACATAATCCAGCACCGTGGCCTGGTTGCTGTCGTCCGTGGAGGAAAAATGGCGGAACTCGAGGGCGCCGTGGGAGTGAAGCCAGCCGTTGATGATTATCCCCGGCGGCAGGGTCTCCTGGTAGGCGGCGATGCGCTCCGCACTGATGCTGGTGTAGTTCTCCTGGTTCTCATCGTTGTGGGGCAGGCCCACGTCCACGATGATTTCCGGGATGCCGCGCTCCGCCAGGGTGAAGCCGTACCACTCAAACGCGTCCCCGTGGATGCGGCGCACGAGCTCGCTGATGAGAAAGGCCCTGGCCCTGGCGTAATCCGTGATGAGGACCTGCTCGGGTAATGACGCCAGGACGATCTCCCGGGGTGCGGGCCGGTCCAGGTCCTGCAACGACTTGAATCTCACCCCAGTTTCTCCCTAATGTAGGCCCCGTCCATCATGAGCTCGCCGGTGTAGCTGCCGGGGAGACTGAACATATCCTCCAACAGGACCCGGTGCAGGATGCCGGTGAGGCCCCGGGCGCCGGTGCCCTCCTTTTTGGCCCGGCGGGCGATCTCGCCTAAGGCCTCGTCGGTGTAGCGCAGGTCAATACCCCAGTCCTTCAGGTCCTGGATATAGGCCTGGAGAGGGCTGTCCGCACTTTTGGTCAGGATATCCTGGAGTTCCTGGGTGGAGAGGCGGTCGTAGACCACCCGCACCGGAAAGCGCCCCACCAGTTGGCGCTCCATGCCGAAGGACACCAGGTCCTCGGTGGCTAAATGGTCCCGCCAGTCCCCCACCACGTTCAAGCGGGACAGGCGGCTCCGGATTATGCCCTCCAGGCTGTCGTAGGCCCCGGCGGCGATGAAAAGGACATGTTTGGTGGACAAAGACAAACGCTCTTTGCCGATTTCCACGGTGTTGTCCACCCCTTCCACCAATTTCAGGAGGCCCTTCTGGACGCCCTTGCCGGACACGTCCCGCACGGAGGAGGTTTCCGCGGCGATCTTGTCCACTTCGTCTAAGTAAACAATGCCCATTTGGGCCACATGCGGGTTGCCGCCGCCGGCCACCAGGAGGTCCACCAGGATGTCGCTGACGTTCATGCCCACATAGCCCACCTCGCTGAACTTGGTCATGTCCTCCACCACGAAGGGCACCCCCACGAGCTCCGATGCAGTCTCGCTGGTGTAGGTCTTGCCGCAGCCGGTGGGTCCCACCATGAGAATGTTGGCCTTGGGGGTGCGGGTGGTCCGAAGCGCGCCCTCCACGTCATTGTTGTTGTCACCCATGGCCCTTTTCAGGGCCGCGCCCAACCGCCGGTAATGGAAAGCGATGGCGGTGGCGATGATTTTCTTTCCCTTTTCCTGGCCGATGACAAACCGGTCTACTTCGGCCTTCAGGACCGCCGGGGTCTTGTTGAACTCGAGGACATGCTGCACCGCTTCGCCCACCTGGCGCTCCCGAAACTCCCCCACTTTTTGCTCAAGCCGCCGCCGTTTCTCATCAGTTAAGCCACTGGGCATGGTTGCTCCTTTTTCATGGTTTTGAGGGGAAGGCCGGGGGAACGGGGGTTCCCCCGCCCTCCCCTCAAACTCCCCTCCCAACCCCCTATACTATAATGGGAAAACAGGCATTCTGCCCATTCCGGCACAGGCTGGAAGCCTGTGCTCCCGCTTAACGGGTTGGGGGAGGGAGATTGAGGGAGGGGGTAGGGGCTTGCAGCCCCTAGCCCCCTCCCTCAAAGCTTCTTTACAACAAAGCCGCGTAATGGCGGCCGCTCAGCGTCTCCGGGTCAAGTCCCGGCCGCTGCCGCCACAGAACGGGGGAGAGCAGCATTTCCTCCGGGCTGTGGGCATAGGCCAGGTAAGGGTTGTCCAGGCCGGCAATAATCTTCTGGATCACCTCATACTCTCCGGGGGTGGCCAGGAAAAACAAGGGGGCCTCATAACCGGGTTTGTCTTCGGCCCGCAAGGTGCGGACCAATTTTTCGGCGCCGGCCTCAGACATGGGGATTAAGTGCCGGCAAAAGGCTTCTCCCAGTCGATGCCGCCGCACCAGCCCTCCCACATGAGAAAAAAGGGAGGGAGAAAAGGGCTCTTTGGCCTTCCTCCGGCTGCGTCTGCGGCGCAGGGCGTCCTTGAGGTCCATGTCAGGCGGTCCGGTTTTTCAATATCACTTGCCCTGAAACAATCAGGGGATGATCCTCAGGGATGCGGTAATCCTCGAACTCCACCTCCCGCGCCATCCCCGGCAGGGAGTCCAGTTTATGGAAGCCCCGGCGCAGGCGGCTGTTGTAACTGTATAACAAGGCGTTGATGCCTTCCTCCAGGACCTGGATAACGTTTTTCGCCGAAAAGGCGAGATACTGGCTTTCAGAACCCACGCAGATGGCCTGACCGGAACCGTGCAGCCGCAGGAACGGGTGTTTGTAGTGGTCCACCACCACCGGCTTAAGGCTGCCAAAGGTGGTGACCGCCACCCGGCAGTCCGGAAAGAGATACAGCCGGCCATAGAAATCCTGCAGGGCATAGGGGCCGGTGCGCTTGTAAATCCGGTAATCCCGGCCCTTTCCCAGGCGTGTGAAGCCGAAGCCGTCCATTTCCAGGGAGCCCTTATCCGCCAGGAAAAGGAGGACCGCCAACCGGCTTTCCTGGGCCGCGGCCCACTTTTCCCGGTCCTCAAGTTCCTTCAGCAGGCGGGTGCGCTCCTCTGCCAGGAGGCGGACGGCCAGGGCTTCCTCCCACCAGGCCCGCCACGAGGCCATGGGCATCAGCCCTTCCGGAGGCGGCTTGGCCTCAGAAGGGGCGGTTTCCAGGCGCTCCAGGGCTTCCTGCAACGGTTTAACATCCAGGAAGCGCCGGGCCTCCTGATGGAAACGCCTGGGCACCTGCAGCCGCTCCCGGATGAGGTCCAGAATTTCTCCCTCTTTCAGGCGCTGGCGCTTGGGAAGGCCATCCCGCCTCAGGAAATGGGGCAGGATGTAAAAAACGATGGTGATGAGTTTGGGGTCAAGATTAAGCCCCCACAGTTCAGCCGCGAGGGAATATTGTTCCAGGAGCAGGCGGCGGCGGTTTTCATGTTCCTGGGGAAAAATCCGGGGGTAATGGTCAAGCAGGGAGGAGGCGCTGACCGCCTGGACGAACAGACGGTCCTGGACGGCCAGAACCGGGGGCCGGGACTCCGGGGGAAAATTTTGGGGTAATCCAGCCCCTGCCGAGACTTGAGCAGGGCGATGCTGGGTTTCCCGGCGGATGTCCGGGTCCAGAAGAAGGGGAAGATAAAGAATACCCTGGCGCACCAGGATTTCCAGGTCGGCTTCAAGGCACCTCCACATCCCCGCTCCCGTTCCCACCCCTAAGGTAAAAAGCCCCCCTCCTGGGGCTTGATGGCCCGCACCGGCACATACAGGTAAGCTTCCCCGGCTTCCGTTTCCTCAACACTGGCGAAGAGCTGGGGAGGTCCGTCAAGATCCCGGCCATGGCAGAGGAGCTTGCCTCCCTGCAGCTGCCGTTGGATGTCTTCCAGGATTTGGCGCTCTTCTATACTGAAATCGGTGCGGCTGAGGGCCTGGTCGCAGAGTTCCCTCAAGGTGCTGCCCTCGTAGCTTCCCGGTTCCAGGACCACCACCAGCCCTTCTCCGGCCTGACCGGGAATGATCTCCAGGACCAGGGGCAGGGGCTTTTGCAGTTTTTTCGCCTGTTCTTCCGCTTTTATCTGAATATCTGCCATGAAAGGCCCCCTTGGCTTAACCGTTATTGATTATGTCCTTTGCTCCGCAAAAGACATAATCGAAGTTTAGCGGGGGAAGGGGCTAAGGGCTGCAAGCCCTTACCCCCTCCCCCGCACCCCCTCCCCCAATCCCTTAAGGGGAGAATTTTCCGAGAAAGTCGAGGCCGTTGGCCCCGACTTTCTCGGACCCTCTGCGGGTTGGGAGGGGGGTGTGGGGGGAGGGCAGGGACCTCAGGTCCCTGGTCCTCCCCCCACTGAAGAATTATTATGCTCTTTACGGAGCAAAAAGCATAATCGGTAACCGTTATTATTATCTCCTATTTCACAAACCCTGCAATCCCCTCAGCGGCTAAGGGACCTGAGCAGATTGATAATCCGGGCGGCCACCCCGCTGCCGGTGCAGACGGTTTCCGAGATGTCCCGGGGGCCCTGGCAGGTGCCGGCCAGAAATACGCCAGGCAGGGTGGACTCCAGAGGGTGAAGGATAGGGTGCCGGCTGTCGAAAAATCCCAGGTCATCCCGGCCCGGCCCGGCCCCGGTGAAGGGCAGGTCCTCCCGAGGCGCGGCCAGACCCACGGACAGCACCGCCAGGTCAACGGCCAGGCGGCCCCGGCCGCCGCCTTGCTGATCTTCGTAAACGATCACCGGCCGGTTCTCTGCCCCGGCCTCGATATACCCCGGCAGGCCCTTGAGAAAACGCACCCCGGCCTCCTTGGCCCGCAGGTAAAGCTCCTCAAAGCCCTTCCCCGAGGTGCGGATGTCGTTGAAAAAAATGGTGACTTCCGCGTCAGGCTCATGCTCCAGGGTCAGCATGGCCTGTTTGATGGCCGCGGTGCAGCAGTAGCCCGAGCAGTAGGGCAGGAAGCGGCGGTCCCGGGAGCCTACGCATTGAATGAAGGCAAGGCGTTTCACCGGCTGACCGTCCGGAGTGCACAGGTGCCCCTGGGTGGGGCCGGTGGCGCACACCAGGCGCTCGAATTCCAGGTTGGTGAGCACGCCGGGAAGGCGGCCGTAGCCATATTCGCTCCGGATGGCCGGGTCAAAGGGCCGGGCCCCGGTGGCCAGGACCACCGCGCCCACTTCCAGGAACCGCTCCTCGGGTTGGGAGGTGAGATCTATGGCCCCGTGCTCGCAGGCCTGGAGGCACATCTGGCAGTCGATGCAGTATTCCTTCTCGATGGTGGCCACCAGCGGTACCGCCTGGGCGAAAATGATACGAATGCACTTGCGGGACTTGAGGCCCAGGTTCCAGCGGCTGGGCACGATCACCGGGCAGACTTGGGCGCAGGTGCCGCAGCCCACGCAGCGGCTCATGTCCACATAGCGGGGTTTGAGGGTGACTTCCACCGAGAAGCGTCCCGCCTGGCCTGAAATTGCCGTAATGTCCGCAAAGGTGAGGAGCTCGATGTGGGGATGGGCCGCGGCCTCCACCAGCTTGGGTCCCAGGATGCAGATGGAGCAGTCCAGGGTGGGGAAAGTCTTGTCCAGTTGGGCCATGGTGCCCCCGATGGACAGGGACGATTCCACCAGATACACCTGGAGTCCGGCATTGGCCAGGTCCAGGGCAGCCTGGCAGCCCCCCACCCCGCCCCCCACCACCAGGACTGCCTGGCTGGCAGGGGCTTCACCGGGGGCGGTTTGGGGTTTTTCCTCCTGAGCCGTGAGGACTGCGGCCACAGCACTTTCCAGGTCTTTTTGGTCCAGGAGATTCACTACCGGCAAGGCCTCATCCCCCGCCAGGCGCTGGAATAGACCGTGATGCTGAGCCTGTCCGCAGGCGGCCACCAGCCAGTCCGCGGGGTTGGCGGCAAGGCGCGCCCCCCACTCCTGGACCCCCGCGGGAGTGCACAAGGGGGGCGCCAACTCAGCTTTCACCCCCTGCTGGGCCAGGCGCCGGGCCAGCTCCTGACCGTCTACAGCCAGGTCAGGGCAGGAGCAGATGACAACGTGAGGCCGGATCATATATTATAATATTATAAGTTTTCGGTTTTCGGTCAAAAGGACCGTGGGTGGGGACGGCCCACCGGGATGGCGGGCAGGGACGCCCCTCACATATTTTATTTTTCCGTGGCCGTAGATTTTACCTGCACTTTTCTCAAAAAAACTCTCGATGAGATAGAGTTTTATACCAAGTTCGGTTTGTAGGGGCGGGTTTAAAACCCGCCCCTACTTGTAATATCAACAGGTTATTTGAGTGATTTGTTTCATTTCATACCATTGTGCAGCCAACCGACAATTAATCGTAAGGGCACGGCTTGCCGTGCCCGAGCGCAGGCTTAGCCTCGCAGCTACATTTTTCCAAAGGTCATGACAAAACCGGTTTTTTGTCATCCTGAACGCAGTTAAGGATCTCAACTAATGTAAAAACGAAATGCTCCGCGGCCCTCAGTCTTTCTAGGTTAGGCCATGGCCGCCATAACCGGCGTGCATGGCATGCCCTACGACGCCATTTCTCCAATCATGTAGGCCTCTGCCGGATGACGCTGACCGTTTCCCCCCCGATGCCCCAATTGTCGGTGTCCACCTCATCAATGACCACCACGGTGGTGCGGGGATTTTTGTTAAGGACTTTCACCAGGAGATCGGTCACCCCCTTGATGAGTTCGGCTTTTTGCTCAGGGGTAGCGCCATCTTTGGTTATCTTGATGTTGACGTACGGCATGCACCGTCCCCCGAATTCTGGTTTCCAAGCTCCTGCTCCGAAAAGCCTTTAATGTAGGGTGAGCTCTGCCCACCATAACCAGACTTTTCATCGTTTCGGGTGGGCCAAGGGCTCATGAATTACTTCTTGAGAACAAGCCCTTCATGAGCCGTTGGCTCAATCAAAACCATGAAAGGATTGGTAGGGCGGGCGTCCCCGCCCGCCATCTCGGTGCGCAGTGCGCACCCTACATCCCCGTCAAATTTTCAGCCATCTCCTTTATAACCCGTTGGAAGGCCCGGCCCTCGGTGGCGGAGATCCAGGCCAGGCGCAGGCGCGAAGGGTCAATGCCCTTTTCCGCCAGCTTATGCCAAAGCTTTTCCACCCGCTCCTGGGCCCGGAGGTTTCCCGAGACGTAATGACAATCCCCCGGGGGATGGCACCCCGACACCAGCACCTGTCCGGCGCCCCGCTCAAAGGCGTGGAGGATGAACTTGGGGTGAACGCGTCCGGCGCACAACATGCGAATGATGCGCACCTGGGGAGGATAGGCCAGGCGCGACACCCCGGCGAAATCCGCCCCGGCGTAGGCGCACCAGTTGCAGCAAAAGGCCAGAATTTTCTGTTCCGGAGATTCCGCCAGGGCCTCATCGATCTGAGCCAGGATCATGTCGTCGGTGAAGCCCGCGGTGATGACCGCCCCGGTGGGACAGGCCCCGGCGCACACCCCGCAGCCTTTGCAGGCCGCAGTAATCACCTGGGCTTTCTGCTTTTTCCCTTCTCCCACCATCTCCATGGCCTGAAACGGACAGGCCGCGGCGCATTCCCCGCAGCCCACGCAGACCTCCTGATCCACCCGGGCCACCAACCCGTCCAGGGTGATGGTTTCGTGGGCCAACAGGGCCAGGACCTTGGCCGCGGCGCCGCTCCCCTGGGTGAGGGATTCCGCCAGGTCCTTGGGGCCCTGGCAGGCGCCCGCCAGGAAGATGCCGTCCAACACCGTCTCCAGGGGCTTGAGCTTGATGTGGGCCTCCAGGAAAAAGCCGTCCGGACCCACCGGCAGCTTCAGGACCTCCCGCAGGGGGACGCCGTTCCCCGGGACCATGCCCACGGCCAAAACCGCCAGGTCCACCCGGTCCTCAGTTTGCACCTGGAAAGTCTCGTCAAAGGCTTGGATGCAAAGGCCCCCATCCGGTGAAGCGCTCAAGTCCTCCACCCGCCCCCGCAAAAACAGCGCCCCCGCCTCCCGAACCCTGGTATACAGGGCTTCCCAATCTTTCTTGTTGGTGCGGATGTCCCGATAGTAAATGCGGATGCGGGCCTCCGGGAGACGTTCCTGCAACTCCAGGGCCTGTTTTAAGGCCGTGGGACAGCACACCCGGGAGCAGTAGCGGTTGCCTTCCTCCTCCCTGGAACCCACACACAGGAGAAAGGCCACATCCCGGATGTCCCCCGGCATATTGGGCAAGGAGATCTTCCCACCGGTGGGTCCCGCCGGCGCTAATAAGCGCTCCAAATCCACCGTGGTGATGACCCCCGGCAGGGCCGCCCAAGGTTCATAGCGGCTTCCCGCCGGCTCAAAGGGACTAAAGCCCGTGGCCACCACCATGCTGCCCACGTTAAACTGATGGACCTGCTCGCCTTCGTTCAGGCTGATAGCCCCCGTGGGGCAGGCCGCGGCGCAATCGCCGCAGCGGGTGCAGCTCTCCCGGTCCACCACGTAGCGGCCCGGAAAGGCCTGGGGGGCCGGCAGGTGGATGGCCGCCCGGAAGGCCAGATTTGCGGCCAGGGCATCGGGCACCGACACAGGGCATACTGCGGCGCATTGGCCGCAGCGGTCGCAGGCTTCCCCCACCAGAGGCAGGGTCTGCCGCACCGTCACGGCAAAGTTCCCCAAATGCCCGCTCACTTCCACGACCTCGCTCTGGGTGAGGACCCGGATGCCGGGATGGAGGGCCACCGCGGCCATAAGGGGATTGATGAGGGCCACGGCACTCTCCCCCCTGGGAAAGGTGCGGTGGAGGCGGTTGGCCATGCCCCCCAGGACGGGCTGCCGCTCCACCAGGGTCACGGGAAAGCCGGCATTGGCAATGTCCAGCGCGGCCCGAAGCCCCGCCGGGCCCCCGCCGATGACCAGGGCCTGCCGGGTCAGGGGCACCTGGCGGTCTTTAAGGGGCCGGGCCAGGCGCACCTTGGCCAGGCCCATGCGGATGAGATCCAGGGCCTTGTCCTGGGCCGCCTGGGGGTCGCCGCCGTGGACCCAGGTGCAGTGTTCCCGGATGTTCACCATCTCCAGGAGATAAGGGTTGAGCCCGGCCTCCTTCAGCAGGCGGCGGAAGGTGGGTTCGTGGAACTTGGGCGAACAGGCGGCAACCACCACCCGCTCGAGATTAAGATGCTTGATATCTTTGAGGATTTCGGCCTGGCCGGCCTCGGAGCAGGTGTAGAGATGGTGCCGGCAGACCGCCACTTCCGGAAGGCCCTGGCCCTGAACCGCCAGGGCTTCCGGACTGATGACCCCGGCAATATTGAGGCCGCAGTGACAGATATAGAGGCCGATGCGGGTTTCCGGTTCCATGAATTTCAATCAGGCCAACAACAATTTTCAGATTATTAAAAATCCCCCCTATCCCCCCTTTATAAAAGGGGGGAATTTAAGGGAAGGATTGGGAGCTTAGGGTTGGCACTGTCCACCGTTATATTCAGTAGGAAAACTTTAATGGTTTTCCGTTACCTTTCTTCCATTCACTCTGCTATCAGGAAAAAGCTTCGGTGGCACAGGTGTCCTCACCTGTGCCGGCGGGAGGTTAGCCTCGCGGCTACATCTTCCTCAAGCGCTGTGATGTTCTTTTTATCAAATCTTTTCCCTACAAAGCCCTTTCCCGGGAAAGCAGCCGGTTCACGGCCTCTTCCCAGGCGTGGCAGTAGCCCCCCGGCTCGGCCACCACCTGCGAACGGGTCAGGGTGACGGCTTCGTAGTCGCAAATGTTATAGCACGCCCCGCAGTAGCTGCAGGTTTCGGTTTTGCGGTACACCCGGTCCCCCTCCCGCACAATGGCCTGTACCGGACAGGCGTCGAGGCACAACCTGCAGTCCGCCGGGCACTTGGCGTCGTCAATGTCCAACTCGCCCATGAATTGGGGGGTGACCAGCAGGGCCTCCTGCTCGCACACCGACAGGCATTGATTGCAGCGCAGGCAGAGGTCGGGCGCCGGCATGGTCTCCAGGCCCGCGGGGTCCAACACGATGGCCTGGCGGGGACACGCGGCCAGGCACTTGTGGCAATGCTTGGGGCACTCGGTAAGCAGGCCCCCCACCAGTTTCAACTGCTGGCGGCACCAGTGCTCCTTGCCTTCCTCCCCGTAGGGACAGGGCTCGGTGCACTTGGCCTTGTCCATGACCAATTTGGGATAAAACGGGGCCAACCCCTGATGATCGGCGAAAATCGTCTTGGGAAGGCTGTTCACCTTCAGGGTCACCGCGGAAGCGGGGCAGAAATGAGCGCAGATTTCGCAGAGCACGCACAAACGGGGGTCAATGGTGATGTCCAGGCCCGCGTCGCCGGGGCTGACGGTCACGGCCCGCCGGGGGCAGACCAGGGAGCAGACCTCGCATTTGATACAGACCCGTTTGTCCAGGCGCAGTTCCACCCGCTCCTGGTACAGGCGCAGGGTAAGCTCGATGGCGTCGCGCGTTTCCCGTTTGTGGACTGAGATTTTCACTTGATTAACTGGCTTAGGTAAATCCTATCAAGTTTATGAAACCAGACATTTCTTGTCGGGGCGACGCCTGCATCGCCCCGACCTTGGTTCAGTTGACCTGAGGAATATCGTATGAGCACTAATTGAACCAAACCCCTCAGCCTTCCGTTTTCTTGGCGGCCAACTGCTGGTGAAACTTAAAGGCCTTGATGCGCAACTGACGGCGCCGCAGGTTGGCTTTCACGTCGGGGAACTGGACTATCAGCATCTCAAACTTGTCGCAGTCGTTCAGGTCGGGACACAGGGAGCAGTGCCCCAAACCCCGTTCCTTGGCGCAGGCGCGGATGGGGCAGAGGTCGATCCCCTTACCTCCTTTGCACCCCGGGCATTCGGTGTGCGTTAAGAACCAATCCAGGCCCTGACGGAATTCCGGGAAGCTGAAGCCCTCCTTTTCCGGAAAGCAGTGGAGCCACCAGTTGGCCCGAAAACGGTCCAGGTAGCTCTGCAAACGCTTCACGGTTTCTAAAAATTCCGGGTGTCCCAACTGACAGTCATCGCACAGACCGCAGTAGCTCTCTCTCACCATATTCCTCTCCTTGGGGTTGCTCCAGGGCCGCCCTGATCTGGGCGGTCAACTCATCATCGGTAAACCGGCTCATGGCAATGGCGCCGGCCGGACACTCGGCGGCGCAGACCCCACACCCCCGGCACAGTTCTCCCTGGATTTCGGGCACCCCACCCTCTCCTAAATAAATGGCCCCGAAAGGACAATTTTTCAGACAACTCAGGCACATCTGGCAACGGTCACTGTTGATGACGGCTGAGATTTCGCTTTGCTGAATTTTTTCCCGCAAAAGGAGGGCCGCCGCCCGGATGGCCGCGGCCTGAGCCTGGGCCGCCGCCTCTCCCAAACTCTTGGGGTAATGGGCCAGACCGCACAGGAAGACCCCCTCCACCACGGTTTCCACCGGTTTTAATTTCTGATGGGCCTCAAGGAAAAATCCCCCCGTGGCCATGGGCGCTTTGAGCAGGCGGGCCAGCTCATTGGTGTGGGCCGCGGGTTCAATGCCGGCGCTCAGCACCAAAAAATCCGCCGGCAAAGCCACGGTCTGGTCCAAGAGCTCATCCCAGACCTGCACGGTCAGGGGCCGCCGCCGGGCCGCCGCCACTTCCGGGGGCCGGGCCGGGTCGTAGGGGATGAAGACCACACCCCGTTCCTTGGCCTCCTGGTAGGCCAACTCCTTAAAGCCGAAGGCCCGGATGTCCCGGTAGAGCACCACCACCTCCGCCAGGGGGTACCTTTTTTTCAGGAGGAGCGCATTTTTCAGGGCTTCGCTGCAGCACAGGCGGCTGCAGTAAGGCCTTTCCGGGGTGCGGGAGCCCACGCACTGAATCATGACGAATCTTTCGGCCCGTTCCAGGTCCGGGTCGGCGGCGCTGATTTTTTCCTCCAGTTCCAGTTGGGTCAGGACCCGGGGGTCTTGGCCGTAAAGATAGCTCCCCTCGGGCCGCATTTCCCGGCCGCCGGTGGCCACCACCACCACCCCGTGCTCCAGGCGGCGCACCAGGCGCTCCCCCTTGACAAGGCGGCTGATCCTGGAGCGAAAACGCCCCACCGTGCCCTCAAAGGAAATCAGTTCGGCCCGGGTGATCACCTCCACGTTGGGATGCCCCAGGAGCTCGGCCTCGAGTTCCTGGATCAACTCCAGGGGATTGACGCCCTCCAGGGTGAAGCGCAGGCTGCGGGCCAGCCCCCCCAGGCGGGCCGTCCGTTCCACCAGGTAGGTATGAAACCCTTGATCGGCCAGAGCCAGGGCGGCGCTCATACCGGCCACCCCGCCTCCCAGGACCAGGGCCCGGGGGGTCACCGGGTAAGTGGCGGGCTTAAGGGGATGCAGCTCCAAGGCCCGGCGGGCCGCCATGGCCACCAGGTCCGCGGCTTTGGCCAGGGCGGCCTCCGGGTCGTTCTGATGCACCCAGGCGCATTGTTCCCGGATATTGGCAAAGGCCAGGTACCCCGGATTCAGGCCGGCTGCCACCAACACCTCCCGAAAAACCGCCTCGTGGGTACGGGGGCTGCACGCGGCCACCACCACCCGGTTCAAGCCCTGTTCCTTGATAATCTCCGCCATCTTGCGGGTGGCGTCCGCGGAGCAGCTGAACAGAAAATCCTCCACCTGGGCCACCTGGGGGAGTGCCCCGACGATTTCAGCCAGGGCCCTGGTGTCGATGGTGCGGGCGATATTGGTGCCGCAATGACAGAGAAAAACCCCGATTTTTGGCGGGCGCTCGTCAGGGGGAAGGACTTGTTCTCGAGACGCCTCGTCCAGGCCAGGCCGAGCCCCCACGGCCAGGAGCTGGGCCGCGCTTTGAGCCGCAGCGCCGGCGCTGGCCACCACCGTGGTAATATCCATGGGCTCCTGGGCGCTCCCGGCTACAAACACCCCTGTCTGCCCCGTCACCGGGAAAAAGGGCCGCCCTTCTTTGATAAAGCCGTGTTCGTTGAGGGCCAACCCCAGGCGGCCGGCCCCCTCCCTCAGGTGCGCCGCCGGTCTTAAGCCCACGGCCAGGACCGCCATGTCGAAGGCCCGCTCCCGGGGCCGTCCCCGGGGGTCGGTGTAGCGCAGCAGCAGGCCGCCTCCCTCCTGGGGGTGGACCGCGGTGACCCGGGACCTGATCAGCTCGACACCCCGGGACTGCGCCGTCTCCAGGTAGCGCTCCTGCTCTTTCCCCTGGGCCCTGAGATCCATATAGAAAATCGTGGCGGCCACCCGGTTCTCGGTGAGTTCCTGAGCCACCAGGGCCTCCTTGAGGCTGGCCAGGCAGCAGAAGCTGGAACAATAGGCCGCACCCCCGTCCGGGTCCCTCGACCCCACGCACTGAATGAAGGCCAGGGAACGGGGCTCCTGGCGGTCCGAGGGCCGCAGAAGCCTGCCCCCATGGGGGCCGGTGGCGCTGAGGAGCCGTTCGAACTCTAGACTCGAGACCACATCCGGATGCTGCGCCCCGGCGAACTCCGCCACCGGCGCCGGCCGGGTCCCAGGCGTGAGAATAACCGCCCCCGCCTCCACCACCAGGGTTTCCGGCTGCTGGGTGAAATCAATGGCCTCGGCCAGGCACACCTGGGTGCAGGCTTTTTCCTGGCGGCCCCTTAAATGGCGGCAAGCCTCCGCCGTGATATACGCAGCCTGGGGCACCGCCTGGGGGAAGGGCACGTGAATGGCCTTGGTTTGGCTGAGCCCCAGGTTGAAGGGATCAGGAATCCGTTTGGGGCAGACCCGGACGCATTCCCCGCAGCCGGTGCACTTGGCGGCATCCACATACCGGGGCCGGCGGGCCAGAAGCACCCGAAAATCCCCGGGCGCCCCCTCCAGCCCCACCACCCGGGTGAGGGTGTGAATGTCAATCAGGGGATGGCGGGCCGCCTCCAGGAGCCGGGGCGCCAGGATGCACATGGCGCAGTCGTTGGTGGGAAAGGTCTTGTCCAACTGGGCCATGAGGCCCCCGAGGGACGGCCCCTCCTCCACCAGGGTCACCGGATGCCCCAGCCCGGCCAGGTCCAGGGCCGCGGTCAGCCCGGCAATGCCCCCGCCCGCCACCACCACCCGGGAACTGACCACGTGGGACAGGGGCCGAACCAGCACCATGGGGAGTTAAACCTCCTCCCCGGCGGAGATATCCACACTAACCAAGGCCCGAAGCAACTCTTCTTTCATATCAGGATCATCATCCGGCGCGGCCAAAAGCGCAGCCACCAGACGGCGGCGCAAGTCCTGGATGACCCTATCCCCCTGGGCCAAAAGGGCCGCCCGCCCCGGACTCACCGCTCCCTGCTGCACCGCCAGGTTGCGCAGGCCCTGGATAATGTCCAAAAAGCGCACGTCCTGGGGGCAGGAAAAGGAGCACTGGGCGCAGCGGGCGCAGTACCACAGGGACGGCGAAGCCAGCAACTTCTCCTTCATGCCGTAGAGAATCTGGCGGATGATGCGGCTGGGACTGAATTCCGTTTCAATTTCGGCCACCGGACAGGTGGCGGTGCAGACCCCGCAGGCAAAGCAGCGCAGCAGGTGCTGGCAGCCGGGCTCCCGGGCCAGTTCCTCCTTGAAGAGGGGATCGAGATCCTGAATCCTGAGGGTGTCGTCCATGATTTTTGGAAGTCTTTTGGGGGGAGGGCCAGGGACCTGAGGTCCCTGCCCTCCCCCCAAGCCCCCCACCCAACCCGCTTAAGTGCCGGAAAAGGCGGAACCTACGGTTTCGACTTTTCCGGCTTGGACAAAACCTTAAGGGGTTGGGGGAGTGGGTTTGGGAGAGGGGCCAGGGGTCCGCGACCCCTGGCCCCCTCTCCCAAAGATATATGCAATAGTCTCACCTCACTCAAAAGGCGGGCGGGGACGCCCGCCCCACCAACCTTTCCTTACTCAAACGTTATAGCCCCGGTGGGGCAATGCTCGGCGCACTTGCTGCACCGTTCCGCGGCCTGGACCATGCGCACGCACAGTTCCTGGCGCACCACCACCACCGCGCCGTTCACCACGTGAAAGACCACCCGGTCCTGGGGGCGGGGGCCCCGGCCCAGGCGGGCCTCGGTGCAGTTCCCCAGGTGGTGCTCGCACATGGCCACGCAGATGCCGCAGCCGTTGCACTTCTCCGGGTCTATGTGCATGGGCGGGGCCGCGGCTGCCGCCACCCCTAAAAGTTCCCCCAGGGCCTCGATATAGCCGGCGAAATCCGGAGTGTGCAGGACCGGGCAGTCCGCCGGGGACGCCTCCCGGCCCAGGAGCCAGGCCGCGAAACCGGCGCAGTCGGCGCCGCACTCCCCGCAATCAGTGCCGGGGAGAAATTCCCGGAGTTCCTCCAAGCTGGCCATGCCCTAAATCCCCATCCAGACGTCGGCCCCCGTCTCGGCCGCAGCCCAGAGATTCTCCGGACGGAAACTCCGAAACTGGCAAAGTTCGCTCACCATGGGGGTGGCCTCGGCCCCGGTCTGGCGATACCAGGCCGCCTTGGGGACATCGGCCCGCACCAGGCAGGAGTTTTCCACCACCAGCACCCCTGCCTTGATGAGCGTCCGGCAGCGCCTCACCTGCTCCGGCCAGCGGTCGCCCGCGCCGGCGGGCCAATCAAAGCAGGCCACATCAGCCCGGGCCCCCGCCCCCAGGTGGCCCCGATCGGCCAAACCCAGGAGCCGGGCTGGCAGGGTGCGGGTGGCCCACAGCCACTCGGAGAAAGAGAACCGGCGCGGGGTCAGCTCCTCTCCCCAAAATTTCTGTCGCGCCTCGCCATCCCCTAGCCAGGAGAAAAGGTCGGCATAATGCTCCAGCGGCGCCTGGGCCGCTCCGGCCCCGGAAAACGCAGTGTGGTTGCCCCGGGCCGCCAGGGCCAGCACCAGCGCCCGCCGGGCTTGGTCCCGGGTGGCAGGGGCCGCAAAGCTCAAGGGCCTCCCCAGACCCACATCCGCCTGAATGGGAACCCCGTTTTTTCCCGACGCTTCCCGGGGCCAGATGAGCCCCAGGTCAAGGCTGACCCCCCGCTCCAGGTGGGCCAGCGCGCTTTCCGCCAAATCATCGCTGGTTAGGGCCGCGCCCAGGCCGGAGAGATGAAAAGCCTGCGGTTCAGGCAGAGCGGCCCGGAGCATTTCCGGGGAGGCCTCCACCATCAGGGTGGTCTTCAGTTCCCCGGCCAGCCGGGCCAGCACTTCCAGGGTAGCCGGGAGGGGCAGGGTACGGTGGGCGTAAACCTCCTGGCGATGCTGCACCCAGGGTTCCGCCACCCTGAAGTTCAGGGACCGGGTCTTTTCCAGGAAAAAGTTGAGGGTTTCAGCCAGTTCCCCCCGCCGGGCTCCGTCCCTGAGCCAGAGGTCCAGATCCCGGAGGTTGATCACCAGGGAAGCGGACACATCCACCACCGGCAGGGCGGCCAGTTCCCGATGCACATAACCGGCCGTGGCCAGGGTCAGAAAAGGTTCGTGGACGTGGGTGTACCCCAGGGCGGCGTAGGTTTCCCCGAGCTTGGCCGGCCCGGGCACTCCCCCCCAGAGACGCAGGAAATTCAGGCCAAAGGTGGCCACCTGCCCCCTGAGGTCAATACCCCCAGCCACCACGGCCTGGTCCCGGGCGTCGATGATGGTCTCCACCTTGGGGAGGTGGGCGACGATGCGGTCCCCGTCCAGGTACAGGTCCCGAACCTCTCCCTGCCACCCCTGGGCTGGGTCAAACACGCGGCCGCCGGCGATTTTGCAACGCATGCCAGCCTCCGGGGGCTTTAATCCTCCACCACACTGGCCTTAAGGATGACAATGTGGTTGTTGGGCACGTTCCGATGTTCCCCCACCGCTCCCGTGGGAATCCAGGTCATCTTGCCCACCACTTCCATGCCGTCCACGACCCGGCCAAAAACCGCATAACCGTATGCACTGGGCTCCGGGCCCCGGTGATCCAGGGCAGGGTTGTCCACAATATTGATGAAAAACTGGGTCGCGGCGCTGTCAATGGGAAAGGCCCGACCCATGGCGATGGCGCCCCGTTCGTTGGACAGGCCGTTTTGGGCTTCATTGATGATGCTGGGGTGGGTGGGCTCCTTGTAGGTCAAATCCGGCGTAAAGCCCCCCCCTTGCACAATGGCGTTGGAAATGAGGCGATGAAAAATGAGCCCGTCATAGAAGCCCTCCCGCACATAGGTCAGGAAGTTGGCCACGGTCACCGGCGCTTTGTCGGGAAACAGTTCCAGTGTGATGGATCCCAGGCTGGTTTCCAGGATGACCTGAGGATTTTTGGCTGCGGGTCGGGTCATGCTGCGCTCCATCAGTAAGAATTCAAGTTTTGTACCCTGAGAAGATATCCAGACTTTATAACGCCCTAAGCAAAAAACTTACCTGACACCCGGGGGGTTAGGGGGGATTTCTTCCACTCCTCTCGCGTCCCGCTTACGTGTCAACAAAACAGCACCAGATCTTCCAGGATGCGGTGGGTGGCGGGCCAGGGCGATGAGGTGACGGCCCTGAGGGGCACCGGCAAGCCATCCAGACGATAGGCTTCCTCATCCACCTCCACCCCCTCCAGGGCCACCGGGAACTGCACCGCGGCCTGGGCCGTGGTCTTGTTGGCAAAGGGACTGAGCACCACCAGGGGCACCCGGCGGCGTAGCAAATCCTGAACCTGCTCATCCCGCAAAAACCACAACAGGTCGCTGCCGGCCACCAAAACGGCGTCCACCTCTTGAAAATTGACCGGCGTAAAGTGACTGACCACCTCCCCGGTCTCGCCGAACTCCGGCGCGCCCGGACTGCCCAGCTCCCTCAGCAGGAGGTGATAGAGGCCGGCGCTGTTGAAATCGCCGGGCAGGGGCAGGAGCATGAAAGGCCGCTCCCGGTTCAGCCGGGCCACCAGGGCCGTCAAACGCTCCACCAGTTCCGGCCCCGGCCCATAGCTCACTCCCCGCCCTAAAAACATCACCCCGTAAGTAGACTCGGCCAGGAAAGCCGCCACATCCGCAGCCCCGGGGACTGTGTTCTTTACCTCAGAGCCGTTCGCCAGCCGGGCCAGCAGTTCAGCCGCCAAGGCCAGCTCCTGTCCGGGCTGGATTTGGACAAAGGGCCGGCAGAAATGGCTCATCTCCGTGGGATAAATATCCACCGCGGCCACCCGCCGGTCGGCGATGCCTAACTCGGTGAAGCGGCCCCGGGCAAACACGGCGTAGCGCACCACATGCCGGGGCGCGGAATGGATGGGGTTGGCCCCCCAGAAAAGCACCGTGTCCGCTTCGTCCCGAATGACTTCCAGAGGCGCCCAGAAAAGGCCATGAACCTTGGCTGCGGCATAAAAGGGAGCCATGAAACTCAGGTCGCCGGGCTCAAGGCGGGCCCTTAGCCCCCGGGCCAACTTCAGGGCGGCTTTCTGGGCGGCCACCCCTGAGTTGGTGAGACCATAAAGGAGCGGCTGCCTGGCCTTGGCCAGGAGACCGGCGGCTTCCTCCAGGGCCTCGTCATAGCGCACCTCCCGCCACTGCCCCCGGCGCCGCACCTGGCAGGCCGTCAACCGGCCCCGGGGACTCTTGCTGCGGAACTTCTTGGTGGCTAGGAACTTGCCCGCGCCCCAGAGGCAGATGTTGGCCACGGCCACGATCCGGCCATTCTCCAGGGTTACGTCCAGGTCGTCGCACAGGCAACTGCATCCGGGGCAGACAAGAGATTCCCTGGTCATGCTTGCACCTGATCTGGTTTAAACACTTGTCATCATACCAAAGATTGGCCGGAGATGCCCGAATTTATTTCCCTCTGGCCCCACCGGCTTGTCATATATAATTAACTATAGTTCGTTTAAAAAAGAAGGCTCCAGGGAATGCCACTTCCCCAGGAAAAAAATTTACCGGTTAGTGGGGGGAGGACCAGGGACGTAGGGGGGGGTCACCCCGCCCCTACGTGCTCCCCCCACACCCCCCTCCCAACCCGCATGGGTCCGAGAAAGTCGGGGGCAATGGCCTCGACTTTCTCGAAAAATTCACCCCTTAAGGGATTGGGAGAAAATTTTTCGAAATTTTTTCCATTAGCCGGCCGGATTATTACCAGACTTTTGAGAAAAACCCAAGCTTAGGTTCATATTCTCGAACAAAGTATTTACTTTCCTAACTCTTCTTCCTCTTGATAATTAATTTATATAGAAAAATTATATAGATACCTTTTGGCACGTCTCTTGATAAGTATCTGGCAGGAAAGGAAACCACCATGAAACCCCGACTCATAGACCGACTTTTGACCATCTGTCTTTGTGTTATCCTGGTGCTGGCCTTCTGGTGCCTGTCCACCAGCTACGCGTATCATCACCACATGCTGGCGGTGATCTTCTGAGGCCTGGGTTTGCAGCTTTGTCGCAAAACTCCCTGGGGACGAACGAGGCAAGGTGCTCCCGTCAAGAATTATCCTGTCCCTGGCCGCCCTCCCCCCCATACAGGGCGGAACGACCTGGGTGAGCTTATCCGGCAGAGAATAGCAGCACACATAGTAAAACGGCGCCTCGCAGAAACACACCGGCGATTCTTCATGGATCAAATACCAGCAGCGAAAACAGTATTCCGGCAATTCATCGACGCAGGCAAAAGGCACCGAGAATAATCCGGCCCGAAATTCTTCCAGATTAACCATAACCGTCAATCCCTTTGGGTGACGACACCCTGCAGCCGGGTGACGCCAGCCCTGGTCTGAGATTTTTTCCCATCTGGTGGCCCTGCCCTGATATTATAATGAAGACAAGGAAAATATTGACCAAAATTCATCTCATCCGGGGCGGCGCCCATTCCCCCAGAGCGGCCCCCTAATCCCTGGCAATCAGACGGGAGGCAAGTCTGTGAACGCGGTGGCCATTGTCAATCCCGCGGCCGGCAGCCGGAAAGCCGCCAGATTATGGCCCCAACTTCTCCAAGATCCGCGTTTGCAGGCGGCCCCGCCAACTACATGGTGGACCGCAGGCCCCGGACACGGGGAGACGCTGGCCGCGCAGGCCCGGCGCCAGGGTTTTGACCGGGTGCTGGCCGTGGGCGGGGACGGCACCATCCACGAAGTAGTGAACGGCCTGTGGTGGGAAACCCAGGGGCGGCTTCCCAGTCTCGGCGTTGTCCCCCTGGGCACGGGCTGCGATTATGTGCGCAATTTTTTTCCAGGCCGCTCTCCGCAGGAATGCCTGACCCTGGCCCTGGGGGAGAGCACGGTTCCCGTGCGCTTGGCCATTCTCCGGATGCAGGGTCTCCACGGCTACCCCACGGCAAGGATCTGCCTGAACGTCTGGGGCCTGGGCTTTGACGCCCGGGTGGTGGCGCGTCTGCGCCGGCAAAGGCTGCCTTTTCCCGGGAAAATGCCTTATCTCCTCAGCGGGTTGCAGGAACTCTTGCGGCTCAGGCACTTCAACCTGACGGGCTTCATGGACGGCGAGCCTTTTACCGCCCAAGCCGCCCTGCTGGTGGCGGGTCTGGGCAAATATTTCGGCGGGGGCATTAAAATAACCCCCCAGGCTTCCCCGCAATCGGGGCGTTTTCAAGTGGTGTGGGACAAGGAGTTGAGTCGCCTGTCTCTGTTGGCCCTTTTGGGGAAAAGTTTTAAAGGGGCGCATCTCTCCCATCCCCGGGTCCAGGCCCGCTTCGCCCAACGGCTGCAACTGTGGGCTGACCCGCCGGCCGTGGTGCAGGTGGAAGGGGAAATCGTGGGGCTTACACCCCTTGAAGCCACAATCGCTCCGGAAACCCTGCACGTTGCCGCCTGAAAATAACCCATGGCCCTCACCCTAGCCGACTTCGATTACCGTCTGCCCTCGGAGCTCATCGCCCAGCACCCTGCGCCCCGCCGGCAGGACTCCCGCCTCATGGTGGTGGACCGGGCCTCCCAAACCTGGCAACACCGAATCTTTGCGGAATTACCGGCAATCCTGGATCATCACGATTTCCTGGTGCTCAACGACACCCGGGTCTTCCCGGCCCGCTTGCATGGCCGCAAGGCCGGCGGCGGCGGCCAGGTTGAACTCCTCCTCCATAATCCCCCCGAACTCCTCGATCAGGGCTCCGCCCCGCATACGGCCCGAGCCCGGGCCACTTACCGCAGCCATGGTCTGAAGGCGGGCCAGGTCCTCCATTTCAAGGGTGGCCTGGAGGGGAAAATCATGGAAATTATGGGGGCGGGCGTGGCTGAAGTGCAGTTCCGGACACCGGCGGGGGAGGTGGTGCAGGCCGTTTTGGCCCAAGGGGAGATGCCTCTCCCCCCCTATATCCGCCGGACCCCGGAAACCGGAGATAAGGAGCGCTACCAGACCGTGTACGCCGCCCACGCCGGGGCCATTGCGGCGCCCACCGCGGGGCTGCATTTCACTCCGGAAGTCCTGGGGAACCTGGAAAATCGAGGTATTGAGACAGCCAGCCTCACCCTGCACGTGGGGCCGGGAACCTTTCTGCCGGTGCGCACCCTCGATTACACGGAACACCAGATGCTCCCGGAATTCTTCATCCTGCCGGATAGGACCGCCCAGCGCCTTAACCAGGCCAAGGCCGCCGGCAAACACCTGGTGGCGGTGGGCACCACCAGCGTCCGGGTCCTGGAGCACTGCGCCGGGCCCCAGGGCTTTATCCCCCAGGAGGGCTGGTGCGGCCTCTATATCTACCCCGGCTACCGCTTCCAGGCCGTGGACCACCTCCTCACCAACTTTCACCTGCCCCGCTCCACCCTGCTGCTTCTGGTGGCCGCGTTCGCCGGCCGCGACTTCATCCTGGCCGCCTACCAGGACGCCATCACACACTACTACCGCTTCTACAGCTACGGCGACTGCATGCTAATTGTGTGAGGGTGAACTTGAGGAAGGGGGCCAGGGGGCAGTGGCCCCCTGCCCCCTCCCTCAAACTCCCTCCCCCAACCCCTTAAAGGGGGAAGAAAAATAGCTGGCAAGGCGGGCCTATGGCCCCGCCTTGCCAGCACTCTCTGCGGGTTGGGAGGGGGGCTCGGGGGGAGGGCAGGGACCTCAGGTCCCTGGCCCTCCCCCCGAACTTCCAATTCGAAGGGCTTGTTAAAAAGGGTAAGGGTCTGCGACCCTTAGCCCCCTCCCCCACCAACTTCCCTCTCCCGCCATGTCTTCATGGCGGTCACCAGGTCGTAGGTAAGGTGCTGTTGGCAGTTGACCCGGCCCAGGTGAATATCGGGCTTGATGTCCCCGTGGAAGTCGGACCCGCCGGTGACGAGCAGCCCCAGTTTCCGGGCCAGAGAGAGGTAGAGGGCCTGCTGCTCGGAGGAGTGCTCGGGATAATAGCATTCCACCCCGGCCAGACCCAGGCCCATGAGATCTTCCAAAACGGGCCCCAGGGTCTCCGCGGTGTGGAGCCCCACGGTGAAGGGGTGGGCCAGGACGGCTAGGCCCTGGGCGTCCCGGATCATGCCGATGGCTTCATGAGGGGGAAAGCGGAATTTGCTGACGTAAGCCAGACCGTTGCTCCCCAGATACAGGTCAAAGGCCTCCTGGAAGGTTTTCACCCCGCCCAGTTGGTAAATGGCCTGGGCGATGTGGGGCCGGCCCACCTGGCCGCCCCCGGAGAGGCCCTCCACCTGCTCCATGGTGACGGGAATGCCGTGTTTATTGAGTTTGGCGATGATCTGGGGATTCCTGTCCTTGCGGGCCTGCTTGAGGACATCCAGGCGTTTGGCCAGGAGGTCGCTCTGATAATCCAGAAAAAAACCCAGAATGTGCATGGAACCCTGGGGATGCCGGGCGCTGATCTCCACGCCCGGAATGACCTCCAGATCAAATTCAGCGCCTGCGGCCACAGCCTGGGCCAGGCCGTCAATGGTGTCGTGGTCGGTGAGGGCCAGGGCCACAAGGCCCTGCTCCTTGGCGTGGCGCACCAGTTCCCGGGGGGACAGGGAGCCATCCGAGGCAGTGGAGTGGGTGTGCAGGTCGATGAAACCTGAAGAGTCGATAGTCATGGTTGGGGATTGGCTGTGGCCTCGCCGGGCTGAAAAGATGACAGGCACCCAGACCAGAAATGGGCCAGCTTTACGGAAAAAACTGAGATCAGACGGTCTTTTTCTTCCCCGTCCGGCAGGGGTTCTTCCATGAGGTGACCGGCAAAACTGTTGAAGGTCCGGGCGAAGCTCATCTTCTTATCGTGATAATCTTCATAAAAGTTCCGGCGGTATTCCTGGTAGCGGTCATTGATGAGCTGGTTCATCTCCTGAAAACGGGCCTCCACTTCCGTCATGTCCTTGGCCTTGGTGGTTTTAAAAAAATATTCTTTGAAGATGTACTCAATCATTTCTTCGTGAAACAAATCCAGGGACTGCCGGGCCTGCTCCAGCCCCTTTTGGGCGTAGGTAAAGGTCTCGGTGACCACGAACATGCCGAAGACCAATAATTCGACAATCTTAATGGGCTTATGGCCGAGATCATGCTCCTTGAGAAGCCGGCCCAAATCTCCCACAACTCCCAGGGCCAGGGATTTCATGATTTCAGGCTCTTTGGTGTCCGGCGCTTGGGGGCGTTCCCCGGTGTTTTCCATGCTTTCTCCTCTGCCTTAGCCTTTAATTAGCTCCACCATTTCCCGCACCGCCCGCTCCAGGCCCACCAGCACCGCCCGGCTGATGATGCTGTGGCCGATGCTGAACTCCTCGAATTCCGGCCGGCCCCGAAAGGGCAGGATGTTGTGGTAATTGAGCCCATGGCCGCACTTGACCCGCAGGCCCAGACTCCGGGCGTGCCGGGCCGCGTCCAGGAGCTCGTCGAAGTATTTTTGGGCCAGGGCCTCGTCGTCGGCCTCGGCGTATATGCCGGTGTGGAGCTCCACCCAGGTGCCCCCCACTTCCCGGGCGGCGTTGATCTGGGCGGGCACCGGGTCCACAAACAGGCTGACGATGAGGTCCGCCTCCTTGAGCTTGTGAACATAATCCCGCAGATACTCTTTTTGGCCCTGGACATTGAGCCCGCCCTCGGTGGTGAGCTCCTGCCTTTTTTCCGGGACCAGGGTGACCAGGTCAGGCTTGACCTCGGCGGCAATTCTTAACATCTCCTCGGTGGCCGCCATTTCCAGGTTGAGGCGGGTCTGCACCGTTTGCCGCAAGAGCACAAGGTCCCGATCCTGGATATGGCGCCGGTCTTCCCGCAAATGAACGATGATGCCGTCACAGCCGGCCAATTCCGCCAGCACCGCAGCATGCACGGGATCGGGTTCCTCACCCCTCCGGGCCTGACGCAGCGTCGCCACATGATCCACATTCACTTCCAACTTCGCCATCCCGGCCCCTCCCAAGGTATGGTCATTTCCTGTGTGCTCCATTGTCACCTAAAGCCTGGTGGGGGTCAAGGTTAAGACTGGGAAGCCGCGGCAAATGCGGCCAGATTTCGGGCATATTGCCTCGCCCGGCAAGCGATCTCCGCCCAATCCAGGGTGAGGAGGCACCGCTCCCTGAGAAGCCAGCGCCCCGCCACCATGACCTGGCGGACGTCGGCGCTCCTGGCCGCGTACACCAGGTGAGAATAAAGGTCATAGCAGGGGGTGAGGTGGGCCTGGTTGAGGTCCACCACGATCAGGTCCGCTTGCTTGCCCGGCGAAAGCGTCCCCACCTTGTCCCCCAAGCCCAGGACCCTGGCCCCTTCCCGGGTGGCCAGGGCCACCACCTCATGGGCGGGCAGCACGGTGGGGTCGCCCTGCCGGACCTTGTGCAGGCGGGCGGCCAGGCTCATTTCCCCAAAGAGGTCCAGGTTGTTGTTGGACGCGGCCCCATCAGTCCCCAGGCCCACGGTGACGCCCCGGGCCAGCATTTCCGGGATCGGGGCCACGCCGGAGGCCAGCTTCATATTAGACTCGGGGCAGTGGCTCACCTTGACGCGCCGTTGGGCCAGGAGGTCCATGTCCTCTGGTTTGAGCCAAACCCCGTGCGCCACCACGCTGAGCTCATCCAAAATCCCCAGGCTGTCGAGATAGGCGGCAGGGCCCAGGCCGGTTTTGCCCTTGAGGTCCTCCACCTCCCGGCGGGTTTCCGCCAGATGAATGAAAAAGGGAACGCCGGCTTTTCCGGTCAAATCTTTGGCCCCGGTGAGGGTGGCCGGCCCGCAGGTGTAGGGGGAGTGGCAAAAAATTGCGGAGGTGATGAGGGGCGAAAAACCAGCCCCGGTGCCCAGAAAATGGGCCGCATGAGTCAGATTGTCCTTGGGGTCCGGTACGCCGGGACAGGGAAAGTCCACCAGGCCCTGGGCCGCCACCGCCCGGAGGCCCGCCTGGGCCAGGGCCCGGCGCACCTCGCTTTCATAAAAATAGCCGTCCGCCACGGTGGTGACGCCTCCCCGGATCAACTCGGCCGCGGCCAGCAGCGTCCCCCAATACACCCGGTCTTCAGTGAGCCAGCCGCCCTCCGCCGGGAAAATCTTCTGGGTGAGCCATTGTTGCAGGGGTAGATCGTCGGCCAGACCCCGGAACCACACCATGGGGAGGTGACAGTGGGTGTTGATGAGCCCCGGCATCGTGAGAGCCCCCCCCACGTCCACATATTCCCGGGCGGGAGGCAGATCCGTCAGATGGCGCGCCGCACCCACGGCCTGGATGACGCTTCCCTGCACCGCCACAAAACCAGGGAATATGGGCTTGGCCTCTGGCTCCATGGTCAGAAGGCAACTGTTCCAGAGGACAAGGTCATACATAAGCAAAGAAACCTGTTCGGGGGAAAAGGGACTGGCCTCTCAAAACCGTTGGATTAGCGAGGGCAACGATACGAGGGAAAAAAGAAAGTTGCGAGTATTCTTGCGATTCTTGCCATGTGGTGTATTTTATATGAAAATTTCATGTATAAAAAGTAAATAGTCTGTAAGGACCGATGCCGGGCCATGCTGATTCTGGACGCCCACACCCACGTTTTTCCTGAAGAAATCTGCCGCGGTCGGGAGGATTTTTTCGCCGACGAACCGGCTTTTCGGGCCCTCTACGCCGACCCCAAATCCCGACTGGTGCACCCAGAGGAGTTTCTCAAGGACCTGGAAGAGGAGGGGGTGGAAGCCGCGGTGGTTTCCGGCTTCCCCTGGCGCCAGGAGCGCCTCTGGCGGCGCCAGCACGAGGTCATACTGGAAGCCCAGCGCCGCTGGCCCCGCCGGCTTATCGGCTTTTGCAACGTCAATCCCCTGGACCCGGCCGCCCGCCGGGAAGTGGAGCGCTGCCTGGCCGCGGGCTTCCGGGGCGTGGGTGAGCTGGCCTGGTATGTGGATGATCCGGGGGACGACCTGGAATATTACTTGACGCCCATTGCAGAGCTTTGTCAGCATTACCATGCCCCCCTGATGCTCCACATGAACGACCCGGTGGGGGCCAACTACCCGGGGAAGGCGGCCATCCGCCTGGACGCGGTGTACCGCCTGCTGCAAAAATTCCCGGAAGTGGACTGGATACTGGCCCATTGGGGCGGGGGGCTGCCCTTCTATGGGCTCCTGAAAAAAGAGGCCCCCGAGGTCTTCCGGCGGGTGTATTTCGACACCGCGGCCTCCCCCTATCTTTACCGGCCGGCCATCTACCGGCTGGCCGCGGAAATGGTGGGGCCCGACAAGATTCTTTTCGGGAGCGACTACCCGCTGCTGCCTCCCAAGCGCTATATTAAAGAGATGGTGGAGGCCAACCTCCCGGAGGACTGGCGGGAGATGATATTGGGACAAAACTTGGCCCGCCTGCTGAATTGGTAGTTGGGGAGAGACCGGGGACCTTGTGTTGGGGGGAGGGCCAGGGACTTGAAGTCCCTGCCCTCCCCCCAAGCCCCCCTCCCAACCCGCGGACAGTTATCCTCCCCTTAAGGGGTTGGGGGAGGGAGTTTGAGGGAGGGGGCAGGGGGCCACTGCCCCCTGGCCCCCTCCCTCAAATAACACTTACATTTAAAAGGAAACGCCCTTGCACCATATTTCAGACATCCTGGTTCTGGGTTCGGGGTTGGCGGGCTTGAGTTATGCCCTGAAGGTGGCCGACTTCGCCACGGTTAATCTGGTCACCAAGCGGGACATCATGGAAACTTCCACCCGCATGGCCCAGGGAGGCATCGCCGCGGTGCTGGGGCCGGACGACCGCTTTGAGTATCACGTCCAGGACACCCTGACCACCGGAGAGGGGCTAAGTCATACGGACATCGTGGAGATGGTGGTCCGCCAGGGACCGGAGCGCATCCACGATCTGGTGGCCATGGGGGCCCACTTTGACACCGGCGCCCACAATGGCTTTGATTTAGGCAGAGAAGGAGGCCACTCCCACCGCCGCATCATCCATGCCCACGACATGACCGGCGCGGAAATCGAGCGCATCCTGGTGGAAAAGGCCCAGGCCCACCCCAACATCCAGATCTTTGAGAACTGCATGGGTGTGGATCTCATCACCCGGGAAAGGCTGGTGCGCCGGGGCGGGGTGGTGGCCAATGTGGAAGAGTCCTGCGTGGGGGCCTACGTCCTCAACACCAAGACCGGAGAGGTGGACACCTTTCTGGCCTCCATCACCCTGTTGGCCACCGGGGGCGCGGGCAAAGTATATCTTTACACCAGCAATCCGGACGTGGCCACCGGCGACGGGGTGGCCATGGCCTACCGGGCCGGGGCCTGGATCGGCAACATGGAGTTTGTCCAGTTCCACCCCACCTGCCTGTACCATCCCGCGGCCAAAAATTTTCTCATTTCCGAGGCCATGCGGGGGGAAGGGGCCATCCTGGTGGACCGCCAGGGCCGGGCCTTCATGGAAAAATACCACCCTCTTAAGGACCTGGCCCCCCGGGATAGTGTGGCCCAGGCCATCGACAATGAGCTCAAGACCAGCGGCGCGGAATGCGTCTATCTGGACATCAGCCACAAGGACGCCGACTTTGTCAAAGGGCGTTTCCCCAACATTTACCAGAATTGTCTGGAATTCGGCTATGACCTCACCAAAGAACCCTTGCCGGTGGTGCCCGCGGCCCATTACATGTGCGGCGGCGTGGTCACCGACGCCTCGGGCCGCACCACCCACGACAACCTGTATGCGGTGGGGGAAGTAAGCATGACCGGCCTTCACGGCGCCAACCGCCTGGCCAGCAACTCGCTGCTGGAGGCCCTGGTTTTTAGCCACGAGGCCGCCCAGGCCGCCAGGGAATCTCTCCCAGAGATCCGGAAACCCACCGCCTCCCTGGTCCCGGAATGGAACCCCGGGGGCGCCACCGACAGCGACGAAGCCGTGGTGGTGTCCCACAACTGGGATGAGATCCGGCGCATGATGTGGAATTATGTGGGCATCGTGCGCTCCGACCGGCGGCTGCACCGGGCCCAGCACCGCATCGACCTCATCCAGCAGGAAATCAACGATTATTACTGGAACTTCCTCATCACCAGCGATCTGTTGGAACTGCGCAATATCGCCACCGTGGCCGAGCTTATCATCCGCATGGCCCTGTCCCGCAAGGAAAGCCGGGGCCTGCACTACACCCTGGACTACCCTCAGCGGGATGATGTCAATTTCCAGAAGGACACCTTGTTGTCATCAGGGAGCGTGCAATAATGCCTGGAGAGAAGATCCTCCTGGTGGACGACGACCCCACCATTTTGAGCACCCTCACCCGTTTTCTCAAGGGACAGGGCTATGAAGTGGCCGCGGTGGCCACCGGCCGGGAAGCCAAGTCCGCCCTGGGGACGGAAAAAATGGCCCTGGCGATCCTGGACCTGAATCTTCCCGACTCTTCCGGCCTGGATCTTCTCGCCCATGTGCGGGAACATACCCCCGACACGGAGGTCATTTTGTTCACCGGCCTGGGGGCCTTGGACAGCGCCATTCAGGCCCTCCGCCTGGGGGCCTACGACTACCTGGTGAAATCGGAATTACGGCTGCCGGAACTCCAGAGTGTGGTAGACCGGGCTCTGGAACGGCGGCGCCTGGCCCTGGCCAACCGGGAGCTGTTGGAGGACCTGCAGCTCGCCCAGGAGGAGCTGGCCCGGACCCGGGCCCGGGAACTCACCCAAATCCGCCACATCGGCGAGACCCTGGCCCGGCCCCTCGGTCCTCCGGAACTGGCGGTCGGCCTTTTGGACCTCATCTGGGAGAGTATGCCCCTGGCCTGTTTGGGCATCAGGTTCCAGGGCCCAGGCCAGGAAGATGCGGCCGCCGCTTCCCGCCATGGGGCCGGTTTGTCTCACCAAGCCAAAGCCCAGTTTGACCGCTGGCTGGAACAGGAACTGACCGAGGAGACTGGCCCCGCCCCCGATGGCCCTCCCCTGCCCCTGCCCTGCCCGGAAATGTTGCAGGAACGGCTGCAGGCCGGAAGCCACCGGGGGCTGGTGGCCGCGGGGCGGGAGGCGCCCTTCTCCCCGGAAGAGGCTGAGTTGTTTCGCATCTTCGCGCTCCAGGGCGAAGCCGCGCTGCGCCATGGCCTGCTCTTTGAGGAAGTGAAAGCTCTGGCCATTCGGGACGGCCTTACCGGACTTTACAATTTTCGCCATT
The DNA here is from genome assembly GCA_963705115.1 of uncultured delta proteobacterium. Lineage (GTDB taxonomy): Bacteria > Desulfobacterota > Desulfobaccia > Desulfobaccales > 0-14-0-80-60-11 > JBGSLA01. The sequence goes on along the minus strand of CAVPIX010000010.1, from coordinate 1,002,211 downwards.
TTCGGGAAGTGCTGGCCCACCAGGTGGAGGTCAGCCGGCGTTACGGCAGGCCCCTGTCCCTCTTGTTCCTGGACATTGATAATTTCAAAAGCGTCAACGACACCTATGGCCACCCTGACGGCGACGTGGTCCTCAAAGCCCTGGCCGATTTCCTCCAGAGCCACGTGCGCCAGGCGGACGTGCTCTGCCGCTACGGCGGGGAGGAATTTGTGGCGCTTTTGCCCCAAACCTCTTGGAACCAGGCCCACCTCCTGGCGGAACGCCTCCGGGAGGGCATCGCCGCCACTCCCATTGCCCTGAGCCGCGGGGAGATTTTTATCACCGTGTCCATCGGCCTGTCCTGCCTCACTCCCCAATTAAGCGGCGAAGACCTGGTGAAAGCCGCAGACGACGCCCTCTACCAGGCCAAGCAAACCGGCAAAAACCGGGTGTGCGGTTTGGAACCCCCGTCACAGGCTACATAATCTGGAATTATCCACTGATTTTTTCGGTGGGGGGCTTCGGGCCGCCAGACCCTATGTCCCTAATACCAATGTGCAGCCAACCGACAATTAATCGAAGGGGCACGGCTTGCCGTGCCCCAAAGAGAAGGGCCTAACAGTCCCCCGGCCCTCTCCTCATATGGCCTGCGAAACGGTTCCCTTCCCTGAGAAGAAGCTGCAGCCGGGCACTCTCCAACTGACACCGCCCCTTATGACCCGCCGGTCTCCCTGTCTTTGCCAGGGCAGCTAAGAACAAAAATGTAATGTGAGTTTTTTATAAAAATACATTAATGTATTTTTTAATAAATAATAAATTACATAATTGTAATTTTTAGACCATTTAGCTGGATTTGGAAAAAATTAAAAAGTATTTTTTATTAAATAATAACTATAAGTTAATTAATTTTTACGACTCTTGGCATATCTTGTGCTTATTTACCTGGTCAAAATTATGAACAGGAAAAAGGTGAGATTATGCGCAAGGTAGCAATATACGGCAAAGGCGGCATCGGCAAGTCCACCACCACGCAAAACACCGTGGCGGGGCTGGCGGAAATGGGCCGCAAGGTCATGGTGGTGGGCTGCGACCCCAAGGCGGATTCCACCCGCCTGCTGTTGGGCGGGCTGGCCCAAAAGAGTGTGCTAGATACCTTGAGAGAAGAAGGGGAAGATGTGGACCTGGACGACATCCGCCGCAGCGGCTTTTCCGGAACGGTGTGCGTGGAGTCCGGCGGACCGGAGCCCGGAGTGGGCTGCGCCGGCCGGGGCATCATCACCTCCATCAATCTGCTCGAGCAGCTGGGGGCCTATGCCGACAGCGAAAAACTGGATTACGCCTTCTATGATGTCCTGGGGGATGTGGTCTGCGGCGGTTTCGCCATGCCCATCCGGGAAGGCAAGGCCAAAGAGATCTACATTGTGGTCTCCGGCGAAATGATGGCCATGTACGCGGCCAACAACATCTGCAAGGGTATCGTCAAGTTCGCTGAAGCGGGCGGCGTGCGTCTGGGTGGCCTCATCTGCAACAGCCGCAAGGTGGATAATGAACTGGAGATGATCGAGGCCCTGGCCGCCAAGATGGGGACCCAGATGCTTCACTTTATCCCCCGGGACAATATGGTGCAACGGGCCGAGATCAACCGGAAGACCGTCATCGAATTTGATGCCAGCCATCCTCAGGCCGATGAATACCGGACCCTGGCTCGGAAGATGGAGGCCAACGAAATGCATGTGATCCCCAAGCCCATGAACACTGATGAACTGGAAAAGCTCCTCATCGACTATGGGCTGGCGGGCTAAAGGAGAATCAGGTGAATACCATCGCAGCAATTTTTCTGTTGTTTTGGTTGACCGGCTGGAGCCTGGCGGCACTGAGGGCGGGCCTCAGGGCCAAAAACCCGGAAGGGCCTGCCATGGCCGAAGGCCGGGCCCACCGTTAAATGACGAAGACAACCTGACGGGAGGAAATAACCATGATTATGATCAGATCGGTGGTACGGCCGGAAAAAGTGGACGCGGTCCTGGCCGCCCTCATGGAAGCGGGCTTTCCGGCAGTCACCAAGATGAGTGTGGTGGGCCGGGGCAAACAACGGGGCATCAAGATCGGCGAGATCACCTATGACGAAATCCCCAAGGAGCTGCTCCTCACGGTGGTGCGGGAACAAGACAAGGATTTTGTGGTGAAGACGGTCCTCAAGGCGGCCCGCACCGGCGACAAGGGCGCCTACGGCGACGGCAAGATCTTCGTTTCGCCGGTGGAAGAAGTCTACACCATCAGCTCCGGCATAAAGGAAACCCTGGACGGGGAACTGGAAGAGGTGGCGATATGAAAGAGATCATGGCCGTCGTGCGCATCAATATGATGAACAAGACCAAGCGCGCCCTGGCCGAAGCGGGCATCTCCTCCATCACCGCCCGGGATGCCCTGGGCCGGGGCAAGGGCCTGGTGGACCTGACCCTTCTGGAAGGGGCCGAAAAGGGCTATGAAGAGGCCGTGGCCCAGTTGGGCCAGAGCCAGCGCCTCATCCCCAAGCGCATCTTTTTCGTGGTGGTCCCGGATCGCCTGGTGAAAAAAACCGTGCAGACCATCATCCAGGTGAACAAGACGGGCAAATCCGGGGACGGCAAAATCTTTGTCGTGCCGGTGAGCGACGCGGTCCGGGTTAGAACCGGGGAAGCCGGCGACACGGTTTTGGATGAACTGTGAAATGCAGTTTCGGGTTTCAAGTTTCGAGTTTTGAGAAAAAACCTGGTTTCTTTCTTTTCTCGAAACTAAAAACTCAAAACTCGAAACTCAATAGGAGACCAAACATGGCCACCAAGCCTGATGATTTGCATACCAACCTGCTTGGCCTCGGCGTCGAAGAGGTGAAAAAGGAGTTGCTGGAGAAGTACCCCACCAAGGTCGCCCGCAAACGAGCCAAGCAAATCGTGGTGAACCAGGCGGACCCGGAGGCGTGCGTCCCGGAGATCATGTCCAACGTGCGCACCATCCCGGGCATCATCACCCAGAGGGGCTGCACCTATGCGGGTTGTAAGGGCGTGGTCCTGGGCCCCACCCGGGACATCGTCAATATCACCCACGGCCCCATCGGCTGCGGCTTTTACAGTTGGCTGACCCGGCGGAACCAAACCCGGCCCGAGGGCCCCGAGGATGACAATTTCATAACCTACTGCTTTTCCACGGACATGCAGGACGAGCAGATCATCTTCGGGGGCGAAAAAAGCTGCGCCAGGCCGTGCAGGAGGCCTACGACCTCTTCAAGCCCAAGGCCATCAGCATTTTCGCCACCTGCCCCGTGGGCTTGATCGGCGACGACATTCATGCGGTGGCCCGGGAGATGAAGGAAAAGCTGGGGATCAACGTCTTCGCCTTCAGTTGCGAGGGCTACAAGGGGGTGAGCCAGTCCGCCGGACATCACATCGCCAACAACGGCATCTTCACCCACGTGGTGGGCCTGGACGACACGGAGAAAGCAAGGCAAATTCAAGATCAACATGCTGGGGGAGTACAACATCGGCGGGGACGCCTTCGAGATCGAGCGGTTGCTGGAAGAATGCGGCATTACTCTGATTTCCACCTTCAGCGGCAACTCCAGCTACGATTACTTTGCCAACTCCCACACCGTGGACCTGAACGCCATCATGTGCCACCGGTCCATCAATTACGTGGCGGAAATGATGGAGACCAAGTTCGGCATCCCCTGGATCAAGATCAACTTCATCGGCGGGGAGGCCACGGCCAAGTCGTTGCGGAAGATTGCCAATTTCTTCGAGGATGCCGACCTGACGGCGAAGGTGGAGGAAGTCATCGCCCGGGAACTGCCCAAGGTGAAGGCAGTGGCGGAGGACGTCAAGTCCAGGTGCCAGGGGAAACGGGCCATGCTCTTTGTGGGCGGCTCCCGGGCGCACCATTACCAGGAACTGTTCCGGGAAATCGGCATGGAAACCATTGCCGCGGGGTATGAATTTGCCCACCGGGACGACTACGAAGGCCGGCGGGTGCTGCCTAACCTGAAGATCGACGCCGACAGCCGGAACATCGAAGAACTGCATATCGAGCCGGACCCCGAGCGCTACCGGCCCCGGCTGACCCCGGAGCAGGTGGCCCGCCTGGAAGCGGCCGGCTACACCTTCAAGGATTACGAGGGCATGATGGCCGACATGGCCGACAGCGCCCTGGTCATCGACGACATCAGCCAGTTTGAAACGGAGAAGCTCATCGAGATCTACAAGCCGGACATCATCTGCGCCGGCATCAAGGAAAAGTACGCCATTCAGAAAAGCGGCGTGCCCATGAAGCAACTGCACAGCTATGACTCCGGCGGACCCTACGCGGGCTTTCAGGGAGCCATCAACTTCTACCGGGAAATCGACCGCATGGTGAACAGCAAGGTGTGGAAGTATCTGAAAGCCCCCTGGCAGAAGCGCCCGGAACTGGCGGCCAAGTATGTGTGGGAATAAAGCGACCTTAGCGCCTTGGCTTGAGGCAAGCCGCTCACGCAAAGGCGCAAAGAGCGCCAAGAGGATAAAACCATGTTACTGAGACACACCACCAACGACATCACGGAACGTTCGGCCCTGATGATCAATCCGGCCAAGACCTGTCAGCCCATCGGGGCCATGTACGCCGCCTTGGGCATCCACGGCTGCCTGCCTCACAGCCACGGCTCCCAGGGCTGCTGCGCCTATCACCGCAGCACCCTGACCCGGCATTACAAGGAGCCGGTGATGGCAGGGACCAGCTCCTTCACCGAGGGCGCCTCGGTCTTCGGCGGGCAGGCCAACCTGATCCAGGCCATCAACAATATCTTCAGCATTTATGAGCCCGAGGTCATTGCCGTACACACCACCTGCCTGTCGGAGACCATCGGGGACGACATTCCCCAGATCATCGCCAAGGCCAGGGACGAGGGCAAAATTCCGGCGGGCAAATACGTCATCCATGCCAACACCCCGAGCTACGTGGGCTCCCATGTCACCGGCTTCGCCAGCATGGTGAAGGGCATGGTGGACTACTTCGCCGAAACCAACGGGCACAAGGGGAACCGGATCAATATCATCCCCGGCTATGTGGAGCCCTGCGACATAGAGGAGATCAAACGCCTGTGCACGGAGTTGGGAGTGGCCACCATCACGTTCCCCGACACCTCCAACGTCTTAAATTCTCCCCAAACAGGCCGGTTCTCCATGTTCCCGCCGGGGGGGGTCACCATCGCGGAATTAAAAGAGGCGGGGAGCAGCATGGGCACCGTGGCCCTGGGTCCCCTGGCCTCCGGGCCGGCGGCCCGGTCCCTGGACGCCAAGTGCAAGGTGCCCTGTGAAATCCTGGATCTGCCCATCGGGCTTGCGGCTACGGACACCTTTATTGACACCCTGCGGCAGATTGCCGGGGTGACGGTGCCTGAGTCCATCAACATCGAGCGGGGGCGTCTGCTGGATGTGGTCACCGATATGCACCAGTACTTTTTCGGCCGCAAAGTTGCCCTGGCCGGGGATCCGGATCACCTGCTGCCCCTCACCCAGTTCCTGGTGGATATGGACATGTGGCCCATTCATATCGTCACCGGCACGTCGGGCAAGAAATTTGAGCAGAAAATCAAGGACATTACCAAGGACTCGCCCTATCCGGTGAACGTCAAAAACGGCGGCGATATGTTTCTCCTGCACCAATGGATCAAAAACGAGCCGGTGGACCTGCTCATGGGGAACACCTACCTCAAGTACATTGCCCGAGACGAGGACATTCCTCTGGTGCGCTGCGGCTTCCCCATCCTGGACCGCATCGGCCACAGCTACTTTCCCACGGTGGGTTACCGGGGGGGCTTGCGGCTGTTGGAAAAAATCCTGGACGCGCTTCTTGATCGCCAGGACCGGGATGCTCCGGAAGAGAGCTTTGAGTTGGTGATGTAGGAGCGAGCAGTAAGCGATGAGCAGTGAGCAGTGCAGACTGAGGCTGGAATCTCTTTCCCAAGTTGTACTTGGGAACGCACCTGGAAGCCAGGCTGGGCCTGGCACATAGCACCAAATCTGCAGGCATGGCCCTGCGGCTGCCAAAACAAAATAAGGTGAAAACTTATGGAAAAACCGGATCATCATATCTTTGTGTGCATGAGTTTCCGGGGCCTGGAGCCCAAAGGCAAATGCATCAAAAAGAACGCCGGTGAGCTTCTGGGGTATCTCGAGTCCGAATTGGCGGACCGGGGTTTGAACGGCGTGATGGTGTCCACCACCGGCTGCCTGAAGCTCTGCGATCAAGGCCCGGTCATGGTGGTTTACCCAGAGGGCTACTGGTACCAAAAGGTGGACGGCGAAGAAGCCATCGACGCCATCCTGGACGCCCTGGAAAACGGCGGCCCGGCCAAGGAGTATTTGCCGGGTTGAAATTTGGGAGAGGGGGCTAAGGGGCAGTGGCCCCTTACCCCCTCCCCCACGTAAAAAACAAGAAACGGAATCACCATGGAAACTCCCATTTTCACGGAACGGCAAGGCCAGATTCACCGCAAGGGCGAGGCCCCCTTTGAGCTGGACTGCAACAAGGAAAGCCTGGCCGGGGCGGTGAGCCAGCGGGCCTGCGTCTTCTGCGGCTCCAGGGTGGTGCTCTACCCCATTGCCGACGCCCTGCACCTGGTGCACGGCCCCATCGGCTGCGCGGCCTACACCTGGGATATCAGGGGCGCCTTGTCCTCGGGGCCGGAACTGCACCGACTCAGTTTCTCCACAGACCTCCAGGAAATGGACGTCATTTTCGGGGGCGAACCAAAACTGGAAAGGGCCTTGCTCGAACTCATCGACCGGCATAACCCCAAGGCGGCCTTTGTCTATTCCACTTGCATCGTGGGCATCATCGGCGATGACCTGGAAACCGTGTGCAAGAAAGTGCAAAAAGCCAAGGGCATTCCGGTCATCCCGGTGCAGTCCGAAGGCTTTAAGGGAAACAAGCGGGCCGGTTACAACGCTGCCTGCCAGGCCATGTTCCGGCTGGTGGGCACAGGCAGTACCACCGGTATCAGCCCAAAAAGCATCAATATCCTGGGAGACTTCAACCTGGCCGGAGAAATCTGGATCATCCGGGACTATTTCCAGCGGCTGGGCCTGGAGGTGGTGGCCAACATCACCGGCGACGGCCGGGTGGACGATATCCGCCGGGCCCATGGGGCCGCCTTGAACGTGGTCCAGTGCTCCGGGGCCACCATGGACCTGGCCAAGATGATGCAGGAAAAATACGGCACCCCCCACCTGCGCGTCTCCTATTTCGGTGTGGAGGACATGGCCGAATCCCTCTATGCGGTGGCCCGGCACTTTGATGACCCGGAGATGATGGTAAAGGCCCAGGAGCTGGTTAAAGAAGAACTCGGGCTGCTCTACCCCAAACTCAGGGAATTTCGCCAGGCCCTCACCGGTAAAAAAGCCGCCATCTATGTGGGGGGCGCGTTCAAGGCCTTCTCTCTCATCAAGGCCTTCCGGCTGCTGGGCATGCAGGTGGTGCTGGTGGGCTCCCAAACCGGGACCGAGGCGGATTATCAGGAACTCCACGACATCACCGACCCCGGCACCATTATTGTGGATGATTCCAATCCCCTGGAGCTCTCCACCTTTCTGAAAGAAAAGGACGTGGACATTTTTGTGGGCGGCGTCAAAGAGCGCCCCATCGCCTATAAACTGGGAGTGGGCTTTTGCGATCACAACCACGAGCGCAAAGAAGCCCTGGAAGGCTTTGTGGGCATGCTCAACTTCGCCCAGGAAGTCTACAACACCGTCATGAGCCCGGTGTGGCAATTCGTGCCGCGGCGGCAAAAGTCGAATGAGGAACTTGGGGGGAGGGCCAGGGAGTAAAACTCCCTGCCCTCCCCCCAAGCCCCCCTCCCAACCCTTTAAGGGTTTGGGGGTGGGGGCTTGGGGGAGGGGGTAAGGGCCCGCCGGCCCTTAGCCCCCTCCCCCAAGGAGGCTCTATGAAAACTGACAAGACTCCTTACGTCTCCACTACCAATGCTTGCAAGTTGTGCAAGCCCTTGGGTGCGTGCCTGGCTTTTCGGGGCATTGAGGGATCGGTGCCGTTCCTGCATGGCTCCCAGGGCTGCGCCACCTATATGCGGCGTTATGTCATCAGCCATTTTCGGGAGCCCATGGACATTGCCTCGTCTTCGTTGGGTGAAAAGCACGCCGTCTATGGCGGCGGCCCCAACCTGAAGCAGGGTCTCAGCAATGTCATGCACAAGTATGGGGCCAAGCTGGTGGGGGTGGCCAGCACCTGTCTCACCGAGACCATCGGCGATGACGTTCCCCGGCTGGTGCAGGAATTTCGCCAGGAAATTGCTGGCAAGGAGGATACTCCGGCCTTCGTGACGGTGTCCACCCCCAGTTACTCCGGCACGCACATGGAAGGTTTTCACGCTGCGGTCAAGGCGGTAGTGGAGCAGGTGGCCCAGGGGGGCGAACGCACTGAGGCGGTCAATCTTCTGCCCGGTTTTGTTTCTCCGGCCGACTTCCGTTATTTGAAGGAAATCTTCACGGATTTCGGCCTGACGGGCATCCTCCTGCCGGACCTCTCCGAGACCCTGGACGGGCCAGCCCAGATGGACTATGAAAAGATCCCTGCCGGGGGCACTCCCCTGGCGGATATTGCAGCCATGGGCCGTTCCCGGGCCACCCTGGAATTCGGGAGGACTCTCATGGGCACGGAAACCGCCGGACAAGTTTTGGCCGGGAAATTCAGCATACCCCTTATGCGCTTGGGCATGCCCATGGGTCTCAGGGAAACGGACCGGTTTTTCGAGGTGCTGGAGAATCTCGCCAACCTGCCCATGCCTGCCGGGCATGCTCTTGAGCGGGGGCGCCTCCTTGACGCTTACGTGGACGGCCACAAGTATATTTTCGGGAAAAAGGCCGTGGTTTATGGCGAAGAAGACCTGGTGGTGGGCCTCACCGTGTTTTTGGCGGAAATCGGCATCCGCCCTGTCCTGTGCGCCTCAGGGGGCAAAAGCGGGCATTTCCAGGAAGCCATCGCCGCAGTGACCGGGGACCTCCTGCCGGAGCCGCCCCTGGTTCGTGATGGCATTGATTTTTATGAGATCGGCGGGGAATTGGAGAATTTGCAGCCTGATCTTTTTATGGGTCACAGTAAAGGCTATCAGTTGGCCAAGCGCTGGCAGGCGCCCCTCATCCGGGTGGGTTTTCCCATTCACGACCGCTTCGGCGGCCAAAGGATTCTCCACCTGGGGTATCGGGGCGCCCAGAGCCTCCTGGACTGCATCGTCAATGCCTTTCTGGAGAAAAAGCAGGCAGACTCGCCGGTAGGGTATGGGTACCTCTGAGTTTCACGTTTCGAGTTTCGAGTTTTGCGCGGCAGGACCACGAGGTAGCTAAAACTCGCAACTTAAAGGATAAAGCCATGTTAAATATCGCCAAGCACCCCTGCTTTAATGCCAAGGTCAAGGGAGAATGCGGCCGGGTGCACCTGCCGGTGGCGCCCAGGTGCAATATCCTGTGCAATTACTGCAATCGGAAATATGACTGCGTCAACGAGAGCCGCCCAGGGGTCACCAGCGCGGTCTTGAGCCCTGAGCAGGCGGCGGCTTACGTGGAGCGGGTGTTGGGGGTCGAGCCCCGCATCACCGTGGCGGGCATCGCCGGTCCGGGGGACCCCTTCGCCAATCCCGGGGAGACCATGCAGACCCTGCGCCTGATGCGGGAAAAATTTCCGGACCTCCTCCTATGTCTCGCCACCAACGGCCTGGGGCTGCCGCCTTATGTGCAGGAATTGGCGGACCTGCAAGTGTCCCACGTGTCCATTACGGTGAATGCGGTGGACCCGGAGATCGGCCGCCGCCTTTACGGCTGGGTGCGGGACGGCAAAGTGGTGTATCGCGGTCTCAAGGGGGCTGAACTTCTGCTGAGCCGGCAACTGGAAGCCATTGCCGCCCTCAAGGCTCGCGGGTATAACGGTGAAGGTCAACACCATCATCGTTCCCGGCATCAACGACCAGCATGTCCAGGCTATCGCTGAGAAGATGGCGGATTTAGGGGTGGACATCCTCAACCTGATGCCCATGTATCCCAATGTTGATACGCCCTTTGCGGATATACCGGAACCGCCGTCTTCTCTTATGAACTCCTTGCAGCAGGAAGCGGAAAAATTTCTGCCCCAGATGCACCACTGCACCCGCTGCCGGGCCGACGCCGTGGGCCTGCTGGCGGAGGACCGGTCCCAGGAGTTGCAAGGCTGTCTTAGCGCCTGCGCCGCCCTGCCTCCTTCTCCGGACCCGGAGCGGCCCTACGTGGCGGTGGCCACCCGGGAGGGCGCCCTGGTCAACCTGCATTTGGGGGAAGCCCCCTCGTTCCAGATTTGGAAGCAGGACCCAAACGGCGGCTTCACCCTCAGAGAAGAACGCACAGCGCCGCTTCCCGGCAGCCCCGACCGCTGGTGGGCCCTGGCTGAGACCTTAAAAGATTGCCGGGCCGTGCTGGTAAGCGCAGTGGGGGAAACTCCCCGGGCCATTCTCAAGGAAAGCGGCGTTATGCCCCTGGAGGTGAGCGGTTTCATCGACATGGCCCTGACCGCAGTCTATGACGGCAGCGCGGTAGAGTTGTATAAGGCCCGGCAGGGCGGCTTGGGTAGGGCCTGCACCGGCAACAAAGGCTTTGCCGGCGGCTGCATGTAGGTCTAATACCAAGTTGCCGTCAAACAAGTAGTTTTTTTGTAGGGGCACGGCTTGCCGTGCCCAAACGCAGGCTGAAGCCTGCGGCTACATTTTGTTACCGCTATGACTGCAACTTGAGACCTCTGCGAAAAGCATTTTTGTCATCCTGAGCGAAGCGACGGATCTTGTATTTTCAAATAGTTATGAGATTCTTCGGTCGCTTCACTCCCTCAGAATGACAGTTTTAACGACTTTCGCAGAGCTCTCAACTTAGTATAAAACGCACCCTACGGCTGTCTAAAAACTTCCAGAGCAAGCCCTCATGTAGCACCGGCTCCCTCGCCGGCGTAAGAACCGGCAGGACGGCGATTAGCCAGATAAGCCAGATCTGTATTACTTCCCTCCTACTTCCCAGTAAACTTGGGGGACCGCTTGGCCAGAAAGGCCGCAATTCCTTCCTGGCCATCGGCGCTCCCCACCATGGCGGCAATGGTGCGGGATTCTTGTTCCATCTGGGATTCCAGGCTATCCGTGGCCCCGGCCAGGAGCAGGCGCTTGGCCTCTCCCAGAGCTCGGGGGGCGCTTTGGGACAATTGGCGGGCCAGGTCCAGCGCGGCAGGCAGCACCTGATCATCAGGAACTACCCGGTTGATAAGGCCCCACTCCAGGGCTTGTTTGGCCGTGAGCACCGGATTTAACAGCACCATCTCCTGGGCCCGGCGCAGCCCGATCAGGCGGGCCAAAAAGTAGGTGGCGCCGCCATCCGGGGATAGCCCCACCCTGGTATAGGCCATGGTGAATTTAGCCGATTCTCCGGCCACCGCGATGTCCGTGGCCAGAGCGAGACTCAACCCTCCCCCGGCGGCGGTGCCGTTGATGGCTGCCACCACCGGGGCCGCCATGCGGTTGAACCGGGAGATGGCACCGTGAAAGGCCAGCGTGGTCTCCTTCATGTACGAGGAAACCCGCTCCCCTTGGGCGGCAAAGGCCTTGAGGTCGCCCCCGGCGCAAAACATCTTGCCCGTGCCGGTGAGGACTACGGCCCGCACCTGGGGGTCTTCGTCGCAGCGGCCGGCCGCGCCCAGCAACTCCCGGGCCATCTCCAGGGTGAGGGCGTTGCCGTCCTCGGGGCGGTTGAGGCGGATCAGGGCCACCCCGTCCTTGAGCTCAAAAACAAGAGATTCATACGACATCGCCTGGGGTCCTCTGATGGATAAATTTTTTCGTCAAAAGGGACGCATGGTCTAAAATAGCAGTATCGATGTAATATGTTAAGCTTCTAATCAATGAGATTTGGTTCAAAAACCCAGGGACTCATCAGGAACTCTGTCTTAGACCGCTTTCATAATGACCTGCAACAAATCTGTAGGGGCGGACCCGTGAGTCCGCCCGTCAACCTGGGCCGACACGTGGGTCGGCCCCTACGAATGTTTCATTTCAAAGAGAAAATGGTATTTGGCGTCAATCTTGCGCCCAAACATGTTTTTTGTTGCGGTTGTCAGAAAGAATTTCCTGTCGTAGGGGCATGGCATGCCGCGCCCCTACCCTGCAATATCTGGCAATCGGAAATAACTTTTAGTAAGTGCTTGAAGAGAAGAGGGGTAAAAATATGACTACCCTTGACCCCGGTCTGGCGCGCGTGGCGCTGGCGGCGCTGCCGAAAGGGGCAACCCCGGAGCAACAGATCGCCGCCATAAGGCGGGTGGCTGAGGCTGCCACGGATTTTTCCTGGCTGTCCCGGGGTGAGGCGGTATTCCTCAAGCCAGCTGCCAACTCCCCCCACCCCTATCCGGCCACCACCTCTCCCTTGGCTGTCGTGGCCATGGCCAGACTTCTGCGGGAGAAAGGGGCCGGCAGGGTAATAGTGGGAGACAAACCCGGAGTGGAGTGGGTTTACCAGGATAGCCGCAGGCAAAGAGGGTCAAGCCGGGACACCCTCATAAAAAATGGCCTTCACCAAGCCGCGCTTGACGCCGGGGCCGAAGTCCACTATTTCGATGAGGCCGGACATGAGGCCTATTTTGCCGACCGCCCCGAGCATGGGCATCATTGGCGGGGTGAGTTGTGGTTCCCCAATATCCTCAGGGAAGTGGACCATGTCGTGCTCCTGCCCCGGGTGAGCCGCCACGTCCTGGCCGGAGCCACCCTTGGCCTCAAGGCCGCAGTGGGCTGGCTGCGGGATGACAGCCGTCTGGAACTGCATCGGGATGCCCGGAGCTTTTTACAGAAGGCGGTGGAAATCAACGACGCCCCCGGGTTGCGGCACAAGCTCAGATTAGTGCTCAGCCATGCCACCAAGGTGCAAACCACCTTCGGGCCAGATCAGGGGTATGCCGCCGAGCCGGACCCGGGCCTGGTTTTTGCTTCCCCATCGCTTCTGGCCCATGACCTGGTGGCCCTGGGTTGGCTGTTATGGAACCGGGAGCATTGCACCCCGCGTGAACAGTTGGCCTGGTACCGCGATCCTTACCGCACCTTTCCAGGGGCTATAAATCGGGCTTTTGTTGGATATATCTTGGGGGATCAAAGAGCTTTTCTCCTCCGAGACTTACCGCCGCGTGCCGATCCAGTCGGGGCAGCACCGACCCCCAAATTAGTCACGCCGCCACTCTCTGGGGCGGCATGCCCCGACTGGAACTGGATGATGTCAGCAACCTGCTGCCGGGGGGTATCAGAGACTATTTGCTGCACAAAGCAACATCATAATTAGTCTCTGCCCCTTTTTCCCCCGCTACGAAAGGCAACAATCTCAATACGCTTGGCCTTGGGTGCGGTTCTGATGCTTTGACCACTGTCCCCCGCTTTTGGGGGAATTTCCACCCCCGGCCTTCTTGTAGTACTGCCTGGCCTCGTCCAGATATTTCTTCATGGTCTGGATGCGAGCGGCGTCCGAGGGGTGAGTGGAAAGGAATTGGGGGACCTGGGCCTGGTCTTTTTTGCCGGTGGCGAAGCGCTCCCAGAATTGTATGCCCGCTTCCGGATCGTAGCCCGCCTTGGCCAAGAGAATGAGGCCGATCTTGTCCGCTTCGGACTCCTGGAGGCGGCTGTAGGGCAGGAGCACCCCCACCTGGGTCCCCAGGCTGTAGCCTTGCGTGGCCAGCCGGGTGGCGCCGGAGCCGGCCCCCAGCGCGGCCAGCCCCACGCCCAGGGCCACGCCCCCGGCCTGGGCCAGCCTGGCCTGGGACATGCGCTCCCCGGCGTGGCGGGCCAGGGCATGAGCCGCCTCGTGGGAGATTACGGTGGCCAAGTCGTCGTCGCTCTTGATGTACTTGAACAGACCGGTATAAATGCCCACCTTGCCGCCGGGAAGACAGAAGGCATTGGCATTTTTATCATCATCAAACACCAGGAATTCCCATTTATAATCCGGCCGGTTCGCGGCATTGGCGATGCGCTCGCCTACCAGCCGGACCCGGTTCTGGAGGGCCTGATCCTGGGACGGGTGGGATTTGCCCCTTATCTGTGAGAAGGCCTGATACCCTAACGCCTGCTCCCGCTCCGGGGAGACCATGAGGATCTGTTTTCGGCCGGTGTAGGGGGTAGTGCCGCAGCCGACCAGGAGCATCACGGCCAGCGCCAGAGAAAGGCGCCAGCAGCCATTCCGGTTAGGTAAGAGGTTTTTCATTGCCATCCTCACCTGGGCACGAGCGGGTTGTTGAATAGGCTTTTTTCCTGTCATCCTGTAGCGAAGCGAAGGATCTCAACCCATTGAAATAGAGAGATTCTTCACTTCGTTCAGAATGACAACATTACACTTTGAAGGGATTTATCATCATCTTGTTAGATGTTCTCTATCCAAAGCTATTAACCAGTAGAGGAAATAAAAAGAGCCGTGCGTGTTTGCCCATTAATTCTCATCCTCTTGTGGTAAAGATAAGAAATCTGATTGGGTAAGTCCAGGGGGAAAGAGATGGCTGGAAAGCAACCAATGAGCTACGTGGCGGTGATCGGCGGCGGCGAGGTCTCTCCGGAGGTGGCAGCCCTGGCCCGGGAGGTGGGCCGGGAGCTGGCCCGCCGGGGTACGGTGGTCATTTGCGGCGGCCTGGGCGGGGTTATGGAGGCTGCGGCCCAAGGGGTTCAGGAAGCCGGAGGTGTCTCCTTCGGCATCCTCCCCGACGCAGGACCGGCGCCGGGCCAATCCATACCTTACCTACGCCATTCCCACCAACCTGGGCCACGCCCGCAATATGATTATCGTCCACGCCGCGGACGCAGTCATTGCCATAGGCGGCGGCTACGGCACCATCTCGGAGGCGGCCATCGCCCTCAAACTGGGGAAAACCGGTGGTGGCCCTGGCGGTGGACTGGGAGCTTCCAGGACTCAAGCGGGCCTCCTATCCCTCGGAGGCTGTCGCTCTGGCAGGCTTGGGTTAGGGATAATATACTCGTTGCCAAAAATATTTTCTTATCCCCCCTCACCCTAACCCTCTCCCCCCTGAGTGGAGAGGGGATAAATGGAAGAAACTTTTGGCAAACGCTATAGATTGCTGCAAAGAGTTTTTGGGAGAAAAGGGAGTTACGGGCTGGAAGCCCGTGCTTCCCAGATCACGAACCCCTAACCCCTCCCCCAAATCCACTGCCCCAGCCCCATTACACCGTTTTCGGTTTTCGGTAAAAATAATATGAAAAATCAATTAATTATGCGGTTAGTTTGTTTCATCTCAATCAGAAATTGGTATTACAATAAAACCCGGGAGCACAGGTTTCCAGCCTTTGCAGGAACAGGCAAGATGCCTGTTCCCCCGATAATGGGTCGGTAAGGCGGGCGTCCCTGCCCGCCGTTATGGGGCGCGGTGCGCACCCCACACCTCCTTTGAACTTTGACCTATTCGGAAAATTCTCAACATATTTGCGGGCAGCAACATGTTGGTAAAAAAAAACCGGGCAGAGGCCCTGTTGAGCCCCCGCCCAGCTTATTCCAACAAACCAGGGGTGGAAGTTCTTAGAAAGATTAGCTCTCCAATCACTCCCTCATTTCTGCACTACTAGATCTCCAGCCAGGAATCCGAGAACAGCACCTGGCCCATGATGACCCGGGCGGTCTTGGCGTAGTTCTGCATTTCCTTGGACATGGAGGCGATATCCACGGACTTGCCGTCCATGATGTCATGGACGATTTTCACGGCCTCGGGTTTCTTGCCGTCCACCACCTGATGGAGCTCGTCGTCGAAGGCGTCCACAATGGCGCTGGCCATGCCATAGCGCTGCAGCATGATGACATAAACCCGGTTGATGATGGGCCGCAGGTCCTCCGGGACGCCGTTGCTGGAGTTGCTGAGCCCGCAGGTGGACTTGGAGCCGGGCGCCATGTCCTGAAGCATTTTCATGAAATCCAGAGCGCTGATGAGCTGAGGCTGCTGGATGTTTAAGGGTGCGATGATGGGGTCAAACCAGATGCGCTCGTTTTCGATGCCGTGCGCGTCGGCATTGGCCAGGATTTCGGCGGTGAGCATGCCGCGCTCGTGCTCGTCCCGGGGCATACCTTCCGGACCCCAGAGCAGCCCGATCATGTGGGCGTCATACTTTTTTACCAGGGGCATCATGTTGTCCATGCGCTCCTGGCGGGCCATGATGGAGTTGATGAGGGCCTGACCTTTGTGCACTTTGAGCCCCGCCTCCATGGCCGCAATATTCGAGGTGTCAAGGGCCAGGGGGATGTTGGGCACCACCTCCTGGATGGTTTTGACGATCCATGCCATCAATTCCTCGCCGCCTTTGCGGGCCGGGCCGATATTGACATCGATGAAGTCGACTTTCTTTGCGGCCTCTTTTTCGGCAACTTCCTGAAGCGGCTTGGGATCGCGGTCCTTCATGGCCTGGCCGTAAACTTTCGTCACTACGTTCAGGTTCTCACCGATTCGGTAGAATTTACTCATCGGGGAAGCCCCTCCTTTTCCTGTCATAAGGTGGCAGGAGGCCGACCCGCGGCCTCCTCGTGAGTTTTACTTGACTTCCCGTCGACTAGAGCGATTTCAGGAAGGCTGGAATATGGGAAGCCTCCCGGGGGCCGATGAGAATCTTCCAGTCAGGCAGTTCCTCTTCCAGGTCGCCGCTGATGGCCGCGGCATAGCCCGGGATGATGAGGCTGCGGGTTTTGGCTTTGTCGGTGATGCCGGATTTTTTCACGAATATGCCGACATCGTCGCCCGAGAATTTTCCGGCTGCCCAGGCAGTCATGACGGAAAGCCCTTCGGTGTCTTTGATGAGCAACCAAGTGGGCACTTTGCTGCCTTCGATTTCCCCTGTGACGATGAAGTACGTCAAGGCAAAGTTGGTGGTGATGGCGATGGGGGAATTCTCGTCCGGGTTGTTGATGGGGTAGATACCCTGGGTGACAATCATGGGCTTCTGCGGGTCGGTGTAGACGTTGAGCCGCTGCAGAAGCAAGGGGAAGATGGCATGGGGGGCCAGATCCGAAAGCACCACGATGCTGGCGTATTTGGCGATGCCCAGAGCCGCGTACAGGGCCTGCTTTTTGAGGTCGTCGGTCATCAGGGACACATTGTTGATGACCGGGAAGCCGAAGGGCCGGAACTTGCCCACCAGGGCGGCCCGCCGGAAGGCGACATTGTCCTGCAGCAGCTGTTTGGCGCTCTTGGGGGCGGAATTCAGGATGATGTCCTTAACCCCCATGCCGGTGAGCTTGGTGGTGAGCTCTGCCAGGGCGTCGTAGCTTTCGGCCCGGGCCACCAGGGGCAGGTCCAGCTCTTTGGCCAAAGCGCCCATGGCGTCGGCGTTTTCCGCAGTGGCCGTGGCCAGGATGGGCCGGCGTTCCTTGGCCGCTTCGGCCCCCGCCTTGAGGACGTCCACCTTGTCGCTCCGCAGCAGGATAAGGGCGTCGCTGCCGTCCATGACTTTCTTGACCAGAGCGGCGAACTTGCCGGCGTCCCCGTTTTTATCGACGATGGCGAACATTTCCGGACGGAGATTCAGTCCCACCCGTTCAAACTGCAGTCCCATGAACTGCTTCAACTTGGCGTCCACATCGGCGTCGGCCATGTCGGTGCCGAGCCGGCAGGCGATGATGGTGGGATTAAAAAAGGTCTTTTCATGGCGGAACTGCACGGTTTCACCGCCCAGGGTCTTCTGCGCATCTTTGGGGCCGATCTTCACCGGGCGGATTGGGGGTGCGGAAGCCTCCGCCAGTTTTTCTTTTACTTCATCAGACACATAGGGGCAGGCATCCAGTTCGGCTTTGCCGCTGGCCAGGGCCATGGCAAAGGCCAAACACGTGGGTAAGCCGCACTCCTTGCAGTTGGTTTTTGGAAGCATTTTAAAAATTTCAATTCCAGTTAGAGCCATCGTAACTCTCCTTATCCAGGGCAAATAATCCGGTCGGGAAGACTAATTGAGCCGCTGACCGGGGTTCTCAGAAAAAGGGCCGGGAGAGGCGCATCTCCCGGCCCTCTTTGGTTAGCCGATAATGGGATCCAACTTCAGAGCCGGATGGTCCTTCTCTGTGAGGAAGGCCATGATTTCGTCTTCGGTGACGCCCACGGTTTCGTCGGCGATGCGGTCGATGAGATCGGGGATGCCCAACTCTTCGCCCCGCTTCACGATCCGATCCCGAATTTCCTCCTTGAAGGACTTGGGCAGCCACACCACCCGGAGGAGGCCGCCGTCGCCGGCCACGAATTTCCGCTGGGTGACGTTGTACTTGCTGTGGCCCACAAAACCCGGGGTCACCTGCCCGCCGCCGATGACGCCGGCCAGGGTGGTGAACTTCATGCCGCAGGGGGTCTCACCGGTGTAGTCCCGGTTCACGGTCATAATGCCGTTGCACATGGGGAGCACCGCCGAAATGCACTCGCAGCAGCCGCAGGTGGTCATGGGGTCATAGACCAGGCTGTAGAAGTTATAGGAATTTACGGCCTGGCGGGAAGCCTTGAAGACGAAATCATTGACGCCCTTCCAGTTGCCATACTTCTCATCCACGGTTTCACCCTTTTCGATGGGCTGGTTGGGGCCGGTGGGGTTGATTTCGAAAGAGGCCTTGCAGTCCATCCAGTTGTAAGCGCCGCACAGACCGGTGCGCTCAGGGGAAATGACGCACACGTGGTTGGGGGCGAAGGACTGGCACAGAGTGCAGGAGTAGTAGGTCTCGGTGGTTTCGTCGGTCATGCCTTCCACCCGGGCGTCACGATCGCGGTACACCTTGCGGGCGATGGCCGTAATCTCGTCCACCTTTTCTTTTTCGGTGTAGATCTTGATCTGGACCTTATCGAAGATGGCGCCGAAATCCTGGTGGAACTTGGCATGCAGGATGGTGCCGATATGTTTCAGGGTGAAGCCCTTTTCCACTGCGGCTTTGCCGATGCGGTACCAGGCGATGTCCCGCTGCCCGATGTGCATGATGCCCTGGGCGTAGTTCACCAGATGGTGGATCTGCCGCTCCAGGATGGGCTCGAAGTCGGGCTGGAAGCTCCGGCCGGCCACTTCCACCAGCACGGCCAGAGGCAGGCGCATGGGGATTTTGTCCTTGGGCAGATCCGGCAGATCCGGGCCGAAAACCTCGACTTTGCCGTCTTCCACTTCTTCCATGCGCTTGCTGGTGACCAACTCCACGGCCTGGGTTTTGCCGCCGCCGCACTCGGCGTAGAGGTCGTCTTTGCGGACCCGCTCACCTTCGAACGCCGCGCCGAAGTTCACCGGAATGTCGATGGAGGTGACGGCCACTTTGAGGCCCCGGACTTCAATGGACTTCTGGCCCAGTTCCACCATGGGCACGTTGCTGACCACGTGCTCGTAAGTGCAGATACCGGTGGGCAGCACCTGGGGGATATCCTGGTTGGTGATGGTGGGGAAGCCCCAGTTGATACAACCCGCGGCGTTGGCGTACCATTCATCGGGAATGGTGGACAGGGCGTTCACGAAGGCGAAGATGCGGTCCTTATTGTAGAGGAGCATCTTCAGGGCAGCGCCGGGCTTGACACCGCCGAAGGCCATGGCGGCCCGGTTGGCGAAGCCCAGAGCGAACACCGCGCCGGAGATGTCCGGGCTGAAGGGCACGATACGGGTGGGCCAGCCGATCTGCACGCCGGCTTCCAGGAGCTGCTCGGGCACGGAAGTGGTGCCTTCCACGTTCCGGGCGGCTAAGAAGATATAGAGGTTCTTCTTCTGGTATTCCAGGACCAGGTCTACGGCTTCCTGGACACTGGGGGCCGCGCCGACAATGGCCGCAAACCCGGGGGCGGAGCCGTCCACGAACTCGATGCCCCGTTTCCGGAAGATGGTGTCTTCCGCGGCGCCCAGCCAGATGTTGGCCGCGCCTTTTTCGATGACTTCCTCGCCGCCGGTGTAGAAGTTGGGGTCATCCAGGTAGCGGATGGCTTCAAAGATTTCTTCCGCCAGGATGGTGGCCATACCGGCATCCAGGCCGGGTCCCAAATAGGGCAGATGGAATTTTTCCGCCGGGATGGGGGGCAGCAGGGACTTGCACCGCTTCATCACCGGTACGGCATCCTTGAGTTTTTCGATCTTGACGCCCATGATGGAATAAATGATGGGCAGGTAATAGGCGGTATTTGGGAAACCGATATCCTGGTTCTCACCGTATTTGGCAATAGCCTCGTCCAGCTTGGCAGCACATTTGTCAACGATTTTGTGGGCCCCGCGGATGGCGGCAGAGATGATGATTTTTGACACTGTCGCTTCCTCCTTCCTTTTTCATAAAGGAAATTATTGGTAAGAGGGTCGCCCCCTTCGGGGTCAGGCGACCCTCCGTTGCTCACTCTTAATGTTCTTCGGCGGCGGCGGCTTCGGCCATTTCCCGGCGCATATCCATGTCGAAGAGCACCCGCTCCCGGGCCTTGTCGATGCCCAGGGCTTTGCGCTTCAGGTCGATGTGGGCGATCATCCGCTTGGCCATATCTTCCGGATCCGCGGCAAAGTCCCACTTGCCGCCGTAGATGTCTTCCAGACCCTTGAACAGGTAGTCGGTGAGGATCTCGGAACCCGTGGTGGGCCAGTTCACCCCGAACAGGGTGTACACGCCCGAGGCCACGAAGTACTGGCCGATGGCGATGGCCTTTTCACTCATCCACTCCGGCGCCGCGCCTGCCGCGGGCAGGTCGCTGATGTCGCGTCCCCAGGCCGCCCGCCTTGACGCAGGCCGTGGCCGCCATGAGAATGCGGGAATTATCCACGCAGGCCCCCATGTGCAGGACCGGCGGGATGCCCACCGTCTCGCAGACCTCCGCCAGACCCGGGCCGCAGTACTTGGTGGCCGCTTCCGGCGTCAACAGGCCGTATTTCCCCGCGGCCATGGCCGCACAGCCCGTGGACAGGACGATGACGTCGTTTTTCAGGAGCTCCTTGATGAGGGTCATGTGGCTGGAGTCCTGGGTGGTGCGGCAGTTGTTGCAGCCCACCACGCCGGCCACGCCCCGGATGCGGCCGTTGATGATGTTGTCGTTCAGGGTGTAGTAGCTGCCCCTAATGGAGCCGCCCAAGAGATACCGGATGGTCTCGTAGCTGAAGCCCACGATGGTGGGGGTGGAGAACTGGGGGATCATCACCGGGGCCTTGCGGTTGGGGAAGTTGTCGATGGCCGTGCGCAGCACCTTGCGGGCCACGTCCAGGGCATGGTGCTCGTCAAACTCGATGTGCACCACGCTGGGGCCCTCTTCGATCTTGGCCCGGGTGTCCGTGGTGATGATCTTGGTGTGGTAGCAGGCCGCCACGCTGGCAATGGACTGCATCTCGCACTGCACGTCGATGACCATGGCGTCCAGAGCACCGGTGATGATGCCCAGTTCCTGGTGCAGGTAGTTGCCCGCCACCGGCACGCCGTGGCGCATCATGACTTCGTTGGCGCTGCAGCACATGCCCGCCAGCTGGATGCCCTTGGCACCCTTGCTTTGTGCGTACTGGATGAGTTCCGGCTCCTGGGAGGCCACTACCAGCATCTCGGGAAGCAGCGGCTCATGGCCGTGCATGATCACGTTGACGTGGTCTTCCTTGAGCACCCCCAGGTTGATTTCGCCCGCCACCGGCACCGGACAGCCGAACATGATGTCCTGGAGGTCCGTGCTGATCATGGAGCCGGACCAGCCGTCGGCCAGGGCGCAGCGGGTGGACTGCTTGATCAAGTTCTTGTAGTCCTGGTCCACGCCCATGTGGGTACGGTGCATGAGCTCCACCACCTCGATGTCCACGCCCCGGGGCACGACGCCCTCTTTGCGCCAGATCTCCAGGCGTTTCTTGGGGGCCCGCTTCACGTAGTTGATCTCGCCTTCCTGCTGCCCGAATTCGGCCAGGGCTTTCTTCCCCAGCTCCAGGGCGATGTCGTTCACCGGCCGGGGCTTGGCGTCCTCGCCCTCACCCACCGTGGTGGCCACATCCCAGTCCTTGGCCACTACCTTGAGTTTGGTGACGTCCTTCAACTGGTAGCCCTGGGCCTTGCCTTTGGCCACCTCGATGAACAGCTTGGCCACGCCCCGGGCATGGTCGGAGTGGGAAGAGGTGCCGGCCGCCACCATGCGGGCGAAATTCCGGGCCACGATGGTCTCCGCGGTAGCGCCGCACAGACCCATGCGCTTTTTCTTCTCCGCCGGCAGTTCCTCACCTTCCTTCTTCTTGGGCATGGGCACCCGGCAGGGGCCCTGGGCGCAAATCCGGCAACACGCACCCTCTATCCCGATGGGACAGGGTTTCATCTTCTCGGCCCGGTCAAAGATGGTCTCAACGCCCTCCGCCCGGGCCTTCTTGATCATCTCCTGCGCCGCTTCATCCATAGTAAATTTGTCAAAATCTCCCATTAACCTTATCCTCCAGTTTCATACGTTGAGAGGTGGCCTTCATGGCCCCCCTGATCACCGAGCCCTGGTATTTTTTTCAGTGACGTCGCCTGCATAGAGATGCCGGGCCCGGATGGTTGTGGGTGGATGAAAGAAGTTGCGTTTAAGACAATTCCTTAATCAACTCTTTCGCCAGCTTTACCGATTCCGGGTGCCGCATGACGAGGAGGTCGCTTCCGGCCAAGAGCAGGGTCGCCGCGGTGACGGCTTCCATGAGGATGCCCCGGGTGGTCTGGTCGCCGAGTTGAGGCGCTTCCTCGTTGGTTTGCTTGCACTCTTTGACCTTCCAGACTTCCTGGCCAAAATTATTGATGATAGGGAGCTGCAGTTTTTCGTCTTCCTGGGTGAGGGCCGCCATGCGGTCACGTTCCATTACCGAATAGCAATACTCCAGACCGTATCCCAGGCCGCCGGTGGTGGGGTCTACGAGGATTTGGGAGTCTTTGACACCCAACTGCCCCAGCAGAATGTTGAGCTGCTTGGCCAGGTTGACGTCGATGGGGCTGTTGGCCGAGATTGAGTGGTTGTAGCCCAGGGCCGCAGCGCCGATTTTTTTGTAGTTTTTATCCTGAACCGGGCCCAAAACCAGGCTCATGCCCTGGCAGGCCTCGGCCACCGCCGGCAGAACCTCGGCGTCCTTATCCACGTTGCTGGTGCCGTACACGATAACCGGCACGTCCACTGCGGACGCCACCTTCTTGGCCGTCTCCGCCGCCGCCTCCGGGGAGGCGTTTTTGCCGTTGGGATCCGTGCTCACCAGAATAAGGGCGATGGCGTCAGCCCCATACTCCTTGACACACTTCTGGGCCCAGGCCACCGGGTCACCCAGGACGTCTTTGAAGGGCTCCTTGCAGGGACCGGCCCAATCGTCGCCCGGATCTATGTCCCAGACTTCCATGGCGATCCGGGGCGGATTCGGCATGGCCCCCTCAAAAAGATAAAAGGGGTAAGAAGTCTCACCCCCCAAGGTTATGGCCTTGTCGCCCTTGCCGATGGTTACGGGTTTAATGGCCCCTGAATAAATCTGTTTGGGAATCTCAAAAGCCAAAATTGTTCCCTCCTTATCCTTAATATTGGCGTATTAGCGGGAAGACGCGCCTCTTTCCCAAGAGACGTCTAGATATTGTGAAAATAATAATTTATTCACCACCCTGTCAAGCAAAAAATCAAGGCTGGTTTTGCTTATTTATTGCACTTAAGGCAATAATTGGGAAAAAATGCCATATACTGCTTGCAGGGCCGACGGAATCAGCAGGCAGGGTGTAGGTGGGCCGCCCCTGGGCATCGAACTCCGCCACCAGGGGATCCTGGGGAATGAGGCCGGCCAGGTCCAGGCCCTGGGACGAGATTTCCTCTTGTGCCCGCTCGCTCAAGCCGTTCACCACCCGGTTGACCAGCAGCACCGAACGGCCCACCACGATTTTGAGCTGGCTGGCCAGGTCCTTCAGCCGCCGGGCCGCCTGGATGCCCCGCCAGGAGGGGTCCGAGACCAGGACCAGCAGGTCCACGTTTTTGGTGGTCAGGCGGCTCATGTGCTCCATGCCCGCCTCGTTGTCCATGAGGATATAGGGATAATTTTTCCCCAAAACTTCCATATAATGGGTCACCAGGTGGTTGGCGGCGCAGTAGCACCCCGGCCCCTCAGGCTGCCCCATGCTGATGAGGTCGAAGCCGTCGGCCTCCACCAGGCACTGGTTGATGCGCATTTCGATGAGCTGATCTTTGGTCATGCCCACCATGCCGCCGCCTTCCTTTTTCATTTCCTCCCGGGCGGCGCCTACGGTGCTGGGAATATGAATGCCCAAAACTTCGTTCAGGTTGGCGTTGGCGTCGGCGTCCACCGCCAGCACCGGCCCCTTGCCGCGTTCCACCAGATAACGCAGCGTCATGGCGGCCACGGTGGTCTTGCCGGTGCCGCCCTTGCCTGCCATGGCAATGAGAAAACTCAAGACTCCTCCTCCTTCGTTGCCCTGATGGAATCAGCGGGTCAGCCTCGCCAATCCTCAAGATGACCCCTGAACCAGGGCGACCTCCATGCACTTAGCTTAACGTAATAATTGTAATATTTTTCACAAAAGACGTCAACTCCTGAAAAAGGACTGAAGAGGAACGGCAGGCGCTCAGGCGGGGCGGCGAAGCTTAAAAGGGGTATCCGGGAAGGAGGCGAGCCCTCCCTCCCGGGTGAATCTTCCTTCAGTGGCGCATTTTGGCGTCCTTTGTTTAGCTTCCCGTTTCTATTGTACCACCTCCCCCGCCTGTCGATCCGCTAGGAATTTGGGGTGGCGGGGGGGGCACAAAGTGCACCGGGGGCGGGGGCGGAGGTTGAGAGATTTGCGGCGGCACATATAAGCCGCTGCCCAGGTTCTCCACCTGGTCCCGCCTGCCGAAAGTCTGGGGTGCCAGGGGCGGCACCGCGGCGCCGCTGAACTGGCTGGGCCCCATATCGGTCAACCCGGAGCCGATGCCGGTGGTCATCTGCCTTTCCAGGGGCTTCAGGTCCTGCCTGGTGATGTTCACCGGCACGGTGGCATCCATGAACCAGCCTATCCAGCAGTACTGGAGGGTCCCCATGAGGCGCACGGCCGGGAATTGGGGGTTGAGGTTTCTCACCTCGAGCTTGGTGCCCTCGGTGTAAACGCCGGTGCCGGTGGGCAGAAGCTTGGTGTACCAGCGGGTGCCCCTGACGCCCAGCACCGCGGTGTGGGTCTTCATGATGAAGTCCGGCTCGGCCTTGGGATAGACCTTTTCCACCGCGGTGTGCACCAATCCCCGGGCGACATCCAGCACGGCCTTGCGGTCGCCTTTGGCCGCGTTGAACATGTACTCCTCGACGGTGACCCGGCTGTCCGGGGCGATGGTCAGGACGGTGTCGTCCACGAATCTGATCTGGGCCCGGGATTGTGACTTGGTGCGCACCGCATCGCCCACCTCCACCCTGTCTTGGGCCTTCACCACCGTGGCCGGCACTTTACCCCCCTTGAGGAGGTCCACCTCGCCTTCCACTTTGACGAAAGTTCCCACCGGGGCGGCCTGCACCGCCAGGGGGCCCAGCGCCATTAGACAAATGAGCAGCAAACTCACCAACAGACAGTTTCGTTTCAGCATGGCCTTCTCCCTCATTGTGCTGGCCAGTTTAGTAGCGGTACCCCAATTGCACCCCGGCAATGAGGCGGTCATAAGTGTACAGGGCGATGTTGGAGCCGTCATTGACATAGTAAACGTGGGCATTGACTTCGATTTTCTGGTTCTTGAAAGGCTTGTGGGTCAGGTCGAGTCCGCCGATGAAAATATTGTCATTGCGTTTGGGGTTGTCGGCCAAAGGTATGCCGTTGAACCAGAAATTGTCATAGGGCTGCATGATAAAATCCGCAGAGGCCTTGAGCTTGGTGCGCTCGGTGAAAGGATACAGCAAGGCCAGGCCGAACCGGTAGCTGTTGCTGTCCCAGTTGCTGCCCTTGGTCCAGTTCCGGGTATAGGTAAAGCGCACCTGCACGTAGCCTTCCTGTTCCTTCAAGAAGTAATACCCGGCCACGGTGCCGCCAAGGAGACTGCCGGTGCGCTGGTCCTGATCAAAATAATTGCCGAACCAATAGTTCTGGTAGGCTAGCTGAGCCCCCGCCTCCACCCCGATTTTCGGTTTGACCAGATACAGATAGGTGGGGGTCAAGGAATAGCTGGTGAGATAGGGCTGATAGCCCACTTCGCTGAAGTTGAAGGCGAAAGGCATCCAGAAGCGGCTTTTTTGCCAGGTGTAGGACGGCACCACCCCGGTGGTGTTGCTCCAGAGGTCATAATTCGTCAGTTTATGATGGAAATTCTGATAGTAGCCGTAATAGGCCCAGAGCGCCAAAGGCCCCGGCTTCATGATATTATATTCGGCAGCCGCGCTCAGGGACCAGAAAACGTCGTTTTTGCCCGAAACCGGGACGGAGCCGGCGGCAACCCCGGGCTGTAAAGAGACATTGGAGTCGTAATCAAACCCGCCGGCAGCATAGAAGCGGAAGCGCTGGTAATCTTTGAGGCGGCGGTCCAGGATGGCGGCATAGCCCTGGGCGAAGCCGGCCGTGGCGGACTCCGGGTTCAGGCCGATGGCCTCAGACATGGTCCGCCTGGCGTCCCGCAGGCGGTTGTCAGCCGACAGGGCCATGGCTTCCTGCACCTTGGCCTCCTGGGCCAGGTTCGGGTCCACCTGGGCCTTGCGGAAGCTCTGGGCCGCCTGCTTATAGTTATTTTCTTTACTATAGGCCAGGCCTTGGACAAAAGCCGTGCGTCCAGGCTGGAAGCCGGCGGCCTCCAGCTCTTTGAGGATGGGCAGGGCCTGAGCCGGCTGATTCAGCCCCACCAGGGTCTCCGCCAGCAAAAGCTGGGCCTCCCGGTACCCGGGCCTGAGGCGCACGGCCTCCTGCAGGTAGCGCTGGGCGTCCTGGTACTTGAGCATGCCGTGGTAGGTCCGCCCCAAAAGATAGGCGGCCTCCGGGGTCTTGACCCCGGCTTGCCAGGCCTGGGTTAAAAGACCTTGGGCTTCTTCATAGTTTCCCCGGCTAAGTTCCTGCCGGGCCTGAGCCACCAACCCCTCACTCGCGGCGGCAACCGGGGCAGCAGCGACAGGCGCCACCAACCCCCAACCACTTATGAGTACTGCCAGAAAAAGAACCGCAACCATTCCCTTTCCTCCGATTTCCTGGCGCCATATTTTGACCTAAGCCGCTCTCCAGGGGCTTAGATTTCCCTCACCCGGGTGAACAACCCGCGGGCAAGGTCCACAAGCGGCGTACAACCTAACAGGACGGGTTTGTTGGGGTCAAAATAGCATATCCATAACTTGGGCTAAATACTTTTTCGAAGAATTTAGCTTTTCAATGAAAAATTGCTTGGTCTCATTGCTGCTGCATCGGCAGAACCGACAAAAATCTTGCATTCCCGGAGTGCCCCCGGTAAAACAACAGCAGGCGCATCTTGGCCTTTTGGGGGATCGTCCAATGGCAGGACAGCGGCCTTTGGAGTCGCCGATGGAGGTTCGAATCCTCCTCCCCCAGCCACTTACGGAATGCTGACAGCTTTGGCAACTTCCCAAGCCGTGCCCATTTTTCCGGGAACGGCTTTTTTATGGTTCATGGATTAAGAATTTGGGGGCCCTCCGGGCGAGTTTGGCATTGCTTTGACGGCCGTTTTGAGGTAAATGGAGCGCATGGAAAGCCCAAGCCTGGGGGGTGCCCGGGGGCCGCTGAGGACCCGAACCCCGCAGGCAGGCCCTGGACAAGAGCAATTTGACTGATAAGACCAACTGCCGCCAGAGCAGCGAACCCATAAATCCGTGTTCTGAAAAAAGGCCCGTAACCCTTTTTTCCGCCACGGTTATTGTGGTCGCCAACATGATCGGCACCGGAGTGTTCACCACTCTGGGTTTCCAGCTAGAGAGCCTGCCGTCGGTCTTCGCCGTGCTTTTGCTGTGGGTTCTGGGGGGAGTGGGCGCGTTTTGCGGGGCCCTGTGCTACGGGGAACTGGGCGCCATGATGCCGAGATCCGGCGGCGAATACACCTTTCTTTCCCGCATCTATCACCCGGCCCTGGGCTTTCTTTCCGGCTGGGTTTCCATCGTGGCCGGCTTTGCCGCGCCTATCGCCCTGGCGGCCATTGCCCTGGGTGAATACAGCAATGCCGTGTTTCCGGCCGTCGACAAGACGATGATTGCCCTGGCCGCCATCATCGCCCTCACCATCGTGCACGTGGCGGATGTGAAATTCGGCTGCTATTTCCAGAACATCTTCACGGTGGGCAAAATCCTGATTATTTGCTCCCTGGTGGTTCTGGGCTTTTTCGTGGCTGAACCCCAAAAACTTTCCCTGGCGCCCGTTGCCAGCGACCTGGGAGCGGTGTTCAGCCCCGCCTTCGCCACCTCCCTGGTCTATGTCTTCTATGCCTATTCCGGCTGGAATTCCGCCTCTTACATCGCGGGTGAAATACAAAACCCGGAGAGGAACCTGCCCCTTTCCCTGTTCTTAGGGACGGCCATTGTGTCTCTGTGCTATCTATTCCTTAATTATATATTTCTGTACACCGTGCCCATCAGCGAGTTGTCCGGTCAAATTGACGTGGGCTACCTCTCGGCCAGGTCCATCTTCGGGGCTCAGGGCGGCGCCGTCATGACCCTCCTCATCTGCTGCGCCCTGGTCTCCAGCCTCAGTTCCCTGATCATGGTGGGTCCCCGGGTGACCCAGGCCATGAGCGAGGACATGAAAGTCCTGAGCTTCTTGTCCAGAACCAACGGCAGAGGCTCCCCCATTTATGCCATTGTCCTGCAATCGTCGGTGGCCATTTTCCTGACCTTGACCTCCACATTCAATTCGGTGCTGACCTATGTGGGCTTCACCTTAGCCTTGTTTTCATCCCTGTCCGTGCTGGGGGTGATTCTGTTGAGACTTAAGGAACCCGAAAGAGCAAGACCCTTCAAGACCTGGGGATATCCGGTGACGCCTGTGATCTTCCTGGCGCTTTATGGCTGGATGATTATTTTTCTTTTTGTCCAGAGGCCCCTGCCGTCCTTTTTCGGATTATTGACCGTGGCTGCG
Source organism: uncultured delta proteobacterium (assembly GCA_963705115.1). Lineage (GTDB taxonomy): Bacteria > Desulfobacterota > Desulfobaccia > Desulfobaccales > 0-14-0-80-60-11 > JBGSLA01. The sequence continues at coordinate 973,223 of CAVPIX010000010.1, read as the reverse complement.
GGGCTGTTGGTCTACAAGCTTTTGTCCACCGCGGCGATTGATAAGTCTCAGATAAAAGCGCTGAAATAATCCAGGGATGAGCGCGACCGCCTCTTGCAGCTTCGTTGAACTCTGAACTTCGACCTTTCTTAGAAAAAAGGGGATTGCCAGTTGATTATTCCAAAAAAACTTTTCACGGTCAGGGTAGCGATTGCTCTCCTCCTCTTCCTGGGGTGCCTGGCGTCTCCAGCGGTCTGCACCGAGCCTGCCCCCGCGTCCGGCGACCGCGCCGCCCCGCCGGGGGACCAAACCGTCAAAAACGCCCCCACCCCCAGCTTTCAGGACTATGCCCTGTTCATCGCCGGTTTGAAGGGACCCCAGAACCCCTTATCCGCCGAGGAGGCCAAACCGGTTTGGGCCAACCATGCCAAGGTGATCAACCAAAGCTGGGCGAACTATAACAAGCGGCAGCTGGCGGTCATGCGGGAGTGGGCCGGCAAAGAGCTTTCCGGCATGGAGGTCCGTAACGTTTTCTATCCCTTCAGCGGCCCGGATTTTGTCAACATGTTCGCCCTGTTCCCCAAGGCCCCCAATTACCTTATGCTTTCCCTGGAGCCGGTGGGGGATCTCCCGGATATTGCCGCTGGTGAAGGAAACAGTTTTTTCCCCCGCCTGCAGCGCTCCTTGTATGACCTGCTCCACCTGACCTTTTTCATCACCCCCAAACTGGAGGCCTCCTTGGGCAACAAGGAACTGAGCGGCGTGCTGCCGGTCTTGCTTTTTTTTATGGCCAGGGAAGGATTGATATTGGAAGACGTCAAGTATTGGGTCATGAAGGCCGACGGCTCCATTGAGGAGACTGAGGCCAGCCCGGTTCCAGTCAAAGTCGGCCCCGGAGACATCTCCGGATTGCGCCTTGTCTTTAAGCGGCCTGGAGCCGGCTCTCCTCAGACCCTTTATTACTTTCGCTTCAATATCGCCAACGAAAACTTTGAGAAAAATAAGCCTTTCCTCTCCTTTTTGGAAAAATTCGCCCCCTTCACTAGCTTTTCCAAAGCCGCCTCCTACCTGATGTACCGGCCCCGCTACAGCAACATCAGGGATTTCATCCTGAACCACAGCCAGTACGTGGTCCAGTCCGATTCGGTTATTCCTTTGCAGTATTTTGACAAGGACACATGGGATCTGCGTTTTTACGGCGCCTACAGCAGCCCCATTGCGCTTTTCAGCAGCCGCTACCAGAAGGACCTGGCCGCGGTTTACCAGAAAGGCCAGGATATCAAGCCCCTGCCTTTTGGGTTTTGCTACCGGTACCGGCCCCGCACTTCAAACCTCATGTTTGCCTCCCAGAAGGCCAGCCTGGAAGAAAACCAGGCCAAATAGGATCAGGAAGCATGAATCTGGTTACCGCCATCTTGCTTGCCGTCCTGGGGATCTTGCCCCTGGCCGCGCCCCCGGCCGGGGCAGCCTATGAAAGACTCCCCATCAGTGTGCCGGACAGCGACTGGCGGCCCCTGGACCAACGCTGGGATAGAGGCCTCCAGGCCAGACTGGACCAGGCCCTGCGCCAGAACCCCCTGTGGCAGTCCCTGGTTCTGGAGGGCAAAATGGCCGTGGGGCTGGTGGACCTCAACGATCCCAAAGCCCCCCGCTATGCCCGGGTGAACGGCAACACCATGATGTACGCCGCCAGCCTGCCTAAAATCGCGGTGCTGCTGGCCGCCTACCAGAGCATGGAAGACGGGAGCTTGAGGCAGACCCCCAAGCTCGAGGCCGAACTGGTGGAGATGATCCGCCGCTCGGATAATGCCGCGACCAACCGGGTCATTGATCAGGTGGGCTTACGGAAGATTGGCGCGGTCGTCACCGATCCCCGCTATCGTTTTTATGATCAAGGCCAGGGCGGCGGCCTCTGGGTGGGCACCAACTACGGCCTGCATCTGGAGCAGAATCTCGAACCCCTCAAGAATCTGGACCATGCGGCCACGGTCAACCAAGTCTGCCGCTTTTACTACCTCTTGGCTTACGGCCGGCTCATCAACCCCCAGCGTTCCAAGCAAATTCTCGTTAAGCTGGCCTTTCCCGATCTGGACGACAAGTTCATGAAGTCTTTAGGGAAATCAGTGCGCCTGGAGCAGATGTACCGGAAATCCGGCGAATGGCGGACCTGGTATTCGGATTCCATCCTGGTCTGGGCCCCGCCCAAGCGGCGCTATATCCTCGCGGCCCTCATCGACCATAGCCAGGGGGAAAAGATTTTGCAGGAACTGCTGCCGGTGGCGGAGGGCCTCCTGAGACCGGGCCTGCCCGTCCGGCCCGGCCCGGCCCGGTAACCATCCAGAACTTCGAGCCGCAGTTAAAAAGTATTTATTTCAAGATGCAGTCTAAGGAGATTCTTCGTAGTGGCGCAATTTATTGCGCCTCAAAACGGGCGTGATAAATCACGCCCCTACAATTGTTGCTTTTTAATTGCGATTTGGCGCCAAAAGCAATCCTTTCGCAAGGGGTAGGGTGGATTACTACTTTGTTAGCATCCGTCCTAACCCAGATGTTCTGAATTTACGCGAAGGAAAAGATCCGAAATCTGACATGAGTGCCCAATCTGCCCCCAGCAGCAACACCATCCCCTTAAGCGGCTTTGCCGTGCTGTTTCTGGTCTGCCTCCTGTGGGGCGGATCCATTCCCCTTATCCGTCTGGGCGAGGGAGGCATTCCTCCCCTCATCATGGCCACCGCCCGGGTGGTCCTGGTCAGTTTTCTGCTTTGGGTCTATGCCCGCTTCACCGGTAAGGCAGTGATGCTCCCCCGAACCTACCTCTGGCATGGCGTGCTTCTCGGGGTTATTTTCAGTTTCACCATGTTTTTCTTGTACCTGGGTCTGGTCTTCACCAGCCCGGACCGGGGCACCATTTTCTACAGCACCAAGCCCTTCTGGGTGGCGGTGGGGGCCCATTTCCTGGTGGATGAGCGCCTCACCCCGTTAAAGATCGTGGGCTTGGTCGTCGCCCTGACCGGCGTCTATTTCACCTTCCAGGGACCTAGCCACTTAGCCCCGGACGCAGATATGGGGAATCTCATGGAAGTTGTGGGCGCCCTGTTTTTTGCGGCCATGGCCCTCCTTGCCAAGTGGCTCTCCAATCGGGGAAAATTCAACCCCTTTCAGACCCTCTTCCCCATGCTGCTCTTTTCCATCCCTGCTTTGCTGGTCTTATCCCTGATCATGGAAATGGGCAGCCCCATCCACCTGAATCCCATGGACCTTTTTTCCTTCGGCTACCAGAGTTTAGGCGCCCAGTTCGTGGGGTATCTCTTGTGGTTTTGGCTCATTTCCCGCTACCCGGTAGGTCAGCTGGCCAGCTTCACCTTTCTGGTGCCCATGATAGGCGTCATCCTGAGCGCCTTTCTCTTCGGGGAGCAACCTCCCCAAACGGTGTGGCTGGGACTGGGGCTGGTGTCCGCGGGCATCGTCCTGGTAAATTGGCCCCAAGGAGCCAAAAAACCGGCGGGAGGGTAAAAAGTGTGAATTGATTTATTTGTTTAAGGGGGGAAGGAATGCTATTATCGGCAGGAGAACAAAAGTCCTTAGATTTCCTTATAATTTTCCTCCCGTTAGAAAAGGTGGGAAGCAAAAATGTTCACATGATCCCAAATCCTCTCCAGGACCCCATCGATATTCCTCAAGATTTCCCTGCTGGAAAATCTTAATACGGTAAAACCAAGCCCTGTAAGATAGGCATCCCTTTCCCTGTCTTTTTCCTGAGCCTGGGCTTCATAGTGCTGCCCCCCATCAACCTCTATGACCAACCTGGCAGCCGGGCAATAAAAATCCACAATGTAGTCGCCGATATTTTTCTGCCGGTAAAAATGAACCTTGTTAAGCTGCTTGCCCCTGATTCTGCCCCAGAGTTGCCGCTCCGCGTCGGTCATATTCTTCCGGAGCTCTCTGGCCAGGGGCTGGAGGCCTCTCTTAAACGGCAAGCCCACGAACAAATCCCCCCTTGATCCCCCCTTTAGAAAAGGGGAAAAATTGCCCAGAGCGTCGGCCTCGTTGCCCATGAGGAAGCGGTGCGTTTGGGGATTTATCCGGGTTTCAGCTTTTAAGGTCGAAGCTTTCATATGATTTATTTTTCTTTAGGCGATTATCCAAGAATTACCACAATCTTCGGAAGGTGGTAAGATGGCAAAAAGAATTTAATAATTCCACCAAAAAGTGCATATTATTCCATTATGAATAAAGAAAATAAACTCGCTTGGATCTTCGGGCTCATCGTTGGTCCTGGTATTGCGGTGATTACGGCAGCCCTCCCGCAGCTTTGGCCTAAAGCGCCATTATGGTTGTGGCTAACTATGTTTTCAGTTGGATTGGGCATGACTACCACATCAATTCTGTTCTTAGTTTATGACCATATTATTAGGACACATATCAATAGGGAGTTTAAAATGGTTCCATTAATAGAAATAACAATTGGTGTTTTCTTGATATTATTTTGATCAATTTGGCATATAGTTGATAAGAGCCCCACGCACACTAAGGATAAACGATTTTTTATCACATACACTCATGCTTTTACAGGACCTCAATTTACCTATAAAACCACAAATGATAATTTATATCTTATTGATGTTCTTCTTCGTATAGATATGGTTAACAATGATATATTTTTTTCTGAAATAAATGATTACCGTGCTCAAATTCTTGTTAAGAATAACTATGTAACATTAAAACGTCCAGAATTTTCGAATGAGGGTAGGTTTTACTTTGTAAATGATATAGTAATTAAAATGGGCACTCTTATAGAATTTGACCAAAAGAATATCGACGTGCAAACTAAATACAATAATTTAGAACCAGGAAAAACTATAACTGGGATAATGATGTTCTATTTAAGTAATATAGATAGGTCAAAATATGACATAAATAAGACAACAAAAATTAAATTGATTATCATTGATTCCTTGCGTAATAAAGAAGAACACATAATTGAGCTTCATAAAAAAAGTGATAAGGAGATTAATCTTGGTCATATGGATGCTTTGGCCATGAAAATTATAGAGAAGGATATTAACTTAAAAGCACATTTCCATATACTAAATGATCATTAAAATAACCACATAAATGATAGCATAATTCCATAGCTGGTCCGGCAGACTAACGAGAACCGCCCAGCAACCCCCGGGGCCTGATAAAAAGCACCAGCAGCAGCACCAGGAAGGCGATCACGTCTTTATAGGCGCTGCTCAGGTAGCCCGCGCCCAGGGTTTCCAGGAGGCCCAGCGTAATCCCCCCCAAGATGGCCCCCGGAAAGGAGCCAAAGCCCCCGAGGATGGCGGCCGCAAAGCCTTTCAGGCCCAGGAGCACGCCCACGTCATAGGCCAGGGTGGTGATGGGGGTGACGAGACACCCGGCCAGGCCCCCCAAAGCCCCGGCCAGGGCAAAGCTTGCGGCCTTGACCCGCCCGACGTTCAAGCCCACCACCCGGGCCGCCTGCTCGTTGGCGGCCACCGCCCGCATGGCCAGACCCAGGTTGGTCTTCCGGAAAAACAGCACCAAAAGCAGGATGGCCAGGCCGGTGAGGGCCAAAATCCACAGGGTCTGGGGTAAAATGGTGGCGTCCAGGAATTTCACCGGCAACTCGCCGGAGAGGGGCGGCACCGCCATGCGGTTTCTCCCCCAGATGAGCTTCATCACCCCCCGGAGGATGATGGAGAGGCCGATGGTAAGGAAGATGAGGACCAGGTGGCTGTCGGTGCGGGCCGGGCGAATCCCCAGGTTCTCCACCAGCAGGCCCGCCAGGGTCACCCCCGCCACCGCCAGGACCAGGGCCAGGGGCATGGGGAGGCCCAGGGCGAACAGGGCGCTGAACAGGAGCATGCCCCCCAGGGAGACAAAGTCAACCTGGGTGAAATTGACGATGCCCATGGTGTTGTGCACCACCCCGAAGCCCAGGGCCACCAGGGCATAGATGGCCCCGCTGGTGAGGCCGGCAAAGATGAATTGGAGGAAATCCTGCACAATGAGATCTTGATTAGCGTTTTAAAATTAAGAAATTACCCCAGGGCTGCCGGACTGGCAAGGAAAAAGGCCGCAGGGCCCCTCCCTGGTGCTTTCGTATCGCTGCCAGGTTGGTTTTCTTGCTTCAATGGCCCCCGACTGAGGTACAATGGGCCGGAAAGCCGCGCCCAACTCAAACCGTCGAGTGCAAGGAGGGTTCATGTCAGCCACCACTATTCTGTTGACCAAGTCCCAGGGCATCGCCACCCTGACCTTCAACCGGCCCGAAAAGCTGAACGCCCTGAACCAGGAGATGACCGGGGAATTGCGCCACGCCCTGGATGACATTTCCCAGGATGCCTCGGTTCGGGTTCTCATCCTTACCGGCCAGGGCCGGGCTTTCATGGCCGGCGCCGACGTGAAGACCTTTTTGGGGGCCAGTCCTTTTGCGGCCCGGCGCTTCGTGCAGCGGGCCCACGATTTTCTCTTCCGCCTGGAGGCTCTGCCCATCCCCGTCATTGCCGCGGTGAATGGCTTCGCCCTGGGGGCCGGCTTCGAGATCGCCCTGGCCTGCGATTTCATTTACGCGGCCCAGGAGGCCAAATTGGGGCTGCCGGAAATCACCCTGGGCATCATCCCGGGGGCGGGCGGCACCCAGCGCCTCACCCGGCTGGTAGGGAAAAGCCTCGCCAAGGAAATCATCATGACCGGGCGCCTGCTGGAAGCGGCAGAAGCCCAGGGCGCGGGCATCGTGGCCCAGGTGTTCCCGGAGGACAAACTCCTGATGGAAACCCTGAAGACCGCCCAGGTCCTGGCTCAAAAAGGGCGGGTGGCCCTGCACTTCGCCAAGCAGGCCGTGGACCGGGGCGCGGAAGTGGACCTGCAGAGCGGCTGCGCCCTGGAGGTGGACCTGTTCGCTCTCTGTTTTGCCAGCCCCGACCCCCAGGAGGGCGTGAAGGCCTTCCTGGAAAAGCGCCCGCCGGTTTTCCAGGGGGAGCCGGCGTAATAGGGAGGCGCCGTCAAAGTGGACGGTCCCAGCCCTCGGCCCCTTCCCTCAAGAAACGGGCCGGCCATTTGTAGCCGGTCTTGCGGCTGTCCTGAAAAGTTTATGGTTCAAGGTTCAAAGAAAATGTAGGGTGCGCACTGCGCACCGAGATGGCGGGCGGGGACGCTCGCCCCACAACTTTTCATCGTATAAGGGTGAGCCAACGGCTCATGAGCAACTGTTCTGAAAGCCGCGACACCATGCTAACCTGTTCCCCATGACCGGAGAAGAGGTTTTGCCAGAGTTTTTTGGCCGGAGAAAAACTCTTGTCTGATTTTTTAGACAAGATACAATATAATGCTTGAGGTAATCAGACCATCCGCGGTTCCCGGTGAACATGGAAACGATGATAGCCGTTCAGGACCTGACCAAATATTACGGCCTTACCCAGGCCATCAGCCGCCTCTCCTTTGAAGTGGGGAAAGGAGAGATCGTGGGCTTCCTGGGGCCCAACGGCGCCGGCAAAACCACCACCCTGAAAATCCTGGCCGGCTTTCTGCCCCCCACGGCCGGCAAGGCCCAGATCAACGGCCATGACTGCGTCACCGACTCCCTGGCGGTGCGCCGCTCCCTGGGGTATCTCCCTGAAACGGCCCCCCTTTATACGGACCTTACCGTCTCCCAATTCCTGCGCTTTGCGGCCCGGGCCAAGGGGGTGGCCGCCGGTGGGGAAAAGACCGAAGTCGACCGGGTTAGCGAGGCCTGCGTCCTGGGGGAGGTTCGGAACACCCTCATTTCCTCTCTCTCCAAGGGCTTCCGCCAGCGGGTGGGGTTGGCCCAGGCCTTGGTCAACAATCCGCCCCTGCTGATCCTGGATGAGCCCACCATCGGCCTGGACCCCGCTCAGATCGTGGAAATCCGCCAGCTTATCAAGGACCTCTCCGGCGACCACACCGTGGTCCTGAGCAGCCACATCCTCCCGGAGGTCAGCCAGCTCTGCCAGCGGGTCATTATCATCAACAAGGGGCAGATCGTGGCCAGCGACACCCCGGAGAACCTGTCCCGCCAGCTGGGTCACGGCTCCCGTTTCAAGCTGGCCGTCAAAGGCCCCGCCCAAGAAATCACCGCCGCACTGCAGGGCCTCCCCGGGGCCAGGGACGTGGTCAGCCAGGGTGAGTCCCGCTATCTGGTGGAGTCGGCGGACGACCAGGAGCTGCGCCCGGACATCGCCCGCCTGGTGGTGGGCCGTGGTTGGGATTTGCTGGAGTTGCAGACCCAGGAGTTCACCCTGGAGGAAGTATTTCTCAACCTGGTCACCGAGGAGGAGGCATAACCGCCATGTCTGGGGTCTTGGCAGTGCTTCGCAAGGAATTGACCATTTATTTCGCCACTCCCATCTTTTACGTCATGGGTTTTTTCTTCCTGTTATTGGAAGGTTTTTTGTTCTTTTTTATTTATTTCAATTACTTTCAGACCGCGAGCTACCAGGTGGCCCAAAACCCCCAGATTGCCGCGATGATCGACCCCTTCCAGGTGGTCTTCCGCTCCTTTTTTGAGGATTTGGGCTTTATCCTGCTGCTCCTCACACCCATGATCACCATGCGCCTGTTGGCCGAAGAAAAGCGGGCCGGCACTGCGGAGCTCCTGTTCACCTATCCCCTGCCTGATTGGGCCGTGATTTTGGGGAAATTTCTGGCGGCGTTGTTGGTGTTTGCCGTGTTTTTGCTGTGCACCCTGTGTTACCCGCTCATCTTTGCCTTCCTGACCAAAATGGACTGGGGGCAGGTGGCTGCGGGCTATCTGGGCGTCCTGCTGCTGGGCGCGGCCTGCCTGGCTCTGGGGCTCTTCGCCTCCAGCCTCACCGCCAACCAGATTATCGCAGCCATGTCCGCGTTTGCCCTGCTCCTGCTCTTCTGGCTCATCGGGGCCCAGCAGGAGGTGGGCTCGGGCGGGGCGGAGATCCTGAACGTCATTTCCCTCCGGGAGCACCTTCCCAACCTGGCCAAGGGCGTCATTGACACCAAGGACCTGCTCTTTTACCTATGCTTTGCCTTTTTCTTTCTTTTTCTGACCAAAAGACAGTTGGAATCCCGCCGTTGGAGAGCCTGACGTGAGCCTGTGGGAAAAATTCCAGAGCCGCCCCCTGATCTACGGGGGCACCTCCGCCCTTGCCGTTCTCCTGGTAGCCGGCATCCTGATCTTTGCCGTCCTCCTGGGCAACCGCTATTCTCTGCGCTGGGACCTCACCAGGCGCCAGAGCCACTCCCTCTCCGCGGTGAGCCGCACCCTCTTGAATGAGGTGGATAGGCCCCTCACGGCCACTGTCTTTTTCCCGGAAGGGAACCCCGAACGCCAGCGGGCTAAGGAAGTCCTGGAACTGTACACCCGCCAAAACCCCAAGATAACCCTGCGGTTCCTGGACCCGGACAAGGACCCGGTTCGGGCCGACGAGGCCGGTTATCGCCGCTACGGCAATGTTCTCCTGGAATTTGAGGGCCGCAAGCAATTGGCGGAAACGCCCACGGAAGAGGCCCTTTCCGAGGCCCTGCGCCGGGTTCTGCAAAAAGAGCACAAGAAAATCTATTTTCTGAGCGGCCACGGCGAGCGCACCGGCCCCCAGGAACGCCGGGGCTATCAGGCGGCCCAGAAGGCCCTGCAGAACGAAGGCTATGAATTGGGCGAACTGAACCTCATCAAGGAAGGGGAGGTCCCCAAGGACGCGGCCGTGGTGCTGATTGCGGCCCCCCAGAAGGAATTGCTGGCCAATGAAGTAGCCACCCTGAAAAAATACCTGGAAGGCGGCGGCCGCGTCTTTCTTCTCTTGGCCCCCTTTCAGGACGCGGGCCTGAAACCCTTCCTGGCCGAAGTTGGGGTCAACCTCAATGAGGGCATCATTTTCGAGGTCAACCAGCTTACCCAGGACCGCGCCATTCTGAGCCCCATCATCACCCAGTACGGCCCTTCCCGCATCACCCAGGGTTTTTCGCTCTACACCATTTTCCCCTTTCCCAGGCCCCTCCTGCTGAACCAGGAAGTAAAGACCGCGACCTTAACCCCCGTGGCCTCCACCTCCCCGGCCAGTTGGGAGAAAATCGGCAAGGACTGGCAGAAAGATTGGCAAAAGGACAAAAAACCCCTGTTTGACCCCAACAAAGACCAGAAAGGCCCCTTCACCGTGGCCGCCCTGGTGGAGTTGAAGGCAGACAAAAAGCCCGAGGCGCCTGAGAAAAAACCCGACGCGGCTGAGAAAAAACCAGCCAAGCCCGAGCAGAAAGAGGCCCCGGCCGAGAAGCCCAAAGAGACCCGCCAGGGCTACCTGGCCGTGTTCGGGGACGCAGACTTCGCGGCCGATGAGTTTTTCAATCAACTGGGGAACGCCGACCTCTTTTTGAACACCGCGAACTTCCTGGCCTCGGAAGAAAAGCAGATCATCATCCGCAAAAGCGACCAGAAAGCTGAACCCCTGTCCCTGCCGGCCTGGAAGATTTACCTGGTTTTCCTGGTGAGCGTCATCCTCCTGCCCTTGATCATGCTGGTTGCCGGGGTGGCCGTCTATCTGCGCCGGAGGGCCCTCAGATGACCCCCAGGCGTTTGCTGCCTTTTCTGGCCGTGTTCCTGGTCCTGGCCGGCGCCTATTTCTTCCTGGAGTGGCAACGGGGCCAGAAGGCCATAGAGGAAGCCAAGGCCAAAAAGATCTTCGCCCTCAAAGAGCCGGATATTACGGCCATCGCCATCAAGCGGCAGGCTGAGGAAATCCGCCTGGTCAAGGAAGGAAAAGACTGGCGCCTGGATGAACCTCTGAAGGACCGGGCCGACGGCGTCACCCTGACTTCCCTCCTGTCCACCCTGTCTGAATTGCGTCTTACCAGGGACCTGGGTCCCCAAGAGGATGTCAAGCCCTTCGGCCTGGACCAGCCCCCTCTGGTGGTCACCGTTGCCGCGGGGGATAAATCCCACACCCTGAGCGTGGGCAAAAAGGCCCCGGGAGGGCAGGGCTATTATGCCCGCCGGGACGAAGACCCCCGGGTGCTGCTCATCGCCGCCTCCACCAAGGAGAGCCTGGACCGCTCCTTGTCCGATCTGCGCAACCGCACCCTGTTTGACTTCAGCGCGGACCAGGTCAAGGCCCTGCGGGTGAAGGCCGGCAATGCCAACGTAGTTTTCGAGAAAAAAGATAACAAGTGGACCTGGGTGGGCCGGGAGCAGACCAGGATATATCAGGACCGCCTGGAGCGCCTCCTGCGTTTTATCAGCCTGGCCCGCATCAAGGATTTCGTGGCCGATGCCCCCAAAGACGTCAGCCCTTATGGCCTTGCTCCTCCCCTGGCGGAGATCACCCTGGAGACCGACAAGGGCGAGCACCGCCTTTTCCTGGGCGCTCGCAAAAAAGATGAGTGCTACGCCCGCCAGGGAGACCAGGGGCCGGTAATCCTCATGGAAAACCTGCTGTTGGATCTGCTCACGGTTCCCCTGGAGTCCGTGGCCGGCCTGCAGAAAACCCCTCTGTGGGAAAGGGTTAAGGGCGCGTTTCCCAGCTATCTGGAAGACAACCGCCTCTGGACCGGCGAGGTGAAGGAAGTGGCCAAACTTACCTGGGGCCCGTCGGCAAAGACCTGGACCGCAGCCAAAGACGGGGATTTCTTCAAGCTCACCGGCCCCGACCAGCAGGAGCTGCGCCTGCCGGCCATCCGGGTGGAGCTGGCCCTTCTGAAGCTCAGGGTGCTGGAGACTGAGCGCCTGCTGCCCTCGGTCAATCCTGATGAAAAATGTGCCAACTCGGTGGAGCTTCAGGATGCGGCTGGCAAAATCCTCTTCCGCCTGGACGAGCTCAGCCCCGCGCCTGGCCAGGTGAAAGTCCGCTTTGCCATGGGCGACGACCCTCCCAAGGAAGCCCTGATCTCAAAGCCGGCCTATACCCAATGGCAGAATGACCTTGAGCAACTCACCGCGGCGCCGCCATCTCCGCCTTCTGACGATAAGAGTGATAAAGGAGGGAACTAGGCCCGAGGGTAGACGGCCCCGTTGACGGCCTCTTCTTCTTTCGGTCCTTGCCTGCATAAACCCATGGATATTTTGCTCACCAATGACGACGGCATCTACGCCAAGGGGATAGCAGCCCTTTACCAGGAGCTTTGTGCCTTCGGCAACGTCACGGTCGTGGCCCCGGAAAGCGAGCAAAGCGCGGTGGGGCACGCCATCAGCCTGAATCAGCCTCTCCGGGTGCGGCAGGTCACCCTGGACGGCAACCGGCCGGGCTGGGCCGTGAGCGGCACCCCCGCCGATTGCGTGAAAATCGCCATCGCCGAACTTTTGCCGGCCCTGCCGGACCTGGTGGTCTCAGGCATCAACCTGGGCCCTAATGTCGGCATCAACGTCCTTTATTCCGGCACCGTGTCTGCGGCCACCGAGGCCTCCATCCTGGGCCTGCGGGCCGCGGCTTTTTCTCTGGATACCTACAAAAGCGCCGAATTTACCCGGGCCGCCACCCTGGCCGGCAAAGTGCTCGGGGGTCTCCTCACCTGGTCCGGCTGGACCCACGAGGTTTGCCTCAACGTCAATCTGCCGGATTTGCCCCCGGACCTGGTGCGGGGGGTTAAGTTTACCCGGCAGGACGTGGGTCCCCTGGTGGAGCATTTCGAGCGCCGGGTGGACCCCCGGGAGCGCATCTACTACTGGCTGGCGGAAATCAACAATCGCCATGCCCCTGACCTGAGCACAGATTTCGGCGCCCTCCAGGCCGGCTATGTCAGCATTACCCCCATCCATCACGATCTCACCCACTACCCCAGCCTGGAGGAACTGCTTACCCAATCAGCCCTTTAGGAGATAACGAACTCCAAGGCACCCATGCCCGTTTACAGTCGGCTTTATAGCGTTTGCCAAAAGTTTCTCCATTTATCCCCTCTCCACCCAGCGGGGGGAGAGGGTTAGGGTAAGGGGGGATAATACCATTTTCGGTTTGAAATGAAACATTCGTAGGGGCCGACCCAAGTGTCGGCCCGAAATGACGGGCGGACACGCAGGTCCGCCCCTACAGGTTTGATGCAGATCATGGAGAACATGATATAAGACAAATTTTAAGCAACGTGTTTAAATGTTCCAGGCTTGCCAGCAAACCGCTCATTTCAGTGTAAGGTCAAGGCTTGCCGCGCCTTATACCAAGTTCGCTTTGATATGAAACAAATCACTCAGATAACTCATTGATATCACACGTAGGGGCGGGTTTTAAACCCGCCCCTACAAACCGAACTTGGTATTAGCCCATTCTCGATTAGAACCTATAATGACGCTCACCCAGAAAGTAACCTACGCGTTAAAAGTATTCGCGGTTAACGTAGTTATTATCCTGGTAATTATTGCCATAATTGATGTGCTCTTCTTTGATAAGAAAATTCCCAAAAATCTCAGCCAATACCATCAGGACTTGGATATTTTCACCTCAAAAGGCAATTTAAATGAAATGTGGCCGTATGAATATTACCAAATTCCCTATGAAAAAAGGGTAAAGGGGTCGTACAACATAATTACCGATGAAGAGGGCTTTCGGATCGGTCCGAAAAGGCTGTTGCAGAATAATAAAAAAAATATAGTGATGCTGGGCGACAGTTTCTCTTTCGGAGCCCATGCGGAATTCGACCAAAGCATTCAGGGATTACTTCAAGAACATTACCCTGATTATAATATCTGGAATCTCTCCGTGAGCGGCACCAGCACCTACTATTATGACGATATTTTATCTTATTATCTAAAAAAGAAAAACATTAGCTCTGACATCCTGGTGATAGGTCTCTATGTTGACATGCAAATCGGCGATATTCCCCGCGTCCTGGCAAGAAAGAAATACGGCGGCATGAAGGCTTATGACGGCATCATCGTCAGTCCTTCACTTTATAAAGGTCTTGAAGAATCATTTCTGCAGAGATTGTTATTTAAAACCGAGCTTTTTCTGAGAAGGCACACCTCGTTAATCAATATTTATTTCCCCAGACAGCAGTCCCCGGAATTTGCCATTCCTTTGTCAGAGGATATCAAGAGCAATGATCTTGTTGCACTGGAAGACCTGTTATTGAAAAATATCAATGAGATTCAAGCCACCTCAAAACTGCCGCCTCAGCATATTATCATCTGGCTGGTGCCGTCCGACCATGAACTCACCCACAAGGTCATGAGAAATCCCGGCAAAGATGAGTTTTACAAAAATTCCCGAATATTTTGGGATAATTGCAAGAAGAAACTCGAGGGAAACGGCTATCCCGTCGTCGATCCCCGGGAGTTCATAGAGCACATGGCTTTGGAGGAAAAGATCTTTCCCTATACTGTGGATGGGCATCTAAACGGTGAGGGCTATGAGCGGATCGCCGGGATGATAATAAAAGAGATTGATAAAATGGAGAAGTAATGCCTGGGGACTTTCGCAGTGGCTTTTTGAAAGGAGCAAAACCCCAGTAAAGCTTATCCCCAAGAACTCTGGCAATCCAAGAGTGTAATCGAAACCCCTGTTACCACTTGGCATCAAAGAGATCGGAGAAAAATCCCTGGCCTTTTTGGGGGTTTTCGATATAGGCCTGACACTGCTTGATGTAGTCCTTGACCTCCGCCGACTTGAAAGAGGGGTATTCCTGGGAGAGAGACTGGAAGCGGTCCAGGGCCGAAGTGTAGCGCTTGGTCTTGAAATAAAAGCTGGCCACGTAGAACTCATGCTCGGCCAAATCATCCAGGCAGCGGAGTTTGTACTTCTCCGCTTTAGAGGTATATTCCGACTGGGGGAATTTTTTCTGGAGACGGCGAAACTCTTCCAAGGCCTTTTCAGTGAAGGTTTGATCCCGGTCGATGGTGGGGCGCTGCCGGTAATAACACAGGGCCTGCTGATAAATCACATAGGGAATAGCCCGGTTGTTGGGGTGTAATTTTTCAAATTCTTTGTAAGCGGCCTGGGCTTCGTCAAGTTTTTTATTGTAATAGAGGGCGTCGGCCAGTTTGAGTTGGGCCACCATCGCCTGTTCGCTGTATGGATAGCGATCCTTGATCTTGGCAAAGGTATCGGCGGCATCAATATAATCACGCTTTTTGAGCTGTTCGATGCCTTCCTTGGTCAGCACGTCGGGGGGGGCGTCCGATTTCTTTTTGCCGAAAATCCGTTTCCCTATGGCGCAGCCGCTGAGCAGAGCCACCAGGGCCAGCAGGACCAGAAAATGCAATACCGGGGTGCGCCTCATCCCCTTACCTCCTTTGCACCTTGTCCAAGTAATGCTCCACAGAGTTGGCGGCGATGGCGCCGTCGCCCACCGCGGTGGCAATTTGCCACAAGTTCTTGGATCTCACATCTCCGGCGGCAAAGATGCCCGGGACCTGGGTGGCCATTTCTGTGTCGGTGATCACAAAGCCCCATTCGTCCATAGGCACCACGTTATTGAGCCAATGGGTGTTGGGGGTGATGCCGATGGCGATGAAACAGCCGGTAACGGGAAGATTGCCGACCTCTCCGGTTTTCACATTTTTCAGCTTCAGGGACTCCAGCCCCTGACTCCCCTGAAAGGCCTCTACCAGCGAGTTCCAGTGAATCTCGACCTTAGCGTTGCTCAGGACCTGCTCCTGGAGGTACTTGGCCCCCCGCAGGGCGTCCCGCCGATGAATCAGATGGATCTTCTTGGCAAAGCGGGTGAGGAAGAGGATTTCCGTGAGCGCGGTGTCACCACCCCCCACCATGGCGATTTCCTGGTCCCGGTAGAGGGCCCCGTCGCAGGTGGCGCAAAAACTCACCCCTTTGCCGGTGAGTTCCTGTTCCCCCGGCACCCCCAGCCGCCGGTAGCCGGCCCCGCTGGCGATGATGACCGCGCCGGTTTTGAGGCGCCGGTCCTCTAAAACCACGGTGACCGCCGGTTCTTCAGGGGTGCCGGGGATCAACTCCAGCACCTCACCAGTGACGATGGTAAGGCCGAAGCGCTCTGCCTGTTGGCGCATGCGGTCGCTTAAATCGGGTCCGGAAATTCCTTCAGGAAAGCCAGGATAATTTTCCACCAGGTCGGTGGTCATCATCTGGCCGCCGTGGATGAGTTTTTCGATGAGGTAGGCGCAGAGGCGGGCCCGGCCTGCGTAAATTCCCGCAGTGAGACCTGCAGGCCCGCCGCCAATGATGATCAAATCACAATCCCAGGTTGTCATAAGGCGTAGGGCTATAAGACCTTTTTTAAGGCTCCTTCAATGATGGACTTGGAGACCGCGCCAGTGATCTGCTCCATGACCTGGCCGCCCTTGAAAATAATAAGGGTGGGGATGGCCCGAATGCCGAATTTTACAGGGGTTTTGGGGTTATCATCCACGTTCATCTTGGCCACTTTGACCTTCCCCTGATAATCCCGGGCCAGTTCCTCCACTACCGGGGCAATGGCCCGGCAGGGACCGCACCACGCCGCCCAAAAGTCCACCAACGCGGGGATGTCTGACTTTATGATCTCGTCTTCGAAATTCGCATCGCCAATAACCATCGGTTCAGGACCTGCCATCTTGTCCTCCTTGCCGTGTATATCAGTATCTATAAAACTTACTATTTCTCCAGACATTGTCAACGAATTTTCCCGGCTTAGGGATTGGCTAGCGGGCATCCAATCCCAGGGCCCGCCGCTTGTCCTCGATGTGGCGAATCATCATCCCGGCGGCTGCCTTGGGGTCGGGCTGCACCGCAAAACAGGCCCCCAGGTGCCCCGTGAGACCCTTGAGCAAAAGCTCGGTGACGTTTTTGCTGCCCAGGACCGGCGGGGTCACCCCCAGCACGGTGAAGATGCCCGTGGCCACGGCATAGCAGGCAATGGTGGCGGCTTTCTCCGAATACCACTCCGGGGCCGCCGCAGCCACCGGCAGCATGTCCATGTCCACCCCCAGGGCGTTGGCCAGGACTGCCGCCAGGTTGATGATGCGGGTGTTATCCACGCAGGAGCCCATGTGCAGGACCGGGGGAATGTTTAAGGCCTGGCAAATGGCCTTCAGTCCCGGTCCGGCCAGTTCCGCGGCTTCCAGGGTCTTAAATCCCGCCTTGGCGTTGGCCACCGCGGTGCATCCCGTATCCAGCACGATAATGTCGTGGGCGATGAGTTCGCGCGTAATGGTGGTATGGCCGTAATCCTGGGTGACCCTGGGATTGTTGCAGCCCACCACCCCCGCCGCGCCCCTTATATGACCGGCCTTGATGGCGTCGATCAGGGGTTGGGCCGTGCCGCCCAGGGCCTCGACGATGGCCTCCACCGAAAAACCGGAAAACTGGGGCACCGGCGGGGTGTCCGGCAGAAAAACCCTGGCCCCGTTGCGCCGGGCGAAGTTCTCCACCGCCCGGGACACCAGTTCCCGCCCCAACTCTTCCCCGTTTTCCGGGGAGAAAGGCAGGTGGGTGGCCTTGGGGAATTTGGCTTTGGGAGAGGTGCTAAAGAAAAGGGTGTGGAAACAGCCGGCCATCTCCCCCAGAGAGGGCAGGATGCACTGGTAATCAACCACCATGGCCTCCACCGCGCCGGTGACCAGGGCCAGTTCCTGGACCAGGTGGTTCCCCGCCATGGGGATGCCTTTGCGCATGAGCACTTCATTGCCGGTGCAGCACAGGCCCGCCAGGTTGATACCGGTCGCCCCCAGCTCTTGGGCCCGCTTGAGCATCGCCGGGTCCTGGGCGGCCCGCACCGTCATCTCCGAGACCAGGGGGCTGTGGCCGTGCAGAATGATATTCACCTGGTCTGCCTTGAGGACTCCGATATTGGCTTGGGAGGCCCTGGGCTTGGGCGTGCCGAAGAGCACATCCGAGACCTCGGTGGCGATCATGGAGCCCCCCCAGCCGTCCGCCAGGGCACAGCGCAGGGCCTGGAGCAGGAGATTGACGTAATCGTTGTCCACTCCCATGTGGGTGCGGTGCATCATCTCCGTCACTTCCCAGTCGATACCCCGGGGCGCGATCCCCAGAGCCTGCCATTTCTCCAGGCGGGCCGCCGGCAAGCGCTTGGCAAAAGAAAGAAAGCCTTTCTTGATGCCATATTCTTCCATCATGGCCAGGGCCAATTCCTTGGCCTTCTCCTGGGTGGGAAGGTTCGCCGCCACCCCGAATTCCGCGGCCAGACTGTCCAATTTGGCCGCGTCCGTGACCTGAAAGCCGGGAGCCTTGCCTTCCCCCACGGCCAACAAAGTTTCCACCAGGTCCCGGCCGTGGTCGGAATGGGAGGCCGCGCCCGCGGCCACCATGCGGCACAGGTTCCGGGCCACCATGATGTCGGCGTCCGCGCCGCAGACCCCCAACTGGGGGCCGTCCCCAAAGGGGTCGATGCGGCAGGGGCCCATGACGCAAATCCGGCAGGAAAGTCCCAACTCGCAAAAGCCGCAGTGGGGCTTCTGGGCCTCAAAGCGCTCCCAAATGGTGTCCAGCCCTTCCTGCCTGGCCTTTTCTTTGAGGGCCAGGGTGTCAGGTTGGATGGAGATGGCTGCTTTTGGGGTATCCTGGTGGTTCATCTTTAGCGCTCCTTTAAATTCATATAGCTATGAGCCACATAAAAAATTCAGCCTATGTGCGCATTTTCCTTGGTTGTCACAGTAACGCGGTAGGGCGGGCCTCCGTGCCCGCCACACCCTGATTCATCATTGTCGGCGGGCGAGACGCCCGCCCTATGGAGTATTTGCTCTTTAATCCATACCCAGGGATATTCTTCTTCGTCGGGCCATCTTTTCAAGGGATTGTTGATGATATATTGGGCCTTGTCCAGGAATTCCTTCTCATCTCTGATGATACGGTCAAAATATTCCTCTTGCCAAATTGGTGTCTTCCTGCCGTAATCTCGGCGTAGTTTGTGGGCAGTGAATGATTTCCAGGAGTGAACGAGGTCCTGTACACGGGATTTTATAAGAGGTTTGATCAGGAGATGCACATGGTCGTGCATGACTACACAGGCATAAAGCTTATAACGGGACCCTGCGAAGTATTTGAGGGCCTCCATTATCACTCCACGTTCGTCATTTGTTAATTCGACCTGGGATGGCGCCAAGCGCCAGGTGACAAAATACCATGACCCTGGCAATCGCCAGTGGGGCATCCTTCTTTGATAGATGACCAGGTTTTCTTCAGGCCGTTTGCTCATACTGGTTGAATTATTTCATCCGTATGGCGGGCGTCCCGCCCGCCATATTCATAACCTTTTCCCCCGGCCGGGCGAGACGCCCGCCCCACGTTTATTGTCAATCCCTTTAAGCCCCGCTTCATCTCCACCTTACTACACTTTGGCCCACAAAAAAAGCCCGGCCAGGGGGCCGGGCTGCTGACTTTTGATTTGTAGATGCCTCGCGCTTGCTTAATCCACTTTGGGCCGGGGGTACAGGGCCGTGCCTTCCAGGATTTCGGGAACCCTTTCCTCCCATTCGATGGCCATGAGGTGGATGCCGGCAATACCCTTCATTTCCAGGCACTGCTGGATCTGCTCCTGGGCCATTTTGATGCCTTCCGCGGCTTGCTTGTCCTTGGGCACGCCCTTGAGGCGGGTGATGTACTCATCGGGCACCAGCATGCCCGGTACGAACTTTTTCATGTAGTTGGCCATACCTGCGGATTTCAGCGGGGTGATGCCGGCCATGATGAAGCACCGCTCCGTCAGCCCCATGTCGTTGGCCATGGCCATGAACTTTTGGAAGCGGTCCATGTCGTAGATGCACTGGGTCTGGATGAACTGCGCGCCGGCGTTGATTTTCTTGGCCATGCGGATGACCCGGAATTCAAAGGGGTCGGCAAAGGGGTTGGCCGCGGCGCCGATGAACATCTGGGGCCGCCCGTCCACTTCCGTGCCGCTGATCATCTTGCCCTCATCCCGCATCGTGCGCACGGTGTTGAGGAGCTGGGTGGAGTCCAGGTCAAAGACGTTTTTGGCCTGGGGATGGTCGCCGAAGGACTGGTGGTCGCCGGTGAGGCACAAAAGATTTTTGATGCCCATGGCGGCCGCGCCCAGGACGTTGCTCTGGAGGCCGATGCGGTTCATGTCCCGGGTGACCATCTGCATCACCGGCTCCATCCCCATCTCCAGGAGGATTTTGCTGGCGGCCATGGAACAAAAGCGCACCACCGCGGTCTGGTTGTCGGTGACGTTGACCGCGTCCCCGTATCCCTTGAGGTATTTGGCCTTATGGCGGAAGTGCTCGGCGTCGGCCCCCCGCGGCGGGCCGCATTCACAGGTGACGGCCTTGTGGCCGGCTCTAAAGATTTTTTCCAGGTTGCTCCCGGCGGTCATGGTCATTTTCTCAACTCCTCCCGGATCATGGTGCGAGGCCCGCCATCCCTGCTGGTGGACCAGTCTTTATAGAGTTTGGGGTTTTCCAGGCGCTGGAGTTGCCCCAGGTTCTTCAGTCGATCGTAAATCAGGTGCCAGATGCAGTCCACGGTGCCCTTGCCCACTTCACACTTGCCCCCGGAGGACCCCCCGCAGGGGCCGTTCAACAACTGCTTGGCGCAGCGGGCGATGGGGCACAGGCCGCCAAACTCACCGATGGCGCAGCTGCCGCAGGCCTGGCAGTATTCTTTCCAGACCCCGTGTTCGGCGGCGCCGCCGATGAAAACCGTGTTCAATCCCGGAAACACCGGCACATAGGGATAACGGGCCGCGACGTACTGAGGACCGACGCTGCAGGCGATGGAGACTACGGCGTCCGCGTCCTTAACCAGGTCGTCCAGGGGCTCGATGTACTCCGGGTCGCACTGCCGCTCGCAGGTGTACTCAATGACCTCCAGGTCGCTGCCCGCGGCTTTCCTGGCGATCCTGAGCTCCGAAGCCAGAATACCCACCTCTTTCATGCCTCCCGAGTTGCACACCGTAACGCAGCCTTTGCACCCGGCCACCACCACCTTTTTGCAATCCTTCACCATCTCCAGAATTTCTGCAACAGGTTTGGATTCTGCTACAACCATGTGATTCCTCCTATCCCGTTCCTGCCGGGATGCGGGACTGGCTTATATTATTATTTACCCTGCTCACGTTACCTGAGACAAGGCAGGCTGGCAAGGGAATATTGTACTCTATTTCACAATTTTAGGGGGCTGACAAGCGTTTGTCAAATACAAAATTTCGCCAGATTTTTTGAACTATCTTCCCCTAAAGGCAAAAATATTTGTTGACAAACCCCCTTGCCGTCGATTAAAAGGGGGACTATGTGAAAAAAAGTATGAGCCCTGGCTGGGTCAGGTATAGACTCGGCGGGGTTAACTATTGCTAAAAACCCGGGCCCCCCGGCCCCGGGATAATAAAAGAAAACCACCTAAACCCCTAAGGAGGCATTGGTCTATGGCAAAGTATGATCCGGTAAAACAAAAAGACTGGCAGATTGCTGAAATCGCCGAAGCGGAGATGATCCCCTTTGAGGACATGTGCGACAAGCTGGAAATCCCCAAAGATGAGCGCATCCCCTATGGTCACAAGATTGGCCGCGTCGACTACGTGAAGTGCCTGGAGCGCCTGAAGAGCAAACCCGACGGCTACTACATCGACGTCACCGCCATCACCCCCACCCCGCTGGGTGAAGGCAAATCCACCACCTCCATGGGCTTGATCGAAGGTCTGGGCGCCCGCAAGCAGAACGTGGGCGGCGCGCTGCGTCAGCCCTCCGGCGGCCCCACCATGAACGTCAAGGGCACCGCGGCCGGCGGCGGCATTTCGCTCCTCATCCCCATGACCGAGTTCTCCCTGGGCCTCACCGGCGACATCAACAACATCATGAACGCCCACAACCTGGCCATGGTGGCGTTGACCTCCCGGATGCAGCACGAGTTCAATTACACCGACGAGCAGTTGGCCAAGCGGAACCTGAAGCGCCTGAACGTCGACCCCCGGAACGTGGAAATGGGCTGGATTATGGACTTCTGCGCCCAGGCCCTGCGGAACATGATCATCGGCATGGGCCCCACCAAGGCTGACGGTTTCATGTTCCAGTCCAAGACCGGCATCGCCGTGTCTTCGGAAGTCATGGCCATTCTGTCCATCTTCACCTCTCTGGCCGACTTCAAAAAGCGCCTCAACGAGATCGTGGTGGCCTATGACAAGAAGGGCAACCCCATCACCAGCGGCGACCTGGAAGTGGGCAACGCCATGATGGCCTGGATGGTGCCCTCCATCAACCCCACCCTCATGCAGAGCGTGGAAAAGCAGCCCGTCTTCGTGCACGCCGGCCCCTTCGCCAATATCGCAGTGGGCCAAAGCTCCATCGTCTCCGACCAGATCGGTCTCAAGCTCTTTGACTACCACGTCACCGAGTCCGGCTTCGGCGCCGACATCGGCTTTGAGAAGTTCTGGAACGTGAAATCCCGCTACAGCGGCCTGATCCCCAACGTTGCGGTTCTCACCGCCACCGTCCGGGGTCTCAAACACCACGGCATCAACGCCGGCGCCCTGCCCTGTCCTCCGGGCAAACCGGTTCCGAAGGAATACTTCTCAGCCTCGAAAGAAACCCTGAAATGGTTGGAAGAAGGCGTGCAGAATGCCGTGCATCACGTCCGCACCATCAAAAAAGCCGGCATCAACCCGGTGGTCTGCATCAACTCTTTCCATTTCGACTCCGATGAAGAGCACCAGGTCATTCGCCGGGCTTGCGAAGCCGAAGGCGCCCGGGTGGCCGTGTCCAAGCATTGGCAGTTCGGCGGCGATGGCGCCCTGGAATTCGCCGACGCGGTTATGGACGCCTGCAAAGAGAAGAACAACTTCAAATTCCTCTATCCCAACGAACTGCCCCTGCGCAAGCGGGTGGAAATGATCGCCAAAGAAGTGTACGGCGCCGACGGCGTGGACTTCTCCCCCGAAGCCAACGCCAAAGCCATCCGCTTTGAGGCCGATCCCAAGTTCAACGAATATGCCACCATGATGGTGAAGACCCACCTGTCCCTCACCCACGACCCCAGCAAGAAGGGTTGCCCCAAAGGCTGGCGGTTGCCGGTGCGCGACTTCCTCATTTACGGCGGCGCCAAGTTCATCTGCCCGGTCTGCGGCGCCATCTCTCTGATGCCCGGCACCGGTTCCGACCCGGCCTACCGCCGCGTCGACGTGGATGTCAAGACCGGCAAAGTCACCGGCCTGTTCTAAGCTGTAGGGTGCGCACCGCGCACCACCCTTAAAGAATCACCCCGGCTCCCCGAGGCAATGGCTTCGGGAAGCCGTTTTTTTTATGGGGCCAGATATTCAAACCTGGGGAAAGCTACCACCTTGACATGGCTAAAGTAAACCGCAACAATATCTAAATTAGGTGAGACACGTATAAAGAATCGCCTCCTATACCTGACCCTGTTTCTGGGGAGTTGTTATGGCCGGATACACTTTGGTTTACTGGCAAGATGGCGAGTGGCTTGTCGGCCGCTTGCGGGAGCGCCCGGATGTGTTTTCCCAGGGCAAGTCATTGGCCGAGTTGGAGGATAACATCAGAGAGGCCCTTTCTTTGATGGAAGCCACCGACTTTCAGGATCTGCCGCCAAACTACCGGGTAAAGGAATTGCTGGTTGAAACGGGCTGACTTGGTGCGATTTCTGCGTAGTCAAGGATGCCTCATAATCCGACATGGCTCCCGCCATGACATCTTCCTCAATCCTGCTAATCAGCGGCGGGCTCCCATCCTAAGACACCGTAAGATCCCCGAAAGTTTGGTCAAGATTATCCTTAAACAGTTGGGCCTGGGAAACCCCTGATTAATGATTTTCCTTGTCCAGTACTTGATTTAAAGAGTCGTTAGTCCCCTTCCTAAAACCCACCCCAATCCTGCCTTTGCTAGATTAAAAATTTGTAATATTTATCACTTGATTCACCCCTTGTCCTTGTGATATAAATCACAGTCTATGCGGGGATATATCGGCAGGCTCGACTTTCGGGCCTCCTCCGGCAATGGTTGTGCGGAAAATTTTTCCCGAATCGAGGAGAGTTGCCTATGTTTGAAATAGTTGAACGCGAGGAGATGGCCCAAGGCACCATCATCAGCAACTGGGTGAAGGCTCCCAAGATCGCCCAAAAGGCCAAACCGGGGCAGTTTGTCATCCTCCGGGCCAATGAGAAAGGGGAGCGCATCCCCCTGACCATGGCCGACACCGACCCGGCCAAAGGCTTGATCAATGTCATCTATATGGTGGTAGGCAAGAGCACCGCCCTGTTTAAGACCCTGAAAGTGGGTGAGGGCTTTCTGGACGTCATCGGCCCCCTGGGACAGCCCACCCATCTGGAAAAAGTCGGCAAGGTGGTCTGCGTCGGCGGCGGCACCGGCATTGCCGTGTTGCATCCCATCACCCGGGGCCTGAAACAGATGGGCAACTACGTTTACTCCGTCATCGGGGCCCGCTCCAAAGACCTGCTTATCATGGAAGACAAGATGAAGGCGGCCTCGGATGAACTCTTCATCTGCACCGACGACGGCACTTATGGCCACAAGGGCTTTGTCACTGAAGTGTTAAAGAAAGTCCTCACCGAGCATAAGGATATCGGTCTGGCCGTGTGCATCGGCCCGGTGCCCATGATGAAGTTCTGCTCCCTCATGACCAAGGAATTTGGCGTCAAGACCCTGGTGAGCCTCAACCCCATCATGGTGGACGGCACCGGCATGTGCGGTTGCTGCCGGGTCCAGGTGGGGGGCAAAATGCAGTTCGCCTGCGTGGACGGCCCCGAGTTCGACGCCCACGATGTGGACTTCGAGGAATTGAATCTGCGCCTGCGTTCCTATCTGCCGGAAGAGAAGGCTTCTTATGACCAGTTTAAATCCGGCCAGGGCCACGCCTGCTCCTGTAAGAGCTAAAGACCATCACCCTTCAAGGTTGTGAGCAAGGGAGGAGATAAACATGTCTGAAGAAAAAGTTGCCCCCAAGAAAGAGAAAATCCCCAGGCAGAAAATGCCCGAACAAGAGCCCCACGTGCGGGCCAGAAATTTCCAGGAAGTGCCCCATGGCTATACCCCGGAGCTGGCCCAAAAAGAGGCCGAGCGCTGCATCCAGTGCAAGGACCCCCGCTGTGTGGCGGGTTGCCCGGTGGAAATCGACATTCCCGCCTTTATCAAGTTAATTAAAGAAGGGGATTTTGAAGGGTCTATCCGTAAACTCTGGGAAAAGAATGCCCTGCCCGCGGTGTGCGGCCGGGTTTGCCCCCAGGAAGTTCAGTGCGAAGGCCTCTGCATCATCGGGAAGAAGGATGAGCCCGTGGCCATCGGCAATCTGGAGCGTTTCGCCGCCGACCACCAGCGCGTCCATGGCCGCCAGATCCTGCCCCCCAAGGCCGACCCCACCGGCAAGAAGGTGGCCGTGGTGGGCTCCGGCCCGGCAGGTCTCACCGTGGCCGGCGACTTGATCCTCAAGGGCCACGAAGTCGCGATTTTTGAGGCCCTCCACGCCCCCGGCGGCGTGCTCATCTATGGCATCCCCGAGTTCCGCCTGCCCAAGGAGATCGTCGCCTCGGAATGCGGTTACCTGGAAAAGCTGGGGGGCAAAATCGAGGTGAACGCGGTTATCGGCCGCTCCGAGACCGTGGACGAGCTCCTGGAGCGCTTCGATGCGGTCTTCCTGGCCGTGGGCGCCGGACTGCCCGTGTTCCTGAAAATTCCCGGCGAGCATTACATCGGCGTTTACTCCGCCAACGAATATCTCACCCGGGCCAACCTCATGAAGGCCTACGACTTCCCCAACTACGACACGCCTTTGGTCAAGGGGAAGAAAGTGGCCACCTTCGGCGGCGGCAACGTGGCCATGGACTCGGCCCGCACCGCGTTGCGCATGGGCGCCGAAAAATCCTACATCATCTACCGCCGCTCCCATGCCGAACTCCCGGCCCGGGCCGCGGAAGTCCACCACGCCGAGGAAGAAGGCGTAGAGTTCATGTTCCTCACCAACCCCCTGCGCTTCCTGGGCACTGACGACGGCTTCTTGACCACGGTGGAATGTTTGAAAATGGAGCTGGGCGAACCCGACTCCTCCGGCCGCCGCCGCCCGGTGCCGGTCCCCGGTTCCGAGTTCCAGGTGGAGATCGACACCGCAGTCATCAGCATCGGCTCCGGCGCCAATCCGCTCCTCACCAAGTCCACCCCGGGCCTGGTCCTGAACAAGTGGGGCAACATCGTGGCCGATCCCAAGACCGGCAAGACCATGAAGCCCAAAGTCTGGGCCGGCGGCGACATCGTCACCGGCGCGGCCACGGTTATTTTGGCCATGGGCGCCGGCCGCCTGGCCAGCAACTCCATCCACGACTTCCTCACCTTCGGCTGGTAACCACAGAAGGAAGCGGGCCTCAGGCCCCTTTCCGGTAAAGATAAAAAAGGGCTGCCCGGAGAACCCGCTCCGGTGCAGCCCTTATTTTTCTTGGCAGTTATACCAGGTTGCCGTCAATTATACTCGTTGCCAAAAGTTTTTTCTTCCCCCCTCACCCTAACCCTCTCCCCCCGTTGGGGGAGAGGGGATTTAAAGAAAGAACTTTTGGCAAACGGTATATAGGAACTGCCGGATTCGATTAGTGCTTTTGCTCCGAAACTTTCGGATAGACAGCCATTTTGCTAGGCGTAGGCCTTTATTCGGGTCAGTTCAGGGGCCATGGCCATCCCGCTTCTCTCCCTCCCCCTTGATGGGGGAGGGTTGGGGAGGGGGTGGTGTAGTCATTCAACCTACCTCTTGGATTAAAGCCACCCTCCCCCTAACCCCCTCCCATCAAGGGAGGGAGAATAGTGTTGGCTGCTCTTCATTGCTTGACACCAAGTCGCCGTCATAGAGAGTAATAAAATGTAGCCGCAGGCTTCAGCCTGCGTTTGGGCACGGCAAGCCGTGCCCCAGCAGAAAAATTACTTGTTTGACGGCATCTTGGTATGAGTCGGAGCCAAGGTCATAATCGTTTTGCCACTGTCTTTTTCACTTGTTCACATCAATAAACCGGGCCTCCTCCATGGGGGGGCAGTAATTCAGGCGCAAAAAATGGCCGGTATTGAGCGAGGTTAAGCGCTTTGCCACCACCTGCCGCCAGGTGCGGCAGAAGGCCAGGACCTCCTGCTCCAGGTCCCGGAGGGCCTGAACCTCCTCTAAAAAGCTCGGGTCGGCCTCCTTAGGCCAGGAAAACTCTTGCAAGAGGCGACGCCGTTCCTCCAGGAGTTCCAAAGCCCGGTCCAGGTCCCCTCGGGCCATGGCCTGGGCCAGGTCCCTGGTCAGCCGCACCAGGCCCCCCAGCCCGGCCCGGTTTAGCTTTTGGCCAGGTTCTGCAGAAATTGCTGCCATTCACGCACCGTGGGTAAAAGATCATACTCCATGAGGTCCGCCAGCAGGACGTAGTCTTCGTTTTCACAGATTTCCAGCATTTCTGACAACAATTCCTGCAGGCTGCGCAAAAAAGAGGAATTGAGCCTGTGCTGGCCGGCCACGGCCGCCCCCAAATCCACCTGTAGCACCCGGCAGGCGGCCTCCCCGGTGGTCAACAGCCAGCGCAGGGCCTCCAGAACCTGGGCAAAGTAGTGGTTGGCTTCGTCCTCGGCCGCCACCCGGAAAAGCCGGGCGCTCTGGTGGATGGCCTGGATCAAAATTTCCGCCTGCTGCACCGCCTCCCCCAGAATCACCCGGGCCATTTCCCGGTCCGGGATGGTTTTGAGGTCCAGGGTGGCAATTTCATTCAGTTCCATGTACTTGGACTCCCGGGGGTAACGCTCGCTGAAGAACTCACCGTTGACCCGCACCTGGAAAAGCTGCTGGCCCTCAGGGACAAAGCGGTCGTTAAGTTCTACCAGGGCCTCTTCCAGGCTGCGCATGTGGGAAAAATCTTCCGAGATACACTTTTCATTAATGGTCACCTGCATGACAATCCCTCGCTTTCCGGCGGCAGTGCCTCCTGATTGACCATGATAGTTTGCACACTCTGTGCCATTATTCGGGTATCCTTGTCAGCTTGAGGAGTCACAGTCTGGCTCAGGTACGCCAGATGCTCCCGGGCCAATTCTCCGAGACGCCTGAGACGAGCGTAAGCCCCCCTTAAGGCCCGGGCCAGGGTGGCGACCTCCGTCCCCTCCCTGCCCCGCTGTTCCTGGAAGAAAAACTCCACCAGGGAGGCCAATTCCGGGAAGGCTGCGGCGATGCGCCTGAGGCCCTGGTCCACTTCTTGGAAGCCTGCGATTTTCTGCCCGATTCGCCCCAGGACTTCCCGCCCGCCTTTGCCGCCCAGAATTTCGATATCCTCGGCCAGGGATTCCCCCCGGGTTGCGATTTGGCAGAGATCCAAGAGATAAGATGCTTCATTTTTCCCCCCCAAATCTTCCCGGGGAGGCGCATAGTGCCCCAGGAGAAGGTTTTTGAGCCAGGCCTGCAGGGGTGCAGGGGAAAATCTTGCCCCATCCAGCTCCCGGCCCCAGACGGCCCGGTGCAGCCACAACCAGAAATCCCGCCGGGGCAGGGGCCGCCGCACCAGGGGCAGGTAGGCCTGGTAACCCTGGGGATCGGTGGCCGACAGATGCACCCGGAGGCTCAGGTGTTCCTGGTCCTCATCTATGGGGGTGAGCCTTTCCTGGCTAAGAAGTTTATCAGCCCAGCCAGCCACAACCCCAGGCGAAATGGCCTGATGGCAGGGGGTCTGGGGGCAGGGAGCCAGGCAGGGATGGCAGTCAAGATGGGGCTCGATGATGACGTGGCCTTTCCCCACCGGGCCGGTGTCCTGGACCCGGGCGCTGGCCAGGAAAAGGGCCGCGGTGGGTGTGCCCACGGCCGCGGCCAGGTGCATGGGGCCGGTGTCGTTGGTGATGAGCAGGTTGAGGCGCTTAAGGTGGGCTGCCAGTAAGGGCAGGGAAGTGCGGCCCATGAGCAGGGTGGTGGTTGAGGCGGGCAGTTGCCCGGCAATGATTTTCCCCAGGGGCGCTTCAGCGGCGCTCCCGAAAATGAAGAAGTGACAGGGACGTTTTGTCAGGAGCAACTGCGCGGTGCGGGCAAATTGCGCCGGCGGCCAGCTGCGCGGGGTTTGGCTGGCCCCAGGAAACAGACCCACCCTCGCCATGTCCGGCGGCAGGTTGAGCTTTTGAAAAAAATTCTCCGCTTCCTGCTCGGCTGCGGGCGGCAACTCCACTTCCAGTCCCCGCCCGTCCGGCGTCAGACCTCCTTCCCGCAGAAAAAGGTCCACCAGATTGAAGGGGTTGGCTTGCCGGGCCCGGGAAATCACCAGGGCATAGCTGGCCCAGTCGGGCCGGGTCACCACCTCCCGGTCCCGGCTGACGGTCAGGCCCCGGATCTCCGGTGCTCCGGTGGCGTAGGCCAGGAGGCCCGCCAGCCGGTTGGGCGTCAGGTTGATAACCAGGTCCGGGGGCTGGGGAAAATTTTGGGCAACCCATTCGCAAAGCCGTTGCGCGGCCTCAAGCCAACCCCCCTCCTTATCCAGGAGTTGGGCCAACTCCACGCTGGGAAAGGTCAAAAGCCGATCAACGCCGGGAAGGAGCCGGGCCGGTTCCTGGAACAGGTCCTTCGCCACCAGGGTGATCCGGCTCGCCGGGTATTGGGACCGCAAACACCTGAGCACCGGGGTAGTCTGGATAAGGTCCCCCAGACGCATCAGGTTGATGACCGCAATGTTCACGCCCATGCTCCTTAAAACCGGCCCCGCTCCAGACCTTGCTGGAATTCATGCAACAGCCAGAAAATGGCCTCGGTTTCCGTAAGGGGCTCCTCCCCGGCCCTGAAAGTCTCCACCAATTGGCTGAGGTCTTCCACCTCCGGCGGCACCCTTTTCAGCATGGCCTGGACCGGATGGGCCTCAGGAAACTGCCGCCGCAACTGCGTCAGGGGTTTTTCCGGCTGAGGCCGCCGGGGGAGTCTGCCGGGGCAGAGTTCTTCTATGAGGTCCAGGGCTTGGGCCAGGCGAACCTGGTAGGTGTGGTCCCGCAGGCAGCGTTCCCGGCCCCGCCGGGCCACCTCCCGGCGCTCCTCCTCATGGTCCAGAAAATAGGCGATTTTCTCCCGGGCCTCGGCCAGGCTTGCGAAGGTGGCTACTTCCTCCCCAGAGACAAAAAACTCCGGCAACTGGGTGCGCCGGTCCACCAGTTGAAAGGCCCCCGCGGCGGCCACATCGAAGGTGCGGGGATTGACATAGTCCCCCTGGGGATTGATGCCCTGGTGATAGGGGGAGGAGTGCAGGTTCAGATTGATGCGGCTGGCGTTAAAAATCCTGACGGCCTCCTCTTCCGAGACCCGGGCGCCCTTTTTCTGGATATACGGCCCCAGGGGGGAGTTCAGGTTCCAGTCCGACCCCCAGATCTTGAGATCGAAGTCCAGCAAACCCTGGAAAAATTCCCGGCGGTTGCGATAGCCGGCCCCCACGAAGGCAACTGCGGCGCTATACTGCCGGGTTTCCTCCGGGGTCAAGGTTAAGGGGCGGTACACCTCCGGGTCCGCGGCCAAAGGCAGGAACGCGCAATTTTTGCGTCCCAGTTTCTTTAATTCCTCGAAAAAGGCCTCCCGCTGGAGGGTAAAGAAAACATCCACCTCAGGGGCCAGGTCCCGCCAATAGGGGAATACCTGGAAATCTTCCACGAACCAGAAGGCCAGCAGAGGCCCCTCGCTTCGCAGAGCTCTGAGCAGTTGCGGCTCCACCGGCGCCTGGGCCAGGAAGAAAATGAGGTCCGGACGAAAATCCCGGCTTCGGGCCAAAAGAATCTCTCCCAGGAATTTCAGCAAGTCCTGGGTAAGCTTGAGCTCCCGCGGCCTGGTCCCTGGTCACCCCCTTCAAGGCCTGATAGCCTGGATAAAAGGGGGCGAAATCCAGGAACTCCGTCCTGTGGCCCAGGCCCTTGAAAGCCCGGGCAGAGGCGCGGGCTATGGGGTGGGAGCCCCCATACAGCGGCCCCGCCACCAGGATGCGCAGATACCCGGCGGCGGTTTCCTCCCCGGCCAGATAAGCGGCCAAGCGCTGATACAGACCGGCATGCAGGCGGCGGCTGGGAGGATGGGCCAGTAGACGCACCCCCCTGGGCAAATCGGCAAAATCCCCCCCCAGGCGCAAGCCCCCGTGGGCCCATAACGCGGTCAGATCCTGGTGCTCCAGGGCCAGCCGGGCCACGGCGGGGGAAGGCTCCACCACCCATACCGGGCGCCCGGCCTGGAGGAGCGGCAGCACGTGATACCCCAGGCCCAACCCGAAAATGACCACCGGCTCCTGGGGTGCGATATCCTGAGCCCTAAGCCATTCCAGCCCTTCTGCTTCCGGGTCATAGGTGGAATGGAGCCGTTGTGGCCCAACCTGGAGGAAGGGCGGACCTTTTTTCGAGGGGAGGACCCGGTGATCGGCCGGAACGTGAGTGCGCCATAAGGTCTCGGCCAGGTGGGGGGCTTTTTGTTTTAGGACTGCCAGGTTTTTTTCCCAGTACACCATTGCTCCTTTGTCTCGGGGCCAAGTAGGAAATTACGCAGGCTGAAGCCTGCGGCTACATCTTCTGGCTTGACTCATCCCGATCCGGCTGCCTGCAATTCTTCCAGTCCCGCCCTCAATCCCTGCTTCACCGTTTCAAAGGAGGCCTCGGCCAAGGTGTCAGCCCGCCCCTGTGGGCGCTGCCGCCGAATTTCCTCTTGATAGGCCCGCAGGGGGGCAAGGGCGGGAGAGGCTAGGCCTGAGACGCCGCCATTTTTGAGGGCTGCGGCTAACCTCTCCAGGTCCCGCCGGTCATCATTGTTGAGGACGGAAGGTGCGGGATGGGCCGCCGGCCAGGTCAAGCCCAGAAGCTCTGCACCGGCCCGCCGGTAGGCCAGGCCCATGAGGTCGATGACCCGAAGTCCGGCCACCAGGGGAGCATAGCTCACCCCCAAGGGATCAAAGTGGCTGCGGTAAAGCCTGGTCCCGGCCGGCAGGGGAGGGCTTGAAACCTCATGCCCGAAGACCGATGAAACCGCCAGGTCAGCCACCGCCTCCGGGGGAATCATGGCCTGACAAAAGGGTTCCGGGCAGGGGGCCGCCTCCACGCAGGGATGACAGGGAGGTTCGGCCTGCAACACATAATGCCCCTCCCCATACGGTCCGGTCTCGAAACAGGAGGCCGGCCCCAAAAACAACCCCAGGGTCCTGGCGCCCAGCGCCGCGCCCAGGTGCAGGGTGCCGGTGTCCCCGCTGATGAGGAGATGGGTGGCTTTAAGGCGAGCCCCCAATTCCCGGAGGCCGGTGCGCCCTTGCAGATTGACCACCCGCTCCCGTTGGGCCGGGACTAACCCATCCATAAGGGCCTTTCCCAGGGGAACCTCGGATTTGGCCCCCAAGCAGCCAAATCACCGCGCCCAGGCGGTTTATCAGAAGTGCGGCCAGCCGGGTGAAGGCCGCCAGGGGCCAGGTGCGCTTTCCATGTCTGGTGGCTACCTGCAGGGCGATCACCGGCTCCCCGGTTTTAGGAAGCAAGTCGGGGGGCCGGGGGTCATGGTTCACTTCCGGGGCCAAGTGGCGAAAGACATCGCTGAGATGCACCCGGTTGAAGAGGCGGGCGTGGACCAGGGCGTACACCAGGGCCAACCAGGGCTCCCGAAGAAAATCGCGGCCCCCCTGCACCGGCTGGTATCCCCTGACCGTGCCTCCCGCCAGACGGGAAAGCAGCAGAGACAGACGGGAAAAGTTCAGGTTGTACACCAGGTCATACCCGCGCCCCTTAAAGCCGGCCGTCAGCTCCTGTACGCGGGCGTAGGCCAAGGGGAGGTCATGCTGGGCCAGAAAGGTCAGGCGGCCCAGGTCCAGTTCCCAGAGCCGGTCTACTTCAGGTCCTAAAGCATGAAGTTCCGCCAGCGGGCTGTCGGCCGCCAGGTCAAGCTGACGTCCCGGGTCCTGGCGGCGCAGGCGCCACAGCAGGGGCCAGGTTTGCACCACATCCCCCAGCCGGGCCAACTGCACCACCAGGACCCTCCCCTCTGTCACAGTGTCCTCCGCATGGTGTCGAGCATGGCGGCCAGCCGGTGCCGGTAGGTGTGCTCGGCCAGCACCCGCCTCCGGGCCTTGGCGGTCATCTGCCGCCTAATTTTTGGATGCTCGAGGTAGAACCTAACCATTTCCGGAATCTCACCCGGGTCTGCAAAGCACGCCACTTCTTTGCCGATATGGAAAAGCTCGGCCAACTGCTCCCGAAAGTCCGTAAGGAGGAAGCCACCGGCCGCGGGCGCGTCGAAGACCCGCTGGTTCACCGCGGCCTTCATCTGGAGGCTGGTGGCGTTAAAATTGACGGCCGTGGCCCCGAAAACCCGGGGAAGCTCGTCGTAATAGTTGACTTCGGGCTGCAGGCGGAAATCCGGGCTCACCAGCTCCCGCCAGCCCGGGTCCCCGTAGATTACCGGCTGAAAGGGGGCCAGTTTCTTGACGCAGGCCAGCCGGTAGTCCAGGGTGGACTGCCACAAGAGGGCGGCCTCCAGGTCGCTTAGGCCTTCCCGGTCAAGGGCGGCAATGGCCGGATGCGTTTCCAGGGCCTCGGCTTTCAGCAGGGTTTCCAGGGAGCGGAAGGGGTGGGACTGCAGAGTGCGGCAGAGCCTGGCAAACAATTCCAGGAAATCCCTGCTTTGGGGCAGGCGGGCCATTTTCGCCTGAACCGACCCCACCATGGAGTTGCCCACAAAGGCCACCTCATGGGGCCGGCCTCCCTTGGCCCGCTCCGGAGAAAAGACTTCGGGGTCCGTGGCCAGGGGCAGGGGGAAAACCCGCGCAAACCCCAAAGAGCGCACTTCCGGAATGTAGGTGGGGTCCCAGAGGAAAATAAAGGCCAGATCGCTTTTGGGGCCATCGTACAGGCTTAAGATAATGGCCGGGCTGTCCACGTACCAGGACACCGACGGCACCCGCAGGCGGTGCAGGGTGTCCAGGAGCAGGCCCTGCCGGTCAAATCCCAGATGATTGACGGTGAACACCAGGTCGGGGGAGAAATCCCGGACCTGGGCCAGGATCTGCCGAAGCACCTCCTCCCCGGGGTCCCGGCGCTTGTCAAACAGGGCCAGGCGCACCTCATGGCCCAGTTTTCTAAAACCCCGCATGACCTCGGTGATGAGAAGATAATCCGGATTAATCAAAAGAACCTTGAGGACGTCCTTTTTGAGACCCACGGCGCGGCTGGAGGCCGGGGCGCGGGCGGGCCGCAGCCGGGAGGCCACTTCCTGGTAAAAGGACCTATGGGAGCGCAAGGAGGGGGGATGACCCCAAAAGGCCAGGCGGTCCCCGTTGCCCCGGAAGAGGCCCTGCCGCAGGTGGCGGGCCGCTTGCGGGGCGTCGGGACCCACCACCAGCACGGTGCGCGGCCTGGACAAAAGCGGCGTCAGGTCCAGGGCGCAGAGGGCCGCCCACATGACCTCCGGCTCTTTTTCCACCACGATCAAATACTGATCGTCATGGAGGGAGGGCAGAAGGGTTAGAAGATGATAACCCAGGCCCATTCCCAGGGCCACCAGATAAGGGGGCCTTAAGGGCGCGGCCCGGGCCAGGTCGGCGGCCTCCTCCCAGGCTCGCCTGGTGCTGTGCAGGGTGACCTGCCGGCCTTCATCGCCTGTGACCCGCAGGCTGGGAGGCTCTCCGGGCAGAAAAGCCACTTTGACAAACCGGGGAGGAGCCGGCGGCATAGCCGGCAGGAGGTCCAGGGTGCCGGGGCGGGACTTCAGGGCGGCGAGATTTTTCTCCCAGATGGCTTCTCGCCCCTTGGCCTGATTTTGAGCTTCTTGCCGCATCAGGTTGAGGCAAAGCAAGAAAAATGCCAGGCCCTGAAGTGTATAACTTGTTGAAAATATTGCTTAATAAATGGCAGAGGTGGGGCCGCCGGCGGGAGCCCGGCAAAAACTGCCCACCAGCAGCGCCCCCAGGGCCTCTTCCTGCCTCTTATAGCCACAAAAGGGTGACTCCTTCTTTTTCCAGGGGCCCCCCTTGTTCAAGACCGGTTGGTGACCACAAGGACATTTTCCCTGACCGGACCGCGCCCCGGGAATCGCCGGGATATTACCTGAAGCAGGGAATTAAGGCCATTGCCGGCCGGGAAGGGGAAAAAGGGCTGCTCCTTTGTAAGAAAATGAAGATAAAGGCTTGAATTATTGCAGAATTACTATAGTGTATTTAAGATGTTGGAGTCAGCTTAACCTGCTCTGCACCTGGAATCCTGCCTTCCTGTTACCGGTTGGCGATGGAGATAGTTACCTGAAAGGTTTTACTTTCGAGGTCTTTTGACACTACAATTTCCTGGGAAGGAATCATTATCCGGTAATCATCCTCAAGGCCGTCAGGTTGTTGGAAGAATTTCAGGCCCAACTCATGCAGATATCTTAAGAGGTGGGCGGCCCCTGGCATCCCTGTCATTGAGGCGTTTGTCGTTTCCATGCACACTCAAAATGCAAAAGCGATGCCAGGATGAAGACAGGTCTTCCGAGGCAGGCCAACCTGGGGGAAACCCGGACCAATCCTGAGGGCGCGGGTCTGCCTGCCGCCGCCGATCAGCCGGGGATGACTG
Source organism: uncultured delta proteobacterium (assembly GCA_963705115.1). GTDB lineage: Bacteria > Desulfobacterota > Desulfobaccia > Desulfobaccales > 0-14-0-80-60-11 > JBGSLA01. The sequence continues at coordinate 937,864 of CAVPIX010000010.1, read as the reverse complement.
CCACAAATCATGGAACAATAAGAAATACTTTAATAAATTCTCATTCACCAAGAAAATTTCTTTCCGGTAAAGAGTAGCGGGGGTTGTTGAGGGACTAACTGCACAACTAAGAGACCTGGGAGGAAACCCAATGGGGCTTCGGAAGAAAGTGGCGATTTGGGCGTTGGGGTTGTTTTTTTTGGGGATAAACCTGGGATCGGTGAGGGCACAGCAAGCGAAAAAATCACTTCCTCCTGAAGTTCCTGAAATTCCCCAGGAAACCAAGGAACCTGCTCCCCAGAAACCGGTGGAGCCCCCGGGATATTTCCCCGGCCTCATTCCTCCCACCACCCTGGGCACCATCGAGGAGGGGCCGGCCTCCGGGCTTTTGGCGCCCTATGGCAATACGAATGCCTACGACAGTCTGGCGCGGGGCTGGCGCACCCGCCAGTTCCGCAAGTTCACCGTGGCTCCCTTCATGGAACTGGACGGCATTTACCGGAGTAATATCTTCTCCACCCCCACGGACAAGAAAGCCGACTTCATCACCTCCATTGTCCCCGGCATCCAGGCCCAAAGGCCCATCGGTCAGCGGCATGTCCTTTCTCTGGGATATCTGGGCGCAGCTTTCATTTACAGCAAATACAGCAGTCAATCCCATTACGACCAAAATATGAACGCCGATCTGGCCCTGAACCCCAAGGGCAAGCTGTCCCTGCGCCTCGGCGACACCTTCCGGCTGGCCACCGAGGAGCGCAACTCCGAGTTCGCAGTGGAGCGGACCTATCTGCGGAACACCCCCTACGTCATTGCCACCTACAGATTGGCCGACCGCTGGAAACTGGAAGGCAACTATCAGCTTGACACCCTGGCCTTTGTCAGGAGCGTCGACCGGTTCAACAACTACAACCAGCACACGGCCGGGGCCACCCTGTATTACAGAGTGCTGCCGAAAACAGCCATCCTGGCGCAGTATATTTTCTTCTACCGCGTCTTTCCCTTCTTTTCCCAGGACAACACCTTCGGTTCGTCGCCCTTGGTGGGCGTGACCTTTGACCCCACCGCCAAGATCACCGGGACCATAAGGGCCGGGTACACCTTTTCCAATTATGAAACCAGATTAGCCGGGCGCAACAACAGTCCCGAAAACTGGACCTTGAGCGCCCAGTTGCTGTACCGCTACAGTAATTACACCAACCTGTCGGTAACGGCCCAAAGGGGTTTCCAGCAGGATATTGACTTTTATAATGCCGGCTATATCAACACCGGCGTCTGGGTAACGCTGAATCATGAATGGAAAAAGTACAAGGTGTCCAGCTACCTGGCTTTCTTCTATACCAACAACGATTACCTGAGCCCCGATCTGGACGCCACTGGGCAGTTTCAAACCCGACATGACAACATCTTCGGATTGGGCGTGGGTTTGAGCCGACCGATAAATCGTTGGCTCAGGGCGCGGCTGGCTTACAGTTACGTCAATCGGGATTCCAATTACCCCGGATACGGTTATAACGACCACAAGGTATTGGGAGGACTGCAGGCGTCTTTCTAAGGGTCAAGCCGAGCCGGAGTCGGTCCCCTGGTAAAAAAACCGCCGCTCAGCGGGCCAGGGCTTAATGTTTGCCGGATATTGTTCGATAATCTTTTTCAGGGTAATCTGAAAGCGCGGAAAACGACCAAAGGTCCTGATGCCCCGCAGGAGGCGCCGCCAGGGGCCTCATCCTTGGGAAAATAGCTATGCGCACAAAGAACCTAGTGGTGGCTGCTCTCTTGATTTTCATGATCCTGGCCCTGCCGGGTTGGGCCCGGGAAGACTATCGCCTGGGACCTGAGGATGAGATCGAAATCCGGGTTTGGAGCCACGACGACCTGACCCGCAGGATGCGGGTGGGCCTTGATGGCAGCATCTCCTTCCCTTTTGTGGGGGAAATTAAAGCCCAGGGCATGACTGTCCTTGATTTGCAGCGGGAACTGCAGCAGCGTCTGGGGCCCAAGTACATCATCGACCCCCACGTCTCCGTGACGGTCACCGAGCACAAGAGCCAGAAATTTTTTGTGGTGGGCAGCGTCAATAAGCCCGGCACCTATCCCTTGACCAAGCCCATCCGGGTGGTGGAAGCCATTTCTTTAGCCGGGGGCCTGGAAACCGCCGGCGGCGGCAAGGGCGGGACCGGCGGCGTCATGGCGGTGATTGTCAGGGCCCGGCCGGGCGACAAGAGGGATCAGCCTCGCCTGCCGGACCAAACCCCCAGCGGCGACAAGGTCAAGGTATCCCTGGCCGCGGCCATGGCGGGCGACCCCCAGCATAACTTGGAAATAAAAAACGGCGACACCATCTACATCCCCAATCTCTTTTATTACGTCCAGGGACAGGTGAAAAACGCCGGCCGCTACCCCTATGAAGAAAATATGACCGTGCTCATGGCCATCACCACTGCGGGGGGCTTCACGGACAAGGCTTCTTCCCGACGGGCCTTCGTCATCCGGGAAAAAGACGGGAGAAAGCAGGAAGTCAAGGTCAAGCTGGAAGACCCCATTCAGCCGGGAGACGTGGTCACGGTGCCGGAGTCCTGGTTTTAATGGCCAGGATTCATAAAGGCGGGCAAGCCGGTCGGCGCCCCTGCTTGGGACCTCCGTGAAAATTATGGTGAACAGCCGTCACCGGCTGAAGTAGGCCGGCGAGGGCGCCCGCTCGCCACTGTATATAACTTTATGGAACAAGAATTAAGCGCGGCCCACCCCCGGGGTCATTCCCTGCATGATTATCTGAGGTTCATCGTCAAGCGGCGCTGGACCATTCTGGCCGTTTTCCTGGCAGTGCTGATCTGGACCGCTCTGCAAACCTTTACCACCAATCCCATTTACCAGGCCACCATTCAGATCCTCATCGAGCGCCATCAGCCCAGGGTTCTGGAAACCCAGAACCAGCCAACCTATGATTATTACGGTGAAGAATTCTACCAGACCCAGTACAAGCTCCTGGAAAGCCGGGCCCTGGCCAAGAAGGTGGCGGATAAACTGAATCTGAGGGCCAGGCCGCCCTATGCCCAACTATTTGCGCAGCTTCCCGCTGACGTGGACCAGCACACCCGGCAGCGCCTGGAAGAAAGCCTGGTGGACGCCGTTTTGGGGGGCTTGCAGGTGGAGCCGGTGCGGAGCAGCAGCCTGGTGAATGTCAGTTATTCGAGCCCCGACCCCAAATTTGCCGCGGAAGTCGCCAACACTTTGGGTCAGGCCTTTATTGAGCAATCTCTGGATTTGCGCTTTGCGGCTTCCCAGGAAGCGGCCCACTGGCTGGAGAAAAAGCTGGCCGAGGCCCGCAAAAAAATGGAGGAGTCGGAAGCCAGGCTCAACCAGTACAAGCGGCAGCATAACATCGTCACCCTGGAAGACAAAGAAAGCATCACTGCCCAGAAGCTCGAACAGTTAAACAAAGAACTGGTGGCGGCCCAAACCAAGCGGCTGGAGGCCGAGGCCCGGGCCCGGGAGGTGGACGCCGGCCGCCCCATCCACGAGCTCATGAATAATCCCCTCATCCAGACGCTCAAGGCTGAGGAGGCCAAGCTCATCACCGAGCACTCGGAGCTGTCCAAAAAATTCGGGGAAGGCCATCCCCGCATGCTTCAGATCAACCATGAACTAGCCTCCAACCGGGCCAAAATCGGCGCCGAAATGGCCGTGGTCCGCCAGACTATTAAAAATGAATACAACATGGCCAGGTCCCAGGAAGCCAATCTTAAAAAAGCCTTAGATGAGCACAAAAATGTCACCCAGGACCAAAGCGACGTGGGCATCCAGTACCGGGTTCTCCTGCGGGATGTGGAAACCAACCGGGCCCTCTACGACAATATGCTGAAAAGCCTGAAAAGCACTACGGCCACTGAGAATGTGCCCGCCACCAATATTCGCATCGTCTATCCGGCCCTCATCCCCGAAACCCCGATCCTGCCCCGGAAGGCCCGCAATCTCCTGATGGGCGCCGCCCTGGGTCTGGCTCTCGGGGTGGCCCTGGCCCTGCTCCTGGAAAACCTGGACACCACCATCAAGACCCCGGAGGAAGTGGAGGGCTACCTGGGAATCCCCAATCTGGCCATGATTCCCCATATCGAGACGCCGGCCAATCCGGGGGAGGCCCCCGAACTGGTAATGCTCCACGGCAATCAGCCCCTGGCCTCCGAAGCCTACCGGGTCTTGCGCACCAGCATCCTATTTTCTTCTCCGGGTCAGGCTCCCAAGTCCCTTTTGATCACCAGCACCATGCCCATGGAAGGCAAAACCCTGACCACCGCCAACCTGGCCACGGCCATGGCCAAGGCCGAGGGTGACATCCTGCTCATCGATGCTGACTTGAGACGGCCCACCCTGCATCAGCTCTTTAATGTGCCCCGGGAGCCCGGCCTGAGCAATTTCCTGGTGGGGGAGACCGATGAGCTGCCCATGGTGGCCACCCTGGCCCCCCATCTCTACCTCATGCCTGCGGGCGCCATCCCCCCCAACCCATCGGAGCTTTTGGGATCAGAGCGCATGCAGGAACTGTTAAACCGGGCTCAGGAGCGTTTTGTAAGGGCCGTTCTGGATTCGCCTCCCCTGGTGTCCGTCACCGACGCCGCCATTTTGTCCACCCTGGTGTCGGGGGTGCTCCTGGTCATCAAGGCGGAGCAGGTGCCCCGGAAAGCCGCCCGGGATGCGGTCAATCACCTCACGGAGCTCCACGCCCGGCTCCTGGGGGCGGTCTTGAATGATGTGCCCCTCCAGCGGGACAGCTACTACTACCGCCACTACAAGTATTACTCCTCCTACTACGCCGACCCGGAAACCACGGGCGTCAGCCGGCGGAAAAGGAACCGCCCCGCCCCCGGCTTCGGCGGCTGGCTGGCCCGCCTCAAGGGCAGATACCGCCAGGATTCTTAAAAATAGTTAATTTCCTCAGCGCAGTATGCTATCCTGCCTTCCAGAATAAGGGGCAACTTTCTGGGTTAAAGGCAGGGAGAGCTGGCCCACAAGCAATTTTTGGATTGCGGTGGAGAAGGTTGCGCATGGTCTCGGATTAATTGGAGTACTTGGTTCCAACAGAGATCTATTTTAACAACAATGCAACCACTTCATTTCTGGACACTAATCCTTGTTCCATTATGTGGCTAAAGTAATCATGAAGGAAAAAGGAGAAAAGACATGGTTAAAGTTTTTGGGGGCATTATTGTTTTTATTCTTTTAATGGGAAATCCGGCAAATGCTTGGCAGCAAACTGGCAAGGATGCCATTACATCTCTTAAAAAACTTGAAGCTAAGACGCAAATGGATGTCTCTTACGATGATTATTTAGAACAGCTCGCAACTACCAAATCTAAGGTCAACTTCTTCTTGGAAAGTCCTGAGGCTAAGAATAAGATAAAATTGGCAGAGGCGATGAAAAAAGCGTTATATCATTTCGATTTTGCCATGCTCATTTGGATGAGGGCCAAGCAAAGAATAGATATGGAATCAGAATTATCACAGACAAAGCACCCTGATGGATGGTGGCCAATAAAATTGATAAAAGGAAAAAAAGATACCCTTGAAGAACGGCAAAAACTAGACAGAGCAAGGTCAATTGGAAAGAGTTCTTATTATCTGGATAAACGCAATGATTTTGACATATTACAGAGAATATCATCAATATATCTTAACAAATCCATAATAACCGAGGAAAAATATCATATTAATCAACTTTTACCTATAATGTGGCGCCAGGCTTCCAATGAAGTGAAAAATGCTACTAACGCTTTTTATAAGAAAGCAGAAGAAGTAAAAGAGGCAAGTTCAGATAAGGAAATTGAAGGAAGTGGCCTAATAGAAGAAATCTACCAGGTTACCGAAGATACCCCGGTGACGCAGCCGAAGAAATCACCGCGAAAAGTAAAAAGTAAGCCCACAAAATCTCCGCCCGCACCCCCTGCCCCTGTAAAAGCGTCTATATTCCCTGAGATCAGAGATCAAGATTGAAAGGAAAGTGTGAAAACGTGGTAGGGCGGGCGTCCCCGCCCGCCAACTTGGTGGGCCGAGCACATCCCACACTTCTCTGAACTTTGAACTTGTCAGGGCAGGCGGTGGTATTCCTTATACCACCTGATGAACCGGGGCACCCCCTCGTCAATGGGCGTGGTGGGATAAAAACCCAGCCTGGCCTGGGCCCGGCTGATATCCGCAAAGGTGGCGGGGACATCCCCTGGTTGGATGGGGAGGAGTTCCTGTTGGGCTGTGACCCCCAGATGCTCTTCCAAAAGGCCGATGACCCGGGAGAGGTGCTCTGAGCGGTGGTTGCCGATATTAAAAACTTCATAGGGCGCCAGCCCCGGAACCATCAGGGAGGCCACCACACCCTGGACCACATCATCGATGTAAGTAAAATCCCGTTCCATGCGGCCGAAGTTAAAGACCTTGATGGGCCGGCCCGCCAACATGGCCTCGGTGAAAAGCCACATGGCCATGTCCGGTCGGCCCCAGGGGCCGTAAACCGTGAAGAGCCGCAGGCCCACGGTGGGGAGGCCGAAAAGGTGGGTGTAGGTGTGGGCCATGAGTTCGTTGGCCCGTTTGGTGGCGGCGTACAGGCTGATGGGGGTGTCCACCCGCTGCTCCTCGGAGAAGGGCATTTCCGTCAAGCCGCCGTAAACGCTGGAACTGGAAGCATACACAAAGCGCACCGAGTCGTAGCGCTTGGCCAACTCGATGAGGTTGAGAAAGCCCTCCAGGTTGGCTTTCTGATAGGCAAAGGGGTTGATGAGGGAATAGCGCACCCCGGCCTGGGCCGCCAGGTTGCAGATTTTCTGGGGCCGGTGCTCCTCAAACAATGCCGCCAGTGCGTTGAAATCGGCCAGGTCTCCTTCAATGCCCAAAAAATTGGGGTGCTTTTTAAGCTCCCGGTCCCGGTCCCGCTTTAAGGCGGGAGAGTAATAGTCATTGAAATTGTCCAGGCCAATGACCTTGCCTCCCTGGGCCAGGAGGTTTTGGCACACGTGGAAGCCGATAAACCCGGCGCTGCCGGTCACCAAAAAAGAAGTATTCTTCACGTCAGTGGACATAGATGCAAAACCCCGGCGAAATTGTAGTCTATTCCCATGAGGGCCGCAAGGCTCGGCAGGTAAAGAAGAACTGATTATTCCCTTTGCTCCGCAAAGAGAATTGAGTTTTTAGCGTGGGTGGAGGGGCAGGGACCTGAGGTCCCTGCCCCTCCACCCACACCCCCCTCCCAACCCGCAGAAGGTTCGAGAAAGACGGGGCCAGGAGCCCCGACTATCTCGCAAAATAATTTCCCTAAAGGATTGGGGGAGAGGCTCACTCCCGCAGCAACTCGGCCTTCTGATAGTGCAACCCAATATCCCGGCGCAGGGCCAGGCGGTTGCCGGCCTCGTTTTCCCGGGGCACCACCCGGATTTTCCCCAGGTCATAGGCATTCAGCAGGCGCTGGCGCAAAGTCTCCGCCACCTGGCCCCGCTTCTGCCCTTCCTTGAGGGTGGCGTTGGCCACCAGGAAGGCCACCCGGGAGCCGTCGGATTTAAAGACTCCCTCGCCATAATCCATGGCCGAAGGAATGACAGTGATCTTCTTTTTATCCAAATAGTCGAAATCAATGTCCAGGGCCTCCCCTTTGGTGAGGGACCAGGGGTAGCCCTTCTGCTGCTTGGGGCCTCCCGGCCCGGTCACCAGGGCGATGCACAGGGAAATCTGGTCCTCCCGCACCTCCGGTTTCACCTCATCCAGATTGCCGGCGGTCATGGCGGCCACCAGGGCCCCCAGGTTGCGCAGGCGCTTCACCACTGGCTGAAACTCGGGTTCGCCGGGGCGGACGTTGATTTCGCACACCCTGATCTCCCGGGGCTGAAAATTATCCGCAAAGGACACAAAACACCCCGGATAAAGAACACAGGGCCGCAAAATGCCGCGCTCTTCCAAGGCCTTCACCAGGGGCCGGGCCAGGGTCTCCTCGGCCAGCTTCATGAGGGCCGGAGTCTCCAGGGGGTGTGGGGAAATGGAGCCCATGCCTCCGGTTATGGGGTTGTCCATGCCCGGAGGCCCCTCAAACCGCTCCGGGTAATCCATGGCCGTGGGCAGCACCTGGTAGTTGCCCTTTTTGTCCACCAGGATGGTGAAGCTGATTTCCACGCCGGACATGCGGGCTTCGATGAGGAGGGGCCAGGGTCCTTTCTTGCCGCACAGGGAAGCGTAGTCCTCTTTGTAGTCGGTCATGAGGAGATTATAGACGTCCCTGATCTCCCAGGAATTCAAGATAATGCGGGCGCCCTTGCCCCCGGCGCTGTAGGGGTATTTCAGGACCACGCCGCCGAAGTCATGGAGATAATCAAGGCAGGTGCGCAGGGCCGCGCCATAATCCCGGGCGTCCACCTCAGCCCAGGCCGGGGCCACCGGGATGCCGGATTCCCGGCAGAGATGCTTGCAGGCGATCTTGTCGGCCTCGATAAAGGCCCCCCGGCTGTCGGGGCCGATGATTTTGTCGCCATGCCCGGCCTCGGCCACCCGTTCCACCAGTCCCTGGAAAACCAGACTTTCCGGCATGATAAAGGCGATATCCAGTTCACCGCCCTGGAAAGCCGCGATGAGGGCCTGGGCATAGTCCTCCACGGAGTTGGAGAGGGTGGGGATAAACCTCACGGGCCACTTCATTTTCTCGGCCCAGGGAGGCATGGCCGGAGTGCCCCGCACCACCAGGCCCGCAAAGCTGCCTTCATAGAGTTCGCTGGTGGCCCGGCTGGTGTCCAGAGCCGCAAGCAGGCTCCTGCCGTCCGTACCCACATAGCCGATTTTGGTCACTGTCATCCCCCGCTTGTCAAGATCAAACCGCCAGCCTGCCCTGCTTATACCAACTACCGGGCGGTAAATCCAATAAAATTTGGGCAGTCGCTCATGAGCCGATGGCTCACCCGAAATTATGGAATCGCTTATGTCCTTTGCACTGAGTGGGGGGAGGGCTAGGGACCTCAGGTCCCTACCCTCCCCCCACACCCCCCACCCAACCCGCAGTAGAGTTGGTTGGGGCTGGAGCCTAAGCTCCTGCCCCAACCAATCTGTAAAAACCCTCAAGGGATTGGGGGAGGGGGGAGGGGGGGGAGGGGGTAAGGGCTTGCAGCCCTTAGCCCCCTCCCCCTTTAAACTTTGCTTGGGTCTTTTGCAAATCGGATTCGGAATAGGAGCACCCCTTTTTTCAGGCAATAAACCCTGGCGCCAAAGAAACCACCTGGTGGCACAGGTTTTCAACCTGTGCCTGCGCAGGTTAAAGCCTGCGGCTACATTTTCCCCTGGCAGTTTAAATCATAGTGCAGGGCGCGTGTTACGCACCAAAAAATTGGTGATTTAAGCGCACTCTTCAGGAATTTTCCTGGTTTTGGGTGTTTCTGTTTCCTTTCGAGAAAGATCGGGGCTGAAATTGCTTCGGAAATCCCAGCCTCTCAAGAAAAACTCCTCTTGACAGGGCCTTATCGTATGCTATTTTTAAGGTGAAGCAGAGCTTGGATCCGTGTGAAGGCGGACTGAGACTCGTTGGCGCGGCGACCATCACCCCCGGCGGATCAGTCCGGGGTTTTTTTATGGAAATTGTCAACGATCCCAGGGACATGCAGGCCAGGTCCCTGGATTGGCGGCATAAGGGTCAGCAGATTGCCCTGGTGCCCACCATGGGTTATTTCCACGAGGGGCACCTGTCCCTCATGCGCTACGGGCGTGAGCGGGGCGACCGTCTGGTGGTGAGCCTGTTTGTCAATCCCACCCAGTTCGGACCCAGCGAAGACCTGGACCGCTACCCCCGCAACCTGGAGGGGGACGCGGCCCGGGCCCATGAGGTGGGCGTGGACGTGCTCTATACCCCCGCCGCCGCGGCCATGTACCCCGAAGGCTATCAGACCTATGTCACTGTGGAAAATTTGGCCAAGCCCTTGTGCGGCGCTTCCCGGCCCGGGCATTTCCGGGGGGTGGCCACCGTGGTCCTGAAGCTGTTCAACCAGGTGCAGCCTCACCTGGCCATTTTCGGGGAGAAGGATTACCAGCAGTTGGCCGTCATCAAGCGCCTGGTGGCGGACCTGAACGCGCCGGTGGAGGTGGTGGGCCGGCCCATCGTCCGGGAGGAGGACGGCCTGGCCCTGAGTTCCCGAAACACCTATTTGAGCCCGGAGGAGCGCCGGTCGGCCCTGTGCCTGTCCCGGGCCCTCACGGCCGCCCGGAGACTGGTGTCCGCCCGCAAGAACCAGCGGGAGGAAATTCTGGCCGTGGTGCGCCAGATCATTTCTCAGGAGCCCCATACCCGCGTTGACTACCTGGCCCTGGTGGACCCGGACACCCTGGAAGAGGTGGCGACCGTTACGGGCTCGGCCCGCCTGGCCCTGGCGGTATGGGTGGGAAACACCAGGCTCATTGACAACGCCTTGCTTGTGGAGTCCAAATCATGTTGCGTGTAATGCTGAAATCAAAAGTCCACCGGGCCACCATCACCGAGGCCAACCTGGCCTATGAAGGCTCCCTTACCATAGACGTCAATCTCATGAAGGGCGCGGATATCCTCCCTTTTGAAATGGTGCACATCTACAACATCAGCAACGGCGAGCGTTTCCAGACTTACGCCATCGAGGGCGAAGCCGGCAGCGGGGTTATGTGTTTGAACGGCGCCGCAGCCCGGCGGGGCGCACCCGGAGATCTGATTATCGTTACCACTTACTCCAACTATACCCCTGAGGAACTCAACCACCACACCCCCAAGATCGTCCTGGTGGACAGCCAGAATCGCCCGAAAAAGTGAGATAAGCTTATAGGGAAGGACAGGGGGCGCAGATCTTGGCATTCGCCCGAATGCTCCCTCCCACCCAGGCCCCAAATCATTAAGGGAGCGCAGGCTGCCAGGCATCTGGAAGCCAGTGCTCCCTTATTTTATGGGCTTGCAAGAGGGACTTGAGGAAGGGGGGCAGGAGAAGTCGGTCTACTCCCCTCCCCCCTGCTACTTCCGCCGCCCGATGAGCATGCTGGTCTGGGGGCTGGTGATCTGGTGTTGCGGGGCGCTCAGGCCGGCTGCCGCCATCATGGCGGCCACTTCCCGGTGGCTGTAAGAGCGGCCTCCGGGCGTGACCGCCAGCATGTGCACGGAGAACATGGCCGCCTCTATGGGGCTCATACCGTCGTCATTGAGAAAAAAGTCCTGGATGGCCACCTGGCCGCCGGGATTTAAGGCCTTCACACTCTTGTCGATAATGAGGCGGCACTGTTCCTCGGTGTGGCTGTGGAGAATATGGGAAATCCAGATAAAGTCGTAGCCTGTGCCGATGCCCTCTTCGAGGAAATTCCCGGCCAGGGTGTCGACGCGGTCCGCCAGGCCGTGGCGGCGGATATTTTCCTGGGCGATTTCACAGGGTTGGGGGAGATCAAACACCGTGGCCTTAAGCGTCGGGCTCGCCTGGGCAAAGGCGATGGCATAAGTGGCCGGACCGCCCCCCAGGTCCAGGAGACGTTTCACCCCGGCCAGATCCAGTTGGGCCACCACCTGGGGCGCCAGGTCCCGGGCGATGGCGTGCATGCCCCAGATAAAATCCCGCACCCACTTTTCTTCAACTTCCGGAACCCGGTCCAGCCAACGCTCCGATTTGCTCATGTCGGCGTGGCCCCGCTTCACCGTGTCCTCCAGTTCAGACCAGCCCCACCAGGTGTGGTGCATGTGCCGGACTATGGCCCCCCGGTACTCCTCTTTGTCCCGCACCAGATACCTGGAGGTGAGTTCGCCGTTTTTAAAGCGCTCCCCTTCCTTAACCACCAATCCCAGGGCGGCCAGGGCATTGAGAATGATGCCCACGGCCCGGGGGTCGGCGTTCACCAGGGCAGCGATTTCCGGCGCGGTGCGAAACTCCTCAAGATGATTGAACATTTCCAGATCGGTGGCCACCATGACAATCTTGGCGGACCGGAAACCCCTGACAAAGGTCATGAGTTCTTGAAAGTCGGCTCCAGGGGGTTTAGTCATGGCAAATACCTCATTTGGGGGATTTTTCAACCTTGTGGGCATCCTGGGCCTTGCCGTTGCGACGGTACTCCTCCAGGTGCCGAATCCAGACATACAAGGTTTCCCGGAAGAAATAGGCCAGGCCCGCCGCCAGCAGACACAAGCCCACCAGCACCAGGGTGGTCCAGTAGTTGCCCTTGTAGACCTGGGCGCCCTGGAGGGTAAGGAGGAGGGTGCCGGGAAGTCTGCCGATGGTGCAGATAGCCACAAAAACCCGCAGGTCCATGGGGCTCAATCCCAGGATGAAGCTCAGGTAATCCTTGGGAAAGCCGGGGATGAGAAAAAGAATGAAGGCCACCAGGGCGCCCTGATGGTCCATGAGAAAGTCAAAGCGCTGCATGGTTTCCTTCGAAACCATCCGGGCCACAAAGCGTTTTTCCAACCAGCGACCCAAAAGGAAAGCCGCGATGGACCCTAAGGTCAGGCCCAGGCTGGAGTAAAGCAAGCCCAGGGGGACCCCGAAGAGATAGCCCCCCAGAAAGCCGGTGGCTTCCCCCGGAATGGGGGCGAAAATCACCTGCAAGGTCTGGATGGCGACAAACAGCAATGGCGCCAAAGGGCCCGCACTTTTAATGGCGGCCTTAACCTGTTCTTTGTCCGTGACGAATTCATAATACGGCGCCAGCCAGGCCCACAGCGGCTCCCAGAACTCTATCGATAAATACAGGATAAAAGCGGTTACCACCAAGCCGGCCAGGAACCAGCGGTTGCGGTTATTGCCATTGGAATGCGGGTTGGGTGCGTGCATGGGGCTTTCGGAGGATGGGGTTTGGGGGACCTTCCGGTTATTCATGTGTCTTGGGCATTATACATTTTTTCCGTAACTTCGCCAGGGTGAAGGAAGATTATTGCCCTGAGAGACGGTGGGTCCGAATCATTTTTTCATTTTCATTTCCAGGGCGGCTTTCCCTGCCAAAGCCTGGGCCAGGCCGCCTCCGGCGAGCCAGTGGCGCGCCGCTGCATCCCCCTTCAAATAGGCCTCCCAATAGGCTGTACTGGCCAGGCGGATGAGATCGTGAAGCCGGGGGTCCTTGGCCATCCTGTCAAACGGGCAGGGGAAATCCGAGAACATCATGTGATCGCCGTTCTGGAAGGTAATCAAGTACTGGTCGGAGCCCCGCAGATGGTCAAAAGGGAGGCGGCGATCCGGGGCGGCAGTCTCCCCTACCGGGCTGTCATCTTTGGTGCCGGTCATATGCAGGCAAGGCACCTTAACCCTGGCGTAGGCCTGGGAAAGATATTCCGGCGATTTTCTCGGCACCGGCGTACTCATGGGGATGGCGGCTTTGAGGCGCGGCTCCATCAAGGATATTTCCCGCCCCCCCGGCCCGGTAAAAACCTGGCCTGCCGCGGCCAGGGCGGTGTACGCGCCGAAGGAGTGCCCCGCCACCCCCGCCCGGTTGAGGTCCAGGCGGCCCTGAAGCGGGCTGGCCGACTGGTTGATCATGGCCAGCTGATCCAGGGCAAAGGCCACGTCCAGGGGACGGTTGACGGCGTTCTCCAGTTTATTGGCGGGTCGCCGGTCAGCAGGCAGCCGGCTGAGATTTTTCTCCCAGATGGCGCTGTCGCTCCCCAGATGCTGCAGGTGGACCGAGACATAGCCGTGACTGGCCCAATGGCGGCCCAGGTACTGGTAACCCTCCCGGGAGCCGCCCAGACCATGGGAAAAGATGACCAGGGGAAAGGGGCCGGGGCCCTTGGCCGGATAATAGATTTTCACCGGCACCTCCCGCCGCCGCCGGTCATCTTGCCAGGTATAGTACATGACCGCAACTTCATAGGGGCCGGGGCGGCTCCAGGCCGAAGCCTGGGGAGCAGCCGGGGCGGGGGCCTCAGCCCAGGCGGGGGACACAAATCCTGAGATGGTCAGCAGCCAGCCGGCCAGGAAGAGAACAAAGCAGGTGCAAGGCCTTTTATGCCAAGTTCCCTCCAAAAAAGAAATAGCCGTAACTATGAAAAGGGGGAGGTGGGCTTGCCGATGCCTCGACCCCCCCTTTTCTAAAGGGGGGCAGGGGGGATTTGTCATCTTCTGGTATAGTCCAGCTTTAGACATAATGGCGCTTACCACCTTTAATTTCCCCGCATAGTACTCGCTCATTTGGTGATAGTACAAACACAGCAGAATTTGGTGGCACGGGTGTCCTCACCTGTGCCGCCGCGAGGCTTAGCCTCGCGGCTACATTTCTTTGTTTAAGGATTGCTGTCAGTTGTAGCCCTTGCCAAAAGTTTTTTCCGATTGTTGGAGATTACCCTGTAGGGCACAGCTTAATTGTGCCCTGGTGGGCATGGCAAGCCATGCTCCTACAAAACGAAATTACTTATGGCAACCGCTATAGTTCCCAGGCGCTCCCCTGGCGGCTGCCCCGGCGGGCCAGTTCCTCCCTGATGCTCTTGAGCACCCGGGACTTGTGCCGGCACCAGGCCGGGGCCACCAATTCCTCCGGATGCGGGTCGCCGGTGAGGCGGTGGATGACCAGGCGCGGCGGCAGCAATTCCAGAAAATCCGCCACAATCCGGATATATTCCTTTTCTGCCAAGGGACGGTACTTGCCGGCGAGATACATTTCCTCCAGGGCCGAGCCCCGCACCACATAGAGAAGGTGAATTTTTACCCCCTGCACGGGGAGAGCGCCCAGGTAGCGGGCCGTGGCAGCCATGTCCTCCGGCCTCTCCCCGGGGAGACCCAGAATGACATGGGCCACCACCTCCAGGCCCCGGCCGGCGGCAGCCCCCACCGCCTGGGTGAAGCAGGCCGCGTCGTGGCCCCGGTTGATGGTTTTGAGGGTATGGTCCTGGGCGGACTGGAGCCCCAACTCCAGCCAGAGCAGGCGCTCTTCGGCGATTTCCGCCAACAGGTCCAGGATTTCCGGGGTCAGGCAGTCAGGCCGGGTGCCGATGCTCAGGCCCACCACCTCGGGGAAGGCCAGGGCTTCCTGGTACAAAGAGCGCAGGGTGGCCACCGGCGCATAGGTATTGGAAAAACTCTGAAAATAGGCGATGAAGCGGCTGGCCCCGTAGAGTTTGGCCAGGCGGGCCATGCCCTCTTCAAGTTGCTTTGTGAGGCTTAAGCCTCGGGCCAAGGCCCCGGTGCCGGAACCCCGCTCATTGCAATAGAGGCAGCCCCCCACCCCCAGGCGGCCGTCCCGGTTGGGGCAGGTGAGCCCCGCATCCAGAGTTACTTTCTGGACCCTGGCGCCGAAGCGCTCCCGGAGGTGGGAGTTGAGATCCCTGTAAGGTAACGTCCCCACCACCTCAGAACGAGGTCCACCCAAAGGCGCCAAGGTGGCAGGATCACTGCCCCGGTAAGGCAAAACCCCCGTCATCCCAAATCACCCCAGGCGTATTGCAGAATAGCCAGGGAGACCAGGGCCGCGGTTTCCACCCGCAAGCGCCGGGGTCCCAGGCTCACCACCCGAAATCCCGCGTCCTGGGCCTGGGCCACTTCTTCCGGGGTGAAGCCTCCTTCCGGGCCGATGAGAACCCGCACCGCCGCCGGCCGGGGGCGGTTGAAGCAAGAAAGCAAACCGCCCTCCCGCTCCCCCTCGTAACACAGGAATTTCACTTCCTCGGGGCCAGTCAATATGGCCGGAAAATCTTGAACCGGGGCAATTTCCGGAAGGTAAAGCCGCTGGCAGGATTTTAGGCTTTCCTGGGCCTGGCGCCGCCACCGGGCCAGACGGCGTGCGGCCCGTTCCGGAGAAAATTTCTCCGAATAGGTGGAGGAAAAAGGCAGGAGGCGCAAGACCCCCATCTCCGTGGCCTGGCGCACCACCTGGTCCATGGCCTCACCTTTGGCCAGGGCCAGACCGAGGGTCACCTGCAAGGGCGATTCGGCCAGACCGAACATTTCCTCCTCCAGGCCCAGGACCGCTTCGTCTGGAGTCAGGGCCTGCACCACCGCGGCGGCCGCCCGGCCCCGGCCATCGCACACCATTACCCGGGCCCCCAGGTTCAGACGCAGCACCCGGCTCAGGTGGTGGGTCTCCTCCCGGTCCAATACCACCCTATCTTTCGCCCACCGCTCCGGCGGCGCAAAAAAACGCCTGAGATTTTGCATGGTCGGTTATTAGGAGTTGGGGGAGGGGGCTAAGGGTCACAGACCCTTACCCCCTCCCCCAATCCCTTGTTGGGTTTTAGAATTTTTCCAGAGCCGCGGCCAAAGGCCTCGGCTCTGGAAACCCTCAAAGGGTTGGGAGGGGGGCTTGGGGGGAGGGCAGGGAGCCGCCGCTCCCTGGCCCTCCCCCCAAAAACTTATCCCCTCCGAAGTATCAAAGCGCTCCATTCTTCCTGGGTGAGGTGGCCGGTTTGGGTGAGGCCGAATTGGGAAAAGCAGGTAACCATGGCCGGCAGGTCCTGGGTGAGAAACCCGGAGATTATCAAAGTGCCCCCCACCAGAATCCGGCTGGCTATGGCGTCAGCCCAGTGCCCCAGGTCGGCGGCGGTAAGGTTGGCCAGGATCAGGGCGAATTGCTGGCGCAGGGCGTTTATGGGGGTGGTCTCCACCAAAATAGTATCTTCCAGGGCGTTTAGACGCACATTTTCCAGGGCCGCGGCCACGGCCTCGGGGTCTACATCGATGGCCAGCACCTTGGCTCCCAGGCGGGCGGCGGCCAGGGCCAGAATGCCGGTGCCGGTGCCCATATCCAGAACCTGCCAGGTTCCCGGCGCCCCCAGCCCGGCCAGATTCTCCCAAACCTGCTCCAGTGCTTGCAGGCACAAGAGCGTGGTGGGATGGCGGCCGGTGCCGAAGGCCATACCCGGATAGATGATGACCACCGTTTCTCCGGGCGAGGCCTGGTAATCCTCCCAGGGTGGCCGGATGACCAGGCGGGAGGTCACTTTCACCGGCTTGAAATGGACCTTCCAGGCTTCGGCCCAGTCTTCCGCAGCGGCCTGGCGCACCTCCAGCCCCAGAGGAAAAAGGCCGTGCTCCCGCAGGCGGGACAGGTAGCGCTGCAGCTCATCCTGCTGCCAGGAGCCGAATTCTTCGGCAGGAAAAAAGGCGCGGATCACCGCGCCTTCGCCCACCGGGTCATCCTCGAGGATCACCCCCCGGCCGCTGAATTCGGTGAGGAACAGGGAGGCCTCTTCCGCCATGCGGGCCGGCACCAACAAATGCACTTCAATCCAGGTTCCTTGAGTCATTGGGAAAATTATAAAAAGGCGGGATGAAAAAAGCAAATAGTGGCACGCGGCATTAATGTCCAGTAGGAATGTATCGTTTTTTTCGTGACAGTTAACTTGACGCGGCCTGGCGATGCTGTCTCGCAAAAATACTCCCCTTAAAGGATTTGGAGAGGGGCCATGGGTCCTTGACCCCTGGCCCCTCTCCCTAAACTACGTCTCTCAAAACATGGCCACAATCCTGTCCGGCAAGCCGTCCCGGTTGGCGGGGGTGACGGTGATGAGCTGGGCTTCCGGGTTGGTTTTTATCCGGGCGATATAGCCGCCGCCCTTTGCCGCCACCGTAATAAGGAGGGGAACCGGCGCCGCCCACAGGCGTTCCATGGCGGCCACAAAAGGGGCTGACAGGCATTCCATCCTGCCCACTTCATCCACCACCATGAGGTCGATGCCGGGGGCCGGGTTGAGGGCCGCCAACCCTATTCGGTGCAGCCCCTCAAGATCCACCCCGTATTTCCCCACCCGCAGGGGGCCGGGAAAGTCCACGTGGCTGAGCCAGGCGGTTTCGCCGTCCAGGGTGACGATCTCAAAGCCCACCCGGCGGCCGCCCTGCCGCACTTCCCGGGTGTAAAAACCCGCGGCCCGGCCGGAAAACCTTGCCACCACCCGCCGCACCACCGTGGTCTTGCCGCATTGAGGCGGCCCGGTGAGCAGCAGGCGGGGGAAGTCGGTGCCCCCTCCCCCATGCAGGTCTATTTCGGCAGAGGACATCCCGGAGTCTGTCCTGTCCTGGCGGCCACTGCGGCCAGAAGCTGGGCGCCGGTGTCGTTGGCGAGGCCCATCCCCGGAAGTTCCTCCTCCAGCAGGGCCAAGGAGCCGTAACCGGCCACATAAGCGTTGAGCCGGCTGGCAGCCTTGGAGTTCACCAGGTCGATGAGGTTGGGGTAATACCGGCTCATTTCCTGAAAAAGGACAGGGGCCTGCCTCAGGTAGTATTTCTGGTGATAATCCTCCGCCAGGGTGAACTCCGTGGCCGGGAGAATGGCGGTCTTAACCGGGCTTCCCGTTTTGGCGGCCACCCGGGCCTTGCTTTCCTCAGCCAGGCGCTTTTGCTCGTCATTATGAGAGAAAATCACATTCATATACTGGCGGGACCAGGGGGCGGAACCGGGGTTGTGGCTGGCCCAAAAAACCTCCAGCAGTTCCCCGTAAGAGACTTGCCCGGGATCGAAATCCACCGCCACGGTCTCGGTATGATCGCCCAGGCTCCTGTAAGTGGGCTGTTTCTTGGTGCCCCCCGAGTATCCTACCCGGGTGCGCACTACACCTTTGAGGGCCCCGAACCGGGCCTCCACGCCCCAGAATCACCCCAGGCCGAAAGTAAAGGTTTCCACCCGGCTGGGCAGGGTCACATCAAGACGCGGCAAATCTTGGCGCAGGGCCGCTGCACTTGGCTGCATAGCGTTTGTTCCTTTTTCCTGGTATTTTTGTTGGTTCCCGGCTGATGTCGCGCCAGCGGTCAGGGAGGTGATCACCAGCATGCCCGCCAGGAGCACTAATAGTACAGTGGTGGGCCCGGGCCGGCGGCCCCCCCTGGCCGACTTTAACCAGTCGCCTGGTATCCGCTTAAATTCTTTCATGAAAACAATTCCTTGCCATGGCGGAAGGAAGGCCGGGGGAATGGCGGCAATCTCTGGCGCCCATCTCCAGCCCACCCTGGCCATGTAGTTTTTATAATCTAAACATAATCATGGTAAGGAGGAAGGGGAAGGCCTAAGCGGGGGCGGATCCATATTTGCTCTTGGCAGGGCCGGGGCTCCTTGCGTATAATGTAGGGCGCAGGGGATATTCCTCATACCAAGTTGAGGTCATAATAGAGGTAAGACAATGTAGCCGCGAGGCTAAGCCTGCGCCGGGGCACGGCAAGCCGTGCCCCTACAGAAATATTACTTGTTTGATGGCAACTTGGTATAAGAACGCACCTCGGTATCAGGCGTTGGCAGCCGGTCCAACCGGCGCCGTCTAACCCTTGTGCGGCTGCCCCCGAGGTGATACCTATTCCCCTAAAGGGCAACCTCCACCGCACCATGCCAGCAAACCCAGAGCGCCTGTAGCTCAGTTGGACAGAGCATCGGACTTCTAATCCGAGGGTCGTGGGTTCGAATCCCTCCAGGCGTGCCAACTATTTCAAGGGGTTAGCGCAAATGCTAACCCCTTTATTTTTTGCCAAAAGCTGGTTTGTCCCTCGTCTGTCCCTCAACCCCATTTATCCCACCAAAGAATGACGCCCATGGCCTGATATTACCTTTAAGGCTCTCGTGGTGAGGGGTCAAAAATCCCCTTTCGGTGCACCTCCAATGCCCCCGGCCCCACTTGCTCTTAAAGGAAATCGCTCATCTTTCAAGCCATAAAAAAAGCAGGGCCATGTGGACCCTGCCAGACAGTTTCGGTTACCTGATAAATCAGCTTTTTGAAATTAACTTACGTTGCCCGTAGTTTGCCAGACGAAAGAGACCAGCCCCAAGGAGGAGCAGGGCGGAGGGGAGTTGAAAGAGCTTGTTGAGGAGGTAGAGGCGGATACTTTCGGGAAAGCTCCCGGACCGCTCCTCCCCCATCTGCTTCCAGGGTTCAAAGTTGGGCGCGCCCCCGCGTCCTCTGGCCAATATTCCCTGATCTCCCTCAGGCTGAGAGTCTGCGCGCTAATTCCAGCTTGTCTCACTTAGCCCAAAATCTCCGCCGGCACCCGCAACTCGCCGGACGGCAGATCACCAGCGGCGCGTGAGGTGGATCCGGTTTTTTTGGACACGGGATTGGGAGATAATCAGTGGACCAGGAGGACCGGAAAATGGGAAGGGATCGGGATGGTGACAGGGTAATTGGTGAGGTCAGCCCAGGGGGGACGGAGGGAGGCCGGAGGCCGACCGGAGTCCCCCCTGGGGAGGTAGCAGCGAGGCCCTTGGCCCAGGGTCAACGGTGGACGGCGGCCAGGAAACGGGAGGTAGTGCTGCGCATCCTCCGAGGCGAGCCCCTGGACCTTCTTTCCCGGGAGTTGGGCGTCGAGCTTTACCGACTGGATCAGTGGCGAAACGCCGCTCTAGCGGGCATGGAGGAGGCCCTCAAGGCCAGAGGCGGCGACCCCCTCAAGGCAGAGTTGGACAATGCCATGAAGCGCCTCGGCGAGTTGACCATGGAAAACGAGTTGCTGTGGGCCCGGGTGAGGCGTCCCGGCCCTTTAGCCCAAAGGAGGTCGAAGAAATGAGCTGCACGGCCTCCGCGGCCACCGCCAGACCTTACGGCGTCAAGCTGGTCTGCCGGACCTGGGAGCAGCCCCGATCTTCTTATTACGCCTCCCGAGATGGCAAAAAGCCGCAGGTGCGCCGGGCAGAGGCCGTATCGGTCATGTAGGGTCGGTCTGTCGAGTATCTAAGCGCTGCCAGCGCTGCAGTGCTTGCTTTTCCGCGAATTTTCCTCGGATGAAGTTGGCGGCAAAATCAGGATGCCCGAAGTAACCGGGCGCCATGTCCAAAAACCTATCCTGCATGTCCTTGAGGATTTTGGGGGCCTCCGTTGCGGCGATAAAGTTGCGCTCGTCTTTGTGGGAGAAGATAATTTCGTCCCCCAACACCTCCTTGACCTGGTCGGCTTGCCCCCGCAGCTCCGGCGGCAGGGTGTCGGGCCGAATCGGAATGGCGATCCGGACCTCCAGGAGCACGAACCAGCGATCGCCGGCTATCGGCCGGGAGTAGTCCCAAAACTCCAGGGTCAGACCGCTATTGAGAGGATGCCGGGACATTAATCTTTCCGAGTTCATTGCCGAACCATAACCCCGAGATTATGCGGCCACCTTAGCCACCGCAGTCCCAAAATGGTTTTGGGGATCTCTCTCCCCGAGTTTAACCCCGAAAGGCTTCCTTTTCTTCAAAAAACCTGGCTTCAACTCTGCCCCCATTACTGCCATGCCAGCATACCGGCAAGCGGGCTTTTCTCTCCTGAGGCCTCCAACTCCCCAATGGCTAAATGAATAGCCACTTCCACTATCAGGGACTTGGTTATCTTCGACCTGCCCTCTGGCCTGGCCAGATCTCTCAGCTTGAGCCTGGCTTCCTCCAGGGAGAACAAAACCTCTCGAGTCAGATAAAAGGTGGCCTTGACTGACGGCCTAATGTCAGGCCTTTTTACTGGGTTACTGGTGGGGATCATTATTAAACTCCTCCTCCAGGGTCTCTGTAATGGACCCTTGCTTCAAACTGGCAGGTCGAGGGGCTTTGACAAGAAAACTATTTCCATTCGTGGTTTGGGTCAGGCAGAAAGGTTATGCCACCACTATCTCCCACCTCCATCCTGATAAGCCATCCTCCTGGAACTTTGGCTCTCTCTATTTTCCGATAAGAAGGTTCTGCTTCTACCATCTCCCAAAGCAGTTTTGCCATATCTTCCACCTCCCAATGTATAGGGGGTTTGCGGGGGGTAAGTGCCGGTGGCCCTTAGCCCTCTCCCCCAAAACATCTCCCCGCCATCTCCTAATACATCCCCTCCATGCCGCCGCCGCCCATGGGGGGCATGGGGGCTTCTTTCCTGGGTTTCTCGGCCACCATGGCTTTGGTGGTGATGAGCAAGGAGGCCACCGAGGCGGCATTCTGGAGAGCGTAGCGCACCACCTTGGTGGGGTCGATGACGCCCGCCGGCATCAGATCTTCGTAGACGCCGGTCTCGGTGTTGAAGCCCTGGGCCCCATTTTGGCTTTTAACGTGCTCGGCCACCACTGACCCTTCGGCGCCAGCGTTATTGGCAATTTGGCGGATGGGCTCTTCCAGTCACTACCATCTGGCGAGCCCCTGGTTATCGTTATCGGACTGAACAATCGGCCCCATTTGACACCTTTCCCTATCCATCAATTCCTTCCCTTTCGTGGCCCCTATCCTTGAATGCAATCAAAGGCTACTTTTTCCCCATTGTCTCCAAATTATAATAATAAATGTGCGAATGTCCATTTTTATATTGTTTAATTAATCTATATAGTTATTTATATTGTATCAACAATTTTAATATTGATTAATTTATAAATATATAATAACATATTGGTTTATATTGCTTTATATAATAAATATGAGGCAAATGGAGGGAGGTTATGGAAAATGACCTAGTGCTAACCACAGAGGAAGCGGCTGAATTTTTGAAGCTGACGCCTTTTACGGTGCGGGATTATGCCAGACGGAGGATTCTACCGGCCCGCAAGGTGGGCAAGGGGTGGCGGTTCTATAGGCCTGACCTGGTGGCCTGGTTAAGGGACTATCAGGCCCCAGTCTAAAAGGCTAAGAGGAGAGAGATGGACCGGATATACGACCTGAAAACCTTGTGGACGTAAGTAGCGAAGTAGTGAGGAATGAGGAGGTACTCTATGCGCAAGCACATTATCAGTCATGTCCCCCGTGATGTCTCAGCCGCCGAGCAGGGCTGCCTAGACCTTGAACTCTTGGCGCAGGTCGAAATCACCTCCGAAGATGTCGACTACCCCATTGAATCGGCACTGATTCCGGGTACGGGCCCAGGTTGGCGGGCCGCGCAGCCAGGTGAGCAAACGATTCGCCTCCTGTTTGATGAGCCGCGGAGCCTCAGGCGAATCCACCTAATATTCCATGAAGGTGACCAGGAGCGCACGCAAGAGTTCGTTTTACGGTGGTCACCAGACGGCGGTCGATCGTACCGGGAGATTTTGCGCCAGCAGTTTAACTTCAGTCCGCCGGGGGTGTCACGTGAGGTCGAAGACTACGACGTCGAACTATCCGGTGTAACGATACTCGAATTGAAGATTGTTCCGGACATAAGCGGTGGCAACGCCCGGGCATCGCTGGCGCAACTGAGGTTGCGTAATTATCTGACTGACTTCGGCCATTAGGTCAAGAGGGCATCGCCTAACAAATCACTGCAGCCGATGGCGCCAGATCACAGGAGAGGTGAGATGAGCGAACAGGAAGCCAAAAAGGAAATAGCAGAAGCAAAAAAGGAACTTCTGGAAGCGAAAGCCAAGCTGAAAGAATTAAACACTAAACTAATGGAACTCTCGAAGGTGATTGAAAAAATAGAATCAGCGCAAGACCGACTGGAAAAAATAGAACACAAACTGTTAAATGAATTTACCAAAGAATCGTCATTTTTCGGCCGCATCGATAATGGAAAAGATTAAAGGGGCTTGAAAGGAGCGTATTGCGGGGAAAACTTTTGAGCCAAAAAGACTTGATATTCTCTGAAATAGCTTGAATTTTCATTAGGCTGATAAGTTTCGGATCAGGGTGGCCAGGGGAAAACCCCACAGATTGATGGTTCTTCACCAAAATCACCCAGGTCCCCCCACTGGGCCAGATTCTAGTACCCTCACCTTTCTTTGCAACGCCTCAAGATAAGTGGCCCGGGCTAGGCCTGCCCCGGAGACGATCTTTTCGAACACGGCCTTTAGCTTATCCATAAAGGAAAGAATTGAAGTATAGATTGGCAGAATGTAACAAGAAAATGATAGCAGATAGATATTATTGCATTTGCATAAATAATATAGCCAAGACCAGAGCAAATCATTATTTGGCAGGTAGCTAACATTATTTGTTGTTTAATAAATATTTATGAATAGCAAATATCCGCTACCTGGAATTCCTTTTCTAATGACAAGACATTTTTTTTGTGTTAGATTTAATATTTTAGCAGAACAGGGGAAAAGGATTTTGCCTCGTTGATCAAGTGTGACTCCGAGCGTCAGCCTAAGGTAAGGTGAGTTGGCGACTGCCGCTCAATTCACCCAGACCCTCTAATTGCAGCGGCTCAATCGCAAAAGTGCCCCCTTCACCCCACTGGACAAGCCTCTAAAAAAAGAAAGAAGATCGAAGGGTTCTGAACCCCCCTTCAGAAGATCTCCTGAGGCTTGTCGATTTGCGCCCCTTAGTCTTAGGGATTCTTATTAGCCGCCTTTCACCACAGCTCAAGAATCTTTCATCAGATTTCGGTTTATTCGGCCGAGTAGGCCATATAGAGAGGAGACCTCAAGAATGGCGATGAGCAGCGAGAGCATTCGTGAGCCCTTGCTCCGCCTGAGGTCGTGCCTTCCGGGAGGCGGCTTGGGGCGAAGGTACGCCGGCGACGAGCCCCCGCTGCGATCGGAGTTGTTCAGCGCCGATCAGATGGAGCAGCACGGCAAGAACCTGGCGTCCTCGCACCAGTTGAGCCCGGGAGGTCCTCAGGGTCGGCTGCTGAAGCGGCTGGCTGAGAATAAAGCCGTCCTCATTGGAGTCCGCAACCTGCTGACTGAGGCGGTCAAGGCAAACCGCCGGATTACCCCGGCCGGGGAATGGCTGCTCGACAACTTTTATCTGATGGAAGAGCAGATTCGCACCGCCAAGAGGCATTTGCCTAAGGGCTACAGCCGAGAACTACCGCGCTTGCTAAACGGCCCATCAGCCGGGCTTCCCCGGGTGTATGACCTGGCGTTGGAGACGATCTCCCATGGCGATGGACGGGTGGATCCGGAAGGTCTCAGCAGTTTCATTGCCGCCTACCAGACCGTCACAGCCCTGAATTTGGGTGAATTGTGGGCCATCCCCATCATGCTGCGCATCGCACTGATCGAGAATCTCCGACGCGTTGCCGCCCGGATCGCCACCGACAGGATTGACCGAAACCTCGCCGACCATTGGGCGGACCAGATGATGGAGGTCGCCGAGCAGGACCCGAAGAGCCTGATTCTGGTGATCGCAGATATGGCGCGGTCTGATCCGCCGATGGTGAGCTCGTTTGTGGCTGAACTAACGCGCCGGTTGCAGGGGCAGGGGCCTGCCCTGGCCTTGCCGCTCACCTGGATCGAGCAGCGACTTGCCGAATGCGGGTGGACAAGCAAGGAGTTGGTGCAGTCGGAGAACCAACAACAGGCCGCCGATCAGGTCTCCATGAGCAACAGCATCGGCAGCCTCCGTTTCCTGGGGGCCATGGATTGGCGTGTCTTCGTCGAGACGCAGAGCGTGGTCGAGCAGACCCTGCGTCAGGATCCTGGCGGCGTCTACAGCAAGATGGATTTTCCCACCCGTGACCGCTACCGCCATGTCATAGAGGAGATCGCCAAGAGCAGCCGGCACTCCGAAAGCCAGGTGGCGAGCCAAGCGATCCAATTGGCTAGCGAGGGCGCGGCCAGGGAAGGCGGCGGCGACCGCACGGCACATGTCGGCTTTTACCTGATCGATAAGGGATTGGCGCAGCTTGAACAGACAGTGGACATGCGCCGCTCCATCTTTGAGGCTCTGCGAAGGGTGAGCTGCCGGTTTCCTTTGTTGCTGTATGTCGGCACGATCATGTTGGTTACGGCCATCATTACCGGTATCTTCCTGGCGAAGGCGCAGGCCGACGATGGGCTATCCGGTTGGATACTCGGGCTGATCGGGATCCTCTCGCTCTTGAGCGCCAGTCATCTGGCAATAGCCCTGGTAAACTGGCTGGCGACACTGCTGGTGACGCCGCATCCGCTGCCTCGATTGGACTTCTCTGAAGGGATTCCGCCGGAATCTCGCACCCTCGTGGTGGTCCCGACTATGCTCACGAGCCCTCAGGACATCGCGGCTCTGATGGAAGCGCTGGAAGTCCGGTTCCTGGCAAATCGGGACGAGAACCTGCACTTCGGCCTGCTCACTGATTTTCCGGATGCGCACGAAGAGACGCTGCCGGAGGACGAGCCGCTGGTGAATCTGGCCCGGCAGGGCATCGAAGAGCTGAATGAAAAGTACCGGAGCACCAAAGGCGATATTTTCTTCCTCTTTCATCGCCCGCGCCGCTGGAATCCCAGTGAGCGGATTTGGATGGGTTACGAGCGCAAACGAGGCAAGCTCGCGGAACTGAATTCCTTTTTGCGCGGTGGCTCCAGAGATTGCTTCTCACTCGTCGTCGGTGCGACTGCCGTTTTATCGGGGGTGAAGTACGTGATCACCCTGGACACCGATACGCAACTGCCCCGAGACTCGGCGTGGCAGCTGGTGGGAGCCATGGCGCACCCCTTGAACCGGGCGCGGTTCGACGAGGAACAACAGCGTGTCTGTGAGGGATACGGTATCCTGCAGCCACGCGTGGCCGTGAGTCTACCCGGCACGAACCGGTCGCGGTATGCACGACTCTGGGGGAGCGACCCGGGCTTCGATCCGTATACGCACGCCGTCTCCGATGTTTACCAGGATCTGTTCCAGGAAGGCTCGTTCATCGGCAAGGGCATCTATGAGGTCGATGCGTTCGAGCGGGCCCTCAACGGGCGCTTCCCCGAAAACCGGATTCTCAGCCACGATCTTCTGGAAGGGTGCTACGCCCGGGCAGGGCTGTTGAGTGATGTCCTGTTATACGAGGAATACCCCTCTCGCTATAGCACCGACGTGAGCCGCCGACACCGTTGGATTCGCGGGGACTGGCACATTACCCGGTGGCTGCTGCCAGGTGTCCCCGGACCTAGCCCACACCTTCAGAAGAATCCGCTCTCGGGGCTATCCCGATGGAAGATCTTCGACAACTTGCGCCGCAGTCTCGTGTCCGCGGCGTTGACGCTCCTGTTGCTCCTGGGCTGGACGGTCTTGTCATCAGCCTGGTTTTGGACCTTGTCGGTGATCGGCATCATCCTTGTTCCTCCTTTGTTTGCCTCTCTGCTGGAAATGTTCCAGAAGCCGGGCGATGTGCTTCTGGGCCAGCACCTCACTGCCCTAAGGCGCACGGCTGGTCGACACTTCGCTCAGGCTGCCTTTACGCTCGTGTGTCTCCCCTATGAGGCGTTTTTCAGTCTGGATGCGATCATTCGCACGGGCGTCCGGATACTGATTACCCACAAGCGACTTCTCGAATGGAATCCGTCGGGCGATCGGGAGCGCCCTAGCCGCTCGAACCTCGTCGCCTCCTATCGGACCATGTGGATTGCCCCCATTATTGCTTTAGCCGCGGCGATCTACCTCACGGTTTCGAAGCCAGCCGTGTTATCGGTGGCTGGGCCCATACTGGGCCTCTGGTTTGCCTCCCCGGCTATCGCCTGGTGGATCAGTCGACCGCTCACTCGCCGCGCCGCAAGATTGACAGTCGACCAGACTCTCTTCCTGCACAAGATTTCCCGAAAGACCTGGGCGTTCTTCGAGACCTTCGTGGGCCCGGAAGATCATTGGCTGCCGCCCGATAACTATCAGGAGCACCCCGTGGCCGGGATTGCCCATCGCACGTCGCCGACCAACATGGGACTGGCGCTCTTGGCGAATTTAGCCGCCTATGACTTCGGCTACGTTTCAGCCGGAAGACTCGTCGAGCGCACCGCCAATGCACTCCACACGATGGCAGCTTTGGAACGACACCGAGGCCACTTCTACAACTGGTACGACACGCAGTCTCTGCAGCCACTGTTGCCCACCTACATTTCAACAGTGGACAGTGGAAATCTGGCGGGCCATCTGCTGACCTTGCGGGCCGGTCTGCTCGCCCTTCCCGATAACAAGATCCTGGGCGAGCGCTGGTTTGACGGACTGAGTGACACCCTGAGGATGGCCGTGGACGCGGCGGGAGGAGTCACTCCAGCCCCGCTGGCGCAACTTCAGAAGGATCTGGCGTCTGCATGCGATTCCCGGCCAGCCACGCTGGCGGCGGCGCGGCTGTGCCTCGACCGGCTGGCGACGTCCGCCGAAGATGCGGTCCGAAGACTCGATCCCGCCTCCGAGGGCCAGGTGAACTGGTGGGCACGCGCCCTCGCCCGGCAGTGCCGGGATGCCCTCGATGAGCTGACCTTTCTCGCTCCGTGGACATTATTGCGGGCTTCCCTGGATAAACTCAGCGAGCTCCCGAGTATCGGCGAAATCCCGACGCTGCGCCAATTGGCCAACCTTGAGCTGGATCTCCTGCCGGCCATCGAGGCTCGGCTCGGGTTGGAGGTGACTCCCGAGGAGCGCGTCCGGCTTGATAAGCTGCTGCGGCTCATCACGAAGGCAAGCCAGGGCGCCGGAACCAGGATTGCCGCTATCGAACGGCTGGCCCTGCAAGCAAGCGAACTCGCCCGTATGGAGTATGATTTCCTCTACGACAAGGCGCGTCACTTAATGGCTATCGGCTACAACGTGAGTGAGCGTCGGTTGGACTCGAGTTACTACGACCTCCTGGCTTCGGAAGCGAGATTTTCCAGTTTCGTGGCGATTGCTCAAGGAGAGTTGCCGCAGGAGAGCTGGTTTACCCTGGGACGTCTGCTCACTACCGTCGGGGGAGAGCCGCTTCTCCTTTCGTGGAGCGGGTCCATGTTCGAATACCTCATGCCGCTCCTGGTAATGCCGACCTACGAAAACACCTTGCTCGACCAGACTTGCAAGGCGGCGGTGAAGAGGCAGATCGAGTATGGCAAAAAGCGCGGCGTGCCGTGGGGCATTTCAGAATCCGGTTACAATGCCATCGATATTCTCCTCAACTACCAGTACCGGGCCTTCGGCGTGCCCGGCTTGGGATTCCAGCGCGGCTTGGCCGATGATTTGGTCATTGCCCCGTATGCCTCAGCCCTGGCGCTGATGGTGGCGCCCGAGAAGGCCTGCTTGAATCTCGAGCAACTGACCAAGGCAGGGTTTGAGGGAAAATTCGGCTTCTATGAAGCAATCGACTATACTCCTTCGCGCCTGTTACGCGGACAATCGAGAGCCGTGGTTCGGTCCTTCATGACCCATCACCAGGGCATGATCTTCCTCTCCCTGGCCTATCTGCTCCTGGACCGGCCGATGCAGAAGCGCTTCGAGTCGGACCCTTCGTTCCAGGCGACCATGTTGTTGCTCCAGGAGCGCATCCCCAAAGCCAGGACGTTCTATGTGCACGCCGACGAGATCACCGGATCGCAACCGACTTCCGGCGTTTTGGAGACACCGGTGCGAGTTTTCAACAGCCCCGATACGCCGATGCCAGAAGTGCAGTTGTTGTCCAACGGCAGATATCATGTGATGATCACCAACGCCGGCGGCGGTTACAGTCACTGGAAGGACCTCGCCGTCACCCGCTGGCGCGAAGACAGTACCTGCGACAACTGGGGCACCTTCTGTTACCTCCGCGACGTGACAAGCGGAGAGTTCTGGTCCACCGCCTATCAGCCAACCCTCAAGCGATCCAGCAATTTTGAGGCGATTTTCACGGAAGGGCGAGCCGAGTTCCGCTGCCGCCAACAAGACTTTGACGCCTATACGGAGATCGCGGTTTCGCCCGAAGATGACATCGAGGTGCGCAGAATCACCATTACCAATCGCGCTCAGACACCGAGAGAGATAGACGTAACGAGTTACGCGGAAGTAGTCCTGGCGCCGCCTGCCGCGGACGTACTGCATCAGGCTTTCAGCAATCTTTTTGTTCAGACCGAGATCATCCGCCAGCGGCAGGCGATCCTTTGCACGCGCCGGCCCCGCTCCCGCGATGAGCAGGCGCCATGGATGTTTCACCTGATGGCGGTGCATGGGGCGGACATCGGAGAAGTCTCTTATGAGACTGACCGCATGCAGTTCATCGGCCGCGGCAGAACCGTCGCCGATCCCCAAGCGATGCGCGGTCCAGCGGGGCTCTCGGGCCGTGAGGGCTCAGTGCTGGATCCGATTGTCGCCATCCGGTATCGGCTAGTGCTCGATCCGGAAAAATCGGTAACGATCAATATTGTCTCCGGCATCGGCGAAACCCGCGAGGCGTGCCTGGGGCTGGTGGATAAATACCAGGATCGGCGTCTGGCGGACCGCGTCTTTGATCTGGCCTGGACGCATAGCCAGGTGGCCCTGCGGCAGATCAATGCCACAGAATCCGACGCGCAGATCTACTGTCGCCTGGCGAGCTCGGTAATCTACGCCAATGATTCGCTGCGAGCCGACCCGAGCGTCCTCATCAAGAACCGCCGCGGGCAATCCGGTCTTTGGGGCTACTCCATCTCCGGCGATATTCCCATTGTGCTGCTGCAGATTGAAGATCCGGCCAATATCGATCTGGTGCGCCAACTCATACAGGCTCATGCGTATTGGCGCTTAAGGGGACTGGCCGTGGACCTGGTGATCTGGAACGAAGATCATGCCGGATACCGGCAACTTCTCCACGACCAGATCATGGGACTCATTGCCGCAGGGGTCGAAGCCAGCGAGATAGATCGGCCAGGCGGTATTTTCGTAAGACCTGCGGACCAGATATCGGAGGAGGACCGCATTCTGTTCCAAACGGTGGCTCGCGCCATCATCACCGATAGCCGGGGAGCGCTGGAGGACCAGCTCAACCGTCGGGGCCAGGTGGAAGTGATAGTACCGCCCCTGGCGCCGACCCAAACCTACCGCGTCGACTCCCCGGGGACGGCCGAGTTGTCCCGTAGCGATCTGATGTTCTTCAACGGGCTGGGCGGATTCACCCCTGACGGACGCGAATATGTCATTACCACCACGGACCAGCAGGTGACTCCGGCCCCATGGGTAAATGTGCTGGCCAACCCGCACTTCGGAACCGTCATCTCAGAGAGCGGCCTGGCCTATACCTGGAGCGAGAATGCCCACGAGTTCCGCCTCACTCCCTGGGGAAACGATCCCGTGAGCGATTCGAGCGGAGAAGCCTTTTACCTCCGTGACGAAGAGACCGGCCACTTCTGGTCCCCCATGCCGCTGCCCAGCCGTAGCGCGCTGCCTTACGTCAGCCGCCACGGATTCGGCTACAGCGTTTTCGAGCACACCGAGGACGGCATTAGCTCAGAGGTGTGGGTTTACGTGGCCATGGATGCACCGCTCAAGTTCACGGTGCTCAAAGTGCGGAACCTGTCAGGCCGGTCGCGCCGGCTCTCCGCCACGGGCTACTTAGAATGGGTTATGGGAGATCAACGGTCGAAATCCGCCATGCACGTTTTCACTGAAGTTGACCCAAATAGCGGCGCGCTCTTGGCGCGCAACCCCTATAATACCGAGTTCACCGATCGAGTTTCCTTCTTCCAGGTGGACGCTACGCCCCGGACCTTAAGCGGCGACCGGACTGAATTCCTGGGACGCAACGGCACGCAGCGCAATCCTGCCGCCATGTCCCGGTCGCGGCTTTCTGGCAAGGTGGGCCCAGGTCTGGACCCCTGTGCCGCGCTTCAGGTTCCTTTCGAGTTGGACCACGGGCAGGAGCGTGAGGTCGTTTTCACGCTCGGCGCCGGGCGAGATGTCGATGACGCCAGGGACCTCGTGCAGCGTTTTCGGGGCTCAACCGCGGCGCGCCGCGCCCTCGATGCGGTGTGGCAATACTGGAATCATACTCTCGGCGCCGTGCAAGTGGAAACACCCGACCAGTCCCTCAACGTGCTCACGAACGGCTGGCTTTTATACCAGACTCTGGCGTGCCGCCTTTGGGCGCGCAGCGGCTACTACCAGTCGGGGGGCGCCTTCGGTTTCCGCGATCAGTTGCAGGACGTGATGGCTTTGATCCACGCCATGCCGCACCTGGTGCGCGAGCACCTGCTCCTTTGCGCCTCCCGCCAGTTCCCGGAAGGAGATGTCCAGCATTGGTGGCACCCCCCCTTGGGCCGGGGCGTGCGGACCCATTGCTCCGATGATTATCTCTGGCTGCCGTTGGCGACCTGCCGCTACGTCCTGAACACCGGGGACACCGGCGTGTTGGATGAGCCGATCCACTTCGTCCAGGGCCGCCCGGTAAACCCCGAGGAGGACTCGTATTACGATCTGCCCAGTCGGTCTCAAGAAGCGGCCAGTTTGTATGACCACTGTGTGCGAGCCATCCTTAGGGGCCTCAGATTTGGTGAGCACGGCTTGCCGTTCATGGGCTCCGGCGACTGGAATGACGGCATGAACCTGGTGGGCGAACACGGCAAAGGGGAAAGCGTCTGGTTGGGCTTTTTCCTTTATGAAGTGCTCACGCGGTTCACCGAGGTGGCCCGTACGCGTGGTGATGTATCCTTCGCCGAGCGTTGCGCCAGGGAGGCGGCCGGGCTGCGCCGCAATATCGAGGAGCATGGCTGGGACGGCGAGTGGTATCGCCGCGCCTACTTCGACGACGGTTCACCGCTGGGGTCGGCGCTCAACCCCGAGTGCCGGATCGATTCGATTTCCCAGAGCTGGTCCGTTCTATCCGGTGCGGGAGATGCGGGGCGGGCACGTTTGGCCTTAGAAGCAGTGGATCAGCGCCTCGTTCGCCGGGAGCAGGCGATCATCCAGCTCCTGGATCCGCCGTTTGACAAGTCGGATTTGAATCCGGGCTACATCAAAGGGTACGTTCCGGGGGTGAGAGAGAACGGTGGGCAATACACTCATGCGGCGATCTGGGCGGCCATGGCCTTCGCGGCCTTGGGCGACAGGGCGCGCGCCTGGGAACTACTGGCGATGATCAATCCGGTGAACCATGCCAGATCTCCCGAGGAGATCGCCATCTACAAAGTAGAACCCTACGTCGTTTCGGCCGATGTCTATGCGCTCTGGCCTCATATTGGCCGCGGTGGCTGGTCGTGGTACACGGGGTCTGCCGGCTGGATGTACCGGCTGATCGTGGAATCGCTCCTGGGACTGAGGCTTGAGGTGGACAAGCTGCGATTCACGCCGTGCCTCCCGGCGGATTGGCAGGGCTTCACGATGCACTACCGGTATCGGGAGACGGTCTACCACATCGCCGTACAGCGCACGCTGGGGGATAATGGCGAGACGCATGTTACCATCGATGGCGTCGAACAACACGATAACACTATTCCCCTGGTTGACGACCGTCAGGAACACACTGTCGAGGTGAGAATCCCCGTGGGGCGCAGTTAAACAAAGAATTGGCCACTAAAGAAAATGCCGACGGTTTTCACGAATCGGCCATCTCTGGCCCCGGCAAGATAGGCACCTTACCGCCTTGCCTTCCTTGGTTTTGTCGCGCTTTGCCTTGTTTCAGGTCAAAAACAACCTACAAGGAAGCAAGAAATACATATTTAAAGATGCTATCAAGACAACAAGTTGGAGAGAATATTCAATATGAAATTATTCGTCATTGATGCTGAAAGATGCGTGGGGTGCCAGAGTTGCATGTTTGCTTGTGCCAGGCGACATCACGAAGCCGGGCTGGCCAAAAGCTGCATCGGCGTGCATTCGAGCGGCGGCATGGAGCGGGGTTTTAATCTGGTTGTCTGCCGGGCCTGCGACGACCCCCCGTGCCCCAAGGTGTGCCCT
The DNA here is from genome assembly GCA_963705115.1 of uncultured delta proteobacterium. Lineage (GTDB taxonomy): Bacteria > Desulfobacterota > Desulfobaccia > Desulfobaccales > 0-14-0-80-60-11 > JBGSLA01. The sequence continues at coordinate 904,576 of CAVPIX010000010.1, read as the reverse complement.
ACGGGTGCTTTGCGGCGCGCTAGACGGGGGGGCGTGCGATTGGACCTGGAAAAGTGTCATGGCTGCGGCAATTGTCGCAGCGCCTGCCTGTTGAAAGCCATTTTTTGGAACAGCGAGATCAATAAGCCCATGATCTGCAGCCACTGCGGTTATTGTGCCAAATTCTGCCCGCATGGGGTTATCGCGGCGTTGAAAGAAGAGGAGAAGCTGGAATATGCTCTGTGATGAAAGCCTGAGTACGATTCTGCATATCGATTTATCCAAAAAATCCTTCCGGACCGAGAGGCGCCCTGAGCTTTTTGAAAAGTATTTGGGCGGCGCCGGGGTGGCTATCCAGCTCCTTCACGAGAACTGTCCCAAGGGTTGCGACCCCCTGGGGCCCGAAAATCCCATCATTTTGGCCGTGGGCCCCCTTACGGCGCTCTTTCCTCTGGGTTCCAAGACAGTGGCCATGTTCAAGTCGCCGCATACCGGCAACCTGGGGGAGAGCCATTGCGGCGGCCGCAGCGCCGTGGCCCTCCGCATGGCGGGCTACGGCGGCATTGTTATCAAAGGCGTCAGCGAAACGCCCACCTATGTGGCGGTGCACGGCAACAAGGTGTATTTTCGGGACGCCTCTTCAATCTGGGGTCTGGGGGGCATTGTCACCGGACAGATCCTCCGGGAAGCGGAAGCCGGAACCGGCTTTCGGACCATTATGCGCATTGGCCCGGCCGGGGAAAAGCTCGTGTCCTATGCCTGCGTGACCACGGAAACCTACCGCCATTTCGGGCGCTTGGGGCTGGGGGCCGTTTTCGGCAGCAAGAAGCTCAAGAGCGTGGTGATCTCGGGGCAGCAATCCCTGAAGGTCACCGACCAGAAGTTATACCGGGAGATCTACGAAGAGATCTACGAGAACGCGGTGACCTCGCCCCTCATGAAGAAGTATCATGACTTGGGCACCGCGGAAAACATTCTGCCCTTAAACGAACTGGGGGGCCTGCCCACCCGCAATCTCCAGGAGGCGAAACTGGCTCAGGCCGCCGACATCTCCGGGGAGTACTTCGCTGAGCACTACCTGGGCCGGCGCCTGGCCTGCTCCCATTGTCCGGTGGGCTGCATTCACATCGCGGCGTTGCGGGAGCCGGACTCAGTGAAGCCCTACTTTTATAAAACTTCCATGATTTCCTATGATTACGAACCCATGTACGCCCTGGGGTCCATGCTCGGTGGCAGCGATGCCAAGGGCCTCATGCGGTTGATGGACCGGGTGGAGGCCCTGGGGCTGGATGCCATGAGCACCGGGGTGATCCTGGCCTGGGCCACTGAAGCCCAGGAAAAAGGCAATATCTCCGAGAAAGAAACCCTCGGGTTAGCCTTGGGTTGGGGCGATTACCATGCTTACCTCAAAGCGGTTCGCTTCATAGTTGAGCAGCCCAATCACTTCTATCGGGCCCTGGCCCAGGGAGTGGACCGGGCCTCCTCCCTCTATGGCGGCCGGGATTTTGCCCTGGCCATGGGCGGCAACGAGATGCCGGGCTACCACACTGGACCGGCTTCCCACTTGGGGGTCTTAATCGGCGCCCGGCACAGTCATCTGGATAACGCCGGCTATAGCCTAGACCAGAAGATACTGGCCAAGAACCTGGTCAGCCCCCGGGAACTGGCCGAGGCTCTCTTGATAGAGGAGCATTGGCGGCAGATTCTTTCCAGCCTGGTGGTCTGCTTCTTTGCCAGGGAGATCTATAAAAAAGATGTGGTGGCGAGAGCCCTGCAGTTATCAGGATTTTCCATTGATCCAGAGGAACTTATAGACATCGGGAAAGAGATTCATCGGGAAAAATACCGGTTCAAGGAGAGGGAAGGCTTTAGTCTCGGCCAGCTTCGCATCCCCAAACGCATTTTAGAAACGCCCACCCTGGTGGAAGGTTGGGATGAAAACTACCTCATAAAAGTGATGGAAAGTGTCAAAGAAATAATGTCCTTATAAGAAGCAATTAATTGATCGCACTGTTGTGGCAATACCATAGCTGTTCCTCCCCAAAGGGGTTTCGACAGCATAACAACGCAGCTTTGCATTCCAGTGCATTTACAAGGGTTGTATTCTGATCCTGTCTGGTTTATTTGGATTGAGAAATATCGAGTAATACGTGGGCTAAGATATCCAGACAGGTAATGGCGTTGACCAAATGGTATACACTAGAATAGGGTGCATGGATAATCCTTTCTAATCAATATGATACCATTCTGCCTACTTACAAAATTTGTCCGGCGCAGGTCTTCTAATCCGAGGGTCGCAGGTTCGAATCCTGCCAGGCGTGCCAGTTTACCATGGGTTAGTCCTCATCACTGCAACCTTAGGCAGCCCAAAAAGTCCCTGAAATCCCCTTGCCGAAAGAGGGTTATGGGGATTTGCAAGTGATCACCTCATAGTTGACTGCTGAAACGGCGGGGTTGGATTATGACCGGCCCCTTCCGGTTGGTCTTCAATTTCGTCGTGGACCTATAGGAGGTGAGGTGAACCAGTGGCTGGCTTCCGGCTCTCCGGGTTGATTTATCCTGAAAAGGGCCAAGAAAGACCATTGTCTATTCCCATGGGAAGGTGGTATCATACGGTCCCATGGAAGAGGGTTTCAGTCAGAAGGAAAAAATTGTCGGGCTTTTTTTCCTGGTGCTGGTCACCGTCACCAATATCGCCCTGATTCTCATCAGCCGGGAGAAGGGCTGGCTCACCTCCCAACGAACCTATCTGGTGAAGTTCCCGGAGGGGTACAACCTGCAGACCGGCTCCCCGGTGAAGATGTTCGAAACGGAAATCGGCAAGGTGAGCAGGATCGAGATTGACAAGAGGAACCGCGATTATCCGGTGACCGTCACCATCAAGGTGCTGCCTGATTATGGCGACCTGATCACGGAAAATTCCGAGGCGTATGCAGTCAGTCCCCTGTTTATCGGGACGGTTTACCTCACCGTCACCGCCGGCTCCCCCGGTTATAAACCCCTGCCGGATCAGCATGTCATCCCCACCGGCCAACGCCGGAACATCATGGAAAGTCTGGCCGCCCTTATCAATGATCACAATCTCCGGGAAGTGAAAAACGCGCTGGTCAATTTTGCCCAGATGATGGAGCAGCTGAAAAACGACGAAAAGGCCTTTTTCGCCGCAGTGGAGGCCTTCAAGCAGGTGGCCCTGAACCTCACCGAGGGCAAGGGGACCCTCGGCCAATTGGCCACGAACCGGGAATTTTACGTGCGCCTCAACGAAAGTGTGGCCCACCTGAACAAGGTCCTGGTGGATGCCCAAAAGGTTACGGGCGAGCTTAAGCCCGCGGCCCAGAGTCTGCAGGAGGTTGCCAAGAGCATCAAGTTGGAGGCCGAGACCCTGAATACTATCCTGGCGGATATCAAAGGCGGCAGCAAAGTCTTTCCGGGGTTGATGGAGGCGGCCTCAGAGACCATGCAGGGCAGCAAGGAAGTGATGGAGGCCTTGAAGGCCAACCCCCTGATCCGCCTCACCACCCCCAAGCAGCCGCCGAACCAGCCGGTGCATGTGGAACCGCGCAATGTCCCTTAGGGGCCTGGCGCTCACGGGGCTTTTCATCCTGAGCCTCAGCGGCTGCGCCCGCAAATACGACCCCTACGGGCAGCAGGTGCAGCGGGCCGCAGGTTTAACCGCCCAGGGGGAACAGTCCCTGTCCCAGGGGGATGCCGCCAAGGCTGGGAGGGATTTCTCCCGGGCCCTGGAGGTGAGCCGGTCTGTGGACCATCCTCCGGGGGTGGCCCGCCAACTCAACAACTTGGGGGCCGTGGCCCTGGAGCAGGGGGAGCTTGGGAAGGCGAAAGACCTGTTCACCCAGGCCTTTGAGATCAACCAGGGCCAGCAGCAGTGGGGCGATGCCAGCGTCAACCAGGCCAACCTGGCCACCGTGGCCCAAAAGGCCGGGAACTGGCCAGAGGCAGCCCACCACCTTCAGCAGGCCGAGACTGCAGCCGCCCAAGCCAAGACCCCCCTGGCCCGGGGGCGGGTGCTGCTGCGCTGGGCCAGCTTTCATTTAGACCAGAAAAACCCCGCGGCCGCAGCCGCCTCCCTGAATGAGGCCCAGAAGCTGGTGAAAAAGGCCCCGCCCCTGGAGGGGGCCTGGGCCTATCAGAAAGGCCGCCTGGCCTTGGCCCAGGGGGACACCGCCCAGGCCCTGTCCTTCTTCCAGGAGGCCCTGGTGTCCGACCGGAAGGCCCTGGACCGGGCCGCCATGGGAGCCGACCTCTTTTCCCTGGGGGAAGCCCATCAACTCCGGGGGGAGATGTCCCAGGCCTGGGACTCTTACAGCCGGGCCTTTGACGTCTATGCCGCCCTGGGTAAAAAGGCCCTCTTGTCCCGCTGCCTGGACCGCCTGCGGGAGGTCAATTCCCAGGGGCGCCTGGGAAACTCCCTGGAGCGCTTCCAAAAGCACCCCCGCCTCAGCACCGCCGGCGAAAAGTGACCATTGATACAAGTCGCAGTCAACCGGCGACAATAATGTAGCCGCGAGGCTAAGCCTGCGCCTGGGCACGGCAAGCCGCGCCCCTACAATTGATTGTCGTTTGGCTGCAAAATGGTCTGATACCAAGTTGCATACATACAGGTAATTTACTTTTTGTAGGGGCGGACCCACGTGTCCGCCCCGGACTTGGGGCGCACACGGGTGCGCCCCTACGGAAAGCGGTATCTCTAACATCTCTGAACGCAACTTGGCCTGAGAGATCCCAACCCGATTTGAGGCAATTATTCCTCCATCACCAGGGGGAAGAAATCCGTGAGGGGCCGGCCCTGGTGTCCGGAGAGGGGGTGGGGGTGGAGCCTCCCCCCTTCCTGGCGCAGGAGTCGGCTGGCCAAGGGGTGAAAATCACGCAGAGACTGGCCCAGGATCAAGGCCGCGGCCCCCCTTCTGGCCAGATAATTCTTCAGCCAGAGGATGCCTTCCGGCGCAGGCGGGTGGGGATCCCAGGCTTCGCCCAGCACCGCCACGATCAAATCCGGCTGCTTGATCAATTCCCGGGCCCACAGGGCCCGAAAGCACACCTCTTCCTCCACTTCGCCGGGCATGGCGGTGAGATAAGGCTTAAGCCCCAGGTGTTCCAGGAGGTCGGCATGGCCGGAGAGCACGACGCGGGGGGGAATCCCTTCCTGATAACAGGCCCCCAGGGCAATATTATCCCCCAGGGTCAGGCGGCTTAAGAGGACCTGGCCCGGAGCCAGATAGGCGATGCGGCGGCGCAGACGGTAATGCTCCTCCCGGGGGAGGCTGAAGGCGTCCATTTCCCAATGCCAGACCTGCCCCGCCGCGGGAGGCCTGATGGAAGCGGCCACTTCCAGGAGCGGGGCGCTCTCCTCGGGGCTGATCCTTTCTATCAGAAGAACCTCTTGCAGCTCCAAGACCAGGTCAAGGGGAGCCGCCCACAGTCCCGGCGGCTCCGGCAGGCTTACCTGATTGAGCACCAGACTATTTTTCAGCATAGGATTGGCAGGGGCAAGGCGCTCAGGGGGGACAGGGACTGGGGATGGGGATACAAATAATAGGCATTGTTGATGATGATATCCATGGCCCCGCACAGCACCAGGCTCCACAAAGACGACTCCGCGGTTTTATTGGCCACCTCCCCCATGTCATCCCGGGCTTCGAACCCGGCATAAATGGCCACCGTGGAAATGATCATGCCGAACATGGCCGCCTTGATGAGACCCGTGACCAGGTCCACCCCCTGCAGCGCGTCAATGAAGAAGCGCCAAATGTTTTGCCAGGCAATGTCAGTATAAAACTGGGAGAAGAGGCAGCCGCCCAGGACCGCAAAGATGACGATCAGGATATATAGACTGACCACGCTGATGGTCACCCCCCAGAACCGGGGCACCCCCAGGTAGCGGTAAGGGTCGATGCCCATAATCCTAAGGGCTTCAATTTCTCCATCCACCGACATGGTGCCGAGCTCCACGATGATGGCGCTCCCGGAATGGACCAGGACAAAAAAGCCGGCAAAAACCGGCCCCACCTCCCGCACCACGATGGTGACCAAAAGCCAGCCCACATATTCTTCATAGCGCACCTTGACCAACTGTTCGGTGGCATAGAGGATCATCTGCAGGCCCAGCAGCAGGGCGGCAAAAATCAGGATGTGCACCCCTCGCACCGCGGTGAAATAAATCTGCTTGCTCATCTGGCGGCAGATGAGGCGCAGGCAGGGGGGCCCGGCGACGGTGGTCGCCAGCAGGCGGTAGAAGACCGCGCTGATGCTGAGATAGCGTCCGGTATAAACGAGCAGCTTGTCCCACATCAGGCCGGGCCATGCCGCCACTCCCTTAGGTTGTTGGTTCTGAGGATTCATCCGCCTTGACCAGTGGCGGCAGGGTAAAAGACAGGATCACCTCGCCCTTGTCCTTTCCCTGCACCGTTAAAGCGCCCCCGTGCTGGGCCACGATGGCCCCCGCCAGGGCCGGCCCCAGTTGTTCCCGGACCTCCTCGTAACCCTGCCAGGGGGACAGCCAATTTTGCCATTCCACCGCGCTCAGCCTGGAGCCGGCAACCTCCAAGGCCACCTGCACCCCCCCGCCGGGCGACGGCGCTGCCTTGAGGCTCACCCGGCCACCCGGGGCCAGGTGATCGACGATGGTGTCCAGAAGATAGAGGACCGCCAGGGGGAGGTCAACCGGCGCCCCCCAGACCGGCGGCAGGGGCTGGATATCGAGATTAAGCTCCACTCCCGCGGGCGCCCTGGACTTCACCAGCCGCCAGGCGCTGGCCAATCCCGGCGCCAAGTCCAGGCGCTGCCAGGTGGCTGCGTCCGTAGGCCAGAAACACAGCAGATCCTGGAGCCCCAGGTGCAGTTCGGCCAGAAGCTGGCCTACCTCTGGCTGAGTCGGCGCCGGCGCCTGATTCTGGTCAGCCCCCTGGGATATCAGGGTTTGCAGACGGGCGCTCAGGTTCTGCAAGGCCGGCAGGCTGCGGCCCATGACCCTTCCCAGGCAGGCCTGGCTTTCCTCGGTGGCCAGCCGTTGGCCCAGCCGGGGAAGGGAATTCGCCAGACGCATCAAAATGCGCTGAATACCCGCCACCTCCGCCTGGCCCCGATGGTCGAAACGCTTCAGGTTCTCCAGCCACAGGGCGTAATCCTGGGGCTGGCGGACCTCGTTCAAATCTTCGGCCACCGCCACCAGCGTGTTCAAGGGTTTCATGAGCCGGCGCACCCAGGGGAACAGGTAGGTCAGCATGATAAAGAGGATGGCGGAGATGAACAGGATAAGGAGGATCTGCAACATGAGGATGCGGCGCAGCTGCTCAGAGCGGCGGCGCTCCTCGGCCAGAGTGCGGCGCACCCAGCTGGTGTTGATGCCAACTTTGGCCACGCCCCAAAAAACCGCCCCCCACCCCGGCAGCAGCACGTGCACCGGAAAATAGCGCAGCATCATCTCCCCTTCTTTTTTGGGGCCGTGGTTAATGGTTCCCAGAAGTTTCTGATCCACATTTTGGCGCTTGATGATGCCGTCCAGGAGCTCTTCTTCCAGACCGTCAAACTTCTTCAAGCCCTTCTTGGGGCCCTCCATGGGTTTTTCACCCGGGGTCTGGCGGTAAAAAACAAAGCTGAGGTGCTTGCCCTCGGCGTTTTGGTGGCTCTTAATCAGCTCAATCCCTTCGATGGCCCAGTTGAAGGTGATCTTCTCCCACAACAGGTCGATGATGGCTTGATCCGCCGGGGACACTTCCCCTTCTTTGACCTCCAATAAATCCTTCTGCCTGGCCAGCTCCATGACGATGAGCCGGGCGTAGTTTGTGCCCTCCACTTCTTTGGACCGTTCGATATAATACGTGCTCGCCTCATTGAAACTCTCTAATTTGCTGTCAAGAATCGGAATCAGGAAGAGCACCACGCTGAGGCACAAGGCATAGATGGCCAGGACCCAAACCAGGAGCCGGCCTTTCAGGGAGTAGCCGCTGAATGAAGTCAGTTTCTTGAGCATCTTCTCAGGGAGCGCCGGTTACTTAGGCGCCTGCAGGACCCCCTGCAAGGCCGCTTCCGGCGTTTGTTGGCCATAGAGCGCTTCCCGCAAATACTTCTCCAGGTTGTTGTTGAGCCGCCGGCTATGGGGCCGCATTCTGATGTCCACGTCCGATGCGGCAAAAACGTCATTGTAGACCTGGAGCACTTGAGGATTTTTCACCTTTTCCAGGGCGCCGCGCAGAGACGGCACCTCATCCCAGAATTCCGCGGCCTTGAGCTGAAAAGGCTCATTCACCACCAGCCCCAGGAACTGCTTGACCGCGTCCATCACCTGGAGGGCATTCCTGGCCTTGGCCGCAAAGCTGTTCACGGCCCAGCCCAGGGAGTCCAGATTGGTATAACGCCGGGCCTGTCCCGGCCGGGACGGGATGGGGGCCAGGCCCACCTGGCTCATGGCGCTGAGGCCCCCAGGGGACTTCCCTTTCACCCATTCCCTGAGGTCCTTCAGGCGGGTGTTCCAGCTAATCATGAAGAGGGCTTCCCCCCGGAAAAAAGACTGCTCCACCGCGTTCTCCGCCTCAAATTGCTTCATATCTTTAGCCCCCGGCAGGATGGTCCCCTGCATCCCCTGAATTTCCTTGAACGCGGCTAAAAACGCAGCCTGGTTCTGGGGTTCGCCCAGGACAAACCGGCTGTCGTCCGTGATCTGGCCGCCGAACCCCCAGAAAATGGGGAAAAAATCATTGATAAAACCCAGGGGGTGCAGGAGCAGCCCGTATTTTAGCTGCTTTTCCTGTGGCAAGATCCTGCGGCAGATGGCCTTGAGCTCCTCCCAGTTGCGGGGCGGCTTGAATTGATGGCGCTCCAAGAGATCCTGGCGAAAGAACAGGACATTGCCCTTGATGCTGGTGGGCACAGCCATTAATTCCTTGCCCCGGCTGTCCAGGGCCCCTGGCAGGGCAATGGAGAAGATCTCCGCTAACCGGGGGACCAGGGTTTCTTTGGCAAATTTGACCTGGGAGTGCTCCAGCTCGTGCAGCCAGCCGGACCGCCCATACCTTTTCACCCAATGGGCCTCCAACAGCAGGATGGTGGGAATGCGGCTCTCCGTGGAGAGACCCAGGACCAAAGGTTCCATGGCAAACAGGGAGGCCGGCACAAACAGCCCGGTGAAGCGCTGATCAAACTCCCGATAGGGGCTGCCCTCGCTTTCCCCGGCCAAGATGTTGATGATTTCCCGGGTTTGGCTGTCATAGGTGTAGGTGATATAGGGAGGCGGACGGGGCGTCTCCACGCTGCCGCAGCCCAGGCCGCACCAGAGGCAGCCCGCCAGGAGCATGGCCAGCCAAGCGGCGGATGTCCGGGGGGCTCTTGGCCGCACGCCGCGCCCTTTCCCTAACCTCCCCATGGCATCATTCAGCCCCAATAGTCACCACCAGATACGACCGATTTTCTCTCAGGCTTGCCGGCGCCCTTATGGATGCATAAGCACCATAGCACCATCCGGGGTCTGGGTTCAAGGAGAGTATGCCGATTAAACCGGGTTGCAGTCAAACAACGAATATAAGAGGAGAATTTTCCGATAAAGTCAAGGCCGATGGCCCCGGCTTTCTCGGACCTTCTGTGGGTTGGGAGGGAGGTGGGGGGAGTAGGGGCGGGGTTACCCCGCCCCTACGCCCCTACCCCTCCCCCCCACTGAAGTATCTGGGGGTAGCTGTCAAATCCCTAAGAGCTTGAGCCTCTGCGAAAAGCTTTTCTGTCATCCTGAACGAAGCGAAGGATCTCATATTTTCAAGGATTTATGACATGCTTAGGTCGTTTCCTTCCCTCAGAATGACTTTTTATGTACTTTTGCAAAGATCCCCGGTTAGTTCCCTAAACCATGCAAGTGTCCCCACATGCGCCAAAATTCCGGGTCCAGTTCTTCCTGCTCTGCCGGAGTAAGGGTGGTTTTGCTTTTGGCTGCGGTCCCCGTAGAACAGGCCGCCGCCCCCAACAGGCATAAAATCATTATCAAGCCCAAAAAAAATCTTGCCTTCTTCATTTCTGGGGCTCTTTTCGGAGGCTCTTGCAAAATTGTCGCCGCGAGGCTAAACCTACGCCGGCACAGGCTGGAAAGCCTGTGCCACCAAGGCTTAACTTAGCAACAAGATAAAATCTTCCGCTTGTCAAGGTATTTTGCCAGAGGCTCTTCGGTATTCGTGTTTTTTGGCCCTTTGGGAAGCCGAAGCCCGCTCGGCCCTCACCTCAAGGCCGGCGAGAATGCCGGGGCATCCTTGGGGCATGGCCCCAGGGCGCGCTATCCCTGCGGCGGCTTCCCCCAGGGGTTGGGGAGCCCAACCCCCGAGGATTGACGCCTGTTCGATGCTAAGGGCTCGCCAGGCTTAAGCCTTCCAGAGTCCATGCAGGTTGCAGTATTCCCTGGCCACCACCTTGTCCGCCTTAATCTCAAAGGTAGCCTCGGGAGCCTGCCCCGGTTTGAGGAACTCACGGTAGGCTTTGCCGTCCGCAATAATTTCGACCCATTCGATGTAGTGTTTCTCCTCCATGGGATGGGCCACGCTCCCCACCTTCACCTTGAAGCCGCCGGCGACCTTTTCCACCACCGGTACGTGTTTTTCCTTGGCCGCGTCCACGGTGTTCTCCACGTAGAGTTTCATGGGGGCGCCGCAGCAGACCAATTCCCCGGCCCCGGTATGCAGCACTTCAACCATGTTCCCGCACATCTCACACTTGTACACCTGCAATCTCTCGGTCATGTCACTTCTCCTTATAGTTACGCTGCTCTTTTCTTCCTTTAGGGTTTAAAGGCCAACCCTGCCTATGCCTGGGCCGTCAGGCTATTTCAGGGTGTTGAACTTAGCGTGCCAGGAGCAGAGGCCACAGTAGGTTTCAGTCTCGTCCCCGATAGCGGGAGGGTTCCCGTTTTCTTCATCGGACTTGAACTGTACCTGGCCGCCTTGCAGATCGAACTCAAAAATTTCGTATTGATCTGCCGGGTCTTTGACATAAAAGCTCTGGGACCCGCAGAAGGGACACTTCGATGATGCCATTACCCTCTCCATGCGCCAGGGCGGCAAGACCATCCCTTCCTGCGAGCCCTGGGCGACGCTGACTCAGGTGGCGCACTGACCTTGTTGTTCGGCCACCGAACCGGGACCTGCCAAAGGCTTGAACATCTTCTTGGACGAGCCGCAGCACGGACACTTCCAGTCGTCGGGCAGGTCCTCAAACCGGGTGCCGGGCGGGATCTTCCCCTTCTTGTCCCCCCGGGCCGGGTCATAGATATACCCGCAATTGGTGAATTGGCACTGCCACATCTCTTCCGGTTTTGACATACATCCTCCAGTCGCCCTCATGCTGTGGTGACTCACTCTCGAACGGGGTGGCTTGAGGGAGAGGTTAGAAATATTTTTTTATATTTTATTAAGTTAATTCCCCCAACAACCTGCCGCCACCAGAAAAAGAAATATTTTTGTGAATGGGGAGGCACTCTCGAAATCATCCTTGGAAGGCCCGGATTCCTGGGGGTTCCAAGAATATAGTAGAAAATATTATATAATAATTAATCCTAAAAAGTCAACGGAATTGGCACCCCTTTTTCGTATTTTTCTCCCACCCCCTCAAAGCCGACGGAGGCCAGACCCCCGGTCAGGCCCGCTAACAAGCCGGAAATATTAATTGAAACTGACAAAGTAACTTTGTATCATAAGAAACTTTCATTTTTATTAGTCTCACTAACAGGCTGCTATCAAAGGGAATTAGCCCGTCAACGAGGGCGTGGCCTCCCAGGACTATGTGGGCAAGATGGTAGTCTCTTTTAAGGAATTCCCGCCCCGGCAGAAGCCGGCCGCCTTTAACCTGGACCAGGTGATGCAAAACTTGACAGAAGCCAACCAGGGGAGATAATGGCGGATGGCATACTTGAGCAGGTGGCCATTGACACCTAAACTGAGAGCGGCCCAACCCGATTGCTTACTTGGGCGGGCAAGCAACCAGCTTCCCGCCCTTTCTTTTTGATGGCCAGGCTGGGATGGGAAGATCAGGGCTGAGTAAGTTTGGCTTCAATTTCTTCAACGAGCCAGGCGAATCTTTCCGGATCGTTTTCAGGCTTGCCGTTCACATAATAGCAGAAATGGAGGGCGGTTCGGTTTGCCCCCAGGGGCTCAAAGGAGATGACCGTGTGGGTGATTTTTTTGCCGCCGGTTTTTCTGCCCTCGCCGTCCGTGCCGCTCCAGGTGCGGCTGGAGCGCCCGGTTAATACGGTGCCGGCCGGATTCTTCTTGACCCAGAGATACCTCTCCTCCATAAAAGCTTCCACGACCTTGAACACCCTGGGCCAAGGCTGGTCTATGACCTTGGTATACATCCGGCAGGGTTTGGCTTGCCTGGTGTAATGGTCATAGAAGTCCAAGACCTGCGCCTGGCCGTAATTCCCCTTAACGAGAAGGATAACCAGGAACAATGGCCACAGGAGTCGGGAGAGTCTCATGTTTTTACCCTACCACGGTTGCCTGATTATGGCACTCGCCTTAATATCCCGATTTCTTCCCGGCCGCCCCTGAACCGCCGGCCCTGGTTAGCGTTGATTTCCGGCGTTTTTTGCCATGTAATCCTTTTACATGATGTAAAAATTTCTGGCACCGTTTTCTGGTCATCAGCTGCCGTCGTAGCGGCTTGGCCCCGGAAACCACGGATTCCAGACCTGGCCGCATCCGGGGCGCCTGGCGAAGAATCTGCCAATTTCACGGGGATGGCATCCTCCATGGCCTGGCGTGCCCCTGCCAGTGGTTGCTGTTTCCCGGTAATATCTGTTTACCTTTGAGATTTGTCGGGGCCGGCCCTGGTCTTGGCCCCCGCCGCGGCTGTACCCGGGGGTCGCTACAGATGTGATGCAGGCCATGCGGAAATTGTCTAACTTATTTTAAAGCCAAGGCATTTCCCTTTCAGAAAACCATCGCCACGGCCTCCCTTTAGCCTGAGACTTTCATTGGCATCGAATTTGCTGTATTTTTCTGAAGACAGGTATGTTATTGCTTAGCCGTTTTTGGCACAGTCCAGCAGCACGGTTTGGGAGAGTTTATGGGTAATTTTTTCCATCGCCTGAAAAGCATTTTTTCCAAAGGCCCCCCCACTTCCCTGGAAGAGCTCCGGGAGAATTTCCGGAAAAAATACCATGCCTTCAGATTGCTGTTGGCCTCCAACAATGCCGCCCTGCATCTCATGACCGAGCTGGAGCTGGCCCTCCAGGGCACCCAGAGCTTCGGCATGACCTTTATCAGGTCCCATTCCACCGCCATCAGCGTCAATGTCTTTTCCATCATCAAATATCTCAACGAGCTGACCGGCAACAAGTATGCGAATTTGGAGCCGGTCTTTGCCGCCATTAATTCCCGGCTCGAAGCGATTTTGTCGAAACGGCCCGTCATCCCCATCCAGGAGCTGGTGCTGCCCCTGTCCCGGGTCAATAAAGAAATGGCCGACAGCGTCGGCGCCAAAATGGCCAACGTGGGGGAACTGCGCAACCACGTGCCGGGCTTGGCCGTGCCCGAGGGTTTTGTGGCCACCGTGGCTGCGTATGAGCTTTATTTGTCCCACAATGAGCTCACCGATGAGATCAACCGCCGGATTCAGTCCATGGAAATCGAGGACATGGCCACCATTTACCGGCTGAGTTCCGAAATCCAGATGGAAATCATCAATGCCCAGATGCCCCCGGCCCTGGGCGAGGCCATCACCTCGGCCTACGCCGAGCTGACCGCAGCCTCGGGGCCGGACCTGCGGGTGTCCCTGCGCAGTAGCGGCATCGGCGAGGACAGCGAAAACATTTCCTTTGCCGGGCAGTACCGCTCGGAGCTCAATGTCAGTGAAGACAGCCTGTTCGAGGTCTACAAGGAGATTCTGGCCAGCAAATATGCCCCCACGGCCATCACCTACCGCTTGAACAAGGGCATTCGGGATGAAGATGTGGCCATGTGCGTGGGATTTATGCGCATGGTGGATTCCCGGGCCGGCGGGGTTACCTACTCCCGCAATCCCATCAATATCAGAAGTGACGAAATCACCATCAACGCGGTGCACGGCCTGGCCAAGCAGGTGGTGGACGGCAGCGGCTCTCCGGACCTGTACGTCATCTCCCGCACCCAGCCCCTCACCATCGTGGACAAGGAGATCTCCGAAAAGCAGCTCAAATATGTGTGCCTCCCCGAAGAGGGCGTGTGTCGCGAGGAACTGGATGAAGAAGGGAAACTGCCGGCCCTCACCGACGAGCAGGCCCTGGAGTTGGCCAGCCTCGCCTTGCGCCTGGAGGAGCATTTCAAGAGTCCCCAGGACATTGAATGGTGCATAGACACCGCCGGCCTGATCTTCATTCTCCAGAGCCGGCCCCTGAAGCAGTTGGACATGGAAACCCGCCGGGAGGCCGGGACCGCAATTTCCCCGGACAATCCCCTCATCCTGCGGGGGGGGCAGATGGCAAGCCCCGGGGTGGCGGCAGGCGTTGCCTATTTTGTGGCCACCAACACCGACCTGCTGAGCTTCCCCGAAGGCGCAATCCTGGTCACGGCAGTCCCCCATCCCCATTGGGCGCCCCTTTTGTCCCGGGCCGCGGCGGTGGTCACCGACCGGGGCGGCATCACCGGGCATCTGGCCAATGTGGCCCGGGAATTCCGGGTGCCGGCCCTGTTCAATACCGGGGAGGGCACCCAGAAAATCAGTCCCCAGACCCTGGTTACTGTGGATGCCGACGGGATGAGCATTTACCAGGGGAGGGTGGAAAGCCTGTTGGCCGGCGCGGCCCAACGGACCAGCCTCATGGTGGGCACCCCGGTCTACGAGACCTTAAAGGAGGTGCTGGAGGAAATCAGCCCGTTGAACCTCACCGATCCCGACAGCCTCGAGTTCAGGCCGGCAAACTGCAAGACCCTCCATGACATCACCCGTTTCGCCCACGAGGTGGCGGTGCGGGAGTTGTTTGACTATGAAGCCAACAAGGAGCTTTCCAAACATTTCATCAAGCGCCTGGTCACCGACGTGCCCATGCAGTGGTGGGTCCTGGATCTGGAAAACGGCTTCAAGGAGGACGTGCCCGGCAAAGAAATTCGCCTCGACAACATCGCCTCCATCCCCATGCTGGCCCTGTGGCAGGGAATCAATGCGGTGAAATGGGAAGGCCCTCCGCCCGTGGATGCCAAGGGTTTCATGTCTGTCCTGGCCCAGTCCGCCAGCCAGCCCCAGTTGGAGGCGGCGGGTCCGGGGTTTTTCGCCAACCTCAATTATTTCATGATTTCCAGACAGTTCTGCCATCTGTCCTCCCGCTTCGGGTTCCACTTTTCCACGGTGGAGGCCCTGGTGGGGGAGGATCAGCACGAGAATTTCCTGCGCTTCGCCTTCAAGGGCGGGGGGGCCGACTTCACCCGGCGTTTGGGCCGGGCTAACCTGGTGCAGGAGATTTTGGAGCGGTATCACTTCAAGGTGGATATCAAGGGGGATTCGGTTTTTGCCCGCCTGGAAGACGAACCCATGGACTATATGCTGGAGCGCTTGCGCATCCTGGGGTATATGAGCGTCCACACCCGGCAGTTGGACATGGTCATGAAGAACCCGGCCCAGGTGGGCCATTACCACCACAAGATCATCGAGGACATCGAAAACCGCGTTCTCCCCGGCAAGGCGGAAAATGCCGAGGTTCTTCCGAGTACTGAGGCCTGACAGTAACCAAAATTTGCGCTGACACTCATCAATCCGAGATCAGATAAGGTCTGACAGGTGGGACTAACCCATGAGATATTGCCTTGATTTTAGATAAGGCTATGATATCCATATCAACCCACTTTAATAAATTTTATATGAGTTGATAGAGCAGGTAGCTACATTTGTACAAAGAAGATACTCTTGCATACCCACCGGCCTCCCAAGTAACTCTCTATCAATCATCCAGGCCGCGCCAACCAAAGCTTTCCAGATAGGCCTGCAGTCTATCTTGCTTCTCCCCGGAAGTATCTTGCCAAACCGGCGGACTGTCATTCAGGGTGATCTCCCCCTCACGCAGGGCCGCAGCATAGGCCATATAGATAGCATAGCCGCAGACCTTACAGTTGGTTATGGGGAGGAGTTTCGGAATTTCCATGACCTTGAGCCCCTCCTGGCTGTTGTAGCGGGGCTTAATCTGATCCCGGCAGTTATAGATGTCTTTGATTTGCGCCTGGACCCAAGCGAGCAGAGCATGAGCCTCTTCAAGGTCCCTTATCCCGCGAATGGCAATTTTTTGGGGGTGCAGGGGATCCTTGTACCGTCCGAAACTTTAATCAGAAGCACCTGGTTGGGCTGGTCGTAGTCCCAGCAGCGCAGCTTGGCGTTAACATAGGGCAAATCGGGAGAGATATCGGCCTAAATCATGGCGGTGTGCGGAGGACTTCCTTGGTGGTGTCCATTTTGGAACGAAAGATTTCAGTGGTGTCGATCTGGTGCAGTAACATGGGACCCTTGTAAACGTTGATCACCGCAGGTGGGCAGGGTCAGCCTGTCGCGCTATTGCCAACTTGGCCTTCTTCCTGCATTATCCTTGGCTTGCCGTTGACTGGCGTTGTTTAGGTTTTTCCCAAAGTAGAGGAATCACTTGCTCCCGCATGGCGTCCCGCAACCACCGGAAGGTCGCCCGTATTTCCTCCTCGGTGCCGGTGGCCTGCGCCAAGTCTGGAAAGCCCACGGGCATGCCCTCGCTTTCTCCGGGAAACAGGGGACATTGTTCCTGGGCCGGTCGCACACCGTGATCACCAGGTCGAACTGCTCCACCGCCAGGTCGTTCAACGCCTTGGAGCGCTGCTGGCTGATGTCGATACCCAGTTCACCCATCACCTGAATGGCCCGGGGGTTCACTCGGCTGGGCCGCACCCCGGCGGAGAAGGCCTTAAAATGCCCGGCCAGGTCATGATTTAGCAGGCCTTCCGCCATCTGGCTGTGGCAGGCGTTTTCGGTGCAGAGAAACAAGACTCTCAGCATGTGGTCTTGCCGATAATCCTCATGGTCAAAGGTGACCCGGAAGTTTGTATAAACTTCCCCGGTTTTCCGTCAACTCTATGGCTGTTCTTGCAGCCATGCTCGAATCCGCTGGTCAATCTGATCCCGCACCTGCCGGAACTTTTCCAGTTTCTCTTCCTCGGTCCCCGTTGCGGCCGCAGGATCATCAAAGGGCCAGATTAACCTGAACAGAACTCCCGGAAAGGTCCTGGGACAGGTTTTTTCCGCATTGCCGCAGACAATAATCAAGTACCGGATAGCCATTTTGCCCAGGAACTCCGCAGGCCCTTTGGGAAAGTGCCCTCCGAGATCAAGCCCCTTTTCTGCCATGACTATCCGGGTGTACGGGTTGATTTCTTTGGGTTGATAGCCAGCGCTGTAAACTGCGAAGCGGTCCCCGGCATATTTTTTTAATAAAGCCTCAGCCATTTGGCTGCGGGCCGTGTTGCCCGTACACAGAAACAATACATTAGGCTTTTGCAGATCTTCCATGGAGATAACGCCCCCAAAACACTTGATGGCACAGGCTCTCCAGTCTGTGCCCAAAGCACTCGGCTTTTTCCAGGCCATTTATTTTAATAATATATTTCAAATAGTTGTCAAAAAATGTAAATGTTCATGAATAAAGCTCGCTAAACGTGCGCGTGTTGTTCATAGAGGCGCCAAGTGGAATGAAAGGCCGCCTCGAAGGGGCGCTCCTCCATGTAGCGCCGGGCCGTCAGGCCCATCTCCTTGAGGCGCTCCGGGTGGGCCAGGAGGCTTTTGATGGCCGTCAGCAGGTTTTTCTCGCTGTCGCCCCGGACAATCAGGCCCGTTTTCCCGTCCAGCACATTCTCCTGGGGCCCCCCGGTATCGGTGACGATGACCGGGAGGCCCGAGGCCTGGGCCTCCAGCACCACGTTGCCGAAGGTGTCGGTGGTGCTGGGAAAAATGAAGAGGTCGCAGGAGGCGTAGGCCGCGGCCAGGTCCTCCCCGTGTAAGTACCCCGTAAAGGTGCAGGGAGTGCCCGCCAGTTCCTGCTGCATGTCCTCCAGGTAGGGGCCGTCGCCCACAACTACCAAGTGAATGGCGGCCTGGTCCTGGAGCAGCTTTTTGAAGACCCTGACGAGAATTTCCAGGTTTTTTTCCCGTGAGACTCTCCCCACATATAGGAGCTTGGCGACCTCCTGGCCCTGAACCCGTCCCTCCAGGAAGCCGTTGCGTTTGGCCGGATGAAACCGTTCTATGTCCACCCCCCTGGGAAAGATGCGAATCTTGTGGGGGCTGACCCCTTTTGCCTGCAGTTCTTCGGCGGTGCTGTGGGACGGTACGAAGACCAGCTCCATCTGGTTATAAAACCAGAC
This sequence comes from uncultured delta proteobacterium, assembly GCA_963705115.1. Classification (GTDB taxonomy): domain Bacteria; phylum Desulfobacterota; class Desulfobaccia; order Desulfobaccales; family 0-14-0-80-60-11; genus JBGSLA01. Next base: position 886,265 of record CAVPIX010000010.1, on the reverse strand, counting down.
AATGTATTTCCAGATGAGTTGGACGATGAAGGGGTCCTGGGTCAGATAGTCGGCATACTGAGGAATGGCCGTGTGGTAAGTCCCCCACAGGCGCAGATGCAAAATCCGGGCGACGGCCAGGGCGGTGAGCCCCAGGGGGCCGGGGGTGGCGGCCAGAATATGGGTGAACCTCCGCACGTGGCAGTAATTCAGGATATCCAGAAAGGGGGGGTGAAAGAGTTTCTGCTCCCGGTATTCCGGCAGGTGCAAGACCCCGATGGGTGAGAAGTTCTTGATGCCGGGCCGGGCCGGGCGCTTTTTCTGGTCGCAGGTGATAATCACATAGTCCTTATGAATTTTCCGGGCCGCCTCCATTTGCTGCTTCAGGGACAGGGCCACCCCATTGACTTCGTAATAGGTATCGGTGAAATGGGCCATGCTAAATTGCGAGGCGGCCTCCCGTTGCGCATGGCCGGGGGGTAAAAAATTCTCCAAGAGATTCAGCCCGAAATTACGGTCCGCAGAAAAAGAGGAAAAAGCCGCGGTGTAAGGGGCCAGGGTCAGATACACCAATCCGCTGGAAGTAACTGAATTAAGGAGATCAATTAAATTCGCCCCGGCCAGAGCCTTGCTCAATTTGCGTTGGAACTGCACGAGAAGCTTTTGAGACAGTTTATTGAGCACGGAGAACCATTCATATTCATCAGAGGGCAGGGCTTTTTGGGCGAGGAGATACGAAGTTTCTTTCTTGACTAAATTCACAAAACTTTCATCCTGACTTACTGACCGCAGCGAGTTCTTGAGGCGATTGTAATAAAGTTGATACTTGGGAAAAGATTTTTTTCCTTCAACTCCTGCTTCCAAGATCTTATCAAGAAGGGCCCCCATGGTTTTGCCGCCGTTGTGGGGAGAAAACGAATATTTCTTCTTATAGAATTGATAAGCGATGCTGTAAATATTATGGCCCAGGGTCAGGGGGGTGGAAGCGTTCCCTCTGACCGCGGCCTGCCCGGCGTTCATCTTTGCCAAAAAATCCTCAACCCCTGAGGCCTCCTCCACCTGGGTATACATTTGGGTAATGTGCAGGGAACTGTGATCATCGGAGCCGGCGGTAAAATTCTTTTTCCAGGGGGAGGGAAACGCCGGTGCGATGCCATGCTTTTCCGCGAGGTCTTCGAGCTTCTCCTGGGTGAGGGCTTCACAAATAGCATGCAGCCACTGGTTTTGCAGTTCATCCCGGCCGCCGTTCAGTTCAAAATTTTGAAAAAGCAGCAGGAGCTTCTCAAAATGCACCCTGGTCAGGCGATCGTTAATGGCCCAGAGGGGATGGGCCACGCTGTGCACGATGGCTTCCTGGCGCAGATATGCCGCTAAATCGAAGATGTTATCCCGGGCCTTCTGAATCTGACGGTGCTGCTCTTCGTTGAAGTGGTAGGCCAGGACGTGGATCTTGCAGCCATCCGGAAAATACGTAGTGATCTCTTGGCTGATAAAGGTGTCGGGGAGGTGGGCGATCTCCAGGCAACCGGCAATGGCGTTATGGTCGGTGATGGTTACCAGGGACATCCCTCTGGCCTTGGCGATGTGGTAAAGCGTCAGGGGTTCCGTATAACATTCATGGCACCCCAATTTTTGCAGCACCCACTGGGAGGGGCGGGTGGAATACTTGGAATGCACGTGGAGGTCAATTTTCATAAGGTTCTCCTTCAGGGTTGTCAGGCCACCAGCACCGTTTCGCCGGCCCGCACCCTGGCCCCCGGCCGCGTCTTGATTTCCAGGCCCGGCCGATAAGGCGCCACCAGATCCACCTGGGAGCCGATGCGGATCATGCCGAAAATGCTGCCCTTGTCCACCTGGTCCCCCGGCTTCACATAACTGTCGATGCCATTGACACTCCGGCCGGCTATCTGGACCACATAGTAGGGGAACCGCTCCCCTTTATAGGTGCTGTCAATGCGGGTCACTTTGCGCTCATTCTGGATAATGTGGCGGGCATGGCGAAAAAAGGGCGCTCGACCGAGGATGGTGCGCCAGTGCATGGAGGTCATGGCCAGATTGGCGGGGTCGGGAGGATGATGTTTAATAGCGTCCACCCGGCCGGCCAGGGGGATGCGGTTGTAATGTACGTTAAACGGGCTCATGAAGATGCCGATGGAGACCTTCGGGTAGTCCAAATCCTCCTTGACGATGTCCGTAAGGCGGGCGCTCACTCCCTGCTTGATGGTCATGACCTCGTGGTTGGCCTGCACCAGGCGGATGTAAACCACGGTGCCGTCCGCCGGGCTGACGATATTGTCGCCGGGAGGTGAAGCCCGCTCCGGATTGCGGAAAAACCAGACATAACGCCAATACAGGTAGCCGGCCGCCAGGGCCAGAGGCGGGGCGCACCACCAGGGGTTCAATGCAGCTCCCGGGCGATGGCGGGATCAAGCACCCTCACCAGGGCCAACCCCGAAGAAAAGGGGAAATTCACCACCTCGAAGTATTCCTTTTCTCTCTTGATGCACTTCAGCCACTTCTTGACGCCGGCGTGATTGAGCAGCTCCCGGATGTAGATGTTGGTGTCGTGCATCAGGATGTAGGTGTTCTTCCGGGAATGGGCCAGGACGTTGGTAAAATCGTACTTGACGTCCTCAAAGGCGTGGCTGCCGTCGATGAAGGCCAAATCCAGGGGGGGCAGGCGGAAGCGGTCATACTCCGGGAAGAATTCATCGTTGCGCAGCTTGTAGTGTTTGACGATGTCCTGGACCCCGAAGCGCTGAAAGTGGGCCTGCACCGCAGTTTCTTCGGACCACATGTTCCGGCCGCCGATGGTGGCCAGGGGGCCGTTTTGGAGGAGGGAATAAGAAGGGTCCACGAAGGTGAGGGAACCTTTGCCGTTGTCTTTCAAGCCCAGGGCGAAACAGACCACGCTGAAACCGTACCCCGAGCCGATCACCAGGGTGTGCTTGGGGCGCAAGGCCCGCACCAGAGAATAATAGAGAAAACCGAACCCCAGGTTGAGGCTCCTGGCATCCTCCCGATGTCCAAAAGGTTTGGCAAAATGCAGGATGTCCTTCAGCAGATTGTCGCTCAGGCTGAAACTATCCATCTTTTCTCCTTTCTCGGGTTATTTAAGAGAGTTTCGAACTTTCTCATGACAATTTCTTTTACGTTATCTTTATTTGACCGGTGTTTTTTTTCCATTAATCTTCGGTGAATATCCGCCGTTCACCTGGACTGAATGAGCAGGCCGCGGAACAAGCCGCCCCCCATCAGCTTACATCCCTGCCAGCTTGGCATCCAACGATCTTCGAATACCTTCCGTGAGGCTTAGGTAGATGCGATTTCTCTCATTTTTAAGACGCTGATAGGCCTTGAGAATGTCCAGGGTGAGGATGATGCGGGTCAGACTGCAGTTGAGTTCGCCATAGAGGTGTTGGCCGATGACCTCAAATCCCAGGATGCGGGTGTGAAATTTCAGAGGGGAGTGAGGCTCTCCCTCGAACACATCCGTGATGAAGTGGGTGTAATTTCGCTCCACCACCTCTTTAACCGCAATGCCCATGAGGCGGAGGGCCACGAAAATCTTTTTGCGGTACTCGGGAAGAATCATGAAACGTCCGATTTCCACGAATCTTCCCTCACTTGCCAGCTTCTGCGGGTCAAAACCCTTTTTAAAGGTGGCCTGGCACTCCGGCGGCAGCTCCAGGGCAGGGTCATAAAAAAGCCGCAGCACCCCGGCCGGGTGGCCGTTGACCTCGGCCAGAAACCAGGAGGTCCGCTCATGGACGCCGATGTCCACCGGGATTTCCTGCTCCACCGACTTGATCCAGTTTTTTTCCTGATAGTAAACCCCGGCCACGACCTGCAGGGCCCGTTCTCTGGCGACGGCATCCATTACTTTGCTCACCGAGATCATAAGAATGCTCCTTTTTCCGTGGTTTTTTCCAGATACGAGTGCTCCAGGGAGGAACTTTGAGGGGGCGCAAACGGATATTCTTTGCCGGAAAGCCGGGCCAGTTCCAACATGAGGCGATGGGTCACGTTGGCGCACAGGAGAACCTGCAGCTTTTGGCGCTCCAGGGGGGAAAAACGGAGTTCCCGGCTGACGGTCCGGTAGGCCGCAGCTTCGTCCGGAAAGGTGAGGGGTGAGCCAAATCTCAAGATGACGGGGCTGAACCAGGGAATGCGGCCGTTCCTGATCCTGTGGGGGAAATCGATGCCCACCGGCAGGACCGGCACTCCCGACCGGAGGGCGATTTCTCCCACCCCTTTGCGGCCCCGCTTCAGCCGATAGGGATCATGATTGCGGGTCCCTTCGGGGAAAATGGCCAGACTTTGCCCGTTTTGCAGCCGCTCCAGGCAAGCCCGGCAAACCGCCTGTCCGTCGGCTTTCTGTTGGTGCTTATTCAGGACAGCAAACCGGGCGTTTTTCCTATACGTGTAAATGGGATCGACTCTTTTTAAGAGCCAGGCAAAAAGAGGCAGGCGTCCGAACATCCAATCACTGATAAAGGCCGGCTTTTTTTCCTTTAGGTGAGCTAACAGGTAGCAGCCCAGGACGAGTGCCTCCCAGTAGTTGTTGTGGTTAAAGACAAATATTACTGGATCGGGCCTAGTGTTACATGAAACAGCATTTTCCGTTCTGACGAAACGGCATCCAAAAGTGATTAACCTCACCAAAAGTCTGGTTGCAGGATCAAGATGTCCTAAAGATGCTGTGGATAATGTCATAGTGCAAAACAAAGCGCTTATTTTGATACGCTGGAATCAGCTTAAAACCAATACGTAAAACTAAAGTTAAAATTCTGTTGAATGTTGATAAGCCGGCATCAGTCTGGTATTGGCGGATTTTCGGCTGCAAACTGTGATGGCGGGGCGCTGAATTAGACTACTTAGATCACGCAACCAACTGTAGCGGGCACTGCCCGTCAAATAATTGGTGGGCGGGGCATACCTTATATTCGTCGCAGTCCCTCACGAACGGCCGGTTCTCTCAAAACCATGAAAAGGTTGGTGGGGCGGGCGTCCCCGCCCGCCATCCTGGTGCGCAGTGCGCACCCTGATATACCTCATTTAATCCCCTCTCCCCCTTGGGGGAGAGGGTTAGGGTGAGGGGGAAAAATGACTTTTTACGAAGCCATCAACCCTGAACCTTGAACTTTTCAGGACAGACGACAGAAGGAAGTCCGGCCGGTCAGGCCGCGGGTTTTGGGGAGCTGCCGCCCCAGCGCCGCAGCCAGCGGTAAAACCTTTCCCGAAAGAGAATGAGAATCCCCCCGGCAAGCAGAGTAACGCCCAATAGGATGAGGAACGTCCAATAGCGGCCCTGGTACACCTGGGCTCCCTGCAGGCTGAGCAGCAGGGTGGCGGGCAGGCGGCCCAACGCCACCATGACCACGAACACCTTGAAAGGCATCTGGCTGAGGCCCAGGAGATAGCAGAGGTAATCCTTGGGGGCGCCGGGGAAGAGAAACAGGAGAAAGGACACCAGAGCGCCGTTTCGTTCAAAAAGCGCAGCAAATTTCTCCAGGGATTCAGATTGAAAGAGCTTGTCGATAACTCGGGCGCCCAGGCGGCGGCTTACCAGGAAGGCCAGGCTGGAGCCCAGGGTGAGACCAATCGAGGAAAACAAAAAGCCCGGCGCGGCGCCAAAGAGAAATCCCCCCAAAAAGCCGGTGGCTTCCCCGGGTATGGGGGCCAACACCACCTGGAGGGCCTGAATCAGGATGAACCCCAGGGGTGCCCACGGCCCCAGGGAAGCCAGCCAATCCCGGACTTTCTCCTTGTAAGCGTCAAAGGCCGCGCCATCCTGCTGCCACTCCTTGAGGGTATCCCAGCCGGTATAAACGGACCAGATGAGGAGCGTGGGCCAAATGAGCAGAAACAAAAGCGCGGCCACCCGGGAAAGTGACCACCGGGAGCGATGGACCGATGTGTTGCTGGGGTCTGGCACAATAGGTCCCTTGCCGGGTTGAGGCGCTCCCTGCCCCGCGAGGGGCCAGAGCCGTAGATTAATCGTTATGAATGGTTACCAGCAGGCAATGTGCTCCCTTTATACCCACCTGGACGTGAGCAGCAGATTACTTTTCGGTGAGAAAATCATGCCGGAGGGCTGAAGCCGTCTCCTGCCAATCGTAATCTCATAAAAAATTAACCGGCGCTTAACGGTACTACCGTAAGTTGATAAGGAACAATAATATAGGCCCCTTGCTGTTGATTTGATTGCCGCTTTTCGGGATAGCCTGGAAAAAAACAGAAATTTTCCACAGGAAAGGGACCATGGCGAAAATATATGTCTTGGATACCAATGTCCTTTTGCATGATCCAGAATCCTTGTTCTCGTTTGACGACAATCGGATCGTCCTGCCACTTTCCGTTATTGAAGAGTTGGACCAAATCAAGAGAAGGGTGGATGATATCGGCAGAAATGCCCGGGAGGCTTCAAGGAAACTGGACGGCCTGAGGTTGCTCGGACATTTGTCGGAAGGGGTGAAGCTTCCTAATGGGGGGTCAATTAGAATTGAGTTGAACGGTAATAAATCCTATGAGTTCTTCGGGGGCATAGATTTAAATAATGTCGACAATCGCATTCTGGCATTAGCTTATCACTTGACCAAATCTGATGATGATAAAGTAATTCTTGTCACCAAGGATTTAAATTTACGGATAAAAGCAGATGTCCTGGGAATATTGACGGAAGATTTCTATAGTGACAAGGTTGATTACGATAAATTATACGGCGGGGTCTGCGAACTACAACTTGCTGATGCCGAAATAAACCAATTCTATCAAGATGGGTCTCTCGATTATAGCCAGAATAACCTTTTTCCCAACCAATTCTGCATCCTGAAAGCGGCTTCTAATCCCTCCATCTCGGCCTTGGCAAGGTATTCTCAAAACCGGTTACAGAAGCTCATCTTCGACGGGAACTGCGTCTTTGGGATCAGGCCGCTGAATAAGGAGCAAAAATTTGCCCTGGACCTGCTCCTTGATGATGGCGTCGAGGTGGTCACCCTGGTGGGCCGGGCCGGCACCGGCAAGACCATCCTGGCCCTGGCCGCCGGCCTGGACAAGGTCTTCGAGGATGGCGGCCGCTATAACCGCCTGCTGATCACCAGGCCCATTGTGCCTTTAGGGAACGACCTGGGGTACCTGCCGGGGGACAAAGAGGAAAAGATCAGGCCCTGGATGCAGCCCATTTATGACAACTTGGAACTCCTCTGTAACGAGCACGTCCGGCCCAACGCTTCCATTAATTATCTCCTGAACAGCGAGAAAATTGAGTTGGAACCCCTGACGTACATCCGGGGAAGGAGCATACCCCGGCAGTTTATTATTTGCGACGAAAGCCAGAATCTCAGTCCCCACGTCATCAAAACCATTCTGACCCGCATCGGTAAAGGCAGCAAGATTGTCTTCACCGGTGATCCGGAGCAGATTGACCATCCCTATCTGGACGCGTCGTCAAACGGACTGAGTTACCTGGTGGAAAGAATCAAGCAGGAAGATATCTCAGGCCACATCACCCTGGTAAAGGGAGAGCGCTCGGGAGTAGCAGAATTGGGGGCCAAGTTATTGTAAAGATCAGGCCCTGAGGAGGTTAGGCCATGGAAGAAAAACTGATCACCGCCATCATGCTCTTTTGCATCTGCGCCCTCAGTATTATTGCTTATCGCAAGGACTGGTAGTGCCGGCAACGCTATGACTTCAGGGCTTCAGCCTTGTCTGTGGCCTCCCAGGGCAGGGCCAGGTCGGAGCGTCCCATATGGCCATAAACGGCCAGGAGGCGGTAGAATTTGCCCTTGTTGAGGGCCGGCAGGTTCCGGCAGTCAAAGGCCTTGAGAATGCCGGCCAGACGGAAGTCGAAGTGCTTCTTGACAAGGGCCGTCAGTTCTTCATCGGGGCGGGCGCCGGTGCCGAAGCTGTCCACCTGGATGCTCACCGGCCGGGCCAGGCCGATGGTATAACAGAGCCACACTTCACACGTTGTCGCCAGCCCGGCGGCCACCAGGTTTTTGGCGGCGTAGCGGGCGGCGTAAGCTCCCACCCGGTCGATACGCAGGGGGTCTTTGCCGCTTAAGGCGCTGCTCCCGTGCCGGCCGTATTCCCCGTAGGTGTCCACGTCGCCTTTGCGGCCGGTGAGTCCGGAATGCACCGCCGGCCCCCCCACCATGAGCTGTTCCACCGGATTGATGAAAATTTTGGTGTTCCGGTCCGGGCGCATCTCCGCCTCGGCAAACACCGGCTTGATGACAGCCTCCATGATATCGTTGTGCACCCGGCCGGGGGCCACTGGACCTGCCCCTGCTTTCGTAGAGCTGGCAATGATCGTAACACTGTGGAAGCGGTAAGGGTGACGGTCACGATATTCTACGCCCACCTGAGTCTTGGCGTCAGGGGAAAGATAGGGAATCAGGTTTTCTTTGCGGGCCTGGTCGATCTGACGGGCCAACCTGTGGGCCGTCCAGACCGGCAGGGGCATGAGGTCGGGCGTCTGATTGCAGGCAAACCCGAAGAGATTGGCGTTTTGCCGCACATGAATCCTGTCGATTTCCTCGTCAGTCAGCTTCGCTTCATTGAAATAGATGTCCGCATCGGGAGGGTATTCCTGCAGGCTGGTGAGAATGCTGCACTTGCGGGCATCGAAGTCCGCGTCCTGATAACCGATTTTCCTGATGGCCTTGCGGGCCAGATAGGCCACGTCCGCCTTGACTTCGGAGGCAAACCGGGCGGCGATGAACAGGATGGAGGTGGCCACCGCGCACTCCGCCCGCACCCGGGCATAAGGGTCCAGTTCCAGGAAATGATCGATGATGGCATCACTCACCTGATCGCACAGCTTATCCGGATGTCCCTCCGTCACTGATTCGGAAGTAAACACAAAGTCTTTTTTCATAGACCGGTCCTTGCTCCGGGATATTAGTCCAACTCTTCTTCCTGGGCCGGGGGGTGCTTGGTGGCTTCATTCACCAGAAGCGGCAGCACTGCGGTGGCGCCGATGACCAGGCCGTCCAGGAGCCCTAAGGGAGTGAGGTTCAAAAGGCTTCTCAAACCCGGAATAAAAATGGTGAGCCCCTGCAAAGCCAGGGAGCCTCCCACGGCCCAGTTCAGGTAGGGGTTATTCGGCAGTCTCCCGGAACTAAACAGGCTGTGCCTGTCCGAGCGGCAACTGACGGCGTGCAGCAATTGGCCCGGTGGTGAGGCTGTGGAAGGCCAGGGTGCTGGCCTGGGCCCCCAGGCCGTATCGCCAGATGCCGTAGCCGAAGGCCCCCATGGACCCGGCGGTGAGGACTGCGGATTCCATGGCCATGCGCTGGTAATCTCGTTTGCTGAAAATGGGCTGCTGGGGGTCCCGGGGCGGGCGCTCCAGAATGTCGGGCTCCGGTTCTTCCAGGGCCAGGGCCAGGCCGGGGAAGATGTCGCTGATGAGGTTGATCCACAGCAGCTGGGCGGCCGTCAGGGGTGAGCCCAGGCCCACCGCCAGGGCCGTGAAGGTGATCATGATTTCACTCAGGTTGGTGGCCAGAAAAAAGTGCACTGACTTCCTGATGTTGTTGTAGGTGGTGCGCCCGTCCCTGATGGCGATGATGAGGGTGTCCAGGTTGTCCTCTTCCAGGACCACGTCGGCCACTTCCCGGGCCATGTCGGTGCCGGTGCTGCCCATGGCGATGCCCACGTCCGCGGCCTTGAGGGCCGGGCCGTCGTTGATGCCGTCCCCGGTCATGGCGATGACCCGGCCGGTCTGCTGGAGGGCCTGGACGATCTCCAGCTTGTTGGCGGGACTGACCCGGGCGAAGACGTGAACCCGCTGGGCCAGAGCCCGCAAGGTTTCAGGATCCATGTGGGACAGGTTGGAGGAGTCCAGGATTTCGAGGGGCATATCCTGGCTGAGTTGCAGTTCCTTGCCGATGGCGTAGGCGGTGGGACCCTGGTCCCCGGTGATCATCACCGTGTTGATGCCGGCCCTTTGAATGGCGGCAATGGCCTCCTTCACCCCTTCCCGGATGGGGTCGATCATGCCCACCAGGCCCAGCCAGGTGAGGCCGTTCCTGATTTCAGGGTCCCCGGCGTCTTCTCCTTCACCATAGGCCATGGCCAGGACCCGCTGAGCCTCCTCCCCGGCCATATATTCGTTTTCCGCTTCAATGACTTGCCTGTCTTCTTCAGTGAGGGGCACACGCCGGCCACCCCTGAGCTGCCAGTCGCACATGCCCAGGACATCGGTGGGGGCCCCCTTGAGGGCCAGGAACCGCCCTTTTCTCGGGTGCTGGTGCACAGTGCCCATATATTGCCGGCCTTCGGCGCGGTGATTGGTCTTGAGCAAGGGATAGCGGGCTCTCAACCCCTCCACGTCCACCTCAGCGCCCATGGCCAATTCCACCAGGGCCTTTTCCGTGGGCGTGCCCCTCAGGGAATAGGCGCCGTTATCCCGGTAAATCTCGGTTTCATTGCACAGCACCGAGACCATGAGCAGGCGCTGCAAATCCTTGTAACTCGCGGGAGAAGAAGCTTCCGCCGGCCTGAGAAAACGGCCGTTGTCAACCCTGATACCCTTCATGCCGGCGTAGACCTGGACCACCGACATCTGGTTTTTGGTGATGGTGCCGGTCTTGTCGAGGCAGACGGTTTGCACCGCGCCCAGGGTCTCCACGGCGTTTAAGCGGCGGATGAGGACATGATGACGGCGCATGTCCGTGATGCCCAGGGCCAGGGTGGTGGTGGCCGCCGCGGGCAGCCCCTCCGGCACCGCAGCCGCGGCCAGGCAGATGGCGTTGCGCAGCATCTCCATAAAGCCAAGCCCCCGGGCCAGGCCAATGACAAAAACCAACCCGGAAACACCCAGGCACACCATGACCAACTGATCCCCCACCACGGCGAGCTGCCGCTCCAGCGGCGTCTCCGGCGCGGCGGCTTCCCCCACCATGGTCTGGATCAAGCCGATTTCGGTAAAGCTGGCGGTGGCCACCACCACGGCCAGCCCTTCCCCGCCGGTGACCAGGGTTCCCATAAAGACCATGTTGATTCGGTCGGCCAGGGGGATGTTGGCTTCCCCAAGGGCCTGGGCGGATTTCAGGACCGGCAGGCTCTCTCCGGTGAGGGCGGATTCGTCCACGGACAGGTGGTTGGCGGACAAGAGGCGGGCGTCTGCGGGGACATAGCTGCCGGGGCGCAGGATCACCAGGTCTCCTGGAACAACATCCTCGGCCAGGATCTCCTTCACCTCCCCCTGCCGCACTACCTGGGCCACCGGGCGCACCAGGGTCTGGAGCGACCGGATGACCTTCTCCGACTCGCTTTCGGTCTTGTAGCCGATGGCGGCGTTGAGCACCACCACCCCCATGATGAGGACGGCGTCCACCAGGCCGCCGGTGACCACCGACAGGCCGGCGGCCCCGGCCAGGAGGGCCACGGGCAGGGACTTGAACTGGCCGGCGAACATCTCCCAGCCGGAGCGGGGCTCAGATTCCGGCAGGAGGTTGGGGCCGTAGGTCTGCAGGTTCTTGGCCACCTGGCTGACGGTGAGGCCCTTCTCCGGAGAGATTTTAAACCTGTCCGCCACCGCCTCGGCCTCCCACAGGTGCCAGGGCTCCCGGGGCTGATCCGCGGCCGCGGCAAACAGTCCCTTTAAGGGGTTGACGGCTGGGATGAGGTCGGTGAGTATGGCCAGACTGCCGGCGGGCTGGGGAAGTTCCGTGCCGTAAGTTTCTGCGGAGAGGTGGTTCTCATGCTCCGCAACAATGCCGGCCACCAGGTCGGCAATGGTTTCGTGGGTGTTGCCGGTGTTATAGCACACCAAGAGAGTCCCGGTGATAGAACTGGCCGACACCCGGGTTATGGCCTTGATCCGGGACAATTTTAACTCCAACAGCCTTTTCAGGGCTTCGGAGCGGTAGAGTCCCGGGACGCGATAGCGGGTTCGCCCCGGCACCTCGTTGTGAATGGCCTCGATCATCCCTTGCCTGCTGCTAAGGAGCCTGAATGAGGGGGAGCCTCACAGGGTCCTGGTTTAGTGAGCCTTGGGGGCCTTCTTCTCGGCAAGGGGCTCCGGCTCCGGCAGGGCGGCAGGGGGTTCCTCGCCTTTGGGCAGGATGGCGCCCAACACATCCTTCAGGCCCCCCACTGCGGTCACCAGAACGTCCCGCACCGAAGTGACGGCGGTTTGCCCCAGGCTGCCGGCCGCTTCCATGGCCCCTTCCGCGGCCGCCTTGGCAGCCGCCGCCACGTTGGTGCCGGCCTGGCCGGCCGCTTCCACCACTCCGGTGACTGCGCTTTTGGCCACCAGGGCCACGTCGCTGCCGACCTCCGAGGCGCCCCGCACCGCACCCTTCACCAGGTTGGTGGCGGCCTGGGTGGCATCGCCGCCCACGTCTCCCACCGCCAGAAGGATGCCCTTGGCCACGCTCTTGGTGCCTTCCACCAGGCCGGTCCCTACTTGATCGGCGGCAGTGATGGCTCCCTTAAACACGTCTTTGCTGACGTTGACGGTCTCCTGAGCCACAGACCCGGTGGCTTTCAGGGCGTCAGTGACCGTCTGCCGGGTGAGATTGACGATTTCGGTCTCAATCTCCTGTATGCCTTTGAGGCTGCCGACAATACCTTCTTTCACCGTGGTGCCGGCCTTACCCAACGTCTCACCGACCCCGCCTTTGCCTTTAGTTTCTTCAGTTGCCATGTCAACCTCCAATTTGCTCTTGCCTGAAAGGTTCCTGAAACCGCAGTCTATCCCGACGATACCGAGACTTGTCGGCAACCAACTCTGATTTACAAGTATTTCCCTAAATAAGACGCCAACTGCATGGCGCTTACTTCCGGAAAGCAAACCCCCATTACATCTTTCAGGGCCCACAATGAACTGAGGGACGTCACTTCTTCCTTGATATAGTGCATCTGGACTTCGCCCCGGACGGGATCCACCTTTACGTTGGTGATCCCCCGGATTCCGGAGAAGCGGACCTGAAACTCCTCAGCCAGGGACTTATTGCCTTTCAGTTTGGCCACGGCCAGACTCAGGTGTCCCGGCTTGGCCTGGATGACTTCAATGCCTTCGATGCCCATGAGCGTTATTCCTGTTTATTGCTCACCAGTAAGAAGCGTTATGGACGGCAAGTATTGTAAACTGTTGACCACTTTATTATAAGGGCCTGCCGCCGTTTTAGCCAATACTCAGGCGCCGATATATATCAGCCTAAAACCTAAGAAGATTCCTGGCCGCAGTCTCAATAAAAAACCAGGAAAGTTCCAGGCGCAACTTAATGCCTGCCTCTCAATAAAACAGGCTCCAATGTATATAGATTAATTATGGCCTCTAAAAAAGATGGCGAGCAGATTTAACCAAATTTTAATAATTGCAGCATGAACTCATAACAATAAGGCCCCGAATATTATGAGAAACTTGCTATGGAGGAGAGAGCCTGGCGCTTATGAATATCGTTTCCTCATATGTCCATGCGTTGGAGGGGCGGCTGCGCATCAAAACCCCGGAAGTAAAGGGCGCGCCCCACAAGGCCCGTGAGATCGAGGGGCACCTGGCCCTGTGCCCCGGGGTGGAAGAGGTTTCGGCCAACCCCGTCACCGGCAGCGTTCTTGTCCTTTATAATCCACGCCTCATCTGCCAGGAAGAAATCATCCTGGCCTGCAAAGAAATCGGCTACCTGGAAAAAACCGCGCCCCAAGCCCCCCGGCAGGGTGGCGGCGGCTCTTCTCATGAAAACACCTTGTCCCGGGTGACCGGCGCGGTGGCCTCCACCCTCATGGAAGTGGCCCTGTCACGCCTGGTGGCGGCTATTATTTAGGATGGCCAGAATAATGGCCTTCAATGGCGGCAGCGACATATTCTACCTGATTACCGGCGAACCGCTGGTCCCCCTCGGGGAACACCAGGACGGCCTGGCGCCCGGACCGCAAACCCTGACCGGGTTGGCGGCTTTCGAGGATAACAGCCAGGCTATCTGGAGTTTGGGACCTTATGCCAGGATATCTTCCCGCCGGTCCTTAAAAAGAGACTGCTGACCCGCCCCGGCGGCAGCTCCTGGGGCTCCCGTGGAGTCCTCCTAACCTTTGACGCCCTTCGTTTTTCCTGCCTTGACACCCGCCTCCTTCACCTGCTCCGCACTAGGAGCCGATTCTTCCTTATCGGCGCCGGCGGTCCTCAGATTCAGCATGGCAAAGGTGCTAAAGGCAAACCAGAGATAATCGTACCAGGCGGGCAAGGCCAATTTTTTTGAGGTCCACAGACTCCGCACCCCAAAAAGCATGAGGGTCATGGGGATGAGGAGCTTGAGGTCCAATCCGCCGGTGAGCCGAGCCACTTCGTCATTGATGCTCCCCAGGGATTTCATCAGGTTGGCGGAGGAACGGGTTTTTTCGCCGGCGGCCAGGTGCCCGATGAGGGACTCCAGCCCAAGGTTCGTGGCCACAGCCCCCATTTCCGGGAACAGCTCGGAAAACCCGTCGGTGAGGGCCGCCAGGGCCCCTTCGGCCATAAGGGCCGCGGCATCGTAATAGATGAGCAGGCTGCCGGTTTGTGGCTCGGCTTCAACCTGCTTGATCCCCGGCACCCGGCCCAATTTGTCCTGGGCCTTTTGGGCAAAGGCCGGGTTGCCCCTGACCTTGTCCACCTTGAGGCGAACCCGACCGGGCATGGCATGAACGACCTGAACTCCCTTGACAGTCATTTCCCGATCCCTGTCCCTCTTCCCGGCCGGAGGTTAGGATTTTTCCTGGGCCGCTTTTTCAACCGCCTCCAGGCCGGCGGCGTGTTCGGCCTTGCATTCCGCCAGAAGATCGCTGATATTTTCGCCGGCCTCGGCGGCATACTCTTTGAAGGTGTCGGCCAGGGCCAGATAGCCCTTGATCAGGGTCTTGGCCAGAGGGCGCGACACCGCCGCCACCGCGGGCAGCACCAGGGGAGCGGCCAAGGCCACCCCCACAACCACGAGCATACTGGGGACAGCACCCTTGAGACCTTCATCGAACGTTCCCATGGCATTCCTCCTGGGGGGAGATTAACACACAAAAAATTATATCAATCAATCTAACAAAAAACTAATAAATTCCTTATGTTATGCTAATCGACATATATCATTATGCGATGCATGGATCTCAAGCGGCAGGTGATGCAGTCGTTCTGGCAGGGGATAGTCAGGTTGGTGATCCTGCATCAGGCGGCCCAAAGGCCGGTGTACGGCGGTGAACTCAGCCGACAGATGCGCAAGCACGGCTACGACATCAGCCCCGGCAGCCTCTACCCCCTGCTCCACGCCATGGAACGGGGAGGCTTCCTGGCTTCTCATATAAAGATATTCAAGGGCCGGGCCCGGAAGTATTATAAGCTGACGCCGTCCGGCCGCGCCTGCCTGGAGGAGGTGCTCCTCAGCCTGCCGCCCTTCATCAAGACCCTTGTCGCCGGTATGCCTCCAGGAGACAGCAACCGCCCGGGCCGGCAACGATATTTAAATCGCCTCCAGGGCTCTCCCCACTGCTTCCCTCTCCACCTGACAAGATTCACATCAGAAACTCACATCCAACCAGCAATCCTGAGTGATCATAGATAATACGGGATTGTTCTGAATAGCTTGGACTATGATTCCCCAATCTTAAGAGAGCTTGGGGGGAGTTCGAAGGTGGACAGGAAGCCTTCGGTTCCCCGCCCTTTTCTCAAGACGCTTTCTCAACACTCCCCCAATATCCTTTTCCGGGGTGGCCTATGCTGATGGGTCTGCACTGTCAGCTCTTCGCTCTCATCCACGGGAACCGGCTGATTTATAACACCTGCTGGGAAGATCCCGCCATCGACCGCCAACTTCTGGGGATAGGCCCGGATAGCAATGTCGTGGTCATCACCAGCGCCGGCTGCAATGTTCTGGATTACCTGCTGGACGGTCCAGGAAGCATCCACGCAGTGGACGTGAACTTCCGGCAAAACGCCCTTCTTGCTCTCAAAATGGCACTCATCAGGCATGGCGACTTTGACGCCCTGTTTACCCTCTTCGGTGAGGGAGGCAGCCCGGCCTACCGGGAGATTTACCAGGCCATCCGTCCCGGGTTGCCAGGATGGGCCCGGGGTTATTGGGACGCCAAAATATCCTATTTCAACCCGGACGGGCTTGCGGAAATCCTTTTACTGGCGCAGCGCGGCCGGCGATTTTGCCTGGATGTTCCAGAAGTTTTTCTTTCACGGCAAGAAGCAGGGGCTGGCCCTGGCCCTGTTCGAGGCCCACTGCCTGGAGGAACAGGAAGCCCTCTACCGCCGCGTGGAGCCACACCTATTCGGGCGGGAAATAACCTGGCTCCTGCGGCAGCCCGCCGCGCTGGCCTTTGTCGGGGTGCCCACCCAGCAACTGCAACTCGTCGACCAGCAATACCCGGGCGGCCTGGCAGGGTGCCTGCGGCACAACCTTCGGCAGGTGTTCACCAGGGTGCCCACCAGGGACAATTATTTCTGGCGCGTCTATCTCACCGGCCGCTATACCGAGGATTGCTGTCCCGGCTATCTTCTGGCCGCCAATTTCCGGACTCTGAAGGACAGACTCGAGCGGGTGAGCCTCCACACCGATACGGTGACCGGTTTCTTGAAAACAAATCCCGGGGAATACAGCCACTTTGTCTTGTTGGACCACCAGGATTGGCTGGCCTGGCACGACGCCCCAGCCCTTTTGGCGGAGTGGGACCAAATCTTTCAGAACAGCCGTCCGGGGACCAGGATTTTACTGCGCTCCGCCGGACCCGACCTCAGTTTCCTGCCGGCCCCGGTGACCCGCCGGCTGCGGTTTTTCCCCGAGTTGACCCGGCCCCTGCACCAGGTTGACCGGGTTGGCACCTATGGGAGCCTGCATTTGGCCGAGGTGGTATGAATTCTGTCGGGTCCCGTCGGCGCCCAAGGCGGCCAGGCTGGAGGCCATCGCCCGGTATTACCGGGTGCACGCCAAAATTTATGACCTGACCCGCTGGACCTTCCTCTGGGGACGGGAGGCCCTGATCAGGCAACTCGCCGCCCGCCTGAACCCGGAACGCATTCTGGAGGTGGGCTGCGGCACCGGAAGAAACCTCCTGGACCTGGGACGCTTTTTTCCTGGGGCCCGGCTTTGGGGGGTGGATCTCTCCCCCGCCATGCTCAGCCAGGCCAAAAGAAAGCTGGCCGGCCTGGCGGACCGGGTCACCCTGGTGCCCGCCGCCTATGATCAACCCTTAGGTTTGGAGGCTCCCTTTGACCTGGTGGTGTTCTCCTATGCCCTGTCCATGTTCAACCCGGGCTGGGAAGAGGCCCTGGCTGCAGCCCGGGGCGACCTCTCCCCCGGCGGCGCCATTGCCGTGGTGGATTTCCACGATTCACCCTTCCCGACCTTCAAACGCTGGATGGGACTGAACCACGTCCACCTGGAGGGGCATCTGCTGCCCGGCTTGGAGCAATGGTTTTCCGGTGGCCGGGGCACGGTCCGCCAGGCATATGGCGGGCTTTGGTCCTACTTTCTCTTCTTCGGGGCAAAATGGCCCTGAATTCAAATTCACCGAAGCGCTCCCACCACCACCGCATATGCCAAAACAGAAGCTTCTCAATGGAATCGACTCATTGAAGTTATGATCTGGATAGCGAACCTGAACGTTTGTGGGGAGATTTTCACGATCCTTTTTGGTTCGATACTATTAGGCTTTGATGGAGAGGTGGCCCGGTCACGTTTGAGGCGGCGTCCCGGATGGTTCCGGCGGGGTTCTTTCCTGGCGGGCCAGCTTGCGTTCGTACGCGGTTTCGATTTTGGCCAGGACTTCGTCCAGGGGGCAGGGTTTGAGGAGAAACTCGGAGGCCCCCAGGCGGATGATCTCCATGGCCGCGTCCACGGAGGCATGACCGGTGAGGACGATGACCTCGGGGTCGGGGTGACTCTGTTTGATGGCCGTCAAGGTTTCCAGGCCGTCCATGCCGGGCATGCGCATGTCCAGCAGAATGACATCATAAGGGTTCTGGGCCAGTTCGTTTAAGGCCCCCGGGCCGCTGTCCGTGGCCGTGACCTCGAACCCCTGAGCTCTGAGCATCTTCCCCAGGGTGGTTCTGAAACGTTCTTCATCATCAACCAAGAGGATTTTCGGCAGCGGCGCCATAGTCAATTCTTCCTTTGCTCAACCGTGCGGGGGAGCTTGATGGTGAAGCTGGAGCCCTGGCCCACTTCGCTGGCCACGGTTATCCTGCCCCCCAGTCTATGAATAATGCCGTGGCAGATGGACAGGCCCAGGCCCGTGCCTTTGCCCTGGGGTTTGGTGGTGAAAAAGGGGTCGAAAATCTGGGAGAGATGCTCCGGGGGGATGCCGGAGCCGGTGTCGTTTATCTGAACCAAAACCTGGTTGTCCCCTTCCGGCTGGGTGATGATGGTGACGGTGCCGTCTTTATCTATGGCCTGCATGGCATTGTTGAGCAGGTTCAAAACCACCTGCCGGAGGAGGGGGGAGTCGCTTTGAATCACGGGCAACTCCGGGGTAAGGCGCTTCACCAGGGTGATGTGGCGGGTCTGGGCTTCCTTTTCCACCAGGCGGGCCATGTCCTCCACCACCCCGTTGAGCTGCACGGCCTGGACCACGGGCTGGCGGCGGCGGGCGAAATTCAGGAGGTTGTGGGTGATCTCCCGTCCCCGGTCCACCTGATGGACGATTTCGGTGAGGCAGTTGGTAACTTCGGCTGCATCCGGCAAAGCCTCCTGGTTAAAAAGGTGGAGCAGCCACTCCGCTTCCTGGCGGATGATGGCCAGGGGATTGTTGATTTCATGGGCGATGCCGGAGGACAGCTCGCCCAGGGAGGCCAGTTTCTGGGATTGGAGCAGTTGCTCGTCCGTCAGGGCCTTGTCGCGCTCAGCCGCGGCTTTTTCATTGAGCACCTGTCTTACGGTGACAAAAGACAGGGCCGCCAGCAAGAGACAGGCCAGGGCATAAGACAAGCCCGCCTGGAATCCCAAAGGCACCGCCAGGATTACCAGAAACAGGCTGGTTCCGTAAACGGAAACCTGGCTCCAAAGATTTTGGATCGGGGTCTCAGATGGAAAGGAGTTGAGACTTCCTAACATAGCTCTGCCATGGAAATGAACCTGGCGCCTGGCAGCCTACTTGGCATATTCCTGCTGGAGCACCCGCCTTTCATAGGCCTGCCGCAGCTTATCCATGAGATCATCCAAAGCCACGGGTTTCATGACGTAGTCAAAGGCCCCCAGTTGCATCCCCTGGATGCCCGATTCCACCGAAGCGTGGCCGGTGAGCATGATGACTTCCACCAGGGGTTTTTTGAGCTTGATCTCCCGCAGGGTTTCGATACCGTCCATGCCGGGCATTTTGACATCCAGGACCACGACGTCGAATTCCTGGGCGCCCAGCATCTCCAGGGCCTTGAGGCCGCTGTTGGCCCCTTCGATGTCCACTTTGCGCGCCCTGAGACGCTTGATGATGGCCTCGCGAAAATCGTCTTCGTCATCCACGATGAGAATGCGAAATTTATCCATAAGAGCACTCCTTTCCAATTCTCTTTCAGATTATGGTTTCTCTCAGGTTTTTATCCAGAGGTGCATCATTTCACTCTAACGATCCGCCATTCTCTTGCTGCTTTCTGTCATTCCGGGCCTCTCCGGGCGGCGAAAAATCTCGCCTCTGGTGAAAACCAGAGACCCTACCCTCCGGCTCAGGGTGACAATGGTCATGGGTGGTTGCCTTTCAAAGATTATGAATCATCATGGTAATTTTCCGGGCCGCTTAATGACCTTTCATTTCACCGGCAATTTGATGGTGAAGGTGGTGCCCTTCCCCAGTTTGCTTTCCACGTAAATGGTGCCGCCCAGTTTTTCGATGATGCTGTAGGAAATGGACAGCCCCAGGCCGGTGCCCTTGCCCACTTCCTTGGTGGTGAAAAACGGGTCGAAAATTTTCTCGATGGTTTCCTGGGACATGCCCGGGCCGGTGTCGGAGATTTTAATGACCACCTGATCCGCCTGGTGAGCGGTTTTCAGGGTGATGGTGCCGTCCTTGCCCATGGCGTCGATGGCATTGTTGAGGATATTGAGAAACACCTGCTGGAGTTGACTGGAATCGCTGGCAATGGTGGGGAGGTCCGGGGCCATCTCCTTTTGGATGTTGATATTGCGGTAGCGGGCCTCGTTTTCCAGGAACCCCACACATTCCTCCAGGACCTGGTTGACCATAACTTTTTCTTCGGTGGGTTCCATGCGGCGGGCAAAGCCCAGCAAGCGGTGGGTCACCTTCTTGACCCGGTCGGCGTGGTATTCAATTTTTTTGATAGCCTCTTGAAACTCCTGAAAGTTCGCACTGTTGGCCACATCCTCTTCTTTGAGCAGATCCTTCATCCAGCCCGCTTCTTCGCCGATGACGGCCAGGGGGTTGTTGATTTCGTGAGCCACCCCCGCGGCCAACTTGCCCACAGCGGCCATTTTGCTTTCGTGGACCATGATTTCGTCGCTCTTGGCCTTTTGCCGGTCACTGATGATCAAACGGTCCAGGACTTTCTTGGTGGTGTAGACGGAGCCGGCAATAATGAGCAATAAACCAAAAAAGGTAAAGAGCACCACCAGATACCTGGCCCGCAGCAAGGGCGCCAGGGGTTCCCTGGGGTCTTCTCTGATGACCAGAACCCATTTTTTGCCCTTGATTTGGGCGGCCGCAAATAAAGTGCGTTGACCCTCAAAGGCGATTTCATCGACCCTGATGCCAACCACCGTGGAAAAATCCGGCCCGGGCGGCTGTTCCAACAGATTACCACCAAAGCGGGGTTTCGTCTGCAAGATATTTTCCCGGTTAATGAGGAAGGCATCCCCGGTCTTGCCGATTTGGGCGGCATGGGCAATGCTTTCCAGGACATCGGAATCAATGGTGGCGCGCAAAATCCAGTTCCGGTTTTTTTCCCGCACCAATACAGCAATGATAAAGTGAGGCACCTTCCTGAAGCCCAAAAAGACATCGCTCACATAAATGCCCGAGTTCAAGACTGCGTCAAACCAGGGCTCGTTGCGGTAATTAACCCCCTTGAGAATGCTGTAGTAGGGGCCCACGTAGGCCAGGTGATTGCCTTCCTGATCGATGATCCCCAAGTCGAGGTAGGAGCGGGACCGGGACTGGATGGTGTTGAAGACCTTGTTCAGATAATCCTCATCGGTCAACTGGGCCAGGGTGTTGGTGTTGGCCAGGGTGGCCAGTTGAGCAATCCTTTCCTCCAGGAACAGGTCAAGCGCGCCCTGCCGGTTCACCGCCAGGGTCCTGAGGCTTTCCAGCACCTTCTCCGTGTAGGATTCGCTGAAATGGTAATAGAGAGCAGCCGCCAGGATAAACAGGGGGACAATGGAGAACAAGATTTTGGTTAGGGTTATCTGCCACCATAAATATCGATATTTCTTGTCTTCCATGGGCATCTTCCTTGTAAGAGGGTTGGGGAGATCTTGTGGGGTAAGGGCCAGGAACCTCCTTGCCCTTCCGCCTCAGGGCATGGCGAGCCATGCCCCTACACCTCCCCTCCCAACCGCCCTTGTAGGGGCTTGACCTATTGTAGGGGCTCGATTTATCGAGCCCTAAGGATGCTAACCGGACCCCGAGTTCGCCTCGGGGCCGGCGGGCGGGCTGCCCTGCAGTTCCTTGACAAGCTCCTGGTCATAGCGGTAATTGCCGGCTAGAAAGTTGCGCACCACGGCCTCCACGCTGTATTCACTGTCCATCAGCATGTCCATTTGCCGGGTGAACAGGAGCAGCTTACCGATCATCTCCAGTTTCTCTTCAATGACGGGCCGGGTGTATTTCAGGAGCCGGGCGTTCACCTGGTCGCCCTTGACTGCCACGGTGAAGTCCTCCGCCTCCATGACCTTGGCGATGGCCCGCACCCGCCGGTTGCGGCGCACATCGTCAGCCGCGCCCCCCTTAAAGGAAAAAGTGATGTAATTGTTGTTGATATTGTCCCCGCAATAGGAATCCAGGATGCTGTAGTGGTAGCCCACCCGGGAACTGAAGTTGAGATATTTGGCGGAAATCACCGCGTAGCTGCGATCTCCGAACCTGTCCCCGGAGGAGGACAGCATCTGCTCCCGCATCACGGACAGAAGCCCCGAAACATTGATGGGGCGGGGTCCGGTCTCCCGCAAATCCTCGTGCAGCATGCCCCGCATCAGGGCCTTAAAGGGCAAGGAGGCTATGTTGTCCACCGTCACCCTGGTGGCCCGGGACTCCCGCCCCACCAGACCCTCCCCCAGGTCCACGACATAGAGGTCCAGGGGGATGGGGGCGGCCAACTTGACCGCGCCGCCTTTTTCATAAGAAATCAGGTCACTTACCTGGAACATGACCTTGTAGGAGTGTTCATGCACGAAGCGGCTGATGTCATGGAGGGATTGGCAGTTTTCCGGCGTAAAGGTGGGAGCCTGGGGGTCCAGGAGGGCCAAGGGAATAACCAGGTCGGCGATCCGTCTGAGGGTCTGGTAGACCGGGGTGCCCGTCATGTGCGTTTCTCTGGATTGTTGCAGCTCCATCAGCTCCTGGACCCGGCCCTGGTAGACCCTTCCAGAATAGGCGTCCACGGTGATTTCCGCGCCCGGCGGGATGGCCTCGCTGGCCCCCTCCACCCCCAAAATGGTGGGCACCCCGAATTCCCGGGTCAACGCGGCCATATGCCCGCTGACGCTGCCGTGGTCCGCCACAATGCCCTGGGCCCGGCGCATGACCATGACAAATTTCGGGGAGGAATGCTTGGCCACCAGGACCGCGCCCTCAGGGAAATCCTTCAAATCCTCGATGTCCCGGATATGAAAGGCCGGGCCGCAACCCACCCCGGAGCAGGCCACCGCGCCCCCCTCCGCCAGCAGGGGATAGCCGGGGAGCCGGGGGATGGCCTCCACGTCCTTCTCGCCCGGAGACTTGAGCTGCAGGGGCCGGGATTGCAGCACCAGGAGGCGCCCTTCCCAGTCCAGGGCCCACTCGACATCCTGGGGAACCCCATAGTGCTCCTCAAGCTCGATGGCATAGGAGGCCAGGGCCTTGATCTGATCAGGGGTGAGGCAGGCCGCGGCCTGGCGCTCAGGAGCCACCTCGATCTCTTCCACCCCCCCTTCGGGACTGTTCACCAACTGCACGGGTTTGGGGGCGATTTTGGTTTCCAGGATGGTCAAGTCCTGGTCTTTGGCGACCCTGTAGGTGTCAGGGGTCAGGATGCCCTCCACCACATAAGGCCCCAGGCCCCAAACCGCATTAATGATAATGTTGTCATCCAGGATGTTCACCGGGTGGCGGGAATACATGACGCCGCTGGCCTGGGAGTCGATCATCTGCAGACAGGCGACGCTCATGGCGATGTCTTCATCCCGGATGCCCTTCACCAGGCGGTAGGATATGGCCCGGGGGCTATAGAGGCTGGCCAGCACGGCTTTATAGGTTTCCAGGAGGTTGGCCTCGGTGACGTTGAGCGCGGTGAGGTACTGGCCGGCAAAGGAAAGCTCGCTGTCCTCGCCGATGGCGCTGCTGCGCAGAGACACCCGGGGCATGGCCTGGCCGTTCCCCAGGGCTTCAGCCAGCCGGCCATAGGCCCCTAAAATGGCCACTTCCAGGGCGGGGGGGATGCGGCCGGCGGTGATCAGGCCCCGGATCTCCTCGCTGGCCTCCCGGATGGTTTCCAGGTCATTGATATCGATGGCCAGTTTTCTTTTATTGATTTCCTCCACCAGGTCGTTGGCGGCCAAAAAGGCCTCATACGCCGCGGTGGTGATGGCAAACCCCTGGGGAATCGGCAGATGCAGGCGGTTTTCCACTTCCCCCAGGTGGGCGCTTTTACCCCCCACCCAATCGGTCATGTCCTTGGTGATTTCAGAATAGGGCAGGACCAGGGCCGGCGCGCTGATCTCCTTTTTTTGCTCCAGTTCCGCCTTGATTTTCTGGTGAATGCCTTCCAGGACCGTGTAGAGCATGGGGTAGCGGTGGCCGGAGAGCACATCCAGGCTTTTCACCATGCGGAAGGCGTGAAACACCGCCCGGCTGGTGTTGGAGCGGACGTAGGACATGCCGAAGAGCTGATGGCCCTGCAGCTTCTCCTCCATATCCGTGATGATATCTAGGACCTGCGTATTCGAGGTCAACAACTCCTTAAACAGCCCGTATTTGAAGCGGAAGACCGCGCCGATATCATCTTCGGGGGTTTCTTTGCGGAAGACCGTTCTAAAAAGGGTTTTCAGGTTGCCGAGGATTGTGGTCATTTCTGTAACCTGCCAGCCGGGGCTTCTCCAAGCCGAAATGTCAAGCCGTAGAAGGGCCGGGGAGCCAAGGGGCGCCCGCCTTTCTTGGCAATCTCTGTAGGGGCTTGATTTATCAAGCCCCAAGGGCGCCATGAATTGCGCCCCTACGGAACAACCAAAGAATATATCGATAATAATACTATCAAAATTCATACCACTTGGGATGATTGCTTGAAAGCCATAACTACAGGAAAAACCAGGAAATCACCCGTAACCGCCCCATGCCCGGCCTCACGGTCCCCCTCTTTGTCCGCAGGCATTTTTACACCTTGTAAAAAATCCTGACAAAAAAAGGCCGCGGCTCCATCTTGAATCAGTGGGCGCGTGTCGGCAATTCCTGAAAAATACTCAATTTGCCAGCGCGCCCCGGTTCTGTGAGTCTTGGCACAAGCATTGCTCTTATCTCAACAGAGTCATCATCGCTTAAGAATTTTTTCACAAGAATTTAATAGGAGGGAGTCTTAAGGAGGACTTATTATGAAAGTGTTGGTACCCATCGACGGCTCCGAGCACAGCCAGAAAGCGGTGGCCCGTGCCATGGAGCTGGCCGAGAAGCAGGGGGCTGAGGTCACCCTTATGACCGTGGTTCCTGTGGCCGGTGACATTATGGATGAATCACTCGTCAACATCCAGGACAAGCTCCGTGCTGAAAACCAGAAGTGGCTGGACGCAGCCCAGGCGGAGTTTGCCGCCAAGGGCATCAAGGTGGCCACCATCCTGGAAAAAGGGGTGGTGCCGGCCAACAACATCATCAGGCGTGCCGGAGATGACAAATTCGACCGCATCATCATGGGATCCACCGGCCGCAGCGGGCTGGCCAAGATTCTCATGGGGAGCACCGCCGCCAAGGTGGTGGCCCATGCTCCCTGCGAAGTCACCATCGTGCGGTAACAAGGAAAGCTTTTGGGAGGTTATCGGATCATGAAAAGCTTGTGGAAAAGAACCATCGGTTTCGGAATCATGGTTATCCTGCTGACGCCCGGCTTGGCCCTGGCCGCCGGCGAGAAGGTGGCCAACCTGGTGATGGTGGCCGACACCCGGAAGCTCCACGGCTGGCAGGCCTGGTGGGCCAATCTCTATAACGAGAGCCACTTCTATTTCACCCTGATCACCGTGGTCTCCATCCCCATCATCGGCCTTCTCTTCGGGGTGCTGGCGGACATTATCATGAAACATATCGGCATTGACCTGACATCCCGGGAACTGGCCGAGCATTAATCATCTCTGGAGGACATTATGGATTGGCTATACGTTCTCATGCCCATATCGGGGGTAACGATCTTCTGGCCCGGTTTGGTTATTTTGGGGGTCGGGGTGGGCATCATCGGCGGCTTCTTCGGCATGGGGGGCGCCTGGATGGTGACCCCGGGCTTGAATATCCTGGGCTTTCCCATGGCCTTTGCCATCGGCACCGACATCGCCCACATGGCGGGCAAATCCCTCATCTCCACCATGCGTCACGGCAAGTTCGGCAACGTGGACTACAAGCTGGGCCTCGTCATGCTGGTGGGCACTATCGTCGGCTTTGAGGTGGGCGCCCAGATGGTCATGTGGCTGGAGCGCATCGGCAAGGTGGAAGCTTATGTGCGCTACCTCTACCTGGTGCTCCTAACCCTCATCGCCTGGATGGTCTTCGCGGATGTGGCCAAGAAACGCCGGAAAGATCGGGAGGCTCTGGAAAAGGGCGGCGAGGTGGACAAGCTGTCCACGGGTATCGAGTGGCACAAGGCCATTCATAAGATCAAGATTCCGCCCATGGTCCATTTCAAAGAGGCCCAGATCACCATTTCTTTCTGGATGCCGGTCCTGGTCAGCTTCCTCACCGGCTGGCTGGCAGGGATCCTGGGGATCGGCGGCGGCCTCATCCGCATGCCGGCCCTCATCTACTTCATCGGCTGCCCCACCCACGTGGCCGTGGGCACCGACCTCTTCGAGGTCATGATCTCCGGGCTCTATGGCACCGCCACCTATACCTTCAAAGGCCGCACTGAGCTGTTGGCCGCCATCATCATGCTCGTCGGCGCCGCCATCGGCGCCCAGGTGGGCACCGTGGCCACCAAGTACATCAAGGGCTACGGCATCCGCATCGCCTTCGGCCTGGCCGTGGTGGGCTGCGCCCTGTCCATCGTCCTCAAACTGCTGGCCAAGGCCATACCGGAATACGGCGGCTTTTTCGACGGCTCCGCCACCGTCCTCATCCTCGGTCTGGTGGCAGCCATGTCCCTCTACATTTTCGTGCGCATGGTGCAGGGGGCCAAGCAGGAAGTGGCCATGAAAAAGGCCGGGAAATAACCCGGGGCACAGGAAGGAGACAAATTATGGCGAAACGCTATATCTGGTTGAGTATCGCAGCCCTTTTGCCTCTGATGTTGGCCCTGGGTTGCGGCGAACTGGGCAAGGTGGACCAGGGAAGGGTGGTGGCCTTTGACAGCGCCAAAGGCATCGTCACCCTGATTCAGGACAAAAAGGCCGAGCCGGGGAAGCCCGATTACAACACTCTTCCCCCCCATGCCTATCAAATCCCCACAGATCCCGACGAAATGGGGCCGGAACCCAAGGTCGGTCTGCGCATGAAGC
This sequence comes from uncultured delta proteobacterium, assembly GCA_963705115.1. Lineage (GTDB taxonomy): Bacteria > Desulfobacterota > Desulfobaccia > Desulfobaccales > 0-14-0-80-60-11 > JBGSLA01. The sequence goes on along the minus strand of CAVPIX010000010.1, from coordinate 859,476 downwards.
TGGACCTGGACAAAAAGGTCATCACCATCTATGACCCCGAGACCAAGGCCTTTAAAGATATCAGCTTTGAGATCCTGGACAAGAAAACCGACGTGGGCAAGGAAGACCCCCTGGTGGCCGGCAAGAAACTGCCTGCGGTGAATAAAGAGAAAAAGAGTCTGACCATCTATTCCGGCCGGCAAAAGCTCTATGCGGTAATCACACTGCCGGAAGAGTACCTTGATAGACCGGCTTCCACCTGGGATGCCGGGGACGAAGTGCGGGTTTACTTCAAAGAGCCGGGCAAGGCCCTGCGGCTCATGAACATCAGCAAGACCGACATTTTCAAGAAATAATTCCTTTGGCGGCAAGCCTATGAAAATCGCCTGCGTGGTCCCATGCCTTCGGACCCGGGGCGATTTTCATATTTTGTGGTAAGATAAGGCTGTTGCAAAAGACGGAAGATTTTATCTAGTTGCTAAGTTAAGCCTTGGTGGCACAGGCTTTCCAGCCTTTGCCGGCGCAAGGCTTGAGCCTCGCGGCTACATTTTTGCAAGAGCCCCTAAAGTGAGGACCGGGGCTCCCGGTGGAACCGGCGGCCGAACTTTGTCCCTGTCCTCAAGCTCACCTTCCTAACCACTGGCCGGTAGCACGGGCATCCTGCCCGTGCCTGGACGGGCTGGAAGCCCGTCCTACCGTGCTCAGCAAGGAGTTGGAGGAAAGATCCTGGGCAAGGGCAAAGTTTCCGGCCCGGCTTGCCAACAAACACACTGAACTATGAACCTAGATCAGGCTTCTTCAATTCGAATAATAATCGGCAAGGCCTGCGCCCTGTTTTTTCTGCTGGCCTTTCTGGCTGTTCTGGACGGCATCGTCGCCAAATTCCGGGAGCCCGTGAATGTGTTCCATGTCCTGCCGGGAGAGGAGGCGGAAATCAACGGCCCCATCCCGGAGAACATCAAGACGCCCCAGGCCCTGACCTATACCACTGATTCCCCGGACCTGCAGGTCTCTTTCGATGCCATCCATTCCGGCTATTTCCTGGGAGGGAACATGTGGCGGGGGCGCCTGGCGGTGGAGAGCAACCTGGCCCCCGGCAAGTACGCGGTCACCGTTAAGCCTAAGGACTACCCCAAGGATAAACCGGGGTATGATCTCCGGGTGGTGGTGTATGGGGACCCCTTGAGCCGGCAGGCCCAGTTCAAATCCCTCATCAGAAGCCAGACCGGCGCCTCCCCTTATCTCGTGGCTGCGGCCTTCCTGCCCCTCATCGGCATAACCCTGGGACTGGTGTATTTGTTGTCCCGGCGCATCGAGGCGCTCCAGGCCGAGAAGGGCCTGGCGGAAATCTACTATGTATCCAGGAAGGAAGGAGAATACCGGCTGGGCTTCAGCCTGGGAACCAGGCAAGGGGTCAAGCCTGGGGATCAGGTCGCCATTCTCGACCCGGAGGGGAATCCGGTGGGGACGGCCAGGGTGGAAGAATCCTCGGACCAGGATTCTGTGGGCCTGACCGCCAGCGAACATGACATCAGGCCGGGATATCTGGTGTCCCGCAAGTGATGCGGGCTTATTCGTTGTAGCCCAGAGGCTAAGTACACGATTTCATAAATATGGTAACGAATTTTACTTCGGCCCCCCTCACCCCAGCCCTCTCCCCCCACCGGGGGGAGAGGGGGTATGGCCAGGGCTCTTTTTAATCCCCTCTCCCCCAATGGGGGAGAGGGTCAGGGTGAGGGGGAATAATTCACCGGTTCAATCGTTCCATAATTCGTTAGCGTATTTATGAATAACTACACTAAGCCTGCCCTCGGGCACGGCAAGCCGTGCCCCTACGATTAATTGTCGGTTGGCTGCACAATGGTATCAAGTCTCTGGCCCTCCCCCCACTAACCTCCCCTAGAAACTCGTCCTCAGGCCGTATTTCTGGATCTTCTGCCCCAGGGTTTTGCGGTTGATGCCCAGGATGCGGGCGGCGAGGCTTTGGTTGCCTTTGGTGCGCCGCAGGATGAACTGCAGGTAGCGCCGTTCCAGTTCCTCCAGGGAGAGCTCGCCGTCGCTGAACACCTGGAAATCCCCCTGTCTCCCGGAAATGAAGCTGGGCAGGTGCTCCGGCTGGATGAGGTCCCCGTCCTCCAGGATGAGGATGCGCTCGATGGTGTGCTCCAGTTCCCGGACGTTCCCCGGCCAGGGGTAGACGGACAGCATCTTCATGGCCGCGGCGGACACCCCCTTGACCTCCCGCTTGCTCTTCTGGTTGTACTTGTGGATGAAGTGATCCACCAGCAGCGGAATGTCGCCGGTGCGCTCCCGGAGCGGGGGCAGGTGGATGGGGATGACGCTTAGGCGGTAGAACAGGTCTTCCCGGAAGTCCCCCACCTTGATGGCTTCCCTGAGATCCCGGTTGGAGGAGGCGATGATGCGGATGTCCAGCTTGATGCGCTTCTGGCTCCCTACTTGCATAAATTCCCGCTCCTGAATGACCCTCAGGAGCTTGGCCTGGATGTTGAGGCTCAGGTTGGCGATTTCATCGAAGAAGAAGGTGCCGTGGTTGGCCAGTTCGAACAGGCCGTGCTTGGTCTGGTGGGCCCCGGTGAAAGAGCCCTTGATATGGCCGAAGAGCTCGCTTTCCAGCAGGGACTCCACCAGAGCCGAGCAGTCCACCGGCACAAATTCCATATCTTTTCGTTGACTTAACTGGTGGATGGCCCGGGCCACCAGTTCCTTGCCGGTGCCGGACTCCCCGGTGAGGACCACGGTGCTGTCGCTGGGGGCGGCCCGCCTGATCTTGGCGAAAACGGTTTGCATGGCCGGGCTTTTGCCCACCAGGGTCTCGAGGCTGCTGGCGTCCTGCTCTTCGGCCGCGGGCCGGACGGAAACCCGGTGATGCATGGTCTCCTGGGCCTTGGTCACCAGAGCTTCCAGGTGGGTCAAATGGAAGGGCTTCACCAGGTAATCCACGGCCCCCTGCTTGATGCTGGACACCGCCCCCTCGATGTTGGGGTAGCCGGTGATCATGATGACCACCGTTTCAGGGTAATCCTGGCTCAGGCGTTTGAGCACTTCGAAGCCGTCCATGTCCGGCAGACGGACATCCAGGAAAACTATGCCCGCAGGCCAGTCGGCCATCACCCGCAGGCCTTCCTCCCCCGCCGCAGCCTGCCGCACCTCGAAGCCGCGCCTTTCCAAAGCCATGGCAATGCCGGCGCGCAGCGTCGCTTCATCATCCACCACCAGGATGCGGCGAGCGAATTCCCCGAGATTCATCAGTCACATCTTATCATGGCGCGACGGGAAGGAGCACCTGGAAGGTGGAGCCGACTCCCACCTGGCTTTCCACCTCAATGGAACCCCGGTGGGCCTCCACCACGCTCTTGACGATGGGCAGCCCCAACCCGGTGCCGATGACCTGCCGGGTCTGGGGACTTTTGACGCGGTAAAATTTGTCAAAAATTTTGGGGACTTCTTCGGCCTCGATGCCTACCCCCTGGTCGCTCACCCTGACTTCCAGATGGTCCCCCGCCAAATCAACGTAGACGGTGACGTTGCCGCCGGCCGGGGAATAATTGATGGCGTTGCTGATGAGGTTGGTGAAGACCTCCTCCATGCCCCGGTGGTCGGCCAGAATGGGGGGGAGGCCGGGCGCGGCCTCAAGCCGCAGCTTCACCCCCTGGGACTCTGCCTTGGCTTCCATAAATTCCACGATTTCGTTCAGGACCTCGGGCAACTGCAGGGGAAGCTGCTCGAAGTGGCGGAAGCCGGCTTCCATCTTGGCCACGTCCAGCAAGTCGTTAATGAGCTCCAGGAGCCCCTCCAGCTTGGCCTGGGCCCGGGTGATAAGCTCCCGCTGTTTGTTAGTGAGCTCCCCGGCCAGGCCGTCCAGGATGACGGTGTGCTGGAGTCTGATGGCCGAAATGGGCGAGCGCAGCTCGTGGGAGACCATGCGCACGAAATCGTTTTTCATTTCGTCCAGCTCTTTAAAGCTGGTGACGTCGTTAAACACCGTGACCGTGCCCAGGACCTGGTGGTCCGGGCCATGGAAGGCGGCGCTCAAAGCCCTTAGGTGCATTCGGCCGCAAGCCAGCTCCTGGGAAATGGTCTTGTTCTCATTGCTGTTGGACAGCAGGGAGTGGATGGCCTCTCGCAAAGCTTCATCCTTGATGAAGGCGTCCAGGGGGGCAGGGGGGGGGGGGCCGCTCAACCCCAGGAGTTGGTAAAGGGCGGCGTTCACCAGGACCACTTCCAGGTCCCGATTGGTGACCAGGACCCCGTCAGCCATGCAGTGGACAATGGTGTGCATCCGGCTCTGTTCCAGGGCCAAAGAGTAAAGATTCCGGGCCCGCTCCTCTTCGAGCTGCCGGGCCTGACTTCCCAGGCGCTGTTTTTCCAAAGCCCGGCGGACACACAGGGTCAAGTGGTCGAGGCGAAAGGGCTTGGTGACAAAATCATAGGCTCCTTTTTTCATGCACTCCACCGCGTCGATCCACGGTGCCGTGGCCGGTGATGATGATCACCGGGATGTCGGGATGCCTGACCCCCATTTCCTCCAGGACCTCCAGGGCCCCCATCACCGGCATCTTGAGGTCGCAGAGGACCACATGCACGGTCTCCCGGGCCAGCAGTTCCAGGGCTTGTTGGCCGTTTTCGGCGGTGGCCACCCGGTAGCCCTCGGGCTTGAGGGACAGGGTGCAGCCGTCCCTGATTACCTTTTCGTCGTCCACTACCAGGATTGTATAATGCTCTTCCATCACGGTGTTTTCCATGTCCTATTCAGGAATGCTCCGTCACTCCATGGTAAAGGGGGCGACGCCGGCGGTCTGGGAGTCCAGGGGCAGGCTGATGGTGAAGGTGGTGCCCGCCCCGGGCTGGCTGTCCACCTCGATGGTGCCGCCGTGGCGCTGTATAACCCCATAAACTATGGACAACCCCAACCCCGTGCCTTTACCCACCGGCTTGGTGGTAAAAAACGGTTCAAAAATCTTGTCCGTCACATCTTCGGGAATGCCGCAACCCGTGTCCGCAAAGGTGAGGATGATCCCCTCCTCCTGGAGATTGCTCCGGGTGACGATGGTGATGGCCCCCTCCCCCTCCATGGCGTCCGCGGCGTTAATCAGCAGGTTGGTCAGGACCTGTTGAATCTGGCCCGGGTCACCCATGAGATGGGGCAGCTCAGACTCCAGATCCTGATTGATGGTGATGTTGTGGAACAAAGCCTGGCGGCCGATCAGCTCCACACAGCGGTGGATGATGTGGTTTAGGTCGAACATGGTGCGCTGGCCCAGAGACTGGCGGCTGAACTCCAGGAGCCGCTGCACGATCTGCTGGCAGCGCAGGGTTTGCTGGATGATTTCCGCGACAAATTCCTTGGTTGTGCCCTCATTGCTTATCTCCCGCTGGAGAAGCTCGGCGTAAATGAGGATGCCCGCCAGAGGGTTGTTGATTTCATGGGCCACGCCGGAGGCCAGCCGCCCCATGGAGGAAATCTTTTGGGCCTGCACCAGTTGGGTATGGCTTTCCTCCAAATCCTGCCTGAGCTTCAGGTATTCCCGCAGGTCCGAGAAGATGCCCACCGAGGCCACCTCCTTGCCGCCGGAGCGGATGATGGCTGCTGAAAATTTTACCGGGACTTCCTCCCCGCTCTTATTAATGAAGGTGACCTGGGTGGTGGGGAGTTTGTCCGGAGGCCCGTATTTATCGCTAAGCATCAGGTTTTTCATCTCCCGGGCCACTTCCGGGGGGTAAAACTTAAAAAGGACCTCAGGATGGCCAATAACCTCTTCGGGCTTGTAGCCTAAAATCCTCTGGGCTCCTTCATTAAAAATGAGGGGATTCCCCTTGGCATCCACCACCACGATGCCGTCAACCGAGCAACGGATGATTTCCTGGAGAAAGTTGTGGGCCCGGTGGAGTTCCCGCCCCACCCTGATGCGGTGGGTGAGGTCGTGCATGTAAATATAGACAAATACTTTTTTGCCGACCCGGGAAGCCGCCATCCAGGTCTCGAACACCCGGCGGTCGCCTCCGGGTTCGGAGGGACTGAGGGTGCTGATAAAGTGGGACCCCTCCCAGTAGCCTTCCTGGAGCACCTCTGCGGCCATGCGCCGCTGCTGGGAGGACAAGACGTCGCCAAGATCCTGGCCGATGAGCTTTTCTTTGGGCTGCCCGGCGATTTCCGCCATTTTGGTGTTGGCAAAAGAAACCTTAAACTCCTCATCGACAATGAGAATACCTTCCTTGGTCAATTCCGCCAGCAGTTCGGCCTTCTTTTCGGCCTCCACCCTGGGGGTGACATCCCGGAGGGCCTCGAAGCCGCCGATTATCTGACCGGCCTGATCGGTGATCACCGAGGCGGACACCAGGACGTGGACCTCCCGGCCCCGGATGTCCCGAATCACCCGGTGCAGCCCGGAGACGGGGGTTTTTTGCTGCATTACCATGCGCAGCACACACTCTTCAGTGTCGCATTGGCTCGTGTTCAGGAGAGCGCCGCAGGTCAAGCGCCCCACCACCTCTTCCCGCCGGTAGCCCGTCAAATCCTCGAGGCGCTTGTTGATGAAGGTCACGTTGAGGTCCGCATCAACCATGAAAAAGGGGGTGGGGAAGTTCTCCAGGATGCTGGTGAGGGTGGCCTCCTGGACCTGCATGGCCCGCCACACCTGGGAATCCAGGCGCCCCTTACGGCACATGAGCAGGCAGCCCTCCGGGGGCTCCTGGCCGCGGCGGATGGGGCTCAGATTCACCAGCAGGGGCAGGGGAATGCCCGCCTGATCTCTCGTCGTGAAGGCCTGGTCTTCAAAATGTTCGCCCTGCTCCAGCACGCGGCGGCACAGGTCCTGCCAGGCGTCGCCGTCCCCCAAAGCAAAAGGCTCACCCAGTCCCAGGCGGGCCCCGAAGAGGCGCGCCGCCCCCTGATTCTTGAACACCAGGCGCTGATTGCGGTCTAAAACCAGAACCGGGGTGGGGTTGTCGTTCAGGAGTGAGGCAAGCCACTCCTCCGACAAGAGAGGGGCAAGAGTCACCCCGGAGGGGGTGTCTTCTTTTTCCGGGAGGGCGCTCTTGGGGTGCGGCATGGCCTCTCCAGTGCTACGGAGCACGTTCTCTCAGGTCGGCTTCCCTAAAATTCTATCACAAGGGCATAAGTTGCGCTTAGGCATCAGGTGATTCCCCCGTGGTCAGGTAACGGGTGCCTCAAAGATCTGACCCAGCACCAGGAGGGCCGGGGCCAGTTCCTGCTGGCGGATAATTACCGAAATGGAGGAGATGCTGCAGCTCAGGGCCAGGATGGAGACATGGGCCTTCTCCAGGCCCTCCACCATGGCGTGGACGATGCCGTAGCGGTCGCCAAAATGGGGTCCGTGGAGAAAGATGCCGGCCACCGGCGTCAGGCGCATGGGCCTTATCCCCGGCAAGCGCTCGTGCAGCATTTTCCTGATGATGTCGCCCTGGTCCTCGCTTTCGGAAGCCCGGCCGGTGCTGAAGGCAAAGAGCAGTTCTCCGAAGCGCAAACGAGGAATGGCGATAAGAAAAGGAATGGTCAAACCAAAGTCGCCGAACTGGGTGAGGATGTCGGCGATTTCCTCCAAAATGTCTGCCGAGGAGATACTTACCGCCCACAAGTCCAGGTCTGCTTGGGGCACTATCCAATAGACCTTAATTCTCTTTTCCTGGTAAGTGGCCACCACCTTGCGGACGTATTCCTCAGGGATCTCCTGGGCGGCGAAAAACTCCTCCACAGTGGCGAAGGAGGAAAACTCAAAATCCTGAAAGAGTTGCTGGACAACCTTGACCTTGCGGCGGGATTCCAGGATGCCGGTAATGGCAGAGGGGGAACTGGCCAGACCATAAACCACGGACTTGGACCGTGCCAGGCTGCGGATAAAGGCGCCGATAATATCCGGCCGCTTGTTGTGGGGGTAAACCGCCATGATGGCGGTGTCCGGCTGTAATCGGAAGGTGTCCTCCTGGCTGGCCAGGTTTTTCAGGCGGGCCAGGGTGCCTTCCCCTTCGGCCTGGGCGACGCACAGGGAGGTGCGGTCCCCGGCCACATGGGTGAGGAAGGTGAGGTTGATCTTGTTTTGCGCCAGGGGCTCGGTGACCTGGGGGCCCAGACGGAATTCATCCCCGGGGGAGGAATACACCAGGCAGGAGCCGGCCTCGATGATTTTCAGCCCTCCCACCCTGATTTTCGGTATGTGCGGGTTATCGCCCATAGGCACTTTTCCTGGCGACCTGCCCGAGGGCGACTCGCGGCCTTGGCAAAAAACCCTTCCCCGGGTAAGAACAGAAAGATTTCTTCCCCGGAAAAGGGTCAGTCCATATCGATCCAGAGAGGCGGACCACCCAGCTTAGAGAAGCCGCTCTACCGCCTCCACCAAAGTTGCGGCATCCACGGGTTTGGGGATAAAATCTTCGGCTTCCGTGGTCATGCCCTCGGCATGGCTATAGGTCGTGGTGGGCACCGCCTCACCCACCGCGGTGAGCAGGATCACTGGAATTTCCTGGGTCCACTTGTTGGATTTAATCTCCTTGCAGAGCTTGTAGCCGTCTTTTCTGGGCATCATGACGTCGAGAATCGAGGACGTCCGGACGGCGTTTTTTAATGGCCTCCTCCCCTTCGATCCCGTCATAGGCCTTCCCCACCTCATAGCCCTTGGTCTCCAGCATCATGGCTACGGTTTCCACCAGATCCGGATCGTCGTCCACAATAAGGATGTATTTTTTCAGCCATGAGACCTCCCCTTGCATGACCATAGTTAGTTGCCATTATGAATCGATATTTTTAAATTAAATGCTCATGACTGCGCTTGACTGGATTTGTCGAATGACAGTATAGGCCACCCAGCTCTTAATTTAACTGGGGCCTGCGGATAGAGGCCGCCGCGCTCCACGATTTCCTGGAACCTTCTCCTCCCACTCGATGGCCATGATGTGGAAGCCCTTGACGCCCTGGACGCTCTTGAGCTCCTCGATCTGCTCGATGGCGAAGGCAACGCCCTCTTCCGCCTGCTTTTCCTTGGGCACCCCGCCGATGCGCTTGATGACCTCATCGGGCACGTCCATGCCCGGCACCCGCTTTTGCATGTACTTGGCCATGCCCACGTTTTTCATGGGGGTGATGCCGGCCAGGATGGCCACTTTTTCATGCAGGCCCCGGTCCACCACCAGCTTCATGAACTCCTTGAACTTGTCCATGTTGTAGATGCACTGGGTCTGGATGAACTGGACCCCGGCGGCCACCTTCTTGGCCAGGCGGGCCACCCGCATCTCCACAGTTGGGCCCGGCGAAGGGGTTGGCCGCAGCGCCGATGAACATCTGGGGGCTGCACCTTAAATTCGATGCCCGCCCAGCAGCCGGCCCTCGTCCCGCATCATCCTCACCGTCTGGATGAGCTGGATGGAGTCCAGGTCGAAGACGTTGGCGCCTTGGGGTGATCGCCGAAGTGCTGGTGGTCGCCGGTCAGGCAGAGGATATTGTTGATGCCGAAGGAGGCGGCCCCCAGGATATCGCTTTGCAGGGCGATGCGGTTCCGGTCCCTCGTCACCATCTGCAGACACGGGCTCGAGCCCCATGAGCTTGAGCCGGATGACAGCAGGCCAGGCTGCACAGGCGGCACACCGAGGTCTGGTTGTCCGTGACGTTGATGGCGTCCACGTAATCCTTGATCAGGTTGCCCTTGTGCTCGATTACGTGGCCGTCGGCGCTCCGGGGCGGACCGACTTCGGAGGTGACCGCAAAGTTGCCCGAGCTGCGAGCAGTTTTTCTGCATTTTGCTCGGGGTTGTCAGGCTCATATCCGTAAATCCTCTCTGACGATCTTGCGCGGTGCCGCCGTCCCGGGCTGCTGGTCCAGTCCTTGGGGTCCACGGGTTTCTCAAAGCGGTCCAACTGGCCCAGGGTTTTCAGCCGCTCGTAGATCAGCTGCCAGCCGCAGGGCATCTCCTTGCTGATTTCGCACTTGCCCTGGTCGGAGCCGCCGCAGGGGCCGTTGAGCATGCGCTTGTGACAGCGGGCGATGGGGCAGATGCCGCCTGTGTCTCGGCCAGGATGCAGCGGCCGCACGCCTGGCAGCGCTCGGAATACAGCCCCCGCTCCTCGGTGACCCCCAGGAAGCGGTGTCCACCCCGGGGTAGACTGATCTTGTTGTCGTACATCTCCGCCAGGAACTGGACGCCGCAGCCGCAGGCCAGGGACACCACGGCGTCATAGTTGTCCATGTTGTCCGGAGTTGCGCCAGATATTCCTTGTCGCACTGGCGGGTCAGGCTGTTTTCGTCAATCTGGTCCTGCCTGCCTGCCTGGGTGAAGTAGCAGGCGCAGGGCCGAGGCCAGCATTTTCACCTCTTTCAGCCGCCCGCCTCGCACACGGTGACGCAACCGTCGCAGCCGGCAACCAGCACTTTGTTGAAGTCCTTGATGTTGTCGATGATTTCCTCCAGGGGTTTTCGCACTGCTTGATCATGCGGTCACCTCCTGGCTTGGCCTTGGGGCCGTGCCCTGTCGCACCTCTGATGGGGCTGGGGCCCAGGGCCAGCACCCGTTCGGTCATTTCCTGGACTGATCTCGGCAAACCTGCCCCCCATGCCGGCGGACAGGTTGTACATCGCAACCGTCCGCCGCCTACGCCCACCTTGTCCAGGATCTCCTTGACCCTCTTGACCCGCTTTTTGGCGTAAAGGTTCCCCTCCTATAGTGGCAGTCCCCCTCCAGGCAGCCCGCCACGAAAACCCCGTCCGCCCCCGCTTCAAAGGCCTGCAGCAGATGGATAATGTCCACCTTGCCGGTGCAGGGCACCTCGATAATGCGCACATCCGGGCGGGTACTGCAATCGCATCGAACCTGCCAGGTCCGCGGCGGAGTACGCTCAGTAGTGGCAGCAAAAGCCGATGATCTTGGGTTCAAATTCAGCCATGGCCGGTCTCCTTAAAACAAGGCTTTGATCTTGGCGCTGATCTGGTCGTCTTCAAAATGGGCCAACTGGATGGTCTTGGCCGGACATTCCGAGGCGCAGATGCCGCAGCCCTGGCACAGGGCCTTGTTGATCTCCGAGACGTTGTCCCGGTTGATCTGCGGAACGCCGAAGGGACAGGTCCGGACGCACACCAGGCAGGCGGCGCAGCGGGCCGGGTCCACGTGCGCGGTGACGCCGCTGATGGTCTGGTTGACGTCCGCCAGGAACGCCCCGGCCCGGGAGGCCGCGGCCAGGGCCTGGGCGATGCTCTCGCTGATGAGCTTGGGTCGAATGGGCCGTGCCGCCAGAGAAAATGCCTTCCGAGGCAAAATCCACCGGCCGCAGCTTGGCGTGGGCCTCGATGAAGAACCCGCCGGCATTGCGGGGCATCTTCAGGAGCGAGGCCAATTCCTCCACGTCTGATTGGCCCGTGGCCCCGGCGCTCAACACCACCGCGTCCACGGCCATGCTCACGGGGCGGCCCAGGACGTGGTCCATGAAGGTGATGCTTGATGGCCGCTGTCCTCCATGGCCAGTTCGGGCTGATTTTCCGGGTCGAACCGGGACGAAGAGCACGCCCCTTGTCCCGGGCCTCCCGGTAATAGTCCTCCAGCATCCCGTAGGTGCGCATATCCCGGTAGAGGATAACCACGTCCATGTCGGGGTTGAGGTCTTTGAGCTGCAGGGCGTACTTCACCGCGCCCTGGCAGCAGATGCGGCTGCAGTTGGGGTTTTCTTCATTCCGGGAACCCACGCACTGGATCATGACCACCCGCTGCCACTTGGCCGCGGCGCCGGGGTTCCATCATGGAGAAAATCGCCCAGTCTCCAGCTGGGTCATAACCCGCTCATGCTCGCCGTAGAGAATACTCCTTGGGCTGGTACTCCATGGCGCCGGTGGCCACCACCGGTGACGCCGTGCTCGATTTTCCGCTCGTACATCCCCGGCCCCACCAGCACTTCCGTGGTGAAGTTGCCTTTGTAGCCACTGAAACCCACCACCAGGGCGTTGGTGAGGACCTGGATCTTGTCGTGGGCCTCCACCCGGCGGATGAGGTTCATCCAGGTATGTCTGGACGTCATCCCCTCGATGGTGTGGTGGACCTTGCGGCGCATTGCCGCCCAGCCCCGGCTCCTTTTCCAGGATGATGGTCTCGTAGCCCTGGTCCGCCAGGTTGAGGGCGGCGTTCATGCCGGCCATGCCGCCGCCGATGACCAGGGCCCGCTGGTTGATGGTCAGGGGGATTTCCATCAGGGGCTTGAGGAGGGACGCCCGGGCCACCGCCATGCGCACCAGGTCCTTGGCCTTTTCCGTGGCCTTTTCCTGGTCCTTCATGTGCACCCAGGAGTCCTGGTTCCGGATGTTGGCCATCTCAAACAGATATTTGTTCAGCCCCACCCCCTGCATGGTCTCCTGGAACAGGGGCTCATGGGTGAGGGGGGTGCAGGCGGCCACCACCACCCGGCTCAGATTGTGCTCCTCGATGACCTTCATCATGGCCACCTGGGTGTCCTGGGAGCAGGTGAAGAGGTTGTCCTCCACGTAAACCACATTGGGGAGCGCTCCGGGCATATTCCCGCAGCCCCGGGCACATCCACGATGCCGCCGATGTTAATGCCGCAGTTGCAGACAAACACCCCGATGCGGGGGAGTGCTTCAGGACTGATGTCCTTTTCCGGGGCGCCATTCCCTGGTCTTGCGTCTCGGTCTAGCGGGCGGCGCTCAGGGTGGCGCTCGAAGCCGCGGCCGCGGCCGAGGCCTGCATGACCGATTCGGGGATGTCCTTGGGCCCCTGCATGGCACCGCACACATAAACGCCGTTCCGGGAAGTGGCCACCGGCTGGAAAGGCTCGGTTCTGGCGAAGTTGTAGGGGGTCAGCTCCACGCCCAGGCGCCGGGCCAGGTCCTGGGTTTCCGGGGATTCCTCCATGCCCACCGAGAGCACCACCATGTCGAACACTTCCCGGTGCATGGCGCCTTTTTCGTCCACATACAGGATCTCCAGGCGGTCGCCCGGCGCCGGGTCGATGGTGTGGATGCGGGAGCGCACGAACCGCACCCCGTATTCCCGTTCGGCCCGGTTGTAGTATTGTTCGAACTCTTTGCCGAAGGTGCGCATGTCCATGTAGAAGATGGCGGTGTCCAGGTCGGATAGGGCGCGTGCTCCTTGGCGATGACCGCCTCCTTGATGGCGTACATGCAGCACACCGAGGAGCAGTAGGGGTTGTATTTCACGTCCCGGGAGCCCACGCACTGGAGCCAGGCGATTTTCTTGGGCTCCTTGTGGTCGCTGGGGCCGCACCAGGTGGCCGCCAGGAAGGGTCCGGAGGCCGACAGAATCCGCTCGAATTCGAGGCTCGTAACCACGTTGGGAAATTTCTTGTAGTGGTACGTCTCGCAGCGCTTGGGGTCGAAGGTGCTAAAGCCCGGGGACCGAATCACCGAGCCCCGACCTGGATGTCCAGGGTCTCGGGCTTTTGGCTGTGGTCCACCGCCTGGGCCTGGCAGGCCGCCACGCACTGCATGCACTCGGAACAGACGCCGCAGTTGAGACAGCGGGCCGCCTCCATCTGGGCCTGGGCTTCGGAGTACCCCTGGGCGATCTCCAGGAAGCAGGAGCAGCTGTACTCCGGCGGCAGGGTGGGCATGGCTTCCCGGGGCAGGCCCATCTCGTCCTTGGGGAGCGCGGCCTAGCGGGCGTGGGCTTCTTTCCCCGCCTCCCGGCCGGCCTTCATGTCCACACCCCTGAAGTAACGGTCGATGGACTCCGCGGCCTCGATGCCGCCCCCCACCGCCTCGATGGCGATCCAGGGGCCGGTGTGCACATCGCCTGCCGCAAAAACGCCCTTTCGGGAAGTTTCGTAGGTGATCTCGTCAACCTCGATGTTGCCCCAGCGGTTGACGTTGATGCCGCAGTCCGTAATGGGGCTGAGATTCGCTTCCTGGCCGATGGCCGGGATGATCATGTCCACCGCCAGCTCGAATTCGCTCCCGGGGACGGGCACGGGGCGGCGACGGCCGGAGGCGTCGGGTTCGCCCAACTCCATTTTCTGGCAGACGAGCCCTGTGACTTTGCCGTCCGCTCCGGTCACCACCTTCACCGGCGCGGTGAGGTACATGATCTTGACGCCTTCGCACAAGGCCTGTTCGATTTCATGATGGAACGCGGGCATTTCTTCCCGAGAACGCCGGTAGACGATGGTCACCTCGGAGCCCAGGCGCAGCGCGGTGCAGGCCACGTCGATGGCCACGTTGCCGCCGCCGATGACCGCCAGGCTTTTTCCCACCGTGAGGGGTTCGCCCAGGTTCTGGCGCCGCAGGAAATCCACCCCTTGCAGCACGCCGTCCGCGTCTTCTCCCGGAATGCCCAGGCCCTTGCCCACATGGCAGCCCAGCCCCAAGAAAACTGCGTTATAGCCCTGATTGGTGAGATCATCCAGGCTGAAATCCCGGCCCAGGGCGATGTTGCACTTGAGTTCCACTCCCAGGCTCAGGATATAGTCGATTTCCTGGTCCAGAATGGCGTTGGGCAGCCGGTAGTCCGGGATGCCCACCCGGAGCATGCCCCCCGCCTTGGGCAGGGCCTCGAAGATGGTGGAGCGATAGCCCTTGAGGGCCAGGTGGTAGGCGCAGGCCAGCCCGGCGGGGCCTGAGCCGATGATGGCCACTTTTTCCGGACGGGATGTCACTTCCGGCCTGGGCAGGGCGCCCAAGTCCACCTGGTCGGCTGCAAAGCGCTTCAGGTTACAGATGGCCACGGACTCGTCCATCTCCCGCCGCCGGCACTTGTCCTCGCAGGGGTGCGGGCAGACCCGGCCCAAAACGCCCGGCAGGGGCAGGCGTTCCATGATGAGCTGCACCGCTTCCTGGTACTTGCCAATTTTGATGAGCTGGACGTACCCCTGAACATTGATCTCCGCCGGACAGGTAAGGGTGCAGGGGGCCCGGTCCAGCTTTTTGATGGCGAAAGTGGCGGGAATGGCCTGGGGATAGAGGCGGTAGGCCGCCTTCCAGTCCGCCAGGCCGGCGTTGAAGTCATCGGCCATGAGCACCGGGCAGACCTTGGCGCAATCGCCGCAACCGGTGCACTTGCCCATGTCGATATAGCGGGGTTCTTTTTCCAGAGTGGCCGTAAAGTTCCCCGCCTCGCCAGTGAGGCTTTGCACTTCGGTCAAGGTGTGAATCTGGATATTCAGGTGCCGGCCGCATTCCACCAGCTTGGGGGCCAGGATGCACATGGAGCAGTCATTGGTGGGGAAGGTCTTGTCCAACTGGGCCATGACCCCGCCGATGGCCGGCTTTTTTTCCACCAGGTGGACAAAGTACCCGGAGTTGGCCAAATCCAGAGCGGCCTGGACCCCGGCGATGCCGGCGCCCACGATCATCACGGCGCCCATGGGGGGAGCGCTTTGCGGTTTCGTCGCCATAATATCTTCTCCTGCCACAGCCTCTAGAGTGACCGGCCGCGGAAAGGATCTGGGGCAGTTTGTCTTCCCAGCCGATGGTGGCAATGTTCACCCCGCTAACCTTCTTGGCCTTGAACGCGGCCACCAATTCCCCGGCGACCTGCACGCACTCCCGCATCCGTTCCGGGGCGTTTTGCAGACGGCGGATGGTTTCCGGCGGGATGTCGATGTGTTCCATGTGCCTGTCGATATAGCGGGCCATGCCCACGCTCTTTAAGCAGGAGCACCGTGGGTATGAGGTAGGCCCCCCGGTCCCCCAGGCGCTTCATGAAACGGTCCAGGACCGTCAGGTCAAAGACGGGAGGGGTCACGAAAAACCGGGCCCCCGCTTCCAGCTTTTGGTCCAGCGCGGCCAGTTCCACCTCCGGGGACCCCGGCGCCAGATTCACCGCTGGCGCCCACGAAAAAGTCGGGGCTGCCCCGGAGCTCCACCCCGGCCATGTCCTTGCCGTTTTGCATGGTGTTGATGGCGCCCAGAAGCTCCATAAGATCAAGGTCATTCACGGCCCGGGCCCGGTGATGATCGCCATGGGTGATGTCCTCGCCGGTGACCGCCATGACATTTTTTACCCCCAAGGCCCCGGCGGCCAGCAGATCCCCCTGGAGGGCCAGGCGGTTGCGATCCCGGCAGCACACCTGCATCACCGTCTCCAGCCCCCGGTTCGCCAGGAGGAGAGAGCCTCCCAAAGAACTCAGACGCATGACCGCGTTGCCCATCTCGGGGATGACAAAGGCGTCCACCCGGCCCTTGACCTGGGTGGCGTTGGCCACCAGATCCGACACGTCCGTGCCTTTGGGCGGGTCTAACTCCGCCAGAATGACAAACTCTTGCGCCTCCAGCTTTTTTCGCAATTGCATTGAGCTATCCTCACCGTCTATTGGGATGACCGCTCCATGGCGTTGGATATGGCCAACATCAACTCATCCGGGCCAAAAGATTTCAGGTGATAATAAAAAATCCCCTTTTGCCGGATGCGGCTCTCCAGCTCGGGGTTATTTTCATCGGCGGTGACGATGATGGGGAGGTGGTGGCACAGGCCCTTGATAATGGAAATGGCTTCATAGCCCATGTGCTCGGGGAGACAGGCATCCAGCACCAGGACGTTGACCCGCTCCTTTTGCAGGGTCATGAAGACGTCCTTGATGTTATCCACACAGATGAGCTGGTGGCCGTTCTCCCGGGCCCAGGTTTTGAGATCCTCTCCCACTTCGTTGCCCCGTTCGGCAATCAACAGGGTGCCGCCCTTGCCCATCATTGCCACTCCAGGGACAAGACGCTGCTCACGGCAGGCTTGCCCCGTCGGAATTTTTCACTTCCCTCTAAGGGCAAACTTTGTGCCAGGGGGCGCGTGACGCTTGTGCAATAGTTATTGTGCAATATCAGTAAGTTAAAAAATGTTATTGGAGGGGCAATCTGGTTTTCTTGAGAGGAAATTTCCAGGGACAGGACGATGTTTCATGTATATATTTAATATAACATGCTAATTTATGTCATGCGTAAAAATGCCCCACCTGTTACAAGGTTACCCAGCTTAGGAGCCTTGGCAGACTGGGGATATCCTGCTTCTGGTTCCCAAGCAGGAATTCTAGAGCCCTTGGCTCACCCGAACCAATGAAAGGGTCGGTAAGGCGGGCGTCCGTGCCCGCCATTTTGGTGCGCAGCGCGCTACAGAAAAACTTTTCGGAACAGAGCTTGGCAACGAGAACTTAAGGTTGGCAGAATCGGCACTTGCCATGGTGTGTCCAGACCCCAAAAACTCCTGGATTTTTCCTGGGTTCCCGCTATACTAAAAAATCTATATCGCTCAAGGAGGACTTCATGATACCCAGAACAGCTTCTCTGGCCGCAGCCCTGCTCACCGCCGTCCTTTTGGTCATGCCGGTTGCGGCCCAGGAAAAGGTGGCTGGCGCCTATGGCCAGGGTACGGAGGTTTTTTCCCTGGCCACCGGCAGCCCTGGAGAATTGGGACTCTTGAAGGTTCTTGGCGAAGCCTTCTCCCAGGCCCAGGGTGGCAAGACCTCTTTGCAATGGATCAAGGCCGGCTCCGGGGAATCTTTGAAACTCCTGAAAGACAAGAAAGTGGACATGATCATGGTGCACGCGCCCAAGGCGGAAAAAGAGGCAGTGAAGGATGGTTGGGCCGCCAAACGCACCCTGATCGGCAGCAATGAATTTTTCATCGTGGGCCCGGCCACTGACCCGGCCAAGATCGCCAAGGCCGCTTGCGCCACCGAAGCCTACAAAAAAATCGCCGCGGCCAAGGCCAAGTTCTTCTCCAGGGGGGACAACTCCGGCACCCATAAAAAAGAAATGGACGTCTGGCAGCAGGCCGGCCTCAAACCCGAAGGGGACTGGTACGTGGTCACCAAGGATTTTATGACCGCCACCCTCAAACGGGCCAATGACGACAAGGGCTACTTCATGGTGGACAGCAGCACCTGGGTGGCGGAGAAAAAGAACCTCCCCAACCTGAAAATCCTCTTTAAGGGCGACAAGGCCCTGGTGAACACCTACCATGCCCTGGCGCAGCCGGAGGGGGCCACCTCCGGGGCCGCCACCGCTGCCAAATTCATTGATTTTGTGGCATCGGCCAAAGGGCAGAAGATTATCCGGGATTACGGCAAGGACAAGTATGGGGCGGGACTCTACAACGACGCCAAGTATGCCAAAAAGTATGATGACTGAAAAGCCCCAAGGTAGCCAAGGCATCCATTACAAGGAAAAGGAGAACAAACCATGATAAAGACCATCGCCATCATTTTTCTGGCCGCGGCGGTCCTGGTCGCCGGGACGGCCCAGGCCGAGACGCGCCTTAAATGCGCCTCCACCACCAGCACCCAGAACTCCGGCCTGTTCGATTACCTCCTGCCCATCTTTGAAAAAAAGACCGGGATTAAAGTGGATGTGGTGGCCGTGGGCACCGGCGCAGCCATCGAAATCGGCAAACGGGGCGACGCCGACGTGGTCATGGTGCATGCCAAGGAACAGGAACTGAAAGCCGTGGAAGAAGGCTGGTTCAAAGACCGCCACGACCTCATGTACAATGATTTCGTCATCATCGGGCCCACCGACGACCCTCTGAAGATCAAGGGCGCCAACTCCACGGTGGAGGTTTTCAAGACAATTGCCGGCCAGGATAAGGTCCCCTTCGTCTCCCGGGGCGATAAGTCCGGCACTCACACCATGGAGCTGGCCATCTGGAAAAAGGGGGCATAGAACCCAAGGACCAGAAATGGTATCTGGAAGTGGGCCAGGGCATGGAAAAGACCCAGCGCATCGCCAACGAAAAAAAGGCCTACACCCTCACCGACCGGGGCACCTGGCTGGCCACCAAAGATAAGGACAAGCTGGATATGGTCATCGTCCTGGAAGGGGACCCGGCCCTCTTCAACCAGTACGGGGTCATGGCGGTAAACCCCGAGAAGCATGACAAGGCGAAATATAAGGAAGCCAAGATGTTCATTGACTGGCTCATCTCCCCCGAGGGCCAGAAGGCCATCGGCGACTTCAAGGACAAAAACGGCAACCAGCTCTTCACCCCCA
Organism: uncultured delta proteobacterium; assembly: GCA_963705115.1. Taxonomy (GTDB): domain Bacteria; phylum Desulfobacterota; class Desulfobaccia; order Desulfobaccales; family 0-14-0-80-60-11; genus JBGSLA01. The sequence goes on along the minus strand of CAVPIX010000010.1, from coordinate 840,539 downwards.
ACGCCAAGTGAGGCCAGAAGGAAATTGATTTGAGGGAGGGGGCCAGGGGGCAATGGCCCCCTGCCCCCTCCCTCAAGCTCCCTCCCCCAACCCTTTAAGAGTAGTTTTTTCCCGAGAAAGTCGGGGGCCTATGGCCCCGCCTTCCTCGGACCCTCTGCGGGTTGGGAGGGGGGCCTGGGGGGAGGGCAGGGACCTCAGGTCCCTGGCCCTCCCCCCAGAACCAATCCTATCCCATGGAAACCATTCTTCAGGGTTTTATCAATGCTTTCTGGCTCATCATCGGTCTGAATCCGGGGTTATTGCGGATCATCCTCCTGTCTTTGGAGGTCTCAGGCCTGGCCTTGGCGGTGGCCACTCTCATGGGGCTTCCTCTGGGGGCCTTTCTGGCCCTGAAGCATTTCCCGTTCCGGGGTCTGGCGCTGAGCCTCCTGAACACCGGCATGGGGCTCCCCCCCGTGGTGGTGGGCCTGTTTCTTTACCTTATCCTTTCCCGCAGCGGTCCCCTGGGTTTCCTGGAGCTGCTTTACAGCCCGCCGGCCATGATCATCGCCCAGGCCATCCTCTGTTTTCCCATCGTCACCTCCCTCACCCACGCCGCGGTGGTGGGGGTGGACCCGGTCATCCGCCTGGCGGCCCAGACCCTGGGGGCCACTCCCTGGCAGGAGGCCCACACCGTGGTCCGGGAAGCCCGCTACGGCATTGGGGCCGCGGTCATCGCCGCGTTCGGCCGGGTCAGCGCCGAGGTGGGCGCGGTGCTCATGGTGGGGGGCAATATCGCCAATTACACCCGGGTCATGACCACCACCATCGCCCTTGAGACTGACAAAGGGAATTTTGATTTGGGGATCGCCCTGGGCCTCATCCTGCTGACCCTGTCCCTCATGGTGAACGTGGCCCTGCGGGCGTTGCAGCGCTGGGGGCGGGCCCAAACCGGAGTTCGCCTGTGGGATTGACAGTGCATCTGGGGGGGATCTCCAAAAGCTATCGCGGCGCCCCGGTCCTCAAGGACCTTACTTACACCTTCGCAGCCGGACAGGATTATGTCCTCATGGGGGACAACGGCAGCGGCAAATCCACCCTGTTTCGCATCGCCGCCCTCCTGGAAGCCCCGGACCAGGGAGAAGTGCGCTATCTGGATGGGCCTACCGCGCTGCCCCTGGACATCAACCTGAAACGCAGAATCACCATGGTTTTCCCCAAAGTGGGTGTCTTGAGCCGCAGTGTTTTTGACAACGTGGCCTATGGCCTGAAACTTCGGAGCAGGCCAAAAGAGGAAATTCAGGAAAAGGTGGCCGGGTATTTAGAAAAGGTAGGCCTGACCCATAAAGGGGCACAGCTTGCCACCACCCTGTCCAGCGGCGAAACCATGCGGATGGGTTTGGCCCGCTCCCTGGCCATCGAACCGGAAGTCCTGTTTCTGGACGAACCCACCACCCACATCGACAAGCACAACACCCGCCTCATTGAGGAGGTGATTGGCCGTATCCGCCAGGAACAAGCCCTCACCCTGATTGTCATTTCCCATGACCCGGCCCAGGCCGACCGCCTGGGAGGCCGCAGGCTTCTGCTCAATGATGGGAAAATTGTGGAAGTGTAGAGGGCTGCCGGGCTGCGGCGTTCACGCTCACGAGGACGCCATGAGGTTTTGAGGCCTGCCAAGCTCCCGCCTATTGCGGAAGAAATTATTAGCTGAAAATCCTCATCTTAAGTATAATAAGTCAAATTTACCTCGATGCCTCTTAGGGGAACGGGATGGCCCCTACAGACGCCATAAATGCTGCTCTAAAAGCATTTCTGACGCGCCTTCTGGAAAAAAAACCGGAGGCAAATCAAAGATCCAGCAATTTTTTTTCTACAGTCCTTCCTTCCAACCCTTTGTGAGGATTACAAGGATTGTCTGGCCGCCAGGCGCTACTGGCGTCAGGCCGCCTCAGGAGAAGCTCCGGCCTTGAGTCAATCCTACTCCGAACTCCTCCGGGAATTGGAGCAGGAAGTCCGGCAATATCTGGAGCGGAACTAATCTCCAAAGACAATTCAGGGAAGGGGTGGGCCAAAGAATATCCTGGAGAAGGCAGGCGAAAAAAGGTAGGCAAGGAAGCGCTCAAACTCCACTGAGAGTGGAGAAGCGATACAAAACTATGGAGGTAGCATGAAAAATCGGCAACGCAGTTTGGCAAAAGTGGTGACCGCAGCGGTTATGGGGCTCGTGATGGTAATGGCCTTTTCCTCTCTGGGCTTGGCCCAGGAGGCCAAGGTCCTCAAAGAAGCCTCCAAGATGATGTCGGATGCCTGGAAAATGTTCGACGACGGCCAGCGCATGGTTATCAAGGGTCTGGAAATGAATAACCTGATCGCCGCGCAGTTGGGTGTCCAGGATCTCATGGAGCCGGGGAACAAGACCATTGGCTTGGGGCGGGACACCGTCCTCACGGGCGCCAAATCGTTTGCCCAGGGGGAAAAGATCGTCATGACCACCGACGACGCCAAGGTCTTGAAAGAGGGCGTGGACATGTTGAAGACCGGCTTCAAGATCGCCACGGACGGCAAGGAGATGATGGAGAAGGGCATGGCCATGAACAATCAGGTGGCCGAGTCCAAGGGCGCCCTGGACAAGTTTGCCGATGGCAACAAGATCATGAAAGACGGCATGGGCACCATGGCGGAAGGGATCAAGCTGTTCATGAAGGGTGAAGCTTTGTACTTGGGAAATAAATAAGCGCCAGAAGCGGTAAGCCTGATCAGGCCGCGGCCAAGGGGGCGCGGCCTGGCCGGGCCTGGCCCAGCAAACGGCTAAAGTGACCGAGCAGGAGGCCGCCGCCTTCTCCTCAACGACGGGAAAATCATAGAATTATAAAGGACTACGATGGCGGCCCTTTGATGGCGACCCGGTATTAGCCATTCGGCAGCAGGTTTGTGGCCCATTGGGGGCAACAGGATATTAGGTGAGAGTTGAGGCCGGTCTCAAGATTTGGAGAGGGGACAGGTGGCCCCTTTAAGAAAATTTCTGGACGCCGCCAGAGGTTATCGGGTAACTTCAGATATCATCCCCCAAAGGGTATAAAGGGGTTTGGTTTGTGTCGATATCAGTAATGAAATAAGCATAATAAGGGATGACTATGCCGACAATGAAGAGAACCCTTGCCCGCCCCGATTCGTTGACAGTCTTATCTTGCCTGACCATCTTATTGCTGCTCATCCAGGGCTGCGGCACCCTGAAATCCTATACCCCGCCCAGCGCGGCCCTGGAAGACCAGGTCCAGATTCCCGGCATTCCCGGGGCCAGGGCCTGGGGGGATGCCTACAGCCAGGCTTTGGAGAATAGCGCCAAGGAGTCATTAGCTCAGGAGAAAGCGGCCAGCCGCGGCCAACTGGCCCCGGTGGTTAATTTTCTGGCCCTGTCCGGGGGCGGCCAGGACGGGGCCTTCGGCGCCGGGGTCCTGTGCGGCTGGACCCAGGCCGGCACCCGGCCCGATTTCAAGCTGGTGACGGGCATCAGCACCGGCTCCCTCATGGCCCCCTTCGCGTTTCTCGGGTCAGCTTATGACCATAAACTCAAGGAGAATTACACCACCATTTCGGATAAAGATATTTACAAAACCCACAAACCCCTGGCCATCATCCTGTCCCTGGCCAACATCCGGCCCCTGCCGTCCCTGGCGGAAAGTAAGCCCATGGCCGACCTCATCGCCAAAGGCATCGACAACCAGGTACTGGCGGAGGTGGCCCGGGAACACCGCAAAGGCCGGCGCCTCCTCATCGGCACCACCCAGTTGGACGCCCAACGCCTGGTGATCTGGGACATGGGGGCCATAGCCAACAGCGGCCATCCCCAGGCCCTGGACCTGTTCCGCAAGATCCTGCTGGCCTCGGCCTCCATCCCGGCGTTCTTCCCGCCCCAATACTTCGAGGTGGAGGCCGCCGGGAGAATGTATACGGAGATGCATGTGGACGGCGGCGTGGAGGCGGAGGTGATGCTCTACGAAAACGCCCTGAAACCCTTCGCCGCAGGCGTCCAAAGGGACCGCAAGCTTTACATCATCCGCAATGAGCAGGTGTACCCGGACCATAAATACGTGAAGCCCCATTTGAAGCACATCGCCTCCCGGGCCATTGACAGCCTCATCAAATCCCAAGGGGTGGGGGACCTGTACCGCCTCTATGTTTATGCCCACAGGGACGAGCTTGATTACAACCTGGCCTTTATTCCCCGAAGCTTCGTGGCCAAACCCGCGTCGGAGTTCGACCCCGCTTACATGAATGCCCTCTTCCAGGTGGGTTACCAGATGGCGAACCGGGGCTACCCCTGGAGCAAATATCCCCCTGAGTTCAGCCCCAGGAAAATTGAGCAAAAACCCGCAGCCGGCGCGCCTGAAAAAGGGAAGGTGACCAAAGGGGCGAACCCATAAGGAAGAGGGAGGCCCTCAGCCATGACCGTGTTCGCCAAGCTGGCAGCCTTTGATCCGCTCCTGGTTTATATCCTGATCATCGGTTTTTTTCTCGGCTTCAGTCTGGCCCTTTCTTTCGCCACCCGGCGGTATATCGATAATCAGACCAGGCGGGGCCACAACGATATCGCCGGCTATATTTTCACCACCGTGGGGGCCATCTATGGGGTCTTTCTGGCTTTTCTCACGGTCATCGTCTGGCAGAACTACAACCAGGCCGCGGACAATGTGACCAAGGGAGCCTCGGCCTCCCTGACGCTCTACCGGAATCTCTGTCTGTACCCCAACCAGGAGCAGGCCGGCCCAGCCGCAGAAACCCTCCTGGCCTTGATCCACAGCACCATTACTGATGAATTTCCGGCCATGGCTGAGGGGAAACGGAGCCAGGCCGCCGACCAGATCACCGACCGTCTGTGGACCGAGGTGAAAAAACTGAATCCCCAAAACTTTCGGGAGCAAGTGCTTTTTCAGGAAATCCTGCAACATTTGAATACCATGGTGCAATTGCGGGTTGATCGGGTGGGCATGGCCATGAACCCGAGATTTTCCGGCCTTATGGGATACGCCCTCACAGTGGGAGCCTTAATCACCCTGATCTCTGCCTTGCTGTTCGGCGCCGACAACTTCTGGTGGCAAATCGCCCTGACTTCCATGCTCATAGTCCTGGTGGCCACCATCCTTTTTGTCCTGATCCAGTTGGCCCATCCCTTTTCGAGCCAGGTGGGCGTTACACCCGCAGATTACCGGGAAGTATTGAAATTTATTAAGAATTAATAAGGGCGGGGAGAAACTCCTGGTCATTTGGGGAATCTTGATTTGGGAGGATGCATGCAACACAGAGACTGGAAAAGACCGGCCCGCCGCCGGGGGCTTGGGGGCAGGGCGGCCCTGGCTCTCCTGCTGGCCACGGTGGTGGTCATAACCGGGGCCCCTTCTCTGTGGCCCGGCACGAGCGCCGCAACCAAGGCGCCACCCGCGCCGGAGCCGGGCTGCTCCCCCGGGGCCAAGCCCGGCTTTGACCGTCTCAAGGGCCGCTGGCAGCGCCCGGACGGCGGCTACGTCATTGACATCAAGGACATTGAGGCCGGCGGCCAAATGACCGCGGCCTATTTCAACCCCCGGCCCATCACCGTCTCCCAGGCGCAAGCCGCCCTGGACGGGAACACCCTCAAGGTCTTTGTTGAACTGCGGGATGTGAATTATCCCGGCGCGACCTACAACCTGACCTATGATCCCCAAAGCGACCAACTGAAGGGCGTCTATTTTCAGCCGGCCCTCCAGCAGAGCTTCGAGATTTTTTTTGTCCGGCTAAAGTAAATCCCGCTGGGAATTGGATACAGTCTGACCCAAACGGCTCCTCCGCGTCACCGAGGAGCAGCGCACCTCTCTATGGGGCAGTCCTGGCAGCAGGGCTGCCCTTTATGGTTCCCAAGCCATTTTGATACCGAGTTGCGTTCTAAAAGCAATTTTATTGTCCGATTATGCACTTTGCTCCGTAAAGAGCATAAAAATTCTTCAGTGGGGGGAGGACCAGGGACCTGAGGTCCCTGCCCTCCCCCCACACCCCCCTCCCAACCCGCAGAGGGTCCGAGAAAGTCGAGGCCGTTGGCCCCGACTTTCTCGGAAAATTCTCCCCTTAAGGGATTGGGGGAGGGGGTAAGGGCTTGCAGCCCTTAGCCCCTTCCCCCGCTAAGCTTCAATTATGTCTTTTGCGGAGCAAGGGACATAATGCCTTTTATTGTAGCCGCAGGCTTCAGCCTGCGCCTGCACAGGCTGGAAAGCCTGTGCCACCGTTTGACTGCAACATCGGTATGAGCTTGTGGGAAGGTGTCCTTGTCCTTGCACCCGGCTGGCAGGTGTGCTATCAGGATTCTCAGGCGGCCTGCGGTGCGGCCTTATGGCATCATGCCAGCCACCCATTGCAGCTTGAGGGAAACCACCTGAAAAGAGAGCACCCCAGGGAGAAACGCCATGGCGACTCCGGTTGATTTCACCTTTTTTGACAGAATAGGGGCCCAGGTCCGGGAATATTTCTTTCAGCAGGTGTGGTCCTGGGGCATGGCGGCCCAAATCGCCTCTATTGCCGGCGCCCTGCTGTTGGCCCGCCAAGCCAGCGGCGCCATGCGCGCCTGGCTGACCCGCCAGCAGGCGCAATACGCCCAGGATCCAAAGAAGCTGGCGCCGACCTGGCCGCGCTCCTGGATTTCGTCAAGGTAATTGAAGCGTTTATCGCCTTTATTCTGGTGGTGACTGCTTACAGCATTGCCGGCCATTTCAACTGGCCCCGCAATGAACTGCATGCCGCGGGCATGTTTTTGATTGCCCTGACCCTGACGCGGTTATTCACCGACAAGATGACCAACCGCGTCGGGGCCAGGATTCTATCCCTCCTTATCTGGGTTTATGCCTCTCTTTATGTTTTTGGTTTTAGGGAACACCTGATTCGTTTCTTGCAGGGAGTCAAGTTCCAACTCGGGGACACACACTTTTCCCTTTTTTATGTGCAAAGGGCTCTTTTTCTGCTGTTGACCCTTTACTGGCTGTCGAAGATCCTGCGAATCTTTCTCCATTTCTGGCTGACGGTAAAATCAGGTTTGACCCCCGCGGCCCAGATTCTCCTGCACAGGCTCGGGAGCATCCTGCTTTTTTCCGCCAGTGTGGTTATCGTCCTGCACTACCTGGGGCTGGATCTCACCGTCTTCGCCCTCTTCAGCGGCGCCCTGGGATTGGGGCTGGGTTTCGGCCTGCAGAAAATCTTTGCCAACCTGGTGAGCGGCTTCATCCTTTTGGCGGACAAGTCCATCAAGCCCGGGGATGTCATCCAGTTGAAAGACACCTACGGCTGGATCAATTTCCTGGGCAGCCGCTATGTTTCGGTGGTCACCCGGGACGGCATCGAACATCTCATCCCCAATGAAAATCTGATCACCGGCGAGGTGGTCAACTGGTCTTACAGTCAGAACCTCGTGCGCCTGCGGGTGCCTGTGGGCGTGGCCTACGGCTCGGATTTGGAGAAGGCCAGGGAATTGATGCTGGCAGCCGCGAGGGATACCCCCGCGGATCCTCAAAGACCCCCAGCCGGCCTGCCTGTTAAGGGGTTTTGGCGATAACGCCGTCAACCTGGAAGTGCGGGTCTGGATCAACGACCCCCAAAACGGCATCGCCTGGTCAAAAGTGATCTCTCTCTGGGGCATCTGGCAGCGATTTCAGGAGCACGGCATTGACATACCCTATCCCCAACGGGACGTCTATCTCAAGTCCGTTCCAGAGGTGAAAATCAGGACCAAAGGTGAGTGAGACTAAAACCCCCCGGGAATTTCTGAAGATGGGCCGGGGCGCCGCTTCGGAAACGCAGCCAGGCTCACATTATGTTATCCTGTAAGGGTAAAGGAGGATGGCAACTTGACCCAGAATAACGCATGGCAAAGCATTTTCCGGGTGCTGGTGGTGCTGGTGGTGGGCGCCCTGCTGGCCGGGTGTTTTGGGGGTCCGGCCGTCAAGCCCCCCCCGACCACGGATCTGCTCCTTAAATCCGGATTTCTGGCGGAACCGGTGAAAGACCCGGTCCACCTCGAACGCCTGCCCTTCTACCAGTTCGCGCTGCTTCGGCAGGAAGACCGGACGGTCTATGTCTATACCGATCCGAGGGGGCAGAAGCTCTATTTTGGCTCTCAGAACGACTATTATCGCTACAAGGCCCAGGTTTCCCTGACCGGGGCCAGAGAAGCCCTGGAGGCGCCCCCTTCCGCCCGGACCACCATGACCGCCGAAGACTGGGACATGTACTCGTCCCTGAAAAAAGTGGAGCCGTGAGGGATCTCACCCGTTCACCCTCCAGATTTAGCCAGGCCTGCGGGAGGTGCTGCCTGTGCCTTTGATCCACTATCTCCCCGACAGGAAAACCATTGACGCCGACGGGCAAGAAACCCTGCTGCACGCGGCGCTGCGGGCCGAGATTCCCCACACCAACGTCTGCGGGGGCTTTGCCCGCTGCTCCACCTGCCGGGTGAGTGTCATAGAAGGGCTTGAGCATTGCTCCCCCCGCAACCCTGAAGAACAGGCCATCGCGGATATGCTGCGCCTGCCGGCCATCGTCCGTCTGGCCTGCCAGACGGTGCCCACCGGTCCGGTCAAGGTGCGGCGGCTGGTGGAAGATCTGGAGGACGTGGAGTTTGACGCCCTCTTCATCAAAGAAACGGCAGCCTGCGCCATCGGGGAAGAAAAGGACATCCTCATTCTCTTTTCCGATATCCAGGGGTTTACCCCCTTTGCGGAAAGCCTGCTCCCTTATGACGTCATCTATTGCCTGAACCTGCACCTGCGCCAGATGGGCGAGATTATCAGCCAATACGGCGGGCGCATTAATAATTACATGGGGGACGGCTTCATGGCGCTGTTTGAGGCCGAGACGCCCGCGGCCGCGGCCCTGCAGGCGGTGCGGGCCGGCTTGGCCATGCTCCAGAAGGTGGAGGAGCTTGGTCCTTATCTGGAGGAGCTCTACCACCGCAGCTTCAAGATCCGCATCGGCCTGCATTATGGGAAGGTGGTGGCCGGGAATCTCGGGCATCCGGGTCAGAAAAAAAAGACCGTGGTGGGGGACGCGGTGAATCTGGCCAGCCGCATTGAAAGCGCCAACAAGAAAGCCGGCACCAATTTTCTCATCTCCGCAGACACCTATGCCCTGGTAAAGGGGCAGGTTCAGGTAGGGAAAAGGGTCCACATGAATCTCCAGGGGAAAAGCGGGAGATACCGGCTTTATGAGATCCTGGGGGTGAGATAGGCAGAAACTGATACCTGATGTTCTAAAAGCTGAATCATCATGATGCCCCAAATATCTCTGGCAAAAACCTAAGGTGGGGCGGGCCACAGCGCCCGCTTAGTGTTCCACCGAGGTCAGCCCTTCCCGGATAGCGTACTTGGTGAGTTCGGCCACGCTGCGCATTTTCAGTTTATGCATAATCTGCTGGCGATGAGTCTCCACCGTCTTGACGCTGATGTGCAGGAGCTCGGCAATCCTGCTGGTGCGCTTGCCCTCGGACAAGAGCTGCAGGACCTCCCGCTCCCGGGCGGTGAGCACGCCAAAGACCGATCTGCTGGCGTCAGGAGTCTCGGTAAAATAGTCTTTTATAACGACATCAGAGATGCCGGGACTCAGATAGGTCCGGTTGGTCATGGCCAGGCGGATGGCCTTCACCAGTTCCTCAAAGGCGCATTCCTTGAGGAGATAGCCCAGGGCTCCGGCCCGGAGCATGTTAATGATGAAGCGGCGGTCCGTGTACATGGACAGGGCAATGATTTTAATCTGCGGGAATTCCGAGAGAATCTGAAAGGTGGCTTCAATGCCGTTGAGGTCCGGCATCTTCACATCCATGACAATGACGTCAGGGACGATCTCCCGAACCAGGGTCAAAGCGGTGCGCCCGTTATCGGCCTCGCCCACCACCTCCATATCAGGTTCTTGTTCCAAAAGGGTTCTCAGACCCTCCCGCACAATCTGATGGTCATCGGCGATAATGATTCGATATTTCATGGCTTTTCCAGATATCCTTAACAAACAGAATTATGAAATGCCTCCTGAGAGCCTCTCCCAACTCTCCGGTTTACGGGGGCTGAAGTATTGTTGGGGGGATACCCCGCCTTCCTGACCGGTTTCCCCAGGGTGGAGACGGCTCCTTGCTGGCCCGCTCCTCCCAACCCCCTTTTTTCAATGGCAATATGGACTTATGCAAAAAGCACACCAATATTGATTTTTGCCAAGGGTGTGTTACCCTATAATCAAAACCTTTTATCTCATCTCGGGATTTTTCGGGAAAACTTGAGGCCCGTAACCGTAGCCTTCGGGACGGGAACACCGCATCGGGGGTAACCCCTGGCTGTTTTGCCGAGGGCCAGGCCAGGCGAGAAGGCTGGCTGGGGAAAACCCCACGAAGCTTGCCAAATCAGGTCATATGGACAGGGAATCGGTTACCAATAAATTAATAGATGTTGCCATATCTCTTTCCAGTGAGATTCATCTCAATAAGTTGTTGGAAAAGATAGTTTATGAAGTGCGCACCTTTTTTAATGCGGATGGCGGCAGTCTGTATTTGCGTCACGGCAACCGTCTGCAGTTTGAGGTGGCCCAGAACGAAACCCTGAAGCGCCAGCAGGGAAGCGACTTTCATTTATTCAAACCCTATGAAGTGCCCATCAATGAGTCCAGTATCGCCGGGTATGTGGCCCTGACCGGCTCCACCCTGAATATTCCCGACGTTTATCAGCTCTCGGCCGACCACCCTTTTCGCTTCAACCCGTCCTTCGACCAGCGCAACAAGTACCGGACCCAATCCCTGTTGGCCGTGCCCCTGAAGGACCAGCAGCGGGAAGTGGTGGGGGTCCTGGAACTGATTAATGCCCAGGATGAAAAGGGGCGGGTCATTCCCTTCCCCACCGCCTGGGAAGACCTGGTCCTGGCCCTCGGTTCCCAGGCGGCCATTGCCATCAACAACGCCCGTCTCATGGAGACCCTGGAATCCCTGCGCACCAGGGAGAAAAAGCGCTATCACCACCACCTGGAGGCAATTTTCAAGAGCGTCAAGGACGCGCTCATAACCCTGGATCTGGATATGAAGATCCTGGCCGTCAATGAGGCCGCCCGCACCCTGTGCGGTCTTGATCCCCAAAAAATCATCGGGGCCAGCTTTGCCTCGGTGGTCAAGGACTGCTCCAGAAGCTGCTTTGCGTCTTTAAAGAAATTGGAAGCCAACGGCGATGAAATCGACGAATGTTACCAGGAATGCCGGCGGCTGTGCCGGCCCCACCAGGTGGTGTCCCTGACCCGGGCCCCCCTGAAGGGCGACGAAGATAAGCGCATCGGCGTGGTTCTGGTCATCCGGGACCTTACCCGGGAGACCCCCCTGGCCCAGGACCTGAGCGACCGCTACCGCCGCTTCCAGATCATCGGCAAAAGCCTGCCCATGCAGCGGGTCTACCGGTTTCTGGACGATCTTTTGCCCACCGACACCACCGTCCTGATCAACGGCGCCACCGGCACCGGCAAAGAGCTGGCGGCCTACGCCCTGCACTACGGCGGCCCCCGCAAAGACAAACCCCTGGTGAAGGTGAATTGCTCGGCCCTGGCGGAAACCCTCCTGGAAAGCGAACTGTTCGGGCACGTGAAAGGGGCCTTCACCGGGGCTCACAAGGATGCCATGGGGCGCTTTCAGACGGCCCAGGGGGGCACCATTTTCCTGGACGAAATAGGGGAAATTCCCTTAAAAACCCAGGTCAAACTGCTGCGGGTCATTGAGGAGAAGCGCTACGAGCGGGTGGGGGAGTCCATTACCCGCCAGGCCGACGTGCGCATCATCGCCGCCACCCACCGGGATCTGCGTAAAATGGTCAAACAGGGGACCTTCCGGGAGGACCTTTACTTCCGCCTCAAAGTCTTCGAGGTCACCCTGCCGCCCCTCCGGGAACGGCTGGATGATCTGCCCCTGTTAATTGAAAATTTCCGTCATATCCTGAACCAGACCTATAAAAAACAGGTGGAAGGCCTCCTGCCCGCCACCTGGGAAATCCTGAAAAACTACGCCTGGCCGGGAAACGTGCGGGAATTGAAGCATGTTTTGGAACACGCCTTTGTCCAGTGCAAGACCTCCACCATCACCCCGGAGGACCTGCCCGGGGACATCCGGGGTTTGGCCATCCAACCTTCTGATATTCCTGACAAAAAAATCCTCGGATCCCAGGACCTGGAAGAAGCCCTCAGCCGCAGCGGGGGCAACAAGGCCAAGGCCGCCCGTCTCCTGGGCATCTCCCGCCCCACCCTCTACCGTCTGCTGGAATTCCACAATCTCACCCACCTCACCAGCTAATTTCACCATTTCCTTACAGGAGTGGAGAGGGAGCACGATGTTTGGCAATTCTCTCCCAAGAAGCCAAGCGCTTTCTCCTAAAGCAGCAAGTCAAATATTAGAACACTATAGATTTCCTTAGAAAAACGAGAAAAAGTGTAAATTTACACTAGTGTAAAGATACATCTTTTTTAAATTTTACACTTTTTCTCCGGCATAGCTTTTCCTCCATAATTATCCTATTGATTTTTATTAAATATTTTCTTGTAGGTGGTTTTATGAGAAAAGGCATGATTCTTGAATAGGAAATAGCTGGGATATCTTTCCAGAGAAACAGGGATGCACCGATGTGAGGAGAGATTTACACAGGATGACTGAGGCGGCCATGTCCCTCTATAAAAATTTTGAGCAAATTGTCAGACCTCAAAGAATCATGGAAGAGGTTTGTCTTATTGTGGTGGAGATGTTTCCGGATTTTGATTTCTCCCAGGTGCTGAGTATTTATCAGGATATTGTCAAATTATTTGCGGGAGATTTTATCGGCTACCGGAAGTGCAACACCAAATATCACGACCTGCGGCACACGGAAGACTGCACCCTGGAATTTGCCAGAATTGCCCACGGAGCCTATGTAAACGGGCAAACTATTTCAAAAAAAGGGCTCAATCTGGGACTAATTTCAGCTCTGATGCATGATACCGGCTATATTCAAAAATTTCATGATTCCCGGGGCACGGGTGGCAAATACACCATTACCCATGTAGATAGAAGTATTGATTTTGTCCGAAGATATTTCTTTATCAAGGGGTTGTCCGCCGAAGATTTTACGTATTGTAAAAACTGTTTAAAATGTACGGGACTTGGAGTCAAGATTGACGATATCGTGTTTCAATCGGAAGAAAATGAATTAATGGGCAAGATCCTGGGCGTGGCCGATCTCATCGGCCAAATGGCCGACTGGAGCTATCTCGAGAAGCTGCCCTTTCTTTTCGAGGAGTATCAGGAAGCGCATGTCTCAGAGTTTGAAAGCGAATTAGACCTGTTGAGGAAAACCCCGGATTTTTGGAAATTTTCCCAAAAAAGATTTAAGAAAGAACTTGGTAATGTTGACCGTTACCTGAAAGATCACTTCAAAGTACGCTGGGGCATTGACCGGGACCTGGACCGGGAGGCCATCGAATTTAACATCACCCGGCTCTCCTACATCCTGAAAAACTTTGCCGATGACTATCGCAGATATCTTTGCCGGCATAATCTCCCGGAGCAATTCTCCTTACCCCTGCAAGCCGGCGTCGACATGGTTGCCTCCCAGGAAAACCACGGCAAATGAGTCTCTGGCCGCGTCCGGGCAGTCTGCCTCCCCGGCGGGAGATGATCGGCAGGGGAAAGGACCGCACCGGCCATCAGCCGGAGAGGCTGTTACGGCACCGCGCCTTGAGGAGGGGCGCCCCATGACCATTACCAGGGAGCATTTCATCAGCCACCTGCAGACCGAATTGGGTCTGAGCAAACGGGAGGCTCACCGAGTGGTCAACCGGCTGTTCACCATCATGAGTGATACCCTTTGCCGGGGGGAGAATCTCCTCATCAGCGGCTTTGGCAAATTCTCGATTAAGCAGAAAAATTCCCGCCGGGGGAGAAATCCCCAAACCCGCAAGGCCATGATTCTGCCGGCCCGCAAGGTCCTGGTCTTCAAATCCTCCGGGGTGCTGCGCCACCGCCTCAACCAGAGTGTGGAAACCCTGTGAATAAGGACTCGGGCAGCCTCGTTTCCCTGTCTTCAAAAGTTGTTAGTTTCGAGTTTTGAGTTTCGAGCCGCCGCGCCCGACCCATGCTCCATAATATCAGGTGTTGGCGGGCAGGGACGCCCGCACCACCAGCTTTTACCAAGCGCGTCAATTCATACCACTCAAACCCTGAAACTGCCCCCCAACTACCGGTAATTCCCCCTCCCAATCCCTTAAAATATTGATAACCCATAATTTTTTCTTGACTTTTAAGAATTTTTCAGTAAACGTGAACATTAGCTGACTTAGGCGGCCTCAAAGGGGAGGAAGGTTTCACCGGCCAGGTCAGTTGTGGGGGGGAGAAAATGTTATCAGGTTATCCGGCCACGGTAACCTGGCAACTTCGTCTGCCATCCGTGCAGTCACGGTTGGTAAGGGGAGTATTGCCGACTCGTCAGCGCTTTTCCTTATTCTCAGCCACTCCTGCCCGGCCGCGCCGCGCCGGGACCTGCCTCCCGCCACCTGAGACTTTTCCAAGCATGGCCTTAGCACAACCTCGCGCCCTTTTGGCCAAGAAAGGTGGATATTGCCATGTCTGCCAAGCCTAAGTCCGCCGCGGCGAACCGTCCGGGAGAAAAGCCGGTCAGGTCGGCGAAATCGTCAACCAGGGCCGCCACGCGCCACCGGGAGGAGCAATACAGCGCCAAGGCCCAGGCCAAGTTATGGAACCAATTTGACCGGCTGCACGGTAAAAGCGCGGCCAGCGGGGGGAAAAAACCGGTCCAGGAGGCACCCACCAAACGGGAGCCTTATCTCGTGTCCATCATCAACCAGAAAGGGGGGACCGGCAAAACCACCACCACCATCAATCTGGGCGCGGCCCTGGCTTACCTGGGTTTTTCCACCCTGTTAGTGGATCTGGATCCCCAGGGGCACACCACCATCGGCCTCGGGGTGGATCCCGACTCCTTTCTGGAATCATTGGCGGAAGTGATGCGGACCCCCAAGAAACCCGTGTCCGACATCACCATGTTCACGTATGTCCCCAAACTCTATCTCGCCCCGGCCAACATCCACCTGGCCTCAGTGGCCGAGCAGATTTACGCCCGCATTTTTCGGGAAGCCATTCTCTATCAGGCCCTCCAGGGGCTGCCCTATGACTTTATTCTCATTGACTGTCCTCCTTCCCTGGGAGTTTTAACCATTAATGCTTTGTATGCCTGCGACCTGATCATTATTCCCTGTCAAATTTCCCGGTATTCTCTGGACGGCCTGGCGGATCTGCTGACCACGGTGGAGCACGTCAAGGCCCTCAAGCCCCAGGAACTGTTCAAAGGTGACCTTTTTCGCATTTTGCTCACCATGTACGACCGGCGCAACCGGGTGACCAATCAGTATGTTTTAGAGGAAATCAGGCCCTATTGGAGCAAGACCTTTCAGACCATCATCATGAAAAATGAAGCCTTAAATCAGTCCCAGATTGCCCAGAAAGCGGTGTTTGATTTTGATCCGGAGAGCAGCGGCTCTCTGGACTATCACAATCTGGCCGTGGAATTTTTGCAACTTTACCACCGCCGTACGGGAGTCGCGGTGGAGGAAAGATGGTTGACCACGGACATTACCCCGATCCTGAGGTATGAAACCGAGTTGACCAATCCCTAGGCGCTAGCCCCGGAGCCAGGGAAAGCAGGTAAATTATGGAACGATCCGCCGAAGATAGACGCAAGTTTTCCATAAAGGTGGAATCCCAGGAACTGGACCGTATCATCCAGGCCCGCAAAAACCTGGATGACGTCAAGAGCCTGGCCGTCTATGCCGCCCGCTACATGGAGTTGGGCTGGTCGCCGGTGGCCCTGGAGGCTTATACCGGGGCCGACCTGCAGGTGGATTTCAGCCAGCCCCAGGCCACCTGCCTGTGGGGCTTGATGGACAAGGCCCTGCAAGATACCAGGATAGGGTTGGCCATCCGCCTGGATGCCAAGAACCCGCTCCTGGTGCTCAAGGTGAGACCTGCGCTGGTGCAGTCTCTGGACCGGCTGGGGAATTGGCGTTCTTCCTGCGTTGCCCTCCTGGGAGATGTTTGGGAACAACATTTCCTGGTGCTCCCCCAAACCTGGTCTTTCCCTACAGAGCAAATCATCGGTGCAGGAGAGGCCCCCCTTGCAGTCATGGGGCCGGGGCAATTGGTGGCGGTTCCTCCTTCCTTTGACCCAGCCGTTCAGGAAACCTGGCATTGGCTCTCTCCCCCCTGGGTGCAGCCGCCCGGTGAGCCCTCCGCCGAGTTGTTAATTTTGCTTGAAGGTTGTGGGATTCTGGTCAAAAAGAAGAGTCTGGCGCTGGCGGCAGACCTGCCCTCCTGGAAAGAAATTTACCCCCTGATTTCCCATTCGGACAAGCTGCTGCATGCCCTCCTGGCTCCAGAAGAGTCCAGTGAGCGGTATTACCAAAAAGTTTTGCAGGAGGCGGTTCAGGCTGGCTTTCGCAATCCCCGGTTCCTGCAGGGCCTGCTCTGGCACGCTCCCCACGGCGATTTGCGCCAGGACCCCGAGGGTTGGCTCAAACTGACGTCCTGGGTAGAGAGGCTCCAGGGCCTGTTGGCCGCGGAAACCTCCAGTCTTATCTTAAGCGCGCCGGGGGTAATAGAAGACGTGCCGTCCTCTCCCCAGGACCTGATGGCGGAATTGCAGGCTCTGACTGACCAAACCCTGGAGTTTGAGCAGCACTTGGAACGGCTGGAGGACCTGCGCCTGACTTCCGAACCCGAGGCCGAAGGCAGGGCTGACCTTCAGGAGAGCCTGGGGGAGTTGGCGGAGTTGCGCCAGGCCGTGGAAGATTTCTTGGCGGGCATGAAAGGGCTGGAAGACTCAGAATCTGATTAACGGGACCCTCCCCAGGGGAAGGTACATGGGAAATGAGCCACAAATGAAGCTCTGGAGCATCGGGGGCGGCAAAGGCGGCATCGGCAAGAGCATCTTCACTCTGGCCCTGGGCATCAGCCTGGCCCGCCTGGGGAATCAGGTCATTTTGGTGGACGGCGACCTGGGGGGAGCAAACCTCCACACCATGATGGGCATCCGCTTCCCCCAATTCACCCTGGAGGATTATCTCCTTCGCAAAGTGGAACGCCTGGAAGATATTATCCTGCCCACCCCCATCGAAGGAATCGGGTTAATCTGCGGCGCAGATGACCTTTTGGGCGCGGCCAACCCCACCTATTCCCAAAAAATGCGTTTGTTCAAGGATCTGGAGAACCTGTCCGCAGACCTGGTATTAATCGACCTGGGGGCCGGCACCTCATTTAACACCTTGGATTTCTTCAACTATTCTCCTGGAAAAATCGCAGTGTCCACCGGCCTGTCCACCTCGCTGCAAAATGTCTACGGCTTTATCAAATGTGCCCTGTTTCGCAAGATTGCCCGGGAATTCGCCAAAGAGGACCAGGTATTGTCCCTGTTTTATGATCCCGGCACCGCGGTGAAGGACGAGATTGTCTCCATGAACGATCTGTTGGCTCATGTGCGGCAAATTTCGCCGGAAAAACTGTTTCAATTGGTGCGCATCATAAAATTCTATCGGCTGTTCCTGGTTACCAACATGGTAAAGAACGAACAGGACCTACGCTCCCCTGAAATTATTCAATCGGTTTGTGAAGATTATTTAAATATAAAGCCAGAGATATTGGGGCATATTTTTTATGATCCGATGGTTGAACTGGCAATCAATCAGATGGATCCGAGCCTATTTCAAGAAAGGTCAAATAGAGTGGTAAAGTGTTTTGATCAGATTGCCAAAAAAGTCGTAAAATACTCACAGCAATCTGATAATACTGCGGAAGGTGAAAGTAAAAACATAAAGAAAGCTGTGACGTTGTCAAAATCCAGAAAGGTAATGTAAAGGCAAGCATAGGGTTATCGCCAGAAAAATCTTGTCGGGGGGGGGACCGGCTTAAACAGATCACCTAACCATGAACCGGAGCTGCCAAGGCTTCGCATTATCTTAGTAATACCTTAGTAACGCCAACCTGCTGTGAAGAGGGAGGGTGAAACCATGGCGGGCAACACCTTTCACGATCTTTTCCAGGGCCAGATGGATTTTATTTTCTTTTTCAAAGGCCTGGCCTTTTTCCTGGTAGTGGCGGTCTCGTTTTTGTTTAAGCGAGACTCGTCCCAACGCCTACCCTGGCTCTGGTTCGGGCTTTTCGCCCTGGCCCAGGGCCTGGCCGCCTGGTCATCCCTGTTGGCTATGAATTTCGGCAATTCACCTTATCTCATCGTCGCCGGCGACATCCTGCAAATCCTGTCGTGGGTGTTTCTGGCGGAATTCGGCCGCACGGGCATCAGCCGGATTCTGAACCGTGACTCCGGGCTGTGGCTCATTGCCCTTTTGCTGATGCTCACCGGCCTGGGCGGTCTCAAAGGCTGGACCGGCATCCAAATGGTGAGCCGCTACAGCCTGGGTCTGGCGGGGGCCCTGTGGGCGGCCGCGGCCCTGTTCATCGAGGGGCGCAGTTTCCCCACCCGGGAAAGGGGCGGCAGTCTCACCGCCAGCGCCAGCCTGGTCCTTTATGCCCTCAGCATCGCCTTTTTTGCGCCTTTTAACTTGGCGGCCCGGGGCGCCAGCCTCAGCCAGGAGCCGTTTTTCAAATTTACCGGCATTCCCCTTGATTTTCTCCAGGCGTTGCTGGCCTTCGGCATGGCCGCGGGGATCTATGGCTTTCTGTCCTGGCGCCACAAGGCCGAGGAAAGCCAGGAAAACCGGTTCCGCTCCCGTTATATGTTCGCCTTGCTCACTACCTTGGCCATTATCCTGGGGTTGGGCAGCGTCTTGACCTTGTATCTGGGCGATTGGGCCAACAAGAGGCACGAAAAGGTCAAGGCCGAAGCCCAGGAGTTTGCCACCATCGTGGTGGGGCGGCTCAACACCGAATTCAAGCGCATGGAAGACGGGGTCATCTCCCTGGCGGAGACGAGTTGGCTCCCCATGGCCATCATGGGCATGGATAATGACGACCAGGCCAGAATCAACGCCTTGTTGGATCGCAGTAGGGAAAATCTAAATGCCTCGGTGGTCTATATTCTGGACGGCAACGGCACCACCATAGCCTCCTCCAACCGCGGGGCGCCCGACAGTTTTATGGGCAAAAACTACGGCTTCCGTCCATATTTCAAACAAGCCATGAACGGCAAGGTGGGGCGCTATTTCGCCACGGGAGTCACATCCAAGGTGCCCGGCTACTATGTCAGCTACCCCATCCGGGATCCCCGGCGCAAATTTTTTAAAGCGGTGGCCGTGGTAAAGGTGACCCTGAACACCATCTCTGATGAATTGGTGGCGGCCGGCAAGAAAGGCAATTCCATCATCGCCTTGGCGGACCCCCGGGGCGTGGTTTTTCTCTCCAGCCAGCCGGACATGATCTTTCAGAGCCTGTGGCCGGTGGCGGACAAGGACCTGGCTGATTTGAAAGACCAATACGGCAAAGAGCAATATGCCGCCATTTTCCCGGAAAAAATCGGGGATGGCAGCAAGGTGGAGTATCAAGGGAAAAATTTCCTGGGTTCTTTTGCCGGCACCATTCACGCCGGCTGGTCGGTATTCTTTTTCCGTCCCATCGAACTGGTGGGGGCCTATCGTCTCACCGGCATTGCGGTGGCCTGTCTTTTGGCCCTCATCGCTTTAGGGATCCTGGGGACCAATTTCTACCTGAAGGAATCCACGGTGGCGTCGGCGGGGCGCTTCCGGGCCATGTTCGACTCGGCGCCGGAGGCCATCGGCGTCATCGACCCGGAGAACCTGCAGATTGTGGAGGCCAACCGCTCTCTGGCCGCCCAACTGGGGTACAGTCAAAAAGAGCTCCTCGACTTGAAGCTGGACCGGCTGGTTAGCCAGAAGCCCCAGGAAATTCATGACCAACTGGGGCTGGTGAAACAGGAAGGGGAGGCCGTCAAACTTGACTGGCGGGCCCGGAAAAAGGACGGCGCCCTGATCGACCTGGAGGTTATCGGCTCCTGGCTGGAAGATGAGGGGAACGACAAAATCCTGATTTTCTGCCGGGAGGCGGAAGCGGTGACCCAGCCTGCCCCCAGCCCCCAGGTTTTCCGGGAGAAGGAACCGGTGGCCCCGCCCCAGGTGGCAGAGGTTCCCGCCAACCTGGCCAGCGGCATGGTAGACGATTTGACCGCCCTGGCTAAAGACCTCAGCTCCAAGGGACTGCGGCCCCGGCCTGAGGCGGAGAAGTCGCCTGACTCCTCCAGCCAATTTGACCAGGAGGCTAAAAAGCTCATCAAGAGAATTGAAGAAGCCATGATTAAGGTGGAAAAAATCCGCAAAACCTCGAACAATCGCCCCCAGGTTTAGGGAAGCGCCATAGGGGCCGGGCCCGGGTGTGAGGCGCGCCATGGCCTGGGCTCCGAGAAAAAAATATTGCGGGGGAGGGGGGCGCCACGGGCCGACAACCTGTGATGCCAGGGCTTAAAGGCCAACCCCTTCCCCTGTTTTTTTCATTATGTCCTTTGCTGCGCAAAAGACATAATCGAAGCTTAGCGGGGGAAGGGGGTTTCCACGGGCTGGAGCCCTTATACCAAGCTGCCGTCATAGAGGTAATAAAATGTAGCCGCAGGCTTCAGCCTGCGTTTGGGCACGGCAAGCCGTGCCCCTACAGAAAAATTACTTGTTTGACGGCATCTTGGTATTACCCCTCCACCAATCCCTTAAGGGGAGAATTTTCCGAGGAAGTCAAGGCCGTTGGCCCCGACTTTCTCGGACCCTCTGCGGGTTGGGAGGGGGGAGTAGAAATTTTGGGCGGGGTTACCCCGCCCCTACGTCCCTGGTCCTCCCCCACTGAATAATTATTATGCTCTTTCGTCACAAGGAACACTGAAAAACTAGGAAAAACTGCCGTCTGATGATACAATCAAAAGGTCGGTGATTGTTTCCCAACCACAAACTGTGGCTTTATCCTTTTAAAAATACCAAAAGTTTTTTGCCCAGAACCCAAAAACTGGAGAACAAACCCCTGTAGAATCGGGAGTCGGTTTTTTCGAGGGACATCATGGTACAGGCAGTACGCTATGACATTTCTTTGTTGAGCGATGACGACCTTTATTTGTTCAATGAGGGCAGCCACTTCCGTCTTTATAGGAAATTGGGGGCTCATCCCCTCACCATTGACGGCCTGGAGGGCACCTACTTTGCGGTCTGGGCCCCGGATGCGGAAAAGGTTTTTGTTATCGGCGAGTTCAATAACTGGGACAAGGCCTCCCACCCCATGGTGCCCCGGGGCCAATCCGGCATCTGGGATGTCTTCATTCCCGGGGTGGGGCCCGGCGCGATTTACAAATTCCACCTCCATTCCCGCTTTCAAATGTACAAAGTGGACAAGGCCGATGCCTTCGGCTTTTATTTCGAAGGCCCGCCCCGCACCGCCTCCGTGGTCTGGAACCTGGATTACGCCTGGAGCGATCAGGAATGGATGGTCAAGCGCCATGCCAGAAATGCCCTGAACGCGCCCATTTCCATTTATGAGGTGCACCTGGGCTCCTGGCGGCGGAAGCCCGAGGATAACAACCGCTTCCTGACTTACCGGGAACTGGCCCCGGAATTGGCGGAATACGTCACAAAACTGGGCTTCACCCACGTGGAGTTTCTGCCCGTCACGGAGCACCCCTTTTACGGCTCCTGGGGCTACCAGACCACCGGCTTTTTCGCCCCCACCAGCCGCTATGGCACGCCCCAGGATTTCATGTATTTGGTGGATTATCTGCACCAGCACGACATCGGCGTCATCCTGGACTGGGTGCCCTCCCATTTTCCCGCGGACGAACACGGCCCGGGCTTTTTCGACGGCACCCACCTCTATGAGCACGCCGACCCCCGCAAGGGGTATCACCCGGATTGGGACAGCAAGATCTTCAATTACGGGCGCAACGAGGTGCGGAATTTTCTCATCAGCAGCGCCATGTTCTGGCTGGATTACTACCACATCGACGGCCTGCGCCTGGACGCGGTGGCCTCCATGCTCTACCTGGACTATTCCCGCGAGGAAGGGGAGTGGCTGCCCAATGTTTACGGCGGCAAGGAAAACCTGGAGGCCATTGATTTTCTGCGCCAGTTCAACAAAGAGGTGTACGGCAGCTACCCTGACGTGCTGACCACCGCGGAAGAGTCCACGGCCTGGCCCATGGTCTCCCGCCCCATTTACGTGGGCGGCCTGGGCTTCGGCTACAAGTGGGACATGGGCTGGATGCACGACACCCTGACCTACATGTCCCTGGACCCCATTTTCCGCAAATACCATCACAACACCCTGACCTTCCGGATGCTCTATGCCTGGACGGAAAATTTCGTGCTGCCCCTGTCCCACGACGAAGTGGTGCACGGCAAGGGCTCGCTCCTGCGCCAGATGCCGGGGGACGACTGGCAAAAATTCGCCAACCTGAGGCTCATGTTCGGCTACATGTTCGGCCAGCCGGGGAAAAAGCTGCTCTTTATGGGCGGCGAATTCGGCCAGTGGGACGAGTGGTACCATGAAAAGAGCCTGGACTGGCACCTCCTGGAGTGCCCGGCGCATATCGGGGTGAAACGGTGGGTGGAAGATCTGAACCGCATCTACCGGCAGGAGCCGGCCCTGAACGAACTGGATTTGGATCCCGCGGGTTTCCGCTGGATCGACTGCACCGACGTGGACCACAGCGTGGTGAGTTTCCTGCGGCGGGGGAAAAGCACCGACGACCTCATCCTGGTGGTGGCCAATTTCACCCCGGTGACCCACGCCAACTACCGAGTGGGGGCGCCCAGGAATGGCTACTGGCAGGAGCTGCTGAACAGCGATTCCCCCATTTACGGCGGCAGCGGCCAGGGCAATCTCGGGGGCCTGTGGACCGACTCCATTTATTACCACGGCCACCCCGATTCCCTGAACATAACCGTGCCGCCCCTGGCCATCGTGTTCTTCAAAAGCCCCGGCCAGGGGACTTAGACTAACACCAGGGCGCTGTTAAACCAGCAATTTCCACCAAACCAAAAAAGGAGGCCGGTCTCTCTGGCCTCCTTTTGCGCAAACCTTTGGCGGAAGTGCATGGGAATCGAACCCACCTACCCCCTTATTCAGAAGGTACACCGGATTTGAAGTCCGGGGGCCCCACCAGTGAGCCTGGCACTTCCGCGTGGTTAAATGTAAATTATGGCGGGGTGCCTGTCAACCGCGGCGAAATTGGCTGAAACGCGGAAGGCATACTGAGAAAAAGCCAATCTGCCCTTGAATCGTCCTGTTCCTTAAATCCCAATTTTTTTCTATGGCCCAGGGAAATCGTCTTGACAATTATCTATATTAATTTAATATATAATAAAGTAAAAGAATCAGAGGGTGTGAATATGAAATTCCTGCATGAATGCAAAGCTGACGCCACCGCCGACCTGGTTTACCGGGTCTGCCCCATGCACCTGCTGGAACCGGCGGAGTTTCTTAAGGATTTGCATCAAGGTCAGGTTCTCGAAATCATCACTGACTATGACGGCGCCCTGGAAGACATCCCGGCTTGGTGCGCCAAGCACGGCCAGGAGTTCGTAGGCATCTGCGAAGATGCGGATGAAGACCTCTATAAACTTTACATTAAGAAGGTCCACTGAGGAAAACATGAAACGGGTATATTTGGATCATGCCGCGGCCACCCCGGTCCGGCCGGAGGTTTTAGAGGCCATGCTCCCCTATTTCCGGGAGCGTTTCGGGAACCCCTCGGCGGTGTATGACCTGGGCAGCGACATTAAAGAGGTCATTGACCGCGAGCGGGCCAAAGTAGCCGGTCTCATCGGAGCCTCGCCTGAGCAGATTATTTTCACTTCCTGCGGCGCGGAGGCCAACAATCTGGCGGTCAAGGGCGCAGCCTTGTCCCATCTCAAAAAAGGCAGGCATGTCATCGTCTCTGCCATCGAACACCATTCGGTGCTGAATTCCGCCAGGTACCTGGAAAAATTTCACGATTTCGAAGTCACCTTTCTGCCGGTCAACAATTTCGGGGGCGTCGATCCGGAGCGCCTGAAAAAGGCCCTGACTCCGGCCACGGTGTTGGTATCCATCCAGCACGCCAGCAACGAAATCGGCACCATCCAGCGCCTCCCTGAGCTCTCAGCCGTTTGCCGGGAGCAGGGAATAGTTTTCCATAGCGATGCCGTGGCCACGGTGGGGCAGGTGCCTGTGGACGTCACGGCAATCGGCGTCGACCTTCTGACCCTATCTGGTCCGGCCCTGGGCGGCCCCAAGGGCATCGGCGCCCTCTATTTCCGTCGGGGGCTGCGCCTGGTGCCCCAGATTCACAGCGGCATCCAGGAGAATGGCCGGCGGGGCGGCACCGAGAACGTCCCCGGCATTGTTGGTTTGGGGGTCGCTGCTGAACTGGCCAGACAGGAATTGGCGGAGAAAGGACCATATTTGCAGGCCTTGCGGAACCGCCTGGCTGCCGGCATCAGGGGGAGTATTCCCTGCGCCATCTTCACCGGCCACCCGGAGGAGCGCCTGCCGGGCCACGTGAGCTTCTGCTTCGAGGGTATCGAAGGGGAGGCCCTGCTGTTCATGTTGAACCGCCAGGGCATCTACGCCAATACCGGGTCGGCCTGCGCCAGCAAGGCCCTCAAGGTTTCCCCGACGCTGTGCGCCATGGGGATCTCCCCGGAGGTGGCCCAGGGCTCCCTGGTCTTCACCTTGAACTCCAGCAACCGGGAAGATGAAGTGGATTATGTCCTTGGAGAGCTGACCCAGGCGGTAGAGAAACTGCGTTCTTTTTCCCCGGTGTGGCACAAGAAGATGGCGGCCGCGGCAGGAGGATGAGCATGAAGCTGTCCACCCGCAGCCGCTACGGCACCCGCCTCATGTTGGATATGGCCCAGCACTATAACCAGGGCCCCATCCAGTTGGGGGACATCGCCAAGCGCCAGGGCTTGTCGGTGAAATATCTGGAGCAGATCATCATACCCTTAAAAAAAGCCCATTATATCGAGAGCGTGCGGGGACCCAAAGGGGGGCACATTTTAACCAAACCTCCCCAGGAGATTACCCTGGGGGAGATCGTGGCCCTCCTGGAGGAAGGCACCAGCCTGGTGGAATGCAGTGATAACGCCGGGGTCTGTGATCGTGCCGATATTTGCCCCACCCGCCTCATCTGGAAAGAGGCCTCGGAGGCCATGTTTGAAAGGCTGCAAGCCATCACCCTGGACGACCTGGTGAAGCGGGCCCAGGCCATGCACCACAAGGAGAGCAACCATGTATTCTAAAGTCGTGATGGATCATTTCAACAACCCGCATAACGCCGGGGTCATGGAAAACGCGGATGGCGTCGGCGAAGTGGGCAACCCCACCTGCGGCGACATGATGACCTTCTATATCAAAGTCAAGGATGACGTCATCGAGGACGTCAAGTTTCAAACCTTCGGCTGTGTAGCGGCCATCGCGGTCTCCAGCATGGTCAGCGACATGGCCAAAGGCAAGAGCCTGGACGAAGCCCGGAAAATCACCAAAAAGGCGGTGGCCGAAGCCCTGGGCGGCTTGCCCCCGAACAAAATGCACTGCTCCAACCTGGGGGCCGACGCCCTGGCCCTGGCCATCCAGAATTACCAGGAAAAGCGGGCCTAGCAGCGTATGGGACTTTCCCCAACCGATAAGGAGAACCAGCCGGTGAGCGCCCTTAGCCTGCCGCCGCTCTCTGCTCCAACGTCCCCTGAGGCCATCAGGCCCATGAGCGCTTTCCTTGACATGGTGAAGCGGCGCAGCGCCACCGAACTCAACCTGTGCTACCAATGTCAGGCCTGCGGCACCGGCTGTCCCTTTATCAGGGGCATGGACTACCGGCCCAATCAAGTGTTGCGGCTGGTCCAGTTCGGCATGCGGGAAGAAGTCCTGAAATGCAAGACCATCTGGGTCTGCGTGGGCTGCCACACCTGCTCCAGCCAGTGCCCCATGGGCATTGACATCGCCGCCATCATGGACACCCTGCGCCTCATGGCCATGGAGGAGGGCGTCTCCGTCGGCAAGCCCAACATCAGGGGCTTTCACGAAGAGGTGCTTCGCTCCCTGGAGAAATACGGCCGGGCTCACAAGCTGGGGATCATGCTGGGGTATAAACGGCAGACCGGCGGCTGGCTGCAGGACCTGGACCTGGGCCTGAAAATGCTGGCCAAACGGAAGCTGGAACTGTTCCCTTCCCGGGTCAAGGCCGCGGCAGAAATCGCCGACCTGTTCCAGTGTTACTGGAGAGAATCGAAATGAGCCACCTGCAAAGCGATCCCCGGTCTCTGGATTTTACCTATTTTCCGGGCTGCTCCCTGGCGACCACCGCGGCGGAAAGCAACCAATCCCTGATGGAGGCGGCCGGCGCCATCGGCTTTAACCTCATTGAACTCCCGGATTGGAACTGCTGCGGTTCCTCTTCGGCCCAGACTTTATGCAAGGACCTGAGTCTCGTGATGTCGGCCCGGAACCTCTCCCTGGCCCCGCCGGACCGGCCCCTGGTGGCCATGTGCCCCCGCTGCCTCCATTACCTGCGGTCCGCCCAGAAGCACCTGCGGCTGGACCCCTTGACCCGGCGGGAACTGGAAGAGCGTTGGGGCAGACCCATCAATGTGGAGGGGGAAATCATCCACTTCATGGAGGTCCTGGTGCGCCACGGCCTGGACCGCCTCCGGGCCAACGCCCGCCGGAGCCTGAAGGGCCTGAAATTTGTGCCTTATTACGGCTGCACCTTGTTTCGGCCGCCCCGCCTGAAACACGAAGCCTATTTTGAAGGGGAAATGGAGAACATCCTCAAGTCCCTGGGCGCAGAACCCATCGCGCATGCCCTCATGTACCGCTGCTGCGGCTCTTTCCTGTCGGCCACCGACCCGGAGATCGTCGCCCCCCTGGTAAATGAGATTATTGACAGCGCCGCCGGGGCCGGGGCGGACTGCCTCATCACCGCCTGCGCCATGTGCCAGCTCAACCTGGAGATTCGCCGCACCATCGAGACCAAAATTCCCATCTTCCATTTTTCCGAGATTCTGGCCCTGGCTCTGGGCGCCGAGGACTACGAGAAATGGTTCGTGCGCCACATCGTGGACCCCCGGCCGGTGATCAAAAAACTGGCCGCGGCGTAAGACTTGCTCCTGACAATAAAAAGAAAAGGCCCTCGTTAGGGCCTTAACTTATTGAAATTGCTTGGCGGGCGATGGGCGACTCGAACGCCCGACCTTTGGTTCCGGAGACCAACGCTCTATCCACCTGAGCTAATCGCCCGCGCAGTTTCAATATTATCACATGACCGGCACCTGTCAAGGATAGGGGCAGGGCCCCTGTTCAGCCCCAGCAGAATACCAGGCTTCAGGCTTTTTCATGCCAAGCCACAACAACCGGTAAGGAACAAAGAGGGGCCTCGGCGAAAATCATAGATAAACAGGAGCCGACGGCTGCATTTTGTCGGCGAGGGCGCCTATTCTCCACTATCTTGATCTATTAAGTAAACTTTTGGCTCAATGAGGGATTTTTGCAGGGGGCTTAGGTAGCTATACGCAGCGTCATTTATTTATAGAAATGTGCCATGACAATACCTGCTTGTCATTCTGAGCCGCCGAAGGCGGCGAAGAATCTCGTCTTTCTCTATACTCCTGAGACCCTTCGCCTGCGGCTCAGGGTGACAAAATGGGCAAGCTGGGTCTGGGTGAAACCATCATCATGTTCAATTACTTATGACGCTGCGTATATAAACTTTAGTTCGTGCTGAGGTACTGCAAGCCGTTCCCCTACAATTATTGGTGGTTTTATCGGCACTTGGCCTCAAGCCCCCGTTTCCCAGAAGGCGAATTTCACAAATTTCCCCCGGCTCACCGGGGGGGAGCGCTTTTCCGCCACCCACAAAGTGCACGCCGCCGGGTCGAAGACGACGCTATTCACCGTGCCCGGATTGGCCACGCCGGGATCCCCGAGCGCGGCCTGCAGGTCTTTCGGACCCAAAACCTTCCCCGTGGCCAATTCCCGGAGGCGGGCGTCGCGAGCCCGGGAGTAGGCTTCGGTGAAGTGGTAAGGGGACAGGGTGGACAAAGGAGGGCGCCGGGGAAAGATCCCCTTCACCGGCGACATTTCCTTGCTCTGGAAGTGGTTGGTCGCGGCAATAAACCCATCTGCAGGGCGGCGCACAGCAGACCGGCGGGCCGAGAGTTCCAGGACGACAGCTTCCTGGGGGCTCACGATGAGGAGATTGTTGCCCATGGTCCTGCGGGCCGCGAGGATGTCGGCGGCCACGCCCTCAACAGTACTCTGGCGTTCCAGGGCCAGGCGGTGGCGCAGGCCGGAGGGGAAGCCCTGCAAACTATGGTCCCGGCACATGGCGGTGAGTTGGGCCAGGGCAACCCCGGCCCGGTTCATGCCGGTGGTCACCCCCACATAGCCGGGCCAGGCGAGGGATACCAGGGGCAGCCCCTCATCCGGGGTTATAAGAAACAAGTGCTGCAGATCCACCAGGACATCCAAAAACACAGGATAGTCCAGGTTGCGCCCCGCCAGAAAGCGGCCCTGGGAAGTGCGGCCCTCCCCCACGGCCAGGGCGGAACAGGAGGGCCAGTTGTTGGCCAGATCATCCAGGGTGTTTATCAGAAAAACCAACGGGAGGCCCACTTGGGCGCCGGCCGCCACCCCTTTGAGTTCCTCCTGGAGCCGGGGGGGTACGTGGGGCCAAAATGACAGGCGGGACAGGAGTTGAAGAAAACCCAGAAGAGGCAGGGCGCCAAGATACAGGGTGAAGCGGCAGAAATACTGCAGAAGGGCCCGGCGCAGACGGCGGATATCGGAAGCAAGGAGTTCACCGTGCCGCCGGCCTCGCTCCCAGGGACTGCCGGAGAGCTTGAGAATAAGGGGAATTTGGGGGGTCGTCATATAATACCAGGTTCGCTTTGAAATGAAACGAACCATGCACCTAACTCATTGATATCACTTGTAGGGGCGGGTTTTAAACCCGCCCCTACAAAGCGAAACTGGTATAAGCTAAGGTGAGATTGCTGCAATAAGTCTATGGAGAAAGGGGGAGGGATGGCGGACCTTTGCCCCACACCCCACCCCCCCTTTTTTTGCCACCCTCATCCTACCAGCCGCTGCCCCCGCCGCCACCGCCGCCGCCGCCCGAGGACCCGCCGCCGCCGCTGCCGGAGGAGGAGCCCGGAGGAGTAGCCGAGGAGGCGATGGCCGCAGCAAAGGCGCCCCCCAGACTATCGGCGAAATTGGAGGTCCGCATGTTGTTCCAGGAACTGCCGCTATACCAGGAAGGCGAATAGGGCTGGCCATCCACCTGGGCCTTGGCCAAGACCTCAGCGAATTGTTCGCTCCACTCGTTTTCCACGTCCAAGGCCAGGGCGTAGGGAAGGTATTTTTCAAAAAGTTCCGGGGTTTTCTCCGGGGGATTCAACATATCCAGGCGGTTTTGCTCGGCCACGGAGAGATACATTTTAAAGCCTTCCACCTGGTCCATGATCTTTCGGCCCGCTACGGTTGGGGCTTTAAGGAGATAGTAAAACATGACGTTCACAAAGACCAGGATGCCAAAGGCCAGGGTGGAAGGAGGGGAGAGGGCCTTGGTGAACAGCCCCAGGCCCAGCACTTCTCCGGCAAAGAAAGGTAGGGCGAAAAGGGTGCTGGCCAGGGCCGTGAAGATTTTCCCGAAGCTCCACCTGCCCCTGAGAGCCTGCCAGTTGCGATACACCATGAGAGCCAAAAAGACGCAGGCTATGCTCCAGATAGACAGCCAGAGCAGGGCAAAAATGGCTTCCCAATTCTGGGAGGTGAAGATGATGGCCCCCAGCGTCAGGGCCGTCAGCCCGAGCCCCATAAAAAACGACGGCGTGTTGGTGTGGAAATAATTGTTATTGAGATTCTTATCCAGGCTCTCCTTTAAGGCGGTCCGGGCTTCGCCGATGGTTTGGTGGTTGGTGTTCACCATTTTGATTTGGCCGCCCCCGCGGAACAGACTGGAGCCCAGGCGCTGCTCGGCGGCGTCGAGGTTGGCGCCGCTCTTGTCGACCCGGCGCAAGGTATAATCACCGTCGTCTTCCTCGATTTTCAGATAGCCCTTAACGGCCATGTCCACTACGGCTGCGGCGAAGGCTTTCTGGTCATAACCCATACGCATGAGATAGCGCACGGCCGGTGGGGAGAAGCCCTGGGGCGGGGTAAAGAGGGGGATGATGGTGCCTTTGGCTGGGTCGCGCCCCACCTTTAGCCAGGTCATGAAATAATAGAGGCAGGTTCCCAAAAGCCCCAGGATGGCGGCGATGCTGGAAAGACTGTCCCGCAGGAAGTAGCCGAGTTTTTCTGAACCGGAGGGTTCCGCCACCAGGCCTTTGGGCCAGGCCACGGCAATGGTCAGGCCTTCCCGTGGATTGAGACCCCGGGTGGTGGTAAAGACGATGTTGCCGGCCCCGTCATAGCTTACCCGGAAATCCTGACCCCTAGCCCCCATGGGTCCGGTGTAGGCGGCATACCTGATAATTTTCGCCCCTTCCGGGAGAATCACCACCGCTTCGGCCCGATCGATGGCGAAGGTCCAGCCGTTGCCGGTGACATTCCAATAGAGCTCATCAAAATCTTTGAAATACCCAAGCTGCCGGTCGGTGTAGTACTTGATGGTGTAGGTGTAAGTTCCGGGGCTCAGAAAAACGTCTTTTTGACCGATGAAAATCTTTTCACCGTTGGTCACGCTTTGGGTATGGTAAGGCTCCGGTTTGCCGTTGCGCAACACTTCCTTGACCTCGAAGCCCACTTTTATGGTGTTGCCGAACCTGTCCTTATAGGTGGTGGGAAATTCCCGGACAATGCCCCGTTTGATTTCCTGCCCGGTGCTGTTTACCGTGATGGTCTCGGTGACCGTCATGGAGGAATCGGGATGGACCACGATGAAGCTTTTAAAGTCCCGGATCCTTTCCACGGCGCCAAAATAGCCATGGGCCTGACCCGGGAAAACCCAGAGCCCGGCCAGGCACAGGACCACCATTAAGCTGCGCAGGGTAAAAACGAGTGCGGTCATCTTTAAGGGAAACTCACCTTGGGAACGGCCCGGTCGGCCTGGTCTTCAAGTTCGAAGTATTCCATGGCGGTGAAGCCGAACATCCGAGCGATGATGTTGCTGGGGAAGGAATCCACCAGGATATTGAGGTTGCGGACGGCGCCGTTGTAATATCGCCGGGAGAGCTGGATCTGCTCTTCCGTGTCGGACAGGGCCTTCTGGAGTTCGATGAAATTTTGGCTGGCCTTGAGGTCGGGATAGTTTTCCGCCACGGCAAAGAGATTGCCCAGGGCCCGGGAGAGCATGCCCTCAACCTGGCCTTTTTCGGCCAGGGTCCCGCCCTGGAGGCTCTTGGCCCGGAGTTCCGTCACCTTCTCCAGGACCCCCCGTTCATGGCCCATGTAACCCTTGACCGCTTCGATGAGGTTGGGGATTAGATCGGCCCGGCGCTTGAGCTGGACATCAATGCCGCTGAGGCCTTCCTGGGCCATCTGGCGGGCCTGCACCAGGCGGTTGTACTGGGTGACGCCCACCAGAAACACGGTGGCCACAATGGCAACAAAAATCAGAAACGGTACCATGAAGTCAGCCTCTCAAGAAAAAGGGGGAAAGGGTGGGGGCGTCTGGTGCCCGGCGCCATCCCCGAGTTATAGGAAAAGATTTTTTTCCCGGCCGAATCAGCAATCTTGACCTCTTCCCAAAGCGTCTGGACATCAGCGCGATTATAGGGGAATTTAGGCGCAGGGGCAAGGGAGGCTTTGTTAAGTTTTCTATTGGCGGTTTGCGGCTATTGATTAATGGAAGCAAGGTTGTCCAGGTCTGGCGCTATAAGGTGGCTGCAGTGAACGAAAACTTGCTCCCGGAATTCGGAGTTAAGCTCCTTGGTTACAACATGCCAGCCCAGACACTCGGCGTTCCAGTGCTCCACCGCAACAAAAAGCCAACCCCAGCCGTCTTCCACGGTGAAGACCTTGGCGCCGTCGGTGCCCCACATGACATTGGGGGCCTGGGTAATGATTTCCCCCTCGTGGAGACGGGGATTGCCTCGCCGGCCCCGGAAGGGAGAGAGTAGATTGCTTTCCCGCATGAGCCTGAGCACCCGGCGGCGGCCCACCTTGACGCCGTCCCGCACCCGGAGGCGGGCCCAGACCTTGCGGTGTCCCTCACCCTGAAACGGCGAAGCCGCCAGGTCCGCCCGGATCAGTTCCAGGAGTTCGGCGTCAGAAAGGGCGATCTTCGGCCCCCGTTTACCTGGCGGGGCCAGGCGCGGTGGCGGCCCCGAGCCGTTGCGGGAGGCGTAATAAGAAGATCGGGGCTGCTCCCAGGTCCGGCAGACCAGCTTGACGCCGTAAGGTCTGGCGGTGTCCGCGGAGGCCGTGCAGCTCATTTGGCTCAGGATAGCCGGACCAAGGCTTTTCAGAAACCTTCTCGTCGGGCTTGGCTCTGCGTCCAAGTGGATTTCCCAAGCAGTAAATCATAAGCCTTTGGCTCACCCGAAAATGACGAAAAGGTCGGTATGGCGGGCCTGTGTGCCTGCCTCGAATCCGCAGAGCCATAAAGCCTCTGCCACATCAAAGACTTTTCGGACAGGAGCCTGGGAACCAGAAGAATCCTGACCAGATCCAGCGTCCCTTATCTACGGCAGGGAAGCTCTGGCGGCCCAGGCCAGGGCGCTCAAACAGCCGGCGATGGCGCCCGGGAAACCCCAGGGCCGCCAGGACGGACCTTAACCCTGGACCAATTTCCTCCCTAAAGGCTCTTCCTTATCTTCACGCAGGTCCTCCGGTGGTTCCTGCCCCCGGCCCGACATGATCATCAGGCACATGATGAACACTCCCATAGTGATGCCGACGATGAGTCCCAAAGAAAACTGCAGCATGCCCACGACCTCCTCTCATCTGCCTCATCGGCCGCAGGCGAAATAACTTTAAGGAATACGCAGTATTTTTTTAAAATTTCGATTATGTTTTTTGCTCCGCAATAGAAACATATAGTCGTTGCCAAAAGTTTTTTCTTCCCCCCTCACCCTAACCCTCTCCCCCCGTTGGGGGGAGAGGGGATTTAAGGAAAGAACTTTTGGCAAACGAGTTTAATCGAAATTCAACTTTTAAAAAAAAATACTTACAAACCATTTCAAAATTTTTTCTTATACAAAACTGCCATTCTGAGCGAAGCGAATGATCTTATCTTTTCAAAGATTTTAGACCGTTCGCTTCGCTCAGGGTGACAGAAAATGGAGGTTTTGAAATAGGTTCTAGATTTTTTGCGGAGCACCGAAAATAATGGGGAAGGTTATCTGGTCCGGATGAACTGCCAGAGGCGAGTCAGGTCCAGATGGCGGCGCAGGGCCTCAGCCAGCCGGTCAAACTGCTCCTCCTGAAAGGCCTCATAAGACCAGGCGGGCGGGTCATCGGCGCCCCCCGGCGGGGAGCCCAAGAGGTCCGCAACAAAGGCCTGGCGGAAGGCGTCGGCGTCAAAGAGGCCATGGACGTAGGTGCCCATGATGCGGCCCTCAGGGCTCACCCAACCGTCTGGGACCCCGGCGGCTTGGCTGTTCCGGGAAGTAAGGAGCAGGGCCGGCCCCCCTGAACCCTGGGTTTGGGTCTCTCCCAGGTGAATCTCGTAGCCCGCGACCTCAAGATCGCGGCCCGGCAGCCCCAATACCTTGGCCCGCACCTGGGTGGTGGTCTTTTCCCCCTGAAGGGTGGTGACCACCGGCAAGAGACCCAGTCCCCCCTCTGTCCGGGGCTCTCCCTCCAGGCCCAGTGGATCCCGCACCTCTGCCCCCAACATCTGGTAGCCCCCGCAGATGCCCAGGACCCGGCCCCCCTGGCGGGCAAAAGTCAGAAGGTGGGCGGCCAGCCCGGTTTCCTTCAGATACCTGAGATCGCTGATGGTGTTCTTGGTGCCGGGGAGGATCACCAGGTGCAGGCCGGCGAGATCGTGCCGGTGGTCCACATAGCTCAGGGCCACCCGGGCCTCCTGCTCCAGGGGCAAAAAATCCGTGTAATTGGAGATATGGGGCAGGCGCACCACGCCCACGGCCAGGCGCCGGGCGGCGTCGGCGGCAGGCGGCGGCCCCCAGCGGTCCAGGGGCACGCTGTCCTCCTCCGGCAGAGCCAGATCGGGTAAGAAAGGCAGCACTCCCAGGACCGGCCGGGCCGTGCCTTTCTCGATGATCGCCACCCCCTCCCGGAAAAGCTCCGGGTCTCCCCGAAAGCGGTTGATGATGAACCCTTGCAAAAGCCGGCGCTCCGTCCTGGTCATGAGGTGAAAAGAGCCCATGGTGGCCGCAAAAACCCCGCCCCGGTCGATGTCGGCTACCAGGATGGCGGCGGCCCCGGCCCTTTTGGCCATGGCCAAGTTGACCAGGTCGTTTGACCGCAGATTGAGTTCCACTGCACTGCCGGCCCCCTCTATGATTATGAGTTCGTATTGCCGGGCCAGGCGGCGGAAGCTGGCCATGACCTGGCGCACCAGCCTGGTTTTGAGGCGAAAATAGTCCCCGGAGGTGAAGTTCCCCAGGACCTTGCCGTGGACGATGACCTGGGCCCCCACCCCGGAGGTGGGCTTGAGCAGAATGGGGTTCATGTCCACGTGGGGGACAAGCCCCGCAGCCTGGGCCTGGACGGCCTGGGAGCGGCCCATTTCTCCGCCCTCGGGGGTGATGAAGCTGTTTAAGGCCATGTTCTGGGCCTTGAAGGGGGCCACCCGGAGGCCTTCCTGGCGGAAAAGGCGGCACAACCCCGCAGTGAGGAGGCTTTTGCCCACGTCGGATCCGGCGCCCAGGATCATCAAAGGTCGGTAGGTCATGTCTTAGGTTATGACTGCGTAATTGTCTCTTGAGGGGAGGACCGGGGGAGCGGTGCCTGCCCTGTTTTAGGGCATGGCAAGCCATGCCCCTGCCGCTCCCCTTCCAATCCCCCTTATATGGGAGAACAGGCATACTGCTGTTCCTGCTCAAACCGGGATTCGGCTGGGAGCCTATGGCCCTAAAACCGGTAGCGTGGGCATCCTGCCCGTGCCTGGACGGGCTGGAAGCCCGTCCTACCGTGCTAAGGGATTGGAGAGGGGGGCAGGGGTTCGCACCACAGGCCTTCCCGCCGGTGAATTACTCCCTGGCCCCCTCCCCACGTTGGGAGGTGGTTGGGGGGGCTTTTTAGAGCAACTCCTCTATTTTGCTAAGAAAATTTTCCACCCCCACCCCAGCCCTCCCCCATCGAGGGGGAGGGTGTTTCAGGCTCATGGGCTTCTTATCCAGAAAATAAGACTCCCCTATGACCAGATCACCCGCGATGAAGGAATGCCTTGGTGGCACAGGCGTCCCGCCTGTGCTGGCGCGAGGCTTGAGCCTCGCGGCTACATTTTTTTTCAGATGAAGCGATGCCTGCAAGAACCCTACCGGACACTATTGCCATTCCAGGGGATTGCCCAATGGGCTTTCCATGACAAACTCACACAGTTTCCGCGCAGAACCGGTGCATAATCATGCGGAAATGGTGGCCGGACGCGGCCATGGACATGCCCAGGGGGAACCGCTGGCGATGGTGCAGAAGGAGATTCACGAAAAAGGCCCAAAAAGCCACCCGGCCCTTCTCCTTAATGCCCAGGGCGTAAATAATTTTCAGGACCGCGGAGATGTCCCGGGAAGTGGGGGGGCGGTGCGGCAGGTGGGGGTTGGTGTGGTAATGCCCCAAGAAGGCCAGGACTCGCCGATAATAAGGTCTGGGCGCAAAGAGCCGGTTCAGGAGGCCCTTGTAGCCGCTTAGCAGGATATCCCGGCCCATTTTGGGGATAAAATTCAAGGCCCCGGAATTCATGGTGGTGTCCCCGTCACAAGTCCCCAAAAGACGCCCTTCAGCTTCCAGACGGCGGAAAAGACGGGTCCCCGGAGGCGCGGCCAGGATATTGATCATGGCCGTGGGAATGGCGGCCTCCTCGATAAACTTGGCCTGATGAGCAAAGACTGCGGGATAATCCGTGTCAAAGCCGACGATGAAGCCGCCGATGACGTCCAGGCCGTGGGCCTGGATGTGCTTAACCGCGGCCACCATATCCCGGTTCATGTTCTGACGCTTATTGCATTCCTTGAGAGAATCAGGGTCCGCGGTTTCAATGCCCAGGAACAACCCCACAAAACCGGCCCGGGCCATGAGAGGCAACAAATCCGGGTCATCCACCACCTCCAGGCTTACCTGGGCATAGCAGCGGAAAGGATAGCCGTGGTCTGCCTGCCAGGGACCCAGCACCCGCAAGATGTCCTTGGCCTTGCCGTGGTGGCAGATGAAATTGTCGTCGGCAAAGGTGATGTCCCCCCGCCAGCCCGCCTCATAAAGACCCTGGAGTTCCTTCAGCACCTGGTCCGGAGTTTTGTAGCGGGGGTGGCGCCCGTAGAGCACGATGACGTGGCAGAAATCGCAGTCGTGAGGGCAGCCCCGGCAGACCTGAACCAACATGTTGGCATACTGGGAATGGTCCAAGAGCTCCCAGGCCGGGGCCGGCGACTGGGCGAGGTCGGGGAATTTGGCGGCCCGGTATTCCGGCAAGGCCTTGCCCTGGGCCAAGTCCGCCAAAAAGTCGGGGAAGATTTCTTCCACTTCGCCGATAAATAAGTGATCCACCGGCTCATAGGAGACCCCCGCGGTGCTGAAGTGCACCCCCCCGGCACACACGGTCACGCCCGCGGCCCGGCAGCGGCGGATGACCTCGTCCGTGGAAGGGGACTGCACGGTCATGGCGCTGATAAAAGCCAGGTCGGCCCAGGCCAGGTGTTCAGCCGTCAGCGGCTCGACGTTGAGGTCCACCAGCTTCTTGGGCCATTCCCGGGGCAGCATGGCGGCCACCGTCAGGAGAGCCAGGGGAGGACTGCCGGCCTTGACCCCTAAAAATTTGATGGCATGTTGGAGAGACCAGAAAGTCTCGGGAAACTTAGGGGAGATCAATAATGCTTTCATCTATCCTCGCAGTACCAGGGCACTGGGGCCGAGATGGCGGACTATATCACAACTGCAGGAAATTCTCCCGAATTCGGTGATTTCCGAAAAAAACCGGAAAATCTTGGGATACTCCCAACATGGGCATTTGGGTTTGACAACCTTCCTCCCATTTTTTATCTTGAACCCATGAAGGGGGCAGGGGTGGCAGCTGAGAAAAAACTGATTATCTCACGGGAGGCTATCGCGGCCCGCATCAAAGAGCTGGCGGCCCAGATCAGCCGGGATTACGCGGATAAGGACCCGCTCCTGGTCGCCATCCTCAAGGGCGCCTTCATTTTTTTGGCGGACCTGACCAGGGCCCTGGATTTTCCCGTGCAGGTGGATTTCGTGCGCCTCAGGAGCTATGGCGCCGGCACTACCACCTCAGGGGAAGTGCACATCACCAAGGATGTGGAATTGCCCATTAAGGGCCGCCACGTGCTGGTGGTGGAGGACATCGTGGACGCGGGCCTCACCCTGGATTTTCTTTTGGGACATCTGGCCAGCCACCAGCCCGCCTCTCTCAAAATCTGCTGCCTCATCGACAAAAAGGAACGGCGGCAGGTGGAGGTGCCCCTGGACTACATAGGTTTTACCGTGGCCAAGGGCTTCCTGGTGGGCTACGGTCTGGACAGCGGTGAAAAAATGCGCACCCTGCCGGACGTGTATGAAATAGTGGATTGAGGGGAGGATCGGGGGAACGCAGTCCCCCCGCCCCTAGCCCCCTCCCTCAAGAGCAATGATGACCCCAATAGCGGCAGTTGATATCGGCAGTTTGACGGTGCGCCTGGCGGTGGCGGAAGTGCTGGGGCCGGGGCGGTTCCAGGTTATCCTGCACCATCGGGAAATCACCGGTTTAGGGCGGGAGGTGGGGGAGTCCGGGGTGTTGGCTCGGGCTGATCAGGACCGCACCCTGGAGGCCTTGGGGGTTTTTGCCCGGGAAATGGCGGCCCGGGGGGTGGAGCGGGGTCAGGCGTGTGGCCACCCAGGCGGTGCGCCAGGCTCAGAACGGCCGGGATTTTCTCCGGGCAGCCGAGGAGACGTTGAACATCCCGCTGCGCCTCCTTACCCCTGAAGAAGAAGCGCACCTGTCCCTCTCCGGGGTGTTGTCGGCCCTGGACCCGAAATATCAGGACACCGGCCCCCTGGTGGTCTTTGACGTGGGCGGCGGGAGCTCCGAGTTTATCCTGGTGCGCCGCGGCCGGGAACCCGTGTTTGCGGGCCTGCCCCTGGGGGTCCTGTCTCTGAGCCGGGCCCGGCCCCTGGGGGACCCGCCCCGGCCGGCAAAAGTGGCGGATTTGCAGGAAGAGTTATTCAGTCACTTACAAAACTTTTATCAAGAGCATTTTGCCGAGCATTTAACCGAAAAGCCCACCCTGGTGGGCACCGCCGGGTCGGTGACTACCCTGGCGGCCATGGCCCAGGAAATGGCCGCCTATGACCCGGAAAAGGTAAACAACTATATATTAACCAAAGAAAAGGTGACGGAGTTGGCCGGGCGTCTGGCCGCCCTGCCGGAAGCAGGAACGGGCCCGGCTTATCGGTCTCGAACCCGCCAAGGCCGGGGTCATGGTGGCCGGGGCCCTCATCGTCCAAACCATCCTCACGGTCTTTGGCCAGGAGCATCTGGTGGCCATAGATGCGGGGTTGTTGGAAGGAATCCTGTTGGAGATTGCTAAGTGAACAAATGGCAATATGGAATTTATTTACCTAAATGGAAAAATATTTAATAATAATTCAAAGGCTCATAGATTTTCTAAAATATATTTGGAATTTTCTTAAAAAGATGTTCAACTACTTGTTTTCAATTTCTATAGAATTAACATCATTTGCAAAAATATTAATATTAATTGGTTCAGCTATTCTTGTTATGGGAGTATTAACTAGGAGCACAATAGATGTAATTAATAATAGTATTATAGGAAATAACGAGCCAGGAATGATAATATCTATATATTTTCCAGATAATATCATTTCATTTATAAGAGAGAGAAATAGAATTATTCTTGGTTTGGTTATTATTTGTTTGGGATTTTATTTTGAATTGTTTTCTGAAAAAGATAAGAAATATATTGTGTATAAATTATGCTTGATATCATTAGTAATATTGTATGTTATTAGCTCGCTTATAGCAGGATATATTAGAAATAATAACTATAAAGAGTTGGCAAAATGAAAATTGTAGATACCAATGGCTTGTTAATAATTTATTTTCTAAAATATATCTATATGATACATTTGCTGAATTCTCAAAGACAAATCAAGGCCAAGAATCATTAATGAATATTATGACACATATGGAATTTGTAAGTGATGCTTTAGGTATTGAGATAAAATTTAAAGTCAAATCTTATGATAAGCTTTCACTGAAAGAGATTGAAGATTTTCAAGATGAAATGAGAAAAGAAATAGAGAATACAATTTCTTTTACTACTTTTTCAAACCCAAAAAGCTCCTAAATGCCTTTTGGTAAAATTTGTTAAAGAAAAGGAGCACACATGGCGCACGACAACATTTCCTACGGGTTTACCTTTGATGACTTGCTACTCTTGCCTGGAGCCTCAGCGGTGCTCCCCAACGAGGTGGACCTGTCCACCCGCCTGACCCGGGGCATTCGCCTCAACATCCCCATTGTGGCCGCGGCCATGGACACGGTGACCGAATCGGAAACCGCCATCAGTCTGGCCCGCCAGGGGGGCATCGGCATCCTCCACCGCAACCTGGTCATCGAGGCCCAGGCCCTGGAAGTGGCAAAAGTCAAGAAGTCCGAATCGGGCATGATCTTGGATCCGGTGACCATCGGCCCCCGGGAGCCCATCGCCAATGTCCTGGCCCTTATGGAGCGCTACCGCATCTCCGGCATCCCGGTGGTGGAAGGGCGCCGCCTGGTGGGCATCGTCACCAACCGGGATCTCCGGTTCGAAACCAACCTGGACCTGACGGTGAACCAGGTCATGACCAAAGATGATCTGGTGACCGCGCCCGTGGGCATTACGCTCGAGGAATCCAAGGCCCTTCTGCACCAGTTCCGCATCGAAAAGCTCCTGGTGGTGGACGATGACTACAACCTTCAGGGGCTTATCACCATTAAAGACATCGAGAAGATCAAGAAATACCCCCTGGCCTGCAAGGACGAGTTCGGGCGCCTGCGGGTGGGGGGCGCGGTGGGAGTGGGGCCGGACCGGGAGGAGAGGGTGGACGCGCTGCTCAAGGCCGGGGCCGACGTGATCGTCATTGACACGGCCCACGGCCACTCCGAGCGGGTGCTCAAGGCCGTGGAGGCTACCAAACGGAATTTCCCCGACGCGGAGTTGATTGCCGGCAACGTGGGCACGGAAGAGGGGGCCAGGGATCTCATCAAGGCCGGGGTGGACGCGGTGAAGGTGGGAGTGGGGCCGGGCTCCATCTGCACCACCCGGGTCATCGCCGGGGTGGGGGTGCCCCAGGTTACTGCGGTCATGGAGTGCGCCAAAGCCGGCCGGGAGGCCGATGTGCCCATTATGGCCGACGGGGGCATCAAGTATTCCGGGGACCTCACCAAGGCCCTGGCCGCGGGCGCGGACAGCGTCATGATCGGCAGCCTCTTTGCCGGCACCGAGGAGAGCCCCGGTGAAACCGTGATCTTCCAGGGCCGCAGCTACAAAATCTACCGGGGCATGGGCTCGGAGGAGGCCATGAAGGCCGGCTCCCGGGACCGCTATTATCAAGAGGACATCGAAATGGAGTCCAAGCTGGTGCCGGAAGGCATCGTGGGCCGGGTGCCCTCCCGGGGGAAACTGTCGGACCTGGTCTATCAACTGGTGGGCGGGGTGCGCTCCGGCATGGGGTACGTGGGCGCCAATACCATCCCCGAACTCCAGAGCAAGGCCAAATTCGTGCGCATCACCCCGGCAGGCCTAAGAGAATCCCACGTCCACGACGTCATCATCATGAAGGAAGCCCCGAATTACTGGTTGGATTAGGGAAGACGTGGGGGGAGGGCCAGGGACCTGAGGTCCCTGCCCTCCCCCCTCACCTCCCTCCCAACCCGCATAATAGCGCCGGGGCAGGCAGGACTGTGAAGTCCTGCCTGCCCCGGCCTGTTTTTTCCCCTCAAGGGGTTGGGGGTGGGGGTTTGGGGGAGGGGGCAGGGGTCTGCGACCCCTGGCCCCCTTCCCCAAGACTCATTTTAAAAATCCCTCCACCACCTGTTCCGGGGTCTGGTCGGGCCCGGGGGTGATGACCTCGATGCCTTTCCTTTTAAGAAGGGCCGTGGCCGCGGCGTTGAGGTCGCCGGCCAGGTGGCTGACCCCTAAATTTTCCAGCCAGATGGGGAAGTTCACCGGGTCGAGCTCCGGCCGGGGCATAATCTCCTTGTTGACGATGGCGCCGTTTTTGACGGTGAACAGGGCGATCTCCGGGGCCTTGGTGGGGGCCGGGGCCACTTTGCCGTTATCCACGGGCACCGCGATTCTCAGTTCCCCGGGCTCCCGGGCCGGCTGGGGCGGCAGCACCTTGGTGAGGTAGGCCACCATGGGCCGCAGGGCCGCAAAGAAGGGGCTTTTTTCTTCATTCAGGTCAGCGAGTTGGCCCTGATCTGCGGCCTCCACCACCTGGGGATCGAAGGGGAGCGAAGCCAGGAAAGGAATGTTGAAGGCCTGGGCGGTCTTTTCCCCGCCGCCCTTGCGGAACAGGGGCAGGTCTTGGCCGCAATGGGGGCAGCTGTAGCCGCTCATGTTTTCCACTATGCCCAAAACTCCCAGGTTGATCTTCTGGCAAAAATTGATGGACTTGCGCACGTCGGCCAGGGAAATCTCCTGGGGGGTGGTAACGATGATGGCCTTGGCTTCCGGGATGGTCTGGGCCACGCTCATGGGCTCATCGCCGGTGCCCGGCGGCGCGTCGATGACCAGGTAGTCCAGGAAACCCCACTGGACTTCGGTGAGGAACTGCCGGATGAGCTGGTGCTTCATGGGCCCCCGCCAGATGACCGCGATTTCCCGGTCCCGCATGACCGCTTCCACAGAGATGACCTTCAGATTATGAAAAAGTTCCGGCGGCATGATGAACTGGGCGCTGGTGAGATCAAAGGGCTCCTTCAACCCCAACATGCGCAGCACGTTGGGACCGTGGATGTCCACGTCCATGAGACCTACTTTATGGCCGGCCCGGGCCAGGGCCAGGGCCAGGCTGACCGCCACGCTGCTTTTCCCCACCCCGCCTTTGCCGCTCATCACCAGGATTTTGTGGCGAATCTGGGCCAGGGTGCGGCACAGGGCCTTTTCTTCCTCCGATTTGTGGGCTTCCTGGGCGACGCTGCAACTGGCGCAGGCCTTGGGGTCGCCCTCGTGATCACATTTTCCCATGAAAAATCAGTCCTCCTAGGTTAGTCACTGAAAGTTATTATGAGCTATATTGCAAAAATCACAAAGAGAAGGTTAAGAAAATTCTTTCAAATTTAATTTTATACCTGAATTTCAGAAGTGGCAACCGGTGGGGGGGGGAACGACTTTCAGACCAGGTGGAATTCAGGTTGATAAAAGACCGTGCCGCCTTTTCCCCGGAGGGCGCCCGGTTCCAACTCCAGTACCAGAAAATATTCCTCGGCCACCTCAAATTCACTGGTGAGGCCAAGGGCCGCAGCGGCGACAAAGCCAAACCTGCGGTAATAGCCGGGGTGGCCCACCAGGACCACGGCAGGGTGGCCGGCTATACGGCAGGTTTCCACTCCGGCCTGTATGAGCGCACCGCCCACACCTCTTTTTTGGCAGGAGGGGATAACCGCCAGAGGTCCCAAACCCAGGGCGGGGAACTTGCCAGCCGGGGACTCGATGCTCACGGGACTGAAAATGATGTTGCCGATCACCCGGCCTTCCTGAAGCGCCACCAGGGATAAGGTCACCATTCCCCGGCGCCGCAGGGCCTCCACCAGGTCCGCTTCCTCGGGCCGTTCGAAGGCCATTTCCAGAACCTGGCGGATGGGCTGGATATCATCGGGGTTTTCGGGGCGCACTTGGAAGGGGAAGTCTGACCGCGTCAAGATATGGTCCTTTTTCGTGAGGAGGAGGAAAGCAGGAAAATGGCGGGCACCGAGGCCCGCCCCATCATTTTATGTGCCCTTATTTGAAATCAGAGGTTCCAGGCTTGAAGTGGCGCTCAGTCGGCTCGGCTCCCCCCCAGATAGGCCTTCTGGACCTGGGGGTGGTCCCGGAGTTCCCGGGAAGGCCCGGAGAAAACCACGGCCCCGGTTTCCAGGATATAAGCCCGGTGGGCCGCCTCCAGAGCCAGGCGGGCGTTTTGCTCCACCAGGAGGATGGTGGCCCCGGCGTCGTTCAGGCGGCGGATGACCCGGAAGATCTCCCGCACCAGCATGGGGGCCAGGCCCATGGAGGGTTCGTCCAGGAGCAACAGGTGGGCCCGGCTCATGAGGGCCCGGCCCACGGCCAGCATCTGCTGCTCGCCGCCGGAGAGGGTGTTGCCCCACTGGCGCCGGCGCTCCTCCAACCGGGGGAAGAGATCCCAGACCTTGTCCAAGTCCGCTTCAATCTCCCGGTCCCGGCGGGCATAGGCGGCCAGGCGCAGGTTCTCCTCCACGGTGAGGTTGCCGAAGATCATGCGGCCCTCGGGGACGTGGGCCAGGCCTTTGGCGGTGCGCCGGTGAGGGGGGAGGCTCGCCAGATCCTCTCCCGCCAGGGTGAGGGTTCCCCGGCTCACCGGCAAGAGGCCCGAGATGGCCCCGAGGATGGAAGACTTGCCCGCGCCGTTGGCCCCGATGAGGGTGACGATTTCACCCCGGCCCACCACAAAGGACACCCCCCGCACCGCATTGATGCGGTCATAGGAGACCCAGAGGTCGTCCACCGTGAGAAGGGGTTCAGGGTTCATGAGGGCAATGTACCTGGTTTTTTTCCTACTCAGCTAATTTATTGGCTAACTGGCAAGTTATACAGTCAAATCCCCCCTAACCCCCCCTTTAGAAAAGGGGGGGATTAAAGGAGTTTCCCTGGTTCCCAAACAGCAACTCATAA
Source organism: uncultured delta proteobacterium (assembly GCA_963705115.1). GTDB lineage: Bacteria > Desulfobacterota > Desulfobaccia > Desulfobaccales > 0-14-0-80-60-11 > JBGSLA01. Next base: position 796,544 of record CAVPIX010000010.1, on the reverse strand, counting down.
GATCTTGACTCACCCGAAAATAATGAAAAGTTCGGGTAGCGGGCGTCCTTGGCCGCCATCATTATGCGTTTAGGTCAACCTGCTTATTCTCGCTAACTTCAGCCCATAGGGGCGAGGCCTGCCTCGCCCCTACACCTGATAACCCCGTTATTCTTCGATCTCTGGCTCCAGGGCCTCATCTTTTCCCAGGTAGGCCTCCAGGACCTTGGGGTGGCGCTGGATTTCCTGGGGCGGCCCCTCGGCGATGGTCAGGCCGAAATCCAGTACCGAGACCCGCTGGCACAAGTCCGACACCACCTGCATCTGGTGCTCGATGAGGAGAATGGTCAGGGAAAATTCCTTTTTGATTTCCCTAATGAGGCCGATCAGGCCATCCACCTCCGCCTCGTTCATGCCCGCGGCGGGTTCATCCAGCAAGAGAAGCTGAGGACCGCTGATGAGGGCCCGGGCCATTTCCAGGCGGCGCTGCTCCCCATAAGGGAGATGGCGGGCCGCGGTGTGGGCATATTGCCGGATGTTGAAGCGCTCCAGAAGGGAGTAAGCCTCCCTGAGCCAGCGGCCCTCTTCGCCCCGAAAGGTGCGGCGGCGGGAAAACGCGTCCCATAAACCATAACCGTGACGGGCAAAGGCCCCCAGACGAACGTTGTCCAACGCGGTAAGGTCCTTGAACAGTCGGATATTCTGAAAGGTCCTGGCAATGCCGGCCGAGGTGATGCGGTGGCTGGCCCAGTCGGTGATATCCTGGTCTTTAAAAAAGATGCGCCCGTGACTTACCCGAAAGACCCCGGTAATGAGATTAAAAATAGTGGTCTTGCCGGCGCCGTTGGGACCGATGAGCCCCACCAATTCACCCTCGGACACGGTGAGGAAAAAGTCCGTCACCGCGCACAAGCCGCCGAAATTGTGGGACAGTTCTCTGACTTTTAATAAGGGCGCCATTGAATGTCTCTTTGTGGGGGGAGGACCAGGGACCTGAGGTCCCTGCCCTCCCCCCACACCCCCCTCCCAACCCGCATAGAGCACCGGTTAAGTCGGGACTATAGTCCCGACTTAACCGGCTTTTGGAAACCATCAAGGGGTTGGGGGAGGGGGTATGGGGGAGGGGGCAGGGGTCCGCGACCCCTGGCCACCTCCCCCATAATTCTCGTCATCATCCGGCCTTAGCCAACGGGGATCCTTGAAGCCCATGATGCCTCGGGGTTGAAAGATCATTAACAGGACCAACAGCAGAGGGCCGATGACCCAGCGCCACAGGCCCAGAGGCCGCAGAAATTCCAGGACCAGGGTGAAGAGGGTGGCCCCCAAGAGCGAGCCGGTGAGGCTCCCCATGCCCCCCAAATACACCATGACCAGCATGTCCGTTGACTTGAGGATGGAAAAACTCCGGGGGTTGATGAATTGCAGCAGATGGGCAAACAGCCCCCCGGCCACCCCGGCGAAAAACGCGGATACGCAAAAGGCATACACCTTGAGGCGGCGGGTGTCCACGCTGGTGAGGTTGGCGGCCACCTCGTCCTCCCGGATGGCCATGATGCCCCGGCCAAAATTGGAAAAGACCAGGTTGCGCATGAGATAAAAAGTCAACAGCACCCAGAAGACCACCCAGGGAAAGGTGGTGAGGAGCGAAATATCCTTGAAACCCCGGGGGCCGCCCACCACGTCCAGGTTTTCCAGGATGCTTTTAACGATCATGTTGAAGGCCAGGGTGACGATGGCCAGGTAGTCCCCCCGAGTGCGGAATGATGGCAAGGCCACCACCAAACCCGCCAGGGATGCGGCCAGGCCCCCCCCCACGACGATCAGAGGAAAAACCCAGGGGCCCAGGTCCCGGGGCAGATACCAAACGCTTAAAATGGCGGAGACATAGGCGCCGATGGCCATAAATCCCGCGTGGCCCACGGAAAACTCTCCCATGTAGCCGTTCACCAGGTTCAGGGACAAGGTGAGGATCATGTTGATCCCCACGTACATGAGGATCTGCACGAAGTAGGGGTTCAACAGGCCGGATTCGGGCAGGACCCAGGAAAGGGCCAGGAGGGCCAGGGCTCCGGCCCAGATGAGGAAACGCTTCGACGGCATATATTTAAAAAAAGCGGACGATTCAACCTTTCCGCAATATTGCTTTATTCAACCTAATAGTCGTTGCCAAAAGTTTTTTTACCCCCCTCACCCTCTCATCCCGCTGGGTGGAGATGGAATAACAAGAAAGAACTTTGGGCAAACGCTATAATATTCATCATATTTATCCGGGAGCACAGGCATCTTGCCTGTGTTGCACAGGCTGGAAGCCTGTGCTCCCGAATCAAGGGATTGGGGGAGGGGGCTTGGGGGAGGGGGCCTCTGCCCCTTAGCCCCCTCCCCCACAGTCATCACACCCTCTCAAAAATCGGCCGTCCCAGGATGCCCGTGGGTTTGAAGACCAGAAGCAGGATCAGCAAAGAAAAAGCCACAAAATCCCGGTAGGTGGAGGACGGCAGAAACACCGGGGTGAAAATTTCCACTGCTCCTAAAATAAAGCCCCCCAGCATGGCCCCCCGGATATTGCCGATGCCTCCCACCACCGCAGCGATGAAGGCCCACCAGCCGATGCGGACGCCCATGTAGGGGTCCAGGACCGGGTAGGCCAGGGCGTACATGAGGCCCCCCGCCGCGGCAATGGCGGAGCCTATGGCGAAGGTCAGGGTAATAACCCGGTCCACCGGCACCCCCATCAACGGCACGATGGGACGGTTGTAGGAAATGGCCCGCATGGCCATGCCCAGAAGCGTCCGGCGCACCAGCATATCAAGGAGCAACATGATGAGGGCCGCCAGAACAATGGTCAGCAGTTGCAGGGGTGTCAGGGTCAGGCCGGCCACCTGCCAGGGACTGGCGGGAATGAGGTCGGGAAAGCGCCGAGGCTCCGGACCCAGCAGGGCCAGGGTGAAATGTTCCAGGAAAAGCCCTATCCCCAAGGCGGTGATGACCACGGACAAACGGGGGGCCTGGCGCAGGGGGCGGTAGGCCAGGCGCTCGATGGTGACGCCCAACAGGGCCGTCAGCAGCATGCTGAAAAGCAGCGCCCCGATGAAGACCAACGGCATGGGGAGATTGAGGGGCAGGCCCAACAGAAACAGAGCCGCGGCCAGACTCAGATAGGTGGACACCATGAAGATGTCCCCGTGGGCAAAATTGATCATGGTGAGAATGCCGTACACCATGGTGTAGCCCAGGGCGATGAGGGCATACACACTCCCCAACTGCAAGGCGTTCAAGACATTCTGGCCTAGTATTTGGAGCATGGATGGGTGACTCCGGTCTTGTGGGGGAGGGATAGGGACCAAAGGTCCCTACCCTCCCCCCACACCCCCCCACCCAACCCGCAGAATTTTATGGTAGTTCGGGCATCAAGCCCTGCCGGCACGGGCTGGAAGCCCGTGCTACCACCTCAAGGGGTTGGGGGAGGGGGTGCGGGGGAGGGGGCAGGGGTCCGCCGACCCCTGGCCTCCTCCCCCGCCAATCTATCCTACGGCGACACGCTGTCGTGGTAGGTGAACTTGCCGTCTTTGATTTTCAGAATGACCGCGCTCTTGGTGGGGTCGCCGGTGCCGGTGAATTTCATCTTGCCGGTTACCCCTTCGAATTCTGAGATTGAGGCCAGCGCGTCCCGGACCTTCTGCCTGTCCATGGACCCGGCCTTGGCGATGGCGGCCAGGAGCAGCTGACCGGAGTCATAGGTCAGGGCGGCCACATCGTCGGGCTTTTTGCCGTATTTGGCTTCGTACGCTTTGATGAACTTCTGGGCCTTTTCCGTGGCGATGTCCGGGGCGTAGTGGGTGCTGAAGTAGCAGCCTTCCAGGTCCTTGCCCCCCAGGCTCAGGAGTTCGCTGCTCCCCCAGGAGTCGGAGCCGATGAGGGCGCAGGTGGCGCCCAGGCGCCGGGCCTGCTGGGCCTGAAGGGGCACTTCGTTGTAGTAATTGGGGAGAAAGAGGACATCAGGGTTGGTGGCCTTGATCTTGGTGAGCTGGGAGGAGAAGTCCTTGTCGTCCTTGGTGTAGGACTCGAAGGCCACCACCTTGCCGCCCATCTTCTCAAAGGATTTCTTGAAAAACTCGGCAATGCCCTTGTTGTATTCCGAGGCCACGTCATAGAGCACTGCGGCGTTCTTGGCCTTCAGGTTGTCCCAGGCGAATTTGGCCATGACTTCACCCTGGAAGTCGTCCAGGAAACAGGCCCGGAAGACGTATTTCAAATTTTCCGTGGTCTTGGGGTTGGTGGACCAGGGGCTGATCATGATGACCTTGGCGTCTTCGCAGATGCGGGCCGCGGGGATGGCATTGCCGGAGGCGTTGGGCCCCAGGATGGCCAGGACGCTGTTCTGGCTGATGAGTTTTTTGGCCACGGCCGCGGCTGATTCCGGTTTGTCCTCGTTATCTTCGATGAACAGGGTGACGGGCCACTTCTTGTCGCCCACTTGCAGGCCGCCGTCAGCGTTCACCTGCGCCGCCAGGAGTTCGGCGGCCTTTTTACAGGAATCGCCCACGGTGGGCTTGCTGCCGGTGATTTCGGCGTTGACCCCGATCCTGATGTCATTGGACTCTTTGGGGGCGCAGCCGCCGAGTACTAAAGAGCACGTAAACAGAACTAAGGTCGTCCATGCGGGCCAGTTCATAATGGTCTCCTTCCCTCCTTAGGATAAGAGCCGTCCAGTCAGGGCCAGACCCATGACCAAGGCGTTTGCACTCTATCAGAGAGGGCCCTGATGCGTCAACTTGAAAGGCAAACCCGTGAAAATACAGGCAGGGACGGCTGTTTTTCTGATGATGTTCGCAGTCGTGCCTGATCCTGTGATTTTACCGAAGGCAGGCAAAGTTTAACTCCCCCCTCACCCCAACCCTCTCCCCCCGCAAGCGGGTGGAGAAGGGTTAAGGCATTTCTCATTAAGACAGAACAACCTAAAAACCCGAAACTATTAGAACAGAGGATCTAATTTTGCACTTGCCGTTGTGAAAAAAACTCCCTTGACGCGGCTAACCTTAAGAAAATCCTGGCTTTCCTGGTAACCTCATGGAAGAATACAAAAAATCGAGGCAAAGGGGAGCGGCCATGACGGAGCGGAAAAGTGATGTCCTAAAAAAGATTTACCTTTTTTCCGGCCTCGGGGACAAGGATTTGGAAACCCTGGCTCAGATTGTCATCAGCCGGAATTTTCCCCGAGAGACCACCATTTTCTGGGAGGGCAAAGAGGCTCTCGGTTTTTACATCCTGCTCAGCGGGTTGGTGAAACTGGTGAAAAGTTCCTGGGAGGGCAAGGAATACATCCTGCGCCTGGTATCCCCGGGGGAAACCATGGGGGAAGCGGCGGTGCTGGCCGAATCCAGCTATCCGGTATCAGCCATCACCCTGGAGGATGCCCAGACCTTGTTTTTCCCCAAGGCTGACTTCCTGAATCTCCTCACTGGGTCGCCCCGGCTGGCCAGGAATATGATGGCCACCATGAGCCATCTCCTCTATCATCTCACCCGGCAGCTGGAGGACCTGTCCCTGAAGGAAGTTTCGGCCCGTCTGGCTCAGTACCTCCTGGAAAAGTGTGAGGAAAGCCACGGGCAGGTTGCGGCCGGGTTAAGTTTTGACCTGCCGGTCAGCAAGACCCACCTGGCGGCTTACCTGGGAACTATCAGTGAAACCCTTTCTCGAACTTTGGCCCGATTCAAAGCCTTAGGGGTAATACAGGTCGACAAAAGCCGCATAACCATAGCCGACCCAGAACTCCTGAAGAAAATCGTCAAAGGCGTTAAAGTATGACTTGTAATATTGAAGGGAAAAAAGTGAAAAATGATAATTACAGTGAAAAAGAGCTTGACACTATAATACTTATTCTCTAAAGAAAAGAAATGGTGAATTAAGCAATTATTTACCTTTACTGGTTTCCAAAAAAGAAGAGAGAGGAATCCTCCAATGGCAACAGAACTTCTCAAGCTGACGGCTCAGATTGTCATGTCCCACGCCTCCATGAGTGAGCTTACCCCCAAGGAACTGGTGGAGGAGATCAAAGAGGTATACCAGTTATTATCATCATTGGAGGGGGGGCTGGCACTGGCCGAGGAAGCTGAGGCGGAAAAAGCCCAGGAAGCCCAAATAGTAAAGAAGCCTTCCATTCCCCTGCAGGACATTGTCAAGGAAAAATATGTGGTGTGTCTGGAATGCGGCAAAAAGATGCGCACCCTCAAGGCCCACCTGCGCAAGGCCCATCAGTTGACGCCCAAGGATTACTACCGCCGGTATAATCTCGATGCCAAGAAGTTCCCCCTGGTCTGCAAGGAATATTCCGAGCAGCGCCGCAAGCTGGCCAAAGAGAAGGGCCTGGGGGCCAAAGGTTTCGGGCGCCGCAAGGCCACCTGATCTTTTTGAGCGCACCAGGGCCCGGCCCACCGGGCGCCTTGGTTGGCAGGCCGCAAAGAGGGACCTCTCATGGTCCCTTTTTGTTATTATGCAGGGAACTTTGTCTGGATACTTGAGTTTTCCCCGGTGGAGGGATAAATTTACCCATTATGCGACTTCCCCTGAATTGGCTAAAAGAGTTTGTTGACATCCCGGTAACCCCGGAGGAGTTGGCCGACCGGCTGACCCTGGTGGGCTTTGAGGTGGAAGGGATTGACAAGCTGTTCCCGGATTTCTCCGGAGTGGTGGTGGGCCGGGCGGTCCGGGTGGACCCCCATCCCAACGCCGACCGCCTGACCGTGGTGGAGGTGGAGGACGGCCGGCGCACCTATCAGGTAGTGTGCGGCGCGCCCGATGTCACCGCCGGCCGCATTTACGCCTTTGCCCCCCCCGGCGCCACCATTTCCCAGGGCCGGGAACTGAAAGCCGTCAAGCTCCGGGGCATCGTCTCCGAAGGCATGCTCCTGGCGGAAGACGAGCTGGGGGTTTCCAGCGACCACGCCACCCTCATGGCCATTCCCCAGGACCTGACCCTGGGGCGGGACCTGGGGGAGGCCCTCCAGTTCGCCGACGTGGTGCTGGAGGTGGGGGTCACCCCCAACCGGCCGGATTGCCTGAGCATTTTGGGCCTGGCCCGGGAGGTGGCCGCCATTTTCCGGCAACCCCTGCGCCATCCGGAGATTGACTTTCCCGAGGCCGACGAGGACATCGCGCAGTTCGCCAAGGTCACCATCCTGGATGCGGTGGCCTGCCCCCGGTACGCGGCGCGGCTCCTGACCGGCCTGCAGGTGGGGCCGTCCCCTTTCTGGATGCGCCACCGCCTGAAGCTGGCCGGCCTGAGGCCATCAACAATCTGGTGGATGTCACCAACTACGTGCTCTGGGAGTTGGGCCAGCCCCTCCATGCCTTTGATTTTGAGCGCCTGCGCGGGGGTGAGATCGTGGTGCGCCTGCCCCAGGCCGGAGAGGAAAAGTTTGTCACCCTGGACGCCCAGGAACGCCAGGTGGCCCCCGAGACCCTGTATATCTGCGATGGGGAGCGGCCCGTGGCCCTGGCCGGCATTATGGGCGGCCAGGAATCTGAGGTGACGGCGGACACGCAGCGGGTCCTCATTGAAAGCGCCTATTTCAATCCGCCCCATATCCGGCGGGCCGCCAAGCGCCTGGGGCTGAGCACCGAGTCCTCCTACCGCTTCGAACGGGGGGTGGATCCCGACGGGGTCATCCCCGCGTTGGAGCGGGCCGCCCAACTCATGGCGGCTTTGGGGGGCGGCCAGGTGCTCAAGGGCAGGATTGACAATTATCCCAACCCGGTGCCCCGCCCCCGCCTGAGTTTGCGGGTTTCCCGGGCCAACCGGGTGATCGGCGCCTCTTACTCGGCGGACAAGGTGGAAAGCCTCTTGCGGGACCTCCATCTCCCTGCCGTCGCCCTGGATCAGGACACCCTGGCGGTGCAGGTGCCCTCCCACCGGGGGGATCTGGAGCGGGAGATCGACCTCATAGAAGAGGTGGCCCGCCTGGGGGGCTACGGCGATATCCCGGTGACCCTGCCCCAGGGGGTGGTGGCCACGCCCCGGCCCACCCTGCCGGTGCGTCTGGCCCGGGAGGCCAAAGAGATACTGTTGGGCCAGGGCTTTTTCGAGGTGGTCACCTATTCCTTTCAGTCCGAGCGTTTGGCAGGGTTGCTGGGGGCCGCACCGGGTAGCCCCCCCTCTATCTCGCCAATCCCCTGAGCGAAGAGCAGTCCCTGATGCGCACCTCTCTCTTGCCGGGGCTCCTGGACATGCTGCGCCGGAATACCCTGAAACAGAACCTGAACGTGCGCCTGTTTGAACTGGCCAAGACCTTTGTGCCAATCTCCGGGGCCGATCTTCCCCGGGAGGAAGAATGGCTGGCGGGAGTGATGTACGGCAACTGGACCGAACCCACCCACCATTGGGATGCCGAAGAGGTTGACTTTTTTGATCTCAAGGGGGTGTTGGAAAAGCTGCTGGATGGTTTGCGGGTTCGGGAGGTGAATTTTTCAGGGGAGGGGCTCCCCCCCTGCTTCCGGTATGGCGCCGCGGTGCTGGCCGGGAAGGAGACCGCGGGCTGGCTGGGGGAACTGTTGCCCACCGTGGCGGAACGTCTGGACCTGGCGGGCGCAGTCTTCGCTTTTCTATTGAATTTTCAGGTCTTATGCCTGCGGGCAGAGCCTTTTCCCTTGTATTCGCCGCTCCCCCGCTATCCGGCCGTTTACCGGGATGTGGCCCTGGTCCTGCCGGAGGAGGTGCCCGCGGCTCAGGTGGGTCAGACCCTCGAGCGCCGTGGGGCGCCCTGGCTCGAGGAAGCCCGCCTCTTCGACGTGTACGTGGGGCAGCCCATCCCGGCCGGGAAGCGCAGCCTGGCTTTTCATCTCACTTACCGGGACCCGGAGCGCACCCTCACGGACGAGGCTGTGGACCAGCACCACGAGGCCCTCATCAAGGCCCTGGCCGCGGAACTGGGCGCGGAGCTGAGGTGAGGATGGGGAACGAATAGGTTGAGGAGAGGGCCGGGGGAGCTGGGGCTCCTGTGGCCACAGGCGTCTCGCCTGTGGTTTCCTCCCCTCAAGCTCCCCTCCCAACCCCCTTTGATCGGGAGCACAGGCTTCCAGCCTGTGCAAACCCAAGCTCAGTGGTTAATTTCATAAATACGGTGACGTATTGATGAACGGTTTGGAGGCAGTAGCTGTATTCCCCCTCACCTAGACTCTCCCCTTGGAGAGGGGCAAAGCAAGAACCCTGGTAGCGCTCCCTCTCCCCCCGGCGGGGGGAGAGGGCTGGGGTGAGGGGGGTCCGAAGTGCTCTTCGTTGCTAGATTGTTATCGTGGACTTAGACTAACGGCTGCTTTTTGCAACAGGGTGATAGACTTGCAATAATTACTAGTGGTCCCGTGGAAGAAAACATTCCCCACAAGCAGTTTTATACCATCGGCGAAGTGAGCCGCATCACCGGGGTGCGGCCCCATGTGCTGCGCTATTGGGAAAGCCGGGGAAAAATTCTGCGCCCCACCCGACGCAAATCCCGGCACCGCTTATACCGCCCCGCCGACATCCAGCTTATCTTTGAGCTCAAGCGCCTCCGGGAGGAGGAAAAGATGACCCTGCCGGCCATGCAGCGCCAGCTCAAGGACCAAGTGGGCCATTATCACCGCACCCGCAACCTGCCGACCCCGCCGCCACCCCCTGCTTTTTCCCAGGTCAGCCACCCGGTGCTGGCCCTGCTTGAGGACATCCGCCGGGAACTTTTGGAATTGAAGGAATTGTTGGAATGAAGCCTGAAACCTTATTCGTTCCCAATCTCATGCTCTGAAAAGTTCATAGTTCAAGGTTCAAAGAAGTTGTAGGGTGCGCACTGCGCACCGTGATGGCGGGCAGGGACGCCCGCCCCGCGACTTTTCATGGTTGAAGGGTGAGCCAACAGCTCATGAGCAACTGTCCCGAGAAGTTTCGAGTTTTGAGCCGTAGGGTGTATCTTGCGGACCATGATATTGACTGTTGACGGGCAGTGCCCACTCTACATTTCCCTGGAATTAATTAGCTTGCCCTCGTTGGCACAGGCTTTCCAGTCCATCGTGCGCCGGCTGCATTTTTATCTAAGACTTGCCAGGTAAGAGCCTTTCTCACCAGAATTTCAATCGGCGTTTGAGCCTGTCCCAGGCGCTGGGAGGCGCCTCAGGTTTCTGGGCTTCTTCCCCTGGCGGCTTTTTTTCTTCCGGTGGCGGGGCCTTCTCCGGTTCTGCCGTTACTGTTGGGGGGATGACTATTTCCGGAGCTTTTTCGTCATCATCCGCCCCAGGCTTCTTATCGGCTTTTTTCGCCGGCGGGCAGGAGGGAGCCCGCCGGACGCGCGGTTTTCTCTTTTCGGGCTCGATATGCACGTAATGGGGGGTATGCTCCGGCAGGCCCAGCTGTGACTTCAGAAAGTGCAGGCGCTGTTCCGCCATGGCGGCCAGGCCCGCGTACATGGCCTGGCCCCGGATATGGGAGTTTAAAAAAACATACCGGCTAAAGGCCCGCTCGAACTTGCCTGAGCGCAGCAGGTCCTCGGTGTCTTCATAAAATTTGAGCGCGCCGATGCTGCCCAATTCTCCCGTGAACTGCTGAAAATCGCTCCCATGGGCGGCGGCCTTGTCCTTCCCTTCCGCCCAGGCCGGCAGTGCTCCCGGCCCCCAGAGCAAGACAGCCCCCAGGACCAGGCCTCCACCCCAACGCTTTATCTGAGAAAACATTTTTCCTCTGTGAGCCTTCTTCGGAAAACAAAGAGAAATACTTAAGGGCCAAAGGTGGCGGAAAATAAATTAAGCACTACTTTATAAAAAATGATGGGTTTTGGTTTAAGTCAAAAGTTCTCCCCACCTTAATGATTATAGTTTGAACAAATGCAGCAGTTCCATTGCCGTAACCAGTCGGCGACGAAATAAAACTTACAAAATTAAAGATTCAGTCAGAAGGAGATGCGTATGTTTTGTTATCAGTGCGAACAAACAGCGAAGGGCGAAGGGTGCTCCGTCCAGGGAGTCTGCGGCAAAGACCCCCAGGTGGCGGCGCTTCAGGATTTATTGATTTATGCCTTGCAGGGGCTTTCCCAGGTGGCCGTGGCCGGCCGGAGGGTAGGCGTAAGCGACCGGGACGTCAATGTTTTTACCTGCGAAGCCGCCTTTGCCACCCTCACCAACGTGGATTTCGACCCCCAGCGTTTTGTCACCTGGATCAACCAGTGCGTCAAATTCCGGGAGGCGCTCAAAGCCAAGGTGAAGGCCGCGGGCGGCAATGTGGATTTCCCTGAAGGCGGCCCCGCCACCTTCCAGCCCAAGGGCACTGTCGAAGAATTGGCGGCCCAGGGCGAACAGCACGGCCTCAAGTCCTATCCGGCTCCCGACGCCGACGCCCTCTCCCTGAAACACATCCTGCTTTTCGGCGTCAAGGGCGTGTGCGCCTATACCGATCATGCAAGGATTTTGGGCCAGGAGGATGAAAAGGTTTACGCTTTCATCCACGAGGCGTTCGTGGCCACGGCCGACATGACCTTGACCGTTCCCGAACTTATCCCTCTGGTCCTCAAGTGCGGCGAGATCAATCTCCGGGCCATGGAGCTTCTGGATGCGGGCAATACCGGCCGCTACGGCCATCCGGTGCCCACCCCGGTGCCCCTCGGACACAAGAAAGGCAAGGCCATCCTGGTCTCCGGCCATGACCTCCTGGACATGGAGGAAATCCTCAAACAGAGCGAAGGGAAGGGCATCACCGTTTACTCCCACGGGGAAATGCTCCCCACCCACGCCTATCCGGGGCTTAAAAAATATGCCCATTTCTACGGGCACTACGGCACGGCCTGGCAGAACCAGATCAAGGAATTTCCCCAGTTCCCCGGGGCCATCGTCATGACCACCAACTGCATCCAGAGGCCCAAGGAAGATTACGCCGACCGGCTCTTCACCCGGGGTCTGGTGGGTTGGCCCGGCATCACACACATCCCGGACCTGAATTTTGCTTCGGTGATTCAAAAGGCCCTGGAAATGCCCGGCTTCCAGGAGGACAGCAACGGCAAGACCGTCATGGTGGGCTTTGCCCGCAACACCGTCATGGGGGTGGCCGGCAAGGTCATCGACGCGGTGAAGGCCGGGGCCATCAAACACTTCTTCCTGGTGGGCGGCTGCGACGGCGCCAAGCCGGGGCGGAGCTACTACACCGAGTTTGTGGAAAAAACTCCGAAAGACACCGTGGTCCTCACCCTGGCTTGCGGCAAATTCCGCTTCTTCGACAAGGAACTGGGCGACATCGGCGGCATTCCCCGGCTTTTGGATGTGGGCCAGTGCAACGACGCCTACTCCGCCGTCCAGATCGCGGTGGCCCTGGCCAACGCCTTCGGCGTGGGCGTCAATGATCTGCCCTTGTCCATCATCTGTTCCTGGTACGAGCAGAAGGCGGTGGCCATCCTGTTGACCCTGCTGCACCTGGGCATCAAGAACATCCGCCTGGGGCCCAGCCTGCCGGCCTTTGTCACCCCCAACGTCCTGGACGTGCTGGTGAAAAACTTCGAGATCAAACCCATTTCCACCCCGGATGAGGACCTGAAGGCCATCCTCGGGTAAAGTTTAGGTAAACCATTGGGGAGAGGGGTCCGGGGGTCGCTGCCTCTATCCCTTTTCCCAAACCCTCTCTCCCATCCTTTTACACCTAAAAATGGTGGGATGGGGTTCCAGCCCTCCAGGGCACGGGCAGGATGCCCGTGCTACCGAAGTACTATTCTTCTTGAGTAAACAGACCTAAACGTAGGGCGGGCCTCCGGGCCCGCCTTCTTGTTAGTATTATGCGTCAGATTCCACTGAAAAGGCCCTCCCCCCAGAAGTTTTCCCTGACAATCACCGAAAGGAAGGTCCGGCGGCGGGCCTGTTTCTTTTTGCGGGAAGACTCGACAACGGGGCGGCGATGATTATAATGAAATCAAACCGGCCTCCCTGAAATCGACCCCTATGACCCGCAAACCCTTAAAAGTTCTTCCCCTGGTCCTGGCGCTCTGCGTCTGGCTCCTCCCCTCTGGCGCCCAGCCCCAGGAACTCACCCCCCTGTCCATCTCCCTGGAGGAGTATCCCTATCCTTATCCCGTGGCCTTTTTCGACCTGGAGCAGGAAGGTCAAGATTTGCGCATGGCCTATATGGATGTCAAGCCGGCGGGGGAGGGGAACGGCAAAACCGTGGTCCTCTTTCACGGCAAAAACTTTTTCGGGGCCTATTGGCGGGACACCATCCGCTTTTTAAGCCAACAGGGCTTCCGGGTGGTGGTCCCTGACCAGATCGGTTTCGGCAAATCCTCCAAGGCTTACCTGCATTACAGTTTCCACCAACTGGCCCACAATACCAAAAGGCTCCTGGAGCACCTGGGCATTGACAAGGTGCAACTGGTGGGCCACTCCATGGGCGGCATGCTGGCCACCCGCTTCGCCCTCATGTACCCCGGCGCCGCCACCCACCTGGTACTGGTGGACCCCATCGGGCTGGAGGATTACCGCGTCTTTGTGCCCTACCTCACCTTAAAGCAGGCCTATGAGAATGAACTCAAGGCCACCGTGGAAATCATCCGCAAGTACCACCTGACCTATTACGTGAAATGGCGGCCGGAGTATGATGAGTATGTGCAAGTGGCCGCGCGTCAGCGCCTGAGCGGTGATTATCCCCGGCTGGCCCTGGTCTCGGCCCTGACCTATCAAATGATTTACGAACAGCCGGTAGTGTATGAGTTTCCCCAGGTGAAGGCCAAGACCCTCTTGATCATCGGGCAGGCGGACCGCACCGTGGTGGGGAAAGCCCGGGTTCCCAAGGAGATGCTTGACAAGGTGGGACAATACCCGGAATTGGGAAAAGAGGCGGCCAAGGCCATCCCTGGCGCCAAATTGGTGGAAATTCCTGACGCGGGTCACCTGCCCCAGTTTGAAACCCCGGAGAAGTTTCAGCAGGCCTTGTTAACCTTTCTCCGCTGAAGCTTCATTCCAACAAATTAGTGGATATTCACGAGGGAGTATTATGATTCGCGTCCGTCCTCCCGAGAGTATTTACCAGGCCCATGGAGCGATTCAAAACGGCACCTTTACGGGCCGTTGGCATTTTTCCTTCGATGACTATGCCGACCCAGAATTTGTGCAGTTCGGCACCCTGCGGGTATTCAACGATGACACCCTTTCTCCCGGAGCTACCTGGCCCCTGCACCCTCACCGCAATATTGAGGTGGTGACCTATTGCGCCGGGGGTGAGTTCCTTCATGCCGACGAACAGGGCGAGGGGAAGGTGCTCCAGAAAGGTTGGGTGCAGCATACCACGGTGGGGAAGGGCATGTACCACGCCGAAATCAACAACCGGGCCGATGAACCCATGCGGTTCATCCAGATGTGGTTTCTACCCTGGGAGAAGGACCTGACACCGGCTCTGCAGCAAAAGGCCGTGACCCCGGCCGAACGGACCAACCGGTTCCTGCCCCTGGTGGGGAACCACTTCCCGGGGGCCCTGCCCATCTTTTCCGAGGCCCAGGTGTTTTCCTGCTTGGTTACCCCCGGACGCACGTGTAACCGCACAGCCTCACCGAGGGCAATGGGCGTTTACCTCTATGTTCTGGAGGGAGGGCCGGTGAGTCTGAATGGCCGGCCGCTGCCGGCTCTGGGGGCCGCCATGGCCTCCGCCGAGCCGCGCCTTGAGATTATTGCCGAGGCCGCGGCGGAGCTCCTTCTGGTGGAGGTCCAGTTGTAGAGCGGACCAGGCTGGCTTGTTCTTACCTAATCGATTATACTTGAATCACCAAGGAAAGAACCCCTCATCATGGCCAATACCCTGTCGGTAAAACTTGTGTCCCTGACCTTTGCCGCCGGCGTCCTGGGCGGCCTGATCAACAGCCTGGCCCTCTGGCTGTTCGGTGCGGTGGGCGTTAACCATCTTTTGGGGGTGGCCCTGGCTCCCAACCTCACGGCGGCCTGGTTGTATCCCCGGCTGGTTTGGGGTGGCCTCTGGGGCTGGCTTTTCCTTCTCCACTTTCCCAAGCTCACCTATCCCTCCAGGGGCTTGGTTTACAGCCTGGGGCCCACCCTGGTCCAGCTTTTCATCATTTTTCCCCTGGTGGCCCACAAGGGGGTGGGAGGGATTGAGCTTGGGTATCTTACTCCCCTTTTGGTGCTCTTTTTCAATGCCGTCTGGGGTCTGGTCGCCGCCATCTGGCTGAAGTGGTCCATGTCCTCTTAGTTCAAAAGTTCAAGGTTCATAGTTCAAAGAAAGTGCAGGGTGCGCTCGGCCTACCAAAATGGCGGGCAGGGACGCCCGCCCCAATCTTTTCGTTATTTCAGAGGAATACCAAGTTCGGTTTGTAGGGGCGGTTTTAAACCCCCTCCGTAAGGTTTACAAGCCTTTCTTTTCAAACCAGTAAAACAGACCCAGGGTTCCCGCAATCATGACCAGGATGACAAGCCAGTGGTTTAGGCCCAGGATCTGGGGCAGGGTGATTTTGCCGAAGTTCCCCCAGGTGAGGACCGTTTGTTTCAGGAAGGGGTGGGCCTCCGCAAAGAGCGCCGCGCCCAGGAGCATCCCCGCAATACCCCAGAGGGCCCCGTAGCGTCCTTCCCCCACCGCGCCTACGGCCGTGCCGGGGCAATAGCCGAACAGGCCCCAGCCCACGCCGAACAAAAGGCCGCCGATGATGTTGCCCCCCAGTTCCGTGGGTTTTATCGAGAGCTTGACCAGACCCAGGTCGTAGAGGAAATAGACGCCCACCATGGCCACCAGGATGCTGGACATCATGAATTTGACGATGGTCATGTCCCGGAGGCGCAGGGCGCCGAGCTGCTTGTCATAGCGCAGCACCTGGCCCCTTTGCAGCAGAAAACCGAAGAGAATGCCGGTGATGAAGCCGTAGATCAGGATATTCATGATGATTTCCTCCCGCCGTAGAGGAGGCGGGCCACCAGCAAACCTCCCGCGAAGAAACACACCAACGCCACAAAACCGCTGACCGCCAGCTGAAGCAGACCGCTCAGCCCATGGCCGCTGGGTCAGCCGTCGGCCAGACGGGCCCCGAACATGGCCACGACGCCGCCCGCCAAGGCCACCAGGCCCCGTTTCAGGCTGCTGGGGCCGAAGCGCTCCTGCCACATGGGGGGCACGGCCTGCCAGGAAAAATCGTCAAACAGTTTGGCGGCTAAAAAAGCCCCCAAGAGAATGCCCACCACGAACACCCACTGCCAGTCAATCTTAAGACCGGTTTTGACGAAATAGGGCATGTTGGCCACCCGCTCGGGGGCCACCAGGTTTTCCAGCAGGCCCGAGGTGACCACAAAGGTGGTGGAGACGCCGAAATACTTGCCGGTCACCCACACGGAGAGGACCATGAGCAAACCGGTGAGGGCGCCGGCCAGGTAAGGGTTCCAGCCTTTCTCAGAGGTTGGGGACATAGCTACTCCTTGGATGAAACCAGCCTTAAATGAGAATTGGTCTTAGCGCCCAGAATACTTTGCACTTCCTCCCGGATGCGGTCCAGGGGCAGAGACCCGGCAAAGCGCCCTTTGCCGTTAAAGTAGACCAGGGGCGGGGGATAGACCAGGGAGCCCAACAGCTTGGTCTGGGGCAGGGATGGCCCCCGGGGGTCCTGCATGACATTGATATACTCCACCCGGACCTTTCCCGGAAATTCCCGCTCCAGGGTCACGGCCAGGGCCTGGGTCTGCTTGGCCAGGCTGATTTTTTCATAAGGATCACAAGAGTCGCCGCACTGGTGTCCGTCGCTGTGGCCATGGCCATGGCCGTGGGAGTGGCAGGCATCGTCCCCGTGGTGGTGATCACAGCCGCAGCCGCCCTGGCGGGCGACGGGGGCGTCATAGATAACAATTTCTACCAAATCGGCAGGGGGCATACGTCCTCCTTTAGGAGCAAATGATTATTATTTAATATTGGCCCGCAAATTTCAGGAGTCAAGGCTCTCCGAAAGATTAAAGAGAGGAAATTTCGGCATGAATGCCATATAATAGATTATTTAAGAAGGAGGCCGCCATGGAGCTTAACATTCTCCAGGCCATAGAGCTGGCCATTGCCCATGAGTTGGAGGCCAGGCGCAGTTACCTGGCTCTGGCGGATGAAGCCGACGACCCTGAGCTGCGGCGTTTGTTGACGGAAATAGCCCAGGAGGAGGCCGGTCACGAGGCCAGTCTCCGCAGCCGCTTACGCCTTTATGAACAAAGAATTTTTTTGCGTGACACCCTGAGCCGCTACGTCAGCCCCGCCATGACCGAGGAGATCCTGAGAAATCCAGAGATCCTCCAGTTAGGCGGCCAGCGGCGCCACCTGTCGGTGCTGTTCGCCGACATCAAGGCCTTCACCTCCTTATCCGAAAAGATGGACCCGGCCGAAGTGGTGGATCTGCTGAACCACTTTTTCACCCAGATGGTGGATCTGGTGTTTGAGCATCAGGGCACCCTGGACAAATTTTTGGGGGACGGCCTGCTGGCCTTTTTCGGAGCGCCCCTGGAGGTTCCCCATGCCGCCAGCCAGTCGGTGGCCTGTGCCATCGCCATGCAACAGCGCCTCCATGCCCTGCAACAGCAAGGCGCCACCCCTATTCAGGGGATGCGGGTGGGCGTCAACACCGGGGAGGCTATCATCGGCAACATCGGCTCGGAAAAGCGCATGGACTTCACCATCATCGGGGACGTGGTCAACGTGGCTGCCCGCCTCCTGGAAGTGGCCCGGGACCAGGAAGCCCCCATCGTCATCGGGGAGGCCACCCATCGGGAGATTGAAGGAAACTTCTCAGTGAAACAAGGACCTGCAGTGATTTTGCGGGGCCGCCGGGAACCCACCGTGAGCTACCTTGTGGATTTTTCCGTCACCCCCTGACCCCACCGGTGTTTCCATAAATATTTTGTGAAAAATTTCTGTTGACATTGTGGCGCTTCTAGCATAATTTTTATTCTGGTCAACGAATGTGAAAAGATTCACTTGTTTTTTACTAACTTAGCATTCCAGGGCTAAAAACCCAAGCCACCCAGGAGGAAGATAGATGGCTCTAGTAAATCCGCTTGGCAAAGAGAAAAAGCTGAAACCGCTGCTGCTTTCCGCGGCCGAGATCGCCGAAGAGAAGAAGCGGGCAAAGGAACTCACCGTAGTCCAAATGACCTCACGGGAAACGGCCGACCTCATCATGATGGGCATCGGCGGCTTCACCCCCCTGGACGGCTTCATGGACCAGGCGAACTGGAAAGGCTCCGTCGGCGACATGAAAATGACGGATGGCACCTTCTGGCCCATCCCCGTCACCATGTCCGTCAACAAGGGCAAGGCCGACTCCATCAAGATTGGCCAGGAAGTCCTGCTGGTGGACGAAGAGACGGATGAGCAGATGGGGACCATGAAGGTCACCGACAAGTACGAGATCGACAAGGCCTGGGAATGTAAAGAGGTTTTCACTACCAACGATATGGAGCACCCGGGCGTGCAGATGGTCATGCAACAAGAGGCCGTCAACCTGGGCGGGACCGTCAAGGTGTGGTCGGAAGGCCCCTTCCCCAAGCAGTATCCCGGCCTCTACATGCGGCCCTGGGAAACCCGGAAGATGTTCGAGGACAAGGGCTGGAACACCATCGCCGCCCTGCAGCTCCGGAATCCCATGCACCGCTCCCATGAGTACCTGGCCAAGATCGCCATCGAAGTGTGCGACGGCCTGCTCATTCACCAGCTCCTGGGTAAACTGAAACCTGGCGACATCCCCGCGGAAGTGCGCACCGATGCCATCAACGTCCTGACCCAGTACTACTTTGTGAAGGACACCTGCATCCAGTCCGGTTATCCTCTGGACATGCGCTATGCCGGTCCCCGGGAAGCCCTGTTCCATGCGGTGTTCCGCCAGAACTTCGGCTGCTCCCACTTGATCGTCGGCCGTGACCACGCCGGTGTGGGCGAATACTACGGCCCCTTTGACGCCCAGAAGATTTTTACCCAGATCCCCAAAAACGCCCTGGAACTGAAACCCCTGAACATCGACTGGACCTTCTTCTGCCACAAGTGCCGGGGCATGGCCTCCATGCGCACCTGCCCTCATGGCAAAGAAGACCGCCTAATGCTCTCCGGCACCATGCTGCGGAAGATGCTCTCCGAAGGCGGCGAGGTGCCCGACGGACTTCAGCCGTCCCGAAGTCCTGGCGGTGCTGCGCAAGTACTACGCCGGCCTTACCGAGAAGGTGGAGGTCAAGGTCCACGGCTTCGCCACCGGGGACATCCCGGCCAAGAAGTAGGAGGGAATAGCCGCTGCCTCAGCGGTTTGCCATAGAATGACCCGGGAGCGGCGCCTGGCGCCCTCCCGGCTTGAACGCTCACATCAATTCAGTAACCTTACGTTTAGGAGGTTGGAAACATGCCGAGTTTTGTAATCGCGGAAAAATGTGACGGCTGCAAAGCCCTGGACAAGACTGCTTGCCAGTACATCTGCCCCAATGACCTGATGGTCCTGGAACCCGTACAGAAAAAGGCGTACAACCAGGAACCGGAACAGTGCTGGGAATGCTACAACTGTGTGAAGATTTGCCCCACGCAGGCCATTGAAGTCCGGCACTATGCGGACATTATGCCCCTGGGCTCCAGCACCATCCCCATGAGGGGCACGGATAACATCATGTGGACCATCAAGTTCCGGGATCAAAAGACCATTAAACGGTTCAAGTTCCCCACCCGGACCACGGCGGAAGGCTCCATTGATGCCTTCAAGGGCTTCACCATGCCCAGCAATCTGGCGGATCTCAAGAAACCCGGTTTCTTCACCGGCAAGGCCCGGACCGAGTAAGCCTGCGCAGCAGCGAAAATTCAAGGAGGTTAACGAGATATGGCTCTGGAAAGAGAATTCTGTAAATGGTCGTTTTGTGAGAAACCGGCGGTGGAAACCATCGAGACCGACCTGTTGCTCGTAGGCGGTGGTATGGCCTGCGCCGGCTCGGCGGTGGAAGCTATGGCCTGGGCCAAAGCGGCCGGCATCAAGGTCACTCTGGTGGACAAAGCCGCCCTGGACCGCTCCGGCGCGGTAGCCATGGGTCTTTCCGCTATCAACACCTACGTTGGCTCAGAAAACCCGGTCAACGATTATGTTAAATACGTGCGCACCGACCTCATGGGCATCATCCGGGAAGACCTGGTGCACTCCCTGGGTTGCCACGTGGATCAGTCCGTGCATGACTTCCAGGAATGGGGCCTGCCCATCTGGCAGAAAGATAAAGAAAACCACACCGTGGACGGTCAGGTGGCCAGAGACGAAGGCCTGCCGCTGCTCAAAGACGGCGGCAAGTGCTGCCGTTCCGGCCGTTGGCAGTGCATGATCAACGGTGAGTCCTACAAGGTGATCGTGGCCGAAGCCGCCAAGAACGCCCTGGGCATGGAAAACATCTACGAGCGCGTCTTCGTCGTGAAACTCCTCACCGATAAGAAGAACCCCAACCGGGTGTGCGGCGCCGTTGGTTTCAGCGTCCGTGAACACAAGACTTATGTATTCAAATGCAAAGCCATGATCGTGGCCTGCGGCGGCGTGGTGAACGTCTTCCGGCCCCGGTCCGTGGGTGAAGGTCAAGGCCGCGCCTGGTATCCGGTGTGGAACGCCGGCTCCACCTACGCCATGCCCGCCGAAATCGGCGCCAAGATGGTCCTCATGGAAAACCGGTTCGTCCCGGCCCGGTTTAAGGACGGTTACGGCCCGGTAGGCGCCTGGTTCTTGTTCTTCAAAGCCCAGGCCACCAATGCTTACAACGAAGACTACATGGCCAAGAACTGGGATCAGGTGAAAAAGGAATACCCCGGGTACGCCGACGCTCCCGGCACCTGCCTCCGGAACCATGCCGCCATGATAGAAATGCGGGCAGGCAGGGGCCCCATCATGATGCACACCGACAAGGCCATGCAGGAACTGGCCAAGGTCCTCTCCAAGAAAGAGCTGAAGCACCTGGAAGCGGAAGCCTGGGAAGACTTCCTGGATATGTCCATCTCCGCCGCCTGCCTGTGGGCCTCCTTCAACATGGAGCCCGACAAGGTGCCTTCTGAGATCATCCCCTCCGAGCCTTACCTGCTGGGTTCCCATGCCGGCTGCGCCGGTCTGTGGGTCAGCGGCCCCGAAAAGGGCTACCTGGGCGCGCCCGATGACTGGTTCTGGGGCTATGACCGCATGACCACCGTCGAGGGCCTGTTCACCGCGGGTGACGGTGTCGGCGCCTCCGGGCATAAGTTCTCCTCCGGCTCCCACGCTGAAGGCCGCATGGCTGCCAAAGCCGCCATCGCCTTCATCCTGGACCACAAGGGCGACAAGCTGGAAGCGGCCCAGAACATCGACGATATTATCGCCGAGATTTACTTGCCCTTCGAGATCTACGAGAAGTATAAGGACTACACCACCGCGCCGGAAATCAACCCCAACTACTTGATGCCCAAGCATGTCCAGACCCGGCTGCAGAAGCTCATGGACGAGTACGTGGCCGGCTGCAGCACCATGTACATGACCAACAAAATCATGCTGGAAGAGGGCCTGAAGCGCCTCACCCTGCTGAAGGAAGACGCCACCCGGCTGGCGGCCAGAGACCTCCACGAGCTGATGCGGGCCTGGGAGCAATACCACCGCATCCTCTCCGGTGAGGCCCACCTGCGCCACATCCTCTTCCGGGAAGAGTCCCGTTACCCCGGCTACTACTACCGCTCCGACCACTTGAGCATCGACGACAGCAAGTGGAAGGTGTTCACCATTTCCCAGTACGACAAGAACACCAACGAGTGGAAGTTCGAGACCAAGCCTTACGTGCAGCTGGTTAAGTAGTTGTTGAAAATCATCCCCGGGGCTTCTGACGAAGCCCCGGGATCTGCCTTTGGCCGTGGTTTTTGAACCTCCCACGGCCACTTTTTTATCCGGTAAGCTCCTAAAGGAGGACTAAGGTGAGCGCCGACAACAACAAAATTCTGGTTGTCGGGGGAGGCATGAGCGGTCTCACCGCGGCCATTGAAGCCGCGGAGGCCGGGGCCCAGGTCATTATTACAGAAAAAGAGCCGTACTTGGGCGGCCGGGTCGCTCAACTCCACCGATATTTTCCCAAGCTCTGCCCGCCCACCTGCGGTCTGGAAATACAATTCCGCCGCATCCGGGAAAATCCCCGGATCACTTTCCTCACCATGGCGGAAGTGACCCAGGTATCCGGCAGCGCCGGCGAGTTTGAGGTGACCGTTCAGGTCAAGCCCCGCTATGTTAATGACCGCTGTGTGGCCTGTAATGCCTGCACGGAAGCCTGTCCGGCCTGGCGGGTCAACGATTTCAATTACGGTTTGGACAAGACCAAAGCGGCTTATGTCCCCTTTGACATGGCCTTCCCCCTCAAATACGTCATCGACATGAACGCCTGCGCCGGGGACTGCGGCAAAAAGTGCGCCGAGGCCTGTACGTATGATGCCATTGACCTCGACATGCAGCCCCAAACCCACACCTTTCAGGTGGGGGCCATTGTCCTGGCGGGCGGCTGGGGGCTTTACGACACCGCCAAGATCACCACTCTGGGCAGCGGCCAGCTTAACAACGTTATCACCAACATGCAGATGGAGCGCCTGGCCGCGGCCAACGGCCCCACCGGCGGCAAAATTCAGCGCCCCAGCGACAAGCAGCCCCCCAAGAAGGTGGCCTTTGTCCAATGCGCCGGTTCCCGGGACGAGAACCATCTGCCCTACTGCTCTTACATTTGCTGCATGGCTTCCCTGAAACAGATCACCTACTTGAGGGAGCAGGACCCCGACACCCAAGCCACCATGTTTTACATTGACATGCGCACCCCGGGACGCTACGAACAGTTCATGTGGAAAGTGCGGGATGACGAGAATGTCAAGCTCATCCGGGGCAAGGTGGCCAAGCTGGAGCAGCAGCCCGGCACCGACAACGTGGTGGTCACCGTGGAAGACACCGTGGCCGGGCAAAAGTTAAAAGAGACCTTCGACCTGGTGGTGCTGGCCGCCGGCATGGTGCCCTCCACCAAGAACAGCCCCTTCGCGCTGCCCTTGTCCTATACCCCCGAAGGCTTTGTCATTCCAGAACTTCTGCCCGACGGGGTTTTTGCCGTGGCCTCAATGAAAAGCCCTCTGGATGTCATGAAGTCCAACGAAGACGCCACCGGGGCCGCCCTTAAAAGCCTCATCAGCCTGAGCAGGAGGTAGCCATGGAAGAACGGAAATTTGCTGCGTATTTGTGCAAGGGCTGTGGCATTGGGGAGGTCTTAGATTTCGCCAGTCTGAGCAAGGTGACGACCCGGGAGGCTAAAATCCAGAATGTCAAAGAGCATGACGTCCTGTGCAGCCCGGCAGGCCTGGAGATGATCAAGCAGGATATCGCCAACGAGGGCGTGAACTGCATCCTCATCGCCGCCTGTTCCCCCCGGGTGAAGTTCGAGGAGTTTGACTTCCCCGGCTGCATCGTGGAGCGGGCCGGCATCCGGGAACTGGTGGCCTGGACCCAGGACCCCGCAGATAAGGAAACCCAACCCCTGGCGGAAGACTACATCCGCATGTCCGGGGCTAAGCTCAAGAAGACGAATCTTCCCGAGCCCTATAAGTTTGAGGAAGAGCTCAGCAAGGCCATCCTGGTCATCGGCGGCGGCGCTGCCGGTCTCTCGGCGGCTCTTTATGCCGCCCGGAACGGGTACCAGGTGGTACTGGTGGAAAAGGAAGCCGAGCTGGGCGGCTACGGCGCCAAACTGCACCGTTCCACCCCCACCAGCTATCCTTATACCCAGCTGCAGGAACCCCCGGTCCTGGCCAAGATCAAGGAAGTGCAGGCCGAAGGCAATATCCGGGTCCTCACCAATACCCTGGTGGTAAAAGCCGAAGGCCAGCCCGGCCTCCTGGATGTCACCCTGAGCACCAACGGCTCTGAGGAAACCATGCGGGTGGGGTCGGTGGTCCTGGCCGTGGGCTGGAAGCCCTACGACGCCACCAAGCTGGAAAAATTCAGCTACGGCGCTTCCCCGGACATCATCACCAACCTCCAGATGGAGGAGATGGCCAAAAACGGTAAGATCGTGCGCCCTTCGGACGGCAAGGTCCCCGAAGCCGTGGCCTTTGTCCTTTGCGCCGGCCAGCGCGATCCGGATCACCTGCCCTACTGCTCCGACATCTGCTGCGCCTCGTCCCTGAAGCAGGCCCTCTATGTGCGGCAGGCTAATCCCAACGCTGCGGCCATGATTCTCTATAAAGACATCCGCATCCCTGGACAGATGGAGCTGTTCTACAAAGAAGCCCAGTCGGATCCGGGCGTCATGCTCACCAAGGCCGAGGTCACCGGTGTGGAACCCGCTCCGGGCGGCAAGCTCAGAGTCTCGGCCAAAGACACTCTGTTGGGCGAGAACATCGTCGTCGAGGCTGACCTGGTGGTTCTGGCCACGGGCATGGTCCCGGTTACCGCGGACGAACCGGTGCTTCAACTGGAATACCGCCAGGGTCCCGGTTTGCCGGACCTTGAACTCTTCAGCGGATTTGCCGACTCCAACTTTATCTGTTTTCCCTATGAAACCCGGCGCACCGGCGTTTACGCGGCCGGCGGTGTGCGCCAGCCCATGGGCATGGCCATGGCCATGGATGACGGCGTGGGCGCCGCCCTCAAGGCCATTCAGGCAGTGGAACACTTTGCCGTGAGCATGGCGGTTCACCCCCGGGCCTGGGATGAAACCTTTCCGGACCCCATCATGCAGCGCTGCACCTCGTGCAAACGCTGTACGGAGGAATGCCCCTTCGGCGCCATCGATGAAGACGAAAAAGGCACGCCCTTCTTCAAAATCAACCGTTGCCGTCGCTGTGGCACCTGTATGGGGGCCTGCCCCGAGCGCATTGTTAACTTTGCCGACTTCAGCGTGGACATCATGGGCTCCATGCTCAAGGCCCTGGACGTGCCCACCGAGGACGACATGGAAGACGAAGAGGAAGAAGTACCCTTGCGCCTTCTCGGTTTGGTGTGCGAAAACGACGCCTACCCGGCCCTGGACGCCGTGGCCCTGCACAGGCTGAAGATCAGCCCTGCGGTTCGCTTCGTGCCGTTGCGCTGCATGGGGTCCTTCAACCTGGTGTGGGTCTCCGACGCCTTCTCCCGGGGCGTGGACGGCATGATTCTGTTAGGCTGCAAGTACGGCGACGATTACCAGTGTCACTTCGCCAAGGGCAGCGAGCTCTGCGCTTACCGGCTCACCAAGCTGTCGGAAACCCTGGACAAGCTGGGTCTGGAATCAGACCGGGTGCAGCTGATGCAAGTGGCCATCTCTGAGTTCGACAAACTCCCGCAAATCATTAATGATTTCGTGGACCGGGTCAAAGAGATCGGCCCCAACCCCTTTAAGAGCATGTAGGAGGTGTGATCCATGGCTGGCGCAACACTCATTAAACCGGATCTGCAATTCGTCAAGCGGATCGTCGCCGCCGGGGGGGACACCGCCAAGAAGTGTTACCAGTGCGACACCTGCAACGTGGTGTGCAACCTGAGCCCCGACGAAAGACCCTTTCCCCGGAAAGAGATGCTTCAGGCCCAGTGGGGTCTGAAAGACGTCCTGAAAAGCCCTGACATCTGGCTGTGCCACGCCTGCAGCGACTGCACCGTGCACTGCCCCAGGGGAGCCAAGCCCGGGGAAGTCCTCGGGGTCCTGCGGCAAATGTGTATCGAAAACTACGCTTTCCCTCCCATCCTGGCCAAGATGGTCGGTGAC
Organism: uncultured delta proteobacterium; assembly: GCA_963705115.1. Classification (GTDB taxonomy): domain Bacteria; phylum Desulfobacterota; class Desulfobaccia; order Desulfobaccales; family 0-14-0-80-60-11; genus JBGSLA01. The sequence goes on along the minus strand of CAVPIX010000010.1, from coordinate 770,888 downwards.
ATCAAGTTCCTGCCGGCCCTCATCGTCCTGCCGATGGTTTTGTTCCTGGTGTGGCTCTACGGCCTGGGAATGCTTGGGCTAAAGGTGGCGGGCAGTCTGGTTCACAAAGGCCTGGCCATCCCTGAGGGCAAGATCGTCTTCTCCAAAATGTTCCCCACCTTGATGTTCATTGACTTCATCTTTGTGCCGGCGTTTTTCTTCGCCGTCGGGGTCCTGGGGCTCGGGGTTATGCGATTCTGGAAGGATCTGAACGAAGCCAATCCCTGGAAAGTGAAGCTGCAAGGCAATCTCGTCCCCAATCTCGTGGCGGTCGTCAAGGATATCCTGTGGCACAACCGCTTCCGGGACTGCGAAACCACCTTCGGCCGGGCCCTGAACCACCTTTTGCTGGTCTTTGGGTTCATCTTCCTGGCCATTGTCACCACCTGGGGGTTCCTGCGGGAGTGGGTAATCCACTTTGACTCACCCTATACCCTGATCTTCCCGCCTGATCCTCTCAAGTGGCTGGCCCTGGCAGGCACCGGTCTCCTGCTCTTCGGGATTTACCGGATCTACACGGCCCGGCAGGAGAACGCCGACAAAGCCGGGTACGGCACCTATTATGACTGGCAGTTGATCTACATCATCGCCGCGGTGGGCATCACCGGGGCTCTGTCCTGGCTGTTCCGGCTCCTGGGTTCGCCCACCCTGGCTTACCCCACGTACTTTGTGCACCTGGTGTCGGTCTTCTGCCTGTTCTTCTATGCGCCGTACACCAAAATCGCCCACCTGGTCTACCGCACCGTGGCCATGCTCTATGCCCGCATGGCGGAACGGGGCTTCTAAACCAGCCTCAATAACCTGTTAACCACAACCGGCCCCTTAAGGGGCCGGTTTTTTTTTGCAGAAAAATGCCAGGTTACAGTTATACTTTTTCGTCTTGAAATGAAACATTCGGTAAAATAGTATAATACCCATGAACACCGCGGGGGCCTTTCGCTTTACCGCTAATATCGGTTTGCTTATGTTAAGGAGTGGAACATGGAACCTGCGAAGGACTCGATCTTGGTAAAGTTGCAAACGGAACTTCTGGAAGCCGCAGCCAAGTGCCCTAACTGCAAGGGGGAAAGAGAATACAGTTTTACCTCCCGGGGCCGGGACAACCTGGTGCCCTGCGCGCGCTGCGAACCCATTTTTAAATTTCTGGAACCCATTGAGTTGGCCCTGGAAATGATCCGGGACGAGGGCAAGCATCCCTACTAAATGAGGACCGTAGGGCGGAGTGCAGCGCCTCCCGCCCCCGGAATTTTGGTTTACCAGGCAGAAGGGCGGCCATGACGGTCCGCCCTTTTTTGCCGGGAGAAAGATAAAATATCGTTTATTAATAATATTTGCTATTGTGCTTTTGTGAAATACGATTCCCTGCCACCTGACCGGGCAGAACATCGTTTTTGCTGAGAATAATCAAATAAAAAAGGCCAGAAAGGCTCACTCCGAGCTTCCGGGCCAGAAAACAAGGCCGCTCTCAAGCACTCAGCACCTAAACGCTATTTTCTTATCTGAGAAATAATCATCTTAAGACAATTTTCCGGAGAAGATTGTCTGACCAACCTCGTTCACCCACACAAGGCGCATAATTTACCCTTATATCAGCGAGATCAGCAGGCAAAGCGCCTCTCGTGGACTCTTCAGGGGCTATCCCCACAGATTCTTTCCTCTTTCTAATGCCCAAACCAGAAAACTTTCAAGCTGTGAACACCCCTATTTAGCCCTGGTTAAAATGCTGGTTGAAGCAGGATTTCAAAAATTCCACATTCGCAGTGTTAATGGGGTAGTCGGGAAATTGCGCCACAAAGGCCAGAAATGCCGCCTGGGAAAATTCGCCCGCCATTTTCCCGTTCATCGCCTGCATCCTGAGAAAATAAGGATAGAGGTAAGAAATAACGTGTTCTTGATTTGCCATGGTCCTTTCCTCCTTTGATGTTTGCTATATATGATAGCAAAAACGGTGCCAAATCTGACATATCGTAAATTGTAGCAATCTTAGGCAATTAGCTGCTGGCCCCCGGCCATCACCTTCAGGAAAACTGTATTATTTCTTGAGACGAACTCTTCTCAAAATAGAATTTGCTGTCAAGGCCAATGAGAATATTAAAGCGGAAGGGCAATAATTGTAGGGACGTGATTCATAACGCCCGCTTTGAGAGACGCCATGAATTGCGCCACTACAAAATTACTTTTTGACTAGGCTAATGGCGGGAGGCGCGGCGCTTTCCCGCCCTACGACTGATTCTTCAGGGAGAAAACCGGGGGTTGGGCTCTTTCTTGCGTAACTATCCCTGCGATGGGCTCTCAGAGGGTTTAGGCGGGGTTTCAGGGTTCGGTTCCGGCTCGGAGACGCCTGGGGCCTCGGCAAAGCGCAAGGGGAGGCGGATGGTCACCGTGGTGCCCCGCCCCACCCTGCTTTCGAGAGTAATGACCCCCCGGTGTTCGTCCACGATCTGGCGCACAAACACCATCCCCAAGCCGGTGCCCCCGATTTTGGTGGTGTAAAACGGCACAAAAACCTTGTCCACCACATCGGGGGGCATGCCTCTGCCGGTGTCCTGAATGACCAGGACCGCAAAGTGCTTTTCCTGGCTGGTTTGCACCAGGATGGTGCCCCGGGGCCGGGTGGCTTCGATGGCGTTGCGCATGAGATGCGCCAGGGCCACCTTGAGAAGGTGGGTATTGAGGCGTCCCATGAGGGGGCCCCGGTGCAACTCGGTGATCAGAAAAATGTTTTTGGCCCGGACCTCAGGTTTGATGAGCTCCAGGGTGTCCACCACGATGTTGTTCAAATCTTCCTGGGAAAAAAACGAGGACTTGCGTTGGGCCAGGGTCTCAAAGCGCTCCACCATGTCCTCAATGTGCTTGGCCTCCTCGGCGATGGCCTTGAGCCAGTCCCGGGTGGGATCGTCCTGGTCGGTCTTTTTGAGGAGGCGGTGGCTGAAGCCCCCGATAATATGCAAAGGATTGCGGATGCCATGGGCGATGCCTAAGGCCATTTCGCTCATGGTGCGCTCCATCACCAGGGCCTCCATTTCCCGGTTGAGGGCCAGGATCTCGTGGCTGGTGGCCTCCAGGTGGTGGTGGTCCTCTTCCATGCGATGATAGAGGCGCCGCATCCGGGAAAAAAACAGGGTGATGGTGGCGATGGCCACATAGACGATGCTGTCGAAGCCTCCCAGCACCCGGCGCAGCATATCCAGGGTGCGGGAATAGCCTTGGTAGCGGATGATATCCTGGACCAGGTGGGAGGCCATGTGGGAAAAAGCGAAGACCACAAAGGCAATGGCCAGCCAGTTGAGAAAAAGCCAGAGCGCGTTCTCCGGGTCTTTGATCATGAGGCGGTGAGAGTAACGCCAGGCCAGCAGGGTGAGGACCGCCACCACCAAACCGCCGAGATATTCCAGCAACCAGACGGGGAAAAGGGGCAGGGCCATCATAACCCCCTGGCCTCCTCCTCCCGGCAGAATTCCTTCAGACTCCGGTAGAAAAAGTAAAACGCCGGCATCGGCAAGAAAAAGTGGGTGAATTTGCCAATATAATAGCCCCAGGTGTGCCAGTCTTCCATGAGGAGCCGGCGCTCCAGGCCTTCACCCAAAATGACGGGGTTGCGCAGAGTCCAATCCAGGGAGTGCCCGATGACGGCGTCCAGGTTCCACCAAATCAGGAACACACAGGACCACATGAGGTTGCGAAACGCCGGCGAACCTCTGAGTTCACCGTGCTTGATTTCATAAATCAGGAAGAACATGGCCACCGCAAAGAGGAGGTGCGCCATCTGGTGCACATAAGAGCCCTGGGCCTCCCAGAGCAAATCCGCGGCCAGGCCGGGGGCGGGGATGAAGAGGATAAACGTGGCAAGACCGCAGAGGATTTGAAGCGGGCGGCGGTGCATGGCGACTGATCTCCCTGATGCTATTATTGGCTCAGAGCAGCAAATTGTCAATCGCAGGTTTCTGAAGGTGTTGGTTTTCGGTTTCCGGTGAAAAAAAGCTTAACGGGGGAGGGGGCTAAAGGCCGGTGGGCCCTCACCCCACTAAAGAATATTTCCCCTCTTTCGGAAGCTTCACGCCTGGTAGCCGAACTCGCGCAGGGCCCGAGGATCACGGCGCCAATTTTTCCAGACCTTGACCCAAAGATCCAGAAACACCTTGGCTTGCAGAAGCCGTTCGGCCTCCTCCCGGGCCTCTTGGCCTACCTGCTTTAGGAGCCTGCCCCCTTTGCCGATGACGATGCCCTTCTGGGAGGTCTTCTCCACGTAGATCACCGCCCGGATGCTCACCAGTTCCGGACGCCGCTTTTCGTCGAACTCCTCCACGGCCACGGCCACGGCATAGGGGATCTCTTCCCCGGTGTGGTGAAAGAGGCGCTCCCGGATGATCTCCGCCACCAGGAAGCGTTCCGTCTGGTCGGTGAGCTGCTCTTCGGGAAAATAGGGCGGGGACACGGGCAGGCGCTGGACGATCTCCGCCACCAGGGCCGGCAGGCCGTCGCCCAACAGCGCCGACAGGGGCACCACCGGCGCGTCCGGGAACAGGTTGTGGTACGAGGCCATCAGCGGCAGCAACTGGGGCTTGGCCAACAGATCGATCTTGTTGATGGCGATGATCAGGGGGATGTCCAGGGCCTGCAGGTGGGGCAGGAGCAGCTTATCCTGGGAATTGAGGGGGCGGGGCTCCACCAGCCACACCACCAGGTCCGCCTGGACCAGGCTGGCCATGGCCGCCTGCACCAGGGTGGCGTTCAAGGGGTCTTTGGGCTCCAGGACGCCCGGGGTGTCCACAAAAAGGAGCTGGGCCCCGGCCAGGTGCAAGACCCCCAGGAGGCGGTGCCGGGTGGTCTGGGGCTTGGGGGAGGTGATGGCGAGCTTTTCCCCCACCAAGCGGTTCAAGAGGGTGGATTTGCCCGCGTTGGGCCGCCCGATGATGGCGATATAGCCGCAGCGGAAATTATCGACCATGGGGCATTATATCATAGCCTGGGAGATATGGGGCGGAGGACGAATGAATGAATGACCCCAGCCCTTCCTTCACCGGGAGGCCAGGCATCTTGCCTGTTTCTGCCCAGGCTGGCAGGCTGGCTCCAGCCATAGAGAACCAGGCAATTGCTTGCAGGAAAGACTTTGTGATATAGTAGATAAAATTTGCGAAGAATGAGGGCCATCATGTTCGGCTACAGTTGGGGACCCATCCTCATCATTTTAGTTATTGTGCTCTTGTTGTTCGGCCCCAAGCGCCTGCCGGAGCTGGGGGAGAGCATCGGCAAGGCCATCAAGAGTTTCAAGAAAGCCCATGACGATCCGGAGGTCCTGAGCCAGAAGCAGGAAGGGGGGGCCGCCGCCGGCGCTGCCGAGGCCCAGAAAAACCTCTGTCCCCAATGCCAGAAGGAACTGGGGGGAGAGTTTGCCTTCTGCCCCCATTGCGGGCGCAATCTGAAGGCCGCCTGAGGCTGAATTGGGCTTCGACCTTCCCGAAATTCTTATTCTTCTGGTCCTGGCGCTCATCCTCTTTGGACCGGAGAAGCTCCCGGAGTACGGCGCCAAGCTGGGGCGCTTCGTGGCCCGCATGCGCCAGGCCAGTACGGAAGTGACCAAACCCCTGCAGCAAGCCCTGCACGAGAATGCCTTGCCGTCCCCGCCGCCGCTCCCGCCCTCGCCCTATGCCCTCCTGAAAGAAAATTTCTGCCACCAGTGCGGCCACACCCTGGAGGCGGATTTTGTGTTCTGCCCCCGCTGCGGCCGCCGCCTGGAAAGAGAAAAAAGCTCATCCCCTGAGCTGGCGTCCTGATCGTCCTGGAAAGGCCCCTGATTGAGGGGACGGGCCCCGCCCGCCTTCAGAGGAAATTGCCGCCAAACGACCAATGAGTGTAGGGGCGCGGCTTGCCGCACCCCGCTGACCGGCTTGGGCTTGCGGCTGTATACTTTAAAAACAGTTAATTAAACAACCGGTTCAAAGCTCACCAAGGATATCCCTGGGAAGAAAGGGGCCATAAAAAAGCAGGGCCGCGTCATCACGGCCCTGCTTTTAAATTTCTCGATAGTTTCTTAGGCGGGGGAGGAGTCTAAGATTTCCGCCGCCAGCCCAGGAGGCCCAAGCCCATGAGGCCGCTCCCCAGGAGGAGGACAGAGGCGGGGATGGGGACATACCAAAGTTATCGGCACTTGAAGATTACTCCATGCAATGCTATACATTTGTCCGATATCAGAAGTAGAAAGTTATTGTAACACAACTCCATTAAAATTATATTGGAGTGAGGACCATACCAGCAGGAGAAAGGTTCACTAATGGCTGGCATCGCCAGATCCTGGTTCACCACCACGATGGTAGTCCAGTTAGTAGTTACGGTTTGGAGCGAGAAAAAGTAATTGTAAATAGCGTTATTTTGCGCATAGAACCGAAATAATGCGCTCACAACATACCATTATTTCGCCCGAAAGCTAACTGGTCATTAATGATGCCACCGGTGTCATTATGGCCGCATAGGTGATTAGCTTGAGAATTCCAACTGGTGTTATCATGTTGATGCTAAAGGAAGCGTTAGTGGCTGCAGCTTCACCGATCCAGCATATAGTCATCAGAGGTCCAAGCCTGACCTCTTGATAATTCTGATGGGAACTAGTACCTGTATCAAAGCTGCCCACCAGCATTATTGAGCGTAGAAAGGTCATCGAAAGTTACAATCAGGCGCCAGCCATCCCTGGCAAGCAGATGACCAAGCCCCAACGCCAGAACACACATCAATTTTAAAAATGAAGTCCTCATAGCCATCCTCCTCATCTCACTTCCTCATAAATTTTAAATTTTATGAAAAGCCCCTTCCGGGCTCGATGCTCTTTGGCGGGTTATGCTTGGTTTCCGGTTTACCATGGTTAACGCAGTGACGGGGCCGCGATCTTTTAAGCCATATATACCTTTGCATAAAGTGAAAAAAGTAACAATCAGGGAAAACCTGAAATATGCCTCCGAAAACCCTGACCCTGAAAAAATCGGGGGGGAAAGAGAAATTAACCGCTTCTCCACGCCCTGCCAGGATTTCCCCATTATCCCCCCCGGAGGCCGCCGGATTTGCTGCCCCCGCCCCAACTCCTCTTGTACTAATCCGGCCGAAAAGGCTCCCTGACCCGATTTAGTGAAAATTTACTAAACAGATGTGGCAAAAAGTGACTATTTTATATGCAAGTTTAATGCCATTTTTTCATTGACTAACTTGTTGTAATTGTTATTAATTTATTTTATTTTTCCCCATCTTGTTCACTGTATGAAACATGATTCTTGGCATATTCTTGCCAAGACATTTTAACCCATAGATTTTCCAACATAATAAAATTGTTTCAGGAAGTGAACGACATCTAAAAAATTGATTAATCAAATTGAACTTGAGATCAGGAGATGGGCTTTTTTCATGGCCATACCCCAATGGGTTTGCAGGTCGAAGCCAGAAGAGAAGGGCCAAACCCAAAGGTATTAAAAAGGTTATTCTGAGCATGGGGGGGAATCTTGCAATTTAGGAGGCTTGAGATCCTTCACTTCGTCCAGGATGACCAAGAACCGGTTTTGCCATGACTTTCAGGGCAGGTCAAAAACCGGCAAAAGATTACACCCGCCAATTTTTTCTTTTATAATTTAAAATACATAAAAAACAGGAGAGCCGCTATGAGCGAGGCCAGCGTACTGGTGGAGAAAAAAGAGCGCATCGGCTTTATCACCCTAAACCGCCCCCAGGCCATGAACACCTTCAACGTGCCCCTGGCCCGGGAGCTCAACGATGCCCTGTGGGACATGGAAAACGACCCCGAGGTGCGGGTGGTGGTCATCGACGCCAACGGCAAGCATTTCTCCACGGGCATATCCCTGGATGAGTTCCACGGCAAAACCAACAAGGAATTCCGGGATTTCATCCGCTTGATGGATAAGCACAATCACACCATTGCCGACATGAAAAAGCCGGTGATCGCCTCGGTGAAGGGCTATGCCCTGGCCAACGGCGCGGGCCTGTCTTTTGCCTGCGACCTGACGGTGGCCGCGGAGGACGCCAAGTTCGGGACCACGGCCATCAACGTGGGCCTCATTTGCCTGGGACCGGCCGCACCTTTGTCCCTCAACGTGGGCCGCAAAAAGGCCCTGGAAATGGTGCTCACCGGCGATATTCTCTCGGCCCAGGAGGCCCAGAGACTGGGATTGGTGAACAAGGTGGTGCCGGCCGATAAGCTGGAGGAGGCCACCCTGGAGCTGGCCGGCAAACTGGCCGCCAAAAGCCCCCTGGCTCTCAGGGCCGGCAAAGCCGGTCTTTATGGGATGCAGGGCGTCCCCTACCACCAGGCCCTGGACATGCTGAGCGACCAGTTTGCGGCCCTGTGCTGCACGGAGGATGCCGGAGAGGGGGTCAAGGCCTTTCTGGAGAAAAGAAAGCCCACCTGGTGCGAGCGCTAGTAATTAGCTGCGTAAGCTAGCGCACCTTAAAGCCGGAACGTTTCAGGCCCAGGATGTCTGAAGTCCCCCTTTCTTAAAGGGGGATTTAGGGGGATTATTACGGGGTTATTCATAATCCCCCCTGCCCCCCTTTAGAAAAGCTTATTGTTACCCATAAGGGTGAGCGTGGTAATGAATCGGTCTGGGCAGAACCTGCCGATTAAACACTAATTTTTTACCCCTCATACCTAACTTTCACTCCTAGGGGGAGAGGAAATTAAATGCATACTTTTAGCCTGCGTTAAGTGCAGTTATGGGTAATGCCCAGATATTACGGGGAGAGGGCATTGATTAAGAAACCCAGGCAACCCCTCCATACTGCCCGGGCCCGTTGTGGGCTGCCAGGCTCGCTGGGGCCTGAGGGGGGCAAACTCTAAACATGCGGGTTAACAAATCCATGAGAGCCGGCCCCTAAGGCGTCCCCCAGCCGGAGCTTGGGGACGGCTGGAACATCAGAAACGCAAGGTAACAATCATGAGTATCGAAGAAGTAATGAAAGAGCAGGGCTTCAATCTCTCGGCCAGCTGCGCCGGGAAAGCCTCTTATACCAAATGGATAAAGTTCGGCGGCAAGCGGGCTTATGTCACCGTGCATGACGCCGGCGGGGAGAGCTTCCCCACCAGCCTCGAGGAGCCCGTGCGGGTGGCGGTTCATGACCTCAAGAGCGGGAACGAACTGGAGCCCCCCCGGGAGTATAGCTCGCTCCGCGCTTATCTGGACTCCCTGGCCGAATCTTGAGGGGGCCGCCCCCCTGGATCGTTCCTTTGAGGCCGGATTTCGCCGTTACAGGATGAGAAGTGCTTGATTTTAGCCTCTTGATTAGCATCAGCAGATTGAACTAAAATTGACGAAACGGGAGGATACCGTTAGGGGGTAGATCAGTGAAACGGCTCACCACAGTCAGTTGCCTCGCGGTTGTCCTATTAGTCCTTCTGGTCTGTTCGGCGCCTACCCTTGAGCCGCGTTCCATCAAGATCGGCTTCACCGTTTCCCAGACCGGGACATTTCGGGAACCCTCCGCCATGATTCATATGGCTTACCGGGTCTGGGAGCAGGATATCAATCAACAGGGCGGCCTGCTGGGCCGGCCGGTCCGCCTGGTTTGGCATGATGATCAGAGTGACCCCGACCTGGTACGCCAATTATATGAACGCCTCATTGCCATCGACAAAGTTGACCTGGTTTTTTCCCCTTACAGCAGCACGTTAACCCTGCCGGCTTCCGACGTGGCCGAACGCCACCGCATGGTCATGCTCGCCTGCGCAGCCTCGGCGGAGGTGAACTGGTCCCGGGGATATCGTTATCTGTTCGGCGTGTATCCCCCGGCCAGCCGCTATTTCATCAGCCTTCTCGACGTCATGGCCCGGCATGGCCTGTCGTCGGTGGCCATTGTTTATGGACAAAATCCCATGAATATCAGCGCCGCCCGGGGCGCGGGGGACTGGGCGGTCCGTTTTGGCATGAAAGTGGTTCTCAACCGGGGGTATCAGGATGCCGCCGCGGAATTCCCCCGGCTCATCACTGAGGTGCGGAAGCAGAATCCCGACGGACTTATCCTGTGCGCCTACCCCGATGACGGTTTTCTCCTCCTCGAATTACTCAAAAAGGCCGACTACCGGCCCAAGGTCCTGGGAATATCCATCGCGCCCTCTTTTCCCGACTTTGCCGTCCGGGCCGGGGATATGGCCGAAGGAGTGTTCGCACCTTCCAAGTGGGAACCCGTGGAGCGCCTGCCCTTTCCAGGGAGCGCCGAGTTCATCCGGAAATTTACCGCCATGAGCGGCAAAACCCCGAATTACCACGCCGCCGCGGCCCTGGCGGCGGCGCAGCTCATGGCCCGGGCGGTGGTTTCCACCGGCTCCTTAAACCAGGACAAGATCAGGAATGCCATACTGGAAACGGATACGGTCACCATTATCGGCCGTTTTAAATTGGATGCCACCGGCCTGCAGGTCGGCCATAATCCCCTCCTTGTCCAGTGGCAAAAGGGCAACAAAGAGATCGTCTATCCCAGCTCCTTGGGCACTGCCCCTCCCCTCATCGACCTGGGCCGTCTTCCATGAACCTTTTTCACAAAATTAGCGACAGCATCCTGTTAAGCATCCTCCTGCCCATTGTAACCATAGCCGCGCTGGTCACGGTCCTTGGGGTGCATCTGTTAATCAGCAAGTTTGATGCCTATCAGAGGGACGAGGTAGGGGCGGATTTGAAACTGGCCAATCACCTGGCGGTTAAAACTTGTGAAGAAAGACTGCACGATCTTTTGGCGCTGCGACTCGAAGACGACCCGCAGATGATGGCGGTCTCCAAGAAACAAACCCTGGAAGAAATCAAACAGATCAGCCAAAATTTTTACCGGATCCATTTGCTGGTCATGGAAAACCAGGAAATCATCCTGGCCACTTCTAAGGATGCTCCCCGGACCCAGGTCAAGCTCCCGGAATTAAGGCCGGGAGCCCCCGTTGTCCTATCCGCCGATCTCTGGGGGGAACCCCTTCTCCTGCATTACGACTATTTCCCCTTGTGGCGCTGGCATATTGTCAGCTATATCCGACAACAGGATTACACCGCGCTCGCCTTTTTCACCAGGCGTTTTATTTATGCCTCGACGCTGATCGGGGTGACCCTTATTCTGCTCATGCTCCTCCTGGTCTTTTACTTCCGGGTCAATCTGCCGCTGAAAAGCCTGCTCAAAGTCACCGCGGCGGTGGGCCGGGGTGAGTTTGTCACCACGGCCGTCCAGCGCCGGGACGAGATCGGCCAGGTCAGCCAGGCGTTTAATGATATGGTGGCCAATCTCAGCGCCTCTCAGGAGGCCCTGAAGAGCAGCGAAGCCACCCTGCAAACCCTTTTTCGGGCTGCGCCTATTGGCATCGGCCTGGCGCGGCGGCGAGTCATTGTCTTTGCCAATGAACAGTTCTCCCGGATGACGGGTTACTCCCAGGCAGAACTTAGAGGCATGAACGCCAGGATGCTCTATCCCAGCGAAGCCGAATATCAGAGGGTTGGGGGCGAAAAATACGCGGACATGAGCAAGTTCGGCATCGGCACCATTGAGACCCAAATGTTCCACAAACAGGGCCATCTCATTGACGTGTGGGTCAGTTCCTCTCCGGTCAACCCGGCGGATCCCGATTCCGACACCGTGTTCACCGCCATAGACATCAGCGCCCGGCGCCGGGTGGAAGAGGCCTTGAAAACCAGCGAAGCCCGCTACCGGGAACTGGTGGAGAACGCCAACAGTATCATCCTGAGGCTAACTTCCGAGGGCGTCATTACGTTCTTTAATGAATTTGCCGAGCGTTTTTTCGGCTATACCAAAGGGGAGATTCTGGGACGCAATGCAGTGGGCACCATCGTCCCGGCCCGGGATAGTTCCGGCCGGGATATGGAGGCTCTGATCAAAAACATTGGTCAGGACCCGGAACGCTACGCCACCAGTGAAAATGAAACTATGAAGCGCAGCGGCGAACGGGTTTGGGTGGCCTGGAATAACCGGGCCATACTGGACCACCAGGGTCAGGTCAAGGAAATTCTGGCGGTGGGCACTGACGTAACGGCGCGCAAGCGGGCCGAAGATGAGCGGCAGAACGTCCTGGCCCTGCTCAAGGCCTCCCTGGATCAGTCCCCGGCCGGCATTCTCATTGCGGATGCTCCGGATTCCACCATCCGTTATGCCAATCCTGTGGCCTTGAGCATTCGGGGTGAGACCGACCTGCCCCTGACCGGCATCGATGCCAGTCTCCACTTTAAGCATTGGCAGACCTACCGGCCGGACGGCGTCCCCTATCCCGGGGAGGAATTACCCCTGAGCCGGGCTATTCAGAAGGGGGAAATCATCCGGGAAGAAGAGGTTATAATCATCAACAGCAAGGGCGAGAAACGCTGGGTCTCGGCCAATGCCGCCCCGGTGCGCAATGCCGACGGGGCCATCACCTCCGGCATCGCCATCTTCCAGGATATTACCGGGCGCAAGCAGGCCGAGGAAGAAATCCTGATGTACAAGGACCACTTACAGGACCTGGTGAAAGAGCGCACCGCGGCCCTGACCGCCAGCGAAGCCCGCTACCGCACCATTTTCGAAGGGGCTGGCTTCGGGATTGTGCTGCGGGACCTGGATGGGAAAATTCTCGCCGCCAATCCGGCTTTGGAAAAAATCATAGGATTCAGTCAGGAAGAAATGGCGCAACTGGGCTGGTCGTTATTGCATCCCGAGGACGCCCCCAGGTTTCTTTCCCAATTTCAGGAACTGGCTGAAGGCCAACGGGATTTCTTTACGATTGAGGCTCGCGCCTTTCATCGGGACGGTTATGTCATCTGGGGACGGGCGCGGCAGTCCAGGGTTAAGGGCAACGATGACCAGACCTGGTACATCCTGGGCCTCATCGAGGACATTACCGCGGAAAAGGGCATGGCAGAGGAGATCGCCGCCTACCAGGAGCAGCTTCGGGAACTGGCCGCCGAACTCACCATGGCGGAAGAAAAGGAGCGCCGGCGCCTGGCCGAGGAATTGCACGACCAAATCGGCCAGATCCTGGCATTGACCCAATTAAAACTCGGCGCCCTGAGGCAGGAGTTGGCTGACTCCCAGGTCCTTCATAATCTTGACGAAATCCGGGGCCATCTGAGCCGGGTCATCAAGACCACCCGATCTTTCACTTCGGAACTGGGTTCCCGGGCCCTGGATGAATTGGGTCTTGAGGCCGGCGTCCAATGGCTGGCCGACAAGTTCCGCGAGCAATACGGCCTGGACATCGAGGTGCATTGTAACCTGGGGGACTCCCTGGAGCCTGTCAAGAAAACCCTGCTTTTTCGGGTGGCTCGCGAACTCCTCATCAATGTGGTCAAACATGCCCGGGCCCGGAGCGTGGAAATTCTGCTAGCCGAAAACAATGGGGAGTTGCAGCTCACGGTGGCGGATGACGGTGTCGGCCTGACAGAGGCTCATAATGGGTCGCTGGACGGCTTCGGCCTGTTCAGCATTGGTGAGCGCATGCGCAATCTCGGGGGCCACCTGGATATAGATTCTCCGCCGGGCCAGGGGACCCGAGTGTCCATCACCCTGCCTGTGCATGAACCCCGGTGAAGACCCGCGTCGTGAATAATTCCAGAGGTGGCATATGCCCCGCCGCCATGGCCGTGTACCAGAGGTTTTTCGGCACCCTGAATCCGGCTCGGGAACCAGGCAGTCATGTTCCACAGGAACACCCAGACAATCTGCCAAAATTCCCTCTCCACCTAACGGAGTGAGGGGTGGGGTGGGGGTGGTGATTTTCTGGGCCAAATAAACAGGTTGCTCCCTAATACCAAGTTGCGGTCATAGGGGTAACAAACTTCAGCTTCAGATCTTTGCCCGGGTAGGGGCGACGCATGCGTCGCCCCTACAATAAAATAACTTGTTTGGCGGCACCTTGGTATAAGCCCCCTCCCACCGTGGGGAGGGGGCTTACACCATTTTCACCATGACCTGCATCAAACCTGTAGGGGCGGACCTGCGTGTCCGCCCTAATTTTGTTGCAGGCCATGAGGAGGCGGGGTCTCCCCCGCCCCCTGAATCGGCTAGTTCATCGTTGGGTAGAGGAGACCCGGCCCCCTGCGACCGCGCCAGGGTGGGGCCTAATGAGGGCCTTTATTTAGGCCCCGGGATGGCCAGTTTTCCCGGCTTGGGGCAGATTTTCAGGGAGGCCCTGAGCTTTTTTTGGACCTGAGCGGCGGCCTCGGGGGTTGGAAAGGGACCGGCCCAGACTTTGTAGTATTTTCCTTCTCGGCGGATGAAACCGGGGATTTTTTGCTTCTGGAGTTTGGCCAGCAATCTCTGGGCCTGCTTGTAGCCCTTGGATTTCCCCACCAAAAGGCCATGCTCCTTTTTGGGCTCCGCCGGGGGGGCGGGGGCCGCGGTTTTTTCCGCCGGGGCCGGGGGCGGCTCCGGGGTGGGAACCGGGACCATGGCCGGCGGGGTGGCCGGTCCTGACACCGGTGGTGTGGGTTCTAAAGGGGCGGCAGACTGAGACTGGGGAGCCGGCGTCCCGGGTGGCTGAGGCGGTTCAGGGGCCGGGCTGGCCGCTTCTTGAGCGGTTTCGGGGGACTTCGGTGAAATGGGCTTGAGCAGGTTTCCCTTGAAGACGAAAAAATACAGCAACAACGAAGCAAGCCCTAAGCCGCCCACAATGCCCAGGATACCGAGGAGTTTTTTGTTCAAGGGGCCCTCCGTCAAACAATAACAGGGTTAAGTCTCCCGAGGGGAGGTTTGGGGGACTGTCAGGCCCTTAGCCTTAGGGCATGCCAGCCATTCCCCTACATTTCCCCTCCCTGCCCCTCCTCAAGGGTGGGCGTCGACCACCGTGAATCCTGGGGGAGACCACCGGGGTGTATCCAAAGAGCTCCCAGTGACAAAACCCTGGTGGCACAGGTTTTCAACCTGTGCAGACGCAGGCTGAAGCCTGCGGCTACCACTTCCCCGGGAGCATTGCGGGTCTCCCCGCCACCATACTCTTGCCGAACCCCTGCCCCTCACCCCTTCTGCGCAAAGGCCTGGAAGGTGCGGGCCAGCCCCTCCCCCAGGGCCACCGTGGACCGCCAGCCGAGCTTTTCATGAGCCAGGGAGGAGTCCAGGGAACTGCGCCGTTGTTCCCCGGGCTTGGCCGGGCCGTGCACCGGTCCCAGGGGGGATTGGGCGATTTCCTGGAGCTTTACATAAATGCTCAGGATGTCCGTTTCCCGGCCGGTGCCGATATTAAAAACGCCGGCCTGGGGATAATTCAAGGCCGCCAGATTGGCCGCCACCACATCCCCCACATAGACAAAATCACGGGTTTGCAGACCGTCGCCGTTGATGATGGGCTGCTGGCCGGCTAGGAGTTTTTCGATGAAAATGGCCACCACCCCGGCCTCTCCCTGGCCGTTTTGCCGGGGGCCATAGACGTTGGCGTAGCGCAGGCTGATGGCGGTGAGGCCGTGTTCCTTCTGGAAATAGCGGAGGTAGTGCTCCACGGCCAGTTTGGCGATGCCGTAGGGGCTGTCGGGCCAGGGGGAGTCGGTCTCCCGGGCCGGGATGGGCGCGGCGTCGCCATAGATGGCCCCGCCGGTGGAGGCGAACATGATCTTTTTGACTCCGGCCTCCACGGACGACTGCAGGAGATTCAAAGAGCCCAGGATATTTTCCCGGGCGTCGGTCACCGGGTCGGCCACAGAGAAGCGCACGTTCATTTGGGCGGCATGGTGAAACAGGGCTTCCGGGCGCCAGGCGCGGATGAGGTCGGCGGCCTCTTGGGAGTTAATGTCATATGGGAAAAATTCGGCCTGGGAAGGGACAAACTCCCGCCGGCCGGTACTGAGGTTGTCCACCACCGCCACCTCGTGGCCTGCGGCCACCAAGCTATCAGCAACGTGAGAACCGATGAAGCCGGCCCCGCCAGTGACTAAAAATCGAGCCATCCACTTCCCCCGGCAATGTGGGTTCTTAGGACACCCCCTGTGTCCTTGTTACAGTTTTACTATTACCATGTTCAGACGCTTATAGGTACCGAAAAGGGCAAATTTCCGGACTTGGGCATCCTGTTTAGACTTCCTTTTCGCCACCCGGTTAAGTTAAAGTTGTAGATGGCCGAGGGAAGGGATGTTCCCGGAAAATCCATGAACCCGGCTTCCACAAAGGAGGGTTTGATGCTCTTGGGGGTGCGTGTAACGGGACTATTGCTCATTTTGCTGCTCTTGGGCGCAGGCGCGGCGAAGGCCGCCCAACCGGCGGGGCCGGAAATGACCTTGCCCCAACTGATTTCCCTGGCCTTGAAATTCAGTCCGGAAGTGAAGACCAGCCAAAGCGAGGTCGCCATCGCCGAGGCCCAAAAAGCCGAAGTGAAGGGCTACAAATTTCCCCAGTTCGACATGCTGGCCATTGGCGGTCCGGCGCCCACGGCCGGAGAGCCCCAAATCCGGGGAAATTCGATTTACTACCCGGACAACAAGAATTCCCTCAACGGCCTGACCATCTTCGGGCGCCTGGAATTTGCCCTGGTGCAACCCCTATATACTTTCGGCAAGATCGCCAACCGGGAGAAGGCCGCTGAGAGGTACACCCTGGTTAAAACCGCCGAGGTGGACAACAAAAAGGGCGAGGTCATCCTGCGGGTGGCCCAGGCCTATTACGGGCTGATTTTGGCCACCCAGGGGAAAGACGCAGTGAAGGAGGCCCGGGACTATCTGAACGACGCCCGGGAACGGGTGAACCGCCTGTTGGCCCTCAAGTCCTCCAGCGTCAAGGATACGGACCCTTACCGAATCAACCTCTATGAGGGCAGCCTGGAAAAATTCGCGGCCGAGACCGAAGAAGGCTCCAATGTGGCCTACCTGGCCTTAAAGGCCCTTATCGGCTACGGCGCCGGGCAGGATTTCCGGGTGCCCCTGGAGCTGCCCGAACCGGCCCCGGCGCCTCAAAAACTCGACTATTACATTCAGCAGGCCCTGGAGCTGCGGCCCGAGTTCACCATGCTGAAAGAAGGCAAAGCCGCCCGGGAACTCCTGATGAGGGCCGCCAAGGCTGATCAATATCCGGACGTCTTTTTGGCCCTTATCGGTCTTCTGGCCGGCTCTCCGGGACGCTACAGCAGTCCCGACCCCTTCCACCAGGATTTGACCAACTGGTTAAGCACCGGCCCGGTGGTGGGGGTGAGGTGGCACTTCGATTTCGGCATCACCAAGGCCAAAATTGCCCAGGCCAAAGGCGAGCTGGATAAGCTGCAAAACCTGGAGCGCACGGCCCTCATGGGCATCCCGGTGGAGGTGGCCCAGGCCTACGGCAAGGTGCAGGAATACTACCGCTCCTCCCAGGGCATGGGCAAGGCCTACGTCAATGCCCGGCGCTGGCTGGTGGCCGCGTTCAGCAATTTCGACATCGGCCTGGGCCAGATGGAGGACAT
The DNA here is from genome assembly GCA_963705115.1 of uncultured delta proteobacterium. Taxonomy (GTDB): domain Bacteria; phylum Desulfobacterota; class Desulfobaccia; order Desulfobaccales; family 0-14-0-80-60-11; genus JBGSLA01. Next base: position 753,478 of record CAVPIX010000010.1, on the reverse strand, counting down.
CTTCAAGGCCTTTGAGCGTTACGGCGTGGCCCGGGGGGAATATCTCACGGCCCTGTTTGAGTACAACCTGGCGGTGGCCAGGCTGGAAAAGGCCACCGGCGCCTACCGGCTGGCCAAGGCGGAAAAGGCCCCTGCCCCCAGCAAAGAAAAACAGTGATTTGGAGGGGGAAGCAGGAATTGTGGCCGCCTGCCCCTCTCCGTCACCCTCCCTCCCAACCTGTAGGGGCGCAATTCATTGCGCCCTGCGGGCTTGATGAACCAGGCCTCTACAAGCAGAACCATTGACCCAAGAATGAAGAATTGCCACGCTTAGCGGTCCAGGCGCCACCGAAGATGGCGGCGTTATATAAACCTATTTCCTGTCCTGAAAAGTGCAGGGTGCGCTTTGCGCACCGCAATGGCGGGCGGGGACGCCCGCCCCACCGTTTTTTCAATATTTTGAGAGAGCCCAAGGCTCATGAGCGACTGCACTGGTTAATTAAGGAGACGATCATGCCGGCAACCTGGCGCTATATAGCCTTTCCCATGATTTTGACCTGGCGGCCGGAGTTCTGGAGCCTGCCCTTGTTTTTCCCGGACCTGACGGTGGGGGTGTTGCAAGAGTGGCCCACGGGCCTGCCCTACCGGGGGCGGGCACTCCCCCCGGAGGCGGTAGCAGGGGGCCGGGATGTCCGGCACTATGCGCCAGGAGAACTCAAGCAGTGGCAGGCCTACCAGGAGTTCAGCCGGGACCGGGAAAATCTGGATGATATCGTGCGGGCCCTGAGGGGGGAGCCGGAGCCGGCGGCGCCTGAGGGGGTGTGGCAGGATGAGCAGGCCCTGAGCCTGGCCTGGCAGATGGAAGTGATGGAGGCCGACCAGGAGGCCCATTTAGCCAAGGTTGACCGGGTAGGAGAATGGCTGGGGGAAGTCCTGGCCCCGGAGGCCTGGGAGGAGACCCCGGATTTTCAGGCGCTTCCTGGGGAAAAAGAGGTCTTGGATCCGGAAACCGCCCGCTGGCGATATCTGTTGTGGTGCCGGGAAATGGGCCCTCAGCTTTTGCCCCAGAGCGCGCCGTTGCTCTTGGGGCGCACTGCCCTCCCCATATTCGCCATGCTCCGGCAAGAGGCGGGCGGGGGCCAGGCGCCCCGGATGAGTTTCCCGCTGCCGGGCTGCCGTACTGAAGACGACTATGTGGCGGCCAAGGAGGGCGCGGCCGCCTGGCGACAAGATTTTCACCGGCTTCTGGGGGCTTGCCTCACCGCCGCGGACCAGGGCGCGGATATAGAAGGGCCGGCCCAGAAATTGAGCCGCTGGCTGGTAGAAGAACTGCCCCGGCAGTGGCCCGGCGCTCCCTCTATCACCTGGGACCTGGAGATCTGGGGCCGGGACCCCAAGGCCGGAGAAGGGGGGGAGACCCTGTTGGCCTGGGGCGGGCTGGGGAAAGGGGTAATACCTGGGTAAGGGCTTCTCTCTCCAAGGCGCCAAGATTGGGGAAGCGCCAAGTCAGACCGGGTTGCGTTCTAAAAGCAATTTTTTGTAGCCGCAGGCTTCAGCCTGCGCCTGCACAGGCTGGAAAGCCTGTGCCACCGTTTGACTGCACATCGGTATCAGACCGGGTCATTCATGGAGACAAAAAGGGGCTGCCGGCGGATGGCAGCTATCTCGCCGGCTGAAAAACCTTTGAAATAGCCCATGACCTGGACCGGAATGTTTATGAAAGGGTGAAACAGACCAAACTTACGCGCCGCAGCCAGGCGCTGATAAACCGGACTGCGGCTGTCCATATAAATCATGGCGAAATGGAGCCGATGGCGCGCCAGTAACGCCTCCAGCAAAGAAAATACCGTTCCTTCCCTTCCTGGTTTGCCATAGATATTGCCGAAGGTCAGAAAATGTAGATTCCTCTCCGGAAACAAACGCCGCACCGCAGGGAGGTGCGGCAACACCCTGGCCAGGAACAAACCGCTGGCGCCGGGCATATGCTTTATGGTCAGCTGCTGTTTATGGCACTGCACCCCGGCAACGATTTCCTCTTTTTCCCGCAAAATATAGTATTCATCCCCTCTGACTGACTGATCCAAGTCGGTGAGGGCATGGCTTCCATATTGCCGGCTCAAAAGCGTGACCATTTGTTCTTTCATGGGTTCGTCGAGTTTCTGAACCCGAGCCTGGTGGCGGGGAAACAGGCGGCTCAGGAAGAGGGCCTGGTATTGGCCGAAGGGTTTGCTGCCCACCTTGGTGATGGTTTTAAGGGAATTGATATTGTCCGCTTCGATGTAGCCGTAAAACAGGCCTTTGGGGCCCATGAGGTCAAGGCCGTAGCGCAGTCTGTGCTCGGCCATCAAAGTACCCAGGCCCAGACCCCGTTGGGCGGGGTGGACCGCGATGCCATAGGAATAACAGGCTGGATAGGTCTGGCCCTGCAAGGTAGTAGTCTTATAGTTGATGCTGGTTACCGCCACCAGTTGGCCGTTTTGGGTCAGGCTGAAAAAATGGGGATCCTGGAGACGATTCAGGCTGTCAGCCACCTTGGGCATGGTGTACTGACCTCCGCCGGAGCCCCAGACGATGCCCTGCAAAAACTCCACGAATTGCGGAGTGTAGGTGTTGCTGCGCTGCAGGACCAGACAGCGCTCCCGGTCCTCAAAGATCAATTCAGGCAAGCTGGCCTCGGTTATAAGGATGGTTTGTTGCCTTCCATACAGGGAACATTTATTACAACATATAGATATTGTTCAAAAACTATACTTGTTGCCAAAAGCTTTTTCTTCCCCCCTCACCCTAACCCTCTCCCCCCGTTGGGGGAGAGGGGATTTAAGGAACAAACTTTTGGCAAACGGTAAAATTGTGATAGGGCCGGTAAGCTGGTGTGGGCTCCGCCTGAGGGCATGGCAAGCCATGCCCCTACGACCCTCCCCTTGTAGGGGCTTGATTCATCAAGCCCTCAAGGCGCAATGAATTGCGCCCCTACGGGATTGGGGGAGTGGGTTTGCAGAGGGTGCAAGGGTCCGCGACCCAGGTAGCACTAGCTTCCAGCCCGTAAGAACCCCTCTCCCCCAAAAACTCTTAGCAACAATCTCTTATGAATGCCAGGCCCGTTCAGGTGTGGATTTCCACGATGTCGCCTTCCCGAAGGAGGTAATCCCGCTGGACCCGCTGGCCCTCGAAGGTGGCTTTGCCCCAGACCCGGGCAAACCTGAAATTTCTCCCCAGATCATGGTGAATCCGGACGGCCAGCTCCTGGAGGGTGCTCTGGGCGGGGAGAACAAAGGGGGATTTGAAATTGGCGGCTTTGCCGGGGGCCCGGGTGTATACCCGGACCAGGTTCAGGAAGGCAAAAAGCACCAGGCGGAGCTCGGCCAGGCCCTGCCCGGTGAGCGCGGACACAGCCCGCACGGGGAAGGCCTCGCCCAGAACCTCAAGATAAAGCTCCAGATCCTCGGGGTCGGGGAGGAGATCGGCCTTGTTGAGCACCAGAAGAGCCCGGCGGGTGGTGAGGCCGGGGGGCCGGGGGGAGCCGTTTTTGCCTTGCAGCCCCAGATTATATTGGGCCAAGATGGCCTTAAGGGCCTCAAGCTGGGCGGCGGGGTCCTCAGGCGGGGCCAGGATAATGGCGAAGGCGTCGGCCCGGCGCAAAAGATCCGGAAACCAGGGATCCAGGTATTCCTCCCCCAGGGGCGGGCAGTCCACCAGCTGCACCTGGATGTTCTCATAGCGCATCATGCCGGCCAGGGGGGTGCGGGTGGTGTAGGGATAGTCGGCGATGGCGGGCTGGGCCTTGGTGAGCGCGGCTAAAAGGGATGACTTGCCGGTATTGGGGGGGCCAAGTAATGCCACCTGGCCTACCCCTTCCCGCTCCACCAGGAACACGGGACTTTTGCGGCCAGGGCCTTTGCGGGCGGCCCCCATGTCCTTGAGTTGGGCGATGCGCCGGCGCAGGTCGGCCTTGAGCTTGTCCGTGCCCTTGTGCTTGGGCATGATGGCCAACATCTCTTCCAGGTGCTTGAGCTTTTCGCTGACAGACCTGGCCTCCCGGTAGCGCTTCTCAACTTCGAAGTACTGGGGAGGAAGGTTGGCCGGCATGGGCCCTCCTGATCAGGTTTTTTCGGGGAGCGCCAGCATAGGTTTGGTGGGCACGATTTTACCGGCGGCGATTTCCCGCAGGGCCACGACTATTTCCTTGTTGTCCGATTTCACTAAGGCCGGAGCGCCCTTGTGAAACTGGCGGACGCGCTTGGCGGCCAGGTGAATGAGGGCAAAGCGGTTGGGCACTTGACGCAGACAATCTTCAATGGTGACGCGAGCCATGAATGAAAACTCCTTGATAGATAACAACAGAACCTCTTGCGGCCAGCCTGAAGGTCGTGGTTCAGTCCTCGCCCGCAAGGGCTTTTCCTTGTGATTATCCGAAATTTCCAAAAAAATTCAAGGGAAAGCTATATGTGAACTTAGGGTATGTGGGTTCCCAGGCAAGAGATTGGGAACCAGCCATTCATGTGCCAAAAGAACACCCAAAACCATGAAAATTCATGTAGGGTGCGTTTCAGGCACCATTAGCGGCTAAAATTTGCAGAGCAGTCGCTCATGAGCCGTTGGCTCACCCCTAAGCCATGAATAGTCGTGGGGCGGGCGCCCCGCCCGCCTTTTTGGTGCGCAGTGCGCACCCTACATCTTCGCTGCGCTCAGGATGACAAAAATCCATTTCGCAGAGGTCTTAGAAGTCAGGCGGAGGCTTTCGGCAAGACCTCCCCTTGGTCCTTGGCCTGCTGTTTGTGCTTCTGCAGCAATTCCTGAAATTCCTGGGGTTCTAAGACGCGGCCGCATCCCGGGCAGCAGGGCTCCAGGGCCTTTCAATGAACCCGCAGGATGATATTCGCTCTCTGACAATAAGGGCACAGCATAAAATATAGTTTTCCGTTTCGGGCTTGCTGTTTTCTGCAAAAAGAAATAAGCCCAGCAAAGGCAAGCCAAATGGTCCCTGCTCAAAAATACCGGGAGAGCCGGGGCAGGGACGGGTCTACCTGGCGGCACTCCCGCAAGAGCGCATTGATATACAGCCAGGCAAAACTCAAAAGCAGTTCCGGGGCGTATTTTTGGGCGCCGTGGCTGTCGAAGGCCAATTCGCTGCCGCCACCGGTCTGGCGCAGGCGCATGGCCAAATCGCCCAGGATGGGGAAAGTGGCCTGCCAGCCGCCGGGTACGGCCTCGCCGGCGCCCACGTCCAGCCTGGCCATGGCCACCGCCACCACTTCCGGGGTCAAAAGCCTCAGGAGCTCCTCCCGAGGGCCGACGGCCTTTTCCTTAACCGGCGACGCCGCAGCCGGCGCGAAATCCTCAAAAGGGAGCCACTCCGAACCGGGCCCGGCCTCATCCAGAGGAAAGGCCCGCCTGGCGTAGCGGGCGATCAAGGCCAAAAAATCCCAGGCAAAAACATAGGCGTCTTCGGTGGGCACCGTCAAACTTTTCCTGGCATATAAGATCCTCAGATCAGCACCGTGTTCGGCATCGTGGTCAAAAAACCAGAAAAGCTCAAGAGGCCTGAAGGGCTTTTGCCACATGACCCATTGCACCGAGCCGTAGGGCTTTTCCGGAAGGATTTCTCCCCGCATGAGAAGGGCCAGGGGCACAGGGTCGAGGCTGATCAAGCCCTCCAGGTCGGCCCGGTATTTTTTCCGGACATACTGGCGCAACTGGGCGTCCCAGCCCCACCCCGCCTCAAAGTGCTGCAAGGATACCAGGTCGTTGAATTTTGACTGGCTCAGCTCTTTTTACTCTCCACTTTCTGGTTAAATTTCTCGGCGTTGATGATAAACCGCTCATGGACGGCTTCGCCGATTTTTTCCTTCTCATCAAAGGCCTCCACCTTGAAGGTGAGCTTGCGGCCATCCACCGCGGTGACCTCGGTCTTGGCCCGAATTTCCATCCCCAGGGGGGTGGCGGCCGTATGCTTCAGGTTCATGCCAATGCCCACCGACTGCTCGCCAGGCCCCAAATGGGGCGCCATGAGTTCGGCGCTCACCCCCTCAAATAAGCCCACCAGAAAAGGGGTGCCAAAGACATTGGGGAGTTGGGGATAAAAATGCTGCGCCGAATGCTCAGGACCGGTCTTCAGAACTTTTTCATGGGTCATGCCAACAGTAAAGGTAGAGCTCATAGGTCCTCCTTGGGAGTTTATTATGGGGGAGGGGGCTAAGGGCCGAGGGCCCTTACCCCCTCCCCCACACCCCCTCCCCCAATCCCTTACCGGGGGTAATTCCCGAGAAAGTCGGGGCCTTGGCCCCGCCTTTCTCGGACCCTCTGCGGGTTGGGAGGGAGGTGTGGGGGGAGGGCAGGGACCTCAGGTCCCTGGCCCTCCCCCCATGCAAAACATACTTTTCACACCGCCAGGGGGGAAAGGGTGATGGGGCCGAATTTTTCCCCCTGGGCCAGGCGGCGGCCCAAGTCTGCGGCGGCGGTCAGCACCTCCGGTAGTTTTAAAATGTCGCCCTTGGCATCCACCCCTCTGACGAAGATTTCCTCGGCATAGGTGACGTTAATGGCGTCGAAAAAGTATTTGGCCACCAGGCGGGCGCCCACAAAGAGGAGTTTGCCGTGGGTGGCCGCGGTGGCCAGGAGCACCCCCTGGCGCTCGGGGCCGGGAAAGTCCTTTTTTACCACGTAGCGGCGGGCCCAGAGGGCCTGAGTGCGGTCGATAAAAACTTTGGCCTGGGCCGAGACGCTGTAGAAAAAGATGGGGGAGGCCAGGACCACCACATCGGCCTCCAGCAGTTTGTCATACAGCGGCAGCATGTCGTCTTTGATGGGGCAGGTGCCGTCTTTGAAACAGTGATAGATTTCCAGGCAAGGGGAAATCTTGAGCTCCCGCAAGGCAAGTCGTTCCACCTCGGCGCCGGCCTGGGTGGCGCCGTCGAGAAAGGCATTGAGGAGTACTTCCGTATTGCCCCCTTTGCGGGGGCTTCCCCAGATAGCCAGAAACTTCATGTGGGTCTCCTTCCACCCCTAACGCCGCTAGCCAACAGGAAAGGTGCGGTTGGGTTGCTCTAGCCGCCCGCAGTATTTTCCGGAGAGTACAGCATAGGGAAACAGGGGGCTCTTTGTCAAGTGCGGGCTGCCGCGTTGGCCCCGGCAGGGCAGTTAATTCATGCCGATTTAGGAAAAAGTATATCCGAAATTTGCGGCGGGCCATCCATTTTGATATAAAGCCAGGGAAGAGTTGACGCCAAAACTTCAGTGAAGGAGAATTGCATGGGAAAATCAAGCGTCAAAAGGCCGGCAACCATTTGGCAAGGCCTGGTGACCGTTTTGGTGGTGTTGGCCCTGGTGACGGCGAGTTGGGCCGGCGGCAAAGCCGCGGATTTTACCCTGCCAAGCGTCCTTGACGGCAAAGAATACAGCTTGAGCCAGTTTAAAGGCAAGGTGGTGATGGTTAACTTTTTCACCTTTTTTTGCGGACCCTGCCGGGATGAAATGCCGGATTTAAACAAGATTTATCAGGAAAACAAGGGCAGCGGCTACGTCTGCCTGGGCATCGGCCTGTCGTCGGACCCCACCCAGCTGAGATTTCTGGTGAAGCAATTAAACCTGGACTATCCGGTTCTGGTGGGGAACGACAAGGTGTCCAAGGATTACGGCGGCGTGGAGGTGGTGCCCACCACCATCATTATCGACAAGCAGGGAAACATCGCGCATAAGATCGTGGGAACAAGGTCGAAAGAAGATTTCTTGAAGCTGATCAGGCCGCTGATGTAAGGCGGTTGCCGGATTCCGGTCATCCGGTAAAAAAGAGGGGCAGAGCCAACCTGGGCTGTCCCTTTTTCTTTTGGATGGTCTCATACTAATTTGACGTCAAAGAACGAGTTAAAAAATCCCCCTCACCCCACCCCTCTCCCCCATTGGGGGAGAGGGAGTTAAAGTTATGGCGCTAAATTCCCTCTCCCTTGAGGGAGAGGGTTAGGGTGAGGGTGAAAAAATACTGATTTAGGCTCACGGTTCTCAGAACCAATACTCTATGTTTGACGTGCATTTGGTCTCAGATTGTTGCACGGGGTTTTTTAGGGAGGCCAACGGGCAGGGTGCCCGTGCTCCTCACAGCAAAAAGGCAGGCACGGAGGCCCGCCCCACCAATCAAGCGCCGTTTGCCGGCAACGCGGGATAAATAGGCTCAGGTAAGGTGCAAAAAGACGCTTTCCCGCTGGAACTCGCTCATGAAAATGAGTTCTTTGTGGTTTTCGGAGAGAAAGGGTTTAAGGGGGAATTCTTCGCCGGGGAACCAGTCTATGGAGAAATGCCAGCCCTCCTCGGTGGCAAAGATTTCGAGGCGGGCTTCATCTTCCTCTTCCAGGGGGAACAGCAGGTAGAGGGTATATGAAGTTGAGGCGCTTTGAGGTTGTTCCCGGTCTTTTTTGCCTTTCCAGATTTCGAACTTTGCCTGCGCAAACCCGGACAGCCAGTAAACCGTAATAAAATCCCTGCCGTCTAGCACACCCATCCCCGTATCCAGCTTTAAGCCCGGTGCGGGCTATTTGCCCCGCAGCGCGGCCAGGGCCATTTTGCGGCGCACAAAGGCCAACTGGCCCTGGAGGGGGATTTCCATGGGACAGAGGTCGTCGCAAGCCATGAGGCCGATGCAGCCGAAGACCCCTTCATCGGTGCCCACCACGTCGAAAACCTGGAAAGGCGTGCGCTCGTCCCGGGGGTCAATGAGGAAACGGGCCACCCGGTTGAGCCCGGCCGCGCCCAGGAAGTCCCCCCGGATGTTGGCGGTGGCGCAGGCGGCAATGCAGCAGCCGCACTCAATGCAGCGCTCGGCTTCGTAAATCTCCAGGGCCGTGGGGTTGTCCATGCGCTCTTCGGGACCCTTGGGGTCAAAGACCTTGTCGGTGTGAATCCAGGCTTCGGTGCGCACATTCAAGTGGCGGAACCAGGTGCCGGTGTCTACGGAAAGGTCGCCCACCAGCTTAAAGACGGGCAGGGGCATCAGGGTGATTGTGTCCGGAAGGTCCTGAGTCAAGGTTTTGCAAGCCAGACCCGGGCGGCCGTTGATGAGCATGGCGCAGGAGCCGCATACCGCGGCGCGGCAGACAAAGTCAAACATGAGGGAGGGGTCCTGCTCCTCCCGGATGCGATTTAAAACAATGAAAAGACTCATGTTGGGAGTTTCGTCGACCTGAAACTCCTGCAGGCGGGGGGGGATCTTCGGGGTAGCCGGATTGTAGCGAAAAATTTCCACATTCAAGGTGCGCTCAGGCATTGGGTCATTCCTCGGAAATTGTTTTTGGGGGAGGGAGCTAAGGGGCAACAGCCCCTTACCCCCTCCCCCAAGCCCCCTCCCCCAATCCCTTGATGGGTTATATGTTTAGGGACTTGTCCCTGAACATATAACGCGGGTTGGGAGGGGGGTGTGGGGGGAGGGCAGGGACCTCAGGTCCCTGGCCCTCCCCCCACAATTTCACTAATCTCCCTTAATGGGCATGCCGCCGTAGCCGCGGTCGCCCGGGGGCAGTTCGATGATCTTGACGGGTTCATATTCCAGCCGGGGGAGGTCTGCGCCTTGGGGCCAGTAGGCCAGGGTGCGTTTGAGCCAGTGGTCGTCATCCCGGCGGGGGAAGTCCTCCCGGTAATGGCTGCCCCGGCTTTCGGTGCGCTGCAGGGCGCCATAGGAGATGCACAGGGCCAGCCGCATGATGCCGGGGAAGCGCAGGGCCGCGAAGAGCTCTGGGTTGGGCCCCAGGCCGCTGCTCCTGAGGCGAATATTCAGGGAGCGCTGGTAGAGGTCCTTGAGAGTGGCCACGGCCTCTCCCAGGGCCTGGCCGGTGCGGAAAATGCCCACCTTTTCCAGGAGGGTTTCCTCCATGCGCTGGCGCAACAGAAAGACATCCTCGCTGCCGGTGGCGCGGCTGCGCAGCAAGGCTAGGCGCTCTTCCTGGACCCGGGCGGCGTCGGTGATCAGGTCGAAGGGGAAGCTCAGGGAAGTCCCGCTGGCATACTCCGCCACCTTTTCACCCACTATCAGGCCGGCTACGATGGTCTCGGCCAGGGAGTTGCCTCCCAGGCGGTTGAAGCCGTGCATATCCCAGCAGGCGGACTCGCCGGCGGAGAACAGCCCCTTGAGGCCGTAGGCGGCGCCGTCGATGTTGGTGCGCACGCCCCCCATGGAGTAATGCTGGGTGGGCCGCACCGGGATTAAATCCTTGATGCAGTCGATACCCAGGAAGTTCTCGCAGATGGTGTGCACTTCCCGGAGATTGGTGCAGATGTGGGCCTGGCCCAGGTGGCGGATGTCCAGCCAGAGGTGGGGGCCGTAGGGGCTGTCCACCCCGAAGCCCTGGCGCATGTGGTGGGCCATCCAGCGGCTGACCACGTCCCGGCTGGCCACTTCCTTTTTCACCGGCTCATATTCGGGCATGAAGCGGTGCAGGTTTTTATCCAGCAGGTAGCCGCCGTCACCCCGGCAACCCTCGGTGACCAGGATGCCTCCGGGAACGATACCGGTGGGGTGGAACTGCACGGCTTCCATGTTCCCCAGGGGAACCACGCCGGTATTGAGGGCAATGGCCATGCCGGTGCCCTCATTGATGACCGCGTTGGTGGAGGCGCCGTACATGCGCCCGTAGCCGCCGGTGGCAATGACAATGGCTTTGGCGAGATAAGGTTTCACTTCGCCGGTGCGCAGGCACAGGGCCACCACCCCGTAACAGTTGGCGCCGTCGTGGATGAGGCTGATGGCCTCGGTGCGGTCGTGCACCGTGACGCCTAACTTGACCACCACGGAGTCCATGGCGTATTGCAGGACATGGCCGGTGCCGTCCGCGGCGAAGCAGGTGCGCCACTTGGCGGTGCCCCCGAACTGACGCTGGGCGATGAGGCCGGCCTTTTCCTGGAGTTCATCCACTTCCACGCCCTCAGGCAGGGCCCGCTTTCCGGGGATCACCCGGGACCAGGGCACCCCCCAGGCTGCCATCTGGCGCACGGCTACGGGAGCCATTTCGCAGAAGAGGCGGGCCACATCCTGTTCGCAGCCCCAGTCGGAGCCCTTGACGGTGTCGGCGAAATGAATGTCCGGGTTGTCGCCGTAGCCCATGGCCACGTTGCCGAGGGAGGCCTGCATGCCGCCCTGGGCGGCGGTGCTGTGGGAGCGCCGGGGCGGCACCAGGCTCAGGATGGTGGCCTGGTGACCGTTCATGGCAGCCTCAATGGCCACCCGTTCGCCGGCCAAACCAGCGCCGATGACCAGCACATCACAGATATGGGCGTCTGTCCACCTCATGAGAGACCTTTGACGTTCAAAACATAGAAGAATATCAGGGCAATGACGCCCAGGGCGACGAAAAACGCCGCGATAAAGAGCAGGTAATTGATAAACTTGGAGCGGTGCCACCAGCCCCATTTCACCAGGATGCGGTACAGACCGGCAATGGCGTGGATCTCGGCCACGGCCAGAAGGATCAGGTAGAAGGTGAAATGGCCTCCCTGGACCCTGAGCGCACTGGTTTTGGCCTCGATGGGCCAGGTGACCAGGGTGCTCCAGATGTGGATGGCCCCCAAAATGAGGACCGCGCCGCCGGTGACGATTTGAACCACCCAGAGCCAGGTGTCCAGGTGGGTCAGGCGCCGGGAGTGCTGATAGACCACCCGGGCTTCCAGGAACCTCCAGGGGGCCTTGCGCATGGCGGCCACCCCGTGGACCAGGATGGCCACGATCACCAGGGGGATGCCGATGTAGGACAGGTAGTACTCGTCGAGGAACTGGGAATCCTTGTTAAAGGCGTCCGCCCCTAAGATGATGGAGGAGACGGCCAGGAGATGGAAGTGGAGGAAGCCCAGGAGCATAAGGCCCGTGCCCAGTTCCACCATTTCCATGAAGGCTTCCCAGCGGGGGCTTTTGGCCAGGGTTTTTTGCAGATACACGGAAGCACCTTGCTGGACGGGATTCGTGAAAATTTCACCAAAATTTAAAACATACGCCGGGGGGTCAAATTCGTCAAGGGCATTCACGGATAATTTGTCAAGGGATAAGTTCACTAGTGTTTCCCGAATGACGCATCTTGCATATAATGTATGAGCAAAATCAATTCGAGGCCCCTGGCTAAACCTGAGCTGCTCTGATTACTCTTTTGGAGCCTGCTGCCATGAAGAAGCTTAGCTTCATTTGCCTGATCCTGGCCCTGGCCCTCTGGTGCGGGTCATGCGCCCGATTTCGGGGCGCGGCCCCTGATTTTCTCGGGGTTGATGAGCAGCTTGACTGCCAGATCCCTCATCTGCAGGAAAAGCTGGCTCGCGGTGAGATGGAGCTGGCCCAGGCCGATGAGGAGAAAAGCTTCTACCTGGTCGGCCTGGCCCGGCTTTCCTTCCTGCTGGGGGAATTGAGCGCCAAAAATGACAAACGCCCCTATTTCGAAAAGGGGCAGCGCTTCAGTGAAATCCTCGTTAAGGAGCAGCCTGCCTGGCCCGACGGGCATTATTGGCTGGCCATGAACCTCTGCGGCCTGGCGGAACTGGGGGGCGCCCGGCGGGGACTCAAGATGGTGCCGGAAATCGTGGCCACGCTGGAGCAGGCTCTCAAGATAAACCCCGGATATGACCATGGCGGTCCCCACCGGGTCCTGGGCCGGATGTATTTCGAATGCCCCCCCTGGCCCCTGTCGGTGGGCAGCATGCCCGAGTCCCTGCGCCATCTGACGGCGGCGGTGGCCATTGCCCCGGAGAACAGCACCAACCGCCTCTTCCTGGGAGAAACCCTCCTGAGGATGGGGAAAAAAGAGGCGGCCCGCAAGGAATTGGAACTGGTGTTGAACGGCACCACCCATCCCCTGTGCCCCCAATTTTTGGAGGAAGACCGCCAGGCCGCCAAGCGGCTGCTGCAGGATATGTGAAGGTTGTAAAAGATATGTCCTTTGCTCCGCAAAATATAATCGAAGTTTAACGGGGGAGGGGGCTAAGGGCTAACAGCCCTTACCCCCTCCCCCGCACCCCCTCCCCCAATCCCTTAAGGGGAGAATTTTCCGAGAAAGTCGAGGCCGCTGGCCCCGACTTTCTCGGACCCTCTGCGGGTTGGGAGGGGGGTGTGGGGGGAGGGCAGGGACCTCAGGTCCCTGGCCCTCCCCCCACTGAATAGATTGCATGCCCTTTACGGAGCAAAGAGCATAATGGGAAGGCATAAAGCCTAAGGCGGGCAGTGCCCGCCCACTAAGTGGTGGGCGATGCCCACCCTACATAACCTTTCAGGGAAAACGAGGCAAGTGCAGTGAGGGCGATTTTTTCCAGAAAAGCTTGGGCCATGGCCTTGCTGGCCCTCATGGCCACGGGCTGCATCACCGTCAAGGTGAATCTCTTCGAAGAAGAGAAGCCTCTGAAGGAAACCACGGTCTCCGGAGAGGGCGGGGATAAAATTTTGCTCCTGGACCTTTCCGGCATGATGCTGGAGACGCCCCGGGGGGGCCTTTGGGGTTTGCTGGGGAAAGGGGTGGCCCCCGCCCGGGTGAAGGAGGAGTTGGACAAGGCCAGGAAGGACGACAGGGTCAAGGCCCTGGTGCTGCGCATCAATTCCCCCGGAGGCACGGTGAGCGCCGCGGACATGATCTACCATGAAATCGTCCAATTCAAAGAGGAGCGGCGGGTGCCGGTAGTGGCGTGCTTCATGGGGCTGGCTGCTTCCGGCGGCTATTATGTGGCCCAGGCCGCGGACGAAATCATCGCCCATCCCACCACCCTCACGGGCTCCATCGGGGTGGTGGCCATGAAGTTCAACGTCAAGGGCCTCATGAACAAGGTGGGGGTGGAGCAGGACACCGTGAAGAGCGGTCCCTGGAAAGACTTCTGGTCCCCCTTCAAGCCGGCCACCGAGGCCGAAAAGCAGATGATGCAGGCCATCATTGACGATTTTTACCGGCAGTTTGTCCAAGTGGTGGAGCAGAACCGCAAGCTCACCCGCCAGGAGGCGCAAAAGGTGGCGGACGGGCGCATTTTCACCGCGGCCCAGGCCCGCAACCTGAAGCTGGTGGACCAGGTGGGCTATCTGGATGATGCCGTGAAGGCCGCCCGCCAACGGGCCGGCCTCCCGGAGGCCCAGGTGGTGGTCTACCAGCGGCCGGACAGCTACCGGCCCACGGTGTATTCTCTGGGACCGGAGCTGTTCAATGACCTGGGCCCCCAATTCCTTTACCTCTGGGGAGTGGAGCAGAGCCTTTAGAAATGAAAAAATTATGAAAAGTTAGACATTTTTTAATGAGAAGCGCCGGTCAACCGATAAGGAATTTAGAGGATGGGAATCCCCGGCTCAAGGGAGGGGAGATGAACTTGACGGGGGAACCCCAAGCGTTTATAGTCGAGGTCAAGAGACAACCATGAAGATCACCGATGTAAAAAGCCTGGAGGTCGAGCAGGTCGCCGCCAGGCAGGCGGATAAGGTGGGCGGCGCCCAGGGTCAGCCACCCCCGGAGAAACCGGGGGCCGAAGGGGACGTCATCCGTTTGTCTCCCGAATCCCGCTTAATGCAAAAGGCCGCCGAAGTGGCGTACCAGACCCCGGAAGTGCGCCCGGAAAAGGTGGCGGCCCTCAAGGATTCCGTGCAGCAGGGCGTCTACGAGGTAGACTCCCAAAAAGTGGCCAACAGCCTTATCGCCCAAACTATCCAGGAAAAGTAGCAGACCTCCCACAGTAGCGCCTCACTTTCCAGGCAGGCCGGGCCCCTCCGGGTCCGGCCCTTTTATTGCTAATTCCACCCCAAACTTATCTTTTTCTCGGAGCGGCAGGCTTATAGTCGTTGCCAATAGGTTTTTTATCCCCCCCCACCCTAACCCTCTCCCCCCGCTGGCATATCATTACCCGCAACTTTCGGGCGGAGAAGGATAGCCAAACTAATACCAACTTGAGACCCCTGCGAAATCCTTAATATTGTCAGTCTGAGGGAGCGAAGCGACCGAAGAATCTCAAAACTATTTGAAAATACGGGATCCTTCGCTTCGCTCAGGATGACAAAAATATCCGCAGAAGTCTCAACTTGGCATAAAGCCTGGCAGTCTACGTCCAGGGGCCTCCCCAGGCAAGGGTTTGGGACCAGATGATTTTAGGGGATAAGGATTAAAATCGGTTTCCGGCAAAAGCCAACCGAACGGCAGTGGGCCGGCGGCGGTGATTCTTGGTGCAAAGGGTTCCCGAAACAGGTAATAATGGAAAAGCATGATCTCGGTGGTTAGCAATTTCTCAAGAAAAAGGGTCTTTAAGAAGCGGACCCGTTGATTTTTTCCACAAAGGATACCCGCAATGAAAAGATGGCTGGCAGTGGTGGCGGTGCTGAGCGCCGTTTGTTTGCAGGTCAATTTCTCCTGGGGCGCCGGGGGGGTGGAGGTGGCAGGGGTTGTCGCCAACTGGCAGAAGGTCAAGGAAAAGGTGCCGGAAAGCGCCTATTTCCAGTTGGTCAAGTTCCACAAGGAATTAAAGGGCACCACCGACAGCGAGGGCTACTCGGCTTTTGAATCGAAATTGCCGAAAATCAAGGTGAAGGCCGACGGCTCGTTCAAGCTGGTTGCCAAGACGTTGTCGGATGGCAACTACTTCATCGCCCTGCAGCGGGCCCTGCCCAAGGAAGTGACCGGGGACTCGATTGCATCGGCCATTCCCATTCTCATCACTGAGAAGGAAGAGCCCTTCATCATCCAGGTACCGGGCGACTATCCCCTGAATGCGGGCAAGGTCTTTTTGGCGGTCAGGGCCCAAAAGGAGCAGAAGGAAGCTCCGGCGCCGGCAACTCCCGAAAAAGGCAAAGAGGAGGCGCCGGCGAAAGAAAAGGCTGAAAAAGAGCCGCCAGCCCCGAAAAAGGAATAACGAAGGAGTCTTTTGCAAAATTCATTGACCGGATCAAGAGTTCCTTAGTGCAGTTATTCATAAATACGCTAACGTGTTATGGGACGACTGCGCCGGTGAATTATTCCCCCTCATCCTGACCCTCTCTCTCCCCCATTGGGTGAGAGGGGATTTGCTTGTTCCTCCGGTATGTTTTCCTAAGTATTCAGCTCAATTCCGAAACCAGGGCATGGCAAGCCATGCCCCTACTTTTTCAGTTCCTGGACCCGGGCCAGGATAAGGCGGGCGGCCTCTTCCACTTCGGCCATGGTGGTGGGGCGGCCCACGGTGAGACGCACCGCGCCCAGGGCCACCTCAGGGGGGACCCCCATGGCGGTGAGGACAGGGGACGGGTGTTCTTCATCTCCGTGGCAGGCCGCGCCCACCGAAGCCTCCAGGTCCCAGAGGCCCGACAGGATGGCCCGGCCGGAAAGCCCCGGAAAGGCCACGTTCAAGGTGTTGGGCAGGCCCTCCGTGTCATGGCCGTTGACCACCAGATCCGGGCAGCCCTCCTTGAGCAGCTCAGATAACCGGTCCCGCAGATTTCGGAAATGGCCGCCATCCGCCTCAACCCGTTCCCGGGCCAGACGGCAGGCCTCCCCCAGAGCCGCGATATAGGGGACATTCTCGGTGCCGGCCCGCCTGCCCTGCTCCTGGCCGCCGCCGTGGAGCAGGGGCGTAATCTCGGTCTCATGGCGCACATACAGGGCGCCCACCCCTTTGGGCGCATAGAATTTATGGCCGGCCACGGTCAGGAAGTCCACCTGGAGTTCCTCCACATTGACGGGAACCTTGCCCACGCTTTGGGCCGCATCGGTGTGCAGCAACACCCCGGCCTCCCGGGTGATGGCCCCGATTTCCCCCACGGGCTGAATGGCCCCGGTTTCATTATTGGCATGCATGACGCTCACCAGGATGGTGCGGGGGGTGAGGGCCCGGCGCACCTCGTCCGGGTCCACCCGGCCGTGGCGGTCCACCGGCAGGATGGTAATCTCAAAGCCCTGGGTTGCCAGCCACTGACAGGGCGCCAACACCGCAGGGTGCTCGATGGCGGTGGTGATGATCTGGCCGGCCCGGAAGCGCCAGGCCACCCCCTTGATAACCGCGTTGTTGGCTTCGGTGGCGCCGCCGGTAAAGATGATCTCCTCGGGAGCGCAGCCCAGGGTCTCCGCCACCTGGCGCCGGGCTGCGACCACCGCCTCCAGGGCCCGCCAGCCCCGGGGGTAGCTGCTGGCCGGGTTGCCGAACTCTTCATTCAGGAAGGGCAGCATGGCCTGCACCACTTCGGGAGCAATGGGTGTGGTGGCGTTATAATCAAGGTAAATCATGGGCTATCCCTCCGCATCATCTAAGCCGTTGACTCCGGTAGTAAAATCAACATATACTACAGATTCACTCGGTATGGCCTGGAAAATCTCGGGACCTGAGGGAGAAAGCCAGGGGTTTCAGTTTTATGGGGCAAAAGGGAAAGCAGGAAAAAGGGGAAAGGACAAAAATTTAAAAAATAGTTCATGGATTTTTCTTTATTCCCTTTGGTCCTTTTAACCTTTTTCCCTTTTTAAACTTCCCTGGACCTCTCCCTCAACCTTTGGCGGCAAGCGATGCCCTCTTTATCTCCCACAATCTACCGTTTTTGCCGGGGGCTGTTGCGCTACACCTGGGCCCGCCTGCATCCCGTGCGGGTAGAGGGGCTGGAGCACCTGCCGGCCCAGGGGCCTGCCGTTATTTGCCCCAAGCATCAGCGTTGGGAGGACATTTTGGCCGTGGGCCTGGCCCTGCCCCCGCCTTTATATTATATCGCCAAGGCCGAGCTCTTTACCATGCCCATCCAGCGCGAGTTCCTCCGGGCTTTGGGGGGTGTGCCGGTGGACCGTCAGAACCCCCGGGCCACCCTGTCATCTTTTCGTCAGCTTCTTCCCTTGTTGCAGCAAAAAGCCTATGTGGTGTTGTTCCCGGAAGGCACCTATGTGCGGGGCGAAGTGGGGCCCGGCAAGCACCGCCTGGTGCAGATGATCCTCAAACTCCAGTCCCGCAACGGGCTGGGGCCCCTGCCCTTTGTGCCGGTGGGGCTAACCTATGAATCCCCTTCCCCCTCCTCGGGATGGAGCGTCCGGGTGCGGCTGGGGCCACCGCTCAGCGCCCCGGGGGCCAAACAGGCCCTGAGCCTCACTGAAGCCATCATGGCGGAGATCGGCCGTTTATGCCAAACCGCGGCAACCTGGGAAAAAAGCCAATAATACCAGCAGGTACAGAATTATGACCAGGAGAAGATGAGGGTCAGGTTAAATATTTACTCTTTTATTTTGAAATTTTTCACAAATTTGGCTATTAAGGAGATTGCCCATGGCGCGTAAAACCACCGGCAAGACCGAGAAGGAGAAGGGAAAAATGGCCACCACCAAACGCTATTGCTACGCCTTTGAAGAAGGCGACGGCACCAATAAAAAATTGTTGGGAGGCAAGGGAGCCGGTCTGTGCAGCATGACCCAGATCGGCCTCCCCGTGCCCCCGGGCTTTGTCATCACCACCGAAGCCAATGTGGATTATTTGGAACAGGGCGAACATTTCCCTGACGGCCTCATGGATGAGGTGCATGAATATATGGAGGCCCTGGAAAAGAAAACGGGCAAGGGCTTCGGCGACCCCACCAAGCCGCTGCTGGTGTCGGTGCGTTCCGGTTCGGCCCTCTCCATGCCGGGTATGATGGACACCATCCTGAACCTGGGCCTCAATGACGAAACGGTCAAAGGCCTGATTAAACTCACCGGGGACGAACGTTTCGTCTACGATGCCTATCGGCGTTTCCTGCAGCTTTTCGGGAAAATCGGCCTGGGGGTGGGAGATGCCGATTTTGACACCATCTTTGAGGAAGTAAAAGAAAAATACCACGCCGCGGTGGACACCGAACTGAACGCCAAAGCCCTGGCTGAGGTGGTGGAGCGCTTCAAGGACCTGATCAAGAAAAAAACCGGCCGGCCCTTCCCCCAGGACCCCTGGGCCCAGCTTTTCCTCTCCACCGAGGGCGTTTTCAAGTCCTGGATGGGGAAGCGGGCCGTGGACTACCGCCGCCAGTTCAACATTACCCCGGATCTGGCCCTGGGGACTGCGGTGAACATCTGCACCATGGTCTTCGGCAACATGGGGAACGATTCCGCCACCGGCGTGGGCTTCACCCGGGACCCGGGGACGGGAGATAACGTCATGTACGGCGACTATCTCATCAACGCCCAGGGGGAGGACGTGGTGGCCGGCATCCGCACCCCCCGGCCCCTGAAAGAACTTCGCACCGACATGCCGGAGATTTACAAACAGTTAGAAAAGATGCGCAGCATTCTGGAGAAACATTACCGGGAGGTGCAGGACTTCGAGTTCACCATCGAGAAGGGCAAACTTTACATGCTCCAGACCAGGAACGGCAAGATGAACGCCTGGGCCCTGTGCAAAACCTCGGTGGACCTGGTGAAGGAAGGCCTCATCAACGAGGAGGAGGCCCTCCTGCGCATCGACCCAGACTTCCTGGAGCAGTTCCTGCACCGCCGCATCGACCCGGATTTCAAACAGGAGCCCCTGGCGGTGGGCATTTCGGCCTCCCCGGGCGCAGCCACCGGGAAAGTGGTATTCGACGCCGACCGGGCCGAGCACCTGGGAGGCTTAGGGGAAAAGATCATCCTGACCCGGGTGGAAACCAAGCCCGAGGACATCCACGGCTTTTTTGCCGCGCAGGGGATTCTCACCAGCCGGGGCGGCAAGACCTCCCACGCGGCGGTGGTGGCCCGGGGCATGGGCAAACCCTGCGTTTCCGGGGCTGAGGGCCTGGATATCAACTATGAGTTGAAAGAAGCCCGGGTGGGTGAGGTGATTATCAAAGAAGGGGACATTGTCACCCTCGACGGCACCGCGGGCGCGGTTTATATTGGCGTCGTGCCTATGCTGGACCCGGAGCTCCCCAAGGACCTGAAGGCCCTGATGGACTGGGCCGACAAGTATGCCAAGATCGAGGTCTGGGCTAACGCCGACACTCCGGACATGGCTCAGAGGGCCCGGGAACACGGCGCCATGGGCATCGGCCTCTGCCGAACCGAGCGCATGTTCAACGAGTCGGACCGCCTCCCCCTCATGCGCAACATGATTCTGGCGGACACCCCCGAGGAGCGGAAGCACTGGGCCAACAAGCTGTTGCCCATGCAGCGCCAGGACTTCGTGGAGATCTTCCGGGCCATGGACGGGCTGCCCGTCACCATCCGCCTGCTGGACCCGCCGCTCCATGAGTTCCTTCCCACGATTGAGGAATTGATCAGTGATGTCAACAGGCTGAGAGAGTTCAGCAACATCATGCACGCCCTGGAGCAACTCCCTGGCACCGTGGCCATGCTGGACCCGGAATTGTACAAACAACTGCCCAGCATCGAGTCGGTGACCCGGGAGTTCGGCGATTACCGGGCCAAGGGCCTGGATAAAAAACTCCTCAAACAGAAAGAACAGTTGTTGCGCCGGGTCCGGGTGCTCCATGAATACAACCCCATGCTGGGCAACCGGGGGGTGCGCTGCGGCATTTCCTTCCCGGAAATTTACGACATGCAAATCCAGGCCATTTTCGAAGCCGTGGCCCTGGCCCTCCGGGATAAAATCGACGCCCGCCCGGAGATCATGATCCCCAATGTTTGCACCCGCCAGGAATTGGTGTGGGTTCAACCCCGAGTGGAGAAGATCCATAAAGAGGTGGAAAAGCGCTACAATGTAAAAATCAAGTACAAGTTCGGGACCATGGTGGAAATCGCCCGGGCTTGCGTACGGGCCGCCAGGCTGGCGGAAACCGCAGAGTTTTTCTCCTTCGGCACCAACGACCTCACCCAGGGCACCTTCTCTTTCTCCCGGGAGGATGCGGAGAACAAGTTCCTGCCTATTTACAACACCGAGAGAATCTTATTGCACAACCCCTTTGAGATCCTGGATGAACTGGGGGTGGGCTGGCTCATGCAGCACGCGGTGCAGGAAGGGCGCCGGGTCCGCCCTGACCTGAAGATCGGCATCTGCGGCGAACACGGCGGCCAGCCCCAGGCCATCGAGTTCTGCCACCGCATCGGTCTGAACTACGTGTCCTGCTCGCCCATGCGCATCCCCATCGCCCGCATGGCCGCAGCCCACGCCACCATCAAGGAAAGGAAGGGCGTGGCCCCGGTGGCCCGGGCGCTGTAGGACTTTCGGTTAGATAAGAAGCTTGAGGGGAGGGCCAGGGACCTGAGATCCCTGCCCTCCCCTCAAACTCCCCTCCCAACTCAGTGCTGTCCGGCAGGGTTTTTGCTAAGTTGGGCCAGAGCACGTCCCAACCTGTTTATAAGAGATTTCGGGCCGGAGTCGGCTGTTTTTAATAACCCATTGGCATTACTAACAAAACCCCTCTCCCCTGTCAGGGGAGAGGGGTAGGGTGAGGGGTGACAAGGATTCTGCCCCCCTCACCCCAGCCCTCTCCCCCCGTAAACGGGTGGAGAGGGAGTAATACCTTCGGCAATACTATCCCAAGAGGTAAAACAGTATCTCCAGGCCACAGTAATTCTACTATTGCGGAAAAAACGCTACACTTCTACCGGACACTTCTGCTCCCAACCCCCTTTGAAATAAGTAGGGTGGGCTTAGCCCCCCTTTTTTATCTTGTCATCCTGAGCGAAGTGAAGGATCTCAACCCTTTAAAAATACGAGATTCTTCGCTTCGTTCAGAATGACATTCGAGGGAAGATTACGTTCAGGCCGGTTGATTTGCTTGGAAACACTGCCCCTGGGAGGGAAATAGTATTCTGTTCGACAGCATCTTGGCATAGAGATTCGTTTTGGCTTTTATATTGACAGAAGGAAGAGTTTCTATGAAGCGACTATTTGTCAAGGCAATCGCCATTGTGGCAGTCAGCGCGACTGCCGCGTTATGCTATGAGGTAGGTTTCGTTCCAACACCGATGGTTGTCGTTGACCGCATGCTGAAGCTCGCCAAGGTTACTGAGAAAGACGTGGTTTATGACTTAGGCAGCGGCGATGGTCGTATTGTTATCACCGCTGCAAAAAAATATGGGGCCCGAGGTGTGGGTATCGACCATTCCCCCGCCTTAGTGGAGTTGGCTCGATCAAAAGCGGTAGAGGAAGGTGTAGCCAACAAGGCGAGTTTTGAAGTCGGAGATGTGCTTAAGGCGAATATTCGCCCTGCAACGGTCGTCACTCTCTTCCTGGACATCAAGTTCAATGCCTGGCTGAGACCTTTCTTAGAACAGCAGCTTAAACCCGGAACACGAATCATCTCTCACATTCATCCCATTCCAGGTTGGGAACCGGAGATCTCACAGACTCACCCATTATCACCCCGTCCGGCGAGACTAGTTCACAAGGAGGTCTATAGCGTGCAGCCTGGCGTCCAGGGCAAAGAACCCCCTCAGGAAAATACAATATATTTATGGGAAATCGACTAGGTAGTAGGGACCACAGTTTTAAAGACTTTCGCAGCGGCCTGGCACTTCCGTTTTCTTACCCCCCCAGGGCGACGGCCAGGGCGGTGGTGAGCTTCACCACGTCCTGGTCGGTCTTGCGCAGGAAGCGGGACAGCAGCTGGGCCAGGCGCAGGAGAATCTTGCAGCCGGTGACGCTGTGTTGCCGGATGAATCCCAGAAAATCATCCCTTTTCAACTCCAGGAGATGACAGTCAGTCAGGGCGGTGACCGTGGCGGAGCGGGTGTCGTTTTCCAGGAGGGCCATCTCCCCGAAAGAAACCCCGTCTTCGGCCTTCAGCCTGATCATCCGTTTTTCTTTGGGGAGGTCCTGGTCCAGCACCAGGGTGAGGCGCTTGGTGATATTGACCTCGCCTTCACCCATAATAAACATGCTGTCTCCGGAGTCCCCTTCTTTAATAATCACGGAGTTTTTGGGAAAAAAGCGGGGTTCGGCCAGTTGCAGGAACAGTTGCAACTCCTCCGGGTCCAAGTCCTGGAAAATAAAAATTTTTTTATAACAATGCAAATCTTCCATGGCCAGGCATCACAGATTAAGGGGTTGGGAGGCGATGACCACCGCCTTGTCATGGGGACCAAGGGTCTGGCTGTCCGAAGGATTGATCTGAAATTCCATCTTGGCCCGGCCGAAAAGGTGAGTCATGCCGGTTTCGGCGAACTTGCTCCGGATGAACTCGTCAATGGATGAGGGCTCGTCACCCAGAAGATCCTCCAATGACAGGGCCCGGCCCTCGCTGTAGGTGGCAATCAGCAGAGCCTGGTGATACTCCTTGAGGAAATCGGCCAGATCCTTCACCGGCCGGCCATGAAAGCTCGCGGGCACCTCCACCGCCCAGACCGTGAAGCCTTCGGCGTTGAGCAAAGCGTCCATCACCGAATAGAGTCCCGGGGAGGTAATGGCCCCGGCCAGAATAGAGCTGTCGTATTGTCCCCGAATGAGAATCTGTTCGGCTCCGGCCCGCTCCAGGTACGCCTTGTTATCCGGCCGGAGCAGCTCCGCCAGAATTTTGAGCTTGGGATTGAGGGACTTGAGGGTCAGCGCGGTGATGAGGGTGCGCTGGTCCGCATCGGTGGCGGTTTCCCCTTCCTGGCGGCCCGCCAGGATAATGGCCTTGAAAGCCTGACGAATATTGGCCCTCTGCAGGACCTCCTCCCGGGAATAATCTCCCCAGACAAAGAGGGGTTCATTTTGGGGATACTTGACCCGGAGACTTTCCATTTTTTCCGGGGTGAGCTGATTGACCAGGACCACCCGGGACGCGGGGGGAAGGCGGCGGAGAAGCTGATCCAGGAGGGTTTCCCCGTCAAAGTGCCAGCCCAGAATAAGAATGTGATGGGTTACCTTGATTGTTTCCAAGCCTCGCTCCCGACGAAACTTTCGTTCAATGAAAATGGAGGCCACGGTGGCGGTGATGAGGGAAAGACTCAGCACTCCCCCGATCATCAAAACCGCGCCCACCACCCGCCCTCCCGGCGTTTTGGGGACGACATCGCCGTAGCCCACCGTGGTGATGGTGACCACGGCCCACCAGAGACCCTGGCCGAAGTGCTCAAGGAGGCTGCGATCCTCCAGGTTCTCTGCCAAAAAGTACCCCAAACCGCCGATCAGAATAAGAAGAACGATGAGGGATGCCAGGGCGAAAACCCGTTCCCGCTGCAGAGTGCGGATGATACTGACCAGGGTTTCTCTATACAAATCCTGTCTGAGAAGTGGCCCCCAACATGCCGGGTGGAGGCTCCCCCCATCCTCCCCGTTTTCTTAGCGAGAGTGGCAGCCCTCGCATTTGATGGGTCCCGCAGACTGCCGGACTTTCCTTTTGGCCAGGTGGCAGCCCTTGCACTGGCGGTGAAAAGCTTCCTGGATGTCGATGAGGCCCCTTTTGGCGGTGAGCTTATGGCAGGCCTGGCATTTTTCCACCGGCTGGCCCTCCCGCCAGAGGTTGCGGCGCCCCCCTTTATAATCGTGGTGACACTGTTCGCAGGCCATCCGGGACTTGGGATGGCGCTCATGGCTGAAGCGCACCGGAGGTTTTTCGTGACGAGGCTTTTGAATGCTCAGCCAACTTTCATCCGGCGCCTCGGTGGGTTTCCCGGCGGCCCAAGCCCCCAAACCCCAGGCCAGCACCAGGACAGCAACTACCCAACCTCCCGTACCTCTCATGTTCAGGTTCAGGTCAGGGTTCGAAATAGGAAGCGCAGGAGGTGTCTGATTCCCAAACGCTCACCCGGCTGACCCGCATCCCGCCGTCGTTCAGGACCGCGCCCAGGCGTCCGAACAGGTAGCGGGCCATGTTTTCCGAGGAGGGATTTTGTTGGCTAAAGGCCGGCAGCTCATTGAGATACTGGTGATCAAACTCCGCCAGCACTTCCCGGGCTTTGGCCTTGACGACGCCGAAATCCCTGACCAGACCGGCTTCGTCCAGCCGGTCCCCTTGTATAAAAACCTCCACCTTCCAGTTATGGCCGTGGAGGGATTCGCACTTGCCGTAAAAATTTTCCAGGCGGTGGGCCGCGGAAAAATTGGTGACAATCTTGAGTTCGTACATCAGCTAAACCGAGCCTCCTTTTAGGCGGCGATAACGGGTGTCCATGCGGTCCGCCAGGGTCCTCAGGTCATTTTGCAGGCTGGCCAGGTCCCGGTGACGTTTGGCTTCCAAGGCCTTGAGTTCCTTGAGCCAAAATTCCAGGAGGGCCATCTCCCGCTGGCGGAGTTCTTCTTCCACTTTCTGCTTCAGTTGCTTAAGCTGGACCGGATCCATAATGCCGCCTCACTTTGTTCTCCTTACTTGAAAAAGGCCTCCCTGTCAATCGGCACTGTGGTCTAGAAATATTGAATCGGCCAACCCCGCTGCCGGGCCAAACGACGCAGGGAGCGGCTGGGATTGACCGCCACCGGCCGGCCCACGCACCCCAACATGGAAGCGTCTTCCTCATGGTCGCCGTAGGCCCAGGAGCTGGACAATTCGATCCCCTGATTTTGGGCCAACTCTTCCAGGAGGACATGCTTGTTTTCCCCCCTGGGATGCACCCCCTCAATATCCCCGGTAAACCTGCCATCCCGCTGGGCCAGGGCCGTGGCGATGAGCCAGTCCGCCCCGAGTTTTTCTTTCAGGGGCAGCACCAGAAAAGACAGGGAGCCGGTGAGCAGGACAATTCTCCGTCCCCCGGATTGGTGGGCCCGGACACAGGCCGCGGCCTGGGGGCCCAGGCAGGGAAGCATAACCTCCTGAAAGCAGCGGCGGCCCAGGCTTTCCATCTCTGCCACCGCCATCCCCGCCAGGTAGGTCTTGTTGCGGTAGCGGTTGGCGGGGTCTGCGGCCAGGCGCAAGAGAAAGGCAAGGGCCCGCAGAGGGCTGAGCCTGCGGGTTCGCAGCAAATAGCGGAAAAACAGGCGTTCGGTCCCCCCCGCAATCAGGGTGCCGTCCACATCGAAGATGGCGGCTTGAAATGCCATGATTCAGTCGGCCGGGGCCTGGCCGCGGCTGCCGCCAAAGTACAGGCGTCCGTCCAGGAGCACCGGCAAGCCCCGGATAAGGCAGAGACCCACGGTCAGCCAAACCAGGCTCTGATACCAGGGTTTGAGATGGCTCAAATACTGGGGGTTTTCCAGGACCAGGGCGTGAGTAAGCCAAAGGCAGGCGAAGGTCACCACTTTGGCCAGCCCATAGAAGGCCCGCATGAAGCGGGAGGCCACCAGGAAACGGCCCCAGGGGGTGTGCATCATGCTGAAGCCCCCTTTGCCCCGGACAAGCGCCACCCCCCGGATGCCGTCCACCAGGAAGGAGCGCACCAGAAATATCACCGGCACCCAGAAGGACACCAGGTCCAGGCGCATGAACGCGAGCCACAGGACATTTTCCACGGTCCGGTCGAGGGCGATGTCCAGCACGGCGCCCAAATCGGTGGTTTGGCGGCGCCGGCGGGCCACCAGGCCGTCAAGCCAGTCCAGCAGGAACAGGAACCCCAAAAGGCCCAGGCCCAGAAGCTGCCAGGGCCAGGTGACGGCGTATAACAGGATGCCCAACACCACTATGAGCAAAGGCAGGCGGACCAAGGTGATGATGTTGGCCAGGAGCATGGCGCGGCCTTAACTAGTTAAAACTATTATTCCTTTTGCCTGGCAAAAGAGAATAAGGTTTTTCAAGTGGGGGGAGGGCCAGGGACCTGAGGTCCCTGCCCTCCCCCCACACCCCCCTCCCAACCCGCAGAGGGTCCAAGAATGGCGGGGCCATGGGCCCCGACTTTCTTGGGAAGAGACTCTCCGTAAGAGATTGGGGGAGGGGGTAAGGGCTGGCGACCCCGGTAGCACGGGCTTCCAGCCCGTGAGCCCCCCTCCCCCGCAATACCTAATTTCCACCTTACCAGAATGTCCCAGGGTTGCATAGCGTTCAGGGGCGGCGGGGTTTTCCCGCGGATCAGCGACCAGGGCTTTCTTAGGATACGCTTTTGTGCTATGGTCATATCAAGAAGTAGGCCCAGACTCAAAAGGGGTAGGGGGGACGCCCATGCAGCAGACGAGTCTTAATTCCCTGAAAGCCGGCGACGTGGTGGGGCGGCGCTATGTGATTTTGCGCCATCTTCGGGATGAACCATGCGGCAGCGTCTGGTTGGCCCAGGACCGGTCCTTGAAGGTGGATGTGGGCCTCAAGTTTATTCCCCGGCAATCGCCGCACTTTGAGACGGTAAGGGAGGCTTTGCGCCGGGAGGGCGCATTGGCTTTGAAGCTCCGCCATCCCCATATTCTCCACGTGATCCACTACGAGGAGGGGGAGGAGGGCGTCTATCTCATCCAGGAGCCTTTTTTCGGGGAGAGCCTCCTGGCCCACCTGAACCGCCTGGAGCGTTTCCGCTTGCCCTACGCCCTGGGGCTCCTGGAGCAGGCGGCCCAGGCTCTGGCTTTGGCCCACCGACAGCACGAAGTGCACCACTCCCTGGACCCGGCCAATTTTCTTCTTGAAGATGACACGGTTAAACTCATTAATTTTTCTTGCCCCCCTCTGCTGGAAGAAGGGGAGCCCCAGGTCACCCGCCTGGAATTGAAGGCTTATGTAGCTCCGGAAGTCGTTCAGGGTGAGCAGGTCACCCCGGCGGCCAACGTCTTTTCCCTGGGGGTCATGGGTTTCCGCCTCACTGCGGGGAGCCTCCCCTATTCCCTCACCTTTGATGAGCCCCTGCCCTATCGCCTGGAAAACCTGCCGCCGGACCTGGAGGAGATTCCCCTGCCCTTGCAAAACCTGCTTCTCCAATGCCTGGCCCCGGACCCCCGGGACCGTTTCGAGGACGCCGACGCCTTCCTGACGGCCCTGGAACAGCGCCGGGAGTCCTGGCGCACTCCCTCCTATGGCAAGTGGATGGGCTTTTCTCCGGAAAAGCAGCAGCAGGCCGCTGGGTTCATGGACTCAGTTTCCCGGATTTTCGGCCAGTTTTGGGAGGGGACCAGGGGAGCTGCGGGCCGGGTTGCCGAGGGGATCCAGGGCCTGGCGGCCAACAAGGATTCGGGGACGGCCAAACGCTTGCTCCTGGGTCTCACCGGCGCGGTGTTGGCCCTGACCCTCCTGGTATGGGGCGGCCGGGCTCTCATGCGCAAGCCTGAAGTCAAGCCGGGGCCCATCATTATAGACTCGCCCTCTGCGGCCACTGCACCCGCCGCGCCAGCCCAGCCCGCCGCCAGTGACCTGAACCTGCCCCAGGCCGGGGGGCCCCCTCTGAAGACCGCGGCCGAACCCGCCTCCCCGCCCCGGGCGCCCGTGGTTCCCAGCCAGGCCGCTTCTCCCGCCCCACCCAAAGAGGTCAAGGCTGCGGAACCTGCCCCCAAAGAGCGGTATCAGGTATGGGTGGCCACTTACCGCAACTATGACGAGGCCCTGGCCCTCAAGAAAAAAATCCAGGCAAAGAAAATTCCCGTCAACGTTTACCGGGGGGCTGCGGACAACAAAGTCTATTACGGGGTGAAGGCGGGGTCTTTCACTTCAAAAAAACAGGCAGAAGAGATGGCCGCCCGCCTCAAAAGCGAGTTAAACATGGCCCTGGCCCCGAAGCTAATTAAATTAGAGGCCGACCCTGCCAATGTCAAAACCGGCGCCAACGGCAACACCAATGGCAGTACTAAGACTAAGACTACTAAGGATAAAACCAAGACCGCTGCGAAAACTGCGACGACCAAAGCACCGCGATGAGCACACCTGTTCTGGTTACCGATCTTCCTGGCCTGGGCCCCCGCCATCAGGGTAAAGTGCGGGACATTTATGATTTGGGGGGCCAATTGCTCCTGGTGGCCAGCGACCGCATTTCCGCGTTTGACGTGGTCATGGCCGACCCCATCCCGGACAAGGGCCGCATTTTAACGCAAATCTCGGCCTTCTGGTTTCGCCGGTTGGCCGACGTCATCCCCAACCACCTCATTTCTCTGGACGTGAAGGACTTTCCCCCGGCCTGCCAACCCTACCGGGACCTCCTGGAGGGCCGCACCATGCTGGTCAAAAAGACCAAGCCTTTGCCGGTGGAGTGCATCGTCCGGGGCTATCTGGCCGGCTCCGGCTGGGCTGACTACAAAAAGACCGGCGCGGTCTGCGGCATTCCCTTGCCCACCGGCCTCAAAGAATCGGACCGCCTGCCCGAGCCCATTTTCACCCCTTCCACCAAGGCGGAGTTGGGCACCCACGACGAAAACATCACGTATGACCAGGCCGCCCTTGCCATCGGCGCCGAGCTGGCCGCCAAGGTCAAGGAAGTGAGCCTGACTCTCTACCGCCGGGCCAGCGCCTGGGCCGAGCCCCGGGGGATCATCCTGGCGGACACCAAATTCGAGTTCGGTCTCATGAACGGCGAGCTTCTACTCATCGACGAGGCCCTGACGCCTGATTCCTCCCGGTTCTGGCCCCAGGACGACTACGCCCCCGGCCGCCCCCAAAAGAGCTACGACAAGCAGTATTTACGCGACTACCTGGAATCCCTGAGCTGGAACAAACAGCCGCCCCCGCCGCCGCTGCCCCCCGAAGTCCTGGCCAACACCCGGGCCAAGTACCTGGAGGCTTTGAAGAGCCTGACGGGGAAGGGTCTGGCCTAATACCCAGATACAAAAAAATACTTGCGCAGGCTAAAGCCTGCGGCTACAGAAAAAAGCCCTTTTATCGCGACTCGGTATAGGTAATTGAGAGAGGGCGAGAGGTTCTCACAGGCTGGCAAGCCTGTGCCAGCGTTTGACTGCAAATACCATGGTGCCGTCAAGAAGTAGGGGCACGGCTTGCCGTGCATGGATGAAATGATGCGAAAGGCGGGAGGCGTTGCGCTTTCCCGCCCTACGCGCTTGGATATATTAAACATGAGAGATCGAGATATTGTAACCCTTATATGGGTTATTGCCGTTTGCATTGGATTATATCCAATCCTTTTGGCAAAATTCGGTGGATTCCTTAATATTATTATATTAATCATAGTATTAATATTATTAATACGATTTCTAATTAACAGATATAATAATAAATATCCAAAATGTGTGCATGGAATAAGATATGGAATTAATGAATGTAGTCAATGTAAAAAGATAATTGAGGATCGCCAAGTTATTTTAAAGAATGAACAGAGGCAAAGGGATATTAAACAAAAAGCCAAGGCGTTTATATTAAATGAAATTATGAAATTTAAAAGGGCATCACTACAAAATATTAATTATCTAAGGAGGATTTCTCCCCGATAATTTGAGGATGCCATTGGAAAACTTTTCGAAAGATTAGGATATCAGGTTCAATTAACTCCTTATTCCGGCGATAGAGGTATTGACATAATAGCCATCAAAGATGCAAAAAAATATCTTATAGAATGTAAGCGTTATGGCGAAAAAAAGAAAATAGGTCGCCCTCATCTTCAGAAGTTGTTCGCAGCTAAAGTTGAGGAGGATGCCGAAGGTGCTTTTTTTGTAACTACTGGAACATTTGGCGGGCCCGCAATCGAATATGCTGAAAAAATGAAAATAAAATTAATTGACTCAAAAGATCTCACCTCTTTAATGACTAAAGCATTTCCAGAGAATACTCCAGATGAAATTAAAGTGTTGTGTAAACAATGTGGCGATATTCTTAGATTCTCAATAAAAGAAAATGAAGTAATAAGATATTGTGTTAATGACCATCCCGTGAAATGGAATAATAAAATTTTATACTAATGCTCGAGGAGTCCAAGATGGGCTTGTTAGTGGAATATCAACCAGGTTGTAAAGGATGTGATATTTCTCAGGAGTCAGACAAGAAGATAGGTGGAATAATTGAATTAGAAGGGGATTGGATCTTAAATCATTACGGCGGCGATGAGGGATTCCTCGGATGGTTTGCGTTGCAGCCACGCTATCATCGAATGGAGATTAGTGATCTAACTGACAAAGAAACGATATATCTTGGTAGAAATATTCAAAAGATAGAAAATACCTTCCGGAATTATTGGAATAACAATTTTAATGATGACTCTATCGAAAGGGTATATATAGTTTATTTCTTTGACTCTGTTTTTGATCTTCCAAAAATTACTAACTATCATTTACATTTCCACCTCATAGTGCGTACAAAAGAAATTGGGGAATTACTAAGGAAAGGAAGATATTGCACGGCACCCAATATTAATGCATGGATGATTCATAGAATTATCTATGATATTGATTTTCCACCAAAATATAAGCGGGATGACGGAAAAGTAATAAAACTTATGACCTATCTAAGGAGTGTTCTATCTGCGGGATAGGAGAAAAATATTTAGGAGCAAGTGTAGCGACTGTCTTCCCTGTCAAGCTGTCTGTGTCAGGAACTGGTTCCAGGGTTGCTGTTTTTTGACCATGGCGTTAAGGATGACCACCAGTTTACGGGCACAGGCGACGAGGGCCAGTTTTTTGGGTTTGCCGGCGGCCAGGAGCCGTTGATAAAAAGCCTGGATCACCGGGTTGCAGCGGGCTGCCACCACCGCGGCGATATAAAGCAGGCGTCTAAGATAGCTGCGGCCGCCGCGAATGGCGCGTTTGCCCTGGGAGCGGCCGCTATCCCGGTTGATGGGGGCCACCCCCACCAGGGCCGCGACCTTATTGCCGGTGAGGGCGCCCAGTTCCGGCAGCTGGGCCATGATGGCCAGGGAAATGGTGGGGCCGATGCCGGGCACGCTTTGCAACAGCCGGTCCAGCTCTTGCCAGGCGGCACTCTGGCGGATCTGCTCCTGAAGCTCCCGGTTCAGGTCGTCGTGGCGGCGCTGAAGCCAGGCGAGATGCTCCTGGATATCCCGGCGCAGGCTGGGGACCTGGGTTTTTTCCAGGCGGTTTTGCTCCTGGCCGATCATCTTCACCACCTGGGCCCGGCGCTGGAGGGTGGCCTTGAGCACCTGCAGGTCCTGGTCAGCCAGGGGCCGAGCCTCGGGCTTCACAGTTTCGGCGAAGCGGGCCAGGAGCTGGGCGTCCATCTTGTCGGTCTTGGCCAGAATGCCCAGGGCCCCGGCGAATTGCCGGACCGCCTGGGGCTTGATCAGGGAGACCGGCAACCGGGCCTCGGCCAGGGCGGTCAGGGCCCAGGGCCTCATAGCCGCCGGAGGCTTCCAGCACGATGAGGTAGGGTTTGAGGGGGGCCAGGCGTTGGACCAGGCCCTTGAGACCCTCATCGTCGTTGGTCACGACAAAATGCTGGTTGGTGGGCCGCACGGCCACATCCAGTTTGGCTTTGGAGACATCGATGCCTACGAATATCTGGCTTTCCATGGCTTGCGCTCCCGTCCTTGTAAATGCGAGATCCAGGTCTCAAGTGACTGTTCGGGTTTGGGCAAGCGGGACGCGGCGCCCACGCTACAAGGCGGTCTCGAGGACCGAGGGCGGGTCGGGCTGCCGCGTCCGCAATCGTCCTCCCTGGTGGGCAGGACCATGGTCCTGCCCACCAGGGAGGCTAACCTGTTATCCGAGGCGCCTATCATACTCCTTTGTAAAAATCAATGATAGCGCCGAAGCTTCTTCCTAATATACAAGGGCGGGAAAGCGAAGCGCATCCCGCCCTCGGCAGTATGACTTTCAGACAAACTTACTGCTTCACCTTCCGGGCCACCAGGTCATAGGCCTGGTTGATGGCCTCCGCTGAGCTTCTCCTTGTCCGGGCCGCCGGCCTGGGCCATGTCGGCCCGGCCGCCGCCGGAGCCTCCCACCACGGGGGCCAGCTCCCGGATGATCTCCCCGGCGTGGAAGCGGCCTGTCAGGTCCTTGCTGACGAGGGCAACAAGCAAGGCCTTGTCGTCACCCCGGCTGCCCAGGACCACGATGCCGCTTTTCAGGCGGTTTAAGAGCTTGACCGCAAAGTCGCGCAAACCCTTGGGGTCCCCGGCCTCAACTTCCAGGGCCAGGACTGGCACCCCGTCCACCTGGCGCACCTGCTCCAGCAAATCCCCGGCCTGCACCGCGGTGAGGCGGCCTTTTAACGCGGTTATCTCTTTCTCCATTTCCCTGGTGCGCTTCATCACCTTGTTGAGGCGCTCCAGCACTTCGCCCTTCCCGGCTTTGAGGAGGCCCGCCGCCTGAGAAAGCTCTTTTTCCTCCTCCTGGACCAGGCGTAGGGCCTCAAGCCCGCACACCGCCTCGATGCGCCTTATCCCCGCGGCGATGCCCGCCTCGGTGACGATTTTCACCAAGCCGATGTCCCCGGTGCGGCTCACATGGGTGCCGCCGCACAGTTCCTTGCTCACTCCGGGGATGGCCACCAGGCGCACCTGGTCGCCGTACTTTTCCTCGAAGATGGCCATGGCGCCGCTGGATAAGGCCTGGGCCATGGACATGAGGTTGGTCTCCACGGGCCGGTTCTCCACCACGGCAAGGTTGAGGGCCGTCTCGATCTTTTCCAGTTCCTCCGGGGTGATGGCGGCAAAGTGGGTGAAGTCGAAGCGGAAGCGCTCCGGGGCCACCAAAGACCCGGACTGCTTGATGTGCCCTCCCAGTTGCCGTTGCAGGACGGCCTGGAGAATGTGGGTGGTGGTGTGGTGCCGGGCAATGGCTTGCCGCCGTTCGCCATTCACCTCCAGATGAGCCGCGGAGCCCACCGTAACCACACCTTCTTTGACCACGCCCTGATGGACAAAGAGATCGTTGGGCAGGCGCTGGGCGTTGGTCACTTCGACCTTGAAGCCTTCGCCGGTGATGAGCCCCGTGTCCCCCACCTGACCGCCGGCTTCCCCGTAAAAGGGGGTGGCCGCGGTGACGACCTCTACTTCGTCCCCGGCCTGGGCCCGGTCCACCCGGGCTCCCTGTTTGATGAGGAATTGCACGGCGCTGTCGGCGCTCAAGGTTTTATAGCCCAGAAACTCCGTGGGGGGCCCCTCGGCCAGTTCCTGATAAACCGCGGGGATTTCCCCGGCCGCGCCCCCCTGCCAGGCGGCCCGGGAGGCCTGCCGCTGCACCTGCATGTGTTCTTCGTAGCCCGGAATGTCCAGCCCCAGGCCTTCTTCCCGCAGGGCGTCCTGGACCAGGTCCAGGGGGAAGCCGTAGGTGTCGTAAAGCCGGAAGGCCACCGCGCCCGGCAGCACCTGGGCTCCCTTGGCCTTGAGGTCGCCAGTTCCTCGGCCAAGAGTTTCAGGCCGTGGTCCAGGGTGTCGGCGAAGCGCTCCTCTTCGTTGGCCACCACCTGCTTGATGAGGGTGCGGGCCTCATGCAATTCAGGGTAAATGTCCCCCATGAGCTCCACCACCTTTTCGGTGACCGCCGGGAAAAACGGGGTCTTGAGGTCCAACAGGCGCCCGAAGCGCAGGGCCCGGCGCATGATGCGTCTAAGCACATAGCCCCGCCCCTCGTTACTGGGCAGGACGCCATCGGCCATGAGAAACGCGGTGGCCCGGGCATGGTCGGCCAGGACCCGGAAGGCCACATTTTTGATATTGTCGTCCTTGCCGTAAGCGAAGCCCGCCAATTCCTCCACCCGGCCGATAATGGGGCGCAGGAGATCCGTGTCGAAATTGCTGTTCACCCCCTGGAGAACAGCAGAGAGCCGCTCCAGGCCCATGCCCGTGTCGATGCTGGGCTTAGGGAGGGGATGCATGACCCCGTCTGCGGTGCGGTTGAACTGCATGAAGACCAGGTTCCAGATTTCCAGATAGCGGTCGCATTCGCAGACGCCGATGGCGCAGTCCGGACCGCAGGCCATGTGGTCGCCCTGGTCGAAGATGATTTCCGAGCAGGGACCGCAGGGGCCGGTGTCCCCCATGGCCCAGAAATTGTCTTTCTCCCCCAGGCCCACGATGCGTTCCGGGGGGAGACCGGCGATTTTTTGCCAAAGCTGGCGGGCTTCATCGTCGTCGTGGAACACCGTGGCCCAGAGGCGCTCCTTGGGGAGGCCGTATTTGACGGTGAGGAGCTCCCAGGCCGTCTCGATGGCCCCCACCTTGAAGTAATCCCCAAAGGAGAAATTCCCCAGCATCTCGAAAAAGGTGTGGTGCCGGGCGGTGTAGCCCACGTTTTCCAGGTCGTTGTGCTTGCCCCCGGCCCGGACGCACTTCTGGGAACTGGCGGCCCGGGTGTAGGGGCGCTGGTCCTCGCCCAGGAAACAGCGCTTGAACTGCACCATGCCGGCGTTGGTGAAGAGCAGGGAGGGGTCGCCGTGGGGCACGAGAGAAGAGCTGGGGATGACCGCATGGCCCTGGGATGCGTAGTAGCTCAGAAAGGTGTTGCGCACGTCGCGGCTGATCATGACTGGGAAGCCTCCTGCTCCGTGGCTGGCTCGGCAACGGGCGGCGTGGCGCCGGCGCCATAAAGGCCGTGCAAGCCCCGCAGCTGCTTTTCCAGGTCCGCGGTGAATTCCGGGTGCTCCTTGAGGTAGGTTTTGGCCTTTTCCCGGCCCTGGGCCAGCCTTTCGGTGCCATAGCTATACCAGGCCCCGCTTTTGGTGACAAGCGCCGCGTCCGTGGCCATGTCCAGGATTTCTCCTTCCCGGGACAGGCCCTGGCCGAAGACGATGTCAAATTCCGCCTCCCTAAAAGGAGGCGCCAGCTTGTTTTTCACCACCTTCACCCGGGTGCGGTAGCCCACAATTTCGTCCCCGTCCTTGATGGCCGCGAGACGCCGGATGTCCATGCGCAGGGAGGCGTAAAACTTGAGGGCGTTGCCGCCGGTGGTGGTTTCGGGGTTCCCGAACATCACCCCGATCTTCATGCGGATCTGGTTGATGAAGATCATGCTGGTCTGGCTTTTGTTGATGGCCGCGGTGAGCTTGCGCAGGGCCTGGCTCATGAGCCTTGCCTGGGAGCCCATCTGGGCGTCCCCCATGTCCCCTTCGATTTCGGAGCGGGGCACCAGGGCCGCCACCGAGTCCACCACCACCATGTCGATGGCGTTGCTGCGCACCAGGATTTCGGCGATCTCCATGGCCTGCTCGCCGGAGTCGGGCTGGGAGATGAGGAGGTCCTCGGTCCTGACCCCCAATTTGCGGGCGTAATGCACGTCCAGGGCGTGCTCGGCGTCGATGAAGGCCGCCACCCCGCCCAGGCGCTGGGCCTCGGCGATGGCGTGCAGGGCCAGGGTGGTTTTCCCCGACGCCTCCGGCCCGAAGATCTCGATGACCCGGCCCCGGGGGATGCCGCCGATGCCCAGGGCCAGGTCCAGACCGAGGGAGCCGGTGGGGATGACCGGCACTTCGAACTTTTCGTCCGCCCCCAGGCGCATGATGGCGCCCTTGCCGTAGTGCTTCTCGATCTGCCCCAACGCCTGGGCCAGGGCCTTGGTTTTTTCGGTGGAATCGGTGGTTGTCATGTTTCCCCCAACTTTTTTTTGATTATGTGCTTATTTTTTCTATTACAATTAAAGATTAAAGATTATCTCAGATTTCTTATGGCCTTCATTGCTCTCACAGCCCTTTGATAATCCTCTCCATTACTTCCTCTTTCTACATGAATAAATGATCCTGGTGCACCAAACCATAAGTCATCTTTGCTTCTGATCAAAAAGATCTTGAACATTTGCCCTGTTAGCGGCATCGTAACTAGTATGAACTCGAAACTTGCCTTTAACAAAACCAAACACGTCCATTTTTCCCTTTTGCATGGTGTTATTTCTCTTAAGAGGAAAATATCCTGATTTCAGAAGATGATAATAACAACCAACATCTTTACTCAATCGAGCCACAAAATCTGCCAAGGTTTCCATAATACACACTCAATTCACTACGGCGATTGTTGCAATGCCTCTCTCACAGCCTGGGGATTTCGGGCAATCACTCTAAGATAGGCACACGCTGCGGCATCGGGTGCCTTGCGGCTCTGCTCCCAATCGCGCAACGTCCCTAAAGGAATGTGAAACCGCGCCGCAAACTCTTCCTGGCTGAGCCCCAGCGCCCGGCGAATGACTTTCACCTGGGGCGTGCGTTTCATCTGCTTCTCGTTATCGGCCGTGATGGGTTGCGCATCCGGGTCGCTCGAGCCGCGGCGGTCTGACGCGCCGCTTCCGTCATCGCCTCAAACCTCTGCCAATCGGATTTAGGAGAAGTTTTCTTCGTGATATCTACGTCTTTCATAGGGTTCGGCTCCTCTGGCCGAAATAATGCGGATCACATCACCTCTCATGGTATAAGCGACGTATATCAGACGGCCCTCAGCCATGCCGATGATGACAAACCGGTCTTCCCCATATGCCTTGCGCTTGTCGAGCCATTCCAGGGCAAAAGGGTCTTTGAAAACCGCACGAGCCGCCTCAAAACTGACGCCATGCATGGCGTAATTCTTGGCGGCCTTGATTTCATCCCATTCAAAATTATGCATAGAATATACGGCTTAGCCGTAGTTTTGTCAATCCCCTCTCGTTTACCAGCTCTTGATAGAGACTCAGGGTAAAGGCGGGAGGCGCGGCGCTTTTCCGCCCAGGTTATGCCCCAAAAGGAACCTCAAGAATAACCTTCTTGCAATTGTTTCAATATTTACCCATGGCGCCACCATTTCAACAATCTTCGATGTATTCCGGGTTCATATCATTCTCTCCGATAAAAGGAGTCTAAACCATTTTACCCTCCCAACGGGATGACTTTCAAGGGCAGGTAGGTGGCCCCCTGAGGGGAGAGATTACTGCGAAAGAACACGATTTCACTCACCTGGAAGGGCGCGGCCTCGGGCGGCGGCAGATTGACCAGACAGCGGGTCAGGGCCGTCCGGCCCTCGGGTGACTTCACCCGGCCCAGGGTCAGATGCGGCGCCAGGGGCCGGTCCTCGGGGGGGAAGCCCAGGGCCGCGAAGGCTGTTTCCAGGCGGCGGTGAAACTCCCGGAGAATGTCCAGGTCTCCCCCCACCCCCAGCCACACCACCCGGGGGCTCTTGGGGCTGGGGAAGGCGCCCGCGTCCGTGATGTTCAGGGAAAAGGGCTCCTGATTGGCGGCCAGGGCAACCACCGCCTCGCTGATGTCCACCACCTGCTGGTCGGTGATGTTGCCGAAAAACTTCAGGGTGATGTGGATGTTGCCCACGGGCACCCACTTGACGTCGGCGCCGCTTTTTTTCAGCTCCCCCTGGGCCCAGGACAACACCGGCCTGAGGCTGGCAGGTAGATCAATGGCGAGAAAGGCCCGGATCATAAGAAAAGTTCAAAGTAAAAAGTAAAAAGTTTAAAAAAGCGTAGGGCGGGAAAGTGAAACGCATCCCGCCTGCAACCGCTCTGAGCGCTAAGATGGCGCACGATTTCGCCCGCCCCCTGACCCTGGGAAATTATAGCATAGAATCAAGAAGTTATTAATAATCCCCCATAATTCCCCTGCATTTTCCCAAACCCGTTGTTCTTCCATGATTTGGTGGGCAATGCCCACCCTACATTCCTTCTCCAGGCGCTGTCAACTCCCGGCGCAGCCAGTCCAGGGCGGTCTCAGCGGTCAGGGTCTTGACCAGGTCCCGGTCGCCGGGGAATTGATGACGGCGGGTTTCCACCCCTTTTTCAGTGGCCAGGCCCATGAACACCAAGCCCACGGGCTTTTCCGGGGTGCCGCCGGTGGGCCCGGCGATGCCCGTCACCGAAAGGCCAATATCGGTATGGAAAAGCTGCCTCACCCCCAGCGCCATGGCCCCGGCGGTTTCGGAGCTCACTGCGCCCTTCTGTTCCAAGATGTCTGGGGGCACCTCCAGGAGGTCCATTTTGGCCCGGTTGCTGTAGGTGACCACCCCGCCCATGAAATAGTCGGATGACCCGGAAATATTGGTGAGGCGGTGGCAGATGAGCCCGCCGCTGCAGGATTCGGCCACGGCCAGGGATTTACCCTGTTGCCGGAGGAGCCGCCCCGCGACCTCCTCCAGGGGGGCGCCGTCCGGTCCCAGCAAGACCGGTCCCACCTTGCGGGAAAGGGCCGCCACCAAACGGTCCAGGCGCGCCTCCAGGGGCGGCCGCTCCGGCCCCCTGGCCGTTAACGACAGGTGAACCTCCGGGAAATTGGGATAAAAGCCAACTTCAACCCCCTCAAAGTCTTTTTCGAGGGCATGCACGGCCTGCTGCACCTCCACTTCCATTTTGCCGAAAAGGCGCAGGGACCGCTGCACCACCTTGCCGGTCCGGCCAGCCGCAGCCAGGAGGACCGGCAAAACCCCCGAATCGAAAAGCACGCGCATCTCCCGGGGAACCCCGGGGAGAAAAAAAAGCCAGGTGTCCTGGTATTTCAGGGAAAAACCGCAGGCGGCGCGGCCCGCATCCAGGACCACGGCCCCCTGGGGGATGAGAGCCAGCTTGCCGTAGCGCTCCTCCCAGGCAAAGCCCCGCTCCTTGAACCTTTGGCGTATGAGGGTCACCATGGCCTCGTCCTGGCTGAGCTTGAGGTTCAGGACCTCCGCAACCTGGGCCACCGTCATGTCGTCATCCGTGGGCCCCAGGCCCCCGGTGATGATGATGAAACGGGAACGGCCCAGGGCCCGGTGGAGAATTTCCCCGAATAAGGGGGAGCCGTCCCCCACCACGGTGAGGCACTGCACCGTCAGGCCAGCCTCATGGAGGCGCCGGCCGGCATAGAGGGCGTTGACCTCGGCCACCTGGCCGGTGATCAACTCGGTTCCGGTGAGAATGATTTCGCCTTGCATAGCTTGGATATCGGATATTAGAGGATTTATGTGGGGGAAGGGCCAGGGACCTGAGGTCCCTGCCCTCCCCCCACACCCCCCTCCCAACCCGCAGAGGGGACGGGAAAGTCGGGGCCCTTGAGGCTCCGACTTTCCCGGGAAAATACCCACTCAAGGGATTGGGGGTGGGGGTTTGGGGGAGGGGGTAAGGGCCTGCCGGCCCTTAGCCCCCTCCCCCGACCAGCATTATTACCGCCAACACCAGCCTGGCCATGACCCCGGCGGCCACATCGTCGATGACCACCTGCAGGCCGCCGCTTCCCCGGCTCAGCCAAGGGATAGGCCAGGGTTTGAGGATATCGAAGGCCCGGAAAGCCGTGAAGCCGCCCAGGACCCAAAGCCAGTCCAGGGGGATGCCGGCCAGGGCCACCAGCAGCCCCACGACCTCGTCGATGACGATGGCCGGGTGGTCAATTTTGCCCAAAAGATGCTGGGCCGGCCCCGACACCATGACGCTCACCATAAAGAGGACAGCGACAGCCGCAGCGTAACCCCACGGTCCCGATTGGGCCAGGATCAACCACAAAGGCAACGCGGCCACAGTCCCCCAGGTGCCCGGCGCATAAGGCAGGTAGCCCGCGCCCCCCAGGTGGCCAGGGCGAGGATGAGGCGATCAGGCAAACGGGATTGACCAGCCAGGCCTTCTCCTTTCGTAATGTTTCAGCATTAAACGGACTTAGGGCATTTGTCAACTCCAAGACATGGCCGGGTCGCTACCCATAGTCCAGAAAAACTGTTCAATTTCCCTCTATTTAACCAGAAAAACACCCGCGGGGACTTGCCTTAAGGCAGTGAAAATAGGTATACAATAAAACAATTCACTTGTTCTTATGATACAATATGCATTCTGAGGCCTCCGAGACAGCAGCACCCCCGCCCCGCATCATTCCCCGGCCTGAGCACACCCTATCCCGGAAAGATGTTTCCCTGGAGGCTC
This sequence comes from uncultured delta proteobacterium, assembly GCA_963705115.1. GTDB lineage: Bacteria > Desulfobacterota > Desulfobaccia > Desulfobaccales > 0-14-0-80-60-11 > JBGSLA01. The sequence goes on along the minus strand of CAVPIX010000010.1, from coordinate 713,164 downwards.
TGAAGGTCCTCTATCGCTTGCACCACGCGGGCTACAAGGCCTATTTGGTGGGGGGCAGCGTCCGTGACCTGCTTTTAGGGAAGCGCCCCAACGACTTTGATTTGGCCACGGACGCCCGCCCCGGTGAGATCCGCAAGCTCTTCAGGAACAGCCGCATTATCGGGCGGCGCTTCCGGCTGGTGCAGGTTTTTTTCCGGGGCGGCAGAATCATCGAGGTCTCCACTTTCCGCTGCCGGTCGGAATTTGACGACAGTCCCGAAGAGACCCTGGCCCGGAACAACACCTACGGCACACCCGCGGAAGACGCCCAGCGCCGGGACCTGACCATCAACGGCCTGTTCTACAACGTTGCCGACTTTTCCCTGGTGGACTACGTGGGGGGCCTGCAGGACTTGCAGGACGGCTACATCCGGATCATCGGCGACCCGGGGGTGCGCTTTGTCCGTGACCCGGTGCGCATGATCCGGGCCCTGCGGCATGCGGCCCGCACCGGTTTCGCCATTGATCCGGCGGCCTGGGAGGAAATCCTGGCCAAAAAAGATATCATTCTGGCCTGCCCTCCCGCCCGCCTGCGGGATGAACTCCTGCGGGATTTAAAAAGCGGCGCCGCCCGGCCGTTTATTGACCTGATGCTGCAAAGCGGCCTGTTTTACGCGGTGCTCCCAGCCTGGCAGGGGCACCTGGGGGAAGAGGGCAAAAAAGAGCTGCTGGAAAACATGGAGCGCCTGGATGTCATCTACGGGGCCGACCTGCCCTTTTCCGAAAACCTCATGTGGGCCCTGCTCCTGCTGCCCTATCTTCACCAGGAGGACCTGCCGGAACAGCCGGGGGAACTCCGGGAGGCTCTTCCGGGCTTTATACGCCAAGCCCTGGGAACCATTGATTTTCCCCGGCAGCGCCAGGAGGAGGTCACCCAGATTTTGGCCCTGGCGGAGGCCATGCGCCCTTATCTTAAGCAGCGGCAACCCCTGCCCGGCCGCCTGACCCGACCGGTGTCCTACCCCGAGGCCTGGCTCCTGAACCGGTTGGTTAGCATGCCCGTGAATGAAGTGGTCCCTTTGCTCACCGAGCCGGAGTTACCGGCGCCGCCCCCGCCCCGCCGCCGCCGGCCCCGGCGCCGACGGCCCCGGGGAGCCAACCGCCGCCAAGTTAAACCGGATTAATCCGCACGGAAGTATTACGGGCCACGAGCCGCAAGGGATTGAGGAAGATCACCTTCCGCGCTTTCTTGTTTCATAGTAAAATGTATAGACCTATTTTGGGAGAGAGCATGTATGTGGACGATCACCAAAACCGGTCAGGCGCAATACCGGAGCCGAATTTTGGTGGTGGATCAAGACGAGTGGTGCCGGGAGTTTCTCTCTCAAGTAATCAAGCTCTGGGGTTTCGGGGAATATCACCTGGCCAGCACGGTGGAAGAAGCCAACTCCCTCCTGGAACAGCTCTCCTTTGATCTCCTCATCACCGACCTGAACCTGCCCCACTATCACCAGATGCTCGAGGACATCCGGCAGCGTTTTCCGGCCATGCGCCTCATCGGCATGCTGCACCAGCGCGGTCAGATCCGCCAGCTTTTCCACCTGGAACAGATGGAGATTGTGGTGAAGCCCTTGAGCCTTGACGAGATGGGGCGCAAGATCCGGGAAGCCATCCTCTCCAAGCAGCGCCACAAAGTGGAGGAAGAATTTCTCCGCCTGAAAAAGGAAGTTTTCCGGTTTTAATTCCCCGTTAACCCTCCTGTCGCTGTCCTCCTGGATTGAGACTTCTGGGAAAGTCTTATGTGTGGATCTGACCGTCCCAGGGAGTCTTGCCTCACCACCTATCTCAAGTTGCGGTCAAAGAGGGAGTTTTGTTTCTCCTCATCCCTAAGCCCCCGCTTGGGGACGCACTTGGGCGCCAGGCTCTGCCTGGCCTCAGCAAGTTCACCACCGGAGATATCCTCTTGGGTGCAAAGCAGAGCTTGGCATGCACTCTGGTTTCCAAGCAGTAATTTATGAGCCCTGGCTCACCCCAAACGATGAAAAGTCTGGTTATGGTGGGCAGAGCCCACCCTACATTAAAGACTGTTCGGAACAGGAGCTTGGGAACCAGAAGAGAGATTCCGTAGATTAGATTTCGCTTCCGGATTTAGGTGAGCTCAACTTATAAGCCAGGGCCGCGCCCACGTAATCCCGGAAAAGGGGATGTGGAGAGCGGGGCCGGGATTTGAACTCCGGGTGGAATTGACAGGCCAAAAACCAGGGGTGATCGGGGATTTCGATGATTTCCACCAGTTCGCCGTTGGGCGAGGTGCCGGTGATGGCGAGACCCGCCTGAGTGAGGCGCTCCCGGTAGTCGTTGTTGAACTCGTAGCGGTGGCGGTGGCGCTCCATGATCTCCTGGCAGCCGTAAGCCTTGGCCGCCAGGGACCCCGGGGTCAGGACGCAGGGGTAGGCCCCCAGGCGCATGGTGCCCCCCAACTCAGTTGACTGGTCCCGGTTGATGACGGTGTTGAGGCGGTAGTCGAACCACTGGCGCATGAGGTAAATAACCGGCTCGCAGGGGGTGATGTTGAACTCCTCGCTCTGGGCATTGGCGAGGCCCGCCAGGTGCCGGGCGTACTCGATAACCGCCAGCTGCATGCCGAAGCACAATCCCAGATAGGGGACCTTGTTTTCCCGGGCGTAGCGGATGGCGGCGATTTTCCCCTCAACCCCCCTGGTGCCGAACCCCCCGGGCACCAGAATGCCGTGCAGGTGGGCCAAATGGGGCTCCGGGCCGTCCCGCTCCACGGCCTCGGCGTCGATATAGTTGAAGGACACCTTGACTTCGTGGGCCAGGCCCCCGTGCACCAGGGCCTCGTGCAGGCTCTTGTAGGACTCCACGAGATTGACGTATTTCCCGATGATGCCGATTTCCACCCGGTCTTTGGGGTTTTTCAGGTTGTGCACCAACTGCTCCCAGGGCTCCAGGCGGGGCGCCCCGGTCCAGATGTTTAAGACCTCGCAAAGACGCTCGTCCAGACCTTCCTGGTGATAGAGGAGGGGAATCTCGTAGATGTTGTCCACGTCCTGGGCGGTGATGACAGAATTGGGCTCGACGTTGCAGAACAGAGCGATTTTGCCCTTGATGTCCCGGGTGAGCAGGCGGTCGCTGCGGCACAACAGGAGGTTGGGCTGGATGCCGATGCTGCGCAGTTCCTTGACGCTGTGCTGGGTGGGCTTGGTCTTCACTTCGCCCGCGGTCTTGATGTAGGGGACCAGGGTGAGATGGACGTAGCAGACGTTTTCCTTGCCCAGGTCGCCCTGCAACTGGCGGATGGCTTCCAGGAAGGGCAGGCTTTCGATGTCCCCCACGGTGCCGCCGATTTCGATGATGGCCACATCCGCCTGGGGGGTCACCGACATGACGGCCTGTTTGATTTCGTCGGTGATATGGGGGATGACCTGGACGGTGCCGCCCAGATAGTCGCCCCGGCGTTCCTTGGTGATGACGTTGAAGTAGATGCGGCCGGAGGTGAAGTTGTGGCCCTGGCCCAGGGTGACGGTGGTGAAGCGCTCGTAGTGGCCCAGGTCCAGGTCGGTTTCGGCGCCGTCATCGGTGACGAAGACCTCACCGTGCTGAAAGGGGTTCATGGTGCCGGGGTCCACGTTGATGTAGGGGTCCAGCTTCTGAAAAGTGACTCGTAACCCCCGGGCCTCCAGCAGCGCACCGATGGCTGCCGCGGCCACCCCCTTCCCCAAGGAGGACAGCACTCCCCCCGTGATGAAGATGATTTTGGTCTTCACAGGCTTATCAAAATTACTATATTTCGGTGCCCATGTGAAGTCAAGCCTTCCCTTCCCGCAATTCGATTTGAATTTGATAAGGGAAACGTGTTCTTGGCGGGATGGGCGGTGGAAGCTGCAGGGGCGCCTCAGGCCACCTTTGAAGGGCTCGATAAATCGAGCCCCTACAAGGGGGGATTGGGAGGGTAACTTTAGGGACTTCCAAGAGGTGTACGGTGCCCTCAGCGCACCAAAATGGCGGGCAGAGACGCCCGCCCCACCGAGCTATGCAGCATTTTGAAAGGGCCGTAATATAAGGTTGCGTCCATAAAGTAAAAATGGCCATTGCCTGTAGGGGCGCACCCGTGTGTGCGCCCAAAAACCAGGGCGGACACATAGGTCCGCCCCTACGAAAGAAAGAAATACTTGTATGGCCGCTACTCAGAATAAGAGGGACTGCCGGGCGATACAAAAAAGGGGCCAGGAAAACTTCCCGGCCCCTGCTGGTCTGTCTGGTTAGCTGGCTTTAGGCTGCTGGGCCAGCCAGGCTTCCCGGGCTTCCTTGCGCACGGGGCTGGGCCCCAACTTAAAGGCCCGCTCCGCCACTTCCTGGGCGATGGCGGCAAACCGCGGCCCCTCGGAAGAGGAGAGGTTGAACATCTCCAGGCGGTCAGGATCAAAACCCATGGCCTCGAAGTCCTTCTTGACCTTGGCCACCCGTTTGCGGGCCTGGATATTGCCCGACAGGTAGTGGCATTCGCCCTCGAGGCAGCCGGCCACAAAGACCATGTCGGCGCCGCCCTCGAAGGCCTTGAGTAAATGGAGAATGTCCACCCGGCCGGTGCAGGGCATCAGGATGATCTTGATCTCGGGAGGATACTGTAACCGCATCGAACCTGCCAGGTCCGCGGCGCTGTATGCTCAGTAACGGCAGCAAAAACCGATGATTTTGGGAATGAAGGGATCGCTCATCCTCTGCTCCTTTCCTTAACCCGCAGCCAGGGCCAGTTCCTGGGCGATGATCTGGGTGTCGGTGTAATGTTTCAGGCTGATGGCCTTGGCCGGGCATTCCGAGACGCAGACGCCGCAGCCCTGGCACTTGGCCGGGTCAATAACCGCGGCGTCGATGGTGTAATCGATGACCGGCACGTTGAAGGGACAGGTGCGCACGCAGGTGAGGCAGACGGCGCATTTGTCAGCATCCACTTCCGCCACGATGCCGCCCACCTTGACCAGGTCGAGGCCCAGGAAGGTGGCGGCCCGGCCGGCCGCGGCCTTGGCCTGGGCGATGGTCTCGTCGATGGGTTTGGGATAGTGGGCCAGCCCCGCCAGGAAGATGCCGTCGGAGGGAAAATCCACCGGCCGCAGCTTGGCGTGGGCCTCGTTGAAGAACCCTTCGGCATTGCGGGAAACCTTGAAGAGCTCGCCCAATTCCTCGGTGGGGTTGGGCAGCACCGCGCTGGCCAGGGTGAGGATATCGGGCCGCAGGACCACGGGCATCCCCAGGATGGGGTCTTTCACCGTCACCTGGAGGCCGCCCTCGGCGGTTTTTTCCACCACCGGCTTGCCCTCCAGATCGAAGCGGATGAAGATGACGCCCTTTTCCCGGGCCTCTTTGTAGAGCAGCTCCTTGTCGCCGTAGGTGCGCATATCCCGATAGAGGATAAAGACGTCCATGTCGGGATTGAGGGTCTTGAGTTCGAGAGCGCTATCCACCGAATGGGTGCAGCACAGCCGGCTGCAGTAGGGCCGCTCGGGTTCCCGGGAGCCCACGCACTGGATGAAGACCGCGCTGCTTGGCGCCCGTCACCCTGGGGTCTTTGCCGACCATGGCCTTGTCGAGATCAAAGGCCAGGAAGACATTGTCGTGCTGGCCGTAGAGATACTCCTCAGGGCTGTGGGGCTTGCCGCCGGTGGCCATGATGGTGACGCCGTGCAGGAGTTGCCTGCTCGCCGGACGGGGTTTATCACGGAGGACTTGAAGTTGCCCATGAAACCGCTGGTCTCGGTGACGGCGGTGTTGAACAGCACCTGGATGCTGGGATGACTGGTCGACTTTCTTGATGAGCTCTTCCAGGTAGCCCCGGTAGTCGTAGCCCCGGTGGCTGGTCACCAGGTTCCAGGCGTTGCCGCCCAGCTTGTCGCCCTTTTCCACGAGATAGGACTCAAAGCCCATGTTGGCGATGGACAGGGCCGATTCCATGCCGGCCACGCCGCCGCCGATGACCAGGGCCGACTTGGTCACGGGGAACTCCATTTTGTGGAGGGGTTCGAGATTCGTGAGGCGAGCCGCCACTCCCCGGATCAGGTCTTTGGCCTTGTCCAGGGCCTTTTCAGGCTCATGCATGTGCACCCAGGAATCCTGGTCCCGGATGTTGGCCATCTCAAAGAGGTAAGGGTTGAGTCCCGCCTGCTGGATGGTCTCCATGAACATGGGGGCGTGAGTCCGGGGGCTGCAGGAGGCCACCAGCACCCGGTTCAGTTTGTTCCTTCTCGATGGCTTCCAGGATTTTCCCCTGGGTGTCGGCGGAGCAGGTAAAGAGGTTTTCATCGGCAAAGACCACATTGGGGAGGGTCTTGGCGTAGTCCGTCACCGTGGGAATGTCGATGACCCCGCCGATATTGATGCCGCAATTGCAGACAAAGACGCCGATTCTGGGTTCCTCGCCGCTTACGTCCCGTTCCGGGGGCAGATCGGGTTTCTTCAACTCCGTGCCCCGGGCGGGGGCCAGGAGTTCCCCGGCTACTGCGGCGGCGGCAGAGGCCTCCATGACCGACTGGGGAATGTCCTTGGGGTTCTGGAAGACGCCGCAGACATAGACACCCGCCTTGTTGGTGGACACCGGGGTGAAGGGGGAGGATTTGGCGAAGCGGGTCTCGGGAACCACTTCCACGCCCATGGTCTTGGCCAGTTTCAGGGCGTCCTGGGAGGCCTCCAGGCCCACGGAGAGGACCACCATATCGAAGTCTTCTTCCATGGGGGTGCCGTCCTCGGAAATGTAGCGGATGCGGACGTCATCGGAGCCCGCCACCGGGTCGATGGTGTGGATGCGGGAACGGACGAAGCGGATGCCATGTTCATCTTCGGCCCGCCAGTAGTACTTTTCAAAATCTTTCCCCATGGTGCGCATGTCCATGAAGAAGATGGCCGTGTCCAACTTATAGGTCTTGGCGTGTTCCTTGGCGATGACCGCCTGCTTGATGGCGTACATGCAGCACACCGACGAGCAGTAGCTGTTGTCGCAGTGGTTCAGGTCCCGGGAGCCCACGCACTGGAGCCAGGCGACCTTCTTGGGCTCCTTGTGGTCGCTGGGCCGGATGAGGTGGCCGGCATAGGGTCCGGAAGCGCGACAAAATCCGCTCGAACTCCATGCTGGTGACCACCCCGGGGTAATTGGCGTAATGATACGCGGCATACTTGCTGGGATCATAGGTTTGGAAACCGGGGGCCAGGACCACCGCGCCCACATTGAGGTCCGTCCGCTTGGGGGCCTGCTCGTGGGCCACGGCGCCGGCCTGGCAGGCCACCACGCACTGCATGCACTCGGAACAGACGCCACAGTTGATGCAGCGGGCCGCTTCGGCCATGGCCGCGTCTTTGTCGAAGCCCAGCATGATCTCCTGGAAGGACTTGGTCCAATCACCAGCCAACTGCGGGCATTTTCGCCCGGGCTTGTTTGGCCTCATCGTAGGGAATGGGGTTCCAGACGCCGTCTTTGATGGGACGCAGCGGGAATTCCCGGTCAGCTTTCAGGTCCTGGCCGTTGAGATACCGGTCGATGGAGACTGCGGCTTCCAGGCCCGCGGCCACCGCGGCGATGGCGATCCAGGGTCCGCTCACCACGTCGCCGCCCGCAAAAACGCCCTCGCGGCTGGTGGCGCAGGTATCGGGGTCAGCCTTGATGAGACCCCGGGGGGTGAGCTGCACGCCGTCTTTGTCCGTCAGGAAAGAACCAGGTTGGCTTTCTGGCCGATGGCCAGGATGACCACATCGGCATCCAAAGTGCTGAGCTGATCTTCGAAATAGGTGGGGGCGAAGCGGCCTTCCGCGTCGAAGACCCGCTCCACCGCCTTCATCTCGATGCCCTTGACCTTGCCGCCCTGAGCGAGGATTTGCTTGACGCCCTGGCGGTGGATGATGGGAATGCCTTCGTGCTCCGCCTCTTCCACTTCCCAGGTGTTGGCCGGCATTTCCTGGCGGTTTTCCAGGCAGACGATCTTGACTTCGGCCGGGTGCTGGCGCTTGGCGGTGCGGGCCACGTCCATGGCCACGTTGCCGCCGCCGACGACCACCACCTTTTTGCCGGAGAAATCAAATTTCTTTCCGGAGGATGAATCTCTAAGATAATCAACGCCCCAGAGCACGCCGTCGGCCTCGGCCCCTTGCACCGGAATCTTGAGGGAGTCCGTACAGCCCACCCCCAGGTAAACGGCCCGGAAGCCGTCCCGGTTCAACAGGTCGTCCACGGTGAGGCCCTGGCCGATGGGGGTGTTGCAGCGAATCTCCACCCCGTAACTTTTTCAGGTAGTTGATTTCCTGGTCCAGGACAGTGCGAGGCAGGCGGTATTCCGGGATGCCGTAGCGCAGCCAGCCGCCGGGCTCGGGCGCGGCCTCGAAGATCACCGGGGTGTAGCCCATGAGGGCCAGGTGATAGGCGCAGGACAAGGCCGCCGGGGCCGGAGCCCACAATGGCCACGGCTTCATTGCGTTTTTCCACCTCAGGCACGGGGATGGCGTTCCAATCCACCTGGTCGGCCACGAAGCGCTTGAGCGAGCAGATGGAGACGGGCTCGTCCATTTCCTGGCGGCGGCAGTCGCTTTCGCAGGGGTGCGGGCAGATGCGGCCGATGGTGCCGGGCAGCGGCAGGCGCTCCATGATGAGGGATAAAGACTCCTCGAACTTGCCCATCTTGATGAGCTGCACATAGCCCTGGGCGCTCAGGTTGGCGGGGCAGGCCCGGGTGCAGGGGGCCCGGTCGAACTTCTTGATGGCGAAGGTGGAAGGGATGGCCTGGGGATAAAGGCGGTAAATGGCCTTGCCTTCATCCAAGCCGATGTTGAAAGTGTTGGAGACCCCCACCGGGCAGACCTCGGTACAGGCGCCGCAGCCGGTGCACTTGGCCGGGTCGATGTAGCGGGGTTCCTGCTCGATGGTCACGGTGAAGTTGCCGGGCTCGCCGCGTAATGCCCGCCACTTCGCTTAAGGTGTGAATCTCGACATTCAGGTGGCGACCGCACTCCACGAGTTTCGGGGAGATGATACACATGGAGCAGTCATTGGTGGGAAATGTCTTGTCCAACTGGGCCATGACGCCGCCGATGGCCGACTTTTTTTCCACCAGGTGAACGTAGAAACCGGCGTTAGCCAAATCCAGGGCAGCCTGCACTCCGGCGATGCCGGCCCCCACGACCATAACCTTGCCTACCGGTTTTTGAGGGGCCTGTGGTGCCATATATATCCTTCCCTATTATGTGTTGAGGATTCGATAATCCTTGATGTTCAGAGCTTGTGAATTTCACCACTAGTCACTATATCTAAAAAGCCGCGAGCAAGTCAAGCAGGAATCTTCGGGGGAGAAATCTTGGAATTATAAGGTGTTCCGTTTCCAGATGCCGTAGGGTGGCGAAATACTATTTATTAGTAGTATAGGCACGTTATCTATTTAGAGCATTTGCCCAGAGTTCTTTCCGATTGCCGGATATGGCGGTAAGGGCGCGGCATGGCGCGCCCTCTTTGGGCATGGCAAGCTATGCCCGGACTACAGGAAATTATTTTTACCAACTGATAGATCTTAAGAATTGGGAATGAAATTCCTAAAAAGCAGGTTAGGAGGGGGGCCAGGCAACAAGGAACCTTTCTCCCCACTCAAGCTCCCCCCATGTATTAAGCGGGAGCACAGGCTTCCAGCCTGTGCAAAAACAGGCAAGATGCCTGTTCTCCCGGTAATTATCACGTTTGCCAAAAGTTCTTTCCTTAAATCCCCTCTCCCCCAACGGGGGGAGAGGGTTAGGGTGAGGGGGGAAGAAAAAACCTTCGGCAACGAGTATGAAGAAAGATGGAGGCGGGTTGGAATAGGGGAAGTTGGGTTGGGTCTCCTCAATGAGCCCTGAGGAAAGAGGCGTACCTTGGCTGGCGTTTGTCAGGCGCGGCCCGGATCAGCCGCAGACAAGGGCCGTCGGACAACACCCCCACCAGTTGGCGGCACACCGGGCAGGAAAATTCAAACCGGTTGGCCAACACAATCTCCGAGCCGCAAAACGGGCATTTAAACCAGGTTGTGTTCATAGAAGTTACCCCTACCCCTGACTGGAGGGGCGGACCCGCGTGTCCGCCTTCGAGGGCGCACACATGGGTGCGCCTCTACAAAAAGGACTTTCACGGTAAACCTGCGGCCATTCTCTTGTTCTCTCAGCGCCGCACCCGGCCCTGGAAGTCGTGCTCATGGTGGTGCAGGGCCTCCCAGAGGCCCTGGTGTTCCACTTCATGCTCCAGGCGGGGAAGAAACCGGTGGTCGTTATCTTTATGATGCTGTTCGCAGTTCGTCCTCAGGGAATCCACCTTGCCTTCCATGCGGCAGAGCTTGCTCCACAAAAACACGGCATAGATCCCGATGACGAGGCCCACCAGGAAGAACAACGACAGGGCTAACGGCAACAGGGAAGAAGACATGGGCGATTTCCTCATTCCTCCCAGCCAGTAAGCCGCACCACCTGGCCCGGGGTGTTGTTGTTGTCCAGATAGAGCTTGTGGCCTACCGGCTTCCCGCAACTGAAGGCCAGGGCCCCCCGCACCCCCTGAAAGGCTGCGGCCGGCGGGGCGGCATGCAGAATAAGAGCCGGGTTGCTGCCATCATAGGAAACGGCCAGCTTGACGTCGGAGCCGTTGGTCGCCGCCGCATAGCCGAACAGTCGACGGGCGTAGGGGGTGCGGCCAGGCCCAGGTCCATCGGCAGTAAAGCCGTTGATGGCCCCCTGGGCCAGGTCCCGGGGGGTGCGATAGAAGGTAGCGTCCCCTTCCTGATGAAAAGGGAGCCAAATTGCCACTGGCGTCATTCAGGATCATGCCCAGGAAGCGGAAATTGGTTTGAGGGAGAACGATAAACCAGTCTCCCTGGGCCAGACTTAAGGCGCTGCCCCCATAGGTGATGGTGCCGCCGCTGCCGTTGTCGCCGTTGTTGGCGGTGATGAGCCCGCATGAGCCCCCGGGAGGCGCCGGTGAGGAACTGGAGCTTGCCGCCCGCCAATTCGTCGGCCGTGAAGCCATAGCCAATATTCCCTGTATTGGCGTTGTTCCTCAGGGTGATGACCTGGCCGGCCTGGGACGACGCCCGCAGCACCGGCATGCCCTTGAGCCTGAAGGTGGTGTCTCCCGACCCCGCTACCGCCAGGACAGCATACCACTGACTGGATTTCTCCGTACCCCAGAGGCTGCCGGTGACGGCCATATCCAGGAGAGCCGGGGTGGCGTTCTCCCGGTAGCGCCCGTCCGACAGGCCCCCGTCCACCAACACCCCCCGGTGCAGGGGCGAAGGAAAGCCGGTGAGCATGACCCTGGCTTTGCAGTCAGCAGTGGCATTGACCTGAACCTGGGAAGGGCTCAGGTATTCCAGGGCAGGGCTTTGGGTGAGTTCGAAGCTTTCCACCAACGCCTGCTCAATTTTGTCGAAATCGCCCTTTCAGGATGACCTGGCGGCCGGTGCCGCTGGTCCATTTGGCCTGGGGAAGGTGTATCAAAGCCATGTCTCCGCCTCTCTTTCTTGCTGAAATATTTTTAAGCTCAAGTTTGGGATTTGGGGGGAGGGCCAGGGACCTGAGGTCCCTGCCCTCCCTCAATTCTTCTTCTCACACCCCTGAAAAACTCACCCGGCATAAGCCCGAGAGGACCAGTTGCTGTCCAGGTTGTTGTCCTCATCGATGGCCCAGGAGTCATAGTCGCTGCCATCAGCCTCCACCGCCCAGCTCCAGGTGTTCTGGAAGGGCCGGGCCAGGTTCAGGCGGACCCGGCGGGCGGCCAGGTCCACGGCCTTGCCGAACACCGTGAAACCCTCCTGGGTGAAGCCGTGGAAGGGGGAAGTGACCGCCAGGGTGTCGCCGATTTCCAGCCGGGCCCCCTCCAGCCAGGTCTCCAGGTTCACCACCTCCCAGGGGGAGGAGAGGCGCTTTAGCAGGCGGGCGGCCAGAAGCTCGGCCACCTGGGGATCTTCCAGGACCACCGGCGCGTCATACCGCAGGTCCACGTCCAGCGCAGCTTCTCCCCAGGCCGCCACCGCCGCCTCGTCCCGGGCCTCCACATACCGGCTGTTGTCCTGGTTGTAATCGGCATAGTAAAGCCGCACCAGGTTTTTGACCCCGGCCAGTTGGTACCCGGCCGAAAGAGACCGAACCTGGGAAGGTTTCAGGCTCACCAGGTTGTCCAGGAGCACAAAGCGCCACAGGCGTTCAAACCAGGTCCAGTCCCCGGTGCCCTGGGCGTGGGCCAGCGCCGCGCCCGCCATGAGGACCAGGGCCTCGGTGGAGCCCAGATTTTTCACAAAGACATAATGGGGCGCATACTCCCAGACATCCACAGCCTCAAGATAGGTGAAGGGGATGAGGTCGGCATTCAACAGGTTGGGCTTGCTGTCCCCGGCATGCTGGAAGAGCCAATCCATAAGCGCCTCAAAATGGGCAGCGTCTGCGGGAATACTGGGAAACGGGTAAGCCGCGCCCTTGAGGCTGTAAGCCGCCACCCCGAAGGCCTGCATCACTAGCGCATTGAGCCAGGCGTAATGGTAATCGCTTTTGTAGCCCCCGCCATACTCCAGGCTCCGGCGATTTAGCCTCAGGTCATTCAGGATGCGCCGGGCCCAAGTGGCCGCGCTGGCCTGCCCGCCTCTCATGTACATATACAGGCAGCCCAGGGCCAAGGACGCGGACACGCCCGGGTCGTAGGTCCCATAAGTGAAGCCGTACTCCGAGAACCAGATGGGGAATTTCCAGCCGGTGCCATCCGGGGTGCCGTTAGCGTCCAGCCAGGCCAGCCAGTGTTCCAGGATCTCCTTGGCTCCGGGGTCATTGCTGATGAAGTAATATTGGGCCAGGCGGTAAAAGGCCCAATATTGGCCCAGGGCGTGACCTACTTCCGGATAGGCGCTGCCGTTTTCATTCCCCTGAATGACGGCCCAGCGCCCGGTGATCTCCGCCTGGTCCATGCCCCGGTCATGAACCCGGATGAAGTCGATAAGACCGGGGAACACGGCCGCCGCGCTGTTCCACAGACCCAGATGCAGCGGGGTGGCGTCTGCGCCTAAGGAGTTGCCGTAGCTGAGGCTCGCCACCTGGACCCCGTTGACATAAAGCCCGGCGGCGCTGCCCTTCCGGGTGGCTACCACGTAATACCAGGCGTCCTTAGGGTGGGCGCTCCCGGACACCAGGCTGGCGGTGCCGTTCAGGACGCAGGCAAACTTGTTATCCGCCCCCCGGCCCAAACAATAATTGCCCCACCCGCCGGTTGCCCCTTTGTGCAGGATGCCGCCGCTCACCCCGTCTGCGGTGGGATACACCAGAGCCTCCAGGGTGAAATCCCTCGTAAGCTCCAGGCTCGCATGATCAGGCACCGAAAGGTAGCGGCTGCCGGAGCAGTCGGCGCTGGTGTGGCCCGGTTGGCACAGGCCAGGAGCGTAGACGGGAGTTCCCACCCAGGCGGCGTGGTTGCCGTGGCCGCTGGCATCCTGGGGGGAGCCGTTAAAGGGCCAGTACCCCCTGAGCTTGCCGTAGTCCCGGTACTTGGGCCACCAGCAGAACTTGCCGAAATTCTCCTCGCCGCAGAGCGCGATGTTTTCCAGGTCGTTTCGGGTGTGCACCGGCAGGATGGGCCCCTTCACCCCGCCGTAACGCCCATGGAATTCATCCTGCGCATCCCGGTGCAGGCCCAGGTAGGTCTGGCTCAGGTTCACCGCGTCCACGAGATATGGGGCCAGGGGGTGAGCGTAATGGACCAGGGTGGGCCCCCGCCAGGGGTTCTGGCCATAGGGCCCCAGGGAAATGGCCAGCCGCGGCACCAAAGGATAGGGGTCTTCGGCCTCAATATTCAGGGCCACGTCATCCAGCCACCATTCGTGGGCCGGAAGATTCTGCTGCTCCACCTTGAACTCCAGAAACCGCAGCCGCTCTGCTCCGGAGAAGGTCTGGCGCCCGTCAAACTTGACGTCCGCGATATACATGACCCCGTTGGTGGGGGGCGATGCGGCCATGCCAATATCCACCACCTGGAGGGGGTGGGTCATGGAGCCGGAACCCGACTCCAGTTGCATGGACCCCAGATTCACGGTCACCCGCTGCCAGACGTTGACGTTGACGCTGTGGTCCTGAGTGAAATAGCTCCCCTGGGCGTCTTTCACCTTGACCCGCAGGGTGAGGGAGCTGGCCCCGGAGACCACCGGCTTGATGAGAAAATTCACGGTGGCGCGGCCCTGGGAGGAGCAGCGGCCGGCATCAATGCCCACCCAGGCCCCAAAGGCAGTGACTCCCTCGGAAAAGTCCCAGGCCACCTGGGTCTGGGTGTAAAAGGTGTCCCCGGAGACGACCTCGGTCACCTCCCGGTCGCTGATGATAATGTTGTTCACTCCCTGCTGGCCGGCGGCGTACCAGGCCCCCCAGGTGGCCCGCACCCGGTCCCGGTCGTCGATGAGGTTGTCCCGCCGCCAGAACTGGCTGAAAGGAATCTCAAAGGGGGTGAACTCGGTGAACCGGTCCGGAATGGCATGCACGAAGGTGTGGGCCGAACTGAAAGGATCAGTTTCACCAGGAGTGGAGTTATTGAGGGAGACCAGGAGCCGCCGGGGGTATTCCGCGGGTTCTCCGGCCAAAAAGGTCCAGTAATCCCCGGACACCAAATCAGGGCCGGCGCCCCCTTCCCAGGCCACGGACCCGCCCCCCCACAGGGCCAGCGGGTGGTGCCGGTCGCCGGTGATGAGCCCCGTGCCCTCCCAGGTCAGGCCGCCGTCCCGGGACCAGCGGAAGGTGGCCTGCCCCACCTCCCCCCCGGTTTCAATCTGGATGACAAAATACCTTCTCTCTGTGCGGGTGTAATCTCCGGAAAGAATCAGGGTGGCGCTGCCGCTGCCGTATTTGGTGAGATTGTGGAGCCGCCAGCGGAAGCCCTGGCCCTTCAGCTTGAAGGACACGCGGTCAATGTCGGCAAAAGGGCCTTCTTCCAAAGACCAGTTCAGGCCATAACCCCACCAGGCGCCGTCCGTCTGGGCGGGGAGTTCCGTCCGCACATGGAGCACCCGGCCCGGACGCCTGCGGCCATCTCGGTATCAAAGGCCTGGAAGGCCTGGCCCCCACGGGTGTCGTGGCGGTAGAGGAAATAGGCCCCCCGCTCCCAAAGCTGCCGCTCAAAGGTGTCATACACCAGGGGGGAGGTCAGGCTTTGTTGCCGCTCCAACGCCGCGTCCCAGAGGAATCGGCAGGCCTGGCTGAAATCCTCGCCCCGCTCCCGGCCGGCCAGGTGCAGGTAGACCATGAGGTCCAACATGCGGTCCACGGCAAAGTCATAGGTGTAGTCGTCCCGGCCCCGGTTGGCCCGGCGGATGCACGGGTAGTTGTTGAGGGCCTCGTAGCGCTCCGAGGTCTCGCCGGTATGGTACAGGTAAAAAATCTGCACCGGTGTTCCCGCATCCAGTGGAGTTCCCATAGTCAGGATGGTGGCGCCCCCCTGGTTGCTGAAAGCCCCCCCGACATAGTAATTAGTCAGGTCCCCGTCCACGGGTTCGGCCCAGAAGCCGTCCCAGGCGAAACTTGCCTCCTGGCGCCACACTCCCCGCACAAAGGCCACCCGGCCGCCCCCCGGGTTGGGACTCACAAGGTGCACCGTGCCATCTGTCTGCACCAGGGCGGTGGCCTGGCTGGCCTTGCCGGCCACTGCGGCCATGAGAGGGGTGCCCCCCAGGTTGTCGTACACCCAGTTAAACTGGGACGAACGGGCCCATTGCAGCCGCGGCATGGATCTAATCCTCCCCCAGATAGGCCCTGATCTTGATTTCCCCGAAATCCACCCACAGGTCGAACAAGGTGCGCCGCAAAAGCTCCCGCAGGGCCTGGCTGGCGGGCATATTCTCGAAACAAACTCCCACGGCGTACTCGGGGGTGAGGCTTTTGGCCAGATCGAAGGATTCCTGGTGGATGGCCTCCCCGAGCCCTGCTTCGCTCAGAATATCCATCATGATGTCCACCGGGTGGGTGGTGTCGTCCTTCACCACCCGGACGCTCACCTGGGCGCTCTTGCCGGTCACGAGAATTTCGCCGGTCTCAGGGTCCGCGGTGACGCCCTCCCAGATTTCCTCGTCGTTCAGGTAAATGGAAGTGATGGCGGCGAAAGGCCCGCCGGCCACCCGGTAGAGGTATAAAGGGGGATGGGCCGTAAAGTAAAAGCGATCCCCGGCCATGAGGTCGGCGCCGATGCCTGGCTGCCAATACACCGTCAGGCCTTCCGATAGGGGCACTGGGTCCTCGGCCCCGCCGCAGGTAAGCCCGGTCTTCTCCCAACTTTGGCCATTGTTGATGGACCACCGGAACTTGGCCGATCCCACTTCGCCGGTGGTTTCGACCTGGAGGAGATAATTGCTGACCGCATCTCCCCGGTACTCTCCGAGAATCTGCAACGCGGCGCTGCCGCTGCCGTATTTCTGAGACGAGCCTACTGCGGCTGGGGTGACCTCCACCAGCTCCCCCCGGGACCGGTAAAAGCCCCGCAGGAAAGGCCGCCGCTCGCCGTCCGGTGTGGGGGCCCCCAGGCGGCGGCTTAAGCGGTGGGTAATCCAATCCTGGGTCTCCACTTCCACCCGGTGGGCCTCCTGCCAGCCGTCGGCCATATTGCCCAGCCGGGTGAGGGCGCCTTGATAAAGCGGCACCCACTCCACCTGGCCGCTGGGAAGCTCAAAGCCGTGGTACAGGGTCAGGCGTTTTTCCTCCCAGGGAAGCCCCAAATGAGAAAAATGCTCTCCCCCCGGCAGCCATTGGGCCTGGCGGTTGTCCAGTCCCAGGATATGGCTGCCGCTCTGCAGGCCGCTGAAGTCCCGGGCCAGGTCCACCCGCACCTCCCCCGGATTCAGGAGCTCACTTTCCGGTATGGTCAGACATCCCTCAAGTTTGAGCCCGGCGATGTAGGACGGCGCCTCTCCTTCCTCCGCCTGCAGTTCCACCCGCACCTGGAAAAAGGGCGACAGGGGGGATTCTCCCCGGGGCGAAAGCTGAATAAAGGAAGCCCCCGCCACCTGGTCCAGGGTGGCCCCGCTCCTGAGATAAACCCGGGCCGGAAGCAGCCCGCTGTGGTCCTCCCAGGAAGGGATCACTGCGTCCAGGTAAGGGGAAAAGGTCTGCATGATGGGAGAGGTCCAGGCCCCCGAAGTGGAGCCCTCCAAGAGCTCCACCCTGCCCGGTTCCCCCCCGTACTGCGTGTTTTCTAAGGTTCCGGACCCCGGCCCCAGGCCGTAATCCAGGTCAAATGGGGACAGCGCCGCTTTGACCCGGGGCCGCGCCCCCCTGAGCAGCATTTCTTCCTGGAGAAATTCCCCGCTTGCGAGTCTCATGGTGGTCCTTTGAGTTCAAGGTTCAAAGTTCAAAGTTTCCGGCTTGAGACCCCTGCGAAACTTCTTAAGACTGTCATTCTGAGGGAGCGAAGCGACTGAAGAATCTCATCACTATTTGAAAAAACCAGATCCTTCGCTTCGCTCAGGATGACAAAGATATTCTCCGCAGATGTCTCAGATTACCGCTCACTGCTTAATGCGCACGGCTCCCTATATTTCATCCAGGGCAATGCTTCCCGACCACAGTCCCGGGGCCACTTCCCGGAAGTCCAGGTCATTGGTCCACAGGCCGGTGAAGGTCTTGGGGCCCCCGGCCTCCCGGTAAAAGTCGATGTCCACCTGGGCCTGTTTGATGGCCGCCAACTGCTCTTTCTGGGCCGTGCCCATATACTTGAAACGGAGCACCCAGCGGGCCTTGAGCCCCCGGTTGTAACTTCTCAGAACGCCGTCCAGGGCCCGCTCCCGGTCGCTGTCGTCAGTGCCCAACTCCTGGTAATCCCAGGTGAAGTTCACCGGCAGGGTGTAGCTTTGACGACTGCCCCCTGTCGGGGTCCATGCAAGCTCTGCATTGGCCATGTCCCCTCCTTACCAGCGGCGGTGCAGTTCCCGCTCCAGGGCCGGCAACAGGTGCCGCTGCACCACCTTGCCCCAGTCCATGCCGGCCACCCCGGCCACGTCCAGACTCTGCACCTGGATGGTAATGTCATAGCGGGGGGCCGCAGCCCCCTGGTTCACCTGAAGTCGCCCGGAGCGCAGGGCCTCAAAATTTTCTTCCCCCAGCTGCGCCATGGCGTCCCGGGGCAGAATGCCTTCGCCGGTCTGGACCTTCACCAGGCGCTCATCAGCCAACAGGGACTCCGGCGCCACCGCCAGACCGCTGTGGGCCTCGATGACCCCGCCCTGATGGAAGATGCCCCCAAAGCCCAGGCTCGCCCCTACCCAGGAGAGCATATCGTTGGCCGATCCGCCCCCGCCGCCGCTCAGGGCCAGCCGGGAACCCTGCCCAGCCTCATCCAGGGTTGCCGTCAAGTGCTCCCCAAAGGCGTCTACTTCCGCGGTGAGGTCGGCCAGCGCAGCCCGCCAGCCCTGGGCCAAGAGGCTCCCGGCATTGACGCCTTGGGCGCTGATTTCGTCGAACTTGGCGAACGCGCTCCCGGCCATCTGCTCCAGGGTCCCCTGCCAGTCCTGTTGAAAACCATTCCAGGCCGCGGCCATACCGTCCATTTCCCGGGACCAGTCCGCCTGCCGTGTCTGGCTGTATTCCCGGTTGACCGCGGTCATCTCCTGCTGGAGGGCCCGGTAATCCGCCAGTTCCTGGTCATAATTGGTATTGTTAGAATTTGTGGTGGACATCCCGTCCTCCCTGCGGTTGAGCCAGGGCTTCTTCCACTAATCCGAGAAGCAGCCAGGTCTCCAGGCTCAGGTCGTTGGCCCCGAAAGGATATCCCCCTTTCTTGAGCCGGTATAAGAACATGAGGTGCCAGGTCCAGGGTGAGACGGCTTCGGGCCGGAGGTACTCGGTGCAGGCGCCGCAAGCCCAATCAGAAAATGCGCCGTGCTCCGCGTGGCATTTTTCCCGTTGATCCCGCCGGCACAGACGCCCCCGGGCCACGCTCTGCAGCTCCTGCAAAAGTTCCTGCGTCCCCGGCCAGGCAGGCGCCCCCTGGGATAGGTCCCCGGTCAGCCCCATTCGGCCCCTCCCCGCCCCAAAACCCGGAGGCCCTCAAACACCTGCTGGCCGAGATAGGCCACCAGGTCCGGGGCGTCCTGGGCCAGGCGCTCCTTCCAGTCCGGGTGCCGGGCCGGGTCCAGGGGACGAGCTTCCCCCTCTTCCTGGATAAGGAAATCCCCAGGCTCGAAGCCCACCAGAATCTCCGCGCCAAACCGGAAGCGGGTTTCGCTGAGCCGCAGACGCCGCTCACCACCGTCCAAATGAAACACGGAAAGCTGATAGGCCACCCGCTCCTCCGAGGTAGGCTGCCGGAAATGCAGCGTAATGGCCGTGCCGCTTACCGGATCCTGGATGGCCATTTTGTGGCGCTCTTCTCCCAATATCCTGGGCATGTTTCTCACCCTTGAACTGATGTTCTTCCCCTTTCAAAAGCTCCTAAAGGGGCGGGTTGGCATTGCAATGTTATGTATTTATATTCCTTATAATTTCCCCCCTTTTCTAAAGGGGGGTCAGGGGGGATTTGATAAAATCTCTGGAAATCCCCTGCTCGCCTTCAGGCACTAAGCCGCGTAACTGCTCACCAGGTTTTGCACCTGGACGATGACCGAGCCGTAGGTGTCGTCTTCCAGCACGGCAAATTCCAGTTCCTCGGCCAGCCGCCTCTGGGTGGCCCGCACCGGCGCTGCGGATACCGCCACCCGGGGGAAGATAATCTCCACCTGATAGGGCGCCCCGGTTTCGAACTCCGGTCCCACCGCCTTCAAGTGCAGGCCGAAGTAGTCATTGTCCTTGAGGCTCTGGGCCATGAGAAAGTCCCGAAAATCCCGGTCAAAAGAGAGCTTCTGCTCCCGCCCCGTGCGAAAAGCCCGGTTGGCGAAATCACCGCCGCCGGGACTGCGCTCCGGCGACAGGTTGTTTTGAAAGTTCCACAGGATACGCCTGACCTCCGCGGCCGGGGCGTAGCCGCCGGTGAAGCTGCTGCCAGTCCAGCGCCCCCCCACATTCACCGTGAGCTGGCTCACCTTGAGGGGCGGCTCCTCCACCCGGTTCGGAAAGGCCATCCAGCCGCTTTCCCGGGGCAGGTAATATGACCCTGTACGTAGTGTTTCCGGCGCTGCCGCCGGGAGGGCTGATGGTCACCACCGCCGGGGTTCCCGAAGACACCGCCGTATAGTTGACTTCGTCCCAGGCCTGGGTGGCGGGGTTCAGCACCTTTACCGCCTGCACATTGGCCAGGCGGTCAGCGGCGTCAGCCCCCTCCACCCCGTTGGCCGCCAGGGTGAGGCTGCCGGCGTTGTAAGCCGCCGTAATCTGCTCCACCTGGGTGTTGTCCAGCACCTTGCCGGTCCCTTTCACCACCCCGGTGATTTTGGCCCAGCCGTCCTTGGCGAACTCCACCCGCACCTGGTCCACGAAGCAGGAAGCAAAGCGCCGCTTCATCACCTGGCGCCCAAAGCGCAGGGCCGCCGTAAAGGAAGGATTGGACCGGGCTACGTCCACCTCACCGGAACGAGGCTGGATCACGTGGCGGCGGCCGCTCGTCCCCACGGTGCTGCGTAGTCACCTCCCCCAGGGCATAGGCCAACAGAAACGCGAAATGTTGGGGCTGAGCCCGGGAAAAGGCCAGAGAACCCGCCACCGTGCCACCCAGGTCGTAAAGCCGGTCTGCTTCCTCTTTTCCCGTCATCTCCTCCCGGTTGGCCGATTTCAGGGCCCGGTAGTTGAGGACGGTGTTCAAATCCACCAGGAAGGTGGTGTCCAGGGTCTGCTCCTGGTTGATGGCGGTTTCCTGGTGCGTGGCTGACACGGCCAGCAGGTTGTGCGTGGCCAGAAAATTTCTCATGGACCTGGGCATTGATATCCCTCCCGAAGCTGCACTGCCGCTTGTCTCGCTGTTGTACCAACAACATTGGTCTCTAAGCCGTTCTCCCTTTCGCCGGAGCATACCCTTAACCAAGCAACATGCTAATTTTATTCCTTATAATCCCCTCTCCCCCTCGGGGGAGAGGGTCAGGGTGAGGGGGGAGTTAAGACTTTCGGCAACGACCATACCTTATTGATCCTGAACCATAGCGGTGCGATATTGGGCCCCATACACCGCGAATTCCCCGTCGGTCAGGAGCGGCTCCTCCCGGACCAGGGCCAAGGGGAGCACGTTGAGCCCCAGGTCCTGGTGCCACAGGGCCTCCTGCACCCCCACCAGGAGGTCGTAAGCCCCGCCGGTCTCCCGGCGGCCGGCCTCCTCCCCCCGGAGATGGCGCACCACCACCAGCACCGTCAGGTCCAGGGTGAGGTTATAGGACGATAGCCCCACCTGCTCCGCCTCGCTGCCGGTGAGCATTACCAGGGCCGCCGGCAGCCGCCAGGTTTCCTGCCTCAGGTCCGTCCGCCAGTTGCCCTGGTAGCTCCGCACCGTCTTGACCTGCGTCCCCAGTCGCGCCTTCAGGGCCGCCACCACCGCATCTTCCACCGTTGTCCAGGCAAGGCCGCTCATGGCTCCCTACCAATCCTGGGTGTTGCGGGAAAAGATGCGGGTGGCGCTGACAAACTCGCTGCCCACCTGGACCTCTCCAGGTTGCGGCAAGGGGTCGGGCACATCCTCCACCTTGGCCTCACCCGCAGCCACGAGCTTCAGGAAACTCACCGCGGCCTCGTATTTCTGCCGCCGCACCGTAGGCGCCACACTTCGCCGGGAATACAGGTGATACAGGGCCATATCGATGGACAACCCCTTGACCTGATCCGGCAAAGGCGACAGGGGGAGCGTATAGCGCATGGCCAGGTACGCGTCGATTTCCCCGTCGGCCCGGTGGATGGCCTCGGCCACCACCAGGCTGTCGGGCGTCTCCCCGGATTCGGCCGTGAGTTCGGCCAACTCCCTCACGGGGATCATGGTGAGCAGATCGCTTTCCGTACAATAAGCCATCTTTTCCGTCCTTTACCGCCGGGGAGTGACCATCCCCGCCATAGCGCCGCTGAAGTCCTGGTCCCGGGCCCCGGCATACACCGCGATATTGCGAAACATGGACAAGAGCACCTCCAGGTCGCATTTGTCCAAGGGCCTTTCCAGGTCCAGGCGCTGCAGGGCAAAGAGGGCCAAAGGCGCATACTGGGGATTTTTGTCAAGGAGGGTTAGCAGTTCCGCCACCGCACCTTTGAGAGTGCCTTCCTGCACCAACCGCCACCCTCTTAAGGCGCCATCCTTCACCTGGCTTCGAAGCTGGGGCTTCGCCGTCAGCAAAGACGCAAACCCCAGTTCCACCAGGTCCCGCCCCCTGGGCATAAAGCCGCTGGTCCAGACTAGGCTCTGGTCACAACCCGTGGGCGCCTTGGCCGGCACGGCCGCGCAGCCGCCCAGGCACATGACCATGAGCACAGCTACTACTTTCTTCATGATGTTCTCCCGTTTCCTTGGTTCATTCCGGATTACCTCACGACCCGGCCCTCAGCGCTGTGGGCATGGGCATTCACCGCGCCCCAGAGATCTTCCTTTTCCTTCCGGAACTCCTTCCGCCCCACAAACCGTTCAGCCAGACCTGCCTGGCAGCGGAAGGTGGCGTCATGGAGCTGATCCAACTTCTTTTCCATGCGCACCAGCATCCGCCAGAACAGAAAGCCGCTGAAGCTGGCAAAGGCCCCCAGGAGGGCCAGAACTACGCCCAGGTGTTCCGCCAGGTCTCTGTACTGCATGTCATTCGCCGGCCCTGGCCACCCCGGCCCTCAGCGCCGCTAGCCCCACGGAGCCGGCCAGACTCAACAGGATCTCGAACTGCTCCTGCTCCAGCCACCCCATCCCCCGGGCAAAGGCGCCCAGCGCCATAAAGGTTGCGATAATGTAGGTTTTTTTGCCGTTGAGCATCGCTTCCCTCCCAATCCTGCGCCTCGCTTAAAAGAAGTAGGTCGCCGTCAGGATGCCGTCCGTATCTCCGGCCCGGATGGCCCGAAACTGGTTCACAGCCTGAGCCCCGATAAGCAGAAATGAATCCGCGCTGACCAGGATGTGGCCGCTGCCGCTGGTGGGCGGGCCCAATCCGTCCAACCGGAAGCGAATATCCCCGCCCTCCAGGGAAATCAGGGCTGCCTGAGCCGTCATGCCGGCATAGGTTCCGGATGTCGGCTTGATTTTGCCCCGGGCGAAATACGCGGAACTATCGGCCACGGTGAGCACTTCGAAGTTGCCCGGGACGCTGTTGTTGGTTTGAATGACCAGACCGCCGAACCAACTCATGTCGACTCCTTGTGGGGAAAGGGGCGCTCTGGTGGCCGCCCCCCCTTTTCCTCAGATCTAAACCAATTCCGGTACCACCAGGAGGTCCGCCGAGCCCTGCCAGATGTTGGACTTGGAGCCCCCCGCCGTGGTGGACCCGATGACGAACTGGGCGTGCAAAATCTCCCGGGCCTTGCCTTCCAGGGCCGGCGGCACGATGAGTAAAGTGGGCCTGATCCCCAGGGGCATACCCTCGGAATTGGTCATGGACATCATGGCGGCCCGGGCCGAAGTGTAATTGGTGGCATTTAGTTCCTGGCTGGAGCAGTACGCCAGCTGCCACAGGCCGTAAGCCGCGGCGCCCCGGTAGTCCACGCCGTAACGGAACTTCTTGTGGAGAAAGACGTGCTCGTCGTCCGGCCGGTCCATGCGCACCAGTTGCACACCCCGCCGCATCTGAAAGATGAACGGCTTGATGGCCCGGGTCCTGTCAATGAGATACCAGGGGGTGCCGCCGCCGTTGTCGAAATTGGACACCGCTGCGGTTCCCACCGGATGATCGATGTCAAAAAAGTATTGCCCGTCGTAACACAACGAGGAGGTGCCGGTTTTCAGCAGGTTGGCGATGAGTCTTTCCGGGTGCCGTTTAGCTTCCTCGGCCATGGCGGCGATGATGGGGTTGTACAGCCCCAACTGCTCGTCTTCGATGTCGTTACGCTCGATTTCAATGGTGGCCTCGTAGTCCTTGGTCTCCACCTGGTAGGCCTTGGGCTCCAGGGAGCTGATCTGCCGGTCGCCGATCCATTCCCGGACCGTTGGGAAATCCAGGAGAAACTTGTAGTCCATGATCCGGGTATTGGCCGGCACCGTCATGGCCACCTGCTCATGCCAGGTTTCCCGCTCCTGGTAGGCATTGTTGAACACCGCACTGAAAGCCGTGTAAACCCTGGCCAGGGCGTCTGCGTTGATAATCATGAGTTCATACCTCCTTGGTTATGCGGTAATGTCGATCCAGCCCTTGGTGTCGGCCACATACTTCACCAGAAGCCCCAGCCTGATGTCGTTAATGGGGCCGGAGGCGTCGTCGAAGGTGTGGTCATCCACGACATACATGGCCGTTCCCACCATGGCCTGGGTGATGCTGAGGGCGTCAAACTCAAAGACTCCCATCCTCCGCAGCCGCACCTTCTTGGCCCCGTTGGCGCCGCCAGTGTTGTCCGTCTGTTCCAGGGCCACCCCCACGAACTTCAGCCCGGCTGTATCCGTGGCTGGCACCGCATAGCCGCTGGTGTTGGCGCATACCAGGCTTCCTGCGTAAATCTTGATGTTGGCTGCCACCGGAAAGTCAATCTCGATCCCATCCCGGTACGGCGTGGCCCGATCCTTGGTTAAAGCTGCCATCTTTTGTCACCTCCGCCTTACTTGGCCTGGCCCATTTTGGCCTTGGCCTGTGAATATGCTTCCGGGGTGAGGTTCATGGTCCGGCACACCGCCAGTTCCTCCGGGGTCAAACCCTGATCCTCCCGGCCTCTCTCCTCCCCCAGGTTAAGCCGCTCGCCCACGGGCACCACCCGCGGGGCCTTGTCCACATACTGCTTAAAACTTTCCGGATCCCGGCGGCAGTAGGACAGGGCCCACTCTTTCTGGGCCGGGCTGATTTTCCCGGCCACTATGGCCTCCTTCACCGCCTTGACCGTGGTTTCCTCGCACAGCCGGGCCTTGAGGGCCGCCAGTTCCTCCTTCAGGGTCTCCACGGGAGCACCCTCAGCCTTCAGGGCCTCCACCGCGCCCTGCAGTTGGCAGGCCGTGGCTTCCTCCGGCAAACTCAAGGTTTGGGCCAGGTCCCGGAAGAGCTCCACCGACTTGCGCCACAACTCCCCTTCCGGAGCCTCGGCTGCCAGGCCCAGCCTGGCCTTGAGGTCCTCCGCCCATCCGCCTTGTTCCCGGCAGGCTTCCCGAACCGAGGCTCCCTCTGCGGATATCCCTTCCCATGCCTTCCCCTCCGCCAGGGGTTCCCCGCCCCACTTGGCCACCAAGGGGCTCAAACCCTGGATGGCCGGAATGTTGGTCAGGGCCACGTTCATGAGTTCCTGGGGCCGCCGGCTCTCCGGATCAAGGCGCAGCACCGGCGAAAAATAGCGGTATTCCCGCCGCTTCAGGTACTCCTCGGCCTGACCCGTCCACTCCACCTTGGCCCAGAGGCCGTCCTCCCGCACCTCCAGGTCCTTGATCCAGCCCGCCGCCGGGGCCTGGCCTCCCTTCAGGGACTGGTGCTCGTAGTCGATCACCAGGTCCGTGCCCCGGGCCCCAAAGGCCTGGACCAGATCCGCCAGGGACTGGGGATCCACCTCAAAAGGAGGACGGCCATCCACCAGGTTCACCTGTCCCAGGGGCAGGAGTCTCAGCCATTCCGGCAGCTCCGCCATTGTCAATGTCAACCGCACTTCCTTTTCCATGACGCTCTTTCCTGTCATTGCCGTATTCCCGCCTTGCCGAGTGAGAATAGTTAAGGGTTCAATTTTTGCCCCGTTCCCCCGCGATGGCCTGGCCTTCCTGGGCCAAAGGAATGCCGAAGCGCTCCGCCACATGCTCCAGACTCAGGGGCACCCCCAGGTTGGCCAGGTTGCGGTACACTTCCGAGAGGGTCTTCAAGTCCTCTTTCGCCTCGTACCGGAACCGGAACCACGGCACCGGCTTGTCAAAGCCAAAATTGAATCCCACCAGGGGCCGCAGCAGTTGCTCCCGCAGGGTCTGGCTCAGGGCCTGAGCATCCGCTTCGATGAGATCGCTGCGCACCTGGGCGTGCACCTTGGCCGCGGCATAGGTGCCCGTGCTTCCGGAGGTGTCTGAAGTCAGGGTTTGCCCCAGAACGGCCTTGGACATCTCCCGGTTGCAAAAATCCGCCAGCACCTTGAACGGATTGGCGTTCCCCGACATCCGCCCGGTGGCTTCCACGAATTCGATTTCCGTGTTCTTGCTGATAATCCCGGCGGCGTCGTTTCCCAGGTTGCGCACCGCCTGGATCAGGGACTCCCGGTCCGCCGGCGTCGAAGCCGGGTCATATTTCCCCAGACGCAGCGGCATGCCGAACACTTCGTTGAAGGCCGCCCAATCCTTCAGGCTGTAATTCTTCAGGAGATACATGTAGCCCACCACCCGGAGCACCCCGGCCCGGGTGTCATGGCCGCTCTTGGCCTTGTAGCGGTGATAGATGACCTTCCAGGGCGGGAAAGGGACCCCTTGCCAGGGGCCGTCCGCGGTCATCAGCCGGGGGGCCAGGTCCTCCACGAAGGTGAGTTTTTTCTGGGGCACCCACTTGAGTTCTTCCACCAATGACCGCTCCCCGTCAGTCCCCCAAATAATTTCCGAAAGCGCGCAGCCCTTGCCGATGGCGTCCAGCAGGTCCAGGAACGCGTCCTCCAGGTTGGGAATCCTCCAGACCATCTCCCCCACCGCCGCGGCAATCTCCTGATCCTCCGGAGTGTCGGCGTAGGGCAGCACCTCATAGTCAAGACTCAAGACCGCCAGCTTGCGGGTCTGGAGGAGGGAGGCCAGATGCGCGTCCTTCTCTTCCATCTCCTCGAACAGCTCCATCTGGCGCCGCACCGCCCCCTGGTCCGCCTCCTGAAAAATGGCCCCCAGTCCCCCCGGCGTCAGCCCCACGCTCGGGTAGGAGCTCCAGCGGTCCTGGAGACTCACCATTGCCAGTTCCCGAGTGTCCGGCTTAGCCGTGGGCTTGAACCACCTGCCGAAAATATCTTTCAATCTCATGCTGTCCTCGCCTTAACTTTGCGCCTTCTGCGCCTTTGCTGTGACTAATATGCCCCCCGGCCCCCAAAGGCCCGCTTGCCCACGGGGACATACTGCGCCGTTTCTCCCCCCGGTATGCCCTGGGCCAACTGCACCGCCCCCGCCAGGGCGTCCGGACCGTCATCGTGGAGGGTCCGGGAGGGGAAATACATCAACTGCTCGATGAGCTTCTCCTGGTCGGAGTGCCCCCGGATGAAGCGGATTTTTCCCCGCTCGAACAACGGCGACAGCACCGCCACCCGGGTCTCTTTGGCCAGCCGGTGGGTGACCCCTTTCACCGGCAGAAACACCCCAAGCTCCCGCCCCATCTGGTCAAATTCCTTCAGGAGCAGCCGCTGGAAGAGGTTGTCCTCCACCCCCAGGATCTGGTAGGGCTGCTCCCGGTGCCGGTTAAACACGGCCCTCAAGGTCTGCTCCAGGGTGGTCTTCTGGATAAACGCGTCCAGGACGTAAAACACCATCTCTTGTTGGCAATAACCAACCGTCACCACCGCCTTGTAGTCGGCGCTGCCCCCCGCTTCCAGGGACGGGTCGAAAAAGCCCACTACCACCAGGTTCTTGCCCTTCAAACTGTCCGGGTGGTAATAGCGCAGCCAATCCTCCTGAAACAGGCCGCTGGTGGGCGTGGGTTCGTTCATCTTCTCCCGGTTGAAGGCCACTGTGCCCATGAGCTGCTTTTGCAGGAGCAGTCTGGTGGTAGGATGTCGCGCTTCCCACAGGGACGTGCCGTCCTCCTGCAAAGCCCGGAATATCCGCCGCCGGAAATTGCCGTAGGGCTCCTCCGGACTCGTCAGCATCAGGTGCAAGGCGCTCCGCTGGCGCAAAATGGTGCCGATGATCATCAGGGTGCCGTTGGCCTCGATGGCCGGATACACCGCGGACTGCACCCAATCCAATATCTGCTTCACCAACTCGGGATTGCGCACGTTGACGTCATTTTCCAGGTCGTCCAGGATGACCAGGTCGGGCCTATACTGGCGGTGCTTAAGACCCCGGAGTCTTTGCCCCCGGCCCCTGGCCTTCACCCGCACGCTGTTGGCGGTGACGAAATCGTCCACCGGCTTGTTGGCCCGCACCAGTTCACCGAAATCCTGCTGCAGCCGCTCGTTGTAGAGCAATTCCATGTACAGGTAGCCGGTGATGTCGCTGGCCAGGTCCTCGGTGTCGCTGCCGATGATGATAAAGTGCCTTTTCCCGTAACAAATCTGGTGCAGCACGTACCCGAAGGAGCACACCGTGCTTTTGGCGAATTCCCGGGGCGCGGCCACCACCGCCGGGGTCACCACCTCCCCCCGGTCTTCCATGAACCGGATCAGTTCATAATGGAAAGAAGACGGCGAGTGCGAAAAATAGTGGGGCAAATAGGTGCGGCAGAAGTACAGCGGGTCGGCCTCCCCCCTTTTCAGGCGCTCCTTGCGCTTTTCCTGGGTGTCATTCCAGAAGGGATTGACCTCCATGGACAACCTCATGAGGATCCGGTCGGCTTTCTGCCGGAAGACCGTCTTGGTGAGCTTTTTGTTGAGATTCATGGCCCGCTCCCCTTACCCTCTGCCTTCGTCGTCTTCTTCCAGCACCCGGAAGAACTCCTGCATCCACTGGGTGAAGCGCTTGATCTCCTCCGGTTCCTTCACCCAACCGCGCACGAACTCGCTGAACCGGTCCATCACTTCCAGGGCCGCGGCCCTGATATCCCAGCCGCTGTTGGTCAGGCGGTCAATCAGGGTGACAATCTTGGTCAGCTCATCCACCTCCTGGGGCATGAGATCCCCTTTGGCCAGCACCCTTCCCGTTTTCTCCCGCAGCACCCCCCGCAAGGCTTCGCCCAACCAGCGGGGCGACACCAGGGCATGGCGCCGTTTCTCCTCCCAGTGGCCATCCTTGTGCCACCGCTTGAGAGTTTGGAGAGTCACCGGGAACATCTCCTCAAGCTCCTTTAATTCCTTGCCGGCCAGGTAAAGGGATTGCACTTCCTCGAAATAAAACTCCCGCTTGTTCCGCCCGGTTTTGTAGCGCTGCGTCATGATCAACCTTTGGTGTCGAGAAGCTCTGGAGGTTATGGTCAGTGCTCGGCCCTGAGCTCAAGGTCTCAGGTCAGCAGGTAGTCCATGTTGACCATCTGTTCGGACACGGCGCTTTCGAAAATCCTCACCGGTCCGCCGGCCAGTTTGACGCCCCGGAGTTTCCCCTCCCAAAACCAGCGGTAAACCGACGATTGGGAGATACCCAAACGGCCGGCCACTTCACTGGGCCTCAGCAGTCTCTCTAATGCCATACGCTCCTCCTCCTTGCGTGTGCCTCTCCTCCCTTACAAAAATCGTGGCACCCCCCGGCACAAAAGTGCCAACTTGTCACTAAAGCCTCCCGCAGGGCTTTTAGGCCCAGGCCGCCCTGGCCGAAGCCAAGCCCTCCGGCCCTTATCCGGCGCTACTTTCAGAGAAATCTCCTTCAGACTTGCAGGTCCATGCCATTTCTCGACCCCGGGCCGCCAGCCCCCAGACCCGGCCCCCTCCTCCCCGGCCTGCCGCCACCTACATTCCCTTGGGAGACGTTTACCCCTAGGGCTGAACCTCTTTTCTGGTGGTATCCCCTAGGGAAAAACCTGATGACAGGGAGCCTCATGAAGACTACAAGCTGACGTTCAAGATAAATTAATAATTATTACAGGGATATATGATTAGGCCTGTGACTTGCATACCAACTGTCCCAAAGCCCATGACCAGGGATAAAAAAACGGAAAGGAGAAACCCACATGGAAATGATTATGAAGAAAAAGATGTTCCGGCCTGATGAAGTAGCCCAGATTTTCTGCCTGTCCCGGCGGACCATTTACCGCATGATCAGGGACGGCCGTCTCCCCGCCCTGCGCTTAGGCGCCGGTCCCTGGCGCATTTCCCGGGAGACCCTTCTCATTCTGCTCCCCACCCCTCAAGGCGATTTGCGGCGTCTCTCCCGGGAACCGGTTGAATATTTCCGGGGCGCGGCCTGAGCGGCGGCCCCGGCCTCTTTGTCCGAGCCTTCTCCTCTGCTTCCTGCCCTTCACCCCCTTGGGGAAGAAAGCAGAGCGAGGGGGCCCTCAGGGTTGGTGGGGCGGGCCTCCGTGCTCGCCTTTTTTTTTAAGAGAAGTTTGCGCCCTATAGCAAAAGGCAGCAGGCCCCATTCTGTGAAAAAAATGAGTTTTCCCTGAAATTCTCTCAATTTCCTCTTCGCTCCTGCCGATAAATCTCTCAACGACAATACAAAGTGCTGGGTGCCTAATGCCTGGCCGGGTAGGTGACGTGCCGGTACGGAAAACCTACGATCAACTTTTCCGCCCCTTAAACGTCCTGGTGGTGGATGACATGCCTGCCATCCGCCGCATGCTCTACCAGATGCTGCAGCTTTTGGGAGTCCAGGGTGATATTTTGGAGGCTGGCGACGGGCAGGAAGCCTGGGAGGTCCTCCAGGAGCGGCCTTTCGACCTCGTGGTCTGCGATATCAACATGCCCCGCATGAACGGCCTCGACCTCCTGCGGCTGTTGCGGGCTTCGCCCCACTACCAGACCACCCCCTTTCTCATGATCAGCGGCGAAGTCTCCGAGGACATCGTGGCCGCCTCCGCCGAAAGCGAAGTGGACGGCTATCTCCTCAAGCCGTTTAAGATCGATTCCCTGGAAGAACACCTGCGGGCCATTATTAAAAACCGCTACCGGCCCAGCCGGGGGGAGAGCCTCTTCAGGAAAGCCAACGAACTCCTCTTGAGTGGCCGGGCCCCGGAAGCCCTGGCCGTTTTGGAAGAACTCACTCAGCCTCCCTTCCGCAAACAGGCCAAGGTTCTGAACCTCATGGGGGAGTGCCATCGTTCCCTCGGGTCTCAAGGCGAAGCCGCTCACTGCTTTTCCGAGGCCCTGGACCTGAATCCCAAATTCCTGCGGGCCTATCAGAACCTGGCGGGAGTCATGGAATCCCAGGGCAACCTGGCTGCAGCCCAGGGTTACCTCGAAGAAGCCAGAAGCTTGAGTCCTTTAAATCCAGAGCGCCTCTATAAACTGGGACAACTCTGTCTCAAGACCGGCGACACCGATGATGCCAAACAATACCTGGAGGAGTCTTGGCGTATCGGTCAGTATGTCCCAGCCGGCCGCCACTCCGAAATGGCGGAAACCTTCTTGGCCGCCGGCCTGGAACACGTCGCCGAAGAACTCTTCCTTCAGGCCATTGACGACACTCCCCAGGATGTGCACCTCTACAACCGCCTGGGAGTGGCCCTGCGCCGGCAACAAAAGCACGAGCGCGCCCTGGAGTGCTACCAGCAGGCCCTCAAGATTAATCCCAAGAATGAAAAGGTCCATTTCAACCTGGGCGTTCTCTATCTTGACTTGGGGGAAAAAGACAAGGCTCAGGAGGCCTTCGAAATGGCCCTCCAACTGCGCCCCAATTTCAACGAGGCCCACACTTTCCTTCAACGGCACTTTCCACAAGCAGAATTGCCGGCCTCACCGGCTTAAGGGAGGTCCGGTGTTATGCCAGGGTGCCTTCAAACCAGGATTTTTTCTGTAGGAGAGCGGCATGCCGCACCAAGGCGCAGGCTAAACATTCATGGCCCGATTGGGCCACCCCCGATGATGAAAACCTGCTGTAGGGGCGACGCATGCGTCGCCCCTACGGGGGTTTTCACTGTAAAACCGGCGGCGACATTTTATTACCTCTATGATGGCAACTTGGTATTAGTGGGGTAGGGTGAGAAAGCGCCACGCCTCCCCTCCTTGGCATCAGGCCATCTCCAGAGCATCGGCTAAAGGCCGGAGCGCAGGGTGGGCGTTGCCCGCTATGAATCTCGGGGAGTAACCCTGACTAATGTCCGGGTATCTCCAACAATGAGAGAAAACTTTGGTGGCACAGGTTTTCAACCTGTGCAGGGCCAGGCTGGAGCCTGCGGCTCCCCCAAATTGAGGAAAAAGCAGTGGGGCGGGTGTCTCGCCCGCCATGTCGGCGCGGAGTGAGCACTCTTTTGAACGGTAAACCCTGAAGTTTGAACTTTATCAAACAGATCATCACGGCCCGAACCGCCCCCTTTCTGCCGGACCGCATTGATAGCTGAGAGGTCCTTTTGGGCGGCTGACCTGCCTGGGCACAGGGACGCGTTTTGCCCAAAGGTTAGAATCACCTTGCTTTTTTCCCAGATGATTCTAAAATATTAGAAAGTCCAATCTGTCAAAATGTCGAAAAAGGCTAAGCCGGGAAGTTTAGACATCCAATATGAATAATCGCCTCAGCCCCTTTTACAAAAATATTGCCTTGTGGCTGCTCATCAGCTTGGTGATGATCTTCTTATTCAATTATTTCAACACCGCTGAGCACGCCAGAAGTAAGGCCACCCTGAGTTACAGCCAGTTCCTGGAGATAGTCAAGGCCGATAAAGTGAAATCCGTCACTCTCCAGGGAGATGAAATCAACGGAGAGCAGAAAGAAGGCCCGCCCTTTAAGAGTTACGCCCCCACTGACCCGGACCTGGTCAAGCTTCTCCAGAAAAAAGGGGTGGAAATTACCGCCAGGCCCAAGGACGACAGCCCCTGGTATACCACTCTCCTGGTTTCCTGGCTGCCCATGCTCATCCTCGTGGGCGTCTGGATTTTCTTTATGCGCCAGATGCAGTCCGGCGGCGGCAAGGCCATGTCCTTCGGCAAAAGCCGGGCCCGCCTCATGACCGAAAGCTCCGTCAAGGTCACCTTTAAGGACGTGGCCGGCATCGAGGAAGCCAAAGAAGAGGTGGCCGAGATTATCGAATTCCTCAAGGATCCCAAGAAGTTCACCCGCCTGGGGGGCCGCATCCCCAAGGGCGTTCTACTGGTGGGCGCGCCGGGCAGCGGCAAAACGCTGCTGGCTCGGGCCATCGCCGGTGAAGCCGGGGTCCCTTTCTTCAGCATCAGCGGCTCTGATTTCGTGGAAATGTTCGTGGGCGTGGGCGCCGCCCGGGTCCGCGACCTTTTCATCCAGGCCAAGAAAAACTCCCCCTGCATCATTTTCATCGACGAAATCGACGCGGTGGGCCGCCACCGGGGCGCCGGTCTGGGCGGCGGCCACGACGAACGGGAACAGACCTTAAACCAGCTTCTGGTGGAAATGGACGGCTTCGAGGCCAATGAGGGCGTCATCCTCATCGCCGCCACCAACCGGCCTGATGTTCTGGATCCGGCCCTGCTCCGGCCGGGACGCTTTGACCGCCAGGTGGTGGTGCCCATCCCGGATTTAAAGGGCCGGGAGGCCATCCTCAAAGTCCATACCCGCCGCACTCCTCTCTCGCCCGCCGTTGACCTTTCCGTCCTGGCCCGCGGCACCCCGGGCCTTTCCGGCGCCGACCTGGAAAACCTGGTGAACGAGGCCGCCCTGGTCGCGGCCCGGGTCAACCGGGAATCCGTCACCATGGAGGACTTTGAGCATGCCAAGGACAAAGTGCTCATGGGCACGGAGCGTAAAAGCCTCATCCTGAGTGACCGGGATCGCACCAACACCGCCTACCACGAGGCCGGCCACACCATGGTGGCCAGGCTCATCCCCGGCACCGACCCCATCCACAAGGTCACCATCATCCCCCGGGGCCGGGCCCTGGGCGCCACCCAGCAGCTCCCCCTGGATGAGCGCCACACCTATTCCAAAGACTATCTTATGTCCAGGCTCACTGTTTTGTTAGGAGGGCGGGCTGCTGAGGATTTGGCCTTCAACCAGTTCACCACCGGCGCCGGCAACGACCTGGAACGGGCCACCGAGTTGGCCCGCAAGATGGTGTGCAACTGGGGCATGAGCGATGAATTGGGCCCCATTACTTTTGGCCGCCGGGAGGAACATATCTTCTTGGGGCGGGAAATCTCCCAACCCAAAGACTTTAGTGAGGAAACCGCCCGCCTCATCGACCTCGCCATGAAAAATCTGGTGGAAGGGGCCTACCAGCGGGCCAAAGACCTCTTGGCCACCCATCGGGCCGAGCTTCAGGCCCTGGCCCAGGGTCTCCTGGAGCGGGAAACCTTGGACGCCCAGGAGGTTGACCAGATAATAAACTCCTTTAAAAAGCAGCCCGAAGAGCCGGAGATCCAGGAAGAGGTCGGCCCCTTACCCCTGGAATTCCAGCAGGCCTGAGCATGGGGGTTGGGTTTAAGGTTGCCCCTGCGCCGGCCGCCCCGGCTGGTGCCTCCTGGGAATCTTTGCTGGCCCAGCCTCGCCCCCTGATTATGGGAGTGATTAACGTCACCCCGGACTCCTTCGCCGACGGCGGCCTCTTTTTTGATCATGACGCCGCGGTGAACCAGGCCCTGGCCTTGGTCGCGGCCGGCGCCGACCTCCTGGACCTTGGCGGTGAATCCACCCGCCCTTTCTCCGAGCCCACCCCCCTGGACGAGGAACTTCGCCGGGTCCTCCCCGTCATTGAACGGCTTCGGGCCCAAACCCCCATTCCCATTTCCATTGACACCTACAAGTCTCAGGTGGCCCGAGCCGCTCTGGAAGCCGGCGCTAATATTATTAACGATATCAGCGCCCTGCGTTTCGACCCGGACATGGTGCACCTGGCCCGGGAAACCGGCGTCCCCGTTATTCTCATGCACATACAGGGGACACCTAAAGAAATGCAGGCCCAGCCACATTACGATGATCTTCTCGGGGAAATCCGCGCCTTTTTTCAGGAACGGCTGGACTTTGCTTTGGCCCGCGGTCTGTCAAAGGAAGCCTTGGTCCTGGACCCGGGCATCGGCTTTGGCAAGACCTTTCAGCATAATCAGGAAATTCTCAACAACCTGGATGTCTTCCTGGACCTGGGCTGCCCCCTGCTTATCGGTCCATCCCGCAAGGCCTTTCTGGGGCATCTCTTGGGGGGGCTCCCCCCGGCCGAACGGGACATCGGCACCCTGGCCGCCTTGGCGGTAGCCCTCCAGCGGGGCGCCCACTTCGTCCGGGTTCATAATGTCGCCTACGCCAAACAATTTTTTACGGTCTTGAGCGCCATCATTCAGACGCCGCGCTACCCTGGTTCATAAGCCATGGAATCCCTCCTCTCCAATCTCAGATGGCAGGATGCCCTGGACATCATCCTGGTAGCCGTCATTATTTATCAGATTTTTCTTATTCTCCGCGGCACCCAGGCCATCTGGGTCCTGGCCGGCCTCTTTGTCCTGTTCTTATCGTATCTCGGGGCCCGCTATCTGGAGTTCTTCACCCTGGAATGGCTCCTGGATAGTGTCATGAAAAGCTTCTTTCTCATTATTATCATCCTCTTTCAGGCGGATATCCGCCGGGTCCTCAGCCGTATCGGCCGTCGCGCCCTGGCCCCCCAGGACGCCTCCGAGCCCCAGACCATAGAAGAAATCTGTGAAGCCGCCGAAACCCTCTCCAATTACCGTATCGGCGGCCTCATTGTCCTGGAACGCCAGGTCGGCCTCACTGAATACCTGGAAGGCTCCATCCGCCTCGATTCTCTTATCACCTGGGAACTTCTGGTCAGCATCTTCTGGCCCCACAATCCCACCCACGACGGCGCCGTCATCATCCAGGGGGACCGCCTTGTGGCCTCCGGCTGCCTTCTTCCCCTGACCAAGTCCCCCAACCTTGACCCCACCTTGGGGACCCGCCACCGCGCCGCCGTCGGCCTTACGGAACACACGGATGCTCTGGCCCTGGTGGTGAGCGAAACCAATGGCCAAATATCTTTGGCCCAGGGGGGGAAACTTAAGCAGAACTTGACCCGTCTGCAACTCCGCCAGGTGTTGCGGGGCCTCATCGAAGAAGCCGAAAAGAAAGGATCATGGTTTGAGCGCCTGGCTCGCCTCTTCGGGACGCAATAAGTCCCTCAAGCTCCTCTCCCTTTTTCTGGCCGTGGCCCTGTGGTTGGCCGTGGGGGGAGAGGAGCGCACCGAGACCAATCTCAATATCCAACTGGAATTGCTCAACCTGCCTTCTGACCTGATAGTCACAAGCGAGGTCCCCTCCCACATTCAGGTCCGGGTCTCAGGACCCCGCGGCCTCATCCGCAGCCTCACCCAGAGCCGCCTGTCCCATTCCCTGGACCTCAACGCTATCAAGGCCGGCCGCCAAACTTTTCCCCTCGGCTCGGGCAGTTTTAATTTCCCCCGGGGTGTCCAAATCACCCGGGTGCAGCCTAACCCCCTGACCCTGACCTTAACCCCCACGATCACCCGCACTCTGCCTATTCAGCCCGTGGCCTTGGGACGTCCGCCTGATGGTTTCGAACTGAAAAGCATTAAGACCCGGCCCACCAAAGTCACCGTCAAGGGTCCCGAAAGCGAACTTGATGACCTGAAATTCCTTCCCACGGTGCCCTTGGACCTTACCAACCTGATCCGCCCCACCACCCTGTCCACCGACTTGAATTTTAAAGACCTCAACATTTCCATGGTCAACCAGGTCCCCATCCTGGCCGACGTGGACATCAGTCCCAAGAGCCTCAAACGCACCATTGCAGACCTACCGGTGACCGCCCAGCCTCTGCCGGCCAAACTGGCGCCTGAGAAGGTTGCCGTCACCATCGAAGGTCCCTGGCCTCAAGTTAACGCCCTGGAGGCCAAAGATCTGAAAGCCTCCGTAGCCACCGGCGGCCTTCCCCCCGGCCGCCACCGTCTCAAGGTCCAGGTCAAAGCCCCCGAAGGGCTCACGGTGGAGAACGTCTCCCCCCAGAACCTTACGGCCCAAATAGAAAAAAAATAATCCCGAGGCAAAATCATCACCTTGCCCACTGTGAAGTAAGGTGATATATTCCAGCCGCATGCACCCCCTCACTGCCATTTTCCTTGGGATTGTCCAGGGCATTACCGAGTTCCTCCCCATATCATCCTCCGGTCATCTGGCCCTGTTGGAGCATTACCTCAAGGTTGAGGGCGGCGGCCTCAGTTTCGACATCCTCCTCCATGTCGGTAGCCTGCTGGCCCTGCTCTTCTATTTCCGGGCTGACTGGCTGGGCATGGCCAAAGCCATGCTCAGGCCTTCCCCCTACACCCGTTTGGAGCGCCGCCTGTTCATTTGCCTGGTGGCCGCCTCCGTCCCGGGGGCCATCGCCGGCGTCCTTCTGAAGCATTACGCCGAAACCGTCTTTCGTCAGCCCTGGCGCATCGCCCTCCTCATGGGGAGCGTGGGCCTCCTCCTCATCCTGGCGGAGCGCCTGGCCCGCCACGACCGGCCCCTCACCAACCTGCACCTGGGAGACGCCCTCTTAATCGGGATTTCCCAGGCCATAGCCGTTATGCCCGGAGTCTCCCGGAGCGGCATCACCATGACCACCGGCCTTTTCCTGGGCTTCAGCCGGGAAAGCGCCGCCCGCTTCTCGTTTCTCTTGGCCACCCCCATCATCGCCGGGGCCGGTCTCTATGACCTCCTGAAATGGTTTAAGCACCCCCCCGAACACCTCTCCGTGACCGTGGGGGTTCTGGGGTTCCTGTCCGCCCTCATTTCCAGCTACCTGGTCATCCGCTTTCTGCTGCGCTACCTGCGCCGCCACACCTTCTACCCCTTCGCCGCCTACCGCCTCGTCCTGGCCGCAGTGATCCTCATCCTCACCGCCCTAAAATACTAAAGAGGATGACTTCTCATAACCATTTGAAAATACATGATCATTCGCTTCGCTCCGGATGACAAAAATGCTTTTCACAGAGGCCTTACCCTTGAACTTTGAACCTTAAATTAATCAAGGATCATTTATACAGTTTGCAAATTGCAAAAAGTTCTTTCCTTAAATCCCCTCTCCCCCCAACGGGGGGAGAGGGTTAGGGTGAGGGGGGAAGAAAAAATTTTGGGCAAAAAGTATATTACGCCTTATGGCTGAAATTGACCAAGTCACCCCAAAAGAAATCCCACCGGCCCTGATAAAGCTCCTTGCCGGAGTGGAGCGCCTGGTGGTGCTAACCGGCGCCGGCATTTCCGCGGAAAGCGGCATCCCTACCTTCAGGGGTCCAGGCGGCTTGTGGCGCTCCTTCCGCCCAGAGGACCTGGCCACCCCCCAGGCCTTCGAGCGGGACCCCCGCCTGGTGTGGGAGTGGTACGACTGGCGCCGCGGCCTCATCGCCCAGGCCCGCCCCAACCCCGGTCATGAAGCCCTGGTAAGCCTCGAAGCCCGCATCCCGGATTTTCTCCTTATTACTCAAAATGTGGACGGCCTGCACCGCCTGGCTGGCTCCCGGCAAATATTAGAAGTCCACGGCAGCATCTGGGAAGTGCGCTGCCTCACCTGCGGCGCCCTTCGGGAGGATCGCCGTGTGCCCATCCCCATCCTCCCCCGCTGTGAGGCCTGCCGCGGGCTCCTGCGCCCCAATGTGGTCTGGTTCGGCGAATCACTCAACCCCGACATTCTGGGCCGGGCCGAGGCCGCGCTCAGCCGCTGCCAGGCCGTCCTGGTGGTGGGAACCTCTGCAATGGTGCAGTCCGCCGCCTCCTTCGCCCTCTGGGCCAGGCGCTCTGGGGCCGCAGTGGTGGAGATCAATCCGGACCCCACCCCTCTCACCGCCCACTGTGATGTCGCCCTATCGGGGAAGGCCGGGGAAATCCTCCCCAGGTTTTTGGCACACCTTAAACAAGAAAAAACCTTGACAGGTTGCAGATAAATGATAAACATACCTAATTTGGCTAATCATCAGAAATGGTCGGCCGTGTTCCAACTTGGACTGAAGGCTGGCATTTCAGATTGTGTTTACCTGACTAAGGGGAGGGGGGAATAATGAATGCCCGGCGTGAGGGTGAAACCCAACGAGCCTTTCGAGGTCGCCCTTAAGCGCTTTAAAAAGCAGTGTGAAAAAGCAGGAATTCTCTCCGAAATTCGCAAACGGGAACACTACGAGAAACCCAGCATTAAGCGCAAAAAGAAGGTTTTGGCGGCCAAGAAAAGGGCTTTGAAAAAGCTCCGTAAACTTGAGGGCTCATGATCTCGCTCAGCGAAAAGTTGGATCAGGCCTTTAAGAAAGCCATCAAAGGTCAACAACAGACGGTCCTGTCCACGTTGCGTATGCTGAAGACGGCCGTGCGTCATAAGGAGGTGGAGGTGAAACATCCCCTCAGCGACGCCGAACTCCTGGCGGTCATTAACAGCCAGGCCAAACAGCGACGGGACTCCATCGCTGAATTCAGCAAAGCCGGCAGACGGGACCTCGCCAGCAAAGAAGAGGAGGAACTTCAAGTCCTCCTCTCTTTTTTTGCCCGCGCAACTGAGCCCCGAGGAGGTGGAGGCGGCCATCGTCCGCATCATCGACCAATTGGGAGCCAGCACCCCCAAAAACTTGGGGAAGGTAATGAAAACCGCCATGGCTGAGCTTGCCGGTCAGACTGACGGCAAGGTCGTCCAAGAAATCGTGCGTCGCCGTTTGGGTGCCTAAAGCCCTCAGCCGCGGCAAAGAGGCCATTGCGGCATGCCTGAAGAAACTCTGAGTGCTCTGGAATTTCCAGGGCTCCTCCGCAAAATCCAGACGTACGCCTCCTCTGGCCTGGGCCGGGCTTTCCTGGCAGAGTTGCGTCCTCTGGCTAACTTCCCGGATATTCAGACAAAATTCACTGAAATCCGGGAACTGCAAGACCTGGAAAATCGCGAGGGGGATATCCCCCTCGTTGACTTTCCGGACCTGGCCGCCTGGCTCGCCAAGGCCAAAGTCCCCGGCAGCCTCCTGCCGCCTTCTGCTTTTAACGACATCCTTCTGGTGCTGCGCCTGGCCCGCCAGGTGAGGCTCTACCTGGCCGCAGGCGGGACCCATCTCCAGGCCCTGAGCCGCCTGGCCGGGGCTTTGCGGGATCTCGGCGACCTCCAGGAAATCATTGCCCAGAGCATCAGCCCCCACAATTTTGTCCTGGACAGCGCCTCCCCGGAATTGGCCCGGGTGCGCCGGGAACTGGCCGAAGCCCGGGGAGCCATAAACCGCCAGATCAAACAAAATTTCTTTTCGGATCACTACCAACACGTCATACAGAACCCCCTCATCTCTCAACGCCACGGCCGCTATGTCATCCCCATCAAAGCCGACCACAAGGGGGTGATTCCCGGCATCATCCACGACGCCTCCCAGACCCGCTCCACCCTGTTCCTTGAGCCCCTGGCCATCGTCGAGCAGAACAACACCTTAAACCTGCTCAACAATCAGGAAAAACGGGAAGAGGAAAAGGTGCTGCGGCGCCTGACCGACCTGGTGCGCCATGTCATGGAGGAACTGGGGGGGAATCTGGAAGCCCTGGCGGAGTTGGACGCCATGGCCGCCAAGGTGCGCTATGCCAGGGAATACCGGGCCCGGGAGCCCATCCTGCAGCGCACCGGCGGCTTGGAGTTTCGCCAGGCCCGCCATCCCTTGCTGTTAGCCCGTGAAAGGGGCAGCCGTGAGGCCCACCCCACCGTGCCCATCGACCTGACCCTGACCCCGGAAAAGCGCTTTCTGGTCATCTCCGGAGCCAACGCCGGCGGCAAAACTGTGGCTCTGAAAACCCTGGGGCTGCTCACCCTCATGGTGCAAAGCGGCCTTCCCATTCCCGTGGCCGAAGGCAGCCGCTTCGCCCCCTTCCAGCAGGTCTTTGCCGACATCGGCGACACCCAGGACCTGCACCAGAACCTGAGCACCTTTTCCGCCCATCTGAAAAAAGCCCTCACCGCGCTGGCCGGGCTTTCCGGCCGGGCCCTGGTGCTCCTGGACGAATTGGGCACCGCCACCGACCCCACCGAGGGGGGCGCCTTGGCCCTGGCCCTGCTCCAGGCCTTCTACCGCCGCGGGGCTTACGGCGCGGTGACCACCCATCTGCCGGTCCTGAAAAATTTCGCCCAGCGGGTGGCGGGCTTTGAGAACGTGGCCGTGGTCTTTGACGACAAGACCCGGCGGCCCACCTACCGCCTGTTTTACGGGGTGGTGGGCGCCAGCAACGCCCTCACCATTGCCCGGGAATTGGGCCTTGACCCGGAAATCCTGGCCGAAGCCGAAGGCTATCTCGACGCCGAAGAACTCCAGGGCTGGAAGCTCCTGGCCGAAGTTGAGCAAGCCAAAGAGCGCCTCCACCGCCAGGAGGAGGAGCTTAAAGCCGGGCAGCAGGAATTGGCCCGGCGGGAAGAGCAACTGGCCCGGCAGCAGGAGCGCCTGACCGCAGAAAGGGAGCGTTTTCTCACCGAGGAAGTGCAGGAGGCCCGGGCCCGTATCCGGGCAGCCGAAGAGGAATTTAAAGAAATTTTGGAGAAATTGCAGCGCGGCGAGGATTCCTGGGGCCGCCTGCGACAGGAGCTTTCCGCCCGGGAGACCCGCCTCCTGGCCGACCTCACCCCTCCCGCCCCGGAACCCCGGGTTGAAGTCCCCGAATATTCTCCGGGCCAACGCATTTTTCTCCCGGCCCTGGGCCTCCAAGGCGAAGTCCTGGCCGTAGACAAAAACGGCCGCCTCACCGTGCGGGTGCGCCAGGTAAAACTCCGGGCCCGCCCCGAGGAGGTCACCCCTCTGGCCGGCGGCGGCGAAGCTCCCACCCCTGCGGCCACCTTCAGTTATGACCGCAGCCCCGGCCACCTGCCCTCCCTGAATCTCGTAGGGCTCAGGGTGGAGGAGGCTTTGCCCCTCGTGGACCGTCTTCTCGACCAGGCCATCTTGCAGGGCGCGGAACGGGTGGATATAATTCACGGCACCGGCACCGGCCGCCTCAAACAGGCCGTCCGGGACCACCTCAAACACCACACCATGGTCAAAGCCGTCCACGGCGACGTCAACCCGGGGGTGACCCTCGTAGATTTAAAGGATTGAAGCATGTAGGGTGCGCCTGCGCACCAAATTGGCAAAAATTCATTATTGTGGTGCGGTTTTGAGATTAAGCCAAGCAGAGCTTGGCGAGCAAATGCGTTCCCAAGCGGGAGCTTGGGAACGAGAGCAGAACGGATTTGGTGGGCAATGCCCACCCTACACCAAACCCAAAACTCAAAACGGTAAACTCAAAACGGTAAACTCGAAACTAACAACTAAAAACTAACTGCTCACAGCTGACTGCTCACTGAACCATGGCCCACATCCCCGAAGACAAGCTTCTGGAGATCAGGGAAGCCGCTTCCATCGAAGAGGTGGTGGGCCAATACGTCAAGCTCGAGCGCAAAGGCAAGGACCTCTGGGGCGTGTGTCCCTTCCACGCCGATTCCAAGCCCTCCTTCAAGGTCTCCCAGGACCAGGGCATTTATTATTGCTTCGGCTGCCAGGCCGGGGGGAACGTCATCAGCTTTGTCATGCAGTATCACAAAATGAGCTTCCCGGAGGCCGCCTCGGAGTTGGCCCGGCGCTACGGCATCTCCCTCACCGTAAAGGACTTGGGGCCCGAGGAAGCCCGCCGTACCAAAAAGCGCCAGCTCTTTTACGACCTCCATAAGGAAGCCCTGGCCTTCTACCAGGCCACCCTCGAGGGCAAAGCCGGCCAGCCCGCCCGGGCTTATCTGGACAAAAGAGGCCTCACCCCGGAAATCATTCAAACCTATCGCCTGGGCTACGCCCCCCCGGAATGGGACGGCCTGCGCCGCCACTTTCAGAACAAAGGCCTCTCCCTGGAAGCCGCCGGCGAAGCGGGCTTGCTCCTCCCCCGGGCCTCCGGCGGCTACTACGACCGCTTCCGGGACCGGGTCATCTTCCCCATTTTCGACCGCCAGGACAGGGCCGTGGCCTTCGGCGGCCGCATCATTGGCGAGGGCGAGCCCAAGTACCTCAACTCCCCGGAGAGCCCCCTCTATTCCAAAGGCCGCCTGCTCTACGGCCTGCCCCAGGCCCGGGAGGCCCTGCGGAAAGAGGACCTGGCCCTGGTGGTGGAGGGCTATCTCGATCTTCTGGCCCTTCGGGTCCACGGCGTGGCCCCGGTGGTGGCGTGCTTAGGCACGGCCCTCACCCGGGAACAGGTGCGCCTCCTGAAAAGCCTGGTCTCCCGGGTAGTATTGGTGTTCGACGGGGACGCGGCCGGAGCCAAGGCCATGCAGCGGGCTTTCCCCCTCTTCGCCCAGGAGGGCCTCCCAGTCCGGGTCATAGCCCTTCCTGAAGGCCAGGACCCGGACAATTATGTTCAGGCCCACGGTCCGGAACTTTTCGCCTCCCCCTGGGACGCGGCCCAATCCTGGCTGGCCTTTTTACTGGACAGCCTGGTGGCGGCCCACGGCCAGGCCATCGAAGGCCGGATCAAGGTGGTGGAAGAACTCAGACCGTACTTCAACGCCCTGCAAGATCCGGTGGAGCAGGGCCTCTGGCTCAAATTCATTTCCGAGCGCCTGGGGGTGGCCGAAACCGATCTGCGCCTCTCTTTCACCCGCGTCGACACCGGCCCCCGGTTCCGCCGGGAACGGGGCCAGGGCATCACCATTAACCTGGAAAAGGGGCTTTTGCGCTGGGTCCTTAATCATCCCGGCGCCGTGCCGGCTGAGGAAATGGCCGCATGGGCCGAGGAGCTTGAAGATCCAGAGCTGCAGGATTTGCTGCGCCTCATTGCCGCCCACTGCACCGATGGGGCTCTGGATATCAGTTATTTACTGGATAATTTAGAGGAGGAAGACCGCAAACAAGAAATCTGCGCCCTGGTTCTGGGCGAAGGGGAATTTTCCCAGCTCTCTCCGGACCGCGTGGCCGAGGACTGGCGCCGGGCTCTGCACCGGCGGCGGCTCCTACGGGCCCATGCAGCCCTGAAGGAGAAGCTGGTGCGGGCCGTCCAGGAACCAGACCACGACAACCTCCAGGCCTTGCTCGCGCAAAGCCAGGAAATCGACCGGCAACTTGAGGCACTTAAAGCGCCGCCCACATTAAGAGGAGAGAATGCATGAATAAACGGGGTATGGATGGGTTTTCGAACATCATGCCGATGGGTGACGAAGACGGTCTCATTACGGTGGAGGATCTCAACGATTCTCTCATCAGCGACACCTTCTTGAATGAACCGGCCAAAGACGCCCTCATCTTCGACGATATGCCTCTTTCCTCCGGGGAAGTTTCTTCGGGCCTGATCCTGGAAGAGGGGGATGTGGACCTGGCCTTGGAGCCTGAGACCACCGTCAAGCTTGATGACCCCGTACGCCTGTATCTCAAAGAGATGGGCTTGGTCTCCCTCCTCACCCGGGAAGGAGAAGTGGAGATTGCCAAACGCATCGAGGAGGGGGAAAAGGAAGTCTTGCAGGCCATCCTCGAGGTGCCCTGGGCCGTCCACGAGATTTTG
This sequence comes from uncultured delta proteobacterium, assembly GCA_963705115.1. Classification (GTDB taxonomy): domain Bacteria; phylum Desulfobacterota; class Desulfobaccia; order Desulfobaccales; family 0-14-0-80-60-11; genus JBGSLA01. Next base: position 669,015 of record CAVPIX010000010.1, on the reverse strand, counting down.
GCCCTGGTAGGACCGTTTGGAACAGGAGAAAGTGACCCCCGATAATTCCCTGGACAATTTCGGCGAAAAAGAACTGGATATTGATAACACCTCTCAAAAGTTTAAAGCTCATAAGCTCCTCCAAAAACTAAAAACCTTGGAAGAGCGCCTTCAGGAGATTAGAAAAGAACTGGCCGTCGTCAAAGACGACCCCGAGGCTAAGAGTCAACTGGAACAAAAATTGGCCGGCACCCGCACCCGCATGGTAGAAAGCCTTTTAAGCCTGCGCCTGGAATCTCAGCACTTTGAAAACCTTCTCCACCGTCTCCACCGCTATTACCTGACCATTCGCACTTGTAATCAGGGCCAGCAGACGATACTGCGCGAGACCGGGCTGTCCTCCAAGAAATTTCGGGCTCTCTTGCGGGATTTCCGCAAGGGCCTGCCCCTCAACTCCCCCAATGGCCTGACCCCGACGCGCCTTAAAAAGCTGGATGAACTCTGGACCCAGGAAGAAAAGCACCTGCGTAAGGTGGAGCAGGAGTTGGGCCTCACGCCCCATCGCACTCTCGGGGTCATGGAGCGCATTCGCAAGGGGGAATATCAGGCCGAGAAAGCCAAGCGGGAACTGGTGGAGGCCAACCTGCGTCTGGTGGTCTCCATTGCCAAAAAATACACCAACCGGGGCCTCCAGTTTCTCGATCTCATCCAGGAAGGCAACATCGGCCTGATGAAGGCGGTGGAAAAATTCGAATACGAGCGGGGCTATAAGTTCAGCACCTACGCCACCTGGTGGATTCGCCAGGCCATCACCCGGGCCATCGCCGACCAGGCCCGCACCATCCGCATCCCGGTCCACATGATCGAAACCATCAACAAGCTCATCCGCACCTCCCGTTACCTGGTCCAGGAAATCGGCCGGGAGCCCACCCCGGAGGAAATTGCCGAAAAAATGGAATTTCCCCTGGAAAAAGTGCGGAAAGTGCTCAAGATCGCCAAAGAGCCCCTTTCTTTAGAAACCCCCATCGGCGACGAGGAAGACAGCCATTTGGGGGATTTCATCGAAGACAAAAAGATTTCCACCCCCATGGAAGCCGTGGTGAGTCTGAACCTGGCCGAGCAAACCGCAAAATGCTGTCCACGCTGACCCCCCGGGAAGAGCAGGTCTTGCGCAAGCGCTTCGGCATCGGCGAAAAAACCGACCATACCCTGGAGGAAGTGGGCCGGGATTTTGAAGTCACCCGGGAGCGCATCCGCCAGATCGAAGCCAAGGCCCTGCGCAAGCTCCGCCATCCTTCCCGGAGCACCCGGCTCAAGAGTTTCATGAGATTCCTAAGTAAACTTTGGAGTCCCCTTGTTTCTGAGAGGATTAGGAATTATTATTAAAGAGATAGCAGGGCCCATAGCTCAGTGGTTAGAGCATCCGGCTCATAACCGGTTGGTCCCTGGTTCGAATCCAGGTGGGCCCACCAGGCATCCGGAGAGCGGCATCATTTTGCGAGAACGACCCTTCAATCCGAATATTCACAGGGGTCGAACCCCGGGGGTGCTTTGTGCGCACCCCCGTTTTATGTCCTATGGCGCCGACGGTAAAGGATATTCTGGCCTGCCTGGAAGCCGCTATCCTTTTGCCTGGGCCCTCGCCGAAGACCGGGTGGGCCTCCAGGTGGGAGACCCCCAGGCCGAAGTCACCACCATCCTGGTGGCCCTGGAAGCCACCCTGGCGGTGCTGGCCCAGGCTAAGCCCAGCAGGCCCAACTTCTCCTTACCCACCACCCCCTCCTTTACCAGGCGGCCGCCGATATCCGGGAAGACCGGGCCGCCGGCAAATTGCTGGCCGGCCGCGGTGCGGGCCCGATTGGCGGTGGTCTCGTGCCATACCAACCTGGATCTGGCTCCAGGGGGTCTGAACGACTATCTGGCCCACAAGCTGGGCTTGGAGGACCTGGAGGTCCTGGCCCCCGTGCGCCAGGATGCCTGGCTCAAACTCGCGGTTTTCGTCCCTGTGGGCTACGAGGACCAGGTGCGGGCGGCGCTTTTGGACGACCGGGTGGGGGTTATCGGCCGCTATTCTCATTGTTCCTTTGCGGCCCGGGGCCAGGGGACCTACCGCCCCCTGGCGGGCGCCTCCCCCTTCCGGGGCGAGGTGTCTGCCCTTTCTCGGGCCGATGAATCACGTCTGGAGGTCCTGGTGCCGGAAAGCTGCCTGGCCCCAACCCTGGCGCGCTTACGGGCCGCGCACCCCTATGAAGAGGTGGCCTACGACCTTTACCCCATGGCCAACCCGGGCCTGACCCTGGGGTTCGGCCGGGTGGGGCGCTGGCCCGAAAATCTTGCCTGGGAAGAGGCCGTGCCCCGCATCAAAGAAGTCTTTGCCGTCCACCGGTTCCGAGTCTGGGGCCGCCCGCCCGCCGCCATATCCCGGGCTGCGGTCTGCGGCGGCAGCGGCGGAGACCTCATCGCCCAGGCCCAGGGCAAAGGGGCCTCCCTGTACATCACCGGGGAAGTGCGCCATCACCAGGCCGTGCCGGCCCCGGATGGAAATTTCGCGGTCATCGAAGTGGGCCATTTCGCCAGCGAGGTGGTGTTCATGCCGGCTTGGGCGGAGCTTGTGGCCCAGCATCTCCGGCAGCGTGAGCTGGCAGTGCAGGTGCGGGTGGCGGCAGAAGACCCGCCTTTTCAAATTTTGTAAATGCATCCATAGGGCGGGAAAGCGAAGCGCATCCCGCCTTCAGATGTTCGGAGGGACAGCCGCAGAGTCTTTTCATGACTTAACGGTGGGCCAACAGCCATTGAGGAACTGAACTGAAGAGTTCAAAGATCAAGGAATGTGTGGGGTGGGCGCCGCCCGCCAACCTATCTCTTAGGAAAGGCATTTGCGGGGCAGGGTGGGGTTCTGCAATTCCGGCAGCATGGGCTTCCAGCCCGTGGGGCCCCCCCTCTCCCAAAAACAATGTGCAACAGTCTTGGTGTATAACAATTAAGAAGCACGGAGGGGCAGGCTTTGTTACCTGAACTGAATCAGCTTATTGATTTACACGAGTTGGACAAAGAAATTTATGAACTTACCCAGAACCTGGACATGCTCCCCCAGGAGCTCAAGGGCATGAGCCAGGAAATGGCCACCCTGGACTCAGAGCGTTCCGGCCAGGTCCAGGAATTTGAGGAACTGAAAAAGCAACTCCGGGAGATGGAGGCCGAAGTGGCCGACCTGGAGGAAGGCATCACGGCCAGCCGCCAGCGCCTTATGGACATCGGCAAGGAACTGGAACTCAAGGCCATGCTCAAGGAAATCGCCTTCCGGGAGGACCAGCGGGACCAGAAAGAAACCCGGGTCCTGGAACTTTTGGACACGGTGGAGGCCAAAAAACAGGTCACTGCGGAGCAGGAACAGGTCCTGCAGCAGCTGCAAACCGTCTATGACCGCCGCGCCGCCGAAGTGGCGGCCCAGGTGGATGAACTGGAAAAGCAGCGGGCTGACCTGGTGGGCAAACGGAACTCCCTCCGGGAAGGCTTGCCGGCCCCGCTCCTCAAGCGCTATGAGTTCATCCTCCGGCGCCGCAACGGCAGCGCCATATCCGAAGTGCGGGCGGGAGTCTGCCTGGGCTGCCACATGAATATTCTCCCCCAGCAGTTCATTGATCTGCAGAAAGGGGAGGAAATCATCCAGTGTCCTCACTGCCAGCGCATTCTCTACTGGCTGGGGGAGGAAGAAGAGGAGGAGGAGCGGCCTGCAACTCCCACCCGGAAAGCCAAAGCCTCATAAATCCGGCCCATGGCTGCGCGCTGCCCCCTTCCCCCGCCGAAATTTTCGCGGCCCTGGCCCAGGAGCCGGACCTCGTTGCGGTTTGCCGCCGCTTCGGCCTCACCCGGGAGGATTTAACCCGGCTCTTTCAGGAAGCCGCCGAACTTTTTCAAGAAGAAGAAGATGACGGCGCCTGGCAGCTTTATGTGGACGGCGCCGCCCGGGGCAACCCCGGTCCCGCAGGAGCCGGAGCCATTATTTACGACCCCAAAGGGAATTTTCGGGGCCAGGACCTCCGCTATTTGGGGGAAACCACCAACAACGTCGCAGAATACCAGGCCTTGCTCCTGGGCCTGGGTTTGGCCCAGATGCTGGGTGTCAAAAACCTCCACGTCTTTGCCGATTCCCTCCTGGTGGTGCAGCAGCTCAAGGGCGCCTACCAGGTCAAGACCCCCCACCTCTACCCCCTCTGGAGCGAAGCTCGGGAAACCCTGGGACATTTCCACACCTACGATATTTCCCATATAGACCGTTCACTGAATCATCAGGCCGACCGTCTGGCCCGCCAGGCCATTGACCAGCATCAGAGAAAAAGGTAACATGTAAGTATCGGGCATCGTCCTGTCACTCAGTGGCAGGACGCGGAGCAGGCCAGGTGATCGCTGGCCGCGCCCTAGCGCGGCTGGAGGAAAGTCCGGGCTCCACAGGGCAAGGTGCTGGGTAACCCCCAGGGGGGGCGACCCCAAGGAAAGTGCCACAGAGACCAGACCGCCGTGGTTCGTCCACGGTAAGGGTGAAAAGGTGAGGTAAGAGCTCACCAGCGCCGGTGGCGACATCGCCGGCTTGGAAAACCCCACCTGGAGCAAGACCAAATAGGGGAGCGCTTGAGGGTGGCCCGCCCGAAGCTCCCGGGTAGGTTGCTGCGAGGCCCCGGGTAACCGGGGTCCCAGAGGAATGATCACCACCGGTCGCCAGGCCGGCACAGAACCCGGCTTACGGCCTGCTCCACCCGTATTTTTTGGGATCCAAAGCTAAGGGCCATTAACCAGGACGGAAAAGTGCTTAACTGAGGATCCTTCCTTTAATTCCCTCTCCCTTGAGGGGAGGGCTAGGGTGAGGGTGAAATTAAATCTTCTTCACGCTCCCGAAAATAACTTCTCCTTTGCACGAACCAGGCATGAACCCCACCAGACGCGGCCCTGCCCGCCTCAAAACCGGCCCCAACCCCCTATATCTCCGTGGTCATCCCCGTCTTAACGAGGAAGAGAATCTGCCGGAGCTGGGCGAGCGCCTCCTCAACACCCTCACGGCCTGCGGCCGCCCCTTCGAGATTATTTTCGTGGACGACGGCTCCTCCGACCGCTCCTGGGATCTTCTCTCGGACCTCCATCAGCGCCATCCCGGGGAGATCCGGGTTATCCAGTTCGTCCGCAACTTCGGCCAGCACCAGGCCATCTTCGCCGGCTTTCAGGCCACCCGGGGCCAGGTGATGGTCACTCTGGACGCCGACCTTCAGAACCTCCCCGAAGACATTCCCAAGCTCGTTGCCAAGCTGGAGGAGGGCTACGACTCCGTGGGGGGCTGGCGGGAAAACCGCCTGGATTCCTGGCTCCGCACCCTCCCCTCCTACTTTATGAACCTCACCATGTCCTGGGTCACCGGGGTCAAACTCCGAGATTACGGCTGCATGCTCCGGGCCTACCGCCGGGAAGTGGTGGACAGCATCAACCAGTGTCATGAATCTTCGAGCTTCATCCCCGCCCTGGCCAACCTCTTTTCCCGGCGGGTGGCGGAGATCCCCGTGGGCCACGCCGAGCGGGAGCGGGGCACGTCCAAATACAACATCTTCAAGCTCCTGCGCCTCAACTTCGACCTGATGACCGGGCTTTTCCCACCTGCCCATCCACGCCGGTGGGGGCCATGGGGGCGGCCATCGCCCTCTTGGGGTTTTTCTTCGGTCTTTTCCTTTTCATCCGCCGTCTTTACGTGGGGCCGGAAGTGGAAGGTGTCTTTACCCTGTTCGCCATCCTCTTTGTCTTCGTGGGCCTCAACACCTTCGGCCTGGCCCTTATCGGCGCCTACGTGGGCCGCATCTACAAGGAAGTCCGGGGCCGCCCCCGCTTCATCATCCGGCAGACGCTGGATGCTGGCAAAACAGAATAATATGAAACTGTTGCATTAAAGGGGGTGGGGAGGGGAGTTTGAGGGGAGGGGGGAGCCACCGCTCCCCCGCCCCTCCCCTCAATGCCACTGGACTAACTATGCGCCTCATCTTTATGGGTTACCACAACGTCGGCTATTTCTGTCTTAAGGCCCTTATGGACATGTGCCGGGACTTCGGGGACGAGATCGTGGCGGTGGTCACCCATGCCGACAATCCTCAGGAAAACATCTGGTTCGCCTCGGTGCGTGACCTGGCCTTTCGGAACTATCTGCCCGTCTATCAGCCGGCCAACCCCAATGCCCCGGCCTTTGTGGAGACCATGCGGCGCCTTCAGCCCGACTTCCTCTTTTCCTGTTATTACCGCGACATGCTCAAGCAACCTTTATTGGACCTCCCCAAGCACGGGGCCTTGAACATGCACGGCAGTCTCCTCCCCAAGTACCGGGGCCGGGTACCGGTGAACTGGGTCCTGGTCCACGGTGAAACGGAAACGGGCATGACGCTCCATTACATGGAGGAAAAAGCCGACCGGGGCGACATGGTGGGCCAGATGCGGGTGCCCATCACCACGGAGGATACGGCCTTCACCCTCTTTGCCAAGGTGACCGTAGCGGCCGAAGAATTATTGCGGGACACCTACCCCTTATTGCGCACCGGCCAGGCTCCCCGGATGCCCCAGGACCACTCCCAGGCCTCCTATTTCGGCGGCCGCCGGCCCGAAGACGGCCGCATCCCCTGGGACAAACCCGCGCTGGAGATTTATAACCTGGTGCGGGCCGTGACCCACCCGTATCCCGGGGCCTTCACCACCCTTGACGAGCGCAAACTCTTTATCTGGTGGGGACGCCCCCTGGCCGAACCGGCCCCCGCCGGGGCGGCTCCCGGCCAGATCGTAGCGCGCCTTTTGGGAGAAGGCCTGCTGGTGGCCACCGGCCACGGCCAGTTTCTCATGGAGGGGGCCCAATGGGAGGGTGAACCGGAATTTCTGGGCCCCGTGGTGGCCACCTGGGCCGATTTGGTAGGGAAGCAGTTGGGGTAATGGAGGGTGGGCGCCGCCCACCAAGACAGAGAAAGATAGAAAAGGTGGGGCGGGCCTCCGTGCCCGCCGTTTATTTTTCCCAAAAATCGGCTATAATGCCTGGAGATTTGCTGCAAGCCCTGTTGTCTTTTAATAAAAACAAATCGTAAAACGAACCGTTATTAACCATGAAAATCCTCATCTTAGGCGTCAACGGCTTCATCGGCAATGCCCTGGTGCGGCGCATCCTGGCCGCCCGGGACTGGGAGGTCTTTGGCATGGACCTCTACTCCAACAAGATTACAGAGTGCCTGGGCAACCCCCGGTTTCATTATCTTGAGGGGGATATTGCCATTAACAAGGAGTGGATCGAATACCACATCAAGAAGTGCGACGTGGTCTTGCCCCTGGTGGCCATCGCCACCCCCATGACCTACGTGAAAAAACCCTTGACGGTCTTCGAACTGGACTTTGAGGAAAACCTGCGGGTGGTGCGCCAGTGTGTCAAGTACGGCACCCGCATCATCTTTCCCTCCACCTCCGAGGTTTACGGCATGTGCGCCGACCCGGAGTTCTCTGAGGACATGAGCCCTTTGATCCTGGGCCCCATCCACAAGCAACGCTGGATTTACTCATGCAGCAAGCAGTTGCTGGACCGGGTCATTTGGGCCTACGGCCAAGACGGGCTTCTCCAATTCACCCTGTTCCGCCCCTTCAACTGGATCGGCCCCAAGCTGGACGACCTCTATGCCGCCAAGGAAGGAAGCTCCCGGGTGGTGACCCAGTTCATCCAGAACCTCCTGCAGCGGGAACCCATCAAGCTGGTGGACGGCGGCTTTCAGAAACGCTGCTTTACCTATGTGGAAGACGGCATCGACTGCCTGATGACCGATCATCGAGAATCCCGACGGCGCTGCGGACAGCCAGATTTTTAACATCGGCAACCCGGCCAACGAGGCCTCGGTCAAAGAGTTGGCCCAACTCCTGCGGGACCTCTTTCGCCAGCACCCGGACCATCGAACTGATCAGGTTTATTCGGAAATCGTGGAAACCTCGGCGGATTCTTACTACGGCAAAGGCTATCAGGACATCCTGACCAGGAAGCCCTCCATCGAGAAGGCCCGAAGCCTCCTGGGCTGGGAGCCCAAGACCGACCTGGCCACCTCCCTGAAAATCACCATCGACGCCTTCCTGGAGGAGGCCCGGGAAAACATCGGGAAAACTTAGGGCATTACCGGCGGGGGATGAGACTCATACACACAAGCCGTCAAATATAGCGTCTGCCAAAAGTTCTTTCCTTTTATTCCCTCTCCACCCAATGGGGGGAGAGGGTTAGGGTGAGGGGGGATAGAAAAAACTATTGGCAATCAATATAAGTAATTTACTGTAGGGGCGCGGCCGGCCGTGCCCAGGCGCAGGCCGAAGCCTACAGCTGCATTTTCTTGTCTCTATGAACGCAACCTGGTATCAGGCGCTCCCTTCCTCTGCCAGGCAAGGGTTTACCGGTGCGATTAGGTCTGAAAGTTGACATTGACACCCTGGGCGGGCTGACTGAGGGCGTCCCTGCCCTCCTGCAGATTTTCAACGCCCGGCATATCAAAGCCTCGTTTTTCGCGGCTCTCGGCCCGGACAACTCTGGGCGGGCCGTATTCCGGGTGTTTCGCCAGCAGGGTTTTCTGGAAAAGATGTTGCGCACCCGGGCCCCCTCGGTGTACGGCTTCCGCACCATGCTTTACGGCACCCTCTTGCCCGCGCCCCAAATCGCCGCTGCGGCCCCGGCTATCCTGCCCCATCTCGCGGCCGCCGGCCACGAGGTGGGTCTCCACGGCTATGACCACGTGGGCTGGCACGACCGGCTCCTGGCCATGGCCCGGGAAGAAGTGGCTCAGGAAATTCAGGAGGCTCAGGCTGCCTTCACTGCTGTTTTGAGAGCCCCGGCCACCTCTTTTGCCGCGCCCGGCTGGCAGGCCAGCGAGAACAGCCGATTAGCCCTGGCCGCCGCCGGATTTTTTTACGCCAGCGACACCCGGGGGACCCAGCCCTTCTTCCCCCGCTTCGGCGCCTGGGTGAGTTCCTTGCTGGAAATTCCCACCACCCTCCCCACCCTGGATGAGCTTCTGGGATTCAACCACTGCACGGTGGAGGAATTTTACGCCTTGATCCTAGCACGTTTAGAAAACGGCCAACCCCAGGTCCTCACCCTGCATGCCGAACTGGAAGGGGGCCCCTTCCGGGACGCTTTTGCCCGCTTCCTGGATCAGTGCCTGGACCGGGGGGTAACCTTCTTCCGCCTGGCCGACTGGGCCCGGAAACTCCTCGAGCGCCCCCAGGATATTCCCGTGGCCCCGGTGTATCAGCGCCGCCTGCCCGGCCGGGCCGGCACCGTCTCCCGGCAGGGGCATCCGGAAGGCCGCCCATGAAGGTCGTTGCCATCATCGCCGCCGCAGGTTTAGGCCGCCGTATGCAGCAGGACACCCCCAAGACCTACCTGCTCCTGGCCGGCAAACCCATCCTGATTCACACCCTGGAACTTTCGAGACCATTCCCGAGGTGCACGAGGTTTTGGTGGTGGTGCACCCGGAAGACCTGGAGTTTTGCCAGCAGGAGGTCATCGATCCCCACCCCCTGAAAAAAGTGCTGCGCCTGGTTCCCGGCGGCAAAGAGCGTCAGGACAGCGTTTATAACGCTTTAAAGGTTCTGCAAAAAGAGGCTGATGACTGGTATATTGTCCTGGTGCACGATGGCGTGCGCCCCCTGGTGGACCCGGCCCAGGTGCTCCAGGTGGTGGCTGCGGCCCGGCGCCACGGCGCCGCCATCCTGGGCATTCCCTGCCAGGACACCCTGAAAAGGGTCAACCCCAAGGGCGAAGTAACGGCAACGGTGGACCGCCAGGAACTCTGGCAGGTTCAGACCCCCCAGGCCTTCCGGGCGGCTCTCCTCTGGCGGGCCTACCAGGACGCCATGAGCCGGGGCTTTTATGCCACGGATGAAGCGGCCCTGGTGGAAGCTCTGGGAGAAATCGGTGGCGATGGTGCCGGGCTCCCCCCTGAACCTCAAAATCACCACGCCGGACGACCTGAAAATGGCCGAGGCTTTCCTGGCCTTAAGGCAGGCTAACCCATGATTCGGGTCGGATTCGGTTACGACGCCCACCGCCTGGTCCCTGGCCGCCCCCTTATCCTGGGCGGCGTGGAGATCCCTTACCCCCTGGGCCTCAGCGGCCACTCCGACGCGGATGTCCTCAGCCACGCCCTGGGGGACGCCCTCTTGGGGGCCGTGGCCGCCGGGGACTTGGGCCGCCACTTTCCGGACTCCGACCCGGCCTATCGCGGCATCTCCAGCCTGATTCTGCTGGAGCGCATCATGGAGGTGGTGAAGTCCAAGGGATTTCAGCTCATGAACGTGGATATCACCGTGGTGGCGGAAAAGCCCCGCCTGGCCCCCCACGTTCCCCAAATGATCGACAACCTCGCCCCTGTCCTGGGTATTGCCCCCGGCGCCGTGAGCATCAAAGCCACCAGCACCGAAAAGATGGGCTTTGCCGGCCGGGAGGAGGGTATCGCGGCCTACGCCGTGGTCCTGGTGGTGACGGAATTGCCGCCTCTGCCCTTCGCACCGGAGCTCGGGTAAATGAATAACGGTATGATGGGAAAACGCCGGTCAACTGCCATCCCCTCCCCCACGGACTGCCTGGCTTTCATGGCGGCATACGGCATGCTCCCCAACATCCGGGAGCATTCCCTGCTGGTTAGGGAAGTGGCCGTGCATCTGGGCACCTCCCTCATTGAGGCCGGCTTCCCACTCCATCTCGATCTTATCGAGGCCGGGGCCCTGCTCCACGATCTGGGCAAGACCCATTGCCTGGGCACCTCCATCAACCATGCCGAATGGGGCGCCCAGGCCCTCGACAACGCCGGCTTCCCCAAAGTGGCCCAGATAGTGCGGGAGCATGTTTACCTGCAGGCCAATGGGGAGGACCCTTTTGCCGTCCGGGAAGCGGAGGTGGTCAACTACGCCGACAAACGGGTGCTCCATACTCAGGTGGTGACCCTGCCGGTGCGCTTTGATGACCTCCAGGAGCGCTACGGCCAAAACGAGGAGGCCCGCCGCCGCATCGCCGGTCTGGCCGTGAAAGCCCAGCGCCTGGAAGCCAAGCTCTTTGCTCAGATCACCATTAACCCAGCAGATCTGCTCCACCTCAACCATGCCAGGAGGGAATTATGACCAAGCTGCGCCTTGCCCTGATTGCCGGCGGCAAATCCGCGGAACGGGAAGTGTCCTTAAAAAGCGGCGAACAAGTTTACCAGGCCCTGGACAAAAGCAAGTATGACATCCGCCGCTACGACCCCAGGGATGATTTGCCGCGTCTGGTGCACGACGCCCCGGAACTTGACGCCGCCCTGGTCATCATGCACGGCCGGGGCGGAGAAGACGGCACCCTCCAGGGCATGCTGGACCTCCTGGGCATCCCTTACCAGGGCTCAGGGGTCCTGGGCAGCGCCATCGGCATGAACAAGGAGTTGAGCAAAATCCTCTATCAGCAGGCCGGCCTCAAGGTCAGCCAGGCCCTGTTCCTTGACCGGGACAAAACCCCGGACCTCAAAGATATCCAGGCCCAGTTGGGGCTGCCCGTGGTCATCAAGCCGGTGAACGAGGGCTCCAGCATCGGCATTACCAAGGCCCGCACCCTGGAAGAACTGGAGAAAGGTCTGGCCGCGGCCTTTCCCTACGACCACCGCGTCCTGGTGGAGGAGTTCCTGGAGGGGGTGGAGGTCACCGGCGGCGTCCTGGGGAACAAGGAACTCACCGCCCTGCCTCTGGTGGAGATTATCCCCTCGGAGCAGTACGATTTTTTTAATTATGAGGCCAAGTACAAGCCCGGCGCCTCCACGGAAATCTGCCCGGCCCGCCTGGATGAGGCCACCACCAAGAGGGCTCAGGCAATCGCCATCGCCGCCCACCGGGCCTTGCACTGCCGGGGCTACAGCCGCACCGACATGATCGTCAAGGGCGGGGACATCTATGTCCTGGAAACCAACACCATTCCCGGCATGACCGCCACCAGCCTCTTTCCCCAGGCCGCCAAGGCTCAGGGCCTGGATTTTCCCCAACTCCTGGACCGCCTGATAGCCTTGGCCATGGAAAATGATTAAGGCGGGGGCGCAGGCTGAATACCAAAGTCAGAAGAGATACAATATCTTAATGTAGCGGTAGTTCTTCCATCTTGTCCCCAAGCCCCTGCTTGGGAACGCACTTGGGCGCCTGGCTCAGCCTGGCTAAGCCCGGATAATTTTCCAAGTTGCCAAGAACCTGGTGGCACAGGCTTTCCAGCCTGTGTAAAAAACACTCGGCTTTTTCAGGCTATCTGCTTTATTTTTATAATTCAAAAAGTTACCGCACATGTTATAGCGTCTGCCAAAAGTTCTTTCCTTTTATTCCCTCTCCACCCAATGGGGGGAGAGGATTAGGGTGAGGGGGGATAGAAATAACTTTTGGCAATCAATATAACTTCTTCGTGAATAAAGCGGGTAGGCGAGTTAGTTCTCATCCAGAAAGGGTATCTGGCTGAAATAATGTAATAAAGGGTATTTTCCCCATAGCGTTTTACCTCGGAAAGTGTTACTTTGATTGAGGTAACAGATTGATTTGATTTAGAAAGATATCTTTCCGAGGTTGGTTTATGCGCCAAAAACGGGACCCGCAACGGCACCTTTTGCATCTTCTGGCGAGGAATAAAGTGGCCCGGGAACTGGAGGCCATTTCTCTGGTCCTGGACCAAAATCCGGGTATCCTGGACCTGGTGTTTCGGGACCTGGTGAAATACCGGCGGACGGATACCGGGCGGGGGGGCATGACGGCCGAGCAGGTGCTGCGCTGTGCCATTTTGAAGCGATACCGGGAATTGACCTACGAGGAACTGGCCTTTCATCTGGAAGACTCCATGGCCTTCCGGTCTTTTGCCCGGCTGGGCAGGGGGCAATATCCCTGCGGTTCCACGTTGCAGGATAACATCAAAGCCATTGCCGCCGAGACCTGGGAAGCCATGAACCTGGTGCTCCTGGAATATGCGGGACGACAAAAAGTGGAGAAGGGGCACACCGTGCGGATGGATTCCACCGTGGTGGAAACCCACATCCATCATCCCACCGATTCCACCTTGTTGTTGGACGGCATCCGGGTGATCACCCGTCTGCTTCAGGCCGGCAAGGCCCTGAACCCTGCACCGTGGTACACCTTTGCGGATCATCAACGGGCGGCCAAGAAACGGGGTTTGCAGATTCAGGGCGCCCGGAAGGACCAGGTGAGACTCAAGGCGTATCGGGAGTTGTTGTCCCTGGCCGGCAAGGCGCAGGGCTATGCCCGGCAGGCCATTACTGAGCTCAAGGGGTTTGTGGGGGCGGACCTGGAAGAGACCATCGCCGCTCATAAGATCCTGGACCAACTGGAGAGGGCGGTCTCGCTGCTGCAGCGGGTCCTTGCGCAGACCGAGCGCCGGGTGATCCGGGGGGAGAAGGTGCCCGCGGGCGAGAAAGTGGTCTCTTTCTTTGAGTGTCACACCGATGTGATTGTCAAGGGCGGACGGGACACCCAGTATGGCCACAAAATTTTTCTGAGCGGCGGCCACTCCGGCCTGATCCTGGACTGTGTCGTGGCCCGGGGCAATCCCGCCGATGCGGTGATGTTTCCGGATTTGCTCGCCCGGCAGGAGTCGATCTATGGCCGCCCGCCTCTGAAGACGGCGGCAGACGGCGGCTTTGCCTCTCGGGATAATCTGCGGCTGGCCAAAGGCCAGGGGGTCAAAGACGTCATGTTCGCCAAGAAGAGAGGCCTGGGGATTTTGGATATGGTCAGGAGCCGGTGGATTTACAAAAAGCTGCGCAACTTTCGGGCCGGCATCGAAGCCAATATTTCCAGGCTGAAACGGAGCTTTGGTTTGGATCGCAGTAACTGGCAGGGGTGGCCCGGCTTCCGGCAGTATGTCTGGAGCGCCGTCGTGTCTTACAATGTCTTGGTTTTGGGCATGTTGCTGCAGACGCCGTAAGGCGGACCCATCCAGGGCTTCCCGGCCAGGGGAGAGGTCTGCCCGGAAGAGGGGAAAATTAGGCCCAAAGGCCCAGCTAACCGGCAAATTCGCGGTCATAGACTTCGATTAACCAGAGCGCCGGCCAGAAATGGCCTGCCGACGCCAAACACCAACATGAAATCACGACTTTCTGGATGAGAACGAGTTAGCCGCCAGGGAGCCCCCGTATACCATCTTCTCTTCTTTAGAGATGAGATATTTTTAGGGGCCGACCCAAGTGTCGGCCCGAAATGATGTGTGGCCCTACAGATCCTCCCCTACAGTTTTGATGCAGATTATTTCGAAAATGGTATCAGATGGAAATCAGAGCTTGGCTTCCCATAGCGGTTCCCAAGCGGGGAAAGCTGGATTAGTCCTTACTTCCCCTCCCCGTTTCCCTCACCCATCCCGGATATCCTGGAGCACCCAGGCGCTCTGGCCCCGGGGGCGCTCCAGGTCCCAGTACTCCTGGAACGTGGCCGGATAGGCCAGGCTCCCCAACAACAGCTTGCCGCTCGTCTTGTCCAGCACATAATCCAGGAGCCGGCCCCGAAAGCACACCGTGATGAAATCTTTGCCGTCGTCCACCCTGGCCGCGGCAATGGTCATGCCCTCCAGGACCAAATCTTCCAGATAGCTGCTTTCCTCCCGCAAAGACATGATCTTCAGCCCCATCTGCAGGTACTCCAGGAGGCTGTCCTTCACCCTGCCGGTGAGGCGCTCCACTTCCTCCCGGTTCCAGGCTGCATATAACTCCAGGAGCAACTGGCGGGTCTCTTCTCCAAAGGCCTCGATGTCAAAATCCTGATCGCCCTCCTGAATGGCGGCCACCCCCGGTTTGGCATCCTCCCTTACCGTAATGGCGGGCGGGGTATCCCTGTTTAATGACAAAAACCGCGGGGGTGCGTCAGATTCAGGTGGCTGGCCGCCGCCCCGCCATCTCTGAAAGAGACGATACCCCAGATACCCAAGGGCCAGCAGCACGAGGATGTCCAGGAGACCTGGGGGCCACAGGCCCTCCTGGCAGACATACCTCCAAGGATAGCCGTACACGTAATGACACAGAAGCCCACCCAGGAATCCCCCGGTAAGCCAGTGATACCCTAAAGACTGTCTGGGAAAAATAGCGGAGGACGAACCTTCCGGGCGGGCCGGCGGCTCTGGAGAGAGTTGGCGGGAGGCTAGTTGGAAAGACAGGGATGCTATACTCGATGGGCCTTTGCCGCTTTCCTCCCAGTGAACAGAGGCACTTATCCCCTCCCGGCTCCATCCCTGGTCAGAGATGGACACCCCCAGGCAGATGAGGCCGGCCAATAACATGGCCCAAGTTCGGTCTGGCCGGCGAGGCATCGCGCTCCCGCTACAAACTGTGATAACAGAAGAACCTTCAGGCTCCCTCCTTACTTATCGGTTCGCAGGGTCACGCGCTTAAACCGTCTTTTGCCGATTTGCACCAAAAATGTGGGGCCGGCCGGTAGTTCGGCATTCACGTCGCTGATTTTTTCCCCGTCCACCTGCACCCCCCCCTGGCTGATCAGCCGCCGCCCTTCGGAGGTGCTGGCCACTAACCCAGCCTCCGCCATCACCTTGGGAAGCCAGGTGCGCTCGGCCGCGGCGCTCAAAACCACCTCGTCAATGTCGTCGGGGAGCCCGCCCTCCCGGAAAATTTGGGCAAATTCCCGCACTGCCTCTTCGGCCGCCCGAGCCCCGTGGTACCGGGCGGTGATCTCCCGGGCCAGCCCCTCCTTGGCGTCCCGAGGATGCTTGGCGCCGTTTTCCAGGTCCCGGGAGAGCCTAGCCAGGTCCGCCGGGCTGATGTCACTCAAAAGTTCGTAATACCTGAGCATCAGGGCATCCGGCAGGGACATGAGTTTGCCGAACATGGCCTGGGGCGGCTCGTCAATCCCCACATAGTTCCCCAGGGATTTGCTCATTTTCTGCACCCCGTCCAGCCCTTCCAAAAGGGGCAGCGTAATGACAATCTGGGGCACCTGGCCGTATTCCCGCTGAATATCCCGGCCCACCAGCAGATTGAATTTCTGGTCCGTGCCCCCCAGTTCCACGTCCGCGGCCAGGGCCACGGAATCATAGGCCTGGATCAGGGGATAGAGAAATTCATGAATGGCGATGGGGGTTTGGGAGGAGTAGCGCTTGTGGAAATCGTCCCGTTCCAGCATCCGGGCCACGGTGTGCCGGGCCGCCAGCCGGATGAGGTCCTGAGCCCCCATGGGCTTCATCCAACGGCTGTTAAAGTCGATGATGGTCTTCTCCGGGTCCAGAACCTTAAAGATTTGTCGCTCGTAGGTGGCGGCGTTGGCCTTGACCTCCTCTTCCGTCAAAGGCGGCCTCGTCTCGCTTTTCCCCGAGGGGTCGCCGATGAGCCCGGTGAAGTCCCCGATGAGAAAAATCACCTGGTGCCCCAGGTCCTGGAAATGCTTGAGCTTGTGGATGAGCACCGTGTGCCCCAGGTGCAGGTCCGGCGCGGTGGGATCAAACCCGGCCTTGACCCTGAGGGGCTTCCCCGTGGCCATGGCCTTCGCCAACTTCTCCTTGAGTTCCTCTTCCCGGATGATTTCCTGAACGCCCTTTTTGATCAGGGCCAATTGTTCGTCAACAGGTTTCACTGATATTTTTCTCCGCGTCCAATTTATAAAAGGCACATTAACTAGTGAAAGAGTCCTTATAATTCCCCCCTTTTCAAAAGGGGGGTTAGGGGGGATTTGCCAGTTTAATTTGATACCTAGCCATTAAATCAACCGAGGCAGGTGATGTTCGACCTTTAAAAAATAAAAACTTTTTCCAGGAGCACAGGCATCTTGCCTGTGTCTGCACAGGCGGTACGCCTGTGCTCCCGAATAATGTCATGGGATTGGGGGAGGGGGCGTGGGGGAGGGGGTAAGGGGCCGCTGCCCCTTAGCCCACTCCCCCGCAACCCAACAAATCATCCAATCAAAACCCCAGCCACCGCACTTCCCGGTCTTTGCGGGGCGGCACCGGCGGCTCCTTGGCGGAGTAGCCGATGGGGGTCATGGCCAGCAGGTGCTTGTCGGGTTTACCCAGGTATTTCAGGAGTTCCTGGGCCACAAAATTAGGGCCGGTCATCCAGCAGGTGCCCAAACCCTCGGCGTGGGCCGCCAGCAAGAGGTTTTGCACCAGGGCCGCGCCGGACTGGATGTTGGACTCCATCATGCCGGGGTCGTCCAGGTTGTCAATGGTCACCGCGATGACCACCGGCGCGCCCCCCAGGTCCTTGAAGAACTTGATCACCATCTGCTGGGCCTCTTCCGGCAGTTTGACCGCCTTGAGGATAGGAATCATGTGCGCGATACAGTGGGCCGCCCGTTCCACGAACTCATCCCGGAAACGTCCGGCCAGCACCGTTATCTCCCAGGGCTGGGCGTTGGTGCCCGAAGGGGCCCACACCGCCGCGTTGATCACTTTTTCCAGCACCTCCCGGGGAGGCATCTCCGGTTTATAAAACCGGTGGCTGCGCCGCTTCATAATGGCTTCGTACAGGTCCATGGTCCCTCCTTGTATGGCTTTAAGCCTTATGCCTTAAGCTAAAGGCTCTTAAAAACCAAAAGAGTCAGTTGTCGGTTGGGAAACCCCAGCGCCTCCCGCCTTTCACCTTTTATGGCATCATCAGAATGTCAGTTAACTAGTAAATTGGCGTAGTGAATTTCCAGATAAAAACCCTTTTTATATTAAAAAAGACTCTTCCCTTAAGATGGCTTTTTAGTGGCACAGGTTTTCAACCTGTGCTGAGGAGAGGCTTATCCTTGCGCTGACTTTTTCCAAGAGGCTCAGGTTTATCTTATTTCTTTCTTTTTAGCTTATAGCTTCTGGCTTAAAGCTTATAGCCTACAGCTTATAGCCGTATACTGCCGGGCCTCTTCCCATCTCCCCCTTTTTTTCGCACCCCTGGGCATAAATCCGGCATTTGTGTGCCAGGGTCCTTTGGGCCGCGTCCCGATACTCCGACGGCAGCGCCGCCTCCTCAAGCAGCTTCTCCAAAGCCTGGATGCGGAAGCGGTCCAGGCCCCACTGCCGGGAAAGCTGGTCGGCGTGGCCCCCCCGTTTGATCACCAGGGGCAAAGGCGCCAAACCTACGGGATAGCGCCAGGCCACCCTGAGCCAGAGGTCATAGTCCTCCGCGGCGGGCAGGGTTT
This sequence comes from uncultured delta proteobacterium, assembly GCA_963705115.1. GTDB lineage: Bacteria > Desulfobacterota > Desulfobaccia > Desulfobaccales > 0-14-0-80-60-11 > JBGSLA01. Next base: position 650,877 of record CAVPIX010000010.1, on the reverse strand, counting down.
CATCAAAGCCCCCCATCTCCGCAAACAGCCGCCTATGCAGCATGACCGCCGACGGGCTCACCAGACAGCGGCTGAGGGACTGAAGAAAAATCGCGCCCCCCGTTTTTCTGTGGGTATCAGGGGGATTCACCCGCACCCCGTTCCTGACCCAGACCTCCTCGGTCTGGCAGATCATGAGGTCAGGGTGTTCCTTAAAATACTCCACCTGCCGGGCCAGCTTCTCCGGCAGCCAGAGGTCGTCCGAATCCAAAAAGGCCAGCCATTCTCCCCTGGCCGCCGCGGCCCCCAGGTTCCGGGCCGCACTCACCCCCCGGCGCCCTTCCAGGCAAAGCACCTTGAGCTGACCATGAAATGCAGCCAGGACTTCCTGGGTGGCGTCGGTGCTGCCGTCATCCACCACGATCAGTTCAAAGTCCCGCCAGGTCTGGGCCAAAACTGAAGCCACCGCCTCGGTCACCCAGGCCGCCCGGTTATAGGTGGGGATGATGACGCTGACCCGCATGATACCAGCAAACTTATCAAAATCTCCGGAAACTTCAATGATATAAGATAACGGCGGGGTGTGGCCAGGTTGAGTGTGATGCCCCCATAGCAGGTAAGTTTTCAGACCGAGAGATAAAATTCCCCAACCAGGAAATTTTTTTTGATAAATTAGAGTGTCAAACTTACGATTGCTCCAGGAGTCTTTCATGGTTAGCCGTTACGAACCCCGCCGGGTGGAAGCCAAGTGGCAGAAAATCTGGGAGGACACCCGTCTCTTTGACGCCGCCGAGGCCCCGGACCGGACTAAATATTACGTTCTCGAGATGTTCCCCTACCCCTCGGGCCGCATCCACATGGGCCATGTGCGCAACTACACCATCGGCGACGTGGTGGCCCGCTACAAGTGGATGCGGGGCTTTAACGTGCTCCACCCCATGGGCTGGGACGCCTTCGGCCTCCCCGCCGAAAACGCCGCGCTCAAGGCCGGCATTCACCCGGCCTCCTGGACCTACGACAACATCGCCTACATGCGGGGCCAACTCAAGGCCCTGGGCTACAGCTACGACTGGCGCCGGGAGTTGGCCACCTGCGACCCCGACTACTACCGCTGGGAGCAACTGGTCTTTCTGGAAATGTTCCGGCGGGGCCTGGCCTATAAAAAAATGTCTCCGGTGAACTGGTGCCCCCAGTGCCATACGGTCCTGGCCAACGAGCAGGTGGAGGACGGCGCCTGCTGGCGCTGCGACAGCGAGGTGGTTTTAAAAGAACTTGAGCAGTGGTTCTTCAAAATCACCGCCTACGCCGAAGAACTGCTCCGCGACCTGGACCACCTGGAACACTGGCCGGAGCGGGTCCTCACCATGCAGCGCAACTGGATCGGCAAATCTACCGGGGCCCATATCCGCTTTCCCGTCAAAGGCGAGACCGAGCCCTTCACCGTGTTCACCACCCGCCAGGATACCCTGTGGGGCGCGACTTTTATGAGTCTTGCGCCGGAGCACCCTCGGGCCCTGGCCCTGGCCCAGGGCACCCCCCAGGAAGATGAGGTGCGCCGCTTTGTCGAATCATTGGCGGGCCGTGGACAAGAGCCGGGGCGCCCTGGAAGACATCACCAAGGAAGGGGTGTTCACCGGCCGCTACTGCGTGAACCCCGTCACCGGCTGGGACATGCCCATCTTTGTGGCCAATTTTGTCCTCATGGGCTACGGCACCGGCGCGGTCATGGCGGTGCCGGCCCACGACCAGCGAGATTTTGAGTTCGCCCAAAAGTACGGCCAAAAGATCAAGGTGGTGATACAGCCGCCGGGAGAGGAACTCGACGCCGCGGCCCTCACCCAGGCCTACGAAGACGAGGGCGTCCTGGTGGACTCTGGCTCCTTCAGCGGCATGGAGAGCGGCCCGGCCAAAGAAGCCATCGCCGCCTTTCTGGCCGATCAGGGCCTGGGCGCTCCGGCAGAGCAATTCCGCCTCCGGGACTGGGGCATTTCCCGCCAGCGTTATTGGGGCGCGCCCATCCCCATTATCTACTGCGAGGCCTGCGGCGCGGTGCCGGTGCCCGGAACAGGACCTCCCCGTGCGCCTGCCCCTGGACGTGGAGATCAAGCAGGTGGGGGCCTCGCCCCTGGCCCAGCTTGAGTCTTTTTGGAAAACCGCCTGCCCCGCCTGCGGCGGTCCCGGCCGCCGGGAAGTGGACACCATGGACACCTTTGTGGAATCGTCCTGGTATTTCCTGCGCTTCGCCTGCCCGGACTACACCCGGGGCATCCTGGACCCGGCCCGGGTGAATTACTGGTCCCCGGTGGATCAGTACATCGGCGGCATCGAACACGCGGTGCTCCACCTGCTGTACGCCCGCTTTTTCACCAAGGTCCTACGGGACCTGGGGTACGTGCAGCATCGCCGAACCCTTCGCCCGCCTCCTCACCCAGGGCATGGTCTTGAAAGACGGGGCCAAGATGGCCAAGTCCAAAGGCAACGTGGTGGACCCCAACGACATGATTGAAACTTACGGCACCGACACTACCCGCCTGTTCCTGCTCTTCGCGGCCCCCCCGGAAAGGGATCTCGAGTGGAGCGACCAGGGGGTGGCGGGCGCCCACCGTTTTCTGCACCGGGCCTGGTCCTTGACCCACACCGTCCTCCCTGACATCCAGGCTGTCCCGGCCTACCAGGGGACCGGCGCCGACCTCTCTCCCGAGGTCTTTGACTTCCGCCGTAAAGTGCACCAGACCATCCAGAAGGTGACGGACGACATCGACGAGCGTTTTCACTTCAATACCGCCATCGCCGCGGCCATGGAACTGGTGAACGCCTTTTATCAAACCTTGGAGACCCTGCCCCGGGAAGAACTCACCTTCCGGGTGTGGCGGGAGGCCCTGGAAGGCCTGGCAAAACTGCTTAACCCCATGGTGCCCCACATCGCCGCAGAACTTTGGCAGGCCCTGGGGCATGACGCCTCCCTGCAGCTCCAACCCTGGCCCGCGGCCGACCAGGACGCCCTGGTGGAGGCCCGGTTCACCCTGGTGGTGCAGGTAAACGGTAAGGTGCGGGGCAAAATCGAGGCTCCGGCCAACGCTAGCGAGGCACAACTCAAAGAACTGGCCCTGCAGGACCCCGCGGTGCAAAAATGGCTGAAAGGAGAACCCAAGCGGGTGGTGGTGGCCAGGGGGAAATTGGTTAATATCGTCACTTAAAGCGGGAATGGATTTTCTCCTGTTACGAAAAGTTTCGAGTTTCGAGTTTTTAGTTTCGAGAATGGGACTGTAGGGCGGGAAAGCGAAGCGCATCCCGCCTTAAAAGATGGCGGGCGCGGAGGCCCGCCCCACCAGAACTTTTCATAATTTGCGGGTGGGCCACAGGCCCATGAGGAACTGTTACGAAAAGATTGTGGAGAGTGCGCACTGCGCACCAAAATGGCGGGCAGGGACGCCTGCCCCACGACTTTTCATGGCTTAAGGGTGAGCCAATGGCCATGAGCGACTGTTCCGAAAAGTCTTTAATGTAGGGTGGGCACTGCCCACCACTTATTCGGCCGGCAATGACCGCCACCAAATTTTTCATGGATGACCCCCGGCACAAACTTGGGGACGAGATGAGCAGTTGAAACCTCTGCGAAAATTTTTTATTCAAGCTTTTGGCGAAGCAGTCGCCCTCACCGGCAAAATAATGCCGACAAAGGGAATGCTCCCTGATTTTCTAAAAAGTCTTAACCGGGCAAACTTTTTATTATTGGCCCTGGTTGGGCTTTTTTCCCTTTTCCTGACAAGCTGCGGCTACCGGCCCGTGGGCCGGGGTGAGGCCCCCGCCGGCGGGGCTGCGCCGCCTACCCTGGCCATTCCCTTGTTCGCCAACCGGTCCACCGAAGTGGGCCTCGAGTCCCTGTTCGCCAACACCTTCATCGAGACCTTCAGCCGCACTCCGGCCCTGCGTCTTAGGCCCCGGCCCGAAGAGGCCGACCTGGTGCTGGAAGGGAAAATTTCCTCGGTGGCCTTTTCCTCCACCGCCTTTTTTAACGTCAACCGCTCCCTGGTGCGCCGGGTCACCATCCAGGTGGATGTGCAGCTGACCCGCCGCAGCACCGGCAAGGTTATCTGGAAGGACCACGGCATCGTCCAGGAAGACTATGTGGTGGACCAGACCTACCAGGAGGGCGAGGCCCTGAAAGACATGGGCATCCGCCGGGGCGCGGTCACCCTGGCCAAGAAGATGCTGGACAAGGTTTTGTTGGTGATTTAAGCATGTCCCACCCCATCCTCGAACGCCACCTGGAACGCCGGAAATTACAGCCCCTGTATCTCTTTTTCGGGGAAGAAGACTTCCTCGTGGAACGGGCCTTGCGGCGCCTGGAGGCCGCCCTGGCCCAGGAGCCCGGCGAGCCGCCTCTGCGGGTGGTGCGGGAAGCGGGCGAAGTTAGCCTGGAGGAGTTTTTCGCCCAGGCCCGCATGGCTACCCTGTGGGGCTCCGGTCAGCTTCTGGTCCTGCGCCAGGCGGAGAAATATGCAGCCGAGGAACTGACCCCGGCGCTGGCCTACCTCGATCACCCCGCCCCCCGCAGCCTGGTGGTCCTCACCGCCCCCAGCCTCAAGATGCGGGAGGTGGAAAAGCACCCAGTATTTGGCCGCCTGCAAAAAAACGAGGCTGCCTTGGGGTTTTTCCGCCTCAAGGAGGATAAACTTCTCCCCTGGCTCATGCAGGAAGCCAAGCGCCTGGATAAAACCTTGTTACCGGCGGCGGCGCAGCGCCTGGTGGAGGTGGTGGGGGACAATCTTGCCGATCTCCACCAGGAACTCAAGAAACTGGCCCTTTTCGCCGGTCCTGACGCCACCCTCACCCCCCAGCAGGTCAACCAGCTCGCCACCCACAGCCGCACTTATAACATCTTTGCCCTGGTGGATGCCCTGGGAGAAAAAGCCCTGCCGCGCCGCCTGGCGGCCCTGGACCACCTCCTGGACCTGGGGGTGGAGCCGCCCCGCATCCTGGTTATGCTGGCCCGGCAACTGCGCCTTCTCATCCGCTATAAAGAGGCTACGCCCCACACTTCCCCGGCGGACCTTCCCAAAAAGCTGAAACTCTCCTCATGGCAGCTGGACAAGCTGGCCAAACAGGCGAAAAAATTCACTCTCCAGGCCCTCAAGTCCCACTTGAACCTTCTGCATCAGGCCGACCTGGCCATCAAAACCAGCGCGGCCAACCCCCGGGTCTGGCTGGAGAACATCCTGATTCGCCTGGGGCCGGGATAGGCAAGAGAGGGTATTGGGGCTGCGGCCCCGCAACCCTCCCTGTTCTCCTCGCGCACCCCGCCAACCGGTTGTAGGGGCTTGATTCATCAAAGCCCTCAGGGCGCAATGAATTGCGCCCCTGCGTGATTGGGACGGGCTGGAAGCCTGTCCCCAATGTAAGGGATCGGGGGAGGGGGTTTGGGGGAGGGGGTAAGGGCCTGCGGCCCTTATACCAAGTTGCGCTCACAGAGGTAATCTAATGTAGCTGCGAGGCTAAGCCTGCGTTTGGGCACGGTAAGCCGTGCCCAGAAATATTACTTGTTTGATGGCACCTTGGTATTGGCCCCCTTCCCCACAATTATGCACTGAGCAAAATCCCACAGAAGGCCTGGCGCTCGGCACAGGATATGATAAAATTATAAGGTTGGAAAAATTATGCGCTACAGTCGCCTCCTCATCCCCACGTTAAAGGAAATCCCGGCGGAAGCCGAAGCTGCTTCCCATATTCTCTTGTTCCGGGCCGGAATGATCCGCAAACTCGCTTCAGGAATATATAATTATCTCCCCCTGGGTTTGCGGGTGCTGCGCAAGGTGGAAAACATCGTGCGCCAGGAAATGAACCGGGCCGGCGCCCAGGAAGTCCTCCTCCCTGCCGTGCAGCCCGCCGAGTTGTGGGAGGAATCGGGCCGCTGGCAGATTTACGGCAAGGAACTCCTCCGCTTCCAGGACCGCCACGGCCGGGACTGCTGCTTCGGCCCCACCCACGAAGAGGTCATCACTGACCTGGTACGCCGGGAAGTCCACTCCTACCGGCAGCTTCCCCTGAACCTCTATCAGATCCAGGTGAAGTTCCGGGATGAAATCCGGCCCCGCTTCGGGCTGATCCGGGGACGGGAATTCATCATGAAGGACGCCTACAGCTTCGACCTTGATGAAGCCGGGGCGGAACGCACCTATAGGGCCATGTATGAGGCCTACAGCCGCATCTTCAGCCGCTGCGGCCTCACCTTCAAGGCCGTGGAGGCGGACACCGGCCCCATCGGCGGCAGCTTTTCCCACGAGTTCATGGTCCTGGCGGAGACCGGCGAGGATTTCCTGGCCTCCTGCACCTCCTGCGAATATGCCGCCAATCTGGAAAAGGCCGAAGTCACCCTGCCTGCCGGCGACCCGGGGCCGCCCCCCGCAGGCGCGCCGCAACTCGAGGCCACGCCTAACGTCCGCACCGTTGAGGAAGTGGCGGCCTTCCTCAAGGTGGAGCCCCGGGATATTGCCAAAACCCTGATTTACGAGACGGATCAGGGCCCGGTGGCCGTGCTCATCCGGGGTGACCACGAGGTCAACGATATTAAGGTGAAAAATCTCCTGGGCGTCACCGACCTCCTGCTGGCCGGACCTGACCGGGTCAAGCAAATAACCGGCGCTCACGTGGGTTTCGCCGGCCCCTTAGGGCTGTCCATTCCCATTTTCGCCGACCAGGCCGTGGCCGCCCTTGCCGCCATGGTCACGGGCGCCAATCAGGATGACCACCACTTTACCGGGGTGCATCCTCAGCGGGATCTGCAATTCACCCGGGTGGCGGACCTGCGCCAGGTGACCGAACACGACCCCTGCCCCCGCTGCGGCCGCAAGTTGACTATTCTGAAGGGCATCGAAGTCGGGCACATCTTCAAGCTCGGCTACAAATATTCCAAGGCCCTGAATGCCACCTTCCTGGATGCCGATGGCGCGGAGCAACTCATCTTTATGGGCTGCTACGGCATCGGCGTCAGCCGTATTGTAGCCGCGGCCATTGAGCAGGGCCACGACAATGACGGCATTATCTGGTCCATGCCACTGGCTCCCTTCCAGGTGGGCCTCGTCCCCATCAACATCAACGACCAGGCCACCCGGGAAACGGCCCAGCACCTCCACGACCAGCTGGAGAGCGCCGGCCTCGAAGTCCTCCTGGACGACCGGGACGAAAGACCGGGCGTCAAGTTCAAGGACATGGACCTCCTGGGCCTCCCCTTGCGGGTGGTGGTGGGCCCCAAAACCCTGGCCAAGGGTCAGGCCGAGGTGCGCCACCGCCGTTCCCCAAGCGTCTCCATGGTGGACCTGGACCGGCTCTTCCCCTACATCAAAGATCTTATAGACCAGGAACTCCATGGATAGAATCATCCGCCTCCAGGATATCGAAGAAGAAGTCCTCAAGCACCACCCTGAGGCGGACACCAGTTTGATTCAGAAAGCCTACGTCTTTTCCGCCAAAGGCCACGAAGGCCAGATGCGCCTGTCCGGCGAACCCTACCTGTCCCATCCCCTGGAAGTCGCCTACCTCCTGGCCCAGATGGGTCTCGGGCCCATCACCGTCTCCTGCGGCCTCCTCCACGACACCGTGGAAGACACCGCAGCCAGCCTCGACGACCTGGATGAATATTTCGGGGAAGAGGTCACCGACATCGTCAACGGGGTGACCAAGATCGGCCAGTTGATTTTCGGGAATAAGGCCACCCAGCAGGCCGAATATATCCGGAAGATGGTCCTGTCCATGTCCCATGACATCCGGGTCCTGCTGGTGAAATTGGCTGACCGGGTCCACAACATGCGCACCCTGGGCTTCATGGAGCCTGCCAAGCAAAGGCGCATCGCCCAGGAGACCATGGACATTTACGCCCCCCTGGCCGGCCGCTTGGGGATGTTCAGACTCAAGGCCGAACTTGAGGATTTGGCCTTTTTCTACCTGGAACCCGAAGCGTATCAGCAGATCCAGGAAGGCTTGATCCTGAAAAAAGGGGAGCGGGAAAAATACGTCGAGGAGATCTCTCAAAAACTCAAGGACAAGCTGGCGGAACATGGCTTGCACGGGGAAGTGAGCGGCCGCCTGAAGCACATCCACAGCATCTATCGCAAGCTTCAGGCCCAGCAGATTTCCCTGGAGGAACTCCATGACATCCTGGCCTTCCGTATCATCCTCGACACCATCAGCGAGTGCTATGAAGCCCTGGGCGTGGTCAACAACCTTTTCCGGCCGGTGCCCGGACGTCTCAAAGACTACATCGGCATGCCCAAGGCCAATTTCTACCAGTCCATCCACAGCACCGTCATCGGCCCCTACGGCGAGCGCATGGAAGTGCAGATCCGCACCCAGGACATGCACCGCATCGCCGAGGAAGGCATCGCGGCCCACTGGAGCTATAAGGAAAAGAAGCCCTTCAAGGTCAAGGACGCCCAGCGCTTTGCCTGGCTGCGTCAACTGGTGGACCTGCAAAAGGACCTGAAGACCCCGGAGGAACTCCTGGAAGGCATGCGCCTGGAGCTTTTCCCGGATGAGGTCTACGTTTTCACTCCCCAGGGGGAGGTCAAGGAACTGCCCCGGAGCGCCACCCCGGTGGATTTCGCTTACGCCATTCACACCGAAGTGGGCAACACCTGCACGGGCGCCAAAGTGAACGGCCGCATGGTGCCCCTGCGCCACGAACTGCAGAACGGCGACACCGTGGAAATCATCACCAGCGCCAACCAGCGCCCCAACCGGGACTGGCTCCAGTTCGTCAAGACCCCCAAAGCCCGGCACAAGATCCGCCAGTGGCTCAAGGCCATGGAGCGGGAGCAAAGCATTAGCCTGGGAAAGGAACTGTTAGAACGGGAACTCCGGAAAAACGGCGCCAGCCTCCAAAAACTCATGAAGGAAGAGGCTGACCTCAAAAAGGTCGCCCAGGACCTTTCTTTGCGCCAGGTGGATGACCTCCTCGAGGCCATCGGCCACGGCAAGCTTTCCGCCGGCCAGGTGGGCGGCCGCCTCATGAAAATCCTCGCTCCCGCCGTGGAAGAGGGGGCCCCGCCCCTTGAGGCCGAGGTGCGGCCCCCCAAAGAGGCCGGTCCCATCCGCATCAAAGGGCTCCAGGACCTGCTCATCAATTTGGCCGCCTGCTGTCAGCCCATTCCGGGCGATGAAATCGTGGGCTACATCACCCGGGGCAAGGGAGTCACCATCCACCGCAGCGATTGCGCCTACCTGGCTCGCACTGAATCTTTCCGGCAAATTCCGGCGGAATGGGACGGTCACCCCCAGGCCTTTTACCCGGCCAACATCCAGGTGGTCACCGTGGACAAGCCGGGGCTCCTGGCCGATATCACCAGCGCCCTAAAATCCGCCGACGTCAATGTCACCAAGGCTTCGGTGACCACCACCGCCGAGCAGCGGGGCATCGCCAACTTCACCGTGCAGGTGTCTGATCAGCAGCACCTGGACCGGGTGTTCGCAGCTCTAAAAAGATTGAAAGAAGTGATTTCCGTGAAGCGGGTCAAGACGTGAGTGGAAGGAAAATGGCATATCCGGGTGGGGCGGCGAGGCCCCCGGTCCTGTCGCCGGGGAAACCCGCCTTTGCCGTCACCCGGAGATTATGCCGGCTTTACCACATGACCGGAACGGAGACACCGGGTGCAAACCCGGATATATCGGATGCTTCCCTGCTGCAAAGCCCGGACCCGGCGCAGGTTGGGCTTCCAGCGCCGCTTGGTGTGGTTGTTGGCGTGGCTGACATTATTGCCCACCGTGGGCTTCTTACCGCAAATATCGCACATATAGGCCATGGTCCCTGCTCCTTTCTACAAATTAGTTATTGTACTGGATTTTTGAAAAAAGCAAAGCGATGTGGAAAAAAATTTTTTTGGGCTCCTTTTTAGGACTCCTGGTCGTCAGTTTCCTGGGGAGGGCTGATCAGGTCCGGGCCACGGACCCCCTCTCGCCCGCTCAGGAGGCCGCCCTCTTCTCCCTTGGCGATCTGGGCCCTCTGGACCTTGCTCCCAAACGGGTGACCGTGGAGGTCTTTGTTTCTTCCCAGCCGGAACTGGAATCCTTCCACCTGCTTTTCCCCCAGGCCTGGCCGGCGGTGCAGGCCTTTTACGCCAAAATGGGCGTCCTCCTGGAGATGGTCAAAGGTCAACCCGCCCCGGGCGAGCTGGTCCCGGGCAAACGCCTGCGCCTTGAAGCTCTCAGTCATGGTGAGTGGCTGGACCGCACCTATCAGGCCTTCCAGGTGGAACCGCCCTTCCGTTCTCGCTTCCGCATGGTCTGCCAGGATAAATACGCTTTCGCTCATCTCCACCTATCCACCGTGCACGTGGATTTCCGGCATTTCGAGAAGGACATCCTCGGCAAACGCCCCAGAGAAGCCAAAAACAACCCGGAAAAGTTGGCCAACCTGATTATCCATGAACTGGGCCATCTTGTCGGCCTGTATCACGCCCATGAGTTCGTCAATGACCCCATCCCGGAATACCTGCCGGACGGCAAAACCCCCAACTTCATGAGCCACTATCTGACCCGGCCGGGGGGCCTGGGGTTTGTGGACTTCCAGAAGCGCCTGGTGCACAGCTTCCTGAGCGGCGGCAAGCTCTTCCAGCAGTATCGCCAGGTGGATTACGACCCCCTGCGCCACCTGGAACTCCTGAAACGCTACAACAATTACCAGGAACCCAAATCGTAAAAGGTATCTTTTTTGACATGGTAGCACGGGCATCCTGCCCGTGCCTGGACGGGCTGGAAGCCCGTCCCACCGTGCTAAGGGGTTGGCAGAGGGGGCGTAGGTGAGAAGACAGGAATCCTCGACCCCAGACCCCCTTCAAAATTACTTGTTTACTCCGTGCCTATAAAAAAAGGCCGGAAGTCGGACTCCGGCCGCGCCAACGCCCTCTTCAGAAACGCCAGCATTTTTTCCCGGTCTTCCGGCAGGTTCCCCGACACATTCACATAATTCGTATAATGATCGCTCTCCACCCGGACAGGGACAGCAATCCCTTCCAGCAGCGCCGCAGTTTCGGCCAGCGCCTGGTGCGGCGTGAGCATGGTGAACCGCCCCGCCAGGACATCATCCAACAAGGGGGTATTCACCTTGGGGACAAAGGTGCGTAACCGCAACACCTTAGGGGGCGCCTCGTTTACCAGGGCCGCGGTCTCTCTGACATGAGCCAGGCTCTCTTCCTGGCCGCCGATCCCCAGCATGACATAAGCGTTCACCTCGATACCCGCTTCCGTCAGGAGCCGGGACGCCTCCGCGTGTACGTCCTTCGTGGCCCCTTTCTTTATGTCGGCCAGAATCTTATTAGCCCCGCTTTCCCAGCCCACGTGGATGCGAGTCAAACCCGCTTCGGCCAGAAGGCGCAGCTCCGCAAGCCCCTTTTTCACGATAAATTGCGAGGACCCATACACGGTTATCCGCTCAAGCTCCGGAAACAGGGCCCGGGCCTGGCGGCAAACCTCGGCCAAAGCCTCGGTAGGCATAGCCATGGTATTCCCCGCCGGGAAAAAGAGGGTGCGCACCCCGCCTCCATAGAGACGGGCCGCCTCTTCCAGATCCTCTTTGATCTCCTTAACCTGCCGCACCTTGAACCGGATGTTTTTGTACACCAGGCAAAAGGTGCAGCGGTTGTGAGGGCACCCCACCGTGGCCTGGACGAGTAAACTCCGGGCCTCACTGGGCGGCCGATAAATAGGGCCTTCGTAGCGCATGGTGTTTTTTAAGGAAATCTTGAGGGGAAGGGCCGGGGGAGCGGTAGCTCCCCCGCCCTCCCCTCAAACTCCCCTCCCACCCCCCTGTAATGGTAGCACGGGCATCCTGCCCGTGCCGGGACGGGCTGGAAGCCCGTCCTACCATCCTTCCATCAAGGGGTTGGGGGAGGGAGCTTGAGGGAGGGGGCAGGGGTCCACCGACCCCTGGCCCCCTCCCTCAAGTTTAATCTCACCTTCCTCAAATAGGCGGGGCGATGGTGACCAGGAGTCTCAGGTCGGTTTTGGCTTTGAGGCCGTGGGGTTCGGCGATGTCGCACACCAGCACGTCCCCTTTCTTGGCGGGCACAGGTTCCGCGCCTCCCAGGAATTCCCCTTCTCCCTCCACAATCATCATGCTCACCTGGCCTTCAATGTTGTGGCTGTGCACCGGCATCTCCTGCCCGGCCTTGAAGTTGAAGTTGAGGATTTTCAGGTAAGGGGAGTCATGGACCAAAAGCCTTTTAAAGTGCTGGTCGCCGAATTCACCGGCTTCATACAGGTTTATCTTGTGCATGCCTTCCTCCTTCCGGGGTTTCCCCGCAATCCTAAGCGAGATAAACGGGGGCGCCCTTTTGTTTGGCAAAGGCGTTGCGGGTGTCCACGATGAGCCTGGCCTGGGAGGCGATCCAGGCATAGTCGTAGGCGCTGTGGTCGGTCACCAGGAGCACGCAATCCGCAGCGCCCAGAGTTTCCGGATTCAGCTCCACGGATTTGAGATCCAAACCGGGGTAGTGCCGCCCGCCCGCGCAGGTGGGGAATGTGGGGGTCATGATAAACCACGTGCGCACCCTTGCTCTGCAACAAGGAGATGATTTTCAAGCTGGGAGATTCCCTCGGGTCGTCCACGTCTTTCTTATAGGCCGCGCCCAGCACCAAAATCTTTGACCCTTTGATGGCCTTCCCCTGGTCGTTTAACGCCTCGGCCACCCGCTGCACCACAAAATACGGCATTCCCGCATTGACTTCCCCGGCCAGTTCGATGAACCGGGTGGACAGATCGTACTGTCGGGCCTTCCAGGTCAAGTAAAAAGGGTCGATGGGGATGCAGTGCCCGCCGAGACCCGGTCCGGGGTAAAAGGCCTGGAACCCGAAGGGCTTGGTCTTGGAAGCCTCGATGATTTCGAAGACATCCAGCCCCATGCGCAGACACAGCACCTTGAGTTCGTTGATCAGGGCAATATTCACCGCCCGGTAAATGTTCTCCAGGAGCTTGGTCAGTTCCGCGGCCTGGGTGGAAGACACCGGCACCACCCGGTCCACTACCTGGCTGTAAAGGGCTACGCCGTTTTCCAGGCACTGAGGGGTGATGCCCCCCACCACCTTGGGAATATTCTGCACGTGAAAGGTGGGATTTCCCGGGTCTTCCCGCTCCGGCGAAAAAACCAGGAAGAAATCCTGGCCCACAGTTAATCCTTTGCTCAACAACGGCAGCAGAACTTCCGCGGTGGTGCCGGGATAAGTGGTGGACTCCAGGGACACCAACTGCCCGGGCCGCAACACCGCGGCAATATCCCGGGTAGTGTTTTCCACGTACTTAAGATCCGGCTCCCGGGACGGGGTCAGGGGGGTGGGGACACAGATTAAAAGGGCATCAGGCTCCGACAGGCGGGCCATGTCCTTGGTGGCGGCAAAGCGGGGACCGCTCCCAGGCGCAGCCGTCATCTCCGCCACCCGGCTCGAGGGAATGTGCTTGATGTAAGACTCCCCCCGGTTGAGACGGTCCACCTTGTCCTGATCCGTATCAAAACCCAGGACCGAAAAACCCATTTCCCAGAACCGCAGCACCAGGGGCAGCCCCACATACCCCAGGCCAATCACCCCCACCAAAGCTTCTTTCCTGTCAATTTTCTCGCGTAACGTCATGGCTCTCTCTTGGTTGGCGTTAGATTCGTGGGGGAGGGGACTAAGGGTCGAGACCCTTACCCCCTCCCCCAATCCCTTAAGGGGGTGCTAATTGCGGCTTGAGCCGTGGCCTTGGCCCCGGCTCAAGCCAGCCCCTTAAAGGGGGTTGGGAGGGGAGCTTGAGGGGAGGGCGGGGGAGCCACCGCTCCCCCGGCCCTCCCCTCAAATTATATCTTCATCAATGCTTAAAACACCGCTGGCCGGTGAAGACCATGGCCACCGGCGGCTTGGCTTCGTTGCAGGCCTCGATGGATTCGTGGTCCCGCATGGAGCCCCCCGCGTGGGCGATGGCGCTGATGCCTTCCCGGATGGCCACGTCCACCCCGTCCCGGAAGGGGAAGAAGGCGTCGGAGACCATGGCCGCGCCGATTAGCCCGCCCCGGGCGTCTTCGGTTTCCTTGTCAATCTCCACCTTGTCTTCCTCTTCCCGTTGCCGCTGCAAAATCGCCAGCTCCAATTCTTTATAGGGCATGCCGTAGCGTTGGAAGCAGAGCTTGTCGGCGTATTTGGTATAGGCCTTGAAGATGGCGATTTCCGCCACCCCCACCCGGTCCTGCTCGCCGGTGCCGATGCCCATGGTGACGCCGTCTTTGACGAACAGAATGGAATTGGAGGTCACCCCTTGCTCCACCCACCAGCCGAACAGCAGGTCGTCATATTCCTTATCGGTAGGCTGCCGGGTGCAGCGGTATTCCTTGCCCTGGTAGGTGGCCACTGCGGGCTTGAAATCCTCTTTATTCAAGATGACGTTCAAGGGCGACTGCTGCACGATAATGCCCCCGTCGATGAGGCTTTTAAAATCCACGACACGTTTATAGAGCAATTCTTTGAGACGGTCAAAGCGGGCAATGCGGATGATGCGCAGGTCCTTGGATTTTTTCAGGATATCCAGGGAGCCCTCTTCATACTCCGGCGCGGCCACCACTTCGAGATAATTTTTGCTGACAATTTCGGCCCCGGCTTTGTCCAGGGGCCGGTTGAACACCGCCGCGCCCCCGAACGCGGCGATGCGGTCGGCCATGTTGGCCTTGTCGTAGGCTTCGGCCGGAGAATTCCCCCAGGCCGCGCCGCAGGGGTTGTTGTGTTTGAGAATGACGCAGGCCGGCTTTTTGTCCAAAAATTTGATGATATTAAGGCCGTTGTCCAGGTCGGTCAGATTAATCTTCCCCGGGTGCTTCCCCGCCTGGAGCATGCCGGCTTCATCCAGGGCGCTGGTCAGGCCCAGCCCCGGCTCCACAAACTGGCATTTCCCCAGGGTGAGGTTGCCGCTCACCAACTCGTAGATGGCCGCCTCCTGGTCCGGGTTCTCCCCGTAGCGCAGGCCGCTTTCAATGACCTCCCCGGTTTTGGTGTCGGGGATCTTCCAGGTGCGCTTGCGGTACACGAGCTTCTGGTCGCCGAAAGTGATGGTCATTTCCGGGGGAAAGTGATCCGCCAGAATGGTGCGGTACATGGCCTTGGTATTGCTCATCGTCCGGCTCTCCTCTGGGAAGTGGGATGTGCGCTGCTGAAACCCTGGGCAGGCTCCGCGGCTCTGGCCCGGGCACGTTGACATTGTGTCGACAGGTGCTATTATTGTAATAAAATTGGGTGGTAAGGAAACAGTTTTTTGAGATTGAGGCGAAGGCAGGAAAAAATCGCTTCACATTTCCCTTTATTCAGTTGTCTAAAACGATATGGAAATTCGCGCTCTGGATTTTACCCTGGGTCTGGCGCTGGGGGTATTGCTGGGCATCGGGCTTGTCTGGCTGACCGGCAAGGTCCGCTCCTGGCTGGGAAAGTCGGAAGTGGGCCGCCTGGCCAGAGAAAACCGGGAGCTGAAAAAGCGCCTGGCGGAAAAGGACCGCCACGTCAGCCGCATGCTCCAGGATGCCGAACGCCTGGCCGAAAAGCTGGCCCAGGGCAAAGCCCTGGACACGGCTCAGGGCGGTGGTTAGCCACAAAGGTTTTGGCAATTTGGCAGGGCGCAGATAAAATTATTTTAAACTTTGAACCTTGAACCTTGAACCTTGAACTTACAAACCATTCTTAGGTTGAGGAGGGAGGCCACCATGGCCAATAACGAACTTTCCGTACCGGGCGCCGTAGTGGGCGCCCTGGCGGGCCTGGTCACCGAAATCGCCATCCAGGAAATCACCGGCCACCAGATCACCCACGGGGTCCTGGAGCTGGCCGGCGCCGCCGCCGGGCTCATGCGCCTGGACAAGCGCCTCACCGGCGCGCTCCAGGACACCCTGGACAAAACCCGGGATGACAATGACGAAGACTACCGCCAGGTGAAAAGACGCATCAATGACCTGACCGAAGACCTGCCGGAACTCCGGGACATTCTCCGGAACATGGTGGACGAAGGCATCCAGGCCCAGAAGGCGTAAGGGGTTGAGCTTTAAGCTTTAGGCTATAAGCTGTAAGCTTAATTCATCTTGCTTGAGGCTCTTGCAAAAGTCGTTTTTGTCATCCTGAACGAAGTGAAGGATCTCAAGCCCCTGGAAATACAAAATTCATCGCTTCGCTCAAAATGACAAGGGGTGGTATTGAGTTATTTTTGCAAGAGCCTCGCTTATTCTGAATAATAGAATTGTGGATGAGGAGGCAGGGGTTATAGCACCCTGTCCCCTGCTCCACACCTTCACCCCCCATCCCTTAGCACGGTAGGACGGGCTGCCAGCCTGTGGAGGAACCGGCAGGATGCCTGTTCTCCCGGTAAAAGGGGGTTGGGGGGGTTTGAGGGGAGGGCGGGGGAGCCACTGCTCCCCCGGTCCTCCCCTCAAAAAATTACCCCCCCGAGCCACACCATGATCGGCATCGGTGTTTTGATAGCCCTGGGGCGCCGGCTGGTGGCCGCCACTCTGGCCGACACCGGCCTTCTCCCGGCCGCCTATTACCGCCATCTGGCCCTGGCGGCCCTGGAGGAGGAAGACTTCCCCCAAGCCCTGCAGTGGCTGCCCTTTGCCGAAGACCCCGTCCTGACCCAGCTTCTCGTTCTGCGCCTGCGCCTCCTGGCCAAAAAACACCAGGAGCAGCAGCACGCCTTGGTAGAACTCCTCGAACAAGATCCCCCGGAACCCCAGCGACAGCGCTGTCAGGAAATTCTGACCCAGGAAAACCGCGCCCTGGAACTATTGGAGCGTTACGAACAGCAGGGCCTGAACATTTTATCCCAAAGAAACGCACAGGTTACTTCTCCTCCGTGATATAATTTCTGCACCTTGATTATCGGGACAAAGGTGGGCGGACGTCCTGCCCGCCATTACGTGCGCCCGCTTTGAACTTTGAACCGGGAACTTGCAACTTTTCCTTATGCCCATTAACCATCCTGAAAGCCTCAATGCCCTCTGGCGGTGGATCGCCATGGGATTGGAAACCATCGGGGTCATCATCATTGTCCTTGGGGCTTTGGGCACCACCGTCGCCTTTATCCGGCGGTCTTTCCAGGGAGGCTCCTTCCGTCCCGCCTTTCCCCGGTTCCGTAATGACTTCGGCAGGGCCATTCTCTTGGGACTGGAATTCCTGGTGGCTGCGGACATCGTGGGCACGGTGGCCGTAGGCCCCACCCTCCAGGATCTTGCCGTTCTGGGCCTTTTGGTCATCATCCGCACCTTCCTGAGTTTTGCCCTGGAAGTGGAAATTACCGGCTCTCTCCCCTGGCGCGCCGGGGACGCCGCCCCCAAAGAAGAGTGACTTATGGCCCTGGAAGGCGATGAATATTACATGGGCCGGGCTTTACAGGAGGCCAGGCGGGCCCTGAACGCAGGAGAAGTACCGGTAGGGGCGGTGCTGGTGGGGGAAGACGGCAACATCCTGGCCCATGCCCACAATTTTCCCATTTCCCTGAACGACCCCACGGCCCACGCCGAAATCCTGGCCCTGCGTCAGGCTGCTGAAATCCTGGGGAATTACCGGTTGCCCGGGGTTACCCTCTATGTTACTATGGAGCCGTGCCTCATGTGCACCGGGGCTCTGATTTACGCCCGCATCAAGCGCCTGGTCTTCGGCGCCCCGGACCCCAAGGCCGGGGCCTGCGTGTCCCTGTACCGGATTCCCGAGGACGTCCGCCTCAACCATCGCCTGGAAGTCACCGGCCACGTCCGGGAGGCCGAATGCCGGGACCTGGTGCAGCAATTCTTCAGGGAGAAACGTATTAAAATGTAGAGCGCGCCCCGCGCGCCGATTATAGTGCGCAAAACGCACCCTACATTTTTCTTTTCAGGAAACAGGGAATGAATTATGTAGCCGCGGGCTTCAGCCTGCGTGAAGGTCGGAAGGCAGAAGGCAAACTGTTAACCATATACTAGTGGTGGGCAATGCCACCCTACGTTTTTTCCTTTTTTGCCTATGGCTTATAGCTTACAGCTGCAAACCGGAGGGGTACCGAAGAGGCCGTAACGGGGTCGACTCGAAATCGACTTGGGGGCTAATCACTCCCACGTGGGTTCGAATCCCACCCCCTCCGCCATTTTGGAGCAGCTAGCAGCCACTGAGCAGTTGTGTTATTTTAAGAAAATTGATAGAAATGTGGGGCTTGAGTTTAGTTAAGAATCGAAATCTGGTAACATCATAACTTTGCTGACTGCTGACTGCCCAACGCGGAGAGATGCCCGAGCGGCTGAAGGGGCGCGACTGGAAATCGCGTGTAGGTCCAAAAGACTTACCGAGGGTTCGAATCCCTCTCTCTCCGCCAACTCATTGCAACTAGTGAAGGCTTCGGGAACACTGACATCAAGAACGGCGTGGCGGGATAAGCTGGAGAGGGAGCAGGCTCCCAAAGTGGTGCCTATTCCTGCCAAGATGCAAAGGACCTGTGGTGTCGGGACCATGCTGGTGCCCACCCCCAAGCTGGTGGATGCCCTGGTGCAGGAAGTCAAAAAGGGTGAGGTCGTCACCATCCCCCTGCTCCGCCAGACCTTGGCCCGTCGCTTCCAGGCAGACGTCACCTGCCCATTAACCACCGGCATTTTTTTGAGAATCTGCGCCGAAACCGCCGAGGAAGATAAGGCAACCGGTCGGCAGGAAATTACCCCTTATTGGCGGGTGTTAACAGCTAACGGCGCCCTAAACCCCAAGTTTCCAGGAGGCGTGCAGGAGCAGGCGCGGTCTCTTGAAGCCGAGGGCCATCGCCTCATTTACCACGCAAGCAAGAAAATTCCCGTAGTTGAGAGGTATCAGGATTATTTAGCCCTGTTGCGCTAAATGGATGACTTCCCCGTAAAGCAGTCTGTAACCCCTGCCATTACCTGCTCCAAGAGGAGTTGACCAAATGCCCCAGATAGTTCACTTCGAAATCCCCGCCGACGACGTCGAGCGGGCCAAGCAATTCTACGGTAAGCTGTTTGGATGGAAAATCGAGAAATATTCCGGTCCCTTCGCCATGGACTATTGGATGATTGCCACTGCCACGGCAGGGGAGAAGGCCCTGGAAGGTGGTATGCTGCACCGGCAGCACCCCCAGCAAGCCATCACCATGTATATAGATGTGCCGTCGGTGGAGGAATATCTGGCTAAGGTGACAAGTCTCGGCGGGCAGGTGGTCTTCCCCAAAACTGCCATCCCCGAAATGGGATACTTTGCAGTGTGCCTTGATCCAGAGAATAACCAATTTGGCCTTTGGGAGAATGACTCCAACGCCAAATAACCCTTACTACCCCTTGGTGCCTCAGGTTCGCACCGAAAACTGAAAACCGAAAACTCCTAAATGTCCTACCAGGTTCTGGCCCGGAAGTGGCGTCCCCAGACGTTTGAGGAGGTGGTGGGCCAGGAGCCCATCACCAAGACCCTCCAGAATGCCATCGTCGCGGACCGCGTGGCCCATGCCTTTCTGTTCTCCGGCCCCCGGGGCGTAGGCAAAACCTCGGTGGCCCGCATCCTGGCCAAGGCCTTGAACTGCGTCCACGGCCCCACCCCCCACCCTTGCAATACCTGCCAGGTCTGCCAGGAAATCACGGGCGGCTCCTCCATGGATGTGCTGGAAATCGACGGCGCCAGCAACCGGGGCATCGACGAGGTGCGGGATCTTAGGGAAAAAATCAAATACCTGCCGGTGGACGGCAAGTCCAAGGTCTACATCATCGACGAAGTGCACATGCTCACCCTGCCGGCTTTCAACGCCCTCCTCAAGACCCTGGAGGAGCCCCCGGCCCACGCGGTTTTTGTCCTGGCCACCACCGACCCCCACAAGGTGCCGGTGACCATTTTAAGCCGCTGCCAGCGCTACGACTTCCGGCGCATCCCCACCTCCCTCATCCAGGAGCACCTGGCCAAGCTGGTGGAGCAGGAAGGCTGGGCCCTGGATGCCGACAGCCTGGCCCTCATCGCCCGGGAGGCTGAAGGGGGCCTCCGGGACGCCCAGGGCTTCCTGGACCAGGTGATCACCTTCGGGGGCGACCACGCCGGCCCCTCGGAGATCGCCAGAATCCTGGGGGTGACCGACCGGGGCGCGCTGCTCCAGGCCCTCACGGCCATCATCAACCGGGAAGGCCCCGCTCTCCTGGAACTTATCGACGACCTTTACAACCAGGGCCACGACCTCAAGCGCTTCTACCAGGACCTGGTGCAATACGCCCGGCACCTGCTCCTGGCCGGTCTCCACCCCGAGGCCCGGCGGCTGGCGGAAGTGGCCGATTCCGAATGGGAGGAACTGGTCCGCCTGTCCCGGCGCTGTCCCCCGGTGCACCTGCACAATCTTTTGAGCGTCTTGTTGCAGGGTGAAGAGGAACTCAAGCGGGCCCCCCAACCCCGTCTCGCCTTGGAGGTCCTGCTCCTGCGCCTGCTCCATCTGGAGCCCCTCATGCCCCTGGCCGACTGGCTCAAGCGCCTGGAAACCCTGGAGGGCCGCCTGAAAAACGCCATGCCTGCGGCCTCCGCCCCGGTAACGGACTCGGCTCCTCCTCCGGAACCGCAGGTTGTGGCCGCCCCCAGCCCTCCCCTGGAACCGGCCACTCTTAACCTCGACAACCTGGCGGAAACCTGGCAGGCCTTTTTGGCTTTTCTCCAAAAAGAGGAAGGCGGCCCCCTCTATGCCAAACTTTCCCGGGCAAATCTTTCTGAAATTCGCGACCATACCCTGGTGATCACCGGCGACCGGACCTTGACTTTCCCCAGCGCTCGCCAGCAAAGCCGGGTGCAGGACCTGGTGGCCAGATTTTTTGGGTCTCAGTACCAGTTGCAGATTGAATATGTCTCTCCGCCGGCCCCCCAAAAGGCTCCCCATACTGAGCATAAACCCGTTGATTTAACCGCCCTCAAACAAGAGGCTCTGGAAGTCTTCGGCGGCCAGTGGCTGACCCCCGACAACAAGGAGAACTCAGAGTGAAAAACCTCGGCGGCCTCATGAAACAGGCCCAGGTCCTGCAGCGCAAGATGCAGGAACTCCAGGCGGAATTGGGAGAACGCACCGTCACCGCCCAGGCCGGCGGCGGCATGGTGGAGGCTGTGGTCAACGGCCGCCAGGAACTGGTGTCGCTGAAAATCGACCCGGAAGTGGCCAGCCCCGACGACGTGGATATGCTCCAGGACCTTGTTCTGGCCGCGGTCAACGAGGCCCTGAACCGCTCCCGGGAAATGGTCTCCCAGGAAATGGGCAAACTCACCGGCGGCCTGAACATCCCTGGCATGTTCGGGTGAGTTTTAAGGGAGGGCCGGGGGAGCGGCGGCTCCTGTGGGCACTGGCGTCTCGCCTGTGGTTTCCTTCCCTCAAACTCCCCTCCCAACCCCCTATGATGGTAGCACGGGCATCCTTCCCGTGCCTGGACAGGCTGAAGGCCCGTCCTACCGTGCATCAGCAAGGGATTAAGGGAGGGGGGCTTCGGGGGGAGTAAGGGGACACCGGCACCGGCAGCATGGGCTTCCAAACCGAGACAACCCTCACAGTATGCCCTGGCTGCTCTGTTTAACTCGGGAGCACAGGCTTCCAGCCTGTGTAGGAGAAGGGATTCGGGGCAGGCAGGTAGGGGCGGATTTTAAACCCGCCCTGCGTCCCTGGCCCTTACCCCAAAATTCATACCAAAGGACCAATATGGCAAAAGGCGCATATCCGGAGGCTTTGCAGCGGGTGGTCGCGGCCCTCAGCCGCTGGCCCGGCGTGGGCGAGAAGACCGCCGCCCGGCTGGCCTTATATCTTCTGCGGGCGCCCCAGGGGGATGTGCTGGAGCTGGCCCAGGCGGTGACCGACCTGAAGGACAAGGTGCGCCTCTGCCGGCGCTGTTTCGCCTTTGCGGACCAGGAGCTGTGCCCCCTGTGCGCCAACCCCGCCCGCCAGGCCGATGTCCTCCTGGTGGTGGCCGACCCCGGCGATCTCCTGGCCATCGAAAAAGTCGGTTGGTATAACGGCCGCTACCACGTCCTGGGCGGGGTGCTCTCGCCCCTGGATGGGGTGGGGCCGGACGATCTCCGGATCAAGGAACTCCTGGAGCGCCTCCCGTCAGAGGGCATCAAGGAAGTAATCTTGGCATTAAACCCCAGCCTGGAAGGGGAAGCCACCACCACCTATCTCAGCCAGGAGCTCAAACCCCTGGGGGTCAAAGTGAGCCGCATCGCCTACGGCCTCCCCATGGGCGGCGACATCAAGTACGCCGACCGGGACACCCTGCGGGAGGCCTTGAGCTACCGAGTGGAAACCTAAACTTTAATCTTTTTCTCGTTCCCAAGTTGCACTTGGGAATGAAATGTTGAGTCCAAGCTCAGCTTGGACACCCAGCTCACCGTTCCCAAGCAAAGCTTGGGATCGAGAAATAATGAGAAGAACTTTTTTTGCTAACTGCTAACTGCTAACTGCTCACAGCTCACTCCCAACCATGTTCGACCGCCGTTTAGTGCAAAATTTTGACTGGCTGTTGCTGGCCCTGGTTCTCCTCATCGCCGGCATCGGCATCGTCAACCTATACAGTGCCGGCTACAACCGCACCCCGGAGGGCGTCACTCCAGTATTTATCAAACAAAGCTACTGGCTCCTGGTGGGTCTTGCCGTCATGTTCCTCACCCTCACCGTGGATTACCGCCACCTGGAACGACTGGCTTACCCCCTCTATATCCTCAGTATTATTCTCCTTCTCACCGTCATGGTGGCCGGCAAGACGGTGTCCGGCTCCAAGCGTTGGCTGGGGGTGGGCTTTTTTTCCATCCAGCCCTCGGAACTGGTAAAAATCGCCATTATCCTGGTGCTGGCCCGGCATTTCCACCGGCTGGCCCCCCAGGGACCCCTGAATTTCCGGGACCTCCTTTTCCCCCTGATGATTATCCTGATTCCCGCGGCCCTCATCGCCAAGCAGCCGGACCTGGGCTCCGCCATCCTGGTGACCCTGGTGGGCATTTCCATGATTCTCATGGTGGGGGTTCACTGGCGCCCCCTGGTCATCGGAGCCGTCATTCTGGTGAGCGCCATTCCCGCGGCCTGGCCCTTTCTCAAGGAATATCAGCGCCAGCGCATCCGCATCTTTCTTGACCCGGAGCGGGACCCCCTGGGCGCCGGCTACCACATCATTCAATCCAAGATCGCCGTGGGTTCCGGGCAGTTCTGGGGCAAGGGTTTTTTGCAGGGGACCCAGAGCCAGCTGCATTTTCTCCCCGAGCAGCACACGGACTTCGTGTTTTCGGTCTTTGCCGAAGAATGGGGTTTTGTGGGCTCAGCCTGCCTGGTCTTACTTTACCTGATGCTTACCCTCTGGGGCATGCTCATCGCCCGGAATTGCAACGAGCGCTTCGGCCAACTGCTGGCCCTGGGGGTGACGGCTTTCCTGTTCTGGCAAGTGTTCGTCAACTTGTGCATGGTGACGGGCCTCATGCCCGTGGTGGGCATCCCGGTGCCGCTGTTCAGCTATGGCGGCTCCTCCCTCATCACCACCATGCTGGCCCTGGGACTTCTTCTCAACCTGCGCATGCGCCGCTTTCTGCTGGGCGGCTGAAATTTTTTCAAAAAACATTTTGACAGTCCTCAGAAAATAGGGTAAAAGGGCATTCGTGAAAAGATACACATGTGCCTTTGGCTTCACTTCTACGCCCCAATAAAGTAACGCCTTAAAATTTCAAATAAATTTAGAGGTGGCACACCGAGATGATTGATATTGACTGGACATTGTTTGCACAACTTCTCAATTTTCTCGTGCTGGTGTTCCTGTTGAACATGGTGCTCTTCCGGCCCATTCGGAAGATCATCCAGAGCCGTCAGGCCAGGTTGTCCTCCTTTGAGGAGGATATCACCGGGTTGGCGGACAACCGGCAGGGTATTCTGGGAAAGGTGGACGAGGAGCTCGTTGCGGCTCGGCGGGAAGGCTTGGGCTTACGGGAAGGCCTGCGCCAGGAAGGTTCCCAGGCTGAAGCTACACTTCTTGAGCAGGTGAAAAAGGAAGTTGATGCCGAATGGTCCCGGGTGGAAGCCAAGATCAAGAAAGATGTGGGAAAAGCCCGGGATGCCTTGAAGGCTCAAGCCCAGGATTTCGCCACGGCCCTGGCCACCAAAATTCTGGGGAGGAAGCTCTCATGAGGGAACAACTGACAACCTCACGCTGGTGGACGGCAATCTTCCTGGGGTTGGGCTCGGTGCTCTTGACGGCCAGCGTGGTTTTGGCCAGCGGCGGTGAGGGAGGCCACGGCGGCATTACCCCGGAAAAGATTCAGGATTTTATCTGGCGGACCTTCAACTTTGTGGTTTTCGCCGCCATCCTGATCAAGCTGGTGGCCAAGCCGGCCAAAGCCTTTTTCGCCTCCCGCACCACTGACATCAGCCAATCCTTCGAGGAGCTGGAAACCAAGAAAGCCGAAGCCGAAGCAGCCCTGAAGGCCGCGGAAACCAGGCTGGCCGAAGTGGCTAGCGAGCGGGAACAGCTCATCAAGCAATTCATCGCCGAAGGCGAACTCGAGAAAAAGAAGATTATTGACAAGGCCGAGGCCGTAGCCGCCCGCATCAAGGACATGGCTGTCCTCAGCATTGAACAGGAAACCAAGAAGGCCGTCCAGGAGCTCAAGAAGGAAGTGGCGGAAAAGGCCACCCAGATGGCGGAAGCCCTCATCAAGAAGGAAATCACTTCCACTGACCAGAGCAAGTTGGTGGAGGAATACCTACATAAGGTGGTGGAGAAACATTGATTGACCTGACCGTTTCCCGACGCTATGCCAGGGCCTTGATGATGTTGGGCCAGGATGATGGCAAATTCAAGGAGTACGGGGAGGAGTTGAAGGTTTTCTCTCAACTTTTGGAGCGGGAACCGGAACTGAAAGACGCTCTGCTCAACCCGGTTCACAGCATGGAGGAGCGGAAAAAACTGTTGCTCCGCATTGCTGCCCTCCTGAAGGTATCCCCGATTGTGAGTAACTTTCTTAAACTCCTGTTTGACAAACTCCGTCTCGCCGCCTTGCCCGGTATTTCTCAGGTTTACCAGCAATTGGCGGACGAAATCGAGAATCTCAAACGGGCTCGGGTTAAGTCTGCGGTGCCCCTGGATAATGAGATGCAGGAGCGCCTGCGGACCGCCATGGAAAAAATGACCAATTCCAAAGTGGTCATGGAATTTGAAGAAGACCCCGACATCATCGGCGGCGTGGTCGCCATGGTGGGGGACTTGGTGCTGGACGGCAGTGTCCGCACTCAGCTTAATGCTTTGAGAGAATCTTTAATCAAAGGCGAGGTCGTATAAATGGAAATCAGAGCCGAGGAAATCAGCCAAATAATCCGCACGCAAATTAAGGATTACGAAAAAAAGGTGGAAGTGGCCGAGACCGGCACAGTCCTCTCCGTGGGTGACGGTATCGCTCGCGTCTACGGGGTGGAAAAGTGCATGGCCATGGAACTTCTCGAGTTCCCGGGCAAAATCTACGGCATCGCCCTCAACCTGGAAGAGGATAACGTGGGATGCGCCATCCTCGGCGAAGATACCCACATTAAAGAGGGCGACATCGTAAAACGCACCGGCCGTATCGCTGAGGTGCCCGTGGGCGACGCGGTTATCGGCCGGGTTATCGACCCGGTGGGCAACCCCATCGACGGCAAAGGCCCCATCGAAGCCAAGGAGTTCCGGCGCATCGAAATGAAGGCCCCCGGCGTCATCGAACGCCAGCCGGTGAATGAGCCCATGTACACCGGCTACAAGGCCATCGACGCCATGACCCCGGTAGGTCGCGGTCAGCGGGAACTGGTCATCGGCGACCGGCAGATCGGCAAAACCGCCCTCTGCGTGGACGCCATCATCAACCAGAAAGACTCCGGCGTCATCTGCATTTACGTGGCCGTGGGCCAGAAGAAATCCACCGTGGCCCAGGTGGTGGACGCCCTGGAGCGCCACGACGCCATGAAGCACACCATCGTGGTCAATGCTTCCGCTTCTGAGCCCGCGCCCCTGCAATACGTCGCCGCTTATTCCGGCTGCGCCATGGGGGAATACTACCGGGATTCCGGCCGCCACGCCCTCATCATTTACGACGATCTCACCAAGCAGGCCCAGGCTTACCGGCAGATTTCCCTGCTGCTGCGCCGCCCGCCGGGACGTGAGGCCTATCCGGGGGACATCTTCTATAACCATTCCCGCCTGTTGGAGCGGGCCGCCAAGCTGAACGATGCGCTGGGTGCCGGGTCAATGACGGCCCTGCCCATCATCGAGACCCAGCAGGGCGACGTGTCGGCCTACATTCCCACCAACGTTATTTCCATCACCGACGGGCAGGTGTACCTGGAGCCCAGTCTGTTCTTCTCCGGCATCCGGCCTGCCATCAACGTGGGTCTGTCCGTCTCCCGGGTAGGCGGCGCCGCCCAGGTCAAGGCCATGAAGCAGGTGGCCGGCATGCTGCGCCTTGAATTGGCCCAGTACCGGGAACTGGCCGCTTTTGCCCAGTTCGGCTCCGAACTCGACAAGTCCACCCAGCAGCAGCTCAACCGGGGCATCCGGCTGGTGGAAATCCTGAAGCAGCCCCAGTACCAGCCACTTGTCATGGAACGGCAGATTTCTATTATTTATGCCGGCACCCGGGGGTTCCTGGACAAGTACCCGGTGGACGTGCTCGCCCAGTACGAGCAGCAGCTCTACTCCTTCCTGGAATCCAAGCACATTGAAATTCTGAAGGAGATCAAGGAGCAGAAAACCATCTCCGAGGACCTCGACAACCGCATGAAGGCTGCCTTTTCGGAGTTCGACAGCGTCTTCCAGGCCACCGTCGGCGCCGCGGCGGCATAAGGTAAGCTGGAGGATAAGCCATGGCAACCTTACAAGATATTCGGCGGAAGATCAGCGCTGTCAAAAAGACCCAGCAGATCACCAAGGCCATGAACATGGTGGCCGCCGCCAAACTTCGGGGCGCACAAACGCGCATGGAGAATTTCCGCCCCTACGCCGAGTCATTTTCCCTGATGCTCAGGAATCTGGCCAGTGGTGTGACGCCGGAAATCCATCCTTTCTTTCAAAAGGCCGAAGAGGTGAAAAAGGTGGGGCTGGTGCTCATGACCGCTGACCGCGGCCTCTGCGGCAGCTTCAACGTCAACCTGATCAACGCCGCTAGTAAGTTTAAGCGGGAAAAAGAGGCCGATGGCATCGAAGTGGCCGTCACCTGCGTGGGCCGGAAAGGCCGGGACTTCTTCCGCCGCCGCCAGGCCGACATGCCCCGGTTTTTCGTGGATGTGTGGAACAAGTTCGACTACACCAACGCCATAACGGTGGGTCGGGATGTCATGAGTGATTTTCTGAACGGCGAAGTCCAGGAAGTTTACCTCATCCATTCCCATTTCGTTAACATGGCTATCCAGAGACCTTACCTGGTGAAGCTCCTTCCCATCGAGCCCGAAGCAGCCGCCGAGGAAGCCGCCGGCCCCAGTGCGGAATACATCTTTGAGCCGCCGGTGGCCCAGTTTCTGGAATATCTCTTGCCCAAGCATCTCAATACGGTGATCTACCATGGCTTTCTGGAAAATGCCGCCAGCGAGCATGCGGCCCGGATGACCGCCATGGATAATGCCTCCACTAACTGCAAGGATATGATTACCAGTCTCACCTTGGTGATGAATAAGGCCCGGCAGGCGGCCATTACTAAAGAACTAATGGATATCGTGGGCGGCGCCGAAGCCTTGAAGGGCTAACCGCCTTAGCGAGGAGGATAGTGAGATTATGAATATTGGCAAAATCGCCCGCGTCATCGGACCCGTAGTGGACGTGGAATTCCCGGAGGGCCAACTGCCGGAGATCCGCAATGCTCTTTTTATCAGCAATCCCGCCATCGACGAAACCGAAGACAATCTGGTGGTGGAAGTAGCCCAACACCTGGGGAACAATGTCGTGCGCACCATCGCCATGGACATCACTGATGGTCTGGTCCGCGGCATGGCGGCCAAGGATACCGGCAGCCCCATCATGGTGCCGGTGGGAGCCGAAGCCCTGGGCCGGGTGCTCAACGTGGTGGGCCGGCCGGTGGACGGCCTCGGGCCCGTTAAGGCCAAGACCATGTCCCCCATCCACCGGGGGGCCCCCTCTTTCGTGGACCAGGACACCTCCGTCAAGGTCCTGGAGACCGGCGTCAAGGTTATTGACCTTCTGGTGCCGTTCCCCCGGGGCGGCAAAATGGGCATGTTCGGCGGCGCCGGCGTCGGCAAGACCGTCGTCATGATGGAGATGATTCATAACATCGCCATGCACCACGGTGGCATCTCCGTGTTCGCCGGCGTAGGTGAGCGTACCCGTGAGGGCAACGACCTTTACCTCGAAATGAAGCACTCCGGCGTTCTCCCCAAGGCGGCCTTGATTTACGGGCAGATGACCGAGCCGCCGGGAGCCCGGGCCCGGGTGGCCTTGACGGCGCTGACCGCGGCAGAATACTTCCGTGACGTGGAAGGCCAGGACACCCTGCTCTTCATCGACAACATCTTCCGTTTCACCCAGGCAGGCTCCGAAGTATCGGCTCTTCTGGGCCGCATGCCCTCCGCCGTGGGTTACCAGCCCACCCTGGGTACGGACCTGGGTGAGTTGCAGGAGCGCATCACCTCCACCAAGAAGGGTTCGGTAACCTCGGTGCAATGCATCTACGTGCCCGCCGATGACTTGACCGACCCTGCTCCGGCCACCACCTTCGCCCATCTGGACGGCACCGTGGTGCTCTCCCGGGCCCTCACCGAGCTCGGCATCTACCCCGCGGTGGACCCCCTGGATTCCACCTCCCGAATTCTGGACCCCATGGTCCTGGGTGAAGAGCATTATCTGGTCTCTCGGCAGGTGCAGGTGATTCTGCAGAAGTATAAGGACCTGCAGGACATCATCGCCATCCTGGGCATTGACGAACTGTCCGATGAAGACAAGATAGTCGTGGCCCGGGCCCGGAAGATTCAGCGCTTCCTGTCCCAACCCTTCTTCGTGGCCCAGACCTTCACCGGCCAGGAAGGCAAATTCGTCACCGTGCCCGACACCGTGCGGGGCTTCAAGGAAATCATCGAAGGCAAGCACGATGATCTTCCTGAGCAAGCCTTCTACATGGTGGGCGGCATTGAAGAGGCGGTGGCCAAGGCCGAACGGCTGGCCGCGGCCTAAAGCACCCGGGAGGCCAGCACCATGGCAGAGAAGTTACTGTTAGAAGTTGTCACCCCGGACCGGAAGCTCCTTTCCGCCGAAGCGGATGTGGTGGTTCTCCCGGGGGTGGAAGGCCAGTTCGGCGTCCTTTACGGGCACGTCCCCTTCCTCTCGGCTCTCGATATCGGGGAGATGTATTACCGGGACGGCGGGAAAACTGAATTCCTGTCAGTGAGCGGCGGTTTCGCCGAAGTCACCGGCACCAAGGTCACCATCGTGGCCGAGGCCGCCGAGGTAGGCAAGGAAATCGACATCGAACGGGCCAAGCGGGCCCTGGAACGGGCCGAGAAACGCATGGCCATGGCCAGGACCGAGAACGTCGACTTCGTCCGGGCCGAGGGTGCGCTGCGCCGGGCCATCATGCGCATGAAGGTGGCCGGCCGCTAACCTCATAAACCCCAAAGTATAGACCTTACACAGGCAAGCCTGGGTCTTCCGGGCTTGCCTTTCTTTTTTACAAATTGATCGTTTTCTTATATGTTTTTTATATCAGGTTGAAAAAGAGGTTAAAAAAAATACTATCCTTTAGCTTTTAACGGAGGAAATCCCTTATGAAAAGAGAAGAGTTACTCTCTCGCATTGCCATCGACCCAAGTATCTGTTTTGGCAAACCTTGTATCCGGGGACATCGCCTCTGGGTTTCATTGATCTTGGATTTTTTAGCCGGCGGGATGAGCGTTAAAGAAATCCTTCAGGAATATCCGGACCTGGAGGAAGCAGATATTATGGCCTGCATCGCCTATGGCGCTGAGATGGCTAGAGAGCGTTATGTTGATATTCCTTTAGAGGCCAAGGCGTGAGGCTGAAGCTTGATGAAAACTTGGGCCGGCGCGGGGCTGAACTTTTTCGCAACGCAACCCATGATGTGGCTACAGTTAACACGCAAGGGCTTGCCGGGGCGCAAGACCGGCGCTTGATAGAAATTTGTCGGGAAGAGCGTCGATGTTTGGTTACCATGGATATGGATTTTGGGAATCCTATCCTCTTTAAACCCTCCTTATATTAT
Source organism: uncultured delta proteobacterium (assembly GCA_963705115.1). Taxonomy (GTDB): domain Bacteria; phylum Desulfobacterota; class Desulfobaccia; order Desulfobaccales; family 0-14-0-80-60-11; genus JBGSLA01. Next base: position 620,712 of record CAVPIX010000010.1, on the reverse strand, counting down.
GGGATAGCTGTTTTACGCCTTCCTCCAAGACCATCTCACGCCGACCTTCTTGATACAATCCGGACTCTAATTAGTGGGTTGGCTAAGGAGAATATTGAAGGCAAGCTGTGGATTGTTCAGCGGGGGCGGATTCGTGCTTACCAGCCCGATGAATAAGTAAGCATATTTTGGAGCAGCCATGAAGGTTACCTATGATCCACAAGTTGATGTGCTCCGTATTCTCTTCAGCAATTCTCCCATTGAAGAAAGCGATGAGGACAAGCCGGGGGTAATTATCGACAACGATAAAGAGGGAAATATCGTGGGAATGGAAATTTTGGATGCTTCCAAACGCATGGACAATCCCCGGGCAGTAAATTATGCGGTAATTGGATAACCCCATAAATTACCCAATGCATTTACATAAGACAAAATAATAAAAGGGGGCGACTCTAATGAGATACAGAAATAGTTTATTTTTAGTACTTATTTTTTGTTTATTAGCATGTGCTCTTGGATGCACCACCTCTAAAAAAAATATAGGAAATCAGAAGAGAGAAGTTTCCTCAGCACCAACAAAGGAAACATCTACCGTACACGATGATTGGATTAAAACAAGTAAATCTACATTAATCGCCAGTTACGAAGGGTTTTTAAATAAATATCCAAATAGCATATATGAATTAGAAGCCCAATGGCGTATTGAAGAAATTAGCGCGGAAAATGAGTGGAAGGATGCAAGACAATTAGATACAATATCAGCCTACCAGTAAATACGCATCTCAAGCCAAGCTATGCATAGAAGCTCTCAAGGAAGACCTTTCGAAATGGGAAGTTGCTCAGAAAGAAAATACCATTAAAGGCTATGTTGATTTTATAAAAAACAATCCAGATAGTTCATACTCTGAAAAAGCTAAAGCGAAAATTGTTGACTTGGAAGTTTCTGATATTATAAAGGGGCCTCACGAAACCTTGCCATCTCCTCAGAAAATTAGTGCCGACGAAAAAAGAATTTATTCAATAGTGAATGTTCATAACTATACAAATTACACTTTGACCATCCGATACAGTGGCCCTGATTCATTTAAGGTAGACTTTTCTCCAGGTGAGAAGGCCTCTATTCAGGTATTAAAAGGCCGGTATCGGGTGGCTGCCTCTGTTAACGCTAGTAATGTTAGGAATTATGCTGGTGAGGAAGTGCATGACGGTGGAAATTATGAGTCCATATATTACATTAAGACCCAATTTTCTGGGGACCGGCCATACTTGCCAGAATTCCAAAATCAAGAGTTTAAAGCATGGCCTAATAAAAGATCAATTCCGAAATATTTACAGTAGTCTATGCATTGACTACCTTAGTAAAATGTAGGGTGCGTCTTACGCACCCATAAAATTTGGAATACTTCCTGCAGAGGATATACCCCATATGGGTGCTCATTTGATTTCGACCACCGCCGTCATCCTGGCCGCGGGTCAGGGGACCCGCATGAAATCCAGCCATCCCAAGGTCCTCCACCAGATCCTGGGGCGGCCCATGATTACCTATCTCTTTGATACTCTCAAATCGATAGGGGTGGCCGATATTCTGGTAGTGGTGGGCTATCAGTCTGAGAAAGTCATGGCCTCCCTGGCCGGAGAAGGGTACGAGGGCGTCCGCTTTGTGGTCCAGGAGCCCCAGCAGGGCACCGGCCACGCGGTGCAGGTGGCCATGAATGGCGTGCCGCCAGAATCGGACACCGTCCTGGTGCTCTGCGGCGATGTCCCTCTCCTTTCTGGAGAAAGTATTACGGCCCTTTACCGCCTCCACCAGAAATCCTCTGCCGCGGTCACCGTGCAAACCGTGGAACTCCCGGAGGGGGCCCACTACGGCCGGGTGGTGCGGGATGCTGAGGGCCGGGTGCTGGACGTGGTCCAGTCCAAGGACGCGGCCGACCGCCCCGACATCCTGGCCATCCGGGAAATCAACACCGGCGCCTATTGCTTCGAGGCCCCCTTTCTGCGCCAGGCCCTGGGGGAGCTTACCGTGAGCCCGGTGACCGGGGAAATTTACCTCACCGATATGATTCCCCTGGCCAGGAAACACGGCCGCACCGTGGAGGCCTTGATCGACCCGGATTGGCCCAATCTTTTGGGCATCAACAGTAGAAAAGAGCTGGCCGAAGCCACCCGGACCCTCAAAATGCGCATCAATGAGGGGCACATGCAGGCCGGGGTCACCCTCATTGACCCCGACAACACCTACATCAGCCCCCAGGTAACCATCGGCCGGGATACGGTCATTTACCCCAACGTTTACCTGGAGGGCCGCACTGACATCGGCGAAAATTGCGTCATCGAGCCCAGCGTCAAAATCAGCGACGCCGCCCTGGCCGACAACGTCCTGGTCAAAATGGGTTCCGTCATCGCCGACAGCCGCCTGGCTGCCGGGGTGCAGGTGGGGCCTTATTCCCACCTGAGACCCTTGAGCGATCTCCGGGAAGGGGCCCGGGTAGGAAATTTCGTGGAGGTGAAAAAGTCTATACTTTACCCCGGGGTCAAGGCCAACCATCTCACCTATCTGGGCGACGCCGAAGTGGGGGCCGGGACCAACGTGGGCGCGGGCACCATCACCTGCAACTACGACGGGGTCCATAAACATAAAACCATCATCGAAGAAGGGGCCTTCATCGGCAGCAACACCGCCCTGGTGGCGCCGGTGACCATCGGCGCCGGGGCTTATGTGGGCGCGGGCTCCACCATCACCAAGGACGTGCCCCCCGGCAAGCTGGGTCTCAGCCGGGCCCGCCAGGTGGTGCTGGAGCGGCGCCTCGTAAAGAAAAAATAGATTATGTCCTTTGCTCCGCAAAAGACATAACCGGATATTATTGGGGGAGGGGGCTAAGGGCCGGTGGGCCCTTACCCCCTCCCCCATACCCCCTCCCCCAATCCCATGATGGGAGAATTTTACCGGGAAAGACGGGGCCAAAGGCCCCGTCTTTCCCGGACCCTCTGCGGGTTGGGAGGGGGGTGTGGGGGGAGGGCAGGGACCTCAGGTCCCTGGCCCTCCCCCCAGAAACCACTAAAAGAGGCAACTATGTGCGGCATTATCGGTTATCTCGGCCCTCAGGAGGCTATGCCCATCCTCCTGGATGGCCTGAAACGTCTGGAATATCGGGGCTATGACTCAGCCGGCATGGCCATCATCGGGGATAACGGCCTATCCATTCGCCGCAGCCTGGGGAAACTCCGGGAGCTGGAAAAAGTCCTGGCCCAGAATCCTCTCGCCGGCAGCGTCGGTATCGGCCACACCCGCTGGGCCACCCACGGGCGGCCCTCAGAGGCCAACGCACATCCCCACCAGGTGGGGGATATTGCCGTAGTGCACAACGGCATCATTGAAAACTACCTGGATATCAAAGAAAATTTGTTAAAAGAAGGGCACCGCTTCGCGTCCGAGACCGACACCGAAATCGTCTCCCACCTGGTGGTGCGCCACCTGAACCAGGGGGCCGATTATCTCTCGGCCATTCGCCTCACCTTACAGGAAATCAAGGGCTCCTACGCCCTGGGGATCGTCAACTCCCATGAGCCCCGCCTCCTGGTGGCGGCCCGCAAGGAAAGCCCTCTCATCCTGGGTCTGGGCGAGGGTGAGTTCTTCCTGGCCTCGGACATCCCGGCCATCCTGCCTTACACCCGCCGGGTGATTTTTCTCGAGGATCACGACCTGGCCCTGGTGCGGGATGGGGAATTTGTGATTATGGACGGCGACGGCAACCGGGTGGAGCGCCCGGTGCACACCATCACCTGGAGCCCGGCCATGGCGGAAAAGGCCGGCTACAAGCATTTCATGCAGAAGGAGATCTTCGAACAGCCCCGGGCCCTCATCGACACCTTTCGGAGCCGTATCGCCCAGGAAGAAGGGCAAGTGTTCCTGGAAGAAGTCCCGTTCTCCCTGGATGACCTGAAAGCCTTCCGGAAAATCTTCATCGTGGCCTGCGGCACTTCCTATCATGCCGCCATGGTGGGCAAGCACCTGATCGAAAGCATCTGCCGCCTGCCGGTGGAGGTGGAACTGGGCTCGGAGTTTCGCTACCGGGACCCCATCATCGACCCCGACACCCTGTTGATCCCCATCTCCCAATCCGGCGAAACCGCGGACACCCGGGCCGGCCTCATTGCGGGGAAGGAAAAAGGCGCCAAAAGTTTGGCCATCTGCAATGCGGTGGGCTCCAGCATTGCCCGGGAAGCGGACTGCGTCCTCTATACCCATGCCGGCCCGGAGATCGGCGTCGCCTCCACCAAGGCCTTCACTACCCAGCTCGTGGCCCTCTATCTTATTGCCTTGTATTTGGGCCAAAACCGGGGAAGGCTCACCCGGGTGGAGGTGCGCCAGCGCCTGGCTCAACTTTTGCGCCTGCCCACCTGGGTCCAGGAGACCCTGGACCTGGACGGCAAAATTCGGGAAATCGCCCAAACTTACATGAATGCCCATAACTTCCTCTATCTCGGGCGGGGCCTGCATTACCCCATCGCCCTGGAAGGAGCGCTCAAGCTCAAGGAGATTTCCTACATCCATGCCGAGGGCTATGCCGCGGGCGAAATGAAGCACGGCCCCATCGCGCTCATCGATCAGCACATGCCGGTGGTGGTCCTGGCCACCCGCAGTCCGGTCCTGGAAAAAATTCAGGGCAACCTGGAGGAAGTGGCGGCCCGGGGCGGCCGCCTCATCGCCCTCACCGAGGCGGACAACTACCAGGTCATGGAACGGGTGGAAAGCTTCATCCCCATTCCGGAGGTGCCCCTGGAGCTTTCCCCCATCGTGCTGTCGGCGCCCTTGCAGTTATTGGCCTACCATATTGCCGACTTGCGGGGCACCGACGTGGATCAGCCCCGCAACCTGGCGAAAAGCGTCACGGTGGAATAAATGGGGGAAAGCTCAGGCTAAAGATTGTTCGGTCCTCCCTAAATTGATAGACTCCAGGAGACCTCAACTCCAACCCGGCGAGGTGCGCCATGGAAGAAAGACCTAAGGGTTATGATAAATTCCACCGGGAACTCGAGGACCTGAAAGAACAGCTCCACAATCTGGCCCTCATGGCCGAGGCGGCCCTCAACCAGAGCCTGAAGGCCCTTATGACCCGGGACTCCAACCTGGCCAGGGAGGTCATTAAGGGAGATAAGGCCATTAATGACCTGGAGGAGGAGATTGACGCCGGCTGCGTGAAAATCATTGCCCTCTATCAGCCGGTGGCCGTTGATTTGCGCCAGATCATGGCCATTGACCACCTCATCGTTGAATTGGAGCGCCTGGGAGACCTGGCGGTGAATGTGGCCGAAGAGGTCCTGAATCTGGAGCAGCTCCCCAAGCCGGAACTCCACCGGGACCTGCCCCGCATGACCAAAATGGTGCAGAACATGATTAGGGACAGCCTCCGGGCCTTTATGACCCAGGATGCCCTCCTGGCCCGGGAAGTCTGCAAGCAGGATGATGAGGTGGATTACCTCGACCGGGCCCTTATCCAGGAACTCCTGGAATATATGGGCCACTCTCGGGAAGCCATAGCCGTCGGTCTCAGCCAGATTAACGTGGTCCGGAGTCTGGAGCGGGCCGGGGACCATGCCACCAACATCGCCGAGCAGGTGGTCTACATGGTGGAAGGAGAAAGCATCCGGCACCGCTGCCAGGGATAACACGACAACGCCAGACTCGCTTCGCCCTTTCTCCTGGCAATAATCCCCTTTGTATCCCTTGACAAACGGGTAACGAGCCTTAGTTTATGACAAGTTGCATTGTTTGGTCATTATGGGTAACTCCACGGAACTTTTAGCAGAACGGGAGACGCTGGTACTTAAAACGGTGTTGGACCATTACATCCTGACCGGTGAGCCGGTAGGGTCCCGCACCGTGGCCAAATTTTCCGGACTTAACCTGTCCCCGGCCACCATCCGCAACCTGATGCTGGAGTTGGAAGAGCAGGGTTATCTCAAGCAACCCCATACTTCAGCCGGACGGGTGCCTACGCCTCTGGGTTTCCGGTATTACGTGGACAGGATCTTGCCCATCCAGGGATTGGGCGCCGGAGTGCAGCGCCAGCTTGAAGAGGCCTTCAGTCCCTCCGCCGCGGACCCCCAGGAGCTTTTTCGACAGGCCTCCCGGGCTCTCTCCACAGCTTCGGGCCACCCCGGGCTGGTGTTGAGTCCCCGGCCCCAGGGCATGTTGCTGCGTCACATCCAGCTCATCGCCTTGGGGAGCGACGGCATTCTCTGTCTCCTGGTGGCCCAGGACCAGCAGGTGCAAACCCGTTTTTTGCGGGTGGAAACCTCCTACACGCAGGAGCAGCTGGACCGCTTCAGCCGTTATCTCAATGAGATTTGCCAGAACCTCACCCTGGCTGAAGCCCGGTATCGCATTCTCATACAGATGGAGGAAGAAAAAAACCTCTTCGACAAAATCGTCTCCCAGGCCCTGAGCCTGAGCCGTCAGGCCTTTCAGTCCGAGGACGACGAAGAGGGGCTTTATATCGAGGGCACCAGCCACATCCTGGATTACCCTGAATTTGCCGTGGACGTGGAAAAAATCCGGGTGATCTTCAAGGCTTTTGAGGAAAAGCACCATCTCATCACCCTGCTGGACCAGGCCCTGAAATCCCAGGGGGTGCATATTATCATCAGCCCGGACGAACAGTTCCCGGAAATGCAGCTAAGCCTGGTGGCTTCCTCCTACCGGAGCGATCAGGCCCCGGTGGGAAGTCTCGGGGTCATTGGCCCCATGCGCATGGACTATGCCCGGGTGGTGCCCATCGTCAAGTACACCGCCTTCTTGGTCAGCAACTGGTTTTCCAAGCGGCACAATTGATTTTTTCTTTGGGCTTATTATCTTGACCAATAAAGCCGAAAGATTTTTGTAAGACGGGAGACATGCACAACCTATGACCCTAATCTATAAACCGGGAGAGCCCGTGGAAGGCACCGAGACACCCTCTCCGGAAGAACTCCCTACGGATATCGAGGAATTGCAAAAATTGCTGGCCCAAAAGACCAGGGAGGCCGAAGAAAGCTACGACCGCTTTTTGCGTCTGGCGGCTGACCTGGACAATCTCAAAAAAAGGCAGGACCGGGAACTGGTGGAAGTGCGCCAGTTCGCCAACGACAAGCTCCTCAAGGAACTGGTGCCCGTCCTGGATAACCTGGAGCGGGCCCTGGAACATGGCCGCCAGTCTGAGGCCCCGGAAGCCCTGATGAACGGCCTGGATCTGGTGAATCAAGATTTTCTCAAGGTCCTGAGCCGCTTCGGGGTCACCCCCATCAACTGCGTGGGGGAACGTTTCGATCCCGCTTACCACCATGCCGTCATGGAAGAAGAGGCTCCCGAAATGGAGGATCAAACTGTCCTGAAAGAACTGCAAAAAGGCTATCTGTTGCAGAACCGTCTCCTCCGTCCGGCCATGGTGGTGGTCGCGCGCAATACCGAAAAATCACCGACTAACCTAAAAATAGATACGACTGCTTAGGAGGACTAGTTACATGTCGAAAGTCATCGGCATAGATTTAGGCACTACCAATTCCTGTGTTGCCATTATGGAGGGAGGCGAACCCAAGGTCATTCCCAATGTGGAGGGGAGTCGCACCACTCCATCGGTGGTGGCCTTTACCGATAGCGGTGAGCGTCTGGTGGGGCAGATTGCCAAACGCCAGGCCATCACCAACCCCTTGAACACGGTCTTTGCCGTCAAGCGCCTCATTGGCCGCAAGTTCGAGGATGCCGAAGTCCAGCGTGATGTGAAGATCATGCCCTATAAAATTGCCCGGGCAGAAAACGGCGACGCGGCCATCGACATCAAAGGCCGGATTTACAGTTCTGCTGAAATTTCCGCCATGGTGCTCACCAAAATGAAGCAGACCGCGGAGGAGTACCTGGGAGAAAAGGTCACCGACGCCGTGGTCACCGTGCCGGCCTACTTTAACGATGCCCAGCGCCAGGCCACCAAGGATGCCGGACGCATCGCCGGCTTGAACGTCCTGCGCATCATCAACGAGCCCACCGCCGCGTCCCTGGCTTACGGTCTGGACAAGAAGAAAGACGAACGCATCGCGGTGTTCGATCTGGGCGGCGGCACCTTCGATATCTCCATCCTGGAAATCGGCGAAGGCGTCTTCGAGGTGAAGTCCACCAACGGCGACACCCATCTCGGCGGCGAAGACTTCGACCAGCGCGTCATGGAATTTCTGGCCGACGAGTTTCGCAAGGACCAGGGTATCGACCTGCGCAATGACAAAATGGCCCTGCAGCGCCTCAAGGAAGCCGCCGAAAAGGCCAAAATGGAGCTGTCCACGTCGCTGGAGACCGAGGTCAACCTGCCTTTTATCACTGCGGACGCCTCCGGCCCCAAACACCTGCTCATCAAGCTGACCCGGGCCAAACTGGAAGGCCTGGTGGGGGACCTCATCGATAACCTCCAGGGACCTTGCTTGCAGGCCATGAAGGATGCCAACCTCTCCGCCCAGGACATCGATGAGGTGATCCTGGTGGGGGGCATGACCCGTATGCCCAAAGTCCAGGAGAAGGTGAAGAGCATCTTCGGCAAGGAACCCCATAAGGGCGTCAACCCCGACGAAGTGGTGGCAGTGGGCGCGGCCATCCAGGCCGGCGTGCTCAAGGGTGAAGTGAAGGACATTCTCCTTCTGGACGTGACCCCCCTGTCCCTCGGCATCGAGACCCTGGGGGGCGTTTTCACCCGCATCATCGAGCGCAACACCACCATCCCCACGCGAAAAAGCCAGGTGTTCTCCACCGCCGCGGACAATCAGACCGCGGTGACCATCCATGTCCTCCAGGGCGAGCGGGAGATGGCCGGGGACAACAAAACCCTGGGCAAGTTCGAGCTCTTCGGCATTCCGCCGGCGCCCCGGGGCATTCCCCAAATCGAGGTCTCCTTTGACATCGACGCCAACGGCATCGTGCACGTCTCCGCCAAGGACCTGGGCACCGGCCGGGAGCAGTCCATCCGCATCACCGCCAGTAGCGGCCTTTCCGAAGAGGAGATCAAGAACCTGGTGAAGGAAGGGGACTTGCACCGCGAAGAAGACAAGAAGAAGAAAGAACTGGTGGAAGCCCGCAATCATGCCGACTCCTTGATCTACACCACGGAAAAGACCCTGGCTGATCTCGGGGACAAAGTGGACCAGGCCACCAAAGCCGACATTGAGGCCCACATCCAGAAGCTCAAGGAAGCCATGGAAGGCAGCGACGTGCAGGCCATCAAGAGCCGCAGCGAAGAGCTCATGAAGGCTTCCCATAAGGTCGCGGAAACCATGTACGCCCAGGCGGGGGCCGCCGGGGCCGGAGCCGGTGCGGGGGCTGGGGCTCACGCCCACCACGGTGAGGCCCATGCCAAGAAGCCCGAAGAGGACGTGGTGGAGGCCGAGTTCGAAGAAGTAAAAGAGGACAAGAAATAACGTCTTAACGGGGCGGACGGCCTTCACCCGCCGTCCATTCCTGACCATACCATCTGTGCATCAACCAGTTTGGTGTTAAGAAACAAATCCCAGGGAGGGGGCCGGGGTGCTAAAAACCTTGGCTCCCTCCTTTCATCATCTTTACCAATGGCGAAAAGGATGCGAATTAAGATCGTCTTGTGTTTCCTGGCACTGGCCCTGTTCTCCTCCTGCCAGGCCAGGGCCCCTCTTCATCCTCCAGAGCAGCCCCCCACCGTTCAAGATAAAGCTGAAAACCTTTTTCTGGAGGCGGAAAGCTATTACCGGCAGCAGAATTACCGCCTGGCCTGGCAGGGCTATGCAGCCTACTTGCAGCAGCAGCCCGAGGGCATGAGGGCCAATCAGGCCCGCCTCCGGGAAGCTGAATTGCTGGGGCTTTTGGGGGATTGGCCCGGTTCTCTTAACAAATATCAGGACATTTTGAAACGGGGCCCAGAGGCTGAGGCGGCGTATCAGGCCAGATATGGCGTCGGCCGGGCCTATTTCAAGCTGGGCCGTTACCAGGAGGCGTCAGGCGTCCTGGAGAGCCTCACCGCCTCCCAACTTCCTGGGCCTTTGCGGTTCTCCACTAATGCCTTGCTGGCTGAAATCGCCCTGAAAAACGGCGAAGTGGAGCCTGCCTTTCTGCGCCTGCGTTTGGCCGCCCGGGACCTGGGTTCCGGCGATCAGGAGTGGTTTGAACATCTCAAGACCCGCCTGGTTGAGCAAGCCACCCCCGCTGAATTGGAATCCCTGGCCAATCTCTACCGGGATTCGGCCCTGACCGCCCCCTTGCTCCTGCGCCTGGCCCGCCTGGCCCAGGAAGAGGGCCGTCCCGATGAGGCCCGCAAGTGGCTGCAACTCCTCAAGGAGCGCTTTCCCGAGGCGAAAGAAGCCCGAACCGCCGACAGCTCCGGGAAGCCCGCCCGGCCGGTGGTCGGCTGCCTGTTGCCCCTGAGCGGCAACCATGCCGATTACGGCCACCGGGTGAAGCAGGGCATGGAACTGGCCGTCCAGGGAACCAATCTGGAGCTGATTTACCGCGACACCTCCAAGGACCCCGGCCAGACGGCCCGCCTGGTCCAGGAGCTTTCCCAGGATTCCCGGATTGCGGCCCTCCTCGGCCCCCTCACCTCGGCTGAGGCCCAGGCTGCCGCCGAGGCCGCCCAGACAGCCGGCCTTCCCCTTGTCAGTCTCTCGCAAAAGCGGGATTTGACCGTGGCCGGACCCCTGATCTTTCGGGTTTTTCTCGCCCCCGCCGTGCAGGTCCAGGCCCTGGTGCGCCATACTCTGGGGGAGAAAGGCCTGAAGCGCTATGCCATGCTGACCCCCGATTCTGCTTATGGACGGACCCTGGCCCAGCTTTTCAGCGATGAGCTGTTGGTCCAGGGCGGCACCCTGGTGAGCCGGGCCACCTATCCCCCTGACACCACGGACTTTACCCAGGTGGTGAATTCTCTGTTGCCTGATCCGCAACCGGGAGCTGAGGCCGCGCCTCCTGTTGAGGCCCTCTTTATCCCGGACGAAGCCGGCGTGGTGGCCGCCCTCGCCACACCTTTGGCGCAGCGTTACCAGGGAAAAGTGCAGCTTCTCGGCACCAATCTGGCCAAACCCAAAAAGGACCAGGCTGGCTTAGCCCAGGCCCTGGATGGCCTCATCTTCACTGACGCCTTCTTTATGGGCGATCCCAACCCGGCCGTGCAGAACTTTGTCGCCGCCTACCGCCGGCGTTACGGCACAGAGCCCGACCACCTGGTCGCCCAGGGCTACCTGGTGGCCCGCCTCCTAACCCATCTTCTGGAGGGACAAAATTCGCCGTCCCGGGCGGATCTCCCCAACAGGCTGGCGGCTCTCCGGGACATCCCCGACCTTCCCTGGTTCAAAGGCTTTGCGCCGGACCGCCAGGCAGAATTGGCTTTGTATATTCTCGCTATCAGGAACGGCCAGGTGGACCGGGTTACATCAGCAGCAGCGGGGCAGCCATGATTACTCGGATTCCGGGCTTTGCTGTCGGCCACGCCAGCGACTATAAAAACGTCACTGGCTGTTCGGTCATCCTTTGTCCTCCGGGCACTGTGGGCAGTGTGGACATTCGGGGCTCCGCCGCGGGCACCCGCCAGTTGGACGCCCTCCTGGGCTTTCACATCGTGGGTGAGGTCCATGCCGTCATGATCTCCGGGGGCAGCGCCTTTGGTCTGGATGCCGCCGGCGGCGTCATGGAATTCCTGGAAAAGCAGGGCCGGGGCTTCGACGTCACGGTCACCCGGGTGCCCATCGTCCCCACCGCGGTGATTTACGACCTCTCTTTAGGAGATTGCCGCGTGCGGCCAGGAAAGGACATGGGGTACGCCGCCTGCCTGGCGGCCAGCGACGAGTTCCAGGGGGCCGGAAGCCTGGGGGCCGGCACCGGTGCCAGTGTGGGAAAGCTCCTGGGCATCCGTCAGGCCATGAAGGGCGGTCTGGGCAGCGCCTGCCTGGAAGGGCCTCAGGGCTTGCTGGTGGGGGCCCTGGCCGTGGTGAACGCCTTTGGCGACGTGGTGGATCCGGCCACCGGGAAGATTATCGCCGGAGCCCGCACCACCCCGGACAGTCGTGAATTCGCCGATGCCGCCGCGCTCATCCGCCAGGGGGTGGTGCGGCAGCGCTTCGGGGAGCCCAACACCACCATCGGGGTGGTGGTCACCAACGCCAAGCTGACCCGGGAGCAGGCCCAGAAAATCGCCCAGATGGGGCAAAACGGCCTGGCCCGCACCATCCGCCCGGTGCATACCCTGTTCGACGGCGATGCTGTCTTTGTCGTGGCCCACCCGGAAGTGGACACTGACTTGCATGTTCTCGGCCTGCTGGCCCAGACAGCCTTGGAGACAGCCATTCTCGAGGCGGTGCGCCAGGCAGACGGCTTGGGCATTCTCCCCAGCTACCGGGATTTGCGCGAGGCATAACGCCCTAAAGGTTTCCATGTCTTCTCCCATTGACCTCATTGTTTTCGACTTGGACGGCACCCTGGTGGACTCCTTGCCGGACCTGGCAACCGCGGCCAACCACGCCTTGCAGCGCCTCGGCCTGCCGGCGCAGCCCCTGGAGGCCCACCGGCGGATGATCGGCGCGGGCGAAAAAAACTATGTCCGGCGCTTCCTCGGGCCTGACCATCAAGACCTTTTTGACGACGCCCTCAGGCATTACCTGGAGTATTATGCCGCGCACCTGGGCGACCAGAGCCGGGTGTATTCAGGGGTCAAGGAAACTTTGGCCCGCCTTGTTCCGATGAACATGGCCGTGCTCTCCAACAAGCGGCAAGATCTCTCCCGGCGGGTGGTGGAAGCCATGGGCCTGGCCGACTTCTTTCAGATGGTGCGGGGTGGGGACAGCTACGGCGTGCTCAAGCCTTCTCCGGAAGGGCTCAGCACCCTTATCAAGGAAATGGGAGCTAACCCGGCCCGCACCCTGATGGTGGGCGACAAACCTGAAGATGTGCTCACCGGCCGGGGAGCCGGGACTCACACCGCGGCATTGACTTACGGGTATGGAGAGGTCGCAGCCATCACCTCGGCCCAGCCGGATAACCTGTTGAGCGCTTTTCCCCAGGTGGCGGAACTTGTCGGCAGGTAAGCCGCGTTGGAGGGGGCTATCCCGAGGAAGTCGGGGCCCTTGGCCCCGCCTTTCTCGGACCCTCTGCGGGTTGGGAGGGGGGTGTGGGGGGAGTAGGGGCGGGGTTACCCCGCCCCTATGTCTCTGGCCCTCCCCCCACTGAAGAAATTTTCCTCTTACAGAGCAGAGGGCATAATCGGATTGCCAAATAACGGCGATTCAGTAGGAGAGCCACCGGCATCATCCGGGCCGAGGCAGCCAAGAAAAGACAAAGGGGACTGGACTTAAGCCCGTCCCCTTTTTATTACCGCATTTCAGGCAACCCTGGCCTGACCGCTCATCTCTCACCCGTTCTTTTTACCCTGAGGCGCCTTTGGCCCCCGGCAGGCTCAACTGCACTTCCACCTCCGCCTGGCCCTCAGCAGGCTTGGGAAAAGCAACCTGCTGCAAGGCCGCCATCAGGCATTTGGTCAGGGAAGACGGCTGGGCCGCAGTATGGTCGATCAGGGCCACCGCCACCTTGCCGTCATGGGCTATGGTGATTTTCAGGGTTATCTGCGTCAGGAGCGGACACCCGTCCTTCCTGGCCTTCCGGTAGCAGGCCTGCAACTGCTCGAGCCTGGCCTCTAACGCCTGCTGCACTTGGGCTTCTTCCAGCTTGCCCTGCACCTTGAGAACCTTAATCTTAAGGCCAACGGGCTTTTCCTTATCCTGATCCTTGACAGGCTGCGGGACCGGAGGCCGGGGCGCCGAACCGGTAAGCCAGGGCGCCGCGGTGGCAAATTCAGCATGGGACCCGCCGGGAAGTCGGGCCGCCTTGAGAGCGTAGTGCCCGCCGCTGCCCACCGCCAGGTCGGAGACCCCCTCCGGCAGGGGCAAGGGTTGCTTCACGGTCTCCATGGTGCCGTCGCCCCGCTTCACCTTGTCCACGGCCACAAAGGAAGTATACGCGGTCATGAGGTTATATTTGAGACCCAGATCGGTGATCTCCTTCACCCTGGCCGTATCTTCCCCCCTGGCGAGACGCTGATAGTCGGACAAACGCTGGATGCGCTCTCTGGCCCACAGGAACCTGAGGGCGCCGTTCTCCGGGCTGGCCTGGCCCGGCTCCACCTTGACCTCCCGCTGAAATTCTCCCCCGGCCGTTTTGCCGGTGACCACCACGGCTCCCTGGGGGCTGCCCCGGTATTTTCCGATAAGGGTAAGGGGCCGCAGGGCGAACAGATCCGGCAGATTCAGGGGCTCCACGTCATAGGCGTCGAAGCCTGGGAAGGCCACCTTGATGCCGGTCAGGACCGGCGTCTCGATATACCGCTTGAAGCGGGCCGCTTGCTTGGAGGCTTCCCCCTGGTTAAGGAGGACAAACGGCTCGCCCTTGCCCGCCCGGGCCAGGCCCTCGATGAGGAAGCGGTTCACCGCGGTGCCGATGCCGAAGGGAAACAGGTTGGCGTCTCCCAGATTCTGGTGGATGAGGTCAAAAAGCTCGGTCTCCACGTGCACATAACCGTCCGTGGCTGCCACCACGATGCGGGAGGCGCCTTTGGTCTTGGGGAGGGCCAGGGCCCGCTTGAAGGCCGGCAAAATCTCCGTGCCCCCGCCCCCCGGCTGGGCCTGGATGAAGTCCAGGGCCCGCTTCTTATTGTCCTCCGTGGCCGGCAGCGACCCCGACTCCGACAGCACCGCGGAGCCACTTTCAAAAAGGAGCACATTTATAGAGTCCTGGGGGCGCAGCCCGGAAATGATGTCCTTCATCAGGGCCTTGGAGATGTCCAGGGGGAAGCCGTGCATGGACCCGGAAACGTCCACAATGAAAATATACTCCCGGGGCACCACCGCCTCTTGTGTCACCCGATCCGGCGGCTCCATGACCATCAGGAAGAAATTTTCATCCTTCCCCGGATAGAGCAAAAGCCCCGCATCAATCTTGTCCCCCGCCAGGGCGTAGCGCAGCACAAAGTCCCGGTTGCCCCCGGTCTTGTCATCCTTCAGGGTCACCTGGGCCACCTGGGGGTTGGTGTATTTCACGTCCACTTCGTGGCTGGGGCTGGTGAGCTTGGCCAGAGGCAGCCCCCCCCGGACCTCTACCTTCATCCCAAAGGTATAAGGCGGGGCCTGTCCCTGGTGGAGATACGGGTTTTCCACCCACTTTTCCGTGTCCGGGGCCCCGGCCGCGGCCTTATTGGAATAACGGGGACCCACCACCGTGGGGTAAACAAACTCGTAGACCTTGTCCTCAGCCTGCAGGAGCTCCAGATACTTAAGCTCCACCTTAATTTCGTCCCCGGGCAGGATATTGGCCACGTTCATCTGAAAGACATTGGGGCGCTGCTGCTCCAGAAGGGAGGTGGTCTGCCCCGCCTTCTTGGCGTCCTCGTAGGTTTGCCGGGCCTTCTGGCGCTCCATGACCTCGGCATCGATAACCCGTTCGCCCACGGTCATGCGCAGAGCGTGGACCGCGGCCCGGGTGGAGCCGGGGAACACATAAATGGCCTCCAGGGTTTTCTTGCCCTGGTTTTTGTAAATTTGGGTCACCGTGACGTCAGCCACCTTCCCGGCGATCTTCACCTCAGCCGAGGTGCTTTTCAGTGGCAGGGCGTCTTTTTCCGGATCATCGCTGATGACCACAAAGTAGGGGGACAGGGTTTTGTCCTCCGGTTTGCCGCCTTCGGGCCTGGACTCCTGGGTCACGGGTTTGAGAGCCAAAACCAGCAGGCAGCTCAACAGCACAGCCAGGGCCCAGATTCGGGAAAAGCTTGTCTTCTTCATAATCTTGTCCATTCTTCCCCTTTTCATAATTTTCGCCATACTTGCCATCAACCATCCTGGCTTGTAAATCCCGGGGCTTCCCTTTCCCCCCTTAAGGTGCCGGCGCTCCCTTAAGTCCTCAGTGGCAACCTTGCGGCGGGTCCTCTTTACCTTGTTAGAACAGGAAATTAACCTAACGTTAAGCCGTTCCCATCTTTCTCTTTGACATGTCCCTTAAAGAATCGGCGCTTTGACATTTTAGAAAAAGTCTTGTCCTTGGCCAGGAGTTGCCTTTGCTGATCCCCCTCACCCAGGAATTTATTTGACAAGAACACCCTCAGAGGAATATATTTCAACACAATGGCGGTGTAGCTCAGTTGGTTAGAGCATGCGGCTCATATCCGCAGCGTCCGGGGTTCGAATCCCTGCACCGCCACCATGCTGGTTAACGCTTTTATTAAGGGGGGGAAATGAAGAAAACTGTTGTCTGGGCCACCGCTTGTCTCTTTGCCCTGAGCCTCACCGGGGCCGCCATGGGTCAAAGGGAGGAAAAGTCCACGGAGGTCATGCCGCCTCTGATGGAAACACCGTCTGCCGCTCCGGCTGAAAAGCCCGTAGCGCCCGAAAGCTACAAAAAGACCTGCAAACGGAAAACCGCCGCAAAAGCCAAAAAACAAAACACCTGTAAAAAAACTGCCACCTCTAAAAAGAGAAAGGCCAGAACCGCCAAAAAGGTTGTGTAACACCACTGCCGCCATGATTTTCGTCAGTTTCAGCCGGGGAAACGGTTCCGGGGAGGGAATCGTCTCCCCGGCGCTATGTCAGGGCTTTTAAATGCGAGGTGATTCCATGAAATATTTGGGACTCATAACCATCGCCATGTTCCTGAGTGTCCTGCCGGGCTCCGGTCTGGCCCAGAGGGACGCCGGCATACCACCCATGCTGGAGACCCAGCGCCCCCTGGTTATGCCGGACAGCCAAGCGCAGCCCCAGCCTCCCCGGCTGGCTACCATCGCCCCTATTGGTGTCCCCACCGCTGTGGAGAAACCCCAGAAGGTTAAAGCGAATAAACCTGTCCCGCTAAAACCCAACCTGGCTGAACAAAAGAAGCCTCAAAAAACCGTCAAGAAAAAAAAGGAAACGGCCAAACCCAAAGCAAAGTCCGGGGCAAAACCCTCCTGACTTTGCCCTGACTCCCCAAAAAATATTCTGAGAGGAATCATCTCATGAAAATCGTCTGGAAAACCTGGCTGTTGGGATTAGTCCTGGTTCTGGCTCTGACCGGCGTCGCCCTGGCCCAGGACCTGAAGCCTTCCATGATAACCGGCACCCAATGGAAAGAGGCTTCTCAGGAAATGAAAACCGCTTTCCTCAAGGGCATCGGCAATCTGGCCGACTTTGAGGTCGCCGTCATGGGAAAACAGCGGGCGGGCTGCCTCTCCCTCGGCCTGGTCAACGAATTAAAGGGCAAGAGCATTGACAGCCTCATAAAAGAGGTGGACAAGTTTTATGCGGCAAATCCCGATAAGCTGAATACCCCGGTGGTGGAAGCGCTGCTCAGTCAATGCACCACTTTGTGCAAACCGGCTGCGCCGCCTGCCCCCAAAAAGAAATAATTCCGGCCTCACCTGAAACAGACCGGTGCTGCCTGTTTTCCCCATTAGGTCAAGGCCCGGCGGCCTCATCAGGAAAAACGGCTTGCACTTTCGGAAAAACTGAATAACATATTAACAGAGTATAGGTTTACAGAATCACTATTAACCAGCTATCCTGCGGACATGGGGAGATGATCGTCGGATGGCCTTCTCAAGCAAAGGGGGGAGGATCATGAAAAAACTGCTCGTTTTGGTTGTGGTGGCTACCCTCGTGGTTTCCGGTTGTGGCGGCATGTCAACCACGGAACAGCGGGTCTTGAGCGGCGGCGCCATCGGCGCCGGCAGCGGCGCCCTTATCGGCTGGGCCGCTGGCAATCCCGCCGTCGGCGCAGCAGTGGGCGCGGGCGCCGGGGCTTTGGGCGGTTATATCTACGACCGGGTGGACAGGGCCCGCAGCAGCGAATAACCAACTGCTCAACCGCCTAATTTTCTTGGGCCAGTTGGCCGCCTCCGGTCAACTGGCCCATTTTTTTTCTCAGGTTCATGGGGATGGAGGAGGGGCATGGTGGCACAGGTGTCCTCACCTGTGCAAGTCATTTCATCTCCTGAACATCCCGCCCCGAAAACCTCTTCACATAGACCATCAAAATGGCCACCGCCGCGGGGGTCACCCCGCTCACCCGGCCGGCCTGGCCCAATGACCGGGGCCGCACTTCCTTGAGCTTTTGGCGAATCTCATGGGAGAGACCCGGAACCGCATCATAATCAAAACCCTCCGGAATGCGCTTGGCCTCCCATTGCACCATCTTTTGAGCCGTCTCCGCCTGGCGCTTCAGGTATCCGGCATATTTCTGGCCAATTTCCACCTGCTCCAGAACCGCGCCCGGGGGTGGCCCCGGCCTCCTCCCCCGCCAACCGCAGACAGGTGGCCAGGTCCAGTTCCGGCCGTTTCACCAGCCGTAGAACGGCAGCAGGTTCGCTCAGAGGCGCAGTGCCCCGGGCCGCCAATTCCTGGTTTACGGCCGGGGTGGGAAAGACCTTGGTCCGGGCCAGGCGGGCCTCTTCTGCAGCTATGAGGCGCTTCTTTTCCCGCAGGCGCTCCACCGCCTCCCGGTCCACCAGGTTCAATTCATACCCCAACTCCATGAGGCGCAAATCCGCGTTGTCCTCCCGCAGGAGCAAACGGTACTCGGCCCGGGAAGTGAACAGGCGGTAGGGCTCTTTGGTGCCCTTGGTGACCAGGTCGTCCACCAGCACCGCCAGATAGGCCTGGGAGCGGTCCAGGACAAAGGGCGGGCGGCCGCTTAAGGCGCAGGCCGCGTTGATCCCCGCCCACAGGCCCTGGGCCGCAGCCTCCTCATACCCCGAGGTCCCGTTGATTTGCCCGGCGAGATACAGACCCCCGATTCTTTTAGTCTCCAAGGTGGGCAAAAGCTCCAGGGGGTCCACAAAATCATACTCAATGGCGTAAGCCGGGCGCATGACTTCCACTTCTTCCAGGCCCGGCACGCTCCGGAAAAGCCGCCACTGGATCTCCGCCGGGAGGCAATTCCCCAGTCCCTTGGCATAAATTTCCTCGGTGTCCCGGCCCTCCCGCTCCAGGGTCACCTGGTGGCTAAGCTTGTCGGCAAACCGCATCACCTTGTCCTCCAGGGACGGGCAGTAGCGGGCGCTCACCCCCGTGATGACCCCGCTGTAAAGGGGGGAAAGCTTGATATTCTCCCGGACGATGCGGTGGGTTTCCTGACTGGTGTGGCTGACAAAGCAGGGCAGCTGCTCCACTTTCAGGGAGTCGGTCCGCCAGGAAAACGGCCGGGGGTTGGGGTCCCCCTCCTGGCGCGTCAGGCGGGCAAAGTCGATGGAAGAGGCCCGCAGCCTGGGTGGGGTGCCGGTCTTCAGGCGGCCCATCCGAAAGCCCAGTTCTTTTAAATGCACGGCCAGCCCCAACGCGGCAAATTCCCCGGCCCGGCCCGCCTGGATTTTCACCTCGCCGATGTGGATGAGGCCGTTTAAGAACGTCCCCGTGGTGATGAGCACGGCCCGGGCTTTGGTTGCCAGGCCCAGGGAGTCCAGCACCCCCACCACCCGGCCGTCCTCCACCAGGAGGCGCTCCACCATGGCCTCCCGGACGGTGAGGTTCCGGGTCCTTTCCACCAGGGCCTTCATGGCCAGGCGATAGGCCTGCTTGTCGCATTGCACCCAGGTGCCCCGCACCGCCGGTCCCTTGGAAAGATTCAGGGTGCGGAACTGCACGCCGGTGAGGTCGGCCAGGCGCCCCATGGCCCCGCCCAGGGCGTCGATTTCCTTCACCAGGTGCCCCTTGGCCAGGCCCCCCACCGCCGGGTTGCAGGCCATGGCCGCGATGGTGTCCAGATTAAGGTTGAGGAGCAAAACCTTGAGCCCCATGCGGGTGGCGGCCAGCGCGCCTTCACAGCCGGCGTGTCCGGCTCCCACCACGATGAGGTCATATTCTCCGGGATAAACAGACATGGAAGGTATTTGGGGCTTGAATTACCAGTGATTTTTGTTTAAGTTTACTAAACTGTTGGACCACCCACCCTTAAGCCGCGCCCTGGGGAACCCTATCAAGGGCGAGGCTTTGGGGTCACGCCTGGCATACCTCAAAAACTTGTCGGGGGTTGCCGCGTCAGGAAATTTCAGTAGTGGAGGAATCTATGCATCGGACCTTTGAAACCCTTGAACCCAAATTGGAAATCGCCGTGGCCCAGAAACCCGAGGGAGTGCTCAAGATTATGGTTTACAAAGGGAGCGCTACCCAACTCGAGTTTACCATGTCCCGGGAGAACGCCTTTAACCTGGCCATGGAAATTCTGCAGCACGCCTACCGCCTGGGATAAGGAGCCTGAAGCCCGGCCTTGGCCTTTGCGGGGCCGGTGACCAGACTCACCGGTCCCACTCCACCTCCCGCACCAAATCAAGGAATTCCGGGGATTCCCCGTATTCTTTCAGGGCCTGCTGGTAATCCAGCCAGGCCTGCCACAGGTTGAGCCACGCCTTGTTGTGCCAATAGTAGGGGCTTTCGCCCCCCTCGGTTTCCAGGCGCATAAACTCGTCAAATTCTTCCTGGCAGCTCTCGCAGAAGCGAAACTGCCCTTGGTAGCGTTTGTACATCTTGGTGGTGTCAAACTGCATGCCGCACTTGTGGCAGCGGGCCAGACAGCGGGTGCATTGAAGGACCTTGCGCACCGCCTCCATCTTCTTGGCCTTGTCCACCTTCAGTTTCTTCTTTTGCTCCAGCTTCAGGCGGTCTTCTATATCAATAACTTTGGACATAAGGAACCTCGAAAGGGGCAACCCTCACCCTGAGGTAATGTCTTTTTTCAATTGTAACATATCCTTCCACCAAGGCTGAAAGCCATTTCGAAACTGAATGCAGGGCAGGCACTGCCCGCCAAGTACTCCTTATGGCGGCAAAAGTCTTGTCCCATGTGCCCCAGGTTGCCTTGGTAGGGGTGCGGCCTGCCGCGCCCTTTTAAGCATAGGGCAGAGCAGGGTATGGTGAGCAGGCCCTTTACCTGTCTGAAGGCTCGTCCAGACTGCCCACCGGGTCCAGGTTAAACAATCGGCGCACCAGGGCCAGCTGGGCCTCGCCCCGGCTGCGGTGGTGGTTGCCCTTCAGAAAGACTATGGGATCGTGGAGGAGCTTGCTGGTAATGGCCTCGGTCATGACCTCCAGGGCGTGCTCCTGCTCGGGGGTGAGGAGCCCCAGATGTCCCAGGGTCTTTTTCAGCTCCGTCTGGCAAATGGCCTGGGCCTTTTCCCTCAGCAAAATGATGGTGGGATAGACCTCCAGGGTCTTGAGCCAATTCATGAACTTCAGGGTTTCCGCGGCCACCAGGCGCTCGGCCTTTATTGCGGCCTCCTGGCGGCGCTCCCGGTTTTCCTCCACCACTTCTTTCAGATCATCAATATTGTAGAGATAGACGTTGTCCAGATCATTGATGCCGGGGTCCAGGTCCCGGGGCACGCCGATGTCGATCATGAACAGGGGCCGCTGCTTGCGCCGGCGCATGGCCCCCTTCACCTGCTCCCGGGTGAGGAGATATGACGTGGAGCCCGTAGAGCTCAACAACACATCTGCTAAGAGGAGTTGAGACTCCAATTCCTCCAGGGACACGGCCACCCCTCCGAAGCGCTCGGCCAGGCGCAGACCCCGGTCAAGGGTGCGGTTGGCCACCACGATGTTCCCGGCGCCCTGGCCCTTGAGGTGCTCCAGGGCCAACTCCGCCATTTCCCCGGCCCCCAACAGCAGGATATTCTTGCCCTTGAGATCCCCGAAGATCTTTTTTCCCAGGGCCACCGCGGCATAGCTCACACTCACGGCGTGGTCGCCGATCCCCGTTTCCGTGCGCACCCGCTTGGCCACGGAAAAAGTCTTGTGCAGCAGCCGGTTGAGGATGGCCCCGGTGGCCCGGTGCTTGGTGGCCTGGCGATAGGCCTCCTTCACCTGCCCCAAAATCTGGGGCTCGCCCACCACCAGGGCGTCCAGACTGGCGGCCACCCGAAAAAGATGGCGCACCGCTTCCTGATCCTGGTGGATATACAAGGAATTTTCCAGGGCCGCAGGTGTTACCTCGGGATGCAGGGCAAAAAAGGCGGACAGCGCGGCCAGCGTCTGGACCGCATCATCGGTGACGCACAGCACCTCCACCCGATTGCAGGTCGTATAGAACAGGATTTCCCGGACCTCCGGATAAGACAGCAGCAGGGGATAGCTCTCCTCCGCCTCAGGAAGCAGGGCGCACAGCTTCTCCCGGAGGTCAACCCCCGCAGTCTGATGATTGACGCCGGCCAGAACTAAATTCATGGTCGCCCGCTAAAACTGTTAAAGCTGTGGTAGCCTTCAAACCACAGGCTGGCCCCCACGAAAGTGATGATGAGCATGGTGAAACCGCATAAGGCCAGAAGGGCCGCCCGGCGGCCCCGCCAGCCCATGGTCAGGCGCTCGTGCAGGAGAACCGCATAAATCATCCAGGCTATCAGGGTGAGGATTTCTTTGGGGTCGAAGCTGAAAAAGCTCCCCAGAGTGTACTGGGCATAGAGGGAGCCGGTGATGATGCCCGCAGTGAGCAAAGGAAAACCCACCGTCAGGCACCAGTAATTGAGGGTGTCCAACTGCTCCAGGGACGGCAGGCGCCGGTAAAAAAAGCCCAATTTTTTCCCTTTGATTTGCCGCTCCTGCACCAGGTAAAAAAATCCCCCCAGGCCGGCCAGGGTGAGCGCGGCAATGCCCATGAAGGACAGGCCCACGTGCACATGCACCCAGAAGCTTCTCAGCAGGGGGGAAACCGCGGTCTTGCCTGCGGGCAGGATCAAGCCCCCGGAAACCATGAGGGCGGCCAGGGGCGCGGCCAGGGCTCCCAGCACCCTGATGGGAAAACGCCAGAGGAGCAGAAGAAAAGCCGCCACCAGGGTCCAGGCAAACATGAGCAGGGATTCCCCTACGGTGGCCGCGGGCAGCCGGCCCAGACTCCAGGTGGCAAGGGCCAACGCCCCGGTATGGCAGGCCAGACCCACCCCCAGGGCCCAGGCCCCCAAACGGCAGAAGGACTCTCTCTGGGCCAAGAAATAGGCCACGAACAAGGCCCCGGCGCTGAAATAGGCCAGCAAGGTCAAGGAGTATAAAATGTTGGCCATAGGTAGCTCGGTTGAGTGTGTGGTGGCGGGGGGAGGGGGTAGGGACCCTCGGCCCTTAGCCCCCTCCCTCTGAAAGGCTTTCCTCTTCCTCCCACGCCCAATCCAGGGCCGTGGCCAGTTCCTCGGAAGCCAGGACCTCGCCCAGGGCTTCTTCCAGGACCGCCAGGGCCCGGGCGCGGTCGCCTTTAACAATGGCCTCCTGCAAGGACCCGGTTATGAGCCTTTTGAAAAGGCGGGGGTTGTCAGGATGCCCCCGGCGCCGGTCCAGAACCTGGTCCCGCGCGGCCTGCAGCACCCGGACATAGCGGCCGTAGTCGGGCCCGAAACGCTGCTCCAGCTCCTCTCGCACCTGCCGGGCCAGGGCCGGAGAGGCCCCGCCGGTGCTCACCGCGATGGCAAGAGGCCCCCGGCGCACTTGCGCCGGCACGATAAAGGTACAGAGTTCCGGCGCGTCCACAATATTCACAAAAAGGCACCGGGCCTGGGCCGCGGCGCTCACCTCACGGTTCACTGCCTGGTCGTCCGTGGCCCCCACCACCAGGGTCATGCCCTCCAGATGCTGGGGGTTGAAATCACCCTGGATAAAATGGATACGGCCGGCCGCGGCCAGTTCGGCCAGGCCCGGGGTTATCTCCCGGCTCACCAGGGTCACCCGGGCCCCGGCCACCAGCAAATCCTGGACTTTGCGCTCCCCCACCGCGCCGCCCCCCACCACCAGGCAGGGGCGCTCGTCAATGAGGGCAAATAAAGGATAGGTTTTCATACGGGAAGCTGTTGGGTTCTTTTGACTTTTTCACTGTATCAAGGGCCGCTTCAGGATGCAAGGTGCTCTCCCGGAATCGGCGCTTCTCCCGGCCTGCCCTTTGACATTGACAGGGTTAAGGATTCCTGGTTATATGAAACCCAGGTTATCATGCTAAGCCTGCCGCCAATGTCAACGGTTCTGATGAAATGCCATTTAGTTGTCTGGCTCCTGGCCTTGGTGGCCGGGTTGGCCTCGCCTGCATTCGGAGGGGAAAAATCCATGGAGTTGAGCGCCGCTGACCAAGAGTTGCTCTTCCGGGTGGCCCGGGACAGCATCCAGGCCCGTCTCACGGGTGAAAAGGCGGTCTTGCCCCAGGCCGCTTCCCCGGTTCTTTCCCAGCCCCGCGGGGTGTTTGTCACCCTGACCCGCCAGGGCCGTCTCCGGGGCTGCATCGGCTACCTGGAGGCCGCCAAGCCTTTGTTGGCTGCGGTGCAGGAGATGGCTGCGGCCGCGGCCTTCAATGACCCCCGCTTCCCGGCCCTGCGCCCGGAGGAACTGGCCGACCTGGAGTTGGAGATTTCCATCCTGACCCCCATGCAGCCCATCAAGAATATCGAGGATATCCAGGTGGGGCGCCACGGCCTCTATCTGGAGCAAGGCCCCCATCGGGGCCTCCTGCTCCCCCAGGTGGCCACCCAATACGGCTGGGACCGGCTTACTTTTCTCAAACAAACCTGTGCCAAGGCGGGACTGCCCCCGGATGCCTGGGAGAATCCCGCCACCCGGATTTCCATATTTAGCGCCGACATCATCCATGAGTCTCCGAAAAAATAGGAGCCCTGCGCCCCATGAATCAGGAACAACTGCCTGCGCCGCTACCCCCGGAGCCTGAGCCTGCTGAAGAACCGAAGGCCTCGAAACACCACCGGTTCCTTTTCGCGGTTTTAGCGGTTCTGTTGTTTTTTGTTCTGCTGTTCGGCTGGGGCTGGCTCCGCAAAGCCAAAACCACTGCCGTCCCCAGCCCTCCGGAAGCCCCGGCCGCGGCCGCCTTGCCCGCGGAGCCGCCCAAGCCGGTGGCGCCGGAGTCTTCCGAGGCCGCAGTCCCGGAAACGCCGAAGCCTGCGGCTCCGGAACCCTCAAAGGGGTTAATATCGGAACCTGCCAAACCGGACAAGGCCCCGCCAGTCCCGGAAGCGCCTCCTTCTCTGGCGCCGGCGCCCCCGCCCCATAAAGTGGTTCCCGCCGTGCCCGTGGCCAAGGTCAAGGGCGCCGCCTTTACCCATGCCCTGGTTAAGATCATGGACGACCAGGTGAACAAGACCTTGTTCGGCTGGCGCTCGAACTCCATAATCTTCGGCAAGCTGGGCCTGACGGACGACGTCAACAATCTCCAACTCGGGGTCCTGGAAGTGGCCCGGCGCACCGCCATTGTGCTCAATGAAAACATGACCCGCTTTGCCGTCACCGAGTCGCACAACCTTCAGGTCAACGAGGCCATGAACTTCCTCATGGTAAGTCCTGATAAATACTGGTTTCCCTCCGCTTCCGGCAAGTATCGCGAAGCCATTCAGGACCTGGAAAAGTACATGGAGGACCTGCGCTTGGGCCGCAGCCGCTTTTACACCCGGGTGGACAATCTCATCGCCCTGTTCAACCATTACCGGGACATCCTGGGTTCCTGCTACTACAACCTGGTCAAGGACACCGAGGCCGGCGGCAGCGGGGTTTCCTGGCTGCAGGCCGACGATTACTTCTTTTTTTCCAAAGGCGTGGCCCTGAGCATGGCGGAAATGCTGGAGGCCGTGAAAGAGGACTTTAACGACGAATTTCAGAAAAAGAACACCCACAAGCTTCTGGACGACACCATCCATGCCCTGCACGCGGCCTCCCACCTGAGCCCCTGGATCATCACCGACGGGGCCAAAGACGGCTTTTTGGCCAACCACCGGGCCAACCAGTCCACTTATATCGGGGAAGCCGAACATCTGGTGTCCACTATCAAGACTGTGCTGGCCACGAATTAGCCTGACTTTGAGGGAGGGGGCCGGGGGCGCCGCTTCCCGGCTCCTCTGCCAATCCAATCTCCAACTCCTCAAAAACGGTAGCACGGGCTTCCAGTCCGTGCCGGCCCGGGCAAGATGCCCGGGCTACCAGAGAAACTTACGTTTGGGGAGGGGTGCTTAGGGGTTAAGCTCTCAAGTCCCTGACCCTCCCCCTCAACTGCAATATCTCAAGTCATTCTTCCCTCCCCAAAGCCATTCCCAACCAAATTTCCTGGAAATTTTACGTAGTTTGTTTTAAGGTGGCTTTAGTCATTACAGTCGCTTATGACCCCAGGACTCTCTCAACATAATGAAAAAGTCGGTGGGGCGGGCGTCTCGCCCGCCATCTCGGTGCGCAGAGCGCACCCTACACCTTCTTTGCACTTTTAACCTTGAACTTTGCACTATTCCCAGCAGGAGGATAGCGATGCGGGTCGGCGAGATCATGAACAAGGATCCCATCACCATCGCCCCGGAGACCCAGGTGGGCCAGGCCCTAAAGCTCATGCAGCAACACCACATCCGGCACCTTCCCGTCATTGAGCATGACTTCATGGTGGGCTGGATCAGCGCCCGCACCCTGCGGGAAGTGCTGCTGGCCTCCATGCTGGAGGTGATCACCGTGAGGGACGTCATGGTGGAGGCCCCCATCTCGGTGACCCTGGAAACCAGCGTGGAAGAAGCGGCCCGCCTGGTGCACGAGCATAAAATCGGGGGCATGCCCGTCCTGGAAGGCGACAAGCTCGTGGGGGTCATCACCGTCAACGACCTGTTGTCCGCGTTCATTATCATGCTGGGCTTGCTCCGCAGCAGCTCCCGCCTGGACCTCCTCCTGGATACCAAACCCAAGACCCTGGAAAAGGTCTCCCGCCTGATAGAGGCCAGCGGCGGCAAGATCATCAACGTAGCCCTGGGGCCCACCAAGGACGGCAAACGCTGCTACTTTTTCCGCATCGAGAAATGCGACATCGATCCCATCATCGACACTCTTAAGGACCAGGGCTACCAGGTGGTGGATTTTATTGATTGAGCTTGAACTTGTGCACAAAAAACCGGAGGGCGGGGCCGCAGGGTCCCGCCCTTTTTCGTTTGGATGACAAGATATGACCCCAAGCTCAGCCCGAGAAAGTGGTGGGGCGGGCGTCCCCACCCGCCATTACACTGCCCGGACCAAACCCCGGTCAGCCTGATCTCATGGGCCGGTAGGGAGCCCAGCCCTGCGCCGCCATACCTTCACCCCACCTGGGTCAGTAGCACATGCCCGGGAAAATGCCGTGACTATCCTCATTGCTCAGCATCTCCCCTTTCCCTATCCGGCAACCCCTCCCCAATCATCTGGGTAAAAATATTTCCAGATGCCTCTTTTTTTCTTGACGGTGCAATTGTGCTTTGTTATACAAAGCACGGATTGCACAATTAGCATAGTAGGCACAAAACCCCAGGCTCCCCAAAAATACGGGCGGCTGGAGCCCCCACAAGGAGGTAAGGCAATGATCGTGGTGCACATCATTTCCCTGGCCCGGGCTATCGGGGTTCACCGCAATACCATCCGCAACTGGGTCAAGAGCGGCAGGATCGCCTGCCGGCCTGGACCCGGCAAAGGCCTCTTGTTTTCACCTGAGGGGTTCACCCGCCTGCTCGAAGAATTTAACCTCGCCCCGGAGAGTCTTGAACCTCGCGCCCTGACCCGCCAGGGGTGGCAGGAACCGAGCCCGGCGCTCACCCCGTCATTAAAATCAGCAAGGGAGGAACTCATGTCCGGCAAGACCATAGGCTCGGTCCTGGTGGTGGGCGGCGGCATCGCCGGCATCCAGGCGTCCCTGGACCTGGCCGACTCGGGTTACTACGTCTATCTCGTGGAGAACCGGGCCGGCATCGGCGGCAAAATGGCCCAGTTGGACAAGACCTACCCGACCAACGATTGCGCCATGTGAATTATCTCGCCCAAGTTGGTCGAGTGCGGTCGGCACTTGAACATCGAACTACACACTCTTTCCCAAGTCACCAACATCCAAGGCGACAAAGGCAACTTCACCGTCACCCTCAAGCAGGCCCCCCGCTATGTGGACATGGACAAGTGCATCGCCTGCGGGCTCTGCGCCGAAAAATGCCCAAAAAAAGTGGCGGACGACTACAACCTGGGGGTGGGCAAGCGCAAGTCTATCTACCTGTACTACAGCCAGACGGTGCCCCTCAAGTACGCCATTGACCCGGACACCTGCCTGTATTTTTCCAAGGGCAAGTGCAAGGCCTGCGAGAAGTTCTGCCCCACCGGCGCCATCAACTTCGACGATACGGGCGACACCGTCTCCCTAAACGTGGGGTCCATCATCCTGGCGCCGGGCTACCGCCCCTTTGACCCCAAGGTCCTGACCCCCTATGGCTATGGCCAGGTCCCGGACGTGGTCACCGGCCTGGAATATGAGCGCCTGCTGTCCGCCAGCGGCCCCTTCCAGGGCCACCTGGTGCGCCTCTCGGACCACAAAGAACCGGAACGCATCGCCTGGATCCAGTGCGTCGGCTCCCGCAGCCAGGACGGCAAGGGCAACCCCTACTGCTCCACGGTGTGCTGCATGTATGCCGTGAAGCAGGCCCTGGTCACGGCAGACCATGCCCCCGGCGCCAAACAGACCATCTTTTACATGGATCTTAGGGCCCACAACAAGGAATTCGAGCGCTATTACCAGGACGCCAAGGCCAAGGGGGTGCGCTTCATCAAGGCCCGGCCCCACAGCATCCTCCCCGGCCCCAACGATAAAGGGGTCAAAGTGGAATACGTCACCGACGACGGCCGCAGCGTCCAGGAAGACTTCGATATGGCGGTGCTCTCCGTGGGCCTGGAGGCCCCCGGCTCCGCAGCGGAACTGGCTGGCCTGGCCGGGGTGGAACTGAACCGCTTCAACTTCGTGGAGACCACGGGCTTCAACCCGGTGGCCTCCTCCCGGAGCGGCGTCTTTGTCTGCGGCGCCGCGGAAACCCCCAAGTCCATTCCCCGCTCGGTCATGGACGCCTCGGCAGCGGCCGGCGAAGCCGCCCGGGCCCTGGTCATGGCCCGGGGCACCCTCACCAGGGAGAAGACCTACCCGCCCGAGCGGGACGTGGCCTCCGAGGAGCCCAGGACCGGCGTCTTTGTGTGCTCCTGCGGCATTAACATCGCCGGGGTCATCGACGTCAAGGAGGTGGCGGACTATGCCCGCACCCTGCCCTCGGTGGCCTTCGTGGAGAATAACCTCTTCACCTGCTCCACCGACACCCAGGACTTGATCGCCGCCAAAATCAAGGAACTTGACTTAAACCGCATCGTCATCGCGGCCTGCACCCCCAGGACCCATGAACCCATGTTCCAGGACACCCTCCGGGAAGCCGGCCTGAACGGTTATCTGGTGGAAATGGCCAACATCCGCAACCAGGGTTCCTGGGTGCATCAAAACAACCCGGAATACGCCACCCGCAAGGCCAAAGACCAGGTGCGCATGGCCGTGGCCAAGGTGGCCCGGGACTATCCCCTGACCAGACTGTCCGTGCCGGTGGTGCAAAAGGCCCTGGTCATCGGCGGCGGGGTGGCCGGCCTGACCTCGGCCCTGGAACTGGCCGACAACGGCTATGACGCCGTCCTGGTGGAAAAATCCGACAAACTGGGGGGCAACACCTGGAGCCTCAACCACACCTGGAAGGGCGAAGAAATCCGCCCCATGCTCCAGGACCTCATCTCCAGGGTGGAAAACCACCCCAAGGTCCAGATCTTCAAACAGGCCGAAGTCAAGACCGTGACCGGCTCCGTGGGGAATTTCAAGAGCGACCTGGAGGTGGCCGGGGAAACCAGGCCCATCGAGTACGGCATTGTGGTGCTGGCCACCGGCGGCCAGGAATATAAGCCGGAAGAATACCTCTACGGCCAGCATCCCCAGGCGGTCACCGCCCTGGAGATGGACGCCCTGCTGCGGGACAAGGCATCCGACCTCAAGGCCGCGGACAGCGTGGTGTTCATCCAGTGCGTGGGCTCCCGGGAGCCCGGCCGCCAGTACTGCAGCCGCACCTGCTGCACCCACTCGGTGGAAAACGCCATCCGCTTGAAGGAACTGAACCCGGAGATGCCGGTCTATGTAATCTACCGGGACCTGCGCACCTACGGTTTGCGGGAACTGCTTTATACCAAGGCCCGGGAACTGGGGGTCATCTTCATCAAGTACTGGCCCGACAAAAAACCCCTGGTCACCCAGGCGGACGGCCAGCTCATGGTGGAGGTGGTGGATCCCATCCTGGGCCTGCCCGTGAGGCTGAGGCCAGATTACCTGGTGCTGGCCAGCGGCATCAGGCCCAACGACACCCAGGGTTTGGTGGAACTCTTCAAGTGCGGCGTCAACGAGGACGGCTTCTTAAACGAAGCCCATCCCAAGCTGAAACCCGTGGACTCCACGGTGGACGGGATTTTCCTGGCAGGCCTCTGCCACCATCCCAAGCCCCTGGAGGAGGCGGTCAGTCAAGCCAAAGCCGCGGTGACCCGGGCCGGCATCATCCTGGCCAAAAGCTCCATGCAACTGGATGCCATCAAGAGCGAAGTCACCGGGCTCTGCGACGGCTGCGGCCTGTGCGTGGATGTCTGCCCGTATCTGGCCCTGAAAATCGAAGAGTACCAGGACAACGGCCACCGCCACCGCCGCATCGCCAGCGACAAGGCCCTGTGCAAGGGCTGCGGCCTGTGCGAGGCTACCTGTCCCAAGGATGGCATTACGGTGCACGGCTTCACCATGGACCAGCTCAAGGCCCAGGTGGACGCGGTGTTGGAGGCATTGTAGGCGGATGCTGGTGGGAGAGGGGGGTAAGGGGCCGTGGCCCCTTACCCCATCCCCCCGCCAAACCCTTTCTCAAGAACTGAAGGAGGCAAAAGCCCATGAAAGATACTTTTGAACCGGTGGTGCTGGGTTTCCTCTGCAACTGGTGCGCCTATGCCGGAGCAGACCTGGCGGGCGTCTCCCGCTTGCAGTATCCCCCCAACCTGCGGGTGATCCGGGTGAACTGCTCAGGCATGGTCCACCCCGAGTTGGTGGTGAGCGCCCTAAGCCGGGGCGTCGACGGCGTCCTGGTCATGGGGTGACACCTGGGCGACTGTCATTACCTGGAAGGTAATCACAAAGCCAAGTCAAGAACCGAAGCCACCCACCTGGTCTTAGAAACCTTGAACATCGACCCTGAGCGTTACGCCCTGGAGTGGGTGTCCTCCGCCGAGGCCCCCCGGTTCGCCCAGGTGGTGACCCAATTTGTAGAAAAAATCAGGGCCTTGGGCCCCAACCCGCTGCGCCCGGAAAAAATGGAATCCGCGGAGGCGGCCGGCTGATCCCCGGCAGGAGGAGACATGAAGACCTTTTTCCATCTTGTCCAAGAAGTCCAGAAGCCGGGGCTGTGCCATCACTGCGGCGGCTGCGTTACTTTCTGCACCGCCATCAACTACGGGGCCCTGGAACTGGACGAGAACGGCCGCCCCCGCTACAAAGATATGGAAAAATGTATCGAGTGCGGCCTGTGCTACTCCATCTGCCCGGAAATCCACGAGTTGGACGAGGAGACCCGGCGCATGGTCTCCTGGAGCGCGCCCATGGGCCGCGTCCTGGGGAACTCCGTGGCCCGGGCCACCGACCCCAAGGTTTTGGCCCGGGGCACCGACGGCGGCGTGGTCACCGCCCTGCTCCTCCACCTCCTGGACCTGGGGCGCATCGACGGCGCCATCGTCAGCCGCAAGGTGGGCGACTTTATCCGTTGGCCCTGGCTGGCCATCAACCGGGAGGAAATTCTGGAGGCTGCGGGCTTCCATTTCGACACCATGCACGGCATGACCCATTTCTCCAAGGTGTACTCCAGCATGTCCTCCACCTTCTCTCCCTCCATCATGGAGTTGGGCGAGGTGGCCAAAAAGCGCCTGAACCGGGTGGCCTTTGTGGGCACCCCCTGTCAGATCAATTCGCTCAGGCGCATGGAAGCCCTGGGCATTGTGCCTTCGGGCTCCATCACCTTGCACTTGGGGCTTTTCTGCACCGGCAACTTCCACTTCGGCGAAGAAGAGCGCCGACGTCTCATGGAGCTGGGTGATTTCACCTGGGAGAATGTGCGCAAAGTCAACGTCAAAGAAGAACTCATGGTTCATCTGGATTCCGGCGAAGTGCGCAGCATCCCCCTGGACAAGCTGGAGTTCATGAAGCGCCACGCCTGCCAGTATTGCGACGACTACGCCGCGGAGTTCGCGGACCTCTCCTTCGGGGGCATCGGCGCGCCGGAGGGCTGGACCACGGTCATCATCCGCTCGCCCCTGGGCCGGGCCATCATGGCCGATGCCCGAGGGGTGGACCTGGAAATGGGTAGCCAGGCCATGGCCAATACCGCCCTGAACACCGTGATGGAATGGTCTAACCGGAAAAAGGCGCGGGCCGAGGAGCGCCACGCCGAATTGGAGCGCCGGGCCGTTAAGGTGAAGGGTTAGGAGGATAACATGCCAGTCAAAGTGGCTTCAGAATGGCTCAATTCCTGCTCCGGGTGCGAGGTGGCCATCCTCAACCTGGGCGAGACTCTGTTGACGGTCCTCCCCCAGATTGAGTTCGTGCATATCCCGGTGCTCATGGACCATAAATATTTCGGACAATTGGGAGACGGGGATGTCCACCACCTGGAAATCCCCAAGGCCACGGTGGGCATTGTCAGCGGCGGCATCAGGACCCAGGAACACCTGGAGGTGGCCGCGGCCATGCGCCAGAGTTGTGATGTCATCATCGCCCTGGGCACCTGCGCCACCCACGGGGGCATTCCGGCCCTCATGAATCTGCATGACAACCAGGCCCTCATGGAGCGCTACTACCGCACCAGCGAGACCACCGACCCTCATGCCACGCCCTCAGACCAGGTGCTGCCTCCCATCCTGGACCGCACCTATTCCCTGGACGAAAAAATCAAGGTGGACATCCATCTCCAGGGTTGCCCGCCGCATCCGGACCTCATCGCCGAGGCCATCCTGGCGCTCCTGGAAGGCCGGGCCCCCAATCTGCCCGTGAAGAGCGTGTGCGACACCTGTCCCACTATCCGGGAGGGCAAGGGCAAGCTCAAGAAAATGCAGCGCTTTACCCACAACGCCCACTACGACCCGGCCAAGCCCATCAGCGACATGCACTGTCTTTTGGAGCAGGGCTTTCAGTGCATGGGTCCCGTCACCCGGGGCGGCTGCGCCGGCAATAACGGCGAGGCGCCCCAGTGCATCAGGGCTAGGGTCCCTTGCCAGGGCTGCTACGGGCCGGTGAAAAAGGACGGCAACCAGTTGCTGGATTACCTGAACGCCCTGGCCAGCAACCAGATCGACTTCAACTCCTTGGTCGACCGCACCACGCTCCTGGAATTTTCCGGGGCCCACGGCCGGCTGCAGCGCCGGGGGGCGGCAGGGAAATAAGCTAGTGGGGGAGGAGGCTAAGGGGCAGCGGCCCCTTACCCCCTCCCCCACACCCCCTCCCCCAATCCCATGCGGGATTATTTTCCCGAGACGGGTTGGGAGGGGGGTGTGGGGGGAGGGCAGGGAGCTGCGCTCCCTGGCCCTCCCCCCACAGAACAAGTAACCCTTTAGGGGGCATCATGGCAACGACGATAGAAACCCAGGCCGACAAGGCCTTCGCCCACGGGGCCGGCAACGGCAAAAGGGTGATTAACATCCAGCCCCTTACCCGGATTGAAGGCCACGCCCGCATCGCCATCATGCTGGACGAGGACGGCAACGTCGCCGACTCCCGCCTGAATATCATGGCGCTGAGGGGCTTTGAAAAGTTTATCGAGGGGCGCCCCGCGGAAGAGGTGCCCAGAATCGTCAACCGCATCTGCGGCATCTGCCCCTGGATGCACCACACCGCCTCCAACAAGGCGGTGGACGGCTGTTTCGGAGCCCAGGTTCCCGCGGCCGGCAAAAAGCTCCGGGAGCTCATGCTGGTCATGGCCCAGATCAACGACAAGATCCTGCATTTTTTCTTCCTGGCCGCGCCGGACTTTATCCTGGGGCCGGGAGCCGACTACTCGGTGCGCAATGTTCTGGGCGTCATCCAGGCCGCGCCGGAGCTTGCCACCCAGGTGGTGAAAATGCGCCAGGCCGGCCAGATGATGATCGAAAAGTTCGCCGGCAAGGTCATCCATCCGGTGGTCGTGGTGCCCGGCGGCTTTGCCAAGCCCATGACCGAGGCCGAGCGCCGGGAACTCCTGGAAAAAAGCCGGGAGCAGTTGGAGTTTGCCAAATTCTGCGTGGATTGGGCCAAAAAGAACATCTTCGCCAACCTGGACGACGCCACCATCAGGCTGGGGGAAATCACCACGGGCTTTTTGGGCACCGTGGACCCCGCGGACGGCTCCCTGAACTTTTTCGAGGGCGTCCTGCGCCTCATGAAGCCCGACGGCACCACCCAGGACTTCAGCCACCTGGAATACGCCTACTTCCTGGGAGAGCACGTGGAGGACTGGGCCTACTCCAAGTTCCCCTACGCCCGGGCCTGGAACGAAGGCTTCTCCATGGACCTGGCTGCGCCCAAGGGCATCTACCGGGTGAACACCCTGGCCCGCCTCAACGTCTGCGACCGCATCACGACACCCCTGGCCCAAGCCGAACTGGAGGAGTTCCGCAGCCGCTTCGGCCGGCCCGCCCAGTCCACCATGCTCTATCACTGGGCCCGGCTCATCGAACTGCTCTACGCCTGCGAAAAGGTCATTGAACTCCTGGAAGACCCGGGTATCACCGACCCCCACGTGAGAAATGCGGTGGAGCCCAGGGCCGGACGGGGCGTGGGCTGCGTGGAGGCCCCCCGGGGCACCCTCATCCATGACTACTCCACCGACAAAAACGGCCTCATCACCCGGGCCAACCTCATTGTGGGCACCACCCACAACGTGGCCCCCATGAACATGAGCATCCGCCAGGCCGCGGAGAGCGTCATCAAGCAAGGCCAGGTGACCGAGGAAGCCCTCAACCGGGTGGAAATGGCGGTGCGCTGCTACGACCCGTGACTGAGCTGCGCCACCCACCGCCTGGACGGCGGTCGCACCGTGGACATCAAGGTCTATGACGCCAGGGGCAACCTGGTGAACTCGGCGGAATAATTCCAACTTGCTCGTCAAGTATTGTATATTCCTTTAATATAAAATATTGATCGTATAGATCAGTAATTTTTCACCCTAACCTTATCCCTCTCCCTCAAGGGAGAGGAAATTTCATGCGGTACCTTTAACTCCCTCTCCCCCAACGGGGGAGAGGGTTGGGGTGAGGGGGGAAAGTTATTTCTTTTCCTTTGACCTAACCTTAACCTTAACCTCCATACCGGCCGCCGGTTCTGCTGGCGGCTAACCAGGGGAGGGGCTCAGGGGCAGCGGCCCCAAACCCCCTCCCCCAATCCCATGATTCGGGAGCACAGGCGTCCCGCCTGTGGCCTTGGCAAGATGACAGTGCTCCCGCTTCAGATAAACGGTAGCACGGGCATCCTGCCCGTGCCTGAACCAGCTGGAAGTTCGTCCTACCGTGCTCTGCGGGTTGGGAGGGGGGGGAGAGCAGGTAGGGGCGGGTTTAAAACCCGCCCCTACGTCCCTGTCCCTCCTCCCACAGAAAACTGCGAATATCCTATGCTTGGCGATCTATCGGAAAACAGGATTTACGTCTTCGGCTGCGGCAACACCCTCTTGGGGGATGACGGCTTCGGCCCCGCGGTGGCCGACCGCTTAAACGAGAGCGGCCGCCTGCCGGCCCACGTCACCGCCCTGGACGTGGGCACCAGCGTCCGGGAGCTCCTCCTGGACATCCTCATCAGCGAGCCAAAACCCGCCAAAATCTTAATCGTGGACGCGGTGGACGAATCGGGGCGGCCCCCCGGCGAGGTCTTCGAGATTTCGGTGCATGAGATCCCCGAGAAGAAAATCCCCGACTTCTCCATGCACCAGTTTCCCACCATGAACTTGCTGCAAGAACTTCAGGAGCACAGCGGCATCGACATCAAAATCATCGTGGCCCAGATCCAGGAAATCCCCGACGAAGTCCGCCCCGGCCTGACCCCCGCCGTGGCGAACGCCATCTCTACCGCCTGCGAACGCATCCTGCTGAATCTGTAATTCCCTCCCTACCAACCCGCAAAATACTCCCGGTAGCCCGAGCATCTTGCCCGGGTGGGCACGGGCTGGAAGACCGTGCTGCCATCCTTAACAGGTTATTTTTTTTCCTGAGATTCTCGGGAATGCCCGAAAAACCAACGGGCTTGGCGGTGGAGAAGCCTGTTTCCTAAGCCCCCTCCCTCAGGCGGCGGGCTTCCCCCACCCGGACGGTGACCCGGTTGGTGTCGAAGTATTCCAACAGCGGGATGGTGAATTTCCGGGAGGTCTGGGTCAGGTCCTTGAACTGGGGGATGGAGATTTCCCCGTTTTGTCTTCAAGAAATCCACCAGCTTGGCCTTGAGGGGGGCCAGGGCCTCGGTGTGGAAATAGAGGTCCTCTTTCACCTTGGCCAGGCTCCCCTGGTTCACCAGGACCTGCAGCAGGGGCTGAATCTGGTTTAAGGGCAGCTTCAGCGCGGCTTCCACTTCCTTGAAGGTGGGCGGCGACAACTGGCCCTGGCGGTAGAGGGCCTCCAGGCGCTGGGTGGTCTCCTGCTGGTCGTGGGCGAGCTTCACCTTGTGGCTGGTGAGACGCACCAGGTCCTTTTCCAGGACTATCTGCTTTTGCTGGCTGAGGTTGCCCAGAAGTTCATTGAACAGGCGCACGTCCATCTGGGGCGGGAGTTTGCGGCGCAGTTCCTCCTTGGAGAGGCCGGGCTTCAGGGGGTTTTGCGGTGGTAATCCTTGAGGTGCGTGCGGATGTCCTCCTCCAGTGCCCTGGGCCGTGGCCGGAAGGAGATAGCGCAGGTTTTCCTGGTCGTAAAACAGGGCCTCCCCCTTGCGCACCAGGGCGTTTAAGAGGTTGGCCAGCTCGGCGGGGGTCCAGGGCAGCATGGCCGCCAGTTCCGGGCGGCTGAGCCCTGCCGGACCCGCTTCTTCCAGGTAGTAGAGCACCTGCTCTTCGGGAGTCCCCTGCTCCAGGGTTTTGAGGCCGGCCAAAACCTTTTCCTGCCGGCGCTTGTGGCGGGGTGGGCTGACGTGGAGGATCCGGCCGCCGCCCCAGGTGATGGCCGGAGACAGGTTGCGGATGACAAAGCGGTCCCCGGGTTTTACGGCCACAGGGTCTCTCAGGATAAACTGCGCATAGCCCGAGGCCCCCGGGGCATCAGCTCGTCCGCATCCAGGAGCAGGGGCACCCCCAGACGCTCGCTGGTGCCGGTGTGGAAGCGCACCGCCTGCCGGTGTTTCAGGGGGCGGGGGGCGCTCTCCAGAACTTCGATGAACACGTCCAGGCGGCGGCTGGGGATGAGCGCCCCCGGGGTGGCCACCACCATGCCCCGTTCCATCTCCTCTTTTTCCAGACCCTGGAGATTCACCGCGGCCCGGCTGCCGGCCAAAAGCTCCTCCACCGAAGCCCCGTGCATCTGCAGGCTCCGGACCCTGGCCTTGTAAAGCCGGGGATACACCATGACTGCGTCCCCCACCCTGAGGCGGCCGGTAATGGCGGTGCCGGTGACCACGGTGCCGAAACCCTTGATGGTGAAGACCCGGTCCACGGGCAGGCGGAAAATGCCGCTGGCGGGCTTGGGGGGCACCTGGGCCGCGAGCTCGGCCAGGGTGGCCAGAAGCTTGTCGGCGCCAAAGCCTGTGACCGCAGAAAAGCGCACGATGGGAGCCCCCTCCAGGAAGGTGCCCACCAGGGCCTCCCGGACTTCCTCTTCCACCAGGTCCAGCCAGTCGGCTTCCACCAGGTCGGCCTTGGTGAGGACCACCAGGCCCTGCTTGACCTTGAGAAGTTCGCAGATTTCCAGGTGCTCCCGGGTCTGGGGCATGACCCCTTCGTCCGCGGCGATGACCAAAGCCACGAGATCCATGCCAGTGGCCCCGGCCACCATGTGGCGCACGAAACGCTCGTGCCCCGGCACGTCCACGATGCCCAAAAGCTGCCCGGTGGGGAGAGCCAGGGAGGCAAAGCCCAGCTCAATGGTGATGCCCCGGAGCTTTTCTTCTTTGAGGCGGTCCGGATCGGTGCCCGTCAAGGCCTTGATGAGAGAACTTTTGCCGTGGTCGATGTGACCGGCAGTCCCCAAAATAATCGGTGCCAGCGCCATAGGTGTGCCTCGGAAAGGTAGTTGGGGGAGAGGGCTAGGGGGCGGCGGCCCCTTACCCCCCTCCCCCAAACCCTTGAGGGTTAGCTTGGCGAGTCAGGGCTCCTGACTCGCCAGACTTCAATAAATGTTTGGTGTGAGGGCTGGGAAGTGGAGGTGATGCTGCCTTATCTCCAAATACCATCTTTATACCTTTTCTCCCCTGTCCTGCAACTCCCGGATGATCTCGAAGTGGCCCCGGGGAAGGTGGGAGGCCTCCAGAAAATGAACTATGGTTAGCCCATGGTTCTGGAGCTCCCGGAGGAAACCTTCTCCTTCGCTCTTCGCCAGAGAAGTGATTTCCGGGCGGGCCTTGACCGTCAGGCGGCAGCCCGAAAATTCCCGGACTTCCCAGGCAAGCTGGCGCAGAAGGTCATGGGCTGCGGTCAGGGGCGAAAGCACCGCGCCCCGGCCCTGGCAGCACGGGCAGGTTTCGGCCAGCGCCTGCCCCAGGCTGTCCCGCAGGCGCTGCCGGGTCATTTCCACCAGCCCCAGGGGGGAGATGGGGTAAACGGTGGTCCGGGCCCGGTCGCGCTTTAGGGCTTCCTTTAAGGTCTGGCAGACCAGGCCCTGGTGAGCCAGGGTCTCCATGTCGATAAAGTCGATGACGATGATGCCGCTCAGATTGCGCAGCCGCACCTGCCGGGCGATCTCCCGGGCTGCCTCCAGGTTGGTGGTCAGGATGGTTTCTTCCAGGTCCCGCCCCCTGGTAAAGCGCCCTGAATTGACATCAACGGTGGTAAGGGCCTCGGTGGAGTCGATGACCAGATAGCCGCCGCTTTTCAGCCAGACCTGGGGGGCCAGCAAGCGCCGCCAGTCCTCCTCCAGGGCAAACTTGGCCCAAAGAGGCTCCGGGCCTTGATGCAGTTCCACCACGGGGGGCCGGTTGAGGTGTTCAAGCTGCGAATATTCCCGGATTTCTTCCGCCACGGCCGCGTCGTCCACCACGACCCGGGCCACCTCCGGGGAGAGCAAGTCGCGCATCAAGCGGCGGAGCACCGGCAGTTCCTGGTAAAGGAGCGCCGGCGCGGAAATTTTGGTTTTTTTCTGGCTGATCTTCTGCCACAGGGCCACCAGAGCTTCCTTCTCGGCAGCCAGGGTTTCAAAAGACTGTCCGGCGCTGGCGGTGCGGGCGATAAGCCCTCCCTCCGGAGGTTTGAGTTCTTCCAAAAGATCTTTCAGCCGTTGCCGTTCCTCTTCCGGGGTCAGGCGCCGGGAAACGGCCAGGTGAGACTGGGTGGGCAGATACACCAGATAGCGGCCCGGCAAAGAGATGTGGGTGGTGAGACGCGCGCCTTTGTTGCGCAAGGCCGACCGCCACACCTGGACCAGCACTTCCTGGCCTACACTGACCAGGTCTTCGATGGGAGGCGTGGGCGGCCGCGTGTGGCGTTCTTCCTGTTCCCCCTGCAGCCAGGCCGCCGGCAGGTCGGTCAGGAAAGGGGCGGCCTCCTGGGCGAAGAGGTAGCCGGGTTTATCCAGGCCGATATCCAGGAACGCCGCGGCCATGCCGGGGACCACTTTAAGCACCCGCCCCTTGAAAATGTTGCCGGTAGGGTCCTGGCGGGCAGCACGCTCCACGTGGATCTCCGCCAGGCGGCCGTCTTCCAGGAGGGCGGCGCGCACATCCCAGGGAGATATACTGATAATCAGTTGGCTGGACACTCACCTCACCTGCGTTTTAACAACATGTAAATCCCGGGTCTGGATTGCCGT
Organism: uncultured delta proteobacterium; assembly: GCA_963705115.1. Lineage (GTDB taxonomy): Bacteria > Desulfobacterota > Desulfobaccia > Desulfobaccales > 0-14-0-80-60-11 > JBGSLA01. The sequence goes on along the minus strand of CAVPIX010000010.1, from coordinate 580,959 downwards.
CAAGCTGAAAATGCCACCCAGGAGTTCGCCCACCTTCAGGTTGTCCTTGTCCGCCTGGCGCAGGCTCAGAGTGAGACGGCGGTCATCAAGGACCTCCAGTCCGGCCACCAGGGGACGGACATCCACGGTGCGCTCTCCCTTGGGGCGGCGGCGGACCATGGCAAACTCCTGGCAACTCAAAAAATCAGCGGCGGCATCAGCGGCAAACACAGGGTCCGGGCTTTCCACCTGGTACACCAGTTGTTCCACCCGGGGCGGTTTGGCGCTCGGGGAAAGCAACTCGGCGCTGATAATCTTGAGGCCCGCCGGCACAACCTGATTTAAGCGGGCGACCAGATCAGCGGCGCCCATCTCCTGAGCCAGGCCCACGTCCATAATTTCACAGAGGCTTTCCACCCCCACGGACAGGGCCCCATGGAAGGCCACCCGGGGCAAAGGGTGGTGTCCAGCGCTGAAAGACAAGGGCAAGCCGGAGCGCCGCAGGCTGCGGTACATGGCATTCACCAGCTCCAGGTGGCTCAACCAGCGGACCTCCCCCAGCTTGGCGAAAACCAGGCGGTAGCGGCACACCAGGTCCGGGGAGGTGATTTTTGCGGCAGGAGGCGGCGCCTTTTCCCGGGGGTTCTCCGCCAAGCGCAGGACAATCTCCTCTTCATCGCACTGGCCGCAGCCCTGACAGCCCTCCCGGCGGCAATCCGGGGTCTGCAGGACCCGGTAGGCCCGGTCCCGCTCGGCCTGGAGGAAGTCACGGCTCACCCCCGGGTCCAGGTGATCCCAGGGCAAAGGCGCGGCCGGCTCCCGGGCGCGGCGGTAGCCATCCGGGTCCACGCCCGCCTCCCGAAAGGCCTGGCGCCAAGGCTCCAGGCGCAGGTGTTCGCTCCAGGCGTCCAGGCGGCAGCCTTGCCGGTGGGCGGCCAGCAAAACCTGGGCCAGCCTCCGGTCCCCCCGGGCGAAAATGCCCTCCAGCCAGCTTTGGGCCCCGGAGTTCCATTTGAGCTGCACGTTGGGCAGTTTCAGGAGGTTTTTTACCTCGTGCAGCCGCGCCTGGCTCTCCGCCAGGTCTGCCTGGCCCTCCCATTGGAACGGCGTGTGGGCTTTGGGAATGAAGGTGGATAGGCTGATGTTGAGGCGGGGGCGGAGCCCCGGCGAGCCGGTCTTCAGGATTTGCCTGGCCAAACCGGCGATGGCCTCCAGGTCCTCCGGGGTTTCGGTGGGCAGGCCGATCATGAAATACAGCTTGAGGAGGCGCCAGCCCCCCCGAAAAGCCTCCCGGGCGGAAGTGATGATGACGTCTTCCGGCAGGTTTTTGTTGATCACGGCCCGCAGGCGCTCGCTGCCCGCCTCCGGGGCAATGGTGAGGCCGGTGCGCCGCACCCTTTTTATCTGGTCCACCACCTCCGGCGTCAGGGTGTCGGCCCGCAAGGAGGGCAGGGAGACAGCCACCCGCTTGGGTTCCAGGCGGTCCATGAGGTTTTGGAGAAGCCAGGGCAGGGCCTGGTAATCCCCGGCGCTCAGGGTGAGCAGGGAGACTTCCTCAAAGCCGGTGGCCGCGAGTCCCTGATCCACCCAGTCCAACAAGGCCTCGGGCCGCCGTTCCCTGACCGGCCGGTAGAGGATGCCGGCCTGACAATAGCGGCACCCCCGGGTGCAGCCCCGGGAGATTTCCACATTGAGGCGGTCATGGATAATCTGGCAGAAGGGCACTATGGCCTTTGGAGATAAGGGGATGCTGTCCAAATCCGCCAGGACCCGCCGGGTTATCCGCAGCCGACGCCCCCGGGGGATGATCTCCACCAGGCGGCCCTCGGTGTCATAATTCATGGTGAAAAGGGCTGGAACATAGACCCCCTCCACCTCTTCCAGGGCCTGCCACAATTCCCGCCGCGTTCCCCGGGCGGCTCTCCAGTCCCGGATAATGGCCGCCACCTCCAGAACCGCCTCCTCCCCATCTCCAAGAAGGAACGCGTCAAAAAAGGGCGCCACCGGCTCGGGGTTCATGGCCCCGGGGCCGCCCCCCACCACCACGGGGTCCAAAGGCCCGCGCTCTGCGGCCATGAGGGGGATGCCCCCCAAGTCCAGGATGTTGAGAATATTGGTATAGCTGAGCTCATACTGCAGGCTGAGGCCCAACAGGTGAAAATCCCTGAGGGGTGTCCCCGACTCCAGGCTCGTCAGGGGCGCTCCGGAACGGCGCAGGTCCTCCTCCAGGTCCGGGGCCGGGGCATAGGCCCGTTCGGCCCAGATGTCCTCCTGCCGGTTCAAGATGTCATACAGCAGGCCCAAACCGAGATGGGACATGCCCACCTCGTAGAGGTCGGGAAAAACCAGGACAGCCCGGAGAGCAACGGCCCGGGGATCCTTGAAAACGGCGTTGACTTCCCGGCCCATATAACGGCTGGGCCGCTGCACGCGGCTGAGATAGGATCGATCAGTCACAATGTTGAGAATATTGGGGGGAGGGCCAGGGACCTGAGGTCCCTGCCCTCCCCCCAAGCCTCCCTCCCAACCCGCAGAGGGTCCGGAAAAGGCGGGACCTTTGATCCCGCCTTTCCCGGTTTATATCACCCCAACCAAGGGATTGGGGGAGGGGGTAAGGGCCCACCGGCCCCGGTAGCACGGGCTTCCAGCCCGTGGGAACCCCCTCCCCCAAGAGCTATTCAGTCCCTCCACCCGCCACCCGGATGGCTTCCTTGAGGTCCAGGTTGCCGTCATAGAGGGCTTTGCCGGTGATGACCCCTATGACTCCCAGGGGTTCCAGGGGCAGGAGAGCCTTGATATCATCCAGGGAGCTGACGCCGCCGGAGGCGATGACAGGGATGTCCACGGCCTCTGCCAGGGCCTGGGTAGCCTCGAGATTCACCCCCCGCTTGACCCCGTCCCGGCTGATATCCGTGTAAATAATGGCCGCGGGGTTGAGGCGCGCCAGTTCCCGGGCCACTTCCGCCGCGGTGCGGCTGGTGGTTTCCGTCCAGCCCTCCACGGCCAGCAGACCGTTTTTGGCGTCCAGGCCCAGGGCGATGCGGCCGGGATAGGTTGTGAGAGCGCTGGCCACCAGATCGGGGTCTTTGAGGAGGACGGTCCCCAGGATAAGGCGGTCGATGCCCCCCTCGATATAAGTGGCAATGGTATCCAGACTGCGGAGGCCGCCGCCCAGCTGAATGGGGATGGTCACATTCCTTCGCAGGCGGCGGATAACCTCGAGATTTTTAGGCTTGGCCCCGAAGGCCCCGTCCAAGTCCACCACGTGGAGCCAGGCCGCGCCCTCCGACTGCCACCGTTGTCCCATGGCCGCAGGGTCGTGACCGTACACCGTCTCCTGGTCGGCCCGTCCCTGGACCAGGCGGACGCAGCGGCCGCCCCGGATGTCGATAGCCGGAAAAATAATCATTTAGTAATAGTATCCAAGAACTTCAAGGCTTACAACCCTGGGGGAGTGGACCATGCCCCCCCTTGAAATCTGCCCTGAAATTCTTAGTTTCATTTACTAGAACATTCTAAAAAGGGAACCAACATGTCTGAACTGGGAAAAATGCTCATCATTTTTGGAGTCATCATGGCCCTGGTGGGCGTCATTCTGTTGGCGGCGCCCAAGATTCCCTGGCTGGGGAAGCTTCCCGGAGACATCACCTACAAGAGCGACCGCTTCACTTTTTATTTTCCCCTGGCCACCAGTATCCTCATCAGCGTGGTGCTGAGCCTGATCTTGTATCTGTTCCGGAGATAGCCTCAATTTCTGTGAAGTAGTTCCAGGTTCAAAGTTCAAATTTCTAGTGTCTGCCAAAAGTTTTTTCGAATTGTCAGATATGGCATTGTAGGGGCACAGCTTGCTGTGCCCTGATTGGGCATGGCAAGCCATGCCCCTACGTGAGGAAATTTTTTTTGGCAATCGCTATAAGCTTTAGGGCGGGAAAGCGCAGCGCATCCCGCCTTCAGGCGCTCGGCACCACTGCCTGGCGGGCACGGAGGCCCGCCCTACCATTTTTTTCACGATTTTGAGAGAGCCAACGGCCCATGAGCAGCTGTTACAAAAGGATTAAGTTATGTAGGGTGGGCACCGCCCACCATGTATGCGGCGGGCAGTGCCCGCCCTATATTCAGACCGAGAACAGCCGCCCCGGCTGCATGTTAGTGGCGAGAACGCCGGTTCGGCAGCTTTTCGATTAATTATCGTAACTGTTTAATCCGATAAACATTTTTAGCGGAAATCGGGAAGGCGCTTTTCGTCACAACCCTGGAAAAATCCTGGCATAATTAGCCCAAAAAAGTATACTGAGGGAATTCAGGCGGATTCTGTCTGCTTCCCGGCAGCGAGAGCTTCTCGCCGTGACCCACTCAAGACCTTAAGGAGACCCGGATGCCGGAGTTACGCAAAGACCCTATTATCGGCCGCTGGGTAATTATCGCCACCGAACGGGGCAAACGGCCCCATGATTTTGTCATCGAGGAAGAACTGGTAAAAGGTGGGTTTTGCCCCTTTTGCCCCGGCAATGAACATACCACGCCCCCTGAAATCTTCGCTTACCGCGAACCGGACACCAAGCCCAATACCCCGGGCTGGAGCTTGCGGGTGGTGCACAACAAATTTCCGGCCCTGATCCCTGAAGGGGACTTGCAGCGCGAGGGCGAGGGCATGTTCGACAAGATGGGGGGCATCGGCACCCATGAAGTCATTATCGAAGACCCCGACCATGCCACCAACCTCACCAACATCTCCATCGACGGCTTCGTGGGGGTGCTCAACGCCTACCGGGAGCGCATCAGAATCCTGGCCGAGGACCCCCGCTTCAAGTACGTCCTCATCTTCAAGAACATGGGGCGGGCCGCCGGCGCCTCCTTGGAGCACAGCCACAGCCAGCTCATCGGGCTGCCCATCGTGCCGGAACTGGTGATGGAGGAGCTGAACGGCGGCAAATTTTATTACAACTGGAAAGAACGCTGCGTTTTTTGCGACATGATCCGCCAGGAGCTGCAGCAAAAGGTGCGGGTCGTCCTGGAAAACCAGGATTTCGTGGCCATCAGCCCCTTTGCGCCCCGCTCCCCCTTTGAGGTCTGGATCCTTCCCAAAATGCATTATTCCTCGTATATCCACCTGCCGGAAGGGTCCGTGCGCCTGCTGGCGGAGATTTTTTCCGAAACCTTGCGGCGTCTGGAAAAGTCCCTGGGGAAAGCCCCGTATAATTTCATCCTCCACATCGCCCCCATCCGGGAGCCCGAGTTGCCCTATTATCACTGGCATTTTGAAATCATGCCCAAACTCACCCTGATGGCCGGCTTCGAGTGGGGCTCAGGATTCTACATCAACCCCACCCCTCCGGAGGATGCCGCCCAATATTTGCGCGATGTGGAGTTATAATACCGGAGAGAGGACACCATGCGCATCCTGATTGCCACCCCGGAAGCCAATCCCTATGCCCGGACCGGTGGACTGGCGGAAGTTGTGTCCGCCTTGGCCTGCTCCCTGTCCCGGTTGGGCCACCAGGTAACGGTGGTCATGCCTCTGTACCGCCACGTTTTGGGGGCGGGGCGCAGCATACTCCCCACCGGCCGGACCCTGGCCATTCCCTTGTCCTTCAAGAATCTCCAGGCGGAGATTCACCAGGCGGAATTAAGCCCCGGCCTGACCTTTTATTTTATCGCCCAGGAATCCCTTTTTAACCGGGACGGCCTCTACGGCACGGCTTACGGGGATTTCGAAGACAACGCCGAGCGCTTTATCTTTTTCAGCCGGGCCGTCGCGGAAATGATCGAGGCCCTCGAACTGGACCTCGATGTCTGCCACTGCCAGGAGTGGCAAACCGGCCTGGTGCCTGTGTATCTCAGGACTCTGTTCCGGGACCGCCCCCGCCTGCACAACCTGCCGGTGGTCTATACCGTGCACAATGTGGGCTATCAGGGCCTGTTTTCCTCCTACGACTTCCCTCTCACCGGTTTGGGCTGGGAATTGCTCTCCCCCAAGGCCCTGGAATTTTACGGCAGGATCAACCTCATGAAAGGCGGCCTGGTTTTTGCCGACATCATCAACACCGTCAGCAACCGCTATCGGGAAGAGATCTTGTCGCCGGAGTACGGCTTCGGCCTGGAGGGGGTTTTCCAGGAGCGGGCCGGTGACCTCTTCGGGGTGGTGGAGGGCGTGGATTACCAGCGGTGGGACCCCTCCCGGGACACCTTCCTGGCCAGCCCTTACGGCCCCGACAACCTGGCAGGGAAAAAGGCCTGCAAAGTGGCCCTGCTCAAACACTTCGGCCTGGATCAAGCCCTGGCCCAGCAGCCCCTGTTGGGCATGACCACCCGCCTGTATGAGCGCAAGGGCATCGACCTGGTGGAGGGCATCCTGGACCATCTCATGGGCCTGAATGTGGGCTTTGTCCTCCAGGGCACCGGCGAAGAGCGGCATCAATACCTCCTCCAGGAGATCGCCGCCCGCTATCCCGGCAAAATCGGCCTCTCCATCGGCTTCACCGATGAACTGGCCCACCAGATCATCGCCGGCGCCGATATGTATCTCATGCCCTCCCGCTATGAGCCTTGCGGCTTGGACCAACTATATTGCCTGCGCTACGGCACGGTGCCGGTGGTGCGGGCCACCGGCGGGCTGGATGAGACCATCGAGCCCTATGACCCCGCCACGGGCGCGGGCCATGGATTCAAATTCACCGATTACCATCAGGAAGCCTTTTTGAAGGCCATTCAGGAGGCTTTGGCCCTCTACCAGGACCAGACCGCCTGGCAGGCCCTGATGCGCCGGAATATGGCCGTGGACTTTTCCTGGGACCGGGTGGCCCCCCGCTATGTGGCTTTGTACGACAAGGCCCAGGAGAAGCGCCGGCAGGCCTTGGGAAGCTGATGTTCCATGTCTTCTGAGCGTTTAGCCTTTCTGTCTCAAATGGTGGAGGTCCTCACCTCCACGGTGAGCTTTGGGGAGCGCCTGAGCAACATGGTGCACCTGTTGGCCCGCTTCCTGAAGGTGGATCAAGCCCTCTATTTCGCCCTGGACAAGGGCAAGGAAACCTTGAGTCTGCAATTGAGCAGCCGGGGGCCTTTGTCGCCTCAACTGCGCCTGGAGTTCCAGACCGGCCAGGGCGTGGTGGGCGCGGCCGCCAAAACCCGCAAACCTCAAGTGGTCCATCGGGGCCAGGAGGGGGGGGTGGCCGAAAATGCCCTCCTCGATAAGATTCAGCCCAATTTCCACACCCTGGCGGCCTTCCCGGTAGCCGACGACAACTTCCTGTATGGGGTGTTGCTCCTCATCGACGCGCACCTGCGGGCCTTTACCCCCATGGAGCGCCAGTCGGTGCATCTCACCACCTTGATGCTGGCGGGCGCCCTGCGCCAGGGCTTGCTCCAGGAAGAGGCCAAAAAACGCATCGCCGAGCTCTCGGTCCTGTTTGAGGTGGGCAAGGCCCTGTCGGCCACCGTGGAACTGGACGACCTCCTGCAGCGGGTGGTGTCCACCACCGCCAAGGTCATCAATGCCCGGGGCGCCGCGCTCCAGATCATGGACCATCAAACCGGGGAGACCCGGGTCTCCTCTCAATACGGCCAGGTGCCGGCCGCCAAGATCTGCCCTCCCATCCCGGGCGCCGCCGAAGCAGCGGGCTCCGCGGAGATGCCCTTTCTCCAGGGGCAGACCAGCGACGCCCAGGGCAAGATCCATTACCACCTGGGCGTGCCTCTCACCTTCAAAGGGCAGCTCCACGGCACCCTCTGCGTGTTCGACAAAATTGCTCCCGGCGGCAACCACCAGCCCTTCGACCCGGAGAACCGGCAGCTCATGTTCACCATGGCCGGCCTTATCGTCAACGCCCTGGAAAACGCCCTGACCTACCAGCAGGTGGAGACCCTGGCGGAGCGCAATGAACGCATGGTGCGCAACCTCACCGCCCTGCAGGAAGTCTCCCAGGCCATGCTCACCACGGTCCAGGAGGAGCGCCTGCTGGACATCATCCTCCAGGGCCTTATCCAGCCCGCCGGCCTGGGCTTCGACCGGGTCCAGATCCTGAGGGTGGACGAAGAGTCCCAGACCCTCCGGGGACGCAAAGGGGCCCAACGGCCCCCCGACGCGCCGCCCCTGCCCTTAAGCGAAGCCCTGTTCATGCCGCTGGCAGACGAAATCCCGGTGTCCAGCTGGCAGATTCCCATCAGCCCGGGACTGGGGGCCATGGCCCAGGCGGTGCTGCGCCTGCGTCCCGTCCACCAGCATCCCTCCCAGCCCCAAAGCGGGACTGCCGCCCCCTGGCAGCAAAGCTTTGACGCCCAGGAATATTTCGTGGTGCCCCTGGTGGTCAAGGACCGGGCCTCCGGGGTTATCGTAGTGGACAATCAAGCCTCCGGGCGGCTCCTGGAGCCGGAGCCTCTCCACGCCCTGCAGATGCTGGCCACCCAGGCGGCCCTCATGCTGGAGAACGCCCACCTGTACTCCACCATCGAGGCCAACAACCGGGAACTCATGCTGATTCGGGAACGCATGCTGGAATCCGACCGCTTGGCCGCGCTCTCCAGCCTGGCCTCGGGCATGGCCCACGAGATCAGAAATCCCCTGGTGTCCATCGGCGGTTTCGCCCGCCGCATCGCCAAGCTGGTGGAGAAAAATTCCCCTCTGCGGGGTTATGTGGAAGTCATCCAGGAGGAAGTCTCCCGGCTGGAAAAGCTGCTAAGGGAAATTCTTGATTTCACCGGGGAAAATTTAAGCTACTTTGGGGACCACAACCTTGATCAAATCATCGAGGACACCCTGCCCCTCATCCAGCGGGACCTGGAGGCCTGCAACATCAAGATAGTGAAGGAACTGCAGCCCATCCCCCGGATTCACTGCGACGACCGCCAGATCAAGCAGGTGTTCTACAATCTCTTTCAGAATGCCCGCCAGGCCATGCACGACAAGGGAGGCACCCTGACCATCCGCACCTATACCCAGGAGCGGGAGGACGGCATTTACGCCGCCGCCGCAGTCAGCGACACCGGGGGCGGCATTCCCCTGGATGTGCTGCACAATATTTTTAACCCCTTTTTCTCCACCAAGGACTACGGTACGGGACTGGGGTTGTCCATCGCCCAGCGCATCATCGCCCGCCATTACGGGCATATCGAAGTGAGGAACGAATTGGGCCAGGGCGTCACCTTCATTGTCACCCTGCCCATCGCCAAATATTGTCTGGTGAAAGACGCCGACCACGGCGCCACTTTGGCCAGCGCTTTGAACGTACCTTCAGGAGGACGCTGATGAAAAAAATCCTGGTGGCGGACGACGAAATGGCCATTCGCCTCCTGTACAGTGAAGAACTCAAAGAAGAGGGTTACGAAGTCTATACGGCCTCCAACGGCCGAGAAGCCCTTGAGATTATTGACAAAACACCCTTGGATTTGGTAATTCTCGATATCAAGATGCCGGAGATGGATGGGATCGAGGCTTTGCGGCAAATTAAGGAGCGCAAGCCGGATCTGCCGGTATTGTTGAGCACCGCGTACGGCGAGTACAAGCAGGATTTCGCCACCTGGGCCTCAGATGATTATCTGGTCAAGTCATCTGACCTGGAAGACCTGAAAAATGCCGTCAAACGGCACCTGAAGGATTAACCGTCCGAGGACTTTATGTCTAAGATCAAGGCCTTGTGGCTGCTGGTCGTTGGCGCCTTGCTGGCGATTTTCGCGGTGCAAAACTGGTATTATCCGAATCCGCCCATTCATTTCCTGGGCTTTCGGTTTTTACCCCTCCCCCAGCCCGTCATTATCCTGGGCTTTGCCCTGCTGGGTTTTCTCGCCGGCTGGGTGGCCTGCGCCCTGAGAGCTAAAAAGCGCCAGGAAGCCCTGCCGCCGGAGGAGCCCCAGGCAAAGTAGAACCGGCAGCAGTTTTCAGGTTTTCACTTTCCATGGCCAGGGTGCCCCTGCCTAAGGGTCTTTTTGCTTTTATTCCCTCTCCACCCGGCGGGGGGAGAAGGGTCAGGGAGAGGGGGGCAAGAAACACTTTTGGCCAGCGAATAATACCAATTACTCTTTCACATGAAACAAACTCAGACGGTGGGGCGGGCCTCCGTGCCCGCCGTTTTTTCTGAATTTGGTTCATCTGAAAGTGAAAAAGGGTTACATTAGCAGCACGTGTTTTTTCGTTAGCCATACAAACACTTCCATCCCATTGCAGAGGCACGGCTTGTGGCGCCCAAAGGCCGACGGCTCTCATCCACCCTCGCCAAAGCTTTTTCTTCCTGCTATGCCGACCCTCCCGAATACGACGCTTTCCTGGCCTCCAAGGCCGTTTTGACGCTCTGGGGGTCCGCCAGGCGTTCCCAGCACAGTCGGGGCGCTCCTTGTTTGTCTCGCACCACCACATTGCCGGTATTGAGGAGCGTTTGGGTGAGGCCCCGCTCCACCGAAATCTCACCCACCTCCGGCCAGGTAATTTTCTCTTCCCCGGCCGGCCAGAAATTCACTCGCTTAAGACCTCGGGAGGTGGCGCGGTATTCCTGCCCGAATTTCCTCAAGGCCACCGCGGCCAAAACCAGAAGCCCGATAACCAATCCCACCCAGGGGGCGATCCCCACCTCCGGATTGATGAGGGGGCCGAACACGGCCACCGCCACGGCCACAAAATAGACGAAAAAAGCCCGGAACGAGGGGCTCCATACCGCTTCTTGAGAAACCTCTGTCGCCGCCATAACTAACTTCTCCTATCTTAGAAGAGTTCAAGGTTCAAAGGGAAGTGATGCAGGATTATCAGAACTATACACAAATCCACCTAAATCCACCTTCAGCAAAGGGGGACTTGGACTTGCCCATGTATAGAACCCCCCTTTTTTAAAGGGGGGCTGGGGGGATTTGTCATCTCCTGGAATTTACCCTCACGAACAACCGCCAGGTCTATCAATACCTGATGCTGAACCCCTGAAATTCTCCCTGGTCGGGCTGCCACTCGGTAAGGACCTCATCCACCGCGGCATACTGGGGGCCTTGACGGCACCAGGCCAACATGCTCTCGATTTTTTCCCGGTCGCCTTCGAAGACCGCGGCCACTCTGCCGTCCGGAAGGTTGCGCACCCAGCCGGTGAGGCCCCGGGCCAGGGCCTGATCCCGGGTGTGCGCCCGGTAAAAGACCCCCTGCACCCGGCCGCTGATGAGCACCTGGGCCCGTGCCTTGTTTGCCATAGGTCGCTCCTGGTGATGATGTGGCGAGAGAGGCGGAGGGGGGCAGGGGGCGCAGCCCCCTGCCCCCTCCCCCAACCCCTAGTTTTGGGGAGATAAACCGGGAAAGTCGGGGCCACAGGCCCCGCCTTTCCCGGACCCTCTGCGGGTTGGGAGGGGGGCTTGGGGGGAGGGCAGGGACCTCAGGTCCCTGGCCCTCCCCTCAAAAAACACTCCTCAACTCTTTTTTAACAATTCCTCAAACTCGTCTTCGTCCAGGATTCTTACTCCCAGATCCCGGGCCTTGGCCTTTTTGCTCCCCGGGTCGGCCCCCGCCACCACGTAATCGGTCTTGGGGGAGACCGAGGAGCTCACCTTGCCGCCCCGGGCCGCCACCTGGGCCTTGGCCTCCTCCCGGGAAAAGCGGGAGAGGCCGCCGGTGAACACGAAGGTTTTGCCGGCCAGGGGTGAAGCCGCGGCTTTTTTCGGCTGCTCGAATTCTATATTTTTTAGGAGATCTTCAAGAAGGTCCTGGTTTTTCTTATTCTCGAAAAACTCCCTGATTCCTCTGGCAACCTGAGGGCCTATGCCCTCGATGTGCATCAACTCATCTTCATCCGCCTGTCTCAGGGCCCCGAAAGGATTCTCAGAGGTCTGAAAGTGCTGGGCCAGAAGCTGGGCCGTGGCCTCCCCCACGTACCGGATGCCCAGGGCATAAATGAAACGGGCCAGGGAGACGATTCTGCTTTTTGTAATGGCGGCCACCAGGTTGGCGGCGGATTTTTCCGCAAAGCGCTCCAGGGGGGCCAGGTCGGCCTCGGTGAGGCGGTACAGGTCGGGAATGTCCTTCACCAATCCCTGATCCATGAGCTGGTCAATGATTTTTTCCCCCAGGCCGTCGATATCCATGGCGGTTTTGCCGGCAAAGTGGAGGATGCCCCGGCGCAGACTCCCCTGGCAGTCAGGGTTGGGGCAGCGGGTCACCGCCTCCCCCGCCGGCCGCACCAGGGCTGTGCCGCACACCGGGCAGTTCGTGGGCATTTGGAAAGGTAGGGCGTCGGGGGGGCGTTCCTCTACGATTACCTTTACCACCTCGGGGATTACGTCCCCGGCCCGCTGGATGAGGACCTTGTCGCCCACCCGCACGTCTTTGCGTTTGGCTTCATCCTCATTGTGAAGGGTGGCGCGCCGCACGGTCACTCCGCCAACTTCAACATCTTTTAATAATGCGGTGGGTGTAATTGCACCCGTACGGCCGACATTAAACTCAATTTTTTCAATAGTGGTGGTGGCCTGGGTGGCCGCGAACTTGTAGGCCAGGGCCCACCGGGGGCTGCGGGTTTTGGTGCCCAGGCGCTCCTGGAGGGCGAGATCATCCACCTTGATGACCACCCCGTCAATTTCGTAGTCCAGCTCATGTCGTTGGTGTTCCAGGTCATGGTGATACTGGATCGCCCCTTCCATTCCCTGTAGCCGTTTGATCTTGGAGTTGACCCGCAAACCCCAGGATTCGAGAGACTTCAGGACTTCCCAGTGCGTCCGAAAGACCTTACCCTCCACCTGGCCGATGCCGTAGCAGAAAATTTTCAAGGGCCGGGCCGCAGTGACCTGGGGGTCAAGTTGGCGGAGCGACCCGGCCGCGGCGTTTCTCGGATTGGCGAAGGGCGGCTCTCCCCTGGCCAGGCGCTCCTCGTTGAGTTTTTTGAATTCCCCGAGGTCAATATAAACCTCGCCCCGCACCTCCAGGAGATTGGGCCGGGGAAGCTCTCCAGACAGGAGCATCAGGGGGATGGTGTGGATGGTTTTCAGGTTCTGGGTGACATTTTCCCCCCGGTAGCCGTCGCCCCGGGTGGAACCCACCCGGAGATGGCCCTCTTCATAGACCAACTCCACCGCCACCCCGTCCATTTTGGGCTCCACGACGTAATCAAACTCAGCCGAGGTGCGCAGAAAGCGCCTAAGGCGCTCCTCGAACTCCCGGGCTTCGGCCTCGGTAAAGGCGTTTTCCAGGGAGAGCATGGGAAGGCGGTGGGGAACCGTCTCGAATTTATCCAGGGGTGCGGCCCCTACCCGCTGGGTGGGGGAGTCAGGGATGATAAGCCCAGGATACTCGGATTCGAGCCTGGAGAGCTCCTGCATGAGCCGGTCGAACTCCGCGTCGGAAATCACCGGGTCATCCAGGACGTGATACCGGTAATTATGGTAATGGATCTGATCCCGGAGAGTCTGGACCCGGGCCAGCACTTCCGGGGGAGCGTCCTTTTGCGCCATGATAATCAACCATTAGGAGAGAGCCGGCGCCCTCCCCAGCACCCTGCAGCCGCGGACGGCCGTTGCCCATGATTTGCGCGGAGTACTGGTCTTCGCCGTCTCAGGAGCCATCTTCCCCTGGCCGGCAAAATTTCCTTTATCCAGGCCGCCTTTTCAGAACGAGCACCGTCTTTCTACCGGACGTCAAGCCCAGTTTTAAACATGATATGGCCATTGGGGGAGGCGCGTCAAGGTGCAATCCCGCCAAGCATTAAATACTCAGGGGCGGCCTAAGCCGCCCCTGGCCAGGAAGGAAAGGAGAAAGGAAAAGGGATGCTGCTTCGTTTTATCCTCGTTGCCTCAAGGTTTTTTTACCCCCCCACCCCACCTCCCCCCGGCGGGTGAAGAAGGAATAAAGGAAAGAACCTTGGGCAGAGGTTCAAGACTCTATAGCCTCACTGTCTGGACAGCCCCGGCATCGCCCCTTCATGCCGGGCACACTCCTTAAGGTGTAGGGCGCGGCACCCCCTCACAAGGTGGCCGCCCGGGTTATGGCCTGAATATGGGCGACAATTTCCAGGATTTTTTCCAGCCGGTCATTTATCAAGTTGATGTCCTCATAGACCGGGGAGTCTCCCCCCTGTTCCAAAAGCATGAGATCCACAATCCCGGTAACCGCGGCCAAAGGTTGGGCCAGGTCGTGAAGAGAGCGCCGGATGTCGTCTAAAGCCTGTTGGGGTTCCATAGCTTTTCATACCGTCTTTGTTGCCAGTTTTCGGTCTCGATTATATAAATCTTAGATTGTCAATGTGTTAAGGCGAAGGAGTCTCATTTGCACCTGACTATGATAATAGTCGGATAAAAAGCTTTAAATGTTTAGGTGTTGATCTCTTTGTCAGGCTAAGAAAGCAAAAAGCAGGCCAACTTATTGCGCCGCTGACCGCCAAGTGCCATGAAAAGAAAAGGGGCAACTACTGCAGGCCTGATAACAGGCTTATTTTACCGGACAAATCTTGATAGCTTGACTTATGAAAAACAGGGCAGGGTGAGGTTGCGACCTCAATCCCGGGGCACCGCCAACATGCGCTCCACGGCCAGCAGGGCCCTCTGGCGCATATCCTCGGGAATGGTTATCTGGTGCTGGTTTTCCTTGAGCGCGGCCATGAGGTCGCCTAAAGTAATGCGCTTCATGTCCTGGCAGATGAGATGGGGGGAGGGAGAAATAAAGGTTTTTTCGGGATTTTCCTGGCGCAAGGTGTGAAGTATGCCCATTTCCGTGCCGATGATGAACTCCCGGGCCTTGGCCTCTCGGGCAAATTCCAGCATGCCGGAGGTGCTGCGAATGACGTCGGCCAGGTCCAGGACCTCGGGCCGGCACTCCGGATGGGCCAGGAAAACCGCCTGGGGGTGCGCGGCCTTAGCCTTAAGAACCTCCAGGGCGGTGAGGGCGTCATGGATGTTGCAGCAGCCCGCCCAGGTCAGCACTTCTTTGGCGGTATGGCGCGCCGTATAGAAAGCCAGGTTTTTGTCCGGCACCATGAGCACCCGGTCGCCGGGCAGGGAATTGACCACCTTGACGGCGTTGGCCGAGGTGCAGCAGATGTCGCTTTCCGCCTTCACCGCCGCGGTGGAATTGACATAGGTGACCACCGGCACGCCGGGAAGCTCAGCCTTGCGGGCTTTTAAACTCTCGGCAGTGATGGTGTCCGCCATATAGCAGCCCACATCCAGGCGGGGCAGGAGCACTGTCTTATCCGGACACAAAATGGCCGCGGTTTCGGCCATGAAGTGCACCCCGGCGAACACGATAATCTTGGCCGGGGTTTTGGAGGCCGTCATGGATAAGGCCAGGGAATCGCCGGTAAAATCAGCGATATCCTGAATTTCGCCGGGCTGGTAGTTGTGGGCCAATAAAATGGCCTCCCGCCGGGCCAGCAGGTCACGCACTTCTTGTTGCTGTGAAGTATAGGTCATAAGCGCCAAAGTCTATACTTTAGGGAAAAAGGGGAACACTTTCCCCCGGGTTTACCTTGTTCCCGGGGCCTCCCGGACGATTTGCACGCCCGGCGGCGGCGTGAAGGTAAAAAAACCGGCCGGTTGTTTGACCCCCAAATTAATCCGGGAAAAGGCAAAGCGGGTTTCTTCACCCAGGTTGTTGGTGAACTCCAGATTTTCCACCAGGTAGGTTTGGGGATTGATGGTCAGGATGAGGCGTTTCAATTCCGCCTGGGACTGGCGGGGATCCAGCCGGATGACATAGTTGACGCCCGCGTCGGGGGGACGCTGCCAGGCAAGTTGAAAATCCCGGGTCACCTCACCCATGCCGGAAAAAAAGCGCAGCACCAGGTCAGAGCGCAGCATTTGCCTCAAGGGATAGACCATGGCGATGGCTTCCTCGGGAATGTAAATCCACACCTGGTTGCCGTCCGAGATCACCTCTTTTTTCTGGTCCGGCGGGCTCTCATACTGCCAGCGCATGCGGCTGGGCTTTTGAAAAAACATGGTGCCAGAGGCGATGTCGCCCGGGCCAGCCACGGCCTGTCGGGTTTCCTGTCGAAAACTGGTCTTGAAACTGCCCGCCTGGTCATACTTTTCCTGGACTTTGACCATGACCTCGGCGGGAGTCGTTGCCTGCGAAGCCGCAGGCTGCACCCCGGCCACCAGCGCAGCCAGGATCCAGAATACCATTCCCATGGCGAGTTTTGACATCGTTGTCTTCATGCGGAGAACTGTATCAAAAAATAAGGGGTTGGCCACCCCTTGGCGAGTTTTTTCAGGTGATGGCAAGGTTATTTTCTTGAGAAAGGCTGCCCTTCAAAGCCCCCCTGGTTAGAGGGGAGGGCCTGCTAGGCTAAGATCTCATAAAACGGCGGCTTTAACCGCTGACCCCCCGCCGATTCTGCCACATCCGCCAAAATTCCGGATCCTGCTCCTCCGTGCCGGGAGTAGGACTGGAAGCGCTTTTGGCAATGGTCCCGGTGGAGCAGGCCGCAGTCAACAGCAGGGCGCCGGCCAGCAGCCCACAGATGACCTTTTGAAAAAATGACACCTTCATGGAGAAAGCTCCTTCTGGCCTTTTTCACAAGGTAAGTATCATTTCGGTCATTCTCAAGGGCGCTGGCCGACCAGCTTCACCTATTGTTTGCTTTTACGGGCCAATTCCGTGGGATGAACCCCACATTCTCCAAAACATGGGGTCTTGTTCTTCCTGTTCGGCCGGGGTGAGCGGCGCCGCGCTTTTGATTGCGGTTCCCGTGGAGCAGGCCGCAACCCACCATAGACTGCACAGCAAGACCCAGCCTAAGACCTTTTGAACCCTTGTCATGACATCGGTTCCTTGTCGATTGCTCAAGACGGCGAATCGCGGCGCCGGAGGTAATGGAAACACCAGAGGCCCAACAGGGCCTGGGTGACCAGTCCAAAGAAATAATAGAGCAGGGCCAGGGCCAGCACCACCGCAGCCCGGACTTCGGCGCTGGGCTGGGGCACATAGGGGGCAAACAGCAGCACCATGGCGGCCTGGGTGGCGCCCAGGCCCAGGGGCGTAATGGGCACGGCATTGACGAACAGCACCACCGGCACCAGGGACAGGCCCTGGGACAAGGGCACGGGAACGTCCCAAAGCCGCAAGGCCCCCCAATAAGCCAGAACCAGGAGCAGCATGTGAGGGAGCCGGCCGGCCGCGGCCCGCAGGTGCCCCCCCAGACCGGCCTGCCAGAGGGGGGCCAATAGTTGATAGGTTTGCAGGATACGCGGCTTAAGGCCAATGGCCGCCAGATAGAGGATCATGACCAGCCAGAGGCCGGCGAAAAGCGGGGCCAGGTTCACCGCGGCCTTCTGGGGGGAGCCCCCCGCAAAAAAGCCGCAACTGGCAATGACCAGGAGAACCCCCAGATTGACAATCATGAGAAAGAGCATGAGGCCCGCAGCCCTGAGGCTGTGGACCCCGGAGCGCTGCAGATAAACCCCCAAAGCCCCCTGTCCCAGGGCGTAGTTGAAGATGCCCACCACATAGGTGGCGCCCCGGGCCAGAACAATCCGGGAGAATTTCTCCCGAAAACCGGCAACGGCCAGAGAGACGGAGGTGGCGTAAGCGTCCGCCAATAAAATCACGAGCCATTGCCCAAAGGTGTAGAGGCCCAGCAAGACCCAGGGGCCGGCCCCGAAGGCCTGGAATAAGGCTTGCCGGGGAATCCGGGAAAATAAAAAGCCCAGGATGGCCAGGGCCACCAGCCACGGCCAAACTTTGGCGAAAACTTTCCGGGGAGCTGCAACTGCGGGCTCTGGCGCCCCGGAGGTTAATTCCTTAAATTCTGGGGGAACCATGGTTGGAGTGGCTGGGGATAGTTGTCCTTGGTGGGAATAGCCTAACCAGAAGCTTGGAAAAACGTGGTCAGCTAGTGTCGGGTTACCATAAATCCTATCAAGCCGCCCAGGATCATCCCTGACCAGGGATTCGAGGTCAGTCCTCAGCCGGCGCCTCCCGCACAACGGCCCAGGTAGCCAAGCAGCCAGCCTGCCAACGCGCCCACGCTTATGCCGATGATCTGCTTCATTTCCATGCCGCCCGCCTTTTCAAAGCCTTTACCCGCGAGGGGACCCTCTTGGCGGGGTCCCATGCGCTATGTTTATCATCTCAAGGGCAAAAAAGCCAGACATGCTCGTTCATGCCGTTTTCCCAGGCGTTGAATTAATGTCGTTGTGTATAAAATGGCGTTTGTGCATAATCGCGCCACCAGACTGACCTTTTCTTTTTCTGCAGACTCATTTTGCAGGTCTGGGGCAAATTAGGTACAATAATAAGGTTTGCATAAAGGTTTTTTCCTATGAAACGATTAGCCATCCTGGGCTCCACCGGCTCCATCGGGCAAAATGCCATTTCCGTGGTCGTGGAACACCCCCAGGAATTTCAGGTGGTGGGTCTGGCCGCGGGAAAAAACGTCAGGGTATTGGCGGAACAGGTCAGGGCGGTGCGGCCCCGGCTGGTTTCCGTGCAGGATGCCGCCGCGGCCCGAGAATTGCAGGAGCTTCTGTCCGGTGATCCTAAAGTGGAAATCCTGGTGGGCCCGGAAGGCGCGGTGGCGGTAGCTGCGGCTTCGGACGCGGACCTGGTGGTCTCCGCCATGGTGGGCGCGGTAGGCTTAGAGCCCACCCTGGCCGCGGTGGAGGCCGGGAAAACCGTGGCCCTGGCCAACAAGGAAACTTTAGTGGCCGCGGGCTCCCTGGTCATGGCCGCAGTGGCCGCCAAGAATGCCTCCCTCATCCCGGTGGACAGCGAACACAGCGCCATTTTCCAGGCCCTGGAAGGACAGCGCCGGGAGGCGGTGCGGCGCCTGTGGCTCACGGCTTCGGGAGGGCCGTTTCGCACCTGGCCCCTGGAAAAATTGGCCGCGGCCACCCCGGCCCAGGCCCTCAAGCACCCCAACTGGTCCATGGGGGCCAAAATCACCATTGACTCGGCCACCATGATGAACAAGGCCCTGGAGGTCATCGAGGCCAGCGTCCTTTTCGGGCTGCCGGTTTCCCAAGTGGAGGTTTTTATTCATCCCCAGAGCATCATCCACTCCCTGGTGGAATTCGTGGACGGCTCGGTGCTGGCCCAACTGGGCTGGCCGGACATGCGCCTGCCCATCGCCTATGCGCTCGACCTATCCCCGGCGGCTGCCCTTAAGCTCCGAGCCCCTGGATCTGGGGAAGGTGGCCCAGCTCACCTTCGAGCGGCCGGATTTGGCGCGCTTCCCTTCCCTGCGTCTGGGCTACGAGGCCGCCGAGGTCGGGGGCACCATGCCCGCGGTGCTCAATGCCGCTAACGAAGTGGCCGTGGCCGCGTTCCTGGAGGGACGCCTTGCCCTTCATGGGCATCCCCCGGGTGGTGGCAGAGACCATGGCGGCCCACGCGGCCTGCGCCCCTGGAAAGCCTGGCCCAGGTGCTGGCGGTAAACGCCTGGGCCCGGGAGCACGCCCAGATGTTGGTGAACCGGGGAACCTGAGTTGTTGCGCCTTCGGAACCTAACTCCTGATAATTTTGACCAATTTATGGTAATATTACCCATATTGCTTCAAGGAGAAGGCACATTTCCATGCTGACTTTTTTGGCCTCCGTCGGAGCGCCTGTGCAGATGGCCGGCCTCATCGGCTTCATCTCTCCCTATTTCACTACGGTCGCGGCCACCCTGGCGGTTCTGGGAGTTCTCATTTTTGTCCACGAGTTGGGCCATTTCCTGGTGGCCAAACTTCTGGGCGTGCGGGTGGATATCTTCTCGCTGGGGTTTCCCCCCAAGCTCATTTCCAGGCAAATCGGGGAGACCAATTACCGCCTGTCGGTGGTGCCTCTGGGAGGCTATGTCAAGCTCCTGGGAGAAAATCCCAATGACGAAGTGCCCCCCGAGCTTATCCCCCGCTCTTTCCAGCACCGGCCCCTGTGGCAGCGGGCCGCCATCGTCCTGGCCGGCCCGGGCTTTAACTTTTTATTCGCCTTTCTGGCTCTCTTTATGCTGTTTGCCGTGTCCGGACTGCCCTATGTGCCCACGGAAGTGGGCCGCATCATCGAGAGCTCGCCCGCGGAACGGGCCGGACTCAAAGCCAAGGACGTCATTTTGTCGGTGAACGGCGCGCCGGTGAAGCGCTGGGAGGATTTGTCCCGGGAGATCCGTCAGCATGGGGGCAAAACCTTATCGCTGACGGTCAAGAGAGACGGCCAGAATCTGGACATTAAAGTGACCCCGGAAATCCGGGAAAGCGAAAATCTTTTCGGCCAGAAGGTGCAGGCCTTCCAAATCGGGGTGGCCTCCTCGGAACGGCTGGTCACCGAAGAGTTAGGGCTTGGCGCCGCCCTGGAGGAGGGCTTGTCTTATTCGCTGCGCATCGCGGCACTCACCCTCCAGAGCCTGTACAAATTAGTGTCCCGGGAAATCTCCATGGACACCCTGGGCGGCCCCATCATGATCGCCCAGGTGGCGGGCAAACAGGCGGAACTGGGCTTTGCCCACCTCATCCACTTCATGGCGGTCCTAAGCGTCAATCTCACCCTGCTCAACCTCCTGCCGGTGCCGGTCCTGGACGGCGGCCATATCGTGTTTCTGTTCCTGGAGGCCGTGCGGGGCAAGCCTGTGCCCTTGAAGCACCGGGAAATGGCCCAGGCCGTGGGCATGATGCTCATTTTGACCTTGATGCTCCTGGTTTTTTACCACGACATCATGCGTCTGTTCTCCCCGAGACAGTAGCGCCCTTGCTGCTCCTGGCCCTGGATACCGCCACCGATAGAGGCGGGCTGGCCCTCCTTCAGGACGATCAGGTTCTGGAGGAGCTGACGCTGGAGACGCCAGGGTCCTTTCTGGTCCACCTGCTCCCGGCCCTGGAGGTGCTCCTGGCCCAAACGGGACGCAGCCTCAAAGAAGTGGAGGCCATCTGCGTCAGCCAGGGCCCCGGCAATTTCACCGGTCTGCGCCTGGGGCTGGCCACCGCCCAGGGGTTGGCCCTGTCCCTGGGATGCCCGGCCGTGCCCGTCCCCACCCTCGAAGTCCTGGCCGCGCCCTTTGCGGGACACCCCCATCCCCTGGCCGCAATGGCGGATGCCAAGCGCCAGGAGGTCTACCTGGGCCGCTTCGACTGCCGGGGGGAATTCCCCGAGCCCCTGGGGCCGCCGGAACGCCTGCCTATTGCCGACCTCCCCGGCCGCCTTGCCCCGCCCGTGCTCATCACCGGCCCGGCCCTTATACCATACCGGGACTTTCTCCTGGAGCATCTCGGCCCCGGCGCGCTTTTCGCCCCTAAGGACCAGTGGCGCCCCCGGCCGGCCTGGGTGGGCCGCCTGGGCCGCCGGCGCCTGGCCCAGGGGCTGGCCGTGCCCCCGCCCCAATTGACCCCGCTGTATCTGCGGCCGGCAGTGTAAAATCGGGTTATCGTCAGAGCCTCTTGCAAAATTCATTTAAAGGTTGAACCATTTTCCCGGTTGTTAAATTGACGCCGGTGGCACAGGCTTTCCAGCCTGTGCCAGCGCAAGCTGAAGCCTGCGACTACATTTTGCCAGAGGCTCGTCAAACAGGTAATTTTTTATGTAGAGGCGCACTTCATTGCGCCCTCAGGGCTTGATAAATCAAGCCCTGACAACGGGTGGGAAGGACATCTCATCCCAAGGAGGGAGGTCCGGTGGTGATGTTGCTGAGCCAGGCAGAGCCTGGCCTCCAAGTGCGTCCCCAAGCAGGAGCTTGGGTACGAGATGAAAGCCGGCGGAACGCAATGCCTTGGGTTCTTCGGGCTTGAGAACGCACCTCCCACCAAGAGTTTTTCTATGGCATAACCTTTTAATATCACTAATAAAATATTGCTTATAATTTTATGGAAAATGAAGATCATTTCTTGACAAAGATAAGAAAAAATGGTAGAAATTTACAGTTTAACAATTTAATTCTATTAGGCTTTTTGCCCCGAGGGAGTATGACGGTTCCGGACCAGGGGTCCCTTCAACTTTTTTTGGCCCGCGTGCTTCAACCACTTACCACCCTACTCCCATCTCTTCTTATGATTAAAGCCATTCCCCAGCAATTTCAACGGGGTCGGGTGTGCGCCGTCAGAGGCCCCCTGCCCCAGGGACCGGTGCCCCTATGAGCCCCAGTAGGCGAATGCTCATCAATGCCGCGGACCCGGAAGAATTTCGGGTGGCCATCCTCGAGGAGGGCCTGCTCACAGAATTCGCCCTCGAGGCCGCCAGCCGCGAGCAGACCAAGGGGAACATCTATACGGGGGTGGTGGCCAACGTGGAGCCCAGCCTCCAGGCGGCTTTCCTGAACTACGGCGGCAACCGCCACGGTTTTCTGCCCCTGTCTGAAGTCCACCCCGATTACTACCAGGAAAAGGTCAAAGACCGCTCCAAAGTCCGGATTCAGCAGGCCCTCAAAAAGGGGCAGGAGCTCATCGTCCAGGTCATCAAGGAGGAAAGCGCCACCAAGGGAGCTTATCTCAGCACCTATATCTCCCTTCCCGGCCGATACCTGGTGCTACTGGTCAAGCAGAGCCACCTGGGCATCTCCCGCAAGATCGAAAAAGAGGAAGAGCGCCAGCGCCTCAAGGAATTGGCCCAGAAGCTGGGGGTGCCGTCGGAAATGGGGGTTATCGTCCGCACCGTGGGCGAAGAAGGCAAACAAAGGGTCCTGTCCAAAGACCTGAATTTCCTTCTGAAGCTCTGGGGCGACATCCAGAAGGCCGCGACCAAGCCCGCGCCCTGCCTGCTTTACAAGGATCTGGATGTCATTACCCGCACCGTCAGGGACTACCTGTCCGCCGACGTAAAAAATATCATGGTGGACGACTTGGAGGTGCACCAGCAGCTCAAGAGTTTTTTGCGGCTGGTTTCTCCCCACCAGGTGCGGGCCTTGAAGCTCTATCAGGACAAGCTGCCCCTGTTTTTACGCTACCAGATCGAGGAACAGATCGAGCGCCTCTACACCGAACGGGTGCCCTTAAAATCCGGTGGCGGGCTGGTCATCAACCCCACCGAGGCCCTGGTGGCCATCGACGTTAACTCCGGCCGCTGCTTGAGCCAGGGGAACCTGGAGGAAACCGCGTTCAAGACCAATGTGGAAGCCGCCGAAGAAATCGCCCGGCAACTGCGCCTGCGGGATTTAGGCGGCTTGGTGGTCATCGACTTCATCGACATGAAGGACAAAAAGCACATCAAGTCGGTGGAGCAGGCCCTGAAAGCAGCCCTGAAAGCAGACAAGGCCCGGGTCACCGTGGGGCACATCAGCAAGTTCGGCCTCCTGGAGCTTTCCCGGCAACGCCTGCGCCCCACCGCGGAGACCAGCACCTATATCCCCTGCGCCACCTGCCAGGGCCGGGGCCGGGTGAAGTCCGTGACCGCCCTGGGCTTGAGCCTCCTCAGGCAGATGTCCATGCAGTTGGGCCAGGCGCCTCTCCGGGAGGTGCGGGCCTTTTTGCCCCCCGAGGTGGCCAATTTTCTCCTGAACCAAAAACGCAAGGAGCTTCTGGCTCTCGAAGAACAGCATCACCTGAAAATTACTCTCACCGCCCGGCCTGGGCTGCCCCTGGAAGAGATTCAACTTGAATATGTCAAGCCCGAGCCCGGGGACCAACAGGCAAGCAAGGGCGAAGCAAAGGAGTCCCGGCGTGCGCAGCCAGTTGATGAAATCCGGCCTGGAAAAATATCCGCACCGCTCACTTCTTAAGGCCATGGGCCTGACGGAGGCGGAAATCGACCGCCCCCTCATCGGCATTGCCAACTCTTTCAACGAACTCATCCCCGGCCACATCCACCTGGACAAGATCACCCAGGCGGCCGCGGCAGGGGTGCGCATGGCCGGCGGCACCCCCATGCAGTTCGGGGTCATCGGCGTCTGCGACGGCCTGGCCATGCACCATGAGGGCATGAAATATTCCCTGGCCTCCCGGGAAATTATCTGCGACTCCATCGAAATCATGGCCATGGCCCACCCCCTGGACGGCCTGGTGCTGGTGGCCAACTGCGACAAGATCGTGCCGGGTATGCTTATGGCGGCCCTGCGCCTGAATATCCCGGCGGTGCTCATCAGCGGCGGCCCCATGCTGGCCGGGCGCTTCCAGGGCAAAGAAGTGGACCTCATCAGCGTCTTCGAGGGCGTGGGCGCGGTGAAGGCCGGGCGCATGACCGAGGCGGAACTGGCCGAACTGAGTGAGTGCGCCTGCCCCGGCTGCGGCTCCTGCGCGGGCATGTTCACGGCCAATTCCATGAACTGCCTGTCTGAGGCCCTGGGGCTGGCCCTTCCCGGGAACGGCACCATCCCCGCGGTGCACGCCGCCCGCTACCGCCTGGCCAAGGAGGCGGGCATTGCCCTCATGAACATGGTGGACAAGGGCATCACCCCCCGGCAGATCGCCACCCTCACGGCCTTCGAAAACGCCATGGCCGTGGACATGGCCCTGGGGTGCTCCACCAACACGGTGCTCCATGTGCCGGCCATCGCCCGGGAAGCGGACATTGACCTGTCCCTGGCGCTCTTCAACGAGATCAGCAACCGCACCCCCCACCTGGCCTACCTCAGCCCCGGCGGTCCCCATCACCTGGAGGACCTGGACCGGGCCGGCGGGGTGCCCGCGGTGATGCAGGAGCTCATGAGCGCCGGCCTGGTGTCGGGCGCGCCGCTGACCAGCACCGGCCGCACCGTGGCCGACAACCTCGCCCAGGTGCGGGTGCTGGACGACACCATCATTCGTCCGTTAGACCGCCCCTACCATAAGCAGGGGGGCATTGCCATCCTCTGGGGAAACCTGGCCCCCGAAGGCGCGGTGGTCAAGCAGGCCGCGGTGGCCCCGGAAATGATGGTCAATGAGGGCACGGCCCGAGTCTTCGAGTCCGAAGAGGCGGCCACCGAGGCCATCCTGGGGCGCAAAATCAAGGCCGGGGATGTCGTGGTGGTGCGCTACGAAGGCCCCCGGGGCGGGCCGGGCATGCGGGAAATGCTCACCCCCACCTCCGCCATCGCCGGTATGGGGCTGGACAAGGACGTGGCCCTCCTCACCGACGGCCGCTTCAGCGGCGGCACCAGGGGCGCGGCCATCGGCCACATATCGCCGGAGGCCGCAGACGGCGGCCCCATCGCCTTCGTCCGGGATGGGGACCGCATTAAGATAGATATTCCCGGTAAAACCATGACGCTCCTGGTGGACGAAGCCGAATTGTCCCGCCGGAAGGCCGAGTGGCGGCCGCCCGAGCCCAAGATCAAGCATGGCTATCTGGCCCGCTACAGCCGCATGGTGAGTTCCGGCAGCACCGGCGCGGTGTGCCGCTGATTGCGTGCTCCTCTAAGACATTCCTCATTCCCCTCGCCATCCGCTTGCGGTGGGAGAGAGGGGAATGTCGATATCCCTGTCGGCATCGCGTTTTGTGCTAACCGATCCGGAGGGTTTTCGACAGGGAGCCGAGGGGAGGCCTGGCCGGCTTACCATAACCTGACCCTCACTGTCAGAAACTTTCAACTGTTTGCAGAAAAGTTCTTTAACAAGTCAAGATATTTATCCGACTTATCAACAAATTCGCCCTGCTTATAGTTGTCACTACAGACTAAACCTTTTTCTTATAGGGAGATGATCATGCGCCTGAAAATGGAACGGGAAAGACTGCTGAGAGCGGTGGGACGAACCCTGGGGGTGGTGGACCGGCGGGGCACCATGCCCATCCTCAGCCATTTCCTTCTGGAAGCCAAGGATGATCAGGTGGCGGTAGCGGCCACCGATCTCGAGGTGAGCTTCCGGGGGTTTTTCCCGGCCGAAGTTATAGAGCCCGGCGCCCTGACCCTCCCGGCCCACTATGTCCACAATCTCATCAAGGAGCTCCCCGGCGACACCCTGGATCTTATCGGCACCGAAAGCTCCAACGTCAAGATTCAAGTCGGGGAATCCCAATATCAACTCCTGGGTCTGCCCGCGGACCAGTTTCCCCCGGTGCCGGAAATCACCGACCTCACCCTGGTGGAGGTGGCAAGCCCGCTGCTGCGGGAAATGATTGACAAGACCATCTTCTCCGTGTCCGTGGATGACCTCCAGTACCATCTTTCCGGGATATTCTGGGAGCGCCGTGAGGAGCCTGATGGCTTTCATTTGCGCCTGGTCAGTACCGACGGCCACCGCCTCACCCTCATCCAGCGGCCCCTGCCGGAAAGCGAGACAATTCGCCATCGAGGAAGGCATCCTCATCCCCCGGAAAGGGGTGGCGGAAATTTCACGGCTTTTGGCCGAGGAAGAAAAGGTGGGCCTGGGCCTGAGCAAAAAAAGCCTGGCCCTCCAGGCCGACAACAAGTTCCTGTTCATCCGCCTTCTGGAGAAAAAATTCCCTGACTACCGGCGCATCGTGCCCGAGAGTTTCGTGTATCGCTTCGCCCTGTCCCGCCAAGCCCTCTATGAAACCATCCGGCGCATCTCGCTCTTGTCCACGGAGCGCTTTCGGGGCGTGGTCCTTTCCCTGGGCCAGGATGCCCTGGAGGTCACCTTCCATAACCCCGAAGTGGGGGAAGGGAGGGAAATTGTACCCCTGACTTTGGAGGCCGGCGACCCCGGCGAACTCCCCATCCAGATCGGCTTCAACGCCCGCTATTTTCTGGAACCCCTGAACGTCATGGCCGGCGATACGGTGTTTATTGAACTAAACGACAAGGACCGCCCCTGCAAACTTTCCCAGCAGGACGATCCCAACTATTTCGCCATTATCATGCCCATGAGTTTGTGAGGAGGGCATGTTTTCTGTGGGGGAAGGGCCAGGGATTTCATCCCTGCCCTCCCCCCACACCCCCCTCCCAACCCGTAAAGTTTAGATAGAGGAATTATCAAAGAGTTACGGAAACCTCTACCATGGATGAACTGAGAACCTTAAGACGCTTCGGGGCCAAAGTGGGCTACACGCCTGAGGAAATGGAGCTGTTCACGGAAGGCGACCCCAGGCTCAGGCAGATTCAACGTCTGGCCAAAGCCGCGCCCAAATACTCCATTGTGGCGGAAGTGGTCCAGGCCGAAAACTGTAATTCGGGCTACAAAATCGGCGATAGCTTCGTTTTGGACGTGGACGGCAATTTTATCGCCAAACTGTGCCCTCCCCGTTTGTGCGTCTACGCCATGGCCCAATTTGTGGTGCCCGTGGCCCTTATCAACGAAAGATTGAGCGAGGACCTGGACCCCAACCAGTTTCATTTCATGAAATTTGTGCAATGCCCCGACCTGGGCGTGGAGTGCGCCGGCTACGGCCGGGTCAGGTTCGAAATCAAGGCGGTGCCCCGGATAAAAATTCCCCGGGAATAACACGATGTCATGTAGCGGCGGGCACTGCCCGCCAATAACGTAATCCTTTGGTCAAACCAATGCTCAACCAGGCCGACATGGATATTGTTGGAGAACTTAAAAGACGCTTGCAGGAAGCGGCCGGGGAACGCCTTCAGGCCGTGATTGCCTATGGCTCCCGAGCCTGGGGGGAGGCCGGTCCTGATTCCGATTTGGACGTGGCGGCCATCGTACAGGACTGCACTCCGGAGTTGGAGGCTGCCTTGCAGGAGTCGGCCTACCAGGTGATGTGGGACCACGATTTTACGCCCATTATTGCACTCAAGGTTTTCGATGCCGCCAGCTTCGCAGCCTATCAGGAGAAAGGCTTTTCCTTTTATAAAAAAGTGTCTCAGGAAGGGATCGCTTTGTGAACCTGACCCCGGAAGTTGAAGCCTTGATGACCAAGGCTATCCATGCCTTGGAGGTGGCAGAAAAACTTCGAGCCGGAGGCGATTTCCCCGATGCCGCCAGCAAGGCTTACTATGCCATGTTTTATGCCGCCCAGGCCCTTTTAAAGGCCCATGACATCGAAGTGGTGAAACATTCCGCGGTGGCTTCCATGCTGGGGCTTCATTTCGCTAAAAGTGGTCGCCTGGATCCAAAATTTCACCGTATTTTTCTCAATGCCCGCCGAGCGCGGGAAGCAGCCGATTACGGTATCTTTACAGAAATTATGGAACCGACCGCTGATGTTACTGTGGATGATGGTCGAGCTTTTATAACAGAAATAAGCCGGATTTTGCAGGAGAAAAAGGCAACCTAGGGTGTGCACCGTTCACCATTAAAAAGGTGATAATAATCGGTGGACAGGTCCTACCCGACAACAACAGTCTGTAAGAGAATCAATAATGAATAAAAGAAGTTACGCTTTTCACTGGCAAAACCCCTCAACCCCGCAGAACTTTTCCGGATAAAAGGAGAACCAAGTTTTGGATGAAGCCAAAAAAATTCCGGAAAATGGGGTGCAGGAATACGGCGCCGAGCAGATCCAGGTACTCAAAGACCTGGAGGGGGTGCGGGAGCGCCCCGCCATGTACATCGGCAACACCGGCATAGAGGGCCTGCACCACCTGGTCTATGAAACGGTGGACAACTCCATCGACGAGGCCATGGCCGGGCACTGTAACGAAATCAAGGTGAAGATCCACCCTGACCAGAGCATCACCGTGGAGGACAACGGCCGGGGCATCCCCGTGGACATGCACCCCACCGAGGGCCTCCCGGCCGTGGAAGTGGTCATGACCCGCCTCCACGCCGGCGGCAAGTTCGACTCCGGGGCCTACAAGGTCTCCGGCGGCCTCCACGGCGTCGGGGTGTCGGTGGTCAACGGCGTCTCCGAATACCTGGAGGTGGAAATCCGCCGGGACGGCAAGGTCTATCACCAGCGCTACGAGCGGGGCAAAACCGTGACCCCCCTCACCGTCACCGGCGAAACCAAGCGCCGGGGCACCAAGGTGACCTTTCTCCCGGACCACCTCATTTTTCCCTACATCGATTTCAACTACGATATCCTGGCCCAGCGCCTGCGGGAGCTGTCCTTTTTGAACGGCGGCGTGCGCATCCACCTGGAGGACGAGCGCACCGGCGAAAAGGACAATTATCTGTACGAGGGCGGCATCGTTTCCTACGTCAAGTACCTGAACCGGGCCAAGACCCCCATCCACCCCGAACCGGTGTATCTCTCCGGCGACAAAAACGGCACCCACGTGGAGATCGCCTGCCAGTACAACGACTCTTATACTGAGCAGATCTACTCTTACGCCAACAACATCAACACCAAGGAAGGGGGCTCCCACCTTTCGGGCTTCAAGGCGGCGCTCACCCGGGCCGTCAACCAGTACCTGTCCACCAGCGACCTGGCGAAAAATTACAAGACCAACCTCCAGGGGGAGGACGTGCGGGAGGGCCTCACCGCCATCGTCAGCGTCAAGCTGGCCCATCCCCAGTTCGAGGGCCAGACCAAGACCAAGCTGGGCAACAGCGACATCAAGGGCCTGGTGGAGGTTTTGGTCTATGAGCATCTCCTCACCTACCTGGGGGAAAATCCCCAGATTGCCCGGCCCATCCTGAGCAAGCTTCTGGATGCAGCCCGGGCCCGGGAAGCGGCCCGCCGCGCCCGGGACCTGGTGCGCAAGAAGGGGGCCCTGGGGGACATGACCCTTCCCGGCAAGCTCGCCGACTGCCAGGAGCGGGACCCGGCCAACCGGGAGCTTTACCTGGTGGAGGGCGACTCCGCCGGCGGCTCCGCCAAGCAGGCCCGGGACCGGCGCTTCCAGGCCATTTTGCCCCTGAAGGGGAAAATCATCAACGTGGAGAAGGCCCGCTTCGAGAAGATGCTGGAGAACTCGGAAATCCGTACCCTCATTTCGTCTTTGGGCACGGACCTCTCCCAGGATAACCCCAACCCGGAAGACCTGCGCTACCACCGGGTCATCATCATGACGGACGCGGACGTGGACGGCTCCCACATCCGGACCCTGCTCCTCACCTTTTTCTACCGGAAAATGGTCCACTTAATTGAGGGGGGCCACCTCTATATCGCCCAGCCACCCCTGTACCGCATCACCCGGGGGAGCGACAAGATTTATCTGAAAGACAACGCGGAATTCAAGAAATACCTGTTCCAGCGGGGGGTGGAGAAAAAGCGCCTGAGCCTGTCTTCCGGCGAGGCCCTGGAAAGCAAAGAGTTGGCCGCGGTTTTGGAGCACATCGCCAATTACCAGGAATACCTGGGCCGCTTCGAAAAACGGGGCCTGCCCCGGGAAATTATCCGTATTCTCCTGGACCACGAACTGGTGGACCGCAAAGCCCTCCAGGAAGAAGCGCGCCTCACCACTCTAAGTCAAGCCCTGGAAGACACCGGACGCTGGAGCGCCTGGCTGGAGCCGGACGAAGAGCACCATGTCCTGGCCCTGGTGATCCAGCACCACAAAGACGGGGCCAATCCCATCCGCCTGGATTGGGACCTGCTGGGAGGGAGCGATTTCAAAAATTTAGTCCGGCTGGACCGGGAACTGCCTTATTTTAAAAACCCGCCCCACCAGTTGGAGGGGAAAAACCGCACCTGGGAGATTACCTCTCCTGAGGACCTGGTGGGCATTGTCCTGGAGGAAGGACAAAAAGGCGTCACGGTGCAGCGTTTCAAAGGGTTGGGGGAAATGAACCCCGAGCAGCTCTGGGAGACCACCATGGACCCGGAGACCCGCACCCTGCTTAAAGTGAACATCATCGACGCGTCCCAGGCCGACGCCATCTTCACCATTCTCATGGGGGACAAAGTGGAGCCTCGCCGGGAATTTATCCAGAACAACGTCCTTGAACTTAAGGAGTTGGATATTTAATATTTAGGGGACGGGGTCAAGGCTGGCGGCTTCCTTGGCTTCCCCCGTATAAGCCTATTGGGATCGAACCCGCCAAACCAATCTTTCAGGAGGGTTGTTATGCAGCGGAAAGCCACGTTCAAGGTTTTTGTGACCCGCCGGGAAATGCTTTTTGTCGGCGATACCCCTGATCACTCCCTGATGATCACCGAAATGGAAGGGGAACCCATCGATTACACCCCCGGAGTGGCCGGAGATTTTGTCTCCCGCCGCAGTGTGGGGTTCCATGACCGCACCAGAGGGGAAGGCCCCATGCAGGGCTACGCCGTGACCCATTATGAAAACGGCGCGGTTTTCTCCCGCTTCGAAGGGGCCCGCAAAGGGGCCGTCACCGCGGGAACCTGGAAGGTGTACAAGGGCATTGGCAAGCTGAGCAATCTCCAGGGCAGCGGCACCTTTTCGGTGAAGTCCTCGGGGAAGCCCAACGAATTCATCCTGGACATGGACGGCGAATACATTCTGTAATCCCGCCAAGTCAGACCGGGGCGGGGGACGTCTCCCCTGCCCCGCCGCCAGCGAACCTCTCCGTGATCATGGAAGACTAAACCGGGATGCGACCTTTCCGGGAGACAAATGGCCTTTTACTCCTGTCGTCTAATGAATGGGGCTTATCATCATGGAATGTGAACGTTGCGGCGTCGGCCTGGAGGCCGTAGAATGCCGGGAGCACAACGGGAAAAACCTGTGCGAGGATTGTTACCTGGATGCCGCGGTCAATCCTCCCAAGGCTTGCGATCCCTGGGCCGTCCACCTGGCCAAAAGCGACAAGGGCCGAAGCGGGGTCCACCTCACCCACGATCAGCAGAGGCTCTATGACCTGGTAAAGGAACGGGGCCAGATTACCCTGGCGGACGCGGCCCAACAGTTAGGGGTGAGCGAAGACGAGGTGCGCCGGGAATTTGCCACCCTCCGCCATCTTGAACTTCTTCGCGGTCAAAAACAGCGTCAGCAGGTCTTTATCGCTCTGTTTTGAGCACCACGCCCACCGACATCGACTACGCTCTCCTGCGGCGCATGGCCAAGGGGGAGCAGGCCGCGTTGGAAGAACTCATCCGCCGCCATGAACGGCGTCTGTCTCAATTGGCCTACCGCCTGCTCAAGGACCCCCAGGAGACCGAGGACGCCCTCCAGGAGGTCTTTCTCAAGGCCTACGAACATGCCGGCCGTTTTCAGCCCATCAGCACGGTCAAGGCCTGGCTGAACCGCATCACCGCCAACCACTGCCTGAATCGCCTCCGGGAGCGGGCGCCCTACCAGGATTCCCTGGATGATGAGGAGCGGGCCCCCGCAGTCCCCTCCCATGAGGCCACGCCCCTGGAAGCCTTGGAAGAATCCGACTTGGCCCGCCGGCTGGAAGATTTATTAAATGCCCTGCCGGAGAACCAGCGCCGGGCCCTGGTCATGAAGCGCTTCGGTGATCTTTCCTATCAGGAAATAGCTGAAATCATGGGAACCAGCCCCGGTGCGGTGGACGGCCTCATCAAGCGGGCCCGGCAGTTTCTGCGGAAGGCGCTGGCGGAATATTTTGAGTGAGGGAGTTTTGGGAGAGGGGGCCAGGGGTCAGTGGACCCCTGCCCCCTCTCCCAAACCCACTCCCCCAACCCCTTAAAGGGGGTTGGGAGGGGAGTTTGAGGGGAGGGCGGGGGACCTAGGTCCCTACGCTCCCCCCACTGAGAAACCCTATTCGCTTTGCAGAGCAAAGGGCATAATCGGAAAACATTTTTACTTGGCCGCGCCGGATTTGGGGGCGGTTGTGGTTATTACAGGTAAGTGCAAGGGAAAGCGTTATGAAGTGTCACGAGGTACAGGAATATCTATCGGCCTATGTGGATGGCGAAGCCCCGGAGGGGTTGCGCCCGACGCTGGCCGACCATTTGGCTGCCTGTCCGGTCTGTCGGGCCGAGCTGGCCACCCTGGAGCGCCTTGACGCGGCCCTGGCGGAGCTGGAAGTGCCGGCGGCGCCCCGGGACCTGGCGGCCAAGGTGCGCCGGCGCCTCCCCCGGCTGGCCCGGCCCTGGCTCCAGTCTTTGGCCCTGGCCGCCTGCCTGGCCCTGGGGATTTTCCTCGGGGGCTCCCTTACCGGCACCCTGTATCCGGCGCCCGCCGCCAACGGCATCACCAGCGAAGTGGCCAATCTGGAAATCTTCCAGGACCATCCCCAGGGTTCTCTGGGGGGGGCCTTCTCCTTCCAGGGAGAGGAGGATAACAGCGCATGAAGCGGGATTGGCTCCTGTACCTGGTGATTTTTTCCCTGGCCCTGAACATCGGGACCATCGGGACCTTGGGGTATATGCACTGGCGCGGCCGGCCGGAGCCGCCGCCCCCGCCGGAGTCGGCCCCCTTACCGTTCCGTAAGCTCTTGCGGGAGCTGGATCTGGACCCGCAGCAGCGCCAGATTTTTAAAGAGATGGCTCCGGCCCACTGGCGGAAGGTCCGGGAGCTCCAGGAGACCCTGGCCCAGCAGCGCCAGGACCTGTTCGCCCTCATCAGGCAGGAAGACCTGCCGGAGTGGCCGCCGGTGCAAATTAAAATTCGGGAGATCGGCAACCTCCAGGTCCAACTGGAAGAAGAAAAGGTGCACCACCTCATGGTTGTCCAAAAAAATCTCCGGCCTGAGCAGCGGCAACTGCTCATTACGCAACTGGAAAAGCGTCTGCCCCAATGCTGTCCCGAACCAGGCAGGGGGCGCGGCATGATGAAACGTATGCGCAACGGCATGGGCCCTGGTTCCGCATGCCCCCCCGGCCCCATGGGGCCTCCAGGTCTGCGGTAGCGCTTTTCCGTTCACCATATATCACTACCACCACCTAAGGAGTTGATTATGAAGAAAAATACCTGGCTTATGACCATGGTGGGCCTGTTTCTGGCCGCCACCCTCGTCTGGGCCGTCCCCGGATTCGCCCAGAACCAAGGGTGGACGTGCCCCAGGGGCAACACCCCGGGCTCCGGACAAATGAGAGGCGGCGGTTCCGGCAATTGTCCCAATTACAACGCCCAGAACTGTCCCCAGTATGGTTATGGGAAACAAGCCCGAAACAGGGGCCAGGGCCGCTGGAACAACCCCCAGGCCCCGGTGAACCCCAACCCCCAGGCTCAACCCCAAACCCAAGTTCCTCAAAGCGGTAATTAATCCCCCTAACCCCGCCCCCGCCCGGCACAACCCCGGGCGGGGTTTTTTTCTATAAAGGGCGTCAGGAGCCGCTGACCCCCGCCCTCAAATCCCTGCACCTTGCGCTCCTCATACCGAGATGCAGTCAAAGAAAACCTTGTTTCTCAGGCTCTGCTGATGCTAAGAATTATCGAGGACCACAAGCAGAGTTAATCAAGGCGCCCACTGCTCGGCCAGAAGCGGGAATTACCTGGAGGACTGCATGCAAATTGGCAGGCCTGTCAAACATGCCCCGATGTTCGTCACTCTAATCATAACCGTTGCCTTGGTGGGCCACGGGCATGCCAAAGTAAAATGCCGGGAATTAACGAACCCGCCATGCAGAGTTTGCGAGAGTGGCATACCCTCACATTTTATTCACATCGCGGCAACGAAAAATCCCATGTTCCAATCTCAGTGGTGCTGGGCGGCGTGCATTGCCATGGTTTTTGAATACTACGGCCACCCCGTTAAGCAAGAACGGATAGTGTCTGAAGCTTATGGTGGTCTGGTGAACATGCCGGCACAGCCATGGACCATGCTCGCCCTGCTTAACAGGGCATGGATAGACGATAATGGCAATAAATTTATTTCTGGTTCTACTCCAGGCTCCTCCAATACTGTGGCCGCGGCTAATGATCTTGCCGAAGATAGGCCCCTCATTATTGGCACCTTGGGACATGCAGTTGTTCTTACCAGTTTGGAATATGTGGCCTTTTACCAGCGAACCCCGTGGGCCCTCCAACTGGGTCCAGCGAATATCATCAATGCCACCGTCCGTGATCCCATGCCCGGAAAAGGGCTCCGCCGACTGAGCGGGATGGAGTGGGCCAACATTGCTTTTGCGGTTCAGATACGGATTCACTGAAGCCCTCCTTTCTGATTTCTACCAAGTTGTGTTCTAAGAGGGGTTGCTTTCCGTAGGGGCAAACCCGCGTGTGCGCCCCAAGTCCAGGGCGGACACATGGGTCCGCCCCTACAAGAGTTAATTACCTGTATGCATGCAACATGGTATTATAAGCTGAAAGTTCACAGTTCAGATAAATCGAAGCGTGAAAGCGCCGCGCCTCCCGCCTGCAGGTGGTGCAACCTCATCCCGGTGGAGAAAGTCGACTATATCCCCTACTTTTTGTTTCCTGCGCTTGATTCGCCTGCTGGCCGCATTATAATAAAACGTGCAGCCTGCCATTTTTCGGTTCCTGAAACGCACCCCAAAGCATACCCCGGAGGGCATGGCCCATGTCGAACTCCGCCGATCTGACCCGGCTGGCGAAGCTTGCCGCCCTGATGCGCCATTACATCCTCACCGCCACCACCGCGGCCGGCTCCGGCCACCCCACTTCTTCGTTATCCGCGGTGGAGCTCATGACGGCCCTCCTGTTCGGGGGCTTTTTCCGCTACGACCCTGACCGGCCCCTGTACCCCAACAACGACCGCCTGATTTTCTCCAAGGGACACGCCACCCCTTTGTTTTATGCCCTGTGGGTGGCCGCCGGCCGACTCTCGGGGGAGGAATTGGAGGCCAACTACCGCAAGCTGGGGAGCCCCCTCGAGGGCCATCCCACGGTTACCTTTCCCTACGCCGAGGCGGCCACCGGCTCCCTGGGCCAGGGCCTCTCCATCGGGGTGGGCATGGCCCTGAACGCCAAGAAGCTGGACAAGCTGCCCTACCGCACCTATGTCCTCCTGGGGGACAGTGAAATGGCCGAAGGCTCGGTGTGGGAGGCCCTGGAGATTGCGGCCCACTATAATCTGGACAACCTGGTGGGCATCGTGGACATCAACCGCCTGGGCCAGCGGGGGGAGACCCTCTACGGCCATGATGTTTCCCAGTATGTCAACCGGGTGGCGGCTTTCGGCTGGGGCACCATCCCGGTGGACGGCCATTCCCTGCCGGACATCCTGGCGGCCTATCAAAAGGCTCAGGCCGTGAAGGGGCGGCCGGTAATGATCCTGGCCAAGACCATCAAGGGCCAGGGCGTCTCCTTCATCGAAGATCAAGAAGGCTGGCACGGCAAAGCCTTGAGCCGCGAGGAGTGTGACCGGGCCCTGGCCGAGCTGGGTGAAGTGGACCTCGCCGTCCGGGGGGAGCTGGCCAGCCCGGAAGAGCTCACCTTTCCCAAGGCCCCGGCCGTGCCGATGGCCCCCTTCGATTACGATCCCAAAAGCAAGGTGGCCACCCGCAAGGCCTTCGGCAACGCCCTGGCCCGCCTGGGCCCCCCCAACCCCGCCATTGTCAGCCTGGACGGGGAAGTGAGCAACTCCACCATGGCGGAGATTTTCGCCGCGGCCTGCCCGGACCGGTTTTTTGAAATGTACATCGCGGAGCAAAATATGGCCGGGGTGGGATTGGGACTGGCGGTGCGGGGCAAAATCCCCTTTGTCTCCAGCTTCGCCGCGTTTCTCACCCGGGCCTTCGACCAGATTCGCATGAGCCAATATTCCGACCCTAACCTCAAATTCGTGGGCTCCCACGCCGGGGTGTCCATCGGCTGGGACGGCCCTTCCCAGATGGGCCTGGAGGACCTGGCCATGTTCCGCACCCTGGGGAACGGCGTGGTGCTCTACCCCGCGGACGCAGTGGCCACCGAGCGCCTGGTGGAGCAGATGGTGAAGCATAAGGGCCTCATGTATCTCCGCACCACCAGGGAGGCCACCCCGATTCTTTATAGCCCGGACGACGACTTTCAGATCGGCGGCTGCAAGGTGCTGCGGCACGGCCCCAACGACCGGGCCACGGTGGTGAGCGCCGGCATCACCCTGTTCGAGGCTTTGGCGGCCTACGAAGCCCTCAAGAACATCGGTATTTTCATCAGGGTCATCGATCTTTACAGCATCAAGCCCCTGGGCGCGGCCACTCTCATCGACGCCGCCAAGAGGACAGGATTGGTCATCACCGTGGAGGATCATTACCCCGAGGGCGGCCTGGGGGAGGCCGTAATGAGCGCCTTGGCCCAGACGCCCGTGCCCGTTTATTGCCTGGCCGTGACCCAAAAACCCAAAAGCGGTGCCCCCGCGGAACTCCTGGATTTTGAGGGCATTTCCCGGCGGGCCATTGTCAAAAAAGTTCGAGAGATTCTGGCCCTGTAAAAGTTTTGCGGGGGAGGGGGCTAAGGGCCGCAGGCCCTTACCCCCTCCCCTCACTTGAAAAAACCTCTCCGGGAGACCTTTATGCGGGTCGGCATCGCCGCGGACCACGGCGGTTTTGAGCTCAAGGAGCAACTGCTGGAGGAACTGCGCAGCCTGGGGCACGAGGTCGCGGATTTTGGCGCCTTCGAATACGACCACGCCGACGACTACCCCGATTTTGTCATTCCCCTGGCCCAGGCCGTGGCCCGGGGGGAAGTGGAGCGGGGCTTGGCCATTTGCGGCAGCGGCGTCGGGGCCTGCGTGGCGGCCAACAAGGTGGCGGGGGCCCGGGCGGCCCTGATCAATGAAATTTTCTCCGCCCATCAGGGGGTGGAAGACGACGACATGAACATCATGTGCCTGGGGGGCCGGGTGACCTGCTATTCTTTAGCCCTGGACCTGGTGCGGAGCTTTCTGAAGGCCCGCTTCAGGGGCGAGGCCCGGTTCCGGCGGCGCCTGGACAAGGTGGCCCGGCTGGAACGGACGGGGGGAACATGAGCACGGAGGCAAGCTCCACCTGTGACCTGGGTCTCATCGGCCTGGGGGTGATGGGCCGCAACCTGGCGTTGAATTTCACCGACCACGGCTTCAAAGTGGCGGTCTACAACCGCACCCCCGACAAAACCCGGGAGTTTGTCCAGGGCGAGGCCGCGGGCCGGGATATCTTACCGGCCTTTACCCTGCCGGAACTGCTGGACCTGCTGCGGCCGCCCCGCAACCTCCTCCTCATGGTGTCCGCCGGCGCCCCCGTGGATGCGGTCATCACTGAACTCACCCCCCTTCTGGCCTCTGGGGATTTAGTTATCGATGGCGGCAATTCCCACTACGCCGACACGGACCGCCGGGCCGCAACCCTGACGCCAGCCGGTTTTCTTTTCCTGGGCCTCGGGGTCTCAGGTGGGGAGTTGGGGGCCCGCTATGGCCCCAGCCTCATGCCGGGGGGCTCCCGAGAGGGCTATGAGCGGGTGGAACCCCTGCTCAGGGCGGCCGCGGCCCGGGTAAACGATGTGCCCTGCGTTGCCTACCTGGGGCCCGGCGCGGCCGGCCACTTCGTCAAAATGGTGCACAACGGCATCGAGTACGCCCTGGAGCAGCTCATCGGCGAGGGCTATGATATCTTGCTGCGGGGGCTGGGGCTGAACTTCGGCGAAATGGCCGACGTCTTTGCCGCCTACAACCGGGGCTCCCTGAAATCCTATCTGGTGGAAATCACCTCCCACATCCTCAAGCGCCGGGACGATGACACCGGGCAGCCGGTGGTGGCCCTGATCCAGGACGTGGCCCAGCAAAAGGGCACCGGCATCTGGACCTCCAGGGCGGCCCTGGACCTTAGCATGCCCATCCCCACCATCGATATCGCGGTGTCCATGCGGCACCTTTCCGCCCTGAAAGAAGAGCGGGAAAAGGCCGCGGCGGTCCTGCCCGGGCCCGGCCCTTTTTTCCCCGGGCCGGGGGATCGGCTGGGCTTTGTGGGCAAGCTGGAAAACGCCCTGTTTGCCGCTTTTGTGACCGCTTTTGCCCAGGGTCTGGCCCTGTTGGGGAAGGCTTCCCAAGTCCATAATTACCAAATCGACTTGGAGACTGTCACCCGCCTCTGGCGGGGGGGCTGCATCATCCGGGCGGCCCTCCTGGAGGATATTTTGGCGGCCTATAACGACATGCCGGACCTTCCCAACATCCTCCTGCATCCTGGCCTGGGAGGGAAAATGGCGGCCCGCCAGGGAGACTGGCGGGAAGTGGTAAAGGCGGCCGCAGACTGGGGCCTGCCGGCCCCGGCCCTCATGACCTCCCTGGCCTATGTGGACGCCTATCGCAGCCGGCGCCTGCCCGCCAACCTCATCATGGCCCAGCGGGATTATTTCGGGGCCCATACCTATGAGCGGGTGGACCGCACCGGGGCGTTTCACACCGATTGGCTGGGGGACTGAGCCAGGCGCTTGGTTTGGGACATGAGCGCCAAGATATTGCTCGAAGCCTGGATTCATCATCAAAATGGAGAACAGCCGCCCTCGGCTGTTCTTGAGGAATTGCAGGCGAGGGCGCCTGCTTTACTTTACAAGTCATTTCAAAATTTCTTATGTTGCAACATTGTCATTCTAAGCAAAGCGCAGAATCTTGTCTTTTCAAGGACTTGAGACCCTTGGCTTCGCTCAGGGTGACAGAAAATAGAGGTTTTGAAATAGTTATAACCGGAAAGCCGCCTAATACCGAGTTCGGATTGTCGGGGCGGGTTTTAAACCCGCCCCTACTTGTGATATCAATAGGTTATCTGAGTTATTTGTTTCATTTCAAAGCCGACTTGGTATAACCCATGATGATAATCGGTGACGGTATTTCCTTATCTCAAAGGAAGGAAACCCAGACGGTGAATCGGGCCTCCGTGCCCGCGGTTTGTTCTGAATTGGGTTAGCCCCAAATAAAAAAGGTTTGACATGACCCCTACCAGGAAAAAAATTTCCGCGTCCATCCTCTCCGCCGACTTCGGCCGGTTGGCCGAGCACATTCAGGAAGCCGAAGCTGCGGGTGTGGACTGGATTCACGTGGACGTCATGGACGGCCACTTCGTGCCCAACCTCACCATCGGTTTGCCGGTGCTGGCGGCCGTCCGGAAAATCACCCGGCTGCCCCTGGACGTTCACCTGATGATCTCGAACCCCCACCTCTATATCGAAGAATATATCGACGCCGGGGCAGACTGGCTGGGGGTGCAGGTGGAGGCCGCCTGGCACCTGGAGCGCCTGGTGCAGCAAATCAAGGAACTGGGGGCCAAGGCCACTGTGGTCCTCAACCCCGCCACCTCCCTTGCCACCCTGGACGTCATCCTGGGGGAGGTGGACATGGTGCTGCTCATGACCGTGAATCCCGGGTACAGCGGCCAGAAGTTCATCCGGGCCACTCTGCCTAAAATTAAAAAGCTGCGGGGAACGATCGACGCCCAAAAATTCAAGGCCCTCCTCCAGGTGGACGGCGGCGTCCAGCTTGACACCATCGATGACATAGCGGCCGCGGGTGCGGATGTCTTTGTGTCGGGCTCCGGTGTCTTCGGGGGCGGCGATCTCGCGGGCAACGTCCGCCGCCTGCGGGAGCGGATGGGTTGATTGAGTGTGGGGGAAGGGCCAGGGACCTGAGGTCCCTGCCCTCCCCCCACCCCCCACTCCCAACCCGCATAATAGTTTGTTAGCCCGGGCAACCGTCTTGAGGGAAAAGAGCTTGAGGGCAGGACGGGGTCTGCGGCCCACCCGCAAATTATTAAAAGTTTTATAGGGCGGCCCGCGGCCGCCATGTTTCGGCGTGCATGGCACGCCCTATGTTCTGTCCCAGGAACTTTTCAAGTCAGGAACCAACAACTCGAAACTAAAAACTTTTCAAGACAGTCCAAAGGGCTTACACCTGCCATGGCTAATTCTGACCAAAATCCTTCTGCCGCCCTCGTCACCGGCCAGGCCCCAGACCTGGGTTTACCGCCCCAGGTCTGCCTGTTTGAAGGAGCCCTGGACCCCTGCGTGCTCATCATCTTTGGGGCCACCGGTGACCTCACCGCCATCAAGCTCATGCCCGCGCTCTACAACCTGTTCCTGCGGGGCGGGCTGCCGTCTCCCTGCTGCATCGTGGGCTGCGCCCGCACCGCCCTCAGCCGCCAGGAGTTCCAGGCGCGCATGGCGGAGGCGGTGCGCAAATCAGGCCTGGACCTCTCCCGGTGGCCGGAGTTCGAGGCCACCCTGAATTATCTTCCCCTGGATTACGCCACCCCGGCTGATTACCAAGCCCTGGCAAGGTTTCTCCAGGACCTGGAGGGCCGGCGCCAGGTCAGCGGCAACCGGTTGTTTTACCTGGCGGTGCCCCCGTCCCTCTATGCCCCGGTGAGCCAGGAACTGGGGCGCTCCGGCCTCTCCACCGCAGCCGACGGCCGTTGGGTGCGCCTGGTGGTGGAAAAACCCTTCGGTCATGACCTGGCTTCGGCCCGGGACTTAAACCAGGTGCTGCACGCCAATTTCCGAGAGGACCAAATCTTCCGCATCGACCACTACATGGCCAAGGAGACGGTGCAAAACATCATCATGCTGCGTTTTGCCAACGCCATTTTTGAGCCGCTGTGGAACCGCAACTATATCGACTTTGTGGGCCTGGTGGCCGCGGAAACCGTGGGAGTCGGCAACCGGGGGCGGTTTTATGAAGAAACCGGGGTCCTGCGGGACATGCTCCAGAACCACATGATGCATCTATTGGCGGTCACCGCCATGGAGCCTCCCTCCAGGTTCGAGGCCGAGCGGGTGCGGGATGAACAGCTCAAGGTCTTCCGTTCCTTAAAACCCCTGTCCCGCCCCGAATTCGGCGCAGACTTCATCCTGGGCCAGTATGCCCGGGGCAAGATCGGCGATCAGGAGGCGCCGGGCTACCGGGAAGAGCCCCAGGTGCGGCCGGATTCCCTCACCCCCACCTTTGCCGCAATGCGGGTCCAGATCGACAATTGGCGCTGGCGGGGCGTGCCCTTTTATCTGGTATCCGGCAAGCGCCTGGCGGCCAAGCTGACCCAGATTGTCATCCAGTTCAAAGAGGTGCCCCACTCTCTGTTCCGCAGCGTCCAACTGGGGGACATCCCCGCCAACCGCTTGATTTTGGGGATTTACCCCGAGGAGAAAATCACCCTCACCTTTGAGACCAAAAACCCCGGCGCGGTGGTCTGCCTGCGCCAGGTGACCATGGAGTTTCCCTATTATGCCAATTATGGCGGGCCCATAATGGAGGCCTATGAAAAAAGCCTCTTGGAAGCCATTCAGGGGGACCCCATGCTCTTTTGGCGCCAGGACGCGGTGGAATCCTGCTGGTCCTACTTCAGTCCGGTCATCGAGGAATGCGAAAAATGCCTGGACCTGGCCTCCCACCTGCAGCTTTATCCGGCCTGGACCTGGGGCCCGGAAAAAGCCTGGCCGTTGTTGAATAAAATTGTTCTCGGGGGAGGGCCAGTGACCTGAGGGTGGTTTTAAACCCGACCTCATCTCATACGCCAGCTCCTCTTGGGGACGTCCTTGGAAGCCCCGTCTAACCCTTCTGCGGAATGGGAGGGGGGCTTGGGGGCAGGGGCAGGGACCTCAGGTCCCTGGCCCTCCCCCCAAAAAAACTTTCATCACTTCACCGCCAGGTGGATCATGGCGATGCCGTTGGTCAGGGGATGATAGGCGACCTGGGAAAACCCGATGGTTTTAAGCAGGCTTGCCACTTCCTCCGGCAAAGGAAATTGGCGGATGGAGGTGATGAGGTAGGTATAGGCATCCCGGGAGCCAGCGATGAGTTGGCCCAACCGGGGCATGATGGCAAAGGAATAGAGGTCGTACAGCCAACGCCAGAGGGGGTTTAAGGGGCGGGAAAACTCCAGGATGGCTAGGCGCCCCCCCGGTTTCAGGACCCGGTGCATCTCCCGCAGGCCCTCATCCAGGCGGGCCAGGTTCCTGACGCCGAAGCCCACCACCGCAGCTTCCAGACTCTGGCCGGCCAGGGCCAGGCGTTGGGCGTCCCCTTCCACAAACCAGATGCGCTCCGAGAGCCCCGCTTGGGCCACCTTTGGGAGGCCGGCCACCATCATGGCCCGGTTGATGTCGTAGAGCACGACGCCGCCGGTGGCTCCCACTTGGTGCGCGGCCAAGATAGCCAGGTCGCCGGTGCCGCCGCAGACGTCCAGGACCCGTTCCCCGGGTTTGAGGTTCAGGAGGCTCACGGTGCGGCGCTTCCACAGGTGGTGCAGGCCGAAGCTCAGGATAGTGTTCATCAGGTCGTAGCGGGTCGCTACCCGGTCGAAATGGCCTATCACTGCCAAGGTTTTTTGTTCTGGAGGCATGGTATTTTCCGGCTTTGAAATATTTCAGCAGCCCAATGATTATATCTCATCGATCGTCTTGTAGATGCTTGATTCATCATGATGTAGACGCCGAGGACGCCAGGGAGGCCTCCCAGAAGTTTGGAACCTTGCCGAACCGGGAGGGCATCGGCCGCCTGGTTCCCCCGCAAATACGTGCGGACCGCAACCGGAAGAATATTTGGGAGTATGTGTCCCCAATGTGCCCCCAGGTTATTGACAGCAACGGGAAGACTGAGTAATATAGTGGCTCAGGGGGAAAGGCCTCTAAAGGAGAATTCTCGTCCCCCAGCTGAAAAATACTCCCCGGTAGCTCAGCAGGTAGAGCGGGTGGCTGTTAACCACTTGGTCGGCGGTTCGAGTCCGTCCCGGGGAGCCAGAAAATACGAGGGGTTGGCTATTTTGGGCCAACCCTTCTTTTTTGTCAGGGAAAATTTAGGGATAACCGCCATCGGGATTTTGGGCGGAAACCTGGGAATAAAGGGAACCTGGAGCAAGAGGGGGGGTGCATCATGTGGCCACCCGGGGGCCTGGGGTTACAGTCGTACAAACCAGTAGCGTCGATTTATCTCTAAGCATCGTCCCCGAGACAGAAAAACCCCAAACAGAAAAACCCCAATTAGAGCAGTGCCTGTTGTGGTGGGAATTTTTCAGAGCCTGTCTCCCTCCCCGGAGGTCAGGGAAACCTTGTGCGGGGAAAAAGTTCGCCGGGTCTTAGTACTACTACGTTAATATCTTGACAAATTGTTTAGCTTCCTTTAACGTGGGGGCATGGATGCCCGCCAGTTGCGTGCATGTCGGGATCGGCTGGAGAAGTACCTGAAAGATCTTCTCGAGCTGTTGGGTCGCGCCAAACGTAGCCACTGGGGTAACGTTTACGTCAGGGGTTTGCTCCTGGACGGAGAACGGAAATCCATTGAGCCGATGGCCGACCGCATGCCGGAGGGC
The DNA here is from genome assembly GCA_963705115.1 of uncultured delta proteobacterium. Lineage (GTDB taxonomy): Bacteria > Desulfobacterota > Desulfobaccia > Desulfobaccales > 0-14-0-80-60-11 > JBGSLA01. Next base: position 537,338 of record CAVPIX010000010.1, on the reverse strand, counting down.
AACGTCCAGGCCATGCAGCAACTTATAGGCCAGAGTCCTTGGGATTTTAGGCCAGTGAGGAGGAGGCTGGCAGAGAGGATGGCCCAGGAACTGGTCCCTGCCTGCGCCTGGATCGTTGACGATACCGGGTTTCCCAAAAAAGGCGACAAGTCGGTAGGCGTGGCGCGTCAATACTCCGGCACTTTGGGCAAGGTGGCCAATTGCCAGGTGGCGGTATCGTTGCACCTGGCTACGGACGAGGGCAGCATGCCTCTCAACTACCAGCTTTACTTGCCGGAGGCCTGGACCGCGGACCCGGAGCGCCTGCACAGGGCCGGGGTGCCGGCAGGCACTCCTTTTAAGACCAAATGGCAATTGGCCCTGGAGTTGATCGATGAGGCCTTGGGTTGGAATCTTGCCCCCGGAGTGGTGGTTTGCGACATCGCCTATGGGAAGGTTAATGCTTTTCGGCAAGGGTTGAGGGACCGTGAGCTTTCCTACGTAGCCGAGGTGGAGGGCAAGACCATCGTGTTTGCTCCTTTGCCTCCGAACCCGCCCGGCAAGGGACGTCCCAAGGAAGGAAAGGCTTCCGCCCCAACCATTTCGGTGAAGGAATTGGCCAAGTCTCTGCCCTCGTGGCAGTATAAAACTATCCGCTGGCGGCAAGGCGCCAAAAAACCTCTGGTTTCCCGTTTCGCGACTCTGCGCGTAGACCCGGCTCATGGACACGCCCGCAACAAGCAATCGCCCCCTCGCCAGTGGCTGTTGATAGAATGGCCCGCCCAGAATGCCGAGCCCGTTAAATTCTGGTTTTCCGATCTTTCCCCCCAAACCGGCCTACGGCGACTGGTCCGCCTGGCCAAAATCAGATGGCGGGTGGAACAAAACTATCAGCAGCAAAAGGAAGAGCTGGGTTTGGATCACTATGAAGGCCGAGGCTATCTCGGCTGGCATCACCATGTCACCTTGAACATGGTGGCCTACGGCTTTCTTTTGCTGGAAACGCTTCGTGATAAAAAAAACTTCTGGTTTGACCCTCCCGATGGTGCGATGGTTGATCCAGAGAATCCTGGCCACCTGGACCGGCAGGTGCCCAATATGTAATAGGAAAGTCCATCTTCACCGGCTAACGAAAGCACTTTAATTTAACGTAGTAGCATTAGACTCAAACTTCGGCAAGATGCCATTTTGCCGCCAGCAAATCTCGTGTATTGCCATAAGGAATAATGCTATATTGAAATTTGCGAGACTTAGACTTTCTCTCAGGTTAAACTAATGAAATTCAGGTACTTCAGAAATGAAGCTGCTCCCTTATCCCATAACAAAGATTCTGCTCCCTTATGATGGCAGTCCGTCAGCCCGGAACGCCCTGGAACTGGCCGGCCAACTCAGTATGGCCGGCAAAGAAGCGGTAACAGGTGTGACCCTGTTGCAGGTCATCGGGGGAGGATATCTCGCCCGGCATGTCCAGAATGTGGACTTGCGGGTCACCCGCATGGACAAGGACAAGGATTGGCAAAGGATCCGCAAGCGCTACCTGGACGAGGAGATTATCCCCTGCTGGAGGAAGGGAAAAAAATCCTCCAGTCATTGGGCGTTAAGCCCCCATCGAGGTCCGCATCGCGGAAGGCAAAGTCAGCGACGAGATTATCCGCCTGGCCCAGGAAGAAGCCTTTTCCACCATCATCATGGGCCGGAGAGGACTGTCATCCCTCAAGGCCCTGCTCCTGGGGAGCGTCACCCGCAGCGTCCTATCGCTGGCGGAGAAAGTGACGGTCTATGTAGCCGCTCAGGAGGCCGCATCCAAAGGCCGGTTGTCCAATTTCTCCCATACTGCTGCCCGTAGACGGGTCTGAGTCCAGCCTGGCGGCAGTGCGGCAGGCGGCGGCTCTGGCGCAGGCCTACCGAGCTCTGGAGCCCTCTCTGACCCTGCTCCATGTCATCGATATTGCCTTAATGGGGATGAAACTCCAGGAAGGGGCTCATGATCTGCTGGCAGAGGGGGAAGCCATTTTAGCTGCGTCACGACGCATCCTCCAAGAAGCCGGCTTAGAGGGCTGCTGGGAGGAAAAGCTGGTCAGCGGGGAACCGGCCCAGGCTATTGTCCAGCAGGCCGAGGAAGGCGGCTGTCGCCTCATTATGATGGGCAGCCGGGGAGTTTCTAGCCTGGCCAAACTGATTATCGGCAGCGTCACCAACAGCGTGGTGCACACCGTATCCCGCGCCGCGGTGGCCGTGGTCTATAGCTGACCAGCCAACGGCTGCAGTCATGGGCAGGATCCCCTAAGGTAAGAAGGTGGCAATGTTTTTTAAGAAACCGGCTCTCAGGCCAGATAAACGCGGTTGGCTCCTGTTGGCCTTGCTGCTGTTGGCACTCCTGGCCGTCGACGCCGGCGCCGCAGATCATCTCAATGTGGCCGGATCGGTGAAAAATCCTCAGGGGAAGGGCGTTAAAGATGTGGTGGTGCAGGTGACGGTGAACGGCCGGCCCCTGCAACCCCACGGAAAAGAGGGCGACCTGCGCACCGGAGCCTGGGGGAGCTTTGCGGCTGAATTCACCCTGCCGGCCGGCGCCCTGGCCGGAGCCGAAGTACAGATCCAGGCTTCCAAACCCGCCTGGCGGCCTTCAGGACCCATTCAATTGAGACTGCTGCCAGGGGGTGCGGACGAAGCCGGTAATCAGCTCTTTTACGCCCAGCAAAACCTTCCCCTGGAACGGCAGATCACCCCGGCCTTCTGGCTGGCGACGTTTATCCTGCTCTTGGTCTATGTCATTATCGCCCTGGAATGGCTGCACCGCACCCTGGCCGCGCTGTTGGGCGCCACCTTGATGCTCTTCATCTCCTACACGCTGGGCGTCTTCAATCCGGCATATTTCATCTTGTCCTTTGAAGGCGCCATGCATGCCATGGATATGAATGTCATTTTTCTCCTGCTGGGCATGATGATCATTGTAGGGGTCATCAAGAAAACCGGCATGTTCCAGTGGCTGGCCTATAAAAGCTACGCCCTGGCCCGGGGCAACGTCTTCGTCCTGGCGGTGCTCTTCATGTGGATCACCGCGGTGGTGTCGGCCTTCCTGGACAACGTCACCACCATGCTCCTCATGATCCCGGTGACCATAGAACTCGCCCTGACCCTGAAGATCAACCCCATCACCCTGCTGATTCCCGAAGTTTTCGCCTCCAATGTGGGGGGCACGGCCACCCTCATCGGCGACCCGCCCAATATCCTCATCGGCTCCTACGCCAACCTCACCTTTGGCCAGTTTGTCCTCAATTTGACGGGAATCTGTACGATTTGTATGGTCGTCACCGCAGTTTATTATGCCTTCTGGTATAAAAAGGACTATCTTACAGCCGAAGCCAAGGATGTCCAGGCCACCATCGCCTCTCTGCGGGAAGAATACCGCATCACCGACCGCAAGCTGTTATTCCTCTGTTTGGGGTTCCTGGGCTTTACTATTTTTTTATTTATCATTCACGGGGCGCTCCACATGGAGCCCTCGGTGGCGGCCCTCACCGGGGCCATGCTTCTCCTGGTGTTTTCCCGGGTGGATATCGTGGAGATGCTGGAGCATGAGGTGGAATGGCCCACCCTGGTCTTTTTCATGGCCCTGTTCATGGTTATTGCCGGGGCGGAGGAGACCGGCTTGATTCAGTTTATCGCCGAGTGGGTGCGCCACATGTCCGGAGGCTCCCTCACGGTGGCCATCATCATGGTCTTGTGGGTTTCCGCCATCGCTTCCGCCTTTATCGACAACATCCCCTTCACCGCCACCATGCTCCCCATCATCGCTTTTCTCAATCAAACCATCCCCGGGGCCGAGAACGGCGTCTTGTGGTGGTCCCTGGCCCTGGGGGCCTGCCTGGGGGGCAACGGCACCATGATCGGGGCCTCGGCCAACGTGGTCACCGTGGGCCTGGTGGAGAAAGCCGGCTACCAGATTTCCTTCCTCTACTACCTGAAGGCCTGCTTTGTCCCCATGCTCATCACGGTCTTCCTCTGCATGATTTACCTGCTTTTAGCGTATTAAACGAATCCGGGAAACTGAGATTGTTGAAAATAGCTTTGGGAGAGGGGGGGCCCACGGGCAGGATGCCCGAGAGCTACCAGCCGTAACTTGGGAGCACAGGCTGGAAGCCTGTGCAGGAACAGGCAGGATGCCTGTTCTCCCGGTCAGGGTAAGGTTGGGAGGGGGGCTTGCGGGGAGGAAACCACAGGCGAGACGACTGTGGCCACAAGGCCTGTGGTCCCCCGGCCCTCCCCTCAAGATACTTTCGCAACAAACTCAATCTGCTGATGTCGAATCACGTTCTTCCCCGCAGGCTCGCCAGGTCCTTTTCTTTGCCGATCATCACCAGGATATCGCTGGGTTTGATGACAAAATCCGGGGGAGGCAGGAACACAAACCGCATGGGCACCAGCTCCTTGATGGCCAGGACAAAAACGCCGAATCTTCTGCGCAGGTCCAACTCGACCAGGGTATGGCCGTAGAAGCTGTCTGGCGGGGCGACGTCCATAACCCGGTAGTCTTCCTCCAGCGGAATGAAATCCAGCAGATTGGGGTTGATAAGCTGGGCTGCCAGGCGGCGGGCGGTTTCCCGCTCGGGGAAGATGACTTCGCTGGCCCCGATGGCTTTCAGGATGGCGGCATGGTCCTCGGTGGTGGCTTTGGCCCAGATGCGCCCCACCCCGATTTTTTTCAGGTGCAGGGTGGCCATGATGCTGGACTCCAGACTCTCCCCCATGCTGACGATGGCCTCGTCAAACTCCCGGGTGACCACGGAGCTGAGGCTGTGAAAATCCCGCACATCCATGATCAAGGCCCGCTGCACCTTGTCCAGGATGGCCTCCACCATGGCCTCATCGATGTCCAGGGCCAGGACTTCGCATTCCTTGGCCAACTGCTGGGCCAATTCCCGGCCGAACTCCCCCAAGCCGATGACGACGATGTGTTTTTTCTCTTTCATCCGATCATTATCCTGCCTTCGGGATATTTTACGTGAGTGGGGGTGACCGGCAGCATTCCCATGGCGATGGTCAACGGCCCCAGCCGGCCCACGAACATGGTGGCGGTGATCCAGAGCTTGCCGAAGGTGCTCAGCTTCAGGGTCAGCCCGGTGGACAGCCCCACGGTGCCGAACGCCGAGATTTGCTCGAAGAGCACATCATGGAGACCCACCCCCGGTTGTCCGGTTTCCGTACATAATAATAAGAATATTCCCAACAGGTTCCACAAAACCGACAGGCGAATCAGCACCATGGTGCGCTCTAAAATTGTTTTGGGCACCCGGCGCTCCTGGATGACCACCTGGTCCTGGCCTTTCAGCTTCGCTTTGAACTCGGCCAGGGAAATGGCCAGGGCCGTGGTCTTGACCCCGCCGGCGCAGGAGCCGGGAGAGCCGCCGATGAACATGAGCAGGGTGAGGAGAAGCAGGGAAGCCAGAGGCATGACCCCGATGTCCACGGTGTTGAAGCCCGCGGTGCGGGCGGTGACGGACTGAAACAGGGCGGTGGATATTTTCATGCCCCAGGTGGTCTCGTCTTTGGTCATTCCCATGATAATCAGACCCAGCCAGCCGATGGTGAGCAACAACAGGGTCATCCTTAAGACTACTCGGGAATGGGTGGAAATGGGGTGCGGTCCAGGCGAATTGGCTTGTAAGACCCGGTTCTTGCTGTGATGCCAGACCTCGAACACCACCATGTGGCCCAGCCCCCCCAGGACAATGAGGGACATGATGGTGGCCATGATGACCGGGCTGTCCCGCAGGCCCACGAGATTGTCGGTGTAAGTGCTGAAGCCCGCATTGCAAAATGCCGAAATGGCATGAAAGAACGCGGAGAACAGAGCCTCCCAAATGGGGGTCTGGCGCCACAGCAGGGCCAGAAAAATGAAGAGGATGCCCGACAGTTCAATAATGGCCGTAATCAGCAGGATCTGAAAGAATTTCTTTTTAAATTCCGTGCCCAGGTCCCGCTGGAAAAAGGCGTCGTGCAGGGCCGCCTGGGAGGCCAGGGAGAGGCGCCGGCCCAGCATCAGATAAGCCAGGGCCGCAAAGGTCATAATGCCCAGGCCGCCTATCTGGATGAGGCCCACGATCACCGTTTGGCCAAACACCGTGAAAACCGTGCCGGTGTCCACCACGGTTAGACCGGTGACGCAGACCGCCGAGGTGGAAGTAAACAGGGCGTCCACAAAACCCGCCTCACCCTTGGTTTGGGACCAAGGCAGGAGGAGAAGCAGGGTCCCCGCCAGGATGACGGCCGCAAACCCGCCAATTAACAGGGTCTGGGGCATTTTGGCGTAGGGCAGCAGGCGCCGGAAAAGGGATTCTGTGCTCATCTCGATAGGGTTTACTAGTTATAGCAAGGGGATTATTTTGGACAATAGGAAATTTTCAACTTTGTCTATAAGATGTTTAGCACAAATGTCGAAACCGAGGAAACTAGAAACCTTTGGGAAATGAGGGTGATCTAATAAAGGAGAGGTTACCGCTGTGAAAATCATCATTGTTGGCGCCGGCGAAGTGGGCTATCACTTTGCCGAATGGCTGGCCCAGGAACAAAAGGAAGTGGTGACCATCGACATCAACCCTGAGGCCCTCCAGCGGGTGAGCGATCACCTGGATGTGCAGATCCTGCAGGGCTCCGGCTCCAATCCCCGGGTACTGGAGGAGTCGGGTCTCAGAACTGCGGACATTATCCTGGCGGTCACCGATAAAGACGAGGTCAATCTCGTCGCCTGCCTATTCGCTAACGTCATGGCCCCCCAGATCCAGAAAGTGGCCCTTATTCGCAACCCGGACTATATCTCCTACCGGGAGGCCCTCACCCGGGACATTCTCAACATCGGCCTGGTCATCAACCCCGAGATGGAAGTGGTCAATTCCATTCTGCGCCTCATGAGTGCGCCTGAGGTGGAGGAAGTCAACGATTTCATGGGCGGCCGTCTTAAAATGTTGGGCAAACATCTGCCCATGGACAGCCCCTTGAACGGCTTGAAGCTGTCGCAGCTTCCGGAGAAGATCGAGCGCCAGCGCATGATTATCGCCGCGCTGGTGCGGGATGAGGAGCTGATCATCCCCAAGGGCAAAGACACCCTGCGGGGCGGCGATTTTGTCTATTTTGTCTGCGAGAGCCGGGACATCGAGGAAATCCTGCGTCTCTTCGGCAGGAAGACTTCTTCCCTCAAAAACATCCTGGTGGTGGGGGGCGGCAACATCGGCTTCCACCTGGCCAAAGAACTGGAAGCCCGGCGTCTCAACGTCAAGCTCATCGAAAAAGACCCCCAGCGCTGCCAGTTCATCTCCGGCAAGCTCAACCGCACCATCGTTCTCCAGGGTTTCGCCACCGATCAGAAGTTCCTCGAGCAGGAAAACATCGGGCACATGGACATGGTGGTGGCCGTGACCTGGGATGAGGAAATGAACATCCTGTCGTGTCTTTTGGCCAAGCAGTTGGGGGCCAAAAAAACCATCGCCCGGGTGAGCAAGGTCCCCTATATCCCCCTGGTCCAGGCCATTGGCATCGACCACATTGTCAGCCCCCGGCTGTCGGCCATCAACTCCCTGTTCCCTTATATGCGGCGGGGCAAGGTCATTTCCAGCGTCTCCATCCGGGGCAAAGCCGCCGAGGTTCTGGAAGCCGAGGCCCTGCCCAACTCCGCCATCGTGGGCCGGCCCCTCAAAGACCTGCAGTTTCCCAAAGAGGCCCTGTTTTTATGTCTTTTCCGGGGAGAAGAGGTCATGATTCCCGCCGGGGGGACGGTCATTGAGCCCGGGGACCGGGTGCTGATTCTGTCCACCCGGGGGGTTATACCCCAGGTGGAGCAGGCCATCCTGGGGAAACGGTGAGGCTCCCGTGATCCGCTGGTTTTACATTCTTCATGTCCTGGGCTCGCTCATCGCCTGCATCGGCCTGTGCATGCTGGCGCCCATCGGCTTTTCCCTGTACTATGGCGACGGCAGCGCCTGGCCGCTGTTGATTTCCGCGGCCATCACCACCGGCATCGGGCTGTTTCTCTATCTGGTCTGCCGGCGGCATGAGGTCAAAGGGGCCATCAGCCACCGGGAGGGCATGGCCATCACCACCCTGGGGTGGGTGGCGGCCGCGGTGTTCGGGGGTCTGCCCTTTTATTTTTCCGGGGTCCTCCCTCAACCGGTGGACTTCGTCTTTGAAACCATTTCGGGCTTCACCACCACCGGGGCTTCGGTTATTCGGGACGTGGAAATCGTAGCTCCGGGCATCCTGTTCTGGCGCAGCCTCACCCATTGGCTGGGGGGCCTGGGCATTGTCGTCCTGGGTCTGGCCATCCTGCCTTTTCTGGGGGTGGGGGGCATGCAGCTCTATAAGGCCGAAGTGCCGGGGCCGGTGGTGGACAAGCTCAAACCCCGCCTCAAAGACACCGCCGTGATCCTCTGGAAGGTCTACGTGGCCTTCACGGTGGCCGAAACCATCCTGTTGCTTTTGGGGGGCATGAACCTTCTGGACGCTCTCTGCCACACCTTCGGCACCCTGGCCACCGGCGGCTTTTCCACCAAAAACACCTCCATCGGCTACTACCAGAGCGTGTATATCGATGTGGTGGTGACCATCTTCATGCTCCTGGGGGGTATCAATTTCGCCCTGCACTTCCAGTTCTTCCGGGGAAAACCCCTGGCCATGTGGCGGGACCCGGAATTTCGGTTTTTTATGGGGTTTTGGGGACTCATCAGCCTCATCATCACCATAAACTGCCTCAGAACCTATGACTCCTTCTGGCAAGCCCTGCGCTACGCCTCCTTCACCGTGGCCTCCATCACCACCACCACGGGTTTTGCCACCGCGGACTTCGAGCTCTGGCCCCCTCTGGCCCTCTGTCTCCTGCTGCTGTGCATGGTGGTGGGCGCGTCCGTGGGCTCCACCGGCGGCGCGGTCAAGTGCATGCGCATCATGGTGGTCCTGAAACACGGCTACCGGGAGCTTATCCGCCTCATCCACCCCCGGGCCGTGGTGCGCCTGAAGCTGGGGGACCAGGCCGTGGCTCCGGAAATTTTCGCCAGCATCGCCGGGTTCATCTTTCTGTACCTGGGTCTGGCCGCGGTTTCCATGTTTCTGGTGGCCGCCGCGGGCGTGGACCTGGTCACCACCATCTCTTCCGTCCTGGCCTGCATCGGCAATGTGGGCCCAGGATTAGGGGAAGTGGGTCCCATGGACAATTACGCCGGCCATGCCGGAGTTCGCCAAGTGGATTCTGTCTCTGGACATGCTCCTGGGCCGCCTGGAGATTTACACGGTGATCATTTTGCTCGTGCCCAGATTCTATAAGAAATAAAAGCTAAGAGGATTGCCACTCCCGGGCTCGTTGCGGCTCGATGCTGAGATTACTAAGATATGCCCATTTGTTATAAAACTTCAATAGCTTCCACCTGCACTCCCTCTTCTTCGTGGGCCGGGGGCAGGACGCGGTAGATGCGGTCGGCGTATTCCCTGAAGAGGCTGATGTCGTGGTGGCTGATCACCATGATCTGAAACTGCAGTTTGTGGGCGATGGTGTGGATGATGCGCATGAGGCTGGGCACCAGGTCGGGGCGCAGCCAGCAGTCCTGCTCATCCAGGATCAAAAAGCGGCGATGGTCTTTTTCGTGAAGCTGAGAGAGGGCGATGAGTCTTAGCCCCACCGAAATGATGTTGCACACCGATCCCCCCTGTCCGGTAAGGATGTCCTCCCGCTTCCCCTGCCGCTCAATGCCGAAGGTGATGTTGATCTTCCCCTTCTTCACCTCCCGGGTGGTGGTGACCGTGAGGTCCTGGCCGAGGATTTCCCGCAGGGCAAAGGTGAGGTTCCGCTCCACTTCGTCCAGAATGTCGCCGAAAAGGTGCTGGGACAACTGATCCAGCCGCGACTCAATCTTGGGCGCCAAAGCCAGAAAGGCTTCCGCCTCCGCCTGCTTTTCCCGCTTGGCTTGTAACTGTTCGGAGAGGTGGCGCTCCTGCCAACGCAGTTCCTGAAAAAGCCCCCGGAGATCCTTGGGGCTGGGGGGGGTGAGAATTCCCGAAAAGTCTCTTCAGGATTCATGCTCTTCCCGGGCCGGCTGGCGGTCGATTTCAGCCAGACGGTCTTTGATGCCCTGGATATGCGTTTCATACTCCGCCACCAGACGCTCGTTTTCCTGGCGGCGTTCTTCCAGGAGACGCTTGAGGTCTTCCAGGTCGCTGGTGCCGTAATTTTTCTGGGCCTGTTCCCGAAGTCTTTGCAGTTCTTTCTCCAGATTTTCGATGTTGGCCTCGGTGGTGATTCTGCGGGTGTCCAGCTCTTTGTAGTCCTTCTTCAGAATTTCCAGTTTGTCCTGAACGGCCTGGTCCCGGGGGGAGACAACTTCAGCCGCGGGCTCCTCGCCTTTACTTTTCTTCATGCATGACCTCCTCGTACAGTCCCCAGATGTAGTCATCCACCGTATTATCGGGCATGAGGTTGGCCTCCAGGAAAGCCTTGAGCCCAACCCCCTCGGTGGTCTTGCGGATCAAGAGGTTTTCCAGCCCCTTGATAAACAGGGATTCAGGGTCTTGCTCGGGATCCTGCCCCTGGTCGCCGGTCAACTCGGGAAAAATTGCTGCGAAGGGCCGATGCGGCAAAGGCACCGCAGTCAGCTCCCGGTCCGGTGGTCTCCAGATGAAAACCGACGGCGTGAGGTTTTGGGTGTGGGAACTCAGGGTCAGGCGGGCAATGCCCCCGGGGTTGAACCAGGTCGTGGCGCCGCACTGCCGGGGCGGTTTGGGCGTGTGCAAATGCCCATTGACCACCATATCAATGCCGGGAATCTCCTTAAGCGGCACGCGGGCCGCGTCATAGCCCGGAAAACCGAGGTCGTGGTGGGTCAGCCAAATCACCACGTCGTGGGCGCCCCGGTCCACCTCACGGGGCAAAGGCGTCCAATCAGGGGAGGCTCCCAGGAGAACCCGGCAGCCGGCGACCTGCAAAGAGCACACCGGCCCGGCCCGGTCGATGAGGCGGATAACCCGGGCGGCGTCGATGACCGCCAGGGAGACGTCCTGGGTGAGCCTGGCTTCGTGTTTGTCGTGGTTACCCACCAGCACGAAGGGGCGGCTTTGACGGAACAGCTTGATTAAGGCCACCAGCAAAGAGTTGGGGTTGTTGCGGGGCAGGTGGAAGAGGTCTCCCAGGATAATGGGCAGGAGATTGCGCTCCCGGGCCATCTCCAGGGAAACGGCCAGCTTTGCCAGGATGGCCTGGGTGTAGTCGTCCAGGCGGTAGCCGGGAGGGGAGGCCGCCACGTGGGGGTCCCCGATGAACAGCAGGCCGGCATAGGGATGCGGGTCCGAAGGAAAGAGCCAGTCGTCAGCCATGCGCGGCCTCCAGAAAGTGGGCCACATCCATGGGGCTGCCGCACAAGGGGCAAAGGCCGGTTTCCCGGATCAGTTCCGCTGCCTCCGTGCGCTTGTGCTCCAGGGCTTCGTTCAGGGAATGGCGGTCCTGCTGCTTCCGGGAAATCTCCTGCAAAACTCCGGCGGTTCGGCTGATCAACTCTTCCAGGTCCAAGACGGGGGTCGTTGCCGGCACGGCCGCCAAGCCACCCAGCATTTCGGATAAACCCTCCAGACGCCGCTTCTGGTCATGAAGGCGGGAAAGTTGAGCGATGAGCCTCAGAAGGTCGCCCACATCGGCAAAATCAACAGGCCCGGCAAGAACGGCCAGGGTTTCTTGATAATGCCGGGCCCGGTTCTTGAGGTCCTCCCGGGTGCGCAGGATTTCTAGAAGCTGTTCCAGGGGGAGCACGTCATGGATGGCAGGCGCCTCCTGGAGATCCTGAAAAACCCCCTCCAGGCTCCGGTTGGCGGCCAGGGCCAGGTCCTTGCCATGCAAAGTCTCAGCCAGATTTTTCAGGTCGCTCACCGGAGCCGGGGTTGACGGTTCGGCAAGGCCCGCCAGGCCTTCCCATTCCTGCCGGCGCTTCTCCAGAAGCTTTTCCGTGTCCCCCAGGCGCTCTCCCAGAGGCGCCAGAGAGGCCGTCTCTTCCAGGGGCGGAGGGAAGGCTAGCGGCTCCAGGACCAGGGAAGCGTTCGCCGCCGCCGCCTCCTCCCCGGCAAGGTGCCGCCAATGCTGGAGCAGGGCCTCCAGGCCGGCCACTTCCTGCGGTTCTGGGGGGCGTGGGAGACCTGCCAGGATTGCCGCGCTCTGCTCCTGCCGGCTAAGGGCCTGCTCCTGGTCCGCCAGATTGCCCATGAACCCCCATAAGACCGGCAGGGATTCCTGGTTTTCGCAAATCACTTCATATGTTTGCTCAGCCTGTTCCAACTCCGGCCCCAGAATTTCCAGGCCCTGGTAGCGCTCCAGGCCTTTTTCCAGGGCCTGACATTCGCCGGCCAGGACCTTGCGGGTGGTTTTGGTATAGTCGACCTGGCTTTTCAGCGCCTGGCGCATGCGTAATAAATATTCAGCCTCGCTGGAGGCCGCGAAAAAACCGGCGGCCTGGGAGCCCGGGCTGTTGAGCAGGAATATGGGTTCCCGCTGGTTGCCGATGTGGATATCGATGTCGCCGGTTTCGGCTTCCACCCGCCCCAGACGCAGCAGGGTCTGGATATCCTCCGGAACGGTGAGGCCGATCTTGCGGTACTCCTCCGGGGCGCCGGCCTGGGGCCGCAGAACGCGGTAGTAGGCGGTTTTGTCCGTGCGCACCCACTCGATAACCTCCCCGGAGTCCAGCTCCAATCGGACCACCGCCTGTCTGGCCCCGTGCCGGATGGAGAATTTCTGGCTCGGATTCTGGACCAGGGACCGGACCGCCTCCACCACCGCGCTTTTCCCCACATTGTTGGGGCCGGTGATCACGGTCACCCCAGGGGCCAGGTCAATCCGGGTGGCCCGGTGGGACATGAAATTTTCGAGGCTGATGCTTTTAATCATGGCGAGGCTGATTCAGGATGCCAGCATGGTTTCATTATACTGTGGGACACGGACCCCTGACAATCCGCAGCCATTTCCCCCGCCTGCAGTCTCTATCGTCTGCCAAAAGTTCTTTCCTTTTATCCCCTCTCCACCCAGCGGCTTCGACTTTCTCGGAAAATTCTCCCCTTAAGGGATTGGGGGGGGGGTGCGGGGAGGGGGGTAAGGGCTTGCAGCCCTTATACCATGTTGCATACATACAAGTAATTTACTTTCTGTAGGGGCGGACCCATGTGTCCGCCCTGGACTTGGGGCGCACACGCGGGTGCGCCCCTACGGAGAGCGACATCTCTTACTTCTATGAACGCAACTTAAATATTCGGCCCTTCCCCCGCCAAGGTTCGATTAGGTCTTTTGCGGAGCAAAGGACATAACCGATAATACTTTTGGCAACGAGCATAATTGACTGAATCTAAGTATAAAACTGGAGATTGCAAAGGGCGGCAGAGGTGATTCAGCCGCCGATGGCGGCCATGGAGCGGGGTGGTGAAACCTGCTGGTTCATGGAGGGTCTAATCCCAGGATGTTTGGTTTGTATGGCTTCCTGAAGGAGGGCAGCCAGCTCTTCATCGGAGCCGCCCTGGCGCAGGGCCTCTTTGAGGTCCACTTCCGTCCCGGCCAGGAGGCAGGGGCGCAGGCGGCCCTGGGCCGTGAGGCGCAGGCGGTTGCAGGCGTCGCAATGATGGTGGCTCATGGGGCTGATAAAGCCCAATTCCCCGGCAAATCCCGAGATTTGAAAAATGCGGGCCGGCCCGGCGGTGGCGCTGCTCGCCACTTCGGCAAGCTCGCCCAGGGGCGCCAGCCGCCGGCGCACCGCAGCCATGGGCAGGAAATGCCTCTGCCAGTCTTTCGGGGAGGCCGTGGGCATGAGCTCGATAAAGCGCACCTGGAAAGGACGGTCCCGGGCTAAAAGCGCCAGGTCCAGGAGTTCATCATCATTTATTCCCTTGAGGACCACGCAGTTGACTTTTAGCGAATGGAAGCCCAGGGCCAGGGCGCGCCCCAGGCCGGCCAGGACCTCGGTCAACTGGTCCCGGCCGGTGATTTTCGCATAGCGAGCGGGCGTGAGGGTGTCCAGACTGACGTTCAGGCGGCGCAAGCCCGCGACATAGAGGTCCGGGGCCATCGCCGCCAGTAAGGCGCCGTTGGTGGTGAGGCAGATTTCCTCAATGCCCGGCAATCTGCTTGAGGTTCCGGATAAACTCCGCCAATCCCCGGCGCATGAGGGGCTCCCCGCCGGTGACGCGGATCTTGCGGAGGCCCAGCCGAGCGGCAATGGTGGCAACCCGCAGCAATTCCTCGTAACTCAGGATCTTCGAGGGCGGCAATTTCTCCCAGTCCCGCCAATAAGTGCAGTAAAAACACCGCAGATTGCAACGGTCGGTGACCGACAGCCGCAAATAATTGATCCTGGGGGGGAGAGTCGCTGCCATCTTCGCCCTTGTTCAGCCGCCCTTGCCGAAGGGACAGTCAGGGTAGGTGCAGTTCCGGCAGTCCCGGCAGAGGCCGCCATGCCCCAGAAGCGCCAGTTCCACCTTGCCGATCTTCTCCCCGGCCAGAATGCGGGGCAGCACCAGATCCAGGACCGTAACCTGGTGGTGCAGAGCGCAGGCGGGCACACCCAGCAGGGGCGTCTCCCCCGAGATAGGCCACCAGGAACATGGCCCCGGGGAGCACCGCCGAACCGTAGTGCATCTCGGTGGCCCCGGCCAGGCGGATGCCGTGGCGGGTGACGTCATCCGGGTCCACGCTCATGCCGCCGCTCAACAGCAGCAGGTCGCAGCCTTGGGCTAGGTGGCGCTGGATGGTGCGGGCAATGGCTTCGGCCTCATCGGGCAGGAAATCCACTGCGGCCACCACCGAGCCCAGGGCCTCCACTTTCCGGCTGAGGACCGGTGCGAAACGGTCCTGGATGAGGCCGTGGAAGACTTCATTGCCGGTGATGATGAGCCCGGCTTGCACCGGTTTCAGGGTTTTAACGGAAACCACCCCGCGGTTTGCTCCGGCAAGGGCCGCGGCCCGTTCGACCGCAGCCCGCTGCATGACCAGGGGGATGGCCCGGGTGGCCGCGATTTTCTCCCCCTTTTTCACCAGGGTGCGGTTGTGCAGGGTGGCGCACATGACTTCGTCCACCAGGTTGAAGGCCGCCAGCGCGGGGACATCCACCTGCAATAGCCCGTCCCACGCAGCATAGAGGTCGATCTTGCCCTCCTTTGGATTGTTCTCCCAGGTCACCCCCTCTCCGGCCAGGGCCTCGGCCAGGATGGCCGCGGCCTCGTTTTCGTGGATTTCATCCTCAGCCAGGTCCAGGACGTAGAGGTGGTTTTTCCCCAGGCGCTGCATGCGGCAAATGTCTTCATCGCAAACGGTGTGTCCTTTGCGGAAAGCCGCACCCTTGAACTCTCCCGGCCGGATTTCCGTGATATCGTGGGCCAACTGGGTGCCAACCGCTTCTTCCAGCGAAATAATCTTCATGGTCAATCCCTTTTCCAGGCCCTCAGCGGCCGCTGGCCGCGGCCCGTCGATGTGGAGGTTTCCTGGCTTTCAGGCTCTGCCGCGGCGCCGGGAGCCCAACTCATCTGGGGCCAGGCGATGTCCCGGGGTGAGGAGAAATAGGCGCCCAGGGCGCAGGGCCGACACAGGGTCCGGCCGTCTTGCTCAACCTCCCGGCGATCCCGCACCACCTGGCCGCACTGATTGCAGGCCACTTTGCGCCGGGTGGGTCCCGGCAGGTCGAACTCGGAGAGATCAACCTGCACCGCCTGGACCCGGAACATCAGGGCATCGGGCATCACCTGGTAGGCGTGGAGTTGGGCTTCCCGTTTGCTCAGGCCGGCTGGGGCGTACAACATAGCCAGGTCCCGGGATTCCTCGGTGGAGATGAGGCGGAAGGCCCGGGACGCAGCCAGATCCACAAAGGTGGCGGCCATGATGCCGTAATCCATGAACTTGAGGGACCGCCGCCCCAGTTTGACGTTGGTCACGTAGGCCACCGCGTCGCCGGTGCAGCGGTCCATCTCCACAAAGACAATGAGCTGCTTGAGCTGGGGCAGGGTGGGGGGTGTTTCGAACCCCAGGAGGCGCAGGCCCAACAGGGCCAGGCGCACCCCCACGATCTGCCCCGGGCACAGGTGTCCGTGCGCAGCCGCGGAGCCCGAGAGGAGGTTTATAAAGTGGTCCTTACTGACCGGTTCCATAAGGCATCTCCGCTACACCTTCACCAGCTTCACCTGGGACTGGTAGAAGACGGCGCTGCCGCCGACTACGTCCACCAGACCGGTGTTCTTGAGCACCGGGTCCACCCGCATGGCCGCGTTGGCGTGCACCCCGGTGGCCCGGCGGGGGTCTCCAGGAACCCGCACCCCATCAATGACCACGTCGCCGGCGCCATAGGCCCAATGGCCGCCCCCCAGGGAGAAGGCGATGGTCCCCGGCCGTATCCCTTCAGTGATGAGCACCTTACCGATCATGAGTTTCTGATTTCCCGGCGCAAGATTCCAGGCCCCTTCCTCGTTGGAGGGGGACACCACCTTCACCTGGTCGCCGTCGGCCAAATTCAGGCGCCGGGCGTCAACGGGTGAAATGTCAATGGTGTTATAGGGATACACCGCCTTGGTCCAGTAATTTCCCGCAGTCCGGGACTTGGTCTGGGTAATGTGCTTATAGGTGATCAGGGTGAGGTCATAGCCCTTGGCCTCATCATCCAGTTTGCGCCCTAAAACATCGGTGGGACCGTCAATGAAATGGCCATGGCCCACGTAAGGCTTGCCGGTCATGGAGTTTTTGGTGGTCACCAGGTTGTCGAAATAGATGCCCACCATTTTGCCGTACTTGTTGGCCAGTTGGCCGCCCTTGTAAGCCTTGTCGTATTCCTGGAAGCGGCCGCCCCGGTTCAGGACATAGGCCACCTGGGGCCACCAGTCCTCGCCCACCACGGCCCGCCAGCGCTTGGCGTCAAAGACCGTGGGCGGCAGGTGACGCCTGGCCTGCTCCAGGATTTTCAGTTCTTCCGGGCCGGCCGCGGGCACTTTTTCGGAACCGTCGGCCTTGTCGCCGAAGGCGATGTTGGCCACCATGCGCAGGTACATATCCTCTTCCCGCTTGAGGTTGAGACCCTGACCGAAGGCGTTGTCCCCGAAGCCCGGCAGCTTCATCTTTTCGGCGATCCCCAGGACCAGGGACTCGGTGGACAGGGGCATCTTTTCCCCATACACCGTGGCGGTATCGGTGAGGGGCGCGGAGGCGGGCTGCCGGAAAGGGGCCACCTTGGGGGTGACGGATGGGTGCGAGCCGGAAAACTCCCACCTTTCCAGATAGGTTAGATCCGGGAAGATATAGTCGGCATACATGGAGGCTTCGCCGACCACGATGTCCGAGGCG
The DNA here is from genome assembly GCA_963705115.1 of uncultured delta proteobacterium. Lineage (GTDB taxonomy): Bacteria > Desulfobacterota > Desulfobaccia > Desulfobaccales > 0-14-0-80-60-11 > JBGSLA01. Next base: position 520,030 of record CAVPIX010000010.1, on the reverse strand, counting down.
AAAATCAAGGGAATCTTCTTGGGATCGGCCATGATTTTAATAAGCTCATGGCCCGCGGGCAAGGAGTACACCGGGGAGGCCATGTACATCATGAGGGCCTTAATGGGGTAAGGGTAGGCATCCCCCATGCTGGGGATAACCTCCTGGTAGATGTCGCTGCAGAAGGGATACCAGGGCCGCTTGGCCGGGAAGCTGGTGAACAGGGTGGACTTGTCATATTTCTTCCCGCTAGCCCGGATAATGTCCACGCCCCAGGTCTTGATTTTGCCGGGATGCTTTTTCAGGTTAAAGGGTTTGCCCTCTTTGTCGCCTTCGAGGTCATAGGTGGTGGCCTTGGCCAAACCGCCCTGCCAGTCGTGGTTCCCCAGGAGCACGTTCAGGGTCATGTAAATGAGGACGTTATAGAACCCGGAGGTGTGCTGGGAAACGCCCCGGTGGATGTCGGCCACCGCCCGTTTGCCGTGGTTGGTGAACTCCCGGGCCAGGTCCACAATATCCCGCTCCTGGATCCCGGCCAGATCGGCCCATTCGGCCAGTTTCCTGGCCCCTGCGGCTTCCTTGTAAATCTGCAGGACGCTCTTGACCTTGTGGCCCTTTACTTCAGCATCCACCAGGAGGTCACCCTCCACGGCCGCGGTCTCGCTGTCGGGGTCAAAGGGGACTGGCTGGCCGTCTTTGAGGACCAGGAAAGAGTCGAATTCCCAGTCGCCTCCCTTCTTTCTTGGGGCGCTTTTCCTTGGGGAGGCCGATATCCGAGCCCCGGAGAAAAACCCCTGGCGCGCCGTCCGGGTTGATTTTCACCAGCCAGGCGGCCTGGGTCCAGGTAGGTTCGTTGTCGGCCGTGGCCGCGGCTTTGTTGGCGTTGGCCAGATAGCGGGCGTCGTAGCGCTGGTTCTCGATGATCCACTGCATCAGCCCCATGCCCAGGGCGCCCACCCCGTTTGACTTTATGGGCAGCCACTTCCAGGCCCGGGCATGCAGTTTTGGAACAGCGGGGATCCACTACCGCAATGCGCATGGTGCCGTCCACAATGTTCTCGGTCACCTTCTGGGCCCTCAAGGGCGGCCCATAGTTGGCCTCGTAGGGATTGGCCCCCACAAACAGGATAAACGCAGCATTGCCGGTGTCCGCCTGCCAGTAAAATTTGCTGCCGCCGGTGAATTTCCCTTCCACGTACTGGTCGCTCATGGCCTTGCAGGTGAAATACAGCGACCCCTGACAGACAGTGGTGTGGCCGTGGGCGTTCACCGAGCCCAGGGCGGCCACCAGGCGTTTCAGGATTTCCCCTCGGCCGGCCTTGAGGCGGCCCCAACTGAAGCAGAACTGATTGTTTTTGGGGCCCAGATCAGGATGATCCGGGTCAATGAGATACTTCAGATTGTCCTGGTGTTTTTCCTTGAACGCGGCCAGCTCCATCTTCTTGACCGCCACCTGCTCGGCGTCCTCGGCCAGTTCCTTGGCAATCTTGGAGTCCTTGAGAATGCAAATGTCTTTCAATCCCTCGACGTTTCCTTCGCCGAAGAGGTTGCCACCATTGACGATCTCGCTGATGGCCTGGTCAAACGGGATGGTCTGCCACTTGTTTTCACCCCTTTTCCCGGCCCTTTTGAGCACCTTGACCAGGCGGTAGGGATCGTAGAGGGCCTGGATGCCCGCCTGGCCCTTGGGGCACAGGGAGCCTTCCACGGTGGCCGCCTCGGCGATGGGGGTCTTGTAAGGAATCTGCGGCGTCATGGTCCAGGGGCTGTAAGGGTTGCCGTCGATCTTGGCCACCAGCCCGTCCACGAACTTCACCTTGATGCCGCAGTTGGTGTTGCACTGCTGGCAGACGGAGTAGATTTGGTTCTCAGGCAGATAATGGACATACGCATCGCCGATGTCCAGGATGTGCCAATCCTGCCCCACCGCGGCCTGGGCAAAGCGGCCCAGATAGGTGGCCGCGGCCAGGGAGCCCCCCAGGAAGGCGGAGCACTTGACAAACCCCCGGCGGTCCATCTTGGTGTCCAGGGCCTTTAAAATCCCTTCTTTCCGCTTATCAGACATGAGCCTCTTCTCCTTTCCCGGCGGCGATCACCGGCAACCAGCGGGACCCCAGTAAAAAGGCCAGCATTCCCAAAGAAAAGACCCAGAGGCTGACCAGCCACTCGGTCAGGTTGGGGAAATATTCCGTGGTTCTCAGCCGGTGGTGATAAAAGGTGGCCTCCAGGCCTTCCAGCTTGTACACCGCCTGGTCCGGGATGACAAAATTCAAACGCACCGCAATGAAGGTGATGACGATGAGGAAACAGGCCCAGGCCACCGCTTTGGCATTGTGGTGATGGGCCGCCAGCAAATACAAGGGGATGGCGCTCCCCAGGAGCAGGTGGACGACCCAGAAGACCCACCAGTAAGGTCCGAAGGCGATGATGTCCAGGCTGGCCCGGGTTATGGGCAAGGCGGTGCGGTAGCCCACGAAGATCTGGACGAACTGGAGAAACAGAAAGACCACCAGCAGGAAGCGCACCACACGGCCCAGATAGTGCACCAGGGAGTCGTCGATGCGAAAGAGATAGGTGAGGAGAGTAATGAGGGCCCCGCCGGAAAGGAGCGCCGTGACGATGAACAACAGGGGCGTCAGCGCCCCGTTCCACAGGGGGCGGTTCAGGAGGATGGCGAAAATGGCGCCGTTGATGCCATAAAAGATCAACCCCACGGGCAGGCTCCAGATGGAAAGAGTCCGCACCCGGCGGTGATCCGCCTCCTCATCCTCTTTGGTAAACTCGGTTTTCCCAAAGGATAAAAACCGGTACAGCCACTGCCCCGGCCGACCTTCCTCCTGTGCCCAGGCGACCAGATCCTTTCTCAGCAGGAAATAGCACTCCAGGGCATAGATGACGATCATGGCGTTGGTGAAGACCACCATCCAGAACATCATGGAAGACCAACCCGGGTTGATGAGGAAGCGGTACACCCGGGAAAAATGCCCCAGGTCGAAGCTGATGATGATCACCTCACAGGTTATGGCCACCAACACCGTGAAGGCCGACAACGGCCCGATGGGGGCAAAGATCTTCACGCGAAAGACGTAGGTCAGGATGGTGATGAGGAAAGCCCCGGCGGTGAGGCCCAGGAAGAACAAATAAACCGCCACCCACAGGCCCCAGGGCACATAAGACCCCAAATCGGTGGCATGTTTCCCATACAACAGCACATTGATTACGCCCCAACTGCCCAACACCAGTCCTATGACAGCCAGGACAATCATCACCTTGAAATAACCGTCATTTTTCATAGGGCTTTCCCCTTACTTTAAGTAATAGACCGCGGGCTGGGTGCCCAGTTCTTCTTTCAGGCGAAAAATCCGCGGCGAGCCCAACATCTCGAAGAGCAGGCTATTGGGGTCGGTGCGGTCCCCGAAAATGGTGGCCCGGCCTACGCAACTGGTGACGCAGGCCGGCAGCATGCCCACATGCAGGCGGTGCAGGCAGAAATGACACTTGCGGGCGTTGCCCACCGGGGAGCCGCCGTTTCTATCCGGCCACTTCTGGCCGTACTCCGCCGCGGGGTGCAACTCATACCCTTTGGCCGCGGCCTGGCGTCCGAAAATCTTGCCCTCCAACTCAGGAGTGTTGGCGGTGTACCATTCCCGGAAATCTGAAGTGCGGGCCGCATACGGGCAGGCCACCAGGCAATAGCGGCAGCCGATGCAGCGGTCATAGCGCACAATGACCGCGCCCTGCTCGGTTTTGTAGGTGGCGGTCACCGGACACACCTTGGTGCAGGGGGGATTCTGACAGTGGACGCAAGGGCGGGGGACGAAGCGCCGCCGCACCGCCGGGTACTGCCCCACCTCCTCCTCCAGCACCACCCGGTACACCACCCCCGGCGGCAGCTTGTTTTCGGCCACGCAGGCCACGGTGCAGGCATGACAGCCGATGCACTTGGCAATGTCGATGACCATCCCCCACCTGACCTCTTCGGGTTTTTTCTTCTGCGCCCGCTTCAAGTCCCGCTGCATGCGGATCAACAGATCCTCTCGGGGTAAATCCTTCGCCATAAGGGCCTCCCTCTAGTGAACATGCTTGTGTTCTTGTCCAAAATCATCCTGCAGATGACTGTCGATGGCTTGCCTGGCGGCGATGCTGGGGCCGCCGGCGCCGTCTTTTGCCGCTCCAGGTTTTTTCATAGGCTGACTTTTCTCCCCAGGGAATTTTCAGTTTCAGCCATATTGTCAGAGATGGTTTTCAGCCAATACCTCAGTTCATCCGTATCGAGGGGCTTCACCAAACAGGCGTAGAGAGACGCGATCACCTCTTCCAAACCAGGGTGGTAGGCCAGACTTGATATTCCCAGGGTGTGCAGCCGGGGTCGGCTCTGCCGCAGGGTCCGGAAGAACTGCTTGTCGGGCGGCACGGTATCCAGATCGAGAAGAACAACAACATTCGGCTCCTCCTCCAGCAAGGACTGCAGGTTGTCCACGGAGGGGATCACCTTGGCGGGGTGGTCCATGGCAGCCAGGAGCCTGCAAAGATATTGGCCCTCCTGAAAATCCTCGGTGACAATCAGCACTTCCGGCTTGCTCATCTTGACCTCTGGTCCTCGATTTGTATGAAAGGTAAGGCAAATTCCGTGCCTTTCCATTTATCATTTTGAAATTACAATTAATTTGGAATTAAGCGCAGACGGTCCTGGCAAGGTTGTTTGCCAAGAAAACCAGTTTATCTGCGTCTTTAAATGGTTAATCCATTGAATTTCATAGCAATTATGCTGATTTTCCTTTTTGCGGTCTTACCCCAGGCTGCGGACACACACAGGCAATTAATCAAAAAATTAAACAATTGCAGATAGATGTCCGTGTCTGAAATTAAGACACAAAAACCAGCAGGCCTACACTGAAGTGGGCGGGGTGGGTTTTTTTTACCGTTTTCTCTTTGAAAGGAAACGTTCTTAGGAGCCGCCCCAGGCGTCAGCCCAGGTTGGCGGGCGGACACCCAGGTCCGCTACAGGTCATTATGAAAATGGAATTAATGGGTGGTAGGATCAAAAGTGGAAATTTTGTGTCTTTTCAAGATGGCATACACGGTGCTGCGGCTGATGCCCAGGCGCCGGGCGGCGAGCTTTTTGTTGCCCCCGGTCTCCTTGAGAACTTCCAGAAGGGTCTGCAGCTCTTGATCTTCCAGAGTCGGCTGGGATAGCGGAGCCTGCTGCCGCAAGGCTCCGGGGAAATCCCAGGCCTCCAACCGGCTGCCCTTGGCCAGTACCATGGCATGTTCCAGGGAATTCTCCAGTTCCCGGACATTTCCCGGCCAGTGATACTCCAAGAGAAGACGCATAGCCTCGGAGCTTATTTCCTTGATATCTTTGCGCTGATCCGCGGCAAACCTCTGCAAAAAGTGCAGGGCCAGCAAGGGGATGTCGTTTTTCCGCTCCCTGAGCGGCGGCAACTGTATGGGAATAACCTTAAGGCGGTAAAGGAGGTCTTCCCGAAAGCTGCCATTCTCCACTTCTTTTAGAAGGTCCTTGTGCGTGGCGGCCAGGAGGCGCACATCCACGGTCAGGGTCTTTTCGCCCCCCACCCGCTCGAACTTGCGGCTCTGCAGAACTCTGAGGAGCTTAATCTGGGCGATGGCGGGCATTTCCGCCACCTCATCCAAAAACACCGTGCCTCCCTGGGCCAGCTCGAAGCGTCCGGGCTTCTGGCGGATGGCCCCGGTAAAGGCGCCCTTTTCATGACCGAAAAGTTCACTTTCCAAAAGCGTGGCGGGATAAGCTGAGCAATTGATGACCACAAAAGGCTTGTCCTGGCGGGGACTGAGGCGGTGGATGGCCCGGGCCACCAACTCTTTGCCGGTGCCGCTTTCCCCCTGAATCAGCACAGTGGCGTCGGTGGGCGCGACATCCTCAATGAGTTGGTAAATCGTCTGCATTTTTGGATCTTTGCCGATGAGGTCGCCAAACCCGGCCGCCGCTTCCACCCGGCCTTTAAGAGCGCCAAATTCTTCCTCGTGGACCATAGCCCGCCCCAGGGCCCCGGCATTCTGATTCAGAATGAGGGCCAGCCACTGAATTTTTTCTGGATGGCAGTCACAGGTCCCCGGACAGGCGACTAAAGCCGCGCCGGCAATCTGGCCGTCAGTGAAGGGAATCTGGGCCTGCCGTTCCAGGGCGGGGAAATTTCCCGGCACCAAGGGCGGTTTCACAAAAGACTTGCGGGTAAAACCTGGCTTGCTCAGCTTCTCCAAAGTTTCTTCGGCGAATTTGATGGTCTGGGGTTCTCTGAGAGACGTCAGGCCCTGGTCCGAGATGACAAAGAGGGTGTCCCGGGGAGCGTTAAAAGCCATGAGAGATATGTGGCTGCACGGCACCTGGTCTTTCAGTTTGTGGAGGAGAAACGCGCCCATTTCCTTCAAGGAGCCCAGGGCGCCCACCTCTCGGACGATTTGGCAGGCAGCCCTGGTCTGACCGTAGGCCTGTTCCAACTCCTGGGTCTGCTCCTCCAGGCGGCGGGTATATTCCTCCTGGCGGGCCACCATCTGGTTGAATGAACCGGCCAGCCTGGCTATCTCAGCCTGCCCTTGCACGGGCACCCGCACATTGGTCGCTCCCCGGTCAATCTCCAGGGCGGCCTCCACCAGGGCGGCCAGGGGTCTGGTGAGGCGTCTTACAAAAAAAAGTCCGCCCAGCAAGGCGGCCAGGAGAATACCCAGGGTGAGGAGACCGATCTGCAGCCACAGGGACATTACTTGCTTTTCATAATAGGTCTCGGAAAAACCCACCCGCAAGACCCCGGCTTTGCCATCAAAAATGGGCCAGGCGGTTTCCAGGAAGTGTTCCCCGGCCCGGGAGGCAATCTCTCGAAAACCCGGGCTCCCCCCGGCCGCCGGCTGATTCACCTCCACGAGGCCCACCGGCACCCCGCTGGCAAAGGTGTGGGCCAGGATGCGGCCATCCTTAACCACAAAGAGGTAGCTCAACCCCGGGTTGCTTCGGAGCTGCTGATCCAACAGTTTTTGGAGCCCCACCAGATCGTTAATCAGTATTCGGTCGGTGGCCTCCAGGGCCACGGCATGGGCCAGGTTTTCCGCTTGACCGGCTATGGTGGCCCGCAAGGCGGCGCTGTACCTTTGGGTGACCAGGAAAGCGATGGCCAGACCGCTTAACACCACAAAAAAGGCGATAGCCAGCAGCAGACTCCCTTTAAGGCTTCGGGGCCACATCGGTTAACTCCTTTACCTGCGCCAGCTTCCGATACATGGTGCGGATAGGTTCATACCACTCTTCCCTGGGCGCCACGAAGCGATGGATCAACAGCTCCGCCAGAATTTTCTTCCCTTCTGGGTCCTGGTGCATGGCCAGCAGCACCTTTTGCAGGCGCTCCCGGTATTCCTGGGGCAGATGGCCTGAGGCCACTAAAGGCGGGATGCCGTAAGGCTCTGATTTCTTGATAACTTTCGTGCGTGCGGTAAATTCGGGCTTTTTTTCCTGGTAGTATTCCCAAATCAGACCGTCCACCGCCGCGCCGTCCACCAACCCCCGGGAAACGGCCATGATGGAATTATCATGGCTGTAGGTGTAGATGATCTGGCTGAAGAAGGTTTCCGGCCGCTCCCCCAGTTCGGTAAGCCAATAGGTGGGCACCAGCCTGCCGGTGTTGGAATGGGGATCGGTGAAGGCAAAGCTGCGCCCTTTCAGGTCTTCCAGACGCTTAGACGGACTGTCTTGATTGACAATAAGGAAAGATTGATAAAAATGACTGCCATGCACCAGGGGGACGGCCAGGGCTTCGAACCCGTAGCTCTCCTTGCCGACCGCGTAAGGGCCGGAGCAAATGAAGGCCAGATGGATGTCGCCCCGCTGCAGCAGGTCATTGATTTCGGCATAGGTTTTCCGCTGCACGAATTCCAGGTCTTTACCTACCCGGCGGCTTAAATATTCCAGGAGTTGGCGGTAGAGATCGAAGGTTTCCTTGGGGGAAACCATGGCGGCCACGGCTACTCGCAGGGGCGGGTTTGGGGAATTCTGGTCGCCGGGTCTGGACATGGGCAACGTTTTCTCGAAATCCACCACCACCCGGTCAGGCCCCTCGCCGCAGCCGCAAGCCCAAACCACCCCCAGAAAAAAAACCGCGGCCATGTGGACAAGCCACTTGCAGCCGCGGGGATGGAGGGCGAGGAGATGCGCCGACATGAATCTCTATCAACCACTCAGGTGATAATTTTTTTTTAAAAATAACAATATCGTGGGCTACTTGCAAGCCGCCGCCGATTTTCTGATCAGCGGCCGGGGGTCCACGATGTGGCGCACGAACTCCTGGAAAAATTTTCCCCAGGTTCTGTTAGGCTCCGGGTTTGTTCAATCAAACAGGATTTCCATGGCCCGGTAAGGGCAGACTTTCAAGCAAATCTCGCAGGCGATGCAGCGTTCCCGGTCAAAGGCCAATGTCATGTTCTGCCGGTCCACCACATCCAGGGCCTTGGTGGGGCAGGGGGCCACGCAGGCGGTGCAATGGATGCAACGCTCCTCGTGCCAGAGCACTTCCCGGGCCAGGGGCTCCACCCCCACCCCTGCGTCTGCCAAATAATTCATGGCGTCCTGCCAGCGGCCGCCATCCTCGGCCAGCTCCACCACCATGCGGCCCCACTCCCGGGGGGAGATGCGGGCCCGCAAGATATTGACCACGAGACCAAAGTCCTTGATCAGCCGGTAGGTGATGGGCTGGTCGATGAGATGGGGGGGAAAGTTCAAAACCATTTTTTTCGCCATGGCGCTGTCCTCTTGGTAAGAGTTCTGGTTATCTGCGGTTTCTTGACGGAGGCACCGGCCGCTCCGTCAGGGGCTTAAAGGCATAGCCCGAATCCGGACCGGGCAATGGGGCCAGGGATTCCGTTAAGAGGAACTCGCCGGCCAGGATCCACTCCTTGAGAATGCCTGCAACTTCCCGGGCCCGGGCATAGGAGGACAGGCCGGAGGTGGCCACCTTCTTGCCATTTATGGTGATTTCCCCGGACTTGAGTTCAGCCACGGTGACCTCCGCCAAAATTTCGGCTTTGCCGTTGGGGTAGGCCTCGCTGTAGTCCACCACGGAGCCCACGATATCGGCGTCGCTGACGGAGGCGTAATAAAGCATCTCCTCATCCAGGATGGGAATGGGAATACCCAGGCCCACCGCCAGAGTGACGCCGTAGCCTTTGAAAGAAGCGCCCCGTAGCCAACGTGGGCTCATCTGTTTCAGGTCCCCGGTGACCGCCAGGGTGCCCGAGCCCACCCGGGGCAGTCCCCGTTCCGTGCGGCGCACCCCGGGGTTGTGTTGGGTGCCCTGGCTCACCACGCAGCCCACCCCGCCCCCCAGGAAAATCCGGGTCCCCGTGCCGATGGTGCGGTAGAAGGGATCATTGAGCAAGGGGCTCAACTGGCCGGCGGTGCAGTAATTGGCGTTGCGCAGCCGGGGCTGGAGCACTCCCATGTAGGTATAGAGGACGCGGTCCGAGAGATTCACGGCCACGTTGTAGTTTTGGTAGGCGTTCCGCATGTTGAAGAGCACCGCTTCATTCATGTCCGCCAGGCTGGTCAGGGTGTCCAGGGCCTTGCGGGGGTAGCAGTCGGTGCCGTAACCGCTGGCCGTCAGGCGCAGGTCTTTGCCCGCCACCAGGTCTTCGATGACGTGCCCGCCCCCATAGGGAAACTCGCCGGGAAAAATCTTGTTCCGGGGGTCGTCGTCAGGAATGGCCGTGGCCCCGATGAAGATATCCACCGCCGCGAAACCGGCGTAGGCCGGGACATCGTTCAGGGTCACTTTGCCGCCGCCGATCTTCAGGCGCGGCTGGGCGTGCCCCAGGTTGACGTAAGCCCCGGAGGAACACATGGGCGCAAAAGTGCCGGTGGTGACCACATCCACCTGGGCCGCCGCCTGTTTGGGGCCTTTTTCCTTCACCACCGCCAAAATTTCCTCCGCGATAACCACCACAGCTTGGCCGGTTTTGATCTTCTCGTTGATTTCCTGGATCGTCTTGGCCATGAATGTCTCCTTCCAGAATCTTCTTCCCTGTCGCCAATTTTTAGCAGGGGTTCAGGTCCAACATGCGGTTCAAGGCTATCCTGGCGTTCTCCCGCACCTCTTCGGGCACGGTTACCACGTGGCGCTCTCCCAGGTGCTCCAGGGAGGCCAGCAACTTATCCAGGGTTATCTTGAACATGTTGGGACACAGGGAGTCGGCCAGGTCCAGCACCTGGCGGTCTGGATATTCCATGGCCAGGCGGCGCACCAGATTGATTTCCGTGCCGATGACGATGATAGAACCGGGGGGAGCCTCGCGCACGTAGTTGACGATGAAACCCGTGGAGCCGCTGGCGTCGGCCAGGGCCACCACTTCGGCGGTGCACTCCGGGTGCACCACTACCCTGGCCTCGGGGAAGGTCTGACGCATGGCCAGGACATGCTCCGTCCGGAAGCGGGTGTGCACATGGCAGTGACCGTCCCACAGGATAAGCCGGGCCCGGCGCAGGTCCTCGGCAGGGTTACCCCCCAGGGGCGCCTCCGAGTCCCAGACCACCATGTCCCCGGGTCCCAGGCCTAACTGCTGGCCGGTGTTGCGCCCCAAGTGCTGGTCCGGGAAGAAAAAGACCTTCTCCCCCCGGGATAAGGCCCAGGTGAGAGCGGGACCCGCATTGGCGGAAGTGCACACCAAACCGCCCCGCCTCCCGCAGAAGGCCTTGAGAGCGGCCTCTGAATTCATGTACACCAGGGGAGTGATGCTGGTGGTGTCCATAACTTCGCCCAGCTCCTCCCAGGCCGTTTCCACCGCGTCCAGGGCCGCCATGTCGGCCATGGGGCAGCCGGCCTTGGGGTCGGGAGTCTGCACCGTTTGCTGGGGCTGGGCCAGGATGGCGGCGCTTTCCGCCATGAAATGCACCCCGCAAAAGACAATATGGCGGGCCTCCCGGTTGGCCGCGGCTTTTTGGGAGAGGCCGAAGGAATCCCCGCGATAATCCCCCAGCCCCACAATCTCCGGCCGCTGGTAATGATGCGTCAGGATCAGGAGTTCCCGGCCCCATGCTTCTTTCCGGCTCCGGATGGCCTCCATTAGCTCCTCGTCCTCCCGGGAAGGCCCCCAGGCATTCTGCCATACTCCCGATGGATAGTCGCGGTTAGTTTTCATAAGGCCGCAGCACCTCCCGGAGAAAAATTCTTGCTGTCTGCTTTTTATATTATATCAATCTATATTAATTTGATATATATCAAACAGGGTGACAAGGTTTCAAGAAAAAATTAAGACAACTGCCCAGACCCTGGTAACCGAGAATTGAGACCTCTGGGAAAAGCATTTCTGTCATCCTGAGCGAAGCGAAGGATCTCGTATTTTCAAATCCTTGGGAGATTCTTCGGTCGCTGCGCTCTCTCAGAATGACACTTTTAAGGACTTTCGCAGAATTCTCGAATTACCATGAATCCGAGGAGGACGGGGAACATGAAGGCTTCAGCTACTGGCAAAGATGACCGATGCAAAGCTGAGGTAAGGGCCGGAAAAACCTACCGGGATGAAATTCCGCTGATTGTCAGACAAATAGAAGAAACCTGCCGGGAGGAGAAGAGCTACCATCATGTGGGACCTGAGCCCATCCCTTCCCGGAAAGCGGTGATCGACATCATCCATGGGGCTTACCGGCTCCTCTTCCCCGGCTACTTCACCCGTACGCTCCTGGATGAGGTCAATGTGGGCTATTATCTGGGACAAGAAGCGGTGAGGTTTTTCGAAGTCCTCTCCCAACAGATCACTTTGTCCCTGCGCCACGAGTGCCTGCGTTACGGTCTGCCCTGCACCCATTGCCAGGAACGAGGGCAAGAAGAGGGCATCCGCTTCATGCGTCACCTGAAAAACCTCAGGACTATTCTGGCCACGGACGTGCGTGCCGCCTATGACGGCGATCCGGCCGCCAAAAGCCACGATGAAGTCATCTACTGCTACCCCGGCCTCCTGGCGGTGACGGTATACCGAGTGGCCCACCAGCTCTACCAGCAGCAGGTGCCCCTCATACCCCGGATCATGACCGAGTATGCCCACAGCCTGACGGGCATTGATATCCATCCCGGTGCTCGCATCGGAGAGAGCTTCTTCATTGATCACGGCACCGGGGTCGTTATCGGCGAGACCACGGAAATCGGCAAGGGGGTGCGCCTTTACCAGGGGGTGACCTTGGGGGCTCTGTCCGTGCCTCCGGATAAAGTTGATGCTTTGCGGACGAAAAAACGCCATCCCACCGTGGAGGACGACGTGATTATTTACGCCGGGGCCACCATCCTGGGGGGCCAAACGGTGATCGGAGCCAGGAGCGTCATCGGCGGCAACGTCTGGCTCACCGAGTCGGTGCCCCCCGACACCAAGGTTTTTCTGAAAAAACCGGAGCTGATCTATCAGAATGGCCAGGGGCGGGGGAGCCGGGCCGCCGGGACAGGATAACTTCCCATGGTTCCCGATTATCTCCGCATTGTGGACGTGGTGGGCAGCACCCCCTTGGTGCGCCTGGCTAACCTCACCCGGGGGCTGGGCGCCAGGGTGCTATGCAAACTGGAGTCCATGAATCCCCTGGGGAGCGTCAAGGACCGCATCGGCGCGGCCATGGTGCGGGCGGCCGAAAGCCGGAAGCTTATCCGCCCCGGCAGCCTGATCGTGGAGCCCACCAGCGGCAACACCGGCATTGCCCTGGCTTTTGTCTGCGCCGCCCGGGGCTACCGCCTCATCCTCACCATGCCCGAGACCATGAGCCTGGAGCGCCGCAAGCTCCTAAAACACCTCGGGGCCGAAGTGGTCCTGACACCGGGCGGCCAGGGGATGACCGGCGCCATCAGGCGGGCTCGGGAGATCCTGGCCGAAAACCCCGGAGCCTACCTCCCGGATCAGTTTAACAATCCCGCCAATCCCGACATACACCGGCGCACCACCGCCCAGGAAATCTGGAGCAGCACCGGGGGCGCCGCCGACATACTGGTGGCCGGGGTGGGCACTGGCGGGACCATCACCGGGGTGGCGGAGGCCATCAAGGCCCGCAAGCCGTCGTTTCAGGCCGTGGCGGTGGAACCGGCCGCCTCACCGGTGCTCTCCGGCGGTGCGGCCGGCCCCCATAAAATCCAGGGGATCGGCGCGGGGTTCGTGCCCGGGGTCCTAAATCGCCAGATCATCGATGAGGTTGTCACCGTCACCGACGACGAGGCCCTGGAGACGGCCAGGGAGGTGGCCCGGCGGGAAGGCATTTTGTGCGGCATTTCCTCTGGCGCCGCAGTTTTTGCTACCTTGCAGGTGGCCCGCCGCCCTGAGAATCAGGGCAAGGTCATCGTGGTCATCCTCCCCAGCACCGGCGAGCGCTACCTGAGCACCGAACTGTTTTCTCCGTAAATTTGCCAACGATTCGTTGATCCATCAAAAACCATCGGATTATCCGCGGCTGTTCGTAAACCCGTTACAGTATTTTCCCAAATCAGCGATACAAATTTATGTTGACATATAAACGAATATCCGGTTAAAAAGGTTGAAGGGATTATACGAGTAGCAATCAAACTTTTCTCTGCATCTGTGAGATCTAAACCGGAGTGAACCTTTCAATAGGGGATTTTTCAATGTCGGAAGAATGTTGTGCGCCCTCAGTTCCCACCATGATTCTGGCCTGCGCCGGGGGCTCCAATGTCGGGCAGCTCTCCAACCAGGCCGCGGTGGAGCTCACCCAGGAGGGTTTCGGTAAATTATTCTGTCTGGCCGGCATCGGCGCTCACCTGAGCGGTTTTGTCCAATCCGCCAGAGATATCCCGCAGTTAGTGGTGATCGACGGCTGCGAGGTGGCCTGCGCCAAAGGGATCCTAGAGCAGGCCGAGGTTCCCGTGCGGGGTTATCTCGTGCTCACCGAACTGGGCATAGAAAAGAATAAGAATCTCCAGTTGTCCAAAGAGGAGGTCGAGAAAGTAAAGGCGGCGGTGATAAACCTGGCGAGCCAAGCCGCACCTGCCCCGTCAGGAAGTGGAGCCGGCTCCTGCGGCTGCACCTGCTCATCATCCTGATTGCCACAGGACGAGACTCGGTGATCCGCCATGGATGCCTGAGACTTCAGAGAATGTCAGGGATTATTGCCACACTGCTCATGCTTTTTCTGACAATTTGGCCCGCTCGGTCTGCGGTCGCCGAGACACCCCTAAACCTTGAGGTACAGGAGGTCAAGGAAGAATGGTATTTCCCTGCATGGCGGGGGGGCCGGTCCCCATGCCCCCGCCTTTGCCGTCCGGGACACCACCAATAAATACGGCCGCTATGCAGCCAAGACCAAGACCATCACCCTGAAAGCCCTTATCAAGTTTCACGGCCACTTTTGCGGGGGCTTGGTGGAAAGCGCCGGAGGCTTGCGGCTGGCCTTCGATCAGCTCTTTCCCGACGGGGTGATAGACCGCACCGACTTGCGCATCGTTTCCAACAACTCGGCCTGCGGGGGGGATGTGGCTGCTTATCTCACCGGAGCGCGGCTCCGGTTTGCCAGCCATCACATTGACAACGCCTTAAAAGAGAGCGAGTTCATCATCCAGAAGGTGTCCTCTGGGGAGGCGGTGCGGGTGCGCGTCAAACCGGAGGCCTATCCCACGGAGGTGAGAACCCAGATGAAGAAGATCGAATCCGGGCAATTTACTCCCCAGAATCTCGATCTTTTCCAGGACCTCCAATGGGATTATGCCCGGCGCTTGATTAACAGGCCACTCCAAGAGTCGTTTGTGGTGGAAAGGCTTCAGGATTTTCGCTGGCCCGAACCGCTCTGTAAGGACCTGGGGAAAAGGAAGGACAACGATTACAAGAACGTGCCGTTGAAATAGGGTTCGGTCAAATTTATCAAGGAGATGAAATGAAAATGATGAAAAAATTATGTTTATGCTGGTGTATCGGCGGACTGTTCTTTATTTACGGCTGTTGAGGCGGAGGCAAGGGACTGCGGTCCAGCAGTCCCCAGTTACAGGTTCCAGCGGATTCGCAGGTGGACCACGGGGTTTCCGGCTCTTCGGTTTGTTTCCAGAAAATTGCCGGCTAATACCAGGTTCGGTTTGTAGGGGCGGGTTTAAAACCCGCCCCTACTCGTGATATCAAGAGGTTATCTAAGGGATTTGTTTCATTTCAAAGCGAACTTGGTATAACAAGAGACCGGCAGATCTCCCCGAGCGCTTGCAAAAGTCTTTTTTGTCATCCTGAACGAGGTGAAGGATCTCAAGGCTCTGGAAATACAAGGTTCTTCGCTTCGCCCAGAATGACAAGTGGTGGTATTGAGCTTTTTTTGCAAGAGCCTCCCACGGTTCTTGAGTTTTTTCCCGAGCCTCTCAACAATTACACGGGTGGGGCAACTTAAGCTGGATGCCTCGCTGGCTTTCCCCCAGGGTGCGGGAAAACTGGTTTTCCTTTTTCATGCAGTAAGAGCTGAAAAAAGGATATTCCAGGAGTTTTTCAACCACGGCAGGGGTAACCTTGTCGGCAGAAATAAAAGACGCAACCAAAAGGTTCGGCGACCGCGGGTGGGGCCTCACCCTCAGGGCCGCGGGGCATGGCGGCGGTCCAGTTTCATTGAAGAGAGGTTTCAGGAAAGGGTTTTTTCGACCCAAGATTAGGACGGAAGTCGATTGCAGCTGGGCCTCGGTGGGGTTATCCAGGAGCCTTGCGCCCTTGGCGATAAAAGTTTTAATAGCCTCCCGGTAACGGTCTTTTCCACAAGGCGGCGGCAGTATCTGGAGATCTCGGGCAGCCAGCAGCCGCTCTATGGTGGACGGGTTTTCGGCTGGCGCCAATTTGCGAAAAATATCATAGTTTTCGTCAATGATGACTTTCTCCGGCTGAAAATTTAGCCGAAAAGAAAAGCTTTCGGTTTTCCGGCTGAGGTTCACCTGAAAACCCTGGCTGCCCTGGGGGCCAAAAAACCGCACCAGCAGGGTAAGACGCTTCACCAAACCTTCCTGGGCCAGGGCCAGCTTAACTAAAGAGCCGTCCCCATCCTTTTTGAGCTTAGCCTGGTCTATCTTGATCTGGGGTTGGCCGGCCTCATCCACCCACTGACGAAAAAACCAGGTCAGGTCCTGCCTGCTTTTGGCCTCAAAGGACTTTCGCAGGTCATCCCAGGAAGCCACGGCAAACCGGTTGGTTTTATAGAAGGACCTCATAGCCTCGAAAAACACGCCATCACCTACCTGTTGACGCAGCATATGCATCACCATGGCCCCTTTGCCGTAGCCGATGACGCGAGAATTATCATCAACCCGCTCGGTGAACTTGTGCAAAGGAAATTCGCGACGCCCCTCCATGTGGGTTTGAAAACTGGAGAGGAGGCGCCGCCGGGACTGCCAGCCCAGGCCCTTTTCCCCCCCCAGGAGGTAGTTGGCGAAATATTCCGCCATGCCTTCACACCAGTTGCCTCGGTCGTAATCCGCAGACACGGCGCAGCCGAACCATTGATGGCCGATTTCGTGGTTCAGGATTCTCTCGAAATCATCTCTCTGAAAGTGCTTCGGTCCCAGGAGGATGTAGGTGGGATGAGCCTCACCCAGCCGGAAAGAATTCTCTACAAGGGCCAGCCGCCGGTAGGGATAGGGGCCCAGGAGCTGTTCATATTTGACCAGGGCCTGCCTGGCCCGTTCCAGGTAACGGGGAGCCCGGGGCGCGTCTTCCGGGAAAAGGTAAGTCAACAGTTCGATATTGTTATGACTTTCCCGGACAACCACCCAGCGGTTGGAGGCCGACAGGGTGATGCCGTCCTGCTCATGCAGGGGGTGGGGGAAGTCAAAGACAAATTCTGCTTGTCCGTCTTTTTCGGTGTGAGTGACCCGGTCCGCTTCGGAGACGGCCAGGTATCCCGCAGGCAAGGTGGCGGTGAGCTTATACCGGCAGAACCCTTCCACCAGGGGATACCACTCCGAGAGCAGGATAAGCCCCCGTTGGTCCATGGCAATCTCGCCGGTTTTTTTCAGACGAACCTCATAGTCAATCTGGATGGGGCCCTGGGAAACCAGCACAATATTCTTTCCTGGCCGGCCACCCCAAGCGATTTTTTCCCCGCGGCTCCTGATCTCTTTGATGGCCAGGTTGCTGGGACCAATAGTCAACTTGCGCCCTGGGGGAGCCATGATGGTGGCCCGCCCCAGGACTTTCTCCCTGGGCAGGTCGAAAGAGACCTGAAGGTGGTACTCGGGCAGCGCCCCGCGAGGATGAAGGGCCGCCTGGCCAGGAGCGGAATATATGAGAAGGAAAAAGGAAATTAGCAGACCACGCCGCAGCAAGCCGGTTTTGCAACCCGACTGTGACTGGTTCATTTTACCCTCCATGCTCAAAACGTAAAAATATTGCCACCTTAGTGAACATGCCAGTCGTCTCCCACCGCCCACACCGGACGGCCGTTGGCTTCCCTGAGCTTCATGGTGCGATCGCCTTTCACCTCGGTGATTAGGAGGAGGGGTTTGTTGATGATTGATATGAGGGAACCGGTGACCGTCAGGCGGTCCTTGGGGGCGACGGTGAGTCCCTTTTTCGCCATGTATCGTTTGGGGGCCAGGATGATGGAAATATCGCCTGCAGATGTTCGGAGAACGGCCTGGGTACAGTAATCCGCGCCGCTGCCGGCAGGAACCTGGGCCACTCGCACCACCTCGCCAGAAATGGTGCCCACGGTCGCAGGTTTGAACAGGGTGCTGTAATGCAGACGTCTGGTGCTTTGTGCCCATGCTGAGGAGATGGAGAGCATCAGACTGAGAAGTACGATGACCGCACATTTTAGCTTTCCAGGCTGTCCCATGGCGTTTTCCCTCCTCTTGTTGATATGCGAATATTCGGTTCTACGCATATATAACAATGCAAAATAACCAAATCGGCGGTCCCGCGTCAATATTTTTTAATTCTTCACTTTTTCTAACCCAGTTCCCGGCATCTTGAACCACGGCATCGAGCAGGGCCGACAGGACCTGGGAAAAAGGGCTGGCCTCCAGGGTTTCAGGGATTGCTGGGAGCCCCCCTGATTACCAGAATAGCGCCTTTGGGTTTTCTGGGGAGTGAAGTTCACCAAAATCATGAACGCGGCCATGATTTGTAATTATTTCCATGGGTAGCGGTAAATTTTTTTGACAATACCCGATTATTCGGTTATAAAACGTCCATGAAGAACGAAGCCCGCCTCTTTAAGTCTCTGGGGGATGAGACCCGTCTCATGATCCTTTGGATCCTGATGCAGAAAGAGGAGTTATGCGTCTGTGACATCATGGGGGTTTTGAAGATCACCCAGTCCAAGGCCTCCCGGCACCTGCGCTATCTTTATCACCTGGGCTGGGTTACGGATCGGCGGGACGGCTTGTGGATGAATTACCGCATCTCGGTGGCGCCGGGGAGCCAGCAGCACCGGCAGTTGCAGTTATTGGGCGAGTTTTTCCGGGACCACCCCGAGGCCCAGACCCTGAGGGAGAGGCTGGATAAGTGGATGGCGGCCAAGGCTCTCGCGGCCCAGAAGACGGCCGGCGCCAGCGAGGAACTCCGCTGTTCCTGTAAATAAAGGGACCCATGGGAAAGAAAAAAGTCATCCGGCGGGAAAGTCGAGGCACTTGTCTTTCATCTTTTCTCTGGCCGGCCGAATCAGCAGGGGAAGATTATTTTTTTCTTGCATAGATTTGTTTAAACGATTATATGAATACCTATGAAGCACGAGGCCAGAATTTACCGCTCCCTGGCGGATGAAACCCGGCTGAGCATGTTATGCCTGCTGCTGCAGCACGAGGAACTGTGCGTCTGCGATTTCATGGAGGTTCTGGACATCACCCAGTCCAAGGCCTCCCGGCATTTGCGCTACTTATATAGTGCAGGCTGGGTCCATGACCGGCGGGAAGGCCTCAAAATGAAATATCGGCTAAGCGTCCCCCCGGGCACTCTGAAAGAAAAGCAGATGCAAGTGTTGTCGCCTATCATAACCTCTCACCCCGAAGCTCAGGCATTGGGGGAAAGGTTGGGCCGCTGGTTGGCGAACAAACACCCAGATAAGAGCGTCAAAAAAGATGGCAAGCCCAGGATGAGGGCTCCGGGGTAATATATTTTTTAAAAAAGTTTAATTATTAAAACGGATAGACGAATATTATTATTAGGAGTAGGTATGGGCACGACCGGCAAACGACTGGGTTTTGTGGAACGTTTCCTGACGTTATGGATATTTCTGACCATGGCCGCAGGGGTGGCATTGGGCTACTTTATCCCCAGTTTTACCAAGGTATTAACCTACTTCCAGGTGGGCACCACCAACATCCCCATCGCCGTCGGCCTCATTCTCATGATGTATCCGCCTCTGGCCAAGGTGCGCTACGAGGAATTGCCCCAGGTCTTTAAAAATGTCAAAGTCCTGAGCCTGTCCCTGGTGCAAAACTGGGTAATCGGCCCCATTCTCATGTTTGTCCTGGCCATCGCCTTTCTCCGGGGCTACCCGGAATACATGGTGGGCCTGATTATCATCGGCCTGGCCCGCTGCATCGCCATGGTCATTGTCTGGAACGACCTGGCCCGGGGCGACACGGAATACTGTGCGGGCTTGGTGGCCTTCAACTCCATCTTCCAGATGCTGTTTTTCTCCATTTACGCTTATTTCTTTGTGACTATCCTACCCGCCTGGCTGGGCATCGCCTCGGGTCTGGAAGTCCAGGTGACCATCTGGCAGGTGGCCGAAAGCGTTTTTATTTACCTGGGCATCCCCTTCTGCGCGGGCATGCTCACCCGCTTCATCCTGGTGAAACGTAAGGGCCTCAAGTGGTATGAAGAGAAATTTATGCCCAAGATCAGCCCAATTACGCTGATTGCCCTGTTATTCACCATCGTGGTCATGTTCTCCCTCAAAGGGGAGTACATCGTGGAGTTGCCCCTGGACGTGGTGCGCATCGCCATCCCCCTGGTGATTTATTTCCTCTTAATGTTTTTCATTACTTTCTACATGTCGGCCAAGGCGGGGGCGGGATACCGCATCTCCACCTCTCTGTCCTTCACCGCGGCCAGCAACAATTTTGAACTGGCTATTGCCGTGGCGGTGTCCGTGTTCGGCCTCAACTCGGGCCAGGCTTTCGCGGCGGTCATCGGCCCCCTGGTGGAGGTGCCGGTGCTCATCAGCCTGGTGAATGTGGCCCTGCGGTTTCAGGAGAAATATTTTCCGCCCATGGTGTGCAGCCAGTGCGGGATGCCGGGGAGTGTCAACCCCTTGCGGAGTCATGGTGTCAATGAAGACACAGCCCTGTGCCCCACCTGCCTCCAGGCAAACTCGTTTTCTGCGGCCTCTCCCAAGCAAAGCTGACGCACGCAGGCATAAGGAAAAGTACCATGTTTGAGAAGATTGTCTTGGCCACCGACCTTTCCCCCGCCTGGGATGAAATCGTCGCCTGCGCCGGGGAATTAAAGGCCCTGGGATGCACCCAGGTCATCTTAACCCATGTCATCACCGTCAAGTTTCTTGCGGGTATGGAAGGCAAGCTTGAGGCCGAGGCCCGGCCGCAGTTGGAGAAGCAGGCTGCGCAGTTGGTAGCCCAGGGATTGCAGGTGACTGTGGAAATGCCGGCCGGCCTCCCCGCACAGGCCCTGCGCGAGGTGGCCCGTTGCTGCGAAGCGGACCTCATCGTGGTGGGCTCTCACGGCCAATCTCTATGGCGGGAAGAGGTGCTGGGCTGCGTCACCTGCGCGGTGTTGCATCATGCCGCCTACCCGGTGCTCCTCCTCAACGTCAAGGTCAAGGAAGGTATGGCCCAGGGTACCTGCCGCCTCCAGGCCACCGAGTTGCTCCGCCATGTCCTGTTTCCCACTGATTTTTCGGAGATTGCCGACAGGGCTTGTAACTACATAGAGTTTCTGGCCACCAAAGGAGCGAGCCGGGTGACCGTGCTGAACGCCCTGGATGTGCCGGGGCATGAGGCCTATCCTCCCGGCTACAAGGATTGGGCTGAAGCCGCCGCCCGACAGATGCTGGAAAACTGGCGGCCGAGGCTTATGCAAGCCGGGGTGCAGCAGTTGGAAACGCGCTTCGATCCGGGCCACCCCATCCCGGCCATTTTGGAAGTCCTAAGAACCCAGGACATCTCGTTAATCGTCATGGGCACCCAGGGGAAAGGTTTTATCAAAGAGATTTTTCTGGGCAGCGTGGCCCATAATGTCTCCCGTCTGGCGCCGTGTCCGGTGCTCCTCATTCCCCCCAAACGGCGTCAATAAGGCAAAGTCGCCCATGGCTGCCCAGCTCCCACGTTGCCAGGAACTACACGAGAGTATCGGAAAAATCATCTCCGAGGCAGCTCAAGGCCTAAAGTTGGCCAAGTGCAGAAAATGCGGCTGCATGCAGGATGCCCTGAACGCGCTCTCTGCTCTTGCCATCCCCAAGTCCCTGGGGCCGCGGGTGGCATCCTGGCTTCTCCGCATGGAGCCTATCGAGTACCACTGCCTCGGGTGCGAACATTGTTATCCGGCGGTGATGATGAATGTCATGCACCAGGCCTTCCCGGAGCAAAGCGCCTCCCTGCCTTTAGCCTGTGCTTTTACGGTTCAGGAGCACACTTGGCCCCCGGTGCCTGGGGAGTATTTTGTGTGCGCTGCCGGCAGTGCAGTGGCGGTGTCCACCTTGGCCAATGGCGTTCTCGCCGAACAGTTGGCTCTGATCAAGCCCCCGGGCCTCTGCATCGTAGGAAAAACGGAAACGGAAAATATCGGCATTGATAAGATCATCAAAAACACCATTGCCAACCCGGCCATCAGGTTTTTGCTGCTTGTCGGGCCTGATTCTTTGGGACACCTGAGCGGCCAGACCCTTCTTGCTTTAGGGGCAAACGGGGTGGATGATCGCCTGCGGGTTCTTGGCTCACCTGGGCGCCGGCCGATCCTGGCTAATGTTTCCTTCGAGGAAGTGGCGGCTTTCCGCAGTCAGGTCACCCTGGTCAACATGATCGGTTGTGAGGAAGTTGAACAGATTGTGCTGAAAATCGCCGAACTCGGCCGGGAGCAATACTCGGCCTGCGCCTGTGCGGGGTGTGGGGCAGAAAAGTTAAAGCCCACAAGGTCCCCTCTAGTCATCAATGCAGAAGATGTGGGGAAAAAAATCCTCGATAAAGCCGGCTATTTCGTCATTATCCCGCAATCTCACCAGCAGACCATTATCGTTGAACATTATTCTTATGACAATGTTCTCTTGCGGGTCATTGAAGGGCATGATGCCAGGGCCATTTGCGGGACGATCCTGGAAAATGGCTGGGTGACCGAGTTGAGCCATGCCGCGTATCTCGGGAGGGAACTGGCGCGGGCCCAGTTGTCCCTGGAAAAGGGAGAAAAGTATGTCCAGGATGGCGCCTGAAGGGGGCTGCCGTCCAGAACGCCAAAATGACATAAGGAGAAAACATGCAAGGAATAAAAAGACTTCGCCACTTCTGCATCCTCATGGTTTTTGCCGTGGGGCTTTTTCTAACGGCGCTTCCCTCAATGGGGGTGGCCCAAGCTCAGGCCTCCAAAGGCAAGCCGGCCCTCTATGATTTCGGCCGGGGCATGTGCCTCCCCTGCAAGGAAATGGAACAAGTTCTGGCTGCCATTGAGAAGGAATACGGGAACCAGATTGAAGTTCGTCTGGTGATGCTGGAAAAGAATGAAGATTTGTTTAAGCAATTTAAGATCATGCTGGTTCCCACCCAGGTCTTTCTGGACGCCTCCGGCAAAGAAGTGGACCGCCACATCGGCGCGCTTACCAAAGATCAGGTGGTGCAAAAACTGAAAGAACTGAAATTCATCAAATAAGGGGGAGGAACTTTATGGGTTTAAGTGAAACCCTGGGGCAGGTCTTGCAGACCCGGCCCATCCTGGCTTACGGCGCTTCATACCTGGGAGGGGTGATCGCCACCGCCAGTCCCTGCATTCTGGCCAGCATCCCCTTGGTCATCGGTTTTGTGGGAGGCTACGCCGGAGGCAATAAAAAACAGGCCTTTTTGTATTCCCTGACCTTCGTGGTGGGGCTGGCCATGGTCATGTCCGCCCTGGGGGCCATGGCCGCGCTCTATGGGCACCATGTTCGGGGATGTGGGGACCTACTGGTATTTTGTGGTGTCGGTTATCCTCATGGCCATGGGTCTGCAGTTGGCCGGGGTCATTAAGCTGAATATGGGGGGCAACGCCCAGAAATTCCTGCCCCAACGCACCGGCTTGATCGGGGCCCTGATTTTAGGAGGGCTGTTCGGTTTGGTCCTCTCCCCCTGCGCCAGTCCGGTCCTGGCGGTCATCCTCACTCTGGCCGCGGTGCAGGGCCATGTGGCCTATGGCAGTACGCTCCTTTTCGCCTATGCCCTGGGCCAGGGCACCCTCATTCTCCTGGCGGGCACCTTCACCGGGGTGATCGAAAGCTTCCTCCAGTCCAAAGGAGCCAAGTTTGGGAACATGATGCAACAGGGGGCCGGGTATCTCATCTTCTTCGCCGGGGCCTACATCTTCTTTCAAGGGGTGCGGAGTTGGTGAAAAGACCGGCTTCGCCTTGTGATGCCGCCTTGGCCATCACCCAGATTTCCGTGGGCAAGATTAGAGTAGGCATCGCCGGCTTCAAGGAGGCCATCGAGGCGGTCAGGGCCTCGGAGGCGCAGTCGAAAGAGGACATCGCCCAGGCCCTGCTGGATAGGCTGAAACCGAAAAACTACATCCCCGCCCCGGCTCTGGAAGACTATAAGCAGGCTTTTCTGCGGGAGTTCAAGAAGGCTTTGGGGGAGCAGGTAGAAGAGGAGCAACAGGGCCCGGTCATCAAAATCCTCGGTCCCGGCTGTCCCAATTGCCGCCGCCTGGAGCAGCTGGTGCTGGAGACGCTATCGGAACTACGCCTGGCTGCTGATGTGGAACTTGTGAAAGACATCAACGAGATTGCCGCTCATGGAGTCTTGGGGACGCCGGCCCTGATCATCAATGACCAAATCAAGGTCATGGGCCAGGTTTCCAGCCGGGATGTTCTGAAACAGTGGCTCGCCGAGTTGCAATTTTGACAATCTCAAAGGGGAGGAAAAAAAGCGTGAAAGTAAGAAAGACTCTAATTGTGGGGCTCGTTCTGGGAATCTGGCTCCTGGCCTGGGGAGGGCGGGAGCCGGTGGCGGCCTCAGCCAAACTGGACCGGGTGGTGTACATCACCTTGAGCCAGGCCTGCGGCTGCTTGAAGACCAAATGCCAAGCCGGGGATGGGGTGGTGGACCGGGTCTTTGTGGGGGCCAGGCAGGGCTTGCTGAAGCGCATCGACTACTCCACGGACAAGGCCACCGCCCGGGAATACATCGGCAAATACCGGCTCAGCATACCGCCGTCCCTTTTGTTCCTGGACGCCCAAGGCAATCTCATCTGGCGGGCCGACGGCGACGTGGACTATGACCTGGTCCTGGAAAAACTGAAGGAATTTGGGGCCTGAAGCACCAGGCCTCATCGGGAAATAGATAAGGAGTTTAAACTTGATGGATAACAATCCTGGAAAAGTAATGGTGGGGGAGGTCCCGGAGGCCACCAGGCTGTCCGGCAGTTTTTTTTCCCGAGTAAAATCAGCCCTGGCCGATCTTTCTCCCAGGCAAATCCTCAAACTGGTCCTGCTGGGGCTGGGGCTCATTCTCTGGTATCCCATCTACAGCCGATTGGTGCCGTTCTCTAATTGGGTTACCCATGACCTGTTGCGAATCGCCCGGGGCACCCACCTGGGGGACGCGGTCGCCTTCTTCTTCCTGGACATTCCCAAGGTCTTTATGCTCCTGGTCCTGGTGATCTGGGGCGTGGGGGTGCTGCGTTCTTTTTTCACCCCTGAGCGCACCCGGGCCATTTTGACGGGCAAGCGAGAGATTTTAGGTGATGTGCTGGCCGCGCTGTTGGGGGTGGTGACCCCCTTTTGCTCCTGTTCCGCGGTGCCGCTGTTCATCGGTTTCGTGGAAGCGGGCATCCCCATCGGCGTCACCTTCGCCTTCCTGATCTCCGCCCCCATGGTGAACGAGATCGCCCTGGTGCTGCTCTTCGGCCTCTTCGGCTGGCGCATCGCCCTGATCTACATGTCCATGGGGTTGCTCATCGCCATGCTCACCGGCTGGATCATCGGCCGGCTTAACATGGAGCGCCAGGTGGAAGACTGGGTCTATGAGATCAGGATGGGGCAGACCCCGGCCCTCCTGCAACAATTGACCTGGATGAACCGCATTGATTACGGCCTGCAACAGGTCAGGGATATTGTCGGCAAGGTCTGGATCTACATCATTTTGGGGATTGGCGTGGGAGCCGCGATACACGGTTATGTGCCCGAAGGCTTTTTAGCAACCATCATGGGGAAACAAGCCTGGTGGTCGGTGCCGGTGGCGGTCATCCTCGGCGCGCCGCTCTACTCCAATGCCGCGGGCGTCATCCCGGTGGTCCAGGCCCTGCTGGAAAAGGGCGCGGCCCTGGGGACCGTCCTGGCCTTCATGATGTCCATCATCGGCATCTCCTTCCCAGAAATCGTCATCCTGCGGAAGGTCTTGAAGCCCAAACTTATTGCCGTCTTTGTCGGGGTGGTCACCGTGGGGATCATTATCGTCGGCTTCATCTTCAACGCCATTATGTGAAGCGTAACATAACGAAATCAGTAAATAAAATAGGAATAGCGAGGTAAAACCATTATGAAGAAATTGCAAATCCTGGGGCCGGGATGCCCCAAATGCGAGGAGTTGGCCAAGCGCACGGCAGAGGCGGCCAAGGCTGCCGGCGGCGACTTTGAGGTGGAAAAAGTCTCCGATTTAGGGAAAATCATGTCCTTCGGCGTGATGATGACGCCAGCCTTAGCGGTGGACGGGGAAGTCAAGGTCGTAGGCAAGGTGCCGAGCGTTGATGAGATAAAGAAAATGATCATATGAGTCAGGCATGTTTTTGAGAGAGTAAGGTCATGTAACCTTTTTGCGGTCTTTTTCGTCTTAACCCTAATTCGTTAAATCAGGAGGACCATCGGATCCATGGACGAAAAAACCAAGCTCTTGGTTTGCCTGGGGGCGGCTACCGCGGCCAACTGCATACCCTGCTTTGAATTCTACTATGGGAAGGCCGTGGCCGCCGGCCTGGCCCCCCAAGAAATTCAAGAAGCCGCGGAATGCGCTTACAAAATCAAGAATAACATCAATATGCTGATGAAAAGCAGCATCAGGACCTTTACGGGCCAGGAAGGGGACGCCTGCCCCCTGCCCAGCGATAAATGTAGCCCGACCTGCGGTTCGTGATTTGACTGGGGCCGAGAGATGCACCTCACTGAGATTTACGATCAGTATTACCAGCGGGTCAGAAAATTTATCCTGCATACGGTGAGAAACGAATGGGCGGCGGATGACCTGGTCCAGGAGACTTTTCTCAGAATCAACAATAACCTGGAAAATCTCAAGGATGCCGCTAAGTTGCAGGCCTGGATATTTAAAATCGCCTACAATATTTGCCGGGATTACTTTCGCCAGCAGGGGAAGAACGCCAACCTGGGTCTGGAGGAAATCTCGGAAAATACCGCACCTCCCAGATTGCCCACCATACAGAAGGAACTGGAGCAGGGCCAGATGCGAAGATGCGTCTTCGGCCTGGTCAACCATCTGCCGGAGTCGCTGCGAGCGGTCATCATTCTGTCGGATATCAGCGAGTTCAGCCAACGGGAGATCGCCGAGATCATGGGGATCACCGTGGAAAATGTGAAGATCCGGCTCCACCGGGCCCGGAAAAAATTAAAGGCCCTGCTGGAGGAACACTGCATCTTCGAGGTGGATGAAAGGAATGTCTTAACCTGCCAGCCGGACACCCCCAGCGGCTATAACCTGTTCGTTAAGCCCTCCGGCTCTTAAGTGTATCCTTTTGCCGGCCGCCATCGTCTTAGGGATAAAATTATGAGGCAAAGGAGAATGACGATGGCTGAGAGGAGACGAAGCGAAGCGGCAAACCTGGCTTGTTGTACCGGAGAAATCCCGGTTAATGAAAGGCCGGCCCAAACGGGGCAAAAGACCCTGGTGCTGCTGGCCACCGATAGCCTGGGCCAGGGAGATGCGGAACTGGGACGGAAGATTGTCACCAACTTCATCAAGACCATGAAGGAAATGGGAGATGATCTGTGGCGCCTGGTTTTGTTGAATGGGGGGGTCAAACTGGCAGTGGAGGGTTCGGAGGCCTTGCCCCAGCTTCAGGAACTGGCCCGGGAAGGCCTCGGCATCCTGGTTTGCGGCCCCTGCCTGAAGACCTTCGACCTCTTCGAGAAGAGGCAGGTAGGCGAACTGACCAGCATGTTGGATATTGTCACCTCCATGCAGATGGCGGAAAAGGTCATTTCTCTCACCTGAGGCGGCCAGGTGCACAGCATGGAGGAGATCAGGATGATAATCTGATAGAGTAGACTGACCCTCCATTCCGCGCGAGTTTAGGAGGGCTCTTTTGGGATAACCAGGCTGATTGGGGGGCCTCCATGCTGAAAGTCTTATTCCTTTGCACCGAAAACGCCTGCCGCAGCCAGATGGCGGAAGGCCTCATCAATCATGACCTGGCGGGCAGGGTACAAGCCTTTTCCGCTGGGGTGCGGCCCAGCCGGGTGAACCCCCGGGCCATTCAGGTGATGGGCGAATTGGGCATCGATATCAGCCATCATTACTCGAAATCCGTGGACGATTTGGCCGGAGAGCAATTTGATCTGGTGATCACCGTGTGCGATAGCGCCTCCCAACAGTGCCCCATGTTTCCCGGCAACACCGAAGTCCTGCACATCGGTTTTCCGGATCCGGCCAAGGCCACGGGAACCGAGGAGGAGATCCTGACTGAGTTCCGGCGGGTGCGGGATGACCTGAGAGAACGGCTGGGGCCTCTGCTCCGGGAGAGGCTGGGGTCGGGCCGGCCATAACAAACCCCGGGTACCCAGAGTGATCGCCAAACGAAATGGCGGGTTGCAGTTACATGGTGGCACAGGCTTTTCAGCCTGTGCAGGCGCAGGCTGAAGCCTGCGGCTCCAAAAAATAGCCCATAGAACACAA
Organism: uncultured delta proteobacterium; assembly: GCA_963705115.1. Lineage (GTDB taxonomy): Bacteria > Desulfobacterota > Desulfobaccia > Desulfobaccales > 0-14-0-80-60-11 > JBGSLA01. Next base: position 492,050 of record CAVPIX010000010.1, on the reverse strand, counting down.
CTTAATATAAAAGGTCATATCAACGGAAGCCCCATGCTACTGGACCAAGTCGACGCCTTTGACATCTTTCGCCCCAAAATGGACGCCACCAAGGAAGTCCTCCACGCCATCGCCACCTTTGACGCCGACATCTCCCCCGTCTTCCCTTATGTCAATGCCGAACTGGGCGGCTGGGACTACGACCAAACCAACCAGGTGCTGCTCCTGAAGCTGGCGGACGGCAAGTGGATCACCCTCCATCCCCAAAAAATCGCCATACGTGGGATAAAAGACTTGGATGAGGCCCATGCCCTGCTCGCTTGGATTCAGGGGCAACTCAACGACATTTATGAGCGTCGGTACGCCATCACCCCCCGTTATGTGACCCAGGCCGGCCTCAAGATCATGGAGATCCTGAAACTCCTGCCCTTGACCAACTGCAAGGCCTGCGGCTACGCCACCTGCATGGCCTACGCCGCGGCCCTGCGGGAAGGGGAAATCAGCCTCCCGGACTGTCCGCCCCTGTGGGAAGAAAAATTCCGGGAAAAGCGGGAAAAACTGCAGGCCTATCTCGACAGCTTCGGTTGGCGGGCGGTGGATGGGGATTAAGATAAAAGGATGCCGTGGTGGGCAAATCTATTCCGGGGATTCCCCTCGTTGTCTCTGGTTTGATTCTGACCTGGACTCTGATGGCCGGCAGTGCCGCCATCGCCGCCCCCCGTGCGGAGTTGGCCGCAACCACCCATGATTTCGGCAAGGTTTTGGAAGACCGGGAACTGACCTACACCTTTATTGTTAAAAACACCGGTGACGCGCCCCTGCACATCAAGGATATCGATCCGGATTGCGCCTGCACCGCGGCCAATTACGACCGGACCATCTCCCCTGGTAGCCAGGGGAAGGTCACCCTGACCATCGCCCCGTTTTCGGTCCTCAAGCAGTTTGCCAAGCACACCAAGGTGTTTTTCAATGATCCCGACCGGCCCCAAGTGACGCTCACCATGTCGGGCTGGGGGGAGCCCACCATCGAGATTCAGCCCCACCACATCGTGCGCTTCCAAGGCGAGGCCGGGGAGGAACTCAAAGCCCGAGTGCGTTTCGTTTCCCACCTGAACATTCCCTGGGAAATCAGTGAGGTGACCACCAACATCCCCCAGTTCATCGAGGTGAAGCTCAACCCGGAACAACGGGGTAAAATCTATGTTCTGGAAGTGAGGAACAAAAGCCGGGAAGCGGCCCACTATGCCGGGAAAATCGAGATGAAAACCAACGCGGCCCGGCGGCCCCTCCTGATTGTCCGGGTCTTTGGCGATATTCGTGCACCCTCGGCCTGGCGGCCATGACAATCTGTTCTTCCCAAGGGAGGAAAAATCCCAGGAGAAGCCCCCAATAGGCCCCCAAACCGGCGTCCGAAGCTCCTTAAATTAGACAAAAGAGCCACTTACGTCTGGTTGGGATCATGTCATAACAAGTCGCATTCAATTGGCAATAAACATGCAGCCACGCGGCTAAGCCTTGCGCTTGGGCACGGCAAGCCGTGCCCCTACGATTAATTGTCGTTTGGCTGCACAATGGTATCAGGTGACGCATCCAAAAGAGGGTGATCCCGAATCAAAAATGGGGCCCCGAATGTGTGTCCTCACAGGGTGTCCACGTTTGTTCTGGGGACACGTGGGGGACACAAAAATGAGAGGGTACGGGAAGGATATCTCTCTGAAGTTTTTGAAAAAAGGTTGGCTGGGGGACTAGGATTCGAACCTAGATAGGCAGAGTCAGAGTCTGCAGTCCTGCCGTTGGACGATCCCCCATTGACGCCGAATTAAAATATAAAATCTTTGGCCTGCTTGTCAAGAGGGTTGCCGGTAGAAGCATCAGTTGGCCAGGGAATCTTTCCTAAAAGGCTTTTAGAGCGGCCAGGGGCAATCAGGCGCTTCGCAAGACCATTTCCTCCCTCCCCCTTGATTCTGTGGTAAAATCGGCTGGTTCTTTAAAATCCTGGCGGAGGCCCCATGAGCATTCGCACATCCCTGGTGTTGTCGTATCTGGCCCTGACCATCCTCCTTACCCTGGGCATGCTGGCGGGAGCCGACTGGGTCGGTGAAAGGCTGCGGGAAAATAATCAGGCCTTCGCGGAAGAGGGCGTGAAAAATATCACCCATGCCAACCTCCAGATCTCCGAGGCGGTCATGAAAAAGCATGGGGAATTTACCGTGGAGGATACAGCCGAGGACATTGCCCGGGAACTGACCTATATTCTGGGCACAAAAAAAACCTTCGATTATGCGGTGCTGCGCCGGGATCCCAAGGTGCGCCGCATTGCCGTGCAGAACCTCATGACCCCGGACGGGGTGGCGGGCTACACTGACCTTTTGGACATCCACGGCGTGGCCGTCCTCCATCCCAACCGCCAGGTGGAAGGGAAAAATTTCTCCCAATGGAAAGACGAATTTCCTGAAATGTGGAAATTGGTGGAGCGCTCCTTCACCCAACCGAAGGTCGCCGGTTATTATTCCTTTCTGGACCGGGAGAACCGCATCCGGGAGAAGTTTATGGCCCTGGCCCGGGTGCCCGGGACCCCGTTTATTGTGGCCGCGGCGGTTAACATTGACGAGTATTTCCTGCCGACTCACGCCAAAATCAAAAACGCCGCTGAGGAAGTCAAGATCAGGGCCAGCCAGGCCATCGGACAATTTGCCGCGGAGATGGACTGGAAAGCTAAGATCGCCGGCCTCATCATCGGGGCCACTATGGCCGTGGTGGGTCTCCTGTTTGGGATGTTTTTCGCCGACAAGCTCTCCCATCCCCTGGTGACGCTGCAACAAGGGGTGAAAGAAATCGGGGAAGGCAATTTCGCCGTCAACGTGCCGGAAAAAGGCGCCCGGGAAGTAGTGGACCTGGCCCACTCCTTCAATGATCTGGGCCAGCAATTGACCGACTATATCGCCAAGCGTGATTTTATCCGGGACACCTTCGGCCGGTATGTCACCAGAGAAGTGGTGCAGCGCCTCCTGGAATCAGAGGAGGCCCTGGCCCTGGGGGGCGAAACCAGGGAGGTCACCATTTTAATGAGCGATCTTAGGGGCTTCACCGCCTTGAGCACGGGCATGACGCCGGAGGGGATTATTTCGCTCCTCAACCGTTATCTGGAAAAAATGATCGCCATTCTGGTGGATTACCGGGCCGTCATCGACGAAATCCAGGGGGACGGCATTCTGGCCTTTTTCGGCGCCCCGGAAACCCTCCCCGAACATCCGGCCCAGGCCGTGGCCTGCGCTTTGGCCATGCAGGCGGCCATGGAGGAAGTCAACGCCAATAATGCCGGCGAGGGCCTGCCTCACCTGGAGATGGGCATCGGGGTAAGCTCGGGGGCGGTGGTGGTGGGCAACATCGGCTCGGAACTGAGGACCAAATACAGCGTGGTGGGCTCGCCGGTCAACTTCACCAGCCGCATCGAAGCCATGGCCGGCGCCGGCCAGGTGCTCATCAGCGAGGACACTTACAACCATGTGCGGGGCCTGGTGGACACGGGGGAGGTCCTCAAGGCCCGCATGAAGGGCATCCCCGGGACGGTTACCCTCTATGAGGTCCTGGGCCTGGGGCCGCCCTACAACCTGAAGCTGGTCAAGCGCCAGGAAGCCCTGACGCCCCTGCCCGAACGGCTGCCGGTGCACCTGGACCGCATCCGGGACAAGGTGGTGGTTGCCACCCTGGCTTCGGCCTGGCTCACCCACCTCTCCGAAACCAGCGCGGTGGCCCTCTTTTCCGGGGAACTGGCCGAATGGGAAGATGTGCGCCTGCACCTTCTTGATGCCGGCGGGCGCGTTCTCCCCGGCCGGATTTACGGCAAAGTCACGGCCCTTGAGCCCGCCCCCGAGGGCCTTTCGCAGGCCACGGTGCGCTTCACCTCCGTGGGGCCGGAGGCTTGCCAGAAGATTCGCGAGATTATGGGGCAGGTTTGAGTTGGGTGAGTGTTTTGGGGGGAGGCCAGGGGCGTAGGGGCAGGTTGACAACGGGATTGACGGTGGTAGTTACGACCGCGGGAGGGCCAAGGGAGTAGGGGCGGGTTTCAAACCCGCCCCTATTGCCCTCCCCACAAGCCACCCTCCCAACCCGCAAAATATTCGGTAGAACGGCCATCCTGCCCGTGCCTGAACGGGCTGGAAGCCCGTTCTACCAAATTCAACTGTGAGGGAGAGGGATTAAGGAGCCGGCTTTGCTTCGCTCAGGACAACAACAATGCTTTTCGCAGAAGCCTGGACTTGGTATCAGAAGATTAGCGGGTTTTTTCTTTGTCGTTTTCCGTCTGAATCTCCGGCGGCGTGTAGCAGGGGCAGGTGAAGCCGAGTCCGGGCTTGTTGGGGTCGTCGGTTTTTGCGGGGGTAAAGAGGTAGCGCAGCGCTAAAATGGCCCCCATGACGGCCAAGAGGGCCAGGCCCGTACAGGCGAAGTAGGAACTGAACAGAGAATTAAGAAATTCCAGGCACATGCATGTTTTTGGCGGTAGCCCGGGCATCCTGCCCGTCCTACCGCGCTAAGGGATTGGGGGTGGGGGTACGGGGGAGGGGGTAAGGGCCCACCGGCCCTTAGCCCCCTCCCCCACAAAACTCCTCACTCAAACATCTCGTCAAAGACCTTCATGGCGCAAAAGCGGCCGCACATGGTGCACTGGTCATCCTTGGCCTGGGAAAGCTCCCGGAAATGGCGGGCCTTGGCGGGGTTGATGGAAAGCTCGATCTGCTTTTTCCAGTCCAGGGAACGGCGGGCCTTGGACATGGCCAGGTCCCAGTCCGCAGCGCCGGGAAGGCCCCGGGCGATGTCCGCGGCGTGGGCCGCAATCCGGGAGGCCACCACCCCATCCACCACGTCTTCCACTTCCGGGAGCTTAAGATGTTCGGCGGGGGTGACGTAACACAGAAAGCTGGCCCCCAGGGTGGCGGCCAGGGCCCCGCCGATGGCCCCGGCGATGTGGTCGTAGCCCGAAGCCACGTCGGTGACGAGAGGGCCCAGGACGTAAAAGGGGGCGTTGGCGCAGTATTTTTGCTGCAGGCGCATATTTTTCTTGATGGCGTGGAGGGGCAGGTGCCCCGGACCTTCCACCATGACCTGGACGCCCGCCTCCCAGGCCCGCTTGGTGAGCTCGCCCAGGAGCTTCAATTCATGGAGCTGGGCCTTGTCGGTGGCGTCGGCCAGGCAGCCGGGCCTGAGACCGTCCCCCAGGGACAGGGTGACTTCGTAATCCCGGGCGATTTTCAGGAGGCGGTCGTACTGCTCCAGCAGGGGGTTTTCCCTGCCGTGGCGGCGCATCCAGGCCACGGTGAAGGAGCCTCCCCGGGAGACCACCCCGGTGACCCGATTTTTCAGGAGGGGAATGGCGGCGCGGCTGACCCCGCAGTGCACCGTGACAAAATCGACCCCCTGTTTGGCCTGGTGCTCCACGATGTCCAGGAACCACTCGGCTTTCACCTCTTCCAGGTTCTTGGCCTCCACCATCACCTGGTAGATGGGCACGGTGCCGAAGGGGGCCGGGCAGTCGCCCAAAAGGTTGGAGCGGATGAGGTCCAGGGGGCCGCCGGTGGAGAGGTCCATGATGGTGTCGGCGCCGCATTCCAGGGCCGCAGCCTGTTTGGCCAGCTCCTTTTCCAGGGTGATGTCGTGGGGCGAGGTGCCGATATTGGCGTTGACCTTCACCCTGACGCCCTTGCCGATGGCGATGGGCTTGAGCCCCTGGTGCCGCTTGTTGGCGGGGACCACCACCGTGCCCTCGGCCAGAGATTGTCTTAAGACCTCCGGGTCCACCTTTTCGGCCCTGGCCGCCTGCTGCACAGCCCGGGTGAGTTTGCCGGCCAAGGCCGACTGTCGCTGGGTCATGGTGCGCTCCTTGGAAAAATATTACCTTAATATTTCAGAGAAAGAAACCGACAGAGCTTTGAAAAAGTCACCTTGAGGAAGGGGGCTGGCGATGATAGGTTATACCAGGAGGAAATTGACCATGAGGCGTTTGATTTCAGGTTGCAGAAGACTAAAGGCCATAGGGGTCTCGGTAATGATGCTGGCCCTGCTGGGCTGTCTGGGGGGCAGCGAGGCCGCGGCCCAGGATGTCAACGCGGCCATGCAGGCTTTTATTCAGGCCATGGCCGGCAAGAACGTCAACGGCATTCTGGCCGCCTTTTCCCAGCAGACACCCTGGAAATATCAGCCCTATGAAATCGGGACCGGTAAGGCGCTAAAAACGGCGGTGGTCACCCCTAAGCAGATGCTTGGTGATTTCCAGAAAAAGCGGGGCTGGTATAATTTTTTCATGGCCGACCCCAACGGCTACACCTTCCGGCTGAATTTCATGGAAAACAAGCCCTGGAAAAAGCGGGGAGCCGACACCTTCGTGGCTCCGGATAGCGATTCCGGCAAAACCTATGTCACCTGGCGGCAGGAAGGTCAGAAATGGGTCATTGCCGAAATCGGGGAAACTACTCCCTAGAGGATGAGGGGGGAAAGTGGTTCATATCTTGAAGACAGCCAGACCGTTGCTGTCAGGTTATGCTTTGCTTGCAGGGTGGCTGCTCCTCCTGCTGTTCAGCAGTGTTCTGGCGCCCCCAAAAGCCACCGCAGACGACATCAAAGTCATTACCGATATTAACGCCTGGAATCATCCGGTTAAAAAGGTCTTTCAAAAGCACGAGGTGGTTCTCAAGAAGGTGGAACTGCACAACCAGACGTATCCGGTTTTTTATGTGGAGCTTCCTTATGATCCGAAGTTCCGCCACAACGACAAGTTTTTTCAGCCCCTCTATTATGAAACCCTCAAGGCCAACGGCTTCTGGGATTATGCCTTTGTTGATCAGTCATCCGAGGTGAGAATCAATATCAAGTGGAACAAAAAGAGCAAAACCTTGTCAGAGAACATGGAAGGTATTAAATAGGGGACATGCTGAGCCCGGAGGAGTTCCGCACCGGCAGCTTGAGCCTGCCCGCCACCGAGGCCGACGAGGTGCCCCCCGGCTGTTTTTCTTGTCTGTACCTGGCCTACAAGGAATTCTCCATGAACGAAACCGAGGGCCTGTTCTATTATTATTGCGCCTATTGCACGCCGGGGCGCTTAAGCCAGGAGGAGCCCCCCTGCCTGATTGAGGAGAAATGAAGGGCGGCCAGGGAAGCTACGAAAGCTAAACGTAAGCCGCTGGCGCCAAGGTGCAAAATCACAAAGGGAGAAATAGGAGTTGGACAAGGACGCCACAGAAGACCAGGGCTTGGTGTTATGGCAAGAGCCTGGCGAGTCGGCCTCGCCAACGGCCGTCTCCGGGGAGAGCCCGTTTCGGTTTCACTGCCACCCGGGTCTGGCCTGCTTTAATCAGTGCTGCCGGGAAGCCACCATCATCCTCAGCCCCTATGACCTCCTGCGCCTGAGCCGGGCTCTGGGCCTCACCACCGGCGAGTTTCTGAGGCGTCACACCCGCCGGGAAGCGGAAGCCAGTTCCCGCCTGCCCCTGGTGCTGGTAAAACCGGGCCGCAGCGGTGGCTGCCCCTTCCTGGGGGAGGCCGGCTGCACCGTCTACGGAGACCGCCCGGCCGCGTGCCGCCTGTTTCCCTTGACCCAGGGGAGCGAACTTACCGCCGAGGGGGTGGCGGACCACCATTTCCTGCGCCAACTGGAGTACTGCCAGGGCTTTGCCGGGGACCAGGCATGGACTGTGGCGGCCTGGCAGGCCGACCAGGGCTTTCCGGAGTTTGACCGGCCCCGGCGGCCCTGGCTCATTTTGCTCCTGCGACAGGCTCAGTCGGGCCGCACCCCTCCGGATGACCGCCTTCTTTCCCAATTCTACATGGTGGCCTACGACCTGGACGCGTTTCGCACCTTTTTGTTCGACTCGGCCCTGTTGGCAGTTCACGGCATTTCCCCGGCGGAAGCCCTGCCCCTGAAGATTGATGACCTGGCCTTGCTCCGCTTCAGCGCCGATTATCTGGAACATCTGCTGTTTCCGGAGGAGGCGCCGCCCCTCAAGGAAGCCCTTAAAGGGGCCCTGGCCGGGGATCAGCCGGAAAATCTTTAAGAATTTGGGGAGCCTCCAGAGGCCAGCAGGATGGGGGGCGGGGACGCCCGCCCCACCTGCCTTTTCACTGTTTGATTTGAATTTGACAGACAAATCTGTGCAGGAAAGTCACCATGCCTTTGACTTAAATCATTAACACCAGTGCTACCCTTTTGATAAATTAATTCCACTTTTTTGTCATTTCCCTTAAGTCGCCCCAAAGCTACCAACATCCGCGCCATCGAGTTGTGTTCAGAAAGGAGGGAAAAACTACCGCCGTCCTTAGAAATTGCCACCAGGAATCACTGTCCTCAGAAACGAGATAACCGCGAGGGAACGTATGAAAAAACTGGTCATATTAGGTCACGGCACCGGCGGCACCATCATCGCCACCAAGATGCGGGAAAAACTGCCGGAGCGGGAATGGGACATCACCGTCATCGACCGGGACTGGCAGCACCACTACCAGCCCGGCTGGATCTTCATCCCCTTCGGCATTTACACCAAGGATGACTGCGTCAAGCCCCGGAGCAAGTTCGTCCCCCCGGGGGTCAATCTGGTCTTAGACGAAATCATCGGCATCGATCCCGACAATCGCCTGGTAAAAACCAAGCAGGCCAACTTTCCCTACGACTGGCTGGTGGTGGCCACCGGCTGCGGCATCAACCCCGAGGAAGTGGAAGGCATGCTAGGCGATGGCTGGGGCAAAGACATCCACAATTTTTACACCCTGGACGGCGCCCTGGCCCTGCACGACAAAATGAAATATTTCCAGAAGGGCCGGGTGGTGGTGAACATCGCCGAGCTGCCCTTCAAGTGTCCGGTGGCCCCCCTGGAATTCTGCTTCATGTCCGATTGGTTCTTCGCCACCCACGGCGTCCGCAATAACATCGAAATCGAGCTGGTGACGCCGCTGGCTGGGGCCTTCACCAAGCCCCAGGCCTCGGCCATGCTGGGAAAACTGGCCGAGGAAAAAAACGTCAAGGTCACCCCCAACTTCCAGATTTCCGGTGTGGATGCCGGCCGCAAGGTCATCACCTCCTATGACGGCCGGGAGGTGAATTATGACCTCCTGGTGGCCATTCCCCCCAATTTCGGAGCCCAGTGCATCAGGGACAGCAACATGGGCGATCCCATGGGCTACGTGGACACGGACCACCACACCCTGAAGGCCAAAAACTTCGACCGCATCTACGTCATCGGCGACGCGGCCAACCTCCCCACCTCCAAGGCCGGGGCCGTGGCCCACTATGAGGCCGATGTCGTGGCGGAAAATCTTCTCCGGGAGATCGACGGCCAGCCCCCTTGGCCCAATTATGACGGGCACGCCACCTGAATTGTGGTGACGGGTTACGAGAAGGGGTCCCTTCTCGACTTTAACTACAAGGTGGAGCCGCTGCCGGGGAAATTCCCCTTTCCGGGTGTGGGTCCTTTTGACCTGCTGGGCAACAGCTTCAACAACTATGTCGCCAAGATGATGTTTCGGTGGGTGTACTTCAACCTGATGCTCAAGGGGAGCCACCTGCCCCTGGAGCCCCAGTTTGTCATGGCAGGGAAAGTGCGGGGCATTATCTCTCCCGACGTGGAGATGCCTCTCCGGAGGAGAGGGAAATGAGCGCCGAAGAGCAGATTCTCGAACGGCTGAACCGTATTGAGGAGAAACTGGACCGCTTCTCCGCCCGCGCCGACCAGCTGGAGGGCGTGGCCAACGCGGTGGAAAGTTTCCAGGACCTGGGCCGGGACGTTTCCTTGTTGACCTATCCCGCGGTGAAGCTTCTCACCGAGGAATTGGGGGAAGTGGAGACCGGCTTTCAACTGGAGGACATTTCCTTTTTGCTCAAACGGGTCCTCCTGAGCCTCAGGCACATCGCCTGGGGCCTGGAGCAACTGGAAAACCTGGTGGACCTGTGGAAGGACCTGGAACCCCTCATGAAAATTGCGGTCCCCCATGTGGTTGACGTCCTGGAGGATCTGGAGGAAAAGGGCATCTTCAAAGGCTATAAGGCCATGCTGGAGGGCTACGCCAAGATTGCCAAAGCCTACGGCCCTGAGGACATCGACGCCATTGCCCAGGGTATTGTCAGTATGCACGGCGTGGCCAAAAAGTTCTCCGATCCCAGATTCATCGCCTTTGTGGACAAATTCATGGACATCCCGGCCCAGGTAAACCTGGAAGAGACTAAACCCGCCGGCCCCGTCGGCCTCATGTGGCGGATGCGCAGCCCCGAGTGCCGCCAGGGCCTGGGGGTCCTGGTGGAACTCACCAAGGCCCTGGGGAAGCTGAAAAACGGCAACGTGGCGGCGGCCGGGGAGGAGCCTGCCCCTTGAACGCGGGCAAGACATGAACTTTTTGCCGTCTAGATAAAATTTGTTAATTGACAAAAATTACATCTTTGTCGTAACGTGCCACTACCTTGCCTTTCTTGCGGGCAAGCAGGCTTTCCACGGACCCGGGATAAGCCCAACCCTTCCGGAGTCCGCCACTCTTCACTTTGGGTTCAGTCATGCTGAAATTTCTCACCAGCGGCAAGTTCTGGCTCTCTTTTCTCATCCTGGCATTGGTAGGCGCCGGCCTGGGAGCGTTCCTGGCCTTCGGTCCTCCCAAGCTTTATGCCAAAAGTGAGAGCCCGGAGTTTTGCGGCAGCTGCCACGTGATGGATTCCCGGTATGAAGCCTGGTTTCATGCCGGCGCGCACCGGCGCATTAAGTGTGTGGACTGCCATCTGCCTAATGACAGCGCCGCGCATCATCTCATGGGCAAGACCTTCGACGGCGGCAAGGAATTTATCTTGTTCCATACGGGCCAGTTCGCCGACGAGATTCGCCTGTCAGCCCACGGCGCCAAGGTTTTGCGGGAAAACTGCCTGCGGTGCCACGCGGAGACCATGGCCCGGGTCAACGAGGACCGCAATTGTTGGGACTGCCACCGCCGTTTGAGCCACAAGCGCACCGGCGCCATGGCCACGAATAATCCATAAATTTGAGGCAGGGAAGGGACAGAGTATGAAAACAAACTGGAAGCTCATGATCCTGGGGGCGGCCCTGGTGCTGGCAGGTCTGCTCCTTTTTGTGACCTGCGCCCCCCAAAAACCTGAGCCGGTGCGGACTGGCACCATTGCCGACGGGGAGCTGGACCCGGCCAAGTGGGGCCAGGTTTACCCCCTGGAGTACGACCGCTGGAAAATGACCAAAGACCCCAAGCCCGCCAACACCAGCAAGTATAAAAAGGGCTATGACACGGATTTGGTCATTTACGATAAGTTGAGCGAGTGGCCCTACCTGGCCCTGCTCAACCACGGCTGGGGCTTCGGCATCGAATACAACGAGCCCCGGGGCCACCATTACATGGTCATCGACCAATTGGAGATCGACCCCTCCCGCCTGGGGGCCGGCGGCGTCTGTTTAAGCTGTAAGACGCCCTATGCCGCCAAACTGGAAAAGGAATTGGGACCCGAATATTACAAATTGAAGTACCTCGACGCCCACGCCAAGATCCCCAAGGAGCACCAGGAATTGGGAGTGGCCTGCATCGAATGCCACGACAACAAGACCATGGCGCTGAAACTTTACCACCCTGCGGCCTTGAAATCCTTCCAGTTCATCGGCCAGGACCCCAGCAAGATGACCCGCCAGGAACTGCGCTCCGCAGCCTGCGGCCAGTGCCATGTCACCTACATCATCCCCCGGGACAAAGACATGAAGGCCATGGACCTGTTCTTCCCCTGGCAGGGCAGCAAACCCAATGACATATCCATCGAAAACATCATCAAAGTCATTAAAAAAGACCCCAGCTTCTATCAAAGCGAGTGGGGCACCGGGGAGTGGGTCCAGAAGGTCACCGGCTTCAAACTGGCCTTTATCCGCCACCCCGAGTATGAGTTCTACACCAGAAACAGTGTGCACTGGAACGCCGGGGCCTCCTGCGCCGACTGCCACATGCCCTACATCAAGGTGGGGGCCAACAAGATTTCGGAGCACGACGTCACCAGCCCTCTGAAAAAGAACATGCAGGCCTGCCAGCAGTGCCACACCGAGAGCCCCGAGTGGCTGCGCAACCAGGTCTACGCCATTCAGGACCGCACCGTGTCCCTGATGTTCCGGTCGGGCTACGCCACGGCAACGGCAGCCAAGCTCTTTGAGATGGTGCACAACGCTCAGAAGGAAGGCAAGCCCATCGACCAGAAACTCTACGACCAGGCCAAGGACCTGTACCTGGAAGCCATCTACCGGGTCATTTTCATCAACGCCGAGAATTCCATAGGCTTCCACAACCCCAGCGAAGCCGGGCGCATCCTGGGAGACGCCATAGCCTTCGCCGGCAAGTCCGACGGATTGCTGCGCCAGATTCTCACCAAGGCGGGGGTGGAAGTGCCGGCCAATATCAACCTGGAAATGGCCAAGTATCTGAACAACCGGGGTAAAAAACCCCTTAACTTCAAGCCCGATCAGGAGCTTAAGGATCCTTTCGGCATCCAGGAACTGCTGACTCCCCGGGCCACTTTGGGGATAGCCCCGGCTGCTGCTGCGGCCGCCGGCGGCTGCAACCCCTGCGGCAGCCCCGGCGGCCCCAGCGGCCCCGGCCGCGCCCGCGGCGAAACCGGCTCCGGCCGCACCCCCTGCAGCTCCCAAGAAATAGTCCTCACCATGGGGCGGGGGTAAAACCCCGCCCCTTTTTCTTTTGACGCCCCCCGGAACCTGGTTTAATCTTCTTTAAGGATTATATAAACACCAGGCTATAGTTATTCCCCAGTTCATGAAATTGATGAATGTAGCGCCGCCGCTCTCGGCGGCGCCGGAGTAGTTCGCTATTTTTTTAATCAAGTCAATCTCGGGGTAATATATGGTGGGACAGGCTTTCCATCCTGTGCTCGGTCACGGCCAGCCGGGTGTTTAGAATAATTTATCGTTTAACTGCAACCTTGAGACTTTGCAAAAACCATTTCTATTGTCATCCTGAGCGAAGCGAAGGATCTCAGCTTTTGAGAGAGTTAGGAGATTCTTCGGTCGCGTCGCTCCCTCAGAATGACATTTTTAAAGTTTATGTAGAGGGCTCAACCTGGTAGGAGGTGGATCATGAAAAAAACGTGGGTGGCGATACTCATGGTGGTGCTGCTCCTGGCCGCCACTGCGGCCCTGGGCCAAAGCGGAGATGATGTTCTCAAAAAGGGGCAGGAAGTTTACGAGGCCAACTGCGCCGATTGCCACCGCAGCAACGGCGAAGGTCTGCCGGTGAAATTTCCGTCCCTAAAGGGGAACGCCTTTGTCACCGGCGACTCCAAACCGGTGATTGATATCCTGATAAACGGCCGCAAGGGCGAGCTGGGGCAGATGCCGGCGTGGAAGGAATTCCTGGATGATGCCCAGATCGCCGCGGTGATCAGCTACATCCGGAACGGCTGGGGCAACCAGGCCTCTGCAATCAAGCCCGCAGACGTGGCCCCGGCGCGGAAGAAATAGAAGAAGGGGAAAGGGAATGTGGGGGGAGGGCCAGGGAACTCGGCTCCCTGCCCTCCCCCCATACCCCCCTCCCAACCCTTTAGCGCGGTAGGACGGGCAGGATGCCCGTGCTACCGGTCTCAGGTTGGGGAGCCCAGGCATCTTGCCTATGCCACAGGCGGGAAGCCTGTCCTCCCGAATCATGGGATTGGGGGAGGGGGCGTGGGGGAGGGGGTAAGGGCCCACCGGCCCTTAGCCCCCTCCCCCACAAAACTCACACCGAAATGCGGCTCACCAGGCAGGCCCGGCAGGTGCCGGAGCGGAAGCGGGCTGCGTCCGACAGGGAAAGCACTCCCACGATCTCCTGGGGCTCCTCCCTTTTGGCCACAAAAAGGCGGTGAATGTCCCAGAAAATCATGTCCTGTATGGCCAGGGCCAGGAAGTCATCCTGGCGGCAGGCCCTTAATGGCGCGCTCATGATGTCCCGGGCCGGGGTGTCGTGGGGCAGGCCGTGCTTGTAGGCCAAAATCAGGTCCGTCTTGGAGACCACCCCCAGGGGCCGGCCGTCTGCTCCCCGAATGAGCTCGGCGGCCAGGCGGTTGGCCGCCAGCCCCGCCATGACCTCAAGGAGGCTGGCGTTTTCCGGCAGACTTTCCACCCCCGTGGTCATCACCTCCCGCACGGTGAGGTGCCCGGCCAGGTCCCCATCGGTGCTGGCCGGCTTTCTTGTGCAGGATGCTCCGGTCGCAGCGGCGGCAAAACCGGTACAGCAGCCCCACGATATCCGGGTAGGCCAAAACCCCTTCGGCTATCCAGGGGTCCTCGCTGTAGACGTAAAGCCGATGAATGCGCTGGGATCGCATGGTGTCCAGGGCAGTGTCCAGGGAGTCTTCCTGGCGGCAAAACAGGGGTGGCCCCACCATGATGGTCTCCACCGGCGTATCCAGGGGGAGCTCAGCGTAATACGCTCCCATGAGGTCGGTCTTGGTAACCACCCCCTGGGCGTGATGATGATCGTCGGTGACCAGGATGGCGTTCACTTTATATTTGATGCTGAAGCGAATGGCCTTTTCCAAGGGCGCGGCAGTATCAACCGCGATAACCTGGCGGCGCATGGCCTCCGCCACCGTGAGACCCTTCAACACCTCTTTTTGATCAATAACCGGCATGATCGCGCCTGTTTTAAAGAGATTTTGTGGGGGGAGGGCCAGGGAGCGGCGGCTCCCTGCCCTCCCCCCACACCCCCCTCCCAACCCTTTAAGGGTCTGGAGCAGGCGGGACCAACCGCCTGCTCCAGATTTTCTCACCCCTATATGGGATTGGGGGAGGGGGTAAGGGCCCACTGGCCCTTAGCCCCCTCCCCCGCATTCTTCATCACCCGCCCAGCCTCTGAAGGAGGTAGTCGAAGACCCGGGAGAGGTAAACGATGCCCACGACCTGGCCCTCCTCCAGGACAGGCAGGCGGCGCACGTGTTTTTTGATCATGATGTCGATAATCAGCAAAAGATGGGTGTCCGGGGTAATGGTGATGAGGTCGCTGGTCATGATATCCCCCACCAGGACGGGTTGGGCCCGGTCGCAGGCCACTTTGAGCAGTCCGGCCAGGTCCAGGTCGGCCATCTCCCCCCAGATGTGGGTGTGCTTGGGCCTGAGGAGCAGGAAAACGTCATAGACCGACAGCATCCCCACCAGATGGTGGTCGTCGTCCACCACCAGCATGCCGAAGACCCGCCGGCCGCTCTCCTCGCTGGCCCGCTGAAAAATCTTCACCGCCTCGGCCACGGTCATCTGAGGCCGCAAAGTATGAAACCGGGTGTCCATGACGTCCCGGGCTAGTTCTCCCATGGCATCATCCTAAGAAAAGTCGGTTTACGTTTTTATTTTGGCCCAGGGGTCCTTCAGGGTGACGGTGCGGTTGAAGACCAGGCTGTGGGGCCCAGAGTCCGGGTCCACGCAGAAATAGCCCAGGCGCTCGAATTGAAAGCGCTCCCCGGGTCCGGCCGCGGCCAGGGAGGGCTCCACCCGGCAGGCGGTCAGGGTTGTCAGGGAGTTGGGGTTCAGGTCGTCCAGGAAATTGCCGGTGTCGGCGCCGGGTTCGGGGGTGGTAAAGAGGCGGTCATAGAGGCGCACCGCGGCCGGTTGGGAGTGGGGGGCCGACACCCAGTGCAGGGTGGCCTTGACCTTGCGTCCGTCCGGCGCGTACCCCCCCTTGGTTTCGGGGTCGTAGGTGCACCGCAGCTCCATGATTTCGCCCTTGGCGTCCTTCACCACTTCCTCGCACTTGAGGTAATAGGCGTAGCGCAGGCGCACTTCCCGGCCCGGGGCCAGGCGGAAGAATTTTTTGGGCGGGTCTTCCATAAAGTCCTCCCGCTCGATGTAAAGCTCCCGGGAAAAGGGCACCAGCCGCGTGCCCGCGTCCGGGTCCTCCGGGTTGTTCACCGCCTCCAGTTCCTCCGCCTGGTTTTCGGGGTAGTTCACAATGGTGACCTTGAGGGGATCAAGCACCGCCATGACCCGGGGCGCGGTTTTGTTGAGCTCCTCCCGGACGCAGAAGTCCAGGAGGGACATTTCCACCAGGTTTTCCCTTTTGCCCACCCCGATGAGCTCGCAAAATTTGCGAATGGCCTCCGGGGGATAACCCCGGCGGCGCAGACCCGTAATGGTGGGCATCCGGGGATCGTCCCAGCCGCTGACGCGGCCTTCCTGGACCAGCTTGATGAGGCGGCGCTTGGAGAGCACGGTGTAGTCCAGGTTCAGGCGGGCGAACTCGTACTGGTAGGGACGGTAGGGCACCGGCAGGTTGTCCAGGGTCCAGTCGTACAGGGGCCGGTGGTCTTCGAACTCCAGGGTGCAGATGGAGTGGGTGACGCCCTCCAGCGCGTCGCTGATGGGGTGGGCGTAGTCGTACATGGGGTAGAGGCACCATTTGCCGCCGGTGCGGTGGTGCTCGGCGTGGAGGATGCGGTAGAGCACCGGGTCCCGCATATTGATGTTGCCGCTGGCCATGTCGATTTTGGCCCGCAGCACATGCGCGCCGTCGGGAAATTCCCCGGCCTGCATCCGCGTAAAAAGATCGAGGTTTTCCTCGATGCTGCGGTTGCGGTAGGGGCTCTCTTTGCCCGGCTCGGTGAGGGTGCCCCGGTGCTCCCGGATTTCCTCCGCGGTCAGGGAGCAGACATAGGCCTTCCCTGTCTTGATCAGGTGCAGGGCGTAGTCGTACATCTGCTGGAAATAGTCGGATGCAAAGAACAGGCGCTCCTCCCAGTCAAAGCCCAGCCAGCGCACGTCCGCCATGATGGAGTCCACGTATTCCTGCTCTTCCTTGGTGGGGTTGGTGTCGTCGAAGCGCAGGTTGCAGACGCCGCCAAACTCCTGGGCGATGCCGAAATTCAGGCAGATGGACTTGGCGTGGCCGATATGCAAGTAGCCGTTGGGTTCAGGGGGAAAGCGGGTCATTATGCGGGTGTATTTCCCCGCGTTCAGGTCGTCAGCCACGATTTGGCGAATGAAATCTAAAGGGCGGGAGGCCTCGGGGGCGGCCATAATCTCAAATCCTTCCGGGTTTTGGGCAGATAATCCCTGAAATGTATCAAACTCGGCGAATAATGGAAAGTTGGTTTTGAGTAGTTAAAAGGTAAAGGTGCAAAGTTCGAAGAACATTTTGGAATCGGTATTTTTCAGGGAATAAAAGTGTTCGAAAGGGACGGGCGCTTTTTTTGACCATTCCATTATAGGTCCTTGGGCCACAGATATATTCTCTGGAGAAAATAACTCCATGAGCCTTTTGTCCCCATTCCCGATGCTGGCAGCACGGGCATCCTGCCCGTGCCTGGACGGGCTGGAAGCCCATCCTACCGGGCCAAAACCTGGGAGAACAGGCATCCTGCCTGTTCCTGCACAGGCTGGAAGCCTGTGCCCCCGGATATTAAGGTAATAGGGGGTTGGGAGATAGTGGGTCGAGGGTTGGTGCTCAGGTTTTCCAGGCATGTAGGGTGGGCGCCGCCCCTCGCTTGTTTGGCGGGCAGGGCCCGCCCCCTTTCAGAGAAAATGCCTTGCCAGGCCGGGTGTTTACCCTTAGAATCTGGAAAACAGGACGACCCCATGGAAGAACCGGAAAAAAAGGATTTCCAGAAGCTCATCGCCGACGCCGGCCAGGTGGAGCGCATCCTCACCTGCATCGAATTTTCCAAGGCCCTGGTGAGCGCCTTTGACATGGATTCGCTCCTCACCGCGGTGTTGGAGCGCATCAAGGCCCTCATCCCAGCCAGCAACTGGTCTTTGCTGCTGATGGATCGCCAAACCCAGGAGCTCTATTTTGCCGTGTCCGTGGGGGTCACCCATGAGCTGTTGCAGGGCGTGCGCCTGAAGATAGGGGAGGGCATCGCCGGCGCCGTGGCCCAGACCAGGAAGCCCATTTTCATCCCCGAAGCCTGTGAGGATGAGCGTTTTTGCCAGCGGGTGGACGACATCACCGGCTTTGACACCCGCTCCATTATCGCCCTGCCGCTGCTGGTGCGGGGGGAGGTGGTGGGCGTTTTTGAAGTCATCAACGTGGAAAACCAGGAATTTTTCCGGGAAAAATATCTGCCTCTCCTGGAGATTCTCGGGGATTACGTGGCCATCGCGGTGGACAACGTCCAGAACCTGCAAAAGCTCCAGGCCCGCACTTTTATTGATGAAGTCACGGGGTTTTACAACACCCGCTACCTGGCCGTCAAACTGGACAAGTTCATCGGCGATATTCTGGCCCGGGAGAACAAAGAGCTCTCCGTGGTCTTCCTGGATCTGGACAATTTCAAGCACGTGGTGGACACCCATGGGCACCTGAAAGGGACCAAGGTCCTGGGGGAGGTGGCCCGGGTGATCCACGGTGTCCTGTCGCCGGAGGATTCCCTGGTGCGCTACGGCGGCGACGAATTCATCGTGCTCCTTCCCAATCGCAGCCAGGATCGGGCTTTGGGCCTGGTGCGGCGGATGCGCCAGGCTCTGAAAGGATTTGCCTTTTTAGCGGAAGAAGGCCTCAATCTCAAGCTCACCGCCAGCTTCGGCATCGCCACCCTGCCCCAGGACGCCAAGGACAAAGAAACGCTGCTCCTCATCGCCGACCGGGCCATGTATGGCAGTAAGGGCCGGGGCAAGGACTGCATCGTCATGGGCCGGAATCTCACCCCGGCGCCGGAGGAATGAGGCCTGGTGTCCAGAAACCTCCTGGAACTTGCCCGGGAAGTCCTCACCATCGAAGCCGAGGGCATCGCCCATCTGGTGCAAAAGCTGGATAAAAGTTTTGTCAGGGCGGTGGACCTCATCTTTGGCGCCAGAGGCCGGGTGATTCTCACCGGCGTGGGCAAATCCGGCATTGTGGCCCGCAAACTCGTGGCCACCTTCAATTCCACCGGCACCCGGGCCCTGTTTTTGCACCCGGTGGAGGCCATGCACGGCGATTTGGGCATGGTGTCCAAAGACGACGTGGTCCTGGCCCTGTCCAACAGCGGCGAAACCCAGGAACTCACCATCCTGCTCCCCAGTCTCAAGCGCTTGGGGTCGCCCCTGATTACCTTTACAGGGAAGCCCGGCTCCACCCTGGGGCGGGCCAGCAAAGTGGTCATCGACACCGGGGTGCCCCGGGAGGCCTGTCCCCTGGGGCTGGCGCCCACGGCCAGCACTACGGCCATGTTGGCCATGGGAGACGCCCTGGCCGTGGTGCTCTTGACCAAACGGGGTTTTAAGGCCAGCGATTTTCAGCGCTTTCACCCCGGGGGCCGTCTCGGGGCGCGCTTATCCCTGGCCATCCGGGAGGTCATGCTTTCCGGGGACGGCCTGCCCCTGTGCCGGCCCGAAACGCCCCTTTCCCTGGTCCTTCAGGAGATGGGGGCCAAAAATCTGGGGGCCATCCTGGTGGTGGAACGGGGAGACGTCCTCATTGGCATCATTACAGACGGCGACCTGCGCCGGGCCCTGGTGAAATTCGGCCAGATTTTGGACAGAGCGGCCCAGGAGATCATGACCCGCCATCCTCAGGCGGTGAGCCCTGAAACCCTGGCCTCCCAGGCCCTCACGCTCATGGAGCAAAAGGCCATCATGGTGCTCCCGGTGGTGAACAAGGACGGCAAGGTCTTGGGCATTGTCCATCTCCATGATCTGTTGGGCCGGGGGGAGTTTAAGTTTACCGATTAGTGCAGGATTTCTGAAGTATTGTGACGTTATTTTTAGCCCCCCTCACCCCAGCCCTCCCCCCCGCTGGGGAGAGGGAGCATGATCAAGGGTATCTCATGCTAAGGCGCAAAGGGCGCCAAGTCTCCCCCCGCTTGGGGAAGATGGGGTATTGGGTTCCTTCTTGATCCCCTCTCCCCCAAAGGGGGAGAGGGTTAGGGTGAGGGGGAATAAAATTAATTTAACTGCCCAAGGAGTATGGACTTTCTAATTCAAGGTCTATCTGCCCCTGGTGTCATCTCAATTGACGGTTTCGCTCATGTTTGATCAAACCGGCGTTCCCAGTCCCCCGGAAGGGCTGATTATCGAGGTGGTGACGCCCCTCACCGCCGCAGGCGATCTTGACCCCGAAAGCCTCTCCCGCCTGGTGGACAGGACCGCGGCGGCGGCCGACGGCCTGCTGGTGGGGGGGCCGGGAGCCGGGGAAGGCCTGGCCTTGCCGCCTGAGGTCCGCCTTGACCTCATGGCCCAAGCCCTCACCGCGGCGGCTGGACGCGTGCCGGTCTTTTTCGGCGTCACCGCCTCCACCCCGGAAGAAACCCGGGACCTGGCCCTGGCCCTGCGGCAGGCCGTGGACCGCCAGGATTATGCAGGCCAGGTTTTTCTGGTGGACCTGCCCCTGTGGTATCACAGCAATCGGGGGCTCCCCCGGTTTTACCAGGGATGGCTCAAGGACGCGGGCCTGCCTCTGGTGCTGCTCAATCTCCCGGAAGTCATGCAGGAGCGGGCCTTCCTATTTAAACATCGAAACCTGCGAACTCAGGTGGTGAAAAAATTGGCGGCCCTGCCCGAGATCGTGGGGTTGATCTATCAGGGGGAAATGCGCCGCTTCCTGAACTACCACCTGGCCGCGGTGGCCCGCCCCACCTTCGCGTTTTACGAAGCCGACGAATACCGGTTTCTCACCCGTCCCGGCGCCTGGGGAGTAGTGTCACCGGGGGCTCAGCTATATCCGGAGGCCTGGCGGCGGGTGACCCGGGCCTGCCTGCACCCGGAGGAACTGGGGGAGGACCTGGCGGCCCGGCACCATCTCTGGGAGGAGTCCACCCGGCTCTTGAACCTGGCCGGCCTTTACCGCCCGGCCCCGGCCCCCCTGTTAAAAAGCGCCCTGGCGGCCCAGGGCATCCTCGCGAGTGACATCATTGCCCCGGGCACTTTACCGGCGCCCCCGCCCCAGAAGCAAAAACTTCTGGATTTTGCCCCCGTGGTTTCCTAGCGCCTTGGCAGGAAGGAGGACTAACTGATGCCGAACCTACTGGTATGGACTGCGGTTGGGCTCCTGGGGTTGTCTGCTGCTCTGGGTCCAGGAACAGGCCAGGCCCAAAGCCAGTTGCAGCAATTGCTGGAGCAGGGCGCCCTCCAGATGCAAAGACAGCAGTTTGATGAGGCCATCGCCACCTTCCAGAAAGCCCTGAAAGAGGAGCCCCAGTCCGCGGTCACCTATAACCTCCTGGGCATGACTTACCGCTTAACATATAATCAGGTGCGCAATCAGGAGCTCAAGAGGCAGGAAATCGAGTCCTTCAAGAAAGCCGTGGAAATCGACCCCACCTACTGGGTGGCCCTCATTAACCTGGGCGCCACCTATTATTATCAGGGTGACAAAGCCAAGGCCGCGCCTCTGTTCAAAAAGGCCCTGACCCTCAATCCCAATCACCCGGAAAGGGCGCAGTTTGAGAAAATGATGCGGGAAGGGGGGGAAAGGCCGTGAATCGAGTCATCATTATCTGTTTGGGATTCTCCTTGATGTTCAGTTTTCACTCCTTGCAGGCCAAAGAACCGGCAGGGAAGGACCTGGTTGCCCGGTTGAGCTGCCTGGGTTGCCACGCCCTGGCCGGCAAGGGCGGGAAAAGGGGCCCCAGCTGGGACGGGGTGGGACAGCGCCTGAGTCCTGAGGCCATAAAAAAGCAGATTGTTTCGCCCATGGGAAAAATGCCCAACTATGCCCACCTTAAACCCGAAGAACTGAACGCGGTGGTGGAGTACCTGTCGGGATTGAAATAGCGTTTTGGGGGAAGGGGGCTAAGGGCTGCAAGCCCTTACCCCTCTCCCAATCCCTTGCGGCGAGCATTTCCCGAGAAAGTCGGGGCCGTTGGCCCCGTCTTTCTCGGACCATCTGCGGGTTGGGAGGGGGGCGTGGGGGGAGGGCAGGGACCTCAGGTCCCTGGCCCTCCCCCCACGCATATTATATATATAAGATGCCATGTTTACCTTTCATCTGAAAAAATCTGCCGGCCCGGCCGGGCCGCGCTTGGGCGAGATGCAAACGGCCCATGGGGTGGTGGAGACCCCCGTCTTCATGCCGGTGGCCACATACGGTTCCGTCAAGACCCTGACCGCCGAGGAAGTGGGGGAACTCGGGGCTTCCATCATCCTCAGCAACGTGTATCATCTCTACTTGCGGCCCGGCGTGGAGCTTATCGGGGGGCTGGGGGGACTGCACCGCTTCATGAACTGGCCCGGCCCCATCCTTACCGACTCCGGCGGCTACCAGGTCTTCAGCCTGGCCCCATTCCGCACCTTAAGCGATGAAGGCGTGCTCTTCCGCTCCCACTTAAACGGCGACCAGCACTTTCTGACCCCGGAAAAAGTCGTGGAGCTTCAGGAAACCCTGGGGGTAGACATCATGATGTGCCTGGACGAATGCCCCCCTTTTCCTGCCCCGGAAAAGGATGTGCGCCGGGCCATGGACCTTACCCATCGGTGGGCGCAAAGATCCTTGGCGGCCTGGAGACGCGGCGGCCAGGCCCTGTTTGCCATTGTCCAGGGCGGCATGATCCCGGAGTGGCGCCGGGAGCAGGCCCAGGCTTTAGCAGAACTTGATTTTCCCGGCTACGCCCTTGGGGGCCTCAGTGTGGGGGAGGACAAGGACACCACCCTGGCCATGGTGGAGGCCACCACCAGGGAACTCCCGGAGGGCAAGCCCCGCTATCTCATGGGCATTGGCACCCCGGAGGACTTGGTGGAGGGGGTGGCCCGAGGCATCGACCTGTTCGACTGCGTGCTGCCCACCCGCAATGCCAGAAACGGCATGGCCTTCACCGACACCGGCCGGGTGATTATCAAAAACGCCGCCCACGCCCGGGACCCGGGGCCCCTGTCCCCGGACTGTGGCTGTCACGCCTGCCGCCATTACTCCCGGGCCTATCTGCGGCATCTTTTTATGTCTCGGGAGATTCTCGCCTATCGCCTTTTGACCTTTCATAATTTATATTATTATTTCCATTTGATGGCCCGGATGCGGCAGGCTTTGGCCGACGGCCGCTTTGCCGAGTTTCGCCGGGATTTTTACGCCAAGCGCACTGAGGGAGGAATATTGAGTGGTTAATTATGCTTATGCATCGAACGGAATCGGTGGGCAGGACTGGAGCAACATGTTTCCCCTGCTCATGATGCTCTCCATTTTTGTGATCTTTTACTTCCTGCTGATTCGGCCTCAGCAGCAAAAAGCCAAAGAACACAAGCAGTTTTTGGAGAACCTGAAGCGGGGCGACCGGGTCATCACCTCCGGCGGCATCGTGGGTGAGATCACGGCCATCACCGATCAGATCCTGACCCTGGAGATTGCCGACAAGGTGCGGGTGGAAGTGGGCCGCCCTTACGTCGCGGGTTTTGCCCCGAAAAAATAACTTCCAGGACCTTTCAAGTTATTGGAAAAATCTCAACAACGTTGTCATTCTCAGCGAAGTGAGGAGCCTCGTTCTTTCAAGAAGGTGAGATCGTTGGCTTTAGGTGAAAGTGCAGCGCCGGCGCCCTTTCCGGGGATAGAGGTGCCGGGGGCGGCGGTTCTGCATTTTCATGCTTCCTTTGTAACCTTCAGGTCATCATGCTTTGCTCAAGATGAGGTGAAGAAGCTTTTTTCAGCAGCCTGCCGCCGCGGCTCCCAAATTCCCCCAGGAAGACCATTGTGCCTGACAACCAGACCCTGACCCCCTTCATCCGGGCCATAGATACCCTCGAAGAAATGGCCCGGGAATGGCAATATCTTATCCCCCAGGCTGCTTCCCAGGCCGAGCACTGGCTTAAGGTGCTGGGCCAGGTCCGGGCCCACCTGGCCGAGGACTGCCTGCGGCTGGCGGTGGTGGGGACGGTGAAATCCGGGAAAAGCACCTTCATCAATGCCCTGGTGGGGCAGGATCTGCTCCGCCGGGGAGCGGGCATCCTCACCGCCATGATCACCCGGGTGCAGCCGGGCCCCCAGGCCAGGGCGGTGCTCCGCTTTAAGGAATGGCCGGAAATCGCCGAAGAAATCCGCCGGGCTCTCGCCCTCTTTCCCGGAGGAGCCCTTGATTCCCTGGCCGGCCCCTTTGACCTCCGCCGGGCCGAGGACCGGCGCCTCCTGGCCCAGGACCTGGACGAAGGGGAGCAGTCCGACCTCTGGGCCGGCAATACCCTGAACCAGGAGTGGCTGCTCCTCAAGTCTTATCTGGAAGGTTATGATCTGGTCACCCCGTTTTTGGAGACGGGGACCCTGGTTTTGACCGGCGACGACCTGGCCCGACACGGCGACCTGGTGACCCGGGAGGCCACCGCGGTTTATTTGAAGGATGTGCTCCTCACCGTGCCCGTCCCCTGGCTGCCGGGGGGTGTGGAGGTGGGCGACTGCCAGGGGAGCGACTCCCCTATCCCCCAGCACCTGGCCCAGGTCCTGGCTTATCTCTTAAAAAGCGACCTGGTCTTTTACGTCGTCAGCTCCCGGGTGGGGCTGCGCCAGGGGGACTTTCAATTTATCACGGAAATCAAGCGCATGGGGCTTCTGCCCCACACCTGGTTTTTCCTGAACCTGGACCTGGCCGAACTTCGGGGCCTCAAAGAAATCGAGGCCTTGCGGGAGCGACTGCGTCAGGAACTGGCGCCCCTCATTGCGGAGGCCCCCATTTTTGCCTTTTCCGTGCTAGAGCTTTTGCTCAGACGCCGCCGGGAGCGGGGCGAAACCCTGGATGCCCGGGAGGCTGCGTTTATCCCGGTCTGGGAGGCAGACCCCGAAGCCGCCGCGTTCAGCCGGGCCGAGGTGGGGCGGTTTACCGAGGCCCTGGCCGCCGGTCTTAAGACCCTGCGGCAAAGGCGGCTGGCCGGGGGCAGCCTCTCCCAGGTGCAGATGGTGGCCCGGGGCCTGCGGGAGCAGCTGGACCTCGCCCTGGGATTCACCGGCAAGGACCTGGCCGCGGTCCAGAATCTGGAGGAGCGCCTGGCGGCGCGGCGTCAGCCCCTGCTGGCCGCCCGCCAAACCATGGCCCAGGCCCTCTCAGGGGCCGGCAATCGCCTCAAGGCAGCCCTGAAAAAAAGGGTGGCCTCCTTCCTGGATAACCAATCCGGGCAAGGCGCGGCCTTGTTTGATTTTATCCTGGAATATGAACCTGATTGGGCCGAGCTGGTCCCTGCCGGTGCGGCCGTGGCCCTGCGTCCCACCTTATATCGCTTGTTCCAGGAGTTCCAGAAGGCCCTGGCCCGCTTTGTCTCAGGCGAACTGACCGGCCGGATTCTGGAATTTGTCCGCACCCAGGAGGAGTGGCTGCGCCAGGAGCTTCTGGCTACGGCCGGGCCGCTGTTTCTCTCTCTCCAGGAAGCCCTCACTCTGTATTATCAGGAAATCGCGGCCCAAGGTCTGCCGGCCTCACCCCCCCGGTTGAAAGTGGAACTGCCCGCCAATCCCCCGGGGCTGGAGGTGCCGCTGTTGACCGTGGCCCCGGAGGTGGACTGGCGCTGGGGCGGCGAAGCCTGGCTGCGGTCCGGCGCGGGGTGGCTGCGCCGGGCCTGGGAGGGGCTGAAAGCCCGATTGGGGAGGAAAGCCGTCACCGACCCCCGGGAACAGGCCCTGCAAAACCTGGCCTGGGCCTTGCGGGCCATCAAGGACCGCCTCCGGGACGAGGCCAAGGTGGACCTCATTGATTTCGGCGAACGCCTCAAATTCCGCTATTTTTTCCCCCTGGTGGACGGCCTCACTGCCAGCCTGGAGGCCCACCTGGACGACCTGCTGAAGTCCCTCCTCACCGACCTGGAGGGCGTGGTCGCAGCCATGCAGGCGGCCGGCGCCAACCAGGAAAGCCGCCGCCAGCGCCTGGTGTCCCTGGCCCAACGGGCCCTGGCAGTGGAGGCAGGATTGGATGGGGAAGGGGGCCAGGGGTTGAAAACCCCTGCCCCCTCCCCCCAAAGTCACGAGATACACCCATGACCGACAAACTGGCGTGGCTGGCCCTCAGGGGCATAACCGGGGTGGGTCCGGTGCTGTTTCACCGGCTGCTGCAGGCCTTTGGGAATCCCGCCCAGATTTTTCAGACGCCCCTGGCAGCACTGCAGGCCGTCCGAGGGGTTTCGGCCGCCCTGGCCCAGTCCATTGTTGGCTTCCGACAGTGGGACCGGGTGGAGGAGCACCTCTCCCGGTTAAAGGCGTTTGGGGCTGAGACCCTGACCCTGGATGACCCTCGCTATCCTGAACGGCTCCAGGAAATCCCCTACCCGCCGCCCCTCATTTTCATCAAAGGTGAGATCAAGCCTGAGGACAGCCTGGCCCTGGCTCTGGTGGGCACCCGGGCCGCCAGCTACTACGGCGCCAAAACCAGCCGCAGCCTGGCCCGGGACTTGGCCCACCGGGGCGTCACTGTAGTGAGCGGCCTGGCCCGGGGCATCGACACCGCCGCCCACCAGGGCGCCCTGGAGGGCGGGGGCCGCACCCTGGCCGTCCTGGGCTGCGGCCTGGACGTGGTCTATCCCCCGGAAAACCGGGAGTTCTACAGCCGCATCCCGGAAAGCGGCGCGCTGGTTACCGAATATCCCCTGGGGACGCCGCCGGAGGCCCATAACTTTCCCCGGCGCAACCGCCTCATCAGCGGCCTGGCCTTGGGGGTGCTGGTGGTGGAGGCCGGCCTCAAAAGCGGCGCTAATATCACCGCGCAGTGCGCCCTGGAGCAGGACCGAGAGGTCATGGCCGTGCCGGGGCCCATCAATTCCCCCAAAAGCCTGGGTCCCCACCGTCTCATCCAGCAGGGGGCCAAGCTGGTGCAGGACGTGGATGACATCCTGGCGGAGCTCCCCCAACCAGCCGGGGCCCCGATCCGCTCCGGCGCTAAAGCCCCTGCGGATGTTTCCCCTCCAACCCGCCCCGTCCTGTTTCGGGTGGACGACCCCTTGCTGCCCTTCTTGGGGGCTGACCCCCTGCAACTGGAAGAACTGGTGCAGGTCTCCCGCCTCCCCGCGCCCGAAGTCATGAGCCGCCTGACTCTCCTGGAGCTCCAGGGCCTGGTGCGGGAGCTGCCGGGAAAGTGCTTCGTGCTGAGTGAATGATGCCCCAAAGGGAAGTTTCTCTCTTATTAGCGTTCCCGAACATAGCTGAATTTTTATTTTTCGGAAGAAGGGGTGAAGCGATAATAAGTTTGTATCGTGGTGTGAATTGGGGGAAGGGGATGGTGCCGCAGCCCCTGACCCTCCCCCACACCATACCCCGCAACCCTGCAGGGGCGCCATTCATGGCGCCCTCAGGGCTTGATAAATCAAGCCCCTACAAGTCATGGGGAGGGGGGCTTGGGAAGTAAACGGAGGGACGGGTTTTTCACCCGGCCGCTGTCCTTGACCCTCCGCCCAGGAATGTCTTGCGCAGAATCCCCCCCTTGCAATGCCCGGCTATTTAGGTAAAACTGAAAACTTCCGAAATCAATCCCTTAAAACGAAATCAAGGCCTTATTACTTTATGGCAAAATCTTTACTCATAGTGGAATCACCCACCAAGGCCAAGACCCTCCAGAAATACCTGGGGAAGGAATTTGACGTCCGTTCCACCAAGGGGCACGTGCGGGACCTCCCCAAAAACGAACTCGGTGTGGACGTGGATAAGGAGTTTCGCCCCAAGTACGTCACCATCGTGGGCAAGGCCAAGGTGATCAGCGAACTGAAAAAAGCCGCAGCCGGCGTGCCGGACATCTATTTGGGGCCTGACCCGGACCGGGAAGGGGAGGCCATCGCCTGGCACATCGCCGAATCCTTGGGCGAAGAAAACCACACCTTTCACCGGGTCCTGCTTTTGGAGCTGACCCAGAAGGCCATTAAGGAAGCCCTGGCCAACCCGGTGCCCTTAAGCCGGTCTCGCTTTGAGTCCCAGCAGGCCCGCCGCATCCTGGACCGCCTGGTGGGCTACCAGTTGAGCCCCCTGTTGTGGCAAAAAGTCAAGGCCGGGCTGTCCGCGGGGCGGGTCCAGTCTGTGGCTTTGCGCCTCCTGGTGGACCGGGAAAAAGCCATTTTGGCCTTCATTCCCGAGGAGTACTGGACCCTGGCCGCCTGCCTGGAGGGCAAGGAGCCGCCCCGCTTTGAGGCCCGCCTGGTGAAGTATAAGGCCAAGGATATCAAGCCGGGCAATGTCGTCCAGGTGGAAGGCATCCTGGAGGCCCTGGACCAGGAGCCCTTCAAGGTGGCCAAGGTGGAAAAAAAGCCCCAGAAGCGCAATCCCGCGCCCCCCTTCATCACCAGCACCATGCAGATGGAGGCCAACCGCAAGCTGCGCTTTTCGCCCCAGAACACCATGCGCCTGGCCCAGAGGCTTTACGAAGGCATGGACCTGGGGGACGAGGGGCCTGTGGGCCTCATCACCTACATGCGCACCGACTCCACCCGGGTGTCGGGAGAGGCCCTGGACACGGTGCGGAACTTCATCGGTTCCACCTATGGGGACAAATACTTGCCCAAGTCCCCCCACCGCTATAAAAGCCCCAAAGGGGCCCAGGAGGCCCACGAGGCCATCCGGCCCGCGGATGTCAGCCGCCGGCCGGAGGATGTGCGCAAATTCCTGAAAAAAGACGAACTTGCCCTCTATGAGCTTATCTGGCGCCGCTTCGTGGCCTCCCAGATGGCCCAGGCCCTCTTCCAGCTCACCACCGTGGATGTGGCCGCGGGGGATTATCTGTTCCGGGCCACGGCCACGGTGATGACCTTCCCCGGCTTCACCGTCCTGTATCAGGAAACCTCCGAGGAAGAGGAAAAGGAAGAAAAGCTGCCGCCTCTGAAAGAGGGGGAAATCCTGAACCTGGTGGATTTTGACCCGCAGCAGCATTTCACCAAGCCGCCGCCCCGCTACACCGAGGCCAGCCTCATCAAGGAACTGGAAGTCCAGGGCATCGGGCGGCCCAGCACCTACGCCACCATCCTGAGCAACCTCCAGACCCGGGATTATGTCCTGAAAATCAAAACCCGGCTCCGGCCCACCGAGCTGGGGATGGCGGTGAGCGATCTCCTGGTGGGAAGTTTTCCCGGCATCATGAACCCCAAATTTACGGCCAACCTGGAAGAGGACCTGGACCGCATCGCCGAAGGGCAGGTATCCTGGCTGGACATCATGGGGGGTTTCTATGGCCCCTTTGCCCAGGAGTTGAAAGACGCCAAGGCGCAGATGCCGGCCATGAAGACCTTGCCCACCGGCTTTGCCTGCCCCAAATGCGGCCAGGATCTGCTGATCCGCTGGGGCAAGGCTGGGGAATTTCTGGGGTGTTCGGCTTATCCCGAATGCGACTTTACCAGCGATATCCAGCGCGATCCCCAGGGCGACATGGTGCCGCCGTCCGGGCCGCCTGCCGGGGGAACCCAGACCGGGCCGGCCGGCAAACCAGGCCCTACAGGCCTTTCCTGCCCGGAATGCGACAAGGATCTGGTGGTGCGCCGGGGCCGGAAGGGGGAATTTTTGGGATGCTCCGGCTACCCCAAGTGCCGCTTCACCCGGGACCTGGCCTGGGGCCCCGACGGCAAGCCGGTGCTGGCGGAACCGGGGGACCAGGCCGGCGGCGCTCCCTGCCCCCAGCCAGGCTGCGACGGCCACCTGGTAAAACGCCGCTCCCGCCGGGGCGTCTTTTTCGGCTGCAGCCGCTACCCCAAGTGCTCCTTCACCCTGAACCAGCCCCCGGTGGAGACCCCCTGCCCCCAATGCGATTTCCCCTGGCTCAAGAAAAAAGGGAAAAAACTCCTGTGCCCCAAAGAAGGCTGCGGCTACGAGGAAGCCGCCCCCGCCGATGCCGCTGTTAGTGGATAAGAATGGTTTGTGGGGGAGAGGGCTAAGGGGCAGCGGCCCCTTACCCCCTCCCCCACACCCCCTCCCCCAATCCCTTGATTGGGGTGATAAATCGGGAAAGTCGGGGCCAAAGGTCCCTGTCTTTTCCGGAGCCCTCTGCGGGTTGGGAGGGGGGTTTGGGGGGAGGGCAGGGACCTCAGGTCCCTGACCCTCCCCCCAACTCTTCCTTCCATCACCATCATCGGCGGGGGGTTGGCGGGGAGCGAAGCGGCCTGGCAGGCGGCCCGGCGGGGCGTTAAGGTGCGGCTCTATGAAATGAAGCCCCACAAATACTCCCCGGCCCACAACTCGCCCTTGTTGGGGGAGTTGGTGTGCAGCAATTCCCTCAGGGCCGAAGCCCTGGAAAACGCGGTGGGCCTTTTGAAGGAGGAGATGCGGCGGCTAGGCTCCCTGGTCATGGTCGCGGCCGAGGCCACCCGAGTGCCCGCGGGTCGCAGTCTGGCGGTGGACCGGGAGCGCTTTGCCGCCTACCTCACCCAGGCCCTGGAGCAAGAACCCCTGGTGGAGATCATCCGGGAGGAAATAACTGACCTCAACCCGGAAGGGATCACCGTGGTGGCCGCAGGCCCCCTCACCTCGGATGGCCTGGCCCAGGCTCTGGGGAGCCTCACCGGCCAGGAGCACCTGCATTTTTACGACGCCATCGCCCCCATCGTCCAGGCCGATTCCCTGGATATGTCCATCATTTTTCGGGCCTCCCGGTATGGGGCCGGGGAGGATTATCTAAATTGCCCCTTCACCGAGGAAGAATACGCTGCGTTTTACGAGGCGTTGATGCAGGGCGAGCACATGCCCTTGAGGTCCTTTGAGGAGCCCCGCTACTTTGAGGGCTGCCTGCCTTTGGAAATCATGGCGGCCCGGGGCTACCGCACCCTGACCTTCGGCCCCTTAAAACCCGTGGGCCTTGTTGACCCCAGAACCGGCCGGCAGCCTTTCGCGGTGGCCCAACTCAGGGCGGAAAACCGGGAAGGGACCCTCTACAACCTGGTGGGTTTCCAGACCAAGCTGACCTATCCCGAGCAACAAAGGGTCTTTCGCCTCATCCCCGGCCTTGCCCAGGCCGAGTTCGTGCGCCTTGGGAGCATCCACCGCAACACCTTTATCCGGGCCCCGGGCCTTTTGAGCCCTCACCTCAACTTTATCCAGCATCCCAATATTTTTGTGGCGGGCCAGCTCTCCGGGGTGGAGGGCTACGTGGAGTCCAGCGCCATGGGGCTTCTGGCCGGTGCAAACGCGGCGCGCCGGGCCCTGGGCCTACCTCTTGTCACCCCTCCCCCCGCCACCGCCCACGGCGCCCTCATCGGGCACCTCACCAACACCGCCACCAAGGATTTCCAACCCATGAACGTCAACTTCGGCCTTTTTCCTCCCCTTCCCGGCCGCATCCCCAAGAAACTCCGGGGCGCGGCCTATGCGGAGAGGGCCTTGCACGACCTGGAGGTGTGGAAGACCACAGAAAGCCTGGGGTAAGAAGGGAAAATTACTTCTCATGGAGGGCAAAAATTCCCTATAATGGATAACTCCCTTACCTAACAAGGGGATCTGGACATGAAAGATTTTTTAAACTCGGGCCTGGGGTTATTGTTAATAGGTTTTTTGTTGACCACGGTATGCGGCACGATTATCAATAATTTTTATAACCGGGCCACTTGGGAACGGGAGAAAAAGTTTGAGTTACTGAAGCGCTCATTGGATAGGAATGATAAATTGCTGGAAGATATTTCTGTTACCATGAGCACACGTGCCATGAAATTGTTGAGAGTTTTCTGGGCGATAGAAACACCCCCGGGTGCATACAAAACACCGGATGAGAGGAAACAAGTTATAACGCAACGCTGGGAAGAATATGGAAAAGCCGTAGTAGATTGGAATGAGCATCTAAGGGTATATATTACAAAGATGAACTACCTGGCTGGGCCTGAAATTGCCAGGTTGTTTTATATCAGCGAGGAGGGGTCAACTAAAGAAGACCGCGCTGAAACGGTCTATACGTACTTTCAGCGGGGTCACTATGCTGTTAAGGAATTAAGAGATATGCCCTTTGAGCCCCATTCAGAAAAATGGCTCAATATGCATAAAACTGCTGAACAATCCATTCAGCAGCTTTATAAAAAGATTGATGTTTTTCTGTATAATCTGTACGGTGCTCTTGATACTCGGGCCAGAACCGATAGTCCCCTCAATTGACGTCCTTATTTAGCCACAACCATTGGCAGAATCTCAATACAATCGACTGATCAACTTCCCGTGGCGGTAGAGGGAGAGGTAGCCGTCCTGGGAGACGGTGAGCCCCACGAGGTTGGGGGCAAAGGTGGTGAACTCCCGGGTCACCTGGTGGCGCATGCCGGTGCCCAGGTCGTGCCGTTCCGGGGGCAAGAGGGCCGGCGCGGCCTTGAGGCGGGCCCCGAAAGCCACTGCCTCCAACTGGTTGTTAAAAAGCAGGGCGCCGTCGGATTTGGCCATGCCGTGGAGATGGGGCAGCCAGCGGTCCATGAGGGGCGCGGGTTTTTCCAGATGGACCTGGTTCTCCAGGGGCGCATCCGCAGAGGCCATCTGCTCGGGCGTCAAACCCAGGATAAAAATGGCGCCGTGACCGCTGCGCTTGATCATGGCTAAAAGGCGCTTGAGCCGCGACAGGTAATCCGGCCGGTCGCACTCTCGGCAGACTTCCTTGAGCTGGCGCTCCAGTTCCAGCCAAAAGATGTCCTGAAACAACGGGATGCGCAGTTGGCCATAACGATACTCCAGCACCACCAGGGGAATCTGGGGGGTCTGCCGCCCCCGCAAGGGGATCCAAAAAGACAACCGCCCCCGGGAGGACACGGAGGTGAGAGGCAGGGCTGCGTCCCAGGCCCGGGAGCTGGCCAACTGGCGGTGGGTCCCCTTGGTGAGGTGCACCAGGCCGAAAAGGCGCCCGTCCTGGATGGCCAAAAAGGTGGTGCGGCCGTCGGCGTGCAGGAAGTATTGCTTGAGGGCCTGCAGGTCTTCATCGAGAGACAAGCGGGCGTCTTCCCGGTAGGGCAGCAGGGAAGGCCAGCGTTTTTGACTGGTTTCCGGGGAGACAAAGGAAGGAATAAAGGCAAACCCGGTGAACAGGCGGCCCCCCTCAATGGAATAGTACAGGAGGCGTTTGAACAGCCGCCAGGCCCGGATGAGGGCCTCCTCCTGGTAGCTGCCCGGCATTTCGCAGCGCTTCAGGGCCTTCTCCGAATGGAGCATGGAGCCGATGTAGGGGTTGTCCTGGGCGTCCAGTTTGATGGTGGCGCAGGGCGCCCACCTGAGGCTCTGGAGATAGCCGGCCACCACCTGCTCCTCCAGGGAGTAGGGGGTAAATTGCAGATAGCTGCGCTGGTCGTTTAGGGGAAAAATCAGGTGGTGCAGGACCAGACGGCCAAAAAGCATGCTCAGGAAGCGCAAATGGAAAGGGGACAGGACATAGGTTTGGGAAGTGGTCAGGCGAAAGGTGATGGTTTGGCCGGCCAGCTCCAGGCTGATCACATGGCTCAGGCCTTCCCCTTCCTCGGGCAGGTTGGGGGAAATGACGCCCTTGACCTGGAGGAAGCGCTCCTGAAAATGCATGGTAAAGCAGGGAAAAAGCTCCAGGCCCCGGGATGCTTGGGGATCAATGGACAAAGAGAGAGAGTCATCCCATTCCACCCGGCAGGTGGTGATGTCGTGGATCAGCCGGAGAACCTCGGCGGAGTTCACCAGGGTTTGGAGGCGTTCCTTTAGATTGCCGGATGAATTTAGAGGCGCCACCTTATTCCTCATAGGGAATTTACATGCAGCTTCATACCTTGAATTGGCTCAATTTCCTCTACTTTCTCTGAGTTAACGCTAGCGCAGAATATCCATCAGCTCCCAGGTCCTGGCGGTCATGGCTTCTTCCTGGGCGGGAGTGTCATGGTCATGGCCCACGAGGTGTAATATACCGTGAATCAGGTAAAAATCGAAGAGTTCCTCCCAGGGCCAGCCGTTTTCTGCCGCCTGACGCCGGGTGGTCTCCAGCGATATGACCACCTCCCCCAGGACAGGAGGGGGCTGGGAGGTTGAGTCGGCCTCAGACCGCACAGCCGGGGAGCCTGGGGCGGCCTCCCCCCCGCCATCCACGGGAAAGGCGATGACGTTGGTGGGCCCGGTCCTCCCGAACGTCTCCCGGTTCAAACGGGCCATGGCCCGGTCGCTCACCAGGGTCAGGGACAGCTCGGCCTCAGCCCATCCCAAGGCGTTTAAGATCTTCCTGGCTTTTTCTTTGACTGTTGCCGGATTTAACGCCGTTTTTCTTTGCCTGTTGCTTATCCAGATCTTCATGGGCCCGGGTCTTTTCGGCAGGAGTGGGGTATTTGACGCGATGGTGGAAAATGCCGCTCAGAATCTTGGTGCAGTGCTTGGCGATGAGATGCAGCTCCTTTAAGGTGAGCTCGCATTGATCCAACTGGCCGTCGGCAAAAATATTGTTGACGATTTTTTGCACCATGCCCTGGATGCGGGCCGGAGTGGGGTCGGTGAGGGTTTTGCTGGCCGCCTCCACCTGATCCGCCACCAGGACCAGCCCCGCCTCCTTGGTTTGAGGCCGGGGACCGGGATAGCGGTAATCGTCGATTTTGACCTTGTCGGGGTCGGCGGCCTGATTTTTGGCCTTGGTGTAAAAATAGCTGATAAGGCAGGTGCCGTGGTGCTGCTGGATGATGTCGCAGATGCCCTCACCCAGTTGCTGCTTGCGGGCCAATTCCACCCCGTCCTTGACGTGGGCCGTGAGGATCAGGCTGCTCATGGAGGGGGCCAGCTTCTCGTGTTTGTTTTCCCCGCCGAATTGATTCTCCACGAAATAGGCAGGCTTTTTGATTTTGCCGATGTCGTGGTAGTAGGCCGCGGCCTTGGCCAGCATGGGATTGGCCCCGATGGCCAGGGCGGTGGCCTCCACGATCTGGCCCACCACCAGGGAGTGATGGTAGGTGCCCGGCGCCACCAGCATGAGTTCTTTTAGGAGGGGCTGCTCCAGGTTCAAGAGCTCCAGGAGGCGAATGTTGGAGGTGTAACCGAACAGAATCTCGATGATGGGAGTAAAGCCCAGGGCCAAAATCCCGGTGAGGAAGCCGCCGCTTATGGCAAAAAGCTGCCCCAGAAAGAAATCCCGGCCGCTAATGGGGAACTCCAGCAATTTAAAGGCCGTGACCATGAGGAGATTGACCCCGCAGATGGCCATGCCGGTATTGATAAAGGAACGGCGCTGCTGATAATGACGCACTCCCCAAACCCCCATGAGGCCGGCGCTCACCAGGTAAAGAAACAAGGGGAAAGGCTTGGGCAGGAGCAGGGCGGACAGGGTGGCCAGCAAAAAGGCCATGACCCAGCCGGTTTCCAGCCCCAGGAACAGGGCGGCGCAGATGGAGCCCAGCGCGATGGGGATGGCATAAATCAGGTTTTTCCCCAGCAGGGGCTTCATGGGGGAGATGATGGCGGAGAGGCTGATGAGGCCGTAGTTGAACAAAAGACAGACGATGAGCAGCACGGCCAGAAAGGCCAGGTCCCGCAGGCGGGTGGAGAAGTTTTTCAGGGAAATGCGGGCCAGGTTGTAGGCCAACCACAAGGTCAGGACCAGGCTGAGGAAGGTTCCCAGAAAGACCAGAAAGCTCCGCTGGGGGGTGTAGATGGCGTCCTGGGCCTTTATTTTGGCGAGGTGCAGGGGGGTGATGCGTTCCCCCTCATGGAGGATGAGTTCACCGGCGCTCACGTGAAAATAGGTGGGGCGAAATTCTTTCAGGATCTTTTGCTGGCGTTCTATGGTTTCCGCCGGATTGTAGGTAATGTTGGGAACCGCCAGATGCTGCACGAGGTCGCACACCAGAAGGCGGTCAGCGGGAGAGAAATCAGAGGCGATCTCCCGGCAATAGGTGGCCATGGGTTTGCGCAGATTGTCCACCACCAGAAAAGCAAAGGGCGCCTGGACAATCTTTTCTTCCAAAGAGGTCAGATTGCGCAGGACAATCTCTTTAGGCCGTGGTTGGGGGAGGGCCTGGCTGGCGATGACCCCCTGGCGGTACACCTGCTCGAGCACTTGCCCCATCAGGGCTTCCAGGGCCGGGGAAAACTCGGATTTGGCCAGGAGCTGGAAGGTGGCGACCGGGAGGCTGATCCCCAAAATATTGTCGAACTCCGGTTTATGATCGAGAAGCTTTGGGTAAATAGTGGAAAAATTAGGCTTGGGCGGCGGATTTTTCCCTCCTGAAGCCGAGGTGAGTTCTTTGGATATCTCTTGGGAGGTTTTATTCAGGAATTCCAGGCTGTGGCGGAACCGTTCCTGGATTTTCACGGCTATCTGATCGTCCCAATCGAAGACCGGCGGCAGCGCGGCCAGCAATTCCCGCTGGCGTTTGCGCGAGGTCTCCGCATCCTCCACCTGAAAATCCCCCGCGGCCCTGATGCTCTCCGGGGAAATGACGTTGAGCTGGTATTCGCCCAGGGATTTCCGGGGGTCGGGCGTAATGATAAAAGCCAGGGCCAGGCTCAGAATAACCAGCAGGAATATTTTGGCGAACTGCTCTTGTTTCGGCGTCAGGACTGACTTGCGGTTAAGGGGCCAGCCGCACTTGGCCAACAGGGCGCTTAGCCAGTTCCGCATCCGGGAGATGTTCGTAGACAGCTCTTTATCTGCCATGGCGGGCGTCGTCTTTGGGGGAGGTGGCGGCTTTCTGCCGGTGGGCTTCATAGGCCCGGATGATGTCCTGCACCAGAGGGTGGCGCACCACATCCCGCTCCGTGAAATGAATAAACTCGATGCCCTCGATCCCGGTCAACAACTGGCGGGCCTCCACCAATCCAGAGGAGGCGCCGTTGGGAAGATCGATCTGGGTCACGTCCCCGGTGATCACCGCCTTGGCGCCAAACCCCAGGCGGGTCAGGAACATGAGCATCTGCTCCGGGGTGGTGTTCTGGGCTTCGTCCAAAATCACAAAGGAGTCGTTCAAGGTGCGGCCCCGCATAAAAGCCAGGGGGGCCACTTCGATAATGCCCCGCTGCACCAGCCGGGTGGCCTTGTCAAAATCCATCATATCGTGGAGCGCGTCATAGAGGGGCCGTAAGTAGGGGTTCACCTTCTCGTAGAGGTCCCCCGGCAAAAACCCCAGCTTTTCGCCGGCCTCCACTGCGGGCCGGGCCAGGACGATGCGGATGAACTCGTGGTTCATGAGGGCCGCCACCGCCATGGCCATGGCCAGATAGGTCTTGCCGGTGCCCGCCGGCCCCACCCCGAAGACGATGTCGTGATTGCGGATGGCCTCGATGTAGCGCTTCTGGGTGACGCTTTTGGGGGTGATGCGCCGCTTCATGGCGGAGATGTAAACGGTGTCGAGGAAAATATCTTTGAGCGCCGTCTCCTCCTGGCCCTGGAGGATTTTCACCGTGTGCTGCAGGTCCTGGGGCGATAAAGCGTAACCGGTCTCGAGGAGCTGATAGAGCTCCTCCAGGGCGCGGCGGGCCAGCTTCACCTGGGGCTCGGGCCCCTCCACCGTCACCTGATGGCCCCGGCTGGCGAGCTTCACCCCCAACAGGCGGCCGATGAGGCGGAGATTGGCCCCCTGCTCCCCAAACAGGGACTGGGCCAGGGCGTTGTCTGCCAGGGTAATTTGCTCGATGCTGCTCTTGGCGGAGATGTGGGCGGGTTTCACTGTGGTTAGGGATTAAGACCCAGGATCTGGCCCCGGATGCGGCGCCGGCGGGGGCGATTGTCGAAATCCAGGAGCACAATCTGCTGCCAGGTCCCGAGCTCGAGATGGCCGTCCGCCAGGGGGATGGTGAGGCTGGGCTTAAAAAACGCGGCCCGGACGTGGGCGTAGCCGTTGCCGTCGCCCCAGCGGCGGTCGTGTTCGTAGGGAAGATTTTGGGGAAAGAGGCGTTCGATGGCCGCTCTCAAGTCGTTTACCACGCCGGATTCATACTCGATGGTGGTCAGGGCCGCGGTTGAGCCGGAGATGAACAGGTGCAACAAGCCGTGGGCCAGGCCCGCGTTTTTCACCGACTCCTGGACCTGGGGTGTGATGTCCAAAATGTCAGTCCCGGCCGTGGTGCTCATTTCAAGGGAAAAAGTATGGAGCTCAAACATCGGCAATAAAACTAATTTTACCAGAATTTTAAAGCAATACCCATAAAGAAAAAAATGAGGGGGTTCAAAGTCGAGACCTCTGCGAAAGTCCCCAGTACTGTCATTCTGAAGGGAACGAAGCGACCAAATAATTTCCCAACTCCCCGAAAATACGAGATCCTTCGTTGCGCTTGGGATGACAACAGCGCTTTTCCCAGAGGTCTAAAAATGCTATCAATCGGCGGTCTCCTGGTTGTCAATGAATGACAGGCGCAGCGGCCGGGGCTGCCCCGGCGCCCGCTTGACCCCGCCTCCCTTAACACTTCTTACTTTGGGCTTGACTAACCGGGTAGTTCGATTTACATACTATCAGTTTAATACTTTGTGAAGTTAGGTTCAAAATCACGCCCTCATGTCATTAACAGACCATATCCTGGCCCAGCGCCGGGAAAAAATCCAGGAGTTCCGGCAGGGGGGCATAGACCCCTTCTTTAACCGCTTCGTCCCCAGCCACACGCTGGCCCAGGTCATAGACAGCTATGGGGCCATGACCGGCCTTGAGCTGGAAAAGCTCGGCGCCATCTTCCGCCTGGCGGGCCGCCTCATGCTGGTGCGCAAGTTCGGCAAGGCCGTTTTCTGCCATTTCCAGGACGGCACCGGCCGCCTCCAGGCCTATGTCCAGCGGGAGGTGTTGGGGGACGAGGCTTACAGTTGGTTTAAAAAGCTGGATATCGGCGACTTTGTGGGCTTTGAGGGGACTCTCTTCCGCACCAAGACCGACGAACTCACCCTGGCGGTCACCCGCTTCTGGGTCCTCACCAAGTCCCTGCGGCCCTTGCCCGAAAAGTACCACGGCCTCACCGATGTGGAGGCCCGCTACCGCCAGCGTTATCTCGACCTGCTCATGAACCCCCAGGTCTGGCAGGTCTTCCGCACCCGGGCCGCCATCACCCGGCTCATGCGCCGGTTTCTGGACGAACGGGGGTTTCTAGAAGTGGAGACTCCCATGATGCAGCCCATCCCGGGCGGGGCCACGGCCAGGCCTTTCACCACCCATCATCAGGCCCTGGACATGCAGTTATACCTGCGCATCGCGCCGGAGCTCTATCTCAAACGCCTGGTGGTGGGGGGCTTCGACCGGGTCTATGAAATCAACCGCAATTTCCGGAACGAGGGCCTCTCCAGCCTCCACAACCCGGAATTCACCATGCTGGAGTTTTACCAGGCCTACGCCACCTTTGAGGACCTCATGGACCTCACTGAGGAGCTTTTCTGCACCCTGGCCCAGGAGATTTTGGGGACCCTGAAGTTCACCTACCAGGACCAGGAGATCGACTTCACCCGGTCTTGGCGGCGTCTTGATTTGCGGGCCTCGCTGACGGAAATCGGCGGCATACCCGCAGAGGTGGTGGCCGACCGGGACAAGCTCCTGGAGGTGGCCCGCAAAGAAGGGGTGCAGCTGCGGGCCGGGGAGGGCTACGGCCGGGCCCTGACCAAGCTTTTCGACCTCAACGTGGAGGCCAGGCTGCTCCAGCCCACCTTTGTCCTGGGCTATCCCACGGAGACTTCGCCCCTTTCCCGGAGCAACGACGACAATCCCGAAGTAGTGGACCGCTTCGAGCTCTTCATCGCGGGCCGGGAAATGGCCAATGCCTTCAGCGAGCTCAACGACCCGGACGATCAGCGGCGGCGCTTCGAAAAGCAAATGGCGGCCCATGCCGCGGGGGACGAAGAGATGCCCCACGCAGTGGACGAAGACTTCCTCCTGGCCCTGGAGCACGGCATGCCCCCGGCGGCAGGCGAAGGCATCGGCATTGACCGGTTGGTGATGCTCCTCACCGACTCCCCCTCCATTCGCGACGTCATCCTCTTTCCCTTGCTCAGGCCGGAGAGGTAATCATGGCGTTTTTTGAAACCTTTGTGGCCCTGCGCATGCTCCGGGGCGTCCGGCGGCAGAAGGGCTTCATTTCCCTGTCCACCCTGTTTTCCATTGCCGGGGTGGCCGTGGGGGTCATGGCCCTCATCGTGGTTATCGGCGTCATGACCGGCTTCGACGAAGACCTGAAAAAGAAAATCCTGAGCGTCAACCCCCAGATTATCGTCCTGTCCAAAGAGGGGCGCATCAGCCAGTACAGCCAGGTGGCCGAGCGCATCAAAACCGTGCCCGGGGTGAACTCGGTGCAGCCCTATCTGTACACGCCGGTGATGTTTTCCACGCCGGGCACCATTTCCGGGGGCATGCTCCGGGGCCTGGATGTCAGCATTCTCAAGGGCGGCGGTCCGGATAATCTCAAGGTCCTGGGGGGCAGTTTCGACGCAGTCTCCCAGTTTGAGCCCGGCGAACCCCCGCCCGCGGCCCTGGGGAACGAACTGGCCAAGCGCCTCAACCTCCAGGTGGGGGACTTCTTCAACCTTTACATCCCCCGGGGCACCCTGACGCCCATGGGTCAGCTTCCCCGCTTGCGCCTCTTCCGGGTGGCCGCGCTTTTCCATTCCGGCATGTTTGAGTTTGACAGTTCTTTGGTCTATGTCAGCCTGCCGGCCATTCAGGAGCTTTTGGGGTTCGGGGAGCGGGTCACGGGGCTGGAAGTCGCCATCAAAGACATTTACGCCGCCCAGGAAATGGGCCAGGACATCGTGGCCAAGCTGGGGCCGGATTATTTCGCCCGGGACTGGATCAACATGAACTACAGCCTCTTCTCCGCCCTGAAGCTGGAGAAGATCGCCATGTTCGTCATTCTCACCCTCATCATCCTGGTGGCAGCTTTCGGAATCGCTTCCACCCTGTTCATGATGGTGATGAAAAAGACCAAGGAGATCGCCATCCTGAAATCCATGGGCGCCACCCGACAGAGCATCATGAAGATATTCGTGATGGACGGCCTTCTCATCGGGTTTTTCGGCACCGTCCTGGGGGTGGTCCTGGGACTCATCATGTGCGCGCTCCTGACAGCGCTACGAATTTATCAAGCTCCCCCGGGATATTTATTTGATTTCCACCCTGCCGGTGAAGATCCAAGCCATGGATTTGGTGTTGATTGTGGGCGCGGCCATGCTCATCAGCTTTCTGGCCACCCTCTATCCCTCCTGGCAGGCCTCCCGCCTGGACCCGGTGGAAGCCATCCGCTACGAGTAGGGCCGGGCTGCCGGCTGATTTGACGCCCTGTTGAGAACGTGTTAAGGTGAAAATTCCTGAAGTGGATATTATGGCAGAGGCAGTGACAACCGCATCCCCAGCGGTGAAAATCGCGGTGCGGGGCCTGGTTAAAATCTTCACCAGCAACGGCAACCAGGTGGAGGTGATCAAGGGCCTGGACCTGGATGTCTATGCCGGGGAGACCCTGGCGGTGGTGGGGGCCTCCGGGGTGGGCAAGTCCACCCTGCTGCATATTTTGGGGACCCTGGAACGCCCCTCTGAGGGCTCGGTGGTCTGGGAAGGGGAAGACGTTTTCGCCCTTGACGACCGGCGCCTGGCGGCCTTTCGCAACTGCAAGGTGGGCTTCGTGTTTCAGTTCCACTACCTCTTGCCCGAATTCGACGCTTTAGAAAATGTCATGATGCCGGCCCTTATTGCGCGGGTGCCCAAACCCCAGGCCAGGGAAGAGGCGGAGGCCATGTTGGTGCGGGTAGGCCTGGGGCACCGCCTGCAGCACCGGGTGTCCACCCTTTCGGGGGGTGAACAGCAGCGGGTGGCGGTGGCCCGGGCCCTGGTGCTCAAGCCCGAGGTCCTCCTGGCGGATGAACCCACCGGCAACCTGGACCCCCACAGCGGCGCCGCGGTGCAGGACTTGCTGCTGGACTTGAACCGCGAACAGGGGCTGACCTCGGTGATCGTGACCCATAACCTGCAACTGGCCAAATCCCTGGACCGCCGGATCACCCTGGTGGACGGCAAGGCCATAACCATACGGGGGGAATGAGTTGCGGCGACGTCTACTCTTGGCACTATTTCTGATTATCTGGACTTCCACCGGCCTGGGTCTGGCCCAGGAGCCGGAGATGACCTTCAAAAAGGTGGCCGTCTTTCCCTTTGCGGTCTTGAGCAAAACCCCCCGGGAATACCTGGGGGACAAGGTGCGCCAGGAATTTGAGGAACGTCTCAAGTCCGAAGGTTTTGCCTTGGTGCCCCAGGATGACCTGGCCAAAGAACTCTCAGGCCTCAAGGAACCTTCCGAGGAGCAGATCAAAGACATCGGCCGGAGGCTGGGAGCGGACACGGTTATTACCGGGCAGGTGGTCATCGTGGGGGAAGCCGTCTCCCTGGAAGCCCGCCTCATTGACCTTTCCGGCCAGTTGGCTCCCGTCCTCCTGAAGCAGCAGGGCACGGGGGTGGCCGCCCTTTCCGGCCTGGCCCGCCAGTTGGCCGGGGAAGCGGCCCTCCGGAGTTTGGGGAAAGAACGCCTGCGCCGCATCGCGGTGAAGGGCAACCGCCGGGTGGAATCAGACGCCGTCGTGGGGGTCATGCAAACCCGGGAGGGTGACACCATCTCGCCCATGCGCCTTCGGGAAGACCTGAAGGCCATCTTCAAAATGGGCTATTTCACCGACGTCAAATTCGATATCAGCGACTCCCCCGAGGGCCGGATCCTGACGGTGATCGTCACCGAAAAGCCCGCCATCCGCAATACCTCCATCCGGGGCAACATCCACGTCAAAGAAAAGACCCTGCTTGACTCCATGGAACTGAAAAGCCTGGCGGTGGCCAATGAGCCGGTCATCAAGGAAGCCATCGAGAAGGCCCTGAAGCTGTATCGGGATAAAGGGTATTATGGGGCCACCATCACCTATACCCTGCAGCCCGTCACCCCCCAGGAAGTCAATCTGGTGTTTAACGTCAATGAAGGCGGACCGGTAACCATCAAGGAAATTAAATTTGAAGGGGTCAGCGCCTTCCAACCCAGCAAGCTCAAGAAGGTCCTGGAGACCAAGGAGAAGAGCCGCCTCCCTCTGGTTTCCCGGATTACCGGCGCGGGCAAACTGATTCAGGAAAAATTGGAGCGGGATGCCGAAAAGATCGGGGCCTACTATTTTAACCACGGCTATATCAAAGCCAAGGTGGGAGAGCCCAAAATCGAGGTGCGCCAGGGCAGGGCCTATATCACCTTTCCCGTCAACGAAGGGCCCCAGTTCCGGGTGGGTAAGATCGACCTCCAGGGAGACCTGATAGAAGAAAAGGACGCCTTAAAAAAGAAACTGGCTATTATCAAAACCTCCATCTACAGCCGGGAAGTAATCCAGGGAGACATCACCACCCTCACCGACCTGTACGCCGACCAGGGCTACGCCAATGCTGATGTCACCCCCCTCCTCAAAGAAAACGACCAGAACCGCACCGTAGATATCAACTTCGACATCAACCAGGGGAAGAAAGTAACTTTTGAGCGCATTGAAATCGCCGGCAACGTCAAAACCCGGGACAAGGTGATCCGCCGGGAACTGCGGGTCTATGAACAGGAGCTCTTCAACGCCACCAAGCTCAAAGAGAGCATGAAAAACCTGAAGCGCCTGGAATATTTCGAAGATGTCAATGTAAACACCACGCCTGGCACCACCCCGGATCGGGTGAACTTGAAGATCACCGTTAAAGAAAGGCCCACCGGCTCCTTCGGGGTGGGCGTGGGCTACAGCACCCAGGACAAGCTGGTGGGCATGGTGGAAGTCAACCAGAACAACCTGTTCGGCCGGGGGCAGCGGCTCCAGGTGCAGGCCATGCTGGGCTTTGTCGCCAGCCGCTACCGCATCAGCTTTACCGAGCCCTATCTTTTTGACCGGCCATTGGGGTTGGGCATCGACGCCTACAACTGGGCCCGGGCCTTCGATGAATATACCCGCACGAGCTTCGGGGGGTCCCTCCGCCTGGTCCACCCCCTGAAATGGAAATACACCCGAGTATTTGGCAGTTACCGCTTTGAGAATGTCAGGTTGACGGATCTTTCCTCTTCGGCCCAACAGACCCCGGCCATTGTGCAGGCCAGCCAGATCCGCAACACCAGCGCCGTGACCTTCGGGTTCCGCCGGGACACCCGGGACTCCCTGTTCACTCCCACCAAGGGCTCGGACCAGAGCATCTCCATTGAATGGGCCGGTCTGGGGGGCGATGTGGCTTTCATCCGGTATATCCTGGATGCTGCCTTTTACTATCCCCTGAAGTGGAACACGGTGGGCGTGTTTCATGCCCGGGGGGGAATCATCCAGGGACTGCCTTACGGTCAGCAGCCGGCCTATGAGTTGTTTTACCTGGGGGGCATTGACACCATCCGGGGATTTAAATACGCCCAGATCAGCCCCCGAGACCCGAATACCCAAGACCGCATCGGTGGCAACCGGTTTTTTCAAATCAACACGGAGTACCGCTTTCCGGTGCCCCGCCTGAAAAAATACGGCATTGTGGGCCTGGTCTTTTTTGATGCCGGCAACGTTTACAGTTCCAGCGCCCAAGCCCTGGTCCCCAACGTGCGCACCAGCGTCGGCGGCGGCATTAGGTGGTTTTCCCCCATGGGGCCGCTGCGGGTGGAATGGGGCTACAACCTGAACAAAAAGAGCTATGAGCAGCAAAGCGCCTGGGAATTCACCATTGGCGGCACCTTTTAAGGAGACGCCGGGCCGGCGGGCCGTCGCCTCGCGAGGGGCCTGACAAAGGGGCATCTCGATACATTTTTGTTTAACCACTAGTATTGGCGTGGGAAACGCCGCACTAGGGAAGGCTTATAAAGCGCTGATATGAGGGTTTACCTCATCCAAGGAGGCTGTCTTATGAAGAAGTTGGCATTATGTGTATTTTTAATCACTTGTTTGCTGGTTGCCCCCGCTTTGGCGAAAGAACTGCGCATCGGCGTGGTGGATATCGAAGACATTATCAACAAGTCCCCTGATTATAAACGCATAGAAGGCGCGCTGAAGAAAAAGTCC
The DNA here is from genome assembly GCA_963705115.1 of uncultured delta proteobacterium. Taxonomy (GTDB): domain Bacteria; phylum Desulfobacterota; class Desulfobaccia; order Desulfobaccales; family 0-14-0-80-60-11; genus JBGSLA01. Next base: position 447,367 of record CAVPIX010000010.1, on the reverse strand, counting down.
GAGGAGCTGGGCCGCCCTTTGCAGCAGCGTGAGCAGGAACTGGGCCAGCAATTGGCGGAATTCCAGAAGCAAGCCGAATCCGGCATCATCAAAGACGAGGCCCGGAAACGGAAGGAAACGGAATTCCAGAAGAAAATCGAGGAAATCCAGAAGTCCAAAGACAGCGCCGCCCGTTCTTTCCAGGATGCCTACCAGAAGGAAATGAAGCCCCTCATGGACAAGATGACCAAGGTCGTCGAGCAGGTGGCCAACGAAAACAACCTGGATATCGTTTTCCCCAAGGCGGGGGTTTTTGTGCGGGACAAATCCCTGGACGTCACTGAGAAGGCGCGTGAACGCTTCAAGTAAGCCTTAATCATGGGTAAGACCCTGGGCGAACTGGCGGCCCTGCTGGGAGGGGAACTCCGGGGGCCCGCCGATCTGGTGATCCGGGGGTTGGCCCCTGTTGATCAGGCCACCCCCGAGGACATCACCTTCATCGCCCATCCCCGCTTCGTCCGCCTGGGTGAGACCACTCGGGCGGGAGCCGTCATTGTTTCCCCTCAATGGGCCGGTCTTCCTAAACCCCTCATCGTGGTGGCCCAGCCCTATGTGGCCTATGCCCGGGTGGCGGCCCTCCTGGCCCCGGCCCGCCCCGGCTGGGTGGGGGTCAGCCATCAGGCCTTTCTGGGCGCCGAGGTCCAATTGGGCCGGGACGCGGCCATCGCTCCCCTGGTCTTTGTGGGCGACCGCGTCCGCCTGGGGGACCGGGTCACCCTCATGCCGGGATGCTACATCGGCCCCGACACCATCATCGGGGACGACACCTATCTTGCCCCCAACGTCACCATCATGGAGCGCTGCCGGGTGGGAGACCGGGTCCTCATCCACAGCGGCGCGGTCATCGGCGCCGACGGCTTTGGGTTCATCCCCACTCCCGAAGGCCAGATGAAGATCACCCAGCTGGGCACGGTGGTCATCGAAGACGATGTGGAAATCGGCGCCAATGTCACCATCGACCGGGGCGCCCTGGGGGAGACCAGGGTGGGTCGGGGGGTAAAAATCGACAACCTGGTGCAGGTGGCCCATAATGTTGAACTGGGAGATCACACCGTGTTGGCGTCCCAGGCGGGCATCGCCGGTTCCACCAAAGTCGGCCAGTGGGTGGCCCTGGGGGGGCAGGTGGGCCTGGCGGGACATATTACCGTGGGGGACCGCACCCAAATCGGCGCCCAGGCCGGCGTCCCCAATTCGGTGCCCGCCGACCAGGTGCTCCTGGGCACCCCGGCCTGGCCCATTAAGGAGACCCGCCGGGTGTGGGCCGCCTGGCATACCCTGCCGGACCTGTACCGCAAGGTGAGAAAACTTGAACAACAGCTGGCGCAATTGACCGCTAGCCCGGAAAGGAAGTCAGAACCATGACCCAGCCGCCCACCATCGAAGAAATCCTTAAAATTTTGCCGCACCGCTACCCCTTTCTCCTGGTGGACCGCATCCTTAGCCTTGAGCTGGACAAGCACATTGTCGGCCTCAAGAACGTCACGATCAACGAGCCTTTTTTTATCGGGCATTTTCCCCAAAACCCCATCATGCCCGGCGTGCTCATCGTGGAGGCCATGGCCCAGGTGGCCGGTATCCTGGCGATGCTCTCCATCCCGGAGAACATGGGAAACCAAGCCGTTTATCTCATGGCCCTGGACAAAGTGCGCTTCCGCCGCCCGGTGGTGCCCGGTGACCGGCTCATTATGGACATTACGGTCCTTAAAGGCAAAAGGAAGTACTTCAAGATGGCGGGCCAGGCCATGGTGGACGACAACCTGGTGGCCGAGGCGGAAATTATGGCCATGGTCGGGAAGAAAGAGGACTAAAATGGCCGCCATACACCCCACGGCCATCGTGGACCCCGCCGCCGAACTGGCTGAGAGCGTCACCGTCGGGCCTTACAGCATCATCCAGGGACATGTGGTGGTGGGGCCCGACACCGAAATCGGTTCCCACGTGGTCATCAAGGAACACACCACCATCGGGGCCCGCTGCCGCATCTTTCAGTTTGCGGTTCTGGGAGAAATCCCCCAAGACCTCAAGTTCGCCGGGGAAGTGAGCCACCTCATCATCGGCGATGACAACACCATCCGGGAGTTTGCCACCATGCACCGGGGCACCGCCGGCGGCGGCGGCGTCACCAGGGTGGGGAACAACAATCTGTTCATGGCTTATTCCCACGTGGCCCACGACTGCCTCCTCGGCAACCGGGTGGTCATGTCCAACGCCGCCACCCTGGCCGGACACATTACCGTGGAAGACAAGGCCATTTTGGGCGGCTTTGTAGCGGTGCACCAGTTTTGCCGCATTGGCTGCCACGCCTTCATCGGGGGCGCCTCCGCGGTGTCACGGGATGTCCCGCCCTACACCATGGCGGTGGGCAACCGGGCCAAGCTGGTGGGGCTCAACCTGGTGGGCCTCAAGCGCAGCGGCCTGGCCGACGCCGCCCTGCAGGCCCTCCGTCAGACCTACGAGATTCTTTTCCACTCCGACTTGAATACCAGGGAGGCCGTGGCCAAGGCTCGCCAGGAATTTCCCCAGGTTCCTGAAGTGGAGCACCTCCTCTGGTTTGTGGAACACACCGAACGGGGGCTGGTGCCCGTGGATGTCAGAGAAAATCGGTCTCATCGCGGGTAAGGGCCAGTTTCCCCTGCTCTTTGCCGAAGCCGCCAGGCGCCAAGGGCTTGAGGTGGTGGCCATGGCCCACCGGGGCGAGACCGACCCGGCCCTGGAATCCCTGGTGCACCAATGCGAGTGGATTTATGTGGGCCAACTGGGGAAGCTCATCAAGGCCTTCAAGCAGGCCGGGGTAAGCCGAGCGGTCATGGCCGGGGGGGTGAGCCGGGGCCGCCTCTTCCGGGATTTCCGGCCGGATTTCCGGGCCCTGAACCTTATCCGCAAGGCCGGCGCCGGCCACGACGACCGCATCCTCCGGGGCCTGGCCGCCGAACTGGAGGGGGAAGGCATCACCATCGTCTCCACCCTCCTGTACCTTGAAGACCTCCTGGCCCAGCCGGGCCGCCTTAGCCGCTCCCAGCCCACCTCTCAGGAACTCCAGGATATTGACTTCGGGTTTAAAATCGCCAAAGAAGTGGGCCGCCTGGACCTGGGCCAGTGTGTGGTGGTGCGCCGCCAGGTGGTGACCGCGCTGGAGGCCGTGGAGGGCACTGACGACACCATCCGCCGGGGGGGGCGTCTCGCCGGGCCGGGCGCGGTGGTGGTGAAGATTTGCAAGCCCGGCCAGGACCTGCGCTTCGATCTGCCCGCGGTGGGCAAAAACACCATCGAGGTCATGAGGGAGGTGGAGGCCCGGGTCCTGGCCGTCGAAGCCGGCAAAACCCTGATCTTTGACCGGGAGGACATGCTGGCCCTGGCGGACCGCCTCGGCCTCGCGGTGTGGGGGGTGGCGGCCTCAGAAGCGGGAACAGACGGCCGATAATTCCCATCAAACTTCTTCCCGTTTTCCCCGTTCCGTTGTCCCCGTTGCCTGCCAGGTGGGGGGCCCGGAGACCCGCCCCACCGATTTTTTCTCATCTCCGGGCAGCCAGGGCTCAGGCGCCATTGTCCTGGAAGCGCCGCAAGACTCTCTCCAGGATCTGAGTCACCCAGAGCCAGCCGGCCAGACCCTGCCAGTGCCCGGCCTCGAAAGGTTCATCCGTAATGGCGTCGTCGTCGTCTTGAAGTTCCTTGGCCAGCCGGGCCAGGCCCTGGCGGTATGCCGGCCAACCCGGCGCCGCGGCCTCCAGGGATTCCCCTAAATCAAAGGCCAGGCGCTGGCTCAGCATGATGGCCAGAAAGGACTTCACCAGGGAAGGGCCATTCACTCCGGGAGGCGAGGTGGGGCTTGCCGACAAAACTTTTTCCAGGCACGCGGCCAAGGCAGTCCTGGCCACCGCCGCCTCTAAACCGCCCTGGTCCTCCAGCCAGGCAGAGGTCAACCCGGCGATAGCCGTCTCTGGTGATGCTTGGGCAACATCCTCCAGCCCCCAACTTGCCAGGGCCGCGGCCAGCCCTGACTGAGCCGCAATATCCCCAAATTCCCCGAGGCTCTGAGCCGCCTTCCGGGTAAGCCGAAACCCCGCCAGCAGGTCCTGGCCTTGGGCGGCGCCGGTTTCCTGCAACGCGGCCACGTAACGGCGCACCAGCTCCCGAGCCTCCAGGGGAGCGCCTCCCTCCGCAGACAGATACCGGGTGGCCGCGCCCTTGGCCATCCTCCAGGCCGCCGTGCCGGGCCCCCGCCGGGCTGATGAAGTTCCCATTTGGTTCGATAAAGAAATATCCGGTTATGTTCTTTGTTCCGTCAAAAACATAAAATTGCTTCAGTGGGGGGAGGGCCAGGGACCTGAGGTCCCTGCCCTCCCCCCACACTCCCCTCCCAACCCGCAGGGAGTCCGAGAAAGTCGGGGCCAATGGCCTCGACTTTCTCAAAAAATCTTCCCTAAAGGGATTGGGGGAGGGGGCGCGGGGGAGGGGGTAAGGGCTTGCAGCCCTTAGCCCCCTCCCCCGTTAAGCTTCGATTAGGTCTTTGGCGGAGCAAATCCCTGGCCCTCCCCCCAAAGACCATACCACAACTATAACCCCTGAGCCAGGCGTTTCAGGCGGGTGTAGCGTTCCCAGGAGAAGGCGGGCCAGCAGGGGAACAGGGAGTTGTTGTGATAGAGGGGTTCGTTTTCCAGGTCGTAGGGGGAGGCGGCCAGGGCTGCCGGCCAGAGCTTGGTGCCGGGAATGGGGGAATAGAGGGCCAGGACCGGGGATGAGCCCAGTTCCCTTACCCGGCGGATGGACGCGGCCGCCTCCGCATCTGTCTGTCCGGGCAGGCCCAGCAGAAGATAAACGCCGATGTCCTCTCGGCTGAAGCCCGCCTCCTGCAGGTATCTCAGGGCGGCTTCCAATTCTTCATCTTCTAATTTCTGGTCCAGGCGCTGGTGGGCGGGCGCGGCGGTCTCCACCCCCAGGCGCAGGGTGGCGAACCGGGCGCGGCGCAGCCATTGGGTCACGGTAGGGTTGATATAGCGGGCATGGAGGGCGTTGGGGGTATGGAAACGAAAGTGCGCGCCCTGGTGGGCCAGTTCCTCCAGGATAACCAGGAGGTGATTTTCAGGGTCCACCAGCAGGGCGTCGTCATAGAAGGCCACTTCGGTGAGATTTAGGCGCTCCCGCCAATGCAAGAGTTCTTCGACGACGGCCTGAGGAGAGCGCCGCCGGTAGCGGGGGGCCAGGAAGCGGGAGGCGCAATAATCGCAGGCAAAAGGGCAGCCCCGGGAGGTGAGGAGCGGCAAGAAGCCCAGGCCGTTAGCTTGGTGCAAAGCCGGGTAGGGAAGGGTATCCAGGTTATGCGGCTTAAGGGCTGGGAAGGAGAGGCCCAGCAGGGAGGAAAGGAGGTGCATTACAGCTTCTTCGCCGGGACCGGTGATCACAAAATCGGCCCCGCTGTGGCGCCGGGCGTGCTCCGGACACAGGGTGGCATAGGCGCCGCCCAAAAGCACCGGGGTTTGGGGAAAATGCTCCCGGGCCAGGCGGATGGCCGCGGCCACGCCGGGATACCAGTAGGTCATGAGGGAGGTGATCAGTATCGCGGCGGGGCGGGGTGTGGCGGCCAGTTCCTGCCTAAAGGCCGCCTCCTTGATGCCGTAGCGGCCGTAGCGCCGGGGAAAGCCCGCCAGGGCGGGGGGAGGAGGCAGGATCTCTTTGGGATAGCGGCCGGTGCCGAAGGGGCCGGAGCGGGCGTGGGGCGCGGCCAGGCAGTCAATGAGGCGGACGGCAAACCCAGACTTTTCCAGGAGGCCGGCCAGATAAAGGAGTCCCAGGGGCCGGGCGAAGAAATCATAGGCCGCGACATCATAAATCCAGGGGTTGATGAGGAGGAGGGAAGGCGAACTCATATCATGCCAGGTTTTGGGCTTGGCGGGCAAAGGCCAGGAGCAATTCCCAGACCCGGGCGGCGGCGGGGTTGATGGGGGCAAGGGCGATCTCCAGGATGTTGGCGGTCCCGGGTGTCGGTTTCACCGAGTCGGCCAGGCGCAGGCCCGGCACCCAGATAATCGTATCGCCGCTCGCCACCAGGGGCAGGTGGGGCCGCAGCCAGCGGGGGATCTTGGCATCCACCAGAAAATCCTGCATTTTTTTGGAACCCTGAGCCCCTGCCGGCCGGAAGCGGTCTCCGGGGCGCAGCCGCCGCAGGCTCAGGGGAAAGATCACCCGGTCGCAATTGAGCCAGGCCAGGGCGGGGGATCCGGGTCGCTGTTGCCGGCAGCGGCCCTGACAATTTCCGGGCTTCAAGACGCCAGCCATCCGGGGAGTCGATCAGGCCAATCCCTGGAGCAGGGTGGGATGGGGCTCCGGCTGGGGTCGGCAAAGGCGAAAAGAAGTGAAGCTCCTGGCCGGCCCGGGCTGCCAGGCAGCCTTCATAAGTTATCATGCCCCCGCTTCTTTTCCCTTGGGCCAGGGCCGCCAGATTGTCCACCTGGGCCGAGGTGATCTCCTGATGGGTAAGAAAGCGGCCCAGGGTGCGGCGCAACAGGCGCGCCTGCAAACCGGAGGGCAGAGCCAACAATGGCGGGATGGATAAAGCCGCGCAGGCCGGCGTGACCCAGCGCCCCACGGTATTCCAGGCTTGGTCTGCGGCGTCGGCCAAGAGGCGCTCATCCTCCTGGAGGAAGGCCATGAGCCGCCAGACCGCGGCTTTGATTCGGGGATTATAATTATGCTGGAGTTGGGGCAAAAGATCCAGGCGCACCTGGTTGCGCAGGTAGCGGCGGCTGAGGTTGCTGACATCCTCCCGGTAGGGAATTTTTTCGTGATGGAGCCAGGCCAGCACCAGGTCCTTGCCCACGGCCAGGAGGGGCCGCACCAGGCCGCCAGGGGTGCGGGGCCACATGCCTTTGATACCCTCGGTGCCCGCGCCTCTGAGGAGGCGCAGGAAGAAGAGCTCCACCTGATCGTCCGCGGTATGTCCCAGGGCCAGCCGGTCATAGGCGCCGTCCCGCCGGACTTTTTCCAGAAAGTCCAGGCGCAGTTGCCGGGCCGCCATTTGCACAGAAACCTTTTTGGCTGTGGCCAAAGAGCGGACATCGCCCTCGCCGGCATGAAAAGGCACCTCCAAGTCCTGGGCCAGTTCTGCCACGAAACGGGCGTCCTCTTTGGAGACTTCCCCCCGGAGGCCGTGGTCGAAGTGGGCCACCCCCAGGCGGAGGTCCCATTCCGGCCTTAGGGCAGAAAGCGCGTGGAGCAGGGCCACGGAGTCCGGCCCTCCAGAAACCGCCACCAGGACCTGGGCGCCAGGCTGAAACAACTCTTCATTCCGGGCAAAGCGGCGGACAGCCGACAACAGCAGGCCGGGGTCGGCAGGGGCAAAAAGGGGCTGAATCAGCGGGGTTCGGGGTGACACAACTGGGCCACCACCTCTAAAAGAACATCTTTGGCAAAGGGCTTGGCCAGGAAGCGGTCCACCATGCCCAGGGCGGCGGACAACTGGGGAACCGCGGGCAATTCAGAGGAGGTCAAGATGATGCGGCAATCCGGCTGCAGGCCCTTGAGACGGGCCGCGACTTCGAGACCGTCGCCAAAGGGCAGGTGATAATCTACCACAGCCACCCGGTAGGCATGGTCAAGGGGTGAAACCTTGAGGGGTTCGTCGTCTCCCCAGGCGGACACGAGATATCCGGCGCGCACCAGAATCTCGGTCAGGGCTTCCCGGGTGCCGGGGTCGTCGTCGATGACAAGAATCCAAGTGTCCATGGTCAGGGTTAAAAAGATCCGGAAGCCGGATCAAAATCCCTTCTGAGAATTAGTAAATCCACTCCAGCACAGGTTGAAAACCTTTGCCACCAGAATATCGTCCAGTTTGGGGGATGACTCTATCCATCCCAGATTTTTTCCCGGCATTTCCGGCGGGCAGCGCCTGCCCTCCTTTTTACCCTAATGGTGGGTTTCCTCGACCGCGGCGGGGAGGACCAGGTGAAATCTGGCCCCCCGGCCGGGAGCGCTTTCCACCCAGATGCGGCCCCGGTTGGCCTCAATAAGGGTTTTGCAGATATACAGCCCCAGACCTGAACTGCTGGCCTTGTTCTGGCGCTGGCGGTATTTATCAAAAAGACTGTCCTGGTCATCCGGGGAGATGCCCTGGCCGGTATCGGCCACCACCAATTCGATCTCCGGGTGGTTGTTGCCGGAGAGGAGACTCCCCTGCACCGTAACCGACCCCCCGGGGGGCGTGGCCTCCAGGGCGTTCACCAGGAGGTTGGCCAGAACCCTTTCCAAGGAAGGCTCATCCACTTTGAGGGGAGGCAGGTTCGGGGGCAAAGTGGAGGTCATGTCGATGTCCAGATTATGGGCCAGGGGGCTGAAATGGCTGAGGAGCCGCTGGACCAGAAAGGCCGAGGGCACGGCCTCGGGCCGCAGGGCCAGCAGCCCCGATTCAAACCGGCTGAGATATAAGACATTGTGAAGATGTAAGAGCAAGCCTTCGCTTCGCTGAATGATGCCTTTGAGTTTCTGGTGAGTTTCCGGCGGCAGGGTCTCGTCTTCCAGAAGCTCGATGGTGAGGCGCAGCCCGGTAAGGGGCGCCTTGATGTCGTGGACAATCATGGACATAAAATCGGCGTTGGCCGCGATGCGATCTCTTTCAGCCTGAAGCTGGCTCGTCTTTTCCCGGAGGGCCCGGGTCATGGTGTTGAAAGATTCGGCCAGCTCGCCCAATTCATCCTGGCTGGTCACCGGAATGTCGCCGGCCAACTCCTCTTTGGCCGCTTGGCGGGTCCCCTCCGTCAGGAAGGCAATCTGGCGGCGCATGCCCATGGAAAGCCAGACGCTGAGAAAGGCCCCCACCAGGGCGGCGGCCAGGCCCACCCCGAAAATCAGTAGTTTCAGGGTGGTGAGGGTCTGGTCCAACTCCCCGCGATGCAGCCCCACCAGAATGAGGTTCTCCCAGGGCTTTTCCTTTTCCCCCAGAGGAAGATAGGTGACGGTGTAGTCCTGATCCCCCAGCTTAACCTGGGTGGCCTGGGTTTCACCGGCCCCGGCCAACTCCCGGGGATGAATAAGATCAGCCACGGCCTTTTCCGGGAGGTCTTTGAAGGAGTTGACCACCAGGCGGTTGGCGAAAAAAATGGCCACTTCCACTCCCGGGGGAGAGAGAGACTCCACAAAGCCTTTGTCGATGAGCACGCCCGCCAGGACCACCCCCACCAGGCGGTCCTGATATTGGATGGGAGATGAGGCACTGAGAGAAATGCTGTCCTGCCACTCAGTCATACGGCTGGCCGGTTTGCCCTCCAGGCCGGAGCGCACCAAGGGGTTGGCGCTGATATTTATGCCAATGCCGCCGGGATCGTGGAGACGGGCCTGGATTACCCCGTTGTTGTCGGTGATGGTCAAGACCTGGAGGCCGGTAGCCTTGAGCATGGGGGTTACGAGCGTTCTCAGCCCGGCATTGTCGCCTGCTGCCAGCAATTGGCCGAAGGTGAGATTGCCGGCCAGGAGGGAAGCGGCCTGCACCACCTGCTCTAATTTTCCCTGATATTCCGCCAGAACCAGGCGGGCCACCAACTCCACCCTTTGGCGGTGCCACTCGAGGATGAGGCGGGTGGCGAGGTACTGCATGAGCAAAAGCAGTCCCACCAAAGCCACCAGCAGGGAAAGGAGATTGACCCCCAGGAGCTTGGGCCCGACTTTATTCTTCCACTTCATTGTTCACAACATAACATATTCTGCAGGTGGGGGAAAAGGCGCAAGTGCAGGGGAAAATACCGGCCGCGGGCAGCTTATGCCAAGATGCATTCAAGAAGGTAAGATCGTAAGATCATAACTGTAAGATTTGCATAGACAAATCCCCCTAAATCCCTCTTTAGCAAAGGGGGACTTGGGCTTGCCGATTTATGAACCCCCCTTTTATAAAGGGGGGCAGGGGGGATTTGTCAGCTCCCGGAACCGGCCAAGGACATGAAATCAAGTGGATTATCTGGAAGCTGCTCCCAAAAAACCAGGACCGCCTAATACCGAGTCGCAGTCAACTGGCAAGAATAATGTAGCCGCGAGGCTAAGCCTGCGCTCGGGCACAGCAAGCCGTGCCCCTATGATTAATTGTCGGTTGGCTGCACAAGGGTATAATGATCACTCTTTTGATGTTTGGTAAAAATGCTTGTTTAAAAAACCAGAGGCACCTGCAAAAATGCCAGGATCTGGCGATAGATGGGCATAAGGATCATTCCCATAATCCCTGAATAAAAGAGGAGGAGGAGAATGATAAAGCCCACGGGCTCCAGATACCGGTACATCTGCGCCAGGCGGTAGGGCAGGAACGCGGCCACCAAATGGGAGCCGTCCAGGGGAGGAATGGGAATCAGGTTGAAGAGGGCCAGGAAGATGTTAATGGTGCAGCCGTAATAGGCCAGCAGCATGAGGCCGGGGCCCCCCAAACCGAGGCGCAGGATGAAGGAAAACAGCAGGGCCAGAAGCAAATTGCTGGCAGGCCCGGCGAAGCTGCAAGTGACTTCCCCCAGGCGGTAATTCCGGAAATAGGAGGGATTCACCGGCACCGGTTTGGCCCAGCCGAACAGCAGCCTGGACCCGGTGAACAACAGGATGAGGGGTAAAAGAATGGTGCCGATCGGGTCGATATGGGGAATGGGATTCAAGGTGATGCGGCCGGAAAGGCGGGCGGTGGGGTCGCCGTTCAGCAGGGCCACATAGCCGTGGGCCACTTCGTGAACGATCACCGAAAACAACAAGACCACCGCCATGAGGCTTAAGTCAAGGAGCGATGATAAGTTCATAGGTCTCCTACAACTCCCGCAAAAGGGCGCCCCCTGCCAGGCGCAGGCGTTCCAGTTCCTCCGGAGAGGCGGCCTCCAGATAGAAGCGCACCACGGGCTCAGTCCCCGAGGGGCGGAAGCACACCCAACTGCCATTCTCCAGGAGATATTTGTTGCCGTCAATGATAACGTGGCCCACTACCTTGAGGCCCGCAAAAGTGTCCGGAGGCGTCTTAAGGAGCTTAAGGAGGCGCTCCTTGGCTTCCTGGGGCAGACTCAGGTTCAGGCGCTGAGTGTACACCGGGCCCACCCGGGCAAAGAGGTCCTTGATGAGCTCCGGGATGCCCTTGCCAGTTTTCGCCACCATCTCCGCCACCAACAGACAAGCCAGGATGCCGTCCTTTTCCGGCAGGTGCCCCCGCATGGAAAAGCCTTCGCTTTCCTCTCCCACCATCAGGGCCTGTCCTGAGAGGATATATTCGCCCAGGAACTTGAAGCCCACCTTGGTCTCAAACACCGGCCGTCCGAAGGCTGCGGCCACCTTGTCCACCAGGTGGCTGGTGGCCACACTGCGGGCCACGCCCCCTTCCCAACCCCTGGTCCTGATGAGGTGATCAAAGAGTAGGCCCAGGATCACGTTGGCTTCATGGTAATGGCCCTGGCCGTCCATGACCCCGAAGCGGTCCGCGTCGGCGTCCACCGCCAGCCCCAGATGGGCCCCGGTTTTCCGGATGTGTTCGGCCAGGGGCTCCAGATACTCGCCGCTGGGTTCAGGCCGCTGCCCGCCGAACAGGGGGTCCCGATAGCCGTGCAACACTTCCACCGTGGCGCCGTTGTCGCGCAGAAACGCGTCCAGGTAATCCCGGCCGGTGCCGTAGAGCACGTCGATGGCTACCTTGAGGCCGGCCCGGCGCAGGGTCTCGGTGTCCAGGAGCTGACGCAGATGCTCGAAATAGCTCTCCCGGGGGTCGATGTAGACGATCAAGCCCCGGTCATGGGCTTCGGCAAAGGGCAGGCTTTTCACCTTTTCAGGGGTAATCTCCCGGATAAGCCCTTCAATGACGCTGGTCACCGCAGTGGGAGCCGGCCCCCCCTGGAACGGGGAAAACTTGAGGCCGTTCCACTCGGAGGGGTTGTGGCTGGCGGTGATATTGATGCCCCCGCCCCGTTTGGCTTCCCGGATGGCAAAACTCACCACCGGGGTGGGGGTGTCCCGGTTGGTGAAAAACGCAGGGATGCCGTTGCCGGCCATGACTTCGGCCGCGGTGGCGGCGAAGGTTTCCGAAAGAAACCTGGTGTCATAGCCCACCACCACCCCCTGGTCAGCCTTCCCTTCCTTTTTCAGGTAATCGGCGATGGCCTGGCACACCAGGCGGGCATTGGGGAAGGTGAAATCCTCCGCCAGAATGCCCCGCCATCCCGAGGTGCCGAATTTTATGTTCATCATGGAGAAGTCCTTCGGGACAGGGGCAGCCGCCCCAGGCCCCGCAAACTAAGTCCCCAGGTCGTAGGAGGCCAGATATTCAATCTGCTCCGGGGTGAGGACGTCGATTTCCACCCCCATGGCGGCCAATTTCAGCTGGGCGATTTCCTGGTCGATGTGGGCCGGCATGGGATAGACCTTCTTTTCCAGCTTGTCGTGGTTCGCGGCGATATATTCCGCTGCCAGGGACTGGTTGGCGAAGCTCATGTCCATGACCACGGAGGGGTGGCCTTCGGCGGCGGCCAGGTTCACCAGGCGGCCTTCCCCCAAGAGGAATATGTTCTTGCCGTTCTTCAGCTTGAATTCCTCCACCGACTCCCGGATCTGGCGGGGCGGGCTGCTGATGCGGGCCAGGGCCGCGAGGTCCAGTTCCACGTTGAAGTGGCCGGAGTTGCAGACGATGGCGCCGTCCTTCATGGCCAGGAAGTGCTCTTCCCGGATGACGTTAATGTCCCCGGTCACGGTGCAGAAGAAGTCGCCGATGGGCGCGGCCTGGTCCATGGGCAGGACCTGGTAGCCGTCCATGACCGCTTCCAGGGCCTTTAACGGGTTGACTTCGGTGACGATTACCCTGGCCGCCCATGCCCTGGGCCCGCATGGCCAGGCCCCGGCCGCACCAGCCGTAGCCCGCCACCACGAAGACGCTGCCGGCAAACAGGCGGTTGGTGGCCCGGAGGATCCCGTCCACGGTGCTCTGGCCGGTGCCGTAGCGGTTGTCGAAGAGATACTTGGTATGGGCGTCGTTCACCGCAATCATGGGGTAGCGCAGCACCCCGTCCTTGGACATGGCCTTTAAGCGGATGACCCCGGTGGTGGTTTCTTCGCTGCCGCCCCAGATGCCCTCGAGGAGTTCCTGGCGCTTGGAATGGATGGTGAAGACCAGGTCGGCGCCGTCGTCCATGGTGATCTGGGGTTTGAGGTCCAGGGCCTGGTTCATATGGCGGTAATAGGTGTCGCCGTCTTCCCCTTTGATGGCGAAGGTGGGAATATTTTCATACTTGGCCAGGTACGCGGCCACGTCGTCCTGGGTGCTCAGGGGGTTGCTGGCGCACAGGGTTAGATCAGCGCCGCCGGCCTTCAGGGTTTTCATCAACGCCGCGGTTTCCGTGGTAACGTGCAGGCAGGCGGCCAGGCGCACCCCTGTTAAAGGCTTTTCCTTGGCAAAACGCTCGGTGATGGAGGCCAATACGGGCATTTCCCGCATGGCCCACTCCACCCGCAGGGCGCCTTTGTCCGCCAGGTTGAGATCTTTGACATCGTAGTTCATGCAAGTCTCCGTTCCGGGTTATTTCTCACAGGCGCAGACCGGGTTCAGGCCGGCCTTTTCCCGCAGGATTTCCACTTTGTTGAGGTATTCCCAACTGAAGTCTGGGTCGGTGCGCCCAAAGTGGCCGTACGCCGCGGTCTTTTTGAAAATGGGCCGCTGCATGTCCAGATACTGAATCATGGCCGCGGGCTTGAAGCTGAAGGTGTCTTTGATGATGTCGAGAATGCGCTCATCCGAGATATTGCCGGTGCCGTAAGTGTAAACCATGATGGACAGGGGGTCGGGCAGGCCGATGGAGTAAGCCACCTGCACTTCGCAGCGCCGGGCCAAGCCCGCGGCCACCACGTTTTTGGCCACGTGCCGCAGCATATATGAGGTGGTGCGGTCCACCTTGGTGGGGTCCTTGCCCGAGAAGGCCCCGCCGCCGTGATAGCCCCGGCCGCCGTAGGTATCCACGATAATTTTCCGGCCGGTGACGCCGCAGTCGGCCAGGGGGCCGCCCACCACAAATTTCCCGGTGGTGTTCACCAGATATTTGGTGTCGTTGAGCAACTTGGCAGGGATGGTCTTTTTGATGACTTCCTCGACGATGGCTTCCTTAAGGTCTTCGAACTTGACGTCAGGATTGTGTTGCGCCGCGATGACGATGGTATGGATGTCCTTAGGAATATAATCTTCGTAGCGCACGGTCACCTGGGTTTTGCCGTCCGGGCGCAGAAAAGGCAGGGTCTTGTCTTTGCGCACTTTGGCCAGGCGCTCCGCCAGGCGATGGGCGTACCAGATGGGCATGGGCATGTAATTTTCCGTAGAATCAGAAGCATAGCCGAACATGAGCCCCTGGTCCCCGGCCCCTTGTTCCGTGGTCAGGCCTCTGCCTTCCACACCCTGGGCGATATCAGGAGACTGACGGTCGAGGGAAGACAGCACTGCACAGGTTTCATAATCAAATCCCATGGAGGAATCGCAATAGCCGATCTCCTTGATGGTCTGCCGAACAATTTCCGGCATGTCCACCCGGGCGGTGGTGGTGATCTCCCCGGCGAGGAGGGCCAGGCCCGTGGTCACCAGGGTTTCGCAGGCCACCCGGGCAAATCTGTCCTGGGCGATGATGGCGTCCAGGATTGCGTCAGAAATCTGGTCCGCCACCTTATCGGGATGGCCCTCGGTGACCGACTCTGAAGTGAATAAAAAATCAGACGTGGACATCCTACCAACTCCTTTACCGGTAAATCAGGCAGAAAAACTTACCTGTGCTTAAACTTATAAAATATCCTAAATTCGACTGCAAAATTCAAGTAAATTTCCTGTTAGCCCCTTATTTTCTAATTTCTTTCAGAGAGTTGGCCGAACTGCAGAGGGGCTGGTATCGTGTCCCAGATTTCCTTTTTAAAATTTATAAAATTGCGTTGTTGTAGGGGCGGACCCATGCGCCCGCCCGGTTTTAAGGCGCCCACGCTGGTGCGCCCATACAATAAAAAACCGTTACTCCTGGGACGCACCACTAGGCCGCAGCCGGCCCCTGAGGGCCCCCAGGCCGATGCCGGTAAAATACAGCAGCCCCAGGCCGGCCACTCCGGCCGCGGCCCAGTCGCCGCCGTTCAAGGTGGAAAAGCGCCGGTATTTGCCCAAGGCCCAGTCCGGGACCTTGTCCACCTGAATGCCCCGGCTGGCGGCGTAGGCCCGGTACACTTCTTCACTGTGCAACTGGCGAACCTCCAGCCCCTGAGCGGCAAAAAGCACGATTACCCAGGCCACCGCCACGAGCGTCGCCACCCCCAGAAACCGGCTCAATGGGGCCAGCCACAGGGCCGCAAGCCCCAAGGCCACCACCAGGACCCGCCAGAAGCCCGGCACCTCCAGGGGCAAGGCGGCCAGGGCCACTCCGGCCAGGAGCGCCCCGCCGCTTAGGAGCAGGAGCCGGGGGAGAGGTGAAGGTCCCGCCCGCCGAGCCACGCGTTGCCGGGATTTTTTCCCTTTTTCGGCCCAGGACTCCACTGCGGCCAGGACCGGGGCGAAATTCTCCGGGGTGCAATACAGGCGAAAAACCACCCGCCAGCTATTCATCAGGGAAATAACCCGGCGGGCCGGATGCACCTTGACACGGTGCAATTCCGACCATTCCAGGGAGACCGACTCCTGGGCCATGCCCAACAACCCGGCCCCGGCCACCCCCGGGTTGCGGGCCAGCGCTCCCAGGATCACCGCCAGGCGGTTTCCTATCTTCCCCCGACGGCTCATACTTTCCACCAGGCCCCCCCGGCGGGACAGGGTGAAGCGCATGGGAAAGCGGTTCCAGAAAAAGACGAGCATCACCAGAATCATGATGACCCCCAACCCCAACATCACCACCCCGCCCAGTTTGGCATAGCCCGCCAGCATGTCGAGCTTGATCCGCTGGTCGAGGATGACGGTCATGACCACCAGGAGCACATACATGATCAGGAAGGAGAAGAACAGGAGCTTGGCAAAGTCATAGAGAATGAAGGGATTGGTAAGGAGGGGAACCTCCATGTCCCACTGGAAGGTCTCGGCGGGCGGCGCAGATCTGGCTTTTTTCATTCTCTCCATTAAATCATCAGGGGGGCCGGCTGCGGCCCCCCTGGTTAGACTATCCTAAAATTTCACCTGCTGGAAACGCTTGGTGCGGGTCTGCTCCTGGGGGCCGCCCGGCGTTTCTCTGGCCAGCATTTTGACGCCGTCCACCCGTTGGGCGGTGAGGGGATGAGAGCGGAAAATGCCACCGCCACCGCCTCCCCGGGAGTTCAACCGGCCGAGGATGGCCGCCATAGCCGCCGGATTATACCCGGCCCGGGTAAGAGTGGTCACGGCCGCCCGGTCAGCGCTTTCCTCAGCGCCGCGGCTGTAGCCGTTCACCACCAGGGTCTTGAAGACATCGTCGATGGAGCCCTCAAAGAGGGTGACCAGTTGGCCGGCCACTCCGCCGCCGTACTGCTTGGCCGCTTCGGTGCCGGCGGTGGTGAACACTTCGGTCCAGCGGGCCTTGTTGATGGAGTTGACCCCGTCCTTGTTGGCAATGTGGGCCACTTCGTGGGCCAAGACCGCGGCCAGTTCGTCCTCGTTCTGGCATTCTTTAATGAGCCCCCGGGTGATAAGGATAATGCCCCCGGGGCAGGCGTAGGCGTTGGGTTCGGAAGTCTCCAGGATGCCGAAATGATACCCCTTATAGGTTCTGGGCTTGCTGGACTTGTTGGCTACCGCCTGCCCCACCTGATTGACATACTGGGTGGCTTCCCGGTTTTGGGAAAGCGGAGACCTGGCCAAAAGACGGGCCGCCACGGCCCGGCCCACATAATACTCTTCGGACTCGCTGAGACCCCGGGCGGCCACCACGGCCTTTTGTCCGGCTTTGACGCCCACATCGATGGCCTTACTGGCCTCGGCGGGCACCGGGGCGGAAGGCACCGAGGGCGTGGGTATGGGGACCCTGGTGGGCACCGGCAGGGACGGCACCTGAAAACCCGCCAGAAACAGGACAGCCGCAGCCAACAACAGCATTCCTAAAATATGCCGTTTCATGGAGTCAGCCCTCCTTCCCTGATAAAGGCAGCCAGTTGGGCAGGATTCACCTGGAACTGCTCCACCTGGTCTACCAGAGCATAGTTGAGTCCGGGATTTTTCTGGCGGAAGCCTGCCTCCACCTCAGGGGTGAAACCCTTGCCGGCCAGGGCCACTTCATCGGTTTTGGCTTCCTTAACCGGCCCGCCGGTGAGCAGACCCGGCATCTTGACGCCGCCGGCCGCCTGAGGAAAGGCCGTCTTGTGCAGCCAGCCCGTCTTGCCCTGATAGGTTACCTGGACCCAATCGCCGGAGCGGGACACCACCGCCACATCGCTGCCGGCGGCCACCGTTCCCAGGGGGGTGCTGCCGAAATTGGGAGATTCATACAGTTGGGTGTTGGCGCGCTCCACCTTGAGGGTCTCAGCCAGGCCGGGATTAAAGCCGGCCAATACGGCCATCAGCAGGAGCAACAACACCAACAAACCCGGTCCCGCCACATTTCCTGGTCGTCTCACCTGGTCCTCCTTTTTAAAAAAGTTTCGAGTTTTTAGTTTCGAGTTTCAAGCTGGAGACAGGTAGGGTGGGCACTGCCCACCTTTTCATCCTGGTTCCCAAGCTCCTTTTTTGAAAAGTTGTTTTAGGGTGCGCACTGCGCACCAAAATGACGGGCAGGGACGCCCGCCCTTCCCGTCTTTTCATTATTTAGCGTGAGTCTTCTTTTCCCCCATCCTTACTGAGACCGGTAGGACGGGCTTCCAGCCCGTCCCAGCACGGGCAAGATGCCCGTGCTACCAACCTTTTCCTAATTTGCCATAATCACCCCAAACATAGGACATCTGTAAGAGAAAATCATTAGCAAAAGGTCGACTCTTTTCGGAAAAAACTTCAACCGTACTTCACTTCTTGTCGGCGCGAAACACCCCGTCCCAGCCCGGGGGCGGGGGGCCGGCCAGAAAGGTCCGGCAGCGCTCTATAAAGGTTTCAGACGGCCCATCCCCGGGGTATTTCGCCAGAATATTCTGGAAAAGCCCTGCCGCCTCGGAAAAGTTGGCCTGGCGATAGACCTCAAGGGCCCGGGCAAACTCCTGACATAACTCGATTTGCGCCGCGGCGGCCCCATCTCTAAAGCCCAGGGGCTGATAGACCGCCACCGGCTTTTCTTTGCCTTTGACCGCCACCCGGTCCACTTCCCGAAACAACACCTCATTTTGGCATTCCGCCTCGGTGGTCTCGCTGGCCATAATATGGGTGCCATAAAACTTGTTCAGGCCCTCCAGGCGGGAGGCCAGATTCACCGTGTCGCCGATGGCCGTGTAATCAAAGCGTTTCTCGGAGCCCAGGTTCCCCACCACCGCCTCCCCGGAGTGCAGGCCGATGCGCATGCTCAGAGAGGGGAGCCCCATCTCCCGAAAACGCTCATTCATCTCCACCAAGGCCGCCTGCTGGCGCAAGGCCGCCCGGCAAGCCCGCAGGGCCTGGTCCTCCTGGGGCAGGGGCGCGCCCCAGAAGGCCATGATGGCGTCCCCCTCGAACTTGTCCACCACCCCTTCCTCATCCAGGATGATGTCGGTCATGCGGGAAAGGTAGTCGTTTAAGAGGCCCACCACCTCCTCGGCGCTCAAGCGCTCGGAGATGCTGGTGAAGCCGGCCAAATCGGAAAAAAACAGGGTCATCTGGCGGCGCTCCCCCCCCAGATTCAGAAGTTCCGGATGGTCCATGAGATGGGAGATTACCTTTTCCGACATGTAGTGGGAGAACATACGGCGGATGGCCAGCTTCTGGCGGCCTTCGGTGGCATAGCTGTAAGCGGTGGCCAGGGCGAAGGCCAGGGCCAGGGCGGCCCCCGGCGCCACCGGGTCCAGCCACCAACTATTCCTGAAGGCCAGGAAGCTCCCGCCCACGTTCAGCGCCATCAACAAGCCCAGCGCCGCCAGGGTGACCCAGAGGCGCGGGGAGAACAGCACCGCCAGGGTGACGCTGGCGGCCAGGAGGAGAGCCCAGAGCCATATAAGCCACTGGGGCGCAGTCCGCAGAAAATCACCGGTGAGGAGGTTGTCCAGAAGGGTGGCGTGGAGCTCCACCCCGGGGAAAACCGGGGCCAGGGGGGTGGGTTTCAGGTCCAGGAGGCCGGGCGCAGTGAAACCCACCAGGACCCATTTGCCGGCCAGCTCCTCCGGCTGATGGAAGGGAGCCAGGCCGTGCTTGAGGCGCTCTTCCGACTGGATGAGATTGGCCGCGCTGAAGCGCTTGAAACTGCGGCCCGGCCCCCGGAATTTCAAAAGGACCCGGCCTTCCTCGTCCAGGGGCGCCCGGCGGCTGCCCTGGACCAGGTCGCCGCCCTCAAAGCGCCACTCTCCCGGGGCTTCAAAATGACAGAAGGCCCCAAAGGCGAGGAGGGGCAGGAAGCGGCCCTGGAACAGGCTCACCAGGGGCAGCCGGCGGTAAATGCCGTCCGGGTCGGAGCCGCATTCCACATTGCCCAGGGCGGCCGCGGCCTTCAGCAGGGGGGCAATGGGAGGGGTCACCCCCTGGTACGCGGTCAGGCCCGGGGGCGGGGTTCCCGTGATGACCAGGGCAGACCGCTTCAGGACCTCCTCGGCTTGGGGCTCGGGGCCTTTGGCTTCCCGGGTGAGAAAGAAGGGGAGCACCACCCGGCCGGAATCGGCCATGGCCTGGGCCAGCCGTTGGTCGTCATCGGCGCCGTAAACCGAGCTCTCAAAATATTGAATGTCAAAGATTACCCCCCGGGCCGGGCCCCGCCGGCAAAATTCGATAAGGGGGGCGTAAAGCTGCCGGGGCCAGGGCCAGGAGACGCCCTGCTTCTGGAAGAAATCCAGGTCGGCCTGGCCCACCGTGACCACCACGATCTGGGAACTGGCGGGGGGCAGCGGGGAGGCCTTATAGAGATGATCCAAGGTGGCCAGGATATACTTGGTGAGGATGCCGGTCAGGGCCAAGCCGAGGGTCAGGCCCCAGGCCAGCAGCACGATGAGCGTCCCGGCGGCGGCCTTGCGGCGGGGAGAAGCGGCAGCGAATGAACTCATGGGATGGCCACAGATTCCAGAACCATGGCGGCATTATAGCAGAACTGACGGCGCCGGGGCAAAACCGATGCCGCCTCCAGCATCATTTTAATTAAAGAGTATTGAGGGAGGGGGCCAGGGGTCGAGAACCCCTGCTCCCTCCCCCAACCCTTCATATACGTATGGTAGGGCGGGCTTCCAGCCCGTCCAGGCACGGGCAGGATGCCCGTGCTACCAGCCGCAATTCGTGAGCACAGGCTTCCAGCCTGTGTAGGAACAGGCAAGATGCCTGTTCTCCCGCTCAAAAGGAAGTTGAGAGAGGGGTCTGTGGGGGGGGCTTACGCCCCCAGGTTCCCTGGCCCTGCCCCCAAAATGACCTTTCGCAGAGATCTGTTAGCCTTTTGGCTTGGCGGGCAACAAAAAAAGGGGCAGGTTTCCCTGCCCCCTAATGGCATGGACGTAAGGTTCTTAGTCCATTTCGTTCATTTTTTTGCCGCAACAATCCGGAGCCGGCTCGTTGGCCACCGCACTCTTAAAGGTGTTGCACTGAATGCAGACATAGGTCTTTTTTTCCTCAGCCGCCGGTTTCTCCGGGGTTTTGCAGCTACAGGCACATCCGCTCATTTTATTTCCTCCTTAATGGAACTGCTTGATTTCTATGAATTACCCCTCAAGGGGCCTCTCAAATTCCTCTTCCACCTCCCAGCCCTTTTCCTTGAACGCGGACACGGGGGGAGGGTAACTGCCGCAAAAAAAATCCTTATTGTCCCGGGTATCTTCCATCTTCACGTCCACCACGATATCGCCCTGGCGCACCCGGTAACCCCAGAAAAAATTGTCTTTGGTGGAGGGGGCCGTGGCCTTGCCCTCATAGATCAGGGTATTGCCTTCCTTTTTGACCTTGGAATGGGTGTAGCAGCAATCGCCGCCCATACCGCTGCAACCGCATTTACCCCGGCGAAACTCCAGGCCTTCGACGATGAATCCCCCCGGACCTTTATCAATCTGGGCCATGATTGCTCCTTTGGCGATTTCCTTGAAAGAATGATTACTTTTAAGGAATAATTACCTTAAGAAAAAAATCAAGGGGGGAGACCTTAATTTTTTTTTGGCTGCCGGTGTCTAACCGATAAACCTGAAGAGCAACCAAAGATCTGAGAAATTTTTGTTTTCCTTGCATTTTCCTTTATGGTAAGGGAAAATTTATCGATATATACATTTTAGTAACCGCCTGAGGTGGACGGAACCGGGGGAGAGCGTCAGCCTCTGGGAGCAATCGTTGTACTTTTGAGATCCCGCTCCTTCCTTGAGCCGTTCTGGGGCATTATCTAAGAAAACCTGTGGCTAATAACGACAAATTTTCCCGCGGCAGCCAGATCCTGGTGGGGGTGCTGAAGCGGGGAGCCTGGGGGGTTATCCTCCTCTCCCTGCTCCTGGCAGCTCTATCGGTTTATTACGCCTACCACCATCTGACCTTCCGGACCAACCGCAGCGACCTGGTGGCCAGCGACCAGCGCCTTCTCCGCCTGGGGGAAAAACTCACTGAAGATTTCGGCTCCCGGGACGACCTGGTGGTGGTGGTGGAAAATGGCAGCCCCTCCCGGGCCAAGGCTTTTGCAGATGCCCTGGCCCTGGAACTGAGAAAGCAGCCCCAGGATTTTCCCGAGATTTTCTACCGCCTGAACCCCGAGGCCTTTAAGAAATGGGCCCTCCTGTACCTGGAGCCTGAGCAGATTCAGGACATCAAAAACAAGCTTCAGGACAACCAGGGCCTGTTGACCGGCCTGGCCGCGGCGCCCAGTCTCACCCGCTTTTACGAGGGGGTGAATAAGGAACTCACCGGGGCGCTGCTGGGTGAGCTATTTGTGGGCTTCCTCGAGGAAGATAAGGGCCAGGAAAAAATTCCCGACCTCTCCCTCCTCATTGCCAGCCTCCGGGAGCTCAAGCTCGGTCTCGAGGGCGGCCAGCCCTTCACCTCGCCGCTGGCGGGCTTTTTCCTCAAAGGCATGGAGGACCTGGACCAGGAGGGGTATTTTCTCACGGAGAACGGCAAATATCTGCTGTTCCTGGTGACCCCCAGTAAAGACGGCTTTACCCAGGCCTCCCATTCGGTCCAGCTTCTTAGGGACCTGGTGGCAAAAGTCCAGACCGCTTTTCCCGGGGTGAAGGCCGGCGTCACCGGCCCCATGGCCCTGGAGGCCGACGAAATGGGCAGCGCCATGGGTGATATCGCCCTGGCCACCTGGCTCTCCCTGGCCACCCAGTTGCTCCTGCTCATCGTGTTTCTCCGCAGCCTCAGGCGCACCCTGGTGGAAGGCCTGGTGCTCATGGTGAGCCTGTGCTGGACGTTTGGCGTGGCCACCCTGGTGGTGGGGCACCTCAATCTCCTGTCCATTGTCTTTGCGCCCCTCATGCTGGGGATCACCATCGACTACGGCATCCACTGGTTTTGCCGCCTGGAGGAGGAGCAGACCTTCCAGGGCAAAAACAACGGCAACAGCATGGTGTCCACCATGCACCGGGCTGCGCCGGCCATCGTCTACGCGGCCCTGGCCGCGGCCGCTTCCTTTGTGCCCCTGACCCTCACCGGCTTCAAGGGCCTGGCCGAACTGGGCCTCATCCTGACCATCGGGGTGCTCCTGACCCTGGTGGCCACCCTCACCCTGCTGCCCAGCCTGGTGTTCGTCACCGAGCGCTACACCTCCTTGGGGAAGCCCCTGGACTTCTCAGGGAAACCCCAGCCGTTCCTCAACCTGAGTTGGGGCCATCCCCGCCTGGTGGCGGGCCTGGGCCTATTCCTGGCCGCGGCGGGGGGCGTCAGTTTGCTCCATGTGAATTTTGATCTGAACCCCCTCAACCTGCAAAACAAAAAAACCGAATCAGTGGTCTGGGAGTTGAAGCTTCTCAAAGACTCCCGCTATTCCACGGCGTTCGGCGCCATAACCACAAAGAGCTTAGACGAACTCCAGGCCAAGAGCGCGGCCCTGAAAAAGCTCCCCACCGTCTCCCATGTGGAGTCGGTCCTCTCCTTTTTCCCGGACCAGCCGGAGGTCAAGCGGGAGCAATTGTCGGGCTTGGCGCCCATTTTTCAGAAAATTTCCTTTCCCGGCGCGCCGGCCCGCCAGAGCGATCCCCAGGAACTGGCGTCGGTGTTGGGGGCCATTCGCTTTAAGCTGGCCAGGGCCCTGGAAAGCGAAGCCAATCTGGCCCAGGTGAAGGAAGCGGAGGGGCTTCTGGCCGGGATCATTCCCGTCCTGACCTCGGCCCCGCCCCAGACTGCGGCCAACCTGGTGGCATTTGAACAAAAATTCGTTAAGGACCTGAAAGACAAGTGGGATTTTCTCCGGGACGGCGTTAACAGCCCGCTGCCCCGCCTCACCGATCTCCCCCCTGAAGTGCGGGACCGCTTTATCAGCCCCGAGGGGACCTTTCTCATTCGGGTGTTTTCCTCCGAGGACATTTGGGATCCCGCGCCCCTGGGGAAATTCGTTAATGATTTGCAGAGGGTGGACCCGGACGTCACCGGGGATCCCGTGCTCCTCTATTACTTTACCCAGGCCTTTCGCAATGCCTGCCTGTGGGCCGTGGGCGTGGGGCTGGTGGTCATCAGCTTCATGCTCTGGGGTGTGTTCCGCAGCCTGAAGCTGACCCTGCTGGCCCTGTTGCCGCTTTTCGTGGGCACGGGCTGGACCTTGAACCTTATGTGGCTCCTGAACATCCCCTTCAACCAGGCCAATGTCCTTTTTCTGCCGTTGATTTTGGGGGAGGGGATTGAATTCGGCATCATTATCCTGGTGCGCTGGCAGATGGAGGAGTCGGCCCGGGTGATAACCCTGCCGGCCAGCACCGCCAAGGGTGTGCTGCTGGCGGCCCTGACCACCACCGTGGGCTTCGGCAGCCTCATGGTCTCCGGGCACCAGGGCACTTTCAGCCTGGGGCTTTTGGCCACCGTGGGCAGCCTAAGCGTGCTCCTGGCTTCCCTGAGTGTCCTGCCGGCCTGCCTCCGGCTGGTGAAACAGCCGGCCCCGGCTCCCTTAAGCGAACTCAACCCGGCTGCCTGTGAAACCATTACTCCTGCTGTTGTCAGAAAGGAAGCACCCTAATATGAAACAACTCATGAAAATTCTCGTGGTCGCCTTGTCAGCCTCCTGGCTGGCGGTCACCCCGGCCCTGGGGGCCGCGCCCACGGCCTTTGTCAAAGGCATCCTGGACGAAGTGATGGCCATCCAGAACAACCCCGCGCTGGAGAGCGCGGCCAAGGAAAACGAGCGGGCTCAGGCCATCCGCAAGGTTATCCAGAGAAACTTCGACTTTCCCTACATGGCCCAGGACGCCCTGGGACCGGCCTTCGAGCGCCTCAGCCCCGCCCAGCGCCAGGAGTTCACCGGGGTGTTCAGCTCCCTGTTCCAGGCTTCTTACACCAATATGGTGCTGCGGTTTCTGAAGAAGGAGACCGTCAAGTACGGCAAGGAGAGCCTGACGGGGAACCAGGCCCGGGTGGACACCAATCTCGTGCGGGCCAACGACACCATCAAGGTGGAATATCTGCTGCATCAGAAAGGCGGCGGCTGGCTCCTCTTTGACGTGGTCGTGGACGGGGTGAGCATCCTGGATAAGTACAAATCAGGGTTTGCCCGGGAGGTCCAGGGGGGCTCCATCGACTCTCTCCTGGAAAAAATGAAGACCCAGCTCAAATCGTTGCAGTAAAGCTTTCTGCTTTAAGCACTAAGCTTTAAACCTTTTGGCTGATGTTATCCCGGCATAAGTGGAGATGAGATCGTAGTTTTTTCAGTAGGGCGGGCCTCTGTGCCCGCCTTTTTTGTTTCACATCAAGTCGCAATCGAAGGACAACAATTAAAACTATTGTAGGGGCGTGATTCATCACGCCCGTAATGAGGCGCAATAAATTGCGCCTCTACAAAAGACCTATTTAATTGCACTCCGGTATTCACAGGTTATCAACGCTCTTCTATCTGGCGCACCACCGGCAGGATCCAGGGCAGGAGGGCGAAGGCCGGCAGAGATACCAGGAAGGTGACGAAAAAGAAGTTGGCAAACCCCAGGTATTTCACCCCGAAGCCCCCCAAAAATCCCATGAGCCGCCCGCTCAGCACCGATAAAAAGACGAAAAAGGCGTACTGGGTGGCGCTGAAGCGCTTGTCGCACAGGCTCATCATAAAGGCCATGAACGGAGCGTAACCCAGGCCGGAGCTGAAACTTTCCCCCTGGGAAGCCAGGTAAATGGGATAGATGGGCACCCTGAGGTCAAGAAAGGGGATGGGTAAAGCGAACAGCGCCAACCGGCCCAGGCCGGGGAGGGCCGCCAGCCAGTAGCCCAGGTTGGACACCGCCTGAAAAATCCCCAGCGCCCACAGGGAGGTGCCGATGCCGAAGCGGCTGGTGAACCAGCCCCCCGCCAGGCCCCCGAGGGTGGTGGCCACCGAGCCCAGAATCCCCGACACCACGCCGATCTCGGTGCCGCTGAAGGCCAGGCTTTTCCAAAAGGGGATGACCATGATGCCCATCATGGCGTCCCCGGCTTTATAAAGCAGGGTGAACAGGATGATGGCCCCAAAAAAGGGGTGCGCGCCCAGGCCTTTGAGCGCGGCGGAGAAGATGGCCAGGGGTCGGTCGGTCTTCTGGACCTCGCCGGACACGCTCCGGGGCAGGCGCAGGGGCCGAAAGGCCAGGATGGTGACCGCCACCGCGGCAAACAGCACCCCCACCCCTACAAACGCGGGGCGCCAGCCCACCCAGTCGCTCAGGATCAACAGGCCCGAGCCCGCGGCCAGGCTCCCGAACCGGTAAGCGCCGCTCCGGATGCCGTTGGCGATCCCCAGTTCCTTGGTCTCCAGAAAATCGATGGTGTAGGCGTCCACGGCCAGGTCCTGGGTGGCCGAGGCCAGACAGAGAAGCCCCAAAAGAAGCCAGAACCAGAGGGTGACGGGGCCGCCCACCAGGGAGGCCAGCCCCAGGAGGCAGCCAATCATGACAACCTGGGCCGTCAAAATCCAGGTGGATCGAGAGCCGTAGCGGTCCACCAGGGGGCTCCAGAAAAATTTCAAGCTCCAGGGGAGGGAGAGGAGGCTCAACACCCCGATTTGCTCAGGGGGCACCCCCTGGCCGCTCAAATAGGCATTAATGGAAGTGATCATGAAGCCGAAGGGGATGCCCTCGGCGAAATAAAGGATCCCCACCACCACCAACTTCAGGGGCAGGGAGAGATGGGAGGATGGGGCCGGCTCTGCCATGTAGTGAGTTTATTGCAATTAGTCTTTGGGAGAGTGGGCCAGGGGTCGCGGAGCCCTGCCCCCTCTCCCCTAACCCCCTACAAAAAGCGGGAGCACAGGCTTCCAGCCTGTGCAGGAACAGGCAAGATGCCTGTTCTCCCGGTCAAGAGGGGTTGGGAGGGGTTTTGAGGGGGATGTCGGAACACCTGCCCTCGGGTGGTCAATCCTTAACTTAACTGCTCCCCTATCTTTTGAGCGGCGGCAACCAGAGTGGGACTCAACTCGTAAGGCGGTCTCCCGGTGAGGTCGGCTTCGATGACCTTCTCGTCAAAAGGGAGAAACCCCAGAATGGGGAGGTCGGGGATATTTTTCTTGAGAAATTCCTCGTCCTTGGGTCCCCGGATTTTGTTGCCCACCACAGCCACCTTGGTGAGGCCTATATCTTTGGCCAGATTCCGCACGTGCTGGGCCGTCTCCACGCTCCGGCGGCCCGGCTCCACCACCACGATCAGGCGGTCCACCCCCCGGGTGGTGGCCCGGCCCAGGTGTTCAATGCCAGCCTCCATGTCCATGACCACCACTTCATCGCGAAAAAGCACGATATTGGTCATCAAGGCTTTGAGCATGACGCTTTCCGGGCAGATGCAGCCGGACCCGCCCTTTTTCACGGTGCCCATGACAATAAGCTTGATGCCGTCCAGGTTCCGGGAAAACTTGTCGGGGATGTCATCCACCTTGGGGTTCATCTTGAAAAAGCCGCCCATCTTGCCGGGCTCGGACTCGGTGCGCTCGGCCACCAATTCCTTCATGTCGCTGATAGGGGTGATGCTGCCCGGGTCGGGAACCCCCAGGGCCAGGGCCAGGTTGGCGTCCGGATCGGCATCCACCGCCAACACTTTTTTGCCTTGATCCCGGAAATACTTGATCAACAGCGCGGCCAGGGTGGTTTTGCCCACACCGCCCTTGCCACTGATGGCAATCTTCATGGACTGTCTCCTTGAGTTGCTTGTTGTTTTTGAGGGAGGGGGCCAGAGGTTGCAAACCCCTGCCCCCTCCCCCAAACCCCCACCCCCAACCCCTTAATATCTAAGGGGAGCATAGGCTTCCAGCCTGTGCAAGAACAGGCAGGATGCCTGTTCTCCCGGCTAAAGGGGGGTGGGTGGGGAGTTTGAGGGGAGGGTGGGGGAGCCGCCGCTCCCCCAGCCCTCCCCTCAATAAATTCCTCAACCTCACGCCGCCTGGGGTGGGGGAGGCAGGTGGATATAGGTGCACATGCCTTTGGCCACCAGGCGGTCGCCCTGGGTCACTTCCACTTCTCCCAGGGACAGGGTGCGGCCCCGCTTGCGGATATGGGCCCGGGCCTCGATGGTGCCGTGCTGGGCCGGGGCCAGGAAATTGATTTTCATTTCCACGGTGCTGATCATTTCCCCTTCGGCCACCAGGGAAAAGAGGGCGTAAGCCACGGCCTCGTCGGCCAGGGCGGCGATGACCCCGCCCTGGAGGAAGCCCTGGGAGTTATGAAAATCCGGACGAATTTCCAGGGTGAAGCGGGCGTAGCCTTCCCGCAGCGCCGGAACCTGCACGCCCATGAACAAGACAAAAGGGTTGTGGGCCAGCCGCTCCCGCAGGCTCGCCTCCACTTCCGGGGCCAGGGCTTTGCCTTCCCGTTTCATGTCCACCCGCTCGTTATAACATGGTGACCCTTGGCAGTTTTGGCAAGGTCAGGGACTAAAATTCGTAAAAACCCAGGCTGTTCATAACCTCACTGCGACCGGCCTGGATGAGGGCCATATCCTCCAGGCGCACGCCCCCCCAGCCGGAAAGGTAAATACCCGGCTCCACGGTGACGATGCTGCCGGCTTTTAACACGGTGCTGCGCTCCTGCACCGGGCTCAGGCTGGGGGCTTCGTGCACCGCCAGGCCCACGCCGTGGCCCAGGGAATGACCAAAGGCCTCGCCGTAGCCGGCCTGCTTGATAACTTCCCGGGCCAACGCATCCGCGGCAAGGCTGTCCATGCCGGCGGCAATACCGGCCTCGGCCCGGGCCTGGGCCTGGCGCACAATGGCATAAATTTCCCGGAACCGGTCCGTGGGCGCCCCCAACATGACGGTGCGGGTGAGGTCGGCGCAGTAGCCCGACACCCTGGCCCCCATGTCGATGATGATGGGCTCGCCCTCTTTTATGAGGTAATCCCCGGGATGGTGATGGGGCCGGGCGCTATTGGTCCCCGCGGCCACAATGGGGGGAAAGGCCAGGACCGCGGCGCCTTCGTCCCGCAGGCGGCGCTCAATCTCCCAGGCCACCCGGCGCTCGCTCACGCCGGGGCGCAGCACGGATGCCACCTCGGTAAAGACCGCTTCGGTGAGGGCCAGGGCCTGGCGCATGAGAGCCACTTCCTCCCCGGTCTTCACCTCCCGCAGGCCTTCCACCAGTCCGTTTGTGGGCAGCCATTCCACCGCGAGGCCCGCCTCGGCGGCGGCCTGGGTGAGGCGCTGGTACTGCCCGAAGGCCAGGTAGGAAGGTTCAAAGCCCAGGCGGTTGACACCCCACACCCGCAATTGCTCGGCCAGGACCGCGCCCAGCCCGGCCTGGTAAATCAGGACCTCGTATTCCGATTCAGACACCTCGGCCTGAGCCCACTCCACATAGCGAAAATCAGTGAAGAGCAAGGCCGTGTCCCGGCTGACCAGAAGAGAGCCGCAGGATTCGTGGATGAGCTCCTCCCGGGCGGTGAAGCCGCTGAGATAGCGGCGGTTGTCGGGGCCGGAAATCAACAGGGCGTCCAGCCCCTTTTCTGCCAAAAGCTCTCTTAGGGCTCTCAGCCGGCTGCCGGTGACCGAATCGACCATAGGATGCATTGTGGAAAAATCTCGCCGCAAAAGCAAGTTGTCAATCTGATTTTTCCTTTAAAGAAAAATTCTCATGTGTTCGAAAAGGGATGTGAAGGGGACAGTGACAGGCATACCTGCAGAGAGGTTTTATGGAAAAACTCATCGATTTTCGTATGAAAGTCCTGGTAGTGGACGATTTCGCCACCATGCGCAAGATTGTCCGCAATATTTTGAAGCAAATCGGCTTTGAGGACATCACCGAGGCCGAAGACGGCAGTGCCGCCCTGCGGGTGATCAAAAACGAGCCCATCGGGTTGGTGGTCACGGACTGGAACATGCCCAACATGAGCGGTCTCGACCTCCTGCGGGAGATCCGCCAGAATTCCGAGACCGCCAAACTCCCGGTCTTGATGGTCACCGCTGAAGGCCTCAAGGAAAACGTCATGGATGCAGTGAAGGCCGGCGTCAACAACTACGTAGTGAAGCCCTTCACCGCTGAAGTTCTCCAGGAAAAGATCGAAACCATATTCAAAAAACAGGCCTCCGCCTAAAAGGCCGCAGCCGCCCAGTCGGGAGATTTTTCATCGACATGTCTCAGGCATCGGAAAACTTACAGGCTCTCCTGGAACAATTGGCCCTCAGAGCGGTGATGCTCGAGGAGGACGATATTCAGGGACTGGGGGGGTTCCTCGGCCAGTTGGAAGAACTCCAGGCCCAGGTGTCCCAGGTCCAGGAGTTGGCCCCCCTGTTCCAGCACATGAACGAGATAGGCCGCCGCCTGGTGTTGCAGGAGATGGAAACTGCGGCCCAGGCCCTGGAACTGCTGGGCCAGGGGG
Organism: uncultured delta proteobacterium; assembly: GCA_963705115.1. GTDB lineage: Bacteria > Desulfobacterota > Desulfobaccia > Desulfobaccales > 0-14-0-80-60-11 > JBGSLA01. Next base: position 417,405 of record CAVPIX010000010.1, on the reverse strand, counting down.
TGGCTCTCCTCCAGAAATGGCACCGCGACCAGACGTGGCCCCCTGCCGGGGCAGACTGGGACAATTACCGGCAACTGCTCCACGACCTCAGCCTGGAAGAGAAGGAACCGGAAGCGCCCACCCCGGCAGCGGCGCCGGAGGCCCAGATTTTCGATGACCCGGAGATGGTGGCCAATTTTTTGCCCGAAGCCCAGGAACACCTGGAAGGCATCGAAACCAACCTGGTCTATTTGGAGCAGCATCCGGAGGACCTGGAGGCTATCAACGCCATTTTTCGACCCTTCCATACCTTGAAGGGGGTGGCCGGGTTTCTCAATCTGGCCCAGATTCAGGAATTGAGCCATGAAGTGGAGTGGCTCCTGGACCGGGTGCGGGATGGCCAGGTCATGGTTTCCCCGGAGTTGGTCTCCCTGGTCCTGGAAGCGGTGGACCTGTTAAAGGGCATGCTGGCCGATCTCCAGGGGGCCCTGGCCGAAGGACGGAGGCTGGCCGCCTTCGATCTCGCGGCCATCAAGGCCAAAATCGGCCAGGTGGACGCCACTTCTTCGGCGCCGGCCCCGCGGCTGGGGGAAATTCTGGTGGAGCAGAAGGACCTGTCCCCGGAGGACCTCCACGACATCCTGGAGCGCCAGAAAAGCTCGGCCTCCTCCCCGCCCCTGGGGGAAATGTTGGTTCAGGAAGGCAAAGTTGCCCCCCAGAAGGTGGCCGAAGCCCTGGTAAAACAGATGGGTTCCGGCAAACCGGCCGGGGAAGGCTCGGCCCCGGACACCGTCAAGGTGGACCTGGCCAAGGTGGACAACCTGGTGGACCTCATGGGGGAGTTGGTCATTGTCCAGAGCCAGGTGCGCCAGAACCAGAAAATCGCGGCCCTGGCCGACCAGAAGCTGGAGCGGGACCTGGGGCAGATGGCCCGCATCACCTCGGAATTGCAAAAGATTTCCATGTCCATGCGCATGGTGCCCATCGGCGCCACCTTCCGCAAGATGGTGCGCCTGGTCCGGGATTTGTCCCACAAAATGGGGAAAGTTGTCGACCTCCAGCTCGAAGGGGAGGACACCGAAATCGACCGCAGCATGGTGGAGTCCATCTACGACCCCCTGGTGCACCTGGTGCGCAACTCGGTGGACCATGGCCTTGAAACCCCTGAAGACCGCCAGTCCCGGGGGAAGCCCCCCAGCGGCCGCCTGATTCTGAAGGCCTTCCACCAGGGGGGGGACATCATTATTGAAATTGAAGACGACGGCAAAGGCCTCAACCGGGAGGCCATCCTGGCCAAGGCCACGGAACGGGGGCTGGTGCCTTCCACGCAGTCCCTGAGCCCGGAGCGCATCGATCACCTGATCTTTGAGCCCGGTTTCAGCACGGCCGCGGCGGTGACGGAAATTTCCGGCCGGGGCGTGGGCCTGGACGTGGTCAAGCAGGCCATCATCCATCTTCGGGGAAAAATCGACATCCACTCCAAGCCCGGGGAAGGTTGCCGCTTCCTGCTGCGCCTGCCCCTGACCCTCGCCATTATCGACGGCATGGTGGTGCAGGTAGGAAGCGAACGCTACATCCTGCCCACCGTGGGCGTCCATGAAACCCTGCGCCCCAGCCCTGAAGATTACTTCACGGTGCAGGGGGAAGGGGAGCTCATCCGGGTGCGGGAGCAGCTCATGCCCCTCATGCGCCTGCACCGGCTTTTTGGGGCGGGCAATGGGGAAGTACCCCCCTACGAGGCCCTGGTGATGGTGGTGGAGCATGAAGGCGAGAAACGGGCCCTTCTGGTGGACGATATCCTGGGCAAGCAGGAGATTGTCATCAAGTCCCTGGGGTATTTCTTTAGAAAGCAGGAAGGCCTGGCAGGGGGCACCATCCTGGGGGACGGCCGGGTGGGATTGATTCTTGATCTGGCGGGGCTGTTCCATTTAGAGGTAACAGCCATGCCATAAGAACTTCATGAAAATTCATGTAAGGGCGGAAGTTTTTAGAATCACCTATGAGAAGGAGTGAGGGGAATGTTTAAGCACATGAAACTGGGGGTCAAGCTTTTTTGCTCATTTGGCGCAGTCTCCCTGATTGTCTTGCTGCTGGGGCTGTTGGGCTATTACGGCGCCAGCCAGAGCGCGCAGGCCATCCACCTGCTCGGCAAGGAGCAGTTGCCCGCCGTGGAAAATCTGCTCTTCATGAAAGCGCAAGGGGAGGGCATCCGGGGCTCCTTGCGCACCCTGGCCATACCCGGGCTCCCCCGGGAAGTGCGGGAAAGACAATACCGCAACATGGCTGAGGCCCGGGAGGCTTATGGCAAGGCCTGGAAGGCCTATGAGACCCTGCCCCAAACTCCGGAAGAAGCCCAGATCTGGAACCAGTTCGTGCCCGCCTGGAACGCCTGGCGGGAGGTTAACAACCAGGCCGTGGAACTCTCCAAGAAGTTGGACCGCCTGGGTCTGGCCGACCCCGGGGAACTGGCCCGTAACCTGGAAAAATACACGAAAGATCATTACATCCTGGGAACCAAGATCCTGGAGATAATCCAGGGGGGCGGCCAGTTCACCGGAGGCGAGGATCACACCGCCTGCAATGCCGGGAAATGGCTGGCTACCTTCAAAACCGATAACGAGGCCCTTGCCAAAGAAATGGGGGCCATCCGGGAACCCCATCGAAACTTCCATGAAACCGTGAAAAAGATTAAGGGGTTGGCCGCGGCGGGCAACAAGGGTGAAGCTCAGACGGTTTATGAACGTGACCTGGCGCCGGCCATGCAGGAGACCTTTCGCCATTTTGAGGCCCTGAGTAAAGTTGCGGAGGAGGCCCTTGCCACCTCTGAGCAGTTGCAAAATCTCCTCACCGGGTTGGCGACGGAAAAACAGAGGGCGGCCATGGAACTCCTGGACAAACTGGTGGCCATCAAAACCAATGCTGCCGAAAAAGAAGTCCAACGGGCCACCGGCCAGGCAGCCTTCCAGAAGGTCCTGGCCCTGGTGGCCATGCTTATTGGGGTGGCCCTGGCCCTGGTCCTGGGGCTCTTCATCAGCCGCAGCCTGACCCGCACCATCACCCGCATCGTGGCCTCCTTGAATGAGGGCTCCGACCAGGTGGCCTCCGCGGCCACCCAGGTGTCCTCGGCCAGCCAGTCCCTGGCCCAGGGGTCCAGCGAGCAAGCCGCCTCCCTGGAGGAAACCTCTTCCTCCCTGGAGGAGATGTCCTCCATGACCCGCACCAACGCCGACAACGCCCGCCAGGCGGACGCCCTCATGGGGGAGACGGCCAAGGTGGTGGACCACGCCAACAAGTCTATGGAGGGCCTCACCCAGTCCATGCAGGAGGTGTCCACGGCCAGCCAAGAGACGGCCAAAATCATTAAAACCATTGACGAGATTGCCTTCCAGACGAACCTCTTGGCCCTGAACGCCGCAGTGGAGGCGGCCCGGGCCGGAGAGGCCGGGGCCGGCTTCGCAGTAGTGGCCGACGAGGTCCGGGCCCTGGCCATGCGGGCCGCGGAGGCGGCCAAGAACACCGCCAGTCTCATCGAGAGCACCGTCACCAAGGTGAAGGATGGCTCGGACCTGGTCACCAAGACCGCGGAGGCCTTTTCCCAGGTGGCGGGCAGCTCCGGCAAGGTGAAGGAGTTGGTGGCGGAGATTGCCGCGGCCAGTGGCGAACAGGCCCAGGGGGTGGACCAGATCAACAAGGCCATCTCGGAAATGAACAACGTCACCCAGCAGACCGCAGCCAACGCCGAAGAGAGCGCTAGCGCCGCGGAGGAACTCAACGCCCAGTCCGAACAGATGAAGGGGGTGGTGGGAGAACTGGTGGCCCTGGTGGGAGGAGCCCAGGGGAGCAACGGCCGCCTGGCCGCCAAGGCTCACCCGGTGGGAGGACTCAAGCCCCGCCTGGCCACGATGCGGCAGTCCCTGGGCTGGGGCAAGACCCCGGCCGGCCACCGGCATCCCCAGCAGGTCATCCCCCTGGAGGACGATAATTTTAAGGATTTCTAAGCGGCACACCGATACATCTGACAGAACCCACTGCCTGGGGGGAGTGCGGGCGCATCCCCCCGGCCACTGCCAAAAAAAGGAAAAAGGGGACCAGACATGGGCCAGGCGGCGCGTGTATTAGATAATGAAACCCAGGCGCTCCATGAATTGGAAGGCAAATACCTCACCTTCACCCTGGCCAGCGAGGATTACGGCCTGGAAATCCTCAAGGTAAGGGAAATTATCGGCATGCTGGACATCACCGCCATTCCCCAGGCCCCCCATTACTTCAAGGGAGTGATCAACCTCCGCGGCCGGGTGATCCCGGTGGTGGACCTCAGGCTCAAATTCAGCCTGCCCCCCATGGATTACGGGGAACGCACCTGCATTATTGTGGTGGAGGTGAAAACCGACTTGAGCCCGGTGCAGATGGGGGTGGTGGTGGACACGGTGTCGGAAGTGGTCAACGTCAACGGCGCGGACATTGAGCCCCCGCCCTCTTTCGGCTCTCGCCTGGACACGCGCTATATCCTGGGTCTGGCCAAGGCCCGGGGAGCCATCAAAATCCTCCTTGACATCGACCGGGTCATGGGTTCCCAGGAATTGGCCCTCCTTGAGGACTTGGGGAATTAGGGCCAGGAGGGGGCAAGGCCGTGGCGCAGCACCCCAATATTGAACCCGAGACCCGGGCCTGTCCGCGAACTCCCTGGGCCCCAGAGCCCCTGGGGGGTAATCCGGAACTCTCGGACAATGATTTTTACCGGTTTTGCCAGTTGGTGCACCAGCATGCCGGCATCCACCTGACGTCCCAAAAAAAAGAGTTGGTGCGGGCCCGCCTCATGAAGATCCTGAGGCAGCGGGGGCTGAACAGCTTCCGGGAGTATTACGACCAGGTGCTGAATGATGGCAGCGGGGCCGAACTCACCTATTTTCTGGATGCCCTGTCCACCAACCAGACGGCCTTCTGGCGGGAGCCCAAGCACTTTCAATTCCTGGCCAAGGAGATCCTGCCAGCCTGGCCTCAGGAGCGCCGGCAGCCCCTGCGGGCCAACTTCTGGAGCGCCGGCTGCTCCAGCGGCGAGGAGCCTTATACCCTGGCTTTCCTGGTGATGGAGGCCTTTCCGGGGGAGGACCTGTCCCGGGTAAAAATTTACGCCTCCGACCTCAACACCCAGGTGTTGACCCAGGCCGGACAGGGCATCTATCCCCTCTCCCGGCTGGAACCCCTGCCGGCCGACTGGCGGCGGCGCTTTTTTCAGAAGGGGGTGGGGGAAAGGCAGGGCTTCGTCAGGGTTAAACCCGAAGTGCGGCGTCTGCTGCAGTTCTTCCGCTTCAACCTCATGGACCCCTTTCCCTTCCAGGAAAGGATGGACATCATCTTCTGCCGCAATGTCATGATTTACTTCGAAAAGGAAACCCAGGTGAAATTAGTGGAGAAGTTCAATCACTGTCTCAGGCCTGGGGGCTTTCTATTCATTGGGCATTCGGAGAGTTTGTGCAACCATCAGCATCAATTCAGGTACATCAAGCCGACAATTTATCAGAAATAGGGGTTCGGAGGATGCAGGTTGTGGTGGGAGTAGCCGACATGAAGGTCAGCAATCAACCAGAAGAGGTGCTGGTGACCCACGCCCTGGGGTCCTGTATCGGGGTGTCCATTTATGATCCGGTGGCCAGGGTGGGAGGCATCCTCCACTTCATGCTGCCCGACTCCAACCTGGACCCGGTGAAGGGCCAGGAACACCCCCACATGTTCGCCGACACCGGTCTGCCTCGCCTTTTCCGGGAGTGCTACCGGCTGGGGGCCCAGAAACCCCGGCTGCGGGTTAAGGTGGCGGGGGGCAGCCAGGTGCTGGGCAACCGGGAGTTTTTTCAGATCGGCCGGCGCAATTATGCGGCCTTGCGCAAAATATTGTTGAAAAACAATGTGTTGATCGACAACGAAAATGTGGGCGGCACCAAGGCCCGGACGTTGTTTCTGGAAATCGGCACGGGCAGCGTCTGGATCAAAGTTATGGGCCAAAACACCATAGAGCTATAGATGGCGGAGATCATGAGCCTCGTACCCCAGGTGTTAAAGTCTTTAAAGACCTTGCCCCCTTTCCCCCTGGTGGCCCAACGGGCCCTCCTCCTGCTCAATAAGCCGGAAGTGAGCATCCAGGAATTGGTGGACATCGTCAAGTTTGACCCGGCTATCACTGCCAATGTCCTGCGCATCAGCAATTCGGCCTTCTTCGGTTTGCGCCGGGAAATCCATTCCCTCCACCAAGCCCTGCTGCTTCTGGGGACCCAGGAACTCCTGAAAATTATTATCGCCAGCGGCGCCACCCGGCTTTTCTGCCGGGCCACGCCGGGGTATTTCACGGATCGCCTGGGATTGTGGCGCCACTCCGTAAGCTGCGCGCTGATGGCCGATCTGCTGGCCCGGGATTTGAATCATCCGGAACGGGCCACCAGCTTTACCGCCGGGCTCCTGCACGACATCGGCAAGGTGGTCTTAAGCCTCTTCGTGGATCAGAAGTTCTCCGAGATTATGGAAGTGGTGGATGGCCGGGGGGTGTCCTTCCAGGCTGCGGAGAGAGAGGTCCTGGGCATCGACCATGCCCAGTTGGGAGGGGAGATGGCCCGACTGTGGGATTTTCCCGACCGTTTGCGCCTGGTCATCAACCTGCATCATCTGGACAAGCCCGAGGCTTTCGCCGATGACATGGTGCTCCTGGTTTATCTGGCCGATCTCATGGTGCTCATGTTCGGCCAGGACCTGGGAGCCGATGGCCTGGCTTATGACGGTTATCCCGAAGTGCTGCGCCACTTCCAGCTGCGGGAACGGGACCTGGAGAAAATCCTGCTCAACTTCGGCAGCGCCTGGCAGGAAGCCCAGGTCGTCTTTGGTCTGATGGGGAATGATGATGGCCTACAATGTTCTCATCGCGGATGATTCGGCCACCATGCGGGCCTTGGTGCGGAAGGTGCTGAACATTTCCGGCCTGGAACTGGGGGAGTGCTTCGAGGCAGCTAATGGCCTGGAAGCCTTGGATATTTTAGCAAATAACTGGGTTGATCTGGTCCTGTCGGATTTGCACATGCCTAAAATGGATGGCGCCGCGTTGGTGAAGGCCCTGCGTCAAAATCAAATGTGGCAAACCATCCCCGTGGTGCTCATCACCACCGAGGGTCGTCAGGAAGTCCTGGCGCCTTTTTTCGAATACGGCATCCAGGGTTATATTAAAAAACCCTTTCATCCGGAGGACATTAAGGAGCAGTTGCAAAAAATTCTCGGGGAGGCTTGGGTGCCCCATGCTAGAGAACTTGAAGGTTGCGACTTTTGAAGTCCTGGAAACCATGTTCTTTCTTTTTCCGGAAAATTTAGGTGAAGCCTCGGGACTCTTCCACGGACCGGGTCTGCGGGCCTGGGTGCCGGTGGAGGGGCCCAAGAATTTTCGGGTGGGCCTGACCGTGCCGCTCGCCCTGGCTCGGGAGATGGCCGCCAACTTCCTGGGACTGGAAAAAGATGAAGTTCCCCCGGAAAAAATTGAGGACGTGGTCATGGAAACGGCCAACATGGTGGCCGGCAGTTTCCTGAGCAAAGAGCGAGTCCCTGAAGCTTTTAACCCGAAGCCGCCCCAATTATTGCGCTTGAACCTGGATAACCAGAACTGGGAGGAAAATTCTCGCCATCTCCTACTGGCCGTGGAAGACGCCGGTCTGGAGGTGTTTCTGGAACAGACTAAATAGGGTGTTCGTTTCTTTCTCCTTTCCACTTGGGAAAAAGGGCGAGGCGGCAGGAAACTGTCAAGATCTTCTTGACACCGGTGGCCCCTCCTCTCGGTTAGGTTCCCGGCCCCTCGCCCTCTTTCCCGCATATCGCAGGTGATAAAAGCCATCGATTCATGAATAAGCTAAAAGTCCTAATTGTTGATGATTCCGCAGTGGTGCGGCAAATATTCTCCGAGGTCCTCTCCCGGGAGCCTGACCTGGAAGTGGTGGGCACCGCCCCCGATCCTTATGTGGCCCGGGACAAAATCGTCCAGACCCGTCCCGACGTCATTACCCTGGATGTGGAAATGCCCCGCATGGACGGGCTCACCTTTCTGAAAAAAATCATGCATTACCACCCCCTGCCGGTGATCATCGTCAGTTCCCTGACCCCCCGGGGCGGCAAAATGGCCCTCCAGGCCCTGGAGTTGGGCGCCGTGGAGGTTCTGGCCAAGCCCGGGGTTTATGCGGCCGGGGACCTGGCGGCAGAGTTGCCCGCCAAGGTCCGGGCCGCGGCCCGGGTCCGCTTTGATTCCAGAAAGATCCAGGAAGCCGCTGCCAAGCCCCCTCCTGCCAGGCCGGCGCCCCTGGCCCAGACCACTGACAAGATTATCGCCATCGGCGCCTCCACCGGGGGAACCGAGGCCATTAAAGAAGTCCTCATGGGTCTGCCCCAGAACACCCCCGGGCTGGTCATCGTGCAGCACATGCCCCCCAAGTTCACCTCCGCCTTCGCTGAGCGCCTCAATCAGCAATGCGCCTTGGAAGTGAAGGAGGCCCAGGATGGCGACTCCGTGGTCACCGGCAGGGCCTTGCTTGCTCCAGGGAACTACCACATGCTTCTGAAACGCAGCGGCGCCCGGTATTTTGTGCAGGTGAAAAACGGGCCGCCGGTGCACCATCAGCGTCCCAGCGTGGATGTGCTGTTCAACTCGGCCGCGCTCACGGCCGGGGCCAATGTCATCGGGGTGATTCTGACGGGCATGGGCGCCGATGGAGCCGAAGGCCTTTTAGCCCTGAAGGAGCGGGGTGCCTACACCATCGCCCAGGATGAGGCCTCCTGCGTGGTTTTCGGCATGCCCAAAGAGGCCATCAGAAAGGGAGCCGCACAAAAGGTCCTGTCCTTACCCCGCATCGCGGACGAGATTCGGCGGGCCCTAAGCGCCAACTCTGCCTGAACCTTCCTCACCTTGCCTTGCCATCTCCTGACACCAGGTTGCGGCCATAGAGATAATTAAGTGTAACCGCAAGGCTATGCCCCATCTGGACACGGCAAGCCGCGCTCCTGCAGAAAAAATTATTTGTCTGACGGCGCCGTGGTTATGAGGCGTTATTAATTCATGGTGTTTAGAAAGTAAACTCATTTTGAGTCCCGCCCACAAAGGTAACAGATAAAATTAATTAGCTATTATTAGTTAATCAGCAAAATGGCCCAGGTGTCCTCACTTGTGCCTTCCAATCTTGGGCGGGCCGATTCTGATGGTGCGCGGTGTGTTCCATAAATTTGGAGCCCTGAACTTTTAAAGACAGTCGCTCATGACTCTGAGACTCTCTCAAAGCCATGAAATGATCTGGTGGTACAAGTTTTCAACCTGTGCCTGGAGGGGCTGGAAGCCCGTCCTCCCGGTCCCGGGTATGTTTCATGGCTCGTCCCCAACCTGGACTTGGGAACCGGAAAGGTCAGTGGGCGGGCGTCCCGTTCGCCGTCTGGAGGGTAGGTTATACCCACCATTTTTCGCACATAAACGCGCCGGATGAAAGTTGCCTCCACGAAGCAGGGCCGGCCTGAGTTCCCCCCTCAATTGACAAGAACCTGAATAACCAGTAACTTAACCTCGTGCTGTACATTTCCGCTTTTTGGAGAAACGTGTGCTGAAACTTGTAGGTTTTGACTGCGACGGGGTTCTCTTTGACTCCCGCCAGGCAAATATTGCCTTTTACAACGACATCCTGGAGCGCTTCGGCTTACCTCCCATGGCCCCCCTTGCGGTGGATTATGTCCACTCCCACACCTTTCGGGAGTCCCTGGAATATCTCTTCCGGGAGAGCGACAAGCTCGAGGAGGTGCTGGATTTTTCCCGCACCATCGACTATCAGCGCTTCATTCCCATGATGGTGGAGGCTCCCCACCTGCGGGAATTTCTGGACTTCCTCAGGTCCCGTTTTTACACGGCCTTGGCCACCAACCGCACCACCACCACTCATGCCGTGCTTCAATTCCATGGCTTGGCGGACCAGTTCGACATGGTGGTGTCGGCCCTGGATGTGAGCCGGCCCAAGCCCCATCCCGACGCGCTTTGGCGCATCCTGGAACATTTCAAGCTGACCCCCGGGGAGGTCATTTACATCGGGGATTCCACCGTGGATGAAGAGTTTGCCCAAAACGCCGGCGTTCCTCTGGTGGCCTATCGCAACCCCCTTCTCAAGGCTGACTATTACCTGGATTCTTTCGCGGACGGTGAAAAACTCATCCTGGATCTGGTTTAATGAGCATCAGGGCCGGGGCAGGTGCCTGACCGCCGGCCTCATGCCCGACCCTTGCCGGACAACCCCAGCTGCAAGCCGCGCCACCGGAACTTTTTCCCACCATCATGAACCTTAGCCAGGACGCTAAAGACGCTCCCCACCCACCCCGGTCCCACGGGATCTTCGCCAAGCTGGCTTCCCTTCTCAGCGCCCGCTGGTTCATGGAGATTCTCCAGGCCGCCTTTTTCATTAATCTGGCCCGGCTGAGCACCACCACCTACGGCGAGTTCATGCTGGCCATCAACCTGGGCACCATTCTGCGGCTCATCGCCGAATTCGGCCTCAATGTGCCCCTGGTGGGACTCCTCACCAGAAAAGACGGCAAACACGAGGAAGTCCTCACCCAGATGCTCGTCCTCAAGGGGGGACTGTTAACCCTGGCCTACATGGGCGCGGTGAGTTTTGTCAACTGGCAACAGTACTCTTCCCCCCTTTACGAGTTTGCCCTGATTATCAGCTTGGGCTTAGGCCTGGAGGCCCTGAGCACCACCTTTTTCACCACCCTGCAGGTCCAGGGCCGCCAGCCCCTGGAGGGGAAAATCCGGGCCCTGGGGGCGCTGGTGGGTTACGGCTACGGCTTTGCCGCTATTTTCTGGGGCGCCCCCCCCCTGGCCATCGCCCTGTTCAAGCCCATAGAAACCTTGATAAACTTGGGAGGCGGCGCCTGGGCCGCGGGGATTAAGGGCCTATGGCGCTGGCCCTCTTTGGCGCGGCTGGGGGCCACTCTTAGGGGCGTGCTCATTTTCGCCATCCTGGAAGTGACCTCCATTCTCTTTAACAAGGCCAATATCTTTTTTCTGCAACGGTATGCCGGCGCCGAAGGGGTGGCCCAATACAGCGCCACCTGGCAAATTGTGGACGGGGTTTCCACCATTGCGGCCAACCTCATCCTCCAGAGCATCCTTTTCCCTTTGTTTGTCAAATTCTGGGAAGTGGACCGCCGGGAAGTGGCGTTGTTGGCCCGGGCCTCCGCCCGTTGGCTCATCGGGGCGTCTTTACTGGCCATGATCACCCTGTGGGCCGAAAGCGACCGCCTCATCCCCATAATTTACGGCCCCCATTACTCCGAAGCCGTCTGGCTGCAGCGCTATCTCGTGGTCACCATCCTTTTCTCCCTCCTGCACAACCTGGCCGCTTTTCTCCTCATCAGCATGCGCCTGGAGAGGTTGCTGGTCCTGGTCTACCTGGGTGCCCTGGCCTTTAACCTCACGATCTGTTGGCTGGTTATCCCCACAAACCCCCTCTGGGGCGCGGCCCTGGCCATGATTCTCACCAAGGGCGGCATGGCCCTGGTGACCTTCGGCTTTATCCAGCGGCGCCTCAGGGTCTTTCCCCTGGAGGATATGCTGGTGGTGGGGTTCACGGCCGTGGCGTCTCTGTTGGTCTTCTGGGGAAGCCTCTTTGTCCTGCGCCGGGGGTGGGCCCTGCTGACGGGGGTCATAGCCCTCCTGGCCCTTCTGCAATATTTTTGGGGTATCAGGGGACCATTGAGGAAAAAGGGCGCGAAAAATAACGGGGGAGAAGGCTAAGGGGCAGTGACCTCAGGTTCCTGGCCCTCCCCCCACTTCTTCTTATTGTTGAATGGCCGAAACCCGCCCTCGCCAGTCCACTTGGTACACTGTGCCCCGCCAGGAGATCTTCTGGGTGAGGCAGGTCTTTAAATGCACCCAACTGGTCATGCCCAGGGTCGAGAAGAAGACCGCCAGCCATAGGGGCCAGCGCGGGGGGCAGGGATGGAGACTTCTTGAGGCCAGGGCCAGGGCGCTGAGCGCGGCCAGGAAGGCGAGGGAGATCAGAAATGACAGCGGCGTGCCCCAGCCCCAGGGCGTCAGGAGCAGTTGGGCGGTGCTCAGCAGGGTGAAAGCGGTGAGCAGATACATAAGGACCCCGGCGGCCAGCCAGGAGCCGGGAAGATAATATTTCAGGTAAATCCATTGACGAAAAAGCCAGCTTTCCCAGGTAGCCAGGGTTTCTCCGGAAACCTTGGTGGCCAGATCGGCTCCTCGGGAAAGACAAACAGGAATGCGGGCCTGAATCAGCCGGGCCGCCAGAGACACATCGTCCACCACGGTTTCGGCCCAAAGCTGCGCCACCCCTAAGGATTCGAAGGTTTCCCGCCGAATAGCGGTGGCCCCGCCCCAGGGCTGGTTGAGCCAGGGTATGGTCTTGGTGAAGTAGAGGGTCAGGACCAACAACGCCCGCCCCCAGGTGGCCAGGCGGTCATCCCCGGGGATGGCGTGGTGGTAGCCGCTGGTCACCACCCCCTCCCCCCGGGCCACCGGAGCCGCCAGTTTCCGCAAGAAATCCGGGGGAGCCTCCTGGTTGGCATCGCAGAAGGCTAATATTTCAGGGGCATCGCCAGCAAGCCTCAGTCCCGCCAGTAAATTCTGATTTTTCTGCCCGCAATTTCGGGCCGCTCCGGCCACCACGAGACGACCCCGGGCCTGTCCCCCAATAAGGTCGGCAATGACCCGGGTGGCCGGGTCTTCAAAGTCCCGGGTGGCAAAAATCACCTGGTAATCCGGATAATCCTGGTGGAGCAAAGTCTTAAGGCGCGCCGCCAAGTCCGGCGGCGCTCCCGCTACGGGGACGATGAGGGCGAGCCTGGGCCAGCCCCCGGGTGGGTCATTTTCTTCCTCCCGAGCCTCGGCTCCCAGGACGCGGCTCCCCTCCCGCACCAAGCCCCAATAGGCCAGGAGCACCAAGGCCATGCCGGCCAGGTGCAATCCTTCATGCCAGGTTGTCATAGAAAAATGCTCCTAATGGAATCGATTGTCTCCGTCACCCCGAGCCTGACAAATCCCCCGAGTCTTTGAGGGGACGGGTTTGTCGGCTGGAAGCCTGGGCCCCCACCTGATCCAGGAAAATTCTTTATCAAAATGAGCCTCTTGCAAAATACATTTGCAGGCGGAAGATCTTATCTGGTTGCTAAGTTAAGCCTCGGTGGCGCAGGCTGAAGCCTGCGGCTACAATTTTGCAAGAACCTCAAAATGTTTTGTTGCTAGCCGTTTGGAGGCCGGCCACTTGTTCCAGACAGGCCTTGAGCCGGGCGTAATTGGTGGCGGAGTCAAACTCCCGCCGCACCAGTTCCCGGCCCGCCGCGGCCCGGTGTTGGGCCTCCTCGGGGTGGTCCAGTGCCTCCCGCATGGCCTGGGCCAAAAGCCCCGGCTCCTGCTGGGGCGCCAGCCAGCCGGTTTTTCCCGGCAGCACCGCTTCATTGACGCCGTTCACATCCGTGGCCACCACCGGCACCTGGAAGGCCAGGGCTTCCAGGATGACGTTGGGGAGGCCGTCCCGGTCGCCGTGGCGGGCCACTATACAGGGCATGATGAACTGGTCCGCCTGGCGGAAGAGCTCCGGCACCTGGTTGTGGGGCACATGCCCCAGGAATTTGACCCGGTCCCCGAGCTGATATTCCTGCACCAGACCCATAAGGCGGCGGCGCTCCGGGCCGTCCCCGGCCAAAGTCAGACGGAAATCCACCCCCCAGTCCATCAAATGGCGGCAGGCTGCCAGGAGCACGGGGAAGCCCTTTTTTTCCACCAGGCGCCCCAGGGCCAAAAGCTGAAACGGGGGCTTTATGTCCCGGGGTTCCCGGGGCGAAGCCGTGAGGGGCGCGCCGTAGGTGATATGTACGATTTTGGGACCGGCTGCGGGAACCAAATCTGTCAAATAACGCCGGTTGGTGTGGGAAATGGTGCGCACGAAGCTGGCCGCGGCCAATTTCTCACGGAGCGCGCCGTCCGGTGGGTAGATGTCATGGGCATGGCCGCAAAAACTGAAGGGAATGCCGCTCAGATGCGAGGCCACCCAGGCCGCGGTGGCCGGCCCGTTGGCCCAGGGGGCGTGAATATGGGTAATGCCGTCGGCCCGAAAGCGGCCGGCCAGGTGAACTCCCGCCAGAGCGGCCCAGAAGGCCTCCCCCGCGGTCTCGAAGGACCGCCAGCGGCGCAGGATTACCTCCCGCAGAAATCGCGGGGCCTCCGGTCCCCAATCTTTTTCCAACCTGGTCAAACTGCGGAGTAATTCTCCCGAAGAGGCCAAGCCCAGGCGATGCACCGGGGTTTGCACGGCAGCCATGCCTGCCACCCGCTGGGAAGGACGGGGGCCGTAAAGGGTATAGACGGTGAGGTCCAGGCCCAGGCCCGCCATGGTATTGGCCTCATCCAGGATAAAGGTCTGGGTGGGCTCCGGAAACCAGAGCAGGATATAGGCGATGCGGGGTGAGTTCATGTCAGCCTTCTCCCCAGAGGAGGCGGGTCCAAACCTCTTCATGTTGACGCACCATGGCCTCAAAAGAAAAATCCTCGAGCACCCTTTCCCGTCCCCGGCGGCCCAGGCGTCGCCCGGCCTCCGGATCATCGAGCAGCTGTTCCAGGGTCGCAGCCAGGCCATCAACGTCCCGGGGAGAAACCAGGAACCCCGTATCTCCAGGGGCCACCGCCTCCGGGATGCCCCCCACCCGGGTGGCCACCACCGGCAACCCCGCGGCCATGGCCTCCAGGATGACGTTGGGCAGGGCCTCGGCCACGGAGCTCAGGACAAACACCTGCGCTTGCTGATATATCTGGCGCAGATCTTTGGTCACAGGCAAAAATTTAACCCGCCCGGCCAAACCCAGGTCACTGACATTCTGTTCCAAAACCGGCCGCCGGGGGCCGTTGCCCACCAGCCAAAGCTCGGCCTCCGGGTGCCGCCCGGCCAAACGGCTAAAGGCGGTGAGCAGGGTGTCATGGTCCTTGTCCGGCACCAGGCGGGCCACGGAAAGGAGCACCGTTTTGCCTCCTTGATTGCCGCCGGCTGGAGGTTGAAAAAAATCGGTGTCCACGCCGTTGTGGACCACGGTCAGCCTTTCCCTGGAGACGCCGTAGTCAGTGACCAGCAAGTCTTTCAGGATCTGAGAATTGCACAGGATATGGTCTGCCAGGGGCCACAGGTAGCGCTCATGCTGGCGCCAGGGGGCCGCACCCCCCCGGCAGTTCCCCACAATGACCGGCGCCCGGGCCAGCCTGCCCAGGAGGCGCCCCCAGATATTGGGGATGACGGTGAGGAGCATGAGGAGGTCCGGGGGATTTTGCCACAGCCGCTTCCATAAATTAAAAAGGCTTTGGGGCCCCACCCAGCCGGAGCGGGCCAGCCAGACCACGGGCAGGCCGTAATCTGCGGCGACGGGGGCGAGATCGTCCCCTTTCCTGAGCACCCAAAGTTCCACCTGGAAACGGCTGCGGTCCAGGCGGCGGGCCAATTCCAGGGCCTGGCGCTGGGTGCCGCCGTACTCCAAATCCTCCAGCAGGAACACCAGGCGGGCCGGCGCGTCGGCGGCAGTCCCTTTGCCCCCCCGCATCAATATCCCATGAGGCCGCAGCAGCGGGAGCACACCGGCATCAGGCCTTCGGTGGCCACACTGCGGCGAAAGGTCTTATAGCGCTCGGAATTCCACAGTTCGGTGATGGTGTGGTCCTTGATGTTGCCCACCACATAATCGTGGTAATCCCGGCAGGGAGAGAGATCGCCGTTGCTGTCCACCTCCACCACCTGGTAAATGGACACGCACTGGTCGTAGCCAAACCGTTCCTGATGGTTGGTGTAGTAAGTGCGGAGATTTTCCTCCCCCAAAATGGGTGGGATCAGCACCACCGGGGGCGCGGACCAGGGTTGGGAGCGCTCCTGGAGCAGGTTGAGCTGCCGGTTCAGTTCCCCATAATCGTCGGGCCGCCAGCTGCCCAGCCAGCCCTGGGGACAGTGAGGATCAAAGCCGAAACGCCGGTGAAAATCCCGGTTGTGGGCCTGGAGGTTGTCCTCGTCGATCCACCAGGAGAGGTAAAAAACGGAGATGTCCACCCGATCCCGGAAGGTTTCGTAGATGTCAATCAGGTGACGGTAGTTTTCCTTGGAGATGGTGGTGAGGGAGGCAATACGGGGCAAATTGGACCCCCTGGCCTCCCGGGCCCGGCGCACCTCGGCCAGGGCCTTGTTGATGTCGGCGAAATTATCCGTTCCCCCCGCGGCCGGACGAGCCCGGTTGTGGGATTCCGCGGTGTGCCCGTCAATGGACATTTGCAGGAGAAACAGCGGGGCAGCCGCCAGTTCTTCGGCTTTGGCAGCCACCCGGGTGCCGTTGGTGGCGATGGAGGTAGGGAGTCCCAGCCTGGCCGCGCCTTCGATGATGGGGAGAGTCCCTTCATAGAGCATGGGCTCGCCGCCCCACAGATAAATGAGGGGATGGTGGCCGTGGGCCACGAGGTCGGCAAACACTTCCAGGTAGCGCTCCGGGGAAACCTCCTGCCGTTTCAGGTCCGCCAGGCTCTTGCCGTGGAGGAAGCCATGGTCCCCCCATTGGCCGCAGGTATGGCACCGCAGATTGCAGATGTCAGTTATGCGGATGCTCACCTGGCGAATGGAGCGGGCCTTGCCCGCCGCAGCCTGGGGATTGAGGAGGCTGAACAGCCACTTTTCCCCCTCCAAGGCCATGAGTTTGAGGCCGATCCAGGGGTGGGGCAGCAGGGGGCGAATATTTTTCACCACTGCGCCCACAGATATTTTGCTGCGTTGAGTCATGGGTTTTCCGTCAGGTAATGCCAGGATTAGATTTTAAAAGCGATTATTCTCTTTGCTCTGCAAAGCGAATAAAGTTTTTTCGTGGGGGGAGGGATAGGGACCTGAGGTCCCTACCCTCCCCCCCCACCCCCCTCCCAACCCGCAGAGCGTTCGAGAAAGTCGGGGCTCCATGCCCCTGCTTTCTCGCGGTCTTTTGCGGACCACAGGGAATAATTGGGTTTTTTAAATATATTACTATACCCTAAAATACCGCCAGTCGACAAATCGGCGCAAAAAAATTCCCCCCTATTGAACACTTGACAAGGGGGCGGATTCAAGGTTTAGTGGCCGAAAAGCCAGGGGCCGGCTTCTTGCTTCCTTGCTCCCCAGGCTATGAACTGTTTGAGCCATGCTCGCCCTAGAATACTATCATTCCATTCCCCGGTATCTCCTGGCCAAGTTTCTAAGCTCCCTTTTCCCGCGGCGTTTTTTTCCCTGGGCGGTTCCTTTGCGCCTCAGAGAGATGCCATTTACCAGGCCCCACCCGGACTGGGTGGTCCTGCGTCCCCTGCTCTGCGGCATTTGCGGCTCGGACCTTAACCTGTTGCGGGGCCAGGAGTCTTATCTCCTGGAACCCTATGCCTCTTTTCCGTGCATTTTGGGTCACGAGGTGGTGGCGGAGGTGGCCGAAGCCCCGGCCCATTCCGGCTTTGCCCCCGGGGAACGGGTGGCGGTGGAGCCCATTCTGCCTTGCCGGGCCCGGGGCGGGGCTTCCTGCCGTTATTGCGCCCGGGGGGATTACAACCTGTGCGAGCGCTTCACCCAGGGAGATCTGCCGGCCGGGGTGATCTTGGGCTTTACCCACCGGGCCGGCGGCGGCCTGGCGGAGTTTATGGCGGCCCCCCCGGCCAACCTTTTCCGACTGCCGCCGCAGCTCCCCGATGAAACCGCGGTGCTGGTGGATTCCCTGGCCAGCGCCCTGCAGCCGGTCCTGGACAATTTCCCGCCGGACGCCGCCACCGTGGTGATTTATGGGGCCGGGATTATCGGCCAGCAATTGTTGCGGGGGCTTCGGGGGCTGGGGTGCGGGGCGCGGCTGGTGGTGGTGGCCCGCTATCCCTTCCAGGAGCGCCTGGCGGTGACCGGCGGGGCCGATTTGGTCCTCCTTAAACCCGACCGCCGCCAACTGGGCGAGGCCCTGGGCTGTAAATTCCTGCCCACCACCCTGGGAGGCGGCAATCTGGAGGGCGGGGCTGATTACTTCTTTGACTGCGTGGGGAGCAAGAATTCTTTGCAGACGGGCCTGTTGGCCCTGAAGGCCAGGGGTTCCCTGGTGATGGTGGGCACCGCCGGCAGCGTAGGACCGGTGGACATCTCCAGCCTCTGGTTTCGGGAACTGCGCCTCACGGGCTCGGCCATGTATGCTTACGGCACCCAGGACGGCCAGCGCCGAAGGACCTATGAAGTGGCCATAACTCTGCTGGCTGGCAGGAATTTCCCAGCCGCCGGCCTGTTGACCCACACCTTGCCCTTGCGGGCTTACCGCCAGGTTTTCCAGACCGCCCTGGACAAGCCCCATCACGAAAGCGTCAAGGTGGCGGTGGATTTAAGACCCGAAACGGGGTACAAAACCCATGAAATGAAAGAATAAAAAGAAAAATTTCTTAATGTTGAGGTAATATTTGCCCTTTACAGAATTTTTTGCTAACATACCTTTCCGAAGTGGTGGTATTTTTTCACGAACTCAATTATAATGCCAAATATTATGATGCTAAAGAAACGCTGCTTGACCTTTCACCGGTTTGTGCAAGGGGCCAAAGCCCAAGGGGTTTACCCTTACTTCCGCCCCATTTCGCGGTCCTGGGGCCCGGAAGTGGAAGTGCATGGGCGGCGAATGGTAATGATTGGCTCCAACGATTATTTGGGGCTGAGCCATGAACCCCGGATAAAGGAAGCCGCTATCCAGGCCATGCACCGCTGGGGCACCGGCCCCGGAGGTTCCCGGTTTCTTTCGGGCAATATGACCCTCCATGAGGCCCTGGAAGAACGTCTGGCGGCTTTTGTGGGGAAAAAGAAGGCCGTTTTGCATGTCACCGGGTTCAGCACCAATTTAGGAGCCATCGGCTGCCTGCTCAACTCCCAGGACATCATCCTGTGTGACCGGGAGAACCACGCCAGCATTTTTGAAGGCTGTCAGGCCTCCAAAGCCAAGGTCATTCCCTTCGCCCACAATGATCCCCAGGCTGCCGCGGAGAGGATCGCCGCGGCCCGGCAAAAAAACGGCGAAGGCGTCATGATTCTCATCACCGAAGGCGTTTTCAGCATGTCCGGGGATCTGTGCCCCTTGCCCGATCTGGTGGCCCTTAAGGAGGCCTTTCCGGACCTGCTCATTTACCTGGACGATGCCCATGGTTTGGGAGTTTTGGGGCGGGGCCGGGGAGCCGCGGCTCATTTCGGCCAGACCGACCAGGTTGACTTTATTATGGGAACTTTCAGCAAGGCCCTGGCCTCCATCGGGGGCTTTATTGCCAGTGACGAACAAGAGGTGTTGGAGTACGTCCGCCATCATTCCAGAACGCTGATTTTCTCCGCGGGTCTGCCCGCCAGTTGCGCCGCCACCGTGCTGGCTTCCCTGGACCTCATTGAAGCGGAGCCCGAACGTGTAGATAATCTCTGGAGAATCATCCGCAAAGCTCACGCCGGCTACCAGGAAATTGGCCTGATTACCGGTCCCCCGGTGAGCCCGGTTATGCCCATCCACATTGGTTCAGACTTAAAGGCCGCCTTACTCGCAGCCGATCTCTTCAATGAAGGCGTCTTTGCTCTGCCCGCCATCTCCCCTGCCGTCCCCCGGGGGAAGGCCCTGATCCGCACCGCCTACATGAGCACCCACCAGGACAGTCACATCGAATTTGTCCTGGAGGTCCTGGACCGCTTGGCTAAAAAACACCGGGTCCGGGCCGTGGACTTGGCGGAACAGGGACAAACCCCCGATCCGATTGGCGTCGCTAACCGCACCTCCATCGATGCAGTGATGGGCGTCGCCGGGAAGTGATCCCCCAGTCAAAGGAGTGAACAGTTGCGGTTTGACGACCTTGTGCGGGTAAGCCTGCGCCAGGTGGTCCGCCATCGCCGGCGCTATATCGGCGTCATCCTGGCTATTTCCGTGGGGGTGGCGGGATTTATCTCCATCATCACCATGGGCGAGGACGTTAAAAAGAACTTTAACGAAGACATCGCCTTTATCGGTGGCGTGACCATCATCCGGAATGTCCTGGAAATTCGCCCCCAATACCCCTTAAATAAATTCCACCCGGAAACCGTCGAGGCCATCAAGAAGATTCCGGGGGTTGACGTGGCCAGCCTGGTGGGCATGACCCGCGTTCCGGGAGACTGGAAAGGCCAGGTGGAATTTTTTTCCGTGGGGGCCGTGGACGAAAACTTTTGGAGAATGCGCGGTCTTAAAGCCCTGACCGGGAGGCTCTTCGACGCCCAGGAGGTCGAGGAGCGCCAGCGCGTCGCGGTCCTGGGCACCCGTCTGGCTCAAAGCCTCTTTGGCACCGACAAGGTGGAGGGCCGCACCCTGGAATTGGAGAAGGATATTTACCAGGTCATCGGGGTGGTGGAGGGCCTCAGGGACATTAACCTGGATAAAAGCCTTTTTGTGCCCCTGACCACGGGCATTGACCGCTTTTCCAAACAACTGCCCGTAGACCGCCTCTATGTCCGCTGCGCCACCTGGGACGACGTGCCCGCAGTGGCGGCCGCGATCCCTAAAGTGGTCAAGGCCCACCAATCCGACAAGAACCTCCTGGTGGAGGTTTCCTGGGAAAACCTGGCCAACGTCAAACGGGTGGCCTTTTGGATAGAATTTTTCATTTACCTGGCCTTCGCGGCCACCCTTATCCTCGGGGGCATGGGCATCTGGAACATTATGATGGCCGCGGTGCGCAGCCGCACCCGGGAAATCGGCCTGAAAAAGGCCATGGGGGCTGAGGACCGGGATATCTTGGCCCAGTTTCTCACTGAGGCCCTGTGCCTGTCTTTCGTGGCGGCCGTCATCGGCGTCGCCTTGGGCAGAATCCTGGTGGAACTCCTGGGCTTTTGGATCGGCATGCGGCCGGCGGAGGAGCTCTTCTTCACCTGCCTGGCCATCAGCCTGGCATTCGCCGTCCTTTTGGGGGTGGGAGCCGGCCTCTATCCGTCTCTCCAGGCGGCCCGCATGGAGGTGGTCTCCGCCACCCGTTATGAATAGCCCCAGAGCCTCTGCCCACAACCTTAGCCTTATGAACGCACAGGCAGCCCCTTCTTCCAAGGCCTTGATTCAGGTGAGCAACCTGACCAAGACCTATTTCAACGGCGCCGGGGCAATTGAGGTGCTGCGGAGGGTGGACTTTGAGATCCATCCAGGGGAGATGGTGGCCATCATGGGGCCGTCCGGTTCCGGCAAGTCCACCCTGCTCTACATCCTGGGCCTGCTGCAGGCCGCTACCAGCGGCTCCTACCTCTGGGGGGAGACCGATGTGCTCACCCTCAACCGGACCCAGCAGGCTGAATTCCGGCGCCGGCGTCTGGGATTCGTGTTCCAGGCCTGTGACCTCCTGGAAAACAGCAATGTCTATGAGAATCTCGAATTTCCCTTAATTTATGAAGGCGTTGACCGGGCGGAGCGCCCCGGCCGCATCCTGGAGGCCCTCAAAAAGGTCAATCTGGGACACCGCCTGTACCACTCCGCCAACCTGCTTTCCGGCGGCGAGCGCCAGAGGGTGGCGGTGGCCCGGGCCTTGGTGAACCGGCCCCAACTCATCCTGGCCGACGAGCCCACCGGGCAGTTGGATCGCCGCCACGGTCATCTGGTCATGGAGCATTTCGAGGAGATTGCCGCCAGCCAGACGGCCATTATTGTGGTAACCCATGACCCTGACATCGCAGCCCGCTGCACCCGGGTCTGCCCCATGGAAGATGGAATCCTCCGCGGCCTGAGGTGACGGCCTGGATGAGGAATGCAAGGCTCAGGAGGATATATTTGCCGATGGTGACCCGAACAGCCGACTGCAGAAAGAATGAGCCTGTTCTCAGCAAGGTTCCTGCTGTTTCCCGGTTTTTTCTCTTAATGGGCGTTTTTCTGCTCCTGGTTTGGCCCGCGGCGGCCAGGACCGCCCCGGCCCGGCCCCAATCAGTCCCGCCCGAGATGGTTAAAGACCCGGCCGATTTCGACAACTGCGCCCGGGTGGCCCTGCGCCAGTCCCCCTTCTTTACCAAGAGCGCCCTGGAGATCGAGGTCAGGCGCCTTGATGAAAAGGACAGCAAGTCGGATTTTTTCCCGGGCTTGAAGTGCACCACCCGCTATTACCTGGTTCAGCCCAACGATCCCAATGTCAATGATCCCTTGAATTATTCCGTGGCCGTCACCACCGGCGACTACAACCCCATCTTTGCCTACCTGTCCCTGAAGGTGACCCGGGCCATCACCCAAATCGCCACCCTGGGCCACATGAAGGCCATGGCTGCGGGTCTCGAACGCCTGGGCAAGGCCTTTCTGGAACTGAACGCCTTGGAAAACCTTATTAAGTTGAAGGGGCAGGCGGTTGATCTGGCCCGGGAGAGTGTGCGTTATGCCCGGGAGCGTCAGAAGCTGGGGGAGCTGACCCCTATGGAAGTCCAGATCGCCAACCAGGAAGCGGAGGTGGCCGCAGCGGAACTGGAAGCCATGAAGGCCAGCCAGGGCAGCCTGCGCCGCGCCATCCGCGACTTCATGGGCCTGAAACCGGACCAGTCCCTGCGCCTGGAGGTGAGTTCGGCCCGGCGCCAGGTGCTGGGGGATTTCCAACCGAAAAAGGCTGGTCTGCAACAAGCCGAGGAGCGCTCCTTTGACGTGCGCATCAAGAGAATGACCAAAGAGCTGCAAACCTATAATGTGTCCCTGGCCAAGATGAAATTCCTGCCCAGCCTCAACCTGTCTTTGCAAAGTCCCGACCCCCTGACCTTGACCAGCGCCCGGGGCACGTTTTTTTCCGTGGGTTTGAGCTTCCCGATTTTTGACGGTTTTAAGAGACTCAGGAACATTGACCGTCAGAAGACCGTCCTCGAGCAGTATGCCTCCGAAGAAGAAGTGAAGACTTCCGAACTATCCCAGAAATGGGGGGAGGCTGAGGAAAAGCTGAACAACGCGGCTGCGGCCCTGCGCGTGGCCCAGGCCCAGGCCGACCTGGCCAAACTTAAGGAGACCCAGGGGGAAACCCTGTACCGTTCCGCGGAAAAGGATTTCTCCATACTTGTGGCGGGTCGGCAAGCCCGGGTCAAGGCCCAGACGGAAGCCGTCAAAAAGGGCCTGGATTACGACCTGGCCGTGCTGGAATTGCGCCATCTGTCCGGGGATCTGGTGTATCATTACGCGCATGAAAACCAGTTTAAAAAGTGACCTGGCCAGGCCATTGCTTGACCATAACTACCAATTACTTATGAGAAATATCAGAAATTTTTTGGTGTTTATCGCGGTCGTGGGCATCACCCTGTCCTCATTCCTGGACGGCGCCGTCCCGCCGGCCCACGGGGCCCCACTCAATTTCACCGGCAAGCTGGTTTGTTACCTGAAGCGGCCGGTGATGCTGCCGGTGGCCGGCGACATCATCTCCCTGAAGGCGCAGCCCGGCCAAAAGGTGAAAGAGGGGGAAATCCTGGGGCGTTACCGCCTGCTGCCCGAGTCTGTCCAGGCCATGCGCCGCCGCCTGCTGCCTACCCAGATTACGGATCTGAAAGCCCGGCTGGCGGAAGTCGACAAGGGCCTCACCACCCTCAAAAATAAGCAAAACACCCTCACGGCCTTGTCCAAGCAAAATCTGGCCGCCCCCCAGAGCCTGACCCAGGTGGAGGAAGAAATCCAGGCCCTGAGAAAGCAGCGCTCGGTTCTCCAGGAGGCCCTCGAGCAGGCGGAAAGAACCACCAGTGAAGAAGAAGCCCTGGCCCGGAAACAATTGGGTGTTTCCTTTAAATCCGGCCAGGTTCCGAAAGAAGGGGTGTTGGTGGCGCCCATCGACGGGCACGTGGTCTGGATGCACCCCGACCTCAGGAAGGGGGCACAACTGGCCGGAGGCATGCCGGTCCTCATGGTGGGTGTCATGGACCCCATGCTGCTCAGAGCCCAGGTCCACGAAATCGAGGCCCTGAAGCTCCAGGTGGGGGACAAGGCCGACATTACCATTGAGTCCCTTCCCGGCCAAAAGTTCAATGCCCAGATCAGCCGCCTCCCCTGGGCCCCGCCCGTCATCACCCTGGAACATCCCACCTACTACGATGTGGAATTCAAAGTGGAAAACCCGGATCTGGTCCTGAAGGAGGGCCTCAAGGCCACCATCGAAGTGCGCCAGCCGGCAGAAAGAAACTTGAGTGGGATTTCCCAGGAAAAGGAGGGCGATCCCAGGCAAGGTATTCAGGGAAAACCTTAACTTCGGCTTATTGCCATCATCCTGATGGTTCACCTTGCAATAATTGTAATGAGGCTTTGTGAGGTGGGCTTAGGGGGGTGAATTCCTGCCCCCATGTCTCCATCTTGCTCCCCTAACCCTGTTGGGGCGCAATTCATTGCGCCCATTGGGCTTGATGAATCAAGCCCCTACAAGGGGTACCAAGGGGGTAGGGATGGGCCAGACTTTCCCAAAAAGGCATTTCAGTGAAACGCATCCTTCTCGCGGTGGTCCTGCTGGGGGCGGTACTCGCCCTGGGATATTGGTTCTATTGGGGCGCTGAAAAAAAAATCCCCGGTGTCTTGCGCCTGGCCGGCCACATCGAGGCCACCGAAACCGATCTGGGCTTTAAGGTGCCGGGAAAAATCGCGGCCATTAACTTCGAGGAAGGCCAGGAGGTCAAGGCCGGGGAGGTGGTGGCCGAACTGGAATCCCAGGATTTGCGCCGGGAAGTGGATGCGGCCCAATCCCGCCTGGCTGCCGCCCGGGCCAACCTGGCCAAACTGGAGGCCGGCTACCGGCCCCAGGAGGTGCGGGAGGCCCAGGCCGCAACGGCCCAGGCCCAGGCCGACTTTGACGAGAAGGCCAAAGATTTTCAGCGCATGCAGAATCTGTTCGAGCGCAAAGTGGTCCCCGCCTCCACCCGGGACAAATCCGAAGCCGCCTACCGCATGGCCCAGGAGGCCCTGCGCCGGGCCCAGGAGAATTATAATCTTTTCAAGGCCGGTTTCCGCCGGGAGGACATCGACGCGGCCCGGGCCGACTTCCGGCAGGCCCAGGCCAACCTGGAACTGGCCCAGACCCGCCTCGGCTACGCCACCATCACCTCTCCCGTCACCGGGGTGGCCCTGGCCCGCCCCATGGAACCCGGCCAGGTGGCGGCGGTGGGGGCCACCGTCCTCACCCTGGGGGATCTGGACCACGCCTATTTCGAGGGCTACATTCCGGAAACCGATTTGGCCCGGGTACGTTACCAGCAAAAGGCCGAAGTCACCACCGACACCTATCCGGGCAAACGCTATCCGGCCTGGGTTTCCTACATTGCCGCCAAGGCCGAGTTCACTCCCAAGAGTGTGGAAACCTTCAAGGAGCGGGTCACCCTGGTGTATCGCACCAAGATCCGGGTGGAAAACCCAAATCACGAATTGAAACCCGGCATGCCCGCGGAAGCACGGATTTTTGTGGATCAACCGCCGAAAGCGGGGGGTTAGAGTCTGCCCGTAAGTATAAGCCTGCCCTCCTGGTTCCCAAGCCCCCGCTTGGGGACGAGATGAGAGTCTCTCTAAAAAACCATGAAGAAGCCGAGGTCGCAGGTGTCCTCACCCGTGCCCGCAATATCCCCAAGGCGGGATGCGCTTCGTTTTCCCGCCCTATGGTCCTTAACTGATAAAGGTACAATGGCCGGTGGGGCGGGCGTCCCTGCCCGCCAGCCTGGTGCGCCGAGCGCACCCCACACTTTCTGACCTGTGAATCCCTTGACATTGCCACATACTTTTCCCCGATTATCCCGATACTCCCCAAGACCATGAACGCCCATGGACCCGCCATTGAGGTAAAAAACCTCACCCGGGATTTCGGGAAATTCCGGGCCGTGGACAACGTCAGCTTCACGGTGGCCCGGGGGGAAATTTTCGGCTTTCTGGGCCCCAACGGCGCGGGCAAGTCCACCACCATCCGCATGCTAAACGGTCTGCTGCTCCCCAGCGCCGGCGAGGGCTGGGTGGACGGCCTCCACATCGTCCGGGACCATGACCGCATCAAAGCCCGCATCGGCTACATGTCCCAGCGCTTTTCCCTGTACGAAGACCTCACCGCCGAAGAAAATCTCTCCTTTTTCGGCGGGGTTTACGGCCTCCCCCCTGACAGGCTGGCGACGCGTCTTGATGAGGCCCTGGCCTTGGTGGGCCTCAGCGACCGGCGCCGGGACCTCACCCGGGACCTGGCCCTGGGGCTCAGGCAGCGCCTGGCCCTGGCCTCCGCGATGCTGCACGAGCCCTCCATCCTTTTCCTGGATGAACCCACCAGCGGGGTGGACCCCATCTCCCGCCGTAATTTTTGGGACCTCATCTACGCCATGGCCGCCCAAGGGGTGACCGTTCTGGTCACCACCCACTACATGGATGAAGCCGAATTCTGCGACCGCCTGGTCCTCATTTACCAGGGCCGGGTCATTGCCGCCGGTTCGCCCCGGGACCTGAAGGGCTCCCTGCCGGAAACCATCCTGGCCGTCTACCCCGACCGCCTGGGGGAGGCCCTGGAGGTGGCCCGCGGCATCCCCGAACTGGGGGAGGCCGCAGTCTTCGGGGACGGCCTCCACGTGGCCACCCTCCGCCCGGAGGAGGCGGAAAAGGCCTTACGCCAGAGTCTCGCTCAAGCCGGCATCAACGTCCGGCGTCTCACCCGCATTACCCCCTCACTGGAGGACGCCTTCATTTCCCTCATCCAGCGGGCCGGGGAGGGTTGATATGGACCTGAGGCGCACCGGGGCCATCTTCAGAAAAGAGCTCATCCACATCCGCCGGGACTACCAAAGCCTTGTCCAGGTCATCCTCCTGCCGGTGATGCTCCTCGTTCTGTACGGCTACGCCCTGACCTTCGACATTATGCACGTGCCCACCGCGGTCTTTGATCAGGACCACACCCGCATCAGCCAGGGATTCCTGAAGAACTTTCAGGGCAGCCGCTATTTCGATCTGCGCCATTACGTCTCGAGCTATGAGGAGATTCGCAGCCTCATTGACGCCCGGGATATCCGCCTGGCCCTAGTGGTCCCTCATGATTTTTCCCGAAGCCTCAAGTCTGGAGAGACCGCCAAGATTCAGGCCATCCTGGACGGCACCGACGCCAATACCGCCAACATTATCCAGGGTTATGTCCAAGGGGTGGTCCAGGATTATAACCAGAAGGTCATGGTGGAAAGACTCAACCAGAAGGGTATTGTCGAGGCCAGCACCCCGGTGACGCCCCGCCTGCGTTTCTGGTTCAATGAAGACCTGGAGAGCAAAAATTTTATTATTCCCGGCCTCATTGTCATCATCATGACCATGGTGGGGGCTCTCCTCACCGCGCTCACCATTGTCCGGGAAGTGGAGCGGGGCAGCATGGAGAGCCTCTTGGCCACGCCTCTCCACAAAGCCGAGCTCATTTTGGGCAAGCTCGGTCCCTATTTCCTCCTGGGCCTCCTGGACCTGGCCATTGCCGTAGCCATGGGGGAGTTTCTCTTTCAGGTGCCCCTCAAAGGCAGCATTATTCTGTATGTCATTCTGTCCGCAGTCTTCCTGGTGGTCATGCTGGGCTTGGGGATGCTCATTTCCATCCTCTCGGAAAACCAGTTGCAGGCCTACCAGATGGCCACCCTCATCACCTTTTTGCCGGCTTTCCTCCTGTCCGGGTTCGTCTTTGCCATTCCTTTGATGCCTGCCTTCCTGCAAGTGGCTTCCTTTGTGGTCCCGGCCCGGTATCTCGTCACCATCGCCAAGGGCGTCTACCTCAAGGGGGTGGGCCTGGAGGTTCTGTGGCCCTCGGCCCTGATGCTGGTGTTTTTTGCGGTCTTTTTCCTGGCTCTGGCTATCCGCAAGTTCCGGCACAAAATCGGGTAATACAAGGTGAGACCTTTACAAAAATCATGGAGAACAGCGGCTTCCGAGGCTCCATTTTTTTTTAACCGAAAACTGAAAACCGAAAACCGAAAACCGGCATAAATCATGCTCCGCCGCCTCCGTCACCTCATCCGCAAAGAATTTATTCAGGTTCTCCGGGACAAGAAGCTGCGGCTGTTTATTTTTTTGCCCCCCATCATCCAGCTCATTGCCTACGGTTACGCCATCAATTTCGATATCAAGCGCGTGCCCACCGCCATCTATGACCAGGACCACAGTGCCGAAAGCCGCCGCCTCATCTCCCGGTTCGCATCCTCGGAGTACTTTGCCCTCAAATACTTCATTCAAACCGAGGATGAACTGCGGCGTCTGATTGACGACAACCGGGTCACCATGGCCCTGCGCCTCCCCTATGATTTCGCCCGTCTGCTCAAGTCCAGTCAAACGGCCCCGGTCCAGGTCATCGTCGACGCCACCGACAGCAACGCCGCGCTTATCGTGGGCCGCTACGCCATGAACGTCATCTCCGAGTTTTCCCTGGAAATCATGCAGGAGCGCCTGGCCCGCCTGGGCGCGGTCCAGGGCCTCAATATTCCCGTGGCCGTCGAGAACCGGGCCTGGTTCAACGCCAATCTGAGCAGCCGCTATTCCTTCGTCCCCGGGGTCATCGCCATGGTGGTCATGCTGGTGAGCCTCATGCTCACCGCCCTGGCCGTGGTTCGGGAAAAAGAGATCGGCACCATGGAGCAGATCCTGGTGTCCCCCATCCGCCCGGTGGAATTCATGCTGGGGAAAACCATTCCCTTTATCCTTATCTCCCTTTTTGACATGGTGCTGGTGATCCTGGTGGGGGTGTTCTGGTTCGAGGTCCCTCTCCGGGGGAGCCTGGTGATCCTTTTTCTGGGGGCCATCACCTTTTTGTTTAATTCCGTGGGTCTGGGGCTTTTCATCTCCACCGTCTCCTCCACCCAGCAGCAGGCCATGATGGCGGGCACCTTTTTCTTCACCCCGGCCATCCTCCTTTCCGGGCTTATCTTCCCCATACCCAACATGCCCCTGTTCTTCCAGTACCTTACCTATCTCAATCCCTTGCGCTATTTCGTGGTGGTGGTGCAGGGCATTTTCCTGAGAGGGGACGGCCTGGCCATCCTCTGGCCCCAAATGGCGGGCATGACCATCCTGGGGCTTGCCCTCCTGGCCCTGAGTGTGCTGCGCTTCCGGAGAAGATTGGCTTAGGGAACTGCGGGGGAGGGGAATAATACCTTTACGGCCATCCTGGAAAGGGGGTGAGGGTAAGGGGGGAAAGAAAAAGCTTTTGGCAACGAGTATACTTGTTAGGCGGGGAAGAAAGCGGTCGATTTTTTCACTTTCCATCTTTGCCTTATGCCCTCAATTTGACAGGAGATTATGGTGGCACAGGCGTCTCGCCTGTGCTGGCGCGAGGCTTGAGCCTCGCAGCTACATTTTTTCTTTATTTCAAATGAAACGAGGCTTGCCAAAACCCTACCGGACACTACTTGTCAGGGAGGATTGGTCTGCTCTCGGTTTGACCAGATATATACCGTTTGCCAAAAGATCTTTCCTTAAATCCCCCCTCCCCCCAACGAGGGGGGAGAGGGTGAGGGGGAAGAAAATACGTTTGGCAACGAGTATAAAGTTTCCCTGAGAACTGTTGGGAGAAAAAGGGATTTTCGCATAGGCCTCTAGAGATGGACATATCCCCCTTCCTCTTGAGCTGGAGCCCCGTCCTGGTCCTGGCCGTCCTGGCCGTGGGCTTCAAGCGGCCGGCCCTGGAACTCTCCCTCTATGGGGTGGCCTTTACTGCGGCGCTGGCCTTTTTGGCTTTCCACACCCCCCTGGCTGTCATCCTCAGGGCCGCGCTGGACGGCCTGGTCACCACCCTCCCCCTGCTCCTGGTGGTCTTGGCCGGCATCCTCCTCTCCAATCTCCTCATGGCCTCCGGCTCCATAAACCGCCTGGTGGCGTATTTTACCCAGGGCCTGCGGCACCCCCGCCACCGGCACCTGTTCATCAGCCTGGGAATTTGCAACTTCCTGGAAGGGGCCAGCGTCATTGCCGAGCCCTTGGTGGCGCCCATGCTCCGCTCCGCCGGGGTTAGTCCGGCCGGGGCTGCGGCCCTGTCCATCATCGGCTATGCCGGTCTCATGAGCGTGGAAATGACCGGGGTCATTATCACCGTGCTGGCTTTGGTCACCGGCCTCCCCTTCGCGGCCCTGGGCGCGGCCACGGCCTGGCTGTCGGTGCCCGCCACCCTGGCCATGGCTGCCTGCATCCCCTGGTATCTGCCCCGGGAGGACGGGGGCTGGGCTTTTCTCCCCTCGGTTTTGGGAAGCGCCCTGGTGGTGAGTGTGGTGGCCCTAGGGACCACCCTGACCCTGGGGGTGGCCCTGGCCGGGATGGTGGGAGGGCTGGCCCTCATGGCTCTGCTCATGCTCCTGGGCCCCCGCCGGTGGACCTGGACCGGGGAACTCTCCCGGGATCTGGCCCCCTTCGCCTGCATCCTTCTGCCCCTCCTGCTGGTCAACACGGTGCCGGGGCTCTGGGACCTCACCCATAACCGCTGGGTCTTCCAGGTGAAGGTGGTGCCCATTCACCAGATTACCCTGACGCCCTTTTTTTCCGCTTACCTCTATCTGTTCCTGGCCTTCGGGGTGGCCGCGGTCATGTTCCGGTCAAAGGTCAGCCTGTCCCAGGTCATGGCTGGCGGCCTCAAGCAGGCCTGGCGGGCGCTCATGGCCATGGCCTTATTCGGGGCCATGGGCCAGGTTATTGCCTACTCCGGCTATGGCCAGGGCTTCGGGCACTTGCAGCAGGCCAGCAATATCCCCTGGGTCCTGGCCACGGGGCTTAAAACCTGGACCGGCAATTGGTATCCCCTGTTCGTGCCCCTTTTGGGTTGGGCCGGCACCTTTCTCACCGGCTATGGCGTGGCTTCTCTGCTGCTTTTCGGGGAGTTGCAGGTGCACGCCGCCGAACTGCTGGGGGTGTCCGCGGTCTGGCTGGCCGGCGGCCTGACGGTGGGAGCCTCTCTCGGGTCCATTTCCTCTCCCTTCAAAATCGCCCTGGCCACCCCCATGTGCGGCGCTCTGGGACAGGAAGGGGAAATTCTGCGGCGCACCATCCCCTTAGGGGTGGCCGCCTCGTTTTTTATCGGGGTCATTTTGTGGCTCGTTTAATACCAAGTTGCCGCCATAGAGGTAACAAACTGTAGCTTTAAATCTTGACCCGGGTAGGGGCGACGCATGCGTCGCCCCTACAGCCAAATTACTTGTTTGACAGCAACTTGGTATAAAAGCATTGCATCCGAGCAATAAGCAACCCACGCCCCCTGGCCACTCTCGGAAAACCACCCTACCAACCCCCTCGCCCACCCATCTCGGGAGCACAGGCTCCCGCCTGTGGCACAGGAAAGATGCCTGTGCTCCCGGAGAGACGTGGGGTGCGCTACGGTAGGAGGGCTTCCAGCCCGTGGGCCCCCCCTTACTCAACAATCCCTCAACAAATCCGGGGTAGGAGTTCGCCGGTGGGGGGGGCGAGAATGCGGGTGGTGCCGATCTGGGTGTGCAGGTGCACCCGTCCCGGGGGGGAAGGTATCGCCGCGCCGATGAGTTGGGCTTCCTGGCCGTAGCGGCTGGCCTTGATTATGGCCAGGGCGGTTGCCGCGGCCTCAGGGGCCACGAAAATGAGCATTTTCCCTTCGTTGGCCACCTGGAGAACGTCCAGCCCCAGGGCTTCGCAGGCCGCAGCCACCCCGGGTTTCACCGGAATGGCAGATTCCTCGATTTCCAGGCAAACCTGGGACTGACGGGCGATTTCGTTCAAGGCTGCGGCCACGCCTCCCCGGGTGGGGTCTCGCATGGCGTGAATGGGGAGATTTTTTTCCAGCAGGTTGAGAACCATTTCGGTCAGGGGCGCGGCATCACTTATAATGTTCTCCCCCTGCAACAGGTTTTCCCTGGCGAGCATCACCGCAATGCCGTGATCCCCCGTTGAGCCGGTGAGGATAAGCCGGTCCCCGGGGCGGACGGCCGCGCCTGAGATGCCCGGCGATATGACCCGGCCCACTCCCGACGTGGTAATAAACAGCCGGTCCGCCGACCCCCGGGGCACCACCTTGGTGTCGCCGGTGGCGATGGCCACCCCCGCCTCCGCCGAAGTGCGGGCCATGGATGCCGCGATCTTTTGCAAGTCTTGGATGGGGAAACCTTCTTCGATAATAAATGAGGCGGACAGGGCCAGGGGCCGGGCCCCGGCGGTGAGGAGATCGTTCACCGTGCCGGCCACCGCCAGCCGGCCGATATCGCCGCCGGGGAAAAACAGGGGGGCCACCACAAAGGCATCCGTGGTGAACGCGATCTCAGGGGATTCAACACTGAGCACGGCGCTGTCGTCGGCCCTGAAGCCCTCAGAGCCATACGCCGACAGGAACACCCGGCGGATCAACTCGCCCATCTCCCGCCCGCCGGCGCCGTGGCTTAACAAAATCCGGTCCATAGTTAGCCTTGAATGGTTTTTTGGGGGGAGGGCCAGGGACCAGTGGTCCCTGCCCTCCCCCCAAGCCCCCCTCCCAACCCGCTTGGGGTGCCGGTTCAGCCTGGGCCATTTGGCCCTGGCTGAACCGGTGTTTACACATCCCCACAAGGGATTGGGGGTGGGGGTGTGGGGAAGGGGGCTAAGGGGCCACCGCCCCTTAGCCCCCTTCCCCACATTTCCTTTATCCTCCCGCCTTACCCTCTTTCATACTTAAACGCCGCGGCGCAGGCGCCCTCGCTGGAGACCATGCACGGTCCCAGGGGCTGGGAGGGGGTGCAAGTCTCATCGAACTGGGGACATTGGCGAGGCGCCAGGGTTCCCCGCAGGACCTCCCCGCAGCGGCAGGCAGTGGGTTTGGCCGGGGGCACCCGGGCCAGCACGTCAGCAAAGCGCCGCCTGGCATCAAAGGGGGCGTATGCTTCCCGCAGTCCGGCGCCGCTTCCCGGAATAACCCCCAGCCCCCGCCAGGCCGCGTCCTCCGGCACGAAAATCTCCTCTAACAGAGCCTTAGCCCGGAGATTCACTGGGGTCTTCACCGCCCGGGTGTAGACATTTTCCACAATCGGTTGATTTTTCTTTAATTGCCTGACAATTGAGGCAATCCCCAACAGGATATCCACCGGCTCAAAACCCGTCACCGCGCAAGGGATGTGGAACTCTTGCGGTATGAAGTTGTAAGCCTGGGGCCCAATGATGGTGGTGACATGACCGGGGAGAAGAAGCCCCGACACCTTGAGGTCGCCGCTGCCCAACAGAGCCCGTAGCGCTGAGGGCATGGTCTTGTGCACAGAAAATACGGAAAAATTCGTAACACCTTCGGACGCGGCCACCTTCACCGCCAGGGCGGTGGCCGGCATGGTGGTTTCAAAGCCCACCCCGAAAAAAATGACTTCCTTGTGGGGATTTTCCCGAGCCACGGTTACGGCATCCAGGGGAGCATACACCACCCGCACCTGCACCCCCTGAGACCTGGCTTTTTCGAGAGACGTCGCTGACCCAGGCACCCGCACCATGTCGCCGAAGGTGGCCAAAATAGCTTCAGGCATACTTCCCAGGGCCAAATAGCCGTCGATGTCCTGTTGAGCGGTGACGCACACCGGGCAGCCCGGCCCGGACACCAGCTTTAGTGCGGCGGGCAAAAGGGATTTTAAGCCGAAGCGGGCCACCGACATGGTGTGGGTGCCGCACACCTCCATGAGGGTGGCCGGACCGGGGGCGAGATCGCCGATCTGGCGGCTGAGCTTCTGCACCAGCTCCCGGTCCCGGTATTCTTCACTGTATTTCATCAGCGAACTGCCTCAAAAGCGTCAGGGTTTCCTCCGCGGCCTCCGGGTCCACCGTGGCGATGGCCAGCCCGGCATGCACCAGGATATAATCCCCCACCACCGCCTCCGGGATGAGGTCCAGGCGGGCCTCCCGGCGCACCCCGTCCACTTCGGCCACGGCCTTGAACCCGTCAATCTCCACAATACGCATGGGAATAGCAAGACACATAATGGTTCCTCTGGCTTGATTTATGGGTAAGGCCAGGCAGCTGGCTCACTGACCCTCTCCCCACCTCCCTCCCAATATTTACTTCTCCTTCTTCCCCAACCGGGCTGCGGCTATGGCGGCCTGGCCCAGGGAAAGGCCCCCGTCGTTGGGGGGGACCAGCCTGTGGGTCAGAACCTCGAACCCCTGCTCTTCCAGGCGGGTCTTGAGGTTCAGCACCATGAACGCATTTTGGAAAACCCCGCCCGACAGGGCCGCCAGGTTTAGGCCGGTGCGCTCCCGGATTATTCACGCACATCCGGGTTAAGCCATCGGCCAGGGACTGATGGAAGCGCCCGGCGATACCGGCATTAGCAAGGCCTGCCAAACGATCCGCCACTATCCCCCGGAACAGGGCCAGGGTGTCCAGCACCAGGGTTTCTCCGTCTTGGCGCACCGGGGCCGGATACATTCCCTGTTCGTCAGGATCGGCGGCCATCTCCAGTTCCATGGCGGGCTGGCCTTCATAGGTCCGCTGCCGGCAGATGCCCGTGGCCGCGGCCACCGCGTCGAACAGGCGCCCGGCGCTGGTGGTCAAGGGGGAATTCCAGCCCTCGGCCAACTGCTTGTGCAGCACCCGCCACTCCAGGTCCGGAAAATGAAGGCCTAACCGTTGGGCCATTTCCTGAAAACGCTCCCCATATGCCGCAAACAGATAGGCCGCGGCCATGCGGGCCGGGCTGCGGATGGCCGCCTCGCCGCCGGGAAGGCGCACCGGCGCCAAATGGCCCACCCGGGTGAAGTCTAGAAGGTCAGCCACCAGAACTTCGCCGCCCCAGACCGTGCCGTCCGGGCCATAGCCCGTACCGTCCAGGGCCACCCCGATGCACGGTCCCGTGCGGCCGTTTTCCGCCAGGCAGGCGGCTACGTGGGCGTGATGATGCTGCACCCCGACAAGCTGCACCCCCTCCTGACTCCAGGGCATAGCGGGTGCTGAGATAATGGGGGTGCAGGTCATGGGCCAAAATCCGGGGGCGCTTCCGGCTCAGGGCCTCAAAGTGGCGGATGGCAAGCTGATAATACTCCAGGGTCTCCAGGGTGTCCAGGTCCCCGATGTGCTGGCTCATCAGCGCGGTTTGCCCCCAGGCCAGGCAAAAGGTGTTTTTTTGCTCGGCCCCCAGTCCCACAACCTCCGGCGCTTCTATGGGCAGGGGAATGGTTTGGGGCACAAAGCCCCGGGCCCTTCTCAAGGGAATCACCGTGCCGTCCGGGAGGGGCCGCACTACGGAGTCGTCGCAGGGGACGTGAATGTCCCGGTTGTGCATGAGGAAGGCGTCCGCCAGAGGGGCCAGCTTGCGCCGAGCCTCCTCGTTGGTGAAGGCCAGGGGCTCCTCGCTCACATTGCCGCTGGTCATGACCAGGGCCGCGGGGGCCTGGTCCATGAGCACCAGATGCAGCGGCGTGTAAGGCAGGAGCAAACCCAGGTAATTGTTACCCGGGGCCGCCAGGGGGGAAATTCCTCCGCCCGGCCGCCGCCGGCACAAGACAATGGGGCGCTCCGGGGAAAGGAGCAGGGCCCGTTCCAGCTCGGTGATTTCCCCGATCAGAGCCGCTTCCTCAAGATCCCGCACCATGAGGGCCAAGGGCTTATCCTGGCGGCCTTTGCGCTCCCGCAAGGCCCGCACCGCCGCGTCGTTGCGGGCATCGCCGGCCAGATGGAAGCCCCCCAGGCCCTTCACCGCCAGGATTTTACCGTTCCGCAGTAACCCGGCCGCGGCGGGCAGGACTTCGGTGTCGCGGCGCTCGCCCTGATATTCCAGCCAGATGTGGGGCCCGCAGGCCGGGCAGGCGGTGGGTTCGGCGTGAAAGCGGCGGTCTCCGGGGTCTTCATACTCCCGGCGGCAGTCCGGACACATGTCGAAAACGGCCATGGTGGTCTGGGGGCGGTCGTATGGCACTTGGCGGATGAGGGTGAAGCGGGGGCCGCAGTTGGTGCAATTAGTGAAGGGATACTGAAACCGCCGGTCTCCGGGGTCCCGGATTTCCCGGGCGCAGTCGGCGCAGAGGCCCACATCCGGGGGGATGACCGCCTCCGTGCTCGGCAGATTCTCGCTGGCCAAAATGATGAATTCATCCTGGGCCAGGGGCGCGGTTTCCTGCGGAGACCACCTGCTCCACCCGGGCGAGGGCCGGCGCCTCCGCCGACAAGCGGCTGATAAACATTTCCAGGACAGCGGGCGGCCCTTCCATCTCCATCTCCAGCCCCCGGGAAGTGTTGCGCACCCAGCCCGCCAGGTTATGGCTCCGGGCCAGACGGTACACGAAGGGACGGAAGCCCACCCCCTGGACCAGGCCGGTGACGGTAATTTTTCTTCGGGCCAGGGAAATGGAAGCAGGCAGGGGTTCAGCCATTGAGAAACCTATTCCTGAGAAAGACCATGAAAAACTTTATTTTAGTATATCACATAAGATAGGCGTTTTAAGACAGGTTGCAGCAACCAGCCCCGAGGGCTTCCCCGTATCCCGGAACTCTCCCTTGCAACAATTCACAGCCGTGGCATAATCCCACCATCGGTAACGGATTGTTCTATCTTAGCCCAAGGAACCAGACCAGCATGGACAAACGAGCAAGACTTCTGCAAGCCGGAAAAGAGCAGCCCGGCCCGGTGGCCTATTGGATGAGCCGGGACCAGCGGGCCCATGACAATTGGGCTTTGCTTTATGCCCAGCAACTGGCCCTGGAGCGCCGGGTTCCCCTCCTGGTGGTCTTTTGCCTGGCGCCGGCCTTTCTCGGGGCCGCGTGGCGTCAGTATGATTTTATGCTAAAGGGGCTGGCCGAGGTGGCCCAGGAGTTGGAAAATTTCGGGATTCCCTTCCACCTGATGCGGGGTGAGCCTGGGGTTGAAATTCCTCAATGGGCCAAAGCCATGGATGTGGGCCTCCTGGTCACCGACTTTGATCCTTTACGCCTTAAGAGAGCCTGGAAAGAGGAGGTTGCCCAAAGGTTAGCCGTGCCCCTCTGGGAGGTGGACGCGCACAACATCGTCCCTTGTTGGCTGGCCTCCCCCAAGCAGGAATGGGCCGCGTATTCCTTCCGGCCCAAGATCCACCGGGCCTTGAGCGAATTTCTCATGCCATTTCCGCCCTTGCTGAAACACCCGTTCCCGTCCGGGGAAAAAGGGATCGGCCTTGACGTCCCGAAACTCCTGGACTCCCTTTCACTGGACCGCAGCGTCGCCCCGGTCACCTGGCTCCAGCCGGGGGAGAACCGCGCCCGGGCCCACCTTAGGCAGTTTCTTTCCAAGAAATTGCCCCGCTATGACGAGGACCGGAACGACCCCAACCGGGACGGGCAATCCGACCTTTCCCCGTATTTTCATTTCGGGCAGCTGGCGCCCCAGCGGGTGGCTTTAGAGGTCGAGGAGGCCAAAACGCCCCGGGCCGCCAAAGAGGCCTTCCTGGAAGAGCTTATCGTCCGCCGTGAACTCTCCGACAATTTTGTCTATTACAACCCGGCCTACGACCGCTTCCAGGGTTTTCCGGATTGGGCCCAGAAAACTTTGCACGACCACCGGGCCGATGAGCGGGAGTATCTTTATAGTCTGGAGGAATTGGAGGCCGGCCGCACCCACGATCCCCTGTGGAACGCGGCCCAACTGGAGATGGTCAACCTGGGCAAAATGCACGGCTACATGAGGATGTACTGGGCCAAAAAAATCCTGGAATGGACGGCCTCCCCGGAGGAGGCCCTGGGCGCGGCCATTTACTTAAACGACCGCTATGAACTGGACGGCCGGGACCCCAACGGCTACGTGGGGGTAGCCTGGAGCCTGGGCGGAGTCCACGACCGGGCCTGGGGAGAACGGCGCCTCTTCGGCAAAATCCGCTACATGAGTTACAAGGGGGCCGCGGGAAAATTTGACGTGCAGGCCTATATTGATAAACAGCTTGAGGGCAGTGGCTGATACTGTTTTCTGAAAAAAATACGATTACAATAGGTTACGATGTAATACCATGTTCATAATGACCTGCAACAAGCCCGTAGGGGCGGACCCGCGTGTCCGCCCGTAATATCGGGCCGACACCTGGGTCGGCCCCTATGAATGTTTCATTTCATGGCGAAAATAGGTTAAGTTCGGGTTCAGTAACAATTGATCCTTGCGGCCTGTTGTGGCAAGTTAAAAAATGTAAGTATTTGCAGCCATCTTTTTGCGGTAACTTGATCAATCAAAAGGTTAAGGTAATTTCTTAAGGAGATTATTTTCCGAGAAAGTCGGGACCCAAGGCCCCGCCCTTCTCAAACCCTATACGGGTTGGGAGGGTGGAGGGGGGAGGGCAGTGACCTCAGGTCCCTGGCCCTCCCCCCACGCCAGAAACCTTATTTTCTTTGCGGGGCCAAGGGAATAATCGGATTTCTTTTAACGTCTCAATGTTAGCCCGGGTGAAAAGCGGCGCGCTCAAGGGGGTGGACGCCTATATCGTGGAGGTGGAGGTGGACCTGGCTCCGGGGCTGCCGGCCTTCACCACCGTGGGCTTGCCCGAGACCGCCGTCAAAGAAGCCAAAGACCGGGTGCGGGCCGCGCTCAAGAATTCGGGCTATAAGTTCCCCGGCAACCGTGTCACCATCAATCTGGCCCCCGCGGACGTGCGCAAGGAGGGCACGGGCTTTGACCTGCCCGTGGCCGTGGGGCTGTTGGCAGCCCAAGGCGTGGTGGAAGACGAGGGGTTGGGAAAGTATCTGTTGTTCGGAGAGCTTTCCCTGGACGGGCGTCTCAAGCCCACCCGGGGGGTCCTGTCCATGGCGCTGACCACCCGGGAGGCCGGCCTGGGCCTCATCCTCCCCCGGGAAAACGCCCGGGAAGCTGCGGTGGTCCAGGGCCTGGAGCTCTTTGCCGTGGACACCCTGGCCCAGGTGGTGGATTTTCTGGCCGGACGTTTGCAGTTGGAACCCACCCCGCCGCTGGCCCCGGACGAGGCGGGCTGGGAGTCCAGGGACGACGTGGACTTCAAGGAAGTGCGGGGCCAGGAGCCGGTGAAGCGGGCGCTTCTTCTGGCCGCGGCCGGGGGGCACAATGTCCTCATGGTGGGGCCGCCTGGGGCCGGTAAGACCATGATAGCCCAACGTCTTAGCAGTATCCTGCCGCCGCTCAGTTTCGAGGAGGCCCTGGAAACCTCCCGGATTTACAGCATCATGGGGCTCTTGCCGCCAGGCCAGGCCCTCTTGCGCCAAAGGCCTTTCCGCTCCCCTCACCACACCATTTCCGACGCCGGGCTCATCGGCGGCGGCACCAGCCCCAAGCCCGGCGAGGTCTCCCTGGCCCACCACGGAGTGCTTTTCCTGGATGAACTGCCGGAATTCAAGCGGGCCACTCTGGAGGTCCTGCGCCAGCCCCTGGAGGAGGGCCTGGTCACCATCTCCCGGGCCACGAGCTCCCTGACCTACCCGGCCCGCTTCATGCTGGTGGCGGCCATGAACCCCTGTCCCTGCGGCTTTTACGGGGACCCCCGCAAGCCCTGCACCTGCAACCCCCACCAGATCAACACCTACCGTTCCCGCATCTCCGGGCCGCTCCTGGACCGCATCGACCTCCAGGTGCAGGTCCCCGCGGTGCGCTTCCAGGAGTTGGCCGACCCCGCCGACAGCCAGGAAGGCTCCACAGGCATGCGGGCGCGGGTGCTCGCCGCCCGGGACAAGCAGCGGTCTCGCTTTGCCAAAAGCAAAATCTTCGCCAACGCGTACATGACCCAGAGGCACCTGAAGGAATTCTGCGCCCTCACGGACGACACCCGGCGCCTCCTGGAGGCGGCCATGGAAAAGCTGGCCCTCTCCGCCCGGGCCTACTCCCGGATACTTAAGATCGCCCGCACCATCGCCGACCTGGAAGATGAGCCCAACCTCTCCCCGGCCCACGTGGCCGAGGCTATTCAGTATCGGACGCTGGATAGGAAATTCACTAGTTGATCATTATGGCTACATCGACCATTTCAGAACCAGAAAAGAAACGGGTGATAGATATGGTCAGGAAGGGACAGGCCCATTTGTCATCTTCCCTTGTTGGGTAAGCACCCAATATAGTGAT
Source organism: uncultured delta proteobacterium (assembly GCA_963705115.1). GTDB lineage: Bacteria > Desulfobacterota > Desulfobaccia > Desulfobaccales > 0-14-0-80-60-11 > JBGSLA01. The sequence goes on along the minus strand of CAVPIX010000010.1, from coordinate 377,464 downwards.
CGAGTTAGCTTAAAGGAAAAATCCCCCAGGATTTATATGGTGAAAAAGTCACTAAAATGGCAACCATGGTCTTGAACATCTTGCGGAGAGGGTTTATATGTGAAATAATCCATTTATCCCAGGTCAACGTCGAGATTTTTGTTTTCCCTTAAAAGGACGATAAGTGATGGGAACTGATGGCGAAAAGAAGAAAGTCCCAGGCATCGACATGGAAAAGGGGACTATTTCCTTCGATTACATAAAAGGAAATAATTTCCGGGTGATTCATGTCGACGGCGGTATTGGTGGAAGTGCACCCCCACCTGGAATTGTTCATTTGAATGTTTTTAATGAACGGTGGCCTATTCCGAAGCGTACAGTGATGAAAATCGGTCCTAAAGGAGAAGTTGGTGGGGAAATTTTGGAAGAGCAAGTTACACGAGATGCCGTAATCAGGGAGGTTGAGGCGCTCTTGGTTATGGATATTGCAGTCGCCACTCGAGTGCGGGACTGGCTAACCAGGAACATCGAGAAAATTCAAAAGGCGACCAAAGCCAAACCAGAAAGAAGGACTAAATGAATCCGGCGTATGTGGAAGCAAATAATGCAACTTTCGGCTATTTCCCTCAAGAGCCCTATGTAAGCGGCACTGGCAATGTGTCTATTGGATATTCTGAAAGAACCGAAGGAGATACATGCGATTTAGGCAATGAGTGTAAGATATTCCTGGACATGGATATCCCAGGTACCTTTGTGCCAAATGTGTTTTCGGATCTCATTAAAAGACTAAACGACATCAGCACTCTAACTGATAATTGGGATGGTCAGGGAACTGCGGCACCGAATAGGAAAGCTCGCTTTCATGCTTGGAATGTCATAGATGTATTGAGTGAAATGGATTTCCCCCCAGCTAAATTATTACCATCATCAGATGAAGGTATCGGGTTCTACTTCTCTAATAAAAACAAATATGGTTTCATAGAATGCTACAATGACGGCGAGATAGTGGTTGCAATGTCTGATCGGAAGGGGTATCGAAGAACCAGGCAGATCGGAGATACCATTGATGAAATCAAAGATGGACTGAAATATTAAAAGCTTTTATCAATGCCTCCTAGTTGTTTATCTCCTGACAGCCTCCCACCTGGAATGCTTCAAGACAATCGAGAAGCAGATCAGGATTTTGAACCTGAGGAAGATCTTTTCATTAGGTTCAAAATAATTCATGAAGATCAACTAATTCCTATTGAAATAAAATCCGTAAACCAATCGCTGAATAGATCAAAACACGGATGTCAGCCGGAATGGGTTTTGTTGCCCTGTTATAAAAATTGGGGGTATGGTGCATTTAAAGTAATAGATGTTCCACAATTTATGGAATCAGGTGGAGGAGTTCGTTATTACTTTCAAGTAGAGCATGTACCTTTAGAACATAACTATTGTCATTCAGAAATACATGTTTATAAGGATGGTCAATTACAAAATAGAATTAATAATGCCGCAATTAAAGCTGATTTCAAAATGGAATTATATGAGAAAATAGAAATTCGTAAACTACCAGACTAATAAGATGGTAATTCTTCCAAAATAATTTAAACCAAACCCCGCTTAGTCCATCCAGACTCTTCAAGTCAGTTTTCTTTTACAATGTAGAGGTTTCATGACTTCTCCAATGACCCTGTTAGAACCTGAAAAGACAAGGCTTATAGAAACGGCCCGAGACGTTTTGGCCCGGGCCTATGCCCCCTATTCCGGCATCAAGGTGGGTGCGGCGGTGTTGACGGCAAAGGGGCAGGTGTTCAGCGGCGGGAATGTGGAAAACGCCTCCTACGGCCTTACCCTGTGCGCCGAGCGGGCGGCCATTGCCCAGGCGGTGGCGGCGGAGGGGCCGGAGATGCAAATCCGGGCCATCGCCGTGGTGAGCGACCGGCCGGGGCCTTTCGCCCCCTGTGGGGCCTGCCGCCAGGTGATCATTGAGTTCGGCCCCGAGGCCCTGGTCATCTTTCCGGGAGAAGAAGAGATGATGGCAGTCCCCATCAGCGAGCTTTTGCCCCACGCCTTCCGCCTTGGGAAATAGGTGCCTTTTCCCCTAATACCGAGTCGAGACCTCTGTAAAAATGCATGTTTGTCATCCTGAGCGAAGCGAAGGATCTCGTCTTTTCAAATATACTCGTTGCCAGAGGTTTTCTCTCCCCCCTCACCCTAACCCTCTCCCCCTGCGGGGTGGAGAGGGAATATAAGGAAAAACTTCTGGCAATCGTTGTAGTTATGAGATTCTTTGGTCGCTTCGCGCCCTCAGAATTACAGTTTTATGGACTTTCGCAGTTGGCCTCAACTCGGTACAAGTACTGTCTCCATCTCAGGGGCCCTCAGCCAAACCCTCCACCACCTCATCGGTGATGCGGTTGTCGAAGATGCGCTGGCTCTTGCGCTCGGAGCGGGGCAGCTCCCCATAGCCCACAATCTCCACTTCGGGGGTGACCAGGAGTTTGTGCTTGATGACATAGCTCACCTCCCGGCCCAACTCGTCCCGGCGGCCGGCCTCCACGCCCTCGCCCCCTTCCACTTTGAGGCGCATGTGGTCCCGGCCCCGGTCGTCCCGGGTGAGGTGCACCTGGTACTCGGAGCCCAGGCCCGGCACCTCGGAGAGCAGCCGGTCGATGCTGGAGGGATAGATGTTGACGCCCCGGAACTTGAACATGTCGTCGGTGCGCCCCCGGATGCGGGAGTGGCGGGGGAGCAGCGCCCCGCAGGTGCAAGGCCCCGGAATGATGCGGGTAATGTCCCGGGTGCGGTAGCGGATGAGGGGCGCGGCTTCTTTGGCCAGGGTGGTGACCACCATTTCGCCCCACTCCCCGTCCGGCAAGGGCTTCAGGGTGTCCGGATCGACAATTTCCAGGATATAGTAGTCGGCCCAGTAGTGGATGCAGTCGTGGTGGGGGCACTCAATGCCCGTTCCCGGCCCGTAGAGTTCGGTAAGCCCAGGAATATCGAAGATTTCCACCCCGCCGAAGAGCTCGGAGATCTTTTTGCGCATGGAGACGCTGGAGCGCTCCGAACCGTAGATGATCTTGCGCACGTTGATCTTATCCGCCAGTTCCCGCTTGTGAACCTCTTCGGCCAGTAGCAGTCCCATGCTGGCGGTGCAGCAGAACACGGTGGACTGCAAATCGACGAGAAACTCGAGTTGCAGGTCCAGGTTCCCCGGCCCCACCGGCACGGCCATGGCCCCCAGTTTTTCGACCCCGGCCTGGAAACCCACCCCTGCCGTCCACAGGCCATAGCCCACCGCGATCTGCACCCGGTCCAGGTGGGTGACCCCGGCCATTTCATAGCAGCGGGCGAAAAAATGAGCCCAGTCGTCCACGTCTTTTTGGGTGTAACAGAGGATTTTGCGCTTGCCGGTGGTGCCGCTGGAGGAATGGATGCGGACGATTTGCTCGAAGGGTACGGACCTTAAGGGAAAGGGGTAGTTGTCCCGAATGTCCTCCGCGGTAGTAAAAGGGAGTTGCGGCAAATCCGCCAGGGACCGGAGGTCCCCGGGGCGCACTCCCGCGGCGTCCAGCTTTTCCCGGTAAAACCCCGAGCCTTCGTAGGCATGGCGCAGGGTCCACTTGAGGGCGGCAAGCTGGTGCTCGCCCAGTTCCTCTGTCGTTGTAAAGGGGGGCATGAAGGTTTTTCGGCTCATATTGGGCTTATCCAGTCGAATATTAGTGAAGCCGGCGCCGCCCAGGCGGCTGGCGGCCGGATTGTGGGCTGTGGCCGCGCCCAAGAAAGCCCGGCGCAGGTCTGCGTCCACGAGAAGTTTCTCACTTTTTCCCGAAGTGACGATCCTGCCGTTGGCCAGGAGATAGGCCGAACTTGAGGCCGTCAGGGCCCGGGCGGCGTTTTGCTCCACCAGGAGGATGGTTACTCCGGCCCGGGAAAGCTGGTTGATGATGTCGAAAATTTCATCGGCGATGAGGGGGGCCAGCCCCAGGCTCGGTTCATCCAGCAGCAGGAGGCGGGGCTTGGCCATGAGGGCCCGGCCGATGGCCACCATCTGCTGTTCGCCCCCGGAAAGTGTGGCCGTGGGTTGGCGGAGGCGCTCCTTCAGGCGGGGGAAGCGGGCCAGGACCTCCTCCAGGCGGCGGTCCCGCTCCCCCCGGTCCACCTTTAAGGCCATGACGCCCAGATCCAGGTTTTCCCGGACCGTGAGGTCGCCGAACATTTCCCGGCCCTCGGGGCAGAGGGACACCCCCCGGGAGGTCATGGCGGCGGGGCTTGAGCCTGTCACCTCTTGGCCGTCCAGGAAAATGGCCCCGCCGGAAACGGGCACCAGACCCATGACGGCCTTTAAAAGGCTGGATTTGCCGGCGCCGTTGGCCCCCACCAGGGCCACGGTTTCCCCTTTGGCCACTGACAGGCCGATGCCGAACAGGGCCTGGGCCGCGCCATAGTGGACCTGGAGCTGGTCAATGCGCAAAAGAGAGGTCGGGTCTGTAACCGGGCTCATGGATAAGAAAAATTATCCCAATTCTTGCTCGGTTGCAATGGCTTCTCTGCTGCCGGCAGGCCACCTGATTCCGGGGGGCAGGTCTGGCGCTTTTAGGACCCGGTTACAAAAAAAAAGGTGGGGGGCTTGATATTCAAGGGCAAGATGTTTACATATTATAATTGTGAAGGGTTTCCTGGCAGTAGCAAAGAAGGCGCCATTCAGATAAATTTCGCCCGCATCAAGAGGGTCAGAAGCATCATAAGGGGATTGCCATGCTTAACGAATATGGTCACAATATGTCGGCAGAAAACAAGGATTTAGACAAGCTGGTGGTAGCGGTTTTGCCCCATCCATTTCACGGCCGGCTGGTGGAACGGGTGATTTTATGGGTCCGCCCCCACATCAATCTCAAAGGCGAAAGATATCGGCTGACCTGGTGGAGCGACGGGGTGGCCTATTACGAGCCCTCCACCGCGTAACCACAAGCCGTCCATCCATTCAGCCACACAGGCCAGGGGGGAGAAGCGAGCGCTGCCTGAACCCTGGCCTTTTTCTTTTCGGCCACCCCCGGCCGGCAAAATCAGAACGTAAAAACCTTCGCTTCCACGGCTAGGTCGATGAGGGCGACTCCGGTGCCGATTTTCAGGCCCGGGGGCAGGTCATCTTCGGCCACCAGGCGCGTCTCGGCGCAGGGCTTGCACACCAGCATGGTGGCGCCCTTGTCCACCAGGAATCTCCAGTAGCCCATGAGCTCGTCGCCAGTGGGGGCCTTGATGCGCTCGCTCAAGGACAGGTTGGTGAAGTAAACCGCATCATCCACCAGGAACACCGTGACTTCGTGGCCCTTGTCCGCGGCAATTTTGGCAAACTGGAAGCAACGCACCGCCCGGGTGGGGTCTTCCGGGCCTCGGGTCAGGACAAAGAGAAATTTGGCCATATATCCTCCTGTGCTGAGAATGAGAACTTTTTACCCTGTGCGACTATACAACAGACCTGCTCGCAGGGGAAAGGATTCTTTGATTGGTCATTTCTCCTTGGAAAGTTTCCCCTTGGTCGGTGGGGCGGGCGTCCCTGCACACCACTTTGGTGGGCAGGGCTTACCCTGCATATCATTTGCAGAAATGGTGCAGGGTGCCTTTTAGGCGCCAACATTGCTGCGTGAAACGCCCATGAGTTTCGAGTATGGGGCTGGAGGGCTGGAAAGCGAAGCGCCTCCCACCGGGCTCAGGTGAGGACACCTGTGCCACCTGGGCTTTCATGGTTTTGACATCAAACCTTGCTTATCCTTGGCGCGCCCGAAAGGCCACCAGAGAGCCGAACACCCGGGGCTGAAAATCCTGAAAACCCGCCTCGGCTGTAAGGCGGGCCAGTTCCGGGATTGTGAAAGCGTGCAGGCCGTGGGCCTTTTCCATATGTTCCCGGAAGGCCCCATACTTGAAGAGACCGGTTTCTCCGGCTATAACGGTAGTGGCGGCCAGGGGGGCGCCGGGCTTCAGGGTGCGGCTCATTTCCCGCAGGGCCTGCAGGGGATCGGCCAGGAGATGGAGGGCCGCGCCGGCGAGCGCGGCATCAAAGCAGCCATCCGGAAAGGGCAGGGCCTCGGCCAGGGCCCGGGCAAAATGCACTCCATACTTTCTCTCCTTGGCTGCCAGGATAGCCCCCTGGCGGAGCATGCCCCAGGACATATCCACACCATATATTTCCCGATGACCGCTGGCCAGGCGGCGCCCCAGGGTGCCGGGGCCGCAGGCCACATCCAGGATGAGGCCGGAAACCCCCGACACCATTTCAGCCAGCAATCTCAGCACCCGGGCGTGGGACACCCGCCAGCCGGCGTAAATCCTGACGGCCAGAGGATAGGCCGGCTTCCAGTCATAAATGCGGGCCAGCCAGTCAAAGACCTTTGCCCGGCGCAACACCACGTGGGGGCTGACGGTCAGGTCATCCATAATGAAGTTGGGAATGCCGTCCACGATGGGATAGGCCCCGTGGCAGGCGCGGCAAACCAGGCGGGCGGCATTTTCGAGAGCGAGGGAACCCCGGCAATGGGGACAGGTATAGAGGGAAAAAGGGGATGGGCTCATGGAAGATTCGTAAATAAGCGCACTAGGCTCCGCCAGGGTTTTAGCGCCTTGGCGTCTTGGCGCGAAAAATTAGGCCGTTACACTCATGCGGCCCAGATAGGCCTCCAGGACCAGGGGATTGACCCGGATTTCCTCCGGGGAGCCGGAGGCGATCAATTTACCGCCGTCCAGGACCACTACCTGATCCGCCACCCCCATGACCAGTTCCATGTCATGCTCCACCAGGAGCATGGTTTTGCCCTTCTGCCTGAGCTGGCGCAAGAGTCCGGCGATCTCGGCGGTTTCCTCGGGATTGAGGCCCGCCACCGGTTCATCCAGCAAGGCCAGAACGGGCTGGGAGACGAAAACCCGGGCCAGTTCCACCCGTTTTTTGTCGCCATAGGGCAAGACCCCCGCAGGAAGGTCCATTTTACCGGTCAGGCCGAACATATCCAGGGCTTCCAGGGCCAGGAGCTTAAGACGCCTTTCCTGATGGCGCAGGCCCGGCGGCCTCAAAAGCGCCTGCCACAGAGAATCTTTGGCCTGCACTGTCAGGCCGCAGAGCACATTGTCCAGGACGCTCAAGCGGGGGAAAAGCCGCAGGTTCTGGAAGGTGCGGGCGATGCCCAGGCGGGCCACCCGGTGGGCCGGCAGCCCGGCCAAATCAGCGCCCTTGAACCAAATGGTCCCCTGGTCCGGCGGCAGCACCCCGGAAAGGCAGTTGAGCAGGGTGGTTTTCCCGGCGCCGTTGGGGCCGATGAGCGCGGTCAACTGCCCCGGGGCGAGGTCAAAACTTACTTCTTGCAGGGCCGGCACCCCGCCGAAATTTTTTCTCAACCCCGAGATGTGGAGCAGGGGGGGTGCTGTCTGGCCTTTCCCTTCCCCCTTTTGAGCAAGAGGGTCAGGCTGAGGGGGAATCATCATCTGTTCCGTAAAGTTCAAGGTTCAGGTTTAAATTTAATCTATAGGGCGGGAAAGCGCAGCACATCCCGCCTTAAAAGATGGCGGGCAGGGACGCCCGCCCCACCGTCTTTTTCATTATTTTGAGAGTGCCAAAGGCTCACGAGCGACTGTTCCGTAAAGCCTGCGCCAGCATTCCTTATTTATTATGGGGCCTTCTCCCGGGCCAGGCGGCGGCGGGCCAAGGAGAGGCGCACCTGGTCCCAGATTCCCGTCACAAAACCCTGGGGCAGGAACATGAGTATCAGCACCAGGATGAGGCCGTGGATGATGTCGAAGTAATTCTCCAATGATTCCAGGAAGTACGGCAGGATGACCACGAAGCTCACCCCGAACAGGGTCCCCCAGATAGAGCCCAGGCCCCCCACCACCACCATGATGACCAGGTCCAGGGACTTGAAAATGCTGAACGCGTCCGGGTTGACATGGCCAAAATAATGGGCGTAAAGGCTGCCGGCCACCGAGGCCAGCACTGCCGAGAGCATGAACACCCGCACTTTATCCCGGCGCACATCCACCCCGAGGGAGGCCGCGGCCACTTCATCCTGGGCCAGGGCGGCCAGCCCCCGGCCCACCCCGGTACGCACCAGGTTGAGGCACAGGGTCAGGGCTATGAGGGCGAAGGTCCACACCAGATAGTAAGATTTGAGTTCGGTGTTGAAGCTGATGCCGCCCAGGGTAAGGGGAGGTATGCCCGACAAGCCGCTCGGCCCCCCGGTGACCTCATCCCATTGGACAAAAATGATGTGCACCGCATAGTTAAACCCCAGGGTGGCCATGGCCAGGTAATGGCCAGACAATCTCAGGGTGGGCACCCCGATGACCAGGGCCACAAGGGCCAAGACCCCGGCCACCAGCACTATGGTGGGCCAGGGCGGGAAGTGGCAGGTGGCCGTGAGGATGGCGGAGCCGTAAGCCCCCAGCCCGAAAAACGCGGCGTGCCCCAGGGATATTTGGCCGGCATAGCCGGTGAAGAGATTCAGCCCCAGGACCACAATGATAAACAGGCCGATGAGGTTCAGGATGCTGAAGATAAAGGGGTTGGCCAACTGCAGGGGGATAAGGAGGAGCAGAACGGCCAGGCCGATGACGGAGAGACCGGTCACATGCCGCAGCATGAACAACGGGGTGCGCTCAAGAACTCCCTTGGCCAATAGCTTCCGCCCCCTGATCTTACGAACCCGCCGCGTGTTTGCCGGTGAGAAAGGCCAAGACATTGCTGTCCCGGAAACGGGCCGGCGATTTCTCCCGAATAATCTCTTCCAGAAGCCCGTCCTGGCAGAACAGGCCGTTTTTTCCCGCGGCAAATCCCAACATGATAAGATTGGCGGCCACCGGCGGCAAACCTTCGCCTGCTGCCAGCCCCAGGGCGTCCACCTGCAGAAAGTCCCCCGGCGCGGCGCTGTTGACCACCAGGATGCCGTCCGGCTTCAGATAATGCCGGTGCGCGGCGAGATTCTTGTCATAGAGAAACAAACCTAAATCCGCGGCGCCTGCGGGGATCAAAGGTCCCCGAAACGGCCCCACCTTAATCATGGAAATGACCGTGCCGCCCCGCTGGGCCATGCCGTGGGTCTCGGAAGTGAGAACCGGCAGACCCAGGGCCAAAGCCGCCTCCGCCAATAAGCGCGTCAGGGTCACCGCGCCCTGCCCGCCTAAACCGCTGACGATGATTTGCTGTTTCATGATTGATGTGTTTTATTGGGGGGAGGGCCAGGGAGCAGCGGCTCCCTGCCCTCCCCCCAAGCCCCCCTCCCAACCCCTTAGGGTTTTTGGCTTCGCCGGGGCATCTGCTCCGGCGAAGCCAAAAAATTTTAACACCCCTCAAGGGATTGGGGGAGGGGGTGTGGGGGAGGGGGAAAGGGGCCACTGCCCCTTTGCCCCCTCCCCCACAAATCACTTTATCCTTCCCACGATGGCCCCCTCGGGGCAGACGTGGATACAAACGCCGCAGCTTACGCAGCGGGCCGCATCGATCTCCACCCGGCCGCTGGTGTCATCAAAGATCAGGGCCGGGCACTCGAAATTATCCAGGCAGTGGCGGCAGGCGATGCAAAATTCGGTCACCTCCATACTGTATACAGCCTGCGCCTGGCGCGCTTCCCGGTCCAAAAGACAGGGGTGCCGGGCGATGATCACCGCTACATTGCCTTCGGGCCCTCGGCAATAGCGGTCCGCGTCCTGGAGCAGGGAGCGCAGGACCGGGATGTCGTAAGAGTCGCATTCCTCCAGAAACCTAACCCCGCAGGCCCGCACCAGATCAAGTAAATAAACCGGCTGCCCCGCCTCGCCCATGGCGGTGATCCCCAAATTGGGGGTGGGTTGGTGGCCGGTCATGGCCGTGGTGGCGTTGTCCAGGAGCACCAAAATAAACCGGGCCCGGTGGAAAACCGCGTTCAGCAGCGCGGGGATGCCGGCATGGAAAAAGGTGGAGTCCCCGATGGTGGCCACGATGGTGGGATAATTATCCCCCGCCGCCGAAAAGGCCCGATAAAAACCCGCAGCCTGGCTGATGCCCGCGCCCATGCAGTGGCAGGTGTCCACCGCGTTCAGGTTCATCCCCAGGGTATAGCAGCCGATATCGCTGGGGAAGATGCCCTCCGGAAAGGTCTCCCGGATGGCGTAGAAGGCCGCCCGGTGGCCGCAGCCGGCGCACAACGTGGGCCTGGTCCCTCCCCCGGCAGGGCTGGCCTTGGGGGATGCCGGCAGATCCAAAAAAGTTTCAAGAATGGGGTGAATGACTTCGGGGGTGAGTTCCCCTTCCCGGGGCACGGTTTGGGTCTGCCGGCCCTGGACCGGGCCGCCGGCAAACTGCAGCTCCATGACCGGGTAGGTCTCCTCCAGCACCAGGACCTTGTCGTACCTGGCTCGACTGGCTTCCATAAAATCCTGGTTCAGGGGATAGGGCATCAGGACCTGAAAAAAGTCAATTTTCCCCAGCAGGCCCAGTTCCTCCAGAAGGTCCGCGGTATGGGCCGCGGCCACCCCCGAGGCGACGATGCAGGTCCGGGGAAAAGAGCCGTCTCCGGGGGTGAGGAGAGGCGCAGAGGCCGGATCCCGGGAGAGGCGGTCGATTTTGCCGTTTAGCTGTTTGTGCAACTCCCGCAAAAACTGGGGCGTGGCGCACCAGCGGCCGGGGTTTTTCTCGAAGCGGGGGACTCGTTCCAAAGATACCAGGGGCTTAACCGCCACATTTTGCCGAGCGTGGCATACCCGGGTGGTGGGCCGCAGCATCACCGGGATTTCATATTTTTCCGACAGCTCGAAGGCCTGGGCCAGCAAATCCTTGGCCTCCTGGGGCGAGGAGGGGTCCAGCACCGGCACCTTGGCGAACATGGCGAAAAAGCGGCTGTCCTGCTCGGTCTGGGAGCTGTGGGGTCCGGGGTCGTCTGCGGCGATGACCACCAAGCCCCCGGTGACGCCCAGATAGGCCGAGCGCATGAAGGGGTCCGAGGCCACGTTCAGGCCCACCTGTTTCATGGACACCGCCGAGCGCCGCCCCGTCATGGAGTTGGCCAGCGCGGTCTCGTAAGCCACCTTCTCGTTCACCGACCACTCCGCGTGCAGGGGGAAGCCCTCTTCTTTGGCAAAGGCCGCCACCGCGGCCAGAATCTCCGAGGCCGGCGTGCCGGGATAGGAGGCCGCCAGGGTGACGCCCTGTTCCAGCAGCCCCCGGGCCATGGCTTCATTGCCCATGAGGAGGCGGTGCGTTCCAGGATTCATGAGAGATTGCAGTTTCATTGTGGTGAATTTTTAAAAATTGATTCTTTTCGGGGGAGGGGGCTAAGGGCTGCAAGCCCTTACCCCCTCCCCCGCACCCCCTCCCCCAATCCCATAGGGGGAATATTTCCCGAGAAAGTCGGGGCCCATGGCCCCGCCTTTCTCGGACCCTCTGCGGGTTGGGAGGGGGTGTGGGGGGAGGGCAGGGACCTCAGGTCCCTGGCCCTCCCCCCACATGAAGACCATTATTTTCTTTGGGGAACATATATTTCCCCTCTAATCCGTTAATTAACCGGCTCGCCGCGGATGATGCGCTCCGGCAGCGTGGCCACCATGTCCAGGGCCCGGCTTTCCCCCACCAATTTCTTAAGCTTGTGCAAAGCCGGCCCCATTAGGGGCGGCCGGCCGGAAACGCTGTGGGCATCAGTGGCCATGATGCTCACCAGGCCTTCCCGCACCAGTTTTTTGGTGAAGCGGGCCACTCCCCAGCCGAATCCCCGGATAAGGCTGTGCGCGGTAATCTGAGCCAGACAACCCAGGGAGACCAGCCGCCGGAGTTTATCGGGCATCTGGTAAAAAACCATGTTGCGTTCCGGATGGGTAATGATGGGGGTAATGCCCCGGGAGTTCAACTGGAAAATGATGTCCTCCGTGGCCGGCGGGATCACCGTATCCGGCATTTCCAAGCACAGGTAGCGGTGCCCGTCGTTGATGGTGAGGATGCGCTGGTCGTCGATGAATTTGATGATCTCCGGAAACAGGGGGGCCTCGCAACCCGGCAGCACCGTGAGGTCGATGCCTTCCTCCGCCAGCTTGTCGTTGAAGCTCGCCACCGCCTGGCGGATGTCCTCCGGGGTGTTCAGCATCTGAAAATCCACGGACTTGCGGCGAAAAAGGTGGGGAGTGGCCACGATAATGGTGATGCCGTCGGCCGCGGCCAGACGGGCCATCTCCAGGGCATCCTCCATGGACCGGGGGCCGTCATCGATGCCGGGGAGTATATGAGCATGCAGGTCAATCACAGGTAAAACCTTTTCTCGTTTGTTTGGCAGGGGCGGGTTTAACCCCCCCTACTTTGTGATATAAAAAAGAGGCAAAAGTTTGGTGGCACAGGTTTTTAACCTGTGCCGGCGAGAGGCTTAGCCTCGCGGCTACCTCTTTTTCGGGGGCAGTGCTAAAATTTCAGGGTTCACGCCACCTTCACCGCCAAACAGAGGCCGTCCCGTTCCGGAGAATGTTCGGGCAGAAAGCACAAAAGCGGCGCCACCCGCCATTCGGGGCGTCTGAAAATCTCCTGGTTGAACTCCTGAGCCGCGGCAAAGCCCACGTTGTCAGCCACCAAAAGGCCGCCCACCCTGAGGAGACGCTGGCACTGGGTCAGGGCCGCCAGATAACTCTCTTTATCAATATCCAGAAAGGCAAGGTCAAAGGAATCGGCCATGTTCTCCATAAGGAGCAAGGCTTCCCCCTCCCGCACTTCGATGCGCTCGGTAAGACCGGCGCGGCTGAAGTTTTTCCGGGCCCGGGTCGCCATCGCCCCATCCGCCTCCAGGGTGACCACCCGGCCCTGGTGGGGCTCACAGCCCCGGGCCAAATAAATGGCGGAATAGCCGGTGGCGGTGCCCAACTCCAGGATCCGGCGGGCCTGGGTGGCCCGGGCCAGGATGAAGAGCAGTTCCCCCACCAGCGGGCCCACAATGGGAATGCGCTCTTGCCGGGCTTCTTCCTCCAAGGCGAGCAGGAGCTCATCGCGAGGGGGAATGAAGGCCCGGAATTGCCCCTCCAGATCGGCGATCATGGCGCCCATGACGGTCCTTTCCTTCCTAAGAAATTCGGCTGCCTTTAGAGGCTCTTGTCAAAAATAACTCCATCCCACCACTTGTCATTCTGAGCGAAGCGAAGAATCTTGTATTTCCAAGGGCTTGAGATCCTTCACTTCGTTCAGGATGACAAAAAGCGACTTTTGCAAGAGCCTCTTTAGTTTTGGCAAATTTTTATTATCTCAGCTTTTCTCAGGCGGGGGAAGGGGGAGGGCCGGGGAAGCTCCGGTTACTGTAGGCCAAGACCCTTAATTTATTAAAAATCATTTATGGAAATAAGCAAGAGACTACAGGCCAGTGGACACCGTCGTTTGCCTGCGGTTCACTGCCCTTTTTCTCCTCCTCAAACCTCCTGTCACGACCAGGTATGCAGGGTGGGCTCCACCCATCATTTATTTGGCAAGCAGTGCCCGCCCGACATTTTCTCCCGCTAAAGAGAGAGTGGAGCAGGGTCGGCGGCCCAGGCTCACCACCATGCAAAAACTCCCCCTCCCCCAAAGACTCATTGCCATAACCCAATTTCGACCCCAAGCGCCTTGCCCAGGAGTCTTGCACTTGGGTGGAAATGTCATACAATTATGCGAAAGGGCCCAAAGTGCAAAAAGGATGTGACCCATGAGCTGGTTGACCATTGCTGTTGTTGCCGCCCTCCTGCTGTATCTTTTTTCCCGGGGCGGCTGCTGAGGGAGGTAACCGCGGCTTAGGATAAGCCGCTGGCGCTTGCCTCCGGGGCATTTTCTCCTGTGCCCCCAGGTTGTTCGCAAATAAGGGAACGGCGGCGGGATAAGAGCATCGAGCCTCTAAACTCCCCCTTCCACTCGTCATACCCACCCCCCAAAACCATATGCTGCCTGGGAGAAGGGAGGCCAGGCTCAGGGTGATACAACAGGCTTTCACCTTTTTTCTCAGGCTGCTCTTCGGTTTTCTGGCCGCCAAGCTCCTGACCCGGCATTTCGAGCTGGCAGGTTTGGGCTATTTGCTGGGCATAACCCTGTTTTTTGTGGCTAACGTCTATTTTTTCGACTATTTGGATTACCGGGGCCATGCCCTTTTTCGCCGCCGCCTGGCGACCCCCCGGAAAGCTCCCCCTTCGAAGCCCATCCCGCCATCTTCAGACACGCCCTCATAAACCTGATTTTGCCTGTTTAGGAAAAGTTTGTGTAGGGTGCGCCATGCGCACCAAGATGGTGGGCGGGACGCCCGCCCCACTTCTCCATTAATCGCTTCTGTCCTTGGCTCGGCAAAAGACCTAGTCGAGACTTAAGGGGGGAGGGCACGGACCTCAGATCCCTGGGCTTCCCCCGCACGAAGGTTTGTCTGTGAAATTTTTCACTTTACATTGCCTAAGTTTTGTCTATAGTATCAATACGCCGAGGGGCGGTCAGGGTAACATACTGTAATTGCTCTTCAGTTGGGTAGGGCCGCAATATCCCCGGCGCCTGTGACCCACGGGCAATTTTTCCTTGACACTGATTTTGAGGTCGTTATATCTTTCACAATTAATATGCAGCGGCTGGTCCCCTTCCTCTCTGCCAACAGCGCGGCCATTCACCAGAAATGGCTGAATATGGTGTTGGGCAGCTACTATCCTGAGACGGCGCAGTTCCTGAAAAAGGAAAAAGATCCTTTTGGTAATCCGGTGGTCCACCAACTGACCCGGGGTCTAACGGACATCCTGGCGGCTTTAATGGAGGACCTGGGGGTGGAGGAAGCCAACGCCGCGCTGGATGAAATTATCCGGATTCTGGCCCTTCAGGACATCCCGCCTTCCCGGGCGATGGCTTTCATGTTTTTCCTCAAGCAGGTGATCCGGGAGGAACTGGCGGCAGAACTGAAGGACCTTTCTCTGGCCTCGGAGCTGGTGGAGTTGGAGTCCCGCATCGACGGGTTGGCCCTCCTGGGTTTTGACGCCTACACCAAACGCCGGGAGAAGCTGTGTGAACTGAAGGTCAATGAGGTGAAGGCCAAGGTCAGCGGGCTGTTGCGGCGGGCGGGCATCGAGATCGACAACCCGTAAGGCCGCCAACCTCCGGCAACCAGGCGAACTTCAAACGAGGTGACCGTACATGACGGATTTCTTCAAGATGCATTTCTTCGTGCCGCTGGCAGTCGTCCTCGGTTTAATGGCGATTGCCTACTTCGGGGCACAGGCCAATTTGCAATGGGTCTTCGGGGTGGCCATCCCTTATCTGGCCGTTTTCCTCTTTATTGAAGGCCTGATTTACAAAATCATTCAATGGGTTCGTTCTCCGGTGCCGTTTCGCATCCCCACCACCTGCGCCCAAAACGTTACCATGCCCTGGATCAAGCGCACGGTGCAGGACAAACTGGACAACCCCAGCAAATTCACCCAGGTGGTGGGCCGCATGGCCCTGGAAATTTTTGGGTTTCGCAGTCTTTTCCGCAACACCCGCACCGAACTGCAGAAAATGGACAAGTTCCCGGAAGGCAAAAAACTGGTGCACTGGTCCAATAAGTGGCTCTGGCTCGGGGCCATCGCCTTCCATTACGCCTTCCTGCTTATCTTTTTGCGGCATTTGCGTTTCTTTTCGGAGCCCACCTGGGGCTTTGTTCACAGCATCGAGAAGGTGGACGGCTTTGTCCAGTTTTACACCCCGGTTGTGTACCTGACGGACATCATCCTGTTGACGGCCGTGACCTATCTCCTGCTCCGGCGCCTCCGCAATCCGGCCATTCGTTACATCTCCCTGGCCGCCGATTATTTTCCCCTGTTTCTCATCCTGGGCATCGGCTTTACCGGGTTTTTCATGCGCTATGTGTACCGCACCGACATCACCGCGGTGAAAGAGCTGGCCCTGGGGCTGGTGACCCTGCACCCGGTGGTGCCCGCGGGCATCAGTCCGTTATTTTATGTCCACCTCTTCCTGGTTAGCGTGCTGTTGGCTTACTTCCCCTTCAGCAAGCTCCTGCACGCGCCGGGGGTGTTCTTAAGCCCCACTCGGAACCTGGCCAACAACAACCGCCAGCGGGTTCACGTCAACCCCTGGAACTACCCGGTCAAGTTCCACACCTATATGGATCAGGAAAACGACTATCGCGAAGCTATGATTGAAGCCGGCCTTCCGGTGGAGATTCCGTCGGCCGCGCCGGTGGAAGAGGAGAAGTAATGGCTAAGGTAAAGGTACCCAAACCTCAAGAGTTGGCTCAAGTCAATTACCAGCCCCCGGCCAAGGGCTGGATGGATGTCAAACCAGATTTCCGGCCGGGCACCTATGTCAATGCCGCCCAACCCAAGTGGTTGGAGATGGTCAACTATCCTTACCCCCGGGCCTGGTCGGTAGCCGATGAGGACTGGAAGCTTCCGGAAAATTGGAAAGAGATTGTTCTCCAACAGATGGGAGATCGTCTCAGCCGCTTCCGCAGTCTGAAACTCTTTTTTGACATCTGCGTGCGCTGCGGCGCCTGCGCCGACAAGTGTCATTTTTATCTGGGCACCGGCGACCCCAAAAATATGCCGGTAATGCGGGCGGAGCTCTTACGTTCCGTTTACAAACGCTACTTTAAGCCCGCCGGCAAAATGTTGGGGGCCCTGGCTGGAGCACGGGACCTCACCGAAGATGTCCTCAAGGAGTGGTTTTACTACCTCCATCAGTGCACTATGTGCCGCCGCTGCTCGGTTTTTTGCCCCTACGGCATCGACATGACCGAGATGACCCTCCTGGGCCGGGAAATGCTGGCCTCGGTGGGTATCAACTTCGACTGGGCCATGGCCTCAGTGGGGAGCTGCTACACCAAGGGCAGCCACATCGGCGCCACTCCCCAGGCCTTCAAGGATATGATCGACTTCCTGGCGGAGGAAAACGAGCGCATCACCGGCATCGAAACGCCGGTCACTTATAACCGCAAGGGCGCGGAAATTCTTTTCATTACGCCCTCCGGCGACTACTTCGCCGACCCCGGCAGCTACACCATGATGGGCTACCTGCTGCTGTTCAAGTATCTCGACCTGGATTACACCGTCAGCACCTATGCGGCCGAGGGGGGCAACTTCGGCTGGTTCATCTCCCACGAGATGGGCAAGCGCCTCAACATCAAGATGTATGAAGAGGCCAAGCGTTTAGGGGTCAAGTGGATCCTGGGCGGGGAATGCGGCCACATGTGGCGGGTCTGTAACCAGTACATGGGCACCTACTACGGCGAATCCCCGAGCTTCCTGGAGGTGCCCAAGTCCCCCGTCACCGGCACGGTGTTCGAGAACGCCCAGGCCCATAAGATGGTGCACATCTCCGAGTTCACCGCGGATTTGATTCACAACAACAAGCTGAAGTTCGACGTGAGCCGGAATGAGCACATCAAGCTCACCTTCCACGATTCGTGCAACACCGCCCGGGCCATGGGCATCTTTGAAGAGCCCCGCTACATCATCAATAATGTCCTGCCCGAAGGTCATTTCTTCGAGATGCCGCCCAACACCATCCGGGAAAAGACCTTCTGCTGCGGCAGCAGCGCCGCTTTGAACGCTGATGAGCTCATGGAAACCAGGATGAAGGGCGGCTTCCCCCGGGCCAATGCCGTGCGGCACGTGGCGGAAAAATACGGGGTCAACCACCTGGGCTGCATCTGCGCCCTGGACCGGGCCACGCTCCCCACCCTGGTGAACTACTGGATCCCCGAAGTGGAAGTCACCGGGATTACCGAACTGGTGGGCAACGCCCTGGTCTTCCCTGATGAAATTGAGCGCACCACCGACCTGCGCGATCGGCCCTTAGTGGGTTTCGAGGAAGCGGAGGGTGAGGAGGAAGCGGAATAAATGGCTGACTACAAGAACGAATTCGGGTGGTTTGCCGAGCGCCCGCAGGTTGAGAAGAAGATCTATAACAAATTGGCGATCTTCATCGGACTGGCCGTGTTGGTTATCCTGGCCACGTCCCCCCTGTGGCTGAATGCCGGAAGGGTTGTCCCGCCGCCTAAACCCAGTCTGGACACCCCGGCTATCAAAAGCCTGGCCGACAAAGATAAACAATGTGTTCTCCCCACGGAAGAGATGCGGGCCTACCACATGCAGCTCTTGATTGATTGGCGGGATCAGGTGGTGCGTACCGGCAACCGGGTGTGGGTAAGCCCCAGCGGTAAAAAATTTGAGCCCAGCCTCACCAACACCTGCCTGGGATGCCATGCCAACAAGGCGGAATTTTGCGACCAGTGCCACAACTATGTAGCGGTGGCGCCGAACTGCTGGGGCTGCCATCTGGATAAACCCCCCACGGCAGGAAAGATGGCGCAGGCGGAGGTGAAGTAATGGGTATCAACAGACGAGAATTCATCAGGATTGCTGGACTTTCCACCCTGTTCGGGCTGGGCGCCAAATCGGCCTGGGAGCTTTTGCGCCCCGGCCAACTGGAGGCGGCCGTTGCTGCCGGCCCTGCGCCCCAGGCGGCCAAGCGCTATGCCATGGCGGTGGACATGCGCAAGCTGGACGACGCCACCGCCCAGCGCTGCATCGAGGTTTGCCATAAAATCCACAACGTCCCTGATTTTGCCAATCCGGTCAACCCCAAGGACGCCGTCACCCCCGAAGAACTGGTGCGGTGGCAGGTCAAGTGGATCTGGACCGACCCCTTCCACAACGCCTTCCCCGGCGAAGAAGCGCAGGTTATGTCAGAGCGGGTCCACCATATGAAATTCCCGCTGCTCTGCAACCACTGCAACAACCCGCCCTGCGTCCGGGTGTGCCCCACCCAGGCCACCTTCAAACGGGCCGACGGCATCGTCATGATGGACATGCACCGCTGCATCGGCTGCCGGTACTGCATGGCGGGCTGCCCGTTCTCGGCCCGCAGCTTCAACTGGCGGGACCCCCGGCCCTATATCAAGGAAACCCACCCTGAATATCCCACCCGGGAGCCGGGAATGGTGGAAAAGTGCGATTTCTGCGCCAAACGGCTGGCCAAGGGGGAGCTGCCCGCCTGCGTGGTGGAAAGCAAGGGAGCCCTCATCTTCGGCGACCTAAACGAGGAAAAATCCCCGGTGCGGGAGGCCCTGAAGGCCAACTTCGCCATCCGCCGCAAAGTGCATCTCGGCACCAACCCGCAAGTTTACTATATCGTGTGAGGACGCTATGCTGGAAAATGCCTTAGTAGGAAGCAGAAGATATTATACGCTGCTGGGCGTGTTGCTGTTCTTCATACTGGTCGGGTCGTCCATGTACCTGATGCAGTTGAAATACGGCCTGGGTTACACCACCGGCCTCGGGCGGGATGTCTCCTGGGGATTTTACATCGCGCAGCTCACCTACTTGGTCGGCGTGGCGGCCAGCGCCGTCATGGTGGTTCTCCCTTACTACCTGCATGATTACAAGGCCTTCGGCCGGATCACCATCCTGGGAGAATTCGTGGCGGTGCCTGCGGTCCTCATGTGCCTCATGTTCGTCATCGTGGACCTGGGCCGCCCTGACCGGCTCGCTAACATCATCAAATATCCCACCCCCAATTCCGTGCTCTTCTGGGATATGATCGTTCTGAACGTCTATTTGCTCCTGAACATCGTCATCGGTTGGGTGGTCCTGGAATCGGAGCGTCACGAAGTCAAGCCCCCCAACTGGGTGAAGCCTCTGATCCTCCTGTCCATTCCCTGGGCGCCCAGCATTCACACCGTGACGGCGTTCCTGTACGCCGGCTTGCCGGGGCGGGGCTACTGGCTCACCGCCATCATGGCCCCCCGCTTCCTGTCGTCGGCCTTTGCCGCCGGCCCATCCCTCTTGATCCTTCTGGCCCTTTTGGTCAGGAAGTACAGCAAGTTTGATCCGGGGAAAGAGCAGATCCAGACGTTGGCCAAGATCGTCTCCTACGCCATTTTGATCAACGTGTTCTTCTTTTTCTGTGAAGTGTTCACCGTGTTCTACAGCCAGATTCCGGATCACATGCTCCACTTCCAATACCTCTTCCAGGGGATCGACGGCAAGGCCAAGCTGGTGCCCTGGATGTGGTTCGCCCTCACCGGCATGACGGTGGCCGCGCTCCTCATGGTGTCCCCCAAGATCCGGGAGAACGAAACCACCCTGGCCATGACCTGCGGGCTGATTATCATAACCACGTATATCGACAAAGGCCTGGGACTCATGACCGGCGGCTTTGTGCCCAACCCCCTGGAAAGGGTGGTGGAGTACTGGCCCACCGTGCCGGAGATCCTCATCTCCCTGGGCGTCTATTCCATCGGTTTCCTCATCCTCACCGTGCTCTATAAGGTTGCGGTGTCGGTGAAAGAGGAAATCAAGGAGTAGTAAGGTTTTCTGTTTTCTTTAAAACAAGAACGCCGCCTCAATACCATGGGGCGGCGTTTTTATTGGCTATAAGCTGTAAGCCTTAAGCTTTTTGTTATATCGCTTAGAGCCCTTGCCAAGAGTTTTTTCCGAGGGCGGATATTGCCTGTAGGGGCACAGCTTGCTGTGCCCATGAGGGCATGGCAAGCCATACCCACATGACGAAATTACATTGGGCAAGCGTTATAAGAAGCGCAATAATACTAATTATACGTCAAACATAGAGTAATAGATGTGACCGATTTTTATGGCGGCCACGGGCCGCACTATAGGACTGTCTTCTGTAAAATAAAAAGGCCGCCTCATGGCCATGGGGCGGCGATTTTTTAAGGACAAGGGCGGGCGTCCCTGCCGGCCATCTGTTCCCAACGTGTAGGGGCTTGATTTATCAAGCCCTCAGGGCGCAATGAATTGCGCCCCTACGAGTTGAGGGAGGGGTAGAGTTTTTCAACCCCAGCTCTGGTTCTCAAGCTCCGGCTTGGGAACCGAAATTGGCTGCAAATCTCCGCTTGGCACAACCGGGAAGCTCCGGTGGAGGAGTTGCTGAGGTCAGGCAGAGCCTGGCCCCCAGGTGCGTCCCCAAGCAGGATCTTGGGGACGAGATGGGGAATTTTTTTTAGAAAGTCGGGGCCCCTGGCCCCGGCTTTCTTGGACAGCCTGCGGGTTGGGAGGGGGGTGTGGGGGGAGGGCAGATAGCCGCGCTCCCTGGCCCTCCCCTCACTGATTTTTTATTTCTTTATAGAGCATACAGCATACAGCTTACAGCCTTTATGCCCCCTCCAACCCCGAAACTCCCTGCCAGTCCGGCGGCGGGGGCGCTTCCTGGTAGCGCCGGCAGCGCCGCAGGTACAGGGCGGCAGGGCCGTCTTCCGGTTTGAGGCGGATCACCTCTTCAAACAGCGCGGCCGCCTGCCGCCAGTTTCGCCCCAGGTACGCGGCCCGGGCCTCCTCGAAGGTGGTGAGCCATAGGGGGACGGCATCCCCCGGCGCCGACCACAGCAGTTCAAAGATGCTCACCGTCTGCACCCGGCCCCGCACCTGGGCCAGGTCCAGTTCCCGCACCAGAAAACCCGCCCCCGCCAGGGACCGGGTGCCCCCGCTCAGAATAAGGTGGGTGCCGTAGCTGCGGTTCAATGCCTGCAGGCGATGAGCCAGGTTCACCGTGTCCCCCATGATGGTGTAATTGAAACGCTCCCGGGAGCCCACGTTGCCGGCCATAACCTGCCCGGAATGGAGGCCCAGGTTGAGGCCCAGGAAGGCCTGCCCCCTGGCCTGCCGCTCCCGCAGGTCCTCATCGATGCGGCGCTGCATGGCCAGGGCCGCCTGACAGGCACGGCGGGCGTGGTCGGGATTGGGCAGCGGCGCCCCCCACACCGCCATGAGGCGGGAATCTATGTACTTATCCAGGGTGCCGCCGTGGGCCAGGATAATATCCGTCAGGGGGGTGAAATAGTCGCTCAGGAGGTTCACCATCTCCTTGGGCGCCATGCCCTTGGAGATTTCGGCAAACCCGGCCAGATCGGCGAACATCACGGTGGCTTCCAGTTCCTCTCCCCCCAGTTCGAACCGCTCCGGATGCGCCATAAGGGCTTCCACCACCTCCTGGGAGACATAGTGGGTGAAGGCCTGGTGCAGCCAGCGCTTCTCCTGGAGCCCGGAAACGTGATGGGTGAAGAGGTTGATGGCGTAAATCAGAGATAGCCCCGCGCCCAGGAGCACCGGGTGAATCCACAGGTTAAAAAAGCATAACGCCAGCCAGGTGCCCAGCAACAGGGCCAAGCCCAAGCCGGCCAGCAACCCCAGGCTGACGCCGGGGGTGAGCCGTGCCGACAACAGGCTGAAGGCCAGGAACACCGTAAGATAAAAGACGGCCCGGGTTCCCGGAGTAAGCTCCTGGCCCCAGGTGCCGGTGAGCAGGTTGTAAATGATGTTCCCCTGAATTTCCACCCCGGACATAAAGCCACTCTGGGACGCGCCTCGATAGGGGGTGAGAAAGGCGTCAACCTGCCCCTGGGACAGGGGGATGTCCTCGATCATGCGGCCCACCAGGACAACCCGGTCCTTAATCTGCTCCCGGGGAAGCTCCCCGTCGCCTAGAACCTCGTGGTAGGAGATGTTCTCCAATGACTGGGGCGGGCCCGTATAGCGGATCAAGCCCGTGAAATCCGCGGGGAAGGCCATGTCCGGTTTCAGGACGCGCAAGACCTCATCCGCCAGGGTCTTTTGGCCGGCCAGGGCAAGGGAGAAATGGCGCACCACCCCATCGGCGTCCGGGGTGAGGAGACTTACCCCCAGGCCGCACGCCGCGGCACAGAGGGAATCCAGTGGGTTGAGGATGATCTGCCGGGAAAAAACCGGGTCCTGGGTGGACTCGATCACCCGGGCCAGGATCACCTTGCCGGATTTCTTCACGGCTTCGGCCAGGAGACGGTCATCCTCGGGGTCCGTGGGCTCGCCGAAAAAGACATCAAAGACGATGAGCGCCGCACCCGCCTTGGTCAGGCGGTCAATGAGGCGGGCGTGGTAGCGCCGGGGCCAGGGCCAGGCCCGGCCCAGGGACCGAAAGGAGTGGCTGTCGATGCCCACCAGGAGAATCTCCCTGGGCGGGGCGGAGGCCGGCTCCAGGCGGCAGCACAGGTCCAGGATGGCGTTTTCCAGGGTGCGGCCCAGGTCCTGGGAGGCTAGGGCCATGACCATGATAAAAACCGCCACCCCCAGGCCCAGGGCGCGCCCCAGGGGGTGTTGCAGGAATCTAGAACCAGAGCTGAATCTTGCCAATGAACCGCCGGGCCGGATAAAAATCCGGCGTATCTACGTAGTAGGTAGGCTGCAGTCGATAAAAAAAGTGACGGTTGAACAAATTCTGCACCTCGACAGTGATAAGCCCCCGTTTGTTGGCCAATTCCTTGCCGAACCTGAGATTGACAATGTCAAAGAATTCGGTGGAGCGGTTCCTGACATACTGATACACCAGCCGGTTGGTGATTCCTCCCTGCCAGCCCTTGGGGGTTAGGAAGTTGAGGCCTAAAAGCCAATTCACCTCGGTGAAGGTTTCGAAATCAGGATCTGAAGCTTTTGTCGGGAAAGAACCGCTTGCCCGTGACCCCCAATCTCAGGCCCAAAGAATTGGTGAGGATGCGGTTCAGGAACAGAGAGGCCTGGTAACGCCGCCAGCCCTGCCAGGCAACATAGTTGTAGGCCAGATCCTTTTCAGCCCAGTAGGCGGAAAAATACGCCGGAACCCCCACCCGGGTGGCGGACAGGCGTAACGCGGTGAAGGTCTTGGGGTCCCATTGGGCTTCCCAGGAGGCCCCCGCCTGGCGCACCTCCGCGCCGGGCAAGGTGTCCTCCACCCAGGGCAGGCCGGCCACCTCCGTTGGCACCAGAAAGGGGCGTCAGGATTTGGTGGGTGTCCAGATACCGCATCGCGGCCAGGCGCACGGTGTGCTTAGGATTTATCTGAATATTGAAGCCCAACCGGGTGCTCCAGAGGGTGCTGGTGTAGGGTCGGGAGTCGGCGCCGGCATTTCTGGCGATATCCCGGGAGATCCCCATTTCCACCAACAGCCAGGGAGCCAACCGCCAGTAGTCCAGGAGGTAGAAACTGTAGGTTCGGTCAACCGGCGAAATAAACTGGTAAGTCTGCCCAGTGGGAATCACTTCACTGTAAGCCAGCATAAAGAAATTTTGCTTTATGGAAAAATTGATAGGCCCGGTGAAGTAGTCATAGCCGCCGAGAAGGGTATGCTTTCCCAGTTTCAGCTGCGCCTGCAATTGGATGTTTTGAAAAGGATTATTGAAGGCATCGGCATAAATTTCTCTTTGAAGAATCTTTTCTGTCCGATCGAGATAATAGAGAAAGTTCCCGTACCGATGGTCATCCAGTCTGAAATACCGATAATATGCCAGCAGGCCTAAGTTGGGAGTGAAGTTGTGGAGATAGGAGGCTTCATAGTATTGTTGTTTAGCGTTTGCCCGATAATCGGTTTCGTTGCGGTAAAAAAAGTCGTTGGGTTTCCCTCTTTCTCCAAAATTATCGTTGTTGTATCGCACAAACCCCGTCAGGTTGCCGTGCACCGTGGGCTCCACCTTGAAGATTCCCTGAGCGTCCCAGGTTTGCGTATCGGCGTTTTTCCCCCGAAAGCCCGGGTCCTGCAGATATGATCCTTGACCAAAAAAGGCCGCTCCGGGTATCCCCCCGTAGGCTCCCACAAAATCATCGTGTATGGCCTTCCTCTCCTCCCAGGAACCGATGCCGCCCTGAATCGTCGCTCGGGCGTAAGGCATCTCAAACATGGAGGTGTAATCGTTTTCCAGGAGATACCGGAAAGTGGTTTGGGTGGCAGGGGACAAGACTCGGTACAATAGATCTTCGGAGTCCACGGCCACCACCCGCTGGTCGGAGGCCCGGTAGGCCCTGGACAAGAAGAGGTGGGGCGAGGCGTTCAAGGGATCCAACTTCACCGCGGTAATGGCCTTGCTCAGGGCCCACTCCCCCAACCCCAACTGGGAATAGGACCGGGCCAGGTTGTAGTTGCGGGTGGACTGGTCCCGGTCCATGAGCAGGCGGGAGCGGAACACCGCCCGGTTGTTGTTCAGGGCGATGGACTGATTGATGGACTGGACGGCCTCTCCCGGGCGGTTCAGGTCGGTGAGGGCAATGCCCTTGTAAAAATGGGGGGTGGGGTCCTTGGGGTCCAGTTTGGCGGCGTAATCCCAGGTGGCCAGGGCCTTGTCAAAGGCCCGCACCTGGTAAAAGGCCTTGCCCAACTCACTCTGGTAGGCAGACAGACGGGGGTCCAGGAGAGTAGCGGTGAGCATGGCAGCCAAAGCTCGATCCGGCTCCTGGAAGCGGAATTGGCAGATGGCCAGCCCCAGGTGGGCTTCGGCCAGTTGGGGGCTCTCCTTGATGGACTGGGTAAAGCGCTCCCTGGCTTTCTCGAAGCGCCGAAAGGCGATATCGACAAAGCCTGCCAGGGACAGAACCCGGGCGTCCCGGGGGGCCTGCTGCAAAGCCTTGTCCGCCACCTGCCTGGCCTTGGTGAAATAATTCCCCCCCAGATAAAGCTTGCCCAAATAGAGGGCAGCGTCCACGAAATGGGGATCCGTTTCCAGGGCCTTTTCCAGGCGCCGCTGGGCCGCAGGCAATTGAAAGTCGGCGATGTCCACCAGGGCCCGGGTCAGGAGGGCCAACGGCGAAGCGGGAGCCAGGGCCACAGCCCGGTCCGCCTGGGACCTGGCCTCGGCTTTGCGGTTTTGCACCAGGTCCATCTGGGCCAGGTAACAGGTGGCCAGCAATTGCGCCACCGGCGAGGAACTGGCGGCCGCCGCCCCCAGGAGTTGGCGGGCCTCCTCGGTCCTTCCCACGAGCATGGCGAAATAACCGGTCATGGCCTTGACGATGGGATGGCCGGGATTGGGTTTGTCTGCGGATTTCATGAGAAGATAGGCCCCCGGCGCGTCGCCGGTCTGATAGAGGGCCAGGGCGGCGCCCACCAGGGCCGCGGCCCCGGGCTTGTCCACCCGCTGAAAAAATCCCAGGGCCTCCTCCGGCTGGCGGCGCTGCAGGCGCACCCACCCTGCCAGGGACAGGGCCTGGGGGTTGGCGGGGGCCTGGGCCAAAGCCTGGTTGGCAATGTTATCGGCCTCGGCCAGACGGCCCTGGTCATAGGCCGCCACCCCCTGGCTCACCAGCGCGGCTTTAGCAGAAGGGGGGCCAGCCCCCTCCAGGGCCTGCAAGGGCAAATCCCGAAAACTGAAATATCCCGGATAGAACAGGGACCACTGCACCGCGTCCGCAGGCTGCACTATTACCTGTTTGGTGGGGGGCTTGCCGGGGAGGGCCACCCCCTCCTCGCCGGCCGCCAGGATCACCTCGCCGTAGCGGTTGGCCAGCTTGACATCGCCCTCCAGGAGAATGACGCTGGTGGCGCCGTCAGGCTGCACCCGCACATTTAATTCCGTGCCTCGGATGGTGGCGGTGACGGTGGGGGTCTCCAACTCGAAGAGAAACTTTTCCTTTTTATTGCGCAGCCAGATTTCCCCCTGAATCACCTGGTAATTGCTCACTGCGGCTTCCTTAGCCTGGGCGGCGGGGGCGATCTCCCCCAGGCGCAGGCGGGGGGAGGGGGCCACACTTTTCAGGGTCAGCACCGTATGCTGATTGAGCCTGATCTGGCTTTCATCCATACAGAGGATCGCGGCCCGGGAGTGGGCCCCGGTGCGCACCGTATCCCCTCCAAAGAGCTCCTGGTGCAGGCGGGCTTTCTGCCATTGCTCCGTCCCGGCAGTACGCACGGCCACCTGGCCTTCCTGGAAAACCAGCCGGCCCGCCAACTCGGCGGCGCCGGCTAAGGAGGTCAAGGCCAAGCCCAGGTACAAGAGCATTGTCGGCAGCAGCACCTTTTTTGGCTTAAATGACCGCATGGCGTTGTTCCTCCTGCAAAAGACCTGGAGACCAGAGAGAGTGGGGAAAATCTTTGAGCCAGTCGAGCTTGCCGAAGTGCCGGAAACACCAATAACAGGGGACAAAAGTCAAGTCCGTAAGGTTTTCCATGTCCCGAAGCCTTGCTTCCATAAGTCGGGCCACCGCCTGATAATGCCGAATGAGCCCTTCCCGGAGGGACACTTCTTTGAGGTCTGCCAGCCATTCCCCGCCAAAGACGCTAGGTTCGCCATCTTCCCTGGTGACGTGGGAGAGGTTGCAGCAGAGAACCAGGTTCCCCTGATAATCCAGGTTGGCGCCATCCATGATGTTGGGGCAGGTGAACAAGGTGGCCCGATGACCATAACCTTCGAGGAATATCTTAGGACGCAGCGCTTTGGCCAGGCTGCCGCCAATCCACCCATGAATTTCCCTGACTTCATGAGGGTGAGGGAAACTTCAGCACGGATGGCTTGAGGCGAGGGAAAGGGGTGCAGAAAACCGTGGTCCTGGGCTCCCAGATCGGCCCCCAACAGGGCCACCTCGGTGAGTTCCTCTTTGTTGAAGTTGGTGATGATAGTCTTAAAACCGAAGGCAATGCCTGATACCTGGCAGAGGGTGGCGGCCTCCACCACCTCCCGGAAGGACCCTCGCCCCCGCAGGGCGTCGTGGGTTTCAGGGTGAGCCCCGTCCAGGCTGAAGCTCACGGCAGTCAGCCTCTCCTTGATTTTGGGAGCGGTCAACAGGGGCAGGAGGTATTCCCGAAAGCGGTGGCCGTTAGTCACCAGGTTGAAAGCCAAACCCTGGTCCGCCACCAGGGCCAGGAACTCTTTCAGGTGAGGGTAAAGGGCCACCTCCCCGCCCGTCAGACAGACAGTCCGGAAGCCCAGGGCCCGGGCCTGCTCCAGGACTTCCCGGGCCAGGGCCAGGGACATGAACTCAGGGGCGTCCGCCTTGTTGCGGATGCAATGCAGACAGCGCCGATTGCAGACATTGGTGAGTTCAATGGCGAGTCCATCCATGGATCAGTTCCCGTCCCTCGCCCGGGGGCCAGAAGTTAGCTCAGTTAGAACTTAATCTTGTTAGTTTCACTGGAACAGCAATGATTCCTGGGCTATAATAGGTGGAATCCTTGCAAATCGGCGGACCACCTTCTTGACTCTGGGCTTCCCCCGGCACCTGAGAAGCAAATCAGTTTACGGATCCAGGTCTTATAATCTCCCCCACGACAACTCGTTACCTTGAGATTTTATAATCATTGTCAAGTCTATCCAGGAAATATTTATTCCAGCCTCAGTGGCGCCAGAAAATTTTAGAAACGAGTTCGTTAAGACATTAAAGGGAACTCCGTCGCCATTTTATCAGAGTCAGTAAATAAAGAATAATTCCGCATGAATTACTTGTTTGTATGATTTTCTTCCATTCTGGAGAAGAAGTTTCCCTATGAATGGTCCTGTTGTGGTTTCCGTCAAGAATGCGTAAATTGCTCATTTTTCAGGCTCAAACAATTACCCGCGTAACTTGGTATTTCGGCCATAATTAATAGCCCTCCTTTTCCGTCATTGATTTTCCACGACCCCTGTTGGGGAGGAATCTGCCGATGGCTGCTTGGAAGGTTCTACTCCCTGCTTGCGGACCCTCCTGGAGAGAACAAAAAAAGCGAATGGCAAACTTCTCAAAGGTTGTCAAGCAATCTCTTAACAAAAAATTTTTGTTATTATTAGGGGAAAAAGGTCATCGCCTGATGGTGATCATTATATAGCCGGTGCTGTAATAGTGGGAGGCCCGGCAAATTGGTCCTAAGCCTGCTATAAGACCCGGGTCTTGCCATTGTTCCGGGGTATTAAACAGATTCAAGGGGTCTGGATTGCTGGTTCCTGTCCTTGCCAATGCCGGTCGATCATCCAGAAAGCTATCAATTTTCCAGTTGTGTGAGAATATCGTTAATTTTATTCACCACATTAACCTCACGCAAGACCATACTTTTGTTTTATGTTATTCTTCAAGGTCTCAAAATGAATTTCATCCTTGTTATCACGAGGCAATAGATAAAGCAGC
Organism: uncultured delta proteobacterium; assembly: GCA_963705115.1. GTDB lineage: Bacteria > Desulfobacterota > Desulfobaccia > Desulfobaccales > 0-14-0-80-60-11 > JBGSLA01. The sequence continues at coordinate 348,684 of CAVPIX010000010.1, read as the reverse complement.
ATGGAGGCAGTTTTGTTAGGTTCAGCATGCCTTCCTAATTTTGGAGAAATCGATGACTTTTGCCAAATATTGTTTCAATTCCGGTCACAAAGTAGAAGAGACAACATCTTTGAGGTTCAACAACTATTGTCGTCATAACTCCATAATGTAACCCTCCTTGTCCTGGTTGATTTTCCTCGACCCCTGGCGGGGAGGAATCTGCTGGGGGATGGTCGGAAGGGTCGTCTCCCTCATCATGGACCCTCCTGGAGAGAACAAAAAAAGCCAGCTTACCGAATTTTCGGTGGCCGGCTCGAGCGAAGGTGCATAGGAACCCCTCTTAGGATGGCTGGTTATGGGATTGGGGGTCTAAGTTATGAATTCACCATGGCAAATCTCTGCACATTTGTCAAGTATTCTCTGTGCCTAAGTTTTTTTCTTTACATTTTTTTCTGGGCAGGGATCATCAGTCCTTGGGCGCTTCCCCGGGAGGAAGAACAGGCTGGGGCCGGGCCGGCCCCGTCTGCAAAACAGGCGGCAGGGACACCGGAATCTCCGCAATCCAGGCCCCTTGCCGGTCCGGGTCGGTCAGCACCAGGCGCACCGCCCGGAAGGGTGCAGCCGGGAAGAAAACCAGGCCATCCCGGCTCATCCCCGGACTGAGGACTGTGGGGGTCAGGGCCTGGCTGTCCATGAGGGAGCGCACCCGGCGTTCCAGCTCGGCCCGGCTGCCCGCCATACCCACAAAAAGGCCCTGGACCCCGCCAAAAGCGCCGCCCCAGGCCGCGCCCGCCGCGGCTCCCGCGGCCGCATAGCCCCGGTAACTGCCCACGGATCCCAAAGCCGCTCCCAATCCGGCCCCCAGGGCCGCGCCCGCTACTGCGCCCTTCAGGCCCTTGCGGAAATGGGTCCGGAAGGCTTCCGAGGAAACCACCGCGTCTCCCGCCTCTCGAGGCGTATAGGCCTGGTAAACCACGCCCCGATGATCAACACAGGTCACCCGGGCAGGGTCCACCAGCACGGCCTGCTGGGAGTCGTTGGCCAGGATTATCCGGGTGGGGCGCACCCCGGCCTTGAGCCAGTCGAAATCGGGCCGGCGGGGGCTGGAGTCCTGGGGGTCGCTGAACACATCCAGCAGCCCGTCAAAAGGAACTACGGCAATGGCCACCCCCCGGGAGTTCACAGAATAGGGAAACTGACCCGGGTATGATTGCACTTTCGGCCTGAGTTGGGTCCTGGGGGCGCAGGCTAGGAAAGCCGAGGCGCTTAAAAGCGCCGCCATGGTCACGACGATAAACCTCTTTGCCAGTTTCATGATGCCGTTCTCTCCGGTGCAGACCGATGTTACCCGACAATATCAGGCTCTCAGGGTTATGGTGACCTGATCCTTGAGGTTAGGCTATCACCAGGCCAATCCCGTTATGCTTTTTGCCAAACAGAGGGCCTGAGCGATTGTGACATATTGCCGGGGCCTTGGCAAACAGCCGGGCCTGGCCGCTAGGGACGCCCTTCCGGTTGACCAGCCCCGCGGAATCGGTCATTATGTGAGAAACAAGGGAAAAGCCTCACCCCAAGAACCTTCCCGAGGAGAATGATCATGAGCGACGGCAAATTCCCCCCCTGGTACAAATTCATCAAGGAGCATCACGGCAAGTACATCGATTGCCTGGAACAACTCGGCGAAGTGGTGCGCCGGGAGGGCCCCCTGGACGAAAAGACCTCCCACCTCATCCAGTTGGCGGCCGCGGCGGCCATCCGCTCCGAAGGGTCGGTGCACAGCCACGTGCGCCGGGCTCTGGCGGCCGGGGCCAGTGACGAGGAGATTTACCATACCCTGATGCTCCTCACCAGCACCATCGGCTTCCCCACCACCTCCGCGGCCCTGAGCTGGGCTTATGACGAGGTGAAGAAAAAAGGCTGAACAGGGCAGGGGATTATCGGTAGGGATTCTTGAAAATTCCTGGCCAAGCCGTGCAAAGGCCAGGGGTCAAGCAGGATGGTGGGGTGGGCGTTCCCGCCCGCCATGTGGCTGGGCCCACCGCACCTTATACAGCAGAGCGTTGGGCACAATTTTGGTCCCAGGCCGGCGTCGGCCCTCAGAGCTTTTGCTCTTCGAGCCAGTGGCGAAATTCGTCCACCAGGTCCCAAAAGCGGCCCACCTCGGCCTCACCGGCGGGAGTGAGCCAGGCCCGGCCGCCCTTTTTGCCCCCAAAGGTGCGGGACACCAGTTCCTCGCCCGCCAATTGGTTCATCTTGGCCACCAGGCCCCAGGCATGACTGTAAGCCATGTTCAGGGAGCGGGCCGCAGCCGCAATCGAACCGAGGTCCCGAATGCGTTCCAGCAGCACCACCCGGCCCCAACTCAGGAAGGTGTCGCCGTCTTTTTCCAACCACAGGCGGCCCTTGACTTGAAAGCCCTCCGGTGCTGGCGAACTGGCGGCCAGGGCCGTGCCCCGGCCGTGGTCAGGTTTTTTCCCGCGCATACGTGTTTGCCATTCCCAAAAGGTGGTTCTCCTTTAATAAAAGGGGAAAATTGCCCTAAAAGTCAAGACCCTTGTGGAAGATTCACGCCGCCGCGTCCTGGGGGTGGTTGCGGGGGGCCATTAACTTTCGTACATTGTCTTGCAGCAGGAGGCGCTGCGCTTTTCCGCCCCAGGGCTAAACCTTGAACCTGAGACCTCTGCGTAAGTCACGTAAAACTGTCAATCTAAGGGGGCAAACCCATCGACGAACCGCATAACTATTTGGAAATACCAGATACTTCGCTTCGTTCCGGATGACAACCTTAATCTTCGCAGAGACCTCAACTTTGCATTCTTCAAGACAGTCGCTCAAACCTCGGAACTTTTCAAGACAGTCTTGGAACAAGAGGCTTTTCTGTCCAATCTGCCCTTGATTCCCGTAAAAATCATCTATGTGCCCTGGCTCATACCCGCCTGGGCCAGGGCCCAGACCTGGCGCAACGCGGTCTTGGTGCGGCGGGGGGTGCGGCTGACTACGCGCCTCCTGGCCCACGAACTGGCCCATGTCCTGCAGTGGCGCACCCTCGGGGCCTGGGGCTTCGTCTGCCAGTACGCCCGCCACCTCCTAAGATACGGCTACGAGAAAAACCCCCTGGAAATTGCCGCCCGGGTTGCGGAACAAGATGAATTCTACCTGGCCTGGGCCCGGGACATCCTCGACCCCGGAGATAAAACTCCCCCTCAGTCCCACAGGGTCATGCCGGTGAAGACCTCTGCGAAAATCCCCTAGAGCAGCCGCCCCCGGCTGTATTCTGCAGGGGAGGGCGCCTGCTCTACAATATATTGATTTTTAATACCGATATGCAGTCAAATGGTGGCACAGGCTTTCCAGCCTGTGCAGGCGCAGGCGGAAGCCTGCGGCTACAACAAATTGCTTTTATACGAATTTAACATCAAACTATAGCGTAATATACGAGACTCTTGCGAAAGTCGTTTTTTTGTCATCCTGAACGAACTGAAGGATCTCAAGCCCCAGGAAATACAAGATTCTTCGCTTCGCTCAGAATGACAAGTGGTGGTATTGAGTTATTTTTACAAGAGCCTCATACGTAACCGGTCATTATGGCGGCCACGGGCCACCCTACAGAACCTGGACTTTTCTAAGGAATTGGTGGGCAGTGCCCACCCTACATGTTACCGTCTTCTTGTCATGCTGAGCGGAGCGAAGCATCTCGTATTTAGAGATTCTTCAGTCACCTGCGGCTCCCTCAGAATGACTAAAGAGATAGTGCTTAGGCCTTCTGTCGGCGAGGGGACGGCGCTACCTCAAGCCTCATCCCACGCCTGCCGCAGGATAAGGAAATCCAAGCGGCGCGGGCGCGCCCTGATCAACGTGACCGCGCATGCCCGCGTCGCAGACGGCATAGCCCCAGTTGATGAGACGCTCCTGCAGCACCGGCTCCAAGGCCGCCAACCGGGTGGGGGTCTGGGCCAGGGCGAAACTTTGCCGGAAGGGGCAGGGCAAGGTGTCCTTAAGATGATAATTGCTGATGTCGGACCCGATGCTCCAGTAGGCGCCGGCCCGAAGGTTGGCCTTGTAGGCACCGATAAGCTGCCGTTTCCGAAGGCTGCGCACCTGGTTGTCAATGATCAGGAGGACGCGGTAAATGTGCAGGGGCCAGAGCCGCGCCGGGCGTGGTTGCGGCTGCAGGCGGGCGCTGCCGTCGCTTACCAGGACCGTGTCATATCTATGCCAGACCGGCTCCAGGCCCAGATTGTCGTACACCCCCCCATCAGTGAGGCGGGCTTGTGCGGTGTAAGGCTCTATCTGCAGGTCATCTCCGGTATTAGGGGTGAAATCCTGGGGATTCATCTTGATCCCGGCGGGGGAAAGGAAGGGCGGAAAGGCCGAGGAGGCGGCCACGACCTGGGCCAGGGCCACCTGAGGCTCCATAATCTGGCCCACCCGGTAATCCCACATGTACTGCCTGGCGAAGCGCCAGAGCACTCCCGAGCCCAGATTAGTGGCGTTTATGGTGAAACGGGGCTTTTTCGGCAGGTCCTGGAGGGTGGCGTCGCCGAACAGGTGGCGGCGGTAGGCCCTGGTCAGGACGCGGTTGATGCTGCCGGGCATGAGCAGCCCCAGCACAATGGCTTTGAGATCTATGGTTTCTCCCGCCAGGCGCCGGATGGGCGCGACCACCCCCTGGTGAAACGCGGCGGGGCTCCAGTTGGCTTTAGCCAACAAATCCCAGTTAAGCCCCAGAACCGCCGCGGTGATGGAGCCCCCCGACACACTGGCGATGCGGGCCAGCCGCGGCAAATACCCCAGTTCGTTTAAACGCCACAAAGCGCCCACGTGGAAAAGCATGGCCCGGTAGCCGCCGCCTGACAGGCACAGGCCGATGCCGGGCTCCGGCGCGCCTGCCGGTTTCTGTTCCTTGAGGCCGACGGTGGGGTCGGCGCTCTCTTCGAGAATGTGACGTAAGCTTTCTGTGGTCATGGTTTCCTTCTTTCTTTAGCCGCAAGAAATCAATGCGCTCATGTCCTTTGCTTCGCAAAGGACATAAACAAAGCTTTGCAGGGGAGGGGGCTAAGGGCCGCAGGCCCTTACCCCCTCCCCTGCACCCCCTCCCCCAATCCCTTAAGGGGAGCAATTCCCCGAGAAAGTCGGGGCCCATGGCCCCGCCTTTCTCGGACCTCCTGGGGGTTGGGAGGGGGGTGTGGGGGGAGGGCAGGGACCTCAGGTCCCTGCCCCTCCCCCCACTGAAAAAAGGTTATTCTCTTTGCAAAGCCAAGGGAATGAGTGTTTTATAAAGGCACGCTCGTCTCGATAACCCCTTCTCTTATCTTCTTGAAGCCCGAGGGTAAATTGTCCGGCCGGTCGCTCCGGACGATCTTTGGGGTTTTGGCGGCCATGGCGTCCAAAAGCTCCTGCTTGGGCACCTTGGGCCACTGGTTGTAGGTTATGGTGGAGACCATGGCCCAAAAGTCCTGCCCCAGCAATTGCTCCACAAATTCCACGGGGGTGGCGTTATGACTGCCGTGGTGTCCCACCTTGTAGAAGGTGGTTTCCTGGAAAAGCCTGCGGAACTCAGGGTTTTTCATGGCCAGGCGCCAGGTGCCCCATTGGGCGTCGCCGGGAAACAACAGGGTGGCCTTGCCGATTTGCAGAACCAGCATGAGGCTGGTGCCGTTGACCGCCTGGTCCAGGGCCGCGGCCACGGCTTCGTCAAAGCCCATGACTATCTGGCGCACAGTTTCCCGGTCTCTGCCGATAAAGTTCATTGACAGTTCCGGAAACATGGCTTCGTATTCCTCGGGTGACAGATGCCAGTCCCGGCTGAAAGGGCTGGGATCCCGGGTTTCAGCCCCTTCCAGAGATTCCATCAGCTTGAGATAGCTCTGCCCCGGGGGCGGGTCCATCTCTCTGATAATCTCCGGGTCCCGGGATGGCCCCAGGACGTGGACCCTGATGCCAGGCAGCGCCGGGCTTTCAAACCAGGGCAACTCGGCGTCCTTGTCGGGCAGAAAGCGCCGCTGGGGACCGCCGGCAAAGCCATGATGCAGGGTGTGCATGGCCCCCTCGTTGGACAAGGCATTGAGGGCCAGGTCCAGCCTGGCCTCCAGCCGGGCCTGCTCGGGTCCTGAGGCCGCGGCCACCCTGCTCTGCAAATGTTCAGTAAGCTGAACAGCCAGCCGGCTCTGGATATCCCGGATGCGCTTGCTTTCCGTATCCGTGGGATGTTCGGTCCAGGGCATCCAGACTTCCTGTACCTCCACCTCGGCCCAGGCCTCGTGGTCAAATCCGGAGACGTGGTCTTTGTGGCGATGGGTGGCCACCACCACATCGATACGGGGTTTGCCGCCGGCGCTATCCCGAATGTCCGCCATAACCTCCTGTCTGACTTTTTTCATGGATAGGCAGCCGAGTTTGATGGAGCCGCAGTCGAACAGCAGGCGGCGCAGTCCCTGGGAGGTGGGAATGGTGACCAGAAAGCAGTCCCCAAAGCCCACATCATACATGCGCACGGTCACCTCTGAGAGACTCATCTGGTCACCCCCTGATGCAAAGAGGCCAGGCGCATGCGGCGGAAGGCCCGGTCTTGCAGGTAGTTGACGCTGCCGTAGGCCAGTTCCGGGTCCCGCAGGTCGCTGGCGGCCAGATAGGCCCTTTGCCGCTCCAGTCGAAGTTCAGCGCTGCGGGCCGCCATGGGGTCAATGGCCCTGGCCGGGAGGGGCTTGGCAATGAGGTAGCGCACCCGGCCGTCCGTGCCGGCGATGATGGTGGTGCCGCCCCGGAAAGGAATGCCCCCCAACTGTTCCTTGAGCTCTTCATCTTCCTGGGTGAACTGCACGATCAGCTCCGTGATAAGCCGGCCATTCATGCCCACGCGAAAGCTGGTGTGGAAGCCTCTCACCACGATGGTGCGCTGAGGGTCCAGGTAAAGGCTGGCGGCGTTTTGCCTGGCATACTGGTGCAGGGTTTTGGCCAGTTTCTCTTTCTGGCCCCGCTCCTCACTGGAGCTGAAGCCGCCCCAGTTTTTTTCTTCGCCGGCCTCCTCCAAGGGGTCCTGGCTGAACGCCGAGGCGGCCAGGGAGATTTCGTTGGCCAGCTTGATCCTTTCATAGGGCAGGGGTGGGATGTTTTTGGGAGCTTCCTGCCAGATCAGGGATTCCTCGGCCAGGGAAACCACGCTTTCGGGATAAATGCTCCGGGCCCGGAAGCCCTCGATCATGGCTCCCCTGAGACCGCCGTCGTCGTCCGGAAACAGTTCATAGTCGGCCGTCACCACGGCCCGCAAGAAGTCGCCGAAGGTGATGTCCACCGGCGGGAGGTAGTCTAAGGCCCTGATGCACATGATCAGGAAGCTCTGAGCCGTTTTGGAGGCCTCCGAGGCGATGCGGTTCACCAGGTCCGGGTGCAAATCTCCCTGGGGCAGGGTGCCCGTGCCGCCGGTGGCGATGCGGATCAGGTCGCTGATGCGGCGCTGATAGGTGGCGAAAAAGGCATCGAAGACCGCGGCCACGAGAATGGAGCCGCGCTCGTGGACCTCGGTGACGTTCTCGGACAAACGGGTTTCCGGTTTGCCGATGGCGGAGCGCAGGGCCTGGCCGGCGCCGGTGGCATAGCCGAACTGGGTGGCCAACTCCACCAGGCGCCTGCCTTTTTGAATATCCCCCCGGGTTTTTTGGATTTCATCCCGAAGAAATCCCTGAAAGGTGAAGTGCTGGAACAGGGCGATAATGTCGGCAAAGCCCTCATGAAACGCCAGGACGTCGGGATTGGAGGGCTCCAGGAAATGCCGGCGCAAGCGGTCCACCACGGCATGGGTCAACTCGTGGACGATAATATCATGGGATAGGCAGGTGAAGACGATCTGGCCCGGCAGATTGGGGCCCGGGTCTTGGCGGTCGGCCCGGAAATACCCGAAGAAAATGGCATTCAGGTCACGGTCGTAAAAGGCGTTGGCCCCGTGAAAGGCATGGGGGAAAAGGCGCAGCCGCCGATAGGCTCCATGGGGGAACTCCAGGCGCCGGCCCAGGGCCCGCTCAAAGTTCTCCAGGGTGCGCATGGCCACGGCATAGACCATCTGCTGGTGGAAGCGGGGGTCGGATTCCGTGGGTTCCAGCCCGCCCTGCATCAAGATGGCCGGATGGTTCAGGTCCACCGGCGGGTAGAAGCAGTCATTGACGCCGTCGTAATCGATAACCTCGAAGCGGGAGCCCTGGGGGCCTGGCCGGAGGAATTCGTTGGGGATGTCGATGGTGATGCGGTCCCCCGGGACTCGGGCCTGCATGGGGTCGGAGGCGAAAATCCGCAGAGGCCGCCTTGCCGGCAGGGAATGGACATATCTGGATTCCAGGCGTTTCATACTGGCCTCCCTAGTGAAGGTTACCGGTTATATGATTGCCTGATCCTCTTGTGGAGGGGTGCGGAGATATCAGTATCTCCGTTAATAAAAGTCAAGAGAAAGACCGAACGGTAAAATCGTCTTCGGGTTTGGAGGTAATGAAGCCGGGCCGCATGAAAGGTTAGGCGTTACAGGCCACCGGAGGTATGTCAGTGATGGCAATATTATATAATAAAATAAGCTCGGAGTGTGCGGTGAATTTTTATTCAAGGCTTGATGCAGCTTTTCATTGCCGGCGGGAACTCTCTGATCATGGGTGGGACTCGGCCTGACAATTCCAAGAACCCTTGTTCCTTGTGGGCAAACTGTCCCAGGAACCGGAAGCACTACGCCTATTGATGACCGAACCTTGGCCTGATTCCCCGGAAATTTTTCCAGTTGCCCCGCTTGGGCCGGGGGGGGCCGGTGGTGTATGGGGCCATGGCGGCCGGGCAGGGGACCCGGGAGCTTATGGCGGCCCGGCTGCTTCATGCCCTGGCTGGATTGGCCCCGGCCTGGCGCGAAGCTCCTGAATGGGGGCCCCTGGCTCTGGAACCCGGCCCCCTGGGCCAACCCCTCCTCAAACTCGGGGAGAGCTCCGGGCCGAGCATCTCCTTCAGTGAAGCGGGGGGCCTTATTTGGGCTGCGATGACGGGACAAGGCCGGGTGGGTGTGGACGCGGCCCGCGTGGAGGATTTTCAACCGCCCTATCCCTACGCCCGCGCCTTTCACCCGGAAGAATGGGACGGGGCCTGGCGGCATTGCCGGGGCGAGAGGGCCTTGGCCGCGGCCCTGTTATGGGCTGCCAAGGAGGCCGCGGTCAAGGCCCTGGGAGTGGGCTTTCACACCAAAGACCCCCTGGACCTCCGGGTGGCCCTCCTGGCCCCGGCCTGGGAGGGGCTGGAACTCCTGGTTCAGACCCCCGAGGCGGTGAGGGCCTGGGCCCGGCCCCTGGAAGGCGGCTGGCTGGCTTTGGCGGTGGTGTGATTATGCCCTTAGCCCCGTACAGAGCAGAAGTTTTTTCATTGAGGGGAGGGCCAGAGACGTAGGGGCGGGGTAACCCCGCCCCTACTCTCCCCAGACCCCCACTAGGCGCTGACATAAGGAGCCTGTCATTCTGAGCGCAGCTAAGAATCTCCTAATTCTCTGCGCTGTCGCTTATTAGCCTTTGGCAGACCCAAAATCATGAAAAAATTGGTGGGGCGGGCGTCCCTGCCCGCCATCCCGGTGCGCAGTGCGCACCCGATATCTTCTTTGACCCTTGAACCTTGAACTTTTCGGACAGCGGCCGGATTATTTGTCCCGCATAATGGAGAGACCCTGCCATTCCGGACCTGGGGGTTCGGCCAGGTATTGTTGCGCCAGGGCCAGGTAGCGGTGGCCTTGATGGTCCTGGGGACGCAGCCGCAGGGCCGCGGAGAAGGCGGTCACCGCCTCCTCCCACTGGCGTTGGCGCAAATATTCCAGACCCTGGTGATATAGTTTAAGAAACGCCTCCAGGTTGGGGTCAGGAGGGGCTGTGCTCATTAATTCAAAAATGGCCACCTGTTGCTGTTTCCCCTTGACCCGCACCAGGTCCAGTTCCCTGAGGACAAACTGGTCATCCAGGGACGCCGCGGTGGAACCGCTGATGATGATTTCGGTGCCGTAGTATTTGTTGAGGCCCTCCAGGCGGGCCGCCAGATTGACGTTGTCGCCGATGGCGGTGTAGTCGAACAGGGTGTCGGAGCCCATGTTGCCTACGGCCACCGGGCCGCTGTTGATGCCGATGCCGATTTTCAGGGCCGGGCGGCCCTGGCCCACCCACTCCTCATCAAGGGCCTTCAGGGTGTCAATCATGTCAATGGCGGTGGCACAGGCCCGGCGGGCATGATCGGGAAAATGGAGGGGAGCGCCATACAGGGCCATGATGGCGTCCCCGATGAACTTGTCGATGGTGCCCCCGTGTTTGACCACGATTTTGCTCATGGGATTTAAGAAATTGTGCAGTGTGGTGGCCAAGTCCTCGGGATCCATCCTCTCGGCCATATTGGTGAAGTCGCGAATATCGCAGAAGAAAATGGTTAGGTCCCGGCGCTCCCCTCCCAGCCGCAGCAATTTCGGGTTCTTGATGATTTCCTCCACGATGCTCGGGGAGACATACGATTGGAAGGCCTTTTTCAGGCTGATTCGGGCTCTTTCCTCCCTTAAGAAGCTCTGGAGATTAATGCCCGCGGTCACGAGAATAATTTCCAGCATGGGGTAAAACAGGTCCAGATTGACCCCCAGATAGCGAAAAATGGCGTAATTGGCGGCAATGAAGCTGATCAGCAGCAGAAGGCCGATCATGAATACCCAGATGGCCGACATCCGGGGGAGGATGAGTCCTAAGAGCACCCCAAGGACCACGATCAGGAGGAGAGCCGGGAGGGGCGCATAGGGGGTGGTCCTAAGAAAATTGCGCCGCAAAACGTTATCAACGATGGTGGCCTGGATCTCAATCCCCGGGAAAACCCCGGAAAAGGGGGTGACGCGCATATCATAGACCCCCACCGCGGTGGCCCCCACCAGGACGATCTTATCCTTTAAGGCATCGGGCGGGACGTTCCCTTCCATGACGGCCCGGGCCGAATACAGGGGGAAGGAGCCGGGCGGCCCCAAATAATTGATGAGCATCCGGCCGTAGCGGTCCACCGGGATGAGGTCCCGGCCCAGGCGGACTTCTTTGACGCCGAAATGGGAAACCGCGATCCCCAAGGGCTGGTTGTCCAGAAAATGCTGCAGGGTCACCAGGGACAGTGGGGCGAACACATAAGGGCCGTAAGCCACGGCCAGGGGAGAGGAGCGCACCGTGCCGTCCGGGTCCGGGATCATGTTGAAATAGCCGCCGCCGGCCGCGGCCGCGGCGATGCCCGGCAGATTGACTTCCACCCCCGCGGCCCCGATGATGGGCAAATGCTGGTCCTTCTGGCCCAGGCGGCGCACGATGTTGTAGGTGCTCACCTGGATGACGGTGGGTTCCAGGTCTTGGGGGGGCTCCGCACTCAGCACCGTGACCCCCACCTTTTTGAAATAAAAGCCCAGGACGGTGGGGCTGCCCTGACCGATTTCCTCCGCCAGGCGGCGGTCCACGTCGGCGGCCTGCTTCTCCTCCTGGAGCAAGGCCAACAGTTCCTGGGAGCCCTGGCCCCGCCGGGATAATTTCTGCCGGAGACGCTCCATGGAGGCGGCCACCGCGCTGTCACTCTTTTCGGCGAAGATAATGTCCAGGCCGATGACCTTGGGCTGGGCCTCCTTGAGGCGCTGCATCAGCCGGGAAAATACTTCCCGGGGCCAGGGCCAGCGCCCCAGGCTGGCCAGGCTCTCGTCGTCGATGGCCACGATGGCCAATTCCGGGCTGGCCGGCATAACCCCCCGGAAGAGGAACTTGAGATCCACGAGTTTCAGTTCCATAAACTCGGTAAGCTGGGGGCGGAAGAGGGCCAGGGCCAAGACCACCAGGGTCAGGGCGGCTACCAGCAGCCAACTGGCCCGCCGGGAGGAGAATCTGGTTTTGGCGGCTTCAGGCAAGCTGGCGGTGGGGACTTCGGGGCTCATAAGATGAACTCATACCACAAAGAGGGAGGCTTGACAAAAATATCCTGCCGAGTCTTCCGTTGGTTCGCAAAGGGAAAAAGGGTAGGCTAAAAAATCATTTGCTCAAAAATATAGAGAACGGCAAAGTTCAAATATTGAAACAGATGATTAACCAATGGAACAATCATTAAAAGAATAGAAATAAATAATATATATTATCAAATGGTTAAGAAAGGCATGGTAATTGCAAAATTAGGAGAGGGAAAGTAATTTTTAACTATGTACTTATGTACTATTTTGCGGCATAATTCTATGATATAATTTTTTCCAGGAAATTAAATCACCTGCCCACTGAACAGTAGCAGCCATGGCTTCTCATTTCCGGCAAAAGCAGGTAAACTGCCGAGCACCTGGATTATCACGGTCTTCCGGTGATGAGAGCACTGTCCTGAGTCAATCTCCCATTACTTTCAGGCCCGTGAACCGCGAGTTCCAGGGCGGGGCTGCCCCTTGGCCCCCAGTCAAGGGGACGCGGTCCGAACTGCTTTTTTCTGGTTATTCAGGGGCGTTGCTACCATCCCACGGAGGATAAGGGAGGAGGCCTTTCATGAAAAAAGGGTGGCCAGGCTTTTTGGCGGCATTGCTGTTGGCCGGCGTCCTCGGCGGGGCCGCATTGGTCTCGGCTGAAGATGTGGGGAAATTTTCCCGGGTGGTCAACCAGGTGGAGCAATTAAAGCAGGGGAAAGAGGCGGCCACGGCGGCCAAGGTGCCCGACGGGGTGGCCAACCAGGATCAGCTGCGCACCCGGGAACAATCCATGGCCGTGGTGCAGTTTGTGGACGACTCCACCATGACCTTGTCCCCCAAGAGCAAGGTGACCATCGAAGAATACATGTACGATGCCAGTAAAGGGAAGGCCAAGGGCTCCATTAAGGTCATGGAAGGGGTGGTGGAGACGGTCATTCCCAGCACCGAAAAGCTGCAGCAAAAAGACATCCAGATTCGCACCACCACGGCCATCGCCGGCATCCGGGGCACCAAGATGATCACCGTGGCCAAACCCGAGGGCACGGTGTTTTACGTGGTCCCCGACCCCAAGTCCACCAGGCCGGAAAAGAGCAAAATCAGAGTCAGGATGTATTCCGCCGACACCCAGCCCGACGCTCCGGCGGTGAAATTCGTGGCGGAGCGGTTAAAGAAAAACATGAGCCTCCGCCAGATTGTGGAGGAAGGCCTGGAAGCCAAAGTCGATCCCTGTGCGCTGGTCAAGGCCGCGGTCCTGCTCGGTGTTGACTTGGAGAGGCTGATCGTCGACTTCCAGCAGGTGTGCGGCCAGGATCCTGAATTCGCCAAGTTCTGCACCCCCTGCATTATCCTGAAATGTTCGGTGGAAGCCCTGCGCAGTCTCAGGGAGGCCGACGTCTCCGAAGGGGAATACGGCATTCTCATGAAAAACCTGGCTCCCATCGTAGGCGGCCTCAAAGCCGGGGATTTGGCCATAGTCACGAATCTCCCCAATATTGGCATTGAGGGGCAACTGCCCAACTATCCCCCCACCCAGGACCAGATAAATCAGGCCAAACTGCCCGCCGAGGTGAATCGCATCGCCGACACCCTGATCAAGAACGGCGCGGATCCCACCGATGTGACCAAATGCAAGGAGGGGATGGGCTTGGCCATGGGAGAGGCCCTGAGTTACACTCCTGTGGCGGTGCAGTCCACCCAGCCCGGAAGCTCCGTTGGCCAGGGCCAGACACCGGTGAGCAATTTCCAATAGGGGGAGGGCCGCAAGTTTTTCTTCTGATGACCGTCAACAACCAAGGAGCAGCGCCCAGAAAACGGTAGTCCTTTAGTTAATGCCCGCCATTACTGCGAGTTAAGCCTGGGGCTTCCCGCGTTTCAGGAGGGAAGCCCCGGTCAACCTACATATCATATTCTTCCCACCACAGGAGCCACCGCTATGCCTGCTGGAGCCGCTCACGTACGGTCTGGGGTGGAGGAGTCCCAGCTCCTCCTTGATTTGGCTGAAAAGATGGTCCACGCCAAGAACTTGCGGGAGCTGGCGGAGCCCTTCTTGGGAGGGTTGGCCACCCTCACCGGGGCGCCGGCTGCGGTCCTGTCCCTGAAAAAGACTCCCCTCCCCATGGAGACTTTTTTTCAGGTAGGGTTGACCCTTGAGGCGGTGCCTACGGTGGCCGGTCTGTGCGAGGAGCGCCTCCGGCACCTCCCTCCCCAAGCCCAAGCGCCCCCGGAGACCCTGCTCCTCCCCCCTTATCCCAAGGTCTGCCTGTACATGTACCCCCTCTCCAGGGAAGAAGCCACCATAGGATTGTTGGGGGTTCTGCATGACACCATGGAGAACACTGATCCCTACTCGATTAAAAAAGCCCTGAATTTTTTTACGTGCGCCTTAAATAAGAGTATCGATCAGTTGGAACACCAGCGGCAAATCAGGAATCTCAACACATACCTGAACATCAGCTCCATGATTGCCCAGGCCCTGGATTTAAAGGATGTCCTGGAGGCGGTCCTCTATTTCTGCATGGAATCTTTCGGGGTGGAGGCGGCCTCGGTGCTCCTGCTTGATTATGAGCAAAAGAACTTCCGGTTTTACAGCGCCGAGGGTCCGGCCAAACCCGTGCTGCTCATGGCCAGTTTCCCCTCCGATCATGGCTTGGCCGGGGCCGTGCTGGCTACGCAGCAGGGTGAGGTCATCAATGATGTGCAGCATGACCCCAGGTTTTTCAAAAGATTTGACCAGGAATCAGGCTTTGTCACCCGCAACATGATTGTCATCCCCTTGACCGCGGGTGAAGAAAAGATCGGCGTCCTGCAAATCCTCAATAAATATGACGGGGGTTTTCATGAAGATGATTTGCTGTTTTTACAAACCATTGCCGAAGAAATAGCTTTTGCCATCAGAAACGGCAAGTTGTTTGAGGTGGTGGTCAAAAGCTACTGCAAGATACGCCAGGGGGAAAATAGTTGCCGGGGCTGCAAGCGTCCCCTGGGGTCCTGGACCCCCTGCGTCAAATACCGGGAGGAGGCGGGCCTGCTGACCTAGTGTCATGTCCCATATATTCCTTGCTTTCTGCCCCTTGCAGATGTTCGGGCGGGCCTCCGTGCCCGCCTTTTTTGTGTGCCGGGCATGCGCCGCAGCTTGGAGGTGAAAGTCCTCTACCCAACCTGATGGAGGTGAAGGGTTAGCGAAGCGCAAGGGCGTCATCGTGAGGTGGGGTCTGAAGGAAGCGTGGAGCAAAGCCATGACCTGACGGACAGAAACCGGATACGAGGCAGGACTGGCCGGACGAGTGGGCAAATGATCGCGAAGTCCATATCCATCAAGGGCCAGGGCTGTAAATCCGGCAGGTGTGTGGCGAAGGCGGCGGTGCTTACCTCGGGAGGCCTGGGTCGTGTCCCGGATTCGGGACTGAGGGGGTCGTGAGGCCCTCTGACCGCGGCCCAGGAGTCAGCAGAGGCCATAGTAGGTGGAATCTCACCGAAGGGCCGAACGGTATGGAGCGGCAAGTAGGACGTATCTCTCATGGCGGCCAAGCAGCAGAAAAACCAGATGAAGCTGGCCTTTCCGGCAGAGGGTAGGGGTGAAGCCCCGAAGGCTGCTGGTGGAGGGACTGAAGCCGTCAGGGCGGGATATGGCACTGAAAGCCCGGCGTCACCTGAGTGTCTGATGGAGGAGGTGTGTCAGCGAGATAATCTGGTGAGGGCGCTGAAGCGAGTCAAGGCCAACCAGGGCAGTCCGGGGATAGACGGTATGAGGGTGGAAGAGCTGGCCGACTATCTCAAGGAGCACTGGCCCCGGATTCGGGAGCAGTTGTTGCAGGGCGCGTATCAGCCGCAGCCGGTGAAAAGGGTGAAGATCCCCAAACCGGGAGGTGGGGAACGCCCCTTGGGGATCCCCACGGTGTGCCCCAGGAGATCCTGGATGCTTACCAGGGCAGCATCGGCATTGAGGAGCTGGGTGGCCATGGTGTGCCGCAGGTGATGGCAGGACGTGGTTACCCTGGTCTTCCGGGCATAGTAGTCCAGGAGTTTCTGGATGCCCCGCACGGACAGAGGGTTGCCCGTATAAGGTCCCTTCTCCACCAAAAAGACCTGCTTGGCCTTGAGCCGGGGCCTGAGCTGCAGGTAAGCTACCAAGGCCCCGTGGAATTCCGGGCTGATATACACCACCCGGTCCTTGCCGCCCTTGCCGTGGTGGACGTGAACCCGGCCGCGGGTCAGGTCCAGGGCCTCCAGGCTCAGTTTCGCCACTTCTTCCACCCGCAAGCCACTGCGCAGCATCAGCAAGAAGAGGGCCCGGTCCCGGAGCCGCTTAATGGCGCTGAACAGGGTGGTCAGCTCCTCCTCCAGAAAGGCCTCCAGGTCACCCCGGGCGAGAGCCTCCAGGTGAGCTTTCCCGGCATGGTGCAGGAAGGTGAGAAAGAGTTGGATGGCTCCGGCATAGGCCCGCAGGGTATTGGGCCGGCAATTGCGGCGGTACAGGTGTAACAGGAAGGTTTGGACCAGTTCTTGGCCGGGAAGACCGGAAGCTTGCAGGTGCTGCAACACCTTTCCCAAGAACCGGCGCTTGCGGAGAAACTCCCGGTGTCCAGCCGGGGGAAGGTCCGAGGGGAGATCGGTGAAACTACTTGGCGGGGTTAACGGTTCTTCAGGGAAAACGCCTTCCCCAGAAATAAGCACCTCTGGAAAAGGCTTGCCGTGATGCTTCTGCTCAACTTGATTTTCCCACTGGGTCATCCCTGCCTCCTTCCTTTTTTAACAGAAAGAACAGGCAGATAATGACCCCGACGGACTCAGGAAGCACTCTTCTATTTTGTTACGTACAGAGGGCAGGTATCTTTCATATTCACCCCCCCGACACAAGCCATTAATGTCCTTCAGGATTATAAAAAAAACCCGCTATTGGGGGCGGGCCGCAAAACTCTTCTCTTAATGTCTATTTGTAAGCATAGACCTCATAATCACTCCCGTCCCACTTCTGCCAGACGATCTGGCCGGAGGCGGTTATCCGGGGATTCTTGTTTTCGTAATTATCATTGGTGATCTGGGTGACGAGGCCGGTGCTCAGCACCTCCTGGTAAATCTGCCAATAATTATCGTCCCACTGTGACCAAACCAAGACCCCGCTTTTCACTGCCGGGGTAATATCGTCCACCGTGTTGTTGGTGAGTTGTTGAATGGCGCTTTTTCCGAAGGTGTAGCTATAAATCTCATAGTCGTGGCCATCCCAGCCCTGCCAGGAAATCACGCCGTCATCAGTGATCTGGGGCAGAATATCATCGTAAGTGTTATTGGTGCGCTGGACCACGCCCTTCCCCACGTAGTACCGTATCTCCCAATCTTGGCCATCGTAATACATCCAGGTAAGTTGCCCACTCGAGTTGACCTGAAGTGCGCAATCATCCTGAGAGTTGTTGGTGCGTTGTTGAATGGCGCTTTTTCCGAAGGTGTAGCTATAAATTTCATAGTCGTGGCCATCCCAGCCCTGCCAGTAAATCATGCCGTTATCAGTGATCTGGGGCAGAATATCATCGTAAGTGTTATTGGTGCGCTGGACCACGCCCTTCCCCACGTAGTACCGTATCTCCCAATCGTGGCCATCGTAATACATCCAGGTAAGTTGGCCACTCGAGTTGACCTTAAGTGCGCAATCATCCTGAGAGTTGTTAGTGAGCTTGGTAGTCACCTCGGTGACGGGGTCATAGCGGTAGATCTCATAGTCGTGGCCATCCCAGCCCTGCCAGTAAATCTGGTCATTGTTAGTGATCTGAGCCGACAGGTTGGAGCCGTTCTCTGTGTGGGTGAGCTGCACTGGGCCGTTTCCCAAATTATACCACACCTGCCAGTAGTTACCGTCCCAGTTCATCCATACCAGATGGCCCGAGGCGTTCATCTGGGGCATGACATCGGCGCCGCTGTCCGTGACCTGGGGGACAAAGGAACCATTATTGTCGGTGACCTGGGCGATGCCTCCCCGGAACTTCTCGCTACCCAGGTAGTCCGTACCGGAGGGCAGACCCTGGGTGTACTCCAGGGGTGTATAGTCGAGTCCGGTGGATGCTTCGTGGTAGCTGGCGATAAAGACCTGGCCGATCAAGGAATCGTAGTCGCTACTCCCTGGGGAAACCCCGGTGATTTCGTAGATGCCGGTTAAGCCGTTTTCATCCGGGGCAGGCCAGGTTAGGCCGGGGTAGTAGCCCTGGCCCGAGGCGGCAAAGACTGTGCCGGTGTAGCTGTCGCCGTTGCCATACATGAAGGTGTAGCCGTATGCCTGGGCAGCATTGCTGGTACTTGTATAGGACCACATCGAGGGGTCGACAGCCATCGAACCCATCGGACCCGCAAATGACCACTCTAAGGCGGTGCCCCCCGTGTATGGACTCTGGCTGGACTGTACCGGCACGGCTTCTAAATTATGATAGAAGTTGACGAAGGGGAGATAGGTAACTCCAGAAAATCCGCTCGTCTCGCTGAGCTGAAACAATCCGTCATGGTTGTTGTCAGTCCAGGAAATAGAAAAATCGCTCCATTCCCATGGGGCCAGTGAGGTTGCCTCCAAGCTGTTTACTGCCACCGCTGCGAATGCAGCGGGTATGACTGCAAAGAGGGCCAGTAAACC
Source organism: uncultured delta proteobacterium (assembly GCA_963705115.1). GTDB lineage: Bacteria > Desulfobacterota > Desulfobaccia > Desulfobaccales > 0-14-0-80-60-11 > JBGSLA01. Next base: position 330,154 of record CAVPIX010000010.1, on the reverse strand, counting down.
CAGTAAAAACACGGGGACCAAGGAAGATAACCTGCTCATGGGAACGAAGCCTCCTAGATTATTTATCGTCATTTATTTAAAAGACTTCAGAGGAGGATCTTGCGTTTGGTCTGCTCCCCGAAAACTGGACCATTCATGGTGAGAAAATTTTGCTCAGATAAAAAATCTGGCAAGGAGGGCAGTCTCCATGAACCGGACTCGGTTTACCGACCAGCAGACTGGGGAAGAAGTGCATCAGATAGATGCCCACCAAGGGGATAGGTCCGAGTTAGGCAGGGGAAGCACCTGGACAGAGGCGGCCAACGATTTGTTGATGAAGATCTAATATTAATGCATTAGATCGTGTCCCACTTGCAGGCCTCCAATTAATTAATTTAAGGAATATAAGTATCGGGCAGGGTCAGTCAGTGGCCCTGCCTTTTTTATTTCAAAAAAGGAAATACTACATCAATTGCCATGATAGAAACTTATCGAATTACCAAAGAAAATGGTGATATGGTCTCTATATTGCGGAGAGGCGGGGTTACCCCGCCCTTGCCGCCTCAGCGGCCAGGCAGCCCATAAGAAAGCGGCTGGTTTCTTGAGATAGCTGCAGGGGGTGCTCCTCCAGGGAAGACACCGGCATGACCCCCATGAGGGAATTGACCAGCCAGAGGCCGTCGGCCTTCAACAAATCTGATAGTTGCAGGGTTTTCCGTTCCAAGTTTTTTCCCTGGCGCTGCAGGGCCCGGGTCAGGACCGCCACAGTTACCCCCGGCAGGGCGCTGGGGGCCTCCGGAGTGAAAAAGGCGTCATCCTGGGCAAGAAGAAAACTGGTGGCCGCGCCTTCAGAGACCAGGCCGTCCACCTCCAGGATAATCGCCTCTCTGGCCCCCTGGTCCAGGGCGAACTGCCGGGCCGCCAGATAAAAGAGATAATTCAGGCTCTTGTGGCGTCCGATGAAAGTGCTGCGCCTCTCCGGAAAAAGCACCACCGGCCAGCCGGCCTGGTATTCCCCGGGGGCTGGCGGCTGGTAAGGCCGGGCCCAGATGACCAGGGTGGGAGAGGATGAAAAAGGCAGCCCCAAACCCACGGCCTCCCCCCGGGTTAGGAGAATTTTCACTGCGGCCGTCCCCTCCTGCAGGCCATTGGCCGCCAAAAGGTGGGCAAGCCTTTCCTCCCAGGGAACCTGGACAGGAAAAGTAATCCGGAAAGCCTGGGCCGAGGCGCGCAGACGCTCTAAATGCTCCTTAAAAAACAGGGGGCGGCCGTCCTCCACCCGGAGCGTCTCAAAAAAGCCGTCCCCATAGAGAAAACCCCGGTCGTCCACCGACACCCGGGCCTGTTCCAGGGGCACTAGTTCATCATGTATCCAGACAAAGGCCGGTGGCATGGGCTATAGGTCCTGCTGAGGGAAGGGCAAGCCCGGCTTTTTCTGAGGCGGCATGCTCACCCTCGATAAGCCGGAACAAGGTGCGGCCCTTATGGAGGGTTTCCTCGTATTCGGCGACCTCGTCTGAATCATACACCACGCCGCCGCCCACGGAAAAGTGCCCCCAGCCGTCGGCCACCACCGCAGTGCGAATGGCCACGTTCAGGTCCAGGTTCCGGTGCAGCCCCAGGTAGCCGATGGCCCCGGTGTAGACGTGGCGCACCTGGGGTTCCAGTTCGTCGATAATCTCCATGGCCCGGATCTTGGGGCAGCCGGTGATGGAGCCCCCCGGAAAGGTGGCCCGCAAAAGGTCTCCGTGACCGACGCCCTCCGCAAGTTCGCCTGTGACAATGGACACCAGATGGTAGACATTCTGGTAGGCTTCCAGGCGCTTATGCTCCGTAACCCGGACCGAGCGGGCCCGGCAGACCTTGCCCAGATCATTGCGCAGCAAATCCACAATCATGGACAGTTCGGCGTCGTCTTTGGGGCTAACCGCCAACTCCTGCCGGTTGGCCTCGTCTTCAGCGGGGGTTTGGCCCCGGGGCCGGGTGCCCTTGATGGGCCGGGTTTCCAGATAATCTCCCCGGCGCAGCAGGAACCTTTCCATGGAAGTGGAGAAGATGGCAAAATCCCGACAGTTGAGATAGGCATAAAACGGGGCCGGATTCAGGGCAAACAGCTGGCGAAAGAGCGCATACGGGTCCCCCTCCAGGGGAAAGGAGAAGCGCTGGGACAGGTTGACCTGATAGACGTCGCCGGCCCTGATGTATTCCTTGATGCGGCTGACGGCCTGGAGATAATCCTGGCGGCTGAAGTTGCTTTGCAGCCGGCCCACCCGGAACCCTGCCGTTTCATCAACCAGAGGCGGGGAAAACTCAGGTGAGCTTTTCAGCACCCGTCCCTGGGGGTCCTCCCAGACCACTTCCACAGACCAGAACCTGCCGGCCAGGCGGTCATGCACCAACAAGCGCCGGGGAAAGGCAAAGACCATGTCGGGGAGGCCCAAGTCATCCTGGGCCGTGGTGGGCAGGCGTTCCAGGTGGTTTTTCAGGTCATAGGCCAGAAAACCGAGCCCGCCGGCAGAGAAGGGCGCCAGCGGCAGGGGGCCTTTCATCTCCAGGGAAGCCAGCAAGTCATCCAGCACCTCCAGGGGATGGCCCACCAAGTCGCTGGCCTCGGCGCCCCGGACCAGCTTAACCCTTTTGCCCTTGGACCTGATGGTGATAAAAGGGTCCCAACCCATGAGGGAATGTGAGGCGCAGTCCAGGCCGCCGCCGCTCAACAGGAGCATGGCATAGGGCAGCCGCCGGTAGGGCGCAAACACCTCGGCCAAGTCAGCTTCCCCCCTGGGAGGCTGGAAGGGCCGCACGATAATATCCACAATCCGACCAAACAACTTAGCCACCCAACCTTAAAAAATTCGCGGCCAGTTCATAACCGTAACTGGTGAGAAAGGATTCCGGATGAAACTGCACCCCATGCAGGGGGTAGTGCCTGTGGCTCAGGCCCATGACCACGCCGTCGTCGCTCCAGGCGGTGACTTCCAGATCCTCGGAGGCGGGGAGGGCCACCAGGGAGTGGTAGCGGGCCGCCCGGAATGGCGAAGGCAGCCCCCTGAAAATCCCCTTGCCCTGATGGTGAACCGCAGAGCACTTGCCGTGCATGGGCAGGGGCGCCCGGGCCGTTACGCCCCCCCACACTTCATTGATGGCCTGGTGCCCCAGACACACGCCCAGGATGGGAATATCCTTTTGGAAATGGGCGATGACCTCTCTACTGATGCCAGCCTGGGCCGGAGCCTTGGGGCCCGGGGAGATGCAGAGCCAGCGGGGTTTTAAGGCCTCAATCTCCCGAATGCCCACGGCATCGTGCCGGAAAACCAGGATCTCGAGGTCAAATTCATAAAAAAGCTGGACCAGGTTATAGGTAAAGGAATCGTAGTTGTCGATCATCACCAGGCGCATAAAATCATCTCCCAACAAACAAAAAGGCCACCCAGGGGAGTCTGGGTGGCCTCGTTGGGCCTGACATAACTCTTAATGGTAATTTTTAACCAGGGGGAATGGGCCTGTCAAGTCTTTTCCTGGTCAGGCCTCTCATTCCGGCGGCTGTGCGGCCGTGTCCTTCAGGCGTATAAAGTAAATGGTGCCGAACGCGTTCCCGCCCACCCGGTGGTTTAGGGCGCCGTATTGGGTGATAAGACCTTCGTCATAGTCGGTTTCCGGGGCGAGGGTGATGGCCCGGTCCCAATCACCGCCGCAGGCCTGCACCACGGCCTGCAGCAGCACGGCGCCGCCGTTTCTGGCGGTGGGGTCAAAGGCATAGTGCGCGCCACAGGCACAGACGCCGCCGTCGAACTCGAACCACAGGTCATCCAACTCCACCGGCGGCTCGATGCGCTGGCGGCAGAAGGGGCAGAACGGCGGCTTGAGGCTATCTTTGGATGGATTGAGCAAAAGCATGACCTCCATTTCTGGCGGGGAAGAGAAGCGTGGCCCAGGGCTCGCTTCCTTTTTCCCCTGGGGTGGGTTGTCGCCAACCTGGAAAAATTATCGCAAGTTTTTTCCTGGGTGGCAATTCTTCCCCTTTCTATTGACACCTTTTTTTGTGATAGGTACATTGGTGATAGCTCAGTAGAAAGGAGAATTCTCATGGCCAAGGTGACCATTACCTTTTCAGACACTGATCAGCAGCAGATTGAGGCCCTCATCATTGACAAGGATCAGGATGCAGCCCTCAAATTCATTTCAACCCTTTTGGATAGGGTTAAACAAGAGCCGGGCCACGCCTGCGGCCCCAAAGCGGTATAATCAGGAAAGACTTTCATCCGCAGTCTGGGCAGAGGAGAAAAATCATGGCGGACAAGCAGATTGTTTTTGAAGAACAGGACCAGCAGTACCTTGAAGGCATCGTTATGGACCGGGACAAGGAAGAGGCTTTTAAATTCCTGGCCCAGCTGGTGGAGCGTTTCAAGAGTCACCCGGGCCACGCTTGCGGCTTCAAGGGTTTCAAGTAAGATTTCCCTGACATCAGCCAGAGTTAAGGAGGAGGCATGGGGAGGCTGGCCCTGGTGGCTGATACCCATACATACCAGGATGGCCTCCCCTCGCTGTTTCGCTTTTTTGAACGCCAGGGCATCAGCCGCTTAGCCTGCCTGGGGGATTGCCCCCGGGAACCCTTTCTCCCCTGGCTGGACCATGATCCCCGGCACCGGCTGTTCTGGGTCTATGACTTTCACGGGCCCGACATGCCCGAAGCCACCCGGAGCGCCATGGCCCTGGAGCTGGAGGGTCAAATTTTCCTGGCCCACACCCGGGCCCTCCTCTGGACCCACTTCAAAGAGAATATCCATACTTATCTGGATGCCCCCAAAACGGGGCGGCCGCCCATGCTGCTCTGTCATGGGCACACCCATGTCCCCAGCCTGACCCTCTTTCAGCCGCCCGCCAGCCCCCTGTTGTATATCAACGACGCCCTGCGACCCCAGGAGTTTCGCCCCCGTCAGGCCTGCGTGTCCCTGGCCCTTGACTGTATCTATCTCATCGTGCCGGGGGCTTTTACCATGGAGGAGCAGCGCCACCCCACCTTTAGCTTTGCCGTGGTGGACCTGGATATTCAGCGGCTGGCCCTGGTGTCCCTGCGGGACCTGGCGCCTCTCGAGACCCTCGAGCTTTTTGTGGATTGAGGCTGCCATGCCGGCTTGAGTTCTCTGCGAAAAGCCCTTATCAAGCCAGGGGTGCTCCTGGTAAATCAATATAGACAGCCAGGCGTACCCGGCTGTAAAAAGAAGCCAGGGTCCTGTTGTCCTTGGTTGGACTCGGGAAAAAATTAAGTTTTACTTTATAAATCCTCCCCGGTCGCCGATGAAGTGGAATACTAAACAGTTAGCCCCGACAGCCAGACAGACCTGGGTATAATACCGCCAAAATAATCTTGTGTTCATAAGGGGGGTATTTTAGACTGTCCCGGAACCAGGCTGGGCGGCTTTCACCAGAAGTCTGCCGTCGAGCCTCATAAAATTTTATCAGGGGAGGAAAAAACCTAATCATGCATTTGAAGAAGGTAGTGTTGCTCATGGCACTGGCGCTCCTGTGCGGACTGGTCTCTGTGACGTTGGCTCAAGCTCAAGCTCCCGATGCCCTCGGCAAGGCCATAGTGGACAACTATCTGGAAGCTTTAAAAAAAGTAAATGAATTGATGAAGGATCGGCCTGAGCCCGCGGTCCTGACCCCCAAAGTAGATGCCCTGAAGGAAGAGACCATCAAGAAAATGGTGGACATCGGGCAGCAGGTGGCCAAGCTGGACGAGGCCGGCAAAAAGAAGGTCGATGCCAAGGTGTCCATGGCCTTCGGCAGCATCCCCCAGGATCTCTTCAAGGCCTTTTCCGAGGGCCAGCAGTACTACTCCCAGAAAGATGCCAATCTGGGGAAAACCCTCAAGGACTTTAATATCATCACCCAGTACGCCTTTTTTGACCTCTTAAAGAAGCAGGCGCCCAAGGAGGCCGAGCGTCTGGGGATCAAGTAAGTCTGTTCCCCACCCCTTGCCATTGGCCGACCTGGAAGTCAGGGAGGCCGATGGCAACCAGCGCCCCCCGATAAAGTGGATTCAACATTGCGACCCAGGTGAAAGTCTGTCCGCGCACCCGGGGTTTGCGTGCGGTGAGCCCGGACCTGCTTATGGTCATCCTGAGGGGCTGCCCTTGCCGGCCTGCCCGGATTAAAGGCAATCCAGAAAAGCAGTTGCAGGGGGTGCAGGCAATAAGGCCTGAAGACCTCAGACCCTCGCGGTGGAAATGCGGGGCAAGAAGGGAGGAATAAAGGTGAAACGGTTTGTATATTTCCTGTCTCTGGGATTGATGCTTTGTTGGTCCACGGCTGCCCTGGCGGCCAATCCTCTGGGGGGCCTGGCGGTGGCGTTGGCCCCCGGCGGCAAGCTGATGGTGGCGGCCGGCGACAACCGGGTGTTGTACATTATTGATCCGGCCAAGATGGAGGTCGGCAAGCGCCTCTGGCTGGGGACCACCATTGTTGACCTGGAGTTCAACAAGGACGGCGGCAAGGTGGTGGCCGAGGATACCGACGGCACTCTGCACCTGATCGACGGCAAGACCAGCAATGTTGTAAAAAAAGAGCCCAAAGCCGAGAAAATGAGCCCCGCCCGTCAGGCTGACCTGGTGGCCGGGCTCAATCCGGACTACAACGGCCACACCATTCGCTTTCTGTCCATGACCGACCTGAGTGAAAAAGGCAAGGTGGCCTTTCCCAAAGGGGACAAAGTCGCAGCCCTGGGCCTTGACCCTGAAGGGGCCCGGCTGGCGGTTTGGCTGGAGCCGGTGAACGACGATTCTGAGCCCAAGGGGGGCAATCCCCCGGCGGACGTCAAGGGATTGGCCGCGGATGAATTTCGCCTGAAAAATGATGGCAAGACTTCCCGTCTCCTGATCTTTAAGGTTCCCGACGGCTCCAAGCTTAGCGAGCACAAACTGTATTATTCCCCTTCCACCGGCGGCGCCAAAATTCTCTTCCAGGGGGATAACGTCCTGGTGGTCAATTACAGCAACCTGAACGCCAAGATCGACCTCAAGGGCGATCTCACCCTTTTTCAACTGGACAACAGTTTCAACTACGGCATCGGTTTCTCCCCGGACCACAAAGTCCTGATGACGGGCGGCCTGGCCGACGGCACCTACACCAAGGTGGGGGATCTGGGCAAAACCAGGTTCCAGCCTGACCGTTTGCCGGGTTGGCCGGAATATTTCAAGAGCTTCGCCGTGGCCGGTGACGGGACCGCCTATGGGGCCACTTCGGGATACCGGGTCATCAAGATCAAACCCGGCGGAGGCTTCGACAAGAGTGTCCCGGTGTATTAAGGCCGGAATTGACGCTAAGGATATCTTTGTGACTATGCACGGTTCCCAGAAGGGAAGAAGGAGTGGGGCGGCGGCGCTGCTTCTGGTGCTGTCTCTGTGCCTGGCCGTCCCTGCCCATTCCCAGGAAGTGAAGACCATGGACCCCAGCGGCCAATGGCAGGGACTGCACGGGGTGTTAAGCCTGATGCTCGCCGGCGATGCCCTGTCGTTTGCATACTCTGCGGTGTTCGGCGCCACCGCCCACCTGTGCGACGGCGTCGGCGTGGCGGGCCGGGTGGCCGACGGGGAGTACCATTACGTCGATGAGCAGGGCTCCGTGGCCTTTGTCGTCACCGCCCACGGGGTGAGGATGGAGGCGGTCAGCGGCATTGCCTCCTTTTGCGGGGCTAACTGGTCGGGCGATGAGTTTACCAAACAGGGCTTTAAGCCGGTCCAGCGCTGCACGGTGACGGAACCCAAAGCCCACTTTCACGCGGTCAGGCGGACTCCGGCGACGCCGCGGCAGGCCTATGTCGTCAAAGGGGACCGGGTTGAGGTGGTGCCGGCCTGCTTTGACGGCGGGGACGCCTGGGTTCTGGCCCGCTTTAAGGGGCCCCGGGGCACCACCGTGGGCCTGTTCAGGAAAGAGGCCCTGGAGTGCCAGGACTAAAACGAGTTGCGTTAAAAAGAGGCTCTATATAACTGAAATCCAGAAATGAGGAGGAGCACCATGAAAAAAAGTTTCGTCCGGGTTGGGACCTTGATCGTGATTACTTTGCTGATTTCCTTGCTGACGGTCCAGATTTCCGGGGCTGCCAAGGGTGAGCACACCTGGGGCAAAATCAGTTTTCAGACCCCCGTGGATTTTTCAAATCCCCAGAAACTGGGCCTGGACGCGGTGGCCCTGATGCACCCCCCGGATTGCGGCCTGGGCAAAGGGCAGATGGAAATTTCCCTGGTGGCCGTGCCCAAGGACATGGCGGAAAGCCTGGGCAACAAGGACGCGGAAATCCTGAGCTACGTCAAAACCACCTTTCTGGGGTCAGCCGTCCCGGCAGCCAAAACGGTGGAACGTTCCTTTTTAGGAAAGAAGGTCGCCGGTGAAGCCCAGACCACCAGCATTCCCAAGAAAAGCGAGTTGGAACTCTACCTGGTGCCTTTATCTGACGGCGATAAGGTGACGGTGGCTTTCAAATGGGACGCGGCGTTCCCCAAAGAAAAGGCGGACAGCGTTATCGCCAAGGTGGCGCAGTCATTCAAGGAAGTAAAGGGGAAATAATACCTGGTGGCGCTCTGCCAGCAATTTATTGTAGCCGCAGGCTTACCCTGCGCTGGCACAGGCTGGAGCCTTTAGGCCCCATCATCTCGTCCCCAATCTCCTGCTTGGGGACGCACCTGCACGCCAGGCTCTGCCTGGCCTCAGCAGCCTCACCCTCGGATATTCTATCTGCTTCTTTGGGGGCAAGCAGAGCCTTGCCCCCTAATTACGTCCCCACGCGGGAGCTTATGAACTATCGGAAAGCCCTTGGTTTTTCGGGCAAGGTTGGGGAGCCTGCGGTTCCCCGGCCCTCTCCTCACGAGAACTTAACCGTTGTCTCTCTCTATCAAATAATCCCCAGCAATAGTAAGACCAGAAATGCGGTGGCGGGATCCCCTGCCCCCCCGGCACCCTCGATCCTGCCGATGGTGGCGCCGTGGGCGTTGGAGAGGCTCTCGTTGTCCAGTTTGCCCATGAGGGAGCCCTGGGCATTGTAAATGGGGCCGCCGTCGAATTTGGCCACCAGGGACCCCGAGGCATTGTAGAGTTTCTGGCCGTCCAGCCTGGCTTTCAGTGAACCGCTGCCGCTGTAGTAAGAATCTCCCTCGATTCTGCCGATGGTGGCACCCTGGGCATTGGAGACATTGCCGCCGTCCGTCTTATAGACCAGGGAGCCGCTGGCCCGGTAAGCCTTCAGATCACCGGCCGCCACCGACGCGGCGAGCATGAGAACTGCGGCCAACCCCAGCGCGGCCAGAAAGAAAACGCGGTTCCTGGTGAAGTCCAAGCAACGGTGACATGGCATTGCCGCACAACCTCCTTTGTCATTCAGTTGGAATTTAATTGAATGGGGCCCGCCGCTCCCGGTAAGCCGGCCCCGGGCCGGAGACCCCTTCTCCAAGTGAGCATACCATAGCAAATCCGTATCGGGGGGACAAATCTCTGGAAGCCACTGCTTTAACAAGATAACCGATTCTGCCCTTTGCTCCGTAAAGGGCACAAAATCTCTTCAGTAGGGGGAGGGCCAGGGACCTGAGGTCCCTGCCCTCCCCCCACACCCCCCTCCCAACCCGCAGAAGGTCTAAGGAAGGCGGGGCCAACGGCTCAGGCATTACTGCGGGTGACAGAAGTCACTCAATGAGGACGAGCGCGAAATAATTCCACCGCCCATAGGTTTCCTTACGGGTGTCGATGTCGAAGCCGTTATGCCTGGCGGTCTTGAAGACATCGATGCCGCAGGCTTCCATCATGGGCCTGATCTTAAGGTGGCTGAACTCCCCTGGCTGAGGCCCACCCGGAGCCCCTCCTGCCCCCGCGGGTCAGGTAGGCGGGGTGGGAGCCGCCGCGGGCGCTTCCATGACCGGCTCACCCGGAGCCGGGGCGCTCCCCGCCGGTCAGGTAGGGGCGGGGGCGGCGGCGGGACCCGCCGGCCCACAGGCAGCTGCGCCCCCCGGCACCAGCGCCGTGAGGGCGAAGGCCTTGTAATAGCCCCGGTGATAGGCTTCCCCCTCCAGTTTCACCGCCGCCTCGGTGAGGGTTTGCCCATTGGGGCCGTTCAGCAAAATGGCCTTGGTATACTCCCCCAGCACTTTTCTGGTGCTCTCCGCATCCGGGGCCACGGGAGGATGAAAGGGGTCTTTGGCGTACAGGGGGCAGCCGTAGAGACATTTCCAGCGCACCCATTCGGCCACCACCACGGTCTCGGTGTCAATGATTTTGGCCTTTTCGGCCCCTAACTCCAGGGCTCTTTTAACCAGGTCTGTCAGTGGTTCCATGGGTTTATCCTTGTCAATTCCCGCTGCCAACCCCTCCCGGACCGGCGCCGCCAGAGCCTTCACCCCCCGGAACAAGACCCCTTTGGTAACCGGCGAACTGCTGAAGCCGGTTTCCCCCACCAGGGCAGGCTCTACAAATCCCGCTTGTGCCAACATTGCCAGGAAGACCCTTCCCGGCACGGCCCCGCCCTCTCACCTGGCCCATTTGTCGATTCTGGCCTGGGTTTCCTGGGGGAGTTCCCCGGCCAGCACCTGGTCGGCCAGCATGAACCGGCCGCCGGGCTTCAAGACCCGGAAGACCTCGTGCAGGGCCTTGGGTTTATCCACCACCAGGTTGAACACCCCGTTGGAAATCACCACATGGAAGGTGTTGTCCGGGAAGGGCAGGGCCTCCGCCGAGCCTTCCCTGAACTCGATAGGGGCCACGCCCGCCAGCCTGGCGTTCTCTTGGGCCCGGGCCAGCATCTCGGGGACCAGGTCCAGGCCTGTGACCGTGCCGGACGGCCCCGCCATCAGGGCGGCCATGATGGCATCCACCCCGGCGCCGCAGCCGAGGTCCAGGACGGCCTCCCCGGCCCGCAGCGGCCCCAGGCTGAAGGGATTGCCCACGCCGCAGTAAGAAGCGGCCACCGCCGCCGGCAGGGCCTGAATAAGCTCCGGGTCATAGCCCAGGGCCTCCAACCCGGCCCGGCCGGTGGGATAGCGAAACTGTCCCTCGGGACTGACCGCCACCTTACCGTATTTTTCCCGGATGCCTGCCTGAATCCTCTGGTAGTCCTCAGGAGTGAACTCTGAAGTCATGAGCATCCTCTCAGCTTTTCAAGTCTCGCTTGATCTGCTCATATTCGTCTTTGTTGATTTCCCCCTTGGCATATCGCGCCTTGAGGATATCTAGGGGCGATTCCACTTCCCGGCCGCCTCCATGGGACCCTCCCAGAGGCTGCCAGGAGGACCCGCCTCCGCCTCTGCCAAACATAAAGTAGAGACAGAGGATCAAGGCCGCCAGCATGACCACCGGCATGATCATGGGAAATACCCACATGGGACCCCACCAAAAATATTCAGGATTCATCTGCTTCCTCCTTACCGGGGATTGCGGCGGGGGCGGTGCGAGGCCCTCCTTCGAGACGCCCGGCTCTTTTCGCCTAAAGCTGTACGCCGATAATTTTTGACTTTTCTTCCCGAGCCTTCTTGCCGATGAGAAACATGACGAGGCCGATGGCCTGAGGCCGTGGGACCTGTACAGGATAATTATCAGAAAACCCTGCAAAATTCAAGAGATACCCCGGTCAGGACCGGCGGCGGCCCGTATTGGAGGAAACAACATTATTCTCAGAAGAAAAGAAATTATTTACAAAATAAGAAATTATTTTTTCTTGTAAGAAGCAATACTTTTGGCATTTATATTGCATTTAAGTAAGTCGCAAACGCCGTTATCAATATCTGAAAGAGAGGGAAAGATCTTGTCCAATCATAACAGCTTTGATGCTTATATCCAACCGCAATATACGAGCTTGCAGGCTAATAATAAAGATAAACAAAGTGAATTTACTAAAGAGTTATTTATCTTTTTGCAACAATTTCCTGATATTTTCAGGGACCAAGCCCAGTTAAATTTACTGCGATACTGTTTTGATCACTACATTAATTATGATCCTGCCTCTCGGGACTTGCCTCTTCCGGATAAACTCAGGCGGGCCGGAGAGATGGCCTTAAGTTTCATGGGCAATAATATTGGCGCCAAGGCAGGACAACGTACGGAATAATGCCTGGTAGGAGGAAATGTTGATAATCAACCACAAAAAAATTTACGGGTTGTTCGGATCGGTGAACCCATGAATACCTATTTCGTTGCAGGAGGCACATATACAGACCTGAATGGCGATGAGTGGTTTGACCTGGTGTGTCCAGGTCCGGGAGAGCCCCCTTATGTTCTGCCTGACAATGTTACCGGGTATTTCAGTCTCGTGTGGCAAAACGCTCATCTGTACCGGGTGGAAGAAGATTACAGTCTCTCTTTGGTGACTGTAACTCCTGAAGCCCTGCAATGGGGGGTGAAAGCTCCAGTCAAAGTTTGGCCGGGCGCAGACTTGGTGCAAAAAATCCAAGCTGTTATCAAGCAAACACCTGCGGCTGCGGGTGACCATGGCCCGGAGGAAAGTTCCGACGCCGGCCTGCCAAAGCGCCGGAACAGGACAGGTGAATCGGGCCCTAACCAGGGATAAGCCGGAGACTCATCTGTTAGCGGGGAAAGGAAGCCCAACCACAGGAAGGCGTTTCTTTGGGGGAACAAAGAGCAGCGCCGTAAAAGGAGAAAGTCTCAATATCAACGTTTAATCCCTAACCTCTAACCCACAACCTGGAAACTGGCCGGGCTTTTCTCAGCCGGCCAGTTCCTTTTTCGAGTGACCACCCTCCGCCCCCTGCAGCCGCGGCCATCATCAAGTCCATTTGTAAGAGAAAATTCTTTTTTGCCAATAAGGTTATCTCCCCAAAGCAGAATTAACCACTGGTCCAGATAAAAACCACCTCTGGGGGAAAAACCAGCAACTGCAGGGGAGGATCATCCTGCTGCAACCGACCAGTCACCAGGCAGAATGGTTTTTTCAGAAAAGTTTCAGGAAAGTTATTTTGACGCTGAAAAAAACTGTAATGTTATGGAGAAATTTCTTAGAATAGCAGCAGTCGATTGCGGGTCAGGGTTGCTATAATAGGCCCTTGCCGGTGCCATGGGCCCTAATAAGAATATTTTCTTGAAAAGTGAGAAATTTCTTTTAGAAATTCTGGCCTGAAAAATTAAGCAGTTCCCAACTTGGCCAGTTCAAGCCGGATTAATAAGATCGTCGATTGTTAGGAAGATAAGCAATCATGATCACCCTGTTATTATTTTTAACCTTTGCTTCATTCTTTGCACTTACTTTTGGGCACCAATCCCCAAAGGAAATGCTGGTGGGAGTGTGGAAGCACCATAGGGACGAGGTCTTTTTTTCCTTTCACCCGGACGGTTCCATGACCTGTAAAATTCCCTGCGCCCAGGGAGTTTATGAAATTTCTGGAACCTATGAGTTAGTGGAGCCAAACCGGCTTAAAATCGCCTTGAATTCTCAGTATGGCTCCCACACCGGGGAGCCGATTTTTGCCATCCCCCAGGTTCTGCACGTCACCATCCAGGAAAAAACTATTACCTTTCATGATCTCAGGATGGCCCAGTCAGACGAGCAAGAGTTCGTCAGGATTACCTGAGCATTGTCAAGCAGCGCCCCTCAAGTCCGCTAGGCTGATCTAAGAAACTTCATTTTCCCAATAAAGCCCGAATAGCCTCGGCCAGGGTGTCCACCCCCAGGAGAGTCAGCCCCGGAAAGTCACCCAGGCGCTCCATTTGCCGTTTGGCCAAAAGGGACCGGGTAAAGCCCAGTTTGTGCCCCTCCTTGAGGCGCACTTCGGGTTGGCTCACAGCCCGCACCTCCCCGGTGAGGCCCACCTCGCCGAAGACCAGGGTGTCCGGGGCACCGGCCTGTCCAAATAGGAGGAGGCCAGGGCCACGGCTACGCCCAGGTCGGCGGCGGGCTCGGAGAGGCGCACGCCTCCGGCCACATTGACAAAGCGTCCTGGCCGCCCAAAGCCAGCCCCACCCGCTTTTCCATGACCGCCACCAGGAGCGACACCCGGCCCGGGTCCACGCCGCATGCTCTGGCGCCGGGGCAGGGCCAGGGAGGAGGGCGACACCAGGGCCTGGACCTCCACCAGGATGGGGCGGGAGCCCTCCAGGCTCGGCACCACCACCGAACCCGGGACTTCGTGGGCCCGTTCCGCCATGAACAGGGCCGACGGGTTGGTGACCTCCGCCAGCCCCGTCTCCTGCATCTCAAAGACCCCCAGCTCCTGGGTGGGGCCGAAGCGGTTTTTGACGGTGCGCAGCAGCCGAAAAGCGTGGGAGCGGTCCCCTTCGAGATAGAGCACCGTATCCACCAGGTGCTCCAGGGCCATGGGGCCGGCCAGGTGCCTTCTTTGGTGACATGGCCGATCAAAAAGGTGGCCGTGCCGTTAAGCTTGGCCTGCTGCGCCAAGCGGAAGGCGGTTTCCCGCACCTGGGGTCAGCGACCCCGGGGCCGCCGGCAGGGTGGCGGTGTAGAGGGTCTGGATGGAATCAATGGCCAGAAAGGCCGGGCGCACCTCCTCCACGATCCTTAAGATATTTTCCAGGCAGGTCTCGGTGGCCACCAGCAGATGGGGGGTGGCCAGCCCCAGGCGGTCGGCCCGCAGCTTGAGCTGGGTCTCGGACTCCTCGCCGGAGATATAGAGCCCCACCAGGTTTTCCCGGCAGAGACGGTCCAGGACCTGAAGGATGAGGGTGGATTTGCCGATGCCCGGGTCGCCCCCGAGGAGCACCACGGAGCCGGCCACCAGGCTGCCCCCCAGGACCCGGTCAAACTCGGTGATGCCCGAGGGCTGCCGGATTTCCGGCTGGCAAATGAGGCTGGCCAGGGGTTGGGGAGTGCTGCGCCGAGGGGGCGCCGGCGCCTCTCCCGGACCGGGCCGGGGTCCCACCACTTCTTCCGCCAATGAGTTCCAGGCGCCGCACTGGGGGCAGCGCCCCAGCCACTTACTGACCTGGTGGCCGCAGCTCTGGCAAACAAAAACAGTTTTGGCCCCGGACCCTCGCATTCCTGACTCCTCAAAGGGAAAAAAATCTGGCGCATTGTCGCACAATACTCCTGCCTTGCCAATGGGGGAGGGCCTTGGTAGGATTATTAGAGGCTATTGAAATAGTCTTTGGGAGAGGGGGCCAGGGGTCGCGGACCCCTGCCCCCTCTCCCAAACCCACTCCCCCAACCCCTTAAGGTGGTAGGATGGGCTTCCAGCCTGTGCAGGAACAGGCAGGTTGCCTATTCCCCTGATTGAAGGTTGGAGGAGAGGTTGCCAGCTTATTATATAGGTAATTAAGAAAGCACGGATATGCGCTATCAAGGCAAGATTATCAGTTGGTATGAAGATAAAGGATTTGGATTTATCTCTCCTGACGTTGGGGGGGAAAATGTTTTCGTACACATCAGCGGCTTTGTAAGGGGACAGCGGCGACCAAGCGCAGGTGAGAGGGTCACTTATGAGGTAGCAACTGATGAATGGCAGAAAGTTTTTGCCACCAAGGTAACGTTTGTGGGCACGAGCGTCTTATATCTATGGGCGTCAAAAGGCACAACGAATGCGGCGGCGATGGCCTTGCTGTTTTTGGCTTTTGTCGGAGTTTCAGTGTTCATCGGCAAGCTGCCGCTCGCAGTTCTGATCATCTACGTGGCTTTCAGTTCCCTTGCCTTCGCCTTGTATGGTTCTGATAAATCTGCGGCCAAAAATGACCGATGGCGAATCCCTGAGAGTGTGCTGCACTTATTGGATCTCCTGGGTGGCTGGCCCGGTGCTTTATTTGCCCAGATGTTCTTTCGCCATAAATCCCGCAAGCTTTTGTTTCAGATTAAGTTCTGGACCATAGTCTTTCTCAATTGCGCGGTTCTCGGATGGATTTTCTCTGATCCCGGCTTTTCAGCCCTGCGGACCCTTCTGAGCAATGCCAGAATTCATAACCTTTTTAAATTTTAAAAGATTTTTTAGAGACAATGTCTTGAGGTAAAACCGTTGGTGATCCCTGAAACCTTCATCGGTGGCAGAGAACAAATCCGCCAAGCCGCGGCGGCCCTGGCCGCCTCGCCGGCCCTGCGGGTGCTCCTGGACCTGGCCCGGGCCCGGCGGGCCGAGGTTTATCTCGTCGGGGGCACCGTCCGGGAATTGGCCCGGGGTGGCCGCACCCCCGACCTGGACCTGGCCGTCTCCCGCCACACCTTGGACCTGGCCCGGGACCTGGCCCAGGCCCTGGGAGGGACCTATGTCCTTCTGGACGAGGGGGAGCGCACCGCCCGAGTGGTGGCCGGCGGGGACCTCCTGGATTTGGCCGAATTTCGCGGCCCCACCCTGACGGCGGACCTTAAGGGACGGGATTTCACCATCAACGCCCTGGCCCTGGACCTGGCGGACCTGCTGGCCGGCGGGGCCCCCGAGATTATCGATCCTTTGGGGGGGCTGGCGGACCTGGCGGCCGGGCAGGTGCGCCTGGTGGCCGCCGCCAATCTGGCGGCCGACCCCCTGCGCCTGCTGCGGGCCTATCGTTTCGCCGCCACTCACGGCTTCCAGGTGACCCCGGGCACCGAGGCGGCGATTACGGGGCTGGCCCCGGCCCTGGCCCAGGTGGCGGGGGAGCGGGTCCACTATGAACTGTTTCAACTCCTGGCCGCACCCCGGGCCGCGGCGGTGGTGCGGCAGCTGGACCGGGTGGGCCTGCTGGACCAGGTCTTCCCGGAGCTGGCCGATATGCGCGGGGTGCTTCAGGACGGCTACCATCATCTGAACGTGTTCGAGCATTCCCTGGAAACCCTGGTTCAGTTGGAGGCAGTCCTGGCGGCGCCGGCCCGTTTTTTCGAGGACTTGGCCCCCGCCGTGCAGGACAAGGCGGCGGTCCCGGGAGTGGCCGCAGTGCTCAAGGTGGCGGCCCTCTTTCACGACGTCGGCAAGCCCCAGGTCCAGGAGCGCCGGCTCGACCCGGCCCGCTACACCTTTTATCACCATGAGCGGGTGGGGGTGGAAATTTTCAAGAGCGCCGCCCGGCGCCTGCGCTTTAGCCAGGCCCAGACCAAGGCTGTCAGCCATTTCATTACCTGGCACATGCGCCCGTTCCTGCTGCTGCCCCTGTTTACCCGCGGGGACTTGACCCTGCGGGCCCTGGGACGGCTGGTCAAGGCCGCCCGGGGGCAGCTGGCCGCGGGCTTCGCCCTGGCCATGGCCGACAGCCTGGCCGGCCAGGGCCCCCAAAAACCGCCCGAGGCTGACTGGCGCTTGGGGCGCCTGGCCGACGCCGCCTGGCGTTTTTACCAGGAGCGCCTGGCCCCGGCCCGTCAGCCCCGGCTGCTTAGCGGCGACGACCTCTGCGCCCTGGGGCTAAAGCCGGGGCCGGAGTTCCGGCGGCTGCTGACGGCGGTGGAAGAGGCCCAATGGGAAGGGCAGGTGACCACCCGGGAAGAGGCCTTGGCCCTGGTGCGCCGGTTGGCTTAAAAGAATTTAAAAATTTTTTCAATCAGATAAAATAAAAAATTAATTTTTTAGGAAAAACGTGCTATGAGCTAACCATTCCCTGATTCACAGGAGTGGCATGGCGCTCTCTTCTTTTCACGCCCTTCCCCCCAGCCCGGCCGCCCCGGCGGGCACCCTCATCCGCCTCCGGGGGCTCTATCCTTCCCTGAAGGCGGCCCTCCGCAAAGTCGCCGACGTCACCCTGGCCCGTCCTGAACTGGCTATCTATGCCTCGGTCAATGAGGTGGCCGCCGCCGCCGGGGTCAGCGAGGCCACGGTCATGCGCCTCTGCCGCCTCCTGGGGTTTCGGGGCTTCCAGGACTTTAAGATTGCCCTGGCCCGGGAAATGGTCTCACCTTTGCAGCGCCTCCATGAAGAGGTGACCGAAGGGGATGACGCCGCCACTATTGTCCGCAAGGTCTTCCAGGCCAATCTGGCGGCCCTCCAGGATACCCTGGCGGTGCTGGACATGGGGGCCATGGCCCAGGCGGCCCGCTGGCTCGGGGAGGCCCGCCGGCTGATCATCATCGGGGTGGGCACCTCGGGCCCCATTGTCACCGACGCGGCCAACAAATTCTTCCGGCTGGGGCTCACGGTGCAGGCCATCACCGACGCCCACCTGATGATGATGGCCGCGGCCCTGCTCACCCCTCAGGATGTAGTGGTGGCCGTGTCCCATTCCGGCAGCACCCGGGACACCGCCGAGGCCGCCAAAACCGCCAAAGAGGCCGGGGCCCGGGTCATCTGCATCACCAACAACTCCCTGTCGCCCCTGACCAAGACCGCGGACCTGGTCCTGGTGACCGCCTCCCGGGAAACCCGCTTCCGCCAGGAAGCCATGGCCTCGCGCCTGTGCCAGACCAGCATCCTGGACAGCCTCTACACCCTGGTGGCCCTGGCCCAGCCCGATAAAGCCCTGGAGAATCTGGCCAAAATTGAAAATGTCATCGTCACCAAGCAATATTGAGGGAAGCCGCGGTTTTTTTAAAACATACCCTTATCATGGTCGGAAACACAGGTTAGCGCCCCGGTTTATATAGGTTAAATATGCCAAACGAACAGGCCTTGAAACAGGAGATGGTCATCATCTGCCGGATGCTGCATCAGAAGAATCTCATCGCCGGCTTGGACGGCAATATCAGCGTCAAATGCGGCGATAACCTGCTGACCACCCCCAGCGGCGTCAACAAGGGTTTTTTACGAATGGACCAGATCATCACGGTGGACGGGGACGGCCGGGTGGTGCGGGGCGAGGGCCAGCCCACCTCGGAGATGGCCATGCACCTGGCGGTCTACCGCCGGCGCTCCGGGGTCAATGCGGTCATCCACGCCCATCCGCCCCTGGTGACGGCCTTTTCCATTGCCGGGGTGTCTCTGGAGGACTTCATCCTGCCGGAAGTGGTCATGTCCCTGGGTCTGGTCCCCACTGCGGCCTATGCCACGCCCACCACCGCGGAGGTGCCCGAGTCCATCCAGGGACTCATCGAACGCTACGATGCCCTGGTGCTGGAGCGGCACGGCGCCCTCACCGTGGGCCCTGACCTCATGGACGCCTATAATAAGATGGAAAAACTGGAACACTCGGCCTTGGTCATTCTCACCGCCTTGCAGTTGGGAGGCGTGCGCCTGCTTCCTCCCCAGGAGGTGGAAAAGCTCATGCGCTTGCGCCAGTTGAAAAAGCTCAACCCCTGCTGACCGGCCGCCGCCCCCCGACGTGTCTCTCCTTTTCTTGATGTGATATAGTGAGCCCGCCGGATAGCCGTGTCCGCCAGCGCAGGCCAGGGCTTTACGCACGGTTGATACCTCGGCGCAAAGCATTTTTGTCATCCTGGGCGAAGCGAAGGATCTTGTAATTTCAAATGATTATGAGATTCTTCGGTCGCTTTGCTCCCTCAGAATGACACTTTTAAGGACTTTATGAGAGGTCTAGAGTTACGCTCATTGCAAGTGCAAGTCTTATGCGGTTGAGCGCAACTTTAGAGTATTCCGCCCAGAGGGGGAGTTTTGTTGTGGAGAGACGCTATCCGCAACGCGTCATTATTGTGGTGAACATCCCCCGGCCGCCGGTAGGCCAGGGCCTGGCGCAGGCCTTCGCCAAGCTGGGGAGCAAGACCCAGGTGTTCATGTCACACCTGGTGAATACCCGCTTCGACCGCTATGTCATCCACAACCTCGATCACCTGGGCCACAACCTGCGTCTCCTTCCCAAAGGCACCAGTTTTTTCGAGGGCCACCCTTTATCCCACAAAGAATACCGCAACCGCCAGTTTCTGGAGCTCTGCCGGGAATTCCAGCCGGATTTGGTCTTCCTGACCCGGGGGCTGCGCTTCAAGCTGGAGACCCTGGCGGCTCTCCGGGACATGACCACGGTGTTTTGCTGGCACACCGAGTCCGAAAGCCGCTTCCCGGAAATCGAGCCGGAACTTCCCTATTACCATCACACCTATCTCTTTTCCTCTTTGAGCCTGGAGCGGGCCCGGGCCCTGGGGTTCGCCAACACCAGCCTCCTTTTGCACGCCCTGGACACCGGCCTCTTTTATCCCATAGGGTTGCCCAAAAAATACGACTGGTGTTTTGTGGGGCAATGGCACCCCCGGCGGCAGCGCTACTGCGAGGCCCTGGCCCGGGTGTCCGGCAACTTTGCCATCTACGGGCCGAGGTGGCGCAAACAGGTGTATCGGCAGCCGGCCTTGTGGTGGCGCGTCAAAGGCTGGGAGATCTGGGGGGAGGCCCTAAACCGCTTGTACAATCAATCACGGGTGGCCGTCAATATTTCGGTCTGGGGGGATAAACCGGGGGAAAGCCATGGCGCCAACATGCGTCTCTTGGAAATTCCCGCCACCGGCACCTGCCTCCTCACCGACCACGCCGGCGACGCGGCGCGGCTTTTGACCCCTGGGGAAGAGTTTGTGGCCGCGGCCAGCCTCGAGGACATGCAGGCACAACTGGCCACCCTCCTGGCCGATGAAACCCGCCGGGAGCGCCTCGCCCGCCAGGGCTGCGCCAAAGCCTCCCACATCCGCACCTACGACCACATGGCCGCGGAAATCGTCGCCGATTGGCGGCGGCTGCGGGAGAGTAGTGAGAGCGGGGGAGGGGGCTAAGGGCCGGTGGGCCCTTACCCCCTCCCCCACACCCCCTCCCCCAATCCCTTGAGGCGAAAAAAAGGCTGGCAAGTCGGGGCCTCAAGCCCCGCCTTGCCAGCCCCTTCTGCGGATGGGGTGGGGGGTGTGGGGGGAGGGCAGGGACCTCAGGTCCCTGGCCCTCCCCCCACATGCCTTTTCTCTCCAAAACGAGGCTCCCACCAGGTTTGCAGGGTAGAAATGACCTCTGCCGTAGTTATGGCCTTAAGGCAGAGGTTGTCGGGACAGCGGCGGTTCAGGCAGTTCGGCTCCGGGCAGACGCCCTCCTTGGCGTAGAGGTAAACGCCCGTGTCCGTCCGGTAGGGGCCGATGCGGGCCGGGTGGTCCGCCCCCAACAAAGCCAGGGTGGGGACCTGCAGGGCCAGGGCCAGGTGCAGGGGACCGCTGTCGTTGGCCACGAGTAAGCGGCAGTGGCTGAGGAGGGCCGCCACCGTCAGCAGGGGGTAGCGCCCGCCGGTGACCAGGGTGGGGCCGGGGAGCTGGGCCGCCAGTTTTTCGGCAGTGGGCCGGTCCTCTTGGCCGCTGATAATCAGGATAGGGGCCTGATAGCGTTCGTGGATAAAGGTGCCCAGTTCAGCATACCGTTCCAGGGGCCACCATTTATAAGGCGCGGAGCCGGTGGGATGCAGGGCTGCCAGGAGTGCGGGGGGGCTGCCGAACTCTTGGGTTAGGATATCCCGGGCCCGCTGCACCTCAGAGGTTGAGATCGCCAGGTCCATACCCCGGTGCGGGGTGTCCGCGCCCAGGAGGCGGGCGTAGGTCAGGCGGCGCTCGATGGCGTGCTCGAAGGGGTCGGGGTGGGACACCGTAGCTGAATATGTAAAGGCTAGGGGACTCTGAGCGGAGCCGATAATGAAAGGCGTCCCCGAGGCCCGGGCGATGAGGGTGGCTTCCGGATCGTTGCCGTGGAGGATGATCACCAGGTCGTATTGCTGGCGGCGCACCTGGCCCATGAGCCTGAACAGGCCTAAGCCCCGGCCGGGATAAAGCCACAGGCGGGTAAGATGAGGGTTCTGGGCCGCCAGGTCCCGGCCGCGGGGGTGCACCAGGGCGTCCACCTGCCAATGGGGGTAGGTTTCCTTCAAGGCCCGGAAAGTGGGGGTGGAAAAGAGCCAATCCCCCAGCGCCGTGGCGTTCAGGACCAGGACGCGGCGCACTGCGGAAATGTCGAGTTCAGCCAGGGACCGGGGCGGCCGCCGGCGCAAGGAGTTTTGGAGATATGTCCTCGAAAAGGCTAATAAAAAATTATGCCACACAGTTTGAGCCTAAACTTAAGTTCTCATAACAATTCTCGATCGACTGGCAATAACCATGTAGCCGCGAGGCTAAGCCTGCGCTTGGGCAATGCAAGCCGTGCTAAGATAAATGTCGCTGGACGGCAACATGGTATCATAGGGCGGCCTCTGGCCGCCGTAACCGATTATTTGGCGGGCGGTGCCCGCCCTATATTTCTCTCTCATGCCCTCCTCGTTTACCTTTTACCAGGAGAACAGGCATCCTGCCTGTTCTTGCACAAACTGGAAGCTGTGCTCCCGAATTACGGCTGATAGCACGGGCCTCCAACCCTCGCCGGCCCGGGCAAGATGCCCGGGCTCCCAGAACATTCTGCGGGTTGGGGGAGGCGTGCGGGAGGGCAGGTAGGGCGGGTTTAAAACCCGCCCCTACGCCCTGCCCTCCTAAACTCTGCTGGCCAAAATCCCATCATACACCGCCTCCTGCTCCTGGGCGATGCGTGGCCAGGAAAAGCGTTCCAGGACCCGCTGCCGGGCCTGGCGGCCCAGACGCTGGCTGAGAGCCGGGTCTTGCAGCACTGCCAGGATGTTCCGGGCCAACTCTTCAGGATCATCGGCATGATCCAACAACATACCGTTAACGCCATCCTGGATCACCTCCGGGATGCCCCCCAGGCGGGTGGAAACGATGGGCAAACCGCAGGCCGAGGCCTCCAGGAGCACCAGGGGCATGCCCTCGGGCTTCTGGGAAGGGGCCGCGAAGACATCGCCCAAAAGATAGGTGACGGCCATCTGGTCATGGGGGAGAAAACCTGTGAGCATCACCCGGCCGGGGGCCCGGGCCACCTGTTCCCGGAATTCTTTGAAAAAGGGCGTTTCCCGTTGGAGGCGGCCCCGGCCGAACTCAGTGCCCCCCACCAATACCAGGACGGCTTGAGGCAGGCCCTCCCAGACCCGGGACATGGCCGCCAGAAGCAGGCCCACCCCCTTGCTCTCCCTGATTTTGCCGCTGTAGAGCACCACGGGCTCATCGGTAAGACCGTAACGCTCCCGGATCGCCTGGGCTTCCATGGCCCTTTCCCAGCGGGGGCGAAAACCCTCCACATCGACCCCGTTGTGCATGACCAGATGCGCCCCAGCCCTGGTGCCGAGGCGCTGTCGCTCCTCTTCCAAGACGTAACGGCTGCAGGCCACCAGGGCCTCCACCGGCATGGGGGTGTGGGGGGCCGGGCGCTCCCGTTTCCCCAAAATTGAGTAAATATTGTGCAAGTGGAGGATGACGGGCAGCCGGGGAAACCATTTCTTGAGATTCAAGGCCAGGAGCGGGCGATTGTGAACATGTAGCAGGTCAGGGGCCAACCGGCGCACCAGTTCGGCCACCCGCCGGTCATACAGGGGCAGCAGGTGGCGGTAGCGGCGGTAGAGCCATTGTTGCCAGGCACTCAGGGGAACCCGCCAAAATTCCACCCCACCCCGCAGTTCCCAGTTCGGCAGTTCCGGGTCGGCCGGCCCGATAATCACCGGGCGATAGCGTCCCAGGTGGGCGGCCAGCCGGTCAATAAACAATTCCGTGGCCCCGCCCCGAATCGGCGGAATGGGGAAAAGCTCAGGCCCGATCAAAGCAACAGTCGGCATAAGATGGGAAGAGAACAGCCGGGGGCCACAGCCCCAAATCCTCACCATCCTCATTATACTCTAAATTTTCTAAATATTTCTTGACAGTAGCCCAAGACTTTGTAATATGCTTCACATGGCGAAGGAGGCGTTTGCGCTAACCGGCTGATAAACCAAATCCTTGAAGGAGGTTGTACTTTTATGGGAAAAATTCCTGCTGATTATTTGCCCCCCAAAGAACTATGGGCGGATTACACTTCACCGGCCGAATTTCCGGTTCCGGATAAGCTGAATCTCGCCGATTTTCTCGTGGACCGCCATGTCAAAGAAGGGCGCGGCGACAACGTCGCCATCCTCTTCGGCGACACCAAGATGACTTATAAAGAAGTCATGGCCATGGCCAACAAGGTGGCCAACGTCCTGAAAAGCCTGGGCGTCGAATCCCAGGACCGGGTGGGCATCCGCATGACCAACGCACCGGAGGCGGTGGCCATCAACTTCGGCATCATGAAGGTCGGCGCTATTCCGGTACCGGTGTCCCCCCTGTGGGCCAAGGAAGAAGTGGCCTTCGTCTTGAACAACTCCGAATTCAAGGTCTTTGTGGTGAGCTTCCCCCTCATGGGGCCGGTGGAAGAGGCCAAGCATGAGTTCCAGTTCCCCACCAAGTGCCTGGTGGTGGGCGGCAAGCCCGAAGACGTGGAGGCCAAAGGCAACGTTTCCTTCGGCAAGGCCATGGCCGCGGCTTCCGACCAGTTCGCCAACGTTATGGTGGAGCCCTGGGACATCGGGGTGATCCTGTTCACCTCCGGCACCACCGGCCAGCCCAAGGGCTGCGTCCACTTTGTCCGGGAAGTATTCCTTGAGTCCCAAATAGTCAACAAGTACGTCTGGAAGCTGGGCCCCGGCGAAGTCCTGGGTGGCTCCGCGCCCGTGACCTTTGCGGCGGGCTACGGCACCTTCTGCCTGGTCCCCTTTGCCGGCGGCGGCGCCATTTCGCTGCTGCCCAAGTTCACCCCGGACGACATGATGAGCACCATCGTGAAGCACAAGATCACGGTAGTCACGGGTCTGCCCACCGCCTACCGGAAGCTTTTGGAAATGCCCAATTTCAACGACTATGACGTCAGCAGCGTCCGCATGTACACCACCGGCGGCGACGCCCTGACCGGCAAGACCCTGTCCCAGTGGCAGGCCAAGACCGGCAAACCCATCTGGGAGGGCCTGGGCGGCACCGAGATGATGCATCTGGTGACCTCCACAGCCATTGGCGATGTTCCCATGGCCGATTCCATCGGTAAGGCCATCCCTGGCTTCGAGATCAAGGTGGTCCGGGAAGACGGCCAAACCGCCGGCCCGGGAGAAGTGGGCAGCATGATGATCAAAGGCCCCACCGCCACCCTCTACTGGAAGCCTTACATCCAGGACAACAAGCTCCTGGCCACCATGAAGAAAGGCATCAAGGACGGCTGGAACATGATGGGCGACGCCGTCATGATGGACAAAGACGGCTACATCTTCTTCCAGGCCCGGGAAGACGACATGATCAAGTCTTCCGGCTTCCGTCTGGCCCCCACCGAGATCGAGGACGCCATCATCCGGCACAAGGCGGTGCGGGACGATGCGGTGGTGGGCATCCCCGATGAAATCATGGGCCAGAAGGTGGTGGCCATGGTGGAACTCGAGCCCGGCAACAGCCCCTCTCAGGAGCTGGCCAACGAGATCATCAAATCCACCATGGACGTCCTGGCCACCTACAAGCTCCCCCGGGAACTGGTCTTCATGGACTCCATTCCCCGGACCCCCACCGGCAAAATCATCAAGAAGGACCTCCGGAAAAACTATCCGGGATATGCCAATAAGTTCGTGCCTAAAGTGAAATAGGCCTAACCTTTCCTGGGGGCGGTGCGCCGCCCCCAGGCCTGCCTCCGGCTCCGCTGTGCGCCCTTTTTCTTTTGACTTTGCCTCCCCGTCTGTTACATAGTAAATGGCCGAAAAAAATAAGGAGATTCTAATTGCCGAACGTTGTCGTGGTGGGCACCCAGTGGGGTGATGAAGGCAAGGGGAAAATCGTTGATTTGCTGACCGAGCAGGCCAAGGTGGTGGTGCGCTACCAGGGGGGCAACAACGCCGGCCACACCTTGGTGGTGGGCGGCGAAAAATTCATTTTTCATCTGATTCCCTCCGGCATCCTGCATCCCGGCACCATGTGCTGCATCGGCAACGGGGTGGTCCTGGACCCCCAGGTTTTTTTGGGTGAGATTGACAAGCTGCAATCCCGGGGCCTGAAGGTGGGCCCGGAAAACCTGCGCATCAGCGAACGCACCCAGATCATCATGCCCTACCACCAGCGCCTGGACCTGGCCCGGGAGCGGGCCAAGGGCGCCGGCAAAATCGGCACCACCGGCCGGGGCATCGGCCCCTGCTACGAAGACAAGGTGGCCCGGCAGGGCATCCGGCTGGCCGACCTGGTAGACCCCGAACTCCTGCGGGCCAAGCTCACCGAAATTTTGCCGGAAAAGAATTTCCTGCTGGAAAAATTTCTGGGGGACCAACCCTTCACCTTTGAAGAGATTTTTGAGCCCTACCGGGAAATGGGGCAGCGCCTCAAACCCTTGATGGCCAATGTCTCGGTCCTCCTTCAGCAGGCGGCCCAGAACGGCAATAATATCCTGTTTGAGGGGGCCCAGGGGACCCACCTGGATATCGACCACGGCACCTATCCCTTTGTCACCTCCAGCAACCCCGTGGCCGGGGGCGCGGCCACCGGCTGCGGCATCGGCCCGGGGGCCCTGCACCGGGTCCTGGGCATTGTCAAGGCCTACACCACCCGGGTGGGGAGCGGCCCGTTCCCCACGGAGTGCCTGGATAAGGTGGGCGACCACCTGGTGGAATGCGGCGTGGAGTTCGGCTCCACCACGGGCCGGCGGCGGCGCTGCGGCTGGCTGGACATGGTGGTCCTCAAGGAAGCGGTGCGCTTAAACGGCCTGACGGGCCTGGCCGTCACCAAGCTGGATGTGCTCTCCACCCTCAACCCGGTGCGCCTGTGCGTGGCCTATGAGCTGGATGGCCAGCGCCGGGAGATCATCCCGCCGACCCTGGGGGAGCTGGAGCGTTGTCAGCCTGTGTTTGAGGACCTGCCGGGCTGGCCGGAGGACCTCAGGAGCGTGCGGCGTTTTGAAGATTTGCCGGCCAACACCCGAAACTATTTGAAGCGGGTGGAGGAACTGGCCGGGGTGCCCATCCAACTAGTCTCCGTGGGCCCCGACCGGGAAGAGACCATTTTATTGCAAAATCCTTTTGCGTGAGCCATTGTTGTTCGGTAAGGGCCAAGTAGCCTTACCGAAAATATTTCTAGACGTATATAGCCTCTGCCAAAAGTTCTTTTCTTGGCATTCCCTTTCCAGCCAGCGGGGGAGAGGGTTGGGGTGAGGCGGGGTAAGAGAGAACTTTTGGCCACGGGTATAACCTGGGGAAAAAAGGTTTGCCGGGAAGCATAAAGGATACCTTTCCACCGGGGTTCTGCCTGGCTGGGTTGTCCCGCATATCCTGTCACACCCGCCGAATTTGAATATTTACGCTGCCTGGCCCATCTGAAGGATGAAGACAAGCCTGATTTGTCAAAAAATATGTGACAACAAAATCATAAAAATTTTGATATTCAAACCTTAGGGGAAATGGTTAATAAGGGCTCAGGGGTTTATCATTGCCCCAGAAAGCCGGGCGGGCCGTAAATAGTCCTTAGATGTGCGGGTTCCCCGGGATTGCCCTGCCAACTGTGGAAAAATGGTTCCAAGAGATAGATTTGTGGTTCAGGGTTTTTTACAGACAATATCTGACCGACTATAAGGCTCTAAGGCCGCAACATATTGAAAAGATATATAATGTTACAGAGGCATTGGTATTGCAATTAGGCTGGCAATAAACCAACGTAAATTTTGGAGTTTCTTTATGCTCGAAATCCGCTTTCATGGGCGCGGGGGGCAGGGGGCCGTCACTTCGGTGGAGCTTCTGGCCCTGGCCGCCATCAACGAAGGCAAGTTCGCCCAGGGCTTCCCCAGCTTCGGGCCGGAGCGCCGGGGCGCGCCGGTGTTGGCCTTTCTGCGCATCGACACCAAGCACATCGGTTTGCGCTGCAAGATCGCCAACCCCGACGTGGTCCTGATTCTGGACCCGAGCCTTATCCGCATCCAGAATCCCACCGCGGACTTAAAGCCCGACGGCATCATCGTCTTGAACAGCAACAAATCCCACGCAGATATCCGCCGGGAGTACGGCTTCAAGCACAAGCTGGCCTTGGTGGACGCCAACACCATCGCCCGGGAGGTCCTGGGGGTGCCCATCACCAACACCACCATGCTGGGGGCCCTGATTAAGGCCACCGGCGCGGTGAAGGTGGAATCCATGGATGAACCCATCAAGGAGCGCTTCGGGCCGTTGGCGGTGAAAAACTTCAACGCCCTGAAAGTCGCGTTCGAAAAAGCCGTGGTGGAGGAGGCCCAATCGTGAAGCCCTTGGAACAAAACACCTGGCAGGACATAGAACTGGGCGGCCTCTTGCGGGAACCGGGCAGCGCCCGGCAATACCGCACCGGGGACTGGCGCTCCCAGCATCCGGTCTGGACCAAAAGCCGCTGCATCCGCTGCGGCGTGTGTTGGACCGTGTGCCCCGAGCCCGCCATCGTCGAAGAACCGGGGGGCTATTTCGACATGGACCCCAATTACTGCAAGGGCTGCGGCACCTGCGCCCGGGAATGCGTCACCGGCTGCATTGCCATGGTGCCGGAGGAGGAGTAATCCATGAGCGCCAAAGCTGCCAAAGCCAAACGGGTGGGCATGGAGGTCTCCATTGCGGTGAGCCACGCGGTGCAACTGGCCCGGGCCGAAGCCATCGCCGCCTACCCCATCACCCCCCAGACCCACATCGTGGAGCACCTGGCCAGTATGGTGGCCAACGGGGAGTTGGAAGCCTCTTACGTTAATGTGGAGTCCGAGCACTCGGCCATGAGCGCCTGCATCGGCATGTCGGCCAGCGGCGCCCGCACTTACACGGCCACCAGTTCCCAGGGTTTGGCCCTCATGAACGAGATTTTGTTCATCGCCAGCGCCATGCGCTTCCCCATTGTCATGACCGTGGCCAATCGGGCCCTGTCGGGGCCGCTGTCCATCTGGAACGACCACTCAGACATCATGGCGGCCCGGGACATCGGCTGGATTCAGGTCTTCGTGGAAAACGGCCAGGAGTCCTTCGACCATTCCATCATGGCCTTCAAAATCGCCGAAAACCCCCAGGTCCTCCTGCCCACCATCGTCAACCTGGACGGTTTCATCCTGTCCCACGTGGTGGAGGCCCTGGAGATGCTGGACCAGGGCGCGGTGGACAAATTTCTGCCGGCCTATAGCCCCCGGCACCGCCTGGACCCCAGGAACCCGGTGACCATGGGGGCCTTCGCCATGCCGGAAATCTACACCGAAGTGAAAATGAAGCACCAGGTGACCCTCACCAATTCTTACGAGCACATCGTCAAGGTGTGGGAGGAATGGGGCAAGCTCACCGGCCGCGCCTATAAGCCGGTGGAGCAGTTCATGACCAAGGGGGCCAAGATCCTGCTCCTCACCATGGGCTGCCTAAGCGAAGTGGCGCAGATCGCCGTGGAAGAGATGCGGGCCGCCGGGCTGCCGGTGGGCCTGCTCAAGCTCCGCATGTGGCGGCCCTTCCCCTTTGAGGATTTGCGCAAGGCCGTGGGCGACGCCGAGCTTCTCATCGTCTGCGACCGGGCCCTCTCTCTGGGCGGTCCCGGCGGGCCGGTGATGAGCGAAGTCAGGAGCGCTTTTTATCCCCTGGCCCAGCGGCCCAATATTTTAGGCTATATCGTGGGCCTGGGTGGTCGCGATGTGGCGCCCCAGGCCTATAAAGACATTGTGGCCAAGGCCAAGGCAGAGATGGAGCAGGGCCCCAGCCAGGAATTTTCCCTCTATGGAGTTAGAGGATAATGGAAAAGTTCGGATTTGCAGAAAGCCCCAAGTATGATGTGTACGTTTCCCGGCTTATGCCCCGGGAAGAGTACTTCACCTCAGGGCACCGCTCCTGCCAGGGCTGCGGTGAGGCCCTGGCGGTGAGATGGGTGACCAAGGCCATCGGCAAGGACGCCATTATCGCCCACGCCACCGGCTGCATGGAAATCGTCTCTTCGGGTCTCCCCCAAACCGCCTGGATGCACCCCTGGATTCACGTGGCCTTTGAGAACACTGCGGCCGTGGCCTCCGGCGTGGAGGCGGGCTTTAAGATTCTCGCCCGCAAAGGCAAGCTTGACGGCCCCCCGCCCAAAGTGGTGGCCATGGGCGGGGACGGCGCCACCACGGACATCGGCCTGCAGGCCCTGTCCGGGGCCATGGAGCGGGGCCACGATTTCACCTATGTCTGCTGGGACAACGAAGCCTACATGAACACCGGTATCCAGCGGTCCAGCTCCACCCCCTTCGGCGCCATGACCACCACGTCGCCGCCGGGCAAGCAGAGCTTCGGCCAGTCCACCTGGAAAAAGGACATGGTGGCCATCGCCGTGGCCCACAACATCCCCTATGTGGCCACCGCCTCCCCCAGCTACGTCTTTGACCTCTATTTCAAAATCAAAAAGGCCATTGAGACCCCGGGTCCGGCCTACGTGCACATCCTCTGCGTCTGCCCCACGGGCTGGCGCTCGGCCACGGACCTGTCCGTGCGCCTGGGCCGCCTGGCCGTGGAAACCGGAGTTTTCCCGCTGTTCGAAGTGGAAAACGGCAAATACCACCTCACCGTGCAGCCGCCCAAGGTGCGGCCCATCCGGGATTACCTCAAGCCCCAGGGACGCTTCCGCCACCTGCGGGATCCCGAGGTGGACTATATACAAAAGCGCATTGTCGAGCGCTACAAGGACTTGTTGGCCAAGTGCGGCGCGTCCGTGCCCGAGTTCCCCTTTCTGCCCGAAGAGGCCCCGGCGGAGGAAGGTGCATAATGGATTTAGAACGCCTGGAAAATATCCTGTCCAAGTATGAAGGGGAGGGCGCCGAGCTGATCCCGGTGCTCCAGGAAATACAGGACAGTTACAATTATCTGCCCAAAGATGAGCTCAAAGTGGTGGCCGCCCGGCTCAATGTGCCCCTGACCCAGATTTACAGCGTGGCCACCTTTTACACCATGTTCAGCCTGGTGCCCAAGGGCGACCATCAGCTCAAGGTCTGTCTGGGGACCACCTGCCATCTCCGGGGGGGCCAGCGTTTGGTGGACTCCCTGTCCAGCCGGATAGGTTGTGAAGTGGGCTACACCACCAAGGACGGCTCCTTCTCCCTGGAAACGGTGGGCTGCCTCGGGTCCTGCGCCCAGGCCCCGGTGATGATGATCGATGAGAAATATTACGCCCGGGTGACCGTGGACAAGGTGCCCAAGATTTTAAAGCTTTATCAATAATAGCAGTCAGCAGTCAGCACTCAGCAGTCAGTTGCTGGCAGCCCAAAGCCGACGGCTGACTGCTCAAAAGAGAACGACTATGCCAAGAATGGAATCTGTCGACCATCTGACCGAGTACCGCCGGAAGCTGAAAGCCTCACGGGACCCCAAGCAGCCCACGGTTCTGGTGTGCAGCGGGCCGGGCTGCCTGCCCATGGGCAGCGAAGAGGTGGCCCAGGCCTTCAAGGAGGCCATGGCCGAAAAAGGCCTGGACGGCAAGGTTATCCTCAAAACCTGCGGCTGCCAGGGCCTGTGCGCCAAGGGGGTCAAGGTCCTCATCCGCCCCGAGGAAATCGCCTATCAGCAGGTCACTGCCCAGGATGTGCCGGAGATCGTGGAAAGCACCCTGGAAGGGGGCGCGGTGGTGGACCGCCTGGTTTACCACGACCCGGCCAGCGGCCAGGCTTGCGCGCATAAAAACGAGGTCCCCTTTTATAAGGGCCAGGACCCCATCGTCCTGCGCAAACTCGACCTCATCGACGCGGAGAGCATTGACGACTACCTGACCGTGGGGGGCTACCGGACGCTGCGCAAGGTGCTCTTCACCATGACCCCCGCAGAGGTCATTGACCAGATCGAGCGCTCGGGGCTCCGGGGCCGAGGCGGGGGCGGCTTCCCCACCGGCCGCAAGTGGCGCATCTGCCGGGAGGCCGAGGGCGCGGTGAAGTTCATCATCTGCAACGGCGACGAAGGCGACCCCGGAGCCTTTATGGACCGGGCGGTGATGGAGGGCGACCCCCACGCGGTCATCGAAGGCATGATCGTGGGGGCCTACGCCATCGGCGCCCGCCAGGGCTACATCTATGTGCGCCACGAATATCCCCTGGCCGTAAAGCGCCTCAAACTCGCCATCGAACAGGCCCGGGAATTCGGTTTTCTGGGTGACAATATTCTCCGCTCCAAGTTCAGCTTCGACCTGAAAATCAACCAGGGCGCCGGCGCCTTTGTCTGCGGCGAAGAAACGGCCCTCATGGCCTCCATTGAAGGCCATATCGGCGAACCCAGCCCCCGGCCGCCCTATCCCGCCCAAGCCGGTCTTTTTGGCCTGCCCACCATCATCAACAACGTGGAAACCTGGGCCAACGTCCCGGAAATCATCAACATGGGCGCGGACTGGTACGCGGGTCTCGGCACGGAAAACAGCAAGGGCACCAAGGTCTTTTCCCTGGTGGGCGCAGTGAACAACACCGGCCTCGTGGAAGTGCCCATGGGCATGACCCTGCGCCAGATCATTTTCGATCTGGGGGGCGGCATTCACGGCGAGCGGCCCTTTAAAGCGGTGCAGACCGGCGGCCCCTCGGGGGGCTGCATCCCCGAGCAGTTCCTGGATCTCCCCGTGGATTACGACAGCCTCCAGGAAGTGGGCTCCATCATGGGCTCCGGCGGCATGATCGTCATGGACGACACCAGCTGCATGGTGGACGTGGCCCGCTACTTCATCGGCTTTCTTCATGCCGAGTCCTGCGGCAAGTGCACCCCCTGCCGGGAGGGCCTGACCCAGCTTAAATATCTCTACGAGGAAATCACCAACGGCCGTGGGGAAATGGAGCACCTCGCCCTCATGGAAGACCTCTGCGAGGCCATGGCCTCCGCCTCCATCTGCGGCCTGGGGCAAAGCGCGGTCAACCCGGTGCGCTCCACCCTGAAATATTTTCGCCACGAATACGAAGCTCACATTAAGGACAAGAAGTGTCCGGCCCTGGTTTGCCGGCCGCTCCTCAAGTACAGCATCGACCCGGAAACCTGCACCGGCTGCCTGGCCTGTGTGCGGGAATGTCCGGTGGGGGCCATCAGCGGCATCAAAAAGGAGGCCCAGGAGATCGACCAGGATGTCTGCATCAAGTGCGGCCTGTGCTTCGAGACCTGTCAATTTGACGCGGTGATCAGGGAGTAAGTCTTATGCCCTTCAGGAAGCTTGCGGATCAGGTGAAAGCGCCCACCATCGAGGAGGTGGGTATCTATATCAACGGCATCTTTGTCCGGGCCCCCATGGAATTTACGGTGCTCCAGGCCGCCCGGGCCAACGGCTTTGAGATTCCCACCCTGTGCTACCATGCCGACCTGGTATCGGAAGGCCATTGCCGGCTCTGCGTGGTGGAAGTGGGAGAAGGTCCCCGGACCCGGCTGGTGAATGCCTGCTCCTATCCCGTGGAAAAAAACCTCAAGGTCCAGACCCACTCGGACAAGGTCATGCAGGCCCGGCGACTCATCCTGGAACTCCTCCTGGCCCGGGCCCCCGAAGCCAAGATTATTCAGGATTTGGCCCGGGACCACGGCGTCTTCGAGACCCGCTTCCACGTGGATGACCCCGGCGAACTCTGCATCCTCTGCGGCTTGTGTGTCCGCACCTGCAAGGAGATTGTGGGCGTCAGCGCCATTTCCATGGCCAACCGCACCCCCGACAAGCAGGTGGCCACTCCTTTCAAGGAAGCTGCCGACGCCTGCATCGGCTGCGGCTCCTGCGCCTTCATCTGCCCCACCGGCGTCATTCCCTACACGGAAAAAGACGGGGTGCGCACCATCTGGGGCCGGAATTTCGAGTTGCAGCCCTGCAGCAAATGCGGCAACTACATCGCGCCCAAGGCCCAACTGGAGCACTGGGCTCAACTCACCGGCGACCCGGTGGAAACCTTCCTGGTCTGCCGGGATTGCCGCTAAGGGTCCCGGCAGCACGCAGGCGACCGGATAACCGGCAGGGGTTTCAGGAACCCTGCCCTTGTCCGGAGGGCGTTGGGCCTGCCCTCTTCTTCCTCTTCTTCCTCTTTTCCTCCGACTCCCTTCTTTACCCTAAATATTAAGGTCCAATCAAACGATAAGTAATGGCAGGGACACGGCAGGCCGTGCCCAAGCGCGAGGCTTAAGCCACGCGGCTGCATATTCATGGGTCATTGATTTCGACTTGTTATAAGCAAAAGAGCGAGGATGTCATGCGTCCGGCAACCGCCATTGCCATGTTAGGACTTGTGCTCTTGTTCATGGGCGGCCTTCTGATCGCCCCCAAGGTATTCCCGCCAAAGGAGCCCGGCCGGTCCCAACTTGCGGTTGTCCACCAGCCCCACCGCGCCGCACCGGACGCCGCCGAAATTGCCCGCTGGAGGGCTGAGTTGCGTGAACGCCGCCTGGTCATGAGTTCCTTCGACCTGACGGCAGGCCTGAATAACTGGGAGTTGGAGAGAATCGCCAGAAACAGCCGCCCCCTGTCGTTCGTCTTCCTGGTGGCGAGCCTCTGGCTTGCTGTGGGCCTCAAGAGATCAAGACGAGATTGATCCTGGCGAAACAAGTATTCTACGACGAGGGGTATAAGAAACTATCGGATTCGGGAGGAAATTCAAATTAGCTGTTTCTGTCCGCCAATTGCTGAAACGCAGGGATACTCTGAAATAATGAATGAATAGGGGGCGGGCTTCTCTGCTCGCCAATATGGTGCGCAAAGCACATCCTGCTCGCCTTTTGACCCCCTTACCGTTGGGGCCGGGTTATAAACCCAGCCCCTTTTTTTTCACAGAGAACAGAAAACAGTATTACCTGTTTGTCATGTTCTTGGCCGCCGCTGGGCCATCTCCGCGGCCATGAAAATCGCGGCCTTGAGGCTCCCCGGGTGGGCGGTGCCCGTGCCCGCCAGGTCATAGGCGGTGCCGTGGTCCACGCTGGTGCGGATGATGGGCAGCCCAAGGGTGACGTTCACCGCGTCCATGAAGTGCAAAAGTTTCAGGGGGATAAGCCCCTGGTCGTGGTACATGGCGCAGATGGCGTCAAACTCCCCCTGGGCGTGGCGCCAGAACAGGGTGTCCGCGGGAAAGGGGCCGCTCACCGGCAAGCCCCGGCCCCGGGCCTCCAGGACCGCGGGTATGATGATTTCCTTTTCTTCGTCGCCGAACAGCCCCCCTTCGCTGGCGTGGGGGTTAAGGGCCGCCACCCCCAAGCGGGGGCTGGGAATGCCGAAATCATGTGTGAGGGCGCGGCAGGTCAGGGTAAAAAGCCGCAGCAGGCCCTCCAGGCTGATGAGGTCCGGTACGTCTGAGAGCGCCACGTGAATGGTGGCCAGCACCACCCGAAACGTCCCTCCCGCCAGCATCATGGCCACTTCCGGGGCCCCGGTTTTATCCGCCAGAAGCTCCGTATGTCCGGGATAACGAAAGCCCGCCAGGTTCAGGGAGGCCTTGCTGATGGGTCCCGTGACCATGCCCGCCGCCTTGTTGTTCTGGGCCATCTCGATGGCGGTGAGGATATAGGAGACCATGGCCCGGCCGCCGGCAGGGCTGGGATGGCTGTGATTCAGGTCACCGGGAGCCAACTCTGAGAGCACCAACAGGTCGATGGCGCCGGCCTGGTAGCGCCCCTGGGAAGGGTCCTGGACAGGATGCAGGGTCAGGTTGGGGGTCAGTTCCCGGCAGGCCCGCTCAAGACAGGGCAAATCCCCCAGCACCAGGGGACGGCAGACCTGATAGATCGACGGGTCGGCCAGGGCCATGACCATGATCTCCGGGCCCACCCCCACCGGGTCCCCCATGGTCAGGGCCAAAAGAGGACGTGGATCAGGGTTGCTAAGCATTTTTTTAATATAACCTATTTCACAGTTTCCTGGGTTGCCAGCCTGGGATTCCCTTGAGCCTTGGGACAGAAGTGTGCCACAATAAGGCCACGTCAACTATCACTCGTTTAGGGGTGGATGCCAATGTCTCACGGTCAGGAAGAACAGCTCAAGGTGGCGCTAACAGGGTTCATCGGCGCCGGCAATATGGGCGCCGCTCTAATGCGGGGGCTTTTGGCGGCGGCACGGCTCAAACCGGCGGAGATGGTGTTCTGCGACCCCGACCCCAAGCGGCAGGAGGCCATGGAGAAACTGGGGGTGGAGGCGGCCCTGGACAACGCCGAGGTGATGCACTCGCCGGTGGTGGTGCTGGCCGTGAAGCCCCAAATTCTCAAGGGCGTCCTGGAGGAAATCCGTAAATTCGCCCGTCCCCGGCACCTGGTGATTTCCATCGCCGCGGGCGTGCCCCTGGCCGTCCTGGAAGCGGCCCTGCCCGACAGCCGGGTGATCCGGGCCATGCCCAACACCCCCCTCATGGTGCAGGCCGGCATGACCGCCCTCTCGCCGGGAAGCCGGGCCACTCCCGAAGATGTGGACTTGGCCCTGGACCTTTTCCGGGCGGTGGGCCGGGCCGAGGTGGTGGATGAAAGCCACCTTGATGTGATCACCGCGTTAAGCGGCAGCGGCCCCGCCTTTGTGGCCGTCTTCCTGGAGGCCCTGGCCGACGGCGCCGTCAAGATGGGCCTCCCCCGGACCCTGGCCCTGGAATTCGCCGCCCAGACACTGTTCGGCACGGCTCGCCTGATTTTGGAGAAAAACCTCCACCCCGGCCTCCTCAAAGACCTGGTGACCTCCCCGGGCGGCACCACCAGTCACGGCCTCCACGCCTTAGAACAGGGTGCCTTCCGGGCCGCGGTCATCAGCGCCATCGAATCCGCCACCTGGCGCGCCCAGGACCTGGCAGGGGTTGTGAAGTGAATGTTGTGGGGGAGGGGGCTAAGGGCCGGTGGGCCCTTACCCCCTCCCCCACACCCCCTCCCCCAATCCCTTCAGGGGATTGAACAAGCCGGGGCAGTGGGGACTTGTAGTCCCGCCTGCCCCGGATTCCTTAAAGGGGGTTGGGAGGGGAGTTTGAGGGGAGGGCGGGGGAGCCACTGCCCCCCCGGTCCTCCCCTCAAATTAACCGCAAATGAATATCCACCGCGGGGGCGCTGTGGGTGAGGGCGCCCATGGAGATG
Organism: uncultured delta proteobacterium; assembly: GCA_963705115.1. Taxonomy (GTDB): domain Bacteria; phylum Desulfobacterota; class Desulfobaccia; order Desulfobaccales; family 0-14-0-80-60-11; genus JBGSLA01. The sequence goes on along the minus strand of CAVPIX010000010.1, from coordinate 293,500 downwards.
AGGTTGACACCGGTGGCCGCGACGGCGGGGAGGCGTTCCCGGGTCATGGAGCCGGAGGCCTCAAGCAAGGCCCGGCCGGCGGTGATCTTGACGGCCTGGGCCATGGCGGCTTCGTCCATGTTGTCCAGCATGATGACCTCGGCCCCTGCGGCCAGGGCTTCCTCCAGTTTGGCCAGGCTGGCGACCTCTACCTCGATTTTCAGGAGATGATGGGTGTTTTTTCGGGCCAGGCGGATGGCTTCCGAGATGGAGCCCACCGCGGTGAGGTGATTGTTTTTGATGAGCACCCCGTCAAAAAGGCCGAAGCGGTGGTTGGCGCCGCCCCCCAGGCGCACCGCGTATTTTTCCAGGGCCCGCCAGCCCGGGGTAGTTTTGCGGGTGTCCACGATGGCGGTGGGAAAGCCGGAGATGACGCTTACCATGTTCCGGGTGTAGGTGGCGATCCCTGACAGGCGCATGAGGAAGTTCAGGGCGGGGCGCTCGCCGATGAGGATGGCGGCCAAAGGTCCCCGGATATGAGCCAACAATGCGCCGGGGGTGACCTCCTGCCCTTCCTGCACTTCTGGGGAAAATTGCACCGAGGGATCGAGCTTGCGGAAAACCCGCTCAGCCACGGGCATTCCGGCCACCACCAGGTTCTGCTTGGCCCGGATGTGGGCCGCGCCCTGGCGGTCCGGGGGAATCAGGGCCTGGGTGGTGACATCCCCCGGTCCCAGGTCCTCTTCCAGGGCCAGGTCAATGAGCCGGTCCACCAGGGGGGCGAACTGGGGGAAACTTCCGGGGAGAATTGATGCGATGGAAGCCATAACTCAATCAAAATCCTCGGTCCAATAAATAGTGCAGGGGCTGTTAGGATCAGGAGAGGTGGTCTCTTCCAAGGGATCATACTCCCCGATACAGTCTCCAGAGCACTCCTGGCGCTCCTCGTCCCAGAAATTGCAGCGCTCGCCCACGCAAGTCCCCAGGTGGGGGATGGGGCAGACGGTCATTTCATAAGGTTTCATTGTGTGGTCCAGTGATTTATTGAAAATATCACAAATTGGACAGGTAAAAGATAGCCTTAGGCTTTAGCCTGCGCCTGCACAGGTTGAAAACCTGTGCCACCATAGTTTTGCGGTGAATATAATTGCCATCCCAAAACCGGGGGTAAAACATAGCGGGAAAGCACAGCGCATCCCGCCTTCAACATATTTTCATCTCCAGGAGCTAAGTGGCCAATTTCATAAATGCGGTGACGTATTGATGACGGTAGGGGGAGAGGGCCGGAGCGAGGGTGACCAAAAGAATAATTCGTTACCATAGTTATTAAATCGTGTATTAAGTGCCCGCCATTATGGTGCGCAGAGCACACCCTACTTCTCCTTTATCACTTCAATTCCCTCGGATAAACACCACTCACGCCAGCAACTCCTTCAAGCGTTTCTCGTGGCTCTTGAGTTTGGAGAGTTTTTCATTTAGGGTGTTCAGGCGTTCCTGTTCCTTTGAGACCACCTCCGCCGGGGCTTTGCTTAAGAAATCCTCATTGGCCAGTTTTTTCTGGACCGAAGCCAATTCCCGGGAAAGTTTGTCCATTTCCCGGTTGAGGCGGCGGGCCTCCTCCTTGAAATCGATGAGGCCGGCCAGGGGCATGATGAGATCCAGGCTGCCGCCGGCGGGGGCCACGACCACGGACTTGGCCGCCGCGGCCGGGGCCCCGGCTGTCGGCTGAAACTCAAGGTCCTGGACCCGGGCCTGGAGCCGCACGGATTTGGCGTGGGTCTCGAGCACCCGCAGCAGTTTAGGCTCCTGGCTGAACACCAGGACGCTCACCTGGGCGGCGGGCGGCACGTTCATTTCGGCCCGCATGTTGCGGATGGCCACAATGCTTTCCATGACCAGGGCCATTTCCGCCTCGGCGACGGGATTTTTCAGCGAGGTATCAGGCTCAGGATAGGAGGCCGCCATGATGCTCCCCTGGACGCCGGGGAGTTTATGCCAGATTTCCTCGGTGATGAAGGGCATGAAAGGATGGAGGAGGCGCATGATGGCCCCCAGCACCTCCACCAGGATCCGCTGGGTGTGATGCCGCACCCCCGGGCCGGCGCCTTCCCCCAGTTCGGGCTTGATGAGTTCCAGATACCAGTCGCAGAATTCGTGCCAGATAAACTGGTAGAGCACATGGGCCGCCTGGTCAAAGGCATAATTATCCAGGTAACGGGCCACCTCGCCCTTGACCTCCTGGAGGCGGCTTAAGAGCCAGTTTTCCACGACGCTCGCAGGCGCCTGGTCTTCTTTGGCCGGATCGTAGTCCCCCAGGTTCATCAGGGTGAAGCGGCTGGCGTTCCACACCTTGTTGACGAAGTTGCGGTAGCCCACGATGCGCTCTTCGGAGAGGCGGATGTCCCGGCCCATGGCGGCGAACGCGGCCAGGGAGAAACGGAAGGCGTCGGTGCCGTACTTGTCCATGAGCTCCAGGGGATCGATGATGTTGCCCTTGGATTTGCTCATTTTTTGGCCTTCCGGGTCCCGGACCAGGGCGTGGATGTACACCTCCCGGAAGGGCGCGTCTTCCATGAAATGCAGGCCCATCATCGTCATGCGGGCCACCCAGAAGAACAGAATGTCAAACGCGGTGACCAGGACGTTGGTGGGATAAAAAAGGCGCAACTCCGGGGTGTCATCCGGCCAGCCCAGGGTGGAAAAGGGCCAGAGGGCCGAGGAGAACCAGGTGTCCAGGACGTCGGTTTCCTGCACCAGGTCGGCCACCCCGCAGGTGGGGCAGGAGCCGGGGGCCTCCCGGGCGACTATGGTATTGCCGCACTCCTGGCAGATCCAGGCCGGGATGCGGTGCCCCCACCAGATTTGCCGGGAAATGCACCAGTCCCGGATATTGGTCATCCAGTCAAAGAAGCTTTTGTCCCAGGACTCGGGGATGAGCTTGATGCGGCCTTCCTGCACCGCGGCCATGGCGGGTTCGGCCAGGGCCTTCACCGCCACGAACCACTGCTTGGAAATCATGGGCTCCACCACGGTGCGGCAGCGATAGCAGTGGCCTACCGCGTGGCTGTGATGCTCCATTTTTTCCAGAAGCCCTTCGTGTTTAAGATCTTTGAGGATTTTTTCCCGGCAGACGAAACGGTCCAGCCCCTGATACTTGCCCGCGGCTTCGGTCATGAGCCCCGCTTCGTCCAGGGCCTTGACCGCGGGAAGCTCACGGCGCCGGGCGATTTCAAAGTCGTTGAAATCATGGGCCGGGGTGACCTTAAGCGCGCCGGTGCCGAATTCCGGGGCCACGTGGGGGTCGGTGATGAGAGGGATTTTCCGGCCCAGGACCGGCAGGCGCAGGGAGGCCCCATGATAGGCCTGATAGCGGGGGTCGTCGGGGTTGACCGCCACCGCGGTGTCGCCGAGCAGGGTCTCCGGACGGGTGGTGGCCACGGTGATGTAACCCTCCCGGTCGGCCAAGGGGTACTTGATGTAATAGAGGTAGCCGTCCAGGGGTTCGTGTTCCACCTCCAGGTCCGCCAGGGCGGTTTGACAGCGGGGACACCAGTTGATGATGTAATCCCCCTTGTAGATGAGCCCTTCCTCGAACAGGCGCACGAACACTTCCCGCACGGCCCGGGAGAGCCCCTCGTCCATGGTGAAGCGCTCCCGGCTCCAGTCGCAGGAGCAGCCCAACCTTTTCAGCTGGTTGATGATGGTGCCGCCGGACTCGCCCTTCCATTGCCAGACCCGGGCGATAAAGGCTTCCCGGCCCAGTTGGTGGCGGTCCTGGCCTTCTTTGGCCAGCATGCGCTCCACCACATTTTGGGTGGCGATGCCGGCGTGGTCGGTGCCGGGCATCCACAGGGCGTCAAAGCCCTGGAGGCGTTTATAGCGGACCAGGATATCCTGGAGGGTGTTGTTCAGGGCGTGGCCCATGTGCAGGGAGCCGGTGATGTTGGGCGGCGGAATGACGATGCAGTAGGGTGGCCTGGCGCCGTCGGCCCGGGCGGTGAACAGGCCCTGGCCTTCCCAAAACTCGTACCACTTGGTTTCAATGCGCTGGGGGTCGTAAACTTTGTCAAGAATTTCGGCCATGGGGAACCTTGTCACCTGAACGGGGCTGAGATTGAGCTTTACTGCCTCCCCACAGGTGGTCGCGTTCAATAAAAAAAAGCACCCAGGGTGCTCATCGGGTCAGACGTTATTTTAGCAAAATCAATAAAAAATAGGTTTTTTTAATACAGCCGGTCCGGGGCCTAAACCTGTCCGCAGTCTCACCGCCCTTATCAGGTTCTCAGGCTTCCGCTCCAAAAAGTTTCGAATTTTGAGTTTCAAACTGCAGGGTGTATCTTACGCACCATGATATTTAGGGTTGGCGGGCCGGGACGCCCGCCCCGCCAATCAATAAGAGACTGGGAAAATCCTTCGGTCAACCGCAAGGTTGCTTTAAAGCCTGGCCCTATTTATCCAGGTGAACCGCAACCGGCGTGGCCTTGGTGATGGTGTTATAAACCGGCGAGTATTTCTGGGCCATCTGCACCAATTCTTCCTTCTGGGCCTCGGAAAGGTCGGCCTCGATGGTGAAATGCACCCGGATGGCCTGGAAGCCCACCGGCACCTCTTCGGATAACCCCAAAAAGCCGCGCAGATCAATGTCGCCCTCATAGCGGGAAGACACCTTTTTCAGGGAAATGTCCCTGGCCGCGGCATGGGCCACCAGGCTGGTGGTGAGGCAGCCGGACAGGGCCACCAAGAGATATTCCACCGGGTTGGCCCCCAAATTGTCCCCGCACAGAACCGGCGGCTCATCAAGGTCAAAAACCAGGGGCTCCCGGGAATCATCTTCCTGAAAACCGCCGAAAAAATCCTTGACGGTGGCCCGGTTGTGGGTGCCTTCCACCCAGGTGTTCCGGGCCCGGAATTTAAACGCGGCCAAGTCCGAATTTTCCTTGACGATTTCGATAGTCTGAAAAATTTGATCGACGTTGATGCCATTAACAACGCGAAATTCCATCATGGGGAGGTCTCCTTTTGCATGGGGGCAGGTCCTCGGTTTATGGGCTATTGTGGGAGAGCAGGTGTTCAGTCTGGTTCGCTGAGGCGTTTTTTCCAGAGGTGCAGTTCACGATCGATGGCCTGGGAGGCCAGCCTCGGAAAAAGTTCCTGGGCGAGACGCTCCACGGTCTCCTGGACCACCTGCCGCACTAGTTCCTTAAGTTCTGCGTCGCTTAAACGTTGGGCCAGCTCCTGGGGCAGCTCCGGAGGCTCCTGGGCCGGAGCGGGCCTGGGGTCAGCGGTGATGTCCAGGTCTTCCGGGAGGTCCGGAAGCGAGGCCAGAAAATCATCCAGGGACTCCTCCGGGGGCGCTGCCGCCGGAGCCACCGGGGCTTTCTCCTGGGTATCAGCCGGGGACTTCAGAAAATCCAGGTTGTCGCGGTCGGGGCGGATTTCCAGCACCACTTCCGCGGCCACATCTTCCACCTCAGGGGCAGGCGGCTCTTCCACCACCTCGGTGAGGTCGATGACCTCATCATCGCCGCCGGCGAGGGGGTATTGAGACGGCTTGGCTTGCTCAACAGGATTCATGGATATCCCGGCCACCTACAAGGCCGGCCCGGCTTTTCCGGGTGGCCCCGCCAGTGGGGAGTCGCAACACTAACTACCTAATTTCAATTGTAAACTAACATGGCCCCATAGTATTGTCAAGGGAAGAAGGATTGGCCGCGTTCCCTGTTGGCGCAGAACCGGGGGGCTGTGGCCTTGCCTTGCTTGATTATACGGCTATCAGGGAGATTATCTGAAATGAAAGTGGCGATTATTCGTTTTTTTGGTCTTGGTTTGGCCAGCATCCTTTTGCCGATTCTTGTCTCGGCAGAAGATACGAACTCCGGGTTGTCCGTGCCGGCTAAAAAGATTCCAGTGCCGACCACGGTTTCACCTCAGTTGAGTAAGGTGATTGCCAACCCCATACCGCCTGAGACCTCAATGCCCACCACCGCCCTAAAGCTGTAGCCGGAAGTCCAAGGAACATGCCCCTGCTACCGTTCTCGTGCCAGACATCTATGGTTTTTTACGAAATCTCCCGGCTGGTTCTTGCTCTTTTTGGCAAGCTCATCCAAGAGAACAACGGCTTAACGTCCTTGTTTCGACTGCCTGAAGATGATATGTTTCCCCGATATACTTTAAAAGTCACACATCCGGACCATGTTTCTCCAGCAGCTCATCAACGGCCTGACCACCGGTAGCGCCTACGCCCTCATCGCCCTGGGCTACACCATGATCTATGGCATCCTGGGCCTCATTAACTTTGCCCAGGGGGAGATTTACATGTGCGGGGCCTTTGTGACGGTGCTGCTGTTGGCCACCGGCCAGGTGCCGTTTCTGGCCGCCGTGGCTGCGGGCCTGGTAGCCGCCGCGGTTCTGGGGTTGATCCTGGAGCGGGTGGCCTTCCGGCCGCTCCGGGGCGCGCACCCCCTAGTGCCCCTGATCAGCGCCATCGGGGCCTCCATTTTCCTCCAAAGTCTGGCCCTCCTGCTCTTTGGCCCCAACAACCGCCCCTTCCCCATGGCCCTGGACTTTGCTGCCATAAATCTAGCCGGGCTGCCGGTGAACACCCTGGAGGCCGCCATCCTGATTGCGGCCCTGGGCTTTATGGGGCTTCTGGTGCTCTTTGTGCGCTACACCCGCTACGGCAAGGCCATCGTGGCCTGCGCCCTGGACCGGGATACGGCCCGCCTCATGGGCATCAACGTGGACCGCATGGTGGCCCTCACCTTTATCGTGGGCTCGGCCCTTAGCGGCGCCGGCGGCATCATGATGGCCATGTACTACAATGCCACCTATCCCCACATGGGCCTCTTGCCCGGCCTCAAGGCCTTCAGCGCCGCCATCCTGGGAGGGGTGGGCAACATCCCCGGAGCCATCCTGGGGGGGCTGCTCCTGGGAGTGGCGGAAAGCCTGGGCGCGGCCTACATCTCCTCGGGCTACAAGGACGCCATCGCGTTTATTATTCTCATCCTGGTGTTGCTCATCCGGCCCCAGGGCATCCTGAAGGGCCGGGGACACTGATATGGCCGCCTATATTTTGCATCTGGCCATTGTGGCGGGCATTTACATTATCCTGGCCGTGAGCCTCAATCTGATTATCGGCTATGCCGGCCAGGTTTCTTTAGGACATGCCGCGTTTTTCGGCATCGGGGCCTATGCCTCCACCCTGGCCGTCCTGTCCTGGCAGGCGTCCTACCCCCTGGCGGTCCTGACGGCCATCCTCTTCACCGGCTTCTGCGGCCTGGCCCTGGGGCTTCCCACCCTGCGCCTCAAGGAAGACTACCTGGCCATTGTCACCCTGGGTTTCGGGGTCATTCTGGATCTTTCCATGCGCAACCTGGAGATCACCGGCGGCCCCGACGGCATCGTGGGCATCCCCTCTCCCGTCATCCTGGGGCTGAGTTTCCGCGATCCCGTTATGTATCTGCTCCTGGTGGGCCTGGGGGTAGCCTTTACCTTGTTATTCACCTATTTGCTGGTGAGTTCCTACCACGGGCGGGCTCTACGGGCCATCCGGGATCATGAAACCACGGCCCAGGTCATGGGCATCAACTCCCCGGCCTACAAGGTGGCCATTTTTGCCCTGGCCGCGGCCCTGGCCGGCCTGGCCGGGTCCCTGTACGCCCATTATATCAAACACATCAATTACGAATCTTTTGGCCTGCACACCTCCATCATGATTCTCTGCATGGTGGTCCTGGGGGGCATGGGCTCTATTTTGGGATCGGTGGTGGGGGCCATCATTTTGACCTTCCTGCCGGAGACCCTGCGGCAGTTCCAGGCCTATCAGGACCTGATCTACGGGGGCTTGCTGGTGGCCCTCCTCATCCTGCGGCCTCAGGGGCTCCTGGGCAAAGGAAAGCTGAGTTTGAAGTTCTTGGAGAGGAAAGAGTGAAGTTTGTTCGGGGCAGTCACGCCAAGACGCTAAGGCGCTAAGTCCAAAAAAAGTTTATCAGTCGGTATTAAAATGGATTTCTTAAGGGACTTAAACCGAAAACCGAAAACTGAAAACCGAAAACCGGTCTCATGCTGACCCTAAAAAGCCTCCAGGCCGGGTATGGCCGGCTCATGGTGCTCAAGGGCGTCTCTCTGCACGTACGCGCCGGCGAAGTGGTCACCCTCATCGGCGGCAACGGCGCCGGCAAGAGCACCACCCTGCGCGCCATCTGCGGGCTTTTGCCCGTCTGGCGGGGCCAGGTGGAATTTGACGGCCAGAACCTGAAGCGGGTGCCGGCCGAACAAATCGTCTCCCTGGGGCTGGCCTTGGTGCCCGAGGGCCGCCGGATATTTGCCACCCTGTCCGTCAAGGCCAACCTTGAGTTGGGCGCCTTCCACCGCCGGGACGCCCGCCAGGTGCGCCGGGACCTGGAGGATATCCAGGAGCGCTTTCCCCTCTTGAAGGAGCGGGCCCACCAGACCTGCCGGCACTCTGAGCGGCGGTGAGCAGCAGATCCTGGCCATCGGCCGGGCCCTCATGGCCCGCCCGCAACTCCTCATGCTGGACGAGCCCTCCATGGGCCTCTCCCCCCGGAACGTCCAACTGGTGTATGACATTCTCCGGGAGTTGAAAGAGGGTGGCACCACGCTCCTCCTGGTGGAGCAGAACGCCCGGGCGGCCCTGAAACTGGCGGACCGGGGATATGTCATCGAGACCGGCCGCATTATCCTGGACGGGGCCGCAACGGAACTCCAGGACGCCCCCGAGGTGCAGCGGGCCTATTTAGGGAAAGGCTACCGGGAAGTGTGGGAATGACCCTCCTGTCAGTGAACGCCCTCAGCAAGAACTTCGGCGGGGTCAAGGCCCTGCACGAGGTGAATTTCGAGGTCCAAAACGGAGAAATCCTGGCCCTCATCGGCCCCAACGGCGCTGGCAAGACCACCTGTTTCAACCTCATCAACGGTCTTTTGCCGCCCACCTCCGGGTCCATCTCTCTGCAAGGACAAAATCTGACGGGCCTGCCTCCTTATCGCCGCGCCGCCCTGGGATTGGCCCGCACCTTTCAAAATATCCAACTGTTCGGGGGCATGAGCGTCCTGGGGAACGTGCTCACCGGTAGGCACCTGGGCCAAAAGGCTGGGGTGTTGACCGCGCTTCTGCCCCTTCCCGGGGTGCGGCGGGCTGAGGCCCAAAACCGCCAGCGGGCCCTGGAAATGCTGGATTTCGTGGACCTGGCCGACAAGGCCGGCTGGCCTGCGGAAACCCTGGCCTACGGTGAGCAGCGCCGCCTGGAAATCGCCCGGGCCCTGGCCCAGGAGCCGAAACTCCTGCTCCTGGATGAACCCGCGGCGGGCCTCAACCCCCGGGAAACGGAAGACCTCATGGGTCTTCTGGTAAGACTCAGGGACATGGGGATTACCCTTTTGGTCATCGAACACGACATGACTCTGGTCATGGGCCTGTGCCAGCGGATCGTGGTCCTGGACCAGGGCCAGGTCATTGCCGAAGGCCTCCCCCGGGATATCCGGCGCGATCCCAGGGTCATTGAGGCGTATTTGGGAAGGGAAGAGAGTTTAGTTGAGGGAGGGGGCTAGGGGCCACGGGCCCCTACCCCCTCCCTCAAGCTCCCTCCCCCAACCCCTTGACGGGTTTGGAATTGTTGGTTGGGGCCGAAGCCTTAGGCTCCGGCCCCAACCAAACCCCTCTGCGGGTTGGGAGGGGGGTGTGGGGGAAGGGCCAGGGACCTCAGGTCCCTGGCCCTTCCCCCACAGACAACCGCAGCCCACCGGAGGACACCATGGCGATCTATGACAGGGAAGCGGAACAGATGGGGCGGGGGGAGTTGGCCCAGTTGCAGTTGGAGCGTCTCCAGGCCACTCTCCACCGGGTCTATAAGAACGTCAAGTTTTACAAGAAGAAGTTCGACGCCATGGGCTTTTTGCCGGAGGACTGCCTGTCCCTGGAAGACCTCAGCCGTCTGCCCTTCACCACCCGCCACGATTTGGCCCAGGCTTACCCCTATGAGATGTTCGCGGTGCCCCTGCGGGAGGTGGTGCGCATCCATTCCTCCACCGGCAGCCCCGGCAATCCCATCGTCATGGGCTACACCGCCCGGGACCTGAGGAATTGGGCCAAGCTCGCGGCCCGGGTCCTCACCGCCGCCGGGGTGGACCGGGACGACGTGGTCCAGGTGACCCTGAGTTACGGCCTTCTCACCAGTGCCTTCGGCCTCCATTATGGCGTAGAACTCCTGGGCGCCTCGGTTATCCCCACGGGCCCCGGCGGCACGGCCCGGCAGTTGCAGATCATGCGGGATTACCGCACCACCGTCCTCATCAGCACGCCCGGCTACGCCCTGGTCATTGCCGACCAGATAGAAAAGGCCGGGATGGATGCCAAAAGTCTCTTCCTGAAAGTGGGCCTCTTCGCCGGCGAGCCCTGGACCGAAGAGCAGCGGCAAGACATCGAGTCCCGCCTGTTTCTCACCGCCCTGGACAACTACGCCCTCTCCGAAGCCATGGGGCCGGGGGTGGCGGGGGAGTGTGAGCAAAGGGCCGGCATGCATTTGAACGAAGACCATTTTCTGGCGGAGATCATTGATCCGTCCACAGGCCAGGTGCTTCCGGCCGGGGCCCTGGGGGAGCTGGTCCTCACCACCATCAGCCGGGAAGCCACCCCGCTGGTGCGTTTTCGCACCGGCGACCTCACCTCCCTGGATTTTTCCCCCTGCCCGTGCGGCCGCACCCTGGCCCGTTTAAGCCGCATCGCCGGCCGCACCGACAACGTGGTGGTGGTCAAGGGCATCAACATCTTTCCGGAGCGGGTGGGCCAGGTCCTGGCCGGCTTCACCGGGGAGGCCCCCGCCTATCAGCTGGTCATCGGCCGGGAAGGGCAGCCTCGATTTCCTGGAGGTCCGGATCGAGGTGCGGGAGGGTCTGTTCTTCGACAAGATGACCCTGCAGCGGGAATTTTTACAAAAGCTTTCTCACAAGCTGACCCAGGGCATCGGCGTCACCCCGAGAGTGAAACTGGTGGAGCCCAACTCCATCAAGCGGGACCAGGAGACCTCGCCGTTAGTGATTGATTTGCGGGCATAGGTTTGTTAGCATGTGATTATTGCAACCCATTCTTTCCTGTATAACAGTGGCTCAACCTACACAGCCGGAAGGATAAGAACAACAAAGAAGGCCCGGTGGCACAGGTGTCCTCACCTGTGCGCTCTTTCTCAGGCCACCAGGAGAAACCTGCCCCATTTCCAGGAACCGGGGAAAGTATATTTCCTCACCTGGCGCTGCCGGAATGATGTGATGCTGGCTGCCGAAGAACGTGATCTGGTCTTGTCAACCTTGCTTCATTATAATAATACCAAATGGAAGGTTTACTCGGCTGTTATCCTGCCGGATCAAGTCCACGCCTTAGCCCAGCCTGTCCCTCATCCCGATGGCGGAGTACATAATCTCGCCGAGATTATCCACAGTGTCAAAAGATTTAGCGTCTATCAGATTAATAAGCGCCGGAATGCCAGAGGCCCAATATGGCAGGATGAGCGCTATGACCGCATTATCCGGGATGAGGCGGAGTTTCTGGAAAAGTGGAACTATATCAGGAACAACCCGGTGAAGGGAGGATTAGCCAAAAGACCAGAAGATTACCCCTGGCTTTATGAGAGAGGCTAAAAAGGAGCACAGGTGAGGACGCCTGTGCCACCGGGACTTTTTTCTGTAAGGAAGCTTCTTTTCATGGAACGGCCACGATGCCATAGATTTTAGAAAGATTTTTAAAAAGAGAATGCTTACTCATAATTACATCAATAATCCTTAATCAGCAAAATTTTACTAAGAATTATCAGAAAAGTCTGGTGGCACAGGTGTCCTCACCTGTGCATCAATAAAAAAACAAATTTCTTCACCAGGGAATTGTTTATATGAACGGATGTAAAATTTTTAAGGAATTCATGACATTATTAGAAAAAACTGGAGGAGAATGGGGGCCAGGAAATTATATACAATATCATGAACCATTTCAGTCAGTTTATGAAGTTATAAATGATATTAGATGAAGAACTTATTACAAATAATTAACATTATTATTTGAAGAATGTAAGAGATATGCGCCCATCATGGAATGAATACTTCATGCTCATCGCCAAGCTGGTGAGCACCCGGAGCACCTGCAACAGCCGGCCCACGGGCGCGGTCCTGGTGAAGGACAAGCAGATTTTGGCCACGGGCTACAACGGCAGCATGCCCGGCGCGCCCCACTGCATGGGGCAGTTCATGGCCGATGGCAGCCCCTACTGTCACCGCCGGGCCTTAAACATTGCCGACGTAGACAAATACAACTTTTGCCGGGCCTCCCACGCCGAGGCCAACGCCATTGCCCAGGCGGCCCGCCATGGGGTGGCCATTAAAGGGGCCACCCTTTACGTGACCCTGGAGCCTTGCTATGTGTGCGTGAAGCTTTTGGCTTCGGCCCAGATCGAGGCGGTCTTTTTCGAACTGCCTTACGAGTCCAGGGATGAACTGCGGGATCAGCACTGGAAAGAGGCGGTGGCCGAGGCGGGGTTCAAGGAGTACCGGCAGCTCACCGTCTCCCCGGAGGCTTTGCAGTATATTATGCCCGGCCTCACGGGGGTCACCTCCAGCCGGCGCTTGGCGGCCACTGAGGCCGCAAGGAAACCTGGTTTTATCGGCGCGGTGGACTCGGATTGACATCCTGAGCGGGAGCACAGTCAAGATGCCTGTGCTCCCGGGAGAATAGAACGGTAGAGCGGTAGGACGGGCTTCCAGCCCGTCCAGGCACGGGCAGGATGCCCGTGCTACCAATAATTTGGGTTTTAACAAAGGGCCAGGAAGGCATCCCGCCTGCCACCTTGGGACGCCGAGCCCCATACAATTTGAACCTTGAACTTTGAACTGTCCAACCCATGGCAAAAAAGAGTCCGGCAAACTCGCATAAGAAGAACTCGAACAAAAAGAATAATACCGCGAAGAAGGCGGCGGTGGCCTCACCTCTGCCCCCGATGACCTGGCAGCGCCGGTTGGGCCAGGAAGTGGTGGCCATTCTGCTCTTGGGGCTGGCGGCCTTTATGGTGTTGGCCCTGGCCAGTTATTCCTTGGCGGATCCCCAGGAGTTTACGAAGGTCTGGTCAGCGCCCCAGGTGAGCAACTGGGGGGGCAAGGCCGGGGCGCTTTTGGCCTCTGGGGTCATGGGACTTCTGGGTCTGGGCGCGTTTCTCGTGCCCCTGCTGCTTGTGGGCCTGGCCTGGCAATCCCATCGCCAGGGTCTGGAATATCTCACCTGGCTCCAGGCTTTCTCTGCCCTGGGATTCCTGGCGGGAAGCTCTGGCCTCTTAAGTCTGGCACGGCCCTACATCTCCTGGGGACAAAGCCTGATCCATAGCGGCGGTCGGCTGGGGGATGCCCTCACCGCCGGGCTGACCGGGCTCCTCAACCGCCCTGGGGCCGCCCTGCTCCTGGCTCTCTTGTTTCTGTTGGGCATTATGGGGGCCACCCGCCTGTCCCTGGTGGGGCTCCTGTCCCTATTGGGCAGGCTGGCCCGGCGTATCTGGGCCGCTTTGAGGCGGGAGCGGGCGCCGGCAACTCTGGAAATTCCGGAGCTGCCGCAACCGTCGGAAGAACCTCGCCCCTCCCTCATTGCCAAGCCCGTGGTCAAAATGGAGGAACCCCTCCCGCCGCCCGCGGCGGCGGAGCCGGAGAGCCCTCCCGCGCCCGCGGCCAAGCCCCGGCGGTCGCCCTCTGCCAAGGGCAAGTTCAACCTGCCTTCCCCCGAACTCCTTGATTCTCCCAAGCCCTGGGACAATCAGGTGCAGGAAGGCCAGATGGTGGCCCAGGCCGAAAAATTGGAGGCCACCCTGCGCCATTTCGGGGTGGAAGGGAAAGTCACGGCCATCATCCCCGGCCCGGTGGTGAGCCGCTTTGAGCTCGAGCCCGCGCCCGGGGTGAAGATCAGCCGGGTGACCAACCTCAGCGACGACCTGGCCCTGGCCCTAAAAGCCCTGTCCATCCGCATCGTGGCGCCGGTGCCGGGGAAGGCCGTCATCGGCATCGAGATTCCCAATCCCAAGCGCCAGGTGGTGGCTTTGCAGGAAATCCTGGCCGACTCGGCCTATAAGAAGTCGGCCTCTCCCCTCACCATGGCCCTGGGTAAAGACATCATGGGCACGCCCATCGTCACGGACCTGGGCAAAATGCCCCACCTGCTCATCGCCGGGGCCACGGGCAGCGGCAAAAGCGTGGGCTTAAACGCCATGATCCTGTCCATCCTCTTCAAGTCCACCCCGGAAGAGGTGCGGTTTTTGCTCATTGACCCCAAGCGCATCGAACTTTCCATGTACCAGGGCATCCCTCACCTCTTGCACCCGGTGGTGGTGAACCCCAAGGAGGCCACCATCGCGCTGCACTGGACCGTGGCCGAAATGGAGAAGCGCTACGCCCTCTTGTCGGAACTGGGGGTGCGCAACATCGAGGGCTACAACCAGAAGGCCAAGACCCTGAAGTTCGAGCCCCAGGAGGAAGGGGAGCCGCCGCCGCCCCGGTCCCTGCCTTACATCGTGGTGGTCATTGACGAATTGGCGGACCTCATGCTGGTGTCCTCCCGGGACACGGAAGAATACCTCATCCGCCTGGCCCAAAAGGCCCGGGCCTCGGGCATCCATCTGCTCGTGGCTACCCAGCGGCCCTCGGTGGACGTCATCACCGGGCTCATCAAGGCCAATTTTCCCACCCGGGTCTCCTACCAGGTGTCCTCCAAAGCCGACTCCCGGGTCGTCCTGGACAGCATGGGCGCCGAGCGCCTGCTGGGCAAAGGGGACCTCCTCTTCATTCCTCCGGGCACCTCCCGGCTCATCCGCATCCATGGCCCCTATGTTTCCGATGAAGAAGTGGAGCGGGTGGTGGAGTTCTTAAAAGAGCAGGCCGCGCCGGAATTTGAGCCGGGCATCATGGAAATGCAGGTCCAGGAGCAGGAGGAGGAGGATTCCGGCGAGCGGGACGAGAAGTGGGACGAAGCCCTGGCCCTGGTGGCCGAAACCCGCAACGCCTCCATTTCCATGCTGCAGCGGCGCCTGCGCATCGGCTACAACCGGGCCGCCCGCATCATCGAAACCATGGAGCGGGAGGGCCTGGTGGGGCCCTCGGATGGGCTGAAGTCCAGAGAAGTGTATATTCCCCGCCGTTAGCAGGTGTCAGGGGTTTGGTCCGGAATGACACCTCAGCCGCTGATCCTGCCTTTTGGTTTTCTTCTCGGAATACTCTGGAAGGGCTGCAAAGGTTAATCTCTGGAGACCAGCGGTCCTGAAGATCCTGGAAAAACGCTGGTTAAGAGATCCCGCTTATCACCTGAAGGCGACCCACACCCCGAGAGTGGCGCCGCCCTGAGCCAGGGAACCTAGCCTTCAAAAAACTGAACCGAAAAAGAAAAAGAACGCTCCCAGCCCTTTATGGCTATTCCTGGCTTATCCAAGATATGCCTTTGTAAACCACTCATAAGTTTGTAGTTGACAATACCGTCCTTTAGGGTGATGTTACATGATGATGCACACCGTGGATTATCATGTCTGGGAAGAATTGTTTGGCTGCACCTGGAGCACCCTCTGGCCATGGCTGCATAAAGCCAATGCCCTCAGGGAGGCCCATTTCGGGCCGCGGGTCAGCCTGTGCGTCATCATCAACGCCAAGAGCGGCCTGTGCTCCGAGGACTGCGCCTTTTGTTCCCAGTCGGTGCGGGCCCGGACTGAGGTCCCGGCCTATCCTTTGCTGCCCCGGGAACAGCTGCTGGAGGCCGCCCAAGCCGCGGCCGAGGCAGGCGCAAGCCGGTTTTCTTTGGTGACCTCCGGGCGAGGGGTCAGCTCTACCAAAGATAAAGAGGCCATCCTGGACGCGGCTGCTGCCATCCGGGAGGCAGTGGACATCAACTTATGCGCCTCTTTGGGCATTGTGGACCGGCAGTTTCTGGCCGACCTCAAGGCCGCGGGAGTGTCCAGGTTCCACCACAACCTGGAGACCTCGGCGTCTTTTTTCCCGGAAATTTGCAGCACCCACACCTTCGCCGACCGGGTGGCCACCGTAGAGGCCGCCAAAGACGCGGGCCTGTCGGTGTGCGTGGGGGGCATTTTGGGAATGGGGGAAAGTTTGGCTCAGCGTTGGGAGTTGGCCCAGGCCATCAAGGAACTTGACCCGGACGCCATCCCCCTCAACTTTCTCCATCCCCTGCCGGGCACCCGGCTGGCCCAGCGGGAGAAGCTATCGCCGCTATCGGCCCTGAAAATCATCGCGGCCTTCCGCCTGACATTCCCGGACAAGACCATTATCATCTGCGGCGGCCGGCAGCCTACTTTGCGGACGCTTTCGCCCCTGATCTTTTCGGCCGGGGCCAATGCGCTTATGACCGGGGACTACCTCACCACCAAGGGGCGCCTCCCCGAAGACGACCGCCTGATGCTGGAGGATTTGGGGTTGGAGGTGGACATTGCTTGTGGGGGAGGGGGCTAAGGGGCGGCGGCCCCCTACCCCCTCCCCCAACCCCTTGAGGGGGGAAATGAACGGGAAAGTCTGGGCCAGAGGCCCAGCCTTTCCCGGCCTCTCTGCGGGTTGGGAGGGGGGTTTGGGGGGAGGCCAGGGACCTCAGGTCCCTGGCCCTCCCCCCAACACAAAGATACGCTATGCACTTGCCGAGTTTGCCCAAAGTAAAGGGGGTGTTTGTCACCGGCACGGACACCGGGGTGGGCAAAACCTGGATCGCGGCCGGGCTCACTGCGGTGTGGCGCCGCTGGGGCCTGTCCGCCTGTTATTTCAAGCCGGTGCAGAGCGGCTGTCCGGAAGAAAACGGTCGGCTGCTGCCCACGGACGCGGTCTTCGCCCGGGAGTTGGCGGGGCTGGATGAGCCTCTGGACCTCCTTACCCCCATCACCTTGCGTCTGCCCCTGGCGCCCGGCGTAGCCGCAGCCCGGGAGGGGGTCGAAGTAAGCCTGGACCGCATCGCCCAGGCCCGGGAGGAGTTGGGCCGCCGCTATGAGGTGCTGGTGACGGAAGGGGCCGGGGGCCTTTATGTTCCCCTGACAGACAATAACTTCTTGGTTCTGGATATGGCCCGTTGGCTCAGGCTGCCTCTCATCGTGGTTGCCCGGGCGGGGCTGGGGACCATCAATCACACGGTGCTCACGGTCAAGGCCGCCCAGCACGCCGGGGTGCCGGTGGCCGGGGTGATCATCAACCGCTATCCCGAGCGGCCGTCCCTGGCCGAGGAGACCAACCCGGAGGTCATTGCGGCCCTGACCGACATCCCCATCTTGGGGAAGGTCCCGGAAATTTTCCAGATATCTTCGCCAGAAGGCAAGGAGACCTTCTTGGCCGCCATGGACCAGGTGTGCCGGGCCCTGGCCCAGGCCTGTTCGGCCCGGGCCTTTGTGGAATGCATGGTGCTGGATTAACTATGTTGCAAAGCCTGGCCCAGGAACTCCAAACCCTTGCCGATAAGGATTTGCGCCGGCGCTTGCTGGAGGTGGAGGAAGTCCTGCCTGGCGGCAAGGTCAGGGTGGGCGGCCGGGTGTTGTTGAACCTGTCCTCCAATGATTATTTAGGCCTGGCTCAGGACCCGCGCCTTATCAGGGCGGCCCAGGAAGCCGCGGCCCGCTGGGGGGCGGGAGCGGGGGCCTCCCGGTTAGTGGCGGGGCACCTGGCCCTGCACCAGGAGGTGGAAGACAAGTTGGCGGCTTTTAAGGGCACCGAGGCCGCGGTTATTTTCAGCACCGGCTACATGGCCAACCTGGGAACGATCAGCGCTCTCGTGGGGCCGGGGGATACGGTTTTTGGCGACCGGCTCAATCATGCCAGCATTTATGACGGCATCAAGCTCTCCGGCGCCACCCTGGCCCGCTTTCCCCACCGGGACCTGAACCGGCTGGAGGAGTTGCTGCAAAAAGCCAAGTCAGGAAGAAAGCTCATTATCAGCGATTCGGTATTTTCCGTGGATGGGGATGTGGCGCCCCTCAAGGGCCTGGTGGAACTGAAAGACCGCTACGACGCCTGGCTGATGGTGGACGAGGCCCATGCCACCGGAGTTTTGGGACCGAAAGGCGCAGGCCTGGCCGAGGCCTTGGGCCTGACCCAGAGTGTGGAAGTGCACATGGGGACCTTTTCCAAGGCCTTGGGGTCCCTGGGGGGCTATGTGGCCGGGGACCGCCGCCTCATCGATTACCTGCACAACCGGGCCCGATCCTTTATTTACTCCACGGCCCTGCCGCCGCCGGTCCTGGGGGCCATTGCCGGGGCGTTGGACATCGTCATTCAGGAACCGGAGCGCCGCAGGTATCTGCTCTCGGAGGCCGCAGCCTTTCGAGAAACCCTGAGCCGGGCGGGTTTTGACCTGGTGGGCAGCGAAACCCAGATCGTGCCGGTCCTGGTGGGAGAAAACGCCCCCACCCTGGAGATGGCGGCCCGCCTCCGGGAAAGGGGGCTCATGGCCGTGGCCTTCCGGCCGCCCACCGTGGCCCCTGGGAAGGCCCGGGTAAGGTTTTCCCTGTCCGCCGCACATTCACAGGCTGATCTCGCCCTGGCCCGGGAAACCATTGTGGCTGTGGGCCGGGATCTGGGTCTCATCGGATGAAGACCCTGGTCCTGCTGCACGGCTGGGGCGCCAGCGGCCGCATCTGGCGCCGCCAGGCGGAGGCTTTTGGCGGCCGGGAAATGCAGGTGTTGGCCCCCACCTTACCCTCCTGGGACAGTTTCCTGGCTGGCGGACTATTTGAAAAAATTGCCTTTGGCCGAGAGCGTGCTGGTGGGCTGGTCCCTGGGGGGCATGCTCCTTTTGGAGGCTTTGAGCCGGGAGCAGGTCATCCCCGGCGGCCTGGTCCTGGTAGCCACTCCGGCCAGCTTTTGCCAACAACCGGACCATCCCTGGGGACAGCCCCGGGCTCTGGTGCGGGCCTTGCGCCGGGCGGTGCGGGAGGACCCCCGCCGGGGCCTGGCTGATTTTGCCGGACGCTGCCTGGCCCCCAGCGAGATGAATTTCCAGAGGGAAATCCTTCAGGATTTCCAACCCCAGGAAAGCGGGGCGGATTTGGCCGCGGGCCTGGATTATCTGCTGAACACCGATCTGCGGCCCCGATTATCAGGGATTTCGGCGGGGGCCTTGATCATCCAGGGAGATGAGGACGCCATCGTGCCCCCGGGTCAGACGGAGTTTCTGCACCGGAACCTTAAAGACGCCCGACTGGTGACCATGCCGGGGGCCGGCCACGCCCCCTTCCTCACCCGGGCAGGTGAGTTTAACGAGATTTTGCAGAACTTTTTGAGGGAGGGGGCCAGGGGCGCGGCCCCCTTCCCCCTCCCTCAAGCTCCCTCCCCCAACCCCTTATGGGGGATAAAATTGTAGGCAAGTCAGGACCGTAGGACCTGCCTTGCCTACACCCTCTGCGGGTTGGGAGGGGGGCTTGGGGGGAGGGCAGGGACCTCAGGTCCCTGGCCCTCCCCCCAACTAATGAATCAAAATAAATTTATGACCCACAAGCAAGCCATACAGCGGAATTTTGCCCGGCGGGGGGCCAGTTATGACAGCCACGCCCGCATTCAGCAGTGGATGGCGGCGGAACTCCTTCAGGGCTGCCGCGACGCGCTGCTGGGGGCCCGGGCCATCCTGGAAGTGGGCTGTGGCACCGGCTACCTGACCGAGCTGGTGCGGCGCGCCAATCCCGAGGCTGCGCTGGTGGCCCTGGATCTCGAGGCGTCTTTGCTGCAACGGGCCCGGACGCGGCTGGGCCGGGAAGCGGGCGTTCATTTCGTGGCTGCGGATGGGGAGGCCTTCACCGGCGGGAGCTACGATCTCATCCTGTCTAACTCGGTCCTCCAGTGGTTTACCCGGCCAGGGGAGACCCTGAGGGAATATTACCGGATGTTGCGTCCCGGCGGGGTCCTGGCCTTTGCCATTCTGGGGCCGGCCACCTTCCAGGAACTGGCGGCTTCATTCCAGGAGGCCGCCGGAGCCCTGCCCCTGGCCGAATCGCCTGAAGTCGTGGCCGTTTCCTTCTCCGGTGAAGAAAAATGGCAGCGGTTTCTTGCCGACGCCGGCTTTCAGGAGGTGGTCTTGCAGCGGGAAGTGCGCACGGAAACCCATCCAACGGTCCATCATTTTTTGCATGCCCTCCAGGCCACCGGCGCCACCAACCCGGCCCCCCGGCCTCTCTCTCCCCGCCTGTTCCGGCACATGGCGGCCATTTATCATCAAGCCTACGGCCTCAACGGCTCCATTCCCGTGACCTATGAGGTCATCTGGGCCTTTGCCCAAAAAGGGGAGTTCCTTTCCGTCTGATGAAATTATTGCCTTAGAACCTATTTCAAAACCTCCATTTTCTGTCACCCTGAGCGAAACGAAGGTTCTCAACATCTTGAAAAGACGAAATTCTTCGCTTCGCTCAGAATAACCATTTTGTAAAATAAAAAGTTTTGAAATGACTTGTAGTTTTTTGGGAGAAGCCAAAGGTCTACACAGGCTGGAAAGTCTGTGGCACCGTTTGACTGCAAGCCGGTATGAGAAGACAAATCCCCCCTCCCCCCCTTTAAAAAAGGGGGGTTAAAAAAATCAGCAACCCCAAGTCCCCCTTTCCTAAAGGGGGATTTAGGGGGATTTGATAATCATAACAACTAATAATAGCGTTACTTTTTTTGATCGCAACTCGGTATCTAATATGGGCGCACTGAGGGAAAATATTATGGGGAAAGGGGTGTGGTCTGCCACTATCAGCAAAAAAGTGTTTGGAAGTAAGAATGAATAGGTTACAAATAATAGTTTGACGTTTAACGCAAAGCACATCCCATCAACTTGAGGCTTTATGTCAGAATTGCTCAACGGCCAGGCGGGAGAGCGGCGTCTTTTCCTCGGCAACGAAGCCATCGTGCGGGGCGCGCTGGAGGCCGGGGTGTCCCTGGCGGCCCAATATCCGGGGACGCCTTCCTCGGAGATCGGCGACCGCTTTTATGAAATCTCCCGGCAAACCGACCTCATTTTCGAATATTCGGTGAACGAAAAGGTAGCCCTGGAGGTGGCCGCCGGCGCCTCCGCCGCAGGCTGGCGGGCCCTGGCCGCCATGAAGCACGTGGGGCTGAACGTGGCCGCCGACGTCCTCGTTACCCTGGCCTATGTGGGGGTCAAGGGTGGCCTGGTGATTATCACTGCGGATGACCCCTCCCTGTTTTCCAGCCAGAACGAGCAGGACAACCGCTACTACGCCAGGT
The DNA here is from genome assembly GCA_963705115.1 of uncultured delta proteobacterium. Taxonomy (GTDB): domain Bacteria; phylum Desulfobacterota; class Desulfobaccia; order Desulfobaccales; family 0-14-0-80-60-11; genus JBGSLA01. The sequence goes on along the minus strand of CAVPIX010000010.1, from coordinate 272,299 downwards.
TGGCGGCCCTTCCCATGCTGGAGCCCGCCAGCCCCCAGGAAGCCAAGGACATGGCCAAGGCGGCCTTTGCCCTCTCGGAGGAATTGGGCCTGCCGGTGCTCCTCAGGACCACCACCCGGATAAACCATACCAGGGGGCCGGTGACCCTGGGGGAACTGCCGACCCACAGGGGCAAAGGGCATTTTGTCAAGGACCCCTTCTCCCTGGTGATGGTGCCCGCGGTGGCAAGGGAAGCCCACGCCCGGCTCCTGGACAAGCAGGAGCAGGTGCGGGAGCGGGCTGAAATTTCGCCCTTCAACACCATCACCGGCGCAAGGCCCCTGGGGCCTGGTCACCAGCGGGGTGGCCGCGGCCTACGTGGAAGACGCCATCCTGGAGCTGGGTATAAAGGACAAGGTCACCCTCCTCAAGCTGGGTTTCACCTACCCCTTGCCGGAAAAACTCCTGGCCGATTTCCTGGGACGGGTGGAGAAAGTCCTGGTGGTGGAGGAACTGGAGCCCATTTTGGAGGACAGCCTTAAGGCCATAGCTCAGGAGCGGGGACTGACGCTCCCCATCCAGGGCAAAGGGGACGGTCTTTTTTCCCGACTCTATGAATATCAGCCGGCCATGGTGCGCCAGGTGATGGCCGGGTATTTCGGGGTTCCCTGGGAGTCCCCGGCGCCGGTTGACCCCCAGGAACTCTACGGCGGCCCCCTCCCCGACCGCCCCCCCAACCTGTGCCCGGGCTGCCCCCATCGGGCCATGTATTACGCCGTCAAGATTGCGCTGAAGGATTTGGGCCGGGAGGGCATTTTCCCTACGGACATCGGCTGCTACACCCTGGGGCTTCTGCCGCCCCTGTCCATGGCGGACTACCTCATCTGCATGGGCTCGTCCATCAGCACTGCCGCGGGCATCTCCCGGGCCACCGACCAGACGGTGGTGGCCTTCATCGGGGACTCCACCTTTTTCCATGCGGGGCTCACCGGTCTCGTTAATGCCGTGCACAACGGCCACGATTTCCTGCTGGTCATCCTGGACAACGGCACCACCGCCATGACCGGGCATCAGCCCCACCCCGGGGTGAACCCGCCGCCGCCGGGCTATGCCGGGGTCCACGTGCCCCTGTCCCGGGTGGTGAAGGCCCTGGGAGTGGAGCAGCTTTGGGAAGTGAACCCCCTGAAATACAAGGAATCTCTGGCGGCCACCAAGGAAGCCCTCAGCTCCAAAGGGGTGCGGGTGCTCATCTCCAAGGCCCCCTGCCACCTCTATGAAGCCCGGGTCACCGGCAAAAAAAGGCGGGCCCGCTTCCAGATTCAGGGTGACTGCGGCAACTGCCGCGATTGCCTGGATTATTTCGGCTGCCCGGCCATGTCCCTGAAGCCGGATTCCGGCCGGACCCAAATGCTCATTGACCACGACCTGTGCTCCGGCTGCGCCTTCTGCGTGCAGTTCTGCGAGTGCATCCGGCCGGTGAAGGCAGGGTGAGGGAATAAATGTCTTTGGGGGAGGGCCAGGGACCTGAGGTCCCTGCCCTCCCCCAAACCCCCTCCCAACCCGCATATTGGTTGGTGATTATTGCCGTGGCATTTAGAGACCTGAGATAAGGAGGATGACTATGAGAAGGAATGCTATGCTCACGGGAATCCTGGTTTTCCTCTGCCTGTCCGTGGCCGCGGCCCAGGACCATGAGCCCTCCCTGCCGCCCAACCTGAAGATTGTGCCCCCTGGTGCTGGAGTTCCCCCCGCAGTGGCCCAATTAAGCGGCATCTGGGAAGGGGCCTGGGATTACACGGCGCCCCCCGGCGGCGGCAGTCGGAAGGTGTTTGCCATGGATATAACCGGCAGGGGCGTAAAAATTGCCATTGTGGAAATCACCCCTCCCAAAGTGGAGGCCCTCTATGTCACCAGCGGTTCCCCCGGCAATCCCGGCAAATCGTTCCGGGTGCGGGACGCCTCGGTTTCGGGGGATGCCATCATTTTGAAATGGGGTCAACCCGGCAGCGCCAAAACTGTGACCCTGCGCTCCTCGGGCAGCCCTGGGACGGTTCAGGCCACCATGCAAACCGAGGGCACGAACAAAGTGCACAAGGCCACCTTACGAAAAAAGTAGGTTTGCAGCCGCATTAGGGTCATTATCAACGCTCAAAGAAAATAAGGTATGGTAAACGAACATTTTAGGCTTCGAATTTTTCTCACCGGCGTGGGCGGTCAGGGTACCCTTCTGGCCAGCCGCTTGATCGGGGAAGCGGCCCTGGCCGCGGGCTATTCCCCCCTGGTCAGCGAAACCCACGGCATGGCGCAACGGGGCGGGGTGGTGGTGTCCACCGTGGTCCTGGGGGACCTGAAAAGCCCCATTATTTCTCCGGGGGAAGCGGATGTGCTTCTGGGATTTGAAGCCCTGGAATCCTTCCGGGCCCTGGACCGCTGTCACGCCAAAACCCTGGTCATTGCCAACACCGCGGCCCTGGCGCCCTACCCGGTGTCCATCGGCAAGAGCTCTTATCCGGACGTGGACCGCCTGCTGGATCTTATGGCCCCCAAGGTGGGCAGTCTCCTGGCTTTTGACGCCGGCGAACAGGCTCGCCGGGCCGGCAGCCCCCTGGCGGTGAACATGGTCATTTTAGGGGCTTTGGCCGCCACCCATATCATGCCGTTTTCTGAAGAGGATCTCCTGTCACTTATCCGCACCAGAACCAACCCCAAGTTTCTGGAGGCCAATCTGGCCGCGTTCCGGATGGGCCAGGAAGCTGCCGCCAACCCGCACCAATGGCGCAAACCTTTGAGTTATTGAGTTATTTCAAGGACATTGGAGTTTGGTGGCGGGGTTTGCCGCGGATTTAATTCATTGCAAGCCTGAGAGAATATAGTACATTATACAATGCGGAGAAATTCGCGCTAATGTATGGAAACCCCCTAAGGCGGCGCCGACCTGAGAAATATCGGCAATTGATCCACACTGCGGATGTGGCCTACCGCCTGCGGGGAGAGAGTTTGGCGGAGATTTACGTCAACGCCGCGCAGGCCCTCATGGCCACCATCACGGACCGCCGGGGGTTGCGGCCCCGGGAGACCCGGGAGATTAAGGTGGACGCCCCTGACCGGGAGGCCCTGTTGGTCTCCTGGCTCAATTATTTGCTGTACCTCTATGACGTGGACGGCTTTTTGGGCCGGGATTTCGAAATTCTGGAGTTAGAGGACGAACGTTTGCACGCCCGGGCCCGGGGAGAGATTTTTGATCCCGAACGCCACGTGGGCAAAACCGCGGTAAAGGCCGCCACCTACCACCACCTGGAAATCACTCCCAGGAACCACGGCTGGCAGGCCACGGTGATATTTGATTTGTGAGATGGATTGTGGGAGAGGGGGTGCCCGGCCAGACACGGGCAAGATGCCCGTGCTACCGGCCAAAGTTTGGGATCACAGGCTTCCAGCCTGTGTTGCACAGGCAAGATGCCTGTGCTCCCAGTAAAGGGGGTTGGGAGGGGAGTGTGAGGGGAGGGCGGGGGAGCCGCCGCTCCCCCGATCCTCCCCTCACGAAACAATACCAGATTCTTATGGCAGTCAAATTACGGCAGATTGATGAGTATCGCTGGGAGGTGCCGCAGGAAGGGAAAATGCGCACCCGGGGGGTGGTCTACGCCTCCCGGGAGATGATCCCCAAAATCCAGGAGGACAAGAGTCTCGAGCAGGTAGCCAACGTGGCCACCATGCCGGGGATTGTGGGCGCCTCCCTGGCCATGCCCGACATCCACTGGGGTTACGGTTTCCCCATCGGCGGGGTGGCAGCCTTCGATGTGGATGAAGGAGTGGTTTCCCCCGGGGGCGTAGGTTACGACATCAACTGCGGGGTGCGCCTCCTGCGCACCAACCTGGAGCGCCCGGCCTTGGCCGGCCGCATGGATGAGCTGGTCAATGCCCTGTTTGCCAACATCCCTTCGGGGGTGGGCTCCCGGCGCAAGGATTTCAAGCTCAGCATGCCTACCCTGAAGGAGGTGCTCCGCCACGGCAGCGCCTGGGCCGTGAAACAGGGCTTCGGCGAAGCCTCAGACCTGGAGCACATCGAGGCCCAGGGGAAGATTGACGGGGCCGACCCGGAGATGGTGAGCCAGTTCGCCCTGGACCGGGGCAAGGACCAGTTGGGGACGCTGGGGAGCGGCAACCACTTTGTGGAAATCGGGGTGGTCACTGACATTTTTGACGAGCAGGTGGCCAGGGCTCTGGGTTTATTTAAAGACCAGATTACGGTCATTGTGCACACCGGCTCCCGGGGTCTGGGGCACCAGGTGTGCGACGACTATATTAAGGTAATGCTCAAGGCCACCGGCAAATACGGCATCGAGCTTCCCGACCGGCAGTTGTGCTGCGCGCCCATCAAGTCGCCGGAGGGACAGCAATATTTGGCAGCCATGGCCGCGGGGGCCAATTTTGCGTTCGCCAACCGCCAACTCATCACCCACTGGGTGCGGGAATCTTTTGAACAGGTGCTGAAGATCGGCCCCCGGGACTTAGGGATGGAGCTGATGTACGACGTGGCCCACAATATCGCCAAAATCGAGACCCATAAGGTGAACGGCAAATCCCGGAAGCTCTGCATACACCGCAAGGGCGCCACCAGGGCCTATCCGCCGGGCCACCCGGAGACGCCGGCGGCCTATAAAGAGACGGGCCAGCCGGTCCTCATCCCCGGCGACATGGGGCGCTATTCCTTTGTCCTGGTGGGCACCCAGACGGCCTTGGATGAAACCTTCGGCAGCACCTGCCACGGCGCGGGCCGGGAGATGTCCCGGGGCCAGGCCACCAAGGTGGCCAGGGGGCGGGACATTGTGGGGGAGATGCTGAAGAAGGGGATTGTGGTGCGGGGCGCAGGCCGGGGCACCATCGCCGAGGAAATTTCCGAGGCTTACAAGGACGTGGAAAGCGTGGTGAACGTGGCCCACGGCGCGGGGATCAGCAAGAAAGTGGCGAAGCTGAAGCCCCTTGGGGGTGATAAAGGGATAGATTGGGTTCTTTATTAGAAAAATTCCGATAATTTATCTTGAAGGCAATACAAGCACTACACAAACATAATTATTTGCTTAAGTTCAAGGAGATTATATGAAAAATAGCATTCAAATCCTTGAATCTTACTCAAATACATTTAGAGATTTAATTAATGATAAAAATTTAGGAACAAAAGGTTCAATTAAAGATGTACTTAGATTGAATAAAGAGGAAGATTGGTCATTTATATGGACCAGTATGGACATAGTTGATGATGCAAGTCTTGCATTAGAAAGTTTTCTTAAATTCGACTTAGATGGACCAACAAAGTATAATGATATTGGTGAAAAATATTTGAGACTTTATGGAATATTGAGTGCTTCATATATACAACAGCAAGCAATAATAACATTGTATAAGCTTAACAATATCCCACATCCGAGAGAGGCTATTAAAAAGATCAAAGCTTTAAAAATTAAGAGAAATAAGACATAAAATAGCCTCTCATGCTTGCGATTATATAAGCTCAGAGCAAGAAGATAAGCTTGAATCATATGTACCAGTAAGGGTCTATCTTTCTGAATTTAGCATTGGATTTGTTAAAGGAGAGAAAATTGAAATAGAAAATATTTCATTAAAGGATTATATAGAAGAACATATTAAATTGATAGTAATTTTCTTGGATAGAATTTTTGAAAAATCTATCATTACATTCTTTAAAGGAAACCAAAAGAAGTTAACAGAATTTAATGAAAGATTAAAAGAATTGAGAATTGAGCGGGATGGGGGAGTTATAATAAAGACCAAGGATGGCAAAGAATCAATTGCTATTATGGTACAGCGTCATAATTAAGAAAATGTAGGTGAACACCGCCTAACATAACTATTATTTTTTTTTGCGTCTTTGCGTCATTGCGTGAGATTAAAAAATGTTCGACCGTCTCTCCGACAAGCTGAACCAGGTCTTTAAGAAGCTCAAAGGCCGGGGGCATCTGACCGAGGCCCAGGTGACCGAGGCCCTGCGGGAGGTGAGGCTTGCTCTGCTCGAGGCCGACGTCAATTACAAGGTCACCAAGGGCTTTATCGAGCAGATCAGGGAGCGGGCCGTGGGGGAAGAGGTGCTCAAATCCCTCACCCCGGCCCAGCAGGTGGTGAAGATCGTCCACGAGGAGCTCACCGCGCTCCTGGGCGGGGAGTCCCCCAAGCTGGACCTCTCCGGCAAGCCCCCGGTGGCCCTCATGTTGGTGGGCCTGCAAGGTTCGGGTAAAACCACCACCGCGGCCAAGCTGGCCAAGCGCCTGAAATCCCAGGGACGCCAGCCGTATCTGGTGCCCGCCGACGTGCAGCGCCCCGCAGCCATCGAACAGCTCAAGCGCCTGGCCGCAGACGCCGACGTAGGGGTCTATGACACCCAGCCTGGCCAGAACCCGGTGGACATCAGTGATGCGGCCATGGAGGCGGCCTACAGCACCGGCTACGACGTGGTCATCCTGGACACCGCCGGCCGCCTGCACATCGACGGGCCGCTGATGGAAGAGCTCAAGGCCATCAGGAAGAAGGTGGAGCCCGGGGAAATTCTCCTGGTGGCCGACGCCATGACCGGCCAGGACGCGGTGGCTGTGGCCCAGAGCTTTCGATGATCTCCTCAAGCTCACCGGGGTCATCCTCACCAAGGTGGAGGGCGACGCCCGGGGCGGCGCGGCCCTGTCCATGCGGGCGGTCATCGGCAAGCCCATCAAGTTTCTGGGGGTGGGGGAAAAGCTGGACGCTCTGGAGGTGTTCCACCCCGACCGCCTGGCCTCCCGGATTTTGGGGATGGGGGATGTGCTCACCCTCATCGAAAAGGCCCAGGAGAGCTTCGACGTCGAGCAGGTCAAGGCCCTGGAAAAGAAATTCCGCCAGGAGAGCTTCACCCTGGAGGACTTTCGCCAGCAGCTTTTGCAGATCAGAAAGATGGGACCCCTGGAGGGCCTCCTGGACATGATCCCGGGCCTCAATAAAATCAAGGCCCTGAAGGGGGCCAAGCCCGATGAGAAGGAATTGCGGCGGGTGGAGGCCATCATCCTCTCCATGACCCCGGACGAAAGGAATAATTCCCAGATCATCAACGGCAGCCGGCGGCGGCGCATCGCCCGGGGCAGCGGCACCACGGTGGAAGAGGTCAATCGGCTCCTGAAAAATTTCGCCGCCACCCAGAAAATGATAAAACAATTCGGCAAAGCAGGAAAACGCGGCAGGATGCCCAACCTGCCGGGTATGTTTGGGTAGGATACGTGGGGGAGAGGGCTAAGGGGCAGTGGCCCCTTACCCCCTCCCCCACACCCCCTCCCCCAATCCCTTAAGGGGGGCAAAAAGAAGGCCGGAGAGAAGCCGGGGACTTTGCCCCGGCTTCTCCGGCCCCCTCTAAAGGGGGTTGGGAGGGGAGTTTGAGGGGAGGGCGGGGGACCCACTGGTCCCCCGGCCCTTCCCTCAAAAACCAACTTCAAGGAGGAACAACGGCGCACATGGCATTACGTATCCGATTGGCCCGTTACGGCGCCAAGAAAAGACCTTTCTACCGCATTGTGGTAGCGAACAGTGAATCTCCTCGGGACGGCAGGTTCCTGGAGATTATCGGCACCTATGATCCCCGCAAGGAGCCGGCGGCGGTTACAGTCAAGGAAGACCTGTTGACCCATTGGGTGGACCGGGGGGCCAGGCCAACTGACACTGTGGCCAGCCTGCTGAAGCAGTGGAAGGCTTCGGTGGCGGCGGTTGCGGCTGGGTAATACCGGCCGGTCCCGGAGTACCCGAGGAGAATGAGTCAGCCCCAACCCAGATTGGAGGTGGCCAACTATGAAAGAACTCATCAAGTTCATTGCTCAAGCTCTCGTGGACCATCCGGAACAGGTGGTAGTCAAGGAAATCGAAGGGGAACAAACCTCCGTCATCGAGCTTAAGGTGGCCAAGGAAGACCTGGGGAAGGTTATCGGCAAGCAGGGACGCACCGCCCGGGCCATGCGCACCATTTTGAGCGCAGCCTCCACCAAGATTCGTAAGCGGTCGGTTCTGGAGATCATTGAGTAACCCAAGCCAAGCCCAACCCCGCTTGGTGCCCCTGGGGCAGGTGGTGGGAGTGCACGGCCTCAAGGGCATGCTCCGGGTGGGAATATTCGGGCGGTCCGCGGACTTTGACCCGGAAACCTATGCGGCCTTGAAGGAAATCCTGGTGGGAGGCGAACGCCACCAGGTCCTTAAGGCTGCCCGGGGCCGGGGGCACGTGCTCTTAAGGCTTGCGGGCCTTGACAGCCGGGAGCAGGCCGAACCCCTGGTGGGGCGCGAGGTTCAGGGAGAAGCCCACCGCTTCCCGGAACTGCCCCCAGGGGAATATTACTGGTTCCAAATCCTGGGATTGCCCGTGGTTCACGCCAAGGATGGCGCGGTCCTGGGGATTCTTACGGAAATCTGGCCCACCGGGGCCCATGATATTTATGTGGTGCGCCAGGGGACCCGGGAAGTGCTCCTGCCGGCGGTGGAGGAGGTGATCCAGGAAATCGACCTCAAGGAGGGTTGCCTCAAGGTCCGGCCCCCGGAGGGCCTCCTGGATTTATATGCGGATTGACATTCTCACCCTGTTCCCGGAATTTTTCGAAAGCCCGCTGAACCAGAGCATGCTGCGGCGGGCCCAGACCCTGGGCAAGGTGAGTTTTCGAGTAGTAAATCTCAGGGATTATGCCTATGACCGCCACAAGGTGGCCGATGACCGGCCCTTTGGCGGCGGCCCCGGCATGGTCATGAAGCCTGAACCCCTGGTAGAAGCCATCCGCCGGGTGCGGGAGGAGGACCAGGACATCAGGGTCATTCTCCTGTCGCCGTCGGGGCGCTTGTTTGACCAGAGGATGGCCGTGGAGTTGGCGGCAGAAACCAGTTTGCTCTTCATCTGCGGCCATTATGAAGGGGTGGACGAGCGGGTCCGCCATTTTTTATTGATCTGGAAATTTCCATCGGGGACTATGTGCTCACCGGCGGTGAGATTCCCGCCCTGGTGGTAGTGGATGCGGTGACCCGGTTGCTCCCCGGGGTGCTGGGGGGCGAGGGGGCCACTGACGATGAATCGTTTCAAACGGGGTTGTTGGAATACCCCCACTATACCCGGCCCCGGGATTTTGAGGGGCTGACCGCGCCGGAGGTGCTCCTGTGCGGGGATCATGCCAGGATCGCCCGCTGGCGGCGGCAAGAGGCCTTGAGGCGCACCGCCGCCCTGAGGCCGGATTTGCTGGGAAAAGCGGACCTTAGTCCTGAGGATAAAGATTTTTTAGCCACACTTTCGGAAGAAACGGGAAAGGACAGGTAAAACAGCTATGCAACGGTTGGAACAGCTCTCCCGGGAGCAGATGCGGGGGGATCTCCCCGACTTTCGCTCGGGAGACACGGTGGAAGTGCACGTACGCATTGTGGAAGGCGACAAGGAACGCATCCAGGTCTTTAAAGGGGTGGTTATCCGTAAGCGGGGCGGCCTCATCGGGGCCACCTTCACGGTGCGCAAGGTTTCCTACGGCGTGGGGGTGGAGCGCATTTTTCCCTTCCATTCCCCCAACATCGATAAAGTGGTGGTGCTGACTCGGGGCAAGGTGAACCAGAGCCGCATCTACTACCTCAGGCAGCGTTCCGGCAAGGCGGCCCGCATCAAGGAAAAGCGGACCCGGCCGGCATGAGGCGGCCCCGGGGCGGCAGCCAGGTGTTTGCTGACCCGGAAGCCTACTGGCGCGGCCAGGGTGTATCGCTTATCTGCGGGGTGGACGAAGCCGGCCGGGGTCCCCTGGCCGGCCCGGTGGTGGCCGCGGCGGTGATTGTGCCTCCGGGGCTGGAGTTCCCGGGCCTGAGGGACAGCAAACGCCTCCCCCCGGAAACCAGAGAGACCCTGGACGCGGACATTCGCCGGGACGCCCTGGCCTTTGCCGTTATCGAGGTGGGCGTCCGGGAAATCGAGCGCCTGGGCATTCTCGCCGCCAGCCTCAAGGCCATGGCCCTGGCGGTGAAAGCCCTGACCATTCTGCCGGAAATGGTGCTGGTGGACGGCAACCAGCCCCTGCCCCTGGCTTACCCCCAACAGCCGGTCATCAAAGGGGATGACCGCTGCCCCGCCATTGCTGCGGCCTCGGTCCTGGCCAAAGTCCACCGGGACCGGCGCATGACGGCCTACCATATCGTTTACCCCCAGTACAATTTTGCCCGCCACAAAGGCTACGCCACCTCCGAGCACCTGGAGGCCCTGCGCTGCTGGGGTCCGTGCCTCATCCACCGGCGCACCTTCCGGGGGGTGAAGGAGTGGGTGGAGGCCGCGCCATGAAACCCAACCTCAAACAGGTGGGAGCCACCGGCGAGGATCTGGCCGCGGCGCATCTCAAAAAGCAGGGTTACAAGATCTTGGAGCGAAACTACCGGACGCCGTTGGGGGAAATTGACCTCATTGCCCGGGACCGGGGGGTGCTTGTGTTCATTGAAGTCAAGACCCGCCGCAGCAGGAAGTTCGGGTCTCCCCAGGAGGCGGTGCATCCAGTTAAACAAGAGCGTCTGCGGAACCTGGCGGAATATTATTTACAGCAAAAGGGCCTGGGAGAAGTGGCAGTGCGCTTTGACGTGGTGGGAATTTTGTGGCAGGAGGGCAAGCCGCAGATTGAAGTGATTCAAGGGGCTTTCTGAGAGAAATTTTAATTCCCTTGGATTATTAATATGGAAGATAGCGATCCCAGAAAGATTGAAAATGCTAAGCGCCTCGCAGCTGGACCCCTCGGAAAGAAGCTTTCAAAATTCCCAATGCTTTTCGCAAAAGCAGACTTTATTGGGGAGCGCCCATCAAAAGAAAAAAATAGTGAAATTACCAATGGTACAGTTACTCTTGTCAACCATCGGTGATGGCCCCATAGGAATTACTTGTTATCATGTTATAGAAGGTTATCGTGAAGTAATTACGAGATATGGAAATGCATTATTTTAAATAGGGGATGTTGAAATTAATCCCTTATCACAGCTTATTATTGAAAACAAAAGATTAGATCTTGCGACAATAAGGCTCATTAGCGCCCAAGCTCAACTTATCACTCAAGGGGAAGAAATCGGGTCCTGCTTTTTTAAGCCAAGTTCCTGGCCACCCCCACCAGTTAGGGAGGGTTATTTTGTTTCTTTTGGTGGATTTCCCGGGCGATGGAGAGAGCGATATGCATTTGATGAATTAGTTTTTCTGAGTTTTAGCATCGGCGCTTGTATGGTTAAACAAGTTGCTGAGGATCGGTTTGCATGTCAATTCGAAAGAGAATATTGGGAAATGCCTTTGATGTGGATAATCGACCACATCTATATGATCTGGGTGGTATGAGTGGTGGTCCAGCCTTCATCCATAGAGGTCTTTATTGGGATTTTGTAGGCGTTATTTATAAGTTCTCATCATCTTATGACATAATGTGCCTACGTCCAGCTCATCTATTACGTCGGGATGGGTCGATATGTGATCCATTCGGCTAACAATCATGGACACATCCCTAATTGGCATTCTTTACATCGTCGCCACGCCGCTCGGGAACCTGGAGGATATTACGCTCCGGGCCTTGCGGGTCTTGAAAGAAGTGGACCTCATCGCCGCGGAGGACACCCGGCGCACCCGGAAGTTATTGACGCATTTCGGCATCAAGACTCGGCTTATCAGCTACCATGCTCAAAACCAGGGGGTGCGGGGGTCGGAGCTCATCGCCAAACTCAAGGAAGGGCAAAATATCGCCCTGGTGAGCGACGCGGGCACCCCCGGTTTCTCCGATCCGGGGACGCTCCTCGCGGCCCAGGCCTGGGAGGCGGGGGTGAAGGTGGAGGCGGTGCCGGGGCCGGCCGCCGGAGTGGCGGTCCTGTCCATGAGCGGCTTTCCGGGGGACGTCACCTTTTTGGGATTTCCTCCCCGCAAAGCCGGGAAGCGCCGGGAATTTTTTGAGGCCCTGGCCCGGGAGGACCGTGTCCTGATTTTCTATGAGTCCCCCCAGCGCCTGGCCGGGACCTTGGCGGAGATGGGTGAACATTTTGCGGACCGGCAGGTGCTGGTGGTGCGGGAGCTTACCAAGATGTTCGAGGAAGCCTGGCGGGGGCCGGTGCCTGAAGTCGTGGCCCGAGTGGCCGACCGGGAAATCAAGGGGGAGTGCACCCTGGTATTGTCCTGTCCGGAACAACCCCGAGAGGAGGAAGTGGACCTGGCCGGGAGGCTGCTGGCGGCCGCGGCGGCGACCAATCTCACCGGGCGGCGCCTAACGGAGTTGGTGGCCGCGGAAACCAAGATTTCCAAGAGGCAAGTTTACCAGGCCTATCTGGAATTAAAAGAACAGAAGCGGCTGGGGTGAGAGTGGTCCCATCCTGAGGCCCCTGTTTTCGGAAACGTCAAGCTGTGTCCCTTTCCTGTTACAAAGGTAAGGGATTGATTTCCCCGTAGGGGCTCGATTTATCGAGCCCTTTAAGGGCGCAATAAATTGCGCCCCTACAGAGGATGGTTCTCGTTCCCAAGTTTAACTTGGGAACGAGTGAGGTAAGCACGTAAGGAAAATGCGGCCGCAGGCTTCAGCCTGCGCCTGGGCACGGTAAGCCGCTCCCCTCCAGTTTCCCACAAGATATGATAAGATGACCACCATGAAACCCGAAGGGCCGGTGGTGGAAAAGGAGCTCTGGGTGGAAAACCGCCTGGGGATCCATGCCCGGCCGGCCATGAAAATAACCAGTTTGGCCCTGCAATTTCAGGCCGATTTGATCCTGGAGAAGGACAGCCTCCAGGTGAACGCCAGGGATCTGTTGGCCATTCTCACCCTGGACTGCCCCCAGGGGACCCGGCTGGTTCTTAAGGCCAGCGGCCCTGACGCCAATGAGGCCGCGCTGGCGGTGAGCCAACTCTTTGTCCGCAAATTCGGCGAATCATGACTCCAGGAAACCATCAACTCAGAGGTATCCCCGCTTCCCCCGGCATCGTCATCGGCCGCGCCTGGGTGCTGAGCGACCGGGGAGAAGTGAAGGGCCGCTTCCGCCTGCTCTTCACCGAAGAGGAGCAAGCCGCGGAAGTGGCGCGGCTTCAGGCCGCCATGGACCAGGCCTACGAGGACTTGACCCGCATCCACCTGGATATCTCCAGCGAATTTCCGGAGCATGCCCATCTTATCGAACTGCACCTGCTGATCCTCAAGGACCAGATGCTTTGCGAAGAGCCCCTGCGACTCATCCGGGAAGAACGCCTCAACGCCGAATGGGCCCTGTCCCAATCCTTTGAGAAAATCAAAGAACTTTTCCGCCGCATCGACGACCCCTACATCAAGGGCCGCATGGCGGATGTGGAATCGGTGTACCGCCGCCTCATAGGGAACCTTACCGGCAAAGACTCTTCCCGCTTCTTCGATTCCCCCGACCCCGTCATCATCGTGGCCCGGGACCTCTCCCCGGCGGAGACCACCCAGATGGCCAACTCCAAGGTGGTGGGGTTTATCACCGAGCGGGGCGGCAGGACCTCCCACACCGCCATCATGGCCCAGGCCCTGGAAATCCCCGCGGTGGTGGGCCTGGATAACGCCACCGAGGAAATCCACTCCGGGGACGACATCATTGTAGACGGCCTGTTGGGTAGGGTTATCCTGAACCCCGACGAGGAGGTCGTCAAAAACTATCGCCGCCGCCAGCTGGAGTTCGACGCCTTCAAGGCGGAGGTGGCCCAATTCTGCACCTTTGCGGCTTACACCCTGGACGACCACGCCACCCGCATCCTGGCCAATATTGAGCTGCCCGAAGAAGTGCAGTTGGCTCTGAAAAACGGCGCTGACGGCGTGGGCCTTTACCGCACCGAGTTTCTCTATCTGCGGCTGCGGCAACTGCCCACCGAAGAGGAACTCTACCAGGATTACAAAAAGGTGGTGGAGGCCATGGCCCCCCGACAGGTGACCATCCGCACCCTGGACATCGGCGGCGACAAATTCCTGTCCACCCTGGAATACCCCCAGGAAATGAACCCGGCCCTGGGCCTCAGGGCCATCCGCTTCTGCCTCAAGGAACAAGACATTTTCCGGATTCAGCTCAAGGCCATTTTGCGGGCTTCGGCCCACGGCACCGTAAGGGTCATGTTCCCCCTGGTTTCCAGCATCCAGGAAATCCGGGAGGCCCGCCGTCTCCTCCAGGAAGTTCAGGAAGAGTTGCGGGCCCAAGGCCACATTTTTGATCCGCGGCTGCCGGTGGGGGCCATGATTGAGGTGCCTGCGGCGGTGACCCTGGCAGGGCTTTTGGCCAGGGAAGCGGATTTTTTCAGCATCGGCACCAACGACCTCATCCAGTATGCCCTGGCCATCGACCGGGGCAACAAGCAGGTGGCCGCGCTCTATCAGCCCCTGCACCCGGCGGTGATGCGCATGATCCTCCAGGCCGTGGAGGCCGGCCGGGCCGCAGGCATTCCCGTGGCGGTCTGCGGGGAAATGGCCGGTGACCCCCTCTACCTGCCCATCCTCCTGGGGTTGGGGGTTGACGAACTTTCTATGAACCACATGGCCATTCCATTAGTGAAAAAAGTGATTCGTCTGATATGCTATGAGGAAGCAAAGGAGATGGCTCGCCAGGTCCTGGAGATGGTATCCGTCGAAGAAATCAACGAATTTGCCGCCCGGGAGATGAATAACCGGTTTCCGGAAATTTTCCGGTTCGGTTCAGCCCTGGCCGGCATGGCTTAATCATGACATCTGAACGTATGAAACTGGTGTGCCGCAACCGCAAGGCCTATTTCGATTACACCATTGATGACCTCTTTGAGGCCGGCCTGGTCCTCAAGGGCACCGAGGTGAAGTCCCTGCGGTTGGGCAAAGCCAACATCGAAGACGCTTATGCCCGTTTCCGCAACGGGGAGATCTTCCTGATCAACGCCCATATCAGCCCCTATACCCATGCCGCCGTGGAAAACCACGAGCCCACCCGGCCCCGCAAGGTGCTGCTGCGCCGGCGGGAATTAAAGCGCCTCTTGGGGAAACTCACGGAGCGGGGCTACACGCTTATTCCCCTGAAATTATATTTTAAAGACCAATATGCCAAAGTAGAATTGGGCTTGGCCAAGGGGAAAAAGAAGCATGACAAACGGGAAGCCATCCGCCGCCGGGAAGAACAGCGGGAACTTGATCGGGCCCGCAAACGGCGGCATTAAGAGATGTTTGACTGGTGGGGGGAGGGCCAGGGACCTGAGGTCCCTGCCCTCCCCCCACACCCCCCCTCCCCACCCGCGGAGGGTCCGAGAAAGGCAGGGCCCAGGAAAAACCATGGATTCTCTGTATCGCCTTGCGGAGAGCCGCATTTTAGAGGCCATTGACGCGGGCCTTTTTAATGATTTGGAGGGGAAGGGCAAGCCCCTGGTGCTGGAGGATGACAGCCACGTCCCGCCGGAGCTCCGCATGGCCTATAAGATCATGAAAATGGCGGATTGTCTGCCGCCCGAGTTGGAAATGCGCCGGGAAATTGTCCGGCTGCAGGATTTGGTGGCATCCTTGCCGGATGAGGCCGAAAAGCTCAAGCAGATGCGCCGTCTCAACTTTCTCATCATGAAGATGCGCCTCAAGCATCCAGTCTCGCCCCTGTTGGAAGAGCACGACCTTTACACCCCCAAGATTCTGGAGCGCCTGGAGTCGCGTAATAAGGTCAGCCCCGGCAAGGAGGGCTGAGGCCCCAAATCCCCCCGGCAAAATAGATTCTCATGAAATTCCCCCTCGACCATCCTGCCTGGCGGCGCCTGGCGACGGCCCTGGCCCGGGTTTACGTCCGGCTGATTCTCGGCACCAGCAGGTTTGGCCTGCACGGAGACGAGGAAAGCAAGGTCCTCCTTCAGTCTGAAGCGCCGGTCATTTTTGCCGTGTGGCACTGCCATCTCCTGGCCTGTCTCTACCTGGGCGAGGTTTTTTGCCGGTTGAAGCCTCCCATCGTGCTCATGGCCAGTCCGAGCCGGGATGGCCGGTTCATCGCCGACGTGGCCCAGGGGTTGGGATTTTTGGCGATTCCGGGGTCTCGACATAAGGGCGGTCTCCTCGCCCTGCAAAAAATGGCGGCCTATGTCAGGCAAGGCTATTCTGCCGGTCTGGCCGCGGACGGCTCCCGAGGGCCGGCCCGGGTGGCCCAAAAAGGAGTCCTGTACCTGGCCCGAGAGACCCAAACCCCCATTCTCCCCATAGCTGCGGTCAGCAGCCGCAAGATTATCCTGAACACCTGGGACCGCTTTGAGGTGCCTTTGCCCTTGAGCCGGAGCGTTCTGCTCGTGGAGGCCCCCATAAGAATTAATCCGGAAGACCGGGGCGGCGCACTGCTGAGGCAGCGCCAAGTCCTGGAAAATCGGTTGAATAACCTCTTCTCCCTGGCTCAGAAATTTTTCGGGAAACCCTAAACTTTCTTGCCTAAGGGGTCGAAAAAAGACAAAAACTAATTGCTTAGCAGCAGCGATATGTTACATTTTAAAGAAAGAGTTAGGGAAGTTCTGCATCTATGCGCTTCGACAATTTGGACAGTAAAACTCTGGAGCATATTGCCTCCCCGGAATTAACCGCCCGGGCGCAGGAGTTGGCCCAGAATAATCAATTGCAGTATGCCTATCGCCTGCCGGACCGCCTGCAAGCGGTGGTTTGGGACGAGGAATCCTATCCGGTGGAGGCCAGGGCCAGGGATGACCAGCTTTCCTTCGTGTGTCAGTGCGACCAGGAAGTGGAAGGGGGCATCTGCCCGCACGCCCTGGCTTTGCTCTGGGCCTGGGTCACCGAGCCCGACAAGTTCCTGAACCGTAACGACCTGCAGGATCGCTTTAAGAAATACTCCAAAAAGGATCTGATGGACATCATCCTGGACCTGGCCGACCGGGTCCCGGAAGTGCGCAGCGTTCTGAAAGAAGAGGAACAGGGACTGGAGGATATTCTCGAGTCCATCGACCACATCGTGGATGAAGTGGCTGATGACTCAGTGGATGCGGACCGGGCCGAAAACCGGCTGCGCCGGGCCCAGGCCTGGGCCGACCGTCTGGCTCAAAGCGGCCACCTGGCCGAAGCCCGCTCCATTTACTTTTATCTCCTGGACAACATCCTGGGATTGGAAGAGCGGTTGGGCAAAGATGCCTTGTTTTCCCAGACCTTGAAAGAAGATCTCTTCGAGGAATACTGCCAGTTCATCCATGAAGACCGCCAGCTGGAGCGGGATTTGGTCCAGCAGGAACTGGAGCGGCTGGAAAGCCACGGGGCCGTCTCCCGGGGCGAACTCGACCTTTCCGAAGTAAAACAGGAAGTGCAGCGGGCTTCCTGATCCCAACTCCTCAGTTTGGCAGGTTTTTTCAGGCCCATCTCCCGTGCGGGGCGATGGGCTTTTTTTCGTCTAACACAAAATTCCGTCGGAGGGGCAAAGCGTTACTGAGTTGCGTCCAGACAAGCAATTCTTTCTTTTGTAGGGGCGGACCTATGTGTCCGCCCTGGTCTGTGGGCGCACACCCGGGTGCGCCCCTGCAGGCAATGGCCAATTTTACTTCTATGGACGCAAGTTGGAATTATCTTAACCTTCGATTATGTGTCCGGCGGCAGCGGCGCCTTGGGCTCAGTTGTGGAGGCCAGGATCGCGTCTTGGGCCCGGGACGGCGCCAGGATGGCCTTTTCGTAGATGCCCAAAAGAGACACGAGCAGGGAAAGGATAAAAGGACCCAGGATAAAGCCGATCATGCCGAAGTACGAGATGCCTCCCAGGATTGACAGGAGGACCAGCACCGTGGGCGTGGAGCGGGAGCCCCGCATGAGCCTGGGCTTGAGCAGGTTGTCCATGGAGCCGATGAGGAGGGCGCAAAAAAGCAGGAGGCCCAGGCCCTTGGCCCAGGTGCCTTGCAGAATCAGGTAGCCCACGGCCGGGAGCCAGATAATGGCCGCGCCCACCACGGGAATGACACTGGCCGGCACCATGACCGTGCCCCAAAAGGCCGCCTGGGGCACCCCGAACAGCAGAAACCCAATCCCCCCCAGGGAACCCTGGATAAAGGCCACCACCACCGTGCTCCACAGGGTGGCCTTGATGGTGGCTTCCATTTCGGCCAGGATCATTTCGTTGTCAGCGGCAGACAAGGGGGAGAGTTTCTTTACTTCATCGATGAAGGCATCCCCCTGCAAAAAAAGGAAAAAAGCCACAAAGAGGATAAGCGACAGACTGAGGAAAAAGCTGGTGAAGCCGGACACCACCCCGATGGCGTTGGTATAGATGAACTTGCTGGCGTTGGTGAGGATGGTTCGGATCAACCCTTCAAATTTAATCTGCTCCGGGGGTAAGGGCAGATTAATGCTCGCCAGGTAACTCTGAATAAGATCCATCTTGGCGTTGAGCCACTGGCCCAGGGTGCCGCTTTCCAAGCCCTGGCTCAACAGGCTGGAAAACTCCAGGGCCTGCCTGGCCACGATGCCCACCAGGGTGACCAGGGGGACGATGATAATCAGGGCCAGAAGGAGGCAGGTGAGCGCCGAGGCCAGGGAGCGTTTGCCGAAAACGAGCCGGTTCATGCCCGCATATAAAGGCCTGGCGGTAAAAAAAATGACCAAGGCCAGAAAGATCTCCACCAGATAAGGTTTGATGATGGCATAGGCATAATAAAGGACCAGGACGGTGACCACCCCGAAGAACAGCCGGGCAAACTGGGTGGGAAAGCGGTTTTCCAGCGACGGCGGGCAGGGAGGCTCGATTTTCTGCGGGTCCCCAGGCGTTATGCGTTCAGTTCCGGTCTGCTCTTTTTTCTCCACTGCTCCTCAGCTCCCTTGAGGGATTTAGCTGAGGGGGTCAGGTTGGCGGCCCGTCCCCCTCTTTCTTTCAGCTTCGACCTGGTTGCTCAGTTATATCACCACGGTGGCCCAGGTTTAACGGCGCGGCTCCACGCTGCAATCTTTTAACAGAAAACAGAAAACCCTTTTATTTTCCCAGCCGGCCTTCCACCGTTTTCCAGTCGATGTTGTCGAAAAAGGCCTGGATGTAATCGCCCCGCTTCAAGCCGTAATCGGGCAGAAAAGCGTGCTCGAAGACGTCCATGATGAGGAGCGGCGTGCATCCCGCCAGGTGGCCCACGTCGTGCTCGTTGATCCAGGTGTTGAAGAGGCGCCCGTTTTTCGGGTCTTCGTAGAGCACCACCCAGCCGATGCCGCGCATGGCTCCGGTGGCCTTGAAATCCGCAGCCCACTTGTCGTAGCTCCCGAAGTTGTCCACGATTTTCTTCATGAGCTTGCTATCCTGGGGCAGGGGGTCTTTCCCTCCCAGGTTGCCGAAATAGAGCTCGTGGAGGCGCATGCCGTCGAACTCCCAGCCGAAGCGGCGCTTCATTTCGGCATAGGCCGGGGCGGCGGTCTGGTTCTGCTCCGCCATTTTTTGCAGTTCTTCCCGGAGCAGGTTGGTGTTTTTCACATACCCCTGATAGAGGGTGAAGTGCAGGTCAAGGGCCTTGTCGCTGAAGCCCTTCATGCCCTTGAGCCGGCTGAAATCCATGGCTTCATAAGGTTTGGACGCCTGGCCGCTGGCGCCGCAGGCCATCAGGAGCACCATCAGAGCGCCCAGTGCCGCAATTCTTTTCGCTGACATTTGTCTAACCTCCGCAGTAGGTTGGCCAATGTTGTGCTCCTGGTTTTCTTCTGGTCACCACCAGGAGCCTGGACTTGATTCTTTTTTCCCCTCTCCCGCAACGGGAGAGAGGATCAGGGTGAGGGGACTATGATTCCTGTACCGCTCTGGGCATATAACCCGAACAGTGGTCAAGATGCGGCAATAATGCCGGGCCTGGTCAGGGAGTAGTGAGGCGGATCACCTGGCCCTTCAGGCTTTCCAGGTGGTTGGCCCGGTTAGCTTCCTCTTCGGTGACAAAGAGGTCCCGGTTCACGTCGCAGGCGTCAAAGATTTGGCCGGCCGCGTCCTTGTCTTTGGCCTGGGCCATAAAGGCCTCCCGGCTGATTCTGCCGTCGGGGGCGCCCAACGTCAGGCACAGACGGCGGAACTCATAACTGGTTTGGGGATTGGTGGTGGCTTTTATATTGGCCTGTCCGCCGCAGCCCAGGACCAGGATGAGGACGGCCCCCAAGAGAATTCGGAGAAGGTTCATGGGATGATCCTCCTGCCCGTCAGACTAACGAAAAACACCGGGAAGCGCAAGGAGGGAAAAATGTGGGGTAAAATTGCTGCAGGTCTTTAGCCGTAGGGTCCTTGTAGGGGCTCAATTCATTGAGCCCTCAGGGCTTGATAAATCAAGCCCCTACAGGGATTAGCGAGCCCTTACGGGGATACGCCCCGGTAGCAAGGGCATCCTGCCCGTGCCTGGACAGACCGGGCTGGAAGCCCGGTCTACCGTTCAGTGGGAGGGGAGGGGGAGTGGGAAGCGGGAGGAATGCTCTGGCATGACCTGGGTATTGCCATTACCGTAGGAGAAATCTAGACTTAAAAAGATCACAAGAAGAATAAACCTCAAGAATAGTTTTATGATAAGTATAGTGCTATATTTGGGTTATGGAAACTTACTTCAAGCGAATCAAATATCTTACCTTAATTTCTTTATTTTCTGATAATGATTTATTGGATGTTCTAGTTTTGAAGGGGGGGACCGCCCTGGAGTTTTATGATCTTGATTATCGGCTTTCCCTAGATTTGGACTTTTCGATAGAAAAGGAGTTCGATCAAGACCTGACGGTCATAAAGGAAAAAGTCGAAAAGGTCCTGGGAAATACATTCCGAGAAGCGGGTTATGAGGTTTTTGATGTAAAAGCTTTGGAGAAGCCCAAACAAATATCTCCTGAAATGGCTGATTTTTGGGGAGGATATTCAATTGAGTTTAAAATTATAAGCGCAGAGCAATATGTGCAATTTTCAAAAGATATTGATTCTCTAAGGAGAGAAGCCATGGTTGTTGGGCTCATGAATAGAAAAAAAATTGAAATCGATATAAGCAAATATGAATATTGTCAACCTAAACAGATTAAAGAATTAGAAGGCTATTCCATCTATGTTTATACACCTGCTATGATGGTTTGTGAAAAGATCAGGGCCATTTGTCAGCAGATGCCGGAATATAGAGAAATAGTCCTTTCTTCTTCGCAATCAGCTAGAGCCAGGGATTTTTATGATATGTATCTCCTGATTGAAAGATATGCTATTGATTTAGCAACTAAAGATAATCTTTATTTACTTGGAAAGATATTTAAAGCTAAAAGAGTTCCGTTAAGTCTAATTGCTAAGATTCGTAATACAAGAGAGTTTCACAGAGATGATTTTACAGCCGTTAGAGCTACTGTGGGGAACAGTGATAAAGTGGACACTTATGATTATTATTTCGACTATGTCGTAGCTTATTGTCAGAGGATTTTAAAGGCCCTTGGGATAGAATAGACGCCAATCCTTAGAATATTCCTTGTCTTGGATTTGATAGGTAAGATAGAAATCGTAATTTTTATCCATCTTACGAAAGATGTCTATTGAGGATTTTTTATATGCACCAGATTTCTCTAAATAAAACCCTATTGCCTGGTGGTAAGGATAAACATATCCAATTTTCTTTAGTATAACAGCCAACCTATTTACTGAGATTTGATCCTTCGCTAGTTTAAAAGCTTTTAGGACCTCAAAAACACCGCCTGCATAAAAGGGCCTTACGGTTATATCAATAAGTGTTCTCTCCACATTAGTTACACGGAGTTTCTCACCTTCTGGACCTTTACTCCCAATAATGCCAAGGCTCCCTGTGTACATCCCATATAAAATGCATATCTTATGATCATTACAGGGGGCCATGTTTTGTGATATACGTGGTCGTTGAGCAAAGGCCCAGTCAATTTTTCTTTGCGCCAACGGCTTGATAATTCGGGCTTTCTCAGGCTGTTCCCAGGTTAAATAGATTATTTTTGGCACCTGCTCTGTCAACTGATGAAGGGACATAGCAGTGTAATGGGAAAAATAATATTCAGGTTTCAGAGAAGAGGCTATGGCAAGCGGGGAAGGTTCTCCCAAACAAAACCTAATAAAATTAGGGACAAGTGTTGAAGGGAATTTAATCTGAATTTCACGAAGCTGTGTTTTGGTAACCAAGAATCTGATAAGCTTGTTAGCGGTTACCGAATTAGCTAGACGCCAAGCTTCCCTTTGCTCCTCCAAAATTTCTGCTATCTGATCATAAGTCAAAATTCTCTTTGAAATTTTTGTAAAATATTCAACAACTTTCGGCTCAGCAATCTCAAGTGTAGATCTGCGCGCCATAACTCTTTCCATTACGACGTGTCTTAATGACCATATAGTATATATACTATATGGCTTTTTAATTTAAAAATCAATAAAAAATGTCCTGTATAGTATATATACTATACAGGATAAATAGTTTCAAAAGCTATCCAGGTAAGTATATAGTATATATACTATATACTTACCTGGATCACCTGGATAACCTATTAATTACACTTGGAAAATCCACAAGCCCTACACACTAAGCAGCCGCCTTCGTGTTCCACCGCGCCGCCGCAGTCCGGGCAGGCCCCCATGGCCGCGGAGGGGGTGGGGAGCTTGGTTTCGGAGATCTGGGAGAGGACCTGGGCGATGGCGTCCGGGCAGGACAGGACTTGGCGGCCGTTTTGCCACATGGAGTGGGGGCAGCGGATGCCGGTAATCTGCTTGATGACGGCCTCCACGTGCACCCCGGAGCGGAGCGCGAGGGAAATGAGGCGGCCGGTGGACTCTATTTGGCTACTGGCGCAGCCCCCGGTTTTCCCCATCTGGGCGAAGACTTCGCAAAAGCCGTCCTCATCCCGGTTCACGGTGACGTAAAGTTTGCCGCAGCCGGTGGTGATGAGGCGGGTGACCCCGGTGGTCTCCTCGGGGCGGGGCCGGGGGATGATGTATTCAAATTCTTTGGGCTTTTTCTGCTCCCCGAAGCTCAGCACCTGGTCTTCCCGGCTGCCGTCCCGGTAAATGGTGACCCCCTTCAGGCCCTGCTCATAGGCCATGAGGTACACCCGGCGCACGTCTTCGGGGGTGGCCTGGCGGGGGAAGTTCACGGTCTTGCTCACGGCGTTGTCGGTGTGCTTCTGGAAGGCCGCCTGGATCTTGATGTGCCACTTGGGGGACACTTCGTGGGCCGTAACAAACAGGCGCCGGATGTCCTTGGGGATTTCCTTGAAGTCCCGGATGGAGCCGGTTTGGGCCACGGCCCGCATGAGTTCCGGGGAATAAAAGCCCCGGCGCCGGGCCAGTTCCTCAAAGTAGGGGTGCACCTCCACCAGTTCGGTGCCTTCCAGCACCCGGCGCACATAGGAGATGGCGAACAGGGGCTCAATACCCGAGCTCGCCCCGGCGATGATGCTGATGGTGCCCGTGGGCGCGATGGTGGTGACCGTGGCGTTGCGCATGCGCCCCATGCCGTTGCCGTTGCCGCTGGCATCATAGCGGCTGCCCGCAAAGCTGGGGAAGTTCCCCCGGCGGTCGGCCAGTGCGGCGGAGGCGTTTTTGGCCTCCTGGTTGATGAAGGCCATGACTTCATCGGCCACCTGCACCGCTTCTTCGGAGTTGTAGGGGATGCCGAGATGCAGGAGCAGATCGGCAAAGCCCATGACCCCCAGGCCGATTTTGCGGTTGTTCCGGGTGTTGTCGGCGATGAGGTCTATAGGGAAGCGGTTGGCGTCAATGACGTTGTCCAGGAAGTGCACCGCATTGTGCACCAGCTCCCGCAAGGCTCCGTAATTGATGCTGCCGTCCTCGGCCACCTTGGCCAGGTTCAGGGACCCCAGATTGCAGGACTCATAGGGCAGGAGGGGCTGCTCGCCGCAGGGGTTGGTGGCCTCGATCTCACCCAGATGGGACAGGGGGTTGCCGCGGTTGATGGCGTCCAGGAAAATGATGCCGGGCTCGCCGGTGGCCCAGGCGCTCCGGACGATGAGATTAAAAAGCCCGGTGGCGCTGACCCGGCTCACCTCTTTGCGGGTGGTGGGATTCAGCAGGGGAAAGGGCTGGTCCTCCCGCAGCGCGTCCATGAAGGCGTCGGTGAGACCCACGGAAATGTTGAAATTGGTGAGCCTTTTGGTGTCGTTCTTACAGGTGATGAATTTTTCGATGTCGGGATGATCCACCCGCAACAGCCCCATGTTAGCCCCCCGGCGGGTGCCCCCCTGCTTGATGGTTTCGGTGGCCACATCAAAAATGTTCATGAAGGAAATGGGCCCCGAGGCCACGCCCTTGGTGGACATGACGGGATCGTTTTCCGGGCGGATGCGGGAAAAGGAAAAGCCGGTGCCGCCCCCGGACTTGTGGATCAGGGCGGTGTGCTTGATAGCGTCGAAGATGCTGTCGATACTGTCGTCCACGGGGAGCACAAAGCAGGCGGAAAGCTGCCCCAACTCCCGCCCGGCGTTCATGAGGGTGGGAGAATTGGGCATGAAGGCCAGGCTGGCCATCATCTCATAGAATTTCCTGGCCGTGTCGGCCACGTCCGCGTCGGGGTCGTAATTACGGTCCATCTCGGCGATGGTGTCGGCCACGCGGCGGAACATGTCGGGTGCGGCTTCGGCCACCTCCCCCTTGGCGTCCTTTTTCAGATAGCGGCGCTTCAGCACCACCACGGCGTTGGGGCTTAAGGGGAGGTCTCGGGAAATCTCGGTTACATCCGCCTGCAAAGACATAAAAAGGCTCCTTTTTCTAAGAAATCGAAGGGTTGCCGAAAATGATTTACATAACAATATGTTGTATTGTATTCAATAGTACAACACAACATATTGGGCAGTCAAGAAAATACTTTGTGAATTGTTTCTTCTGATCTTGCCTTTGATTATAGCAAATATGGGCAGAAAATACTAAACAAATGATGAGTGCTTTGGTGATATGACGATCCACACCGATTGGCTTTCACAAATGAAATATCGTCAGCAGAGGCCCTGCCAATCAAAATCCTCCTAAATCCCCCTTTTAGCAAAGGGGGACTTGGGTTTGCCGTTTATCGAACCCCCCTTGGTTAAAGCTTATCATTACACATAAGTGAGGGATTGATGAATCAAGCGGACAAAACCCGTTGAAAAAACACTTTTTTTCCCCCCTCACCCTAACACTCTCCCCCAAGGGGGAGAGGGAATTAAATGAAAATTATTAAATATTTAAGTAAGATATGGGTAATGCCCAGTTTTAAAGGGGGGGGGATTTGTCCTTTCCCGGAGTGGCAAGGCCAGGAAGTCTGGCGGGTTAGTCTGTGCCTGCACCCAAAATAAGCCTCTGTCCCCTGATTGCCATGACTTCGGGAGGGCAACCTGGCAATATCCTGGACGCGACAAATTTATGGCGGGACATTCCAGATTTATAGACAGCCGTTGCCTTTTCTCCGGCGATTAGGTATAGTTGATTAGCTACTAGGTGGTGAGGGAGAGAGGCTCGTGGCAGCACGGAAAATCGGCATTTTGGGCACCGGGGTCTATGTGCCCGAGCAGGTCCTGACCAATAAGGACCTGGAAACAATTGTGAACACGAACAATGACTGGATCCTGGAACGCACCGGGATCGCCGAGCGCCGTATCGCCGCCCCCGAGGAGAACACCGTCACCATGGCGGAGGCCGCGGCCCGCCAGGCTCTCAAGGCCGCGGGGCTGACTCCCCAGGACCTGAGCTATATCATCCTGGCCACCAATACCCCGACCCACTTCTTTCCCGCTTGTGCCATCCAGGTCCAGGAGGCTTTGGGGGTCAACGGGGTTCTGGCCGCGTTCGACTTGCAGGCGGGCTGCACCGGCTTCAACTACGGCCTCTATGTGGCCGAGCGCATGGTGGCCCCGGAGGGCAAATACGCCCTGATCATCGGTTCCGACACCAATTCCCGGTTCACCGACTGGACGGACCGCTCCACCTGCGTGCTCTTCGGCGACGGCGCCGGCGCCGCGGTGGTGGGTCCGGTGGACCAGGGCGGCATTCTGGCCTCTTTTGTCACCTCCAGCTTCAACATGAAGCTTTACTGCGAAACCGAGTTCAATGCCGAGGTGAGTCCCTTTGTGCCGCACACCACCAGCACGGCCCGGCATTTCCTGCACATGGACGGCCCGGAAATCTTCAAATTCGCGGTGAAGGCTGTTAAAGAGAGTATCCGGCGGATTTTGGAGATGGCCAACATCGACCGGGATGAACTGGACTTCCTGATTATTCACCAGGCCAACAACCGCATTCTCGAGGCCGCGGCCCGCTTTGCCGGCGTGCCCTGGGAAAAGCTCTACGTCAACGTCAACCGCTACGGCAACACCTCCGCGGCGTCGGTGCCCATTGCCTTGAATGAGGCTTTGGAGGAAGGGCGCATCAAGCCCGGAGACAAGGTGCTGCTGTGCAGTTTTGGCGCCGGCGTCACCTGGGGAGCGGCCCTGGTGGAGTGGAGCTGACGCCGGTTGCGGATCAAACCGGTGGAGCAGCGGCTCCTCCATCCCGCCCGCCTTCCCGCCAGCCAAAGCCGTTCCCAAGCGGCTTTATACCAACCTGAGGCTCCTCGCAAAGCAGTTTTGTCATCCTGGGCGAAGCGTAAGGATCTCGTATTTTCAAATGGTTAGGAGATTCTTCGGCCGCTTTGCTCCCTCAGAATGACAGTTTTAAGGACTTTCCCAGAGATCTCAAGTAGTGTTGATAGAGGTAATAAAATGCGGCGGCACGCTTCAGCCTGCGCCTGGGCGAGAAATCTCTATTTTTTCGGCGTCTCTTTTTCCAACTGCTTGATTCTCTCCAGGCATTCTTCGGGGGTGAGGCGGCCGGCGAAAAAATCTACCAGGACGGAGAGGAAAGGGTTTTCCTGGAATACACGCTGGGTGGCGAGGCGGTCCCCCTGGATGGGTAATTCCAGTTTGACGTGAAACTGCTTGGCCGCTTGGATGAAGACGTCCAGTTGCAGGACTTCGGCCTGGCGCATCTGTCCCTCAATCTGAAAAAGCAGGCGCCGCAGACGGCCTAAATAATCTTCCCGCTCCTGATACTCCCGGCGCTTGTGTTCCAGAAAATTCAGATTCTGGGCCCGGGCCAACTGACTGAAAGGAATGATCTTGCTCACCGGCTTGTGATCCCCCAAAATGGGAAATTATTACCTGTTTTGTATCATCCCACCTTGTCGTTTGGAATAAAAAAGGATAATTTTACCTGTTATGAAAGAAAAGATCGCCCCGAGATTTGACAAGTTGGGGGGTCTCATCCCCGCCATTGTCCAGGATAGCGCCACAGGCGCGGTGTTGATGCTGGCTTTTATGAATCAAGAGGCCTGGGACCTGACGCTCAAGACCCGGGAGGCCCATTATTTCAGCCGCAGCCGGCAGACCATCTGGCACAAAGGCGCCACCAGCGGGCATGTCCAGCGGGTTCAGGAGATTTTTTTGGACTGCGACGCCGACACGGTGCTCCTCAGGGTGGAGCAGATCGGCGGGGCCGCCTGCCACGAAGGCTACGCGAGCTGTTTTTCCCGGCGTTTCGAGGGAGACGGCTGGCAGGTGGTGGGCACTCCCGTCTTTGATCCCCAGGAGGTGTATAAACGTGGATAAACTGCGATTGGGCCTACCCAAAGGCAGTCTGGAAAAAGCGACCATCGATTTATTCCGCCGGGCCGGCTGGCACATCCAGGTGAACGGCCGCAGCTACTTCCCCGACATTGACGACCCGGAAATCGCCTGCACCATGTGCCGGGCCCAGGAGATGAGCCGCTATATCGAAAACGGCACCCTGGATTGCGGCCTCACCGGCAAAGACTGGATCATGGAGAACGACTCCCGGGTGGTGGTGGTAACCGACCTCATGTATTCGAAGGCCTCCCGGCGGCCGGTGCGCTGGGTGCTGGCCGTGCCCGCAGATTCCGACATCAAAAGCCTCAAGGACATGGCCGGCAAAAAAATCGCCACGGAACTGGTGAATTACACCCGGCGCTTTTTTAAAGAGCGCAACCTCCCGGTATCTGTGGAGTTCTCCTGGGGCGCCACCGAAGCCAAGGTGGCCCAGGGCCTGGCGGACGCGGTGGTGGAGGTGACGGAGACCGGCAGCACCATCAAGGCCCATGGCCTGAAAATCATCCACGAGTTCTTTCAGTCCAACACCCAGTTCATCGCCAACCCCGAGGTTTGGGAAACCGATGCTGTCAAACGGGAAAAGATCGAGAACCTCAGGGTGCTGCTCCTGGGGGCCCTCAGGGCTGAGAATATGGTGGGCTTGAAGATGAACATCCCGGAAAAGAGCCTGAAAGTCATCATCGACCTGCTGCCGAGCTTATTGGCCCCCACCATCAGTTCCCTGTACGAGACGGATTGGTACTCGGTGGAAGTGGTGGTGAACCAGGAGGAGGTGCGGAGCCTGGTTCCCCGCCTGGTAGCCGTGGGAGCCCAGGGTATTGTGGAGTATCCCCTTTACAAGGTTATCTGAACTGCGGGAGAGCCCTACCTTGCCAGGCCCTTTTGCGGGTGGGGAGGGGGGCCTGGGGGGAGGGCAGGGACCTCAGGTCCCTGGCCCTCCCCCCAGGAAAACCCTTTTCGAGCGCCATCCCAAGAAAACCCTGGCGGCCCTGGTGGTTCTGGCCATCCTGGTGCTGGCCTTTGTGACTGACAAGCTTCTTGCTTTAAAAGGAACAACCCCGAGCCCCACCCTACAAAGATATGTCAGGTTGAGGGAACTGGCGCCCCTGACCTTCGAGGTGGTCAACCCACCCCCCCAGGTGTTTGATGTCGAGGCCGGCACCCCGCCCAGGCAGGTTCTGCTCCGGGTGGACGAGGGGGGCTTTCTCAGGCCTTCCCGGATTCATGCCCAGCCGGACCTGGTCCTGGCCTTCCTGGGGGGCTCCACCACGGAGTGCCGGGTGGTGCCGGAGGACAGCCGTTTTCCTTATCTGGTGGGTCGCCGCCTGGAGGAAACCCTCAAGGTCAAGGTCAACTCCTACAACGGGGCCCGCTCCGGCAATAATTCCCTCCATTCCATCAACATCCTGCTCCACAAACTGATGCCGCTCCACCCCGACTTCGTGGTCATGATGCACAACATCAACGACCTGGTGGCGCTGCTGTATGAAGGGACCTACTGGAACAAAAATGCCAGCCGGCGGGTCCTGGTGGAGGTGCGGCCGACTCTCGCGGGGCACGTGCGGGGGTTCTTCCAGGTATTGCGGGCCTACACCATCCCCCACCTTTATCAGGCCATAATTGAGCTTGGCCAACGGGTGAAGGGGGGGGATCAGGACGCTGACGAGTTCGGCCACCTCCGGCGGAAAAAGGTGGAGATAAATAAACCCTATCTGCTCAAGGAATTTCGCGCCAATCTACAGAGTTTCATCGATCTCTGCCGGGCCAGAGGGATCACGCCGGTGCTCCTGACCCAGCCCAATCGGCTCCAGGGAAATCTGGACCCCAAGACCTGGAAAGAAGTGCAGATCCTGGAAGATAAGGGCATCAGCTTTCGGGAATTCGGGGAGCTGCACGGCCTTTTCAATCAGGCCATCCGGGAGGTGGGAGCCGCCAACCAGGTGCTGGTGGTGGACCTGGCCAAGGAAATTCCCGCCGAGGAAAAGTATGTGTACGATCCCGTCCACCTGACGGAGCGGGCTTCGAAAATGGCGGCGCAGATCATCAGCCGGGAGCTGGAGCCGCTGGTAAAGCTGCGATTGGTTGGGAGAGGGGGCGCCCCCTCTCCCGCGCCCTCAGCCCCAACTCCTTAATACCCTTTTCATCATGCCCTGCCACAAACCTCTAGCGGAAACGGGGGTCCGCCTGTCATTGTGGGCAGACACGTGGGTGGCCCCTCCGAATGTTCCATTTTAAAAAGGGCATGGTTTAGCGCGGTAGGACGGGCTTCCAGCCCATCCAGGCAGGGCAGGATGCCCGGGCTGCCGGCCCATGAAGGAGCACGGTAAGTGCAGTAAATGTAGAAAGTGGAGGGCGGGCCCTGCCCGTTAGATACATGGAGGGCAATGCCCGCCTGGATAACTTTGAACCTTGAACTTTCCCTAACAGTCCTGATTACTTCCCTTTCTCCTCCCCCCCGGGCTTGAACTTCAAGGCCAGGCCGTTCATGCAGTAGCGCAGACCGGTGGGGGCCGGGCCGTCGTTGAAGACATGCCCTAGGTGGCTGCCGCAGCGGGCGCAGAGGACCTCGGTGCGCTTCATGAAAAAGCCGTCATCCGGTTTGGTGACCACGTGGTTGCCGATGGGCTGGAAGTAGCTAGGCCAGCCCGTGCCGGAATCAAACTTGGCCTCCGCGTCGAAAAGATCCAGGTCGCAAGCCGCACAATAATAGATGCCCTTGGCCTTGTTATCGTTTAAGGGGCTGGTAAAGGGAGGCTCGGTGCCTTTTTTCCGGAGGATGCGGTATTGCTCCGGGGTGAGGAGGCGGCGCCACTCCTCATCGCTTTTGGCAATTTGCTCGATCATGGTAGTTCCTTTGTTGTCAGGGGGGGTTGCCGGCTGAGAGGCGGCCCTGGTGCTGTAAAACCAGGCCGCCAGGCCAAGGATTAGGCCCAGACTGAGAAGTCCATAAGAAAAACGGCGCATGACAAAACCTTTCCGGCAAGATCAGCCATTGAGGGAAATAGACCTAATGATGTATTTCCTTTAAACATAATCCCTTCTAAAGGGTAGTCAAGGATGGGGAAAGGGGGAGGCGGAATCAGCCCCAGGAGTGGGGCCCGGAAGGGGAGCCTAAGCTCCTGCTTGGCAACCTACTGCTAGGCAAGTCCAAGAAGAAGGCGAGGGCTGGGGCGAGGGTGACCGAAATAAAATTCGTTACCAAAATTATGAAAGCGTGTACTTAGGTTGCCAAAGCAGTAATTCATGAGCCCTGGCTCACCCCAAACGATGAAAAGTCTGGTTATAGTGGGCAGAGCCCACCCTACAGTAAAGACTTTTCGGAACAGGAGCTTGGGAACGAGGCTCGTCCTCTCCTCGATTCCTCCTGGACGTTGCTGAGACTACACCCCTTTTAAAAAGTGGGGCAGAGGTCTCAACAAGTATAGAGGCGCCTCCCTGGGCAAAAGTAATTCTTAACATCAGGAGGCGAATCCTTATCCTAGAGAAACATGAAAAAAAAGACGCCCCATCTTGCGAATGACCTTAAAAAGTCTCATGTTAAGGTTAACAGGGGAGTTTCCCAGAATATGCATGTTTTTTTAAGAATATGTTGATATAATTTCACTTTTAAGGACATAACCTCGAAGGTTCATAAATCGCCCCAGGAGGAGTGAAATGTCATACACAGACGACGGGCTAAAAGCGAAAATTGTGGACTTTTACCCGGATATCGCCAAGCATCAAATCGACACCAGCCTGACTTATGACAAAGAAAAAAAGGCCTATGTCATAAAGTTGCAGAAAGGGAAGCACGCCCTGACCACCTTTCTTGACAAAGCGGATGCGGACGCCTGCCTGGAAGGCAAGAAGTGCGTCTACCTGGGTCTGCATATCGCCGAATTCATCAGGAATTTTGAGTTGGGAGAAAAGTAGGCCGGTGCCAAAATAATCCCTTTTTGCCTTTAACGGCGAGGGCATGAGTTTTATCCATTGGCCGGGTGCCAGATAACCACCTTTTAACGGCAAGTCTGGGGAGGCTTGCCCATGGAACCCCGGGAAGGCACGGCGCTGAGGGGAGCCGGAACTTACGGGCGTGCAGCAGTGGCTGTCAACCTATTTTTGGGGGTAGGGCATCATGAAACCTTTACGAGGGATGGGGGATCCCAAGATCGACCGTTTCCGCGCCCGCCGGCGGTGGGCCAGGATACTGGGCTGGATTTTCTACAGCCTGTTGTTCACGGGTTTCCTGGCCGTGCTGGGGGTAGCCGGCTTTATTTACGTCTCTTTCATCAAAGACCTGCCTGATTATCAAACCATCAGAGATTACCGCCCGCCGGTTGTAACCACCATGTTCACCCGGGACGGGCGCCTCATGGGGGAATTTTGTACCGAGCGGCGCATCGAGGTGCCGTACAGCCGTCTGCCCCGCCATCTGGTCATGGCTTTTGTGGCTGCAGAGGACACTCGCTTTTTCGAGCATCCGGGGGTGGACATACCCGGCATCATTCGGGCCTTTATCAGGAACGTGGAAGCCGGAGAGATTGTCCAGGGGGGGAGCACCATCACCCAGC
Source organism: uncultured delta proteobacterium (assembly GCA_963705115.1). GTDB lineage: Bacteria > Desulfobacterota > Desulfobaccia > Desulfobaccales > 0-14-0-80-60-11 > JBGSLA01. The sequence continues at coordinate 240,249 of CAVPIX010000010.1, read as the reverse complement.
AATTGGTGAAACGCATCATGCTCTCCTCGGAGAAGAGTTTTGGCCGCAAAGTCAAAGAGGCGGTGCTGGCTTACCGCATCGACAAATATCTCACCAAGGAAGAGATCCTCACCCTCTACCTGAACCATATCTTCCTGGGGCGGGGCGCCTACGGGGTGGAGGCCGCGGCCCAGGAGTTTTTCAGCAAGCATGTTGAAGACCTGACCCTGGCGGAGTCCACCATTCTGGCGGGCATCCCCAAGGCACCCAGCCGTTATTCCCCCCACTTGAATCCCCAGAAAGCCAAGGAGCGGCAGGCCTATGTGCTCAGGCGCATGGCCGAGGTAGGTTTCATCACCCAAGCCCAGGCTGATGAGGCCCTGCGTCAGCCCGTCAAGCTCAAGTCCATGCGGCCGGATTGGCTCAAGGAATGCGGCTATTTCACCGAGCACGTGCGGGGCCTTCTGGAAGAGCGCTTCGGCAAGGACCGCATTCTCTGCCTGGGGCTCAAGGTTTACACCACCGCTGATGTGGGTTTGCACAAGGTCGCCCAGGCCGCCATTAACAGGGGCATGGATGACATAACGAAACGGAACGGCTACGAGCCTCCCATGCGGCAGCTTCAAAAAAAGGAAATCGCAGGATTTCAGCAGCGCCAGTTTAATTACTTCAGGAAATATCCGCCCCGGAAGAATCTGCAGATCACGGCCCTGGTATCCCAGGCGGGCAAAAAGGGCCAGGGGGTTCAGATCCGCTTCGGGGAATACGGGGGCAACTTGTTTCCCCTGGGGTCCGACTCGGGTTCCCAGGAACTCATGGAGGATTTGGTCGTAGGGGACGTGGTGAAGGTGCGTTTGGTCAAGGAGGAGCGCCCCAAATGGTGGACGGCCACCCTCGAACCGGCGCCCATGGTGCAGGGAGCCATCCTGTCCATGGAGATCAAAACCGGCAAGGTCCGGACCATGGTGGGCGGCAAGGATTACAGCGACAGCACCTTCAACCGGGCGACCCAGGCCAAGCGGCAGCCGGGCAGCGCGTTTAAGCCCATTATCTATGCTGCGGCTGTGGAACGGGGCTATGGCCCCAACTCCATTCTCATGGACGAGCCCCTCTCCCTGCCGGGAGGCCGCCAGGGCGAGATGTGGAGCCCCGAAAACTACGATCACAGCTATTACGGCGCGATTCCCATGTCCACGGCCGTGGCCCTGTCCCGCAACATCCCGGCGGTGCGCATGATGATGGCCATAGGGGTGCCTGCAGTGGTAAACATGGCCAAAAATCTGGGGATAACCTCGCCCATTTACCCCAATTACTCCACCGCGCTGGGGTCCTCGGAAGTGACGCTCCTGGAACTCACCCGGGCTTATGCGGCCTTCCCCAATAAAGGCCAACTCATAACTCCGGTTTTCATCGAACGTCTGGAAGACCGGGACGGCCGGGTGCTGTTCGACGCCAACCCCACCATGCAGCAGGTGATGAAACCGGAAAGCGCCGACATCATGACCAGGCTGCTCCTGGGCGTGGTGGAGCGGGGCACCGCTACCCGGGTCCAGGTGCTGAAACGGCCCATCGCCGGCAAAACCGGGACCACCAACGACAACCGGGACGCCTGGTTCATCGGCTTCACCCCCTCCCTCATCACCGGGGTCTGGGTGGGCATGGACAGCGAACTCATCCTGGGAGACAAAGAAACGGGCTCCCAGGCGGCGGCCCCCGTTTTCATCGACTATATGAAAGAAGCCCTGAAAAACCAGCCGGTGGAGCAGTTCGGCGAGGGGATCAAAGCCCCCGTCAAAAGCCGCCAACTGGACGATGATGACGACGACGAGCTGGATAATGATGTGGTGTTCCGGGAAAAAAAATCGGTGACCAGACGCTGACCCTTAACTCGCCGGGGTGAGTCAGGGTCCTCTAATATCCAAGAGGTTGACTTGGAAACATGCTGAAACTACGGCCTTTCCAGGTCAACCTTTACCTTTGAGGAGATAATGCGGCAGATTGACATCAAAACCATCATTGCAGCGGTAAAAGACGCGGCCATTTCCGCGAACTACGAGTTGGATGAGGATATGCTGGCTGCCTTTGTCCGGGGAGAGCAGGCGGAGGAGTCTCCGGCCGGCCGGGAAATCTTCCGGCAGCTTCTGGAGAATGCCCGCATTGCCAGGGAGGAGCGCATCCCTCTCTGCCAGGACTGCGGCCTGGCGGTGATTTTCGCCGAAGTGGGCCAGGACGTGCGCCTCGAGGGGGGCGACTTCGAGGCCGCGCTCCAGGAAGGGGTGCGCCAGGGCTACGGCGAGGGTTATCTCCGCAAGTCCATGTGTCATCCTCTGACCCGGAAAAACACCGGCGATAATACCCCGGCGATTGTTCATACCGAGATTGTCCCCGGCGACCGCGTGAAGCTCCTGGTGGTGCCCAAGGGGGGCGGCAGCGAAAATATGAGCAAGCTCTTTATGCTCAAGCCCGCGGAGGGTTTGGCCGGCGTTAAGGAAAAAGTGTTGGCCACGGTGGCGGAGGCCGGCCCCAACGTCTGCCCGCCCATGATCGTGGGGGTGGGCATTGGGGGGAATTTCGAGCGCTCGGCCCTTTTGGCCAAAAAGGCCCTGATCCGCAAGCTCAGAGACACCCACCCGGACCCGGAGATGGCCGCCCTGGAGAAAGAGCTGTTAACCGCGGTCAATGACCTGGGCATCGGCCCGGCGGGCCTGGGGGGGCGGTTCACCGCGCTCGGGGTCAAGATTCTCATGCAGCCCTGCCATATTGCCAGTTTGCCGGTGGCCATCAATATTCAGTGCCACTCCAGCCGCCACGTGGAAGTGGTCCTGTAAGGGGGGAATATGAGTAAAAGAGTTCAGCTTACCCCACCGGTGACCGATGACATGATCAGGAGCCTGGTGATGGGCGACGTGGTCCTGGTGAACGGCGTCATTTATACGGCCCGGGACTCGGCTCACAAAAGGCTTATGGAGCTATTAAAAAATGGCCAGGAATTGCCGGTGGACTTTCGGGGGCAGATTTTGTATTATGTTGGCCCCAGCCCGGCCCGGCCCGGCCGGGTGATCGGCGCCGCCGGTCCCACCACCAGCACCCGCATGGACGTCTACACCCCCACCATGCTGAAACTGGGTTTGAAGGCCATGATCGGCAAGGGGAAAAGAGGGCCTGAGGTGATCGCCGCGCTTCAGGAATACACCGGGGTGTATCTCGGCGCCACCGGCGGGGCCGGAGCCCTCATTTCCAAGTGCATCAAGGCCGCGGAAGTGGTGGCCTTCCCGGACCTGGGCCCCGAGGCCATCCACCGCCTGGAGGTGGTGGATTTCCCCACCATCGTCATCAATGATTGCCACGGCGGGGATTTGTATGAACTGGGCCGGCGGGAATACGCCCGGGTGGCCTGATTCCTGGATTTTTCTGGTTCCCAAGCTCCTGCTTGGGAACCCCCTTGGACGCAAAGCTCTGCTTTGCAAGCCCGAATGGAAATAAGTTACCTTAAGATATATGATTTTTGAACCAAAGGTAGTTTGAGTCACTACAGGATGCCAGAGATGCCGGTGGATCTCGAAAAAATTATGACCCGGATCAAGGAGAAGCGGCACTCCTTTGAGGAATACCGGTTCGACGCCCAGGAAAGTGACGCGCTCATAACCTTCTTTGACCTGGCCCAGGAATATGAAACTCTGGATAACTTCTACCGGCTGTCGGTGGGGGTGCTAAAGGCATTTTTCGGCCTGGAATCCCGCCTCTACCTGGTCTCCCGGGACTCTATCCTGCGACTGGTGTGCGACAGCCTCCAGGGCATCTACCCGGATCAACCCCCGGCCCCGGAGCGCATCCGCCTCGACAACGAGGCCTGTTTCCGTGACGGCTCCTGGGTGGCGCCCATCAAGGGCAATATGATCCTGGTGGACCGTCTGCCCTTTTACACCAAAGAGCAGCCCATCGGCATGCTGGAGGTTTTTCCCGAAGAAAGGCTCACGAAGCGCCGATGCTTTTTCCTGGAAAAATACACCAACCGCCTGGGCTATAATCTCCACAACAAAAACATCGCCTGGCAGAATATCCAGCATATCCGCTTCATCAACAGCCTGGTGGGGGACATCGAACACAACATCATCCTGCCCAATATCAGCCTGAGCCTCTATCTCCGGAAGCTCAAAGGCAAAATCCAGGCCCTCAAGTCCATGGAATGCAGGTGCTTCCAAACCGAGACGCCGGAGGCCGCCCACCAGCTCCAAGACCTGGTGGCGGAAATGGAAGAGGATTACCAGACCCTGGAGAGGCAGTACCGGGGGGTCAGCCTGTTCATTGAGTCCCTATTTAGGCCCTCCCACTTCCAGAAGGGGCAACTGGTGCTGCGGCGGCGCACCACCAAAGTGCTGAGCGACATCATCAAACCCCAGCTCCAGCTCCTTTTGTCCAAGTTCCAGGAACGTGAGATCGACATCGACGTGGGCCTGGGGGGCGTGCCGGATGTGGATTTTCCCCTGTCCGTGGACAAGGGCCTCATGGCCCAGGTGTACGCCAACTTCTTTTCCAATGCAGTGAAGTACACCCGCATCAATCACCAGGGGCGCCGCTACCTGTCCTACGGCCGGGAAGTGCTCAAGGATTTTTTCGGCCCCGGCAAAGACGGCATCAAGTTCAACGTTTTCACCACCGGCCCCCATATCCCGCCAGGGGACGTCCCCAAGATTTTCGAGGAAGGCTACCGGGGCTCCAACACCGAGGCGGAGGTGGGCACCGGCCGGGGGCTTTATTTCGTACGCAATGTCATTGAGACCCACGGCGGCGTGGTGGGCTATGAGCCGACCCACGAAGGGAATAACTTCTACTTTGTGCTGCCCCTGGTCACCGGGCCTGAACCGCCCCTGGCCGTGGAAATGGCCAACGCCGCGCACTAACCACGAGGGCAACGGTTGTGCCCATTCGCTATCTGGCTCAGGAACTTTACCGGCTGACGAAAAAGGTGGAGGAACTGGAGCGGCGGCTGGCCGCCCTGGGACCAGGTCCCTCCGCCGAACGGGGCGCCCTGGAAATCGAAATTTTCCAGGCGAAAAAAGAGCGGGACCACGTGCGGGAAGTGCTGGAGTCCAAAAAGGAAAAGCCCCTGGTCTGATTTTGCCGCCCCGCACCATGCCGGAAAGGCCGCCCTCATCTCAGGTTTAAGGCCTGGTCTCCCCTCTTGTTACCCCACCTTCATCTGAAACCTCATTTTCTGTCCTGTCCTGAAAAGTTCGTTTTTAAGCGGCCTCCTGGGCTGTCCCGAAAAGTTTAGCTGTCCCAGCAAAGAAAAATCTCTTTTCCCTGGTGATTTCGGTCAATCTTGCCGATAGACGGAATGATACCAAGAGGCAATCAAACACTGCTTCTCCAAGCGACGTAAGGTAGTGCGCCTCAAAGCGGACGCGATAAATCCTGCCCCCATTATCCTCCTGCGATTGCGTCTTGGTATGGGAACTTTTTTTGGGAAGCATGGCAGGTTCCGGCATGCCCTGGAGCCTGGTGGACCTTTGAGGCGAGGCTCGGCAGCCGTCGCCGTGGAAAGGGGATAAGCAGCATGCAGCATATGAAGTTGAGCACCAAGATTGTCAGCGGGTTCATTTTCCTCATTTTTTTGACCACAGCCATGGCGTTCCTGGGCTGGTACAATCTCAAGGCCCTCAACGCCGTCGTGGAGCAGAGGGACGCCTGGAACTTGATCACCAAAAACGCCCTGGAGGCCCGGCGGCAGGAGAAAAACTACATTATCCGGGGTGAGCCGGAATATCTGGCCGCGGTGGGACGCGCCGTCCAGACTATCAAGGACCTGGCCGCAACGGGCCGCCGCGCTGCGCCCGATCCCGCCGGCCGGGATAGCTTTGATCTGATCCTGAAATCCGTGGGGCAGTACGAAGCGGCCTTTAACCGCTATGTGGCCGCTCTGCGGCAGCCGGATCCGCAAAAATCCGCAGAGCACAAAGGGCTGCTGGACCAGGCGGACAAGGATATGATCAGCTCGGCCCGGGCTCTCCATAAGGAAGTTGATCAGGCCCTGGCCGCGCAAAAGGCCGGCATGCAGTCCCAGGTGGACACTGCCGGCGCTTTTCTGGGCGGCAGCGCTATTATCGCCGTTATCGTGGGGCTATTGGTGTCCCTGCTGCTGGTTCGCAGTCTCACCAGGACCCTGAACCGGATTATCCATACTCTGGGGGACGGCTCCGAGCAGGTGGCCGCGGCCTCCCTCCAGGTGGCCAGCGCCAGTCAATCCCTGGCCGCAGGAGCCTCCCAGCAGGCGGCTTCCCTGGAGCAAACCACATCAACCTTGGAAGAACTGGCGGTGCTGGTGAAAAAGAATTCCCTGAGCGCCGGGGAGTGCAACCAGGTGACGCTCCTAACCAACCAGAAGACCAAAGAGGTGCACAAGTCCATCCGGGCCACCAAGGGACTCATGGAGACCATATTCGCCTCAGGGGAGAGCATTAAGAAAATCATCAAAAATATTGACGAAATCGCCTTTCAGACGAACCTGCTGGCCCTCAATGCCGCAGTGGAAGCGGCCCGGGCGGGCCAGGCCGGGGCCGGTTTCGCCGTGGTGGCCGACGAAGTGCGGACCCTGGCCCTGCGCGCCGCCGAAGCGGCCAGGACCACCGACGGCTTGATCGGTGAGACGACCCGGCAGATTGAGATGGGCTCGGCGCAGATCCAGGAAACCCTCACCAAATTCTATGATATGGGAGATTCGGCCAAAGAAGTGAGCAAACTGGTGGATATGATCGCCGGGGCCAGCAAAGAGCAGGCCGAGGGCATCGAGCACCTGAATCAGGCCATGCTGGAGATCGACCACGTGGTCCAGCAAAATGCCGCCAATGCCCAGGAAAGCGCCAGCGCCTCGGCCCAGCTTCAAGCCCAGGCCGAAAGCCTGCGGGGGATTGTCGGGGAAGTGGTTTCCCTGGTGCAGGGGGACCACCGCCAATTGCCGGGGCAACCGCGGCCTCCGGGAGAATGACTGGGGCGGATGGCAGCAGGGTTAGGCTGGAGTTTTAAGGTGAAATAGAAGAAGTCGCCATCAAAGGGCAACAATTGTAGGGGCGTGATTTATTATGCCCTTTTTTGATCGCAATAAATTGTGCCCCTGCGAAAAAAATTCCTTAGGGCATCTTCCTTTCATATCAAATGTTCGGTTCCAGGTTGCCGAGAAGCGAATAGTTCTTTTTACAGAAAACCGACAACCGTAAACAGAAAAACGTCTTAACTGCGGTAGCTGGCGTTGATGCGGATATAGTCCTCGGTAAAGTCGCAGGTGTGACAAAAATCCTGGAAGTTCCCGGCCCTGAGGTTGATGGTGACGGTGAAGGGGCCGGCCAGGATGAGCTTTTTGGCCAGGGCTTCGGCCTTGTCCCCCAGCCCCAGCCCGTTTTCCACCACCAGGTGCGGGCCAAAGGCAATGCTCACCTTTTCCGGGTCAAAGCGGGCGCCGGAGCGCCCCAGGGCCGCCATGATCCGGCCCCAGTTCACGTCCGCGCCGGCCATGGCCGTCTTCACCAGGGGCGAGATGGCCACGGTGGCTGCGGCCTGATGGGCTTCCCGGCGGGTAGCCGCGCCGGCCACCACCACCTTGAATACCCGGGTCACCCCTTCGCCGTCGGCCACCACCTGCTGGGCCAAATCATCCAGCAGCCGGTCCAGGAGCGCCCCGAAGGGGGCCGCCAGGGCCGCGTCAGTCACCTGGGGATGGCCGGCCCGGCCGCTGGCCATAATAAGCAGGGTGTCGTTGGTGGAGGTGTCCCCATCGATGCTGATGCGGTTGAAGCTTTGGTCCGCGGCCTGCTGGAGAAGCGCTTTGAGGACCGGGGCGCTGATGGCGGCGTCCGTAAACACAAAGGACAGCAGAGTGGCCATATTGGGATGTATCATGCCCGCACCCTTGGCGAGGCCCACCAGGGTGATTTTTTGTCCCCAAAGTTTTTCCTGGATCACCGCGGTTTTGGGCCGGGTGTCCGTGGTCATGATGGCTTCGGCCACTTCCGGCAGGCCCTCGGGGCGAAGGCGCGCCACCAGATCGGGCAGGGCCGTTTTTATGCGGTCCACCGGCAGGGGCTGGCCGATGACCCCGGTGGAGGCGGGCAGGACCGCGGCCTCGGGAATGGCGAGGAGGCGGGACGCTTCCCGGGTGAGGCTGCGGGCGTCTTCTTTGCCCCGGGGGCCGGTGCAGGCATTGGCGTTGCCGCTGTTGATCAGGATGGCGCGGGCTTGCCCGGCGCGCACCCGACGCTGGCAAAGGAGCACCGGCGCAGCCTTGACCCGATTTTGGGTGAAGACCCCGGCCACGGCTGCCGGGGCGTCGGCCACGATGAGGGCCAGGTCCAGGCCGCCGTGTTTTTTGATGCCGGCTGCGAGACCCGCAGCCTGAAAACCGTTCACTATCACTTTTGGGCCTCCAGAGTAATAGGCTGGCGCAAGATGGTCTTAAGCTTTGCAGGTGCGGTGCGCCGGGGATCGCTCAAATAAATCTCGTGGTGCTTGCCGGCAAAATGATAACCCTTTTCCCGGATGAAGCGGTGCAGCCGGGCGATAGTGGCGGCCTCCTCGGCATAGGGCCCCAGGTGAAGAATCTGGGCGGCCTGGCCGTCGGTGTGCCGGCCGAAGGTGGTCTTATACAGGGGCGGCGCGCCTTTTTTGTCCTGGGCCAGTTCTGCGGCCCGGGCCACGGCTTCCCCGGTGATAAAGCCGGGCTGCAGGATCATCAGGGTCCATTTCCATTCTTCTCGCCGATCCTCAGCAAAGGCCAGCAGGTCATCCGCACACCAGAGGCCCTCCAGGGGCATGACCGTCCAGTCCAGCCCCTGCTCTTTTTTCAGCATAAACTTGAGGGTGTAGGACAGGCGAAACAAGGTCTCGGTAGCCTGCTGAAAAGCCGGGGCGGTGTTGGGGTTGCCCTGGCCCTCGGCCATGAGAAAGTGGAACGGGGGGACCTCGATAATGGCAATGTGGTCTGAAGAGGCAGTGTAGAGCTGCTTGAGGTCTTTTTTCAGGTCGATTTTGGTCAATTTGCACCTGGCTCAAAGAAGTCGGGGGGAATACTGTCTATCAAAATTCTTACATCTGGCTGTTATTCCAAGTGAAATGTAGCCGCAGGCTTTAGCCTGCGCAAGCACAGGTGAGGATACCTGTGCCACCAAGTTTCAAGCAGATTGCAGAAGTCTATTTGACCAATGAACAGGTTTTTTGTCCCGATACTCATGGTGGGCAGAGCCTATCCTACCAAAACTTATCCCCTTGGAACGGGAGAAGAGGCGTCAAGCGTGCTAAAAAGTACAGGCTGGAAGCCCAGGTTCCCGCTTATGCTCAGTAGCATAGGCATCCTGCCTGTGCTTTGAACGGGCTGGAAGCCCGTTCGACCGCCCCTTATTAAGGGATTGGGGGAGGGGGTAAGGGGCCACTGCCCCTTAGCCCCCTCCCCCAACTTTCACTTCCCGCAGCACTTCTTGAACTTCTTGCCGCTGCCGCAGGGGCAGGGGTCGTTGCGCCCCGTTTTCCCGGATTTGCGCTGCACAGGTTTGGGGGCCTCGCCGCCGTCGCCGTGGCTATAGGCCATTTCTTGCTGGGCCGGGCGGGCTTCCTCGGGCACCTCGTGATGGGGGCGCACCTGGAGGTGGAAGACGGTGCCCACGGTGTCCGCCTTGATGCGGTGCACCAGGTCCATGAAGGTGTCGTAGCCTTCCTTCTGGTACTCCCGCAGGGGGTCTTTCTGGGCGTAGCCTCTCAAGCCGATGCCGTCCCGGAGGTGGTCCATGGACAGCAGGTGATCCTTCCAGTGGTTGTCCACGATCTGGAGCATGACCATCTGCTGGAGGTGGCTGAAAAATTCCGGGCCGATCTCCTGGGACTTGGCGTCGTAACGCTCCCGCACCTTATCAACCAGGAACTCCGCCAGGTCGCCGTTGTCCTGGGGGATCGGGGGGAGCCGGAAGCCGAATTGCCGCCGAAAAGGGTTCTCCAGGCCCTCGAGGTCTATGTCCTCCCCGGTATCCGGCATGTATTCGGCCACGATATCATCGATAAGCTCTTCGGCGATCTCCAGGAAGTCTTCCTTGAGGTTTTCGCCGGCCAGGATCTGGCGGCGCTGGGCATAAATCACCTCCCGCTGCTGGTTCATGACGTTGTCGTATTCCAGGAGGTGTTTGCGGATATCGAAGTTGTGGCCTTCCACCCGCATCTGGGCCTTGGCGATGGCGTTAGACACCATGCGGTGTTCGATGGGCTGGCCGTCGTCCATGCCCAGCTTGCCCATGAGGCCCTTGATGCGCTCCGAGCCGAAGATGCGCAGCAAATCGTCCTCCAGGGACAGGTAAAACCGGGAGGAGCCCGGGTCCCCCTGGCGGCCGGAGCGGCCCCGGAGCTGGTTGTCGATACGCCGGGCTTCGTGGCGTTCGGTGGCCAGGATGTGCAGGCCACCCCGCTCCACCACCCCCTCGCCCAGAACAATGTCGGTGCCCCGGCCCGCCATGTTGGTGGCGATGGTGACATGCCCCAACTGCCCGGCCTGGGCCACGATTTCCGCTTCCTTTTCGTGGTGCTTGGCGTTGAGCACCTCGTGGTTGATGCCTTCCCGTTTCAGGAGCTTGCTTAAGTGCTCGGATTTTTCGATGGAGGTGGTGCCCACCAGCACCGGCTGGCCGAGCTCATGGCATTCCTTGATTTCCTCCACCGCGGCCTGGAATTTCTCCTCAGCGGTGCGGTAAATGACATCCGGGTAATCCTCCCGGACCATCTTCTTGTGGGTGGGGATAATCATCACTTCCAGCTTGTAGATCTTATTAAATTCCTCCGCCTCCGTGTCCGCGGTGCCGGTCATGCCCGCAAGCTTTTCGTACATGCGGAAGTAATTCTGGAAGGTGATGGTGGCCAGGGTCTGGTTCTCGTTTTCGATATGCACCCCTTCCTTGGCCTCGAGGGCCTGGTGCAGACCGTCGGAGTAACGCCGGCCCGGCATGAGGCGGCCGGTGAATTCGTCCACGATGATGACCTGGCCTTCCTTGACGATGTATTCATCATCCCGCTTGAAAAGCTGGTGGGCCTTGAGGGCCTGGTTCAGGTGGTGCAGCACCTCGATTTGCCGGGGATCGTAGAGGTTGTCGATGTTCAGCAGTTTTTCGGCCCGGGCGATGCCGGCTTCGGTGATGAGCACGCTCCGGGCTTTCTCGTCCACGGTGAAATCCTGGTCTCGCCGCAACTGCTGGCCAATGCGGTTCAGGATGTAATAGAGGTTGGTGGACTCCTCCGCGGGCCCCGAAATGATGAGGGGGGTCCTGGCTTCGTCGATGAGGATGGAGTCCACTTCGTCCACGATGGCAAAATTGAAGTCCCGTTGGACGTAATCCGCCAGCACGAATTTCATGTTGTCCCGCAGATAATCGAAGCCGAACTCGTTGTTGGTGCCGTAAGTGACGTCGGCGTTGTAGGACCAGCGGCGCTCCTCGTCGCTGAAGCCGTGGACGATGGTGCCCACCCGCATTCCCAGGAAATTGAAGATGCCTCCCATCCAGCGGGTGTCCCGGCGGGCCAGATAATCGTTCACCGTGACGATGTGGACCCCCTCGCCGGTGAGGGCGTTGAGGTAGGCGGGGAGCACGGCCACCAGGGTTTTCCCTTCCCCGGTTTTCATTTCCGCAATCTTGCCCTGGTGCAGGACAATGCCGCCGATGAGCTGGACGTCGAAGGGCCGCAGGCCCAGGACCCGCAAGGAGGCCTCCCGGGCCACGGCAAAGGCTTCGGGCAGAAGGTCGTCCAGGGGCTCGCCCCGGTCCAGGCGCTCCTTAAAATGGGGGGTCTTGGCGGCCAGCTCGGCATCGGCGAGCTTCCGCAGTTCCGGCTCCAGGGCGGTGATCTGGTCCACCAGGGGCGCCAGCCGTTTAAGCTCCCGGTCGTTTTTACTGCCAAACAGTTTTTTTATGACAAAGTTAAGCATATGATTTTAGACAGGTCCTTGTGATTTCCGTTATAAAAATTTTCGATCTAACAAGTTGAGAATTATCCGGATAACTGTCAAGGCGCGGCCGGCAATTCCAGAACCATGGGGACTTCGTCACAATCGGGAAATTTCAAGCACTTGACGCAATCGGCCCAGATCCTGGGGTGCAGTTTCTCCCGGGGGAATTCCTTAAAGCCGAAGCGCCGGAAAAAATCCAGGCGGTCGGTGAGGACAAAAATCTGCTTTAAGCCCAAAGTGCGGGCCTCTTCCAGACAACTCTCCACCAACTTACTGCCGATGCCCTGGCCTTGCTGTTCCGGGATCACCATCAAGGAGCGGATCTCGCCCAAATTCTCCCAAAAAACGTGGAGCGCCGCGATGCCCAGGATGTCTTCTCCCCGGCCATCCTCCTTATAGACGAAATAATCCCGCACAAAGCTGTAAAGTTCGGACAGGGACCGGGGCAGGATATTCCAGCGGCCGGAAAAATCCGACAACAGACGGAAGATTTGCGGGACTTCCTGTAGTTTGGCTTTCCGGATCATGGCGTCTTGACAGACTCTCTCCTCTCAGAGATTATTATACCATGTGAAACTCGAGGAGAAAGTTATGTCCGTCATCTCTCAGGATAAATTTGTCTGTCTGGAATATCGTCTCAAGCTCGAAAATGGTGATTACATCCGGGGTTCGGCTGAAAATCCCGAGCGCCTGGTTTTTATTGCGGGTTGCGGCGAGGTGCTGCCGGGGCTGGAGCGGCGGCTCTGGGGTTTGTCCAGCGAACAGGGCCCGGTGGAATTTATGGTGCCTTCCCAGGAGGCCTTCGGCGCCTATAACCCGGAAAACGTGCAGGTATGGAGCAAAAAACGCTTTTCTCCTGATATTGAGCTGCAGGTGGGCCAGAAGGTCCTTCCCAGCATTTTGCCTTTTCCCCCGGAATACCCGCTGACCGTTAAGGAGTTGCGGGAAGAAAGCGTTATCGTTGACCTCAACCACCCCCTGGCTGACCATGACCTCTATTATGAAGTCAAGGTGGTGGAGGTGCGGGACGCCACCACCGAGGAGTTGACCCCAGTCAAGCAATGCCAGTCCTGCCGGGAGGAATCGGAAGGGAACTAATACCGAGTTGCGTTCTAAAAGCAATTTGTTGTAGCCGCAGGGTTCAGCCTGCGCCTGCACAGGCTGGAAAGCCTGTGCCATCGTTTGACTGCAGACTGTATTAGGGGGCGTGTGGGAACCTTGTCCCAATCATCCCCAGACTCCGGTTATGAAAAATTTTTGTGGGGTGCATCTTACGCACCATGCTATTTAGGGCTGACGGGCGGTGAGGCCCGCCCTGCCGTTTTTATGGATAGTATTGGAGAGACACGGCAGGCTTTGCCCCAGCAACGGCTCAGCCTAAAGGACCGTAAAAAGAATCCCGGCCTGTGGCAGGCCGGGATTCTTTTTTTGCCAGAAAAAGGTTTGCTTAGGTTTCGGTTACGACAATAGCCCCGGAAGGGCAAACCTCGATGCAGCTTTCACAACCCAGACACTCGTCCTCGGCCACTACCGCAGCTTTGTCGCCCTTCATTTCAAAGACGCCCACCGGACAAACGTTAACGCACTCCTCGTCGCCCGTGCATTTGTCTTCATCAACTTCTACGCGCCAAGACATAGACTTTTACCTCCTTTAAGAATTCGCTGGTCTCGCTGTACCAGAAAATAATCTCCCCGGAAAAATCCCTGGACCCTCCAGGAGAGCATGGGAACCTGCGCCACAACAGGCATTATGCTATTTTTCACATGGGGCAACTACAACATTTCGTATATTAAAACCCACCATTCTTGTCAAGAAAAAATCAGCCGGTCATTTTCCTGCGGGGTTTGCCCAGGGGAGTGTCGGGCCGGTCAGATGAGAGGGGTTCCAGGGTCCCCGCGGTCAACCGACGCCGCTGGTGATCCCGGGCCTGACGCACCAGGGCCGGGGCCCAATCCGGCGCTCCCAGGGCGTGGAGGTGGGTGTAGGTGGCCAGCACATTTTTGTAGACAAAGCCGTCCCGGTGCCCGCTGACGCCGGCACCGCGGCTCATATGGAAAACCAGGTTGGCGTCGGGTCTCGGTTCCGGATGGACCCGGGAGTAATGAAACTCATGCCCCTTCAGGCGAGTGTCTTTAGGGAAATAGGGGTTGTCCCCCACCACCTCCAGAACCGTGTAACCGTGCCCCTGGGGGCTTTTGCCCATGAGGAAGTCGTAAGGCAGCAGACCCACCATGGGGTAGGACTCCCCCTGCAGGGTCTCAATGGACTGCCCCAGATACATGAGGCCGCCGCACTCGGCGTAAATGGGCAAGGAGTTGTCGGCCGCCCGCAAAACGGAGGCCCGGAAGGTTTCGTTGCGGGACAGGGCGGCCGCGTTGGTTTCCGGGAAGCCGCCCCCCAGGTAGAGGGCGTCCAGGTTCGGGGGCAGTTCCGGGTCGGTGAGGGCGCTCAAGAAGATCAGCCGGGCCCCGGCCTGCTCCAGGGCCTCCAGATTTTCGGGATAATAAAATTGGAAGGCCGCGTCCCGGATGACCCCGATGCGCACCTGGGCCTGATGGGACTCAGGGCTGGGATACAGGGACCGGCTGGCGGTTGGCAAAGGCGGGGCCTGAGCGGCCGCCTCCCAAAGCCCGGGGAGGTCGAGATAGCGCTCGGCCAGGTCCTGAGCGGCCTGTACGGCCCGCACCGCGCCCCGGTGTTCCGGCGGGGGCACGAGCCCCATGTGACGCTCCGGGAAAACCGCGCACTTAAGGCGAGGCACTGCGCCCAGCACCGGCACCTGGCAGTAGTGCTCGATGGTGCTTCTCAGGATGCCTTCGTGCCGGGGTCGGGCCACCTGGTTGAGGATGACGCCAGCCAGATTCACCTGGGGGTCAAAATGCTGACAACCCAGCACCAGGGCCGCGGCCGTGCGGGTGGTCATGGTGCAGTCCACCACCAGCACCACCGGCGTCTTCAGGAGCTTGGCCAGTTCCGCGGTGCTGTAAGTGCCCTGGGCGTCGAGGCCATCAAAAAGGCCGCGGTTGCCCTCGATGAGGAGGGCATCCGCAGCCTGGGCGTGACGTGCTACAAGGGCCACAATCTGGTCCCCTGTCATGAGAAAAGGGTCCAGATTATGGCTGGGGCTGCCGGCGGCCAAAGCATGCCAGGCAGGGTCGATGTAGTCCGGCCCTTTTTTAAAAGGCACGACCTTTCGCCCCTGGGCCTGCCAGGCGGCCAGGAGCCCCAGTGTCAGGGTGGTCTTACCGGCCCCGCCCCGAAGAGCTGTCAGGAGCAATCGGGGGCAGGCACGGGACATTAGTGCTTGGCGGCCGCTTCTTCATGTGGGATTTCAACGAAGCTGCCGCCGAAATAGGTGTAAACACAGCGACCACCATCGATCAGCGTCTTGATGGCATCCTGAACGATCTTTTTGTCCACCTCGGGGTGTTTTTTAATCATTTCCTTCCAGATGTCCGATGCCTTGACCTTTTTTTTGCCGTAGGCCGCTTCCACCATCTTGAAGATTTCTTCTACAAGTTCGTCTTTTGAAATTGCCATGTAATCCACCTCACCTGCCTAAAATTTAAAGTGCATCGACGTCCTAAAGGTCTCATACGACTGAGACTTATAGTCGTCAATATGCTGGAAGGTGAAGGGGAGGTCGCAAATTTCGAAGAACTTTTCCCAGCCGATGCGATTGACCCACTCACCCAAGCGCTCCCACTTGTTGGCGCCTTCGGTGTACTTGATGAGGATGGTGCGGATGGTGTGCACCACTTCCGGCCAGCGGGGCGGATTGTTGGGGATGTAGGGCACGGCCAGTCGGGAGAAGGCCGGGGGAGACTTGGCGTTGGACACTTTGCCGCCCACCAGGATGGCGATGCCGCCTTTATCCGAATCAAAGCAGGGCATGGCGGGACACATGGTGTAGCAGTTGCCGCAATACATGCAGCGGGGGTCATTCACCGTGACGCTTTTCAAGTTTTTGTCCGGGTGGGGCCGGATGGCGCCGGTAGGACAGGAGCCGATGGTGGTGGGAATTTCACAGAGGTTTTTCAGCTTTTCGTGATTAACCTTGGGCGGCGTACGGTGCACGCCGCACATGGCGATGTCGGAGCAGTGCACTGCGCCGCACATATTGATGCAGCAGGCCAGGGCGATGCGCACCTGGGCCGGCAGCTTGTGACTGCCGAAATACTCGAACAGGTCGTCCATCACCGCTTTAACGGGCCCCGAGGCGTCGATGGCCGGGGTATGACAATGGACCCAACCCTGGGTGTGGATGATGCTGGTGACGGAATGGCCGGTGCCGCCGATGGGCCAACCTTTCTGCTTGAGATCCTTCTTCAGGGGTTCGATCTTGGCCTTGTCGGTAAGCAGGAACTCGATATTGTTGCGGCTGGTGAAGCGGAAAAAGCCGCCGCAGAATTTGTCGGCCAACTCGCACACTTCCCGCAAGTAATCAGTGCTGATCAGACGGGCGGCGCCGGCCCGGACGGAGTAAATCTCCGCCCCGCTCTCGGAGACATGCGTCAAGACCCCGGGTTCGGGGTACAGATGATATTTCCACTTGCCGTAGTTTTCCATGATAATAGGGGGCAAGAACTGTTTGTAATTCGGCGGGCCGATATCGGTTTTGCGTTCGCTCATTGTCTTTGTTCTCCTTAAATTCGCAAAATAAAGCGGTAAGGCCTTAACCTACGTCAAATCCCTTGCGACTCGTGTATTTCCGGCCGGCAGCTTCAGCATCGAAGTCAGACTGCTGCCAGAAGAAGAAGGGGTTGGCCCGGGGGATCCGAACCTGCTGGGGTGCGGGGGGCAGTTCCGCAGCTTCCAGGAATTCCCGCATGCCCATGCGCATGATGAGCTCTCCGATCCTTTCCCGGTTCTTGCCGTGTTCGGCCCACCATTCGGTGATTCTCCCATTCAACTCCTTAAATTCATCATAGGGGGACTCCATCACCATGAAAGGCTGGATCACCCAGCTGAGCTGGGCTCCTTCCAGGATGGGGGCATGGGAACCCAGAAGGATGGTGGCGCCGGTCTCGGTGCCGGGCCACAAGGCCTGGGGCATCAGGTTGATGCAGTGCATGCAGTGGTTGCAGTTCTTGTTGTCGATCTTCAGGGTCTTGCCGTCATAGCTCATGCAATAGGTGGGGCACAGATCGGTGACGTCGGCCTTGATGTCCAGCTTATCCACATGGGCGCCGCCGCCCTTGGGCTTCAGTTCGCCGCCGGCATAGGCCTTCACCGCAGCCTGGTCAATGCGGATGTCATCCTTCCAGACGCCGATCACGGACATGTCCGCCCGGGCCACCGAGGCCACGCAGTCATTGGGGCAGCCGGAGAATTTGATCTTGTACTTGTAGGGATAGGAAGGCCGGTGCAGATCAAACTGCATCTCCTGGGTTATATCGTAGCAGGCCTCCATGGTGTCGTAGCAGGACCACTCGCACCGGGCCGGGCCCAGGCAGCAGGAGGGGCTGCGGAAGGTGGAGCCGGAACCGCCCAGGTCCCAGCCGGCGGCGGTCAACTCGGCAAAACAGGGTTCCAAAGCCTCGGTGCGGCAGCCCAGGAAGATGACGTCGCCGGTGGCGCCGTGCATGTTCAAGAGACCGCTGCCGTGTCTGTCCCAGATGTCGCACAGTTCCCGCAGGGCCTTGGTGGTGTAGAACCAGCCGGAGGGCTGATTGATGCGCATGGTGTGGAAATGTTCCACCCCGGGAAACGCATCCGGCAAGTCGGAATACCGGCCGATGATGCCGGAGCCGTAGCCCAGAACGCCCACGATGCCGCCGTGCTTCCAGTGGGTGATCTTTTCCGTGTACGACCGCTCCAACTGCCCCAACAGGTCATTGACCTGGGGTTTTTTGGCGGCCATCCTCTTGAGATCCTTGACGAAGCTGGGCCAAGGTCCGGATTCTAGTTGATCCAGCAATGGGGTTTTGGACATGAACCATTCCTCCCTCTTTTAAGTGGGCCCAAAAGGGCTTATCCTTTTTTTCACAATTATCTGTGTTATCTCATACCATCGTAAGTAAATTTGTCAATAAAAAAAATAATCTTAAACTCCGTTGAGAATGGTGACCCGGCCCATATCCTCGAGAGCCTGGCGGCACTTGGCCGCCGGTCCCACCACCAGGGTCACCAGGGCCTCGGGCTGAAGATGGGTGCGAGCCGCCAGCTGCGCGGCTTCCAGGGTGACGCCCGTAATTCTTTCACAATAGTGCGACAAGTAATCCAGCCCCAGGTCGTGCAGGTCCAGGTTGAGGACCTGATGGGCGATGGTCCGGGCGGTTTCCAGGCTTTGGGGAAAGTGACCCACGTAGTAACTCTGGGCCTCGGCCAACTCCTGGGCCAGAACGCCGTTGTCCCGGACATCCCGCATCACCCCCACGATCTCCTCCACTACCTGGGCGGTGTTGGCCGCAGGGGTGAAGGTGGTTATGCTGAAAGGTCCCGGGGCCCGCCGGAAATGGAAGTGGCTCCTGATGCCGTAGGTGAACCCCAGGTCCGAGCGGATGCGGGTCATGAGGCGGGAAGAAAAGCCCCCCTCCCCCAGGATGTAGTTGACCAAGCGCAGCGGGAAAAATTCGGGGTGATGGCGGGGAAGTCCCAGGTGCCCCAGGCGGATTTCGCTCTGGGTGAGCTCCGGCCGGTCCAGGAGATAGAGGCCGGGGGCCGCGGTTTGAGCCGGGGCCGTGGTATAGGCCGGGCTCGCCGGGCCGCCCCCCTGCCAGCCCTCCCAGTGGCGGCGCACCTCCTCTTCCACCCGCTCCCGGGGGACCATGCCCACCACCACCAGGGTGGCGACAACGGGCGCAAACTCCCGCTGGTAATGGCCGCTAAGGTCCGCCAGCGTCATTGTCTCCAGACTCTCGGGTTCCCCCCGCACCGCCTGACCATAGGGCGACTCTCCCCAGAACAGGCGCCGGAAGCGGCGGGTGGCCAACTCCCGGGGATCATCCAGGGTCTGGGCCAATTCGGACCGGCGGCGTTCTTTGAGGAAGGGAAATTCATCATCAGGGAAGCCGGGGGTCTGCACCACCTCGGCCAGGGTGGCCATGAGAACGGGAAAATCCTCAGCCAGGCCATCGAGAGAGATGTAGGTGGCGTCATAGTCGGCCCGGGCTTGAAGCTGCGCGCCCAAAGACTCTACATCCTCCGCCAGTTGCAGCTGGGAGCGCTTCGCCGTGCCCAGGGTCAGGAACTCGGCGGTCCAATCTGCGGCGCCCCCTTTGCCCATAGGGTCGGTCTCCGCTCCCCGTTTGATCATGCAACTGAGACTCACCCAGGGCACCCGTTGATATTCCACGCCCAACACTTTCAGACCGTTGGGCAGATTCGCCTGGTAAATTGGGGGCACATTCACGGTCATAGTCATTCCTCTGGCTTGATGCCCGGCTGGGGGTTCACCGATTTCTGTTAAAAAAACATACTTGTAAGCATAGGACCTGTCCCCGCAAATCCCCCTAAATCCCCACTTTAGGAAAGGGTGACTTTGGCTTGCCGATTCATCAACCCCCCTTTTATAAAGGGGGGGGCAGGGGGGATTTGTCTTAGGACCGTCGCCACCACCAGCGATAAGTCTCAGGCCAACGCGCCCAACGCCTGGCTTTCCTCCGGAGAAATGGGCTTCAAGGTGACCACGGTGCGGTTGTCCTCCCGCAAATATTCCCGGGCCACCCTTTGGAGGTCTTCCCGGGTGACCGCATCGTAATATGCCAAAATATCGTTGACGCGCCGGGCGTCCCCGGTTTTCAGGTGAAATAGACCCACCAGCAAGCCCCGGAAGAAATTCTTGGCCAAACTCTGGACCGTCTGGGCCTTGAGGATTTTCTTGGCCCGGGTCAATTCCCCTGGCGTGACGCCCTCCTTTATCAGGCGCTCCACAGAATCCCACAATTCCGTTTCCAGTTTCGCCAGGTCGGCGCCGGGGGCGGCCACCGCCCTGAACAGGAAAAGGTCCGGGTCCTGGCCCGACCATGGCGGCGGGGACACATAGGCCTCCATCTCGGCCACCCGGCCGGAGCGCACGAATTCCTGGTAAAGTCGGCTGGCCCGGCCCACCGACAGGACCACGGACAGGAGGGTCAGGGGATAGATGTCCGGGTGGTCCAGACCCACCGCGTGAAACCCCACCAAAAAGGCCTCCACCTGGGACACCTTCTTGAACACCACCCGGCGCTCTCCCCGCTGGGGAGGTTCGGCGACTTTGGGAAAGGCGGGGGGGCCGGGGCTGGCGATCTGGCCGAAATAACGGGCCACCAGGTCCCGGGCGGCCTCCGGCTCAACGTCTCCGGCAATGACCACGGCCATGTTTCCGGGATGATAGTAAGTCCGGTAATAGGCCAGGCAGTCGGCCAGAGTCAGGCGGCGCAGGTCCTGGTCCCAGCCGATGACCGGCCAGGAATAGGGGTGCTGGGTGTAGGCCGTGGCGAACAACAGCTCTTCCACCAGGCCGAAGGGGCTGTCCACGCTCCGGAGTTTTCTTTCGCTGATGACCACGTCCCGCTCGGTCTGGAAGTTTTCCTCGTCCAGCTTCAGGTTGACAAGACGGTCGGCCTCCAGGCGCAGGGCCATCTCCAGGTGCTCCGCCGGCAGGTTTTCGAAGTAAGAGGTGTGGTCCTTGGTGGTGAAGGCATTGATTTCGCCGCCCTTGGCCTGGAGCAGGCGGGCGAACTCCTCGGGGCCCAGCTCCTCGGTGCCTCGGAACATGAGGTGCTCAAAAAGGTGGCTGATACCGGTGATGCCGGGCAACTCGTTTTTGGAGCCCACGTGGTAGTGGATTTGCACGGAAACCACCGGCACCGACCGGTCGGGCGCCACCATCACGGTGAGGCCGTTGTCCAGCCGGTAAGAAACTATGGTGATGGCGGGATTCCAGGCGGAGGGATCGGCCACGGCGGGATTGGTCATACCTGGACCTCCTCAGCAAAGCTAGGGGTAGGGTGCGCACTGCGCAACGAGATGGCGGGCGGGGACGCCCGCCCTACCATCTTTTCATTATTATGAGAGAGCCAAAGCTCATGAGCGACCGTTTGGTAGGAAAGGGATACCATGTTTTTCCCCGATTGTCATGCCGAGATCTCAGTTACGAAAAGTTTCGAGTTTTGAGTTTCGAGTATGGGACTGCTATGCCGGAAAGGGCAGCGCCTCCCGCCCTGGGATTACACCGGCACAGTGAGGACACCTAGACCACGGGTTCAGGCTCATGAGCGATTGTCTTGAAAAGTTATCTAATTATGTAGGGTGGGCACCGCCCACCGGGTAATTGGCGGGTAGAGTCCTCCCTACATTTACTACCTAACCCTTGTAGGGGCTTGATTCATCAAGCCCTAAAGGCGCAATGAATTGCGCCCCTACGTGGGTTGAGGGAAGGAGCTTGAGGGGGAGCAGGGGCCGCCGACCCCTGGCCCCCTCCCTCAAACTTTCCTTACCGGCCTCCGGCAGGAATCCGGGTAACGCCGGAATAGCCGCTCCAGTGCCGGATTAAACTGTCATCGGCTTCCACTTTCAGGGGCATTTTCTCAGTGATGGGAATATGTTCAGGGTTTTCGCCCGCAAGGATTCGTTTTCCCAGGGCAGCGGCCTCCTGCCCGAGAGCCTGATAATCCAGGGCCACCCAGAGAACGGCCCCCTTGTGGTCCCCTTCCGGCTGGCTGCTCACCACCCGAACCTGGCGCTCCCGGCCCCAGGACAGGACAGGGGCGGCATAGCGGGCTGCACTGGCAGTGGGTGGCAGGTACAGGACCCTGGCGCCCCGGGATAAAAGCTTATGAAGGGCCGGGAGGTCCGTGGCCGGGTCGCTGGAGGTTTCCGTGAGGGGGGTGAGGCCGTGCCTGGGGGCCAGTTTAATGAAAAGCTGGGCCACCTCCACCGCCTGGCCCTCCCGGGGATCGTAGAGCAGCCCCCAGGGGCCAGGACCCAAAAGGCGCGCCCCCTGTTCCAGGGCCGCACCCACCGGCGGGGGCGAGGCGATGCCGGTGAGGTTTTTCTGGTGAATGTCCGGGTGCTGGGGGTTGTCCGCGGCCCCGGTGACAAAAGGGTTGGCCACCATGGCGAAAACCACCGGCCGGCTCTTTTCCACCGGAGCCACCCTGATAAGGGCGGGACTCCCCAACACAAAAAGCAGGCGCGGGCGTTGGGCCCGAATTCCCTTTAAGGCCTCAACACCCTCGGGGCCGAATTCCGGGGCGGTCACCACCTGCAGGGGGTGGGGAGCCATGGCTTTCTTCAGGCCGGCCACCGCTTCCTGGGCCCGAGGCGAATCAGGTGAGGCGAAGATGATGAAAGGCGCCTCCGGGCCGGCGCCGCAGCCTGATAAGGCCCAAAGTCCCAATCCCAAGAGGAGGAGCCGCACAGCTCGCCTCCTCCAGGAATAAAGCGCCCGGGGACTGAGAGGAAAAGGAAGGGGCATACCAGTAACCTGTGACAATCAGCGGCCAGTCAGGCGAGAGCGTGGGAAGCGGATCTGCCTCTCTTTAGTTAATTATCTTGCCGAGGCGCGACCAACGCACCCGAAAGGCATGAGAATCCCAGGACTGACTGTAAATCAAGCCCTTAAGACCCCTTAAAAAGGAGGGCAGGAAGGTGGCCTGGGGCTGGCCGTCGCCGGCCCAGGAGAAATAAATGATGAAAGCCCGCCCCTTGAGGTTCTGGAGGGGGACAAACCCCCAGAACCGGCTGTCATAGCTCCTGTCCCGGTTGTCCCCCATGACGAAATAAGAGTCCGGGGGCACCACCACCGGACCGAAATTGTCCCTTTCGGTGGGGGTGATTTCCGGTTCCTGATACACCGCCTGGGGCGCCTCCGGGTCATCCGAGAGGGGTGGAATATGGGTGATGCTGCCATTTATATAGAGTTTTTTATTGGTGATGTGAATCTTGTCGCCCGGCAGGCCGATAATCCGCTTGATGTAGTCCTTGTCCGGGCTTTGAGGGTAAATAAACACCGCCACATCCCCCCGCTGGGGTGTGCCCAGGGGTATCCAGACATTGTTGGTGATGGGATTGCGGATGCCATAAGACAGCTTGTTCACCAGGAGGTAGTCCCCCACCAGCAGGGTGGGTTCCATGGAGCCAGAGGGAATGGAAAAGGCCTGCACCAAAAAAGCCCTGATAACCAGGGCCAGGATCAAGGCAATGAAAATGGACTCGCCCATTTCCCGCAAGTTGGATTTTGGGCGTATGGGTCCCTGGGCCGGCTCCATCCCAGGTATCTGCCTGTCGGTTGCCATGAGAAAAACCTGAATGATTAATCTAAATTACGATTGTGGGGGGTGGGCCTCAGTCCACCGGGCTAAACTGATCCTTGGTGGCTCCGCAAATGGGGCAGACCCAATCCGCCGGCAATTTATCAAAAGGAGTGTTGGGAGGAATGTTGGCATCCGAGTCGCCTTCCGCGGGATCGTAAATATAGCCGCATATTTGACACTGATATTTCTTCATGGGTTTCTCCTCTCATGTCGGCCGGCACCAGGCTCAGGTCTGGCGGCTGCTGTCGGCGCTGGACTGCTGGATCGAGGCAGGGTCATCCCCTGCTTTCCTCAGCAAACTATATTATTATTACGATTTTTCCAGAGTCAACCAAATTCTCCCCGGATGGCTGGCAGGCCTGGGCGGCGCTGTGGATAACCTCTTTAGATTTCTTAAGATTTCTTGACAGGCCGGAATTTTTTTGTTAAAGTACAGGTTGGACTCCAAGACCACAATCACTCATAATTTAGCATCCCTTGAGGACCATAAGGAGGAGAAGACCATGGCAACCTTTTTGATCTTTGGGAAATACTCCCGCAAAGCTGTGGAGAAAATCAGCCCCGAACGCACCGACAAGAGCATGGAACTGGCCAAGAAATTCAATGGCGACATTAAGGACATGTTCGCCATGCTGGGGGAATACGACCTCCTGTTTGTCACCGAGTTCCCTGCCATGGAAAAGGCCATGCAGTTCTCCGTGGCCTTGGCCAAGCTCACGGGCATTGGCTTCACCACCTGTCCGGCGGTGTCCGTGGCGGAATTTGACAAGCTGATGGCTGGGGTCTGAGTAGCGCCAGGCTCGGGGGGAGGAGGGTCACGTCACTGACTCCCCCCGCTGCCCTCTCGATTTTTGTGATGTAGTGATGTAAGGTGCACACTGTGCACCAACGTGTCTAAAACCCCAAGAAGACCCCGCCCAGGAAAGACACGACCCCGATACCCGCCAGCACCAGGGATGCGAGCCATAAGAGCTTCTTTCGGCCTATGCCGCCCGCAGCCGCCAGCATTGTGGCCAGAAAGAACAGAAAAGCCGTGCGCACGGCCCCCGCGGCCCGGCGGGCCAAGCGCTCCCCCAGGACCTCCAGTTCATTGGTCTCGGCCTTGAACTGCTCCCAGCCTTCGTTCAAGTCGGCGGCTTCCTTTTCACATTCGCTGAGCTTTTCTTCGATAAATTCCTGAACCTTGGGGTTTTTGTGCTCCAGGAGTTGATGGAGGGTGAGCAAGTCCCGGCTGTAATGGAGGGCCTCCACCTTGCTGGTGAGGGCCTGGTAGTCAGCCCAGCGCCGTTGCTGCCGCTGCGCGCTCAGGTGGGCCTGCACTCCCCAGTACGCCGCGCCAAAAGCCACCGCCGCGGCCGCCAGGGCCAAAAGGACGCTGGTCAGGGAGGCCCAACCGATCCAGGCCTCCCGCGGGGAATCATAAAGAGGCGATTCTGTCTCTTCGAAATACATGGCTTATGGTCTCCGCAAGGCTAGCATGCCGACATGGGCTTGTTTTCAAGGATTATTTCTGCCGAAAAAGAAACGGAAACACAAAACCGTTTTGCCGCCCATGGGGGGAGCATAGGAAGGAACCTGAGGATTGTCAAGGGCAGGATAAATCCGGCTCCGTTAGCTCAGAAGTCAACTGTTTGATATTACTTATATATCACTCCCAATCCCCCCTTTAGAAAGGAGGGGAATTTTCGAGCTTTCTGGGCTACCTCACGTTACAGTGCTAACAAGTCCTTGATTTTTTCCAGCGAAACCTTAACATAAGTGCAGCCCATTCGGGTCCCCGCCGCCAGAGCCCCAGAGGTTCGCCGGTAGCGCCACGATGCCAAAGGAGGTAGCGCTTATGAGCACCACCAATGTAGCCCGGGTAACCGAAATCATTGCTGAATCTCCCACCAGTTTTGAAGATGCCGTGCAGGTCGGCTTCGGTCGCGCCGTCAAAACCCTCCGGGGTATCACCGGACTGCGCATCATGGAAATGCGGGTCTCCGTCAAGGACAACAAAATCAACACCTACCGGGTAAGAATGGAAGTCATCTTTATTTTGGATTAACTACAACGGCAAACTGAAAAATTCTTCCTTTGGGAAGACTGATGCTGCATCTGGACGGCTCTTACGGAGAGGGAGGCGGACAACTTGTCCGGACCTCCCTTTCTCTTGCCGCTCTTCTGGGAGAACCGGTCACCATCACCGACATTCGGGCCGGCCGCGCCAAGCCTGGGCTCCGGCCCCAGCATCTCACCGCGGTGCAGGCCCTGGCCCGCATCACCGATGGGGAGGTGACCGGGGCCGCCCTGGGGAGCCGGGAGCTGACCTTCCGGCCCCGGGCTATCCGGGGAGGCGCCTATTTTTTCGACGTCGCGGAGAAAACCGGCAGCGCCGGCTCGGTGACGCTGGTGGCCCAGGCCCTCCTACCTCCCCTCCTGGCCGCCCGGGAGCCCAGCACCCTCACCATCCGGGGGGGCACCCATGTGGCCTGGAGTCCCCCGGCCCATTATCTCATGCAGGTTTTTCTCCCGGCCCTGGGGGAAATGGGGGCCGAGGTCAGCCTGACCCTGACCCGCTGGGGCTGGTATCCGAGGGGAGGCGGGGAGGTGCGGCTTACTATCCGGCCGGCGGCCAGGCTTTCCCCCCGGCAGTGGCTCACCCCGCCGGACCCGGCCGCGTTCCAGGCCCTGTCCGCCGCGTCCCGGGTCCCGCCTCATGTCATCCAGCGCCAGGGAAAACGCCTCCAGGAGCGCCTGGGGGGCGGGCTGCCGATGGCCGAAATCGCGGCCGACAGCCTGGACCCGGGGAGTTTCGTGTTTCTCTGGGGACCCCACGCGGGTTTCCACGCCCTGGGGGCCCGGGGCAAACCCGCCGAAAAGGTGGCCGACGAAGCGGCTGCGGATTTTCTCAGCTTTACCAAGCGCCAGGCCGCGCTGGACCGGCACCTGGCCGACCAGATGCTGCTTTACCTGGCCCGGGCCGCAGGCCCCTCAGACTTCAGCGCCGAAGAGATCACCTCGCACCTCCTCACCAACCTCTGGGTCATCGAGCAATTTCTGGGACCCACCTTCCAGGTCCAGGGCAATATTGGGGAGCGGGGGGAGATTACCGCCACTGGGGGGAAGTAGTTTAAGTTAAGCCTCGTTTCCAAGCCGGGCCTGGAAACGCTTCTCGCCCCAGCCAGGCTGAGCTTGGCCCCTATTTTCGTTCCCAAGTGCAACTTGGGAACGAGTTAATAATCTTGCTGATAAAAGGAGTTACACCATGAGCAAACCATACGTGCGCCTTGACAAGAACAATGCAGCTGTCCTCCTGGTGGATCACCAAGCCGGGCTGTTGTCGCTGGTACGCGACATCGAACCGGACAAGTTCAAGAACAATGTGCTCGCCCTGGCCGACCTGGCCAAGTACTTCAAGCTGCCAACCATCCTCACCACGAGTTTCGAAGACGGCCCCAACGGCCCGTTGGTGCCGGAACTCAAGGAAATCTTCCCGGATGCGGCCTACATTGCCCGCCCCGGCCAGATCAACGCCTGGGACAACGATGACTTCGTGAAAGCGGTGAAGGCTACCGACAAGAAGCAACTCATCATTGCCGGCGTGGTAACCGAGGTCTGCGTTGCCTTCCCGGCCCTGTCCGCCCTGGAGGCAGGCTTCGACGTCTTCGTGGTGACAGACGCCTCCGGCACCTTTGACGAGGTGACCCGGCATTCCGCCTGGGATCGCATGTCCGCAGCCGGTGTCCAACTGATGACCTGGTTCGGCGTGGCCTGCGAACTGCATCGCGACTGGCGCAATGACATTGAAGGTTTGGGGGCGCTATTCTCTAATCACATCCCGGACTACCGCAACCTCATCACCAGCTACACCGCCATCAAGGCTGGCAAATAAGTCCTGCGGATATGACCCGCAGCCTAACCCCTTCTGTTCATAAGGCTGCTTTCTTCCCCTCATGACTCTTGTTACAGAGGTGATTTTCCCTTCCGGCGGGGGGAGGGGATATATTTTCATTGTGATTTTCCTTATGATTAGGAAGCAGCGCGGTGGGCGCGCCATATTAGCCGCAAGGGGGGAACCATCATGCTTTACTGGGATTTTTTCGGCCGCCTGGTGCTGGCCGCCATCCTGGGGGGGCTCATCGGCCTGGAGCGGGAGGTCCACGGGCGTCCGGCCGGCATCCGCACCTATCTCATCTTGTCCCTGGGGACCGCGCTCCTCATGGTGCTGTCCGAGCATCTCCTGGTGGCCTATCAGGGGAAATATCCGGGGCTGGCCCAGGGCGATCCCGGGCGCATCGCTGGGCAGGCCATCACCGGCATCGGCTTTCTGGGGGCCGGGGTCATTATCCGTTACAAGGACTCCATCCGGGGTCTGACCACCGCGGCCTGCGTCTGGCTGGTCTGCTCCGTGGGCCTGACGGTGGGGGCCGGGTTCTATTTTTTAGGGGTGATGGTGACCCTGCTGACCCTCATGGCGCTCATCGGTCTGAAGGCGATTGAGCGACACATGAAGAAGGACTGGTTTGAAGAACTGGCGGTGGTGTCCGCTGACCTTCCCGGCCAGGTCATCCGAATGGAGGACCTCATCGTCCAGCATGGTTTCGAAGTGATCAGTTTCGGGCTGAAACGGGATTTGGAGAGAAAGGAATTGGAGGCCACCTTTCAACTCAGAGTGCGGGCCATCAAGCCCAAGCGGGAAATCCTCCAGGACCTGCTGGAACTGGATGGAGTAAGAGCGGTGAACCTGGCTTGAGAAGGCGGGGCCAGGTCTGGCTTCCTTTCAGGCAAGTTCAACTTGCCCCTGGCTTCGTTCCCAAGGGCAACCTGGGAACGAGTTGAAAATGGTATTACTTAAAACCGGAAACCCCCTTATTCCGACAAGAGCCACACCGCGGCCATGGCCAGGACCAGGCCGAGCAACTGCCGGGGGCTGAGACCCTCTTTCAGGAAAAGCCAACTGAGGAGCACGGTCACCACCGGATAAAGGGAAGTTAGGGGGACGATCACCGACGCGGCCCCGTGGTTTAGGGCCCGAAAGAAAAAAAACAGGCCGAACCCGGTGGACATGCCCGCAGCGATGGCCGCGGCCCAACCCCAGGGATGGAAAGCCACCCGGCCGCCGGTTTCATATAACAATATGCCCAAAACCGGCAGATAGCCGCAAAGTCCGAGGAGATAAGCCCCCTGGGGGCCCAGATGCTGGGTGGCCACCTTGGTGAGCACCCCCCACAAGCCCCATAACCCGAGGGAAACCAGCGACAGAGCCAGCCACGAGGACAACGGGCACTCCTTTCCTTGCCTGAACAGGCGATTTCCTTTAAATATGTTAATTTATAAAACAGCGCAAGGGCGTCTGGCCGGGGAACCGGCCTGACCAAACCGGAAAGGAGATCACCCGGTGCATATTATGGGGCATCGAGGGGCTGCGGCCTACGAGCCGGAGAACACCCTGCTCAGCATCAGAACGGCCCTGGGCATGGGGGTGGCCGCAGTGGAAGTGGATGTCCAGCTCACCAGGGACGGCGAGTTGGCAGTGATCCATGATTCTACGGTGGACCGCACCACTGATGGCCGCGGTGCCGTCAGAGACTTCACCCTGGCGGAACTTAAAGGGCTCAATGCCGGCAAGGGGGAAACCATCCCCTCCCTGGCTGAAGTGGTGGAGGAGGTCTCCGGCAAGGCCCATCTGATCGTGGAAGTGAAGCATCCGGAAGCCGCGCCGGCCCTGCTCCGTTTTTTTCAGGGCCGGGACATTTTTGCCCAGACCCACGTCATTTCCTTCTGGCATCCGGTGGTCAAGGCCTTGCGGGAGCAGGAGCCCCGCCTGCGCACCGGCGTTCTCCTGGTGGGCTGCCCCGCCGACCCGGTGGGACTGGCCCGGGCGGCCCTGGCCGAGGCCCTCATCCTCCATTACGGCTATGTCACCCCGGACCTGGTGAAGGCCGCCCATGCCGCGGGCCTTTTGGTTTACATCTGGAATATCGACGATGTGGTCACCCTGCGGCCCTACCTAGCCATGAACCTGGACGGCATCGGCAGCAATTGCCCGGATGTTCTGGTGGAGTATATCAACACCTTAAGGTGAGGGCTGTCTGAGAAAATTTGTCGGCTGGAGAGGTCACGAAATTAGATTGGTTTAGATAAGTTATGGGAGTGGGGGTCAAAAATAGCGGCCCCCTGCCCCTCTTCCACCCCGTCGTAGGGGCGCCATTCATTGCGCCCTTAGGGCTTGATAAATCAAGCCCCTACAAGGGGGGATGAGGTTAAGGAGAGAGGAACAAAGGGGAGCCACCTGTGCTTCAAATCTTTATGATCCCCTGGCTTTCCCTCTCAGACCATGTCAACAGTTGCAAAATCACGCGGAGAACCTATGGGAAAAACTCTGGTAGAGCAAATCATGGAAGCCCATCTGGTCTCGGGGGAACTGGTTCCCGGGGCCGAGGTGGCCCTCAAAATTGACCATACCTTGACCCAGGACGCCACGGGCACCCTGGCCTATCTGGAGTTTGAGGCCATGGGCGTGGACCGGGCCCAGCCGGAAGTGGCCGTGAGTTATGTAGATCACAACCTCCTGCAGACCGACTTCCGCAATGCCGATGACCACCGCTTTCTGCGGAGCATCGCAGCCCGCTACGGCCTGCACTTTTCTTCGGCCGGAAACGGCATCTGCCACCAGGTTCACCTGGAGCGCTTCAGCGCCCCGGGGAAAACCCTCATCGGCTCGGACAGCCACACCCCCACCGCCGGAGGCGCCGGCATGCTGGCTTTCGGCGCCGGCGGCCTGGACGTGGCCCTGGCCCTGGCCGGCCAGCCCTTTTTTCTGGTCATGCCTGAGGTCATGGGCATCCATCTCACCGGGCGCTTTTCCGCCTGGGTGTCCGCCAAGGATGTTATCCTGGAGCTGCTGCGCCGCCTCACCGTCAAGGGCGGCGTCGGCCGAATCCTGGAATATTTCGGGTCGGCCCTGCCTCAGCTCTCGGTGCCGGAGCGGGCCACCATCACCAATATGGGCGCGGAATTGGGGGCCACCACCTCCATTTTCCCCTCGGATGCCCAAACCCAGAAATTTCTGAGCCTCCAGGGGCGGCAGGACGATTGGCGTCCTCTCAAGGTGAAGGGCCGGGGGCGTTATGCTGCGGTCCAGGAAGTGAATCTCTCGGAACTGGAGCCCCTCATCGCCTGCCCCAGTTCCCCGGACAAGGTGGTGCCGGTGCGGGAAGTGGAAGGGCTGCCGGTGGAGCAGGTGCTCATCGGCTCCTGCGCCAACTCCTCCTGGCGGGACCTCATGGTGGTGTCCCGGGCCCTGAAGGGCCGCCAGGTCCATCCCCGGGTCAGCCTGGAGATCAACCCCGGCTCCCGCCAGGTCCTGGAAAACCTGATCCTGGCCGGCGGCCTGGTGCCCCTCCTGGAAGCCGGGGCCCGCATTATGCCGCCGGGGTGCTGGGGCTGCATCGGCATGGGCCAGGCCCCCCCCACCGGGGCCGTGAGCGTGCGCACCTTCACCCGGAATTTTCCGGGCCGTAGCGGCACCAAGGGCGACCAGGTGTATCTCGCCACCCCGGAAACCGCGGTGGCCGCGGCCATCTTCGGGGAGGTCGCCGATCCCCGGCGTCTGGGGACTTATCCCCGTATCAATCAGCCCCGCTATTACCTGGTGAATGGCCGCCACGTGACGCCGCCGCCCCCTGCCGGCGAGACCGTGGAAGTGGTGCGGGGACCCAACATCGTGCCCTTTCCCCAACTGTCGCCCCTGCCCGACACCTGGCGGGGGAAAATCTGGCTCAAAGCCGGAGATAACGTCAGCACCGACGACATTCTGCCCGCGGGCAGCAAAATTTTACCCCTGCGCAGCAACCTGCCGGCCATCAGCCAGTATGCCTTCTCCCGCTTGGATCCCAATTTCTATCAACGGGTGCAGGCCCAGGCGGAACTGGTATGGGAGGAGGACCATGTCCTCAAGGAAGGCGCGGTGGTGGGCGGCGAAAACTACGGCCAGGGGTCATCCCGGGAGCATGCCGCCTTGGCGCCCCGCTATTTAGGGGTTCGGGTGAAGCTGGTGAAAGGCTTTGCCCGCATCCATCTGGCCAACCTCATCAATTTCGGGATTTTGCCCCTTACTTTTGAGAATCCGGAAGATTATCACAGTCTCCAGGAAGACCAGGTGGTGGAGCTGCCCGACGTGCGCCAGCGTCTCCTGCAGGGGGACGAGCGCCTGCCCCTGGTTCTCATCGGCCCAGATGGCCAACAAGAAAAGGAAATCTGGGTCAAGGTGGACCTCTCGGAACGCCAGCGCCAGATGCTCGCCCTGGGGGGAGCTTTGAACTTGGCCAAGGGCGGGGAGTAGTGGTGGCGAGTAATTGATTGTGGGGAAGGGGCCAGGGATTTCATCCCTGCCCCTCCCCCACACCCCCTCCCCAACCCATTAGCGCGACCATGGCAAAAAAAGACTGCTTCATTGACGGCAAGTGGCTGGCCACCGGAGAACATCTGACGGTTCTCTCCCCCTGGTCCGGGGAGGCGGTGGGCGAGGTCTCCCTGGCGGGGCCGGAGGAGTGGGAAAGGGCCATCACTGCGGCGCAACGGGCTGCGGAGGTCCTGAAACAATGGTCCAGCCAGCAGCGCCGCCAGCTTCTGGAGGCCCTGGCCGCCGGGGTCAAGGCCAGAGAACGGGAGTTCGTGGAGACCATCGTGGCCGAAGGGGGGAAACCCGTCACCTATGCCCGGGCGGAAATGTCCCGGGGGGTCACCACCCTTACCCTGGCCTCCGAAGAGGCCGAACGTCTGGGCGGAGAAGTCCTGCCCCTGGACCTTTCCCAGGCCAGCCGCGGGCGCTGGGGCCTCACCCGACGCTTCCCGGTGGGGCCGGTCCTGGGGATCGCGCCCTTCAACTTCCCCTTCAACCTGGTGGCCCACAAAGTCGGGCCGGCCCTGGCCGCGGGCAACCCCATCATCGTCAAGCCGGCTTCGGCCACACCCCTGACTTCCCTTAAGCTGGCGGAAGTGTATGCCGAGGCGGGAGGGCCGCCGGGGGGGTTGCAGGTCCTTCCCAGCCGCACGGAACTGGCGGAGCGGGCCGTGGCCGACGACCGCCTCAAGGTCCTGTCCTTCACCGGCAGCGCCTCGGTGGGCTGGCATCTCAAGGCCCAGGCCGGCCGGAAAAAAGTGATCCTGGAGCTGGGAGGCAACGCGGCCTGCATTATCGACGCGGACGCCGACCTGAAGCGGGCCGCGCACCGAGCCGCCATCGGGGCTTTTGCCCACGCCGGCCAGGTGTGCATCTCGGTGCAGCGCCTCCTGGTGCACCGGAAGGTGTATGACGAATTTTCCCGAATATTCCTGGACACCATGGCCCGGGAAATCGTCGCGGGGGACCCGGCCCGGGAAGAGACCGTGTGCGGCCCCTTCATCAATGCCGGAGCAGCCGAAAGGGTGCGCGCCTGGGTGACAGAGGCCCTGTCCGGGGGCGCCCAGTTCATCACCGGCGGCTTGGGGGAGGGAAACCTCATGCCCCCTACCGTCCTCGCCAACGTCTCCCGGGATATGAAGGTGTGGCATGAGGAGATTTTCGGGCCGGTGGCCACCCTGACGCCATTCACGGATTTCGATGAAGCCCTGGCCCTGGCCAACGATTCGGTGTACGGCCTCCAGGCCGGGGTTTTTACCAATACCCTGGCCCATGCCTGGCGGGCCTTCGAGACCCTGGAGGTGGGGGGCGTCATTATTAACGACGCCCCGGTCTTCCGCCTGGACCACATGCCCTACGGCGGCGTCAAGGCCTCCGGCCTGGGCCGGGAGGGCGTGCGCTACGCCATGGAGGAACTGACCGAGATTCGGCTGCTGGCAATGAAAGTCTGATACCGAGTTGCAGTCAAATGGATATTTATTGTAGTGGCGCAATTTATTGCGCCTTTTTAAGGGCGTGATGAATCACGCCCCTACAATAGTTCGGTTTATTGTCCTGCGATTGCGACTTGGCACGAAAAGAGCCGGCAACAAGGAATCACAACAGGCGGGAGGCGCGGCGGTTTTTCGCCCTAAGCTCTGCTGGCATTGACAGGATGAAAGAAGGGGCAACTCGAAAACGAGGGCGGGTTAGCGCACCGGCCGTTCTATTCCTACCACTAAATCGGGAGAACAGGCATCCTGCCTGTTCATACACAGGTTGAAAACCTGTGCCACCAAATCGTGGCACGCGTTGGGCGCGGCGCTTGCCCGCCCAACGGGAACTCCTGAGAAGGAAGGCCTCAGTTTGGGGTTAGGTTCAGGGGCTTCAGATTCAGAAAAGCCAGTAAACAGTTGTGCATGAAAGGGTTAGCTCAACCTGACTAAAGGAACCAATCGGTGGGGCCGGCGTCCTTGCCCGCCCCCGTTGGCACTGGTGTCAAAGAATCAATCTGTACGTAGGGGCGACGCAGACGTCGCCCCTACATTTTCTGAAGCCTGGAGTTTCTTTGTCAGCGCCATGACCTGACCGGAATAACACCACAACAACACCTAAGAACGTAATGACCTGCCCGCGTTTTATACCATTTTCTCTTTGAAATAACTTATTCGTAGAAGTCTACCCATGTGCCGGCTCAGATTGACGGGCGGACACACGGGTCCGCCCCTGCAGGTTTGTTGCAGGTCATGATGAAAATGATATTATCCGTTTTTTTTTAGGGAAGGGAGGCGGCGGGCTAAGTTGCCATATTTCGGAAAAAATTTTTCCCATGTTAACAAAAAGCCGATAGGAATAGTCAAAAACAAATGGGGGCCGACGCACCAAAAAGCCCAGCCCGCCAATTCTATGTAATGAGAATATGGTAGGAGTTAGGGGACCCAATATTCCTGGTCAAATTTGGTGGGCTTGAATTCGATGACCCGAACCAGCATGACCGGCACCGTGGCATGGGACACCACTCGTTCCGCGGTGCTCCCTAAGACCCAGCCCACTTCGCCCCGGCCGTGGGTGGTCATGCAAATCAGGTCCATGTTGTTTTTATGGGCATAGCCGACAATTTCCCGGGCCGGCACGCCCTCAACACAGACCCATTTGACGTTCAGGCCCTGTGCCTGGAGATTCTTGCCTGCCTGGGAGAGAAAGGCTTCGCACACCTTCTGTTCTGCGGCGGGGGCAGCTTTGGCAACGCCGGGGGAGGCTTCCCCGACCCCGAAGCCTTCGGTGTGACAGGCATGGATAAGGGTTACTTGAGAGTTGAATTTTTTCGCCAATTCCACGACCCGGGGAAGGACTTTGGCCGCCAGCTCAGAACCATCCAGCGGCACTAAAATGTTTTGAAACATAGGACCCTCCTTACTGCGGAACTGATGGAAATGTTAAACCCGACACCCTATGTTTATAAATTAAGGGCACATTTACAAAAGTCAACCGAACGGCCGGATATGGTTTACGACCATTTTTTAAGATGAAACCTCCGCAGAGGGCGACCCGTCGTGCCGGCACGATATTACGGGCGGACACGCGGGTCCGCCCCTAGGGGTTTGTTGCAGGTCATGATGAACGTATTATCAGTCCTCGTCAGAGGGGGAGTTGTCCGGAGGGGCCACCGGCAGGGGAGGACGGTAAAGGGTGCGATCCAGGCCCTTAAGATAGCTGGTGAAATCGCCTTCCCGGTCATCGGTGGCGAGATGTTTTTCGGCCATGTGCAACTTGGCGTCGATTTCATCCAGGTAATAAACCAGGAGAGCTTCGGGAGTGCGGGGGATAACGGGGGAGCCGAATTCCTCGGCCCCGTGATGCGAAATGATAATGTGCTCCAGGGAAAGTAACGCCTGCTCATCAGGAAAAGCCAGGGCCCGGGCTTCCTCCCGGATCATCTCCCATCCCAGGACGATGTGACCGAGCAATTCGCCGGGAACGGTGCGCTGGGGGCAAGGGGGCCCGGTCAACTCCTTGATTTTTCCCAGGTCGTGGAGGATGGCCCCGGCCAGCACCAGATCGGCATTGAGGCTAGGATATACCGCCAGGGAGCGCACGGCGTGGCAGGTCACCGACCAGGTGTGTTCCAGCAAACCGCCGGCATAGGCGTGGTGATAAAATTTCGCGCCGGGCCACTCGAAAAGTTGGGTTTGATATTTGTGCAGGAGGGCCCAAACCAAGTCCCGCAGCGGCGAACGCATGTGGGACTTGACCAACTCCAGGAGTTCGCCCCACAACTCCTCCCGATTATGAGGGGTGGCAGCAATGAGGAGGTCGGGATCAAAGCCCTGGAGCGGTCGGCCCTTGGCCTTGAGGCGGTCCACCGTGTCGATGAAATCAAGGTTGAGTTGGGGCGATCCTTGATAGGCTTCCACCACGCCGGTGACGGCCACAAAATCGCAGGCCGCCAGGGGGCCGGAGCATTTTTGTAAGGCCTCCTCCCAGACCTTGCCCTTGATGGCGCCGCTGCGGTCGGTCAGCTCCACATCCAGGTAGGGCTTGCCCGCCTTGGTGCGGCGCTGGTCCACCCGGCGCAAAAGAAAAAATTGCTTGAGGGAGTCGCTTTCCCGCAACTCAATGATGAACCGGTGGGACACGAAAAAACCTCCTTGGGGCGTTGCCGGCATCATATGGGGAACTATCTGCCAGGTCAAGGGTTAAGCGCACAAGGACGGCTTGACAAAAAGGAACGGGTAATTATGTTATTTCCATATAGATTTTCGTGAAAAAAAACCTTGACAAGAAATAATAAGAAAGTAAACTATCTATTTTAATTTTCTTCGCTGGGCCGAAACCAGCAAGGGAAATAACCCATGGAAAAAGAATACTTTAAAAAATACCTTGAATTCAACGGCAGCAATGATTCTTTGCTGCCGTATGATCAATTTACCCTGCTAACTCCCGCCGACGAAGGGGACAGCCTCCTAAGGGATAATTTCGGCGTCGCCTCCGATGAAGAGCTGGAGGTTACCGAACAACTGCACGCCAGCGCCTACGTCGCGGGGGAGGAGTCTCCCGAAGGGGAGATGGAAGAGGCCATTGACACCGACGAAATCCCCGAGCACGAAGGCCTGGTGGCCGCGTATTTCCGGGAGATGCTGAGATACGCCATTTTGTCTCCCGAAGAAGAGCGGGACCTGGGCCGCATCATCAAGCATGGCCAGGAAGCGGTGCTGCAACTGGTTCTGAATAACTCCGCCGACCTGGAGGAAATGAATTACCTCCAGAGAAAGGTGCGGCATTGGTTCGCCACCCCGGAAAAGAGCGCCCAGGCCAAGGAAAAGCTTTTCCGGCTGATTCACCAGACCATTCAGCGCATCCTGAAGCAGCATCCCAAGCTGAAGGACATCAAGGAACTCCAGACCAGCATCAAGGCCACGGAGAAAGAGGTCAATCAGGCCCGGGACAAGATGATCAAGGCCAACCTGCGCCTGGTGGTGAGCATCGCCAAAAAATACCTCCACCGGGGTCTGACCTTCTCTGACCTCATCCAGGAAGGCAACCTGGGACTCATGAAGGCGGTGACCCGCTACGACTATACCACCGGCTACCGGCTGAGCACCTTTGCGTCCTGGTGGATCCGCCAAACCATCACCCGGGCGATCTATGACAAGACCAGGACCATCCGCATCCCGGTGCACCTGCAGGAGATCCGCAACCGTTGCTACCGCGCCTTTTACGATCTCCTCAAGGAACTGGGGCGGGAGCCCAACTTGAAGGAAATTTCCGAGCGTTCCGGGGTGCCGGAGGATAAAATTCTCATGGTCACCAACCTGTCGGATGAGCTCATCAGCCTGGAAACCCCCGTGGGTGATGAAGGGGACCGGCTGGGAGACTTCATCCGCAACGACAAGGCGGTGTCTCCCTATGATGACATCCTGGAGTCGGAACTCACTGATAAGACCTCGTTCATCCTCAACACCCTGACCCAGCGGGAAGAGAGGATCATGAAGATGCGCTTTGGCATCGGCGATGAAGTGGAGCACACCCTGGAAGAAATCGGGCGCGCCTTTAAGGTTTCCCGGGAGCGTATCCGCCAGATTGAAAAGAAAGCCCTGAAGCGCCTCAAGCACCCCACCCGCAAAGCGGCGTTGGAGGATTTCTTAGAATAACCGAAACGCCCCGACATCCCCGTTTGGGCCCGATCGTTGACTCTAACGAGGAGCAAGCATGGCAAAAATGAATCCGGAGAAACTGAACGAAGTCAAAGAGCGACTCCTGGAGCAGAAGCAGCGTCTCTGGCAAGAAGTGAAAAGCAGGCTGAAAAGCAACATCGGGGATGGCTACCAGGAGATGCTGGCCACCGCCCGTGACGAAGAGGATCAGGCCTCGGTGAGTCTTCTGGCTGAGACCCACCTTACGCTCCTGGGTCCCAAACGCCAGGAATTGGAGGCCATTGAAGAGGCTCTTCACCGCATAGAACTGGGCTCCTACGGGCTGTGCGAATCCTGCGGACAGGCCATTGAACCCCGGCGCCTGGAAGTGATGCCGGAAACACCCTTTTGTCGGAACTGCATGTCCCAAAAGGAAAAGCTCGCCAAGGCCGCAGCCGCCCGGTAACCGCGCCTGACACTACCAGCACCAGACCCGCCCGGCGGAAGGTCAGACCTTCCGCCTTTTTTCCCCCCTCCCT
Organism: uncultured delta proteobacterium; assembly: GCA_963705115.1. Classification (GTDB taxonomy): domain Bacteria; phylum Desulfobacterota; class Desulfobaccia; order Desulfobaccales; family 0-14-0-80-60-11; genus JBGSLA01. Next base: position 202,524 of record CAVPIX010000010.1, on the reverse strand, counting down.
CCCCCAATCCCTTAAAGCGAGTATCTTTCCGAGAAAGTCGGGGGCCATGGCCCTGCCTTTCTCGGAACCATTCCTGCGGGTTGGGAGGGGGGTGTGGGGGGAGGGCAGGGACCTCAGGTCCCTGGCCCTCCCCCCATTTTTTCTTATCGCAGACGCCGGTGGTGTAAGCAGGGCATCTCCCGGCGGAGGCGGGCCACCCGGTCATGGTTCAGTTCCGCCAGGATAAAGCCTTCGGCGTCGGGGGCCTGGGCCAGGACCACGCCCCAGGGATCGACGATGAGGGAGCGGCCGTAGCTGCGGCGGCCGGGGGAGTGCCGGCCCCATTGGGCCGGGGCGATGATATAGGCCTGGTTTTCGATGGCCCGGGCCCGGACCAGCACCTCCCAGTGGTCCCGGCCGGTGGCCAGGGTAAAGGCGGCGGGGAGAAAGATCAGGTCGGCCCCTCTATCCACCAGCGCCCGGAAGAGCTCGGGAAAGCGCAGATCATAGCAGATGGCCAGGCCCGCGGTGAAAGGGGCGCCGGGGAGGGCGGCGGTCACCACCTCCCGGCCGGGACTGGTGAAGCGGGATTCCTGGTAGCTGGGGCCGCCCGCCAGGTCCACATCGAAAAGGTGGATTTTGCGGTACGCGGCCAGGACCGCGCCGTCCCTTCCCAAAAGCACGCTGGTATTGCAAGGGGGAGAGCCTGCCTCGGTGATTTCAGGGAAGGAGCCCAGAAGCAGGAAGATGCCCAGTTTCCCGGCCAACTCCCCAAATTCGGCCACCAGAGGCCCATTAAGGGGCTGAGCCGAAGGAGGATTTTGGTCCTCCGGCCCCAGGTAGGCAAAATGCTCCGGCAGGGCCACCAGTTCGGCCCCCCGGTCTTTGGCTTTTCTTATGAGTTCCCGGGCCCTTTGCAGATTCCCGGCCAGATCCGCGGTGGCATTGAGCTGTACGGCGGCGACCCACATGATATGAATCCCTCGTTGCGTTCAGAAATTAATTATTTGCAACCGCAAGTTTAAAACCTGCGGCTACACCATAATTATCCCCCAATATGCCGGCGGAATTCCTCCGGCGTCAAGGCCGCAAACCCTAATCGCCGGGAAAGCTGCACTATTTCAGGGGGCCTCAGATTGCAGGCGGCCAAAATTTCCTCCTGGGCAAACACCTCCCGGGTGGGGCCGTCCAGGACCACCTGCCCCCCCCGCAGGACGATGAGACGGCGGGCGTAGCGGGACGCGGCCCACATGGAATGGGTCACCATGATGACCGTGTGTCCCTGGGCGTGAAGCGTCTGGATCAGGGCCAGCATGTCCTCCTGCTCCCGGTGGTCCAGCCCCGTGGTGGGCTCATCCAGTATGATAATGTGAGGCTGCAGGGCCAGAACTGCGGCCACGGCCAGGCGCTGGCGCTGCCCCTTGGTGAGGGAAAAGGGGTCTTCAGAGGCTCGCTCCACAAGATGCACCTGGGAGAGCGCGGTCTCCGTGCGGCGGCGCACCTCCCCTTCCGCCAGCCCCAGGAGGCGGGGCCCCAGGGCCACTTCCTCCCAAACCTGCTCGGCGAACAACTGATAATCGGGGTTTTGGAAAACAAAGCCCACCCGGACCTCAGCCGGCCGCCAGACCTCCCCGCTCTGGGGCTCAAGCAGGCCCTGCAAGAGTTTTATGAGTGTGGTCTTGCCGCTGCCGTTTTTCCCCAAAATTGCGGTAAGTTCCCCCTCCCAAAACCCCAGGGAAAGATTGGCCAGGACCGGCGGACCATCGGCATACGCGAAGGAAACTTCCCGTAAGGCCAGAATTTCCGGCCTCAGGTTCCGGGGCTGGTCAGCATCATCGGCAGGCTGCCCCCGCCCGGCCTGAGGCCAACCCAAGCTGCGAGCCTGGTTCAGGGCCTCCTCCAGGGTGAGGGGGAGGGACGTCTGACCCAGATCGTGAAACAGGGCGGGGAGGGCCGGCGGCCGCAGGCCCAAGCTCCGGAAGGCCTCCACCTGCCGCAGGACCTGATCCGGAGGGCCGTCCGCGCTGACCTTCCCCTGGGAAAGCAGCAGGAGCCGGGAGCAATGCCGGGCCAGGCGCGGGTCCTCCCCGAGAAGAATGAGGGTGAGATTTTCCCGCAAGCAGAGCTGGTTCAGGGTGTCAAGGAGCTCGTCCACCCTCAGGGGATCCAGGTCGGTGGTGGGCTCATCCAGGATCAAAATTCCCGGTTCCAGGGACAGGACCGCGGCCAGGGCCAGCAATTGCTTTTGCCCCCCGGACAGGGTGGCGGGGTCCCGGTTTTCAAGGGCGGTGAGGCCCATCAGACCCAGGGTCCGCGACACCCGGCGGCCAAGCTCGGCCTGAGGCAGCCCCAGGTTTTCCGGGCCGAAAGCCACCTCCTGGTCCACCCGGGTGGAAAAAAGCTGGGCTTCAAAATCCTGGAAGAGAACCCCAACCCGGGAGGCCAGGTCCCGGGGCCAATGCTGGTGGGTGAAGCAGCCATCCACCTCCACCCGGCCGCGGAACTCCCCCTTGATCATCCGGGGGATGAGGCCGTTTAGGCACAGGGCCAGGGTTGACTTGCCGGCCTCACTGGGAGCCAGGATCGCCAGCCGTTCGCCTTTGGCCACTTCCAGGCGAAAATCCTCGAAGACCGGCTGCAGGGCCCGTTTGTAGCGAAAATACAGGCCTTCGATGGATATGGCGGCGCGACCCACTTCAACCTCACATGAGCGCGCAGCCCAGGATGAGCAGGAGCAAAAAGATAGCCAGGAGGAGGGGCAGGGGCGGCAGCGCCGGCCAGGTCAGGAGGCCGGTAGAAACAGCCAAACCCAGGAGGTAGCCCCCCGCCGCCCCCAGCCAGGCCAGGATCAATCCCAGGGCGGGGGCTGGGCCGGGGCGGCAGTCCTCCGGGGCCATTTGCTCCTCCCAGTAAAGGTCCCAGCGGCCGACCCGGGGAGCCAGGAGTTTCAAGAGAAATGGCCCGAGGATCAGGGCCACGAGGACATTATTCAGGATGACGGCCACCGCGATGATGCTGAAGGGGAAAAGTTTCAGGGATGACAACCCGAAACCCACCACCAGGGCGCAACTCATGCCCCCCAAGAGAGCCGCCAGGATGAAGCGCAGCCAGTGGGGGCTCAGGGGCTCCAGGGGCCGGCCCCGCCACATCTGGTAGGGTAGGTAGGCGGCCAGAAAATTGCCCCAGAAGCCAAAAAGGCTCCCCGGCCCCAGGGTGCCGAAAAAGTCGCCGATGAGGTTCCCGAAAGCTGCGCCCCAGGCCCCGGCCGGACCAAAAAGCAGGCCGAACACCAGGGGAATGACGTTGGCGGGGCGCAACTCCGTAACCCCGGGAATCAAAGGGATGCCCTTGAAGGGAATAAGGATGGCGGCAAACAAACCGGCGGTAAGCACGGTGAGCACCACCATGGTGGAGTAGCGCCACATGCGCCAGACTTCTCGCATGGTTATTACCTGTCAAATTAAGCCACTTTTTAGGGCTCCATCAAGTTTCGAGGTTCGAGTTTTGAGTTTCAGGCCGTAGGGTGCGTCTGGCGCAGGTTGACGGGCAGGGACGCCCGCCCTCTTGCGGCATTTATCGTTTTATCTGAGCCAACGGCTGATGAATTACTGCCTGGACGCAAAAAAATTGCCTTCCCCAAGAGGGGGATGGCTACGAGCCCTTTGGCAGTGTTTCAATGAATGAATGGCCCACGCCCAGGGCCGGGGAAATGCCTGATTTTTGCCGACGGGTCAGCCGGAGAGCATGCGGTAAAGGTCGGACAGGTCCGCCTTGGCCTCGCGGAGGGCCTGTTTGACCTGGTGGGCCGGGAGGGGAGAGTTGGGCTGGATTTCCTCCGGAGTAAGGACCTCCTCACTGGTCCAGGGGACCTCGTTCTTGAGGCTGATGAGATCCTGAATTACCAGGACATAGGCCGCGGCGAGCAGGCCTGCGGCCCCGGCCTCCAAACTCTCCCAGGAGAACGCGGGTTGGGAGATCTCCACCCTGGGAACAACCACCGGCGCCTCATCGTCCGGTTCTCCCATGTGCCGGGTGAGGGCCTCAGTCAGGGGCAGCTTTGCCAGTTTGGTCTTCTTTCCGGAAAGCTGTTTCTTTTTCGACATAATTCCAGAAATTCTTCGGCAAGTTGTTGATAATCCTGAGCGCCCGAGCTCTTGGGGTCAAAATCAAAAATGGCCTTCTGGGCGATCTGGGCCTGGTTCAAGGCCTCGTTTTTCATGATCAGGGTGGTAAAAGTCTTTTCCCGGTAAGGCCTCAGTTGCTCCAGAATATATTCGTTGGTCACCCGGTTGCGCCTGTCGAACATGGTAAGGAGGATGCGGAAAAGGTCCTCCTGGAAGAGCCGCTCCGGGTCCAGCCCTTTTACGGTTTCGATGGTGGTGAGCAGATCTGCCAGGCCGTCCAGGGAGTACCGGGAAATCTGGCACGGAATAATAATCAGATTACAGGCATAGAGGGAATTGGTGGTCAGGACCCCCAGGGAGGGAGGACAATCGATGATAATGAAATCGTAGTCCACATCATTTAAGGCCTGGGCCAGGATGGCTTCCCGGAAGACCCGGGCGTAGGCCACTTCCGCGGCCCGGGCCAGGCGTATATGTGCCGGCGCCAAGAAAAGCCCCGGAACATAGGTGGGCAAGGTCACATCCGCGAGGGGCTTTTTGGGGATGCTTATGACCTCCGCCATGGACTCCTGAAAGGAGTCCGGGTCCGCGCCGATGCCGATGGTGGTGTGGGCCTGGGGGTCCAAATCCACCAGCAGGGTGGAATAGCCCTGGTAAGCCAAACAGGCCCCCAGGTTGATGGTGGTGGTGGTCTTGCCGGTGCCGCCTTTTTGGTTAATGATGGCAACCACGTTGCGCATGGTGTCGGAGCCGTCCTCGGAAACTGCCCATAAGTTTTTTTTCATGGTAAAGTAACGGCCGGGTCCCGTCAAGGATTATCTCTCTCCGCAATTCTCCCCCCTGGTGAAGCTGCGGCCCCTCGTTCTGGCACAATGAGTGCAAAGGGACAAGGGGTAGATTTCTCTCCTCCACCGGGATTGCCAAGGAGCCTGCCTTTTGGATCAAGATGAGGATAGACGGCGGTTTCAGCGCCTGCTGTTGACGCTGCCCGTGGAGTACAGCGCCTGCCTGCCCGAGTCTGGTGAGATTCACCAAGGCCAGGGAATACTTAAGGATTTTAGCTTAAGCGGCGTGTACTTCCACTCCTTGGAACCGGTGCCGCTCCAACCCGGCCACACCCTCACCCTCACCATCTCCACCCCCCTGGCCCCTCTGAGCCATCATGATTTTCCCTTTATCCAGGCACAGGCAGAGGTGGTGCGCCTGGAAGCAGCCTCCCCGGATACGGGCTACCACGGCGTCGCCGTCTCCTTCCTGGGATACCCCAGCTTCATCAACCTGGTAAATCAGGTGAACAGCCTTTGTTAATTTTGTGACACTGAGTTCAGATTTCTGAACAAAAGAGATGAACGCAGGACAGATATTCTAGAGCATTTCTTTACATTCCAAGACATTATATACTGAATAAAAAATTAACCTTCGTTGTAATATTCTTAAACACGCGTTTAACAATCTTCCACAGATAGATGCATTCAGCTTCTCATGAGCCTTTGGCGCTCTCAAAACCATGAAAAGATCGGTGGGGGCGGATCTTCCCCGCCCGCCATCTCTTACCGCGGGATGCGCTGCGCTTTCCAGCCCCATAGCTTAACTTTGAACTTTGAACCTTGAACTTTTCGTAACAGATACCAGGGGCGCCGTAGCGGTAGCCCTGAGCGGCGGTGTTGACAGCGCCGTGGCCGCCTTCCTTATCAAGGGCCAGGGCCTTGACGTCCGGGCCTTCCACCTGCGCTTGGGGGAGGGAAGCTCCATACCGCCGGACCTGGCCGCTCTGGCGGACCGACTGCATCTTCCTCTCCAGATCCTGGACCTGCGGGAAGAATTTACCCGCCTGGTGGCAGACTATTTTGTGGAGCAGTATTTCTTGGGCCACACCCCCAACCCTTGCATTCGCTGCAACGCGGTCATCAAGTTCGGCATCCTGTGGGAAAAGGTCAAAGCCCTGGGGGTTGGCCGTCTGGCCACCGGGCACTATGTGCAGGTCAAACTGGGAGCGGACGGCTCCCCGCGCCTTTTCCGGGGGGTAGACCGGGCCAAGGATCAATCCTATTTTCTCTGCCAGGTGCCCCGGCAACTCCTGCCTTATCTGGATTTCCCCCTGGGAGCCATGACCAAACAGGAGGTTCGGGCCCTGGCCCAGAAATTAACGCTGCCCTCCCTGGCAAGCTGCCAGGAAAGTCAGGACATCTGCTTCATTCCCCAGGGCGCCTACCAGGAGTTTATTTGGGCCAAGCGGGGGCGGCGGGGCTCACCCGGAGACCTGGTGGATGGTCAGGGCCGCATCCTGGGAAAGCACGGCGGGGTGGAGAATTTTACGGTGGGGCAGCGCCGGGGCCTGAATACCCCGGGCCCGGAGCCCTATTATGTCCTGCGCCTCCAACCCGAATGCAACCGGGTGGTCATAGGCCCCAAAAAGGAGTTGTATGCGCCGGGACTGCGAGCCCGGGGGATGAACTGGCTCATCGACCCTCCCCGACAGGAACTGGCGGTCACCGCGGTGATCCGCTACCGGCATCCGGGGGTTCAGGCGGTTCTGCGGCCTCTGCCGGGAGACCTGGTAGAGGTAATCTTCGACACCCCCCAGACTGCGGTGAGCCCCGGTCAGGCCGTGGCTTTTTATGACGGCGACTGCCTCCTGGGCGGCGCCTGGATCGAAGAACGGTTAGTATGAGGCTGTGAGCTGTGAAAAAATTGTCTTTTGCAATAAACTCTGAGCCTCTGGCAAAATACACTTACAGGCGGGAGATTTTATTTGGTTGCTAAGTTAAGCCCTGGTGGCACAGGCTTTCCAGCCTGTGCCGGCGCAGGCTGAAACCTGCGGCTACAATTTTGCAAGAGCCTCCTCTGATACCATTTTCCAAATGACCTGCAACAAATCTGTAGGGGCGGACCCATGTGTACGCCCTGGACTTGGGGCGCACACTCGGGTGCGCCCCTACGGAAAGCGACATCTTTTACTTCTATGAAAACGTCTTTATTAAGACCATGCCCACTTATCAGATCATCACCTTTGGCTGCAAGGTGAACCAGTATGAGTCCGCGGGGATGGCCGAGGCCCTGGAAGGTCTGGGATTCACCCCCCGGCCTCTTAGGGCCGCGCCGGACCTGGTCATCGTCAATACCTGCACGGTGACCGCCCGGGCCGACCAGCAGGCCCGTCAAGCCATAAGGCGTCTGGCCCGCCAACACCCGGGAGCGCAACTCTGGGTCACCGGCTGTTATGCCCAGCGCGCCCCGGAGACTCTGGCCGCGCTCCCCAACGTGGCCGGGGTTTTTGGCAACCCGGAAAAAGTCAGGCTGACAGCAATGCTGGCGGCCGGCGGCGGCGGAACTTTAAAACCCCTGGTCCAGGTGCAGGGCTTTGGTTCGGGTGAGCCCTTTCAAGCCTGCCGGGTCAGCCGCTTTCCCGGCCATACCCGGGCCTGGCTCAAAGTCCAGGACGGTTGCAGCCACGCCTGCAGCTATTGCATCGTGCCCTCGGTCCGGGGTCCTGGGCGCAGTCTCCCCCTCGAGGAAGTGCTGTCCTCTTTGGAAAACTTGGCCGCCCAAGATTTTCAGGAAGTGGTGCTCACCGGCATCGACCTGGGCCAATACGGCAAAGATTTGGATTCTCGGGGAAGTCTCGCCCGCCTCCTGCAAAGCCTTCCCCCGAGGAACTGGCCATTTCGTCTGCGTCTCAGTTCCCTGGAACCTCAGGAAATCACCAATGAACTGGTGACCGCCCTGTCAGCCACCCCTGATCTGTGCCCCCATTTCCATCTACCCCTGCAAAGCGGCTCCCCGGCAATCCTCCAGGCCATGGGACGCCCCTACCGCCCCGAACCTTTTCGGGATATGGCCCTGGAACTGCATCAGCTTTTTCCCAACGCCGCCCTGGGACTGGACGTCCTGGTGGGTTTCCCCGGGGAGTCGGCCGCGGACTTCCAGCGCACCTGGGACCTGGTGGCGGCTTTGCCCGCAGCCTACCTCCATGTTTTCCCCTTTTCCCCCCGCCCCGGCACCCCGGCCCACACCATGACGCCCCTCCCCGCCCAGGAGGTCCAGCGCCGGGCCTTGTCTCTGCGGCAACTCGGCCGGGATAAAAAGGCGGCCTTTTATCAGGCCCAGGTCGGCCAAACCGGAGAAGTGCTGGTGGAAGGGCCGGCCCCGGGACGGCCGGGGTGGCTCAAGGGCCTCAGCGCCAATTATCTGAGGGTCATCCTGCCGGGCCCGGCCGCGTGGCGGAACCGGCGGGTAATGATCAGGTTGCTTGAAGTGCGGGAGGAAATCCTGGTGGGAGAAGTAATTACTTCAGCCACAAAGTAATTACTTTGGAAGAAAAGAACGCCCCCTGGTTACCCCCCGTTGGGTACAAGGGGGCGCTCCGGAAGATGACAAGGTGAGAGGTTGATTAAGCCGGGGCCGCCTGCCAGAAGGGCGCCGGTTCAAAGCCGCGCCGCGGGGAGCGGTTGTGGAGAGGCGGCACCCAGAGCCGCCAGGCGTTTTCCTGGTCAATAAGATGCTGGACGAAGCGCTGGTGCAAGTCATGACTTCCCCGGCTCACCTCCAGGCGGCCCAGGATGGGCATGCCCAGGAGGGCCAGATCGCCCAGGACGTCCAGGATCTTGTGGCGCACGCATTCTTCCGGGAACCTGAAGCCCCCGGGATTGAGGACGCCGGTATCGTCCAACACCAGGGCATTATTCAGGGAACCTCCCCGGGCCAATCCCCGGGATTGAAGAAATTGCACCTCTTTTAAAAAGCCGAAGGTCCGGGCCGGGGCAATATCCCGGCGAAAGTGTTCGGGATCCAAAGGCACGGTAAACCGCTGCCGCCGGATCAGGGGATGGGGAAAGTCGATGGCGTACATGACCCGAGGCTTCCCGGGCACCACCCTCATCCAGCCGTCGCCGTTGGAAAATTCCACTTCCTTGTGAACCAACAGATAAGCCCGGGGCCAGGGCAAAGAACTGGCGCCGGCTGCCAGCAACAGGTCCACAAAGGGCTTGGCGCTGCCGTCCATGATGGGAATTTCCGGGCCGTCCACTTCAATAATGGCGTTATCGATCCCCAAGCCATAAAAAGCCGACAGCACGTGTTCCACCGTGGCCAGGGTGGCCGCCCCCTCCCCCAAGGTGGTGGCCCGGGTGGTGTCCACCACCCGGCTATAGTGGGCCCGCACCTGGGGTCTCTCCGGAAGGTCGGTGCGGATGAACTTGAGCCCCTGGTTAGCCGCGGCTGGGTAGATGGACATGGTTACCGGCTGGCCGGAATGCAAGCCGATGTCCGTCACCGTGATTGGGCGTGCAATGGTCTTTTGCCAGATCATGATCCCCCCGCTCAGGAATCTTGCAAGGCTCATACCATTCAGGGGAAATTGTAACAGCCTATAATTTCATAATAATTCACCATTAACCTCTTAGCCCCTCCTCCCTTTGTGGCAAAAAAACCACAATTCTCCAAAATATCGTGGCGGAAAAGCCATAGCTTTGGGCGGTCGGCTTAAAGAGGAAATCACCTCAAGAAATCCTTGATTTCCCTCCTCACCGAACTTTGGGGAAATTTGTTCCATTTATGGAGCATAATTCCCCATAATTCGGAGAAATAACCACTAGGCCAGTCATATCAGCCTTGCTGACTGAAAGAGACTCTCCTTGGCATTATATAGGGGTTTACCCTAGGCATTTTTACTGATATTATGTGAAAAGATGTGGACCTGACAGCGAGTGTCAGCCCTTGACAGACCTCGGGCGGGACCTTATTTATCTAATGACCATAACCAACAAGGGGAAAACCTCCCCAAGAAAACCTGTTTTCTGGGGTAGGTGAGCCAGTATGTGGCCGTACAACAACAAATATTTAACTTATTGTTTTTTAATTGTTTTTTTATAACCCCTTAATAGGTCGCAGCTTGTGAAAATTATGGCTTATTATCAGCAGGTTAGAATTGGGTTAAATAATAATAAGTCCTTGACTTCACATGGAGGCATGGTTATTGCACTATAGGTAAGGCGTAAGGGGGGAGATGATATGCCACTATACGAATATCAATGTGTGGACTGTGGAACCCAGGATCAACGTGTGGCTGGCTTGGACGATCATACGGCCATTTGCATTTCTTGCGAAGGCCTGATGCTTCGTCTCAACGAAGATGTTTTTCAGCCATACTTTGAAGAGGTGGCCACGCCCGAGATCAGGGATAAGGCCTCAACCTCAACTTCCTGAGCGTAAACGATAATTTTCCGGACCGAAAAGGGTTCCGGACAAAATCCTGCACGCAGTTGCGAGCGAGCCCCGCCGCCATAAAGGAGGGGGCTCGTTTTTTTGTCCTGAGAATCCATTGCCCTGACCTCCCCCACTAAGCGCCGATTAGGTCTTTTACGGAGTAAAAGGCATAAGCGAAAAATTATTAAGGCGGGCAGGGTCGCCCGCCCCTCTGGATTTCCTTACCTGGCCTTCCCCCAGCGTGACCTGACGTCCTCTAAAAGATTGTGAAATTCAGGAATGTTCAAGGGAAAAATGAGGGCCAGATAGAGGGCCATCCCTAAGAAGATGGACCCGCCCAGGGTGAGGATGGCCGCAATAAGGCTCTGCCCCAGCCAGGCGCTGGCCAGAGCATGACTCCCCCGCACCGCCAGCCCCATGAGCCCTGCCGCGCCGCTGACCTTCGCCAGGGTAACCAGGAGACCCCGCACCGGATAGCCCTCCACTTTTTGGTACAGGGCCGCGCCTAAAAACACCAGATTCACCATCATGCTCAAGGAGGTGGAGAGAGCAATGGCCCGGTGTCCCAGGGGTGCAATGGTGAGGTTGATAAGGGCAATATTGGCGGCCACCGTAATAAAACTCCCCACCACCGGAATCCGGGTGTCATTTAAGGCATAAAACACCGGCACCAGGATTTTGGCCCCCGCGAAGGCAAACAGGCCCAGACTGTACAGAATGAGGGCCGCGGCCGTCTGCTGAGTGTCCCAGGCGGTGAAACGCCCATGTTGGAAAATGACCGCACAGATGGGATCCGCCAAAGCGATGAGACCAGCCGCCGCCGGGATGGTGAAAATCATGGCCAGGGACAGAGAAGATCGGAAGGCGTCCTTAATGGCCGCCATGTCCAGGTGCGCGGCGAACCGGGACACCATGGGCAGGGTGGCCACCGACAGGGCCACCCCGAAAAGCCCCTGGGGCAGGTGCACCAGACGGTAGGCGTAGTTGAGCCAGGAGACGCTGCCCTGCACGCAACTGGAGGCGTAAAATGTATTGATAAAGATATTGATCTGGCTGGCCGACAACCCCACCACCGCGGGCAGCATGAGCCTGAATACCTGCCGGAGGCCCTCGTCCCGCCAGTCGCACACCACTTGCGGCTCATACCCCACCCGCCGCAGTTGAGGGGTCTGGACCAGAAACTGCAAAAGCCCCCCCACGAGAGTCCCCCAGGCCATGCCCACAATGGCGGACACCCCGAAGCCGGGCAAAATCAGGGCCAGGCTCACCCCCACCCCAATAGAGCCCAGGTTGTAAAAACTTGAAGAAAGTGCGGGGATGAAAAATTTGCCCTTGCTGTTCAAAATGCCCATGACCACTGCTGCCAGGGACACCAGCAGCAAAAAGGGGAACATGATGCGGGTCATGGTGGCCGTGAGTTCGAGCTTGCCGGGCACCAGGCCGAAGTCCGGGACCATGAGTTCCACCAACTGGGGGGCGAAGATGATGCCCGCAAGGCTGATTGCCCCCACCAGCAGGGAAACGCACATGAGCACATTGTTGGCGAGGCGCCAGGTACGCTCCGGCCCCAGGCGCTGGTCATAATTGGAAAAGACGGTGACAAAGGCGGTGGACAGGGCCCCTTCCGCAAAAAGGTCCCGGAGTAAGTTGGGGATGCGGTAGGCCACCACAAAGGCGTCAATGGCCAAGCCGGCCCCGAACAGGGTGGCCAGGACTTGCTCCCGTATGAGTCCCAGGATGCGGCTGAAGAGCACGGCCACGCTCATGGAACCCGCGGCTCGGGCAATCTTGGCGGTATGATTGGGGGATGACTGGTTCAAGCGCCAGCCCTAAATGAAATAGTGGAGGGTCTGAACCAAAGCTGAATTTTGCAGGTTTGGCAGGCTAAAAAGCTCATTATTTCTGGAAGGTTGGACGCGGCTGGGCTGTTCTGGGCAAAGTTCTCCCCACACCCTGCCGATTAAGTGGTCGGCGGCGAGGCGGTCTTTTTCTTCTTGGCCTTGACCTTGCCCGGGGCCTTGTCCTTTTTGCTCATCCTGACTTCAGCCTTGGACTTGTCGGCCTCCTGGACCGTCAGCTTCTTGGCCTTGGGTTTGCGAAGCTGACTTCCGGCCACAGACTTGGAGGGAGGCAGAAGGGAAGGCGGACTCTCCGGGTGCAACAAGGCATAGGGGGGTTGGCCGCCCGACGGCTTCTGATCGAGCTGCAGCGTGGCCGCCCTGAGATTGGCCTGTTTGGCCAGGGCATCCTCACCCTCCGCCACTCCCAAGATGCCCGCCAGCCTCATGGTCTGGTGGGGAGTGGCCGGGGCCAGCCAGAAGAGCAAGAAGAGAAAAAGCCCTAAAAATCCGGCGCCGCCGGCCAGGGTCAGCCAACGGGGTCGGCCTTTGCCCTGGCGTCCCAGAAAACGCGACCTTTGCCACCGGCACCAAATGAGCACCAGGGCATATAATGCGTAAGCCCCTATAATGAAGAGGATAGTTGGCAACAAATTGTGGTCTTCCTTAAGGGTTGCCCCAAGATAGCAGGTTCCAACGCTCAAGTCAACGGAACTTTGTCAGGAAAATCCTTATGTCATATTATTGACACCAGTTGGGTCTTCATGATATTTACATGGTCATGGACAGGCACGCCAGCATTCTGGTAGTGGAAGACGACCGGGCCCAACGGGAGGCCCTCCATGAAATCCTGCAGCAGGAGGGCTATGACCTGGAAACCGTCCCCGACGGGGAAACCGGCCTGCAACGCCTGCAGGAGCAGGTATTCGACCTGGTGCTCACGGACCTGTCCCTTCCCGGAGTGAGCGGTCTCGATATTTTAAAGTTTTTGGTGCAACACCAGCCGCACTGCCTCTGCATAATTGTTACCGGCTACGCCACCGTAAAAAATTCGGTGGATGCCATGCGCCAGGGCGCCTATGACTATCTGCCCAAACCGGTTGACCCCCAGGAACTGCGTCTGGTGGTGCAACGGGCGCTGGAGCATCAGCGCCTTCGACAAGAAAATCTAAATCTTAAAAAGCAACTTTTCAAGCGTTTCGGGTTTGCTAATATTATCGGCACTAGTGAACAAATCGCCCAACTTTTTGAGCTCATTCGAAAAGTGGCCGATACCGACTCCACCGTGCTCATCCTGGGGGAATCGGGCACCGGCAAGGAGCTCATCGCCCGGGCCCTCCATTACAACAGCCACCGCCGTCAGGGGAACCTCGTGCCGGTAAACTGTGCGGCCATCCCCGAAGAGCTGCTGGAAAGCGAGCTTTTCGGGCACGAACGGGGGGCCTTCACCCATGCGGTCAGGACCCGCATCGGCCGCTTCGAACAGGCCAGCGGCGGCACCATTTTTCTCGATGAAATCGCGGACATGAGCCCGAACCTTCAGGTGAAGCTGCTCCGGGTGCTTCAGGACCGTTCTTTTGAGCGCATCGGCGCCGTCAAGAGCATCAAGGTGGACATTCGGGTCATCGCCGCCACCAATCAGGATCTGGAAACTCTGGTGCGTCAGGGCGGTTTCCGGGAGGACCTCTACTATCGCCTGAACGTCATCCCCATTCGGGTGCCCCCCCTCAGGGACCGGGTGGGCGACATTCCCCTCCTGGTGACCCATTTCCTGCAGGAATGCAGCAAGAAAAAGAAAAAACCCCTCAAGCGCCTGAGTCCCCAAGCCATGGAGCTTTTAAACCGCTATGCCTGGCCCGGCAATGTCCGGGAACTGGAAAACCTCATGGAGCGCCTGGTTATTCTCACCGAGGGCGACGTGGTGGAGGTGGCGGATTTGCCGCAGCGCTTCCGGGAAGTTGAGAGTCTGGGTCCTGAAGTTGAAAGTATAGACTTTACCGAAGAAGGCCTCAATCTCCCCCAAGCTTTGCAGGAGTTTGAGCGCCGCCTGATCCTGAAAGCCCTGGAGAAAAGCAACTGGGTGAAAAGCCGGGCCGCCCAACTCCTCAATCTGAACCGCACCACCCTCATTGAAAAAATGAAGAAACAACAGATAGTTGCCTCTGTCACCCCTTCTCTGCCGCCATCCCCTGAACGTCAATAATATGACGCTCCTTTCTCCTATACTTTGACGCCCGTCAAGACCGGTTCTGGGACCTCATCTTTTATTTATTAACTATTTCATATGGTTAATTAATAGATTCACAAGTTTTTCCAGTTGGTACGCGTCTTGCTTTCAATAGGCGAGAGGAGCGGACATGTCGGAAAACAGACAGAGACTGGCAGCCTGGCGTTGGCAGTGGCTGGTCCTGGGCATGGGATGGCTTACCTTTCTCACCGTCCCGCCGTCCTGGGGAAACCCTCCGGGTCCGGCCCGGGTTAGGCCCCCAGGGGGAGCAAGTCCCGTGGTGGTGCTTTCCGGGGAGTTTTTTCAGGCCATGGACAAATTCGCCAGCTCCGGAACGGTGTATGGCGACCGCCAGGAACTTTTTCTGGAACAGATAGCCACTGCCCAACGCTTCGTGGTGAAAACCAATCTTGCCCTGCTTGAGCAAAACGAAAGAATCATCCGGCTCCTGGAAGACCTCAGGCGCCAGGGCCAGAAGGAAAACCGCTGATATGATTTTGTTCCTGACCTGGCGCGCCCTCATGATTGTCCTCGGCCTTATGGTCCTCGGCGGCGGGGCCGGCAAGGCTCTGGCCCACCGGCGGAGCGGCCTGACCGCGGCTCGCCCCGGTCCACCCCCCCTGATCCAGCCAGCCCCCAAAACGGAGGAAGCGGGCGACTCGCTGCCGTTGACATCAGGGTCTTACTGGAGCAGGCTTCTCGCCCAGGAACAGGCCAAGGAGTTCCCCGAGGCCAGGAAGACCGGGCTGGCGCTGGTGAATCTTTTTCCCCAGGCGCCCCAACGGGGAGCCGCCCTCCTCAAGCTGGCGGCACTGGCCAAAGCCCAGGGGAAGACGGCAGAGGCCCTGGAGCTTTACGGTCTGGTCGCCTTCTTGACCCCCGGCGCTCCGGAGGCGGCCCAGGCCCGCCTGGCGGCCAGCGCTCTGGAGTTTGTCCGGGACCTGAAGCAGAGCAATCCCATGCAGACCCTGGGCCCCTTTTTGGCCAAGATCTCGGCCATGCCCTCTGGGTCTCAGGCAGATATCCTGCAGGAGGCCCTGGTGACCGGCTGGCAATCCGTAGCCCACCAGGTTCGGGCCACATCCCCCCTGCCCCTTATTGTTCTGGAAGAGCTTCTGGTCTTGTGGGACAGGCAACCCCATGACCTGAGACCCCCGGAAGGAGCCTTGCTGTTGGCTGACATCCTGAAAAAAAGCGGCCTCCAGGAGGAAGCCCAGGCCTTGCAGGCCCAGACCCAGGAAACAACCAGTCATGGACAACAATTCCCGGCAAAGCTTACCAGTTTCACCGCTACCTTCAACCTGCTGCCCTCGTGGGAAGAACAGGGATTTTCCCTCCATTCCTGGCTGCCCCCCTGGCGCCGGCAGTTTAGCGCCAGTGCCTCAGCCGGTGAAGCTTTCCTGAACTGGTTTCTCCCCTATAGAGCCCACGCCGACTGGCTGGCCGGTCCGGCCCCGGCCCTGGACCAGGCTCTGCTCTATTCTCCGCCCCCCTCCTTGCCAATGGCAAGCCGGAGTCATAGCAAAACGGATAACCCCGATGACAGAGATCATACCCCTTTTCAGCAGGATCGCCTGGGGTTGAATCGCCTGCAGGAAGGTCAACCGGAGGCCGCCGAGGCCACCTTTCAGGAACTGGCGCAGCACCGCGACCCTTTTTGGCAGCGTCTGGGCCAGGTTCGCCTGGCGGACCTGGAATTGTCACGCCTCCAGACCGAGTCTGCCCCCTGAGGTTTGTTAAGGATGACGGCATGAACCAGAAAGCCATTTTGGTAATTGACTCACACCGTTCCTGGGAGGAAGCCCGCATCCGTCTGGAAAAGGCCTTCCAGGTTGAACTGGCCCAGGTGTCCAACCCGGATGAGGGCAAAGGACGGCTGCGGGAGCAATTTTTCCTGGCCGTCATGTTGGCGGAGGACATGCCGGGGCATGACCCGGGGACCTTTCTGGCCGAAGTGAAAGCGGAGCATCCCTTCCTGCCGGTATATCTGGTCTCCCGGCGGCCCACCGTGGAAGGAGCCGTAGCCGCCATGCGGGAAGGGGCCCACGATTACCTGAGCGCACCCCTGGCCTGGGAAAAATTGTCCGCCCTCCTGGAGCCTTATCTCAAAAACGGCCGGCAGGCCCGCCTGGCCCATATCCAGAAGGGCGCGGCCCCAGGCCAGGAGCGCCCGGTTATCACCCATGATCCCGCCATGCTCCATATACTCCGCATGGCCAAGTCCGTGGCTCCCACCCGGGCCACGGTGCTCATTCAAGGCGAGTCCGGCACCGGCAAGGAAATCCTGGCCCGCCACCTCCACACCCACAGCGACCGGGCCGGCGGCCCCTTTGTGGCCGTCAACTGCGCCGCCTTACCGGAAGGCCTGCTGGAAAGCGAACTTTTCGGCCATGAAAAAGGTGCGTTTACAGGGGCCCTGGTGCGCAAACTGGGAAAATTCGAACTGGCCAACCACGGCACCCTGCTCCTGGATGAAATCAGCGAGATGCACCCGCACCTGCAGGCCAAGCTGCTCCGGGTGCTCCAGGAAAATGAAATAGACCGGGTGGGCGGCCGCCACCCCATATCCTTAAATGTCCGGATGATTGCCACTACCAATCAGAATCTCGCCGATCTCATTCAAAAAAACGGATTCCGGGAAGATCTTTTCTACCGTCTTCAAGTGATTTCTTTTACTCTGCCGCCCTTGCGGGAACGGCGAGGGGATATTCCTCTGCTGGCCGAATACTTTTTGCAGCGTTATGCCCAACTGTTCGGCAAAAAGCAGGTCAAGTTCACCAGCGCCGCCATGGCCGCCCTGGAAAAGTCTTCCTGGCCCGGCAATATCCGCCAGCTGGAAAACGCGGTGGCCCGGGGCGTGATCCTGGCGGAAGGCAACTATGTCCACCCTCGGGATCTAAAAACCGACCAGGTAGGGGAAGCTCCGGAGCGCCCGCCCCTTCCGTCCCCATCCGGGGACAAACCCGTGACTCTCCGGGAAATGGAGCAGCATCTCATTTTCCAGGCCCTGGATGAAACCTCCGGCAACCGCACCCACGCGGCCAAGCTCCTGGGCATCAGCGTGCGCACGCTGCGCAACAAATTGCACGAATACCGCCAAACCGTGGGACCTGGCCAGGCCTCCCGCTCCCAAGTGGCCTGATTATTGCTTGTACCCTAGTTCAGATGGGGAAAAGGCAATCTTTTCCCGAACCCTGAGGTGACCCGCATGCCCAATGATCTCTTTCCGGATGGCACTCTGCAACTTCTGGAGAAATCCCTTTCCTGGCGCAGTCAGGGCCAGTCGGTTATCGCCGGCAACCTGGCCAACCTGGAAACCCCCGACTATACCGGCAAGGAAGTGAATTTTCAGGGGGTGCTCAAGGACCATCTCCAGGGACGTCAAGGATTCAGGCTGGCAGCCTCTCATCCTCAACACCTCCGGGGCTCCCCGGTGGACAGCGGCCTGGCGCGGGATACGCATGAGCCCGTGGATCTGGACCAGGAAATGGTAAACCTCTCCTTGAATCAACTGGGGTATCAAACTTCAGTAACCATGCTCATCAAAAAACTGGACCAGATAAAAACAGTAATTGAAGGAGACCGACGGTGAACATTTTCAAGACCATGGCCCTAAGCGCTTCCGGCCTCACCGCCCAACGGCAGCGCCTGAACGTCATTGCCGAAAACTTGGCCAACGCCCAGGTCACCCGCACTCCCCAAGGGGGGCCTTATCTCCGGAAAAACGTCATCCTGGAAAGTACGCCCTCTGAAGACTTCGGCAGTCTCATGGAGGCCCCGGCTAAGGTGGCGGTCACCGACATTGTGGAAAACCAGGAGGGTCTGGTCCAGGAATATGACCCTACCCACCCGGATGCCAACGAGGAGGGGGTGGTCACCTGGCCCAATGTTAATCCGGTGACGGAAATGGTGAGCCTGGTGCTGGCCAGCCGGGCATTCGACGCCAACGTCGCGGCATTCCGAGCCGGCAAGGCCATGGCCCTGAAAGCCCTGGACATCGGCCGTTAAGAAGACCGCAGGATAACAGGTTGCCGTCAGATGACCATGAATTGTCGGGGCTCGGCTAGCCATGCCCAATCCCAGGCTGCAGGCTGCGACTCCATGGTTACTGCCCATTGACCATGGCCCAGATGAGACCTTGCGTCACTGCACCCACAGCCGTTTTTTTGGAGAGAAACTATGCAGGTAAATCCCTCCGGCAATAAAGAGATGATTGACCCTCCGCTTTCGAATGTATCCTCCCCCCAGTCTGGTCCCCAGGGGAAAAATGTGTTTTCCAATATGTTGGCGGAGGTCAACAGCCAGCAGCGCCAGGCAGATAAGCAGGTTCAAGGGTCTCTTCTGGGGGAGGCGGACCTCCATGAAGCTATGCTGGGTCTGGAAAAGGCCAATTTGAGCCTCCGCGTCCTGGTGCAGGTCCGCAACAAGCTAGTCCAGGCGTATGAGGAATTGACCCGCATGCCCATGTAAAAAAAATCTGAATTAAGCGAAAAATTATAGCCTATGGACTCCATAAAGAATTTTTTCGGGGGGCTCAGCGAGCGCTTTCAGGCCCTGCCGTTCATCCAGCGCCTGCTCATCCCGGCCCTGGCGGTGGCGCTATTCCTGGCTGTGGGCTTCCTGTTCTTCGTCCAGGGCCAGGAAGACTACGGGGTGCTCTTTACCGGTCTTTCCCAGGATGACGCGGGCGCCATTGTCACCAAATTAAAAGGGAAAAAAAACCCTTACCGCCTGGAAAACAATGGCACTGCCATCCTGGTCCCCAAGTCCGAAATGTATGAACTGCGCCTTCTGTTGGCCAGCGAAGGCCTGCCCCGAGGCGGGGGCGTGGGTTTTGAGCTCTTTGACCGCCAGGAACTGGGAGTGACCGATTTTGTCCAGCGCCTGAATTATCAGCGGGCCCTGCAGGGGGAGTTGGCCCGCACCATTGCTGGCATGCCTGAGATCGTGGAAGCTCGGGTCCATATCGTCACCCCCAAGGAGTCCCTTTTCCTTGAGAACCAGAAGGAGACCTCGGCCTCGGTGGCCCTCAAGCTGCGTCCCGGCCGCACCCTGAGCCCCGGCCAGGTGGAGTCCATCGTCAACCTGGTGGCCAGCGCCGTGGCGGGGCTCCATCCCACCCAGATAACCGTAGTGGACCTGAAAGGCCGCATCCTGAGCAAACCCCAGGACCGGCTGGGCCTCCAGGGCCTCTCCACCGGCCAACTGGGCTTGCAGCACCAGGTGGAAGAAAGCTATGAACGCAAGGTCCAGGACCTGTTTGATAAAATCCTGGGTCCCCGCAAGTCCATTGTCCGGGTTTCCACCGAGTTGGATTTTCAGAAAATCGATGTGCATGAAGAGAACTTTACCCCCAACCGCGATCTTATCCGGAGCGAGCAAAAGACCACCGAATTGAGCAGTCGGGGCCAAGAAGGCGGCAACCCGGAGGCCAAGTTTAACCTCAATCAAGGAACTGTAACTCCGCCGCTCCCCGGCCGGGGCCCTCCGCCCCTGACAGCCCCGGCCCCGTCCCCGGCTCCCCCCAAGCCCCTCCGGGGAACAGGCTCCGAGCGGCTCTCCGAGTTGCGTAACTATGAAATAAATCGGGTGGTTCGTCAGGTGGTGGACTCTCCCGGCAAGGTCAAGCGCCTGTCCCTGGCCGTAGTGGTGGATGGCAACTACCAGGAGAAGGGGAACAAATTTACCCTCAGAACTCCTGAAGAGATGCGCCAGTTCGCCAACCTCACCAAAAAAGCGATTGGCTTTAATGCTGAACGGGGGGATCAACTGGAAATTTCCTGCGTCCCCCTGGCCGGCCAACCGGTGGAGGGCACTACGGCCTTCAATCCTGAAGAAAATTGGCAGAAAGGCCTGGTTTTTTCCTGGAAAATCGGACTGTTGATTCTTCTGGTCCTGGGGGGGTTGATGTTTCTTTTAAAACGGCGGAAAACCCAGGTTCGGCCTCCCCTTTTGGAGGGCCCGCCGCCGGTGGGACTCCCCTCCCCCACCACCCAGGAAGCTTTCCTCCCGGAAGCCGCCGCCCCCATTCCTCTATCAGCCAGCCAGCCCCGGCCAGCTTTGCCGGAACCGGTGGACGGGCAGGAAAAGGTGAGTCACCTCATCAGTGCTTATCCAGACCACGCGGTGGAGGTCTTGCGCCTGTGGATGCATGAAAAGGACGGGAGATAAACGCATCTCATTCCATCAAGCAAGGGAGATACTGTGGCTGGGCCAGGCAAAACCGATCGGTTAAGCGGAACAGAAAAGGCTGCCATACTCCTGCTGGGTCTGGGAGAAGGCCGGGCCGGTGACATCCTCAGCCGCCTGGATGACAACGAAGTCCAGCTTTTGGGCCAGAAAATCTCCAAACTTGAGTATATTCCCGTAAAGCAGATGGCCACCGTTTTAGAGGAGTTCACCAAGATGATGGAGACTCCCGAAGGTATCGTGGTCCGGGGCGACCAGTTCTTTAAAAACACCATTTCCCACTCCATGGACCTGAAACGCCAGGAGGACCTGCTGGACAAACTGGACCTGGAAACCAGTCCGGAAATCTTCCAAAAAATCAAGAAACTGGACCCTCGGACCGTGTCTTCTTTTTTGCGCAATGAGCATCCCCAGACCGTGGCCCTGGTGCTGGCTCACCTGGAGCGCCAACAGGCCGGCCAGGTATTGGCCCTGTTCCCGGAGAACCTGCAAATCGAGGTGGTGCGGCGCATGGCCAGCCTGGATCAGGTTTCCCCTGCCATTATTGAAGAAATCGATGCAGCCCTGCGCGAAGAGATTGCCCTGGTGGAGGAAGTGGGCGGCC
This sequence comes from uncultured delta proteobacterium, assembly GCA_963705115.1. Lineage (GTDB taxonomy): Bacteria > Desulfobacterota > Desulfobaccia > Desulfobaccales > 0-14-0-80-60-11 > JBGSLA01. The sequence continues at coordinate 181,359 of CAVPIX010000010.1, read as the reverse complement.
GGTTGGTGGGCGGGCCACAATCTGTAGCAGAGATTCTCAATCAGATGGAACGCACCCAGGAAGGCAATATCCTGAAGCGGCTGGGAGAGGAGGAACAGGAAGATTTGGCCGAAGAGATCCGCCGCTATCTCTTTACATTCGAGGACCTCCTGGGAGTGGAGGACCGGGGCATGATGGCGCTTCTGAAAGAGGTCAACACCCAGGAACTGGCCCTGGCCCTGAAGGTGGCATCGGATGAACTGAAAGCCAAATTTTTCCAGAGCATGTCCAGCCGCGCCTCGGAAATGCTCCAGGAAGAGTTGGAGATCATGGCGCCGGCCCGTATCCGGGACGTAGAGGCGGCCCAGCAGCGCGTCATTCAATTGGCCAAACGGCTGGAGGCCGAAGGACAATTGGTCCTATCCTCCAAGGGTTCCGACGATGTTTACATCTGAGTTGGAGAAAGTGGACCCTCAGGCGGTGGAGGAATTTCGCCTGCCTGGCTTGGAACTTCTGAGGGACCCCAGCCCTCCAGCAATTAGGGAATTCCAGCCCTCCGACTTTGGGGCGCCGGCAAGCGGTCTTCAGGGAGGCAGGGTTGCGGCCCAGGCCGAAGAAATCCTGGCGGCCGCCCATGTGAAGGCCCAGGATATCGAACAGCAGGCCTATGAAGAGGGCTTTCAGCAAGGCCAAAAAGATGGCCAGGAAGTGGGAAGGCGGGCCTTGGAAGAAGTTGTCAAGCGCCTCCAAAACCTGGCCGCCACCCTGGAAGAGGACCGGGAACGCCTCTTCCGGGAGCGGGAAAAGGTCCTGTTGGAATTGGTGTTCATCATGAGCAAAAAACTGATGGCCCGGGAACTCCGCCTGCATCCTGAAGACATCCGCCACATCATTGAGGAGGGCTTCCGGCTAGTGGCTCATCAGGAAGGGCTGCGCCTTTTGGTAAGCCCCCTTGACTATGAAGTTCTCCAACAGGCGGATCTGCAATCCTGGCCCCCCGGGGTGGAATTAGTGGCTGACGGCACCATCAGTCCGGGAGGCTTTCGTTTGGAGACTTCCCTGGGAGAGGTGGACGGCACCCGGGAAACCCGTTGGGCCCTGGTGGTTCAGGCGGTGCAGCAGGCCCTGGAGACCTTGCATGAATCTGCCCCGACGGTTTGATTGGCAGCATCTCTGTGACGTTTTGCGGGAAACATCACCTTATGCCCTCGTGGGGCGGGTGCAGGAGATGGTGGGTTTGGTGGTTACCAGTAAAGGGCCCGAGAGTGCGGTGGGCCAGATTTGCGAAATTGAGATGCCCCGGCCGGAAGCGCCCATAACTGCGGAGGTGGTGGGATTCCGGCAAGGAAAGGTGCTGCTCATGCCCCAGGGGGAGGTGCGGGGTATTCGACCCCAAGCCCGCGTAGTGCTGCAGGCCCAGGAACCCACGGTGCCGGTGGGGGAAACTCTTTTGGGCCGGGTGGTGGATGGCCTGGGGAATCCTCTGGACGGCCGGGGGGCCCTGAACACCTCCCTGGCCTATCCCCTTTACCCCAAGCCCCTCAATCCCATCCACCGGGAAAAAATCAGGGAACCCCTGGATGTGGGCATCCGAGCCATCAATGGCCTGCTCACCCTGGGGCGAGGCCAGAGGGTGGGCATCTTTGCCGGCAGCGGCGTGGGGAAAAGCACCCTGTTGGGCATGATGGCCCGTTTCACCCGCTCCGATGTCAGCGTCATCGCCCTCATCGGGGAACGGGGCCGGGAAGTCAAGGAATTCCTGGATCACGACCTGGGGGAAGAGGGTCTGGCCCGCTCCTCTGTGGTGGCCGCCACGTCGGACACCCCTCCCCTGGCTCGTCTCCGAGGCGCCTATCTGGCCACGTCCATTGCCGAATATTTTCGCGATCAGGGCATGCATGTGCTTCTGCTCATGGACTCCCTGACCCGTTTTGCCATGGCGGCCCGGGAAATCGGCCTGGCCATCGGGGAGCCTCCCACGGCTCGGGGTTATACGCCCTCGGTCTTCACCCGCCTGCCCGGACTCCTGGAGAGGGCCGGCGCCTGCCGGGGTAAAGGCAGCATCACCGGCATTTACACGGTGCTGGTTGAGGGTGACGACCTGCTGGAGCCCATCGCCGACGCCACCCGGGCCATTCTGGACGGCCATATCGTTCTTACCCGGGATTTGGCCGACCGGGGCCACTATCCATCCATTGACATCCTGGGGAGCATCTCCCGTCTCATGAATCAGGTGGCCTCCCCAGCGCACCAGCACCTGCGGGAAAACCTCGTCCGGGTTCTGGCCGCGTACCGGCGGGCCGAGGATTTGGTGAACATTAATGCCTACGTGCGGGGCAGCAACCCGGAAATTGATTATGCCCTGGAGAAGATCGAGGCTGTCAACCGGTATCTTTGTCAGGATAAAGAGGAAGGCATTACTCTGACCCAAGCCGTGCAGGATTTGGAGGCCATTTTCGTCTCATGAAATCCGCCGGGCGTTTCCGTTTTCCCCTGGAGACGGTGCTCAAGGTGCGCACCCTGCGGGAGGAGCAGGCCCGCCTGGCCCTGGCTCAGGCCCAGGCCCAACTGGGCCGCAGCCGCCAGGCTCTGACTGAAACGGCAGCGAAATACCGGGAAGCCCTGAACTGCCTGAAAGAAACCGCCTCCCAGACTTGGCGGGCTCCAGAATATCAATTGCTCTACAGCTACCTGGAGCACCTCAAGCTGGGCCGGGATGGGTGGCAGGAGCGGGTGGCCCGTGATGAGAAGGTGGTGGCGGAAAAAATGCTGGCTTTGGAAAAATGTCACCAGGAGCGCCGCTTGTTGGAGAATCTGCGGGGGAAGAAGTTCTTGGAATATCGCCGGGAATTAACCAAGTTTCTGGAAAATCAAAGCGAGGCCATTGTGCTGACTCGCTGGTCCCCACCCTGAGAGGAGACGGATATGCATGTTACTACTCTCGGCTGGCCGAAGGTAACATCCCTTTCGAGCTGCCTCATCTTCGGCCTTCTGGCAAAAATTGCCCTGTCCACCGCTTTTCTGGCTCCATCTCCGTGGCTCATGTTGACAGGGCCGCGCAGCAGTGAGGCCGCCACGGCCGCAGTTGCTCCCGACGCTGAGGGGAGCTCCGCCCTCCCCAGACTCCTGGCCCTGGTGCATAAAGAACGGCAGGCCCTTTTGGCCAGGGAGGCCGCGGCCGTGGCCAAAGAGGAACAGTTGGGTCAGATAAGGCTGGAGGTGGAGGAGCGCTTGAAGGAACTCCAGGCCATTCAGCAACGGCTGCTGGAGACCATTGAGGAGGAAAAACGCATCAAGGGGGAGAGCAATCGGCACCTGGTGGCCACTCTCCAGGCCATGTCTCCGGAGCGGGCCGGCAAACTCCTGGAGCAGATGCACGAGGATGAGGCGGTGCGGCTGCTGAGGCGCCTGCCTGGCAAGGAGGCGGGGGCTATTCTCAGCCTGCTGCCTCCCGACAAGGCCGCCCGGCTCAGTCATCGGTTTTTGCAATAATAACTTCAATCCCTTAAGGGGAGAATTTTCTAAGGAATCTGGCCTGTTGGCCCCGCCTCCCTTGGACCCTCTACGGGTTGTGAGGGGGGTGTGGTAGGAGGGCAGTGAGATGCCGCCACCACACCTTCTCTGCACCTTGAACTAGAGCTTTCCAAGGCCGGGGCCTTTCATTGTGGCAGGGCGCGGATTGTGGTAATCTCCCTTAATCAACCTGGTAAAAAGAGGGACCTCAAATGTCGGAGCCATATCCCAAAAATTCCCGGGAAGCCATACTGCTGTTTCATTTTGCTGACCGCCTGAAATCAGAACTTCTCATTGCCTCCCAGCTACTTAACGCGCTTATCCAACTCAAGGGACAGGAGCAGGAAGGGGGCAAACGTCTCTTTTTGGATTACTTCCGGGCCTTGGAGCGGGAAATGGCGATGGGCATGGGCCTCATCGATGAGCAGGATATGACCCGGGTGCGCACCGTGCTCACCGGCCTCGCCGGCATGGTGGATTCGAACCTGTTCACCGATATCCAGGGCCACCTCACCTGGATCATCAGCACCATGACCACCTATGCCCAACGGGCCATGGAGTTCCTGATAAAAGAGGGGGTGCTGTAGAAAAGCCGGCAAGGTGGGGTTGCGGGGCCAAGCCTGCATCAGGGCACGGCAAGCCCTCCCCTGCGATCAATCGCCGTTTGACTGGAACCCTGGCTTAAGCATGGTCTTCAGAGCGCGAACCCTGGTCTTCGGAACCGGCATGCGCGGCACGCTCTATGACTGGGGAATTATACGGAGTGGGCTTCCCCCACCGCATATTTGCAACGGTAGGACGGGCTTCCAGCCCGTCCAGGCACGGGCAGGATGCCCGCGCTACCATTGAACCGATATGACAAAATGGATATCAGGTCCTGAATAGCTGACTTATACTGATTGCTATAAATTTTTTCTTATCTCCCCTCACCCTCACCCTCTCCCCCGAATAAAAGGAAAGAACTTTTAGCATTCGCTAGAGCTATGCAGGTGCAGGTTGGAAACCTGTGCCACCGGGTCTTTGCAAGGTTTTGAGAAAGCCGGCGGCTCGGGAATGACCGTTACAGATCCCTCACCAGGCGGTACACTTCTAAAAGGGGCAGGCCGGATTTTTCGGCGAGTTGGCGGCAGGCCTCATATTCCGGGAGCAGCCGGCGGTGGCCGCCGTACTCCATAACCTTCACCAACAGCTCCCCATAGGGGGTGGTAATGGTTTCCTGCCAGCGCCGGGCCGCCACCCGCTCCACCTCCTGGACCCTCACCCCCAAGGTGGTGGAATCCAGGAACAGGCGCTCCAGCAGGCCCTCCCGGGCGGCGAGCGGCGCCACCACGGTGAGGCGCACCCCGGGGCGGTTTTTTTTCATCTGGATGGGGGCCAGGGCCACATCCAGGGCGCCCGGCGGCGAAAAGTCCCACCATCAGCGGTTCATAGACTTCGGGATTCATATCATCGATGTGGGTCTCGAGGACCAGGACCCGTTCCCTGTGGCCCATTGACTGGGCGAGAGGTTCCCCCAGGTACAGGCGCAGCAAATTGGGATGCCCCGGCAGGTTGCGGCTGCCGGCCCCATAGCCCACCTGCTCCAGGCGCATTGACGGGCACAGCTCGCTTTCGGCCCCCAGGGCCTTTAGAATTACCGCACCGGTGGGGGTGACCAGCTCGCCGGAGAGGTCGGTGCCATACACCGAAAAGCCCTTGAGCAGTTCCAGAGTGGCTGGGGCCGGGTTGGGGAGATGGCCGTGGCCGCTGGCGATCATGCCCCAGCCCTGGGGAATGGGGCTCACCAAGGTGCGGGTTATGCCCAGGGCCTCCGCCCCGAAGGCCACCCCCACCACGTCCAGGATGGTGTCCACGGCGCCCAGTTCATGAAAATGCACTTTTTCCACAGGCTGCCCGTGGATGCGGGCCTCCACTTCGGCCAGCAGGCGAAACATGCGCAGGCTCAAATCCAGGACCGCGTCAGATAAGCCCGCTTCCGAGATGATACCGACAATGGTGGAATAACTGCGGGCCGGCTGGTCCCTCTCCAGGATAAAATCCACTTTAATGCCGGTGAGATGGTCCTTGGTCACCCGGTGAGTTTGAAGGTGAAAGCCGGGAATTTCAAGGTGGTGCAGGGCGTCTTCCAGGGCGGCCTGATCCAGACCCGCATCGAGCATGGCCCCCAGGGTCATATCGCCGCTTAGCCCGGCGAAGCAGTCAAAATAGGCCCAGCGTTCAGGCCGCGGGCGGTTCGACAAAGAGCTCCACCTCCTTCACTGAGCGGGCTTCGGCCAGGCGCACCACGAAACGGAGATTGCGCCAGTGGACCTGTTCGCCGGCCCGGGGCAGGTCGCCGATTTCGGAGATGATAAAGCCTGCCAGAGTATCATAGTCTCCGGGGGGCAGGCCCAGGTGCAGGGCCTCGTTCAAGGCCTCCACTTCCATGCGGGCGTTGATGAGGTAATGCCCCTCCCCCAGTTTCCGATAGGGGGTCACGGCCTGGTCAAATTCGTCGTCGATTTCCCCCACGATTTCTTCCAGCAGGTCCTCAATGGTGACAATGCCCACGGTGCCGCCGTATTCGTCCACTACCACCGCCAGGTGCAATCCCCTGCCGCTGCATTTCCGGCAGCAACCGGTCGATCTTCTTGAGTGTCCGGGACATAATGCACCGGCCGCACAAAGGGCTTGATGCTCTGGTCGGAGGCTTCCTCCCCCAGAAGGTCGAAGTCATGCAGGACCCCCACCAGGTTGTCGATGCGCCGGTGATACACCGGCAGGCGGGAAAAATGGGTGGCCCGGAATTCTTCCAGGGCCTGGGCCACCGTGGCGGTGTTGGGGATGGCCGCCACCCGGACCAGGGGCACCATGGCCTCCTTGACGGTGCGCAAGCTGAACTGGAGGATGCGGTTGATGATCTGGCGCTCGGTGGTCTCCAGATCCACCTCCGGCCCGCTCTTTTTCACCACCAGGGACAGATCCTCCCGGGTGATGAAAGGCATCTCACCGCTCTTGGGAGCCCCAGTGATCCACAGGACGAAGCGGCTTACAGTGGCGAAGATGAATGTGACGGGATAAATCACCCAGGTTATCACCCAGAGGATGGGGGCCAGACCCTGGGACAAACGCGTGGGATATTGCCGGCCGATGGATTTCGGCGTCACCTCGGCAAAAAGCAGGATCAAGGGGGGCAAAAGGAGCATGGCAACCAGTTCCCCCCAATGTCCCAGCCACTGGATTAAGATGGCGGTGACCAGAATGGTGTTGGAGATTTCGGCCAGGTTGGAGCCCACCAGGCAGGTGGCCACCATGCGCTCGGGCCGATTAAGGAGCCAAAGGGCCATGCGGGCGCCGCGGTGGCCTTCCTCGGCCCGGTGTTTCAGGCGGCGGTAGTTGGCGGAAATTAACGAGATTTCCGAAGCGGCAAAAAATCCCTCCAACGCCAGCAAAGGCAGGAAAACCATGAGGATGGCAATGATCATGGCTCCACCCTTTGAATCTCCAGTTCCATGAGGCGGGTGCCCTTCATTTTTAACACCTTGAACTGATACGCCTCATACCGAACCGCGTCACCCTCGTGGGGCAACTCCCCGAAAAGATCGAGGATGACTCCCCCCATCGTGTCAAATTCACCCTGAGGGAAAGTGATGCCCAGAACCTCTTCCAGGTCTGCCTGGGGCACAGAAGCCTTGACCCGCCAAAATCCCGGGCCCAATTCCAGGATAGGCTCCCCTTCAACTTTAAATTCTTGGGGAATGTCGCCGCAAAGCTCTTCCAGAAGGTCTTCCACCGTGACCAGGCCCACCAGGGTGCCATATTCATCCACGACCAGGGCCAGGCGCAGCCTCTTGGTCTGCAACTCGATGAGAAGATCGAAGGCCTTTTTGCTTTCCGGGACATAATGAGGAGCTCGGAGAATATTGTTAATTATCCCCAGATCGCAACTCTCGTGGGAACAGAGATAGAGAAGTTCCTTGGCAGGCAGGATTCCCAGAACATTACCCGGTCTTTCCTGATAGATGGGCACCCGGGAATACCGGGAGCGCTTCACCGCCTTGATCATCTCGGGGACCGGCATGTCCAGGGGCAGAGAAAAGATATCCGGCCGGGGCACCATGATCTGGCTCACCCGGACATCCCCAAAGCTCAGGAGATTTTGAATAAAATCCCGCTCCAAGGCGGCAATCATGCCTCCTTGGTGACTTTCTTCCACCATGCGGACAAAGTCCTCCTGCAGGACCGCAGGAACCTGCAGGTCGGTGCGAAATCCGAAGGTGACCAGTATGCCCCGGCTAAGCTGCATTAAAATGACGCGCAGGGGGGTGAACAACACGACGGCCCAGCGCACCAGGGGGGCCACCAGGGGAGCCAGGTAAGTGGGATAGGCAAGGGCCAGGGACTTGGGAATGATCTCGCCAAATAACATGAGGCTGGGGGAAATGACCAGCAAGGCCAGCCACTTGCCTTTATCCCCCCATAAGCTGAGAGCCAGGGAGGTGCTCAAGATGGTGGCCAGGATGGTGACCACCTCCACGCCCACTATCATGGTGATGAGGAGGCGATGGGAGTGCCCGAGCAATTCCTCCACCATCCGGCCGCGGCGGGGCCGCCGCTGCTTCAAGCGCAGCCGGTCCAGCGGCTTCAAGGAAAAAAGCGAGGTCTCGGAAATGGCAAAAAAGATGAGAAGCACTAAGAGCACGCCCAAGGCGGCCCATCTGAGGGTATAGTCTAATGGAAAGGTCTGTATGAATCCTAACACAGAAATTTTTGAGCAGATTCAGGGGTCGAACGCTGAACCATGCTTCATGGAACAGCGTGCCGACAATTTACCTTTTTGGAGCGCAATTAGAAAGGGGGGTGGAAGCGGTTTTATCCAGACAACTCCCCCCCAGGGATTTAGACTAACGGTCGGCTGGCCCGGGTGGTCAGACGGCCCTTGGCGCTCTTCCCCCGGGGCGCGGGCTTGAAGGGCGATCGCACCAGGGCCTCCCGCAACACCTCGTCCACGTTGCTCACCGTGACAAACTTGAGCCGGCGTTTGACGTAGTTGGGAATCTCCACCAGGTCTTTTTTATTGGCCTCGGGGATGATGACCTTTTGCATGCGCCCCCTTAAGGCCGCGATGGCTTTCTCTTTGAGGCCGCCGATGGGGAGGACCTTGCCCCTGAGGGTGATTTCCCCGGTCATGGCCACGTCTTTGCGCACCGGCACCTGGGTGAGGGCCGAAATCAGCGCGGTGGCCATGGTGATGCCGGCGGAGGGCCCGTCTTTGGGGGTGGCCCCGCTGGGCACGTGGATGTGGGCATCTATGGTCTCGTAAAAATTCGCTTCCAGGCCCAGGAGATCGGCCCGGGACCGGGCGTAGGACAGGGCCGCCTGGGCCGACTCCCGCATGACATCGCCCAACTGGCCGGTGAGCATGAGTTGGCCTTTGCCCCGCATGAGGCTCGCCTCCACCGCCAGCATTTCGCCCCCCACCTGGGTCCAGGCGAGCCCGGTGGCCACTCCCACTTCGTCCTTGTCCCGCTCCCCTTCCGGCAGATAGCGGGGCGGGCCCAGAAACTTATGGAGATTGGCCCGGGTAATGGGAAAGGGGCCTTTCTCCCCTTCAGCAATGCGCCGGGCGGTCTTGCGGCACAAAGTGCCGATTTCCCGCTCCAGGTTCCTGAGACCGGCTTCCTGGGTGTAGTGGGTGATGGTCTCTTTGAGGACCTCCGACGAGATATGCAGATCGCCGGCCTTGAGGCCATTCTCCTGGAGCTGCCGGGGTATGAGGTAGCCCTGGGCGATTTTTAGCTTTTCCTCTTCGGTGTAGCCGGACAGGCGGATGATTTCCATGCGGTCCCTCAGGGCCGAGGGGATGGGGTCCACCAGGTTGGCGGTGGTGATGAACATCACCTTGCTCAAATCAAAGGGCACATTGAGATAGTGATCGCTGAAGCTGTTGTTCTGCTCGGGGTCCAGCACCTCCAGGAGCGCCGCCGCGGGGTCGCCCCGGAAATCCATGCCGATCTTGTCCACTTCGTCCAGTATAAAGACCGGGTTATTGGTGCCTGAAGTCTTGAGCCCCTGAATAATGCGGCCGGGAAGCGCCCCGATGTAGGTGCGCCGGTGCCCGCGGATTTCCGCTTCGTCCCGCATGCCCCCCAGGGAAATGCGGGTGAACTTGCGCCCCATGGCCCGGGCGATGGATTGGCCCAGGGAAGTTTTGCCCACGCCCGGCGGCCCTACAAAGCAGAGGATGGGACCCTTCATTTTCTTGTTCAGCTTGCGGACGCTCAGATATTCCAGGATGCGGTCCTTGACTTTTTCCAGGTTATAGTGGTCCTCGTCCAGGATGGTCTTGGCCTCTTTCAGGTCCAGCTTGTCCCTGGTGCTCTTGCTCCAGGGCACTTCCACCAGCCAATCCAGGTAGGTCCTCACCATGGAGGCTTCGGCCGCGTCCGGGTGCATCTGCTCCAGGCGGGAAAGCTGCTTTAAGGCTTCCTCCTCCGCCTCTTTGGGCATTTTGGCCCGGACGATCTTCACCCGGTACTCCTCCATCTCCTTGGACTGCTCGTCCACGTCCCCCAGTTCCTTTTTGATGGCCCGGAGCTGCTCCCGGAGGAAATATTCCCGCTGGGTGCGGTCCATTTCTTCCCGGGCCTGGTTCTGGATCTTAGCCTGGATGGAGGAGACCTCCAATTCCTTGCGGAGGAAGTCGTTGACGATAATCAGCCGCTTGATGGGATCAAATTCCTCGAGCACCGCCTGGGCTTCATCGATTTTCAGGCGCAGGTTGGCGGCCACCAGGTCCGCCAGGTGCCCCGGATCCTCGATGGAGTCGAGAATGGAGAGGAGATCCGGAGACATAACCCCCTTAAGAGTGAGGATTTTCTCCGACATCTCCCGGGCATTGCGCATGAGGGCTTCGGTTTCTGGGGTAACTTCGCCAATGGGGGCTTCCGAAACCACTTCCAGGCCGACCTTGAAAAAGGGGCGGGTCTGCTGATATTCAGTAATCTTGGCTTTGGCCCTGCCCTGCACCAGGATCTTCAGGCGGCCGTCCGGCAATTTCAGCATTCTCAGGATCAGGCTCACGGTGCCCAATCCATAAATGTCCTCGGGTTCGGGATTTTCCACCGCCTGATCCCGCTGGGTGGCCAGAAACAGCAGACGGTCTTCCGCCAGCGCAGCTTCAATGGCCAAAACCGAAGTTTCCCGCCCCACAAACAGGGGCAGGACCATATTGGGAAAAACCACTACATCCCGCACCGCCAGAAGCGGCAGGGTGGAAGGAATGATAATCTCTTGAGTTTCGTCTTCTTTAGCCGTGGTCATGTAATCTCCTGAGGAACTCACTGAGTCACAGGGAAAAAACCATATAATAAAAACCGTTATCAGGGAGAGGTTTTCCAACCCTTACCAGAAAAACCCCAGTGAGTCAATCGGTCAAAGATGTCTGGTTCTTTACAGTTTTTCATAAGTTAATATCTTTTTGGACTTTAGCAATACTCCCAGGGAAAAGGGGTTGGCCTGAGTGATAAAATTCCTTGGCTCCCTTGATTTTGTGATATATTTTTGGATTTAAAAGTTCAAATTGAAGATAAAAACGTGCCAACTTCCCAAGCCACTTCTCGCCGGACCATGCCCCGTACACCCGCTAAAACCTTTTTGGAGAAGGTGACTAACGCGAGGGACCGGGCCACCGAGGCCTTGTTGGCCCTTCAGACCCCCGAAGGGTACTGGTGGGCCGAACTCGAGTCCAACGTCACCATCACCGCGGAATATCTCATGCTGCACGTCTTCCTGGGCCTGCCTCGGGACAAGTTCCCCGGCCTGGCCAGGGAAATTCTCTCCCAGCAGTTGGACAACGGCGGCTGGTCCACCTGGCATGGAGACGGCGGCAACCTGAGCACCTCGGTGGAGGCCTACCAGGCCTTGAAGATGGCCGGCCTGCCCGCCCATGACCCCCGGCTGCGGAAGGCCCGGCAATTCATCCTGGAACGGGGGGGCGCCCTGGCCTCCCGGGTCTTTACCCGCATTAACCTCGCCCTGTTCGGCCAGATAAGTTGGGAGGGCATTCCCCTGTTGCCGGTGGAATTTATGCTTATTCCACCCTGGACGGGCTTCAGTGTCTATGAGTTTTCCAGTTGGAGCCGGGCTACCATGATCCCGTTGTCCATCGTCATGATGCACCGTCCCGTGTGTCCCCAGCCGCCCTCCCTGGGGGTGTCCGAGCTTTTTCTCGACCCTGAGGAACCCTTTGGCCGCCACCGGGTGGCCTGGAAAAAAGAGGGTCCTTCCTTAGAAAATCTCTTTGTGGTGGTGGACCGCCTTTTAAAACTCTATGGCCGGCTGAACTGGCCCTTCATGCGGCGCCTGGCCCTGCACCGGGCCGAGCAATGGATCCTGGAGCATCAGGAGGAAACCGGGGACTGGGGCGGCATCCAGCCGGCCATGGTCAATTCCCTGTTGGCCCTGGCCTGCCGGGGCTACAAGGTTGACCACCCCGTCATTCAGCGGGGCTTGACAGCTTTAGAGAATTTTACCTTAAAGCTGGGCGACCGCCTGCGGCTGCAATCCTGCATCTCCCCGGTATGGGATACCGGCCTGGTGGTGCGGGCCCTGGCCGCGGCGGGAGTTCCTCCCCAGCACCCCGCCCTGGCCCAGGCCACGGAGTGGCTCCTGGCCAACCAGATTTTCAAGCCGGGGGATTGGTGCATCAAACGGCCGGACCTGACCCCGGGGGGCTGGGCCTTTGAATTCGACAACAACTGGTACCCGGACATCGACGATTCCGCGGTGGTGCTCATGGCCCTGAAAGAGGGGCTCAGCGACCCGGCCCGCCATGAGACCGCCCTGGCCATGGGCATTGCCTGGTGCCTGGGCATGCAGTCCCAAAACGGCGGCTTTGCCGCCTTTGACGTGGACAACACCAAGGGCTGGCTGAATGCCATCCCCTTTTCCGACCTCAAGGCCCTGATTGACCCCCCCACCGAAGACGTCACCGGCCGGGTCCTGGAAATGATGGGCGTCTTCGGGTTTGCCGCCGATCACCCTGCGGCGGTGCAAGCCTTTGAGTATATCAAGCAGGAGCAGGAACCGGACGGTTCCTGGTGGGGCCGTTGGGGCGTGAATTACATTTACGGCACCTGGTCGGTGCTCATGGGCCTCAAGGCCGTGGGTGTGGAGGGGCAGTCCCCCATGATTCGGCGGGCCGCAGCCTGGCTTAAGAGTGTGCAGAACCAGGACGGCGGTTGGGGCGAATGCTGTGAGTGTTACCGGGACCCGGACCTGAAAATCGAGGGCTGCAGCACCGCCTCCCAGACGGCCTGGGCCGTCATGGGCCTCATGGCCGCGGGAGAAACTCTCTCCCCGGAGGTGAAGGCGGGCATTCAATACCTGGTCAAGACCCAGAGAAAAGACGGCCGCTGGGATGAAGCATGTTTCACCGGCACCGGCTTTCCCTCGCACTTTCATGATCCGCTACCACCTGTACCGGGACGTTTTCCCTCTCATGGCCCTGGGGTTATATTTGTCGAATGTGGGGGGAGAGCCAGGGACCTGAGGTCCCTGCCCTCTCCCAACCCGCAAAGGGCCGGGAAAGGCGGGGCCTTCGGCCTCGACTTTCCCGGTTTATCATCCCAACTAAGGGATTGGGGGAGGGGGTGGGGGGGAGGGGGTAAGGGGTCACCGGCCCTTAGCCCCCTCCCCCCATAATCCAATACCATCATGACCAAAACCCTGGTGACCGGCGGCACGGGCTTTGTGGGCCGGGCCGTAGTGGTGGAACTGCTGGCGGTAGGGCGGGAGGTGCGGGTCCTGGCCCGCAATCCTGAGCATCCGGCTTTGGCGGGCCTCAGGGTGGAGGCGGCGCGGGGCGATCTCCGAAACCCGGTTTCCCTGGCCGCGGCCGTGCGGGGCTGCCGCCGGCTCTTTCATGTGGCCGCGGACTACCGTCTCTGGGTCCCCGACCCGGAAGCCATGTATGCCGCCAACGTCCAGGGCACCCGGGACCTTCTGGCCGCGGCGGCCGAAGCGGGAGTGGAAAAGGTGGTCTACACCAGCACGGTGGGCGCCCTGGGGAACCCTGGGGACGGCACCCCGGGAACCGAAGAAGCCCCGGTGAGCCTGGCCGACATGGTGGGCCATTACAAGCGCAGCAAATTCCTGGCGGAGCAGGCGGTGCTGGAATATGCCCGCCAAGGTCTTCCCGTGGTGCTGGTGCACCCCAGCGCGCCGGTGGGCCCCTGGGATTCCCGCCCCACCCCCACGGGGCAAATAATTGTTGATTACCTGAAAGGGCGCATGCCGGCTTACCTGGAAACCGGCCTCAACCTGGTGCATGTCCGGGACGTGGCCCAGGGGCATCTCTTGGCCGAGTCCAGGGGCCGGGTGGGGGAAAAATACATCTTGGGGAACCAGAATCTCAGCCTCTCGGAGATTTTCGGGATATTGGCCCACATCACCGGCATTCCGGCTCCCCGGGTGCGCCTGCCCTATTGGCCCATCCTGGCCCTGTCATACCTGGATGAATGGTTCGCCACCCATGTCAGCGGCAAGCCGCCCCGCATGCCGGTGGCCGGGGTCAAGATGGCCAAAAAATTCATGTACTTTGACAGCAGCAAGGCCTTGCGGGAACTGGGCCTGCCCCAGACCCCGGTGCGCCAGGCCCTTAAGGAGGCGGTGGCCTGGTTTCAGGAGCAGGGCTATGCTTGAAAGTTTTGAGTTTCGAGTTTCGGGTTATAAGTTATAAGTTTAAAAGAATATAATAAACATTAAAGCAATGATGAATTTGGGAAGCAATAGGTTCTCAAAACTCAAAACTGGAAGCTGGAAACGGGAAATTCACCATGCGTTTTCCCTTGAGTCAAAGTGTTGATCTGACCCGCTATCTTATGAAACAGCACCTCCAGGGCGCGGAAAAATTCCCCCTGGTGCTGATGCTGGAGCCCACCCACCAGTGTAACCTGGCCTGCGCCGGCTGCGGCCGCATCCAGGAATACCGGGAAACCCTGGGGGACTCCCTGACCATCGAGGAGTGTCTGGCGTCGGTGGAGGACTGCGGCGCGCCCGTGGTCACCGTAACCGGCGGGGAACCCCTCCTTTATCCCCCGGTCTATGAGTTGGTGCAGGAACTGGTGCACCGGCGCAAGCATATTTATCTGTGCACCAACGCCATTTTGCTGGAAAAGGCCCTCCCCCGGCTGCCCCATTCCAACCGCCTGACCTTAAGCGTGCATGTGGACGGCCTGGCCGCAACCCATGACCGCATCCTGGGACGGGCCGGCCTGTTCGACAATGCCCTCAAGGCCATCCGGGCCGCCAAGGCCCGGGGCTTCCGGGTCTGTACCAACACCACCATCTACAAAGAATCCGATGTGCGGGAAATTGAGAGTCTATTTGCCCAACTGACCCAGATCGGGGTGGACGGCATCCTGGTGTCGCCGGCCTATAGCTTTCAAGGGGTGGCTCCGGAGTTATTTTTGAGCCGGGAGGAAATCAACGAAAAATTCAACCGCCTCCACCAGAGCCCCCATAAAATCCGCTACTTCAGCACGCCTTTATACCTGAGCTTTCTGCGGGGCGAGCGCCATTACGACTGCACCCCCTGGGCCAACCCCACCCGCACGCCCCAGGGCTGGCGGGCCCCCTGCTACCAGATTTTGGACCACCATTACCCCACCTTCGGGGAACTCATGGAGCAGACAAGCTGGGAAAGCTACGGCCCGGAAAACGACCCCCGCTGCGCCCAATGCATGATGCATTCAGGCTTTGAGCCCAGCGTGGTGCGCCAGATGGGGGGGCGCCTCGCCGACCTGTGGACCATGCTGCGGTGGAACCTGACCTGATCCCTAGCCACCCATCTGCCCCCGCGCCGCCATGGCCCAGGTGAAATCCCCCCTTCCCGAGCGGCTGGCCGGGCCGTCCCTGATGTTCCTATGTCTGCTCATCTTCCTGCCCGCCATCTGGAATTGGCCCTTAAGCCGGGCCGAGGCCATGTACGCCCTCATTCCCAAAGATATGTTCGCCTCGGGAAACTGGCTCACCCCCACCTTAAACGGCGCCCGCTACCTGGACAAGCCCCCCCTGCTCTACTGGGTCAATCTGGCCGCGTACGGTCTTTTCGGGGTGTCCGACACCGCGGCCCGCCTTCCCACCCTCATCATCAGCCTGGGGGAAGTGTGGTTCACCTATCTCATCGGCCGACGCCTTCTCGGGACCCGCGCCGCCTGGCTGGGCGGCTTTGTACTCCTCACCAGCGTGGGCTTTTTCACCCTGCACCTCCAACTCCTCACCGATCACCTGGTCACCCTATCCTTGCTGGCCGCCCTTTGCGTGGTGGTGTATGCCGAGGACCGCCCGGACTGGCCCTGGGCGCTGCTGTTCATGGCCGCCCTGGCCGTGGGTTTTCTCAGCAAAGGCTTCATTGCCCTGGCTTTCCCCTTGATGATCCTGACCGGCTTTGCCTGGTACCGCCGCCAGCCCCGCTTGTTATTACTGGCCTTAGACCCCCGGGGCTGGCTCTTATTCCTGGCCCTCACCGTCCCCTGGTTCTGGGCCATGGAAAGGGCGCACTCCGGCTTTTTGCAGCATCATATCTTCAACGAACAGATACTCCGTTTTTTCGGCAGGCGACACCCTCCGGATATCATCCCCTTCCCTCTGCCGGGCTTCTGGCTTTTTCTGTTCATCTGGCTCCTCCCCTGGGGGCTGTTGCTGCCCGAGGCCCTCTACCGCTTCTGGCGCCAAACGGCCAGGCCGGACCGCGCCCGCCGGGGACGTTTTCTCCTGCTGTGGGCCGCGGTCATCATGGGCTTTTACTCGGTGTCCTCCAGCCGCATCGAATATTATTCCCTCCCGGCCCTGCCGCCCCTGGCCCTGGTGGTGGGCTGGCGTCTGGACCAAATCCTGGAGACTTCCCGGGACCGCGGCCTGCTCGTCAGCCTGTTCGTCCTGGGGCTCCTGGGGCTCGCCCTGCTGGTGCTTCTGCCGTATTTCGAGGAGATCTGCGGGGCCAACCGCCGGGAATTTTTCGGGATGTTTCCCCTTATTTATCCCATTGCCCGGCAGGCCAGCCTCTGGGTGCCCATCCTGGCCATGGGGGGAGTGGTCGGCGGCTGGCGGCGACCGTCCCTGGGCCTGCTTTTTTATGGCGCTCTGGCCCTGGCCCTTCTCTTGTTCACCTGGCAAACCATGCTGGCCCTCTCACCGCTCCTCAGCGACAAGCTGGCCGGGGAGGTCATCCGCCGGGAGGCCGGCCCCCAGGATGTCGTGGTCATGGAGGCCATCGAAGAATTTGAGTATGGCGCCTCCCTGGCCTTTTACGGCGAGCGCCCCATCCTCATGGTGCAACGCCAGGGTTTGCCGCAATTTCCCTATCCGGTTTCTCCCCATGAAAACTACCTCATTACGCCCGACATGCTCGGGGAGCGCTGGCAGGGGCCGAACCGGGTTTTTCTCCTGGTGGACGAGGTCATCCCCCTGGAACCCTTCCTGGAGAAGGCCCGCACCGCTCTCAGTTTGCCGGGGAAACGCCTCCTGGACAGCCGGCCTTGAGCAGGCCTGAACCCTTAATTCCTTTTCTTCAATAAAAACTTGCTCTCCTGACACGAAGGACTTAGATTTATGCAATTGCTTGCGCAGCCATAATTCGAGACGCCTCATGATCCCGTTACGAGACAACATACCTTCGAGCCGGGTCCCCATAATAAGCTACGCCATCATTGCCCTCAATGTGTTGGTATTTCTTCTCGAAATGTCCATGGGAGCTGAATTGGAGGAATTCATCCGGGTCTTTGGCTTTGTGCCCCGGGATTTTTTCCTCCACCTGGGACACGGCAATGTCATGGGCAGCATCATCCCCGTCTTCAGTTCCATGTTTCTCCACGGCGGCTGGTTTCACCTCATCGGCAACATGTGGACCTTGTATATTTTCGGAGATAACGTGGAAGATACCCTGGGACGCGTCAAATTTCTGGTCCTCTACCTGCATGACCGGCGCGGCCGCCTGTTTTGCCCAACTGCTTTCCAGTCCCAGTTCCCCCGTACCCATGGTGGGGGCCAGCGGGGCCATTGCCGGGGTCATGGGCGCCTACTTTGCCCTTTTTCCTGCGGCCAAGATCCTCACCCTCGTTCCCGTCCTCTTTTTTGTCATCATCGAGGTGCCCGCTTTCGTTTTTCTGGGCATCTGGTTCCTACTGCAGTTTTTCTCCGGGACCTTTTCCATCCTGGGGGCCAGGGCCGACGTGGGTGTGGCCTTTTGGGCCCATGTGGGCGGCTTCGCGGCCGGCTTTCTGCTGTTGCGCCTCCTGGCGCCGGGCCGGGCCCGCAGCCCCTTCCAGACTCAGACCTGAGTTCTTCTCCCTCCTAAGCCTCGCTAGTTCACCGGTTCCGTGATATCTTTAACATCATGCTCTATATCGGTGAATCCTGGCTCCCAGTGGAAGCTTTATGAAATTCCCCTATTGGCTGAGTGCGGCCCTTTTTTTTATCCTGTTATCAACTTATTCGGCATTCCCCGCCCTCGCTGAACCACAGCAGGACGGTGAAAAAGCCCAGGCCTTGCTGCAGGAGGCCGAAGCTGCCTTAAGCCAGAATAATCTCGAAGGCGCGGTGCGCGCCTATGGCCAGGCCATAGAGGCAAGGCCGAATCTGGCCCAGGCCCATTACGGTCTGGGGTTAGCCCTGACCCGCCTGGGGCGCTATCAGGAAGCGGTGAACGCCTTCCAGGAGGCTTTGCGCTACAAGCCCACTTGGGCTCAAGCCCACAAAGATCTGGGGGTGGCCTACTTTAAACTGAAACGCTGGCCCGAAGCCTCCAAGGCCTTTAAGACCTCCCTGGAGCACCAGCCCCAGGATGCCGAGGCCTTTTACAACCTGGGATTGGCGGAAGGCAAGCAGGGCAGACACCAAGAGGCCCGGGAGGCTTTCATCAAGGCCCTGGGCCTGAAGCCGGGCTATGTCCAGGCCCTCAACAACCTGGGTATGGCCAACATCAAGCTGAACCGCTGGGAGGAGGCTAAAAGTTCCTTTGACAAGGCTTTGAGCCTCAAGAGCGACAGCCCTGAAGCCCACCTGGGTCTTTTGGCCTGCTATATCAAGCAAGGTGACAGCCAGGCTGCGGCCCGTACTTACCAGACCCTGGCCAAACTGGACCCGGCTCTGGCGAAAAAAGCTGATGAATTATTGGGGAGATAAAAAATGGGCGAGGCCGCTTATATCGAGTTGCGTTCTCAGAGCAATCTTTTGTAGCCGCGAGGCTCAAGCCTCGCACCCGCACAGCCTGGGAAGCCTGTGCCACCTTTAGATTGCAACTTGGCATTAGAAAAAAGGTCCAAGAATTTCTTTTAACCGGAAACCGAAAACTGAAAACCGGAAACACAGTATAAATCATGTTTAGCCTCCTTATCAGCCAAGTAGAAGCCAACTGTGAGTTGGCCAGCGGCCACCAGGCCGGTTCCTTCTCCCTGTGCGGCCTGTTGATGCGCCTGCGCCTCCTCTATAAGTGGCAGCATGGCCTCTCCCCCTGGCAGGAACCCGAGCCCGAGGGCATTCTCGACTGGATTGCCGACCTGGAAAACACCTGGGACGCGCGGGAAGGGGAGCCCTGGCAGGAGTTGCGCCTCAACGGCCTCTCCCTGGATCCCTTTGATGCGGCCAAGGTGAACGCCTTCCTGCAGCCCGGCGGTCTGGCTTACGGGGCCGGCCTCTGCCGGGGGTTGGCCCCCACCTTCTTTTTGGGTGAGCTTGCAGAAGTGCGCCAGGAGGGCGATCTCATCATTCTGGTGCTGGGCCGGGAATTGGCCCGGGACCTGGACGGCACCCCGGCCATGCGCCAGGGGCAGGTAATTTACGCCCGCCGCCAAGCCCTGGCCTACTATCTTTGGGACCGCCTGGCCGATCCCAGCCAGCAAAGCAACCGTTTCCTGAAGGCCGGCTGGTCCTCGCCGGAAGTCCCTTTAGCCGCCCTGCTCAGGGACCCGCAGAATCACCAGGATGCCTGGGATAACCTCATAGCCGGGGAGATGGAGGCCGTCATCCGCCACGAAATTGGCGAAGCCCGGGAAACCTCTCTGGATCAGGCTCTCCCTGCCATTCTGGAGCTTTTTCCCCAGACCGCCCTGGAACAGTGGATCAGGGCCCTAAAAGACGCCCTGGCGGACACCAACGATCAGGGCCGCCTCCATTACCTCATTGCCGGCCGGCGCCTCCCGTCCCTGGCCCTGATGCTGGCCTTCCAGCCGGGTTTTTATCCCCTTTTGCTCCCGGAGTTGGAGCCGGCCTTCTTTGGCCTCGCCGCCTCCGGCGACTGGGGGGGCATGGAGGAGGCCCGCCAGTACGGCCATGACCCGCCTGCGCCAGGTGGCCGCCGAAGTGACGCATCTCCTGGAAGTTCACTGCACAGGATAATCCTGAAGACCTGCGCCAGGTCCTGACCTCACGCTTTCTCACCCCCCTGGGGCTTTAATCCATACCAAGCCCTCATCACAGGGCAACAAGTGTAGGGGCGTGATTAATCATGCCCCTGATGAGAGGCGCAATGAATTGCGCCACTACGCCAAAAACCTTCTTAAGGCCATCATATTCCAGGCGTTCTTCCGCCAAGTCTGCCTCTTCGTTCCCGAAAAATTGCCACTTCCCCCTTTTCCGGCTATAATGAAGGCAATTTCAGGCATTTTGCCTTAGCCAAGGCGCCCTAAAAACATGCGCGATCCCCATCAGGAAAAAATTCTGATTTTGGATTTCGGCTCCCAGTACACCCAGCTCATCGCCCGGCGGGTGCGGGAGCTCAAGGTCTATTGCGAGATTCACCCCTTTCTCATGCCCCTGGATGAAATCCGCGGGTTTGCGCCCCAGGGCATTATCCTCTCCGGCGGGCCCCGCAGCGTCTACGAGCCGGACGCCCCCAGCCTGGACCCCCAGGTCCTGGATCTGGGAGTGCCGGTCCTGGGCATCTGCTACGGCATCCAGCTGCTGAGCCACCTTCTGGGGGGCAAGGTGGAGCCCGCGGCGCACCGGGAATACGGCCGCAAAACCTTCACCATCCAGGACACCTCCGATCTGTTTTACGGCCTGTCCTCCCAGGAAACCGTGTGGATGAGCCACGGCGACCGGGTGGAGGCCGTGCCCCCGGGCTTTGAGGTCATCGGCATGAGCGACACGAGCCCCGTGGGGGCGGTGCGCCATCGGGAGCGGCGCCTCTACGGCGTCCAGTTTCACCCCGAAGTGCAGCACACCCCCAAGGGCAAAAAGGTCCTCAAAAATTTCCTGTTCCGGATTTGCGGCCTCAAGGGCCTGTGGAACATGCGCTCTTTCATCGAGGCCACCACTAAGGCCATGCGCCAGCAGGTGGGGGAGGAGCGGGTCATCTGCGCCCTGTCCGGCGGGGTGGACTCCTCGGTCACCGCGGTTTTGCTCCATCAGGCCGTAGGGGACCGCCTCGCCTGCATCTTTGTGAATAACGGCCTTTTGCGCAAGAATGAGGCCGAGGAAGTGGTGCACCTGTTCCGGGACCACCAGCACCTGAACCTGGTCTATGTGGACGCCACTCCGGAATTTTTGGGGCTCCTCCAGGGGGTCACCGACCCCGAGGAAAAACGCAAGCGCATCGGCCACGAGTTCATCCGGCAATTCGTCCAGGCCGCGGCAAGAAAATCGGCAACGTCAACTACCTGGCCCAGGGGACCCTGTACCCCGACGTCATCGAAAGCGTGTCTTTCAAGGGGCCGTCCGCCACCATCAAGACGCACCACAATGTGGGGGGCCTCCCGGAAATCATGCCCCTGAAATTGCTGGAGCCCCTGCGGGAGTTGTTCAAGGACGAGGTGCGGGAAGTGGGCAAAGAGCTGGGCCTGCCCGACAGCCTCATCTGGCGCCACCCCTTTCCGGGGCCGGGTCTGGCCATCCGCATCCTGGGGGAAGTGACCCCGGAGCGCCTGGCGGTGCTCCGGGAGGCGGACGCCATCGTCATGGAGGAAATGCTCAAATCCGGCTTCTACCGCCAGGTTTGGCAGGCCTTTGCGGTGCTCCTGCCGGTGCGCACCGTGGGGGTCATGGGGGACGAACGCACCTACGAAAACGTGGTGGCCCTGCGGGTGGTGGATTCCGTGGACGCCATGACCGCGGACTGGACCCGGCTCCCCCACGATTTTCTGGCGCACATTTCCAACCGCTTCATCAACGAAGTCAAAGGGCGTCAACCGGGTGGTGCTGGATATATCGAGCAAGCCCCCGGCGACGATTGAGTGGGAGTGAAGAGCTTTAAGCTGTAAAATATAAGGTTTAAGCTAAAAATGGAGGGAGCGTCTTACGCGCCAAGAAATTATATATATTGAAATTCATGGTGCGTAAGACGCACCCTACAGGTTAGGAGCCGATTCCCTCGTTCCCAAGTTGCACTTGGGAATGAAATTTAGTGCCAAGCTCAGCTTGGCTTGTTAAAGGCGTTCCCAAGCACAGCTTGGGAACGAGATAATAGGGGCAACGGCTTAAGAAAGTGACAGAAGCGCAGGCTAAAGCCTGCGGCTACAATAAAAAAACATAAAATGCTGCTAACTGATAGCTCAAAGCTCACCGCTCACAGCCCAATGCTTAAAGCTTACAGCTTATTGCTTATAGCCCAACCATGACCAAAGAACCCGCAATTCCCAAACCACCCCCCCTCTTCTTCCGGGACATCCTGGGGCAGGAGCGGGTCCTGGGATATCTCAAGGCCGCGCTCGAACGGGGCCGGTTGGCCCACGCTTATCTGTTTCTGGGGCCGGAAGGGGTGGGGAAGGAGTCCGTGGCCCGGGCCCTGGCCGGAGCTTTAAACTGCGCCGAACCTAAGGAGGACGGGGACGCCTGCGGGTATTGCCCCTCCTGCAAGCGATTGGCCGCAGGAACGCATCCGGACTTTCACCTTATCTACCCCGCCTCCAAGGGGCGCACCCCTGAGATCAAAATCGAGCAGATCCGGGAGTTCCGCCGGGTCACCGCCTATCCGCCGGTGGCCGGGGGCTGGCGGGTGGCCCTCATCAAACCGGCGGAGGGCCTCACCGACGAAGCGGCCAATGCCTTGCTGAAAACCCTGGAGGAACCGCCCCCCCAAAATCTTCTCATCCTCACCGCGGGGGTGGAGGCGGACCTGTTCCCCACGGTGGTCTCCCGCTGCCAGAAGCTGGCTTTTACGCCCCTGCCCTACCCCCTCATCACCCAGGAGTTGAGCCACCGGGGGCTGAGCCCCTCTCAGGCGGCCCTGGTGGCGGCCCTGAGCGGCGGCTCCCTGGGCCGGGCTCTGGCCGTGGAGCCCGAAGAACTGCTGCAGCAGCGCCAAAAAGTGCTGGCCGACCTCATGATCCTCACCCAGGGCAATGCCACCGCCGTCCTCGATTGGGCCCAGGACCTGGCCAAAAAAGAGAAAAAAGACGGGGACGAGGAGGGCAAGAAAGAGGGGGAGGCCAAGGGCAAGGGCAAGGCCAAGCCCAAGGCCAAAAAGAAGAGCGCGGAGACCGACGCTTTCATCTTGTTTACGCAACTCTGGTACCGGGACCTGTTGCTGCTCTCCCACGGTGCGCCGGCGCGCCTCTTGGCCCACCAGGACCGCCTCCCGGACCTCAAGACCGAAGCCGCCCAAAACCGCCGGCATCGGTGGCTGGCCAAATTAGCCGCGCTCAACGAGGCCCAGCGCCATCTGCGGGCCAATCTCAACCCGGAACTGACCCTGGACCTCCTGGGCCTCCGGCTGCAGAAGTAAGAGTATCCCATGAACCTTCTCAAAATCCGCCTCACCGGCGAAACCAAATGCTGCTCCGCCATCACCGAGGACCAGGACATCAACGTGGGGGACCGCCTGGTAGTGCGGGCCGACGACACCCTGGCCCTGGGCAAGGTGGTCTGCATGTACCCCGACATTGACCCGGAACTGGTGGCCGGGAAATTGGCCACCGCCATCGAACGGCCGGCCACCCCTGAAGACCTGGCCCAACTGGAGAAAAACCAACTTCTGGAGAAGCGGGCCCTGGAGTTTTGCCAGCAGCGCATCGACGCCCGCCAGCTTCCCATCCACCTGGTGCGGGTGGAATGCCTTTTTGACACCAGCAAAATCATTTTTTACTTCACCGCGCCGGGCCGGGTGGACTTTCGGGAACTGGTGAAGGACCTGGTCCAGGAATTCCGCACCCGCATTGAACTGCGCCAGATCGGGGTGCGCCACCGTGCCAAGATGGTGGGCGGCCTGGGGATCTGCGGCTCGGAATTGTGCTGCGCCTCCTTTCTCAAGGACTTCGAGCCCGTGAGCGTCCGTATGGCCAAGGAGCAGCAGCTCAGCCTCAATCCCAGCAAGATCAGCGGAGTGTGCGGCCGCCTCATGTGCTGCCTGACCTACGAGCACCCCATCTACCAGGAACTGCGCCGCCATCTGCCCCGCCTGGGCAAACGGGTGAAAATCCCCGAAGGGGAAGGCAAGATCATCCGCTACAACCTGATCCGCCAGACGGTGACCCTGGAAATGGAGGAAGGCCAAGAGATGGAGCTGTCCCTGTCCCAGCTGCCCATGTCCCCCACCCCCAAGGACCCCGAAGAAGCTGTTGACGACTAGGATTATTTATGGATGACATGGATAAGGTCCTGGAGAGCCTCAAGGTCCAGATAAAAAAAGAGATTATTGACAACTACTTTGCCGAGCGCGTCAACCTGGATGAGGACAGCCAGGCCCTGGAAACGGAGGTGGGGGCCTACCGGCAGGAGTATTCCCGGTTGTCCGGCCTGTTTGCCGCCTTTTACGCGGCCCTGAGCCAGGAGGCCGCCATTGATCGGGCCATGCAGATTTTGTCCCTGGCGGACTGGCCGTTCTATGAGGATTTCCGCAAACTGACGCCCGTCGCCCGGGAAGGGCTTCTCAAAAATTATCGCCGACGGGGCTTTACCGCCTGGGGCCGCTACCTGCACCTGGTTGCGGACATCTATCAGGTTCTGGTCGCCAAGTGCCGCACCCTTCAGGAGCTGTACGTCAAGGCGGCGGCCCACCTGCGCCTCCTCAATGAGGACATTCAGAAATTCAACCAGTCTTTTGATTTCGGCCTCATCGCCGCCCAGGTGGAAGCCATGGAAGGGGGCGGGGAGCCTATCTGCGGAGGCCTCATGTGCGGGGAGCGGGAGGAACTTTCCACCCGCATGCGCTTCAAGCACAAAAAGCTGACGGCCGAGGAACTGCCTCCCCCGCCGGTGCTGCCTCCCTGGGATGCCGTTAAAAGTCAGCTGAAGGCGTCATTGAGGGACCTGGCGCCCTGAGCTGGGTCTCCCCGGCTTGTGCTTTAGGGAAAAGCAGCTATGAATAAATTTCTTGGACTCTTGATAATAGGCCTACTGAGCGTCGTCGCCTGCGGCTGCGCCTCGGCCAGGACCTACCAGGTGCAGGTGAACGGCTACACCGACAGCGCCGCGCCGTTGCTGGCGCCGGGGGCCTCCCTCTTTGTGGTGGAGGACTCCAAGGCCCAAAATCCCCTCCTGGAGAAGGAGATTAAAGCCAAGATCGACAGGCTTCTGGTCAAGCACGGTTACCAGGTGGCGTCCCGGGATCAGGCCAAGTACTTTCTGTTGTTCTCCTATGGCATGGGCACTCCCAACACCGTGGCCGTAAACGCCCCCACCTGGGGATTCGGGGTGGGCTTCGGCACCGGCTATTGCGGTCCGGGAGTGGGTTGGGGGACTTACTGGCCCGGCTGCGGCCCCCTCTACACGGAGACCCAGACCATCTATGACCGCTGGCTCCGTTTGCACGTGGTGGAGGCCAAGCCTTACCGGGAAACCGGCCAGCAGCGCAGCGTCTGGGTGGGTGAGGCTCGCAGCGCCGGCTCCTCCTCCGACCTGCGGGAGGTTATCAACTCCTTGCTGATTGCGGCCTTCGAGCAGCTGGGCCGGAACACCGGCAGAGCCTTGCCGATTGCGATAAAAGAAAATGATCCCCGGTTTACGGAGATAGAGCGGGTGCATTAGGGGAGCATCAGGACTGCCATGGCTATATCGGACTCCCGTTTCAAGCTGAACAGTTGGTTGACCAGACTGGGGGCGTTCTGGAGGGAGGGCCTCTGGCAGGAAAAAGGCGGGGGGGTGGCGGGCTTTTTCCTGACCATCCTGCGCATCCTGGTCCTGTCCGTCCGGGGCCTCATCAAGAACCGGTCCCTGATCCGGGCCTCGGCCCTGGCTTACCTCACCGGCCTGGCCATCATTCCCCTCCTGGCCCTGCTGTTCGCCATCCTCACAAGTCTGGGCATCCAACGCCTCCTGGTGGCCCCCCTCCTGGAACATCTGTCGCCGGGCTCCAAAGATTTTGCCCTGCAAATCCTCTACTACATCGAAAATACCCAGGTGGCCTCCCTGGGGGTCTTCGGCATTGTGGCCCTGCTGGCCGACCTGATTATCCTCATGACCAACGTGGAGGGGGCCTTCAACGACACCTGGCAGGTGGGCCGCACCCGGCCCTGGCGCCGCAAACTAAGCGATTACATCAGCATTTTCCTGATTTTTCCCCTGCTGTTGGCGGTGGCCATCTCCATCACCACCAATTTCCTGAGCCACCCGTCTATTCTGCCCCTATTGGCTAAAATCCTGCCCCAGGCCCTCCTGGCCCCAACTTCCGGCCTGGTGTCCCTGCTCCTTTTTTGGCTGGCCTTCACTTTCATTTATCTGGTCATGCCCAACACTCGGGTGACATTCTGGTCCGCCCTAATCGGGGGCCTGGTGGGGGCTTCTCTCTGGGAGGCGGCCCAGATTCTCCTGGCCTGGCTCCATGCCAAGGCCTCCTATTACAACGCCATCTATGGCGTGGTCTACCATCTTCTGTTTTTCACCCTGTGGATGTATTGGAGCTGGCTCATCGTGCTTTTCGGGGATGAAGTGGCCTATGCCCATCAAAACCTGAAACGTCTCAGTAAACAGTTCCTCTGTCCCGCGTCGGTGCGCGAGCCGCTGGACGAATACCTTGCCCTGGCCGGACTGGTGGCCATTTCCGACCGCTTTCTGCGTCAGGTGCCGCCGCTGACTTTGGAGGACCTCAGCAACACCCTGGCGAGCGGGGACTTGCTGGCCAATCGGGTGGCGGACACCTTAAAGAACCTGGCTCTGGTCCTGGAGGTCTCCCCGGCCCGGGACGGCGGCCCGGCTTATGTCCCGGCCATGCCCCTGGACCAGATGACCGTGGGCAGCATTTTGCAAAAGCTGCGCCAGGCCCGCCTGGGCGCGGTGACCCAGGTAATGTCGGGGGAACCGGTGATAGCCGAACTCCTGCGCCGTTTGGCCGCCGGGCCCGGCCCCTCTCCCTGGGATGATCTCACCCTGAAGGACCTGGTGCTCCAGGCCTCCCCCAGCGCCCCTTCTATCGGTTGCCAAAAGTAATGTCTTTTGTAGGGCCACGTATTGCCAGGCCCACCAGGCACGGCAAGCAGCGCCCCAACCGAAAAATATTCGGCAATCGGAAGAATCAGTTGGCCAGGGCCATTAATCTGATGTAGGGGCGGACCTGCGTGTCCGCCCCAAATATCGAGTTGCAGTCAAACGGTGGCACAGGCTTTCCAGCCTGTGCAGGCGCAGGCTATACTATCATGGCTCGATGTGGGCCACCCCCGAAGATGAAAATCTGTAGGGGCGACGCCTGCGTCACCCCTACGGGGGATTTGCACGGTAAAGCCTGCGGCTACAAGAAATTGCTGATTGAGGACGATTTGCTATAAAAGCCCGCACACAGGTGCGCTCCTGCCAAGGACTTTCCCGAGAAAAGCCGCGCCGCGGCATGGCGCCGGAGGCTCAGTTGGATTCGTCGGAGGAAGGGGTCAAGAGGCGGGCCTGGGTGCGCCGGCGGCCACGCTGGGAACTCTGGGGCCGCATTTCCGGGAACAGGGTGCCTTGTTTATGGCGGCGCTTTTGACCTGTCTCCGGAGACGGCCGCAGCGGTTCTGCCATCTCGGCCAGGGGGGACAAGCGGGTGCGACGGTGTTTACCCCAGAGGGTGCGGCTGCGGGCCCGGGTGAGGACAACCTGGCGCTGGGCCCGGGTGAGGCCCACATAGAAGAGGCGGCGCTCCTCCTCCGGGTCGCCGGGTTCCAGGCCCTCCGCCTCCAGAGGCAGGAGCCCCGTTTCACATCCCGCAATAAATACGTAGGGAAATTCCAGGCCCTTGCTGGCGTGCAGGGTAAGGAGCTTCACCCGCTGCGCCGCCAGGTCGATGCCCGTGATCTCAGGACCCACCACTTCCCGGGCCAGTTCGCAGGGTATGCCGGCTGCGGTCAGGGCCTGGCGAAGTTCCGTCCCCTGGGCATTGAGGCGGAAAAGGACCGCCACATCCTTAAATCCCACTTCTGCTTCCGAATCCTGATAGCGCAGGCGGTGGTCATCCAGGGAGCGGTGGTCCAGGCCCCCCACCAGGGCCTCGATGTGCCGGGCAATGATCCGGGCCTCCTCTGAGGGCGAGGCCGCCTCCAGGAGCACCACCGGCCGGTCCCCCTCCCGGCGGCTCACCTGGGGGCCCAAACTTCCTTCGGGCAGCAGACGTTGGGAAGCCGCCAGCAGAGGCGGGGGCAGACGGTAGGTTTCGGTGAAGCCGAGGGTCAGGGCCCCGGGCCAGTCCTGGGCGAAGCGGGCAAAATACTCCGGCCGGGCGCCCCGAAAGCCGTAGATGGCCTGATGGGGGTCGCCTATGACCATGATTTCTGCATCAGGCCCCGCCAACTCACGGAACAACAGGTATTGGGCTTCGTTCAAGTCCTGGTACTCATCCACCAGCAGGTGCCGGAAGCGCCCCTGGTAGGCGGCCCGCAAGCCGGGGTCCTCCTGGAGGAGGCGCACCGGCCGGGCCAGGAGGTCCTCGTAGTCCCACAGGCCCTCCCGCTCCAGGAAAGCTTCATAGGTCAGGAAGGCCGGGGCGGGGGGCAGGGGCTCTCCGGAGGGGACGTCCCCGGGGCCATAAAGGGCCTGCTTGGCCGCGCTGATCTGCCGGTCCAGCCGGGAAAGGGGCAGGCGAAATTCCCTGGCCACCTCCTGCAGCAAGGCCCGCCGCCGCTCCTCGTCCGCCACCTCCCGGGCAAGACCCTGCTCCGCCAGGATCTTGAGCCCCAGGGCGTGAAAGGTGCCCACGGTGGCGCGTTCGAGGCCGGGATAATCCGGCAGGATCCTTTGCACCCGCTCCGCCATTTCTCTGGCGGCCTGGCGGGTGAAGGTGAGGGCCAGGATGCTTTCCGGCCGCACCTGACGGCGTTTAAGAAGATAAGCCAGGCGGTGGGTCAGGGCACGGGTCTTCCCGGCGCCGGGCCCGGCCTGGACGATAAGGGGCGGACCCTCATGGGTCACTGCCTGGAGTTGGGCCGGATTGAGGCCGGTGAGGAGCGGGTCAGCCGCTCCCGGGGAGGCGCGGCCCGCCGGTTCCTTCTGGGTCTGGGGAGCAGCCTTAGCCTTTGACGTTTTCTGCACGCGGGGCTTTTTGGGCGCCGGCGCCGGGGACGGAGCGCTCCAAAAGGCGCTCTGCCCCTGGAAGCGGGAGCGCTCCTCCGGCGACAACAGAGAAATCTCCCCATAAACCCCGTCATAGCCCGGCGCGATGTGGGCTTCCCCCCGGCGCATTTTATCCACGGCATAGGCCAGGAGTTCCCCGCCTTCCTGGGCCAGGTCCTCGGTGGCCACCTGGCGTAAAATCTCCAACTCCGGCCCCAGTTTTTCCAGCAGCCGGAAGTAAGCCCGGTCCACCTTTTTACTGGCGGAGCCGCAGGCCATCATCTCCCCCAGGATAGCCGAGAGGGCAATGAGGGACTTGAAAGGCTTGCTACCCGGGGCTTGCGTCCCCTGGGCACGGTCGGCCAGGTCCAGCACCCGGTGCATGACCCCCAGGGTGAGGGGCTTCCCGCATTGGGGGCAGCGGCCCTCCAGTTGTTTGGCCTCAGCCGGCTCCAGTCTCAAGCCGCATTTGCGGTGGCCGTCCAGGTGGTACTTGCCTTCCTCGGGAAAAAATTCGATGGTGCCGGCAAAGCCTTCCTGGCTGCGGATGGCCCGGGCCATGGCCGGATACGTGGGGGCCACGGTGAACAAATTGGCCTCCCGTCCCAGCTTCTGGGGGGAATGGGCATCGGAATTGGACACCAACAGATACCGGTCTAGATTGCTCACCCGCCAGTTCATGGCGGGATCGGAGGACAGGCCGGTCTCCAGGGCGTAAATCTGCCCCACCTGGTCCTCAAAGCACTCCTCCAGGGTGTCAAAGCCGCTTTTGGCCCCCAAAACCGAAAACCACGGGGTCCAGATATGAGCCGGGATCACCAGGGCCTCGGGGTCGGCCTCCAGGGTCAGTTCCAGGAGATATTTGGCATCCAGGCCGAGAATGGGGCGGCCATCCGCCACTACATTCCCCAACTGGCCCAGGCGCCGGGAGAGGCGTTCGGCGGCCTCCAAACTCGGCAGGATGAGAAGCAGGTGCACCTTGCGGACCCGGCCGCCTTTGCTGTAAATGGCGCTCACCTCGCCGGTGATGACGAACCGCACGGCAGGTGCGTGCTCCCACCTGGGACCGGCCAAATTGAGGGGAAGGGCCAGGCCTTCCTTTAGGCGGTAAACACCCTCATCCACCAGGGTGAGCTTGGCGTTCATCTCCCTGAGCCACTCAGGGTGGGTGCAGTCTCCGGTGCCCACCACGGAGAGCCCCTTGTAGCGGCCCCACAGATCCAGGTGCTCCAGGTTGGCCTGCTGGCCGGTGGCGATGGAATAGTGGGAATGAATGTGAAAATCGGCGACAAACTCCATAGCGCCCCACCTTAGCACAGGTTGCGGGACTATGCCAGGGATGGAGAATTTCCCCAATCCGATTATGCCCTTTGCTCCGTAAAGAGCATAATAATTCTTCAGTGGGGGGAGGACCAGGGACCTGAGGTCCCTGCCCTCCCCCCACACCCCCCTCCCAACCCGCAGAGGGTCCGGGAAAGTCGGGGCCAACGGCCTCGACTTTCTCGGAAAATTCTCCCCTTACGGGATTGGGGGAGGGGGTAAGGGCCTGCAGCCCCGGTAGCACGGGCTTCCAGCCCGTGGGAACCCACTTCCCCCGTTAAGCTTCGATTATGTCCTTTGCGGAGCAAAGGACATAATCAATTCCCTAAAAGAGCCAGGAAATAAGCGCTAGCCTGATTCCCCTTTCCTTTCTGATATTTTTCTTCTATAATCCTGAGACTCGACTAAGGATTCTCATGATCCCGGTGGCAAAATCTAGGAATATCATAAGCGCACAAATTGCTTTTCTCGAGAAAGCAAAGCAGCTATAATTTAAAAGGCTTGCCCGGCGCAGGAGCGATTCTCAGGGCCGAGATCGGGCAGGCAAGTTCATCAAGGAATGAGGCGATGTGAGGATGAATCAAAGGGAGGGGAGGCCTGAGTCCTCCAGAAAATCCGGAGGCCGGGCATCAGGACTTGTAAGGAGTGAAATTATGGGCATCCGCATCATTATTGCCGATGACCACCAGATCTTGCGCCAGGGTCTCAAGACCCTCCTGGAAAAAGAGCCTGACATGGAGGTGGTGGCCGAGGCGGAAGATGGGCGCAAAACCGTGATTCTGGTGAGTGAGCTAACCCCAGACGTGGTCATCATGGACGTGAACATGCCCGATCTAAACGGCATCGAGGCCACCCGCCAGATTCTCACCGATTACCCGGAAATGAAGATTATCGCCCTTTCCATGCATGCCGACCGCCGCTTTGTCATCAACATGCTCAAGGCCGGGGCGCATGGTTATCTCCTGAAGGACTGCGCCTTTGAAGAACTGGCCCACGCCATCCGGTTGGTCATGGCCAACAAGACCTACCTGAGTCCGGGGGTGGCCGAGATCGTGGTGAAAGACTACGTGCATCGTGTCCCCGGCCCCGGCCAGGCGGCGTTTTCCGTGCTCACTGCCCGGGAACGGGAAGTGCTGCAACTTATGGCCGAAGGCAAGAGCACCAGCCAGATTGCCGAACTTCTGGCCATCAGCGTCAAGACTGTGGAGACTCACCGCCAGCAGATCATGCACAAATTGGGCATACGCAGCGTCGCCGAACTCACCAAATACGCCATTCGAGAAGGGCTCACCTCCCTGGAACCCTGACGCCCTGAGACCCTTCTCTCAGGTCGCACTCATCTGGCTGTCCCCGCCCATTCTCCAGGTCAGGGAATTCGAGTGCAAATTTCAGGTTTCCCCTGATTCTTTTTTTTTCGTAATTGTCCATAATTTAAGAAACTCGCGTTTAAGTTTTTGTAAGATTGCGGCTTGGGCATTTGCCTTCCCCAAGAAGGGTCAAAATCCCGTAAAAAAGGGGGTCAGCGGCTACAATTATGGACAGCATGCTCAAAGCTAAGCGGCAAAGGTCCACTGGGCCTGATCAGGTAATTCCCGAACCGCTGACCGGTTTCCCAGGGATCCATGTCTGGGTCTCCCAGGTGGACGCCGCTCTGGTGGCCGATGGCCTGGACCGGGAGTTCCTCTGGCAGCAGGCGCAAAAGAGGCTGGTTCTGGCCGGCCTGCCCGTGCCCTCTCACTCCGGTTGGCAACAAACCCCGTCCTTTCCCTGCTTAGGGGTGCTGGTCCATGCCGACCGGGCCCAGGTCTCCCCGCCTTTTTATGTCTTTAGCGTGGAAGTGTTTTTTGTGCAAAAAATCACTTTGACGGGGACCCCTGCGGCCAACTCCATGCGCATGTCCTGGTGTCGGGAAGCCATCGGGGACGCCCGGCGAGATACCCATGGATTTGACTGGTCTATCCTCTACAATGCGGTGGGTTCATTGGTTGATCAGTTCCTGCACGAATCCCTGGGCATCAGTATGTCAGGAACACCGGCGCGCGTCTGTAATTAGGGGGAATATTATCTAAGTCACCATTTAGTGAAGATTTATCCGCAAATCACTATCTTCTCTCCTCTGGCGGCCCAGAAAATGCATTTTTCGGGGCCGTTTTTTTCCTCCCACTGGGGGGAAAGCCCGATTTGAGAAAAAACCGAAGGCTATATTTGGCCTGCTAATGGGAGTAGCCTACCGGCATGATAAGGAGGGGCTCATGCTGCTGGGGCAGGTGCAGAAGTTCCTTTAAGGCGCGGTCCTGGAAGGCCCCCACGATGCCCGCGGCCAGCCCCAGGGACTGTGCCTGCAGAAACAGATTCTGGCCGGCGTGGCCCACCTCCATGTGGGTGTATTTGATGCCACGATCCCCGTAGCGGGCCGTGCAGCGGCGGTATTCCGCCGCGATGACTACCGTGACCGGGGCTTCGGCCATCCAGGTTTGGTTCAGGGAGGCCCGGGCCACCGGGGCTCTCAGGTCGCCCTTCTGGGTGAGTTCCAGGCTGTGGGAGTCCGGACGATAATGGTACAGGCCGGCAGCCAGCCCGGCAACACCCCGTTCCCCCACCACCAGGTAATATTCCAGGGGATAGGTGGCCCCGGCAGAGGGCGCGGTGCGCAGGCCCCGGGAGTCGCTGATGCCGCCCATCCCCCACAAAAGCTGGGAAACCTGCGCCAGACTCAAGCCCCGATTGGCAAACTGCCGCACGGTGCGCCGTTTTTTCAGGGCTTCCTCCACCGACATCTTGCCCTGATGGGCCGGGGCCGGCAGCTTGACCTCCTCGGCCCCAAGGCCAGTAGCCGCGGAAAAAAGCAGACTTACCAGGACCATGACCAAGCCCCAAAAGAGTCTCATGCGGCGTTACCCCCGTGAGTGACCGACCAGAGCGCCGGGGGGCCTCTGGCGCGTGCCCCCGCCGCCTTTCTTCAGCAAGTCGCTTTTCCCCAGGGCAAAGGCCTGCTCCATGAGGACCTCCAGGTTAAGCACGTCCTCCTGGTTGTATTGCAGCAAGAGCCGGCCGGCCGTGCGGTCGCCCCGTTGGTAGCGCCCCCACAGGAGCACGGCGTCGTAGCCGTTCAAACCCGCCACCTCCGGGGCCCGTTTGATGCCGAACTGAGGTTCAATACGCTTCAAGCCGCCCCGAAACCCCAGGCGGCTCAGGATAAAGCGCAGGTCCAAATGCACGGGTGGGAAAGGGATTTGGGGAACGCGGCTCTCAGCACGGGCAGGTCAAATTGCGAGCCGTTAAAGGTGACCAGCACGTCCACCCCCTGTAAGGCCTCGGGAAAATCCTTGAGGTTGCGCCCCAAAACAAACTGGCGCATGTCCTGGCCGTCATAAAGGCCCACCACGGTGACGGCGAGCTCCGGCCAGCCGGCGCCCGTGGTTTCGATGTCCAGATAGGCGGTGCGGGAGCGGAAATGATGGAACAACCGCCAGAGGTCGCTGCCAGGCAGCCGGTGAGCGAAATACGCCGGGGAGTCGAGATGGCGCAGGGATTCCTCTATAAAACCCTTGAGCCAGTTCAGGCGCTCGGACCCCAGGCCGGGAATCCGGCGCACGGTGAGGAAATCTTCCCAAGTGGCCAGACCCTGGCGCCAGAAGTGGGCTTCAGTTCTGTGACCGATGCCCGGTAAATGAACGAAAGTGCGTTTTACCATATCCTGCTTTCGGTTTTGGTTAATAGATAAGGAAGATTATCAATAGCTTACCTTGGGGATGGTTTTCATTTGCCAGAAAACCTTGATCCAGACCAAAAGACGGTCATACAGGCAACTTATTGGTAGCCGCAGGCCTTAGCCTGCGTCTGCACAGGCGAGACGCCTGCTCCACCAGGCTGATTTGCTCATATGAGATCATCAGTTTCAAATGTCACCTCTATGAGCGCAACGAGGTATTACTCTTTGAATATGTTGACCAAGCCTTGGAAAGCTCGGTCAATCTGGCTATTTCTTCATCCTGGCCCGGATTTTCAAGTAAATCAGGGTCCCTGAGACGGCCATGCCCATAGTGCCCAACCCCAGGAGAATCCGGTAAATCTGCCCCAACAAGCCCCCGCCGAAGTGGAGGCTGGTTAAAACGCCAAACAGTCCGGAGGCGTTGAGAAAAAATTCCAGGGCCATCATGGCCCCGGAGGCAGCCTGGAGGAAGATAAAGAGAGCCAAGATGATGCCCATGGTGCGATGCCATTTGCGCAGATAGGCCTCGTCCATATGAATTCCCTTTCTGATGAACGTCACCGTCAGGGCGCGGCTTAAGGCGCCGGTTTCTGGGGCGGTCCCGTGGGCCCCGGGGTTTCCGGTTTAAGTTCCTGGGGCCGGCCGCCCTCGAGCCGCTGGCGGGCCCGTTCGGAGAGCTCCTGCATCCGCTTATCCAAACTGGCCAAACCTTGCTCCAGGGATGGCTCCATGACGGTCACCTCACCTTTGTTGAGGATAATACGCTGGAGTTGAGGAATGGACACCCCGGCGGTGGCCTTCAGATAGACCGGCTGCACATAGACCACCCCACCGGTGCCCGGAATGAGAATCATCTTACCCCGCTCCACCTGGGAACCTAACTGGTTCCACAGGGTGAACTGCTGGGCGATCGTGGTGTTCTGGTCGATGAAGGCGTCGATTTGTGAGGGACCGAAGACCAACTCCCCCTGGGGAAAGTCATAGGCAAAGATTTTCCCGTAATTTTCCCCATCGCAGCCGGCCACCATGAGAGACCTGAGGTTGGTGCGGGCCTTGGGGGTCAGGGGGCTCAACAGGATAAACTCAACCTTGTCCCGGCTGATGAGGTTCAAGGTCAGGTAATAGGGTTTCATGGGTTCCGGTTTGCGCCGGTGGATGATTTCGGGCATTTCCCAGAGGTCTTCCTGTCTGAAAAAGACCCCCGGGTCATACTGGTGATACTTGGCGTAAATTTCCACCTGGATGTCGAAAATATCCTTGGGGTAGCGGATATGTTTTTTGAGATCAGCGGGCATCTGGTGCAAGGGCTTCAGAAGACCCGGATACATGCGGTTGTAGGCCTGGATGATGGGGTCCCGCTCGTCGGCCAGGTAATAATCCACGGTGCCGTTGTAGGCATCCACGACAATTTTCACCGAGTTGCGGATATAGTTAAGCTTGTTTTCAAAAGGCTGGGCGTAAGGGTAATAAACCGAGGTGGTGTACGCGTCTTGAATCCAGTAAAGGCCCTGCTCGGTGACCACGATATAGGGGTCTCTGTCCAAGGTAAAGAAAGGGGTAAGGGTCTTGATGCGCTCCAAGACGTTGCGCCGGATGAGAATGCGGCTTTCCGGGATGGTTTTTCCCGTAAAGAGAATATCCCGCTGGTGAAAGTACAGGGAAAAGAGCAGGCGCCGAAAGAGGTTATGGATGTAGATGCCGTCTTTCCCCCGGTAATCGCTGAGCCGGTCGCCTTCGGCGGTGGGATAGCTGAGTTCCCGGCTTTCGTTGGGCGCAATGACATAGCCGTTATCCAACAGGCCGAAGTAAATCGCCGGCTGGGCGATTTTAAAGCCGTAATCCGACTGGGGCGGGATGTCCCTGATGAACCAGGTCATGGGCTCTTCCCCGCCCTGGGCCGCGGGGGTCATGACCACCCCGTAACCGTGCGTGTATTTGAGTTTTTCGTTGATCCAGTTGCGCGTCGCCGGGGGGAGGTCCGTCATGCTTAATTCCCGGGGGGCCAGAAACACCTGCTGGTAGACGCCGCCCACGGTGTAGCGGTCCACATCCACGCCGGGAAACTTGTAATAGGTGCGCAATTCCTGGAGATGCTGATAAACATCCAGAAGCACCTCCTGGTCCCACACCGGGATATTTCTCAGATTGGTCTTGACGATGGGCGCCTGCAGGTTCCACTCCATGGGCTCGATCTGAAAATCCCGGCGCTCCACCCGATCAAGGTCATAGGCCGCCAGGGTGGCCTTGATGTTGTTGTCGATATAGGGCCATTCCCGGGATATTTCATTGGGCAGCACCACATACTGCTGCACCTGGTTGGGCAGAAAGGATGAATACCTGAGGCCCAGGGCCAAAAAAAACAGGACGGTTGATATCAACAACAATTTCAGATAGTTGCGCCGGTTGAGGTAATAAATCAGCAGGACCGCAGTGGTGAAGAGAAAAAAGATGGACAGCCAGATAAGGGGAAGGGTAACCCGCATATCCACAAAACCGGGTCCATAAAAAGTGGCATTCCGGGAGGTGCCGTACAGGAGTGAATAACGCTGGAGGAAGAGGGTCCATATCCCCAGGACAAAAAGCACAAAGACCATGGCGCTCAAATGGATCTTGGCGCCCCAGGGCAGGGCCCGTTCCTGTTTGCTCAGGTAGCGTCTTTCCATCCAGTAAAGCAGCACCAGTCCCAGGAATAACAGCACCAGGGTGAGGAGCAGGGTTTCTAACACGGACAGATAAATGGGCAGCGAAAAGAGGAAAAAGCTGACATCCAGCCCGAAGACCGGATCTTTCAGTCCGGCCGCGGGCGCGAACAGAAACAGCAGGGTTTCCTCCCAGCGCTGGAAAAAAGGCCAGGCCAGAATGACCGCCAGGATGAGGCTGAAAGGGGTGTAGATTTTCAGGGAGCCGGAGCGGAACTTCTCCAGAAAATAGCGGTAGCGGGACTGGGTCAGGGCTGTCTGGTCCGTATCTGGGGCCGCCGTTCCCAAAAACCAGGAGGCCACCCAGAAATT
Organism: uncultured delta proteobacterium; assembly: GCA_963705115.1. Lineage (GTDB taxonomy): Bacteria > Desulfobacterota > Desulfobaccia > Desulfobaccales > 0-14-0-80-60-11 > JBGSLA01. The sequence continues at coordinate 144,396 of CAVPIX010000010.1, read as the reverse complement.
GAGAAAGAAGACCAGGAAAAACAGGAGGCTAAAAACCACCAGGATAAGGTAGCGGTAAGTCAGACGCCGGAAGAAATAGCTGAGATACCCCAGAGAATCAAACCACCACATGTCCACCATGAAGTCCATGAAGACCAGGGCGGAAACCACATAAAGGAGCAGTAGGCCAACGGCGCCAAGGAGGAAAAATTTGAGCCAACGCCAGAGACGGGTCATCATGCAGCCTTTCTCGCAGCCAACAAAGTTAAAAAAACGTCAAGGACGCCTGAACGTAACCCTAAGCTTATCATCAACTGGTTTTTCTGTCATGTATGCAAAAACATAGAAGGCCACCGGGGGGGAATTTTTATTGGCGCGATTATTCTTCCTTTAAAATCGCGGCCAGGTGGGGCTGCATGGCCCGCCAGGCCGGGTAGGCCCCCGCGGCCAGCCCCAGACCCAGGACCAGCGCCAGGGTTTGCAGGTAAATGGCCGGGGTGAAAAAAAACTGCACGGTCCAGCCGAAGGCCTGCTTGTTGATCACGTAAATGAGCAGGAAGGAGAGAAGTGTCCCGGCCAGGGCCCCCAAAAGAAAGCTTAAAAAGCTGGCGAGCCCGGACTCCACCAGCACCATGCCCATAATCTGGCGGCGGGAGGCCCCCAGGGCCTGGAGCAGGGCCAGGTCCCGCTCCCGGTCCATGATAACCACGAGAAAGGTGGTGATGATGCCGAACACCGCCACCACCACCGCCACCCCCTCCAGGGCGTAGGTCAGGGCGAAGGTCTCGTCAAAAATCTTCAGTATCCCATCCCTGAGATCAGCATGGGACAGGGTGAGGAGCTGATAGCGGCTGCCGTAGCGTTCCTGGAGCCTGGCCTGCAATGCCTTGATCTTGCTTTTGTCCTTGAGGTAGAGGCGCACCGCGTTCACCTGGGTGTCGGGCCAGAAGCGGCGGAACTGGCGGATGTCCATCCAGACGCTGGGGCCGTCGGTGCGGTAGTCGTAAAACACCCCGGCGATCTTGAGGGTCTGGGGGCCTGCGGGGGTGGGCAGGATCAGGGCGTCCCCTTCCTTATAGCCAAAAGTCTCGGCCAGGGGCTCGGAAATGACGATGGGCCAGGGGAGATCGGGGTCTGTCACGCCCCCGGCGGCGTTCATAACCTTGTCGGTGTCCCCTTTCCGGAACCAGAGGCCGCCGTATTTGGCCAGGACCGGAAAGCTCCCGCCGATGACCAGGACGTAGCGGTCCTTGAAGGGGAGGCGCACGCAGCGGTAGAGATAAATGTCGGCCACCTCCGGTTCGTTCTGGAGGTCGGCCAGAATCTCCGGCGGCAGAAAGCGGTCATAAGCCGCGGTGGAAAAGACTGCGGGGCCGAAAAAGATATCCCCGCTGATGGAGCGGTTGATCCAGGTATCCACGGTTTTCCGGAAAGAGCCGATCATCAGCGCCACCGCGATGAGCATGCCCAGGGCGCAGGCCAGGGCGGCGATGGACACCGCGCTCCGGGACAGGGAGCCGGCCAGATACCGGCAGCCCAAATCTCCCGGCGGCCCCAATAGACGACGCAGGGGAGGCCCCAAGACCCGTCCCAGGGAACTGGCCGCCAGAGGGGTGAACAGGGAGAAACCCAGCAGGATAAGAAAGGCCGCAGCAAAGCCCGGCAAGGGGGGGCCGGCGCCGAAGCGCATGGAGGCGCATAAGCCGGCCAGCAAAAGGATCCCCACTCCTCCCAGGGCGAAGGCGCCAGCCTTGCTCTCCAGGCGCTCCTCCAAATCTTCCCGGTACCACACGGCCCGGACCCGGATGCGGGCCGCTTCCAGAGAGGGCACCAGGGCCGCCGTGAGCGTGGCGCCCACCGCCAGGGCCCAGGCTTGGAGGAGCAGGGGCCATCTGATGAGAAGCTCCTGGGCCTCCACCGGGGTATAGAGGGAGGTAAGGGTCTGGGACATGATGCCCAAGGCCCCCTGGGCCATGACAATGCCCAGCAGGATGCCGAGGAGCCCTCCCACCGCGCCGCTGGCCGCACCTTCGGCCAAAAACAGGAACAAAACCTGGCCGGAGGTCATGCCCAGGGTGCGCAGCAGACCGATTTCCCGGCGGCGGCGCACCACCGACAAGGTAACGGACTGATAGATGAGAAACATGCCCACAAACAGGGCAATGGCGCTCAGGACCGCAAGGTTGAGGCGGTAGGAGGACACCAGGCCCTCCATTTGGCGTCCCTGGGCCCCTGGGCGCACCACCTCGGCCCCCGGCGGCAACTCCCCTTTAAGGGCTTCATCCAGGGAGACGCCCTCCCGGTTTCCCAACAGGTCGATATAGTCAAGCTGGCCCACCCGGTCCAGGAGTTCCTGGGCGTGGGCGATGTCCATCAAGAGCACTGACCCTTCCAGGGGGTAAAGACCCCGGGGGGAGGTGAACACGCCGGCCACTTCCAGAGTTTCCCGCCGGGAGCCCACCACCACAGACAGGGAGGCGCCGGGGCGAAGATTGAAGCGCGCGGCCAGGCGGTCGCTTATGAGGACGCTCTTGGGCTTGACCAGGAGCGACTCCAGAGCGTCAGGCCCCGGGGTTTTTTCCGGCAAAATGTCAAAGGCCCGAAACGAGGCCTCGGCAAAGGGGTCGATCCCCAGAAGCAGCACCGGCTGGCGCTCCTGGTTGTTCATTTCCAGGACACTTTCCACCACCGGGGCTGCGGCCTTCACCTCTGGATGGCCCTGCACCGTCAGAAAAAGCTTCTCGGGCAGGGGCGCACCGGGACTTTGCAGGCGCCACTCGGCCTTGCCGGCCACGGCCCGCACCCCGTCCTGAAAGCTTTTCAAGGCGCTGGTGGCGGCCAGGGAAATGCTCAGAAAAACCGCGGTGCCCAGGGCAATGCCCAGGATGCTGAGGAAGGTGCGGCCCGGGTATTCGGTGAGATGCCGCCAGGGAAAAAGGAACCACCAGAGCTTCACGTCTGCACCAGGCCGTCCTTGAGGTGCACCACCCGCCCGGCGTAGCGGGCCGCCTCCGGCGCATGGCTCACCAGCACAATGGTGTGGCCGCCCTCCTCATGCAACTGGGCGAACAACTCCAGGACCTGGGTGCTGGACGCAGAATCCAGATTGCCGGTGGGTTCGTCGGCCAACACCACCGCAGGCCGGTTGATGAGGGCCCGGGCGATGGCGGCCCGCTGCATCTCGCCGCCGGAGACCTGGTGGGGCTTGTGGTGGCGCCGCGCCGCCAGGCCCACGCGGTCGAGCCAATGTTCGGCCTCCTCCTGGGCCTGGGAAAAAGGGATGCCCTGGAGGGCCCGGGGCAGGGCCACATTTTCCTCCAGGGTGAGAAGGGGCAGGAGATTGAAGGACTGGAAGACCACGCCCACCCGGTCCCGGCGGAAATAGGTGAGGTCGGGATCCTGGAGGGCGGCCAGGTCCCGGCCCTCCACCAGCACCTGGCCGCTAGTGGGAGGCTCAAGCCCGCCCATGATGTGCAGCAGGGTGCTTTTGCCGCAGCCGCTTTTCCCCGTGACCGCCAGGAACTCTCCGGCCGCGATGTCCAGGTCCACGCCCCGCAGGGCCTCCACAGCCACCGGCCCCCGGTGGTAAGTCTTGGTGACGTTTCTTAGTTGAATCATGGGTATTACTGTTTCAGGCCAAGTCTTCTCTAAGAAGGTGGCAGCAGTAACAATTTAAAATTACTTTCCAATAACTCCAAGCAGTTTTCAAAAGGGAGCTTGGAGTCGGCGATTTATTGCATCGGAGACCTGTGTAAAAGTTTTATCATGGCAGATCGCCTTCCAGGGAGGCGAAAATGCCGAGGCTGGAGAAATGCTTCAAGTCTCTCAAGAAAGCTTCGGACATAATCCATCAATCGACATAGGTAGGCCCTCACGGGCCTTCCCTGTCACACCACCGGGCGTAAGGGTCCGTACCCGGCGGTTCGGATGGTTAAGCCTCATCCGAGAGCCAAAATATGGCTCCCGGAAGAGGCTGGACTCTCAAACATATGCGACGACAAGGATGCTTCAGTCCCTACACCGCCAACCCTCGGGGCTTCACCCCCACCCTCTGCCGGAAAGGCCAGCTTCAACTGGTTTTTCTGCTGCTTGGCCACTATGAGAGATATGTCCTACTCGCCGCTCCATACCGTTCGGCCCTTCGGTGAGATTCCACCTACTATGGCCTCTGCTGACTCCTGGACTGCGGTCAGAGGGCCTCACGACCCCCTCAGTCCCGAATCCGGGACACGACCCAGGCCTCCCGAGGTAAGCACCGCCGCCTTCGCCACACACCTGCCGGATTTACAGCCCTGGCCCTTGATGGATATGGACTTCGCGATCATTTGCCCACTCGTCCGGCCAGTCCTGTCTCGTATCCGGTTTCTGTCCGTCAGGTCATGGCTTTGCTCCACGCTTCCTTCAGACCCCACCTCGCAGTGACGCCCTTGCGCTTCGCTAACCCTTCACCTCCATCAGGTTGGGTAGAGGACTTTCACCTCCAAGCTGCGGCGCATGCCCGGCACACAAAAAAGGGCAGAGCCAAATGCCCTGCCCAGCCGTATGGCCGCCGCTGTCGGCGCTCGGATCGCTCTCCAGCGTCGCCCTATCCCCGCACCGGCCACAATATTATATCATGAGGGCCAAGACCCTGCTATCATGGAGCGTGAACCGGTTTAAATCGGGATTCTAACATTTCAAATGCCCCTCATAACGGGGGCAGGCCAGCTCCGATGAGTTTTTAGCCCCCTCCCCACGGTGCATCAAGGGGGAGGGAGTTTCCTACTTCCCAAACCCCACATGTCCAGATAGCTCCCATAAGGAAAGAAAGCCCTGGTGGCACAGGCTTTCCGGCATGTGCCGGCGCAAGGCTTAGCCTCGCGGCTTTTTTTAGTGGGGGGAGGACCAGGGACCTGAGGTCCCCGCCCTCCCCCCGCTAGCGCTTCTGGCCGCCATTTCGGGAGGATTTCTAAACAAAAGGGGCGAAGGTCTAACGCCATATCGGGTGTTGGCCGCTATGGCCCTCAAAATTCCAATTCCTTAGAGCAGGTTTTCCTGTAAGAAAATTTTTGACAGAAAAATCACAAATTGTCTGATTTTCAGTCCACATCTCCCCTGCTATAAACCTTATCCAATATCCTTACCCAAATTATTACCCGGGACAGAAAGAATTTTGGCGAAACCACCCAAATATTTTCGTGGAACGGTCCCTCCGGGTAAGGGAAACAAAATCCCACTAACGACATTTATCAATTATCGGAGTGCCTAAGAAAGAGGGTTGAGGGCAGGAGTCACAGGACTGGCCCCTCTCTTTTCCATAATTCCCAACTATCCCTTGCCCTTAGTCAACAAACGCTGGGTGAAGTTGCAAAGGAGTGATTAATGAAAACTGTGGCTGAGAAGCTCCAGGAGTTGCGGGAGCGGGAGGAGAAGATCAAGGCCATGGGGGGTCCCCAGGCTGTGGAGAAGCAGCTGCAGTCGGGGAAGCTCACCGCCCGCCAGCGTCTGGACTTCTTTTTTGACCCAGGCACCTTCCGGGAAACGGATATTTTTGTCAAGCACCGCTGCGTCAACTTCGGCATGGAGAAGGTGGACATCCCGGCGGACGGGGTGGTCACCGGTTTCGGCCGGGTAAACGGCCGGCCGGTCTTCGCCTTTGCCCAGGACTTCACGGCCAGGGCCGGTTCGTTGGGGGAGATGCACTCCAAGAAAATCTGCAAGGTCATGGACCTGGCCCTGAAGGCCGGGTTGCCCTTTGTGGGCTTAAACGACTCCGGCGGGGCCCGCATCCAGGAGGGCGTTGATTCTTTCAGCGCCTACGGCCAGATTTTTTATCGGAACGCCATCGCCAGCGGCGTCATCCCGCAGATTTCCGCCATCATGGGCCCCACCGCGGGCGGCGCGGTGTATTCCCCGGCCATGACGGACTACATCTTCATGGTGAAGAACACCTCCTACATGTTCATCACCGGGCCGGACGTCATCAAAAGCGTCACCGGCGAGCAGATCAGCCAGGAGGACCTGGGCGGCGCCATGGCCCACAACGCCAAAAGCGGCGTGGCCCATTTCGCCTGCGAGAACGACGAGGACTGCTTAAACCAGATCAAGCGCCTCCTGTCCTTTTTGCCCAACAACAACATGGAGGACCCGCCCCTAAGCCCCTGCGCCGACCCGGCGGGCCGGGAGGACGCGGCCCTGGACCAGATTGTGCCGGATGATCCCCGGGCCTCCTATGACATGTACGACGTCATCCGCTCCCTCGTGGACGACGGCGACTATTTCGAGCCCCATCAGCATTACGCCCGGAACATGATCGTGGCCTTCGCCCGGCTCAACGGCCGGCCCGTGGGCATCATCGCCAATCAGCCCAAGGTGCTGGCGGGATGTTTGGACGTGGACGCGGCGGACAAGGCCACCCGCTTCATCCGCTTCTGCGACGCCTTCAACCTGCCCCTTCTGACCATCGCCGACGTGCCGGGGTATCTCCCGGGCAGCGACCAGGAGCACCACGGCATCATCCGTCACGGCGCCAAGCTCCTGTGGTGCTACTCCGAGGCCACGGTGCCCAAGCTGACGCTGATCACCCGCAAGGACTACGGCGGGTCATACCTGGCCATGTGCTCCCGGGATTTGGGGGCGGACATGGTTTTTGCCTGGCCCACCGCGGAGATTGCCGTCATGGGGGCCTCCGGCGCGGCCAACGTGATTTTCCGCAAGGAAATCAAAGCCGCCGCCGACCCGGAGGCCAAGCGCCAGGAGATTATCGACAATTACGAGAACCTGCTCTACAACCCCTACATTGCTGCGTCCCGGGGGTTTGTGGACCAGGTCATTGCGCCCCGGGAAACCCGGCCCCGCCTGATTGAGGCTTTGGAGGTCCTGGCCACCAAGCGGGAGTCCCTGCCGCCCAAGAAGCACGGGAACATCCCGATGTAAGAGGGCTGTAAGCTGTAAGCTATAAGCCATAAGCTAAAAACAGACGAACCATCAGGAAGAAAGATTTAACTTCGGAACCTCCTGGTTCTTGATGGTTTTAAAAGCCTAAAGCTTACAGCTTAAAGCTTATAGCCAACAGGAGACAGTTACATGAGCCCCATCCAACCGCACATCCTGGCTGCCATCAGCGGGGCCTTGCAAGCTTACCTTCAGGAAGAAGAGGCCCTGCTGGCCCAGGCCGCGGCGGTGCCCGCCGGCCTGGCCTTGCCTGTGCCCCCCGCCAATCTCTGGGGCATCAGCGGCCGCCAGTGGACCATGCAGACGCGGCAGCTTATCCAGCGGCGCAGTTTGAGGTAGCTGTAAGCTTTAAGCTATAGGCTTTAAGCTTTAAGCCAAAAGATAAAAAATAAAGGCAAGGAAGCGCTTGAAGTTGCATGGTTAAGGTCATCAACCTTCTCAGACATTTTTTTAAAAAAGCCTAAAGCTTACAGCTTACAGCTTATAGCTTACGACGAAGGAGTAACCCATGGCCGGAAAAAACCCCATCAAATTCACCGACACCACCTTTCGGGATGGCCACCAGAGCCTGTTGGCCACCCGGATGCGCAGCGAAGACATCATTCCCTTCATGGAGCGCATGGACAATATGGGCTACTGGGCCCTGGAGGTCTGGGGGGGCGCCACCTTCGACACCACCCACCGCTTCCTGGGGGATGACCCCTGGGAACGCATCCGCACCATCAAGGGGATTTTAAAGAAGACCCCCACCATGATGCTCCTGCGCGGCCAGAATCTGGTGGGCTACCGGAACTACGCCGACGACCTCACCTACCGCTTCGTGCGCTACACCGCCGAGGCCGGGGTGGACATTTTCCGGGTCTTCGACGCCTTAAACGACATGCGCAACTGGGAAGTCTCCGTCAAGGCCCTCATGGACGCCAAAAAGGCCGGGCTCATGGCCCACTTCCAGGGGGCCATGTGTTACTCCGTCACCCAGCGGCGCATGGGCGGCCCCATCTTCAACCTGGAATACTACGTCAACTTCGCCAAGCGCATCGAAGAGATGGGGGCCGACTCCATCGTCTTAAAAGACATGGCCGGCATGGTCTCCCCCAACGACGCCTACGACATCATCAAGGCCGTCAAAGAGACCGTGAAAATCCCCATGGAATTTCACACCCACTACACCAGCGGCTCCGGCTCCATGAGCTACCTCAAGGCCATCGAGGCGGGGGTGGATATCCTGGACACCTGCTTGAGCCCCTTTGCCCTGCGCACCTCCCAGCCGGCCATCGAGCCCCTCGTGGTGGCGGTGGAGCAGACCGGCCGGGAAACCAACATGGATCTGGCCAAGCTCATCGAGATCGGCCAGGACCTGGAAAAGGTGGCGGTGAAGTACCGGGATCTTCTGGACACCAGCAAAATGGCCCAGATCGACACCGGCGTGCTCCTGCACCAGATCCCCGGCGGCATGTACTCCAACCTGGTGAACCAGCTCAAAGAAGCCAACGCCCTGGACCGCATCCTCGAGGTGATGGCGGATCTGCCCCAGACCAGAAAAGAGCTGGGCTACCCGCCGCTCGTCACCCCCACCTCCCAGATCGTGGGCACCCAGGCGGTGATGAATGTCTTGTTCGGGCGTTACGAAATGGTGCCCGCCGAGGTGAAGGGCCTGGCCTACGGCCTCTACGGCAAGACCCCGGCCCCCATGGATGCCAAGGTGCAAAAGAAGATCCTCAAGGGCTACGAACGGGGTGAAAAACCCACCACCAAGCGCCCCGGGGAAATCCTGGAGCCCGAATGGGACAAGGCCGTGGCGGACACCAAGAATCTAGCCAAAAACGACGGCGACATCCTGATCTATGCGCTTTATCCCACCACCGGCAAACGCTTCCTCAAATGGAAATATGGGTTGGAGAAAGTGCCGGCCGAGGTAATGGGCAAAACGCTCGAGCAGATCAAGCTGGAGGACGACGTTTACCTGGGCATCAAGAAAAAGAACCTCTTCGCCAAGGTCAAGGAATATATCGACAGCCTGGACAAGGCGGCCCCGGAGAAAGGCGCGGGCTTGAGGACCTTCAACGTCTTCGTGGACGGTCAGTACTACGAGGTCGAGGTGGAGTGCACCTCCGGCGCCCCGGTGATCACTGCGGTGGCCCCCGCGGCCATGGCGGCTCCGGCCGCAACTCCCAAACCGGCGGCGGCCCCGGCCGCACCCCGCGGCCAGACCGGCGGCGGCCCCGGCTGAGGCCTTGTCTCCCGGCGATGTGCCCCTCCGGGCCCCCATGCCGGGGATGATCATCAGCTATGCCGTCAAGGTGGGGGACAAGGTCAACACCGGCGACCTGGTGTGCGTGCTCGAGGCCATGAAAATGCAGAATTCCCTCCCCTCCCCGGCCACCGGCACCGTCACCGCCATTAACTTCGAACCCGGCGCCAGCGTCGCCAAAGACGCCGTCATCCTGGTTATCGGGAAGTAAGGTTAGGGGGGAGGCCTTCAGGGCTCAAGCCCTCGGCGTCCTCCCCTCCCATCCAAGGGGGCAGCCATGGTCAAGATTTTGCTGGAGAGAAATATCAAAGGGAAGCACGTCGGGGAGATCGTGCGACTCTTGCGGCAGTTACGGGTTCTGGCCATGCAGCAGCCTGGATATGTCGGGGGTGAAACGTTACATGCGCTGGATGATCCCAACCATTACCTGGTAATCAGCTCCTGGGAGTCTTTGGACCATTGGCAGGCCTGGTTCAATAACCCGGAGCGGCGGAAAATGGAAGCCGAGGTGGACAGCTTCCTGGAATCGCCCACGACTCTGCGGGTCTTTAGCTATTAGGGCGCAGGGTTGTCCGATCTTTTCTCCAACTCAGTTCCCCGTTCTCATGCGGTTTTCCGTTTTCGGTCTTCTGTTTTCGGGAAAAACAGATAACATAAACAAGTTACCGATTTAATTTGATACATTGGCAAGGGAAGCAGGTACCGGTCCCGGCGCCAGCCGGCGGGGTGGCCAAGCTAAAGGGGGAGGCCCTGCGACGGCCGAATCCCTGAAAGCCGGCCCCTTTGTGGTCAAGGCCCATCATGACGGCGGGGGTGGAGGAAGTTAATTTCTTCACCTTGCCGTCAGACTCCTCTGCCCCGGGACAGGGTTCGGGGAGGGCCAGGGGTCACCGCCTCGCCTGCTGTTCTCTCAACTACACAAGAAGGAGGAAGAAGTTATGGCTCGCCCTAAGATTACGGTGGTGGGGGCCGGCAACGTGGGGGCCACGTGCGCCCATTGGGCCGCGGCCCGGGAACTGGCGGATGTAGTGCTGGTGGATATTGTGGACGGAATGCCCCAGGGCAAGGCCCTGGACCTGATGCAGGCCCGGCCCATCTTCGGCTTCAACGTCGAAGTGGTGGGGACCAATGACTTTGAAGCCACCAAGGATTCCCAGGTGGTGATCATCACTTCAGGCATCCCCCGCAAGCCCGGCATGAGCCGGGAAGACCTCATTGAAACCAATAAAAACATCGTGGCCCAGGTAACCCGCCAGGTGGTGGCAAAATCCCCCGACTGTTTCATTATCAATGTGGCCAATCCCCTGGACGCCATGTGTTATGTGGCCTATAAAGTGAGCGGTTTTCCGGCCCAGCGGGTCATGGGCATGGCCGGCATCCTGGACACGGCCCGTTATCGCTGCTTCATCGCCATGGAGCTGAAGGTGGCGGTGGATGAGATCCAGGCCATGGTCCTGGGCGGGCATGGCGACGAGATGGTGCCGGTGGTGAGCGCCACCAACATCTCCGGAGTCCCGCTCACGGCCCTGCTGCCTAAAGAGCGCATCGACGCCCTGGTGGAGCGCACCCGCAAAGGCGGGGGCGAGATCGTGGCCCTGCTCAAGACCGGGTCCGCTTTCTATGCGCCAGCCGCGGGCGCGGTGCAGATGGCCGAGGCCATCCTGAAGGACCAGAAGCGCCTGGTGCCGGTGTCGGCTTACCTCACCGGGCAATACGGCTTGAATGATCTCTTTTTCGGGGTGCCGGTGATCCTGGGCGCCGGCGGCATCGAGAAGATCATTCCCCTGAAACTGACCCCGGAGGAAGAAGCCATGCTGCAGACCTCCGCCGCCGCGGTGGCCAAGACCCGGGACGATTTGAAGATGTAAGGACCCGCATCAAAGGAAGGGAGCAATGAACTGGGTTGTCCGTACCCTTGGCACCTCGGTGGGCAAGAAACAGTTGATGGCTGTCACCGGCATGATGTTCCTGCTGTTCCTGGCAGTCCATCTCATCGGCAATCTCACCATTTATGGGGGAGTTCCGGTTTTCAACGCCTATGTGGACAAGCTCCACGGTCTGGGAGCCCTGCTGGTCGTGGCGGAAGTGGCCATGCTGCTGGCCGCGCTGATTCATATCACCACCGCGGTGATCTTGTTTTTTGAAAACCGCCGGGCCCGCCCGGTTAAATACGCCGTGGACAAGAGCGGCAGCGGGGGCCGGACCTGGTCCTCCCGGACCATGCCCTATACCGGCCTTCTCATCCTTCTCTTTGTGGTGATTCACCTGACCGGTGCATCCCGCTTTTTCACGGACCGAACCGCAAAGACCACGTTTCAAATCCTCACCGACATCTTTTCCCACCAAGGGTATATCGTCTTTTATCTGGTCTCCATGGTCATCGTCGCTTTCCACGTCCGGCATGGCCTGTGGAGCGCCTTCCAGACGGTGGGGGCCAACCATCCCAAGTACACGCCCTTTATTGAGAAGCTGAGTCTGGTTTTTGCCTTCATTGTGGGCATTGGCTTCGGCAGTCTGCCCATTGCCATTGCGCTTATGAAATAAGGAGGTCACCCAGTGCAACTCGATGCCAAAGTTCCGGGGGGCCCCCTGGAAACCAAATGGGATAGACACCGTTTTGACTTGAAGCTGGTCAATCCGGCCAACAAAAGAAAGTTTGACATCATCGTGGTGGGCACCGGCCTGGCCGGCGGTTCCGCCTCGGCCTCCCTGGCGGAGTTGGGTTACAACGTCAAGACCTTCTGCATCCAGGACAGCCCCCGGCGCGCCCACAGCATCGCGGCCCAGGGCGGCATGAATGCGGCCAAGAACTATCCCAACGACGGCGACAGCATCTGGCGGCTCTTTTACGACACCATCAAAGGCGGCGATTTCCGGGCCCGGGAGGCGAATGTCTACCGGCTGGCCCAGGTGAGCAATTGGATCATCGACCACTGCGTGGCCCAGGGCATTCCCTTCGCCCGGGAATACGGCGGGCTCCTGGCCAACCGCTCCTTCGGCGGCGCCCAGGTCTCCCGGACTTTTTACGCCCGGGGCCAGACCGGCCAGCAGCTCCTCTTGGGGGCCTACAGTTCCCTGATGCGCCAGGTGGCGGCGGGGAGGGTCACCATGTTCCCCCGCCGGGAGATGCTGGACCTGGTGGTGGTGGACGGCCAGGCCCGGGGTATCGTGGTCCGGAACCTGATCACCGGGGAAATCGAAAGCCATGCGGCGCACGCGGTGGTGCTGGCCACCGGCGGCTACGGCAATGTCTTTTACCTCTCCACCAACGGCATGGCCTCCAATGTGACCGCGTAGCTACCGGGCCTATAAGAAAGGGGCGGCCTTTGCCAACCCCTGCTTCACCCAGATTCACCCCACCTGCATCCCGGTGCACGGCGATTATCAGTCCAAGCTGACCCTGATGAGCGAAAGCCTGCGCAACGACGGCCGGGTCTGGGTCCCCATTAAACCCGGGGACCAACGCCGGCCGGAGGACATCCCCGAGTCGGAGCGGGACTACTATTTGGAGCGCATTTATCCGAGTTTCGGCAACCTGGCCCCTCGGGACATTTCCTCCCGGGCCGCCAAGCGCATGTGCGACGAAAACAAAGGGGTCGGCCCCACTGGCCGGGCGGTTTATCTCGATTTCGCCGATGCCATCAAGCGGCTGGGCCAGGCGGAGATCGAGGCCAGGTACGGCAACCTTTTCCAGATGTATGACAAAATCGTGGCCCAAGACCCCTACAAGACCCCGATGATGATCTATCCTGCCTCCCATTACACCATGGGCGGCCTGTGGGTGGATTACAACCTGATGAGCACCATCCCTGGTTTGTTCGTCCTGGGGGAGGCCAACTTCTCCGACCACGGCGCCAACCGCCTGGGGGCCAGCGCCCTGATGCAGGGCCTGGCCGATGGCTACTTCGTCATTCCCTACGCCATGGGCGGTTATCTGGCCGGGACCCGCTTCAACGAGGTGAATGAAGCTCACCAGGCCTTCAAAGAGTCCCAAGCCTATGTCGCCGAAAAGACCAACCGCCTCCTGCAGATCAGGGGGCAGCGCACCGTGGCCAGTTTTCACCGGGACCTGGGGCAGATCATGTGGGAATATTGCGGCATGGGCCGGAAAGACGACGGCCTGCAGAAAGCCCGGCATCTCATTGCCGAGCTGCGCCGGGAATTCTGGGAGAATCTCCTCCTGCCGGGGTCGGCCTCAGAGTTTAACCAGAGCCTGGAGAATGCCGGCCGGGTGGCGGACTTCCTGGAGTTTGCCGACATCATGCTCCTGGACGCCCTGGCCCGCCGGGAATCCTGCGGCTGCCACTTCAACGAGGCCTTCCAGACCGAAGATCAAGAGGCCCTGCGGGACGATGTCAACATGTGCCATGCGGCCGTGTGGGAATACGCCGGCGAAGGCAAGGAACCCATCTTCCACCAGGAGCCGCTGGTCTTCGAGTTCGTTAAATTAGCCACGAGGAGCTACAAGTGAGCAGCAAGACGATCAATCTCAGCCTCAAGGTCTGGCGCCAGAAGGGACCCCGGGAGGCGGGTCACTTCGAAACCTATCGGACGGAGAATATTTCCACCGATGCGTCCTTCCTGGAGATGCTGGACATTGTCAATGAGCAGCTGACCCTGGCGGGCCAGGACCCCATCGCTTACGACCACGACTGCCGGGAAGGCATCTGCGGCATGTGCGGCACGGTGGTGAACGGCCGCCCCCATGGTCCCGATCGGGAGACCACCCTTTGCCAGTTGCACATGCGGCGTTTTCAGGACGGCGATACCATTGTCATCGAACCCTACCGGGCCCGGGCCTTGCCGCCCATCAAAGACCTGGTGGTGGACCGCAGCGCCCTGGACCAGATTATCGTTGCGGGCGGCTTTATCTCGGTGAATACAGGTCAGGCCCCCGAAGCCAACTCGCTCCCCGTGCCCAAGGACAATGCCGACAAGGCCATGGACGCGGCCGCCTGCATCGGCTGCGGGGCTTGCGTGGCCGCCTGTCCCAATGCTGCGGCCATGCTGTTTGTCAGCGCCAAGATCTCACATTTGGCCCTGCTGCCCCACGGCCGCCCGGAGGCCGCCCGGCGGGCCCTATCCATGGTGGCGCAGATGGATGCCCTGGGCTTCGGGAACTGCACCAACCACAAGGAGTGCGAGGTAGAATGCCCCAAGGGCATCTCCATCAGCAATATCGCCCGTCTGAACCGGGAATATCTGAAGGCCGCGCTGGCCTCGCCGGAATATATCCCGAATTTTCCCGCCTCGGAGGCAAAAAGCCCTGAGTGAGGGGCGAGGCGACTACGAGGTGTAAGGCCACTATAGAGAACAGGGGAAGAGGGTTGGAGGCCATCGTCCGCCATGGCTGCAACAGCCTGTGCTGCCAATCCTCTCTCCTTTAATCCAGTAGAATCCCGCTTTATATTAAGGTGCAGTCAATTTGGCATTTTTTGTAGTGGCGCAATTTATTGCGCTTCAAAATGGGCAGGATGAATAACACCCCTACAAGTGTTGTAATCGTTGTTCTTTGATTGCAACCTGGCATTAATGCTGCAGCCGTTGTCTGGTCCACTCTTTTTCCAATAAAGGAATAAAGAAAAAGTTACGGCAGGTATTGCAACCGTCTTGCCTAGTATTTAGCTGCGTAAGTTAGCGCAACTTAATAGCCGAAACATTTAATGCTTAGAATCCCTGAAGTCCCCCTTTCTTAAAGGGGGATTTAGGGAGATTATTAAGGGCTTATTCATAATCCCCCCTTACCCCCTTTTAGAAAAGGGGGGAATCATAAGTCCCGGTTGGTGTAGCGTAAATTTCTACAACCAAGTACTATCGTGGTCTTTTTCCCCTCCCAAGAGAATTTAGCAACAGACTGTAGGAGCCGCCCAAAATGAACCGTCCGGAAAAAACCAAAAAGCAGCTTATGAGCGAGCTGTCAGAACTGCGCCGGCGCGTTGCTGAATTGGAGGCGCTGGAAGATGAACGGCGGCAAACGAAGCAGACCCTGCAGAAAATCTACGATGAACTGGAACAGCGCATAGAAGCGCGGACTCTTGAACTGGTCAGGACAAACGATCAATTGAAACAAGAAATAGATGAGCACAAAAAGACCGAGGATGAGCTTAAAAGAACCAAGGAATATTTGGAAAATGTTATCGATAATTCCGTAGACGCCATTGGCATTGTCGATCGCCGGGGCAGGTTTATCCTGTGGAATCGCCGGGCCGTGGAGATTTATGGTTACCAGCTCGATGAGCTGGCTGGGAAGTCAGCCTTCGATCTCTACGCCGACCCGGAAGAACTGGATAAAATGCTCAAGCGGCTTCGTGGAGAAGGGGTGGTGCGGGAATATGAGATCGCCATGAAGAAAAAGGATGGGAGTATTGTCCCCATGGATATCTCCATCAGTTTATTGAAAGATGATCAAGGCGACACCATCGGCAGTGTTTGCGTGGCCCGGGATATCTCCGCCTGGAAAAAAGCCGAGATGGATTTAAAACGCGCCCGGGATGAACTGCGCCGCTATTCCCGAGATCTCGAACGCCAGGTGAGGGAACGGACCAAAGAGATCACCAGCATCCTGAAATATACGCCGGCCGTGGTTTATATCAAAGACCGGGAGGGCCGCTACCAGCTGGTCAATTCCCGTTTTGAGGAATTGTTTGGGGTCACCAATGCGGAAGTCCAGGGAAAATCCGACCATGATATTTTTCCCCCGGAGTTTGCCGAACAATTTCATCGCCATGACTGGCAAGTTCTCACCGAGGGCAACTCCCGGCAGATGGAGGAACTGGCGCCGTCGGGCGATGGCCAGCACACCTATCTTTCGGTGAAATTTCCCCTCTTTGACGAGCAGGGAGCCATCACCGGCTTATGCGGCATTTCCACCGACATTTCGGAACTGAAGAAAGCGCAGGATCAATTAAGGCGCCTGTCCGGCAGCATTATGGCCGCCCAGGAGAAAGAACGCACGGCCATCGCCAGAGAACTGCATGACGAACTGGGACAAGTGCTCACCGCGCTCCGGATTGATGCGGTCTGGCTGAGTGAGCGGCTCGGGGAGAACGATGGCAAAGCCGCCCGGCGTGCCCTGATGATGCGCGACCTGATCGACAAGACCATTGATGAGGTCAGAGGCATGGCCACCCGACTGCGCCCCGGGGTGCTGGACGATTTCGGTCTCATTGAGGCGCTGCAGTGGTATATTAAGGAATTTGCCAGGCGCACGGGAATTTCCTGCATATTTAAGCCCCAGTCTGTGCCGGAGGTGGATGGCGCCGTGGCTACGGCAGCCTATCGGATAGCTCAGGAGGCCCTGACCAATGTGGCGCGCCACTCCTTTGCCACCCGGGTCGATATAACCCTGCAGGCAGAAAACAGCATGTTGCGCCTGGCGGTGACGGACAATGGCCGTGGTTTCAATTCCCGGAAGCTGGCGGAATCAGAGGGCCTGGGCTTGGCCGGCATGCGCGAGCGCGCCAGCCTTTTGGGGGGCAGACTGGAAATCCAATCCCGGCCCAGAAAGGGTACCAAGGTGTCTTTAAGATTGCCCCTCGAGGGCAGAGGAGCCTACTCCAGTGATCCGGGTGCTGTTGGCAGATGATCATAGCATAGTGCGGGCCGGACTGCGGCATATCGTTGAGGATGCGGGGGACATGAGCGTGGTGGCCGAAGCCGCCGACGGCCAGGAAGCCATTCAGC
Organism: uncultured delta proteobacterium; assembly: GCA_963705115.1. Classification (GTDB taxonomy): domain Bacteria; phylum Desulfobacterota; class Desulfobaccia; order Desulfobaccales; family 0-14-0-80-60-11; genus JBGSLA01. The sequence goes on along the minus strand of CAVPIX010000010.1, from coordinate 127,550 downwards.
GAGCCCAAGAAACCCTGCCTGATGTGGCAGTCATCGACATTTCCATGCCGGGTATGGATGGTCTGGAAGTTATCAACCAACTGCAATGCTATTTTCCGAAACTGCCCATCATTGTCCTCAGCATGCACGAGGAAGAGCAATATGTGGTGCGGGCCATCAGCGCGGGAGCCAAAGGGTACATCAGCAAGCGTTCCGCCCCGGAAAAACTGGTGATCGCGATCCGCAAGGTACATGCCGGGGGGCGCTACCTCAGTAATGGCGCCGCGGATTCCCTGGCCTTGCACCTGTCCACCGGAGGGCAGAGCCGCTCACCCCTGGACACCCTATCCAACCGGGAGATTCAAGTGCTGCGGCACCTGGCCCTGGGCCATACCGTGCGGGAAATTGCCGAGTCCTATAACCTCAGCCCCAATACCGTGCACACCTATCGATTACGCCTGCTCAAGAAGCTCAACTTGCGGAACAATGCCGAACTATCCCGTTTTGCCCTGCAGAATCGACTGGTGGAGTTCTAGTATCAGATCCCAGATATTCCTTACAAAAATATTTTGCGGTCTTGTCGGGGCGACCTGTGCGTCCGCCCGGTTTCAGGGCGCCCAGCCGGGTGCGCCCCTGCAAAAAGAAGGAGCCGCCATGCTGAAGGTCACAACCAGACCGAATCGGTGCTTCATGGGGCGTCTCGCCAAGGGCGACGACCTGCTCAAGGCCCTGGAAAATATCTGCCGGGAGCAAAACATCACCATGGGCGAAATCCGGGCCTTGGGTGCAGTAACCCAAGCCAGGGTGGGTTTCTATAATCAGGTGGAGCGAAAATATTACTTCCTGGAATTTGCACAACCCCTGGAAATCCTGGCTTTGGTTGGAAATATTTCCCTGAAGGACGGCAAGCCCATGGTCCACGCCCACGTAACTTTGGCCGACGCCCAGGGCCGGGCCTTTGGGGGGCACCTGGCCGAGGGCGCGCCGGTCTTCGCCTGCGAGTATGTCATCTGGGAATACACCGCCGAAGTGGAGTTGGCGCGGCAACCGGACGAGGCCACGGGCCTCCTGCTTTGGCCGCCATCGGCCTGAAAGGGCGGCCCTGCGTGTCCGCCCGTTATTTCAGGCCGACACTTGGGTCGGCCCCTAGGAATGTTTCATCTCAAAGCGAAGATACCGGCTTGTTTGACGGCGAGTGCAAAGCGCGGCGCATTTTGGGCCAACTGTCATTCTGAGGGAGCGCGCTCTGGAAGAATCCCACACCATTTTGCAGTCAAACGACAATTTATTGTAGGAGCAGGCTTGCCGTGTTCAAGCGCAGGCTAAACTATCATGGCTCGATGTGGGCCACCCCCGAAGATGAAAATCTGTTGTAGGGGCGACGCATGCGTCGCCCCTACGGGGGATCTTCACGGTAAAGCCTGCGGCTACAATATTGTCGCCGGTTGACTGCGACTTGGTCTCATACCTGTCGGTAAATACCAGATTCTACGCAGCGTCCCGCATAACAGCCAGAAATTACCCGTATTTTCCGGTGATGTAGTCTTCCGTGCGGGTGTCAGCGGGATGGGTGAAGATTCTTTTGGTGGGGCCGAATTCGATGAGCTCGCCCAGGAGCATGAAGCCGGTGTCGTCGGAAACCCGGGCCGCCTGCTGCATGTTGTGGGTGACGATAATGATGGTGTAGGTTTTTTTCAGCTCCTGCATGAGCTCTTCGATGCGCAGGGTGGCCAGGGGATCGAGGGCTGAGCAGGGCTCATCCATGAGCAAGACCTCGGGCTCCACCGCCAGGAGGCGGGCGATGCAAAGGCGCTGCTGCTGCTCCTCGGTCAGTTCCAGGGCGGAGACGTGCAGGCGGTCCTTGACTTCATCCCACAAGTGCACCGCCTCCAGGGAGCGCTCGCGGATTTCCAGAAGCTCCTGCTGTTTGGGGCGGCCGTGGATCTTGGGGCCGTAGACCACGTTTTCGCTGATGGACAGGGGGAAGGGGTTGGGGCGTTGGAAAACCATGCCCACCCGTTTGCGCAGCTTGGTGAGGTTGACGTCGGCGCCGTAGATGTCCTGACCGCTGATGAGCGCCTGCCCGGTGATACGGGCGCCGGGGATCAGGTCGTTCATGCGGTTAAGCACCCGCAGCAGCGTCGACTTGCCGCAGCCTGAGGGCCCGATGAGCGCGGTGATGGCTCTGCCGCTAAAATCCCCATTCACGTCTTTCAGAGCATGGAAATCCCGGTAGTACAGATTGAGGTTCCGGATGCTGATTTCCGGGAGGGAGGCGCCAGGCTCTTTATCCGAAACGACCGGTGATGTAGTCATCAGTGCGCTTATCTTTGGGCTCGGTGAAGACTTTGGGGGTCTCGCCCACCTCGATGAGCCGGCTCATCAGCAAAAAAGCCACCCGGTCGGTGGTCCGGGCAATCTGCTTGGTATTGTTGCTCACCAGAATTATCGTGTAATTGCTCTTTAATTGAAAGAGCGTCTCTTCAATTTTGGCGGTGGAGATGGGATCAAGGCCGCTGGTGGGCTCATCCAGCAAAATCACCTCGGGCTGCATGGCCAGGGTCCGGGCCAGGCACAGGCGCTGCTGCTGACCGCCGGAGAGGTTCAAGGCCGAACTGTAAAGCCGATCCTTCACTTCATCCCACAAGCGAGCCGCTTTGAGGCTGGTTTCCACCAGTTCTTCCATGGAGACCTGACCCGCCCGGCCGGACAGACGGGGCGCCAGGGTCAGGTTCTCAAAAATGGAGCGGGGCAGGGGCACCGGCCTGCTTAACACCAGCCCCACCCGGCGCCGCAGGGAGACCACATCATAGTCGGGGGCCAGAATATCTTCGCCGTCCAGGGTGACTCTGCCGGTGATGCGGGCGTCGGGAACCAGATCCGACAGGCGGTTCAAGACCTTGAGCAAGGTGCTCTTGCCGCTCTGGGCCGGGCCCATGAGGCCGAAAATCTCATGGTCCTGGACATCGAAGGAAACGCTGTCCAAAGCCTGGTGATTGCCATAGAAAAAGGAAAGTTCCTGAAGGGAAATTTTGGTGTTCTGCTCTTGGGCCATAGTTTCTGAAAGCTTTCCCACGCCGGCGGGGGCGCCGACGCAATATTTTCCCTGCGTCTCCTATGAAACTATTAAAGATACTACCTCATCCCTACAAACTCTTCATCAGCCAAATGGCGCCCATGGGCAGCGCTGGAGCTTATTGCTTAAAGCTTATAGCCCCCCTAGGAGTACCTCTTCATCAAATGCTGCATCAGGCCGTAGGCCACAATATTAATGAGCAGAATAGAAATCATGAGAATGGCCGCGGTGCCGTAGGCATTGGGCATGGAGAGGCCTTCCCGGGCCAGGATGTAAAAATGCACCGCCATGGTGCGGCCTGAATCAAACACCGTCAAAGGCGTGCGCAAGGCGGCCCCGGCGGTGAAGAGGAGCACCGCGGTTTCCCCCAGGGAGCGGCCCACGGAGAGCATGATGCCGGTGGAAATGCCGGGCAGGGCGCTGGGCAGCACGATGCGGGTGATGGTCTGCCACTTGCTCAGGCCCAGAGAATAACACACCAGGCGGTATTCCTGGGGCACGGCCTTGATGGCTTCTTCGCTGGTGCGGATGATGATGGGGAGGACCATGATGGCCAACGTCAGCCCGCCTGAGAGGATAGACCAGCCCAAGCCCAGCTTCATGACAAAGAGCACAAAGCCGAAAAGACCCAGGATGATGGAAGGCACCCCGGCCAGGCACTCGGCCCCGAAGCGGATAATGCGGGTGACCCAGCCCTCCCGGGTGTATTCCGTGAGATAAATGGCGCTCCCCACCCCCAGGGGGGAGGCCAGCAGGATGGCCAAAGCCGTGACATAGATGGTGGCCACGATGGTGGAGAAGATGCCCCCGCCCCGGCCCATGTCCACCGGGTCCTCCAGGAGAAAAGCCAGGGTCACCTGGGGGAGGCCCTTGATGGATATATTGACGATGATGAAAATCAGGATAAACAGGGTCAGGCCGGTAAGAAACCAGAGAAGGCTCTTCATAAGCGTTTGCGATATTCTGGGATCGAGGCGCATCAGCTTATCTCCGGCGGGTGATAATCGTGGCGGAAAAATTGAGAATCATGATGATGATGAAGAGCACGATGCCGGTGGCGAACAGGGCCTCCCGATGGCGGCCCGAGGCGTAGCCCAACTCCAGGGCGATGTTGGCCGTGAGGGTCCGGGCCGGGTCCAGGATGGAGGTGGGAATTTTTAAGGCGTTCCCGGCCACCATGATGACCGCCATGGTCTCCCCGATAGCCCGGCCCATGCCCAGGATGATGGCGGTGATAATACCGCTGGAGGCCGCGGGCAGCACCACCCGGCGCACCGTCTGCCAGTTGGTGGCCCCCAGAGCAATAGAGCCGTCCCGATACAGGTCCGGCACTGCGTTGAGCGCGTCAATGGAGATGCTGATCACCGTGGGGAGGATCATGATGCCCAGAATAACCGAGCCCGCCAGCACCGACAAGCCGGGGCCCCCCAGGTAGTCGCGAATCAGGGGCACCAGCCAGACCACCCCTAAAAAGCCGTAGACCACCGACGGGATGCCCGCCAGGAGTTCCAGGGTGGGTTTGAGGATGGTCTTGACCCGGTCCGGTGAAAATTCCGCCAGGACAATGGCGCAGGCCAACCCCAGAGGCACCCCCAGAACCAAAGCCCCCAGGGTGACGAAGATGGAGGAAACGATCATGGCAAAAATGCCGAAATGGCCGCGGGTGGGGGCCCAGTGACTGGACAGCAGAAAATTTTTCAAGCCCGTGTGCGCGATGAGGGGTACACCTTCCCAAAAAATGAACACGGTGATGATTAACAGGGACCCGATGGAAGAAAGGGCCAGAAATAACAAGATCCGTTCGATGAAGAGCTCCTTCTTCAATCCTCCACCCCCACGAGACCTTCGGCTTCCAGCAAACTCTGACCCTTGGCGCTCAAAATGAAGTTGACAAAGTCCTGGCACGGACCGGGCTTGAGTTCCCGGGCCACCAGGAGGAATCGCCGCACCAGCTTATAGGTGTGGGTTTTGACACTCTGCCGGGTGGGATAAACCTCATCCACGGCGAGGGCCTTGACCCGGGGATCCACCAGGCCCATGGAGATATAGCCGATGGCATAGGGGTCGTCGGCCACTATTTCCCGGACCGAGCCGTTGGAGTCCTGCACCAGGGCAATGGGGGTGATTTCCGCATGTTTGCCCATGACCAGCTCTTCAAAGGCGTTTCTGGTGCCCGAGCCCTCTTCCCTCGTGATGATGTGAATGGGGTGGGGCGGGAGATTGAAGTCCCCCCAATCGGTGATGTCACCCTGGAAAATTTGCCTGATCTGACTCAGCTTCAGGTTATTCAAGGGATTTTTCTTGTTCACGATTACGGCGATGCCGTCAAAAGCGATGGGAATTTCCACCAGATCCTTTTCCTGGGCAGTAAGCTCCCGGGAGGAAGCCCCCAAATCGGCGGCGCCCTGTTGCGCGGCGAAAATGCCGGCGCTGGAGCCGCCCCCCTGCACATCGATGCGTATCAGGGGATGGGTGTGCATGTAAGTCTCGGCTAATTTTTCCGCGAAGGGCTGGACCGAGGTGGAACCGGCGATGCAGATGGTGTCTCCCGCCTTTTCTTTGCGGCAACCCAGGGACACCACCGCCAGGCAGCACAACAACAGGAGGCCCAACCACTGGATCGCCACAGTCCGACAGGCTGAATATGACGAAAAATGAATACGTAATGATTTACGATATATATAGGTTCTCGACATATTAAGGCGCACAAAGCCTCGCATGCTCCTGACCTGTCTCTTCAAGCGCATGACTCCTGGTTTGGAAGACTCTGAATGAATATGGGATTTTTTGTTTTAGACCTACTGAATCCTATGGTGCCTCTGGGATAGTTGAGCATACCATATTACCACCCCGGCATGCCAGAAACCAGGGGGAATTTCATCTTACTTTTTCTTCCCATCTGGGCTAAAGGTGATTTAATTCCAACAGGTTTGCCGGAAGGAGGCAGTTAACCGAAAGGAGGCGGCTATGAACTCATTGGTCATCATTGCCGGGGCCCTGGTGGTGGCTGTACTGGGATACCGCTGGTACGCCGGGTTCATTGACAAAAAGGTCATCGAAGCTGACCCTAACCGTATCACGCCGGCCAAGTTGTATATGGACGGCGTCGACTTCATGCCTACACCGAAAAACGTGCTCTTCGGCTACCAATTCAAGTCCATCGCCGGGGCCGGTCCGGTGGTGGGCGCCATTATCGCTCTGCAATGGGGGTGGCTGCCTGCTCTCCTCTGGCTTTTCCTGGGGGTGCTGTTCATCGGCTGGGTCCACGACTACGTGACCGGCATGGTGTCCATGCGCTGCGACGGCCTGTCGTTGGGGGGCCTCAGCCACAAGCTCATTTCTCCCCGGGCCCGCCTTATTCTCTTGGCTTTCGTCTATTTTTATTTAGCTCTCCTGGCCGGCGCTTTCGGCGGGGTCATCGCCGGAGCCCTGGTCAAACTCACCTCGGGGCCGGTGGCCATCCTCATCCTGGCCCTGTCCGGGGTGCTGGCCGGGCAGATGATCTATCGCTGGCGGGTGAACGTCCTCCTCATGACCCTCGTATGCGTGGCCCTGGCCTTCGTGGGCATCAAACTGGGAGAACTGTTCCCGGCGGACCAGCTCCTGGGGCCCATCGCCCAGAGCAAATTTACCTGGGGCCTGTTCGCCGTGGTTTTTTGTTATATCAGTGCGGTGCTCCCCATCTGGCGGTTTGCTCTGCCCTTAAACTACGTGGCCTTTTATATCGTTATGTTCGGCCTGGTGGGGGGCATCGTCGGCATCATAGTGGGTCTGCCGCCGGTGCAGGCGCCAGCCTACACCCAATTCACCATCGGCATCGGCCCCCTGTGGCCCATTCTTTTTGTCACCATCGCCTGCGGGGCCTGCTCCGGATGGCACGCCATGGTGACCACCAGCGGCACCTGCCGCCAGTTGGAAAAGGAAACGGACGCCAAACCGGTGCTGGCGGGCTCCATGCTCACGGAAATGGTCCTGGGGGTGGTGGCCCTCATGACTGCGGCCGCGGCCCTGCCCTTCGATAAATATCTGGAAATGGTGAAGCCTGCGGGCGGCGGCCCGGGCGCGGTGTTTGCCAACGGCCTGGGGAATCTCTTGGCCATCATCGGCATACCCATGGCCTTCGGCAAGTCCATGGCCGCAGTTATCATCGTGGTCCTGGCCCTCACCGTCATGCAGCTGGTGCTCCGCTTCATGAAAGTGGCCACCATGGAACTGGTGGGGGAGTATTCCCCGCTTCTGCGCAACAACCAGATAGCCACCTTCATCGCCGCGGTCCTGGTCCTTTTCCTCATCCAGACCGGCTGGTGGCAGTATCTGTGGATCCTCTTCGGGGGCGCCAATCAGCTCCTGGCCTCCCTGGCCTTGCTGGTGGCCTCCTTGTGGCTCATGTCCCAGGGGAAAAAGGCCACCTTTACCCTTATTCCCATGTGGTTCATGTTCATCACCACCATCGCCGCCTTGCTCTATACCTCCTATAACCTGCTGAGCAAGGTGTTCACCGGCCAGGTGGTGGTGGCGGCCGGCCAGACCCGCACCGAGGCCTTGATCGGCAACGGCCTCATGGGCTTTGTGGCGCTGTTCCTGGTGGTGGCCGCGTTCATGCTCCTGATAGACGGCCTCAAGGCCCTGAAACGTTACCGCCAGCAGCCGGCCGCGATGGCGCCGGAGACGAAGTAGGCATTGTTGAGGGGAGGGCCGGGGGAGCAGTGGCTCCTCCGGCTTAGGGCATGGCAAGCCATGCCCCTACGACTCCCCTTCCAACCCCCTTTACTGGTAGCACGGGCATCTTGCCCGTGCCTGGACGGGCTGGAAGCCTGTCCTACCGTGCCACCTTTATGACGGGAGCACAGGCGTCTCGCCTGTGCACAGGCTGGAAGCCTGTGCTCCCGAATAAGGGGTTGGGGATGGGGGCTTGGGGGAAGGGCTAAGGGCCCGCTGGTCCTTAGCCCCCTCCCCCACCAACATAGGAGACACCCATGACCGAAGAAGAGAAAAAAGGTTTCTTGAAAGCTATCAAAGAGTTCATCTACGGCATGGCGGCCCACGACTCGGCCCGCTTTGCGCTGAAGACCCGGGCCAGCATGGAGCACCTCTTCATCCTGGTGACCATGGGGGACATGCTGGGGGTGCCCTTATTGCCGCCTTACTACTCCCTGCGCCTCCTCCCTTACGTGGTGCCCCAGATCTCCACCTGGAAGCGCCGCATGCTCCGGGAGAAGGATTTGACCGACGCCTTGGCTTAGAGAGCAGTCAGCAGCCTTCTTGATTAAATGTACCTTTTCGTGATACATTATAATGTACTATTGGGAGGTACATTATGGGCAAATTACCCAACATTATTCCGATTAGCGATTTAAGGCAGGATGCGGCCAGGGTGTTAAAACGGATTCGAACTTCCAGGGAACCGGTTATTATCACGCAGCGGGGACGCGCCGCCGCGGTGCTGCTCAGTGTGGAATCCTTTGAACGTGCGGAGCGGGATAAGGAAATCTTGCACCTTTTGGCCAGAGGAGAACGAGAGATCGCCGCGGGCGAGGGTTATGATCTGGAAGCAGTTTTAGCGGAGGCCGATGCCCTCCTGGCCGAAGAGCCGGTGTGAAAATCCGTTTTACTCCAAGCGCCCGGAAACAGTTTCTCGGGGCGTTAGCTTTTATCCGGACGGATAATCCAACGGCCGCCAGAAAACTACGCCAGCGAGTTGAAATGATATTACGCCGGCTCGAGGAATTTCCTGAATCCGGCAGAATTATACCTGAATTTCCCGACCTTCGTTACCGGGAGGTAGTAATTTCACCGTATCGTTTTTTTTACCAGGTTAAAGGAGAGATTATTTGGGTGGTGGCGGTATGGCACGGAGCGCAACTTCCAAAGGAGCCTTGACCCTTCCGGAAGGAAAATGATTTTTAACACCCTTCCCCAAGTTCCAAAACTGACTGCTGACTGCTGACCGCTATCAAAGGAGGTGCCACATTTCCCTCGCAGACGTATTGAAAGCCTATCCGGATCGCCGCTATCTCATGTTCGGCGGCAAGGGGGGCTTAGGCAAGACCACCTTTTCCGCGGCCGCAGGCTACTACCTGGCTCAACAAGGCCATAAGGTGCTGGTCTTCTCGGTGGACCCCCAGGCGTCCCTGTCCGACATCTTCCAGCAGAACATCTTCGGCAAAGGCCCCGTCCAGATCATGGAGAATCTGTGGGCCCAGGAAATCGACGCCGACCAGCGGGTCAAGGCCTACCAGGACGAAATTCGCGCCAAAATCCGGGACATGTACGGCATGACCGAACTTCCCGAGGAAATCGAGTCCTACATCCAGGCGGCCTCCGCGGAGCCCGCCATGGAGGAGAGCGCCATCTTCGACGCGGTGGTGGACATCGTGGTGGCCGGGGATTACGACTATTACATCTACGACCTGGTGCCCCTGGGCCACGCCCTCTATTATCTCTCCATGGCCACGGTGTACGACGCCTGGATCGACAAAATCACCGGGCTCAGAGAACAGATTCGGGAGTACGACCAGGTGGCGGCCCATATGGGACGGCAAGATGTCATAGACGAGGACGCCATCCTGAACGAACTTCTCTATATTAAGGAACGAATTCAGAAGAGTTCCCGCATCCTCACCGACCGGGAAAAAACCGCGTTCTTCTTTGTGGTGGTGCCGGAGTCCATGATCATCAAGGACACTTTAAAGGCCGCGGACCTGTTCGCTAAATTCAAGGTGCCCATCAGCGGCTACGTGGTGAACCGGGTGCTGCCGGAAAGCCTGAAGACGGAAAGCATCCCGGATTACCTCAAACGTCGCCTGGACATGCAGGGCAAGCACCTGGCGGAAATCCAGCAGATCTTCGGGAGCCAGGTCCTGGCCCAGGTGCCGGAACTGGAACGGGACGTCACCGGCCTGCCCATGATCGCCCGGGTGGCCGAGTTGTTGTGCGGGTAGGTTAGGTTGTTGAGGGAAGGGGGCAGGGGTTGCAAACCCCTGCCCCCTCCCTCAAGCTCCCTCCCCCAACCCCTTGCGACGGTAGCACGGGCTTCCATCCCGTGCCGGCCTGGGTAGGATGCCCGGGCTACCAGACTCTGATTATGCGGGTTGGGAGGGGGGCTTGGGGGGAGGGCAGGGACCTCAGGTCCCTGGCCCTCCCCCCAAAACACCAAGAAAGGAAAAGCATGGCGGGAGATATTACCACCAGTATGAGACAATTCCTGGGGGGGCACCCCGGACTCAAATTTCTCTTCTTCGGCGGCAAGGGAGGCGTGGGCAAGACCGTCATGGCCGGGGCCACGACCATGTGGCTGGCCCGCCAGGGGAAAAAGACGCTGTTGGCCTCCACCAACCCGGTGCATTCCCTCTCGGGTCTGTTGGGTTTTGATGTGTACGGCAAAATTACGCCGCTGCCGGGGGAGGACAGAGCCTTCGCTTACGAGATCGACACCAAAGAGACCATTGACAAGTCCCGGCGGGAGATCAAGGACAAGATCAACTGGTTTCTGCGCTTTGCCGACCTGCATCTCAAGGCCGACGACTTCGTGGAGACCGCCACTCTCAACCCGGCCTTTGAAGAATCGGCCATGTTTGAAAACATGCTGGACCTGATGTTCGGGGAGGAGTTCGACGCTTACGTCTTCGACACTGCGCCCACCGCCAACGCCCGGCGCCTCCTGGGCATGTCCCGGGTGTATTCCCTGTGGGTCAACAAAATGATGAAAAGCCGGGAGGAGGCCAAGTCCCTGCGCCAGCTGTTAAGCTTCACCAAGAAGGAGGAGGCCGACCCCCTGATGGATTACCTGGTGACCCTGCAGCAGCGCATGGGGCACGCCCGGGAGCTCTTAACCGACCAGGAGCTCACCGCGTTTTTCTTTATCACCCTGCCGGAGGCCCTGCCCATCGCAGTAATTACCCGTTTCCTGCACTGGTTTCACGATTTCGGCATCCCGGTGGGGGGAATTATCGTCAACGGACTCATACCGGAGCCGGAAGGCGGGGCGTTGCCGGAGTTTATCGTCAACCGCAGGAAAATGCAGGCGGAGCATATGGAAACCGTGTGGCGGCTCTTCGACGGCCAGGTGCGGGCCCTGGTTCCTCTTTTCGATCAGGAGGTCCAGGGATTGGAGGGCTTAAGCCGCCTGGCGGAGAAGCTTTTTGCGTAAAGAGTGTTATCTGGGGGGAGGGCCAGGGAATTGAGGTCCCTGCCCTCCCCCCAGCCCCCCCTCCCAACCCGCAGAGGATCCTGGAAAGGCGGGGCTTAACGCCCCGACTTTCCAGGTTTAACTTTCCAACTAAGGGGTTGGGGAGGGAGTTTGAGGGAGGGGGCAGGGGGCCACTGCTTCCTGGCCCCCTCCCTCAAAGCTGATCGAGGCCACTAAGCCAACAACTCCCTGGCCTGACGCATGAGATCGGCGATGGCCAGCCCCTGGGGGCAGACCCGCTCGGCCTGGGTGTAATCCACTTTCACCAACCTGTCCCGCACTTCCTCCGGCAAGCCCGCAAAAGTTTCTCTGGCGATCCCCGGCTCCCCATAGTCCAGGTGGTACATGAGGCAGCGCATGACCTCGTTTACGGGTACGGCCCCGCCCACGGCCGCCTGGCAGATGTGGCCGCAGCCGGCGCAATAATCCCCCCTGGTTTCCAGGGCGAATTGATGCAGGCTGTCGAAATCCTCCCGGGCCAGTTTGGTTTTGTCCCGGGCTGCGGCCACGTTGGCCGAGAGGATCGTCAGGTTGGGCATCTGGGAGCAGATGCTGGCGATCTGGGGATTTTCCCAAACAACCTTCAGCTTGGCCTGCTTGTCCGTAAACCCCTTTTCCAGGAAGCGGTCGGCCATTTTGAGCTCAGCTTTGCTCGTGGTCGTGGGCATCCCCGGCCCGCCGCCCATGGTCTTCATGGCCACGAGCCCAATACCCGCTTTCTGGCAGGCGTTGAGGGCTTCCTGCATCTTGGGGTCGTTCACGAGCCGGAAGTTATAGGTAAACATGACCGCGTCGATCCAATCCAGACTGGAAGCGCATTTCAGACAATCCGCCATGTTGGTGTGGGTGCTGAACCCAAACAATTTGATTTTGCCGGCCTTTTTCATCTCCGCGGCCCAGGCCTTCATTTCCGGGGTCATCTCGTCGATGCCCTTGATGGCATGAATGTAAAACAGGTCCACATAGTCCGTTTGCAGCCGTTTTAAGCTCTGGTTCAATCGCTGGGTGAAGTTTCCTTTCTCGGGCACCTGCTTAGTGACGAGAAAAACTTCCTTGCGGGCGCCGGGGTTGCGGGAGAAAAAGCGGCCGAAGCCGTCTTCACTGAGGCCGTTGCCGTAACTCTCGGCGGTGTCCCAGAAGGTCACCCCCCAGTTCAGGGCCTGCTTGAGGAGCAGTTGGTTGTTGATGGTGTCGAACATGCCTCCTAAATTCAGGATGGACACGTCAATGCCGGTTTTGCCCAGCTTCCGCTTGGGCGTGGTGTTGGCCTTGTCGGCCGCGGCCGGCTTTTCCGGCGCGGCCAGGGCCCCGGTCACTCCGACGCCTGCGGCCGCGATGCCGGCAAGACCCACGGTTTTGACAAAATCCCTGCGGCTAAAGCCTGTTTCTTTCGTTTCCTTGCTCATGTCAGCCACCTCCTGACGGCTTTGGTTCACAGCCCTAAACGAGCAGGCGCCCCGAGCGTGAACGGGATTCGTTTTCATTAGACACCCGGATGGCGCGCAAACCCGCCACCGGGCATTCATGTTCGCACATGCCGCAGCCGATGCACCTGGAGGCGTCCACGAAGGGACGCGGCAATCTTACCAGGAGATCAACCTTGGCTTCATAAAAGACCTGGCCGCTCGCCACTGCCAGGGGCTTGTCCAGGGTCAGCAGATTGCCGGCAAGGCCGATGATGCGCCGGAACTGAGACCCGGCTGGCCCGCTGACGAGTATATAGTAATCACCGCTGGCCAGGTTTATCCCTTTGGGGATGGGAGCCTGCAATTCCACCCCGGCCCTCACCACCTTGGCCGACAATTCGTGACCGTCCCGGATGGGTTCATAGGTGGTGCGGACAAAAATGGCCTTGGGGCTCACCGGACATAATTCATGACAGACGAGACAAGGCCGGTCCAGGGCCCAGGGGAGACAGCGGCTCCGGTCCACAAAGGCGGTGCCCAGGCGGATGGGGCCTTGGGCCTCGAATTCCCCCTGGCCCAGCTTTTCCTCCAGGCTCAGGGGCCGAATCGCCGCGGTGGGACAAACCTGGCCGCAGGCGATGCAATTTTGCAGACAACCGCTGCTGCCGATGCGGTAATTGACGGCCGGAGTCCACAGGCCCTGCAAACCCGCCTCCAACAGGGCCGGCTGGATGATGTTGGCGGGGCAGACGCGCATGCACTGGCCACAGCGGATACAGCGGGCCAGGAAGCGGTCTTCGTCCAGGGACCCGGGGGGACGGATGAGGCTGGGATCGTAGTTGGCTGCGCTTAAGCCGCCCAGGTCCCAGAAAGAGGCCACTAAAAACCCGGTGCCGGCCACCACGAAGCCTCGCCGGGAGAGGTCCGGCAGGCCCACTTCCCCCGCGGCCGAGGGTTTGCCGGCAAAAGTAATCCGGCTGGCCGGGCAGCGGTCCAGGCAGTTAAAGCACAGGACGCATTCACCGGTGATGATTTTCCCATGGGGCCGGCAGGCCCCTTCGCAATATTCCTCGCAGAGGCGGCAATCGCCGCACCTATCCTCGGTCTTACCGATGCGCCAGGGGGTGAAGCGGCTCAACAGACCGAAGAGCGCCCCCAAAGGGCACAAGAACCGGCAAAAAAACCGGGGCAGAACCAGATTCAAGCCCAGCACCGCCAGCAGCACCACCCCCAGAAGCCAGGCCGAAGCATAAAAGCGGGGGACGTCGCTCAGCACCCTGAGGCCCATATCGGCGATGGGGGCCAAGGTCAGGTTGACGCTGCGGTGCAGCAGGGGCAGAGGGTCGATGAGACCGGTCTGCACTGAACCTGTGAGGGCCAGGGCCAGAAGGAAGGCCAGGAGATAATATTTGAAGGATTGCCAGGGACGGTGGCGGTTGGCCTCCACCTTGACAGGCGCATCCTGACCCCGCCGGGCCAGCCAGCCGATGAACTGGCTGATGGCCCCCACAGGGCAGACAAAGCCGCAGAAAAAGCGGCCCACCACCAGGGTTATGGCGATGGTGACCAGGGCCCAGGCCAGGTTGGCATAGAGGGAGCCGGTGGCCAGCACCGTGGCCAGGGCGGTGAGGGGGCCCAACTCCAGGAGCCAGTTGATGGGCCAGCCCCGCAGTTGCCAAAAGGCCGGTCCCACCGTGGCCGTGATACAGAACCACAGGAAGACGACGAGAAAGAAGATTTGACTGATGCGGCGAACGGTGACGATGCGCATGCGAAACCTTTGCTAAGTCAGGATGAGGCAGGGGGCCGGGGATTCCCACAGGTTGAAAAGCCTGTGCCACCGACCTCGGCTCCCTCTCCCAACCCTTTGCTTAAAGCCCGGTGGGACGGGCATCCAGCCCGTCCAGGCACGGGCAGGATGCCGGTCAAGCACTTCCTTCTCCCCTAAGCCTTGGTATCCAGCATGACCGGCTTAAGCAGGCGGTAGTCGGTCTGGCCCGCCCCCGCGGCCTGGGCCATGGCAAGATAGGGCACATCGGCCAGGGAACGTCCCAACAGCTCCACCCCCACTGCGTCCGCGGCCACAGGATCGGTGGACACCACCATGGTGCCCGTTTCCTTCAAATCAGCCAGGGACCCGCCCGTGGGACCGTTGGTGATCATGCTCACCGTGCCGTCCAGCACGCACAGGGTGGGCTTGAGCAGTTGGGACAGCTCGGTGATGATACTGTTGATATCCTGGTGGAAAACATTGCGCCGCCCGCCCAGAAACCCATAAAGGTTCTTGAGGGTCATGGAGGCCATGGCCCGCTGGTGATCCTTCACTGGGGAGACCACAATGACCTTGTTCACCCCCGGGAAGACCCCCGCCAGCACCGGCCAATTTTGAAGGAGCCTGCCCCCGGGGAGGCTTAAGGAATAAAAGAGCGAAGCGCTGGGCAAGATGACCCTGGCCCCGGTCTTTCGGGCCGCCTCCGCGATCCCGGTGATGGCAAAGGTGCTGTCGGGATTATTGATGGGGTTGTCCGTCACCATTCACCTGGGCCGCCCCCACTTTGAAGCACGAGTCCGCCACCGCGGCCAGCACCTCCGGGTGGGTGGTGGCCCCCAAAGAGGCCGGGGTGGCGAAGGCGGCGTTGACCTTGATGAGCACCCGGTCGCCCTTCTGGATAAAGGCCTCCATGCCGCCCAGGGCCTTGATCCCCTGGGCGAACATGGCTCCCCGGTCCGTGCCCCGGACGATGGCCATTCTGCCCCCGTCCGCCGCCGCGGTCTTGGCGGTGAAGTCTCCCAAACCGGTTAGGGTCTTCTGTTTTTCGGTGGGGGCGGGGCCTTGGGAGTCATAGAGGGCCAGTCCCAGGCCGCAGGCTCCCAGGGCCAGGGCGGAGGCGTAACCCACCCGTTTCAGAAAATCCCGGCGGCTGATGTCGTCCGTCGGTCTCTTTTTCTCCGTGTTTTTGGCCACGGTTTATCCTTTAAGGCAGTTGCTCATTAGCCGTTGCTCACCCTGAAATAATGAAAATTCGGTAGGGCGGGCGTCCCCGCCCGCCATTTTGGTGCGCAGAGCGCACCCTGCACTTACTTTTCAAGGCCGTCCTCAATGGTAGGCACAGGTTCTCACGCCAAGGAGCGAAGGCGCAAAGTCTTACTTTGAACTTTTCAGGGCTTCCCTCAACGCCCCGGCAAGCTCCAGGCCGGCCTCGACCGAAGAGGCGTCGTGCACCCCGGCCACCGTCCGGCCCTGCACCCAGACAATTTCAAAGGAGGTGTCCAGCTTGAACACTTCCATATCCTTCGCCACGGCCGGAGGCTGAATTTTTTGATAGCCGTTGGCCGCCAAGAATTCCCGGTAGCGCCGCACATCGGCCTGGGCCTGGGCCGGTTTGTCCCGCTCCGCCAGAAAAGCCGTGGCTGTCCCATTTTTTGCGGTGTATTCCCCGGTGAAGACGTTGTTAAAGCCCTCCAGGCCGAAGGTGTCGGCGGCGCTCAGGCGCACACTGTCCGGGGTGAGACCCTCCTTGGGAAAGGGGGGGATTTTACCGGCAGCTTCAGCCGGTGAGGGAATTTTGGCCAAGACCGCTTTGCCATAGGCCTGCAGAGCCTCCTGGACTGCGGGCGAGGCCCGGTCGGCCACGATCTCCACATAATACTGCCCCTGGGTGAAAAACAGGGCATTGCCCGTGGCGTAAGCGTTGGCCGTGAGGGGAATATTAGCGAAACCGGGCCGGCGCTGACCGCTGAATACCGCATAGGCATTGGGGGGCGACCCCATATCATAGATAAACGCTTCCACGTGGGCCTTGTCCGTTTCCCCCACCGTAAAGGCCTGGCAGGTCATTTCCTGGAAACCCGCGGCCAGATAAAGCTCGGCCTTGCCGTTAATCTTGTCAGACAAGTTGTCCGGCCTGAAGCTCTCAGCGGCCGCCAGAGGGGTAAAGCCCGGCACTTCGGGAATGAAGGCGGCGGTGGCGGCCGGGGCCTGTCCGGAGGCCCCCAGGGGCCGGCCCTTTAGTTGGCCCCCCTGCATGGCCACTTTGACGGCTGGATTGAAAGAGGCCTGCTGGACCAGGAGCCCCACCGCTATCAAGCCGAGCGCCGCCAGGATAACAGTGCCCGCCAGCTTCTGCCCGGGACCGGGCTTTGCTTTTTTGCGCGCCATGAATTCTCCGGCCCGGTCAACTCAGGGGGAGATTTTTTTCTGCTGGTTCAGATCATAAACCGGGGTGCATTTGAGTTCACCCTGCAGGGCTTCTTCCGGAGATTTGCCCTGAAGTTCCCCGTTTTTCTGAATGAAACGGAGTTCGGCCCCGAACCCGCAGCCATCCTGGCAGGCCTTTTCCAGCTTGGATTTGGCCTGGCCATATTCAGGTTCGGTTTTGCTCTTGTGGAATTTCTGCCGCCAGTCGATCCATTGCTGGGGAGTCATATCGCTCTGGTCAATAAAAACATAATAGATGACCTTGTCCGGGCAGTCTTCCTCCAGATAAATGGTATACTCCATAGCGGTGTCCTTGCTGCCCGCCGCGGCCCCTGGTTCTCTGTCGCTCTCACAGAGCCAGGTTGTCTGGCATTTCCGGGATGCGGCAAAGGCCTTAACCGGTCCGAAGATGAAGGTCGGATTCATCTCATCGGCCACAAAGTTGGCGGCCAGGAACTTTTCTGAGGGCGTAAAGACCGCCAGACCGTTGGCCTTCCTTAAGGCCATGGCTTGGTCGCTGGCGGCCCAGACCTCGGTGCCGGCGCCAAACACCAGGGCAATTCCCCATAGGGCAAAAAGCACGCGGACCATAATCCCTCCTGGTTGATGTCGGGATGAAGCAGAAATATGTTGAACGTTGACAGGTTTTCGGCGATGAGCCACCATATCGGCACCATTGGCAACGCGTCGGCCTTAGTATGGGAGCTTTCTGGAAAAAACTTCGTATATAGGTTATCCCCTCAGGGTAAAAATGCAAGGCCCTGGGGAAAAATTTCCCTGGTTTTTCGGGGACCGGCATAAACTGGGGAAAGTAGTTTTTCATTGAAGTATACGGAACGAAAAGGATATCCCTTGATGACAGGTGCACTGTTTCGCCAAAACCGCAGGAAGTTGCTGTTTCTGGTTGGGCTGTCTCTCTTGCTCTCCTGGCCGGGAGGGGCTTGCCCGGTCATGGCCGCCGAAGAAATCAGGATCGGGGAAATCGATCCCCTTTCGGGGCATTTGGCCCAGCATGGCCTGGAGATCCACCAGGGCATTGTTTTTGCCGTGGAGGAAGCCAATGCCCAGGGCGGGGTGAAGGGCCATCCGGTAAAGCTCATCAGCCGGGACGATCAAAGTAAGCCGGAGGTGGCCCTCAATCAGGCCCAGGACCTCATCATCCGGGAAAAAGTGCTGGGCCTGGTGGGGGGCTATGTGGATTCCCTGGTGGGGCCGGTCAGTGAATTGGCCGCCAAACACCAGACGCCCTACGTCGCCTCCGCCAGTCTGCAGCGGGGCCTGACCGCCAGAAAAAACCCCTATTTCTTCCGGGTTTCCAGGCTGGACGGCATCGTGGAGCCGGTGTGCCGGTTTATCGCGCACAGCTATCCGGGCAAGAAAGCGGGGGTGTTCCACCTGTCCACCCCGGGGGCCACGGAATTTGCCGACTGCGTCAAATCCTGCCTGGAGCAGGCGGGGGTGCCGGTGCCCCTGAAGGAAAAGTTCCGCCCCGGCTGGCCGGATTTTTCCATGCTGCTTCTCAAGGTCAAGCAGCAGGGGGTGGATGTCCTTATCTCTGGCGGATTTTTCGCGGATAACCTCATCATGGTGCGCCAACTGCAGGAACGCCCCCTGGGCCTCAAGGGCTTCCTGGCTCCCTGGGGCTTAGCCCTGCAAAGCTTTTTGCGAGAGGTGGGCGGCGGCGCTGAGGGCTTTTTCGGGACCTGCGCCTGGAATCCCGGGATTACCTTTCCGGGGACCGAGGAAATGTCCCGGGCCTTTACCGAGGGCTTCCGTCAGCGCTTCGGGACCGAGCCCAACACCACCAGCATGCACGGCTACACCTCCGCCCGGGCCATGCTGGCCGCCGTCGCCGGCGTACTGGCGGGCAAAGACCAGCCCAGCGGGAAAGCCGTCAGCCAGGCCCTGGCCGCACTGGATCTCACCCTGCCCATGGGCCGCCTGGCCTTTGATGAACAAGGCGATCCCCGGTATTATCAGCAGGTGGTGGTGCAGATTCAAAACCAGAAGATGGTGGTGGTGTATCCGCCGGAGCGGGCCACCGGCCAGGTGGACTTTTCCCTGGCCGCGCATTAAGATGAAACGAAGCGGGGAGGGGGCTAAGGGCCGCGGACCCTTACCCCTCCCCCGCACCCCCTCCCCCAATCCCGTAATTTGGCCGGTAGCGCAGGCATCCTGCCCGTCCTACCGTGTTAAAGGGGTTGGGAGGGAGTGCTGTCCGGCAAGGTTTTTGCTAAGTTGGCGGAGCCCATGTTCAATAACCCTGGCCCAAGCCGGACAGTGCTTGTGGATTTTCTGGATTTAGAGAGAATATCAGGAAAACATACCGGATTACCAATAAAAATCCCTCTCCCCTTTTAGGGGAGAGGGTTAGGGTGAGGGGTGAAAGAGATCGGCCCCCCTCACCCCAGCCCTCTCCCCCCGCCAGCGGGTGGAGAGGGTGAAACACCCTGGGGCAATCGTATCCCAAGAAATCGACTGACATGGCCAAGGCACAAACAGTCAAGATTTACAGGAGAAGGGGTATATTTCTACCGGACAGAACTGGTTGGGAGGGAGTATGGGATTAGGTCAGGCAGAGGCGGAATTAAAACCCGCCCCTTGGTCCCTGGTCCATCCCTCACATTAATTTTTTCTTCATGTTCATGTTCGTCAGTTCCTGGCCCTGGGCCCACATCCTGGCCACAGGCTTCTCCCTGGGTTCCTTTTACGCCCTGATAGCGTTGGGGTTTTCCCTGATTTTCGGCATTACCCGGGCCTTTAATCTGGCCCACGGCGAATTGATCGTCCTGGCAGGCTATATCGCCTTTGCCCTGTGGAATTTCTGGCAGGTGCCCTTTGCCTTGACTTTTCCCCCTGCACTTCTGGCCATGGCCCTCCTGGCCCTGCCCCTGTGCCTGTTGCTGCGGCGGCTCCAGGAGCCCTATGCCCTAAACACCATGGTGGTGACCTTCGGCCTGGCTTTATTGCTACAAAACCTCATGCTCGTGTGGTTTTCCGCCGATTACCGCTTGATCCGCCCCGAATTTGCCAATTCTTCCCTAGCCGGGCTGGGTTCTCTTTTGGCCATGAATCAGATTATCCTCATACTTTTGTCCCTGCTGGCCACCGGGGCGACCCATGTGCTCCTGCGCCACACTTTTCTGGGCAAAGCCTTGCGGGCCACCATCCAGGACCCCGAGTCCGCCCAGATTGCGGGCATTAACGTGAACCGCATGGCCTTTACCGCGTTTGGGCTGGGGGGCGTGCTTATCGGCCTGGCCGGGCCTTTATATGGCGAGAATATGTATCTTTTCCCCACCGCGGGCACCGGGGCCACCCTCACTGCCATTATCCTGACGGTTTTCGCGGGCGTCGGGCGCATTCGCACCCTGCTTTTA
This sequence comes from uncultured delta proteobacterium, assembly GCA_963705115.1. Lineage (GTDB taxonomy): Bacteria > Desulfobacterota > Desulfobaccia > Desulfobaccales > 0-14-0-80-60-11 > JBGSLA01. Next base: position 107,323 of record CAVPIX010000010.1, on the reverse strand, counting down.
GGGGGCTGGTTGTTGGGGTTGGCGGAGTCGGCCACGATATTAACCGTGGGCAGTCAATGGCGGGAACTGGTGGCGGCCGCGGTCCTGATAACCCTGCTGGCCTTTCGGCCGGAGGGGATTTCGGCCAGAAGGCAGGAATGGAATAGATGAGAGAGACATTCTTAGAAATGGGTTGATTGGCGCAGCATCTGAACCCCTACCTGAACCTTTTATGGATAAACCCCGACTCTCTTCTCTCAGGTTAACGGCAGCGGTGCTCTCACTCATGGCGTGGCCCCTGTTGTTCCCGGAGGCTTCCCTCCATTTCCAGGTCATGGCCATTGCCTGTCTTTACGGCCTCCTGGCCCTGGCCTGGAACCTCTTTGCCCTCTCCGGGGCCATTTCCCTGGGGCACGCGGCGTTTTTCGGTTTGGGGGCCTATGGCTCGGCCCTCTTGAACCACCATTGGCAGTGGTCCACCCTGGCCACTGTCTTAGCAGGCCCTCTGGCCAGCCTTCTGTTTGCCCTCTTCTGGATTGTGTTTTTCCGGCAGCTCCGGGGGGTGTACCTGGGGTTGGCGTCTCTCGCCGCCATGGAAATCCCCAAGGTCATTATTGATAACTGGGATGCCCTGACCTACGGCTCCATGGGCATAACCGGCTTGGGCAAGCTCCCCCATCTGACCCTGGGAGGCTGGACGGTGGACCTGGGCGCCGACCTGAAGGCCCAATATTACCTGCTCCTTATCCTGATGCTCATAACCGCGCTGGTCCTGAAAACAACCATGGCGTCCCGGTGGGGCTGGGCCTTGCGGGCCCTGCGGGAAAATGAAACCGCGGCCGCGGCCGTCGGCATCAGGGCCAACCGGGAACGGGCCCGGGCTCTCCTCGGCAGCGCCTACCTCACCGGCATCTGCGGGGCTCTGTATGTCCATATTTTAGGGCTGGTGGAGCCCTCCCTGGTATTTAGCCTGCATATCTCGGCCTTGCCCCTGATTTTCAGCATTTTTGGCGGCCGCAGCCGCTTCTATGGCCCGGTCCTGGGAGCCTTGGTCCTTTATCCATTGGAACAACTGGTGTTTCAGCCCCTTTTTCCCAAGGGCCACGCTGCGGTTTACGGGGTGGTGATCATCCTGACCATTCTCTTTTTTCCCCGGGGCGTCTCGGTATGGCAAACGTCGAAGTAAAACCCGGCCTGGAAGTGCGCCAGGTCAGCAAGCAGTACGGGGAGCAACAGGTTCTCCGGGACATCACCTTTTCCCTGCCGGTCGGGGAGGTCCTGGGCATCATCGGACCCAATGGCGCCGGCAAATCCACCCTGTTCAGCATCATTGCCGGCTGGACTGCTCCGGTCAGGGGCGAGGTTTTCTGGGGGGGGGAAAACATCACCGCCTGGCCGCCGGACCGCCGCTGCCGGGGGGGGCTGGCCCGCACCTTCCAGGTTCCCCAGCTCTTTCCGGACATGACCGTCCTGGAAAATGTCCTGGTGGCCGCCTGGTTCGGCCAGGAGCCGCCCCCCGGCGAACCGGAGGCCCGGGAGACGGCCCTGATCTCCCTGGAAAGGGTGGGGCTGGCCGATAAGCCGGCCGTACCGGCCCGGGAACTTTCCCTCATGCAGCAGCGTCTCCTGGAATTGGCCCGGGCCCTGGCCAGCGGGCCGAAACTTCTCCTGCTGGATGAAATCGCTGCGGGCCTCAGCCTTAAGGCGGTAAAACAATTGACGGCTTTGATTTTGCAACTGCGGGACCAGGGCCTGACTCTTTTGTTAACCGATCACCTCCTGAACCTGGTGGTGCCGGTTTCGGACCGCCTGCTGGCCCTGGACCAGGGGGAGATCATCGCGGTGGGGCCGCCCCAGGCTTTGATTCATGACCCCCGGGTGGAGGCCGCCTATCTGGGGGCCCGGGACGCGGCCGGAGAGGAAGGTTAGGCATGTGCCACGTGGACGAAAGCCACCTGGAGGCGCACAATCCTTCCCGCCCCCTGCTGGAAACTCAACACCTGGGCTTCCCGTCCCGGGGGGCCGCGGTCCTGGTGGACATCAACCTCACGGTGCATGCCCGGCAAATCACCGCCATCGTGGGGACGGACGGGGCCGGCAAGACCACCCTCCTCAAGGCGCTGAGCGGCTTGCGGCGGGACATCAAAGGGAAAATTCTTTTCGCAGGGGAGGCCATCGAGGCCCTGCCTCCCTGGGAGGTAGTCAAACGGGGGCTGGTGTACGTGCCGGAAGGGATGCGGGTCTTTCCCCAGATGAGCGTTCTGGAAAACCTGGAGGTGGGGGCTTATTGCCATCGCCAGGGGCTGGCGGCCCATTTGGCCCGGGTTTTGGGAGTGTTCCCGGAGTTGCGCGACCGGCTCCGGCAGCCGGCGGGCCAGTTGAGCGGCGGCCAACAGCGCATGGTCACCCTGGGCCGCGGCCTCATGCCGGAGCCCCGCCTCTTGCTCCTGGATGAACCCTTCATGGGCCTCAGTCCCAAGCTGGTGACCAGGTTTTGCAATTCCTTCCGGGACCTGGCCCGCTCGGGCATCACCCTGTTAATTTCGGGTCAGCATATCCGCCGGGTGCTAAAGATCGCCGAACAAGCCCACATCCTGGAAGACGGCCAAATCATCCGGTCGGGGGTGGGCATTGACCTTTTGGAGGACCAGCATCTCCAGGAAATTCTTTTTTTGAGTTGAGAACTGTGAAAGGGCGACCCCGACCCTGCACCAACCTGGAGTAGCTCCGGGAAAATAGTTTAACCCCTTGACAGGCTTAGGATATCAATCTTAGGTTATGTACTAGGTATTTTCGAGGGTTGGCCCCGGTTCCCCTGGAATGAGGGCTGCTGAAGGTATGGCCAGGCCTTGCCTCACTTTTCGTATATATCGCATGGATCTCAAGACGGGAGAACATTATGGGCAAGTATAAGAAGCTTTTGGTGGGGGTGGATGGTTCAGGATCAAGTATGCACGCCCTGGAGGAATCCTTCCGGCTTACCAAAACGGGGACGCTTGTGGTGGCGGTGGCCCCCCCCTTCACGGTTGACCTGAAAATCGGCGCGGAAGGGGAAATCCAGAAGATGCTGAAAGAGCCCTGTGAAACCGCGTTGACCAAGGCCACCGAACTGGGCCGGGCGGCGGGCGCAGAAATCATCGGCATCTGCGCCATGGGCCTACCCTACCAACGGCTGGTGGACCTGTCCGACTCCGAGGGCTGCGATCTCATCGTCATGGGGGCCAAAGGCATGCTCTCCCTGGAGAAGGCGTTGATGGGCGACACCACCGCCAAGGTCATCGGCTATAGCGTCAAAGACGTCCTGGTGGTGCCGGAGAAGGCCACCCTGGGGTTCAACAAGATTTTGGTCTCCACCGACGGCTCGGAATACAGCCGACGGGCTACGGCCAAGGCCCTGGATTTTGCTGAAGCCTACGGCAGCGCCCTGGACGTGGTCTCTATCGTAGAAATAGCCTCGGAAATTTACTCCATCGCCCCCCAGGTGGTGGAGCAAAAAGTACAACAAACCGAGGAGTTCGTGGCGGGCATCAGGAAGCAGGCGGAAGCCCGGGGCATCAAAGCCGCGGGGTTCGTGCGGGACGGGGAATCAGCCTATAACATCATCAATGAGTTGGCCAAGCAAGAGCAGGTGGGCCTCATCGTGGTGGGCTCCCACGGCAGAACCGGCTTGAAAAGATTTCTCATGGGGAGCACGGCCGAGCGGGTCATCGCCCAGGCGTCCTGCCCGGTCCTGGTGGTGAAAAGCTGAGCTCTCCTGTAGTTGGGAGCAAAAAGCCTCGCCCCGTAATGTTGCATTCATTATTGACCGCAGCATGTCACCAAAAGCCCAAAAGGGAACTCGGATGAGTTCCCTTTTTCTTTCTAGTTCCCAACCCCTGCTTGGGGACCTCAGCGCCCAACCGCCAGCCGAAAACCCTGCTAATGCCCCCCAGCCTGGAGCAATCCGGAAGCCGCGGCTGACAACACCAAGACCTCCAGAATGGCAATAATCACCAGGATGTATTCCTGGGTTTTGAGGAACTTGAAGATTACCCCGAGGTAGCAAATGATGGTGGCGCCGGCCAGAATAACGATGGGAATATAGACCAGAAAATCTCCATATCTCAATTTACTTACCCAGGCCCAGCCGGGCTGGATATTGGCGGCCTGCATATAGTCATGGCTGGATTGGGTCCAGTATTGGGGGATTTTCTCCAGGGGCACATAGGAGCCCAGAATCCCTGAGACATAAACGGCAAACGCGATGAGCAGCAAGGCAAAGCCAGTCAACGATAGTTTATTGAGAAGATTGGCATAGAATAATTGCGCTTCTGAGGCCTTTAAGAGACTCATAATTTTCCACCCCTCCGTTAAATTCCCAGGCCCTTTAGCAAGGCCCGAGTCCCGGCGAAAAGCAGCAAGCCGATGACGATATAGCGAATGATGGCCGGTTTGGTGCGGGTCAAAATGGGCACCCCGACCCAGCTTCCCAGCATGATGCCGATGAGGGAAGGGACCACGATGAGGGGCAGCATGGCCCCGCTGTTGACGTAGATCCAGGCGGCGCTGGTATCGGTGATGGAGAGCAGGAACTTGCTGGTGGCCACCGACACCTTGAGGGGCGCGCCCATGAGCAGATTGAGCACCGGCACGTTGGCCCACCCGGCTCCCAGGCCGAACATGCCGGCCATGATGCCGATAATCACAAAAAGGCCCAGGCCCATGGGAGTCCGATGGACCTTCCACTCCACTTCCTGGTGGGTGGAAAAATCCAGGTAGGCGCCCTTGATGCCCAACATCCGTGATAGACCGTCAGCTTCCTCCACCACCGGGTATTCGGACTTTTTCGCCAGGAGCATGATGACCACAATGCCCAGGATGGTGGCCCCGAGAGAGATTTGCACAATGTGGGTGGGCAGGGCCAGTCCCATCAAAGCCCCGATAATGGAGGCGGTGGAGGCGATCAAGGCCGTGGGCAGGGCCAGGCGTAAATCAGCCATGCCGATCCGCAAAAGGCCCGGGCCGGCTGACAAAGCCCCGGACAGGGCCACCAACAGACCGGCGCAGCGGACAAAATCCAGATGAAACGGGAAAAAACCGCTGACAATGGGGACAAATATCACGCCACCGCCGACCCCCCCCAAAACCGCGACAATGCCCATAACAAAGGTCATAACAAAGAGGATTAAAATCCAGGCCCACCAGGGCAGGGAGCTTCCCTGGCCCCCGGGATTGGCGGCCCCCAGGGCGGTGCCGCCCATCATCCAGAGCCACACGGCAAATGCCGCCAACAGCAGTAAGATTAGGGCAGCCCGCTTGAAGTATGTTGGTCGATTTCCCATGCTCTCCCCGTGCACAGTTGGCAGGACGCGCCTCTCCCGCTCACAGGTAGCGGCGCCTCCCTCAGCCAACCTTTGTGAAGTTTGTGAATCTTTTCTATATAAAATCCCGTGGAAAAGAAAGTCAAGGATAAAAATTGCTGGAGGAGAGAACCGGCTTCATCTTGGCGGAACTTTGCCGCAATGGCCCAAAAGAAAAACCCCCGGGGATTTTCCCTGGGGGCTGTGAAAGTGGCAGCACCGCTATTTGCTTATTTTTTTTCGTCGCCGGGTTTTTCCACCGCCGGCTTGGCCTCGCCAGGCTGGATTTCCCTGGGCTTGGTCTCGGCTTTGGCCGCTTCCGCTTCTTTCTTTTCCGGCTCCTTCTTTTCCGCCTCTTTCTTTTCGGGGGCTGCTTGTTCCGCCGCCGGTTTGGCGCCTTTGGGCTCTTCCGGCTTACCGCAGCCCACCACCAGAATGCCGGAGAGGAAGATCATGATGAGAAGTCCTGCCAGACGTTTCATACAACCTCCTTGGGTAAAATTCTCTTGCCTGAGCCTTACCAGGTAAGACCTGACATTTCGTGAAAGGTTAACCGACTGCCGGTTCATTCCCCCCACACGCAATCTTTCCGGATCCAGCCGATGTCTTCGTTTTCCACGTAATAGCCGATTTTAATCCATTCCTTGTCCGCTTGAAAAATTTTAAAGACCTGGCCGCACCTGACCTGGGTCACCACCGGGTGTTTCATTCCCGGTCCTTTCCGAATATTGACCCGGTCAGGCAGGATCACCGCGGTATGAATTTTTTGATTAATCAGGGAGCGGTTTACCCAACCGACCTTGCCCTGCCAGTCCCTAATCTTAACCCAGTCCCCTTTGGTCTCCGCCACTTCCACCGGGTATCCCAGGTGGGCTTGATAGACGACCTCGGCCTTCAGACTGGGATTCTTACGCACGTTGACTTTTTCCCGGCCGATACTGGCAGTATTGGCAAAAGCCAGCTTTACGAGGATTATAAGCCAGGCAACCGTAAGGAGAAAGCTGTTTTTCATGGTCGCCCTCCTTCTGGAAATTATTGATACCTCCCGTGAGGCAGGGAAACCTGAGCTTTGCCATGGCAGCCCTTAGTGATTGATCTACCCGTGAAAAACAGTGGGGCTCCACCGCATCAACGCCACGGGCGGCGCCACAGTCAATGGTAAGGAGAAAATCAACAAGCAGAATGAGCCGGACCAGGAACGGAAACAACAGCAGATTGACAATGTGCTTTTTTACATCTTAGGAAAGAAGGGGCAGGGATGTCAACCCCTGTTTGGCCATTATTCGAGGAAAATATTTAAGAAAGACCGGTGGGCAATAGAATCATTCCTAATTATTCATTATTAGCAGTTCAGTTTTCTTGCGCGCCGGTTTTCCTGCACACCAGTGGGGGATGGCCCCATGCGAGATTGATGGCAAACCTTACAAAGAAAAAGAAGTTGCATGCCGTACACCAAAAAAATTGTCCTCATGGTTTGATTGGGAAATAGTGCTTAATTTTTTTGTTATTATTGTCGATAAAAGGGATAAGGGTAGATAATAACAAAAGGAAATAGCTTGACAAAACCGAATCTTTGTCGTTAGAATCGCTCTAGTGGGGAGATATAGGTTTGCGGTGGGGCCAACCGGCCCGGGGGAGATGGAGGTTATGCAGTCAATATCCAAATCGCCTGATGATTTTAATGGAATCCTGAGGCCCAAAAATATATTAAAAGAAATAAAAACCATTATATTACTTATTTATCCCGATTTTAACTTCGATTTATTAACAAGTATTTATCAAGACATTATCAAGTTGTTTAAGGGTGAATATATCGGATTTCTAAAATGCGATACTGGTTATCATGATCTGCGGCACACCAAAGAATGTTTTTTGGAAATGGCCAGGCTTATTCATGGCAGTGTAGTAAATGGACATAATTTCAGTAAGGATGAGGTAAATCTTGGCTTAATATCAGCTATTATGCATGACACCGGCTACATCAAAACCACGGAGGAAAATTCGGGGACTGGCGGTAAATTCACCTTGGTTCACATAGATCGCAGTATTAATTTTATGAATAGGTACTTAACTCAAAGAAATTTTAGCAAACCTGACAAAAAGTTTTGCGAAAATTGTCTGAAGTGCACCGGCCTGTCAGTAAAAATTAGCAAAATTAAATTTATTTCCTATGAAAATGAACTGATGGGCAAGATATTGGGAACGGCTGATCTTATCGGACAGATGTCCAATCCCTTGTATCTGAAAAAACTGCCGACCTTATTTCAAGAATTCCGCGAAGCCGGCATCACGCTTTACAACAACGAACTTGATCTCCTGCAAAAGACTCCGGAATTCTGGGAATTTACCAAGGACAGATTTGCCAATGAATTGAGCAGCATGGATCGCCTTTTGCGGGATCACTTCCGGGTGCGTTGGGGCATCGACAGGGATCTGGCCCGGGAGGCTGTGGAGAGAAATATTCACTACCTGAATTACATTCTTGAGCATCACCCCAAGGACTATCGCCGCTTCCTCAGGCATCAGGGGAATCTGCCAGTTTCGGGCGAGGTTTCCGCCGCTTGTTCGCCATAACTCGCCTTTCCGCCACTTTCCAGCCGAACTATCGAAATTAAGAGTATTGCGTCCCAGGATTAACTTTCTTGTAAGGGGCGCACCCGCGTGGGCGCTCGAAAAACGGGCGGACAGTAAAGTTCTCAGATTTCATCAGGCTTATGATGCTGAACCGAAAAAACTGAGGTACAATAAGCTCGCCTGATCTGCAGCAATTTTTGTCTGGTCAAAGAAACATAGGGGGAAAAGACATGAACGGCGAATCCGATGCCTTGTCTTACCGCCGCCGTTATCGGGGCTTGATCGGGGTCAAAAGCAAGATGCCCATCAGGGATATGTCGGTGTTAAGCCGCATTTACACCCCCGGGGTGGGGGCAGTGTGCCGGGAGATTGATAAGCATCCGGTGGCCTCCTTTAAATATACCTGCCGGGGCAACTCCATCGCCCTGATTTCCGACGGCAGCGCCGGCTTTGAATTCGGCAATATCGGGGCCCTGGCGGTGCTTCCCAAACTCGAGGCCAAAAGTCGTCGTGTACAAAACCTTTGCCAACGTGGACGCCGTGCCCCTGGCCCTGGCCACCCAGGACGCGGATGAGATTGTGGAAATCGTCCGCATCCTGGCCCCCAGCTTCGGGGGTTTTTGTTTGGAGAGTATCGCGGCGCCCAAGTGCTTCACCATTGAAAGCCGGATCCGCAAGGCGGTGCGGGTGGCAGTGCTGCACCATGAATTTCACGCCGCGGGCATCATCGTCTTGGCGGCCCTGTTAAATGCCCTGAAAGTGGTGGGCAAAAAACCCGAAGAGGTCCGCATCGTCATTAACGGGGCCGGCGTGGCCGGCATCGGGGTGGCCAAGGGCCTGTATGTGGCGGGGTTGAGGAATGTGATTCTGTGCGACCAGCACGGGGCCCTGCGGGTTTACCGCACCGAGGGCATGAACTGGGCCAAAAGTGAAATCGCCCGGCTGGTGCGGTCCGAGCCCTTCAGAGGGCCCTTGTCGGAGGCCATCAAGGGGGCCGACGTGTTCATCGGTCTTTCCGCCAAAGACCTCGTCTCCCGGGAAATGGTGGCCGCCATGGCCCCTGATCCCATTGTCTTTGCTCTGGCCCTGCCGGAGCCGGAAATCAGTGAGGCCGAAGCCAAGGCGGGGGGGGCCGCGATTGTGGCCACCGCGCCTGTCGCAGCAGCGGCAACCAGATTCGTTCTTCCCTGGTGACTCCGGGATTTTTCCGGGGCTGCCTGGATGTGGGGGCGGAACGGGTGAACGTGCAGATGTATCTGGCCGCGGCCCGGGCCCTGGCCGGCATGATTCCCGAGGACAAGCTGTCCCCCACCAGCATCATCCCCCGGCAGATGGACTGGCACATTTCCCCGGTGGTGTCCGAGGCGGTGGCCCGGGCGGCCCAGGAGACCGGCGTGGCCCAAATCGGCCCGGAGGAAATGTCTCCGGAAAAGGTCCACGAACGCACGGAGCGCTATATTTATGAAGGCGAATTGGCCTGGCTTCCCCAGCAAGGCCAGGATTACGGCAAACTGAGCATCAACGAGGAAGCCCTGGAGGTGCACCGGCGCTACCAGGGCGTCATCCAGGTTTACACCAAGGTGCCCATCAAAGACGAGGTCATCTACCGGCAGCTTTACTCGCCGGAAGCGGTGGCGGAAGTGATCCGCAAGGTCCTGGACGACCCCATGGCCGCGTATGACTACACCTGCAAAAGCAACCTGGTGGCCATCGTCACGGATGGCAGCGCGGTGCTGGGGTTGGGGAATCTGGGCCCCCGGGCGGCCCTGCCGGTGATGGAAGGGAAGGCGGTCCTGTTTAAAACCTTCGGAGGTGTGGAGGCCTTTCCCATTTGCATCAGCACCCAGGACCCGGACCTTGTGGTGCGCCTGGTGGAGGTGATCGCCCCCACTTTTGGCGGCATCAACCTGGAGGACATTTCCTCGCCCCGGTGCTTCGAGATTGAACAGAAGCTGGTGGAACTCATCGACATTCCGGTGTTTCACGACGATCAGCACGGCACCGCGGTGGTGGCCCTGGCGGGACTCCTGAACGCCCTCAAGATCGTGGACCGCAAACTGGGCGACGTGAAGATCGTCTTCAACGGCGCCGGGGCCTCGGCCATTGCCACCACCAGAATCCTCCTGCAGGCGGGAGCGCAAAACATTATTGTCTGCGACACCAAAGGAGCGGTGTACAAGGGCCGCTCCGCGGGCATGAACCGCATCAAGGACGAGCTGGCGAAGATCACCAACCCGGATCGGCTCCAGGGGAGTCCTGACTGATGTTTTGAAAGGCGCCGAGGTCTTTATCGGGCTGTCCGGGCCCAATGTGCTTAACCAGGAGATGGTCAGGTCCATGGCTCCCCAGCCGGTGGTCTTTGCCATGGCCAATCCCGATCCGGAGATTCACCCGGAGGAAGCCAAGGCCGCAGGCGCGGCGGTGGTGGCCACGGGCAGGAGCGATTTCCCCAACCAGGTCAACAACTGCCTGGCCTTTCCCGGCATCTTCCGGGGGGCGCTGGACATCAGGGCCCGGGCCATCAATGACGCCATGAATATCGCTGCGGCCCACGCCATTGCGGAACTGGTGGGCAAAGACCTGTCTCCCGGCTATATCCTGCCCAACGCCATGGATTTTAGGGTGCCCCCGGCGGTGGCCGAGGCCACGGCCCGGGCCGGCATCGAAACCGGCAGCGCCCGCATTCACATTGACCCTGAGCGGGTGGGCCGCCACACCCGGGAATTTATCTATGACGAGCGCCTATCCCTGATTGGGGGTTAGCACTTGATTGGGAGGATCAGTGTTAGATTGGTAGGGAGCTACTCCCTAAGGGGTCAATTTTATAAATACGGTAGCGTCTTGATGATCCCCCTCACCCTACCCTCTCCACCGTTGCGGGAGAAGGTGTAAAGTATGAACTCTGGCGCTTCTCCCGAGCGGCAGAAAAAATCAAGAATAATTATTGTTGAGGAAATGTTAATAAAAAATCTATACTTTCCCCAATTTTTTTGAGATATTTTGAAGGACTTCAGCACAGGATTTGCCCAGGGGGACAGCGCTCGCCCTCGCCCCCCGGGCGGTGATTTTATGCGGAGGTAACGCGACACATGGACGTACTCCTGCTTTCCCGATTACAGTTTGCCGCAGCCACATTCTTTCATTTCCTCTTTGTCCCCTTAACTCTCGGCCTGTCCATTCTCATCGCCATCATGGAAACCATTTACGTGAAAACCGGCGATCAGGATTATCTTCGGGCAGCCAAATTCTGGGGCAGGATTTTCCTGGTGAATTTTGCGGTGGGGGTGGTGACCGGCATCACCCTGGAATTTCAGTTCGGCACCAACTGGGCCCGCTACTCCCGTTACGTAGGGGACATCTTCGGGTCGCTGCTGGCCATTGAAGCAACCCTGGCCTTTTTCCTGGAATCCACCTTTCTGGCGGTCTGGGCCTTCGGCTGGAAACGCCTGTCCCCCAAAGCCCATGCGGCCTGCATCTGGCTGGTGGCCCTGGCTTCCAACCTGTCGGCCCTGTGGATTCTCATCGCCAACGCCTGGATGCAGCACCCGGTGGGCTATGTCCTGCGCAACGGCCGGGCCGAACTGGACAACTTCCTGGCCATCGTCACCCAACCCTTCGCCTGGCAGATGTTCTTCCACACCATCAGCGGGGCCTACATCCTGTCGGGCTTTTTCGTCATGGGCGTCAGCGCCTACCACCTGCTGCGCAAGCAAAACATCGACTTTTTCACTAAGTCCTTCCGCATGGGCTTGGCCATGGCCCTGATCTTCTCGGTGGCCGAAGTGGTCCAGGGGCACATCCACGGCGCCGAAGTGGCCAAGATCCAACCGGCCAAACTGGCAGCCATGGAAGCCTTGTGGGATACGCAAACCAACGCGCCCCAAACCCTGTTCCTCATTCCTGACGAGAAAAACGAAAGCAACCTGATGGAATTCGGCAAAATCCCCGGCGCCCTGAGCATGCTGGCCTTCCACGACCCCAACGCCGAAGTCAAGGGCCTCAAGGCCTTCCCCGTGGAGGACCGCCCCCCGGTGACCCTCACCTTTGTGGCCTTCCGCGTCATGGTGGGCCTGGGCTTTCTGTTTGTGCTTCTCACCTTTGTGGGCTTTCTCAAGCGCAACAAGCTGGTGGACAGCCCCGGCTATCTGAAAATCATGCTCTGGAGCATACCCCTGCCGTACATTGCCTTGCAGGCCGGCTGGATCGTCACCGAGGTGGGACGCCAACCCTGGATCGTTTACGGTATCATGAAAACCAAGGACGCGGTGTCCCCCGTGGCCGCCTCCCAGGTGGGCATTTCCCTGGCGGCCTTCATTGTGGTGTACACCATCCTGGGCATCGTGGCCTTTTATCTTGTTCGCAAGTTCGCCATTCAGGGGCCGGACCCGCTGCCGGTGCCTATCAAGAAGGGGGGGGTGTAAGCCATGCTGCTGGTGACCATCTGGTTTCTGTTGTGGGGTGTGCTCTGGGCTGTCTACTTCATGCTGGACGGCTCCGACCTGGGACTGGGTACGGTGATGCCGGCCGTAGCCAAGACCGAAGAAGAGCGCAAAATGGTGTACCGCTCCATGAGCCCCTTCTGGGATGGCAACGAAGTATGGCTCATCACCGCCGGCGGCGTGACCTTCGCGGCCTTCCCGGCCACCTACGCCGTGCTTTTCAGCGGGCTTTACACGCCCCTCATGCTGATTCTTTTTGCCCTGATTTTCAGGGGAGTCACCTTTGCCTTCCGGGGCAAGGTGGATGATCCCAAATGGCGCAATATCTGGGACCTCGCCCTGGTGCTGGGCAGCTTTTTGCCGGCGCTTCTCTTCGGGGTGGCCTTTGCCAACCTGTTCCAGGGCTTGCCCATTGACGGCGAAGGCATCTTCCAGGGGAACCTGTTGACCCTCCTGAACCCCTATGGCATTGCCGGGGGGCTGCTTTTTGTGACCATCTTCGCCATGCACGGCTCCCTGTGGCTCACCACCAAATCAGAAGGTGCGTTGCAAACCCGGGCCGGAGACCTGGCCAAAAAGATTTGGCCCGTGGTCTTACTCCTGGCGGTGATTTTTCTTCTGGCCACCCTGCGGATGACCAATCTCTATGACAATTATCTGGCCAACCCGGTCCTGTTCCTCATCCCCGCGGCCGCAGTTTTTGCCCTTCTCGCCACCCGGGTGCTCATGGCTCTGGCCGCCTGGTGGAAAGCCTGGATCGCTTCGGCCCTCACCATTGTCAGCACCACCTTGTTCGGCGTGGTGGGGCTTTATCCCAACCTCATCCCCTCGACGATTGATCCCAGGTTCAGCATGACCGTGACCAATTCGTCCTCAAGCCCCTTGACCCTGAAAATCATGCTGGGCGTGGCCCTGACTTTTGTGCCCCTGGTCATCGCCTATCAGATCTGGGTGCACTTCCTCTTTAAGGATGCCCTCACCGACGACGAGGCGGCCTACGAAGAAGGTCATTAGGAATCTTTGCCAATATGAAATCTTAACGTGGGGCTCGCCGGAAATCACTGATGGTTTAGGGGGAGCCCCCTTTTTTCACATTGTTTCAGAATAACGCAAGGAGGCGATGCACATGTCAGCATCAATAGCATGGCGCGAAAACTGGGCGGAGGCCCTGGAGGAGGCCCAAAAGGCCAATCGGCCCCTGGCCCTGGAAATTCATTTGGACGGCTGACCCCATTGCAGCCGGTTGGTCCGTGAGACCCACCAAGATCCCGCAGTAATTCAAGCCTTAACCGACCGCTTCATCCCCGTGCGCCTGGAAGGCCGCAGTCACATGGACCTGGTGAAAAAATATGAGGTCCGGGGCGCGCCCACCACCCTGCTATTTTCCCCGGACGGCCAGGAAAAGCACCGGTTTGTGGGCTTCCAGACCGCTGAGGAGTATCTGAAGGAGCTGGAAAAGGGCGGCTGAGCAGGGCTTCGTTTTCCATGGAATTCGGCATAATTAAGGGCCAACCTCTAAGGCCGCAAGGCGAAACGGGAGTCCGCCGCCAACTCTCTCAGGAAGAGGTTCAACGGTTCCGGGACACTATTTTGCAGCACTACCAGGCCCATCAGAGAGCCATGCCTTGGCGGCAGACCCTCAACCCTTACCACATCCTGGTTTCCGAAATCATGCTGCAGCAGACCCAGGTGGAACGGGTGATGGGGAAGTACGGCGAATTTCTGGCCAAGTTCCCGGATGTCGCCACCCTGGCCCAAGCGCCCTGGCCCGAGGTCCTGGCGGCCTGGCAGGGGCTGGGTTACAACCGCCGGGCCTTGGCCCTGAAGCGTCTGGCCCAGGAGGTCATGACTGATTGGGGCGGCGCCCTCCCCAGGACCGCAGAGGAACTCCGCTCCCTGCCAGGTATCGGCCCCGCCACCGCCGGGGCGCTCATGGCTTTTGCCTTCGGGCAGCCGGCGGCCTTCATCGAAACCAATATCCGCCGGGTGTTCCTTCACTTTTTCTTCGCCGGCCATGACAGGGTCGCAGACCGGGAAATCCTCCCACTGGTGCAAGAAACCCTGGACCGAGACCGGGTCAGGGACTGGTACTACGCGCTCATGGACTACGGGGTCAAGCTCAAAGGTGAGGGGCCCAACCCCAACCGGCGCAGCGCCCATTATGTCAGGCAAAGCCCCTTTGCCGGCTCCAATCGGGAGGTGCGGAGCCTCATTTTAAAGGCCTTGCTGAAGGGGCCGGTGGCTTCGCTGGGAGAATTGGCTGAAAAAGTGGATATGAGCCCGGCCCGTGTCCGGACGGCCCTGAAGCAATTGCAGGCCGAGGGCTTCGTGATCCGGGAAGAGGACAAAATTTACCTGGCTTCCCGGGTTTGAGCGGTCGGGATTTACGGGGATAGTTCTTGAGGAAGGGGGCCAGGGGGCAGTGGCCCCCTGCCCCCTCCCTCAAACTCCCTCCCCCAACCCCTTAACTCGGTAGCACAGGCTTCCAGCCCGTGCAGTAACAAGCAGGCTCAGAGCCCGTAGCAAGGGCAGGAAAGCGCAGTGCATCCCGTCACCATTAGTCTTGTTAACAAAAAGGACCCTATTCTCATCCCTGGGGACTAATCACATGAGCCATCTTCCCTGTTTTAAGGCTTACGACGTGCGGGGGCGGGTGCCTGAGGAGTTGGACGACGACCTCGCCTACCGCATCGGCAGGGCTTACGCGGCCTATCTGCAGCCCCGGCGCGTGGCCGTGGGCCGGGATATGCGCCTGAGCAGCGCCCCTTTGGTGGAGGCTCTAAGCTCAGGCCTTGCCGAGGCCGGGGCCGAGGTGGTAGACCTGGGTCTGTGCGGCACAGAACAGATTTATTTTTATACGGCCTTCCTCAAACTGGACGGCGGCATCATGGTCACCGCCAGTCACAATCCCCCCAATTACAACGGCATGAAGTTTGTCCGGGAGGAGTCCCGGCCCATTTCCGGCGATTCCGGCCTCCACGACATCGAAGCCCTGGCCGTTGCTGACCGGGAGGCCGTTCCGGCGGGAAAACCGCGGCGGCGAACTTCCCAGGATGCCCTCGGCGCTTATGTGCAGCATTTGTTGGGATATGTCGACCCAAAGCAACTGCGCCCCCTTAAGGTGGTGGCCAATGCGGGCAACGGCTGCGCCGGGCCGGTGATCGACGCCCTGGAGGCCCATCTGCCCTTTACCTTCATCAAGATTTGCCATGAGCCGGACGGGACTTTTCCCCACGGCGTCCCCAATCCCCTGCTGCCGGAAAACCGGGACATGACCGCCCGGGCGGTGCGGGAGCACGGCGCCGATGTGGGCCTGGCCTGGGATGGGGACTTTGACCGCTGCTTCTTTTTTGACGAAGCAGGAAATTTCGTGGAAAGCTATTACCTCATCGGGCTTCTGGCCCAGGCCCTCCTGGCCCACCATCCGGGCGGCAAAATTATCCATGACCCCCGCCTCACCTGGAACACCATTGAGGTTGTGCAGGAAGCCGGGGGGATTCCCGTGATGAGCAAGACCGGCCACGCCTTCATCAAGGAGCGCATGCGGCAGGAAGACGCCCTCTATGGCGGGGAGATGAGCGGCCACCATTATTTCCGGGATTTTTTTTACTGCGACAGCGGCATGATCCCCTGGCTTTTGGTTTTGGCAATGATGTCCCGGCGAGGGGCGCCTTTGTCGGCGTTGATTGCGGCGCGGCAGCGCCTCTATCCGGTGAGCGGGGAAATCAACCGGCAGGTGACGGACCCGGACCGGGTGCTGGCCCGGCTGGAGGAACACTATGCCCCCGGCGCCCTGTCGGTGGATTACACGGACGGCGTCAGCCTCGAGTTTGCTGACTGGCGGGTCAATCTGCGCAAATCCAACACGGAGCCGGTGCTGCGCTTGAACGTGGAAACCCGGGGCAATCAGGAGCTTCTCCAGGAAATGACCGGGAAGATCCTGGCCATGATGGTGTAATTTTAATCTTTGCGCCTTAGCGCCTTGGCGTGACCCTCTTCGGGCTGTTGTCTTTACCCTGGGCGTCTTGGCGTGACCCTTTCGCCCCAACCGTTGGAGCCCCCGCCAAAATCTGCGACAATGGCCTTTGTGGACATCATCGGCCACCTGGACATGGACGCCTTTTTCGCGGCGGTGGAGGAGTTGGACCACCCCGAGTGGCGGGGACTGCCCCTGGTAGTGGGAGCCGACCCCAAAGAGGGCCGGGGCCGGGGGGTGGTGTCCACGGCCAATTATCCAGCCCGGCGCTACGGCATCCATTCGGCCATGCCCATCACCCGGGCCTGGGCCCTGGCAGAGGCGGCCAAACGGCGGGGCGAGCCGGAGACCATCTTTGTCACCCCCAATTTTCCCCGATATGCCGAATTTTCCCGGCGGATTATGGCCGTCATCCGCCAACAGGCGCCCACGGTCCAGGAAGTGGGCATTGACGAAGCTTATCTCGACCTCGGTTTTTGTCAAACTTTTCACCAGGCCCAAGACCTCTGCCGAAAAATCAAGGCGGACATCAAGGCTCAGTCAGGACTCACGGCCTCGGTGGGCATCGGTCCCAACAAGCTCATAGCCAAGATCGCCTCGGACCATCAAAAGCCGGACGGTTTGACCGTGGTCCGGCCGGAAGAGGCGGAGGACTTTCTGGCGCCCTTCCCCATCCGCACAATCCCGGGTGTTGGTCCCAAGACGGAACAGGTCCTGGCCCGCCATGGCATCCGAAAGGTGGCGGACGCCAGGCGCTTCACCCTCGAGGAGATAGAAAGGCTTCTGGGCAAATGGGGGCGGGTGCTTTATGAGAAGGTGCGGGGCCGGGGCAGCGCTCTGCTCACCACCTCACGATCACCCAAGTCCATCGGCGAACAGGAGACGTTTTTCGAGGACACCCTGAATCTTGAGTTCCTCTTTGAACGCCTCTGGGCCATGTGCCGGGGCATTTTAAAAAGCCTTCAGGACGAGGGCTTCCAGTCCTTTCGCACCGTGGTGGTCACCGTGCGTTTTGCCGACTTTGAGACCCACAGCCGTTCCCACACCCTGCCGGGACCGGCCGGTTCCCGGCGCGTCCTGCAATTTGAGGCCATGAAGCTTCTCATGCCCTTCCTGGACCGCCGGGAAAACCCCCAGCGCAAGTTGATCCGCCTTTTAGGGGTGCGCCTGGAGAAATTGGGCCGCGCCATCTCGACCTCGTAGGGGCGCAATTCATGGCGCCCTTGGGGCTTGATAAATCAAACCCCTTCCCCCTCACTTCTCCGGCGGGCTCAGGGGCGGCGGGGGCGGCTCCACATAGACCCAGAGGCAGCCCCGCATTTCCACCGGGTAGGTCTTCCGTTCGTGAACTTTGCGGCCCTCCGGCGCGGCAACGGAGATAATCCACCAGCCGGGGCTGTCCAGGGTGCAGACGAAATATCCCCGGTCGTCGGTTTTGGTTCCCCGGGTTATGAGGGGGCCGTGCTCCTGGCCCAGGCGATTTTTGGGAATCTGATCCCGGGGGACAAAAAAGCCGTTAAATTTTTCGATCTCCACGCTGGCCCGGGTCAGGGCCAGGTTTTTGGTCAGGGCCTGTGCTTTAAAAACCGAGCCAGCCGGCCAGCCGTAGGGCCGGGTCAGGGGAATTATCTCCACCGGCAGACCCACCGCCTGGTCCCAGCCTTTGGTGGCCATAACATGCAGGGGTTCCTTGACATAGTCCTGCCAGAACACCTCCTCTTCCGGGATGAAGTATGGCGGGCTTTCCAGGCAAAGATAGGCAGTCCCCGGATCATCAGGTTTATAGGCCACCTCAAAGGCCTTGCGGTCCTGGCCGCTTTCCTGGTCCTTGAGGGTGATCTCTATGGCGGCGAGGCTCTCTTTTTTCTTTTGGGGAGTGAAGACGAAAAACTTGGGAGCCTGGGCATCAGAAATGAGCATCTCGAAGGGCTCTCCCCAGAAATACCGCCACTTGACCAGCTCTCCCGGTTTGGCGGAGCAGCCTTCCATCTGGGGCCAGTAGACATGGAAATGAGCCAAGATGGGGGAGGCGGAAAGAAGCCCCCAGACCAGGGGCGCCAGGAGCAGAAAACCTCGTGAAGCAATTATCCCCGGTCTCACCATTCACTTGCCCTCCAATTTTTATAGCCCTTGCCTAAAGCTTTGGCCAATTGTCGGAGATTGCCCTGTAGGGCACAGCTTGCGGTGGCCTGGAGGTGGGCATGGCAAGCCATGCCCCTGCAATAGGACATTGCCTTTGGCAACCGCGATAAAAATGTCGCGGCGGAGACCCAGCCGGATGGCGGGCAGAGACGCCCGCCCCATTTAGCTTTTTCTAGTTCCTGGGGCGTACCGCGGATTCCTTGTAGGCTGTTTAATAAATCGGGGGAACCGGAGAAGAACTTTAAACCTTTTTTTAAAATCCCTTTTCTTCTTTAGAAAAAAATACAAAACCGCCGAGCGCGGCGGTTCTACATTTTCATGCTTCGTTTGTGACCCCCAGGTCATGATGGTTCGCTAGTCCATGTCAAGCATCACTCTGCAAGCCCCACTGTAAATCTTCCTGCAGGTCCAGGAAACACCGGGGACAGACCCAGTGGTAACCCTCTCCCCGCTCGTGGTCGGCAGTGGTGGTATAGCCCTCGTGGAGCACCTCGGAGTCTTCAAAATCCGCAAACTTGGCCCAACAGGCCGCACAGTGGTCGTGGTCCCACCCCTCTCGATATGGCCACCAGCGTCTCCTGACAAAGGTCACGCCTTTGAGGAAACCGGCATTTTCCAGGCGCCAGGCTTTTTCCTGTCCCATGTCACCAAGGGGTCGCTATCTGGCAGTTTCCTTTGCCAACGCTTCCCGGGCCTCCACCACCTGGCGGGCCACCATGTCCACGGCGGCGAGATCCGTCCAGGGGCTCAGGATAAAGGATTTCAGGGCGGCGATGGGGGGTCCTGCCTCGCCGTCGTAGTCAGCGTGACGGTAGGCGGTGGTCCAGGACAACAGCACCCCCCGGCCTGCCATGGCCCGGTCGTGCACCATCTGGAAAATCCGCCGGTTGTAGTCGTTGTGGGCTTCGAGCTTCTCCCGGCAGGCGGGGTCGCTCACCTCCCGCTGGAAGGCCTCTTTAGCCTCCATCCCCTCGGGATAGACCCGGAACAGGGTCACCGGCCCATAGTTAAAGTCGTTCAACACTTCAATGAAGGGATAGGCCTCCAGGCGCTCCCGCAGCATGGCCGCCATTTCCACCACGTGGCCGATCAGGACCCGAAAGCCCTGCTTGCCGAACAGGCGCATGTTGGCGAGAGCCGCCAGGGCCCCGCCCCCGGCCCGGGAGCACTCGAGGGTGTAAATGCCGGGGCGGTATTGGCCGAACTGGTAGAGATAAGGCATCTCCTCGGGGTGACGGGACAGTCTGGTCAAGTCCTCCCGCTCCCTGGCCAAAAAGGCGCTGGAGATGTACGGAGTATAGCCGGTCTTGTGAAAATCCACCCCCAGGGAATCCGCCAGACCCAGGTGGCTGAGGCGCTTCAAGGAATCATCCAGGGACCGCAGGGTGCGGGCATGAAACCCCAGGGGGTTGGCGTCAAAATCATAGTCCCGGAAGACCGACCAAATCCAGCCGATAACCGCGTCGGCGTGGATATGTGGGGCGGGGACCTTATATTCCTGGACCAGTTCATCCACGAGGCGGACAATGGCGGCCAGGTCGTCGAGGCCGAAGGCGTCGGTGGTGCCCATGGTGGCGATGATCACCGCCACCTTTTCCCCGGCCGCATAGGCCTGGCGGAGATAATCCTCGAGGTCGGTGAGGGACATTTCATTGTCTCGGGTGCTGGGGATGGTCACCAGGTTTTTCATGCCCAACCCCAGCCAGGCGCTGACGTTCAGGCGGGCGTAGTGGGAGGAGGATGAGGCTACGACCTTCAGGTCGTCCCGGATGCCTTCCTCCATGCCCCGGCCGCCCAGATATTTTTCCAGACCCAGCTTCACCCCATAGAGGATGGTGCCGGTGCCGCTGAAGGTGAAGACGCCGCCGGCGCGCTGGGGATCATAGCCCACCAGATCAGAAAGCATGGCCACCGCCTGGATTTCGGCCTCGGCAAAGCGGGCGGCGTATTCGTCCCAGATGATGTTGGGATTATAGATGGCCGTGGCCATCACCGCGGTGATGCTGGGGATGGAGGCCGAGGGAATGACGTTCACCTGGGAGTTGGGATGGCCCCAAATGGTCATGCCCTGGCAATAATCCACCAGCATCCCGGTGATCTCCTCCACGGAGCTCATATCCTCGGGGAACCTCATCTCCTGGCGTTGGCGGTAGTTGGGGCGCTGTCCCTGCCCTAAAATGGGCGCGGCGGATTTTAAATCATCCACCCGGTCCAGGAAGCGGGACAGGGTGTGGACAAAATAACCGTCCATCACGGGGTTGGAGATGGGACAGGGAAACTTGGTCTTGAGATGTTCCAGGATTTCCGTATAGTGCAGCCGCTCCTGAAAGTTCACGGACATGGGGTCTTCTCCTTGTGGAGGTTTCAGAAAGAGTCTGTTTGAGAGAGGGGGGCAGGTTGCCGGGCTCTCTGTTGAGTTCAATCCCTGGCATCCTCTTTAACAAAGCCCGCCGGCAGAGTCAATGAGGAGGTGTTGGCGAGAAAGTTCACGGGAAGGCTTGCGGCTACGAAAAGCATCCATAGCCTCAAAGAGGGGGGGGCCGGAGAAGCCCGTGCTCAATCTCCTTCTTTGCCCCGACAAAAAGCCAGAAAGCTCTGGAGATACTCCAGGTCGTAGATCCCCTGGGTGAGCCAGGCGGAGTTCATGATGCGCCAGGCCTGGCGTTCGCTGATGGGGGGCCGCCAGGGGCGCAGGGAAGTCATGGCTTCATAGCTGTCGATAATCCGCAACACCTTGGCCCAGGGATGGAGGTCGTCTGCATGGAGGCCCAGGGGGTAGCCGGAGCCGTTGACGCTTTCGTGATGCTGCCTGATGGCAACCCGCACCTCCTCCGGGAGTTCGGCAAAGGGACCCAGGAGCTCAGCGCCCCGAAGGGGATGCCCTTTGATTATTTCCCAGTCCTCGTCGCTCAGAGGCCCGGTTTGATGAAAGGTCTCCTGGGCCCAGGGCATCATGCCGAGATCATGGAGCAAGGCTGCGAGGGCCAGGGGCGCCGCGGCCTCCCCCTTCCAGTCCAGGCTCTGGGCAAAAGCCAGGGTAAGGAGGCAAACATTCAGGCAATGACTGAATAGGCCGGCGTCGTGGCGCCTGAGAACGCAGACCGTCTCCCGGCTGTTCCCTGAGGCCCCCAGCCCCTGGACCAAGGCGGCGATGAGACTGTGGGCCGCGGCCAGGGAATTGGGGGTGCGGGCGTTTTCATGGCAGAAGAAATGCTGGGTCCAGACCAGGAGGGTGTCGGCCAGAAGTCCCAGGGCTGGCGGGGCCTCCCTTCCTCCCCCGGCGCCATCCAGCCGGGACAACAGGTAGGCCAGGACCCCTCCGGCCTCGGCCACGGCAAAATAGCCCCAGACCAAGTCCTGGGCCTCTTTGGGCAAGCTCCGGCCCCGGCGCCAGGTAAGGACAAATTCCCCGGGGACCCCCGCGGCCGACGTGAAAATATGAAAAGGCAGCACCCCCTCCGGCGGCAGGTGGGCCAACCTCAAGGGCGCCAACCCCTCCCCGCCTCCGAAGATCACCACCCCCTCCGGGTTTTCCAGCACCCAGGGTTCCTTCATTATTTTGGCCTCTTCTCCTGTGCAGCCTGCCTCGAGGCGCGGTAAGCCGCGTCCCTATAGCTCCGTATGGAGGATAACAATTATTCAGTGGGGGAAGGCAAGGGACCTAGGGCGGGGCAACCCCGCCCCTACCTGCTCCCCCCGGCCCTCCATCCCAAACCTGCCGAAGGTCTGGGAGAGGCGTAAGGGTCCAGCTTCCTTGGGAAATTCTCCCCAAAAGGGATTGGAGAGGGGGTGCGGGCCCACCGGCCCTTAGCCCCCTCCCCCTGAAGCCGAAATCAAAAAAACGGGGAAACCCGGGCACTTCCCGGCGCTGCCCCCGAGGCTCCCGGAAATCCCGGCCGCTTTGATCACGCCGGGGCGCGCTGCCACAGATCGGGCCAGTCTTCGGCCTCCTGGTCGCCTGCGGCGGTCTCCACGGCGGGCCCGCAGAGCGCGGCCGGCACCTGGGAAATGTCCTCCACCTTTTTGGCAATGGTCCGCAATTCCTGAGCCGGTTTGCTCTCGTCCTTGTCCAGGGGAAAAGGGATCATCAGGTTGACGGCCGCTTCCACGGCCAGGTCGTAGGAAATATGGCCTAAAATCTCGGGCTGGATGCCCAGGTATTTGGAGGACACTTCCCGAATAATCAGGCCCGACATGGTATCCCGGTCATTTTTCACCTGGTTCACCACCAAATAAATCTGGTATTCATCCAACAGGCGCCGCAGGCGGACAAAAAGGCCGGGGTCCCTGTCCTGCAGATAGGCCAGGATGTCGTTGAGCGAGCTGACCTGATGCTCTCCCCCCTTGCCGTCCGATTCCCACAAGAGGTCCAGGACTACCTGATCTTTGGCGAACAGCCGGGAAATCTGCCGGTAGAGCGAGCTCTTGATGAACCCGTAGCCGTTCTGCAACGAGGTGGCCTGGCTGGTGAGGATGCAGAGCTTCCCATGGGAATAATTAAAGAAATCCAAGGTGTTGAACGAAGTGCCGGCTCCCAGGTCCAAAAAGACCATATCCGCGTCCAGCTCCTCCAACTGGCTCAGGATGCGCACCTTCTGGGCATAGGTGGGGTTGGCGGCCCCCAGGATGTCGTCTGCGCCGCAGATGAGGCCGATGCCCTTCACCCCGGTTTCGATAATGATGTCCTCCAGGCGCTGGACCCGCCGCAGCAAGAAATCCTCCAGGGTGTGGGGCGGATAGCGCACCCCCATGAGGGTGTGGAGGTTGGCCCCGCCCAGGTCGGAGTCCACCACGATGATCTTGTGGCCCATGCGGGCCAGGGAGATGCCCAATCCCAGGGTGAAGATGCTTTTCCCGATCCCGCCTTTGCCACCGCCGATGCTCCATAATTTTTTGGTTATTCCGGTGCTCATCTACCTCTCCTGTGGGATGGAATCAGAACCAGTCCAGGTTACCCTTGGGACCGCGGACTTTTCTTCAATAGGGACCACACACTCTTGCCGGCGATGGTCAAACTGCCATAGGCAGTCAGGATGACGCCGAACATGCGGTAGGTCTCCGGCGCCATGAAATATACCACTAATCCGGCCAGCACGCCGCCGAACCCCACCCAGTAGAAGGCATGGTCGTGCATGGCGGTGGGTGGCGGTAGTTGGGTCGCCCTGGTTTCCTTCGGGGTCCTCGGGCTCTGGGCTTCAGGGCTGGGAACGGGCCTTGGCCCTCTTGGCCCAGCCGGCTCACTGGCACTGAAGACCTCGTGATCGTCATAGACCGCATCCCAGTGGTCCCACATGTTCTTGAGATCCTGGGGATAGGCCAGGAGCTGCTCCTCCAGGGACCGCCGCACCTTGAGGTTGGAGCTTTCCAGTTCCAGCCCGAACACCACTTCGGCCTCATCCGCGCCCCGGGGTTTGGCCCAGATGAGATTGCCCCTGACCTCGGGCATCTCCCCGGTGGGCAGGTGAATAACGGCATCGCTGCCGGCGCAGGTCTCCAAATTGAGATCATCTGGAACCTGTCCGGCCGCCAGGATAACTCCCCTGGCCGACAGGCTCCTGATCCGCACCGGGAACTGCCGGGACCCTTCCCTCCCCTGGAAGATTTCCAATCTCAGAGGCAGGGGCGCCTCCAACTCTTTCTGGTCTCTCGCAGGACTTGCCGTCACCATTTTCGCCACCCTTTCTTGTCAGTCTTGGAGCTCAACTGCCGGAAGAATTCCAGTTCTTTGGTCCACTGGGACTCGATTTTTTCCCGCAAATTGCGGTTTTCCCGTTGCTGTCCCTTGAAAAAATCCTGCCAGGCCCCCAGCTTGCCCAGTTCGTAAATCATGGCCTCGTAGCGCCGCCGGTCCACCACCAGATTGTCCTGGCCGAGACGGAAGAGCTCGGCCCAGGAATCAATAAAGTCCTCGCCCCCCGGCGACCGGGTTCTCCCGTTGCCATTGGCCCGACGGCCCTCCTCCCGACACACCTGTTTCCCCATAGCCGGCGGGGGAGCGCTGGGAAAACCGCCCTCGGGGCCTCTGGGGCCGTCCGTTGCGCCTGGGGCTGACTCTGCCTCCAGGGTCGGACTCGCCGCCTCGGGAGGGGGCGGCAGGCTCCTGGTGCGGGGGCGCCGCTCCGGAAGATGATGGTCACCCTCTCCCTGGCCCTCGCTCTGCAGCAGGCGCTGAAAATATTCCCAGCGCTGAGGCTGGTGGCCGCCATCCCCCAGGGGCGCGTGCCACAGGAGCCCCAGGAGCAGGTGGGGGTCAACCAGGCCCGCCCGCCGGGCCGCCGCCACCAGGGACTGATAGTAATCCTCTGGTCTGGCCGCGGGTGCCAACAGGGCCTGGAGAACCGCCGGGTACCTGGTGATGCTCGGATAGATTTCGGCCCAGGTGGGCACCTGGGGCAAGGGCGGCGACGCCGCCTCCACCAGGGAGGGAGAGCTTTCCTTTAAAAACTTGCACAGAGCCGGACTGGGCCGGGTCGGGGGGTTTTCCCAGGGGGGCCGCAACCAGCGCATGGCGGCCTGGGCCTGGGGCTCCAGGGACGGCGGCGCCAGCACCATGCCCTCCTCCCCGAAGACCATGACCTGGAAGGACTCAAGGAAATATGAGGCGGGGGGCTCCCAGCCCCGGGGCAGGACGTAGTAATGCTGCTCCCGGTCATGGCCCACTTCGGCCACGCAGCCGGAGCCCCAGTCTCCCCGCTGATTGAAAGGCGCCAGGCTTTCCTCCCGGTGCACCTCCAGGACCAGGAGGCGGGAGGGCCTGCCGGTGCGCACCCCCAGGTTGATCTGGAAACCCTCCAGCCCCATAGTGGTGAGCTTGGGCGACCACATTGCCTCAGGCTGCTGAAAATCCAGATCCAGGGCCGTTTCCCCCCGGCCGTTCACTGCTACCAGATCCCAACCCAATTTGAGGTACTTGCTGGCGTATTTAATCAAAATGTCACTATAATCGAGGTTCTTTTTCAGGTTAAAAATTTGACAGGCTTCTTCTTCCCGGACCCCGGCCCTGGCATGCCGGGACGGGCGCTGCTCATTCTTTCTCTGTTCGTCGCGGTCTTTATGGTTAACCATGATTGTGTGACATACTGGCGCCGGGCATCCCAGCCAGGGGCGGCTCCTTGCCGCTCCCCTGGGCTCTGGCCGGCCCCCCTCGCGAGACCGCAGCTATCTTCCGGTCTGTGCTCACGAAAGCTTCGGTGCGTGTTGGCTGACTAATGTCTCATATCGGCAAACATCCTTGTTTGGCATGAATTTTTCTAGAACCATCGGTTTCCTGGCCGGGATACTTGAATTTTCCTGGGGAAGACCATACTTAGGACATTTACGCCGCTTCTGGGTTTTTTCCTTGACACCCTCCCAAGGGCCTGCAATATAAAAGCTCAATCAGTAAGCTCAAGGAGCCTCTTTTTTTCATGGACGACTACAAAATTTGGTTAAGCGAGGCGGAACTGCCTCAGGAGTGGTATAACATCCAGCAGGACCTGCCCAGCCCCTTTCCTCCTTACCTTCATCCGGCCACGGGTCAGCCTCTGGGACCCAAAGACCTGTCTCCCATTTTCCCCATGAGTCTCATTGAACAGGAAATGAGCCGGGAGCGGTTTATCGCCATCCCGGACGAGGTGCTGCGATTGTACCGCCTGTGGCGGCCCACGCCTCTGCACCGGGCCCGGCGCCTGGAGCAAGCCCTCAAGACCCCAGCCCGGATTTATTACAAGAACGAGTCGGTAAGCCCGCCGGGCAGCCACAAGCCCAATACCGCAGTGCCCCAGGCCTACTACAACAAGGTGGAAGGGGTCAGGCGGCTGGCCACCGAGACCGGAGCCGGCCAATGGGGCTGCGCCCTGGCTTTCGCCTGCAACCTCATCGGGCTGGAGTGCACCGTCTACATGGTGAAGGTGAGCTACCATCAAAAACCCTACCGCCGCTCCCTGATGCACATCTGGGGCGCGGAGGTCTTCCCTTCCCCCACGGACCGGACCAACGCCGGCCGGGGTATCCTGGCCCAGACCCCCGACACCTCCGGCAGCCTGGGCATGGCCATTTCCGAAGCCGTGGAAGACGCGGCCAGCCACGAGGACACCAAGTACTCCCTGGGAAGCGTTTTAAACCACGTCATGCTGCACCAGACCATCGTGGGCCTGGAGACCAAAAAGCAGTTGGCCCTGGCCGGGGAAACCCCCGATATACTTATCGGCTGCGTGGGCGGCGGCAGCAATTTCGCCGGTTTTTGCTTCCCCTTTGTGCCGGACAAGCTCAAAGGCCGGGAGATGCGCATCATCGGGGTGGAGCCCACCGCCTGCCCCACCCTGACTCGGGGGCAATACACCTATGATTTCGGGGACACGGCCCGCCTGACCCCCCTGATCATGATGCACACCCTGGGACACTCCTTTGTGCCGCCGGGGATTCACGCCGGGGGTTTGAGATATCATGGCGATTCGCCTCTGCTGTCCCTTTTGGTGCACCACCAGGTTATTGAGGCCACGGCCTATTCCCAGAACCCGGTGTTTGAGGCCGCAGTCCTGTTCGCCAAGACGGAAGGCATCATCCCGGCCCCGGAGACCTCCCACGCCATCCGGGCCGCCATTGATGAAGCGGTGCGCTGCCGGGAGGCCAATGAGCCCAAATGCATCGTCTTTAATTTCTCGGGCCACGGGCACTTCGATCTGGCCGCGTACGACGCCTTTCTGGAGGGGAAACTGGAAGACCTGGAGTACCCCCCCGAGGTCCTGGCCCGGGCCCTGGCCGAACTTCCCAAGGTGCCGGGGACCTGATGGGGATAAGCGCCCGGACAAAGAATATGAGTCTGGGGCAAATACCTGAAGAGAGAGGAGGGCCAACGGGCTGGAAGCCCATGCTGTTGTGGTCGCGGTTCTTTGCCCCCTCTCTTCGAGGCCATGTAGGGGCGCCATTTATGGGGCCCTGAGGGCTTGATAAATCAAGCCCCTACAAAAGGAGCGGCAGGGGAGGTGACCTAGTCAGGCTTGCCAGGTCCTAAGGTTGAGGGTGCCAGGCCAACGGGCCTCCACTGAAAAATTTTTTCACCACTTAACAGCCATATCAAGTTCACTATCCAAATAAAGCAAACTAAGAAATGGAGCCTGGTGATATTCATAGTTCTTTTGACAGAAAACAGAAAACCATGAAAGCCGGGCCCGGGGCAGAGGCCCTGGGATTAACCATTAATGAGGAGGGGTTCCATGAGTCCATCAAGTATGAAGGTGAAGTGGCGGGCGCTGCTGGTGGTGGCTGCCGCGGCCCTGGCGTTGCTGCTTGCCCAGGGAGTCGCCACCGCAGCCAAGGTTGACATCAATTTGGCCACTCAGGCCGAGCTGGAAGCCATCAAGGGCATCGGACCGGTCACGGCCAAGAAAATCATCGAAAACCGGCCCTACAAGTCGCTGGACGATCTCAAAAAAGCCGGCCTGTCCCCTAAAGAAATCGGTGAATTTGAACCCTCCCTCATGACCAAGGCGGCGGCCCCGCCTTCTCCCGCCGCGGCCCCGCAACCCGTGAAAGCGGTGGAGCCGGCCACCGCGGCCAAGCCCAAAGAGGTTAAGGCTCCCCCGGCCGCGGCCGCCCCTGTGGACCTGAACAGCGCGGACCAGAAGGCCCTGGAGGCTCTGCCCGGCGTCGGTCCGGCCCTGGCCAAAAGAATCATCGCGGCCCGGCCCCTCACGAGTTTGGACGACCTGGGCAAGGTGAAGGGCCTGACCAAGGGGAAAGTGGCGGCCCTGAAGGACAAAGTGAGCTTCGGCCCTGCGGCCAAACCCGCGGCCGCTCCTGAAACGCCAGCGGCCAAAGGGGCTCCCGCAGTGGAGAAGCCCGCGACCGGCCCGGGAGCAGTTATGAGACCAAGACGTGATCTGCCCCCTGCGGAAAAGACCGAAGCCGCCAAGCTGGCCCCGGGCGAGAAAATCAACATCAACTCCGCCAGCCAAGCCGATCTCGAAAAGATCCCCGGCATCGGGCCGGTGAAGGCCAAGGCCATTATCGAAGGCCGCCCCTATAAGACTCCCGAGGACATCATGAAGGTGCGGGGCATCAAGGAGGGGATCTACCGCAAGATTAAGGACGTCATCGTGGTGCAGTAGCGACAGGGCATCCCCGGTCTTGCCAGACCGGACAGAACAGCTTGGACAAAAAAAGGAGGTAGTATCATGAAACGCCTGCTGGCCTTGACGGTAATTTTGGTGCTGTTCTCCTCCCCAGCCTTCGCTGCGGCGGTGAAGACCTACCAGGTGACCGGACCGGTTCTGGAAGTCACCGATGACATGATTGTGGTCCAGAAGGGCAAAGACCGCTGGGAACTGGCCCGCACCCCCGACACCAAAGTGACGGGAGACCTGAAGGTGGGTTCCAAAGTGACCATCGAGTACAAAATGACGGCCACCAAGGTCGAGGTCAAAGAGGTAGGTAAGAAAAAGAAATAATTCTCGTCAATAACAGATTGAGACCAAGCTGCCATCAAACAAGTAATTTTTCTGCAGGGGCGACGCATGCGTCGCCCCTACGGGGGATTTTCACGGTAAAGCCTCGCGGCTGCATTATTGTCGCCGGTTGAATGCGAGCAGGCATCAAATTGCTTTGGCCTGTCTTGAAAAGTTCCTCAAGGGTGGCACAGGCTTTCCAGCCTGTGCTGATTGTCGAGGCGGGCACGGAGGCCCGCCCCACCAAAATTTTTCATAATTTGCGGGTGGGCCGCAGTCCCATGAGGAACTGCTAAGAAGGATTGGTGGGGCTAACTTACCAGAGGAATAAACGTCCCGGTGGCCTTCTGGTCCCGGGCCCGCTTGATGACCTGGGTGGTAAAAGAGGCCAGCTTCAGGTCATCCAGGCCGGCCAGCGGCACAAACCGGGCCGCGGCCGCGTCTGAGGCCGGCGTCACCTCTCCTGCCACATACTCGCAGGCAAAATCAACCAGGACATAGTGATAGGGCACCTTATCGGCTTCATCCCGGAAGATGCGCTCCAGGACCGCAGTGACGCCCAATATTTTGACGGTGAGGCCCGTTTCTTCCCGGACCTCCCGCAGGATGGCGGCCTCCAGGGTTTCCCCCACCTCCACCAGCCCCCCCGGCAAACTCCAGGCGCCCTTGGCCGGCTCCTGACCCCGGCGCACCAGGAGAAATTCCTCCCCCCGAAAAATCACCGCCCCCACTCCCACCAGGGGCCTGTCCGGATAGTGACGATTCATGATTGACATAAGTTTTGTGGGGGGAGGGCCAGGGACCTGAGGTCCCTGGCCCTCCCCCCACATACCCCCCTCCCAACCCGCAGAAGGGTTTGCTGGGGAGTCGGGACCTTGCCCCGATTCCCCAGCAATTTTCCCCCCTCAAGGGATTGGGGGTGGGGGAGGGGGTAAGGGTCTCCGACCCTTAGCCCACTCCCCCAATATTTCAATTCTCTACCCGCAACGACCTTTTCACCCGGATGGCGGCGTCGCCGCCCACAGGGCAGACGTATTCGCAATGGCCGCAGCCGATACAGCGGTCGGCCTGCACCACCGGGGCTTTCACCAGGATTTTTTTGCCTTGCAGATCCAGGACTTCGATCATGTTAAAGGTGATGGCCTTGGGGGACACGGGGCAGTGTTCTTCGCACACCAGGCAGTCGCTGCCCTCGGTGTAGGGGATGCAGCGGGTGCGGTTGATGCTTGCCGTGCCCAGGGCTGAGGCCTGCTTCACCTCAAGCTCCAGCTTGGGGATGGCCCCGGTGGGGCAGACCTGGCCGCACAGGGTGCAGGTGTGGGCGCAGTAGCCCATCCGGGGCACCAGCCTCGGGGTGTAAAGGCCTTCCAGGCCCGCCTCCCAGAGAACGGGCTGCAGGCCGTTGGTGAGGCAGACCTTCAGGCACTCGCCGCAGCGGATGCAGCGGGCCAGAAACTCCCCTTCCTCCTGGGCCCCGGGGGGACGCACCAGAAATTCATCGGGCCGCCGGGCCAGGGAACCCAGGCGCACCAAGGGCACCATGGCCACGCCCGCGGCCATGGAGGTGATCACCTGGCGCCGGCCCAGGTCCAGGGGGGCCCGGGGGGTTTTCACCCCAAAACTGTAAG
The DNA here is from genome assembly GCA_963705115.1 of uncultured delta proteobacterium. Lineage (GTDB taxonomy): Bacteria > Desulfobacterota > Desulfobaccia > Desulfobaccales > 0-14-0-80-60-11 > JBGSLA01. The sequence continues at coordinate 76,822 of CAVPIX010000010.1, read as the reverse complement.
AAACCCGCCCCTTGTCGCAATTATCCTGACAGCGCAAACAGAGCTGGCACTCCGAGGTCAGGTGCCGGGGCAGTTGACTGGGGAGGGAGTGATCCACCGCCTCGAACTGCGGCTTTTCTCCGAAGGCCCCCATTTTGCACACCGCGGCGCAGTCCTGGCAGTCTTTGCACAACACCGTGGGCCGCCTTCTGAGCAGGGCAAACCTGGCAAAAAGACCGTAAAGCGCGCCCAGGGGGCACACGGCCCGGCACCAGAAGCGGCGGTCCAGCCGTTCCGCAGCCACCACCAGGACAAAGAGCGTCAGGGTCAGGAAAGGCAGCAGATAGACCAGGGGCTTGAAGGGGAGCACCGTGGCTTTCAAGAACTGGTAAACCGGTTCGCTGACAATGGTGAAGGGCGCGCCCCAGCGGTACAGGGTGAGGCTCAGCTTTTCCACCCCGTAGCCGAAGGCCGGATAAAGGACAATGGCCACGGTGCGGTAGAGCAGGGATAAGGGATCGAAGAGGCCCACCAGGTTGACGGAAAACAGCGTCCCGGCCAACAGGAAAAAGAGCAGATAATACTTGAACCGCCGCCAGCGATCGGCCACGCCGGAGTCTTGGCGGCTTTTGAAAAGAAGGCGGCGACAGCCGTCCAGGGTGGTCCCCAGTGGGCAGACCCAGCCGCAGAAGAACCTCCCCAGCACCAAGGTGAGGCCCACAAAGACCAGAGACCAGAAAAGGCCCCAGATTATGGGGCTGAAGGTCAGGAGATGGGCTGCCAGAATCAGGGGGTCGAAGCGGAAAAAGAGGTCCACCGGCCAGGCCAGCATATCCTGGCCCTGGTATTCCGCTTTCAGGAAGAGGAAGAGAAACAGGATAAAAAAGGCAATCTGGCTGAACCGCCGGACATACAACCATTTCCGGGATTTTTGTTCAGGGGTTGTGGTTTTCATGTATATGCTCAAACTGGAAGCCTGTTTTCCCGCCCGCCGACATGGTGCGCGGTGCGCACCCTACATCTCCTCACGGCCCTTGTTGGGGCTTGATATATCAAGCCCTCAGGGCGCAATGAATTGCGCCCCTACAGGGTTAGGGGCGAGGGGTTGATAAAGGGGGCAGGGGTTGGCGGCACAGGCTTTCCAGCCTGTGAAAACCCCTGGCCCCCTCTCCCAATTAACAATTATCAAACAAACTTGACCTTGCTGAGGTCCATTTCACCCAACCCCAGGGCCTGGGCCCGGACAATATAGCCGATCTCCTTGGGAGGCAGGCCGAAAAGCGTGGTGGCCTGGGCGTCCAGGGCCACGGGGTCGGCGCCCGCGAAGATGAGGTTTTTCACGGCCACATCCGCCACGTCGCCCCCGGAAGGCCCGTTTTTCAGAAGGATGCGGGTGCAGTCCAGGACGTGGAGGTCGGGCCGCAGGATGAGGTTCATGTCGGCGATGTTTTGGTGCAGCCCAACGTGGCAGCGGCCCCGCCAGCCGCCGATGGCCCCCATCATGTTCTTCAGGCACATGGTGAGGCGGGCCTCGCTGTGGTGCTTGGCCACCGGAATATTGATGAAGCGGTCGGCTTCCAGACAATCCTTATAATACAGCCATTCCTTCAGGTTCTTGGCCTTTTCCGCCTTGATCTTGGTGAATCGCCGTTCATCCACAAATTCCACCACGGCCCGGGGGTCCTTGAGGGCCAGGACCGCATCCTGGATGCCGCTGTTTTTATAGGCCTTGCGGGCGTCATGGCAGGTGTGGTCCAAGACTTTCACCTGCTTGGCCCCGGCCTCCAGGCAGAGCTCCACCACCTGGCGCACCACGTCGGGATGGGCGTTGGCCGCCATCTCCGGGGTGCGGTCCCAGGCCATGTTGGGTTTCACCACCACGGTTTCCCCGGGGTTGACGAATTTCTTCATGCCCCCCAACTTCTGGATGGCCTCCCCGGTGATCTGGTCCCACTTGGTCCCCTCGGTTTTGGCGATGAGGGGCTGGGGCCTGTCCTGGGGAGCCATGGCCCAGAGTTCCTCGGGCATGACCAAAAAGCGGCTGGCGCCGACCAAGGCCCCCAGCGCCGCGGCTTTCTTCAAAAATTCCCGGCGGTCCATAGATCCTCCACTCCGCTTGGTTACGTAATTATGTAAGAATCAAAAGGTGATAAAGCAACAGCCCGCGCGGCAAAATGCAGCCAGGCAGGGCTCTTTTCCATGGTTATGCGGAAAGGTCTTATTATATAGACAACCGCAGCGCTTTTCGGTTACGGCGCGGTGACGGATTTTTTGAAAAAAATCGCCCAACGCTATAGATACCCAATATTTTCGCAGGGGCGCATGAGTTTGCAAGTTTTTCTTGACAAAACTTCCGTGGTTCACTATTGACGTTACAGTCATTTTTATGACCGGACAGTCAATGAAGCCTCAAGCTACAACCAAAAAAGCAGTGGTGGCGGCCTTCCGCACCAGGGAAATTTTGGCTGCCGCCAAACGCTTGCTGGAACAGGAGGGGATCGACGCCCTCACCATGGACGAGATCGCCCAGGCCGCCGGGGTGGCCAAGGGCACTCTGTACCTCTATTTTCAAAGTAAAGACGAACTGATCCAGGCCCTCCTGTCCCAGGTAGCGGAAGCCATCATCGGCGACCTGGAAGTCATCTTGGCCAAGACCGACATCCCTCAGGACAAGCTGCGCCAGGTGGTGGTTCTCCTGCTCAATTATGCGGAACAGGAGAGCGCCCTTTTCCCCCTGTATCTCCGGGAGTTGGTCAGGTTTAAGGCGGGGCGGGGAGGGGGCCTTACTTCGTTGCAGGAATTAGAGGAACACATCGTGGCCCTCATTACCCAAATTTTCGCCGACGGCATTACCCAAAGACAATTCATTCCGGCTGACCCCCGTCTCCTGGCTTTCCTGCTCAAGGGCATCTTGAGGGCGGTGGGGTATTACGCCATGACCCAAGATAAGCCCAATCTTAATCAGGAAGCCTTGCCGGTGGTCTTGATCCTCCTGTTTTCCGGGATTGTTTTGCCGCCGGCCATTGTCCAGGAGGAGCCCCTTTCATGAGGCGCACCATACTTCCCCTCTTGACCCTTGCCTGCCTGGCCCTTTGGGGGCTATTGCCCCATCCCGGACAGGCGGCCGAAGCCCCACGTTCTCTGAACCTCAAGGAAGCCCTGCGCCTGGCCTGGAAGGCCAACCCCTCCCTCCAGGTGAGCCGCCTCGAGGAACTCATCGCTGATCAGGATGTGGTCCGGGCCCGGTCCGGTTTTCTCCCCAAGGTGAAAAGCGAGGTCAACCAGACGGTTTATGATCTGGGCACCCGCATCAGGGTTCAGGGTGGCTTCGGCTCGGGCGTCTCTTTTCCGGTGACCAACAATAATTTCTGGACCTCCAAAGTGGCCGTGGACCAGACGGTCTTTGATTTTTGGGCCACCCCTGCCCGCTATCAGGCGGCCATCCTGGGGCAAAGTGCCACCCGCCTCGACACCTTCCAGGTGCGGGATAATATTTTTCTGCTGGTGTGCCAGGGCTATTTCCGGGTGCTCCGGGGGGAAAAAATGGTAGAGGTGGCCCAGCAGGAAGTGGCCCAATTCGGCGATCAACTGCGGGATGCGAAAAATTTATATGATTTTGGCGTGGCCACTTACAACGACGTGCTCCAGGCCGAGGTGGCCCTGGCGGACGCCAAGCAGCGTCTGATCACCGCCAAAAATGACGTGGTCAACGCCAAATCAGCCCTGAATAAGCTCATCGGCCTCCCCATCCCCGCGCCCATCACCCTGGCGGAGGAAAAAGAACTGGCCGCGCCGAACCTGAAAACGGCGGAGGCCGCCGACCTGGCCCTGAAGCAGCGCAGCGACCTGAAAGCATCCACCAACCGCATCGACCAGGGTGAAAAAAATGTCACCCAGACCAAGGCCCAGCACTATCCCCGCATTTACGCCCAGGGCGGGCATTTCTGGCAGCAGAACATTGCCTGGGTCCATGATTCCCAATGGTTCGCCATCTTTGGAATGCAGTGGAGCCTGTTCACCGGCCTGGACACCAGGGCCCAGGTGCGCCAGGCCAAGGACCGGGTGGAGCAGCTGAAAGTGAAGCACCAGGACCTGGGCGAGCAGGTGCGCCTGGATGTGCAGACCGCTTCCCTGGCCTTAACGGAGACCGCAGAGCGTATAAAGGTCACGGAAAAGGCCGTGGCTCAGGGGGTGGAGAACCTGCGCCTCAACCAGGAGCGCTACCGGGAGCAGGTGGGCACCGCCACCAACGTCATCGACGCGGTCACCCTGCTCACCAAAACGAGGGTGAATTATTTCAACGCCCGCTATGACCACCAGTTGGCTAAAGCCCAGTTCCTGTGGGCGGCGGGGGCCATTAACGACCTTTTGCCCCAGGGGGAATCCCGCCATGTTCCGTAAGCCGCTGGTGAGCATCGTCCTCATCCTTCTTCTCCTGGGCTTTGTCGGGGCCGGGATGTATTACTGGCGTTACCTGGGGATTTTTGTGACCACCGACGACGCTTACGTGTCCGGGTATGTGGGCCTGGTGGCCGCGCAGCTGCCGGGCCGGGCCGTCAAGGTTTTGGTGGACAACAACGACTTTATTAAAAAAGGGCAAACCCTGGTTACCCTGGATACCCAGGATTTTGAGGTGGCGGTGGCCCAGGTGGAGGCCACCCAGAACCGTCTGCGCCAGGACCTGGCCAGCCAGTACGCCAAAGTAGCCAAGGCCCGGGCCAAAATCGCCGAAGCCGAGGCCCACCTGAAGCAGGCCGTCACCGACCAGCAGCGCTACGGCAATCTCTATGAGCGCCAAACCGTGCCCAAGCAGACCCTGGACCAGGTCAACACCCGCTACAAGGTGGCCGCAGCCACGGTGGACCAGGCCCGCCAGGAAGAGCGGGAGGCCCTGGCCGCCATCGGCGGCTCCACGGCCATTCCCCTGGATCAGCAGCCGGCCATTAAGGAAGCCAAGGCCCGCCTGGAGCAAGCCCGCCTCAATCTGGGCTACACCACTATCACGGCCCATTTCGACGGCTACGTCACCAAAAGGCAGGTGGAGGTGGGCAACTGGGTGCAGCCCGGCCAGCCCCTCATGGCCCTGGTGCCCCTGGAAATCAAGGACCTGTGGATCGAGGCCAACTACAAGGAAACCCAGCTTACCAACATGACCATCGGCCAACCTGCTGAAATCCGGGTGGATGCGTATCCGAAAACCGTTTTCCGGGGCAAGGTGGATTCCATCATGGCCGGCACCGGGGCTGCGTTCTCATTGCTGCCCCCGGAAAACGCCACCGGCAACTGGGTGAAGGTGGTGCAGCGGGTGCCGGTGAAGATCGTGCTGGTGCCGCCCTTTCCCGACAACCAGCCTTTGCGCCTTGGCATGTCCGCTGAAGTCACCATAGATACGAGGGATCGTTCGGGCCCGAAACTCCAGAAAAGCATCAGGATAGGGGACGCTAAACCCCTGCGCAGGGCGGGCCCGAATTCTCCATGAGCGAAAACGCCAACTCCGGCGCCCCGGTGGTCAACAAATGGCTCATCACCATTGCCGTGATGGCCGGCACCTTCATGGAGATCATCGACACCACGGTGGTGAACGTGGCCCTGCCCCAGATGGCGGGCAGCCTCTCCGCCGGGGTGGATGAAGCCACCTGGGTGCTTACTTCCTACCTGGTGAGCAACGCCATCGTACTCCCCATCACCGGCTGGCTCTCGGCGCTTTTTGGCCGCAAGCGTTTCCTGATGATCTGCCTGGTTCTGTTCACCACCGCCTCCATGCTCTGCGGCTCGGCGCCTAATCTGGAGAGCCTCATCGTGTTCCGGATCTTTCAGGGCATCGGCGGGGGGGCGCTGCAGCCCATTTCCCAGGCCATCCTGCTGGAGAGCTTCCCGGTTCACGAACGGGGCATGGCCATGGCCATCTGGGGCATCGGCGTGGTTTTCGCGCCCATCATCGGGCCTTTGCTGGGGGGCTGGATCACCGACAATCTCAGCTGGCGCTGGGCCTTCTATATCAACCTGCCCATCGGCATCCTCTCCCTGGTCATGACCGCGCTTTTTATCTTTGATCCCGAGTACATCAAAAAACAAAAAGCCGGCAGCATCGACTACGTGGGCCTGGCCTTTCTGGTGGTGGGCCTGGCCTGCCTCCAGGTGGTGTTGGACAAAGGGGAGCGGGAAGACTGGTTTTCCTCGGATTTCATCGTGCGCCTCACCATCATGTCCGTCACCGCCCTGGCTCTCCTGATTTACTGGGAGCTGAAAACCAAGCACCCGGTGGTGGACCTGCGTCTCTTTAAAGAACGTAACTACGCGGCCGGCGTCACCATCATGTTCTTTTTCGGCTTCGTCCTGTACGGCAGCATCATGCTTCTACCCCTCTATCTCCAGACCCTTATGGGCTATGACGCCACCCTGGCGGGCTGGGCCCTGGCCTATGGCGGCGTCGGTTCCCTTCTGATCTTGCCCATTGTGGGACGTTTGACCCAAATTATCGACGGCCGCTGGCTGGTGGGCGCCGGCTTGATTATCAACACGGTGGCCGTCTATCTCATGAGTCAATACAATACGCAGATTGACTTTTACACCGCCTGGTGGCCCCGGTTCATCCAGGGCTTTGGCCTGGGGACCACCTTCGTCTCCCTCACCACCCTCACCATGTCCCGCATCAGCCAGGAAAAAATGGGAAACGCCACCGGCATTTTCAACCTGATGCGCAACCTGGGGGGGAGCTTCGGCATCGCCGCTGCGGCCACCCTCCTGTCCCGGCGGGCCCAGTTCCACCAAAGCCACCTGGTGGAGCGCCTCACGCCCCTGGATTTGCCCTTCCAGAACTGGCAGCACCGTATCGGCCAGACGCTGCCCGGTTTGCCGCCGGATTGGCAATGGTGGCAATATAAAGAGCCCCTGGCCGGGCTGTATATGGAAGTGCAGCGCCAGGCCCGCATGCTGGCCTTCTGCGATGATTACTGGTTTTTCACCCTGCTTTTCCTGGCCCTGCTGCCCCTGGTCCTCCTCATGCGCCGGGCCCCGGATACGGCCAGGGGGCCGGGGATGGGGCATTGACGGCGATTAAAAGAACCCTCTTGGACCCTGACCCCCTTTCCGATAAAATCCCCCTGTGACCAACATGCGCAAAATCAACCTCGGGCTATTGGGCCTGGCCTTCCTCTTTTTTGTCTGGATGCTCCACCAGGTGGGGTGGCCCGTTATCTGGCAGCAACTCCTGGGCGTGGGCTGGTGGTGGCCGGTGCTCCTCTTGCCCTACGGCCTGGTGAATTGGGTGGAGGCCATCTCCTGGGATTTTCTTCTCTTATCCCCGGCCCACCGGCCGTCCCTCTCCCGCCTTTTCCGGCTGCGGCTGAGCGGGGAGGCCTTGAACACCCTGACTCCCACCGCGGGTCTGGGGGGCGAGCCCTTTAAGGCCAGCCGCCTGGCGGCCGCAGGGGTGCCCTGGCAGGAGGCCACCGCCTCGGTGGTTATTCACAAAGGTGTCACCGTCCTGAGTCTGGCCCTCTATATCTTCCTGGGCCTGGCCCTGATGCCTTTTCTGCTGCCGTTGTCCAGCTCTCTCGTGTGGCTTCTCAGCGCGGGCGCCTCCCTGCTGGGCATCGCCGCCCTTATGTTCGTTATTGTGCAGAGACGGGATCCCTGCGTCCAGGGCATCCGCCTCCTGGAGCGGCTGGGGCTTTGTCCCCAATTCCTCAAGGACAAAGAACCGGAACTGGAAAGCCTGGACGCCCAGATGGCCGCGTTTTACCGGGAGCATCCCGGCCGGGGCTTTGTGTCCCTGGGCCTCTTTTTCCTGTCCTGGATGATCCACGCCATCGAGGTCTATCTGATCTTTTGGCTTTTGGGGCATCCCATCAGTTGGGGCCTGGCGGTGTGCCTGGACGCCCTGGCCATGCTCTTTACGGCCCTGGGCTTTTTCATTCCGGTGTCATTAGGGGTACAGGACGGGGGCAATATTTTACTGGCCCTGGGCTTCAACCTCGGGGCCACCCTGGGCGCGGCCTTCAGCATCATCAGAAGATTGCGGGAAGCCTTCTGGATGGGGCTGGGACTTATTTTTGCGGCGCAAGAGAAGTGACTTTAATATTAAATTTTCTCTGAATAACCTTTATAGGGCTGTCCATGGCCGCCGTAACTGTCACCCTGAGCCGCAGGCGAAGGGTCTCCAAAAATGTCTTTAAAATTCAATTACTTTGTATATATAATGACTAACAACTCTGGGACATTGTATACTGGAGTGACTAATGATCTTGAAAGAAGGGTTTTTGAACATAAGAACCATTTAATCGAAGGTTTCACCAAGAAATATAAGATCAATAAGTTGGTTTATTTTGAAGAGACCAGTGATATAACAGCTGCCATTCATAGAGAGTAACAGATTAAGGGATGGAAACGTAAGAAAAAAATAGCTCTTATTGAATCAATGAATCCGGATTGGACGGACCTATCCGAATAATCTTAGAGATTCTTCGCCGCCTTCATGGCGGCTCAGAATGACAAGAAATTAGATATGGTGTGGTGACACAAGATGGCCAGAAGCAAGGGTTCGCAATTTATTCGTTTTTTTAAGCCAATTATTGAAGTCCTGAAAGAGTCGGGGGGATCTGGGACGGTTGCCGAAGTGATTGATCGTGTCATTGAAAAAATGAAGATACCCGAATCAGAACAAGAAATAATACTCAAGAGCGGACAATCTCGCGTGCGGAACCAAGTTCAATGGGCACGGCTCTATTTAGCATACGCAGGGTATATCGATGCTTCAAAACGTGGCGTATGGAGTCTCACCGAGAAAGGCCAATTAATTGATATGACAACTTTTTATCCTTTAGGGATTTTCAATGAAGTTAAAAAGGGTTACAAGGAGGGGAAGAGACTCAAAGGTCAAACAAAACCATTAGTGGCCGAAACAGATGAAGAAGAGATAGAATCTCTGGATCACCGAACTGACTTGTTAAATCTGATTAAGTCATTGCCGCCACAGGGTTTTGAACGTCTTAGCCAAAGACTCCTGAGAGAATCTGGCTTCCAGAAGGTTGTGGTTACCGGCAAAACTGGTGATGGCGGCATAGATGGTTTTGGGATTCTACAGGTGAATCCTTTTGTGAGCTTTAATGTTTTGTTCCAGTGCAAGCGTTATCAGGGAGCAGTAACCCCATCACAAATAAGAGATTTCCGCGGAGCCATGATGGGGAGAGCTGATAAGGGCATTATCATTACCACAGGCACTTTCACGCTGGAAGCCAAGAAAGAAGCTCGACGAGATGGCGCACCTCCCATAGAACTTGTGGATGGAGATACCCTGGTGCAAATGTTTGAACAACTACAACTGGGGCTTATTCCGAGGACAACTTTTGACGTGGATGAAAATTTCTTTGATGATTTCATGAAATAAAAATATCATTATCTTTTAAATTATGGACTTAATATTGTCATTCTGAGCGAAGCGAAGAATCTCGCTTTTTAAAACTACTTAAGATCCTTCGCTACGCTCAGGATGACAAATAACGACCTTCAGCAGAGCACTAAAATTGACCGGCAAATTTCAAATTTCTGATTTTTGGTTAGGCGGCGGCGAGCTGATCATGATCGCCGGGCCCTGCGTCATGGAGGACGAGGCCCTCACCCTGGAAATCGCCCGCACCCTGAAAACCTATGCCGAGGAGTTGGCCCTCCCCCTCATCTTCAAAGCCTCCTATGACAAGGCCAACCGCACCGCCATCACCTCCTTCCGGGGGCCGGGGCTGAAAGCAGGCCTCAAAATCCTGGCCCGGGTGAAAGAGGAGGTGGGTCTGCCGGTGCTCTCCGACGTGCATCAGGTGAGCGAGGTGGCCCCCGCCGCGGAAGTCCTGGACGTCCTGCAAATCCCGGCCTTCCTCTGCCGTCAGACTGACCTGGTGGTGGCCGCGGCGGCCACCGGTAAAGCGGTGAACATCAAGAAAGGCCAGTTCCTGGCGCCCTGGGACATGGCCCAGGTTCTGGACAAGGCCCGCTCCACGGGCAATACCCGGATATTCCTCACCGAGCGGGGCGCGAGTTTCGGCTATAACAACCTGGTGGTGGATTTTAGGAGCGTCGCCATTATGCGGAGCCTGGGCTGCCCGGTGGTCCTGGATGTCACCCACAGTGTGCAGCTTCCCGGGGGCGAGGGGTCCTCCTCCGGGGGCCAGCGGGAGTTTGTGCCCCTTCTAGCCCGGGCCGGGGTGGCCGCCGGGGTGGACGGCATTTTCCTGGAGGTGCACCCCGACCCGGCCAAGGCCCGCTGCGACGGCCCCAACTCCCTGGCTCTAAAAGACATCCCCCGGCTCTGGCGCGCCTTAAAAGCCGTGCATGCCGCACTACAGGAGCATCCCAGCCCATGACCACCCTAACCTACCCTCCCGAGGTCTGGCAGCGCGCCGCCAAAGTGCGCCTGCTCATCCTGGACGTGGACGGTGTCCTCACCAACGGCTCCCTTTATTTCGGCCCCCGGGAAGAAGTGTTCAAGGTGTTCCACGTCCGGGACGGCCACGGCATCAAAATGGCCCAGCAGGGCGGCGTGGAGGTGGCCTTTCTCTCCGGGCGGCGCTCGGACCCGGCCTTTTTCCGGGCCCGGGAGTTGGGGGTGACCCGCTACTTCGAGGGTCTGCGGGACAAGGTCCCGGTCCTGGAGGAGCTCTGCCGCACCCTGGGCCTGGGGCTTCGAGGAAGTGGCCGCGGTGGGGGACGAACTGGTGGATTTGCCCCTCTTATACCGGGTTGGCCTGGCCGTGGCCGTGGCGGATGCGGTCCCGGAGGTAAAGGCCGCGGCCCATTGGGTGACCGCCAACCCAGGCGGTCAGGGCGCGGTGCGGGAAGTCACCGACCTCATCCTCAAAGCCAGGGGCGTTTGGGAAGAACTTTTGGAAATGTGGCGCCCTGCCACTGGTTAAAGCTCTCCTGAAAAGTTTCAAGTTAATGTAGGGTGGGCACTGCCCGCCGCATAACGGGTGGGCGGAGCCCACCCTGCATAATTGACCCTAAGTATTACACCGAACGGCTTTTAAACGAATAATTCCCTATATCCATGCGGACCATATTGGCGGCTAGGACGCCCGCCCCACCGAGGTTTGCCGTTTGCTCTGGAAATGCCTTTTGCAGGGTGCGTTTTACTCGCCAGAATTAGGGCGTGATACCGAGCTGCATTCTATGAGCAATGTTTTGTAGCCGCAGGCTTCAGCCTGTGCCACCCTTTGATTGCAGCCTGGTATGAATCGTACCCTCCTGGTTAATCCGCATGGTTTTGCGTGGAACACACGACATCGCTGCTCGTTCCCATGCACCTGCCCGGCAAGGCCAATGGCCCCCAAGTTTAGCCTGGAAAACCTGCCGATTAGCAGGGGAGTTTTCTATTATTCGGGTATTCGAAACTGCCAAGCAGGGCTTGCGTCCAATCTGGTTCCCAGGCGGGAGCTTGGGAACGAAAAACCCTCACCTTAGGGCAGGGCAAGCCACGCCCCCCAATTCCTCTCCCCCCTCTGCAGGGCTTGATTCATCAAGCCCTAAAGACGCAATAAATTGCGCCCCTACGATAAATAACTGTTTGACTGCACCTCGGTTTACACCGAGTTCCGTTCAAATGCAACAATTAGCCTGTGGCCGCAAGGCATAGCCTGCTATGTCATGGCAGACGTTGGCCGCCAGGGCTAATGTGCCCATCAAAGCTAATTATTTTAAAATGTTATCTTTTTAAAGGAACTCGGCATAAGATTTTCCTCCTGATAAGACCATTTTGTAAAATAAGGAAAAAGCTGTATAGTACCCTTGTGGCGGCTGAACGCCAGCCCGGGAAGCTGTAAAAATATTTAATATTTTTTCAAAGGCCTCATTTTTCGGCCGGAAAGTGCCGACAGACTCGCCAAGAGATCTCCTGGAAAAAGGGTGGACCATCTCAAGATGAGCAGATGACGCAGGGATAACCGGGCGCAGGACTGCGCCCGCGCCGGAGCCAGGCCTGGAGCCACGGCCCCCACCCCGCCCCCACGGAGCGGCTGGGAGCGGGTCTGGGGTCTCGTCTCCAGGCCCCTGCTCTATCTTATCCTGGTGGGGCTGACGGCGGGGGGCCTGTGGTGGTATCTCAGTCCGCCGCCGCCGCCCCCTCAGCCCGAGAAACCCCCTGAGAAAAAGGCCCAGATGGAAAGCCTGTCCCTCACCGACATCGAAAAGGGGGGGAAGCGCTGGAAGCTGGACGCCGAGAAGGCCGAGTACCTGACCAATCGCGATGAAATCCGCATCCACCATATCTATCTCGAGTTTTATGGCGCCTCGGACCAGGAAGTGGTGCGCCTCTGGGCCGATGAAGGCCTGGTTAACACCAAGAAGCGGGACATGACCGTCAAGGGCGGGGTGAAGCTGCAGAAGGGAGATATAACCATGTTCACCTCAGAAATCCAGTATCTCCCCCAGGAGCGGGCCCTGGTGGCCCCGGCGGAGGTCACTTTGCAGGGGCCCCGGCTCGAGATGACCGGCAAAGACCTGTACCTTGATCTCGCCAAAAAGCGCCTGGTCTTGAAGCAACACCGCCTGACCAAACTGAAGCTGGAGAAAGGGCTCCTGTGACCGGGACGGGACTATCACGGCGGCGGTTGACGGCCCTGTTTCTGGGGCTATGGTTGCTCCTGGCGGCGGGAACCCAGGCTTGGGGGCAGGAAGGGGCTTGTCCCGCCGGCCGGCTCCCCTCCACCCCCCCAGAAAGCCGCGGCGGCCGGCCAGAAAAGCGAGGTGCCGCTGCGCATTACCGCGGCCCAGATGGAGGCCGATCAGGACCAGCGTCTCATTGTCTTTAAGGGCCAGGTGAAAGCGGAGTATGGCGACGCCAACCTTTATGCCGACAAGCTGCTGGTGATCTACAAGCCCCAAGAGAAGGTCCGGGGGGCCGCAGCCCCAGCCGGGAAAAGCAAGGAAAGCTCCCCCCTGGGGGACCTGGGCGGGGATGAGCTCGACCGCATCGAAGCCTGGGGCAACGTGCGCTATGTCCAGGGCGACCGGGTGGCCACCGGGGAAAAGGCCATTTATTACCGGGATACAGACGAGATTGTCCTTTTGGGCCAGCCCCAGGTGTGGCGGGGGGAAAACCACCTGAAGGGCTCAAAAATCACCATAAACCTGACCTCCAAAAAGGTGGTGGTGGACAGCTCCCCCCAACAGCGGGTGGAAGCCCACCTGTACCAGACGGCGCAAGAGGGGAAGACCCCGGAAGAGTTTTTTGCTCCCAAAAGCCCCAAACCCGCTTCCCGAACGGGCAGGCCCCGGTAGCTCGCACAGGCGCCCCATGCACCGACTGCTCCTGGAACATCTCAGCAAAACCTACGACGGCCGCAAGGTGGTGGACGACGTCACCCTGGAGGTGGGAAGCGGCGAAGTGGTGGGGCTTTTGGGCCCCAACGGCGCGGGCAAAACCACCACCTTTTTCATGGTCCTGGGCCTGCTGCGGCCCGACCGCGGGGGCCATCATCCTGGACGGGGAGGATATCTCCCAGCTGCCCATTTACCAGCGGGCCCGCAAAGGCTTGCAGTATCTGCCCCAGGAATCCTCCGTTTTCCGCAAGCTCACGGTGGCCGAAAATATTCTGGCCATTCTCGAGACCATGGAGCCGGACCCCCAGGTCCGGGAGGAACGCCTGCACAAGCTGCTGGGGGATTTGCGCATCACCCACCTGGCCGGACAGAAAGCCTCTTCCCTCTCCGGCGGCGAGAGGCGGCGGCTGGAAATTACCCGGGCCCTGGTCACCTCTCCCCATTTCATCATCCTGGATGAGCCCTTTGCCGGCATCGATCCCCTGGCGGTGACCGATATCCAAAATATTATCCGCCAGTTAAAAGAACGGGGGCTGGGGATCCTCATTTCCGATCACAATGTCCGGGAAACTCTGTGGGTCTGCGACCGGGCCTACCTGTTGAACGAGGGGGTGATTATCGAGGAGGGCACCCCTGACCATGTGGTCAACAGCGAACTGGCTAAAAGGATTTACTTGGGCGAAGGCTTTACGTTATAATATTTTAAGTGACAATCAGCGCTAACGACCTTGCTTCTCCGTGGGCCAGGGTATAAGGTTATCGTATGGCATTAGAGATCCGCCAGAGCCTCAAACTCAGTCAAACGCTTATCATGACCCAGAAGTTGCAGCAGGCCATCAAGCTGCTGCAACTCTCCCGCATGGAGCTTTTGGACGAGATCCACCAGGCCCTGGAAGCCAACCCCATACTCGAGGACATCCAAACCGAAGACCGGACGCCGGAACCCACAGAGGGGGAAAGCTGGGCGCCGGGTCCCAGCGCTGAGGCTGCCGCCGAAGACACCTCTCCCAAGGAGGACACAGAGGGTAAGAGTCCTCTGGATGACTGGGATTGGACGAATTTTTTCCGGGACCAGGAAGCGACCCCTTCCTTCAGGGAACACGAAGAACGGGAAATTCCGTCCTTTGAAAATCTCAATGCGCAGAGAACTTCCCTCAAATCCCACCTGACCTGGCAGATGCACATGGCCGAACTGGACGAAGGGGATGAACGCCTTGCCCACCTGATCATCGGTAATCTGGACTCCCAGGGCTATCTGCAGGCCTCGGTGGAAGAGATCGCCCAGGAACTGGAGGTGGCGCCTGCCCGGGTGGAGTCGGTCCTCAAAATCGTCCAGAGTTTTGACCCCACCGGCGTGGCGGCCCGGGACCTGAGAGAATGTCTCCTTATACAGATTAAGGCCCTGGGGGTCGAAGAACCTCTGGTGGAAGCCATCATCAACCGCCACCTCACCAATCTGGCCAACCGGAATTACCATGCCATCGCCCGGGACCTGAAGGTGTCGGTGGAGGATGTCTTCGAGGCCGGGGAAGTGATCGGCCAACTGGATCCCAAGCCGGGCCGCAGCTTTGACCTGGAGGACCCTGCTTATATCAACCCCGACGTTTTTGTGCAAAAGGTGGGGGATGAATATGTCATCACCTTAAACGAGGACGGCCTCCCCAAACTCCGGGTAAGCACCTTCTATCTGGAGGCCTTGCGCAACCCGGAAAAGCTCAGCGATTCGGCCCGGGCCTACATCCAAAAACACCTGGACAGCGCCCTCTGGTTTATTCGGAGCATTCATCAGCGGCAAAAGACCCTGTACCGGGTGTCCGAGAGCATCGTGCGCTTCCAGTCCGATTTTCTGGATAACGGCCTGGCCTATTTAAAACCCCTTACCCTGCGCCAGGTGGCGGAAGATGTGCAGATGCACGAGTCCACCATCAGCCGGGTGACCACCGGCAAATACATCCACACCCCTCAGGGGTTGTTGGATATGAAATACTTTTTCAACAGCGGCCTCAATCTGGCCCTGGGAGATCAGATTGCTTCAGAAAGCGTCAAGGAAAAGATCCGCCAGATCGTCCAATCTGAAAACCCCGAAAATCCCTTGAGTGACCAGGAGATCGCTGAGATGCTGCGCGAGGACAATGTGATCATTGCCCGGCGCACCGTGGCCAAATACCGGGGCATGCTGGGGGTGCTGTCCTCCAGCAAAAGGAAAAAACCAGGCATTCGCCCGAAAAGCTTGTCTTCTTCCCCTTCCCCTTAATCTCCCGGATTCGGCTAACCGCAAACTGTGTGGAGGATTGCATGCAAATTTCCGTGACATTCAGACAACTCGAACCCTCTGAGGCCCTTAAAAACTATGTCACTGAACGTCTGAAGAAATTCAAACGCTATCTGGACGGCCCCCTGGAGGCCCACGTGGTCCTGGGACTGGAGAAATTCCGGCACCTGGCGGACGTGTCCATCAACAGCAACGGCCGCCTCATCAAGGGCCGGGAAGAAAACGTCGACATGTATGCCGCCATCGACTTGGTGATGGACAAGCTTGACATGCAGCTGAAAAAGCATCGGGATAAACTCCGGGATCCCAAAGGGGACCGGAGCCGGGCCGCGGCGGCTCCGGCGGAGCGGGAAGAACCCCGGGGCCTGCCCCCCATCAAACGCAAAAAGGTGGACGTGCCGCCCCTGCAACTGGCCGACGCCGTGGAGATGCTCCAGACCAAGGGCAGCGCCATCCTGGTCTTCACCGATGTCAAAACCGGGGCCCTGTCCATCCTGTACAGGCGCGCTGACGGCGGTTTGGCCCTGGCCGAGCCTGAATTGGGGTAGGACCCCGCCCTTATGAAAATAATTGAGTTGTTGGACCCGCAGGCCATACTCCCGGATCTGGCGGCCACCGATAAAGTGGGCGTTCTCAGGGAACTGGCCGCCACCCTGGTGCCCGGGCCCGACGGCCTGGACCTGGACGCAGTGGTGGAAGTTCTCATGGAACGTGAGCGTCTGGGCAGCACCGGCATCGGCGACAGCGTTGCCATTCCTCACGGGAAGCTGGCCAAACTCTCAGGGCTCAAGTTGGCTTTCGGCCGCAGCCTGAAAGGCGTGGATTTTGAGGCGGTGGACGGCAGGCCTTCCCAGCTCTTTTTCCTGCTGCTGGCGCCCACCAACGCCGCGGGCCTGCATCTTAAGGCCCTGGCCAAAATTTCCCGCCTGCTTATCAGCGCGCCTTTCCGGGAAAAGCTCATGGAGGCCAACCAGGCACGGGACATTCATCAGTTATTGGCGGCACAAGACGAGGAAATTTGAGAGAATTCGGCGGCTCACTGCTTCCCCGGGGAACCACGATGCGCCCGTTGCCATGACGACCTCCAAGGGTAAAAAGAGCCAATCGCCACCCTCCCAGGTTGGCCCATCATCCCCAACTGCTCTCCCCACCGTCCTGATCATCACCGGTCTCTCCGGCTCGGGCAAAAGCACCGTGCTGCGGTCCCTGGAGGATGCCGGCTTCACCTGCGTGGACAACCTGCCCTTAAGCCTGCTGCCCCCTTTCCTGAAGGAGGTGGACCACTCATCCCAGACTACCCGGAAGATTGCCCTGGTCATGGATGTTCGCACCTCGGGCTTTCTGCAAAATTACAGCCGGGTGTGCCAGCGCCTGCAACGCCAGGGCTATGTGCTTCACCTCCTGTTTCTCGAGGCCGATGAACGGGTACTGTTGCGCCGCTTCAGCCAAACCCGGCGGCAGCATCCCCTGGCGGACCGGGAATCCATAGCACAGGCCCTGCGCCAGGAACGGGAGTCCCTGCAGGGTGTCAGAAAAATGGCGCACCGCATCCTGGACACCTCCCTTTACAACCCCCATCAACTGCGTAAACTGATCCTGGACGAGTATTCTGAAGTGGAGCCCCGCCAGCGCATGCTCCTGCATCTCATTTCTTTTTCGTATAAACGGGGCATCCCGCCGGAAGCCGACCTGGTCATGGACGTGCGCTTTCTGCCCAATCCGTATTTCGTGGAAGAATTGAGGCCCCTCACCGGCAATGAGCCCCGGGTCCGGGAATTTGTCCTGGGACAGGAGGAGACCCTGGCTTTCCTCAATGCATTTCATGGGTTCCTGGATTTTCTGCTTCCCAGATTTCAGCGGGAGGGGAAGACCCACCTCACCCTGGCCATTGGCTGCACCGGCGGCCAACACCGCTCCGTGGTCATCGCCAACGTGCTGGGGGAGCATCTGTCCCAGGAAAACCTGCCCTTCACCCTGACTCATCGGGACATGGCGCAGCAGGAGGTTAATGAATGATCGGCGTGTTGATCGTTACTCACCGGGAACTTGCCGAAGCATTGATTTCTGTATGCTATCTGATCATCGGCCGCCAGGAAGGCATGGTGGCGGTTTCCCTGGACCCCAGCGAATCTCCGGAAACCTCCATGGAGCAGATTAAATCGGGGTTGAACCGGGTGAACAACGGCCAGGGGGTCATTATTTTGACGGACATGCTGGGGGGCACCCCCTCCAACCTGAGCCTGTCTTTTCTCCAAGAGGGCAAGGTGGAGGTAGTCACCGGGGTGAACCTGCCCATGCTCATGAAACTGGCCCACCTCCGGGAAGCCAAAGACCTGAAGGAAGTGGCCTCGGCCCTCAGAAAGTCCGGACAGCATGGCATCACGGTGGCCAGTGAGGTTCTTCACCGCAAATGACTTCACCTCCCTCCATCCGGCGGGTAGGTATCATTGATGTTAAGGCGGTCTGGGAAATTGAAAAGCTTTCTTATGCCTCTCCATGGTCCCTGTGGTGCTTCCTGGCGGAATACGCCAACTCCAAAAGCACGATCTTGGTAGCCGGCCCGCCTCCCCCTGAAACCTGGGAAACCTGGGGCTATATCATCTTCTGGGTCATAGCCGATGAAATGCACCTGCTCAATCTGGCCGTCCATCCGGTCCACCGCCGCCGGGGCATATCCCGGGTTCTGCTGACCACGGCCCTGGACCAGGCCCGCAGCCAGGGGGTGGAGGTGGTGTGGCTGGAGGTGCGGCCTTCCAACCGGGCCGCGTTGGCCCTGTACCAATCCTTTGGCTTCAACGAGGTCGGACTCCGCTCCGGTTATTACACCGACAACGGCGAAGACGCCCTGATTTACGCCTATGCCTGGGACCCCATGAGGTTGCAGGAGTAGGGATAAAGGTTCCGTGTTTCAAGGTCGGTAAGAGGGCCTCCGTACCCGCCATTCGGTGGCGCCGAGCGCCTGAAGGCGGGAGGCGCAGCGCTTTCCCGCTACGACTTATTTTAACTTTGAACCTTGAACTTTAAACTTGAGACCTCTGCGAAATGCATTTTTGTCATCCTGAGCGCAGCGAAGGATCTCATCTTTTCAAATAGTTATCAGATTCTTCGGTCACTCCGCTCCCTCAGAATGACAGTTTTTAGGATTTGCGCAGAGATCTCAACCTTGAACTTTTTAAGCCCAAACCCCGTAAATGGCCGGCAATTCTCCCGTGGCTGACTCTACTAAGCACTCCCCGGCAAGACCTTTTTCTCTCTCCTTGCAAGCCCCTCAAGAAAAAAGGCGGCCGCCCCGGAAGTCTGATGCAGTTGTCCATTTGGGCGAATCTTCGACCTCAGGCCTTTCATTACACCACAATTTCCACCGATTCTGGCCTCTGCCGGCTAAGAACAAAGAGCAGATCCAGGCCTTTCTCCTGTTCGCTTTAGGGGTCTGGGCCGCGGACAAACTCGTGCCTCGGGCCCTCCAGCCGGACGCCTGGAGCCGGGAAATAATAGTGGATGTCCCCATGACCGCCGCCTGGGCCGGCTTGGCCCCAGGTTTGGGGAAACTTCTGCATTTCCTCACCGGTGACGCCTGGACTATCAGGCCCCGGGAAGCCCCGGTGGAGATTCCCTTCGACGGCGCCTGGCCCCATGCCTGGCAGCCCACCGCGGTAGCCCTCTTTTCGGGGGGATTGGACTCCCTCACCGGGGCCATCGACCTCTTGGAAGCGGGCCACCGCTTAATCCTGGTGAGTCACTACGACTATGGTCAGTTGGCCGCCACCCAACAAACCCTGGCTGACGAGCTTACCCGGCATTATGGATCGGAGCGTCTTCATCACCTGGCGCTTAGGGTGCAGTTCGAGGGGCCGGAGCTCAGCCTGCGGAGCCGCTCCCTGCTTTACCTGGCTCTGGGTTTAACCACAGCCGTCGCCTTCCCCGGTCAGATTTCCCTTTTTATCCCCGAAAACGGCTGGATTAGCCTCAACCCGCCCCTCACCTTGAATCGCCTGGGGACCTACAGCACCCGCACCACCCATCCCCATTTTCTCGGGGAACTGGCGGCCTTGTGGAGGGAGATTGGCATAAACCAGGAGACTAACAATCCTTATGAGGGTCTGACCAAGGGAGAGATGCTGGCCCAATGCCGCAATTTGAGTTTGCTGGAGAAATTGGCCCCCTTGAGCATCTCCTGCGCCCGGCCGGTGGCGGGCCGTTGGCAAAAAGAGCCCGCCGGGGCCTGCGGCTATTGCTACCCCTGCCTGGTGCGCCGGGCCGCGCTGCACCGCCTGGGGTGGGACCGAGGCCGGGACTACCGGGTAGATGCCCTTTCCGGCACAGAGGTCTTGCGCCACCGGGTGAAGGGCCGCAATCTCAGGGCCCTGGGCCTGGCCGTGAAAACCTGGGAGGAAACCCCCCAGGAGATGCTAGCGCGACTGTACCTTGGGGAACCCAACCCCAGGAAATTTCGAGGCGTGCTCCCGCGGCCAAACGTCTCCTTGAGGCGGGATTCAGGGAAATGGCGCACTGGCTCAGGGATCAGGGCGGTGCCGGGATTAATGAATTCCTCGGGGAGAGAGGCAAAACTTTTGAATGATGGCCGGAAAGTCGGTCCAACGGCCTGCCTTTCAGGTTTCGCTTTGCGGGTTGAGATGGGGGTGCGGGGGAGGTTGGGGACCTCAATTCCCTTTTCCCTTCTGTTCAAAGTGAGACTATAGGCTGGTCTTAAGGATGGTTAGAAGCAGGAGACTGCAGGCCATCATCCTACAGATGATTAGTGGCAGGCTTATCAAGTGGTTTGAAGTTCAAAAAGTCACCTTCTGGATACAACTCCTTGACGGCCTTGATCATTTTCTCCTTGATCTCTTCGAGCGATCCGACCGTAGGATCCACCTGGTAGACGACTTGGTCGGTAACACTTTGCAGCGACTTGTAAAGCCTCGGCCCAAGAGCTTCTTTCAAAGCTTTGATCAAGGTTTCCGGGGGGTAATCTACGTCCTCTTTGATTCCAATACGCTCAAAAGCTGGTTGCGCTTCAAAATGCAGTTCGCTGCGGTAATTGATGGCATTAATTGCCCCGTGAAATCTCTGTTGTTCAACAAATAGATCAAGCAATATTTGTTTGTGTTTAGTGTTTAAGAGAAATTCGAGGCTATGAAAATCAAACTGAATGTCCTCATATTTCTCATTTAGAACAGGTCGCATAGCTATAAATTTCAGGGGATGTTTTCTCACAGGATCTATGATATCCAGCTGAAACACTTTTAGGCTGTTAATCTGCTGAAAAATTGTAAACAACGCTCGATTTGCTGCACTAATGTTAGAAGCCTTCTCCTCCCGTGCTTTTGCTCTGTCCTGGAGTCTATAGGCAAACCAAGTACCTGAAAATGCAGCAAGTAATGTAGCGATCGGCTGCAGATTCAATCCTTGCATGAACTGCCACACCTTCTGCAGGATTTGCATTGAAACTTCCGAAGCTGACATTAAAGTGCCCCTTGATCTTTCAATAATTATTAAAATTAATATCGTGTATTCAATAGAGCCTCTTGCAAAATGTAGCCGCAGGCTTCAGCCTGCGCTTACACAGGCTTGAAACCTGTGCCACCTGGTGGTAATTTATCAACCAAGAAAAATCTTCAGCCTTTAGATGAATTTTGCAAGAGGCTCAATAGATTATACTTTTTATCTTTGATAATCCTGAATAGCTGTCTTTTTCAATCTTCTGTTAGAGCTTCCCCGCAGCCTGCAAGGCGTTTTTAAGGGCCAGGGCTTTTTCCGCCACCTGCATGGGGCTCTCTCCCAGGATGCGGAGCATGGCCTCCTTGCCCACTTCCCCCCGGTCGGCGATGAGGTCCGGGGGCTGCTCCCAGGGCTGCAAGTTATCCAGTACGAAGGTCACACCCCAGACCAGGGTGCCGCCCTCCCTGCCCTTGACTGCCGGAGGCTCCTGGGCCCGGTCGAAGCTGCCCAGCCGCAGGTGCAGGAGGGGGGCCAAAGCCTCAATCCCCTCCACATACCGGATATTCATGGCGGCCCGCAGGTGGGGAAATCTTGCCATTACCGTGAGGATAAGGCCGGCGATATGCCGGGAGGCCCCGAAGGCAGGCGGCGTGGGCGCCAGGGTTCCTTGGGGGGTCTTGAGGAGACGCCCCGGGAACGCAGCCACATGCTCAGGGCCTTCGGCATAAGGCAGGGCGTAGCCCAGGTTACTCATGACCTCGGGGATGAGAAGCGAGATATCTTCCCGGACAAGACGCGCCGCCGCGGCCTGCAAATGCTCCATTACCCCATACCTGGCCATTTCCCGGGCAAAGGGCGCATAGAGATTCACCGGCCCCACCCCCCGGCCCAGGGGGAGGCCGTGGCGCAGGGCCGCAGTCACCAAAGATCGGCCCTGATTCACCGCCTCCGGCACGGTAAGGCCCTGGGCCAGGTGCGCGGCCAGGGCCGTGGCCAGAAGGCATCCGGAGCCGTGGTTGTGGGGCGCGGCCAGCCTGGCTCCCGGCAGGTGGTAGGCGTTTTGGCCGTCGGTGAGTACGTCCACCGGATCCCCCGCCAGGTGCCCGCCCTTGGCCAAAACCCAGGCCGGCCCCAGGGCTTGCAGACGCCGGGCGGCCTCCTCCAGATGCTCCGGGTTTTCAATGGCCATACCGGTCAGCCGCGCCGCCTCGGGGACATTGGGGGTGAGAACGGTGGCGATTGGGAATAATTCTTCTTTGAGGAGGTCAATCCCATCTTCCTCGAGGAGCGCGCCGCCCCGGCCCGCGGCCAACACGGGGTCCAAAACGAGGGGGGGCTTCTCCGTCAAGTCCTGAAGCCGCCGGGCCACCGCCCTGACATTGGCTCCCGTGGCCAGCATGCCGATCTTGATGGCATTTACCGGAAAATCCTCCAGAACCGCGGCCAGTTGCGCGTCCACCAACTCCGGGGCCACCGGCTGCACCATTTGCAACCCCAGACTGTTTTGCACGGTGAGAGCGGTGACCACCGTGAGCCCATAGACTCCCAGCAAGGTGGCCGTTTTCAGGTCCTGTTGCAGGCCGGCCCCGGCACCCGGGTCCGAGCCCGCCACGATGAGCAGGGTTTTCATGGCAACCTCCGGCCATATTCAAGGCAACGCCGGGCCTCCGCCACCAGGGCCCGGCGGTACTCCCAGGAAAGATAGGCATTGCGGGCGATGCGCAGTTCCGCCAAAGCCATGTACCAGGGGTTCAGGGCAAAGATTCTTGTGGTCAGGCGGGCCTCGGCGGGCAGCGCGGCAAGGTACGTCCGAAAAAAATGCTCAATGGCCGGCTCGCTGTCCTCGAAACTGCGACCCCGCCAACCCCAGGCGTGGCGAATTTCGCCGGCCACCCAGGAGAGATCGAACAGCCGATCTCCGGGCCGCAGCCGTTCCAGGTCAATGGCCACCACCCGTTCATCGGGGAACAGGAAGTTGGTGGGGGTGGCGTCCCCGTGGAGGAGCACCTGCCGGTCGGCGTAGGCTCCCCAACGGGCCTCCCAGGCCCGGCTTTCTTCCGCCAGGGAGGTCGCGTCTTCTGTGGAGAGCAGGCCCTGGGCCTGGAGTTGACCCCGAAGTTTCTGGAAATAAGCCACTACCGGCTCAGGGGAGACGGGCTCAGGGGGCCGCGGCCGGTTGTGGAAAAAGGCCAGGAGTGCCGCCAGCCGGGCCAGCTGGGGCAGGCACGACGCCTGGTCACCGCCCAGCGCCGCCTTCGCCAGGTAATGGTCCAGATCGGGGCCGGGTACGCCCTCGAGGAGGAGGCCCAGACGGACATCGGGGGACTGACCCACCAACCGGGGGATGAGACCGGCCGCAGCCAATTCCTTGGCCGGGGCTCCCAAATACTTTTGGTATTCCCGGGCCAAAGACCTGTCCTGGGGGCTTTCGGGAACTTGGTCATGAAAATATTTTCCCACCAAGCCCAGGCCATCACCGGGCAAGGAAAAACGGAACACCGGCCGGGAAGCCCGCAGGCGCTCCATGGAGAGGCCTTGTTCCAAGTCCGCGCCCAGGTGGCTCAGGAGAACCTGAGCCAAAGGATCGTCGGCGGGGAGATGGGTCATGTCGAGGGCGTCCCCGCGAGTTTCAGGGCTTCCAGACAGCAACCCAGGGCCCCGGTGAATTGGGGATAGGGGGGACCAGCACCCGGCAGGCGCTGCCCTCCCGGAGAAAATGGACTACGGCCCGGTTGCGGGCCACGCCCCCCACAAAAACCAAGCGGGGGCAGGCGTAGCGGTGCATCATGGCCAGGGCCCGGCGGCTCACCGAGGCGTTCACCCCCGCGGCCAGGCGGGCCAGGGGGACTCCCTCCAGGAGATGGCCGATGAGTTCGCTTTCCCCGAAAATGGCGCAGGTTTGGGAAATGGGCATGGGCTCTTCAAGGTAGCCGCTGAAATCCCGCAAGGGGATTTTGAGAAAGCGGGCCATGTTTTCCAGATAACGGCCGGTGCCGGCGGCGCAGCGGTCATTGGTGACAAAATCGAAGACCCGGCCGTCGCGAATATACAAAACCTTGGTGTCCTGCCCTCCCATTTCCAGAAGGATGAAGTGGTCCCAGCCGGTGAGAAAGCGGGCTCCCAGAAATATGGCCCGAATTTCCGTGATGGTGGGCCCGATAGTCTTGAGCAGGTTTTTCCCGTAGCCCGTGACCACCAGGGATTGGGGTTGGTCCAGCCCCAGACGCGGCCAGTCGATGCGGAGCCTGCCTTCTCTGGTTACCAGAACATCCCGGTAAAAATCGAGACTGTCCAGGCGGCGGCGGGTGAATTGACCGTCCCGCCAGTACACCAGTTTTGCATAGCGGCTGCCGAAATCCAGGCCCAGGGCGGTGTGGAGTTTTTGGGGGAGGGGGCCAGGGGCCGAGGGCCCCTGCCCCCTCCCCCAAGCCCCCTCCCCCAACCCCATCATTCTGGAGCACAGACTTCCAGCCTGTGCAGCACAGGCAAGATGCCTATGCTCCCAGCAAACGGGTTGGGAGGGGGGAGTGGGGGGAGGGCAGGGAGCCGCGCTCCCTGGCCCTCCCCCCACAATAACTTCACGGCCGCAGGACATCGACGAAGGCCTCCAGGCGCAGGCGGGTGCGGGCGTCCAGGGGTGTGGGGCCGTCCCCTTCGATGGTCAGGAGGGGCACAGGCAGGTGCTCACGCAGGGTCTGGTCAAACATCTGGCGGAAGCAGAAACTTTGGGTATAGTGAATGATGCCGTCCAGTCTGCCGGACCGCCACGGCTTCGGCGAGGTCCGCCAGGCGGCCGTTGATGTCGTAAGGATAGGTGTAGCGCCAGTACTGCTCCACCAAGTCGGAGGTGTCATAGGGCATGCTGAACTGGCGGGGCATTTCGTTAAAGACCACGTCCGCGCCCAGCTCCTCCAGGTAGCCCCAGAGGTCGGAAAAAATGGGGGGGATGCCGGCCAGACCCAGGCGCACCAGCCCCCGGCGGGAGGGACGCCGGGCCGCTGCCGCCACCAACGCCGCCAGGCTTTGTTCATAGGTTTCCAGGTCGCCGCCGAAATCGGAGCTGGAGATGAGCCACTGAAAATTCTCCTGGGCCGACACCTGGCCGGTCTCCCAGGTAAGGCGGTCCAGCTCCCTCAGGAGCCGGCGCACCGGCGCCAGCCGTTCCTGGATCGCGCTCACCTCCGGCCAGTTGGTTTTGAGACGGGCCATCAACGCCTCGATTTCCTCCCGCAGACGCCGGCGGTCCCGAGGATAGGGAAACTTGAAATGGATAACCTCATGCTTTTCATCCGCTAAAATTTCCCCCAAGGCCTGGGTGTAGGAGCAGTCCCCCTGGGTGGCCACCAGGACTGTCTGGATGTCCGGGTGGTCCTTAAGAGTGGCGTAGATGCCCTTCACCCAGGCGCAGATGGTGCGGGGCAGGCCCGCGGCCTCGGCCCGGGCCACCCGTTGCAGGGCGTCCGGGGCGGAAATGAACAGGTTGTTCAGGTCCACCGGGGTGAAGCCCGCGGCCAGGACCACCTCCACCGGGATGGTGGTGGTGAGGCCCACTTTGCCCGCAGCGGGGTGAGGCTTTCCAGGGGTCATGATGGAATCTTCGGAGTCAGGTTTAAATCACCTTGCCTTCGTGCCACTCAAACTCCAGGAGATCAGGGGTCATGGTAATCTCCTGCACCAGGTGCTCCCAGGGGATGTTATCTTTGCTGGTCAAATGCAAAACATAAGAGCTGATCTTAGCAGGCACTTCCCGGCGGAAGGTCGTGAAACTGATGTTAAACCCGTGTTGGCTGAGAATTTCCTTGACAGGCCGCAGGTGATCCTTAAAACCCTGATATTTAAAGGAAAGGATGGTGTAAGTGTCCCGGTGAAACCAGGCCTTGGCCTGACGCATGCCATACAGACAAATGAGGCTGATGAGAGCGGCAAAAAGGGAGGGGGCTAAAAAGCCGGCGCCGATGGCCAGCCCGATGCCGGTGACCAGCCAAAGCCCGGCCGCAGTGGTCAGCCCCCGGACCGTGCCTTTGCCGGTGATGATGGCGCCCGCCCCCAAAAAGCCCATGCTGGCAATGGCGTAGGAGGCGATGCGGCCCGGGTCCAGGCGGACCACCGAGGTGGCGCCGGGAAGATGGCGAAAGAGCGCCTCCATGTGCAAGGAAAGCTGCATCAACAGACAGGCCCCGACGCAGATGAGGATGTTGGTCCTAAGCCCCGCGGATTGGCCATGGGCCTCCCGTTCAAAGCCGATGGCGCCGCCCACCACCGCGGCCAGGGCCAGTTTCCCCAGGGAAGCCAGGAGTTCTGGAGTATGCCACATATATTTTGCTCCTTAATTCCTCAGCCCCAACTGGGACGGTAAGCCAGGGTTGAAGGCAGTCTAGTACTTGGTTGCAGAAATTGAGGCTACACCAACCGGGACTTATAATTCCCCCCTTTTAAGAATTTGAAGGGGGACTTCAGGTATCCTGGGCATGAACCGTTTCGGCTTTTAAGGTGCCCTACCTTACGCAGCTAAGTACTAGGCACAGGCAAGAGGCCTGCTCTCCGAAACAACGTCTCGGCTGTCCAAGCACAGGTTAAAAACCTGTGCCACCAACCTTTCCGTGGTTTTGTTTGTCTAGGTATCACCCCGGGCGCGGCCCGAAAACAGCGGTGCCGATGCGCACCAGGGTGGCCCCTTCCGCCACGGCCACCTCAAAATCGCCGGTCATGCCCATGGAGAGTTGGGCCAGGTCTCCGTCCACCAAATCAAAACGCCGCAACTCATCCCGCAATTCCCGCAAGGCCCGGAAATAGGGGCGCGCTGCCTCCGGATCAGGAAACCAGGGGGGCATGGTCATGAGGCCCAGGACCCGCAGATGGGGCAGGGCGCTGATTTCCCGCAACAGGGCCTGGGCATCCTCCCGGGTAGTTCCGGATTTGGTGGCCTCGCCGGCCAGGTTGACCTGAAGGAGGATGTCCTGGACTTTGCCCGAGCGGGCCGCGGCCTGCTCCAGGGCCTGGGCCAGGCTCAGGCGGTCCACCGAATGAATGAGGTGAAAAAGCTCCACTGCGGCTTTGGCCTTGTTGCTCTGGAGATGCCCGATGAAATGCCAGGTGAGCCCCGTCCCCAGGGAGGCGATCTTGGCCTTGCCCTCCTGGACGTAATTTTCGCCGAACAGGGTGTGGCCCGCGGCCACGGCCTCCCTGAAGCCGGTCCAGTCCCACGGTTTTGGTCACCGCCACCAGGCGCACCTCCTGGGGCTCGCGGCCGGCGCGGCGGGCGGCAGCCTCAAGACGCCGTTTAATATCTTCCAGGTTCTGTCTAATCTGGTTCATGGTGGGCGATAATTACTGTGAAGATGAGCTGGGAGTCCAGATGCTTCCCCAAGCAGGAGCCTGGGACGAGATTATAATTTATCATCAGTGTTATCAAGATGTTGGCCTATTTTTCCTTTTGCGCTTAAAATTGGTGGGGGCCAGGGCCTAAGCCCCGGCCCCCGCCAACTGTAAGCGGGTAGGGAGGGGGGTGTGCGGGAGGGCAGGGACCTATGTCCCTGACCCTTCCCCCACCTTCCCGTCCAACTGGAAGGCCGCCAGGGTGTTCCGCCAGGTAAGGCGGGCCAGGTCCTCCAGGCTCAGGCCGTGCAACTGGGCCAGGGCCGCGGCCGTGGCCGCGACATAAGCCGGTTCATTCACTTTGCCTCTCCAGGGCTGGGGGGCCAGGTAGGGGCAGTCGGTCTCCACCAGGACCCGGTCCAGGGGCAGCCGACTGGCCACCCGGCGCAGGGGCTCCGCCTTGGGGAAGGTGAGGGTCCCGGAGAAGGACAGATAGAGCCCCAGGTCCAAAAACGCCCGAGCCTCCTCCAGGTTCCCCTGGAAGCAGTGCATAATGCCGCCCTGCAAGTCACGCCGGGCTTCCTGGAGAATTTTCAGAGTGGCCGCGGTGGCGTCCCGGGTGTGCACCACAATGATTTTCCCCAGCTCATGGGCCAGGGCCAGTTGTTCCCGGAACCAGTGCTCCTGGACCTTTTCCGGAGAGCGCCGGCGGTAAAAATCCAGGCCGATTTCCCCCACGGCCACTACCTTGGAATGCGCGGCCAGCCGGGCCAGGGTTTGCAGGTCATCCTGGGTCACGGAGGAGGCGCCGTGGGGATGCACGCCCACGGTGGCGAAGACCTCCGGGTAGCGGTCGGCGGTCTCTATGACCCGGCGGGAGTTTTCCCGGCCGATGCCCACATTGACAATGAGGCCCACCCCCGCGTCCCGGGCCCGGGCGAGGACTGCCTCCTGGTGATCCCGGAGTTGGGGTTCGTCTAAATGGGCGTGGGTATCGGCCAGGGGAAATGACATAAAGAGATGTTGTGGACAAATTTCCTTCTCATGGTAAAATATCCGATATTTTAGCAACCTGCAAGGAGACGCGGTGTTTCTCCGCATCCTCGGCGCAGTCCTCATTGCGGGGCTGTGTCTTTCCATGCCCTGGCGGGCCCAGGCCCAGGAATGGTCCCACAGCCCGCCCCAGTGGCGCGAACTTGGCAAAGGCCTGGCCTTCACCAAGGTCCAGGTCTATTCTGGCCAGGAGGTGGTGGAAACTCTGGCCGTGGTCAAAATTGACCCGGCTGTCAATGCCTTCCGGGTTTTCCACCAAAAGCCCCAGACCATTACCGCGTGGCAGGAGGAGATCAAGGCGCCGGTGGTGTTTAATGCCGGCTATTTCACCCCCTCTTGCCAGCCGGTGGGCCTCATATTCACGGATGGCAAGCCCCTGGGGTCGACAAACAACCCCCAGATGAAGGGCATGTTTGTGGCCGAACCCCAGGGCATGTCTCCCGATTTGCCCCGGGCCACCATTTTGGACCTCCAGGCGGCGCGCATAGACTTTAAGAAATTTCCCTGGCAGCAGGGGGTGCAGTCCTTTCCTCTGCTGTTGGACTATAAGGGTCAGATCCGGGTGAGGGAAAGCGGCAAGAAATCATTCCGCACCGTGATCACCGCGGACCGCAACGGCAATATCCTGGTCTTTAACTCGGAGGGCAGCTTTTTTACCCTTCATAAAATGGCCCAGTTCCTGAAGGCCAGTTCTTTTGGCATAGACAGCGCCTTGAATCTGGACGGTGGCGCAGAGGCTCAGCTCTCCATCAAGATGCATGACTTTGATTATTGTTCCCCCCCGTCCTGGCAGTCCCGACTGGGGAACATCGTGGATCAGCAGAAATTTTTACTGCCCACCGTGATCGGGGTTTTTCCCCGTCAGCAATAAGTCCATGGGGTCATACCTTATTTTGGGCGCCGGGGAATTCGGCCGGCTGGCCCTGCGGCGTTTGACAAAACAGGATCACCAGGCCCGGTTCCTGGTAGTTGACCATCGGCCTGAAGCCCTGGCGGCTGCCCGAACCCTGGGGACCGGGGAAGCGGAGCTGGTGGCAGGTGACGCCATCCACTACCTGGCCGCGCACCTGGCTCTGGAGCCGCGCTGGGATTGGCTTATACCCATGGTGCCGGTGCATGTGGCCTATGCCTGGCTCCTGGAGGGTCCCCTGGCCGGGAAGGGTTGGCAGCCGGCCGAGGTGCCCGGGCGCCTGGAAGGCCTGGCAGCCATGGCCACACGGGGGCCCCAAGGAGAGCTCTATCTGAGCCGGGCCCGCCACCTCTGTCCGGATGACTGTGACGAGCCGCCCATCTGCCCGGTGACGGGGGAGAAGCGGGATAAGCCCCTTTTTCAAAAATTGGCCGGGGCTTCCGCCCCCGACTTGCCCATCTTCGTGGTGGCCAGCCGCCAACTGGCCCCGGGAGTGGGGGGCTACGCCCCTGATGCGCTTCTGGAACTGGCCGGGAAGGTGGCCCAGGCTGGGAGGCCGTTATTGGTGGCCACCGCCTGCCGCTGCCATGGGGTGGTGCACGGCCTCAAACCTCAAGGAGAAAGAGGGGCATGAACCTGGAGTTTCCCGGCATCTTGGGTGTTTCCCCCCGCATGCGGGAAATTGCCCGCCTCCTGGAATTGGTGGCCCCCTCGGAGGCCACCGTCCTGCTGTTGGGAGAAACCGGCACCGGCAAAGAATTGGTGGCCCAGGCCATTCACCTGAACAGCCGCCGGAGCCAGGGGCCTTTCGTGGTGGTGAATTGCGCCGCCCTGCCGGAGACCCTCCTGGAAAGCGAACTCTTCGGCCACGAAAAAGGGGCCTTCACCGGGGCCACGGCCAAGAAAGAAGGCCGCTTCCTTTTGGCCCACCAGGGCACCGTGTTTCTGGACGAAATCGGCGAACTGCAGCCCTCCACCCAGGCAAAAATCCTGAGGGTGCTGCAAAGCCGGGAGTTCGAGCCCCTGGGGAGCACCCGCCCCCTGAAGGTGGACGTGCGCATCGTCGCGGCCACCAACCGCAACCTGGAGGCCATGGTGCAGCAGGGCGCCTTTCGGGATGATCTGTATTATCGGCTGCACGTTTTTCCCCTCACCCTGCCGGCCTTGCGGGACCGCCTGGAAGACCTGCCCCTGCTGGTGGACTTTTTTCTGCGGCGTTTTCGGGAGAAATACCACTGCCCGGTGAAAACGCTGACCCCCGAAGCGCTCCAGGCTTTGCGCCGCTATGCCTGGCCGGGGAATATCCGGGAGTTGGAAAACACCCTGGAGCGGGGCGTCATCCTCTGCCAGGGAGGAACGCTGGACCTGGCCCATTTACCGGCGTCCATCCAGCGCCTGGCCCAGGAGCCGGCAGGTTTCGGGGCCTCTGAGGCGGAGCCCGCGCCGCCGGAGTGGGAAAAAGAGTTTATTTACCAAACCCTGGAAAAAAACGCCTGGAACCGCCAGGAGGCCGCCCAAGCCCTGCAAATTTCCCTGGAGGAGCTGGATTTTAAGATCAGGGCCTACGGCTTGAAGGCCCAGGGCAGCTACCCCCCCTGAGGTGAGGCCGGCATGTTTTATTCTCCCCTCATTCTCCTGGTGATGGTGGTTTTTTTCCTCATAGCCCTGGTGCTCCTGCCTTTTCTGTGGCTGGGAGTGGTGGGGAACGCCTTTGTCAACCTGGGGCTGTCCCCTGGCGCAGTTTTCTGGCTCCTCATTGCCACCCTGCTGGGAAGCATGGTAAACATTCCCCTTACCACCCTGGAAAGCCGGGAGGTGGTGGCGGGCCAGGTTTTGTCCTACTTCGGCATGAAGGTGAGGCTCCCCCCGGCCCCCGCCAGACAGCAGACGGTCCTGGCCGTCAACGTGGGCGGCGCCCTTATTCCGGCGGCGCTGTCCATCTACCTTTTTGTGCAGATTTTCAAGATAATGGGGGTAGCCTGGGGCCTTGTGGCCAATCTGGGCATGGTCACGGCCGTTCTGTACCTGGTGGCCAGGCCCGTTAAAGGCCTGGGCATTGCCGTGCCGGGGCTGGTGCCGCCCCTGGTGGCCGCCCTGGGGGCCTGGATTTTATGCCCCGAAGAGTTTCGGGCCCCCTGCGCCTTCATTGCCAGCACCATGGGGACGCTTATCGGGGCCGACCTGCTCCACCTAAAGGAGATTGCCGACATGGGCGCGCCGGTGGCCTCCATCGGCGGGGCCGGCACCTTTGACGCCATTTTTCTGAGCGGCATCATCGCGGTGCTCCTCAGTTACTGATATAACACCATGAACCGGGAGGGCAGTTATATGAAACCTTTTCCAATGCGCCGCGGCCTAGCCGGCAAAAGCCGGAAGCTGGCCCTGGTTTTGGTGGTCGTCGCCCTGCCCCTCCTCCTGGGGTGGAAACTCGGGATGGACAAAGGCATCAATCCCCGCTTGGTGGATCGCATCGAGGATGGTAAGACCAAGCGGCACGAGATTCTCACTTGGTTCGGCGACCCCAAAGAAATTCAGCGCCTGCCGGACGGCATGATTTATGTCTACAAGAACTTTCGCCCTAAAAATGAGCCTCCCCGCCGCAAGACCAAGGAACCCATAAGTGAGTCCATCGATCCCAATGCCCTGGACCAAAAAGCTCCGGCGCTGAAGACCTCTTCCGAAGCCCCTCCCGAAGAACTGGCCAAAACTCTCATTATCCGCTTCAAGCCTGACGGGGAAACGGTGCAGAATCACGATTACAAGGAATATTGAGGAGCAGCCAGATGACCGCGTTTGCGGACCTGGCCCGGGCGCAAGCCTGGGTTTTTGATTTACAAAAATACGGCATCAAGTTCGGATTGTCCTGCACCCTAAGCCTCCTGGACCGCTTGCAGATACCCTATGAGCAGGGCCACTACCTGCATCTGGCGGGCACCAACGGCAAGGGCTCGGTGGCCGCAGCCCTGTCGGCCATCCTCACCAGGGCCGGCTACCCGGTGGGGCTCTTCACCTCTCCCCATCTGGTGCGCTTCGGGGAGCGCTTCCGCCTGCGGGATGAAGACATCAATGCAGACGGACTGCTGCATCTCATCAATCGGGTGCGGGCAGCCATCGATGAGGCGGAGCCCCCCACTTTTTTTGAATTTGCTGCAGCCATGGCCTTCCTCTACTTTCACGAGCAGGGGGCCCGGCCGGTCATTCTGGAGACGGGCATGGGGGGTCGGCTGGACGCCACCAACATCGTGCAGCCCCTGGTGAGCGTCATCACCAATATTTCCATGGACCATCAGTATTTCCTGGGGGACACCCTCACCGCCATCGCCGGGGAAAAGGCCGGCATCATCAAGCCGGGGGCGCCGCTGGTGACCTACGCTCACCAGAAGCGGGTGCTGAACCTCTTCCGGGAGCGCTGCCGGGAGCTTGGCGCCCCCATATATGTGGGCGGGGTGGATTTTAAAAGCCGGGGTCTGGGCCAGGGGCACTTTTCCTATCAGGGCCTGAAACGGTCTTGGGAAGGGCTCACCATTAATCTCTCGGGACGCCATCAATACAAGAATGCCGCCCTGGTGCTGGCCGCACTGGAGCTTTTGCAGGATATGGGCTTTCCGGCGCCCGAGTCGGCCATCCGGGAGGGCCTGGCCCAGGTGCGCTGGCCGGGCCGCCTGGAGCGGATGGCCCAGGACCCCCGGGTCATCCTGGACGGGGCCCACAACCCGGCCGCAGCCCAGGCCCTGGCCCAGGTCCTGAAGCAGGACCGCCGGCCGGGACGGCGCCTTTTTGTCATGGGCATCATGGCGGATAAAGACGAGGACTCCATCCTGGGTGCGCTCCTGCCCCTGGCTGACACTGTGATCTTCACCCGGCCCGATTATTTCCGGGCCGCCAAACCCGAGGACCTGGCCCACCGGGCTAGGCCCCATAACCTGGAAGTGCTCCTGGAGCCGGAGGTGGCCCAGGCCGTCCACCGAGCCCGGACCCTGGCGGGTCCTGACGACCAGGTGGTGGTCACCGGGTCCCTGTACACCGTGGGGGAGGCCCTGGAGTATTTTGAAAGGCTAGAAAAACAGTAGGGCTCATTTTCACGGGCCACTTATGGCGCGTAATACCAAGTTGCGCTTAAAAAAGTTTGGAGAAACCCTATGCCCATTTTCGTCTCCGGCTCCCTGGCCTATGACCGGATCATGGACTTTCCCGGGCGCTTCGCCGAACACATCCTGCCCGAAAAAATTCACATCCTGAATGTGTGCTTCATGGTGAACGGCCTCACCGAGCGCTTCGGCGGCACTGCCGGCAATATCGCCTATAACCTGGCCCTCCTGGGAGAAAAGCCGGTCATCCTGGCCACCGGGGGCCGGGACTTCGGCCTGTATCAGGATTGGCTTGCCGGCCTCGGTCTGCCTCTCAAGGGTATCCGCCTCATCGAGGAAGAATTTACTGCCGGGGCCTACATTACTACCGACATGGCCGACAACCAGATTACCGGGTTCAACCCTGGGGCCATGAAACACCAGTCCGAATATAGCTTCGGCTCGGTCAAGCCCCTGGAGTCTTTAGCCATTATCGCGCCGGGAAACCTGCCGGACATGCTGGCCTATTCCCGGCGCTACAAAGAGTTGGGCCTGCCCTATATCTTCGACCCCGGCCAGTCCATTCCGGCCTGGGGGCCGGTGGAACTCCGGGAGATGGCCACCGGCGCCCTATCCCTTATTATGAACGACTATGAGCAGGAAATGTTTCGCCAGAAAACCGGCTTGGCAGAGGCCGACCTGAAGAGTCTGGTGCAGATTCTCATCGTCACCAAGGGGGAAGAGGGCTCGGAACTCATCGGCCCCGATGGCCGGGAAGTCATCCCGCCGGCCAAACCCCGCCAGGTGGTGGACCCCACCGGCGCCGGCGACGCCTACCGGGCCGGTCTCATGAAGGGCCTGATGCTTAACCTTCCCTGGGGCACCGCCGCGCTCATGGGCTCCACCCTGGCGAGCTTTGCCGTGGAACAGGCCGGCACCCAGGAGCACCGTGTCAACCTGCCCGACTTCTGGCGCCGCTACCGGGACAACTTCGGCACCCCGCCGGTGTGAAGGTGGGCGAAAAGATGGTGGGGGAGGGGGCTAAGGGTCAAAGACCCTTACCCCCTCCCCCACACCCCCTCCCCCAATCCCTTGATTGGGTTGAGGAACCGGGAAAGTCGGGGCCTATGGCCCCGCCTTTCCCGGATCTTATGCGGGTTGGGAGGGGGGCGTGGGGGGAGGGCAGGGACCTCAGGTCCCTGGCCCTCCCCCCACTTTTTTGGTTATAGAGGATGTCATGGCTATCAGCCCCAACCTCCTTTAGAACCAGAATAAATAAATCAACACCAAAAAAGGCAGCAGGCTCAGGGTGCGGAAGACTTGGGAGAGGATCATCAGGCGCAGGCCCAGGTCGGGCGTATAGACGCCCAGGTAGAAGGGCAGTTGGTGGCGGATGGCCCGCATGGGGCTGGAGATGATGGTGCCCAGGATCAGGGTGAACAGAACGGCCGCGGGACTCAGGGCCTGGCTGGATAGCAGGGCCCCCGCCGCGGCGAACCCGCCGGTGGCCTCCGCGGCCAGGGAGAAAACCAGGATGCTGACGGCCTCCACCGGCACCTGGGTGCCCTTGAGGAGCACGGTAAGCTGGCGGTTCACCCAGGTGAACAGGCCCCCTTCCTGGGCCAGGAAAACTGCGACAAACACCGGAATGGTTATCACCAGGATGGTGTAAAGCCGGCTGAGAAATTTCCCGGTGGTGGCCTGCCAGATTTCCTTCCAGGAAGTCTCTCGGGAGGCCGGGGGCGCCAGCGCGGGCTCATAGGGCGGCAGGGTAAGCCGGCTGTAGAGCAAATAAGCCCCGGTGCGCAGGATATCGCCTCCCAGGAGGATGGCCAGATAATACACCCCCAGCACCCCCACCAGGGGGGTGATAATGAAGAACATGCTGGGAAGATGGGCGAAAAAGGCCGGAAAGGTGAGGATCAGGGCGGAAATCACCAGTTCCCGACGGGAGATGATGCCATCCTTGTAGGCGTTCATGAGCAGGGTGCTGGCCGCCACCGACGAAAAAAAAGCCGCGGTGAAGGCCGCCGCGGAAGGTTCCTTCAGATGCCCAAAACGCAGAAAAGGGGCAAACACCCGCCCCAGCCGGGCGGTGAGGTTGGCGTTCTCAATGAAAATCCCCAGGAGCAGCCCCACCCCGATGGCCAGGCTGAGTCTCAGGAGGGGTTGCAGTAATTTCCCCGAAACGCGCTCCAGGGGGATGCGGCTAAAGAGTACCGCGCCCCGAGAATTACCCCCACCAGGGCCGCCACGGCCAGGGCTGTAAAAACTTGACGGCGGGACATGGTGTCGTTCTAATTCCCTTCCAGCTTCTCCAGAACCTGGCGGGCGAAGTCCAGGGAAGGATCCAGTTCCAGGGCCTGGCGGAGGACGTAGGCGGCCTCCTTGTTGTGCCCCAGGCGGGACAGGTTGATTCCCAGGTTGGCATAGTCGATGCCGGAGCCCGGGTCCAGCTCGATGACCCGCTCAAAGCAGTGCACCGCGTCCTGGTACCTCTGCTGTTTGAAGAAGCAGAAGCCCGAAAGGTGATGGGCCTCCTTGAGGTCGGGGTTGAGGTCCCGGGCCTGCCTGAGAGCGTCCAGGGCCTGGGCATACTCACCCAGGTCCTTGAGGCAGGAGCCCAGGTGCACGTAAATGCTGGCCACTTCATGCTCCGGGGGATTTAGGTCCAGGGCCTGCTGGAAATGAAAGAGGGCCTCCGCCGGCCGCTCCAGGTGCTCCAGGGTGACTCCCTGAAAAAAGTGCACGTCAAAGCGGTCCGGGAACGCCTCCGCCAGGCGCGCCAGGGCCGCCAGGGCCGCTTCCGGCGGGGCGTAGAGGCTGGCGGTCTTGGCCAGGTGAAAGATGACGTTGGTGTTCCGGGTGTGGTCCAAAAAATGGGTGCCGGGGATGAGCACATAAACCGCAGGAATTTGCACTTCCGGATGGGTGACGTCCACCACCAGAACCTCGAGATTGAGCCGCGCCAGGGCCGCGAGACAGCGGCGCACCTCCTCGGCCAGATTGTCGTGGCCCAGGCTGGGGAGGGAATCAAGGTCCACCGTGG
This sequence comes from uncultured delta proteobacterium, assembly GCA_963705115.1. GTDB lineage: Bacteria > Desulfobacterota > Desulfobaccia > Desulfobaccales > 0-14-0-80-60-11 > JBGSLA01. The sequence goes on along the minus strand of CAVPIX010000010.1, from coordinate 40,427 downwards.
GCCCTTCGGCCATTAAATAGGCGGCCTCCGCCAGACTTTCATACTTGGGGAGGGTGGGCCGGTAGCTGGTGCGGCGGTGAAAGTCCCCGGCCAGTTGGGCGATCTCCGTCAGGGCCCGGCTCACGGATTTGTTGGGGTCGGGGGTGGTGCCGCAGGTGAACACGATCTCGCTCTCCTGGGGAAAGGTGGCCGGGTCGTAAGCCAGGGCTCCCACCGAGGGGATGCCGGTATTCAAGGAAAAATCCCGGAGAAAGACCTTGATGCCGTTTTGGCGGAATTTTTCCAGGACCTCCCGGGCCGCCGGGTCCGTCACCGTCTCCGGATCAATCAACGGGGTGATGAGGCGCTCGTGGCTGATCACCGAACCCACGTGGCGCTCCACCACTTCGCACAAACCCTGGAGGATGGCCTCCTCCAGGCAGTTTCCCGCGGCCGGGCCGTTATATTCCTCGATGAGATAAAACCAGTGAAAGGGCAGCAGGCGGGCCTCCCCCCTGGTCAGGTTGGTGGCCGGCACAAAATACAGGGGCCAGCTGGGATAGAGGGCCGCAGCCTTGTCAGCCTCGGGGGAATTGTCAAACAAAGACCGGGCCAAAAGCGAAAAATCCAGGGATAGGCCGGGCACATCCTGGGGACGGGCAAAGGTCAGGGGCCCCTCGGCCACATAAGAGAAGAAGCTGAAGCGCTCCACCAGTTCCATGAGGGCGCTGGCTTCGGCCTGCACCGGGGTGGCCCCTTTGCCCATCTGCTTTTTGGTGGGCACCACCCGCTGGGCGTCCAGCCCCAGGAGGCTGATATAAACGGGGATATCCAGGCGTCCGGAGTCAATGCGCAGGGTTTCCTGGAGAATGTCCAGGTTTACCTGGGAAAGGCGCTTTCTCACCCGGGCGATGGTCTCCGCCGGAGGGAGGAGCTTGTCCAGATCATAGGTGTACCCCTTATAGGCGTCAGCCAGGGTGAGGGCCTGCAACATGATGTGTCTCCTGTTGTTACTCAGTGCAGAATGAATAAATGCAGCGCTGCCGCTCCCGGCGACGCCGGAACCACCGAGGGCGGCGTTTCCAGCCTACCATACATCTGGTGGCGCGTGTTTTTAACCTGTGCCGGCGCAGGCTGAAGCCTGCGGCTAGATTTCTTAAGCTCTTCTAAACCAGCAACCAACCGCAATGCAGGGCAGATAGGGGGGGTTGAAAACCCGCCCCTACATCCCGGGCCCTCCCCCCACGTCCTCGCCGTCCAGGTTCCCGCCCAGGTAGGCGGCTTGCAAATGGGGGTGGGCCAAAAGCTCCTCCCCGGTACCCTGGAGGACCAGACGGCCGTTCTCCAGAACATAGCCATAGTGGGCAATTTCCAGGGCCGCCTGGGCGTTTTGCTCCACCAGCAGGACGGTGGTCCCCCGCCGGTTGATCTCTGAGATTATCCGAAAAACTTCCCGCACTAACAAGGGCGCCAGCCCCAGGGACGGCTCATCCAGGAGCAAAAGCAGGGGTCGGCTCATGAGGGCCCGGCCCAGGGCCGCCATCTGCTGCTCCCCGCCGCTCAAGGTGCCGGCCCGCTGGTTAAGCCGTTCCGCCAGACGGGGGAAGGCGGCCAGGACCCAGTCCAGGTCAGCGGCCCGGTTGGCCTGGTTGCGGCCATAGCCCCCCAGCAGCAGGTTTTCCCTGACGGTGAGATTGGCGAACAGCCGGCGGCCCTCGGGACATTGGGCCACCCCCCGCCGCGTAATGACGTGGGGGGGCAGGCCCACCAGGTCAGCCCCGTTAAAAAGAATCCGCCCGGAAACCTCTGCGCCCAAGCCGCTGATGGCCCTGAGGGTGGTGGTTTTGCCGGCGCCGTTGGCCCCCAGCAGAGCTACGATCTGGCCTTCCTTGACGGCAAAGGACACCCCCCGCAGGACCCGGACGGCCCCATAGCTGACTTCCAGGGATTCTATAAACAACATAAGATCAACATCATTGAGCTATTCATGTCCTTTGGACCATCCAAAGCAAAGAAAAATACGGTGGGGCGGGCCTCTGCGTCCACCTCAAGAATCCGCACAGGCTGGAAAGCCTGCGCCACCCCTTGGGACCTTTTTAAGGCAGTAAGGGGATCGTCCCTGCCCTGCCCGGGCCGGACGGGCTTCCAACCCGTCCAGGCACGGCTAAGACGTCCCTGCTGCCAATACTTATAGGGTCTGCCAAAAGTTCTTTCCTTAAATTCCCTCTCCCCCCAACGGGGGGAGAGGGTTAGGGTGAGGGGGGGAAGAAAAAACTTTTGGCAACGGCTATAATCGGGAGCAGGCTCCCAGCCTGTGCAGAAACAGGCAAGATATCTGTTCCCCCGGTAAACAGAGTTGATATGGGCATTGAATCGAGGACGAGGAAGCGGCCTTATCCGGCCCTTCCCCCCAACCCCTCCTTCCCCAGATAGGCCTTGATGACCCGGGGGTGCTTCTGCACTTCCTGGGGGGTGCCTGTGGCGATGGTGAGGCCGTGATCCAGAACCGTCAGGTGCTCGCACAGGCCCATGACCAGCTTCAGGTTGTGCTCGATGACCAGGAGGGTCAAACGGTGGCGCGCCCTGATTTCCCGCAAAAAGTCCATGAGTTCCAGGGTCTCCTGGGGGTTTAAGCCGGCTGCGGGTTCATCCAAAAGGAGCAGCCGGGGGCGGGTGGCCAGGGCCCGGGCAATCTCCAGACGGCGCTGGTGACCGTAGGGAAGCTGGCCCGCCCGTTCCTGGGCCGCGTCCTTGAGCCCCACCTCTTCCAGCAAAGCCCGGCCCCGGCGGCGCTGCTCCCGTTCTTCCCGCCGGTAGCGCGGCGAGTGCAGCATACCTTCCCACCACCCGGTGCGGCGGCGGCAATGCAGCCCCACCAGGACATTGTCCAGGACGCTCAGGTCGTCAAACAGCCGAATATTCTGAAACGTGCGGGCCACCCCCAGTTTGGTGCGAGCGTGGGGGGGGAAAGCGCGCAAATCCTTTCCGGCGAAAGCCATGGTCCCCTGGGTGGGCTGGAGAAAGCCGCTCAGAAGGTTGAACACCGTGGTCTTGCCGGCGCCGTTGGGGCCGATGAGACCGTAGAGCCCCCCTTCTGGCAGGGTCAGATTGCAGTTGTCCAGGGCCAAAAGCCCCCCGAATCTCACCCCCAGATGCTCAGTTCTCAAGAGAATCATGAGAAACGCGTGGCCGTTTTCTTCATTGAGAATAGTGGAAATGTCTCTCTGGGGTTGCCAGTGGCCCTCAGGGCTTTTGATCCAGGCGTCCCCAAGTTGTTTCCCCGCACACCCCTTGTTTAACTCCTCCAATGATAGCGTGGGTCTCTTGCCCGTCCTACCGTGCTTAAAAAAGGATTGGTGGAGTGGCAAAAATTATTTCACCAATCTCCAAATACCGCGCACAAGGACTGGAATTCCTCAGTGGCTCCGGGAAGCAGAAAAGAATTGGCTCCACGCCCGGCCTACGCCCTCCCAGGTAAATTCCCGGCGTCCCATAAGGCCCTGACGAAAAAAAATAATAACCAAAAGCATGGCCAAAGAAAAGATGACCTGGCGCATGCCGGGGATGCCGGGGATGGGCAGGCCCAGGATCACCTGGGGCTCCTCCACGAATCTCAGCCACTCCCCCGCCAGGGTGAAGAGGCAGGCTGACAGCACCGCTCCGGTGGTGGAGCCCAGCCCCCCCACCACGATGATGATGAGCAGGTTGAAGGTGAGGAAAAAGGTGAACAGGCTGGGGGAAATGGTGGTGATGAGGTGAGCCAGAAGCCCGCCGCCCAGACCGAAAAAAAAGGCGCTCAGCACATAGGCCGCCAGGAGGTGGTGAAAGGTGTTCACGCCCATGGCCCGGGCCGCGGTCTCATCCTGGCGGATGGCCGCCAGGGCCCGGCCGTACCCGGAGTTTTTCAAGGACTGGACCACGGCCACCGTCACCACCGCCAGGCCCCAGGACCACCAGAGGGTGGTGTAGGGCTGGAGGCCCTTTAAGCCCAGGGAGCCGTTGGTGAGGCCCTGGAGGTTGTTGGCCAGCCCCCGCACCACCTCGCCAAATCCCAGGGTGACGATGGCCAGGTAGTCGCCCCGCACCCGAAAGACCGGAAAGCCGGTGAGAAAGCCGAAGGCCGCGGCCACCAGGCCCCCGGCCAGGAGCGCCCAGAAGAAAGGCAGGGTTAGCTGCTGGAAGGGCCAAACCGCGGGTTCCACCAGGAAGATCAGGTCCTTTTCCGCCGGGGTCAGGGTCAAAAGCGCGGCAGTATAGGCCCCCAGGGTGATAAAGGCGTTGGGGCCCAGATGCAGCTGCCCGGAGATCCCCGCCACCAGGTTGTAGCTCACCGCCAGGGTGACGAAGATGGCCGCCTGGGTCAGGAGCCGCACGGCATAGTCCCCGGCGAGGCGCTCGGCGCCATAGAGGCCCAGGGCCAGGAGAAGCAGGGCTCCGAAGGTGAGGAGGAGTTTATTCATTTCAGGGTGTAACGCAGGCGCCGAGTTTTTTACGTCCTGATGATTTCATACAATCCGGGAAAATGCGGACAGATCTCCATATAAGGCGCTATGAGGTCCTTAAATTCGTCATTGTTAATGGCTTTTTCAAAGTCCTCCACTGATTCCCACTCCGCCACATTAACCAGGGCAAAGCGGGACCAGGGCACGATGGCCCGGTGCAGGCGAGTTGAAAAGAAGCCCGGCTGTCTTTTCATATACTCAGCCGTTTTTTCCCAGAATGCCAGGCATTCGTCCTCTTTGCCTGGCGGTATCTCGAAGGGGTTAATCAAAATCACTTTTGCCATTTTTTTTCCTTCTGTCCCTGGAATTACAGCTTTTCCTCCCCCAGAGCCTCGCCCAGAAGACCGGTGGGCCTCACCAGGAGAAGCACGATTAACAAGGCAAAGGCCAGGGCGTCCCGGTAGCCGGACCAGGCCGGGAACAGGGCCACCAGCATCACCTCCAGAAATCCCAGAAGAAGGCCCCCCACCACCGCGCCGGTGAGATTGCCGATGCCGCCCAGGACTGCAGCGATAAAGGCCTTAAGCCCCGGCACGATGCCCATGAAGGGGTTGACCTGGGGGTATTTCATGGACCACAACAGCCCCCCGCAGCCCGCCAACAGGGAGCCCACCAGGAAGGCCAGGGAGATGATGCGGTTGACGTTTACGCCCATGAGGCTCGTGGTTTCCAGGTCGGAGGCGATGGCCCGCATGGCCCGGCCCGCCTGGGTGCGGTAAATAAGAACAAACAGCATGGCCAGCAGCCCCAGGGTGACGGCAGGGATAACCAGACTGAGAAGGGGGATGTAGGTCCCGCCCAGCACCAGGCTCCCGGTAATCCAGGCCGGGACCGGGAAGGGCCGGGGAATGCCCCCCATGAGCACCAGGGCCAGATTTTCCAGGAGAAAGGAGGCGGCGATGGCGGAAATCAAGAGAGATATGCGAGGCGCACCCCGCAAGGGGCGATAGGCCCCCAACTCCAGGAGCACCCCAAGAAAGCCGGTGGCGGCCATGGCCACCCCCAAGGCCAGGGGCCAGGGCCAGCGGAACCAGCCCACGCCCATGACCGCAACGTAGGCCGATACCATGATGAGGTCGCCGTGAGCGAAGTTGATGAGGCGCAAAATGCCGTACACCATGGTATAGCCGATGGCGATGAGGGCATAGAGGCTGCCCAGGGACAAGCCGTTCACCATTTGTTGTAAAAATGTGGGCAGGTCCATGAGTTAGTGCATTCTCAGATCAACCAGTCCTTGAAGCGATCCTTGGGGGCCGCCGTGGCTTTGATCACCTGGGTTTTCCCGGCCTGTTTGGCAAAAACGCCCACTTCCGCGCCCTCCGGGGCATCGCTGTAAGACGCGGCCATGTTAGCAGCCTCTTCCAGGCCCGCCAGGTCTTTTGCTCCCGGCAGCACCACCAGGGGGCCGGGATAGCCCTGGACCCTGAGCACCAGGTCGCCCCTGGCCAGAAGACGGCTCATGGCCTCATTTTCCCTGTGGGTGCGCCCCACCACCACCTTGGCGCCGCCGGGCAGGCGGAAGTGGCGGCCCCACTTCAACATTTCCAGGTCCCGCCGGGGAGGCTTGTTGTGCCAAGTCAAAAGTTCTTTGAGACGGGAGGCGTAACCTGGGTCCGTGAGCAGGCACCCGCCCGCCGGCGTGGGATACTTGCTGATGCCGAAGCGGGCGGCCAGTTCTATCTGGGGCTTGCGGCTCCGGCCGCTGATGTCCAGTAATCTTTCGCGGTCCACCCACCCCAGAAGTTCCGGCCGGGTGGGGGTCATTAGTTTGGCGGACAGGGGTCGTAAAACCAGGTCCTGGTACCCGGACCCCCGGGCCACCAAGTTCAGGGCGCCCCGGTTCTGGCTCATGGGCCGCTGCCCCAAGACCTCGCCGGTGAAGAGAAAGTCGAACCCCTGGCCCTCCAGGAGGGCGCCTGCCTGCCGGAGCATGAGCATGTGGCAGTCTATGCAGGGGTTGTGGCGGCTCCCGAACCCATGGGGCGGATTCACCAGGAGAGGATAATAGATTTCGGTAATGTCCTGTTCGATGAGAGGAATATCAATAATCGCGGCGGATTCTCTGGCCCGGTCGGCTCCGAAAAAGGGGGTGACAAACACCGCGCCCGTCACCTCTATCCCCTGGTCCCGGAGCACCGCCGCCGCCAGCATGCTGTCCAGGCCCCCGGAGAACAATCCCAGGCCGCGTATTTTCCGAGTCATGGAGGTATTTGTATCCAGGTTGGCAAATTTTTACAAGCAGGGTGGCGTTATCGGAGGTGCGCAGAGGGCATTACCCAAGGCGGGAGGCGCGGGGCTTTCCCGCCTGAAAACGGCATTATCCGGGCAGGACCATTTCCAGGCCTTGAAATCCCAGCGAATTAAGAAAACCCAGGAAAGGACCCCTCAGGCCCCTGGCAAAAAAAACCGGCCATTCCTCGGGGCATAGTTCCAGGCGGGCCTCCTGGCCCCTCACCCGGAGGCGCACATGGGAAAAGCCCTGGGCCTTGAGCCAGGCTTCGGCCCGCCCCACCCGGGCCAGGGCTTCCCGGGACAAGGTGGTGTCATAGGGAAAGCGGGTGGCCAGGCAGCTCTGGGGGGGCTTGTCGTCCGGCAGTCTTAGCATACGGCTCAGCTCCCGGATATCTTTTTTCCCCAGGCCGGCGGCGAGCAAAGGGCTGGCCACGCCGGCTTCCCGGGCTGCCTGGAGGCCCGGCCGGTAGTCCCCCAAATCGTCCACATTCGTGCCGTCCCAGATGGCGTCGGCCTGGAGCATGGCGGCCGCCTCCTGCGCCTGGCCGATGATGGCCTGTTTGCAGGCATAGCAGCGTTGGCGGGTATTTTCCCGGAAATCGGGGAGAGCGAGGGGATCAAACTCCCGCAGGAGATGGCGCACTTTATATGCCTGCGCCAGGCGCCAGGCCGCCGCCGCTTCGCCGGGCGCGGTGTGGGGGCCCATGAGGGTCAGAGCCGTGAGCCCCTCCCCTAAAGCTTCCCGGCCCAGGGCCAAAAGCAGGCTGGAATCCAAGCCGCCGGAAAAAAGCAGCACCACCCGCCGCCAGCGGCGGAGGTGGAGAATAATTTGTTTCATCAGCAAGCCGCGGTCAGAAGAGTCAATAATCTGAATGAAATGTCATTTTGGGGCAGGGGCAGTGAACGTAGGGGCGGGTTTGAAACCCGCCCCTACCTAGCCCACCCAAGTCCCCATTCTTTTTTCAGCGGGAGAACAGGCACCCTGCCTGTTCCTGCACAGGCTGGAAGCCTTTGGTTCCGAACTTGGGCCGGTAGGACGGGCATCCTGCCCGCGCCTGGACGGGCTGGAAGCCCGTCCTACCGTGCTAAGGGGGTTGGTGGGAGCCAGATAGGGGCTGGGTTACCCCGCCCCTGCGTCTCCGGCCCTCCCCCCAGAAACATTTCGATATTCAGGACCTTTCCTCAACTCTCCCGGCTCACCGGCTCCATGGCCGGCAGAGGAGTTTCCGCGGTGGGCAGAAGCTCCACCGGTTCCCCCAACAGGAAACGCCCCGACAAGATCCATTCTTTCAGGGTGTTGGCCACCTCCCGGGCCCGCACCATGCTGGAGAGGGGGACGGTGGGAATCTCCTGGTCTCCCACCATGATTTTACCGCTCATGAGTTGGGCATAGGAGACCTCTTCCAGGACCTTGCCGGTGCCGGTGGGGTAGTCGTGGCCGTAATCCACCACGGGGGTGATGATGTCTTCGTTCGTCACCGCACAGAAATGGGCCATTTCTTCATTTAAAAGGGGAATGGGCACCCCCAGGCCCAGGGCCAGGGAGCAGCCGTAGCCCAGGAGGCTCACCCCTACCACGTGGCGGGGGGTCATCTGCTTCAAGTCGCCGATGACCATGAGGGTGCCGGACGGCCGGGTCGGGATGCCGTTGGGCCCCCGGGGCCGATCGGGGTGATGCTGGGTCCCCGGAAAACAAATATAGCCCACCCCGCCTCCGAGAAAAATCCGGGTGCCGATGCCCATGGTTTTGTAGTAAGGGTCGTTCATCAGGGGGCTCAAAGCGCCGGAGGTGCAGTAGTTGGCGTTGCCGCCCCGGGGCCGCAGGGGCCCCATATAGGTATATATGATGCGCTTGGAGAGATTCACCGCGCAGTTGTAATTCTGATAGGCATTGCGGGGGTTGCACATGATGGCGTTCACCATCTCTTTCAGAGTGATTTCCTTTCCCACCCGCTTGTTGGGATAGCAATCGGTGCCATAGGCCTCGGCCACCAGGGTCACGGGTTTGCCGGCCACCAGATCCTGAATGACATGCCCGCCGCCGTACTTGAATTCTCCAGGATACACCTTGTTCAGAGGATCGTCTTCAGTGGGCTCGGTGGCCCCAATATAGACATCCACCGCCGCCACCCCGGCATAAGCCGGCACGTTGTTAAGCCATACCTTGCTGGCCTTGATGGGGGGCTTGGTGTGTCCGAAATTAAGGAAAGCCCCTGAGGAACACATAGTGGAAAAGGTGCCGGTGGTTACCACATCCACCTGCCGGGCCGCGGCCACTTCCCCTTTCTGGCGGACAATGCCGATGATCTCCTCGGCCGTGACCACCACAGCCTTGCCTTTCTTGATCTTTTCGTTGATTTCCTGGAAAGTCTTGTTAACTTGATATGTGGACATGATTATTCCTCAAGTTTGCAGGGTCAGACCATGCTTGCCGGGCTTCCTGACACCACACTGTCCTTTTTTATAACGAGTTTCATTTCCCTGTTCGTCATCGTGGACCCCACGGGGAACATTTTCCCTTTTCTGGCCCTGTCCGGCGGGGTCGCTCCCGGCCAGGTCCGGGCTCTGGCTGGCCGGGCCTGCCTTTACGGTTTTCTTATTTTGACCTTTTTCGTGGCCCTGGGGAGGCTGGTCCTGACCGTTTTCGGCATCAGCCTGCCCGCTTTCCAGATCGCCGGCGGGTTGGTGCTCTTTCGCATCGCCTTTGACATGATGGAGGGCCGGGGCCATTTCAACCGCCTGGACACCTCCACGAGCCTGGCCCCCGGCGATTACCGGGACATTGCCCTTATCCCCCTGGCCATGCCGCTGCTTTCCGGACCCGGCGCCATCTCCACCGTGTTGGTGCTCACCGCCCGCTCCCAGAACCTCCTGGATGACGCTCTCCTGGTGGCGGCCGTGGCTCTTATCATGCTCCTCACCTACGCGTTTTTCTGTCTGGCCGGCAGGATCACGGGCCTCCTCACGGAGAGCGGCCTGCGTCTCCTTACACGCCTCTTGGGGCTCATCCTGGTGGCCCTGGCGGTGGAATTTGTCATTGCCGGGGTGCGGAGTGCGTTTCCTTCCTTGGGGTGATCGCAGCATTTATTATCTAAATTACTTTCTATATTCTTTAACGGTTCTTGCTCAAATCTTGAAAAACTAACCTCAGATAGCCTAGGTAAAATGAGGATTGCCAGGGGAGTTTGACCATGCCTCCACTTTAGGCCAGTGAGCCGAGATCATGTTCAGCCACCTCAGCCTGGCAGGCGCAGGTCAGCGTCAACCGGTAGTTCCAGGAGGTTGCTTCTTAACGAGCGGGTGGAGAAGAAGAGGACTTCCAGGTTTTCCACCGCGCCTGTTATCGGGTTAAGCCGGGCGATGATGTCATCTCCCAGTTCTTCCGAGTCCTGTTCCGGATACGGAGGGCATTTGTCGATGTGGAGGATGTCAGCCTCCCGGTCATACTTGAAGGTCAGTTTCGTTGCCATAGAAGGTCTCCTTCCCCCAGACGTCGGGCCAGGTAGGCGGTGACGACCCAATGACGGGAAATTTCGGCGCCTTCGCTCACCCAACCACCACCACATGCTTGCCGCCCCGCACCTCTGGGAACCAGCGGGAAAATAATCTGGCCTGACCGAAAAGCGGGCTTTGCCTTACCATATCAGGCTCAGACAAGACCTCGTTCAGACATCGCCGGTATTCGGGCAAAAGGTCGGGATGCCGTTTCGCAATATGGTCCTCCCGCTCGTTGGGCAGCTCTACCTCACCCTCAAGAAAAGGACAGGGAAATCTGGTCACGAATCGTGTTCCTTCATGATTGTATCATGAGAGGTCCAGAAAAAAATAACCCATCCATTTCATTTAAAATCTCCGTCGAGCCGCTGGCCTCTCTACACCATTGCCAAACTGCGCTCCCCTGAGGTTCTTGCCTGTTAATAAAAATCCACCGGGTCGATGTGGCGCAGGTGCAGGTGATGCCCACCAGGTCATAGGGCCGCTCATAAGGAATGGGGGACAGGCGGTCGTCCACCAGGTCCACCATGACCTGTTTGGGGGTAAGGGCCGCCAGGGTAAGGCAGGGTGATGCCCACCAGCCAGCGGGTGCGGCTCCGCAAGGGCCTCCGGTCGGGATACTTGGTCGTGGGTTGCACCAGCAATAAACGCATGAGACTAAAACTTCCCCTTAGGAAAATACCGCTTCATTTTATTCCCCAGACCGGGAAAAACCAATGAAAAACAGAAAATCTATAAGGTTAAGAATGGGTTAGAAAGAACTGAATGAGGTGTTTCGGGTTTTTGCGGCCGATGCCAACCATGCAATGGTTATTTATGACTTGCGCGGCAGCTTGATAATCTTGCCCTGGCCCTTGGCGGCTGGTTCATGTTTTTCTGGCTCCGGGAACGGTTTGGGGGGCACCAGGACCAGCTGCACGGGGCGTCCTCCCATGGTGAACTCCTCCCCCTCGAGGTGGTGGTTGTCCAAAATCCACACCACGGTCTGGGGCGGCAGGGTCAGGATGAAAAGCTCCACCTGATGCCAGCCCCTCTTGACATCCGGAGCAATATCGTTTATGCGGGCATAAAAGGCGGGTTGTCGATCCAGGTGGACCAGCACCAAGTCATTGATGGCAAACATGGCGGCTCCTCCTGACCATGTGATCAGGCAGCCCCAATCTATCAAAGCCTAAGAAAATTGCAAGCTGCGGCCAGGAGCCAAATTTTCCGGGAATTGTTGCCTCGTTATCAGGAGATTAAAACACTCTTGGATGTTGTCATTTTGAACGAATTGAAGAATCTCGTTCTTGCTAAAGATTGAGATCCTGCGCTGCGCCCAGGATGACAAAAACCTTTTCAGAAACCTGTCAGGGGGACCGGGGGACCCTGGTGATATAATTATTCCATCCCAAGAAAAAAGGAAACCATTATGGATGCCATACAATTTATTGACCTCTCCAGGGAAATTCAGGAAGACGGCAGGGGGTTCAGTTTTTACCCCTTAAAGGGGAGAACCCGGGACCCCCAGCGGCTCCCCGAGGATTTTCATCTGGTCTCCATTGCCCCGAACCAGGTGCGGGGGCACCATCTTCATCCCGGACGGTGGGAGTGGCTCTATCCCTTCCATGGCACCGGCTATTTTATGTGGGAGCCCCGCCCCGGCGACCTGCGGGAACGGGTGGTGTCAGGCCGCCGCCTCCTCATCCATATCCCCCCCGGCGTGGCCCACGCCCTGCGCAATCCCGGTCCGGAAACCCTGTACCTGCTGGCCTGGCGGGAAGGGGAGACGGATGCCCCTGATGAAACCGTGCCGTATCGGTTAGGGTGACCTTTGGAAAGTGGAGTTCGGGGGGCAAGTTCCTGCCGATAGCGTGGGCATCCTGCCCTTGCCTGGACGGGCTGGCAGCCCGTCCCACCGTGCCCTTATCCGGGAGAGCCGGCATCCTGCCTGTTCCGGCACAGGCGGGACGCCCGTGTTCCCGCTTTGTGTAATACGAATTTGATGTCAGACGGAGAGTAACAACTTTTTGCAGCTGTAGACTTTTGCTTGCGCCGCGCCATAAGACCACAAAAAGTAGGGCGGGCGTCCCCGCCCGCCATTTTGGTGCGCAGAGCGCACCCCGCACAAACTTTTCATAACAGATAGTTAGAACAAGGAAGGCTGCGGCTTTTTTTTGTCCAGCCGGTCGAAATATTCCAGGGTGCGGCTGGTGGCCATGCGGCCCCGGGGAGTGCGTTTCAGGAAACCCGCCTGGATCAGATAGGGTTCATACACATCTTCCAGGGTGTCCCGCTCCTCGCAGAGCGATGCGGACAGGGTGTCCAAGCCCACCGGCCCGCCGTCGTATTTCTCCACGATGGTGCGGAGAATCTGCCGGTCCATCCGGTCAAAGCCCAACTGGTCGATATCCAGGAGGTTCAGGCCGGCGTCGGCGGTCTCCCGGGTGATGCGGCCGTCCCCGTGGACCTGGGCGTAGTCCCGCACCCGCTTGAGCAAGCGGTTGGCAATCCGGGGGGTGCCCCGGGAGCGGCGGGCGATCTCCCAGGCCCCGGCCGGGTTGATTTCCAGTCCCAGAACCATAGCGGCCCGGGTGGTGATTTTGGCCAACTCCTCCGGGGAATAAAATTCCAGGCGCAGGATGAGGCCGAAGCGGTCCCGCAGGGCCGGGGTGAGGAGCCCCGCCCGGGTGGTGGCCCCCACCAGGGTGAAGCGGGGTATGTCCAGCTTCACGGTGCGGGCTCCCGGCCCCTGGCCGATGACCAGGTCCAGGCGAAAATCCTCCATGGCCGGATAAAGGATTTCTTCCACCACCGTGGGCAGGCGGTGCACTTCGTCGATGAACAGCACGTCCCGGGGCGACAGACTGGTGAGAATGGCCGCCAGGTCGCCGGCCCGCTCAATCACCGGCCCTGAGGTGGCTTTCGCCGAGACGCCCAATTCCTGGGCCAAAATAAAGGCCAGGGTGGTCTTCCCCAAGCCCGGCGGCCCATGCACCAGCACATGGTCCAGGGCCTCCCCCCGGGCCAGGGTGGCGGTGATGGCGATGGCCAGGTTGCGGCGCACCTCCTTCTGGCCCACAAAGTCATCAAGACTGCGGGGTCTGAGCCCCAGCTCAAGGCCCACATCGTCCGGCCCCCGCCGGGGGTTCACCAGTCGCTCTTCCGGTTCCATCTGCCGCCACTTTACCTCAGCCCCTGCCACTTTGCAAGCCGCCTCCCCTTGGCCCTGCGTCATGGTTCTGATAGAATTTTAGGGGAGGGCCAGGGACCTGAGGTCCCTGCCCTCCCCCAAACCCCCTCCCAACCCGCAGGGGGTCCGAGAAAGGCGGGGCCAGGGGCCCGACTTTCTCGGAAAAATTCTCCCCACCAAGGGATTGGGGGAGGGGGTGTGGGGGAGGGGGGTAAGGGCTTGCAGCCCTTACCCCCCTCCTCCACAATCCGTATACCTATGCAGCCAGCCATTGACGCCCAGGGGCTCATCAAGTCTTTTCGCACGGGATTTTTCAAGCCCCCTAAAGAGGTCCTGAAGGGGGTTGATCTAGAGGTGTCCCCGGGGGCCATTTTTGGCGTTTTGGGCCCCAACGGCGCGGGCAAGACCACTCTCATTTCCATCCTCACCACCCTGCTCATCCCGGATCAGGGCCGGGCCGCGGTTTTGGGCCTGGACACGGTGAGGGAGGCCAGCCGTCTCCGGGAGCGCATCAATTTAGCCGCCAGCAGCGCCCATTTTCTCTGGTGCCTCACCGTGGAGGAAAATCTACGTTTTTATGGAAGACTGTATGGCCTGGGCGGGCGCGTATTGGCCGGCAAGGTTGAGGAGCTGCTTGACCTGTTCGGCTTGCTGCCCCACCGCCGGGTCACCTTCGAGAGCCTGTCCACCGGCCTCAAACAGCGCCTGGCCCTGGCCAAGACCCTGATCAACACCCCGGAACTGCTGTTTCTGGATGAGCCCACCTCAGGGCTTGATCCCGAGATGTCCCAGCACATCCGGGAAGAAGTGGCCCGTCTCAACCGGGAAACCGGCCTGACCATTCTTTTAACCACCCACAACCTCAGGGAGGCGGAGATGCTGTGCAGCGAAGTGGCTTTCCTGAAAAACGGCCGCATCGCGGCCACCGGCGCCATCCCTGACCTCCAGGCCCGTCTCGGCCTGGGGGACCATTTGTCCCTCACGTATAAGAACGGGGCGCCGCCCGTGGATTTTCAGCGCCTGCCGGGGGTGCTCTCCTGTGAGGTCAGGGACTCCCAGGTCCACCTGGTCCTGGACCGGGTGGAACTGCGCCTGGCCCCCCTCCTGGAAGAAATCAGCCGCCAATCCCCGGACCCTCCCGAGGTCAGGGTCAAAGAGGCGGACCTGGAAGAGCTTTATCGTGAAATTACCCACTGAACTCTATAAAATCTGGGCCTTTGCCGCCAGGAGCCTCCTGGTCAACCGGCGCAACGTCTTCGCCATCTTCGAGATGCTCTTCTGGCCCGGCATTGCCATCTTTTCGGTGGGCCTGCTCACCAAATTTTTGCAGTTGGATAAAGAAACGGTGACCTTTGTGCTCATCGGCGCGGTGGGCATGAACACCATCCAGATCGCCCAACTGGACCTGTCCTACTCCCTGCTTTACGATGTCTGGGCCAAGAGCCTGCGGCACAATTTTATCGCCCCTATCCGCCTGTCCCATGTGCTGCTGGGATCGGGGCTGGTGGGCCTGGTCCGGGGCTTCACCGTTTTTGTCATCATGGGCTTGCTCTGCACCCTCCTGTTTGACATGGACCTGGGGCGTCCCGGTTTCATGGGCCTGGTGATTTTTCTGACCGGCATGTTCATCAACGCCGCCATCCTCGGCATGCTGGTCCTGGCCCTGGTGCTGCGCTTCGGCCACCGGGCCGAAGTGGCGGCCTGGGCTTTTTCCTATTTGCTCTTTCTGTTGTGCGGCCTCTATTATCCGGTGACGGTTCTGCCCCCGGGAATCAAGGAGATGGCCCAGTTAGTGCCCCTCACCTATTTTCTCGACTATTTCCGCCACTTTTACGGTTTTCCCCTCCTGTCGACGCACCCCCTTCTATGGGGCTTCAGCCAAAGTGTGATATATTTGGCCCTGTGTTATGCGTTTTTGCGGGCTACTCTGAATACCGCCCTCCGGCGGGGCACGATTTTAAAGCTGTCGGAATAGTTAATGCAAAAGTAAAAAGTAAGAAGTAAAAAGGCAAAAAAGTTGAAAGAAGCTGGGATGTATGGTGATTGGGGAGCCCTAATTCAGGAAGCCGATGGAATCGCACGCATCATTGGCTCAATAATCATAAGTACAAAAAACAACCGACATCACCGATAGGTCATACTTTTTATCTTTTACTTCTTACTTTTACCTTTTAACTTTTTACTTTTTATGATCGGCGTCTTTGATTCAGGCTTTGGGGGACTGGTGGTGCTCCGGGAGTTCCTGGCGGCCTTGCCCCAGTACGACTACCTCTACCTGGGGGACAACGCCCGCATCCCTTACGGCACCCGCTCCGACCGGGTGGTGATCCGCTTCACCTGGCAGGCGGTGGACTATCTCTTCGGGCTGGGCTGCCAGCTCATCATTCTGGCTTGCCACACCGCCTCCGCCAAAGCTCTCCGGACCATCCAACAGACGTATCTCCCCGACCACTACCCGGAGCGCCGGGTGCTGGGGGTGCTCATCCCCACGGTGGAAGAGGCCCTGGCCGCCTCCCCCCGGAAACGCCTCGGCGTCATCGGCACCGAGGGCACCGTCACCTCCCGGTCCTTTGAACTGGAACTGCACAAACTGGACCCCGCCGTCCAGGTTTTTCAGCAGGCCTGCCCCCTCCTGGTGCCGCTCATCGAAGAAGGAGAGCAGGACTGGGAAGGCACCGCCATGATCTTGAAGCGCTACCTGGCCCCCATCCAACAGGCTTCGGTGGACACCCTCATCCTGGGCTGCACCCACTACTCCATCCTCAAAGACCGGATGGCCGCGGTCATGGGAGAGGGCCCCCGCCTAATCTGCTCCGGTCAGGTCACCGCCGGTAAACTCGTGGATTACCTGAAACGCCATCCGGAAATCGAAGCCCGCCTCAGCCGGGGCCGGAGCCGGCGCTACCTCACCACCGACCTCACGCCCCGCTTTCAGCGCCTGGCCAGCCTCTTCATGGGCCACCCCCTGGACTCAGAATTGGTGGAGTTGTAGGGACTAATACCAAGTTGCAGTCAATTGGCAATAACCATGTAGCCGCGAGGCTAAGCCTGCGCTTGGGCACGGCAAGCCGTGCCCCTACGATTAATTGCCGTTTGGCTGCACAATGGTATAAGTCGTTTTCGGCCACCGGCGCCAAGGTTACCGGGTATTCCCCTCTAATATATAGCGTCTGCCAAAAGTTCTTTCCTTAAATTCCCTCTCCACCCAGCGGGGGGAGAGGGTTAGGGTGAGGGGGGAAGAAAAAACTTTTGGCATCGGGTATAAAACCATGAAATGCCTGGTGGCACAGGTTTTCAACCTGTGCAAGACGGGCTGGAAGCCCGTCCTAACGGGTCCCAGCTACGGTTTGGGGAGAAGAAGGGCTAGAATTTTGCCCGGCAAATTCTTCCAGGCAAAGGGCGAATGATTATGGGGGCACGGCTTGGCGTGCTCAGGCGCAGGCTAAACTATCAGGGCTCGATTTGGGCCACCCCTGAAGATAAATATCTGGTGTAGGGGCGGCGCAGACGTCGCCCCTACGGGGATTTTCACGGTAAGGTCTGCGGCTACATATATAGTGACAAATTATTGTGAAATAATGCCGCTGGGAAAATTCACTCCTCGTTTGCCGGTTGCTCACCGTCCACCAGGACCAGGTTCACATGGCGCCGTTTGATGTCCACGTGGGCCACCTTCACCCGCACCGTGTCCCCCAACTGGAAGCTCTTGCGGTGGCGGCGGCCCAGCAGGCGCTGGCGGGACTCGTCATACTTGTAATAATCATCCGGCAAATCCACCAACCGCACCAGGCCGTCCGCGAAAATTTCCTCCAATGACACGAAAAAGCCGAAGGGCGTCACCCCGGTGATAAGGCCATGAAATTCCTCGTCCACCCGATGGGCCAGGCAGCGCACCTGCATGCGGGCCAGCATCTCCCGCTCGGCCTCGATGGCACGGCGCTCCCGCTCCGAAAGATACCGGGTCGCGTCGTCCAGTTCGCCTTCGTCCGGGGGCGCGGCCCGTTTTTTACCCAGGTGGGCCGCAAGCAGGCGGTGCACCATGAGGTCGGGGTAGCGGCGGATGGGGGAGGTGAAATGGGTGTACCACTCCGAGGCCAGGCCGTAGTGGCCCCGGTTCACCCCGGCGTAGCGGGCCTGCTTGAGGGAGCGCAGGAGCATGAGCTGCACCATGGGGGCCAGCTCGGTCTTGCGCACCTCGTCCAGGAAGTCCCGCAGCACCCGGGGGTCCCGGTTGGCCTCTTTGGGGAGGTCAAAGCCCAGGGTTTTGCAAAAAGCCCGGAAGGCCTCCATTTTCATTGGGTCAGGGGGGTCGTGCACCCGAAAGACCGAAGGCTCCCCCAGTTCCTCGGCCACCGCCTCGTTGGCGGCAATCATGAACTCTTCGATGACCTGGTGAGCCAACAGGTGGTCGATGCGCTTGACGTCCACGGGCCAGCCCCGCTCGTCCAGGACCACCTCCGCGGCGGGGATGCTCATAAGCAAGCTGCCCCGGGTGTAACGCTGCTCCCGGAGGCGATGGCAAAGCTCCGCCATCCAGGTGAGCATTTTCAGGAAAGGGCGGTATTGCTGGCGCAGTTTGCGGTCTTTGTCCCCCAGGAGTTTTTGCACCAGGGTGTAGGTAAGGCGGGCGTGGTTGTGCACCACGGCCCGGGTGAAGCGGCAGTTTTTCAAGCGGCCCCGGCGGTTGTAGTCCAGGATGGCCGCCAGGGCCAGGCGGTCCTCCCCAGGGTTTAAGCTGCAAATGCCGGTGGACAGGCGGGGGGGCAGCATGTGCACGGCCCGCTGGGGAAAGTACACGCTGGTGCCCCGGTGATAGGCCTCCTGGTCCAGCGCAGTCCCCGGTTTTACATAATGGGCCACATCGGCGATGGCCACGTACAGGGTAAAGGCGCCCCCAGGGTGCTTCTCCACATAGACTCCGTCGTCAAAGTCCCGGGCGCTCTCGCCGTCGATGGTCACCATGGGCAGATGGCGCAAATCCTCCCGTTTGGCGATTTCCGCGGCGCTGATTTCAGGGGAGATCGGGTCCGCTTCGGCCAGGACCTCCGGGGGAAACTGGTCCGGCAGGCTGTACTTGCCTATCACGATGAGGGTCTGGACCTCGGCGTCCTCCATGGGCCCCAGGACCTCAACCACTTCCCCCTGGGGATTGAGGTGCCCCGTGGGATAATGCGTCACCCTGGCCCGCACCACCTCCCCCGGCTGGGCGCCGCCCAGTTTTCCCGGTGGAATGACCAGGTTGAACAGCAGGTGCTCGTCCTCGGGCTCCACGAAATAGGTCTCCGCGGCGTAGCCCAAAAGGCCGATGATCTCCACGGCGGCCCGCTCGATAATGCGGATGACCCGCCCTTCCCGGCGCTTGCCCCGGGTTGCCTCCAGCCGGGCCACCACCCGGTCGCCGTGCCAGGCGTCTTTCAGGTCAGCGGTTTTGATGTAGATGTCTTTGCCGCCGCCCTCCGGCATGAGAAAGCCGAAGCCGTCCGGGTGCACGCTGAGGCTGCCCGCCACCAGGTTCATCTTGTCCGTGAGGCCGTAGCGTTTCCCCTTGATGAGCACCAGGTCGCCCCGGCTCATGAGGCGGTCCAGGCCTTCCTTGACCCAGGCGGCCTGGTCAGGGGGAATATGCAGAAGCTCCTGAAGTTCCTTGAGCAAAAGAGGCCGCCCGGCCTGACCGAGAACTTCCAGGAGCCTTTTTTCCCCGGGGGGGCGTTTGCGCTTTTTACGGGCCATGCTTTCTCCTTTTGGGGGGAGAGCCAGGGACTTCACCAAGATGCAGTTAAAAAGGTATTTTGTAGTGGCGCAATTTATTGCGCCTTCAAACGGGCGTGATGAATCACGCCTCTACAATGGTTGCCATTTTATTGCGACTTGGTATCAGGACCTTACCCCGCCCTAATGGCTCCCTACAAGCATCTCACTCGGGAGCACAGGCTTCCAGTCTATGCGCACAGGCCAGATGCCTGTGCTCCCGATTAATACCAAGTTGCCATCAAACAAGTAGTATTTCTGCAGGGGCACGGCTTGCCGTGCCCGAACGCAGGCTTAGCCTCGCGGCTACATTATATTACCTCTATGAGCGCAACTTAGTATAAGGCCGGCTGGAGGGGAGGGTGTCCAAACTCCAGTTCCCGCCCTCAAAATGCTCTGGCTTCCTCCCCTATAGCAACACCTTTAACAACAATTTTATGGTATATAGAACAATCACAGGATAATTGCTGGGATGCAAGATATTTCTCGAAGAAGCGGGGGCTCATGATGGCAGTTTTGCAGGTGGAACATCTGAAAAACCTGGCGCCGGACCGGCTCAATCGCCTGCTGAACCGTTCTCAACAGGACGTCAACCAGGTCATGGAGGACGTGCGCGCCATACTGGCGGCTCTGCGCCGGGATGGGGACGAGGAAAGCCTGCGCTGGCACCGCCAGTACAAGGCCGATCTCACCGTCCAGGAGCTGGAAGTCGGCCTTGAGGAAATCGAGGCCGCCTACCGAAGCGTCGATCCCCGGGTGCTGGAGGCCCTAAAAGGCGCGGCCGCCAATATTGAGATTTTCCACCGGGCCCAGCGGGAGCGGGAGATGTGGGCCGTGGAAATCCGCCCCGGCATCCTGGCCGGCCGGCTGGCCCGGCCCATTCCCCGGGTGGGCTGCTATATCCCCGGCGGCCTGGCCAGCTATCCCAGCAGCGCCCTCATGAACATCATTCCCGCCATGGTGGCCGGAGTGAAAGAAATCATCGCCTGCACTCCCCCCGGCGAGGGCATGGCCCTCAACCCGGCGACACTCGTGGCCGCGCACCTGGCCGGGGCCCACCGCCTCTTCAAACTGGGCGGCCCCTGGGCCATCGGCTCCCTGGCCTACGGCACCAGCCTCGTCCCCAAAGTGGACAAGATCGTGGGCCCGGGGAACAAGTATGTCACCGCGGCCAAGCTCCTGGTTTTCGGCGAAGTGGATATTGATTCCCCGGCAGGTCCCAGCGAAGCCCTAATCGTGGCCGACGATACGGCCGAGGCCCGTTTCGTAGCTGCGGATTTCCTGTCCCAGGTGGAGCACGACCAGGATGCCGCCGCAGTATTGGTGACCCCGGCCCCGGAACTGGCCCAAAAAGTCGTGGACCTCATCCTGGCTGAGCTGCCGTCCTTGCCCCGCCGGGAAATCCTGGAGACGGCCATCGAGAAAAATTCCGCGGTCCTGGTGACCAAAAACCTGGATGAAGCCCTGGACTTTGCCAACCGCTATGCCGCGGAGCACTTGCAGATCATGACCCGGGACCCCTTCGCGCTGCTGTCCCGCATCGAACACGCCGGCTCCATTTTTCTGGGGGCATATGCCCCGGTGCCGGTGGGGGACTACGCCAGCGGCACCAACCACGTGCTGCCCACCGGGGGCTCGGCCCGCATGTTCTCGGGGCTTTCCGTGGATGATTTTATCAAGAAGCCCACCTTCCAGCATCTCACCCGGGAGGGGCTGGCGTCCCTCAAAGACGCGGTGGTGCTCCTGGCCGAAACCGAGGGCCTGCCCCTGCACGCCCGGGCCGTGGCCGAACGCTTCCGGTACAGCTGAGATCAGGGGAAGACTTTCACAAAAACCTTAACGAGACGCTCTAAATCAGTTGGCAAAATGGATTTATGATATAATACCTGGAAAAAATCCTGGCCAAGCCTTAACACCATACCATGCCGTCCCCCAAGTTCCCCCTCACCAGCGTCGGCGCGGCGGAAGTCATCGCCGACGTGCAAAAACTGCCCAGCCCCCGCACCATCGACATCGACAAGGTGGGGGTCAAAAACATTTCCTATCCCATCGTGGTCCTGGACAAGTTCAACGGCACCCAGCACACCGTGGCCCGCATCAACATGTACGTCAATCTCCCCCACCGGCACAAGGGCACCCACATGAGCCGCTTCATCGAGATCCTCTCCGAGTGCCGCCGGGACATCAGCATCAAGAACATCGCCGCCATCCTGGAGGAAACCCGCAAACGCCTCCATGCCCAAAGCGCCCACATCGAGATGAGCTTCCCCTATTTCATCGACAAACCCGCGCCGGTGAGCAAGGCCCGGGGCCTCATGGAATACATCTGCACCTTCAAGGGCTCCCTGGACGGGGATGGGCAGATTGACCTGGTAGTGGGGATCACCGTGCCCATCACCACCCTGTGCCCCTGCAGCAAGGAGATCAGCCAGGTGGGGGCCCACAACCAGCGGGGGGAAGTGCGCATTCAGGTGCGTTTCAAGAAATTTTTCTGGATCGAGGACTTGATCCGGCTGGTGGAGGAGTCCGCTTCCTGCGAAGTGTACGCCCTGTTAAAACGCCAGGACGAGAAATTCGTCACCGAGCGGGCCTACTCCAACCCCATGTTCGTGGAGGACGTGGTCCGGGAAATCGCCCACAAGTTAGGGAAAGACCAGAATTTTACCTGGTTCGCGGTGGAGTCCGAAAACTTCGAGTCCATTCACAACCATTCCGCGTACGCCTGCATCGAATCCAAGGGTTAATCCCAGGCCGTCCTAAACCTTCTCCCCGCCGCCCCTGGCCACGATCTTCACCTTCAGGAGGGGCTTGGACTCACCTTTGGCGTTTCCGGAACCTTTGGCGGTAATCACCAACTCCGTTTGGCCCCCCTGGCGCACGAAAAACTCGTAGATAATCCGGGAGGATGACCCTTGCGGTCCGGAGGTAGAGGTCAGTCTTTGCCCCGCCAGGATCAGGATCCAGGGGTCGAATTCCGGGGCAACCACATGATGGCCGGGGCCGAGTTTGAGGTCCACCACCAGCCGCTGGCCCACCGCCAGGGTTATGGTGCGGCCGTTGTCCTTCTCGGTGAGGACCAGGGGCGCAGAGGGGTCTGACCCCAGGGCCCCAAATATCCCCAGCCCCCACAGGGCCAGGAAAAAAACCAGGCTGAAGAATACCTTTTTGTGCTGCATAGGAATCGCCCAGGGCAAGTAAGTTAACGATTGCATAAATATGACAGCGAATATTATTCAGGCCCCCCTCACCCCAACCCTCTCCCCCCAATGGGGGGAGAGGGAGAACCGCCTGGGTTCTCTCTTTATCCCCTCTCGCCCGATGGGGGAGAGGATTAGGGTGAGAGAAAATACATTTTCGGCCTCCAAACCGTCACCAATATGTCACCGTATTCATGGAATTGATCACTGAGGCCGCACCGAGATGGTGATCTTGAGGTAAGTCTGGGACTCCTTCTCCCAGGGGCGCTTAATGGGGATGACCAGTGCCGTTTGTCCCGGTTTGATGGCCTGGAACTGGAAGACCATGCGGCCAAAATCCCCCAGGCGGCGGGGATCGGTGGCCGGGAGGCGGCTCTCCTCCAGCAGTTGCAGAACACTGTGGTCGTACTCCGGACTGAGAAAATTATAGCCGCCGCTGCCCGGATGCCGCAGGTTGACGGTGATTTGCTGGCCCGCCGCCGCCGTCACGGTGCGGCCGTTGTCCTGGTCGCTGATGATGAGCGGCGCGGCCCAGGCTGGCGCCAACGCCAAGACCAGGGCTGCCATCATGAAGAGAAAAGTTGCTTTGTTTGGCAGTGGGAATTTCGGTGTCGTCAATTCCGGGCTACCTCGCAGGCAAAAAAATTGCTGAAAAATCAGGGCCAGCCCCCACCCTATTTCCCGCAACCGGCCGGGGAAGGCGCAGGCGCGCCGCCCTTCTTCTCTTCCTCTTCCTTCATGAGCTCCCGGGCCGTTTCCATGAGGCGGCGCAGAGTCCGGTCCACCTTATCATTGACGCTGTCCGGCTCCCAGGCGCCGTCCGGCTGGCGCTGGCCCGCGGGCATGCCGGTCAGAAGCTCCAGGGCCTCATCCACCCGGCCCACGGCCCAGACATGGAATTTGCCTTCCTTGACCGCGTCCACAATCTCTTTTTTGACCATCAGGTCCTGAATGTTGGCCTTGGGAATGATGACCCCCTGAGAGCCGTCCAGGCCCCGGGCCTTGCAGACCTTATAAAAACCCTCGATTTTCCAGTTCACCCCGCCGATGGGCTGGATTTCCCCCCGCTGACTGATGGAGGCGGTGATGGCGATATTTTGTTTCAGGGGCGCGTCCGCCAGCGCCGAGAGGAGGGCCAAAAGTTCCGCGGCGGAGGCGCTGTCCCCTTCCACCAGGCCGTAGCTCTGCTCGAAGGTGAGGCTGGCCGTCAAACTCAGGGGTTTGTCCTGGGCGAAGCGGCTTTTCAGAAACCCCGAGAGAATCAGCACCCCTTTGTTATGAATATTGCCGGCCATCTGGGCTTCCCGGTCGATGGCCACCACCCCGTCCTTGCCCAAGGCGTAGGTGGCGGTGATGCGGCTGGGGCGCCCGAAAGCGTGGTCTCCCAGGGTATAGACCGACAAGCCGTTGACCTGCCCCACCACGCCGCCCGCGGTCTCGATGAAGAGCATGCCCTCGTCGATGAAATCCTGGAGCTTCTCCTCCGGCAGGTCGGAGCGGTAGATCTTCTCGTCGATGGCCCGCTCGATGTCCGCCCCCAGGATCACCTGATGATCGTTGGAGCGGGCCCAGAAGTTGGCCTCTTTGACCACGTCCAGAACATTGGTGAGCTGCAGGGTCAGTTTGCTCTGGTGGCCGGCCAGCTCCTGGGCGTACTCGATGAGGCGGGCCATGCCGGTTTTATGCACCGGCAACAGCTCTGCATCCCGGCAAAAGGCCGCCACCATGGCGCAGAATTCCTGGACGTGCTCCGGGGTTTTCTTCATTTCCCAGTCAAAATGGGCTTTGATTTTGAAGAATTTGCTAAAGTCATCGTCATAAATCAGGAGAAGCTGATAAAGATAGGGGTCGCCCACCAGGATGACTTTAATCTGCAGGGGAATGGGCTGGGGCTGCAGGGTGCGGGCCGCGATAAATCCCATCTGCTCCGCCAGGTCCTCAATCTTGATTTCCTGGTCCTTGAGACAGCGCTTCAGGGCCTCATAGGAAAAAAACCAGCGCAGCAGATCCACCACATTCAGGATCAAGTAGCCGCCGTTGGCCCGGTGAAGGGAGCCGGGGCGGATCAGGGTGAAATCGGTGACCAGGGCGCCGAACTGGGCCCGGCGCTCCACCCCGCCGAAAAGATTGGAATAGTTGGGATTGTTCTCCAGGATCACCGGGGCGCCCTTGCATTCGGAGTTGTCCACAAAAAGGTTCACCTGGTACTGGGTGAAGCTCGGCTCGGGCATGGGAAAGGGCAGGGGGCTGGGCGCTCCCGGCTTTTTCTTCAGGTCCTCGATGTTCTTGAGGATATCCGCTTCCACCTCCCGCAGGTAATCGATCACCGGGGGCTGGTCGTGATATTTCTCCACCAGTTCCTCAATATATTGCCCCACCGCCGCCAGGGCCATGTCCTGGTCCAGCTTTCGTTCCGCTTCCTGGAACTCCTTTTCCATGCGGCGGATCTTGACAATGGCTTCGTTCATCTCCTCGTGCAGGGAGTTGGAGCGTTGGCGCAATGATTCCCGTTCTTCCTCAGTGAGGGATTTCAGCTCCTCCTCGCTCATGGGCTTGCCGTCTTTCCCCGGAAAGAGCATGAGACCCGTTTGGGAAATATTGAGGATAAACCCCTCCTGGTTGGCCTGGGCGTCCAATTCCTGAAGAATGGCGTTGCGCTCCTGGGTGAACTGGCGCACCAGGGCTTCCCGGCGGTTGTTGAACTCTTCGCCCTCAAAGACCTCGGGCACGTGCATCTTCAGGTTGGCGAGGAGTTCCTCCATGTCGGTCTTCAGAGTGCGCCCCCGGCCGGTGGGGAGAACCAGGCTCCGAGGCCGTTCCGGCTCCTTGAAGTTGTGGACATAGAGATAGTCCGGCGGACAGGCTTCCTGGGCCGCCAGCTCACTGACGTAATCCTTGATCGTCTCGGTCTTGCGGGCATGTCGGGGACCGGCCACGTAGATGTTGTACTCGTGGTCTTTGATCCCGAGTCCGAACTCCAGGGCCCGTTGGGCCCGGTCCTGGGCCACCACTTTCAACTTCAAAGGGGCGAGATCCGACGTGGTTTCAAATCCCAGGGTGTCGAGATCGCATGCAGCCCGCAGGTTTTCCGGCTTCAGTTCCCACAGGTTCCCAGACATGGGCCCTCCTCAATCAAGGTTTCCAGACATTTTCACTGCATATCATGAAAAAAAGATGCTCACGGCAAACAAATCATATGGCGGGGGGGTTTGGCAAGCTAGAAAAGTTTTCTCTTAATTTTGCGCTTCGAATATTGCTTTTCCTTGTAAAACTGTTCAATCAGAAAGATTAAACGCTTACTCTTTAGTCTGTAGCTGCGGCGGGTTCAGGGAGCAGATCCGGGGATTGTGGTAGCCAGGCCCCTCGAGCTGGATGGTGGCGTGGTCCAGGCCGAAACGATGGGCTAAGAGCTCTTCCAGTTCCCAGGTGAGGCAATCCCGGTCCCGAGAGTCGGACAGCACCACGTGCACACTCAGGGCAAACAGACCGGAGGAGATGCTCCAGATATGAAGGTCGTGAATTTCCTCCACCCCCGGCCACTCCTCCAGGGCCCGGCTCACTTCTCCCAGGTCGATGTGTCTGGGAGTGCTCTCCATGAGGATGTCCGCGGCTTCCCAGACCAACTGCCAGGTGCCGAAAATAATCAGGACGGCAATGACCGCGGCGGCCAGGGGATCAAACCAGTACCAGCCCTTGAAAAAAATGGCCAGCCCTGCGGCAATGGCGGCGATGGAGCCCAAAGAGTCGGCTACCAGGTGCAAAAACGCGCTCCGCACGTTAATGCTCTGGTCCTTGGTGGGATAAAGGATGATGACCCCGAAAAGATTGACCAGGAGACCCAGGCCGGCGATGATCATCAGGGGCAGGCTGGCGATGGCTGGTGGCTCCTGAAAGCGTTGGTAGGCGTCATAGAGGATGTAGGCCCCCATGGCCCACAGCACCAGGCCGTTGAGCAAGGCCACCAGGATTTCCAGGCGGTGATAGCCGTAGGTTTTCTGAGCCGTATGGGGCTTCTGGGTGTAGTACAGGGCCAAAAGGCTCAGGCCCAGGGCGGCCACGTCGCTCAGCATGTGGCCGGCGTCGGCGATGAGGGCTAGACTGTTGGTGAGGAGGCCCCCCGCCAGTTCCACCACGAAAAAAATGAACTGGGTGACAAAGGCCAGGACCAGGGGGCGGCGGCTGCTCTGATAACGATGGTTATGCGGCGAATGGGCCTGAGAATGGCCGTGGGTGCGGGTATGGGTGCCGCTCATGCCTCATCCACGGTGATGTCCAGGATCTGGTAAGATCGCCGGCCGGCCGGGGTTTCCAGGTCCACCCTGTCCCCCGGGGCCCGTCCCATAAGGGCCCGGCCCAGGGGGGAGGCCGTGGACAGGCGGCCGTTCTGGGCGTCGGCCTCCACCGGCCCCACCAGCCTGAACTGCTGGACCTTGCCGTTGGCCAGGTGGCAAATGGTCACCCGGCAATTGAACCGCACCCGGTCAGGGGGCAGGTTGCTGCCCACCAACACCTCGGCGTTGGCCAGGACCTTCTGGAGGTAGACAATGCGCTGCTCCAGCCTGGCCTTTCGGGCCAGGAGGCGCTGGAGGTCGGGATTGGCTGCAGCCCCCCACTCCGGGGTGGCTTCCACGATTTCATTGACCAGGCCGGGGCGTTCCTCTCCCGCCAGGAGCCGGAGTTCCCTCAGGATCTCTTCATAGCCAGCCCGGGTGAGAAGAATTTTTGCCATGGCCCTGCGAGAGACAGTCCTTTTCCTGGTGCGATTTCGTGGCGGATTAGTCTCATTTGTATCGAAAATCCCGGCGCCGGTCAATATGGGCAAACCCCCCGGCGGCTGGCCGTCAATCGCCGGCTTATCGGATGCCGGTATTTCCTCTCCCCTTTCTGAAAGGGGCCTTATACCGGTTTGCAGTCAAACGGTGGCACAGGCTTTCCAGCCTGTGCAGGCGCAGGCCTTAGCCTGCGGCTATAAATAATTGCTCTTAAGGTAGGAGCGGGTTTTAAACCCGCCCCTACAAACCTGCCCTGGCTAACATATTGATATTGCATACGATAGCAACACAGCCCTCGTCCCCCAGCTCCTGCTGGGGGACGCTCTTGGCAGCCAGGCTCTGCCTGGCCTCAGCAACTTCACGCACCGGAGTTGCACCTTGGCTGCAAAGCAGAGCTTTGCACCCATAGGGGTTCTCAAGCGGGAGCTTGGGAACCAGAAACAGCTTGCCCTGAAACGTTTATGGCCCTCCGGGGTTGCACGTTCCAATATGAGAACGTCATAGACAGTAGTCTCGTTGTCTCTACCGTTCTCCCCGATGCTTTTTCCTCCCACTTATGGGTAATGATAAGGCCATTGGGGGAGAGGGAACAAAGAGATAACCAGGGGTGTCCTCCCTCTCCCCCCGCCGGAGGGAGAGGGCTGGGGTGAGGGGGGCCGAAATATTACTTCGTTACCCTAAGGAAATGTAGGGCGGCCACCCCTGGAAATCCTTGTGGGTAAAAGGTGGTTTCTGGGCTTGACAGATGATGAAAAAGCCGGAAAGGTTACATCCATATCATAAGGCACTAATCAAAGGGTTTCCTGACCGGCGCCCATGTTCCACCGCTTAACCCCTGAACTGGTCATCCGCTCCCCCTGGCGGCCTTTCCTGCCCCGCCACGGTGAACGTTCCCTGATTCTGGAGGGGGGATCGGTTTTCCCCCCAGCCATCCCACCACCCACCTCTGCCTTGATCTGCTCAAAGCCGCTCTGGCTGCCGAGCCGGGGGCATTTGTCCTCGACCTGGGCTGCGGTTCCGGGATTTTGGCCCTGGCGGCCCTGGCTTTGGGCGCCTCCCAGGCAGTGGCCGTGGATATTTCCGGGCGGGCGGCGCGCCAGGCCAGGAGCAACGCCGCCCGAAACGGCCTTTTGCCCCGGCTGCGGGTGATCAAGGGCTCTTCCGAATGCCTGCGGGGGCCTTTCAGTCTCATCGCGGCCAACCTGCCCTGGGGCGTGCACCTGGAAAAGGTCGATGAGGTTTGCCGCCTGGCCAGGCCGGCGGGCAAGGTCATTCTGGCCGGCTTCAAGGACACCCAGGAAGAGCCTCTCCTCACCAGCTACCGGGCCCGGGGCTGGTCCCTCCTGGAGCGCCGCAGCCGGGACGCCTGGGCCCCGGAGCCGCCCCCCGAACTGAGCTATACCTGGGCGGCCTGGCTCCTGAGGCGCGATTCGGATAGGTGATTTGAGAAGCAGAATAGATTCTGGAAAGCTTCAGGTTTCGTTACCCTGTCATTCTGGAGCAGCGAAAGATCTATCTAATAGTAATTATATATCGCAATTTTCTCCACGTTGCGGATAATGGCAAGTGATGTAGCATTTGCTCTCCGCAATAAAAAAGGCAGCTCCAAGGGGACCCTACTTTGGAATTCGATGATGATTATGATGATGGCAACATTCTCTTAAATCTCCTACGCCCGTCAGGGAAATACGATGGCAGACCCTAACACTGAAATCGATCAGGTTATGGGAACCGCGTCAGACTAGCCAAGTCGGACCTGGTAGTTAAGACTGCCCTTCAGTAAGCGGCCTTTGTAGCCTTTCGGGCTTGCTTTAGTTTTTTCCCAATGCTGTTTGTAACGATCTTGCTCTGCTTGGCGCGATAGGCCTTGGAGACCAGGGGAGTATGGGCGGGCATTGCGAAATTCTTGTGGTATTCACGGGGAGTTGTTTGGTGCTTACTTTAAGACGCGAAGTAAGGATCTTCCCAACATCAGGAAGATAGAAGGAAAAAGATATGGTTTTTCTGAATACGGTTATTAGGTTGGAAATCGTGGCTTAAGATTTAACCCAACGGGGGCCGAGTTTTACAGGTAAGATCAGTTCATTTGCGAGGAAGAAAGGATCTGATTTCGGACATTAGTTAAGCTTTGATACTCAATCAAATAAATCTATATTCAGTTTACTGAGTATTAGTTGCCCCCAACCGACCGGTCATCGAAATCTGTGAGAAGTTGGTTGGAATTTTTAAAATGCTCATTACCACTCTTTGGGGTGCAGATCCAAGAGGTTGTTTTTGCAAAGAGAGGCTTGTGCCTGCAGAACACCGCCCGATAAAGGGCAAGAGTGAGGGCTACGCTCAAGACCAAGCCCAGAGTCAAGGTAGCACCCAGGAAATAGGGAAACTCAGCTGAACTTCCTTTCTTGTACAGCATGACGAAACCCATGAGAGAAAAACCAGAGGTTAGGAGAAACTTGCTTGAGATGTCCAAAAGATTGTCGAGGCCAAACGGTTGGGGGTTTCCTGTCACACTTGCCAGAAGGCCTGCGACGGTCATGATGATTACCAGGGGTGCAAACAGGCTGCCCACAGTCATAAAACTAATGAGGAAACGCTGCCCCAGGGTCAAGGTATTGCCAAGGAGAATTGTTCGAGCATTGTCAAAAAAGACGCACACATTGCCAAAACACCAGCGCATTTGTTGCTTGAGAAATGACTTGAGAGTCCCAGGCACTTCACTCAGGGTGTCCAAAGGGAGATAAACGCTCCGATACCCCCTGGCCAGGAGTCTGACACTAAGGTCGGAATCCTCTGTAATACTGTTGGTGTTCCAGCCGCCGACCTCTTCCACTGCCTGTTTCCGCAGGGCGCCGGCAGTGCCGCAGAAGAAGACGGCATTGTAGCGATTACTGATGGGCATGAGAATGAGATGGTGAATGCCAAGCAAGTAGGAGGCGAAGCGGGTGACCAAGTTTTCCTTGCCGTTTAGGAAGTTGATCTGACGGGCTTGGACAATGGCGACCTGAGGATCTTCGAAGGGCTGAACAATGTGCTCAAGAAAATCAACCGGTGGAATAAAATCGGCGTCAAAGATGAGGATGAGTTCCCCCCGCACCTCGGACATCCATTCTTTCAGGGCGCCAGGTTTATAGCCGGTGCGATTGTTCCGGAAGAAGTAGCGCACCAGATCTGGGTGGTCGAGGGCAAATGTTGCAAGGAGTTGTGCTGTTTCTCGGTCCGTGCTGTCATCGAGGATCATGATTTCGTAACGCTCCTTGGGATAGCTTAAGCGCAGGCAGGCTTTTAGGCAGCGGACCGCAACGGGATCATTAAAACTTGGCACTTGGATAGTGATAAACGGATAAGCCTTGAGAACTGGGGGGCTGCTTGAGGGTGGTTGTCTATCAGTTAGGAGATTCAAAATAGCGAAAAGGGCGAAGAGCCCGGAAACTATACAAATAGGAATGAAGACAACATGAAAACTCAGCAGAAAGAATTCTTGTAAGGTCATAGTAGGACTTCTTCTCACTCAATTTGGCATGGGACCCAGACAATGCGTGCACTCTACCTCATTAGGAATAACTTCCGCAAGAAAAATGTATTGGCATCAAAGACAGAGGTACTCTCGGCCTAAAACAAAACCCGGATACCGATTAAGTTGAAATTACCTTTTGGTCCCCTGAAAGACCAGATGGTTTCACGGTGTTGGAAGCGATAGAACATGGCCAGATCCAGGACTCCGCGGAGGCGCAGGCCTTGCTCAATATAATAACCGAGGGCATCCTCACCTCCCCAGCCGTGAGCCAACCATTCCACCCCACCTTGGAAGTAGGGGACTAAAAACCTCCAGCGCAGGACATCCCAGCGGGCCTGAGCCCCAAGATTCCACTTATAGGGCCATTCATAGGCGTCGAAGCAGTAAGCCAGGCTCAGTTGGGCGTTTAACTTATTGAGCCATGCAAAGCGATCCGGTCTCCCAAAGGATATGCCGTCATCGTAATGTCCAGGGAGCATGCCCCGGGAGCCCACCCGCACGCCGATTTGGTGGGCGCTCTCCTTCAAGCCGCGAAATTCTGCCGTTTCCATTCGCCTGGCATGGGAAAGAAAGCCCTCCAGGAAAAACTTCGACCAGGAATAACGAAGGCCATATTCCAGCCATAGTCGCAGGATATCTATACTCAAATCTATCTTTGTGGTGTTGCAATCCATCCCCAGGTTAGTGAAAAGGACCAGAGACTGCCAACCGATGAGATCAATGTCCAACTCGACATTGCCGGCACCCTGATGGTAACGGCTGCCCAGATACAGGCCATAACCAGCCTGACCATGAACTTCCGGAAAGAATTGCAGTTTCTCGGCCGCAGGGTGAAAGGTCGGGGTCTCTTGATCAAAAAGGAATTCCAGGCGTCCACCCCCTAACAGATAACTGCGAGATACAAAATAGGTGGACTCTAGAGCGTTAGTCTGGCGCAGCCACTCCTCAGTGCGGCCCCATCGGATAAAAGGAATGATTTCTACTCTGCCCCCGTGAAAACGCACACCGCCTTCCACCCTAGGAATGAAGGTCCACCTGTCCCGCCGGCCTAATATCTCACCCCCGGCCTCTAGGTAGGGAATGAAAAGACCGTAACGCAACACATCAAAACGCACCCGACCCTCAAGTAGCCAATTCAAATCATTGAATTCCCTATAGAACACTCGGTTCAGATGGAATGCCACATGCCAGCGTCCTAAAAATTCCAGGGGCTTGGCTCGGTCAAAGATGATGCCCCGATCCGCTTGACCCACCAGCATGGCCTTATTAACAAACTCCGGGCCGATGGCATAAGTATTTGCTTGAGTACGTCTGAGGCTATAGTCCAGCTGTTCCTGTTCTCTGAAGGGACTGTGGCAGCGGTGGTACAAGCGCAAGCCGAGATAGGAGTTTCCCAGGTCATACCGGTAACCGAAGATTGCCAGGTGATGCCTAATTCGGTTAAAAGCCAGGGGTTCCTGAGGGGTGCCAAAGGAAATCTCACCATCGATTTCAGTATAGATGAGGTGGCGGTTGTATTTCCATAAATCGATGAGGAAATGATAGCGGAAAAGGGAGGAGTAGTCTTCCCCCGCAGCAGGAAGCCACCGTACTCTATTCCCACCGCCACTTGCGGCAGGAGCACCCAGGGCGGCCTCCATTCGTCTCCCCCTTCCAGGGCGCCAGCCTCCTGACCCGAGGCGACAAGCAAAATCAGGACTAGCCGCATAAGGCCCACTAAACCCCGCAAACATCTCGAAACTGATTCAGGGCTGGATCTCAACTTCCCACTCTTTACCAATAGTATCTGAGGTGGAGGCGCCGCAATGTCGGCAGAACCCATCTCGATTACCTTACCCAAGATAAGCTGATGACCAGTTCGGTTAACCAGATTCTCTGCAATTTTTCAACTTTCACCGGGAAGTTAGGAGTTTGTCAAGTATTAGATACTCCTGTTTTCGAAGTTCTTGGTTTCCTCAGGCAAACTATTTCTGGCTTGATTTGAAGCGCAACTTAACCTCATACTGGTATAGCAGGAGGAGCAAATCAGTGGATAGATCAAGGGCAAGAGAACACCTAAAGGGAGCACCAGGGGCGAGGTCGCGATCAGACCGGTGGCGAAAAAACGGTCTAAGGTTCTGAAATACTGAGATTGACAGGGCTGCCGCCCCGCAGCAAGGGCATTTTCTTTTAACGATTCAGCCCTTAGCTCTGTAAATGTGATGGCAGTTGCATTGAGACAAGCATGGAGCATCCGAGACAACATTTGCGGTTCCCAAAAGCGGCGGTTGACACGATGGCGAAATTCCGCCAGGTAACGGGGCAGGTGTTTGGGACTGACGCCAGGCTGGATGCCCCGGATATTGCCTTTCATGTTGGCGATCAAAGTATGGACCCGGGGCAAGACCTTCGTCTCCTCGCTGCAGACTTGGGGCAGCAGGCGCAGGCGGCACACCTGAGTTTATCAGTGGGGGTTTCCACGGTTAGCGAATAAGGCAAATTATTTATGATTTGGAAAACGAAAATAATAGTATTTTCCCTAATCTTATGCTCAATCATTGTTCTTTTAACTTTGGTAAATCATGTACCCTACTTTTATATTTCAATCGAGATCTTTCTGATAATAGTAATCTATGCAGTTAATAGCAAGAAATCGTCAACTTGGAAAGCATTAATGATCAACCTATCCGCCATATTTCTTGCAGTTGGTTTTGCAGAGGCATTTTGTGCAGGATGGGATGCCTTTGGTTTCTCAAACCGGGTGTTGAAGGAGAGATATTTATTAACACAAAAAGGTCATTATTTCGGTATTGATGAAGTTAGAGGATATGCACTAAGAATAAATGCGAAAATTAGTGCTAAAAAAATAGTTGAAGGAGAGATTGTCTACGATGTTACATACACTACAAATAAATATGGTCTGAGGGTTTCTCCCAGAGATCTAAATTTATCCTCGGATATTCTTAAAAGAAGTGACAAGAACGTATTTTTCTTTGGATGTTCATGCACTTTCGGAGAAGGAGTCAAAGACAATAAAACTTTCCCTTATTTAATTGAAGAAAAATCAAAAGGAAATTACAAATCGTTTAATATGGCAATGGAGGGTTACGGCCCTCATCAGATGCTACGGATCCTTGAGACTGGGTTAACAGATACCGTTACTCCCCCAAAAAAGCCCTCGGTATTCATCTACCTGGCTATAATAGAACATATTGAAAGGATATCATGTAAATATCCATATTTTACCTGGGATGTTTATGGACCAAAATACGGGTTGGATGCACATAATGATGCTAAATATGTAGAAAATTTTAACACCAAATTGATCTCAAAAATTAAATTCATTTTTTATAATCAACTGGCTAAATCTCATTTAGTACTAAAAAGTTTCTGGTTAAGACAACATCTCGGTTGGAATGTTACTCAAGAAGATAAAGATCTTATGGTCAAGATAATCCTAAGATCAAGAGATATCATAGCTCAGAAGTATAATGGAATGTTTTATGTGCTAATATGGCCAGATAGTATGCGGGAGAATAGCTTAGATTATAAATATATCGTTTCAGAACTTAGAAAGCATCAGGTAAACCTGATTGAAATTAAAGATATTTTCGCCGAGCATGAAAGCCCTAAAGACATTGGCGGTTATCAGATAATATCTGATGGACACCCAAATGAATTGGCATATCAGAGGATCGCTGATTATATGGTAAATTATCTAAATATTAATATTAAAAAATAAAGTATGAATGGCAATGAATAACTTTTCACTGAAAACTATAAGTTCTTTTATCATGGTTCTTCTTTTAGTTAGCCTCTGTTATATTATTATTATAGCAATATACTTTCATCCATTTTTTGTTAATTTCACTAGTTCTCTCATCGGGCCGCCAGAAGACAATATGATGGATTTTTGGAATAATTGGTATAGTCAAGTTACATTAGATAGTGATCCGAGGGGTTTCTTTAGAACTAATTTAATATTATATCCAGAGGGCACATCATTATATTATCACCCATTTACCTATTCGAATATTGCTATCCTCTATATTATAAGAAAAATATTCTTATTGCCAATAAATATTCCTTTACTGGTAGGCTTGCATAACGGGCTACTACTCTTGTCTTTTTATCTTTCAGCAGTCGGTGCATTTTACTTGACAAGTCGATTTACCAAAAACATATTATCAGCTTTCGTAGGTGGATTCATTTTTGCGTTTAGTCCATTTCATACCGCACACCTTCTCCATCACATGCATGTGTCAACAATACAATACATCCCGTTTTTTCTGTTTTGTTTCTTTCGCTTTAATGATACTAGAAAACTTAGATATTTGGCAGGATCGATTATATTATATTTTTTAAGTGCATTATCCTGCTGGTATTATTTAGTTTATATAGGATTTTTTCTGGCGTTTTACTATTTATTTAAAGTTATTGAACAAAGACAAATTTTTATAAGTAGATTATTCTGGTCGATACTTGCCAATGTGTTTGGTGTTATTATTCTCCTGATGCCACTACTTATCCAGATGGTATCATTGGGGACTAAGCGCAATATGTACAAAAGTGGCCATGATGTTTATGTCGCTGATTTAGCCGGTTACCTCGTCTTTCACCCATATCACCTTTTATCAAGTGTTTCCCAGCCGATATGGTCTCATTTTCGGGGGAATCTCTGGGAAATGACTGTTTATCTGGGACTGATCAATATAGGTTTATTCATCTGGGCTTTTATCAATCGGCATCGCTTTCAGATTAAAGAAATGAATTTTTTATTATGGGGAATGATCTTCTTCATGATTGTGGCAAGCGGTCCGCATCTTTATATTCTTGGTAGAGAAACTATCCCCCTCCCCACTGCGATTATCTCGGTTGTGCCTTTTGTCAAGCACGTACGTACTCCGTCTCGAGCCGTGGTGTTTGTGTATCTTTTTCTGGGCATCGGCGTAGGACTGGCGATTGATGCGATAACAGACCTTTACTCGAATAAAAAAAGCGTATTGGTTGGTTGCATGGCGCTTATCTTAGTATTTATCTTTATTGACTTTTTTCCCACAAGACTAAATCAACACTAGTAAATTGTCCAAAAGCCTACAATGTTATCAAGCAAGACCCTGATAATGATTTCGCAATACTTGATTTACCTAAGGGATATTATGAAGGAAATCAGCATATGATGTTTCAGGCAGCTTGTCATGGAAGGCCAATTGTCACAGGCACAGCACCGAGAGAATGGAAACATAATTTAATAGATATATTAGAAAACGGCGATATGACGAAACAGAAAAAGCGGCTCATGGAGAACAAGGTTAAATATATCGTTATACATAAACATGTTATAGAAAATGAACTAAGCTTACAGGATGTTGCAGAATATACTTCCAATTATGCTACAATATATCATGATGATGACAATATAGTTCTTCGCGTTTATTAATGATGGCGGGAAACCATTGACGCGGACAGTGGCCACGGAGGGTTTGGTGGCGCTGATTGAACTCAAGGGTTTGGTGGTTGGAGGTTGCCTTTCTCATGATGGCTGGCAGCGCCCCAGGGTTGGTAAATCCTTCTGAGTTTCCCTGATCCGCACCACTTCTCAAGAAGATGAGCGCCAGAAACAATCCCCGAAGGTCAGACTGCTGTAGAGCAAGTAGAGGTGATGCAGGCCGACGGCGGTAAAGAGAAAGGCCAAGGGATTCTTGTCGGCAAAAAGGAGGTAAAGCTGAAGGTTGAGAAGGATTTGCAGTCCCAGGAGCAAAAAAAACCCCAACCAGGCTACGGGATTCCAGAACCCCAGGCTTAAACAAATGAGCTCCCCCCAGGCCAGCAGGGCGCTAACCCGGCTTTTCAGGTTGAGGTTCAAGGTCTCGGGCACCGGCCCTGCTGCATAATGAGACGGGTCCAGGGCACGGCCCGCTCAAAGATATCTGAGAGCACCATCTTGGCGAAAGTCCAAACCTTCAGGTGAGTGACCTGCACATCGGGGTCAAGGAGAAGGCGGCGCCCAGTTTGCTTGAGGCGCATCCCCAATTCGATATCTTCCACTGCCGGGTTGAGATAACTTTTCGTCAAACCCCCCGAGAGCTATAAAAGTCTCCCGGCGTATGGCCCCGCAGCCCGACCAGAAGGTGCAGGCCGCCCGGAAACTGGTTTGG
This sequence comes from uncultured delta proteobacterium, assembly GCA_963705115.1. Lineage (GTDB taxonomy): Bacteria > Desulfobacterota > Desulfobaccia > Desulfobaccales > 0-14-0-80-60-11 > JBGSLA01. Next base: position 3,679 of record CAVPIX010000010.1, on the reverse strand, counting down.
TGGGTGAAGTGATGGAGGAGATTTTTAAAACGGGACACATATCCCGGAGAGGGGGAATCGGCGTCGTAGGACCCGAAGAGGGCCGCCAAGTCGGGCTGCTCCCTGAATCGAGCCTCCATCTTGGCCAAAGTGTCCGGGTGAACCACGACATCAGCATCCAGAAAGACCAGAAGGTCGCCTGAAGCTGCGGCTGCGCCCCGGTTGCGGGCCCGGGCTGGTCCCCGGGGGCCGTCCGCCAGCCTGATTACCTGGGCGCCGAGACTTTGGGCTAAGGCCCCCGTACCGTCCGTGGAGCCGTCGTCCACCACCACCACCTCATCTGAGAGGCCCGGCTGGAGACGGCCAGGGCCTGGAGGGCCTCGGCAAAAAAGAGCGGCTGTTGTAGGCTGGAATAATTACCGTGAGCCGCATGTCCCCATCATCCCCCTATTCCCCGGATTCATCTCTTATCATGTTTCCCCTGTCCACCTCAACGCTTTTTTGCCGTGACCGCGTCAGCCCATCCATTGACCAGCCCTGTCGACCAAGGTCCCGGCCTGGCCAGCACCTCAGGAGCTGCGGTAGTGCTCTGCAGGAACAGTCGGGTTACATTCGTTGGCATACCGCCAGAAAAGAGGGCCGTTCCTTTGGAGAAGATCTGGGGGTCAGGCTCCCCGAAGGTTTGAGCCAGGGGAGCACTCCGATCAGTCAGGGCCCGCCAGATTAAAGCCAGCCTGTCCGAAGCTTACCAGACCTAAGAAAAAGAGCGTCCCAGCATAACCCGCCATGGCGGCGCCCCCGAGGGCCAGGTTAATGGACCAGGAAGATTTCAGCCAGTACAGGGGCACGAACAAGCACCCCAGACCTAAAGTCAGGAACCATGGCCGCACGGAGAAAGTCAGCAAACCCCGTAAGCGTATCAGATAATGTCCACATTCAGCCACTGCGAGGACGAAAGGCCAGGCTGCCTCCCAGGCTTCCCCACCATCCAACGAGGGGAACTCCCAGGATGAGAAATACAGCCAGCCGCAGGGCGGCGGCCCCTCCAGGGCTAAGCCGGGGCGGTCCTTGATCATGACCAACACCGACCCCATGGAAACCAAGCCCAGAAAGGGGAGGGAGATGGACATGATCAGCAGGTTATTGGTCACCGGCCGGAAGGCTTGGCCGATGAGCAGGGGCAATATGGTGTCCGCCAGGAAAAGGTCGCCAAAAAACGACAGGACGCCGCTCACCCCCAGCCATTTGAGAAGTTGTTCCACCCACCAGTGGAAACTGGAGGATTCCCGGCGAGAGAGCAATTGCAACAGAAACGGGGCGAAGGCCATAGTAAATTGGAAGAAGGCCACAGCCACCAGGGTGCACCCCTGATAGGCCAACCCAAAAAAGCTCACCTCGTTATAGTCCCCGCTCATTACCAAGATCAAGGCGCCACCAGCGAACTGTAAGGCGGAGACGATAACCTCGCTAACGAAAAAAATCAAACCCAGACTGAAGTAGGGGGCCAAGTAGCTTAAATCCAGGCCAAAGCATCTCTTGTACAGGTATGGCCTGGCCCACCAGCAACCCAGTCCCAGGATCAGGAGCTCGGTCAGGGCCAGTCCAAGACAAGCGCCTTTCAGGTCCCAGAGCGCCATTCCCGCCAGAATAAAGACCAAAGAAAACCAGCGCATCAAGGTCTCGTTCATCCCCCAGCGGGCCGCTTGGTTGAGGCCAAGAAACAGCGCGAAAATCGAGTTAGCCAGGATATGGAGAACTACTGAGAGGGCCATGAACCCCAGGACCAACCAATCCAGGTCCCGAAGCCACAGGAGGGTCAGGAGATAATATATCAGGCCTCCCGCCACACCCACCATAATTCGGGTCACCGCCATTTGGCCGACAAATTTGAGCAGCCCTTCCCCATCGTCACGGTGAAGAAATTCGGGGACATAGCGCCCGGCGATCTGGGTAATCCCCAGACTGCCGCTGAACACTAACCAAATGGCCAGGGAGGTGAGCAGGGTAAACTTGCCGTAGGTTGTGGGGCCCATAAGCCGGGGGACCAGGGCGGCAAAGATAAAAGCATACAGGACATGGGAGCCACGCTGGAGCAGTAAAAGCCCGACGTTGCGAACCGTTACCTGAACTTCGGGCAGCATGGCGGAAATTGTGTTTGCTGAGTTCTCAGGGGATAGGCCGGTCTTCGTCTTGCCCAATACCGGTTTGACGAGCATTTTTCGGATACCGGGGTTGCGCACCAATTACGCCTTTGCGGCGGCGGACGCCTCTTCGTGATGCCGCTCCAGGGAGTTGACGTCCCAGAGATTGTGGACGACACCTCTCAGGTTCCGGACCGCCAAGATGCCCGTGAGCATCGAGTGATCCTGGTTGTTGTAGCGGTGCATGCCATTGCGGCCGATCGTCTGCAGGTTGTCGATCGTCGCCAGGAAGCGGACCAGGACGGCCAAGTTGGCCTCGTACTCCTCATCATAGACCGGGTAGGCCTTGGGCTGGCGGATGACGAAGCCATCTTCCACGTCATGGCCGCATCCGCCAAGCCCAGGCCGGCCAGCTCGCGGCGCGCCAGCGCGATCAGCTCGGCGTCGGGCATCCGCCAGATCGCATCCCCTTCCGTAGCAGAAATACTCCATGCCGAGACTGGTCTTTTGTGGATCGGCGACCATGGCAGCGCTCCAGTTTCGGAAATTCTGGATGCGCCCCACCCTGACCTCGGGTTCGTGGACATAGATCCAGTTGTCGGGAAACGGCTTGGCATGGTTCACGATCAGGCCCACCAGGACAAAGTCCCGGTACTTGAGGCCACGTGCGGCAGCGAGGACGTCGCTTGGCGGCAACGGATCAAGGCACGAAATCAGTTCCGCCAGCGGCATGCTGGAGATCACCTGATCGGCTGTGATCCTGTGCAACTGACCACCACGCCTCGTCACGACAGCCGCAACACGACGCCCGTCCCATTCCAGACGCACCACCTCGGCCCCCAGCCATACCCGGCCGCCCCCGCTTTCCACGGCTTCTTGAAAGCGCTGCCACATCATCCCCGGCCCCAGGACGGGGTAGTGAAATTCTTTGATCAACGACTTGCTATTCCCGGCGCCAAAGAGAGCGTTGGACACCACTGCCCACATCGACAGCCCCTTGATCCGCTGTGCCGCCCAGTCGGCCCGGAGCTGCCGGCAAGGGATGCCCCACACCTTTTCAGTATAGGTCTTGAAGAACGTCCTGTACAGACGCCGGCCAAAACGATTGACCACCCACTGCTCAAAGGTATCCTCTCTAGGATAGGGCCACAGCTTGGCGAAAGTAGCCTAGTAGAATCAGCAGGCTTTCAACGGGTCCCAGATTCCATAGCGTGTTGAGGAGATCCAAGGGATAGTTGAAGAACCGGCCCCGGTAGTAGATGCGCGACAGGCGCCCGGATGAACCCCTCGCACAGCATCTCCTGCCAGAGCGCCTGTACCTCCGGAACTGGGTGAAAAAACGATGTCCGCCGATGTCAAAGCGATACCCTTTATAGGCCTCGGTGCGTGCCAGCCCGCCCACCTTGTCGCCTTTTTCCAGGACGAGGGGAGCTCTGCCGCCACCGCCTCGTGGGCAGCGGCCAGGCCCGCCGGGCCAGCGCCTATGACGATGACGGCTTCATTAGACATTCAGGTCACAGAGGATCCGCCAGCTTGCATCCCTACCACCCCGGGCGAAG
>CAVPIX010000009.1:0-63326 GCA_963705115.1 uncultured delta proteobacterium | reverse complement strand
AGCCTCCAGTCCGCCGGCTGAGGCTCCGAGGCCCACAATGGGAACGGCTTTAAGGGTTGAAGACTTCTGAGGTTTTTTGGGTTTCATGAAGCTCCCCCTAAGGGAAAAGTTCCCTGGCAAAGCTCTTATAATGTTGAAGGAGGGCAGTGCTCAGCTTGAATCCTTATTGCTAAATTGCCACGGAGTAGTTGGTTTGGAAAAAATACGGCCACAGCCCCCGCTCCGAGGAACCGCAGCGCCGCAGTGAATAATACTTGCAGGCAAGCAGCACGCCCCAGAAACGTCTGCAACTATCACCGGGGAGCATCATTTCCGGAATGTTGCCATAAACTTAGCAAATTTTTATCAAAAATCTCGTTTTTCCAGTCAAGGTTCATCACTCCTGACATTACTACTTCCCTCCTTGGGTTTGCCGAAGGCCAGGATTTTCTTCCTGTATGATCATCCCCCTGCCCCTCTTGAGCACAAGGGAAATGATGCTTCTCTGCTTCATCCTGGCCGGCTGATTCAAGACGACGCTGGATTATCTGGTAATGTCTATTAAATTGTGATAATTTTTAAAACTGATTACTTAAAAATAGTTACTTCTGACTAGCGGAAAATAATCCTTCACTGGAATGGGTTTTCTCAGGGTAAAGACCTAATATTTACCAGGGGCCTGCTATCAATGCGCATCAGCAGGCCTGGCAAAGACCGGACCCAGAGGAGACCGTCCGTGAAAAACAAGGACGTCAAGGTGATATTTTCGGAGTTTGACGGCTACTGCGAGGCCTTAGGCAGAAACGGCTGTATCAGCTATCCGGCCAATATATCCTGGTCTCTGGTAGGGGGGGACTGTGGCGGCAAGCCGGTGGTGGTGATTCTTATGGAGGCCCGTAAAGCCGGTGAGCTGCCAGCCGGCGACTTGCAGGTGCCCTTGGAGATTTTGGACGAGGTGAGACAGGCTGGATATAGCGCCCAGCCTCTTAGCCTGAAAGAGATCAGGGCCTGCTGGCGGGAGGCCGGACGTCTGATGGTCAGAAACCATTGGCACCCAGAGGCCCGGCTGGTTCGATATTAGGTGATCCGCGCCAGAGCCTCAAACGCGGTTCAGGCAGGGTCTATAACCTGTCCGGCCTTGAACCGGAAAAACGGACGAAAAAAAGCAGGCGCGTCAATCCGTCCATAAGGAGAGAAAATACATGAGGGCCCTGTTCATTTACCCTGAGTTCCCGGAGACCTTCTGGAGCCTCCGGCATGCCCTTAAGTTCCTCGGGGTCAAGGCCCTTGGTCCGCCTTTGCCTCTCCTTACCGTGGCCGCCATGCTGCCCCCGGATTGGGACAAAAAACTGGTGGACTTGAATGCGGAGCCGCTGACGGACGAGCACCTGGCCTGGGCCGACCTGGCTTTTGTCAGCGCCATGACCGTCCAGTTTCCCTCGGCGGACACCGTCATTCAGCGTTGCCGGGCTGCGGGGGTCAAAATCTGCGCCGGCGGAGTCCATTTCAGCACCCCGGGCACGCCGTTCGAGCCGGTGGATCACCTGTTCATCGGGGAAGCGGAAGAGATTCTGCCCCTTTTTCCTGGCGGACCTGGCCCAGGGCAAGGCCCTGCCGGAATACCGGGCTTCGGGCTTTCCCAGTCTGGTCGCCTCGCCGGTGCCGGCCTGGGAGCTTCTTAACCAGTCTCACTACTTGAACATGATGGTCCAGGTGTGCCGGGGTTGCCCTCACGATTGTGACTTCTGCCATGTCATTGTGCAATATGGCCGCACCCCCCGCTACAAAGAACCGGACCAGGTAGTGGCTGAGCTTCAGGGCCTCTATGACTCAGGCTGGCGGCGGGACATTACCTTTGCCGACGACAATTTCATCTGTCATCACGGCAAGGCCAAGGCCATTCTGCAAGCCGTAAGTCACTGGCAAGCCGAACACGGCTATCCCTTTCACTTCTTCGCCCAGGCCAGCCTCGAAGTGGTGGACGATCCGGAGTTGCTGCCCCTCATGGCTCAGGCGGGTTTTGTGGGGCTGTTCCTGGGGATTGAAACCCCAGACCCCGCTGCTCTAAAGGAATGTAATAAGCGCCAGAACCTCAACCGGGACCTGGTGGGCGCAGTGCGGGCCGTCCAGGCCCACGGCATTGAGGTCATCGGCGGTTTTATCGTGGGCTTTGACTCGGACTCCCCCAACGTCTTCGACCATCAGGCGGATTTTATCGAAGAAGCCGCTATTCCCACGGCCATGATCAACCTGCTGAGCGCTGCCCCTGACACCCGCTTGTATCTGCGCCTGGAGGCAGAGGGACGTCTTTTGGGAGACAGTGACGGCGACACCGCCATGAATGCCGGCTGCCTCAACTTCATACCCAAGATGGGCCGGCAGCGCTTGTTGGCTGGCTACAAGAACCTCCTGGAGCGGCTTTTTGCGCCCGAGCCCTACTACCAGCGAGTCCTGGCCTTTATGGGGCATTACCGCCCCAACCCCCTCCTGCCGGGCCGCTTTCCCACCCACCGGGAGAGGCTGGCGGTTCTTAAAATCCTCTTTGCACTGGGCTTCAAAGAACCGGGCCGACGGGCCTTCTGGTCTTTGCTGGGGAGTCTCCTGTGGCATCATCCTCAAAGTCTCCCCCTCGGGATAATCATGGCCGCCCAGGGTCTCCATTACCGGGTTATAACGGACCGGTTCTGCGCCACGCCTCAAGAACCGGCCCCTCGGCCGCTCACCGCGGCTGATCTCCAGCCAGAGCCCCTAGTTTGCCTGGACCAGCCCCAGAATTTGCCAGGGGCCAAGGCATGGCCATCAGAGGACGCTGACAGACCGGGAGAAATGAGGATCGATCGGGCTCTTCCCGAAAAATCAACCATCCTTATACAAGCCGGCGCCGCAGAGAAATCGACCGCGCCGGTCTCGGCGTTACGCGCACCTGTTCCGCTAAAAGGTCTCAGTTTTCAACTTGGTTGAGGTGCTAAACCATGATCATCGCCAATCTTGGTATTAATGCCCTTGACAATAGGTTTATTTGTTGTATAGTTTTAGAGGATCGTTACCGCAGAAAAGCCTTCCCAAGACCTTATCGCTGGCAATCCAGAGTCCGTTATAAGGCAGGAAATCGCGGGAGAGATGCTCGTTGTCCTCAAGAGGAACTTGCGCCGCTTCCCCCGCATCTTCCTGGGATGTAATTATCCGGTTATAACGCTTTGGATATGGGCGTAGAGGATTTGTCGGACTAAAATCCACTCTAAATGGCAATTTTGCCTGGCGTTGCGGCTGCCCAAAGTAAGGAAAGCCGCGACACATTCTTTCTGATATCACTGACGCTCATCTCCAAATAGTGGGGTCAGCCAATAGTGACAAACATGGGCGATCTTACCTGCCACAGCAGGAATTATTTCCCCGAACTTATTAAAAAGGGAGTTTATGGAATTTAGCACATTTGATTTTCACCGCCAGGTTGCGGCCGGCGTTACCGCGGCGGGCTATATAACACCGACGCCGATCCAGAAAAAGGCCATCCCGCTGGTTCTGCAAGGGCAGGACATGGTGGGCCTGGCCCATACCGGCACAGGCAAGACCGCGGCTTTTGTCCTGCCCATCCTGCAGCGCCTGCTGACAGGCAGGCGCAAGCACGTCAGGGCTCTCATTATTGCCCCTACCCGCGAACTGGCCGAGCAGACCCACCAGGCCATTGGCACACTGGGAGTCCGGACCGGACTCAAGAGCGTCGCCATATATGGGGGAGTTGGGTTCAATCCTCAGGTGGATAAGCTGAAACGGGGCTCCGAGATTGTCGTTGCCTGCCCCGGCCGCCTGCTTGACCACATTAATCAGGGAACGGTCGACTTGTCGCATCTGGAAGTGCTGGTGTTGGACGAGTCCGACCGGATGCTCGACATGGGATTTCTCCCGGATATAAGAAAGATCATCAAGCGCGTACCGGCGCAACGCCAAACGCTGTTGTTTTCGGCGACCATGCCTGATGATATTCTCCATTTAACCCGCGAAGTACTGAAATCTCCGGTGACGGTGCGGGTTAATGGCGATGGACCGCCGAACAGTGTCTCTCACAGGCTGTATCCGGTGGAGCAGCACCTCAAAACGCCGCTCCTTCTGGAACTGCTGCGTCACACCGACACGGAGTCAGTTTTGATTTTTACCCGCACCAAGCACCGGGCCAAGCGTCTGGGGGAACAACTGGAAAAGGCCGGTTATCGGGCCGCCTCACTGCAGGGCAATCTCTCGCAGGCCCGGCGGCAGGCGGTGATGAACGGTTTCCGCACCGGCGCCTTTCAGATTCTGGTGGCCACTGACGTGGCGGCACGGGGGATCGACGTGACCCAGATTTCCCACGTGATCAATTACGACATGCCGGATACGGTTGACTCCTATACGCACAGAATCGGCCGCACCGGCCGCAATGACAAGACCGGTGATGCCTTCACGTTTATCACCTCTGAAGATAAGGACATGGTTCGCAGCATCGAGCGGGTCCTCCGCGCCAAGGTAACGCAATGCACCCTGACCGGTTTTGATTATAACAAAGCGGCCGCGTCCCGCCATGACGAGTCTGCGCGTAGCCGCGCAAACAACCGCGCTCCGGCAAACAGATTAAAACTTATAGTGAAAGACCACAGGCCTTCGGACATAGATAAGAGGTAGCATAAGCCTGAAAAAGTCTGATATACCATCAGTCCACCTGCGCTGCCGCATGATATCGATGTTTGAGGATAATTTCTGCTATGCGCGCGTTGATGATCAGTCCTGAATTTCCCCTATCCTTTTGGAGTTTCCAGAAATCTTGCCAGCTCCGGGGCAGTAAAACGGTTAATCCACCGTTGGGATTGATTACCGTGGCGGCCTTGCTGCCCTCAGAATGGGAATTGCGTCTTGTTGATCTCAACGTCAGAGGCCTGACTGAGGAAGATTGGCAATGGGCCGAGGTGGTCTTGCTATCGGCTATGTATATCCAAAGGGTGGGCTTGTTGGCCCTGGTGAGAGAAGCCAAGCGCCGGGGGAAAACCGTTGTGGCCGGAGGACCATACCCCACTTCCCTTCCCGAGTCATGCCTGGAGGCTGGCTGTGATTTCGTGGTGCGGGGCGAAGGGGAAAATACCGTGCCGTTGCTCCTGGAGGCGATGAGACAGGGGAAAACCGGGATAATCGCCAACAATCAAAGGCCCGCTCTGGAAACCTCGCCGGTCCCGCGGTTTGATTTGTTGCACCCAAACGATTATTCCGCCTTTACGATTCAGACTTCTCGGGGATGTCCCTTTGACTGCGAGTTTTGCGACGTGGTGAATCTTTTTGGGCGCATCCCCCGTTACAAAACCCCCAAGCAGTTCATCGCCGAACTGGACAGCCTTTACCGGCTCGGGGCCAGGGGCTCGGTGTTCATTTGCGATGACAACTTCATCGGCAGTAAAAAGCATGCCCAGACCCTCCTGCAAGAACTTATCCCCTGGTTGAGAAGCCGCGGTGAACCTTTTCGATTCTTAACCCAGGCGTCGATGAACCTGGGGCAGGATCTGGAGATGATCGACCTCATGATCGCGGCCAACTTTGATAAGGTTTTTATCGGCATCGAGTCCCCGGATGAGAATGTCCTGCACCTCAGCCACAAATATCAGAATATCAAGAATCCCCTGGTTGAATCGCTCCAAAAGATCAACCAGTATGGCTTGGCAATCGTGGGCAGTTTCATCATCGGCATGGACGGGGAAAAGAAAGGGGCTGGCAAACGGATCTGCGCCTTCATGGAACAGACGGCCATACCGATGGCGATGCTCGGTGTCCTGCTGGCCGCGCCCCATACCAGGCTGTGGCATCGACTGGAGAAAGAAGGAAGGCTGCGTCCGGATATGGGAGGCGACCTGGGGACCTTCTCCGCCATGAACTTCGAACCTTGCCGGCCGGAAACCGATATCATGCAGGAGTACATCGATGCCTGGGACCATCTCTACGAACCGTCCCGTTATCTGTCGAGGACTTACCGCCACTACCTGGCCATGCGACCGGCTCCCAGGGCGCAGGTGGACTCTGCGGCGGGCCAATCGACCAATGACCTTATCTTCGGCCAGGGGATGACCTGGCGCCGGAAATTAGTCGAGATCAAAGCGCTCTTCAAAATCATCTGGTGGCAAGGGATCCGAACGCCATACCGGCGTCAGTTTTGGACCCAGTTGATGGGGATATTGAGAAAAAATCCAACCAGATTCGCAGAGTACATCGGGACCTGCGCCATGGGAGAGGATCTTTTCAACATGCGGCAGGTGGTGCGGGAAAAGGCGGCGGCCATCATCAAGGAGTTGCAGACACGGGTTCCTCAGGCGCCGCCCTGGCTTGGCGCAGGACTGAAAGGCGAGTTGGCCGAAGCCCCCTCCGGAATGGCCGTCCCCCAAAGCTAGCCGGGATTAATGAAGGGGAAAGTCCGGCAGAAGTTTTGCGGTCTGCGCCCCCATCTAACCTCTGTCATTATCGCTGCGGTGGAAAAAAGATTTCTTGGTAAATTCTTCAAGAAACATTTTTTCTTCAACAGGGCGGCTTAAGAAAATCTTGTGTCCAGAAAACCGGGTGCGGTGCACCCGGGATGCCCAAAACCATTAGTGATTAAGTGGAGGACGCCAGGGTTTACCGTGTGGACCTCCCTGCCAGCGGCCAGACACAAAGCCATCTTCTCCCCCTCTGACCCTTATATTTCATCCCAGGGATGGAAATGCGGTTGGAAATGTTAGCGGGAGCGAAAAGATAAGGGGTTAAGCCTTTTGCCAACCCCTTGATTTTCTTGGTAGCGGGGGCAGGATTTGAACCTGCGACCTTCGGGTTATGAGCCCGACGAGCTTCCAGGCTGCTCCACCCCGCGTCATATTTCTATTTATATCAGGTTAAGCCGCCGGCGTCAACGCCTAAGCCGAGAAAATCCCAGAAATCCTGATCATCGACAGAGAAGATGATTATTGCCAGTAAGTTATGCTTGTTGCCATGCCGGCTGGCAGTACCTCGGTGAACCATTCTTAAGGGGGGCAGGCCGCGCCCGCCTCTACAAAATAGCCACTTTATATTGATGGCCAAAAGGTTTTTCTATCCCCCCTCACCCTGAACCCTCTCCCCCCATTGGGTGGAGAGGGAATAAAAGGAAAGATTTTTTGGCAGACGCTATAAGGGGAATCTCCTAAAAATTTCCTCCCCCGACTGCCGGGAGGGCAGGAAGAAAGCTCAAATATAATCAGGCCGGGGGAGCGGTTGAGTCTTCAGGGGCCGGGCTGGGCGGTGGGCGCTCCAGGTCCTTGGGGAGGCGGGGCACCGCGGCCAGGATGAGGACCGCAGCCAGGGCCAGGGCCACCAGGGTCAGGGCCACGCCCCAGGTCAGGTTGAAATGGTCCGCAGTCCAGCCGATGAGGAAGGTGGAGGGCGCGTCCCCCACCAGGTGGATAATGATGATGTTGAGGGCCACGGCCTGGGCCCTAAGGCCAGGGCCGGCCACGCTGACAATCACCGCGGTGATCACCCCGGGATGCAAAAACAGCAGAAAAATCGCGCCCACCAGGGCAGGAATGTAGAGAGCCGGGAGGGGCGAGAAGATCACCAGGGCCGCCAGAGGCCAGGCCAGGATGATCCCCAGGCCGCTCACCCACAGGGGGGCTGAGGGGGTGAGGCGGTGCAGGCGGGAGCCCAGCAGGCCCCCCGCCAGGGTGCCCAGGGTGCCGGCCACCGCGATGGAGCCGAACAACAGGTAGTTGGCCTGGGCCAGGGAGAGCCCCTTGACCTTTTCCAGGTACTGGGGCATCCAGAAAGCCAGGCCCCCCAGGGTAAAGGTGAGCATGCCGTAGCCCAGGGTCACCAGGCGCAAGGTGGGGATGGCCCACAGGGTTCGGATGGCGGCCAGGGGGGAGGGGTGGGAGCGGGAGCCGTCCCCGGCGGTGGGGCGGGGCAGGGTAGGGGGGGCGGCAGGCGGCGGATGGCCAGGGCCAGAAACAGGCCCGGGACTCCCCCCAGGAGAAAGGCCGGCCGCCAGCCGAAGTTTTTGCCGATGAGGCCCCCCACCAGATAGGCCAGGGCTGCGCCCAAAGGGATGGCCAGGTAAAAAAGACCCAGGGCCCGAGAGCGCCGCTCCAGGGGAAGGACGTCCGCCAGATAGGCCGGGGCTAAGGTGCCGAAGGAGGCTTCCCCCACCCCCACCAAGCCCCGGGTGACGAGCAGGGCGGGATAGGAGGTCACCCAGAAGGTCAGGCTGGTGGCCACACTCCAGAGCACCGCGCCTCCGGCCATGAGGCGATGGCGGCCGTAGCGATCCCCCAGGTAGCCGAACACCGGCGAGGTCAGGAAATAGACCAGCAGAAATGCGGTGTTAAGAAAGCCGAAGGCCTTGCCGCTTAGATCCAGCTCCGCCTTGATGGGACTCCCCAAGGCGGCCACCAGGTACCGGTCCAGGTAGTCCAGAAGGTTAAGGCTCGTGAGGATGAGGAGGATGCGGGTTTCCAAGGTCAAGGGATGGTTGAAGAGTTATTTTGGGGCACTGATACCATTCAGAAAAGGTGCTGGTTACCCCAGCCTACCGTGAAAGCCCCCGTAGGGGCGACGCATGCGTCGCCCCTACAACAGATTTTCGTCTTCGGGAGTATCCCAAATCGGCTCATAAATGTTTAACCTGCGACTGCACGGGCGAGACGCCTATGCCACCGGGCTCATTTGATGACCTTAACTCATTTTCTCAAATGTGAGCGTAATTAGGACAATTCAGTTTTAACATACATCATTTCACGATACTGTTACTGTTCTGTTTTATTATTGGCAGGAGACTTCGCCCCTTCCCCTAAAAGCCAGATCTTCTCGGCCCGGGTGCCGAGATACCAAAACGATATGCCCAAAAGGCCGAAGAAAATGGCCTTGTGAAGCGAATTCCAGAAATATTCGAAGTACTTGGTGTAAAGGTTGATAAACAGGAAGGTGATGCCAAAGCCCCTGGCGATGGCATCATCATAACGCAGTCCGAAAAATATGGCGGCGAGCGCGGCCCCTCCGAATAATAAGGACCAGGAAAACAACTCGAACTTACCGGCCCGACTCCATCTGATCATCTCACCATAGTTGCCGAAAATGGACAAAATCCATAAGGAGATGAAAAGATACAGCAAGCCCATGACCAAGGTGACGGTGAAGAAATCTCTAAAGCGGCTGGAAAACTTTAACCCGAAGCTGACCCCTAATATCAACAGGCCGAAGAAAACAAAACGCAAAGGGTAATTCATGCCCAGCCAGTAGGCCCCCCAGCCGGAGACATACCCGGTTTCGGTGCCGAACCAACTTCCCAGGGACACCAGGGCAAACCACCACACCAGCTTGGAGGGCAGCCACAGGCCCAGGGCCGCATAAACCAGGGCGGCCAGCAGGATTAACATGGAGAAATGGCGACTTCCCGAGCCGATGGCCTTCCCCAGAAAGGTGATGGCCGCAGCCACCGCCAGGACGCCCAGGAAGAACACCGCTTCATTGCTGAAAATTTTAGCAGGATGCCGGGCCCGCCTTTGCAGCCCCAGGAAAAACAAGGCCGCGGCCAGGAAAACACAAAAGGCCAGGCCGATAAGGGGTCTTTCCCAAATGTATTTAAAAAATTTTTCCAGGTCGATGACTAAGGCCTGAACTGCAATGACGATGCAGATGATGGCAATCCAGAAGGAGTATTTGGCCAGGCGCCGCCAATCGAAAGGGGTAACCTCCAGGGACTGAAGTAATTTTTGAGAATCTGGCGGAGAAAGCTGCGAGGAGTCTTCCCATTCTTTAATGGCTGCCGTGATGATTTTGGCTTTTTTGCGGCTGACTTTCATAAAAGGCTAAACTGGGGCCAGGGTTCTTCCTGGTTTTCACAGGATTATAGCGATAAGAGATCAAGAGTAAAGGTTTTCCAAGTACTCCCAGAAATCCGGGAAGGATTTGGCCACGCAATCAGGGTCCCGAATGACGACGCCGGGGGTCCTGAGGCCGGCCACCGCAAAGCTCATGGCAATGCGATGGTCGTCATAGGTGTCGATGTCGGCGCCGTGGGGCGCGCTCCCCACGATGCGCAGGCCGTCCGGGGTCTCATCGGCGGTGACTCCCATTTTGCGCAGTTCGGTCACCACCGCAGCCAGGCGGTTCGATTCCTTGTGGCGCAGATGGGCCACATCGGTGATGACCGTTTCCCCTTCGGCAAACGCGGCCAGGACCCCCAGGGTGGGGACGAGGTCCGGCATGGCGGACATATCCATGTCGATGCCCCGCAGGGGGCCGCCCTCCACGGTGAGGCCTTCCGGGGAGGAGGTGAGGTGGCAGCCCATGCGGGCCAGCACGGACAGAAAGTCGATGTCCCCCTGGACGGACTCCAGGTCCAGGTTGGCGATGGTCACCCGGCCGCCGGTGAGGGCCGCGGCGGCCCAAAAATAAGAGGCGCTGGAGGCGTCGGCTTCGATGTCGTACTGGCGGGGTTGGTAGCTCTGGCCGCCGGGAATGACAAAGAGGTCGTAGGCTTCCCGGGAGTAATCTATGCCGAAAGCGGCAAGGACCGACAGGGTGATGTCCACATAGGGCCGGGACACCAGTTCTCCGGTGATGTCGATGGTCACGCCCCGGGTAGCCAGGGGCCCGATGAGCAAAAGGGCGGACAGGTATTGGCTGCTCACTTCTCCCGACAGGCTGGTCTGGCCGCCGGTGAAGCCGCCGCCCTGTATGATGACCGGCGGGCAGTCGTTGCTTTTCTCCGAGGTGGCCCGGACCCCGAGTTTTTTCAAGGCCGTGAGGAGTTCGCCCATGGGCCGCTCGCACAGGCGGGGGGTGCCGGTGAGGCGGTAGGTTCCCTGGCCCAGGGCCGCCACTGCGGTGAGAAAACGCATGGAGGTCCCGGAGTTGCCCAGGAAAATGGACTCGGACACCGGCAGGAGGCGCCCGCCGGTCCCCCGGAGCCGCACCGTGCGGCCCTGCCAGTCCAGGCCGGCGCCCAGCATGGTCAGGGCCCGGGCGGTGAGTTCCGTATCCTCGGCTTTGAGAGCATTGGCCAACACACTTTCCCCCGGGGCCAGGGCTGCGGCGATGAGGGCCCGGTGGGTGTAGCTCTTGGAGCCGGGCAGGGTGAGGGTGGCCTCCACTTGGTCCTTAACTTGTATAGGGCGAGATTTCACGCTGTTCCTGTCTTCCTTGGTATTTACTCGTTTTACTCGTTCCCAAGTTGAACTTGGGAACGAGACTATAAGTGGGGGGAGGGCCAGGGACCTGAGGTCCCTGGCCCTCCCCCCACACCCCCCTCCCAACCCACGGAGGGTTCTCGGAAAAATACTGCCCTTAAGGAATTTGAGGGGGTGTGGGGAAGGAGCTAAGGGCCTTCGGCCCTTAGCTCCCTCTCTCACAAAGTTTCAATTATTTTCTTTTGCGGAGCAAATTACATAATGGAAATTTTATAAATTATCATACGCGGCCCGGGCCATGACCTCCCGGGGTGCAGGCCGGCCGGTCCAGAGCTCGAACTGGGCCGCGCCCTGGTGGATGAGCATGCGGAGGCCGTCAATGACCTGGCAATGCCTGGCCCGGGCTTCGTGCAAGAGCCTGGTTTCCAACGGCTTATAGACAATATCCATGACCACCTGAAAGCGCGGCAGGAGGGTGGGGTCAAGGGGAATCTCGCCCACCTGCGGCTCCATGCCCACCGGGGTGGCGTTGATGAGAATTTCCGCCGGATATTGCCCCAGGTGATCAGGAGCCACCACCTCCGCCCACAAGGTGCGGGACAGGGCCAGGGCCTTGGCCATATCCTGGTCGGTGACGGCCACCTGGCCCCCCTTTTCCAGGATGCCGAAGGCAATGGCCCGGGAGGCCCCGCCGGCGCCCAGGATGAGACAGCGTTTGCCGGCGATCCCGGTCTTTTCCTCCAGGGCCTGCACCGCGCCCAGCCAATCGGTATTGTAGCCCCTGAGCATGCCATCCCGATTCACCAAGGTGTTCACCGCGCCGATCTTATCGGCTTGGGGATCGATTTCATCCAGCAAAGGCATAATTTCTTCTTTAAAGGGGATGGTGACGCTCACCCCGTTAATCTGGAGGCCCCTGAGGCCCGCCACCGCCTGGGCCAGGTCTGTCACCGGAAAGGCTGCGTACACGGCATTAAGGCCCACCTCCTGGAACGCGGCGTTGTGTATGGCCGGGGACAGGGAATGGGCCACCGGCCGGCCCAGGAGGCCGTAAACTCGAGTGGCGCCGTTGATTTTGAGGCAGCAGTCAGTCATTAGTTAGCAGTGAGCAGTCAGCTTTGAGCGTCCATCTTGAGATCTTATGCTTTTTTAGATCTTTGAGCTTATGGCTTATGGCTTAAAGCTTATAGCCCAAAACACTTTCACCTGCGCAACATCCGCCAGATGCGCCGGAACTCCGCCACGGTGATCTGCCCCGGGGCCGAGGCCTGTTTGGAGTTGAAGGGCGCAAAGGTGAGAAAGCCCCCCAGAAACACGGTGGCCACCCGGGACCACTTGCCCAGGGGCCCCATGCAAAAGGCGATGATGTCTTTGCCCGCGGCCAGGGCCCGAGGGATTAAGGCCAGGAGGCGCAAGTTGTCTTCGGGGGTGGCAGCATGAGTGACCAGCTTCAGGATGTCGGCCTCCTCGTCCAGCATGGCGGCGAACTGTTCTGCCAATCTGGCGTTGTCAGGGGTCCCGGAAAAGTCATGCCAAGAAAGGATAAGGCGGGTCTTCCCCCGTTTGGCGAAAAGCTCGCGGCGCCAGGCCGTATCGGTGCTGAACTCCACGTCTAAAGCAGGCACCCCAAAGTCCAGGGCCTCTGCTAACAAGGCACACCGGTCTGATTCGCTGCCGTTCCAACGGCCTCCCTCGGCCTGGGGCCGGTTGGTGACGATCACCGGGCCGGGGAGGGTCCGAAACAGCCGCTTTAAATTCGGCCTCTCCAGATAATCCAAGCGCACCTCGGCCCACAAACCCTTGCGGGCCGCCCGGAGATAATGGCTCCGGGCCCGGGTTGGATTAGTCTCCACAATGGGCACACAGAGGCGCAGGGTGGGGGGAGGGCCAGGGAGCGAGGCTCCCTGCCCTCCCCCCACACCCCCCTCCCAACCCTTTGAGGGGTTGAGAGGAGTGGCGGGGGAACGCGGTTCCCCCGCCCTCCCCTCAGGATACCTTCCTGTTCCCGTGTAGGGGGTTGGGGGATGGGGTTTGACGAAGGGGGCAGGGGTTTTCAACCCCTGGCCCCCTTCCCCAAATCTCTTTTTCCTTTCGCCAATCAACTCAGCTTCTCCAGGCCGGCGGCCTTGGGAAAGGAGCCCAGGAGTTTGAAGTGGGCGCTGATGTGCTCGATTTCATTCAGGGCCGCAAACACTTCCGGTTCGGCCTGGTGGCCGTCCAGGTCCACGTAAAACAGGTAGCGCCAGGCCTCGGTTTTCACCGGCCGGGAGACAATGCGGGTCATGTTCAGGGTCCGGTCCGCCAGGGGGCGCAGGGTTTTGTAAAGTGCGCCGGGAATATTGTCCACCGCAAAGATGATGGAGGTCTTGTCGTGACCGGTGGGGCCGGGCGCGTCCGGGCCGATGACGAAAAAGTGGGTGACGTTGCCGGAATAATCTTCGATCCTGGGCTCCACCACCCGGAGATCGTAGAGCGGGGCGGCAAAGGCGCTGGCAATGGCCGCGGAGTTGGGGTTTTTTGAGGCTTTCTGGGCCGCCACCCCGGTGGACGCCACTTCCAGCACGGGAATTTCCGGCAGATGGGTGGCCAGCCAGCGGCGGCACTGGCCGTAAGCCTGGGGGTGGGTGTAGATCACTTCGATGTCCAGTTTTTGGCCGGACTTGGACACCAAATCGTGGGACACTTCCAGGTAAATTTCGCCGCAGATCTTGAGAGGCGTGTCCGCAAAGAGGTCCAGGGTGGCGTTCACCACCCCCTCGGTGGAGTTTTCAATGGGCACCACCCCATAATGATACTTGCCCTTCTCCACCTCCCCGAAAACTTCCTGAATGGTGGTCATGGCGCCGAAGCGGGAGGCATAGCCGAATTTTTTCAAAGCCGCCAGATGGGAAAAGGTGGCCTCCGGCCCCAGGAAAGCCACGCCCAGGGGGGCCTGGATCTCCCGGGCCGCAGAGATGATTTCCCTGAAGATGTTGCGCAGTGCGGTGTGACTCAGAGGACCGGGATTCAAGTGAATAAGATGGGCCACCACCTCTTCTTCCCGCCGGAAATCCAGGGTGCGGGACCCTTCCTGGTTTTTAATCCTGCCGATGGCCTGGGCCAGGGATTGGCGCTGGTTGAGGAGTTCCAGCAGTTCCTCATCCAGGGCGTCGATCTGCCGCCGGATTTCGTCTTTTTCGAGCATGGTCTATTTCTCGACTATGGATTCTTGGATTTGATGGCCGAAGTGGCGGGCCCCCCCTTCCAGGGCCACCAGCACTTCATCCCCGGGCTTCAAGGAGACGATGGACACCGCCTCGCCGCCTGGCCGGGTGAGGCGGATGGTTTCGGCATTCTGGAGGATGGAAGTGACCTCCCGGCCCCCGGCTTCCGCCACCACCAGCATCAGGGGGCGGCTCTCCACTTTGGCCCGGCCCACCACCGCGGGACGGGAGCGGCCGTCGTGCCCCACCACCAAGACCTCATCGCCGGCGGTCAATTCTCCCAAATATTTGGTCTTGTTGCCGGGCACCCGGATATAGGCGTGCACCGGACCGGCGTTCACCCGGAAGGGGCGGGGGGAGACGTAGGGGTTTTCGAGAGACTCGGCATGCACCAAAAACATTGACCCCGAGGCGTTGCCCACCAGCATCCCTTCCCCCAGACCCAGGTTGCTGCAGGTGTCCACGCAGACCCGGTCTCCCATACCCAGGGGTTTAAGAGCGGTGATGCGGGCCACCTCCAGGTCTACCTTGGGCGAGGCCTCCTTGACCAGGCGGGCGATGGCTTTGACCATAGAGGGGTCGGGGCTCACCACCACCAGGCCGTCCACGCCCTTTTCCAGTACGCCGAGGCAGGTGCGGGCCGAGTCGGGGTCGCTCACCTCCACGAAGAGGTTGTCGCATTGGGCCACCAGGTTTTCCAGGGGGATGACGGTCCAGTCGGGAGTGCGCACCACCACCGGGCCGCTTTTGGCCAGACGCACCACCTCCGCTTCCTGATCGCTGCTGGTGACGGTGACCTCGTGGACGTCCTGTCCCGGAATCAGGTCGCCGTCCGGGGCCACCACCGAGATCAGGCCCAGGGACTTTACCTCGGCGGCCTTGCCTGCCGGCACCCACACGGCGTCAGCGCCGCTTTCCAGCGCGGTGGTAATCAGTTTTTTCTGATAGGGGTCGACCTTGACCCAGAGTTGTTTCATGGCATTTCCTTATAGTTTCGAGTTTTCAGTTTTCTGTTTTCAGTTTCAAGGAGCAGCGAATGAGCTATATCAATTCGGCTTATGAACGAAATACCCCTTGATTCTGAGGCTGTTGTTTTTATTCTCAAAGCTCAAAGCTCCAAACTCTCAAAACTTGAAACTATCAACTCGAAACTCAACCTTACGTTCCCAGGAAGCCCAGGGCTTCGTCCACCCCGGCGTTTTCATGCACGATGAGGCTGATGGCCCCCACCATGCGGCTCGGGGCCCGGTGCTGGAAGATGTTGCGGCCCATGGACACCCCGGCCCCGCCGGCCTCGATGGCCCCCTTCACCATCTCCAAAATATCCCGGTCCGAGTCCATCTTGGGGCCCCCGGCGATGACCACGGGCACCGGGCAGCCCAGCACCACTTCCCGGAAGGAGTCCACCGAGCCGGTGTAGGACACCTTGACGATGTCGGCCCCCAGTTCCGCACCCAACCGGGCCACGTGCTTGATCACCCCGGTGTCGTATTCGTCTTTGATCTTTTCACCCCGGGGATACATCATGGCCAAAACCGGGATACCCCATTCTCCCGCCTCCCGGCACACCTGCCCCAGGTCGGCCAGCATCTCCCGTTCCGTGCCGTTGCCGATGTTGACGTGGACGGACACCGCGTCGGCCCCGGTTTTCAGGGCCTCGGTGACGGTGCACACCAGGGTTTTGGCATTGGGAAAGGGAGAGAGCGCCGTGGATCCGGAAAGATGGATGATGAGACCCACGTCTTTGCCCCGGCGGCGGTGGCCCCCCTGCACCAGGCCCTTGTGAATGACAATGGCGTTGGCCCCTCCGGAAGCAATCTGGTTGACGGTGGTTTTCATGTCGATGAGCCCCTCGATGGGCCCCACCGTCACCCCGTGGTCCATGGGAACTATCACCGTACGCCCGGTTTCCCGGTTCATGATGCGTTCCAGGCGGATATGTTTGCCGATCACGCTTCCTCCTCCCCGTGGCTTGGTTTTAGGCGGCGACCCCCAGGCCATAAAAAAAGCCGTGGTCGCCTCGTCTGCGCCACGGCTTTTAAAAGATTTATTTTTCAGGGTTAGGGTCTTTTAAAAGTCGAGGCGCAGCTCAAGCCCCCAAAATAATAATAGCTAAAATAGTAGGAGCAGGGCTGCCAAAGCTGCACGATATTGTCCTCGACTTTGTGTCAAAGCATGTAAACCATCATCCAGGTCGTGTCAAGTTTTTTTTTCGGATATAATTGAGCTTGCGGAAAAGTCATTTGGGGGAGTGGCGCGCAAGGCCTTGGGCCCGCGAGCGTTGCTTGTGGCGCTCTCCCTTTAAGCTCCCCTGCCAGCTCCTTAGATGGGAGAACAGGCATCCTGGTTGTTCCTTGCACAGGCGGGATATCTGTGCTCCCGGATTAATGCAGGGTGCACGGGCATCTTGCCCGGGCTGGACGGGCTGGAAGCCCGTCCAGCCCGGGCTTAGGAAAGAGTTAGGGAGTGGATTTGGGGAGAGAAGAAGGGGTCTGCAATCCCCCCATAGACTTTTTTTCTGTAAGTACGAGCGGTTTTCCCGACCCGAGGGAGAAGGGGAGGATGGGCTGGATTCAAGGCTATGACGTCCTCCCTCCCCAAAAGAATCTCACCATAGGAGAACATATGGCGCGCATCGATGATTATAAAACGGCCCGGGCCATGGCGGTGGCGGAGCTCACCCAGCGGAACCCCAAGGGGGTGGCCTCCCGGAGCCGCTCTGAATATGTGTTTGAGGAAGGCAAAGAGGGCCTCATGGTCCCCTTTTTCGGCCAGCCCCGCCGGGTGATGTGGCCCGAGGTCAGCGTGGCCCCGGCGGGGGAGGGCCCGGAGCTGCCCTTAACCGAACAGATTCTCATCCTGCACTATCTCCAAAACACCTCCGGGGAGGAGCCGGAGGGGGCCAATATCGACTTCAAGCAGGTGCCCCAGGGAGGTTTTTACTGGTCGGCTTTTGTGTCCCGGGCCCAAAAACCCCTGCTCATGACCTTTGGCAACGATCCTGATTTTTACCTGGAGGTGGCCAAGGCCATGGGGGGCGACCCCCAGCCCTTTGGGGATGCCGCAGCCCGCTTCCTGGCCTTTCCCCTGGTGCCCGTCACCCATGTGCTCTGGCGGGGGGATGAGGAATTCGACCCGGAGGCCAGCATTCTGTTTGACAGCACCATCCCGGGGCATTTGCCCACCGAAGACATTGCTGCCCTGGCCGGGGCCTCGATTTACCGCCTCATGGCCGCGGCCCGGCAGTTTAAGCAAAAGTAAGGGCGGGGGTATTTTGTCTGTAAATAAAGCAGAATAACGAGAATTTAGAACTGCCGCGGCCAGCGGTTCCCTCGCCGGCAAGGACGCCGGCGCTACTTTATTGGCTAATTTTCTGGAACCTTTCAGAAAAATGTGAGGCAAAGACGGGTGGGGGCGTCCCTGCCCGCCATCATAGGGCGTGCTATGCATGCCGGTTGGCGGCGGCCATGGGCCGCCCTATTAGAACCGTGCCCGGCAGTTCCCCATGACCCGCTGGTCCACCCTCCATAACTTTCATGAACAGTTTTTAGGAATGGCGGCCCGGCAGCCGATAAGCTAAGATGCACGGCAACAATCGGGGAAGGGGTTGCAAACCCGGAAAAAAGTATTATTATTAACATTAAAGGGGGGCGAAACGGCTTCGACGTAGATGGACAACTTTAAGTTGCATGCCGAGGGCCTGTCCGCTCGTAAAACGGGTAGGAAACTGACAAGTGCCGACAACTACGGCTACGCTCTAGCTGCCTAAAGCTAGCGTCTGAGACGCTCTCGCCGGGAGGACGCCTCAGGCGACGATATTCCGGCAAAGCCGCCATTTACGTCTGCGGTTTGGCGGTCGAAAATTTCAGCAGGCTAGTCCTCGGGAATTCCGCCGGTGGAAGTCTTCAGGGCGAAGCTAAAACGCCGGCTACGCATGTAGAAGCTTAAAGGGACTTTTTGCGGACGCGGGTTCGACTCCCGCCGCCTCCACCATTTAACTATTTAATTTTAGCAAGATAGGGGCCGAATGAGCCCCTATTTTTTATCCCCAGACTATCCACAGGGCTATCCCTACACTCCCCGATCCCTTTAGAACCTTCATATATAATGGCGTTGATTCTATTAAAATTATTATCCCGTAGCCTGCTTTTCGATACAATAGCATGGAGATCATGTGATGGCCAGGATGTGAGGCTTGGTTAGTTTTTTTTCCTGAGAGTATTCTTGACCTGTCTGCTGGGGGTACTGCTCGCCCACCCGGCGGCTGTGGCCGGGAAGCCCCAGGAGATGAAGCATGTCCTGGGGCTTTATTCCTTCAGCACCATCCTGCCGGCGCAAGCGGAGATCGATCAAGGCTTGCGGGCCGCATTGCAGGCGGAAAGCCGTTACCCGGTGGACATCAACATCGAGTACCTGGATCTGGTCCGCTTTGAGGAAGCTGCCTATCTGGACGAACTTTTAATACCATTTTCCAAATGACCTGCAACAAACCTGTAAGGGCGCACCCGCGTGTGCGCCCATCAACTGGGGCCGACACATGGGTCGGCCCCTACGGGTGTTTCATTTAAAAGAGAAAATTATATATGTCTGCTCCGCCGCAAATACGCCCACCGCCGTGTAGATGCATCTTCCGGAGGACCTGCCGGCGGAAGCAAGGGGGGGCGCTGCCCATCGTCTTCCTCACGGCCTTTGAAGACCCCTGGGCCCGACCCGAGGCCCTTAAGCACGGCGCCGTCGCTTTTTTAATGAAACCGGTGGACGAAGAGGTGTTGTTCGCAGCCATCAGGGAGGCCGGGGCGAGGAACTAAACCACAGAAGGGGGCCCGGTGGGCATCGTGCTTATCACCGGCATGTCCTTCAAGGGCGGCCATGAGAGAGGAGAAAAAGATGAAGGGCAAGAGATCGTTATCATTGTTTTTTACCAAAGTCCTGCTGGTCATTGCGGCCCTGGCGGTCATGCTGCCGGCGCCTGCCGCCCAGGCCGCGGAGAACGGCCTGGGTCTCTATCCCCTGGGCTACAACAGTTCCATGGCGGGCTTTATGCCGCCTCCCGGCTTCTATCTGCGCAACGATTTTTTTGCCTACCAGGGCACTGCCAACCAAATCCCCCTGTCCAGGCGCATCGAGGCCGACATGAGGGGCCGCTATCTCATGGACCTGATTAATTTCACCTATGTCTCCCCCAACAAAATTCTGGGGGCCAATTACGGTCTGGCGGTGATCTGGGGGGCGGTGAGCAACGTCTTCATTAAAGGGCGGGTGGAGTTTGCCAACACCTTCAGCCGCTCCCGGGAGGGGGACCGTACCGGCGTCAGCGACCTGACGGTGACCCCCATCATCCTGGGCTGGCACAAGGGAAATTTCCATATCATGGCCTTCGGCAATGTCTATGTGCCCGTGGGGGATTACAATTCCGACCGGGTGCTCAACAACGGCCTGAACCGCTGGGCCGTGGAGCCCATGGTGGCGGTCACCTGGCTGCACCCCAAAATCGGCACGGAGGTCTCCATGGCCATGGGCTACACCATTAACCTGCGCAACTATGCCACCAAGTACCTGACGGGCCAGGAACTGCACCTGGAGTGGTTTGCGGGCCAGCACTTCACCAAGTGGCTGGCCGTGGGCCTGGCCGGCTACTTCTACCAGCAGGTGACCGGGGACAGCGGCGCCGGGGCCAGATTGGGGGCCTTTCAGGGACAGGCCCTGGCCATCGGGCCCTGCCTCGCCTTTAACGGCAAGATCGGCAAACATCCCGTCGGCCTGAACCTCAGGTATTATGATGAACTCACCGTGACCAACCGCCTCAACGGCCAGTCCTTCTGGGGCACAGTTAGCGTGGGATTTTGAGGCATTTTGGCAAGAGCCACCTTAGGAGCCTGTCATGACCACCGTCGCCATACCCCCGCGGATTCATGTCCTGGCCAAGCCCACCGGGGCCATCTGCAATCTTAACTGCTCCTACTGCTTTTTTCTGAAAAAAGAGCGACTCTATCCCGGCAGCCACTTCCGCATGAGCGACGAGGTTCTGGAGACCTACATCCGCCAGCTCATCGAGTGCCATCAGAGCCCCCGGGTGACGGTCTCCTGGCAGGGCGGCGAGCCCACGCTCATGGGGATGGATTTTTTCCGGCGGGCCCTGGACTTTCAGAAAAGGTATAAGCGGCCCGGCATGATCTTCGAGAACACCCTGCAGACCAACGGCACCCTCTTGAACGACGAGTGGTGCGAGTTTCTCAAGAACCACAACTTCCTCGTGGGCATCAGCCTAGACGGGCCGCGCCCCCTCCATGACCTGCACCGCCGGGACAAACAGGGCGGACCCACCTTCGACCGGGTCATGGGGGGCCTGCGCCTGCTGCAGAAGCACGGGGTGGAGTACAACATCCTGGTCACCGTCAACCACGCCAATGCCGACCATCCCCTGGAAGTCTACCGGTTCCTGCGGGATGAGGCCCAAACTTCCTGGATCCAGTTCATTCCCGCCATCGAGCGCCTGCACGGCGGGGAGGTCACCATTTTCCAGGAAGGCACGACGGTTTCGGAGCGCTCCGTCAAGCCCCGGCAGTTCGGTAATTTCCTCGTCGCCATTTTTGATGAGTGGGTGCGCCGGGACGTGGGCAAGGTGTTTGTCCAGACCTTCGAGGCCGCGGTGCGGAACTGGCTGGGGCTGGCGTCCTCCGGCATGTGCGTCTTTGACGCCACCTGCGGCCACGGGCTTGCCCTGGAGCACAACGGCGACCTCTACGCCTGCGACCATTTCGTGGAGCCCAAATATTTCCTCGGCAATATCCAGCAAAGCCACATGCTGGAGCTGGTGGCCTCGGAAAAGCAGCGCACCTTCGGCCGCAACAAGCTGGACCTCCTGCCCCGCTCCTGCCGGGAATGCGAGGTCTGGTTCGCCTGCAAGGGGGAATGTCCCAAGAACCGGTTTGATGTGACCCCGAATGGGGAACCAGGACTGAACTATCTCTGTGCCGGCTATAAGGCCTTTTTCCGCCACATCGACCAGCCCCTGAAACTCATGGCCCAACTCATGCGCCAGGAACAGCCGGCGGCCCGGGTGATGGAGGTTCTGGCCGCGGAGGAAGGCCGGCCGGCCGCCGTCAGAGGCAAGATAGGCCGCAATGATCCCTGCCCCTGCGGCAGCGGCCTTAAATATAAGAAATGCCACGGCCGGACTGGAGCGGCCGCACCCCGGAAAGGCTCACAGCAACCGGGGCTGCAGGTGTCAACACTTGGAACAGGAGGTGGGCCACAGACGAAGTAATAGAAAATTAAAAATTGTCAACTTCACCCATTTATTCAATTACCCTCAATCCTAAGAAGGAGAATGTATGGCAGACAAGAAACCCAACATTCTGGTTATCTGGGGCGATGACATCGGCATGTGGAACCTGAGCTGCTACAGCAAGGGCATGATGGGCTACCAGACGCCGAACATCGACCGCATCGCCCATGAAGGGATGATCTTCACCGACTACTACGGGGAGCAGAGCTGCACCGCCGGGCGCTCGGCCTTCATCACCGGCCAGAGCGTCTTCCGCACCGGCCTCAGCAAAGTAGGGCTGCCGGGGGCTGAGTTGGGCATGCGGGCCGAGGATCCCACCATCGCCGAGCTCCTGAAACCCCTGGGCTACGCCACCGGCCAGTTCGGCAAGAACCACCTGGGCGACCGGGACGAGCATTTGCCCACCAACCACGGCTTCGATGAGTTCTTCGGCAACCTTTATCACTTAAACGCCGAAGAAGAGCCGGAACTGCGGGACTATCCCCCGGAGGAAGATTTTCCCAACTTCCGGAAGAACTACGGCCCCCGGGGCGTGCTTCATTGCTGGGCCGACGGCAAAGGCGGACAAAAAATCGAGAACACCGGCCCCCTCACCAAGGAACGGATGCAGACGGTGGATGATGAGTTCATGGCGGCGGCCAAGGACTTCATTAAACGCCAACATAAAGACGACAAGCCCTTCTTCGTCTGGTTCAACACCACCCACATGCATTTCCGCACCCACGCCAAGCCCGAAAGCCTGGGCCAGTCGGGCCGCTGGCAGTCGGAATACCACGACGTCATGATCGACCATGACAAGCACGTGGGCGAACTGCTCAACCTATTGGACGAGCTGAAAATTGCCGATAACACCATCGTCCTCTACAGCACCGACAACGGGCCCCACATGAACTCCTGGCCCGATGCCGGCATGACCCCCTTCCGCAACGAAAAGAATTCCAACTGGGAAGGGGCCTACCGGGTGCCGGCCATGGTGCGCTGGCCCGGAAAGATCAAAGCCGGCTCCATCTCCAACGAAATTGTCAGCCACATGGATTGGCTGCCCACCTTCCTGGCCGCCGCCGGCGAGCCCAATATTGTTGAAAAGTGTAAGAAAGGCCACAAGGCCGGCAAAAAAACCTTCAAGGTGCACCTGGACGGCTACAACCTCCTGCCCTATCTGACGGGTAAAGAGAAGAAGAGTCCCCGGATTTCCTACTTCTATTTCTCTGACGACGGCGATCTGACTTCTTTGCGCTACGACAACTGGAAAATCGTCTTCATGGAACAGCGGGTCCGGGGAACCCTGGCAATCTGGGCGGAACCTTTTGTGCCCCTGCGCGTGCCCAAGATCTTCAACCTGCGCACCGATCCCCTCGAGCGGGCTGATGTCACCTCGAACACCTATTACGACTGGCTCTTGGATCATGCTTTCATGCTGGTGCCGGCCCAAACATATGTAGGGAACTTTCTGGCAACCTTCAAGGAGTTCCCACCGCGCCAGAAAGCCGCCAGCTTCAGCCTTGACGAGGTCATGGCCAAACTGGCAGCAGGCATGCACAGCGCGTAGTCTCGCCGCTGAGATAAGTCCCGGGAAATACCCCCGTAGGTCCTCGCCACATCGGGGACTTACGGGGCATTTTTCATGCTTTCGCGTGAACCACTGGTGGCGCGGGCGCGCCCGCCTCAGGAGCCGGCATGTCTATCCTCACCCAGGTTTCCATTTCCGATGCCTTCATTATTTTATTTTTGACCCTGGGGCCCCTGAAGGCCATCGGCCCCTTTGCCCAAGTCACCCGGGGGGCCGACCCGGCCCTGGCCCGGAATTTAGCCTGGCGGGCCACCCTCATCGCCACCGTCATTGTCCTGGCCGTGGCCCTGCTGGGGGCGATCATCTTGAAGAACTGGCGGGTCTCCGTGCCGGCCATTATCGTCACCGGGGGGCTTATCCTCTTCCGCCAGGCCGTTCAAATGATCATAGAGCCGCCCGCGGCGCCCTCCCCGCCGCCTCCTGCCGATGACGGCCAACCGCCGCCCTCCCTGGCCCTGGCCCACTTCCCCCTGGCCATCCCCGCCCTGGTGACGGCTCCCGGCATCACCGCCATCGTGGCCTTTATGGCCATCGCCGGGGGAGACTGGGGCCAAAAAGGCCTCGTCATTGTCCTGCTGCTCCTGGTTATGGCCCTGAACCTCCTGGCCCTGCTGAACGTCAGGCTGATCTTCCAGTATGTTTCCCCCACCTTTCTCCTGGTCCTGGGGTGGGTGATGGCTGTCTTGCAGGCGGCTCTGGCGGCCCAGTACATAATCAATGCCCTGGTCCGTCTCGGGGCTCTCGCCCCCCTGGGTTCTTCATAGAGGGCTCTCATGGAACTCATGCACTCGCTGCATGCCCATCTGGGAACAATAGCCAGCGCCCTCAAACTGCACTGGCCATCCTGGCCGCGGTGCGCACTTTTCTAAATTTCTTTTTGGCCAAAGAGCTGGAGGGGGGAGCGGGCCTTGAAAGAACAGCTTCAAGAAGAGATGTTAAGGGGTAAAGAACCGGTTTTGACCTGAAGTCCAATAACCCGCGTAGCCGCGGTAGAGAGGGACAATTTTCATGGATGAAGCTAAACCCGCAAACGATACCTCCGCAGAACTTGCCCGGGAGCGCACCCGGCAGGCGGCGGACCGCACCCTCATGGCCTGGATTCGTACTTCCTTGTCCCTCATCGGCTTCGGCTTCGGCATCGCCAAATACCGGGATATCTTATTGCAAGCTGGGTTTATCAAACATCCGCCCGAAGAATATAACACCACCCTTATTTTCGGGTTGAGTTTTATATCCCTGGGAGTGTTTGGGATGCTGGCGGCGGTCATCCAGCATTGGCGCATCCTGCAGTCTTTAAAAAAAGAGCCGCTGGTTTTCCCGACATTTCATCCCTTGGCCATGTTTACGGCAATTGTGCTCCTCTGCATCGGCGTATTTGCCTTTGTGGCCGTCCTAATGCATTAATATCATCCACGTTCCGGTGGGAAATATTACCTATAGGCAATTTATCCAGATAGGAAATGAGCATGAACAGTCCCAACCCCCAGACCTGTCGTTGGCTTTTCTGGAACCGGTTAAGCCTCCTTGTGGCTGCAATCTCCCTGCTCCTGGCCCCCATCCCGGCCGCCGCCGCAGACCCGCTGCCTTCCTGGAGGGACTCGGCTCCCAAAAGAGCCATTATAGAATTTGTCCATTCGGTCACGGACCCGCCTAACCAGGCCTTTGTCCCCCCTCAGGAGAGGATTGCCGTCTTTGACAACGACGGCACCCTGTGGGTGGAGCAACCCATGTATGTCCAACTTGCCTTTGCTCTGGATCGGGTCAAAGCCCTGGCGCCCCAGCATCCGGAGTGGCAGACCACAGAGCCCTTTAAGTCAGCCCTGGCGGGTGATTTGAAGACCTTGGCCGCAGGGGGCGAAGAAGCCCTTATAAATCTGCTTATGGCCACCCATGCCGGGATGACCTCTGATGAATTTTCTAAGACAGTCACCGACTGGCTGGCTGCCGCCAAACACCCCCGGTTTAACCGGCCCTACACCGAGTTGGTCTATCAGCCGATGTTGGAACTTTTGGAGTATTTGCGGGTCAACGGCTTCAAGACCTTCATCGTCTCCGGCGGCGGGGTGGAATTCATGCGGACCTTTGCTGAAAAAGTTTACGGCATTCCGCCAGAGCAGGTGATCGGCAGCACCATCGCTACGAAATTCGAAATGAAAGACGGGCAACCGGTCCTCATGCGCCTCCCCAAGATCGACTTCATCGACGACAAGGCCGGTAAACCGGAGGGGATTAACAAATTTATCGGGCGCCGCCCCGTCCTGGCCTTCGGCAATTCCGACGGCGACTTGCAGATGCTGCAATGGACGGCAGCAGGCCAGGGAAGCAGGTTCATGGGACTGGTCCACCACACCGACGCCCAGCGGGAGTATGCCTATGACCGGGATTCCTCTTTTGGCCGCCTGGACAAAGCCCTGGAGGAAGCCAGACAGAGGGGCTGGGTGGTGGTGGATATGCAGAAAGATTGGCTCAGCGTATTTCCTGTTGAGAGATAATGGTTAGGGCACTGGAGCTGTCAGATCTGGGCCCGCCCCTGGCCTCTGAGCCTGGGTCTTGCCATTGCGAAGGCATGCAATGGCAGGGCGAGACCAAACCAGGAAGGCAATCCCGATGCGTCAACTTGAGCTGGAATTAAGCAAGACGCCGTATTCTTCTTTCATGGCAAGTAACTATGATGCAAAGGAGAGATCTGGTTGTCCTATCGATTGGTGGTATTCTGGGATTCCAGGCCAGTCTGACCACTCAAAAAGGAGGCCAAAGATGAGACACCCTAAGCATCAGGTTACAGGCGAAGAGGATTTATTTGTCGGGATCGACCTGCATAAAGACAGGTGGCACGTAACCATTCGGACGATGGACCTGGAGTTGTTCAGCGCCAGCATTCCAGGGACCTGGGAAGCATTGCAGCGAGTGTTGGCGCGTTATCACGGCCATCCCCTGCAGGCGGTCTATGAAGCCGGATATTTTGGGTTCCGGCTTCATGACCGCCTGGTGGAGCATGGCATCCCCTGTATAGTTACTCCTCCGAGTCTGGTCCCTCAAGAATATGGTAACCGCGTTAAGACCGACCGACGTGACAGCAGTAAGCTGGCGCATCTGTTGGCCAAAAAGATGCTGAAGCGCGTTTGGGTGCCCAGTGAGGAGGAACTTTTTCACCGGCAAGTCATCAGGCGCCGGCGGCAGTTAGTCAGGGATCGGGTCCGGACCCAGAGCCGCATCAAGGCGGAGCTGAGGTTTTACGGGATTCACCTGCAAGAGCCGCGAGGTAGATGGACCCAGATATACTTCGAGACTCTGCGGGATGTAAGGTTTGGGAACCGCTGGATGCAAGAGAGCTTCAATCGGCTACTGGAGCAATATGAATTTTTAAGTGCGCAGATCGACAAACAGACCCAACTGTTGCGGGAATTATCTGAGACTGCGCTGTACCGGGAGCGAGTGGAGATTCTGCAGAGCATCCCCGGTATCGGAATGATCTCCGCCATGGAACTCCTGCTGGAACTGCAGGACGTGTCCCGTTTCCGGAGGGCAGAGCAACTGGCGGCTTACGTGGGTTTAACCCCGTCCCAATACTCCAGTGCAGATAAGGTTCGCATGGGCCGCATCACCGGCATCGGCAAGAATACCCTACGGGCCATCTTAGTAGAAGCCTCATGGAAACTGATTACCAAGGATCAGGTGATGCGCGAAAAGTATGACAGAATCAAAATCCGTTCAGGAGGCAAGCGGGCCATTGTGGCCATTGCCCGCACCCTACTGCTACGCATGAGACGGATGTTGCTTGATAAACAAGCATATGCGCTACAGCTGGCAGCTTGAACACGAGAAACCGGTTTAGGGCATGGCGAACGTACAGCTGTGAGTGTCGGTCAGCCGGCAACCACGTTGGCAAGTATGTCAGCCCTGATTGAATACCCCGGATTACTTACTTGCGGTCCCACCTAAGTGGGGAACCACGAATAGGAGCTTGGTTTGGATTCTAAAGAACACCGGGGGCACCTTGCCTGCTTGACTTTGCATATAGGAGCTGTAGAGACTTAGGAATAGCCGCTTAGACGCCGCAGGATTTTTTGGAGGGCCACCCGGCTAAGGCCGCTCAACTCGGCGGCCCGGGTGATGTTGCCCTGGGTTTTTTCCAAAAGATCGGCGACGTAACGGGAAGTGAAGTCATTGACCAGGCGTTCTTTGGCCACCTTGTAAGGTTCTATTTTCCCACCCAGGATTTCCTCTGCCGGCTGACCAGTGTTCGGGGGCCCGGCCGTTTCCCCTGAAGATTCCAGGTCTTCCGGCCGGATGATGTTCTCCGGGCTGAAGACCACGGCCCGCCGCACGAAGTTTTGCATTTCCCGGATGTTCCCCGGCCAGGGCCGCGCCATCATGACCTCCAAGGCGGCGGCAGAAAACTTTTTCAGGGGGACGTCCATTTCCCGGCAGGCCGCCTGGGTGAAATGGCTCACCAGGAGAGGGATGTCCTCCCGTATTTCCTGGAGCATGGGCGTACGGATGGTCACCACGTTCAACCGGTAGAACAGGCCCTCCCGGAAGAGCCGGTCCCGGATTTTCTCTTCCAGGTCCTGGTTGGTGGAAGCCATGATGCGCACGTCCACCCCGTAGGGCCTGGCTGCGCCCAGGGGCTTGATCTCCTGCTCCTGGAGGGCCCGCAGGAGCTTGGTCTGGATGGAGCGGGCACATCACCGATCTCGTCCAGGAGGAGGCTGCCGCCGTCGGCTTCATCGAAAAGGCCCCGGTGGTCGGCGTCGGCGTTCGTAAAGGCCCCTTTTTTGTGGCCGAAAAGTTCGCTCTCCAGCAAGTGCTCCGGGATGGCGGGGCAATTCACCGTCACCAGGGGCCGGCCCCGGCGGGGGCTCAACTCGTGGATGGCCCGGGCCACCAGCTCTTTCCCGGTGCCGTTTTCGCCTCTAATGAGGACGGTGTAGTTGGTGCGGGCCAGGGCGTGGATGGTTTCCAGCAGCCGGCGCATGGGGGGCGACTGCCCCACCAGGTTTTTCAGGGCCGCCCGCTCCCCCACCTGCCGCTGCAGGGAGAGGTTTTCCCGGATGAGGCTGTTCCGCTCCAGGGCCTTGTGGATGGTGCGGAGGAGGACCTCCTTGTCAAAGGGTTTGGTAACGAAATCGTAGGCGCCGCGCTTCATGGCCTCCACTGCCAGCTCGATGCTGCCGTAGGCGGTCATCATGATGACGGTGAGCCAGGGGTCGATTTTCAGCAGCCGCCGCAGGAGCTCCAGGCCGTCCATGTCGGGCATGCGGATGTCGGTGAGCACCAGGTCCACCGACTCTTTCTCCACCAGGTGCAGGGCCTCCTGGGCCCGGGCCGCGGTGAGGATGTCCATCCCCTTGAAGTCCAGCGCCAGGGTCCGTTTGAGGCCCTTGAGCATGTCCTCCTCATCGTCCACGATCAATAAGCGCAAGGGCAGGTTGCACAAGTTCATGGGGCTTTCCCCGGCAGGAGGATGGTGAATTCCGTCCAGTGGCCGGGCTCACTTTGCACCATGATCTCGCCCCCGTGCTCCTGAATGATGCCGTAGCTCACCGAGAGGCCGAGACCGGTGCCTTCGCCGGCCGCCTTGGTGCTGAAAAAGGGGTCGAAGATCTTTTCCAGCAGATGGGCCTGGATGCCCTTGCCGCTGTCCCAGATGGTCACCTGCCCCATGCCGGTGTCCTCCTTGAAGGAAGTGGCCACCCGGATTTCCCCCTGCTCCCCGATGGCCTGCTGGGAGTTCATCAGAAGGTTCAGGAAGACCTGTTTCATCTTGTCCTGGTCCAGGTTCATCAGGGGAAGGTCCGGGTCCAGGTCCAGGCGGAGGGCGATGCGGCTGCGGCTGAGCTGGTGACCCAGCATGTCGGCCGCTTCCTCGATGAGGCGGTTCAGAGAGGTCAATTGCTTCCGGGCGCTTTCGCTGCGGGCGAATTTGAGAAGGTCCGCGACGATGCGCTTGCAGGTCAGGGTGTGTTTCTCGATGGTGGCCACATCCTCCCGGGCCTGGGCTTGGCCGGCCAGCTCCTGCTTCAAAAGGTCGGTGTAGGTCAGGATAACCCCCAGGGGGTTGTTGATTTCATGGGCGACCCCGGCGGCCAGCTGGCCGAGAGAGGCCAGTTTCTCGGTGCGCTGGATATTTTGCTCCAGACGCCGCTGCTCGGTTATGTCCCGGGCGTAGCGCACCACGCTCTCCACCTGGCCGGAATCGTCCAGCACCGGGTAAAAGTGCATGAGAAAGATGTCCCCCGCAGGGCTGGCCACCTCCTGGGTGACCGGCTGCCGGGATTCCAACACTTTCTGCAAACCGCAGTCAGACAGGAGGCAGAGGTCGCCGGTATGAAGCTCGTGGCAGGACTGCCCCAACACCTCCGCCTCCTTGAGACCGTATCGGGTGAGAAAGGCCTGGTTCACCATTTTGAGCCTGAACTCCTGGTCCATGAGCACCACCATATCCGCGGTGCTGTCGAACACGGACTGCAATAATTCCTTACTGTGGAGGAGCTTCCCCTGATTTTTCCGGAGGCGGCGGGCCAGGGCGTGGGCCGCCAGGGTGATTTCCTCGATCTCATCCTGAGCCTGCACCGACTCAAAGAGCTTGAGTTCGTCAGCCCAATTCAGGCTCTGGGGGACTTCCCCCAGGCTCGCCTTCTGGGGCGGGGCGGGGGGCAGGGCCTGACCTTGGGGCTTATCCGCCTCAGGCAGCTCCTCCCGGAAGATATTCAATATCTTGCGCAAGTCCCCCGCCACCAGGCGATTAAAAAAGGAGCCGATGAGGACCATGAGCACCACGGCCCCGAACAGGCGGGACATGAAGACCGCAAAGGCCTTGCCCTTGAGTTGCCCCATGGCGATGTCCAAGGGTATGCCGATGGCCACCACTCCCGCCATATCCCCCACCTTGTGCCCGAAGCCCCGCTCATTGCCGTACTTTTCCAGCATGGCCTTGGGGGCTTCGGCCAAGCTGCCGTGGCAGTGCAGGCAGGAGGCGCTGAAATAGACCGGCCGGAACCGCATGTACTGCAGCTCCCCGTCAACCTTCATGATGCCGTCCCAATCCTGTTTGTCGGGGTTGGCCGCGAAATATTCCAGCATGCGCACTTCGGTGGGGTTCGCTTCGGACTTGGGGTTGCGGGCTTTGAGATTAACCCGCCGGTAGCGGTATTCAGGATTGGCCTGGTTGAACCGGTCCATGACGGCCCGGGAGACAAAAGAGGTGGACATGCCCTCCAGGACGAAGGCGTCTTTGCCCAGCACCTCAAAAAGCTTGGGCCGGAGCACCTGCCGGACGTAGCTTTGGTTGGCCTCCACCGCCGCCATGACAATTTGGGATTTGGCCCGGGAGGCCTCCTCGATGAGAATTCTCCCCTGGCGGTAGATGATGTAGGCGCAAATGGAGCAAAAGCACAGCAGGATGACCCCCACCCCCGCGGCAAGTATGGGGGCATACTTTCACAAGGAAGTATGCCCCTTTGTTTGGGAGGGCCCCCAGTGCAGAACATTCTGCTGTGCACCGACGGCGAGGAACACACCCGGGAAGCGGAAGATTTGGCCCTCCGTCTGGCCCGGCAGTTTCAGGCCCGCCTGGTGGGTCTCTTCGTCATCGACCCCTTTTTACAGAAGTTCACCTCCGAGATTTACGCGGTCAACCGGGAGGCCTGCCGGGAACACCTGGACCGGTGCCAAAAGGAGGATGGAGCACAGGCCCTGGGGGCCCTCGAGGCCCGGGCCGCGGCCCAGGGGGTGGCCTTTGCGGCCAAGACCCGTTCCGGTCCTCCCGAAGAAGAAATTCTTCAGGAAATCCAGGAGGGCTCCTACGACCTTCTCGTCATGGGGGCCAAGCTCCTTACGACCTGGCGGGAACGCTGGGAATCTGTCAACCTTCCCAAAAAAATCTTCCTTCAGGCTCCCATCCCCATGCTCTTTGTGAGGTGACCGGTGAGGTTCCAAGACGCCTTGGAGATGGACCTGCCGGTGGAGCAGATCTTCCCCTTCTTTGCCGACCTGGAGAAGTGGTTCCGCCTGAACCCCCAGTGGCAGGTCCTCTCCTTCAGCGGCGAGCCGGCCTTTCGGGAGGGCGGCGCCTTTGTCCTGGAAGTGGAGTATGACCGTTCCGATGAGAAGGCCGCCTATGAGGGGCGCATCACCGAGCTGGAGCCGGGCCGGAGGCTGAGCCTCAGTCTTACGGGGAACTTACGGCGGGACCTCACCATTCAGGTGTTGCCCACCAGGACGGTTTCCTTGTTGAAGTATTGGGAGGAAGGCGACCGGCCCCTCACCGACAGAGACCGAATGGAGCTGCACCTCTGGCTCAAGAGCACGGCCAACTATATCCTGGTGTCGCACCGGACCAGCCTGGTGAGCCGGGTCTGGAAATGGTTTCTTGACCGCTACTGGCTCAACCTGAGTCCCTCAGGCCGGCGCACGGTGTTTTTCGTGGTGGCGGCTGAGGGCCTGTCTCTGGTTTTCTTTCTGCTGATCCTGATTTGGATTCTCCTCTTTAAGAGGGTGTAAGGGGGGCAGCCTGCCCTCTGCCACCACCGTGATCGTCCCTCCGCCGCAACTTCCGCCTTGAGTTTTCCATTTTATCTGGGGCGGCGTATGCTTATAAATTTACACAGGCTCAAATCTTTATTACAATGACCGAGCTTCACAGCATAGTTCCGGGCTGGGGGCCGATGCCCCCGGGGAACCGTCTTCTATGCCTGCCGTCTTTCCCAAACCAACCAACCTGTCGGGTTTTTCGCCATGAAAGGTTTGTCCATGCCAAAAATAGGGTCCCCTGGCAAGGTTCTTCCCCTGGTTATGAAGGTCGGGGTCGGTTTGCTTTTCCTGCTCAATCCAGCCTGTACCTCCCGGGATCAGGCGGATACGAGAAGCCTGCCCCCGCCCGCGGTGATTGTGGCCGCAGTGGCTCCTAAAACCGTGCCCATTTATGGAGAATATGTGGCCCGCACCGAGGCCCGTCAAACCGTGGAAATCAGGTCCCGGGTGGACGGCTTTCTGGAGCGGGTGCTCTTCAAGGAAGGCAGCCAGGTCAATGCCGGACAACTCCTGTTTGTCATCGACCAGCGTCCTTTCCGGGCGGCCTTGCAGGAGGCCCGCGGCAGCCTGGCCCAGGCCCAGGCCTCCCTGCGGAAAGCCCAGCGGGACGTGGAGCGCTTTAAGCCCCTGGTGGCCGAGGACGCGGCCCCCCAGCAGGACCTGGACAACGCCGAATCCGCGGTGGAATACGGCAAGGCTTCCATTGACCGGGCCAAGGCTACCATTGCCAAATCTGAGCTGGACCTGAAGTTCACCGAAATCCGTTCCCCCATCACCGGCATTATCGGCAAAGAGGAGGTGGCCCTGGGCAATCTGGTCAGGAGAGACCAGACCCTGCTCACCACGGTGTCGTCCTGGGACCCCATGCGGGTGGTCTTCAGCCTGAGCGAAAACGATTACCTGCGTTTGGCCGGGACCCACCGGGAAGGCCAAACTGCGTTTTCCGGAAGTCAGGGGGCGGCCTTCGAACTCCTCATGGCCGACAATGCCATCTACCCCCTGAGGGGCAGGCTCAGCTTCGTGGACCGGGCCCTGAATCTCACCACCGGCACCCTGAACGTGTATGTGAGCTTCCCCAACCCCGAAAGGCGCCTCAGGCCCGGGATGTTCGGCCGGGTGCGGGTCATGCTGGAAGAGCGCCCCAACGCCTTGCTGGTGCCCCAGAGGGCGGTGCAAAGAATGCAGGGGGTGGACTCGGTCCTGGTGGTGGACAAGGACAACCGGGTGTCAATACGTATCGTCACCCTGGGCGAGCGCTATCAGGACGCTTTTATCGTCACCGAGGGCTTGCAGCCCGGGGAACGGGTGGTGGTGGAGGGTCTGCAAAATGTCATGCCGGGGCAGCAGGTGACGCCCACCCTCGAGTCTGGCAGCCAGGAGAGGAAAGGGGGCTGAAGGCTCATGTCCAAGTTCTTCATCCACCGCCCCATCTTCGCCATCGTCATCGCCCTGCTGATTATGATTGCCGGGCTGGTGTCCATTTTTAACCTGCCCATCGCCCAATATCCCCCCATCAGTCCGCCCACGGTGACGGTGGAGACCTTTTTTGTGGGAGCCAGCGCCCGGGTGGTGGAAGAAAATGTGGCCGTGCCCATCGAGCAGGAGGTGAACGGCGCGGAAAACATGATTTACATGTCCTCCCGCAGCACCAGCGACGGCCGCTATTTCCTCACCTGCACCTTTGCCGTGGGCACCGACATCGACATCGCCCAGGTGGACGTGCAGAACCGGGTGAGCCGGGCCGACCGCGCCTTGCCCGCGGAAGTGAAAAGCAACGGCATTACGGTGAAAAAGGCCTCGCCGGACATGCTCATCGTTTTGTCCCTGTACTCCCCGGACGACACCTATAACGACCTTTTTCTCAGCAATTATGCCCTGCTCAATCTCTACGACCCCATCTCCCGGGTGAACGGCGTAGGCGACATCACCATCGTGGGGGAGCGGGAATACGCCATGCGCCTGTGGGTCAGGCCCGACAAGCTGGCCAGCCTGGGGCTCACGGCCAGGGACGTGGCCCAGGCCGTGCAGGATCAAAACGTCCAGGCCCCGGCGGGCCAGGTGGGGCAGCCCCCGGCCCAAAGCGGCATCAGCTTTCAATACAGCGTGGACGTCAAGGGCCGCCTCACGGACAAGGAGGAATTCGACAAGATCATCATCCGCACCCTGCCGGACGGCTCGGTCCTGCGGGTCAGGGACGTGGCCGAAACCGAACTGGGGGCCAGGAGATACACCTCTTTTTCCCGCCGGGCCGGCAAGCCCGCCACCACCATCGTCATCTTCCAGCTTCCCGGGGCCAACGCCCTGAATGTGGCCGGCAACATCCGGGCCTTCATGGAGGAGGCCAAAAAGCAATTCCCCCCGGGCCTGGAATACGAGGTCTCCTACGACAACACCCTGTTTGTCCGGGCCGCGCTCACCGAAGTGGTGTTCACCCTGTTTAAGGCCACCGGCCTGGTCATGCTGGTGGTGTTCATTTTCCTGGGGAACTTCCGGGCCACCCTGGTGCCTCTCCTGGTGGTGCCCGTGTCCTTGGTGGGCACTTTCGCCACCTTCATTGCCATGGGTTTT
This sequence comes from uncultured delta proteobacterium, assembly GCA_963705115.1. Lineage (GTDB taxonomy): Bacteria > Desulfobacterota > Desulfobaccia > Desulfobaccales > 0-14-0-80-60-11 > JBGSLA01. Next base: position 29,036 of record CAVPIX010000009.1, on the reverse strand, counting down.
TCCATCAACACCCTGTCCCTGTTCGGCCTGGTCCTGGCCATCGGCTCCGTGGTGGATGACGCCATCGTGGTGGTGGAGGCCATCAAGACTCACATGGCCGAAGGCCTGTCCACCCTGGCGGCCACGGAAAAGGCCATGGACGAGGTCTCCAGCCCCATCATCGGGGTGGCCTGCGCCCTCATCTCGGTTTACGTGCCGGTGGCCTTTCTGGGAGGGATCGTGGGCCAGCTTTACCGGCAGTTCGCCCTCACCCTGTGCGTGGCCGCCACCCTCTCCATTATTGTAGCCCTGACCCTCACCCCGGCCCTCTGCGTTCTCATCCTGAAGCCCAAAAAGGACATGCGGGGACCGCTGGGGGCCTTTTTGCGGGGCTTCGACCGGCTTTTTAACCGGACCACCCAGGGTTATGTGCGCGGGGTGCAGTTCTTCATGCGCCGCCTGGGTCTGGCCCTGCTGCTGCTGGTGGCGGTGTTTTGGGGCGCGGGCCACTTCCTTAAGACCCTGCCGGGAGGATTGGTGCCGGACGAAGACCAGGGGGTGGTGTTCGCCACTTTCAACCTGCCCCCGGGGGCTTCCCTGGAGCGCACCGACTCGGTCCTCACCAGAGGGGAGCAATTCGCCGCCAAGATTCCCGGCGTCCAGACCGTCCTGGGCTGGGGCGGCTTTAACCTCATGAACAACACCTTCGCTTCTGATGTGGGCACCCTGGTCATGACGCTCGCCCCCTGGGAGGACCGCACCGGCGCCGAGACCAAGCTTACGGCCATCATGCAGCGCCTGCGCCGGGAATTTGCCGGCTATCCCGAGGCTCGCACCTTTGTTTATACGCTGCCTTCCATTCCCGGCATGGGCAACGTCAGCGGCTTCCAATACATGCTCCAGGACCGGGCCGCCCAAACCCCGGAGGCCCTTTTCCAGACGGCCCAGAACTTGGCGGCCACCGCCCGCCAGGAACCGGCCATTGCCGCCATTTTCAACACCTTTCAGGCCAACGTGCCCCAGGTCAAGCTGGAAGTGGACCGGGACAAGGTCCAGACCCTGGGAATCCCTTTGAGGAGCGTTTTTGAGGGCTTGCAGCTCTACCTGGGCGGCTTCATGGTCAACGACTTCAATAAATTCGGCCGGGTGTACCGGGTGATGATTCAGGCCAAGCCGGAATTCCGCCGCAATCCCGAGGACATCCGCAACATCTATGTCCGCAATGCGGACGGCAGGATGGTGCCCCTGAGCACCCTGGTGCAGGTGGGCACCCAGACCGGCCCCATCAATCTCAACCGCTACAATATGTTCCGGGCCGCCGAACTCACCGGCCAACCCGCGCCGGGCTCTAGTTCCGGGGAGGCCATCGCCGCCATGGAGCGCCTGTCCAGGAACCTGCCCCGGGGTTTCGGCTATGAGTGGACCGGCCTGGCCTTCCAGGAGAAGCTGGCCGCGGGCCAAACGGGCTATATCTTCGGGTTCTCCCTGCTCTTTGTTTTTTTGGTGCTGGCGGCCCTCTATGAAAGCTGGGCCATCCCCGTGGGGGTCCTCCTGGGCATGCCCGTGAGTGTGTTGGGGGCCCTGGCCGGCGTGTGGCTGCGGGGGCTGGCCAATGACGTCTACGTGCAGGTGGGCATTGTCATGCTCATCGGCCTCACCGCCAAGCTGTCCATCATGATTGTGGAGTTCGCCAGGAACAAGCGGGATAAAGAGGGCCTGTCAACCTTCGACGCGGCCGCGGAGGGGGCCCGCATGCGCTTCCGGCCCATTTTAATGACCGCGCTGGCGGAAGTGGTGGGCTTGAGCCCCCTGCTGCTGGCCGGCGGCGCCGGGGCTGCGGCCCGCTGGTCCGTGGGCACGGCCATCGTCGCGGGCATGGCCATGGCTGCGGTGCTGAGCGTCTTTTTCATCCCGGTGCTTTACTACGCCATCCAAACGGGGGTGGAAAGGCTCAAGGGGCGGAGGGCCGCGCCGGCCCTGGTCAAACCGGCGGATTCAAACCCGGCCGGCGACGGGGAAGGGGGGTCCCCATGAAACGCTGGGTTTTTCTGCTCATGGGCCTTTTGTTGCTCAGCCACTGCGCCCCCAGGTACCAGCGCGCCCCGGGGGAGGTGCCCGAGGAATATCGCTTCCAGTCACCCCAGGGCCAACCCCGGACTGAGCTTACTACCCTGGCCGACCTGTCCTGGTGGGAAATGTTCAAGGACCCGGCCCTCCAGGGTCTCATCAGCACGGCCCTGACGCAAAACTACGATGTCAGGCAAGCCGTGGCCCGGGTGGCCGAAGCCCGGGCCGCCGTGGGGGTGAGCCGCTCCCTGTGGCTTCCCCAGGTGGGCGGCACCGCCCTTTTTCAACGGAACAAGGTGAGCCGCACCAGCGTCAGTCCGCCCATTCCGCCGGAGATCGGTGTGGTGGACAGCCTGGCCCAATTCAACTTCGATCTCTTCTGGGAAATTGACCTGTTCGGGCGTCTGTGGAACCTGACCAATGCCGCCCGCTCGGAGTTTTTCGCCTCCCAATGGGGGCAGCGGGCCGTGTGGTCCACGGTAGTGGCCGACGTGGCCCGGGCCTATTTTGAGCTGCGGGCCCTGGACCGCCAGGTGGAGATCGCCAGAAGCAACCTGAAACTCTTTCAGGAGGCCCAACGCCTGGTAAGGCTGCGCCATCAGCAGGGCGTGGTCTCCAAAGAGGAGGTGTCCCAGGCGAATGCCCTGGTGCATACCGCGGGAGCCCGAATCCCGGACCTGGAGCGCCTGATTGCCCAGAAGGAAAACCAGCTCAGCCTGCTTTTGGGGGAAAACCCCAGGCCCATCCCCCGGGGCAAGACCCTGCCGGAGCTGGTGGTGCGGCCCCAGGTGCCGGCGGGCCTGCCTTCCGCCCTCCTGGAGCGGCGGCCGGACATCCGCCAGGCCGAGGAAACCCTCGTGGCCACCAATTACCGCATCGGTGCGGCCCGGGCCAATTTTTTCCCCAGGATTTCCCTGACCGGTCTCGCCGGCACCCAAAGCGTGGACCTGAAAAAGTTGTTCACCGGCCCCTCCAGCATCTGGAATATCGGCCCCACCATGACGATTCCCATCTTCACCAGCGGCTTCAACTACTTTGCCCTCCAGGCCACCAAGGCCCAGCAGGAACAGGCCCTGGTGCAGTACCAGTTTGCGGTGCGCCAGGCCTTCCGGGAGGTGTCCGACGGCCTGGTGGCCCACACCAAGTTCCAGGAATTCCGCAAGGAACAGGAAGCCCTGGTCCAGAGCTATCAGGACTATTCCAAGATAGCCACCAAGCGCTTCAAGGGAGGGCTTGAATCCTTCCTGTCGGTCCTGGATGCCGACCGGCAGCTCTTCAACGTGGAATTGGAGTTGGCCAATGTGCAGCGGGACCAGCTCATCACCCTGGTGCAGCTTTACAAGGCCTTAGGAGGAGGCTGGGGTTCCAGGACCAGGTTTTCGGCGGCAGCTCCGCCTGTGTCTCCCGTGCCCGCCCCATCAGGAAACTAGCCATGCCCCAGATAGATTCATTTCTTGCCGTCCTTGTCCTGGCCCTCTGGCATATCCTCTGCGGCCGGCTGCCCCTGATTCACCGAATGGAGCACAGCAACTGGCTGTCCTTCTCCGGTGGGGTGGCAGTGGCTTATGTGTTTGAAAGCCTCCTCCCCAAACTGGGGGAGTGGCAGGGTCTGATTGTGGACAAGGAGAAAATGAAAAACGCCGCCCCCAAAATCTGTGAAGATCTGGGCCTGGTGGACTATTGCGGGGGATTGCCGAAATTCATCAACTACGAAATCTTCTTTTTGGCTTTGACCGGCCTGGTGCTTTTTTTGTGGGTTGATTGGGCGGCCCAAGGCCGGAAGGCCAAAAGCAGTGACTTCGGCCACGGGCATTCAGGGCTTTTCGGCCTGCATATCGGCATTTTCGCGGCGTATAACGTCCTCATTGGCTATATCACCGCCCACAACATTCTCCCCGGCAGGTTCGTGCAAGCCCTCCTGGTCATGGCCCTGGCCCTGCATTTCCTGGGCATCAACCACACCCTGTGGATACATTACCGGGAGAGGTTCGACAACCTGGGACGCTGGGTTTTCGCGGTTGCCCTCTTCGTGGGCTGGGTCCTGGGGGTGCTGACGGATTTTGCCGAGACCATTTATATCGGCATGTATTCTTTTCTGGCCGGCGCCATTATTGTCAGCGTTTTCAATGATGAGTTGCCCAACCGGCATGAAGGCCAGTTCTGGCCGTTCTTTATGGGGGTGCTTCTCTATACGTATCTTATGATGAACTTTTACTCACTCATCAAGTAAATGACTCAAAACTGCCCAAGGCGGGGCCCAACTGGAAGCTGCCTTTCCTTATCGAATCCTCCGGTGCAGAAGGCATGGCAAAGGTCCACGGGCAATGGGCTCTGAGGGTCATGTTACTGGGAAAGGGGCAAGGCGATGGTCGCCATGTTGCCCTGGCCCGGGGCCGAGGTGACCTCCATTTTCCCACCCTGATTGCTGATCCGCTCGGCGATGCTAAAGAGTCCGAAGCCGGCCACCTCGGTCAGGGTGGAGGCCTCAAAGCCGACGCCGTCATCGGCTACCCGCAGCGCGAACCGCTGGTCTTCCGTTTTGCCCTCGATCATGACCGGCTTGGGGCGGGAACCGCCGCTCCCTCCATGATGACCCCGCTTAACAGAGATGTCGACAAAAGGCAGGGATTCTTGAGGAAGGCTCGCCACGCCTGGCGGTGTGCCTGGGGGCGAGACCATGTGTAACCTGGCCATATTGTGGCAAAATGCAGCCGGGTCAACGTTCCGCCTGGTTTTCTCAAGGGGACTCCGTCGGTTTTCCTTCCCTGGGCTGATTTTTCTGGCAAAATAACAGGACAACGCCCATGGCGCACCTTGGCGCCCGGCTGCCGGACCACCCGCCCGGCCCGGCCCAGGGCTTGAGGGAGAGATACCCGTGGACTGGCTCATCGACCCGCAGAACTGGATAGCGCTCATCACCCTGACGGTATTGGAGATTATCCTGGGGATTGACAACATTGTGGTAATCTCCATTTTATCCAACAAGCTCCCCCGGCACCGCCAGCAAGCGGCTCGCACCGTGGGCCTCGCCCTGGCCCTCATCACCAGGATCCTTCTGCTCCTGAGCCTTTCCTGGCTAATCGGCCTGACCCAGCCCTTGTTCACCGTGCGGGGGCACGGCATCTCGCTCCGGGACGTCATCCTCATCGGCGGCGGCTTGTTCCTGTTGTTCAAAGGGACCAGGGAAATTCACCACGTCATGGAGGTGCGGGATGAGCCGGAACACGTGGCTCCCAAGGTAACCTTTCCCGCCATTATTGCGCAAATCCTACTCCTGGACGTGGTTTTTTCCCTCGATTCCGTGATCACCGCCATCGGCATGGCCCAGAAGATCGAGATCATGGTGGTGGCCATTCTCATCGCGGTGTTCATCATGCTCATCGGAGCCGGAGTGATCAGCGCCTTTATTCACCGGCACCCCTCCATCAAAATGCTGGCCTTGAGCTTTTTGCTGATGATCGGGGTCACTCTCATGGCCGAAGGCCTGGAATTGCACATACCCAAGGGCTATATTTACTTTGCCATGGGCTTTTCCGGCCTGGTGGAGACCCTCAATCTCATGGCCGGCCACCGCAAACAAGCCGCGGCCGAGACCCAGCCGCCTGAAGCATAACAAGTTTATTTTATTGGCAAAAAATATTTAGAATGAAGGAGTCGGCCATGCTAGGCAGAATGATGGTGCTGATGAGTTTGGGAATGCTGCTGGCGGTGTCTCCACCCCGACAGGCTTTGGCGCAACCCCCCAAGCCTTCGCCGCCGAAGATCTCCCTCCAGGACCTGCGGGACTTTGGGGTTACTGGCATCAGGGTGCTCTGCGTCAAAGCCCTGGACACCGGCAAACTTAACGCCGAGATCCAGGAGGCTGCCGTCAAAGGGGAGGCCTGGACCAAAGAGGCGGTGCCGGTGGCCCTCAGGTTCGCCGGGGCGGGGCTGAAAGGCCACACCACCACCATCGAGGTTCGCACTCCGCCGGAGGAGCGCCGCACAGCCACCATCACCATCACCGCCGCCGGCTACCTCGATGATGCCGTAGGCGGGGAACGGTGGCGCCTGTGGCTGGCCCAGGGCAGCGACGGCGTCTGGACCATCAAACGGGCCCTGTGGGCCCAGTTGTGTCAGCGAGCCGGGCGCCGGTTTTATTCAGCGGAACCGTGCCCCTGAAGCCCAGCAGCTTACCTCAGTCCGAAACGGAGTTTCCATGACCACCAGGAAGGAACCAGCTGCACCTCCCCATCTTTTCGAGGGTCAGGAGTTTGACCTAACCATCGACAAGCTGGCCTTCGGCGGCCAGGCCCTGGGCCGGGTGGCTGGTTTTGTGGTCTTTGTGGAGCACGCCCTCCCCGGTCAAACGGTAAGGGCGAAACTCCTGCGGAAAAAGGCAAGGTTCGCGGAAGCCAGGGTGGTTGAGGTCCTGGAGCAGTCCCCTGCCTATCAACCGCCCTTTTGCCCCCATTTCGGCCTGTGCGGCGGCTGCCACTGGCAGGACCTGGCCTATGAGGAGCAGTTGCGCTGGAAGGGGCTCCACGTCCAGGAGTGTCTTCAGCATCTGGCGGGACTGCGGCCCGGGCTGATCCGGCCCACGGTGGCTTCCCCCCGGCCGCGCCATTACCGCAACAAAATGGAATTCACCTTTGCCCCCCGGGCCTGGGTGGCTTCTACCGATGGGGCCGCGGCCCCAGCCCCCGCCGGCCGCGGCTGCGCCCTCGGGTTGCATGTCGGCGCAGATGCCCGCCACATCTTCAATCTGGAGCACTGCTTTCTGCCATCTGCCCAGTCAGCGGCCATGGTGGGGGAGGTGCGCCGCTGGTGCGGGGAAAGCCGCCTGCCCGCCTACGACCCCAAAACCCGGCGGGGCTTCTGGCGCTTCCTGGTCATCAGGGAAGGGCAGCGCACTTCGGCGACCCTGGCGCATATCATCACCACCTCTCAGGGGGATGGCGCCTCGGTAAATAAATTAGCAAGCCATCTGCAAGAACGCTTTCCGGCCCTCACCACCCTGGTGCATTCCCGGAGCGACAAAAAAGCCCAGACAGCCAGCGGCGAAGCGAGCCGCACCCTGTTCGGGCCGGGATATATCGAGGAGGAACTGGCCGGACTGCGCTTTCGCATCTCCGCGCATTCCTTTTTCCAACCCAACACCCTGGCGGCCGAAGGTTTGTATAGCGCCATCAGGCAGTTGGGGGAATTCACCGGCCAGGAGACTGTCTGGGATCTCTACTGCGGCGCCGGCGGCATCGGCCTGTCAGTGGCTTCCCAGGTGCGCCGGGTGGTGGGCTTTGAGGTCATGGCCGCGGCCCTCACCGATGCCGCCGCCAATTGCCGGCTCAATGGTCTTGATAATTGCCGCTTTCTGGCGGGAGATCTGAAGGAACGGCTTCTTGAGGTTAAAAAGAGCGGCTCGCACCCGCTCCCGGACCTGGTGATTACCGACCCGCCCCGGTCCGGTATGCACCCCCAGGTGGTGCAGGCTCTGAAAGAGCTTTTTCCGCGGCGGATAATCTATGTTTCCTGCAACCCCGCCACCCTGGCCCGGGACCTGGCCCTCCTGAAGGCTGGCTACGAAGTCTCAAGCATCCAACCCTTTGATTTTTTTCCCCACACCCCCCACATCGAATGTCTGGTCTCTTTGGAGAAGCGCCCCGGGATTGTGTGGTGAGAATGGCCATAGCTGCCGATGCTTACGGGGATTTGAAGAGATCATCCCCCCGGGGCGTCGCGCCCTCAGGATTATCAATAACCTCCTGCCTGGTCACCCGGCCTTTGTCCACCGTGATTATCAGATATTTTTCATAAATGGGATGGGGCATGGAAAACCTGAGGCGCTCGCCCTGGGGCACCTGGAGCCGCCCGCTGAACCAGGTGGCGGGGACCCGGCCTTTATGACCAGGAAACAGGGCTTCCAGGCCCACCTCGCCCGCCGGGGTCCAGGCCCGGATGGCCTTTAAATAAAGGGCGCCCCGGTCGATCTCCCAGGTGGCCAGGTAACCCCGCCAGGTGGCGGTGTTGGGATACCGAAACGGGGGGCGGGGATTGTGGGGGCCGTAATACTGTTCCAGGGGAGTGCTGAACAGGAAATGTTTCTGGCCGTCGATGTAAATGGTGTCAGGAATTTGGACGGTGGCCAGCGCGGCCTGGGGAGCCCACAGCATGAGCGCCGCCGCCGTGCCCAAGATTGTCATAAGGATTTCCCTGCAAGTCATGGCAAAACCCCATTTTTTCAAAGATGTCATTCTGAGTGCCGCGCAGAATCTCGCATTTTCAGGGAGTTGAGATCCTGCACTTCATTCAGGATGACAGGAAGATCAGGTTTTGCAATAGGTTATAGCAAGCAGCTAGAGAAAAAGGTTAAGGGGCGGCTGAATATCTGCATCAAGGCGAGGCGGTTCGCTTAAGGACGGACTTATGGACATGGGAACGGGAAAAGACTGCCTTTAGTCAAGTTGTTATCGTGCTTAAATTAGCGCCACCCCTTCCGGCGCTAAGGTGATTTCGGTGAGGCCGGGAATGTGAACCCTGACGCATCCATGATCCAGGCTCTCCAGTTCATGCAGCGAGTGGCCATGGGCCTCTGCCCAAGTAATTATAGCCCCTGCCGCCTTAACGGGGTTGGATACGAAAATGGTGTCTCCATACCTAGTATGTCTGACGATAGTAGTCATTGCTCTCCTCACTTCCTTGCAAATATAAAAGGCTTTAGTTCAGAGACTTTAGGCCCTAACCAATCAAAATCTTAAAAACATCAAGGCACTGTCAGGTAGGCCATCATTTTTCCCCAATAACAATGCCCATAAAATTTTTAGACATTTCCCCCCGCCTGGTTGAGTTTTTCTTGAATAGGCAATCAATCTATAAAGGATCGCAATTAATATAGTGATAAAAATAATGTCGCAGAAATTCTATATGAGATTTATAACTTAATAATTCTGGAAATTTATTGAAATAATCCAATAATTTCTGAATAAAATCTGCTAACGTCTCCTTGTTCACCATAATTAAAGCGGTTTTTTAAGGATGTCTATAATTAAAAAAGCATCTCTAAGAGATATATTATTATCTCTCTTATAACAACTTGGCAAAAGGAAATTTTAGTAAGATAACATTGCAATATTAGTGCCACAGTATTATTGCAAAGTTATCGTTGGTTGATAATGTAATTTCTTGTTATTTAAATAATTTCTTATTTTCTAAGAATAATAATATTGGTAAACTGGTCATTAACGAAGGCTCTTTCGCCCTTATTGGTGGATGCCCCCACCACAGCCAGGGAAAAGATACCCAGGGCCTTAAGCAATCTTGCAGGGTTAGACGTGTCCGGAAATGAGCAACCGGAAGGGGTAGTTACCTCTGCGGGGGAAGGCAGGACGCCAGTGCTGAGAAAGAAAATCAAGATTGTACAGGTCCTCCTGACAGAGAGAAATTGGCGGTTGTTTTAGTTACCGCCGGGTTTCTCTGGAGGAGACACCCCGGTCAAGCGCCTGTAGCGGTCAGGTCTTGGTGATGAGAAAAATCTTTCCTGCCGAGAATTTTCCTTCAGAAAAAATAAGATTTAAAAAGAGGAACGGCTCGTTTATTGCCAAAAACCCCTGAGCTTCCTCTCCAATTACCGTTTCCTCCCCTTTTTCCGCCAAGATGCCTTTTGGGGAGCTAAGGTTGGAATCTCGTAGAAATTTATGCCATTGCATGCTATCGTCCCAGGGATATTGAGGAAGAGTGAGCCCTTTTTTAGTGTAAAAACAGGTCCCCATGGCTGTTCGGCAATCTCAAATTAAGGCATGGCGCACAGGATGATTCCAAATAAATTCCTCTGGAGGAGTGAGTAATGAAACTAAAAAAATGGTTTGGGCTGGGCCTGACAATCGTTATGTGTCAATTATTGTTAATCAGCTACTGCTTGGCAGCCAATTGGAATATCGATGTCCCGTGGAAGAATAAGACCATTTTCTATGTTGATACTGATAGTATTCAGATGATCAAGAAAATATGAGATTAAATTTATCATGAAAGAAGTTAGTCCCTATGGGTATTGGGATATTTCCGATGTAATTTTTAATTATCAAACGAGAAATTATACAGTGTTAAAAATGAAAAGTTATGACAATCATAATAAACTTTCAAGTCGACTGAGGATAAGAAAAGAAGCTATGAATTTGTAGAAAATAATCCCCGGTATGAAGCGGTGGTCAATGAGGTATTGGCCTTTAAAGGGATGCAGCGGGAAATAAGGACAAACCCGTTGGAAAAAAAGCCATGACCACCCCTGGTAAGCCGGAGGAAAGATAAATCCTGCTGGGGTGGAGGGAAAAATGCGCGGTCTGCTGCGTCTGCGTCCTGAGCATAGTAATGTGCCTTGGACCGGCTGTGTCTCAAGCCGCGCCCCGGCCGGAGGGCGGCGGTGGTTCGGGGGCGCCGGCCGCCTTGGTGGAAGACCTGACCCGTCAGGGAGACCGGCTGTTCAACGCCGGCCAGTATCAGGCCGCGTTGGCCGAATACCAGAAAGCCCTGGCCGCAGCTCGGGAACGGCGTCTGGCCCAGGAGGAATGCAACCTCCTGAACAATCTGGCCGCGGTCTTCATGGCCCAGGGCCAACATGAGTCTTTCCACCGGGCTTTCGCCCAGGCCCGGGATTGTCAGTGGAATAAGGAAAAGGCCGCGCCGGTTCTCCCGGCGGCCCGCCCCACCGGCGGCAATCTCCTGGTGAACGGCGGTTTTGAAGGGGGGCTGACCCATCCCTGGGGCACGGGCCATTATGAGAGCGCCGGGGGGAAAAGCCGTTTCGGTATCTGGTGGAACAGCATGAACGCGCTGGCCTTCATGAAGATTGACACCGACCAGAGCCACTCGGGGAATAAATCACTGCGTATCACCAGCTACTCCCCGCCGCAACCCCATGTCTTCACCACCACCTCCCAACGAATTGCCGGCCTCAAGCCCAATACCGTGTATCGCCTTTCTCTTTATGCCAAAGCTGAAAACCTGAAACGGGGAATCCTCGTCATCACTGATGCGGCCTGGGGCAAACGCCAGGTGCTGGCGCCGGCGGGCACTTACGACTGGAAAGAGTGCCGCGGCACGGTCAACATCGGTCATAACGACTATATCGATGTGCGCCTGGTTCTGGAGGATACCGGCACTGTCTGGCTGGATGACCTGGTGGTGGAGGAGGAAAAGGACCCCAGCGGCGCCCGAGGCCCTGCTCCAAAAGGCGGAAAGCCTCTACGACCGGGCTCAATTTCGTGAGGCCCTGGAAGTCTGCCAGGAACTGGAACGCCAGCATCCCGACAAAAAAGCTCTGGTGCTGCAGGCCCAACTACCTCACCGGCCGCAGTCATCTGGCCCTGGGGCGCTACGAGGAGGCTCGCCGGCAGTTCCAGGGGCTGGCGGCGGCCAAATTCCGGCCGGCTCCCATTTCTTTAGGGGATCTCTATTATCAGCTCGGCGAATTTGACCGGGCCAACGACTACTATTTCCAGGCCTTGAACATCTACCGGGGGGATCAGGGCACCTACAGCCGCATCCACGAAAAGCTGGCGGCCAGTTTTCTGGCCCAGGGGAAGTGGGATGAAGCCCTCAAGGCCCAACGACTAGCCTTGCTTGTGCAACAACACATCGGGGATCTGCAGGGCCAAGCCCTGGTGCTCAACACCACCGGACTTATTTTCCTGCAAAAACGGGATTACGGCCAGGCCCTGAAGGCCTTGTCCGCTGCGGTCAAGCTGGCCCGGCAGGTGAACGATAACCGCCTCTTGACCTACGCCCTGCTCAACCAGGCGGAGGCCCTGCTGCGCCGGCAGAGCCTGGACGTGGCCCGGGGCCTGGCGGAGGAGGGGCTGCGCCTGTCGCAAACCACGGGGGAAACGTGCACCCAGTTGCAGGCCCTGTACCTCAGGGGCCGCCTCCTCCGGCAGGCAGGGCAGGCCGACAAGGCCCTGGCTGATTTTCGCCAGGCGGTGGCCCTCCTCCAGGAACTCTACCTGCACCTCGGGGTCACGCCCCGGGAGACCCGGCAGGCCTTCCTCACCCAGTTCGCCGATCTGTACCAGGACTATATCGACCTTCTTCTGGAACGCTACCAGCAGGACCCCCAGCCCCGTTACCAGGAGGAGGCCTTCCGGCGTTCCGAAGAGGCCCGGGCCCGCTTGTTCACCGAAATGGTGAGCGAGGCGCGCGCCGCCCAGGCCTTTGCCGCATCCACCCAGAACCCGGAACTGGGCCGCCTGGTGGCCCAGGAGCGGGAGGCCCGCCTGCAGTTGGAAGCCATGCGCCGCCATCAAGCCCACCTGGCGGAACAGCAGGCCACCCAACGCCAGCCTGCGCCGCCGGCCGACCTGGACCAGAAACAGGCCCTGGCCCTGGAGGAATTGCGGCGCCTTCAGGAAGAGATCAGGCGCAAGTTTCCCCGGTACGCCGATTTAAAAAATCCACAACCCCTTGATTTTCAAGAGATTCAAGGGTTGCTTCAACCCGATGAGGCGGTGGTCAGCTATTTCATCACTCCCCGGCGCACCGCGGTGTGGGCCTTGAATCGGGACAGCGTGGCCTTGGCGGTGGTGCCGGCCGGACGTCAGGCGCTGCGCCAGAAGCTTCGGCCCTTTATCGATGTTTTTCCCAGGTTGGCCCAGTCCATCGCCGCCTTTGCCCAGGTCCGGGATCGGGACGCAGCCGCTCAGAAGCTTCAAAAAGAGACGGGAAGTTTTGATCTGCAGGCCGCCCAGGCCCTCTACCAGACCTTGGTGGCTCCGGTTGCCCAGGTTTTGGCGGGCAAGCGCCTGATTTACCTGGCCCCGGATGACCTCCTCTACCAGTTGCCCTTCGAGGCCCTGCTGACCGGTCCGCCGCCGAAACCCGCTGACGGCGTGGAGCCAACCGCAGGCGAAATGTCGGCCGCACCCTTTTGGATCAAGACCCAGTGCCTGGCGTATGTGCCCTCGGTTTCCGTGCTGCGCTCCCTGAGAACCCACGCCAAGGACTCGCCCCCGGCGCAGCAGCCGCTCCTGGCCTTTGCCGACCCCGTCTTTGATACGGACAACAAACCGTCCTCGCCGGCGGCCAGCCGCCAGGCCCGACTGCAAATGCTGCGGGGCACGGGCGCCATCCGGAACGTGAAACTGGCCCCCCTGCCGGAGACCGCCGACGAAGCCCGCCGGGCCGCCCAGTCCCTGGGGGGCCGGCAAGAAGACCTCTACCTGCAGCTCAGGGCTACGGAGCACAATCTGAAAAAGCTGCCGTTATCAACCTTCCGGACCCTGCTCTTTGCCACCCACGGGCTGATGGCCGGGGAGTTCCGCCGGGGCGTCCAGCCCGCCCTGGCCCTGAGTTTTGTAGGTGACCCGGACAACGACGGCTTGCTGGAAATGGGGGAAATTTTGGGGCTGGATCTTAGGGCCCGCTTAGTGGTGCTGTCCGCCTGCAACACCGGCCTGAGCACCGCGGCCGAAGACCGGGGCGAGGGCTTTGCGGGCCTGACCCGCAGCTTCATGTACGCGGGCAGCGAGTCTTTGGTGGTCACCCTGTGGAGTGTGGAAGGACAAAGCGCCGCGCATCTCATGGGCGACTTTTATGCCGGGCTCCCCCAAAAGGACCGGGCCGCGGCCCTGGCCGACGCCAAACGGGCCATGCTCAGCCGGGGCGGCTCCTTGCCCCTGGGGCCCGGGGCCAAGCTCTCCCTGGCCCATCCCTTTTTCTGGGCCCCCTATGTCCTGGTGGGGGAAGGCAGATAATGCCAAGTTGCGATCAAAAAAGTAAAGTTATAGTAATCGGTTATGCGGGTTAAGTCCTTGTTTCTGTTACCAAAAGATCAAGGTTCAAAGTTCACAGCAGCCGCGCATGAGCCCTTGGCTCTCTCAAAACCATGGAAAGGCTTGGTGGCACAGGTTTTCAACCTGTGCGGGCTGGAAGCCCGTCCTACGGTCCCAGGGATGGTTGGGGGGAAATAAGGGTGATTGAACTTCTCGTAACAGTTCCTCATGGGACTGCGGCCCACCCGCAAATTATGAAAAATTTTGGTGGGGCGGGCCTCCGTGCCCGCCTCGACAATCAGCACAGGCTGGAAAGCCTGTGCCACCCTTGAGGAACTTTTCAAGACAGATGTAGGGTGCGCACTGCGCTCCGAGATGGCGCCCTCGGACGCCCGCTCCACCGTTTTTTCATGATTTTGAGAGCGCCAAGGGCTCATGAGCGACTGCTCAAAAAATGTCTCCCGTAGGGCGCGTCTTACGCACCATAATTGATGCGTGAAACGCACCCTACATGAATCTTCATGGGTTTGGGAGTTCCCTTGGAACATGAATGGCTAATCCCCAAGCTCCCGCCTGGGAACCCCTATGGATGCAGAGCTCTGCTTTGCACCCAAGGTGAACCTTCGCTGGGTGAAATTGCTGAGGCCAGGCAGAGCCTGGCTTCCAAGCGCGTGTACCGCACCCGGTTTTCTGGACACAAGATTTTCTTAAGCCGCCCTGGCGAGTGAGGCTTGGGCGAGCCATTGAACCCTGGCCTGCCAGGGGCTGAGAAAGCCGTTCTTTTCCACCAGCCACTCGCGGTTGTAGGTGTCCGCAAAGTGCCGGACCGCCGTCCTCACCTCCTCGAGATTCTGAAACACCCGGCCATAGATGACCTGCTCTTTGAGGGTACGGATGAAGCGTTCCGCCACGCCATTGGTCTGAGGCTGCTCGATAAAGGCGAAGCTGGGGCTGATCCCCCAGTGTTTAAGCTGGTTTTGAAAATGATCCGACAGATACTGGGTGCCGTGGTCCAGGCGCAGGGCCAGGCCCCGGCCGGCGTCAACTGTCACTGAGCCCATAATAGCCATGAGACCTTGAGAAATGGGCTCCAGGGCGGCAAAGCGGGTCCCCTGTTTACACACATGCCAGCCCAGACACTCGGCGTTCCAGTGCTCCACCGCAACAAAAAGCCAACCCCAGCCGTCTTCCACGGTGAAGACCTTGGCGCCGTCGGTGCCCCACATGACATTGGGGGCCTGGGTAATGATTTCCCCCTCGTGGAGACGGGGATTGCCTCGCCGGCCCCGGAAGGGAGAGAGTAGATTGCTTTCCCGCATGAGCCTGAGCACCCGGCGGCGGCCCACCTTGACGCCGTCCCGCACCCGGAGGCGGGCCCAGACCTTGCGGTGTCCCTCACCCTGAAACGGCGAAGCCGCCAGGTCCGCCCGGATCAGTTCCAGGAGTTCGGCGTCAGAAAGGGCGATCTTCGGCCCCCGTTTACCTGGCGGGGCCAGGCGCGGTGGCGGCCCCGAGCCGTTGCGGGAGGCGTAATAAGAAGATCGGGGCTGCTCCCAGGTCCGGCAGACCAGCTTGACGCCGTAAGGTCTGGCGGTGTCCGCGGAGGCCGTGCAGCTCATTTCTTCGACCTCCTTTGGGCTAAAGGGCCGGGACGCCTCACCCGGGCCCACAGCAACTCGTTTTCCATGGTCAACTCGCCGAGGCGCTTCATGGCATTGTCCAACTCGGCCTTGAGGGGGTCGCCGCCTCTGGCCTTGAGGGCCTCCTCCATGCCGGCTAGAGCGGCGTTTCGCCACTGATCCAGTCGGTAAAGCTCGACGCCCAACTCCCGGGAAAGAAGCTCCAGGGGCTCGCCCCGAAGGAGGCGCAGCACTACCTCCCGTTTCCTGGCCGCCGTCGAGCGTTGGCCCTGGGCCAAGGGCCTCGCTGCTACCTCCCCAGGGGGGACTCCGGTCGGCCTCCGGCCTCCCTCCGTCCCCCCTGGGCTCATCTCACCCCTTACCTGGTCACCATCCTGCTCTCTTCCCATCTTCCGGTCCTCCTGGTCCACTGATTATCTCCCAATCACGTGTCCAAGAAAAGCGGATCCACCTCAATATGTGCTTTTGTCGGAAGGCGCCTGCCTTCGCTCTCTTCGCCGAGACCCTAAAAACCCTCCCGCTTCCTGAAACTGTTTAGCGGGGCAGAACGCTCAACTCATTTTTCGTGGTCGTCAGCATCTTATCTATGGCCGGAGGCAGCTTGCCCCTGGCCTTCAATCGGCTCAACTGGTCTAGGCCCTTGCGGAACCGGTCTTCGGCTTCGGGATATTGTTTTGCGGCCCGAAGCACCTGCCCCAATTTGCAAAAACTGACTCCCAGTTCCAGGGAGATCTGGGCGTTTTCCGGGTCTTGGCGGGCCATTTGCTCTGTTAAGTTTAAAGATTTCTCAAAGTAATTCTGGGCCACCTTCAGGTCGCCCCCCTGCAGACTCACGTTGCCCAGGCAGTTATAAGAGACTGCCAGGTCCCGCCGGGCCTGGGCATTGCCCGGGTCTTGTTGGGCCAGTTGCTCTATTAAGTTTAGAGATTTTTCAAAGTAATTCCGGGCCGCCTTCAAGTCGCCCCCCTGCAGACTCACGTTACCCAGGCAGTTATAAGAGGCCGCGAGGTCGTTGCGGGTCTGGGCGTTTTCTGGGTTCTGGCGGGCCAGTTGCTCTGATAGGTTCAGGTACTTCTCAAAGTATTCCCGGGCCGCCTTCAGGTCGCCTCCCCTTAGACTCACGTTACCCAGCTTGGAATAAGAAACCGAGAGGTCGCGCCGGGCCTGGGCGCTTTCCGGGTCCTGGTGGGCCAATTGCTCTCTCAGGTTCAGAGATTTTTCAAAGTATTCCCGGGCCGCCTTTAGGTCGCCCAACTGCAGACTCACGTCGCCCAGCCTGTCATAAGAGACCGAGAGGTCGCGCCGGGCCTGGGCGCTTTCCGGGTCCTGGTGGGCCAATTGCGCTCTCAGGTTCAGAGATTTTTCAAAGTATTCCCGGGCCGCCCTTAGGTCGCCCAACTGCAGACTCACGTCGCCCAGCCTGTCATAAGAGACCGAGAGATCGCGCCGAGCCAGGGCGCTGTCCGGGTCCTGGTGGGCCAGTTGCTCTGATAGGGTCAGGTACTTTTTAAAGTATTCCCGGGCCGCCTTCAGGTCGCCGAACTGCAAACTCACAGTGCCTAAGCTGTCATAAGATACTGAGAGGTCGCGGTGGGCCAGGTTCCGGGCCTTCTCCGCCGCCTGGGCGCTGCGTTCTGCCACCTTCGCTCGCTGCCACTGATACCCCGCCAGGAGCGTCGAGACCATTAGCAACGCCACCAACCCCCAGAGGATGAGGGTGCCCCGGCGAGCCCGAGCAATGGAGGCTTGGACTGAGGCCTGCTCTGCCGGGCTCAGGTCCAGGCCCGGCGCCTGCAGGACCTCCCGGGTCTCGGGCAGTTGCTTGCCCTCCGGAAGCAGGAGGTCCTCCTTTTTGTCAGGCCCCGCCTGCCATTGGGTCGCGGCCGTGGCAAGGCGCCCCCGCTCAAACTTGAGTTTTTTCAAGATATGAGACTGTTCGATGATCTCGGGACCGATTTGCTGAAGGAGACCATCGGCCTCAGTCAGTATCTTTTCAATGTTTACGTATTTGGAGGTCTCTATCATGACTTCTTTTATTGATTTCTTACAATGCGGACACCAATAACCCGTGCTTCCATCTTCTGTATATGCTCTATAAACATCCCATTTCCCACAGGTTGGGCATTGCTTTAATCCAGCCTTCTTCTTTACCTTAATTTCCTCATCTTTTTCTGGCGAAATGTCCGCCACTTGAGGCTCTGTCTCAAGAGGATATACTTTTTTTACTTCAACTACCTCAGAAGAGGGATTTTTGACATCCTTTTCTAGCCATTCTCCACAATGCTTGCATTTAATGGCTTCTTCCTGAATCTCTTCAGCACAATAAAGACACTTTTTCATGGTGCCTCCTTAAGTTAATATCATCAGCCATAAAAGGAAGCTCATTGAGGTATCATAAATAAAAAGAGCCATCTTTCTCCAGATAACTTACCTATTACAATAAGAATTTTGATGTTTCTGGGCCTGACTTCACAAGTAGCTCAGCTGTATCGTAATCCCATAAATCTATAAATAATCCGAATTGCTCTTTATCATAGATGCCAGGGAACCAAGCATCAAAGTTTATAGTCCCTTCACCATCCAAGGAGATACAAGTGACTATGGTTTTTCGATTTAGCTGATTAATATAATGAAGAAAATCTCCCTTATTTTCTTTTGCAAAATCGTTTGATCGGTACCAAGCACTTAAAAGGATGCCTCCATAATGATCACTAAAAATAAATGTCTTCTTCCTCTCATGGTGACATCTAAACCATCCCTCCATTTTCTCTATCTTATAGCCTAAAAATTCAAGATGGCTGACGATACTATTAATAAAGGAAGCTTCCATGATTACCTCATGCTTCTCTTTTTCTGCGTTCTTAGGCTCGATATGGTCAGAAGAAGGCGCAGATTTATCCCTCAGCCATTCCCTGCAATGCTTGCATTTTATTGCCGCATCCTGTATTTCCTGTCCACAAAAAGGGCATTTTTTCATGTCGGCTCTCCACTGAGCTTATTACTAAGCAATTAAACTGGTGATATCTCTCAGCTCAGCTTCAAGTGGGGTCACCACCAGAGATACTCTCCGAACCGCCTCACCATAGTGTGAAGCGGCTCTTTATCATAAAAACGAAGAGCATTACCACCCAGCGGGTATCTTGCCATAAGGGGAACTTATCAGCGATCTTTTTTAAATCTCACCAAATCCATTCTTCCAAATCTTAAATCTTGCTCTAATATCGCATAATCTCAGATTATGGGGAAATCCCGCGCCGATCCTCCCACATTCTCCAAAATTCCGGGTCTTGTTCCTCCAGTTCCGCTGGGGTCATTTTTGAAATGGGCTTGCCTTTCCACCACGGTTCCGTTGAGGTGCAGGCTGCAACCAATAGGAGTAGGCCACCCAAGAATATCCAGCACACGGTTTTTGAAAGGTAACCCTACCATACAACAAGCTTTTGCATAAATATCATTTAATGTAAGCATAATTTCGTTGATTCTCAAGATGGCGGCCGACGAAAGGTTGGCATTAATATGCCTCCTTCGCTCAAATCATAAGGAAGCTTCGCTTGGGCCACATCACTCCACGACAGAAACATATTTAAATTACTGATAAAATAGCGATATCCTTTGGTTGTCCGAAGGTTTTAACTCCGTATAAACCGAGATTATGCCGCAGTCTTGGCCACAGCACCCGAAAAATAGTTTTGAGGAGCTCTTTATCCGAGTAAAATCTCCCAAACGGTCCTCTTCTCAAAGCCAATTTCTTTCTCAGGTGGCAAATAGCCAAATTTAGGCGGAAACTCAATTTTCCCCAGATTTCGGGCATACCAACCCCTCGGCGACCAGATGCTATCCGGCTGGTAAGCCTAAAGACCCCAGGCCAGCACCGCCCGATAATGGTGGGCCAGGGGAAAGGCCGAGGCGACATGCACATACCACCGCCGGGCATGGTAAGAAACCCTGGCCCCCACTTTGATCAGACGCTTGATCAGCCAGTCCATGGACCGCTTTACTTCTTCACCCCAGACATAGAACTGCCGGATCATATGCAGGAGGTTGTAGGCCAGAACCCCCATCTTCAGCCGGGCCTGGTTGGCCTCGAACCGTTGGCAACTGGTCTTGTCCCAGCGCAAGGTGTTTTTGCCTTCCTTAATCCGGTTTTCTATCATCCGCCCGGCCGTTATAGACCTTGATCACCTTACCGGCAGGCAGCCTGGAGTTGGTGACCACAAAGCCGATGCGGGGGAAAAGCTCGCCCCGGTGCCACTCGATCTTGGCCACCACCCGGCGGGGCCGGCTCCAACTCTTAGCCTGGTAGTGCAGATCAACGATCTTGACCTGGATGCCGCTCTTGGGCGGTCGGCCCACCGGACGACCGAGGTGAGGCGCCACCAGCCTATCCAGGTTCTCGTTGGCCGGCAACCGGATGAAGTAGGTGAGGCGTTGCTCCTCGCAATACTCGTAGATTTCTGGTTTGGCAAAGGCGGCGTCACCCCGAAACCAGAAAAGCTTGAACCACGGCCGGTAGCGCTCCACCATGGGCTTGATGAACTCCAGGGCGCCATCGGCGGAATGGACATTCCCCGGTCTCAGCCTGGCCCCCAGACAGTCGCCCTCACTGGTGAAGCCAAACAAGCGGATGGAAACAGTTCTTGGCAAAATGGCCATTGTAGGCCACCCCTTCCTGCTTGCCATAGGCCGGGTCCTCGGTGGAATCCAGGTCGATAATCAGCCGCTTTTTGTTCTTCCTTTTTAACAGGGTATCCGTGGACCGGGTCAGGGCGGCCTCCAAGGCCTGCAGCCCAGCCTCGTTGCCCAGGATGTCGTTCTCCAACCGGGAGAGCATGGACTGGCCAGCCCCTAGCCTGATGATCTTTACCAAGCGCCAGCCTGAGGGCCGGATCTATCCGCAGATAATCAGCATCGTTGCAATCTTCATAACCGGCGGCCATCTGGTAGACCCTTTGACGCACCATCTGGACCAATGAGTGTTTCGTATGAGTAGGTGACCTCAAGTCTTCCAGGCAATCTTTCATGGGGTCGATGATCTTGAAACGCTCATCTATCTCTCGCACCAGGAGAAAACCAACGTCTGAGGTGATCTTGGCGCCCTGGAAATCTATCCTGATGGCCCGGTTAAAATCCGGCCTGATTACCTCTTTCTGGCTTTCACCACTAGCGAGCATTTTTGAGACCCCCGATTTGCTAATATTTCCTCCTTATATCATATAGTTAGCCGAACATCTATCAAATTTTGCGGCATAATCCAGGTTAAACCCTGCATTTTGCAAGCGCTTGCAAAGTTAGGTGGGACAAATGGTGGGACACTTATTTCGTCAATATAAAAATAAAGGGGTTAGCATTTAGGCTAACCCCTTGTTTTCTTTCTGGCGCCCCCGCCCGGACTCGAACCGGGGACACATGGATTAGGAATCCATTGCTCTGTCCATTTCTGAGCTACGGGGGCGTGGGTTTGCTGAATTATAAATTCTCTAGTGTCACTATAGGTGTCATTGGGTCAGATTTTCTCCCCCACCAGGGCCTTCAATTCTTCCTTGCTGACGGTGTTGTACCGCTTAAAGACATTCATGGTTTTATGGCCCGTAGCAGCCATTATACGGAAGTAGTCATGACCCTGCAACCGCCAGTTATTAACTGCAGTGTGCCTCAGGTCGTGAAAGGTGAAGTCTTCAATCCCCGCCCGTCTGCAGGCCGTGGTGAAGGCCTTCTTTATGGCTCCTATCTGCCGCCCTGCATAGGTGAATACACTCACCCCGGGCAACCCCCGCGGCATTGCTTTAAACATCTCCACCAGTTCCCCGGCCAGAGGCACTAACCGGCCTTCATTGGTCTTGGTGTCCTCTGGCAGCAGCCGGATAAATCCTGTTCTTAAGTCCAATTGATCCCAGGTTAACCCAAGGATTTCACCCTGTCTCATACCCGTGTGGTAAGCCAGCTTGATTATCGGTTTAAGGTGCGCTGGACTATGGGACAGCAGCCGGGAATATTCTTCCGGGCTTAAAACCCGGTCCCGTTCATTATTCTCTTTCAGCAACTTCACCCCCTGGGCGGGATTGCGGTCAGCCTTACCGTTCTTGGTAGCCTTGGTGAAGATGGTCTTGAAACAGGCTATTTCCCGGTTGACTGAGGCGGGCTTGATGGGGCCGTAGGGGGCCCTCCCTGATGGTTGCATTAACCGCTGTTGCCGGTAGGCCTCCACCAGGGCCGGCGTAATATCCTTGAGCAGCCGGTCCCCAAAATAGGAGAGCAACCTTTTGAGGCTATGTTCATCCCGGCTATAAGACCGTTTTGCCTTCACTTCCGGAAGGTTCAGATACCACTCGGCCAGAGTCTTGAATGGGGTCCGGGCATCCGGGCTTTTCTTGATATACCGGCCCTCGGCTCGAGCTGAGAGCACTTCATGGAGTCGCTGCTCCGCCGCTTCCTTGTTGGGGCCAATGCGCTCCCGTTTGCGTCGGCCTTCCACCAGGTAGTCTATCCACCAAACCCGGCCGGAAAACTTCGCCAGGGCAAAACCGCATTTGCAGCTCTTAGCCTTCTGGCTGTTTCGCCTTTTGCACTCCGGGCACTCCACGAGTAAGCCCATCTTTAGCTCCTTTCTTTAGCCGATGTTCCAGGGCTTCCAGGGCCAGGGGCAACAGGGCCGGGATGCGCCTTTCCCCCCACTCCCAAAAAGCCACGGCCATGGGATGAACACCTAAGAGCCGAGCCAATTCTTTTTGGGTCAACCGAGCTCTTTTGCGCCACTCCTTTAAAGCCACCCCATCCATAGACTTATATATTAATACATTGTAATATTTTTGCAAGAAAAAAATAAGGCCCATAAATTCCTTCATCCCCGAGATTACCCTGCTCTGCTTGCCACCATAATCTTGATTACTCCATTACCAGAACGTGGCAGTTTTGCCGTTTCCCCTCAGGTAAAGAGTATAAAGGCAAGGGATCACCCGATCGCCTCTCCTGTGGCATCTCAGAGGGTCTGGTTTGCCGAGAAGCACCTGGGGCCTCCCCCGCCTACCTTCTGAGGAGAAAAGGCCGAGGTCGCAGAAAGAGGCTCCCGAGGCAGGGTTTGGGTACTTGAAGCGGCCTAAAAATTTAGCTCGACCGACACGCGGAAAAATTTCGGCTATATTTTTTTGGCAAATCCTTAAGGCAGAATTTTGCTATGTAATAGGCGATTGTGAGAATTGCGCAGCACATTCTCATAATCGTCATCATGAACTAAGCCTGGGGTTTTGAGAGGAATCAGGGCGATTTTGGGCTATGGGGATTCAATAAACGGACTTTGGGTCTGTGGGGGAGGTCTGGCTGCTGAGGCCTGGAGGAGGCGTGGGTCGAGGGCTATTTTGAGCCGGGGAGATAAGCTCTGCAGACCATGGGTCGGCGCGGGAAGGAGTATGGTGGGGATTTGGGGCGAGCTGGTCCTTTCTGTGCTCAGCCAGGCACGAAGGGGCATGGGGATTAAAGATCGAACCGCGGCTGCCGGAGCTCATGAGGAATCCCATACGGGTGGTACGAGGGCGGTTTCATGGCCGGTCAGCCTGGTGCGGATAATCCTGCCCTGGCCGCAGTTCGGACACCTGGTAAGATCCACACCGGTGAGCGCCCGTAGCAGGTCCTGCCAGGTGTTGGTGTCGCCCGGGGCATCGTGCTCCCGGTTTTGGGGTTCAGCGAGAGCTTCCGGGGCTTGAAGGCTGAGGAGGGCCCGGGCCTTCTCCAGTTTGGTTTTGGCATGGCGGGGGGCCATGAGGCCGTAGTGGCGGATTTTGACGAAGCGGGGCGGGAGAACGTGCCAGAGAAAGCGGCGGATGAACTCCGGGGCGGTGAGGGCCACCAGCCTTTTTTGCCCGGGCCGGCGATTGTCTCGGGCCTGGAAGGTGACCTTCCCCGCCGCCAGGCTCACCAGCCGCTGGTTGGAGATGGCCACCCGGTGGGTGTAGCGGCTAAGGTAATGAAAGGCCTTCCGGGAGCCGCCGAAAGCCTCTTTGGCATAGACGACCCACTTTTTCCGTCGGAGTTTCCGAAGGAAGCTCGGGAACTGCGCTGGGGGGGCCCAGCCCTGCAGTTTCCCCTCATGCCAGGCCTTCTCCAGGGCCTCCAGAAACTTGCCCCGGATGACCTTGGAGAGCGCCTTAACAGGGAGCAGAAAGCTGTTTCGGGCCGCGATCCATCTGTCGCCGTCCAGACTGAGCCCGCCGCCGGTCACCACCAGGTGCAGATGGGGATGAAAATTGAGGTCCTGGTCCCAGGTGTGCAGGACCGCGGTAAAGCCGATCTGGGCCCGCAGGCGCTCATAGTCCCGGGCCAATTGCAGCAAAGCTCGGGACGCGGCCTCAAAAAGCAGATTATAGATGAGATCCGGGTTGTACCGGGCCAGCACCTGGAGTTCATGGGGCAGGGTGACCACCAGGTGGAAGTACTGGGTGGGCAGGAGCCGTTCCAGGCGATCGGTCAGCCACCTGGCCTGCTTGAGGCTCTGGCACTTGGGACAATGGCGGTTGCGGCAGGAGTTATAGGAGATGGCCAGGTAGCCGCAGCCCTGGCTACACGAATCCACGTGCCCGCCCAACCGGGCGGTGCGGCAGCGTTCGATATCCCGCATGGCCTTATGCTGCACCGGGCTGAGACGATGGTTTTTTCGATAGTCCGGGCCATGGTGGCAAAAGATCTGGGCCACCTCCAGGGCTGGTCTGGACATGCCGCCACCTCTTCACGAGGCGGGCTGGATTATATCCAGGGGGCTCACCAGTTTCTGGACCAGCCGGTCGGTGATGTGGGTGTAACGCAGGGTGGTGCGGATGGAGCTGTGACCCAGAAGGACCTGCAGGATGCGGATGTCGGTGCCGGCCTCCAGCAGGTGGGTGGCAAAGCAGTGCCGCAAAGTGTGCATGGAGACCTTCTTGGTCAAAGCTGTCTGCCGGACGACCTTCCGTAACACCTGGCTCACTGCCGTGGTGCAGATGGGGCGCTGGGGTTTATATCCCGGGAACAGATACTCTCCTTGTGGCCGTGCTTTCTGGTAGTACTGGCGCAACAGGTCCAGAAGGCTCTCTCCCAACATGACATAGCGATCCTTCTTGCCCTTCCCCGAGCGGACATGGATGCGTTTCCGCTGGCTGTCAATATCGGCGAGGCGCAGTCCGCAGACTTCGGAAATCCTGAGACCGGCCGCATAAGCCGTGGCAATGATGGCTTTGTGCTTCACCGAACGGATGGCCGCAAAGATCCGGAGAACTTCTTCCGGGCTGAGAATGACCGGCAGGGTCTTTGGCCGTTTGGGATGGGAAATCCCCTCTACCGCATCGGGGCGTTTGAGGGTGATGTTGTAGAGGAACTTGAGGGCGTTGACGTACATGTCCAGCGTGGCCGGGGAGGCTTTACGGTCCCGGACCAGATGGAGCAGGAAATCGCGTACTTCCTGCGCCCCCATCTCCTCCGGGGACCTCATATAATGCTTGGCAAAATGGCGGGCGCAGCGCAGGTAGGCCCTCTGCGTGTGAGGGCTGTAAGCCTTGAGGACCAAATCCTCACTCATCTGATCGTGTAGCTTTCCCATAGTTTCCTCCTGGTTAGATTTATGGAGAAAACCTACACGCAACTATCTGGGGATACGAGAAAAATGGTGGGATTTTGCAACAGCAAGGATTACAGTAAAGGCAGGATTAAAAGCTTAGAGTCGGCCGGCCTACTCACCACGCGAAGCGTTTAGTTCATGTAGATCATCTCTGCAATTTTTCAAGGAAAGGTGATAACTGCAGGGGTTGGCAAGCTAACCTTCTATCCATTCATTTCTTTTTCCACCCCAATTTTTTTTGCCAACTGGCCAATTTCCATGCCCGCGGTGGTATGACCTGTGGCCTCCGCCTTCCCTCTGGCGCCCTACTTTTTCAGCAAATTTTTGCCATCATGCCTTCTGCAAGACAATTTTGCTATCGAAAGAGGAGATTCCCTGGGTTAAAATGGCAAAGAAGGTCGAACAAACGATTCTTTGACTGTGGTGGCCGAGGCTGCTGCATAATCTCGGTAAGGATGGCCTGGTAAAGCATGGTTTCGTTATCGATAATATTTTCAAGAACTTTTCTTTCCTGCACTGACCAACGAGAGGAGATGATATGTTTCAGGATGGTATTAGCGGCGTGATATTTGGCTTCCTGGGCAGCGCCTATATTCAAATCGTCATTTTCTTCCTGCTCGGCGGTATTTCGTTAAGCACCCCGCGACCCCCGCATGGTGGTGTCGGGCGTCAGGCTCATCAGAGTGATTATCCTCCTGATGATCTTTCTCTATCTCACCTTGACCTGGGGCTCCCTGATTGTCCCATCTTTACGGGCCATCAGCGTCTTCGGTATGTTTATCATCAACATCTATTTATTTTACTTTTTACTGTTGGCCCGCCTGGAACGCCCTTATCGCGATACCCTGACGGCCCTGAGCCAGAACCTGGAAAAAGATGAAACCTTCCATAGCATCTGGAGAAATGGAAGAAATCTATTACTTTTACTATCTTATTCGTTCTTTATTTAGCGGTTTAATCGATTCCACTTCCTGCATAAAATGGCCACAGACCGGGTGCGGGACGATATCAAAGATGAATTGCGCCGCCTGGGAGTGGAAAAGAAACTGATCTCCCTGAACCTGATGGTTAGCTTTCTGAAGAACCGCCTGGCGGGTGATGAAAACCTGCCTGGGGATATTAAAGAAGTGATGGGAAAGATCATAGATGATCTGGAGAAATATCCCTGGATCGAGGCACAGATCAACGAATTTCTTCGCATTGCCATGGAAACCCCAGAGGACCTGCATTTTCCGGAATGGACCTCAGCCTTTGAAAAATATACCAGCAAGCCTAAATAGTCCAATTGGCAACAGCCGATGTGATTATTTCCATTGTTCCAAAAGATCCACTAGGTAAAATCACTGCTGTTCCCACCTTTACAGAGAGACCTCTGCGAAAGCCGTTAAAACTGTCATTCTGAAGGGGCGAAGCGACCGAGAATCTCATAACTAATTGAAAATACCAGATCCTTCGCTTTGCTCAGGGATGACAAAAATGCTTTTCGCAGACTCTCACAGAAGGGGTTCGAGCCAAGGTGAATCAGCGCTGGAGATTTTTCTTCGAGTGCTGCGGCTACCCCTTCTGCACTCATTGAACCCGAACCCCTCAGATCCCTGAGTCCTGAAGACATATCCGGTTAAAGTGCCTGGCAATCTACCCCCAGTTTTCTCGGTCCCAGATGATAAACTCCCCAATTTCCAGCGATAAAACCTCGTAAACTCTTCCGGGTGATCACTTATTCAGTAACCTTTTTGGCATTCGGGCTTGGGGCCATAATTCTTGGATAGGTTTTCACCGGACGAGTCACCCACCCTCCCGCACGCCTCTTATGGTTACTTTTTAACACCCCAAATGATTATATTTAACGATGGAATTTACCTTCTTACTGTTTGATATTATGAACATATTAAAGAGTTAGCTTCGAACTGCGGCAATATCCTTGCTGTCAAACAGGCCATTGCCGTGAGGCCAATTTTTCTCAAGGCGCCAAGGAAGGGGGGCATTGACGGCAGGGGAAAGGGGCGACGCGGGGCCGATTGCCCAGTCCGATAACTATAACCAGGAACTCGCCAGATGGGTTGCCCGGCCGTCAAGGTTATACGCTTCTAAAGCTCAGGTTCATGGCCTTGTCGTCGAAAATAGGGCCAGCTTTTGGGGTTAAGCTCAATAACCAGGTTCCGAGCAGCAGTTTTGGACAGACGAAGATCGGCTGCCGCTCATCGCAGGGCCAATCTCCCAAACAAACAGAGTGGCATTCTTTGCGGTTACCCAAACAAAAGAAGGAGTAGAACATGCCTTTAATCCACTTGGTGGTGGTCCTGGTCGTAGTTGGTGTCGTTCTCTATCTCATCAACGCATACATCCCCATGGCGGGCTCCATTAAGTCGATCTTGAAGCTGTCGTCATCATTGTGGTAGTCTTGCGGCTCCTGAGCGTTTTGGGCTCATCGGTGAACTCTCCACGATCCGAGTAGGGAAGTAACTGTCTTGGTTCAGCGCCGGAGGACGTTCTTTTTTGTTAACCAGGGCCGCCCAGTACCATAGTGATGATGAATTAAAGGAAGAGCACATGCCATACCAGCCATACCTTGCGCGAGCCGTGGCGTTAATCGCCGGGATATTGATATTGATTCAACCCGCCTGTTGAGCATCATCGTGGCGGTTTACCTGATTGTCACAGGCATACTGGGTTTGATGGGGGCGCGGCCCTCAGGGTGGTGGGGCCGATAATCCTGTCGCCGCTTAAAAACTAAGTTTCAAGCAGCATTTTTGCACAGACGCAAAGGGCTGCCGCCTAAACGCAAGATAAAACTTTTACCCAAGGGAGAATACCATGAAAGGTAAATTCAATTTCAAGGTAGGGGCACTCTGCGCCATCCTCAGTGCGATGCTGGTAATGCCCGCACTGGGCCAGGTCAAAGAAGAGGAAGGTTCGTGCGCCAAGGAACAAAAAGACCAGATTATCAAAGAGCTGAAGCTTGCTCCTGAAAAAGAGAAAGCAGTGCTGGCGGTGGGAGATATAGTATGCGAAAGAGCGCACAGATATCATTGCCGGTATAAAGAAAGCTAATGATGAGTTGCAGGCGGCGTCGGCGGTGGCCAAGCGGACGATGCGAAGCTCAAGGAATTGGTCAGTGCGCTGACCACCGGCCAGGATAAGATGTTTGCTTCTTTTAAGAATCAGCGGGGCGAGGAACTGGCGCTGATGACCCCGGCTGAGCAAGCCAAAGTATCTTCTGGTACTGGGGAAATGGCGCCAGAAGATGATGGACCAACGTAAGAAGAAGTAATTGAACGAACTGGTTATCTTGCAGGAAGCCTGCCAACTCAATGGCCCTGCCGCTGGCATCGCATTTACGAACCCAGGGGGCCACTCTATCATGTGGGTCTGAATTGCCGGGGGCTGAAGCAGCAAACAAGGCTGATGCCCGGGAAGTTTCGGCATATAGTCGGCCGGTTACATGGCCTTTGGATTGTCGAGAATCCCATGAAGAAATTTTGTTTATCTTTAGGGCTAAGCCTCTTTCTGCGTGCTGGGCGGGGAAAGATACTACGGTTTGGAACCGATATGCTTTCGGACACTACTACGGTTCTCGCCACTTGTCTCGCGACCCCAGAGACCCTTCTTGTTACAGGGACGATCATGCCGCGCCTAGCGGTCCCACTTTCCCATTTCTCTACTATATCGCTCCACCGGTAGTCGAACCAGCAATATACGCCGGGCCAACACTACCCGTACCAAGAGACCAAGCGCGAGCGCAAGGACCGTGAGCGCAGGGAGATCAAAGAGCTCAGAGAGCGCCAGCAGCGTCAACGCTACTGGGAATAATCGGCCCATGGCCCTAAGAAGCCCTGCTGGCCGCAAAAAATTGTGCTTGTTAGGGATCGGCCTTCCCCCTAAGGCTGCCGCATAATTGAGGCTAACCACCTAGTGGCTCGCCGCAGTTCTTGGGGAACATGAAAAGTTAGCAATTTAGTTTTATCAAAAAAGAGGAGGTAAAAGTATATGAAGAAATTAGTGGTGTTATTTGTAGCTGTAACGTTTCTTGCGACA
>CAVPIX010000008.1:0-23110 GCA_963705115.1 uncultured delta proteobacterium | reverse complement strand
TTTTCGCTCCCGCTAACATTTCCAATCGCATTTCCAACCCTGGGATAAAATATTAGGGTAAGAGGGGGAGAAGCTGGCTTTGTGTCTGGCCGTTGGCAGGGAGGTCCACACGGTAAACCCTGGCGTCCTCCTCTTAATCACTAAGGGTTTTGGGCATCCTGGGTGCACCGCACCCGGTTTTCTGGACACAAGATTTTTCTTAAGCCGCCCTGTTGAAGAAAAAATGTTTCTTGAAGAATTTACCAAGAAATCTTTTTTCCACCGCAGCGATAATGACAGAGGTTAGATGGGGGCGCAGACCGCAAAACTTCTGCCGGACTTTCCCCTTCATTAATCCCGGTTAGCTTTTGGGGGACGGCCATTCCGGAGGGGGCTTCGGCCAACTCGCCTTTCAGTCCTGCGCCAAGCCAGGGCGGCGCCTGAGGAACCCGTGTCTGCAACTCCTTGATGATGGCCGCCGCCTTTTCCCGCACCACCTTCCGATGTTGAAGAGATCCTCTCCCATGGCGCAGGTCACGATATATCTGCGAATCTGGTTGGGTTTTGCCTCAACATCCCGATCAACTGGGTCCAGAATTGACGCCGGTACGGCGCACGAACCCCTTGCATCCAGAGAATTCTGAGGAGCGCCCTGATTGACTAATTCGCGCCAGGTCATCCCCTGGCCGAAAAAAGGTCATTGGTCGGTTGGCCCGCCGCAGAGTCCACCTGCGCCCGGGAGCCGGTCGCATGGCCAGATAATAGCGGTAAGTCCTGGCCAGATAGCGGGATGGTTCATACAGGTAGTCCCAGGCATCGACGTATTCCTGCATGATCTCGGCTTCCGGCCGACTGGGTTCGAAGTTCATGGCGGAGAAGGTCCCCAAGTCTTCTCCCACATCCGGCGCAGCCGCCCTTCTTTCTCCAGGCGATGCCACAGCCTGGTATGGGGCGCGGCCAGCAGGACCCCGAGCATGGCCACGGGTATGTCAGTCTGTTCCATGAAGGCGCAGATCCGCTCGCCGGCCCCTGTCGTTTCCCCGTCCATGCCGATGATGAAACTGCCCATAACCGCCATGCCATTCTGCTTGAGGTTGTGGAGCGATTCCATGAGCGGGTTTTTGATGTTGTGATATTTGTGGCTGGCTTCAGCACATTTTCATCCGGGGACTCGATGCCGATAAAAACCTTCTCAGAGTTGGCCGCAATCATGAGGTCGATCATTTCCGGGTCCTGGCCCAGGTTCACCGATGCCTGGGTTAAGAATCGAAAGGTTCACCCCGGCTCTTCAACCAGGGGATAAGTTCTTGCAGGAGGGCCTGGGCCTGCTTCTTACTGCCGATGAAGTTGTCATCGCAAAAGAACACCGCGCCCCTGGCCCCGAGCCGGTAGAGGCTGTCCAGTTCGGCGATGACCTGCTTGGGGGTTTTGTAACGGGGGATGCGCCCGAAAAGATTCACCACGTCGCAAAATTCGCAGTCAAAGGGGCATCCCCGGGAAGTCTGAATCGTAAAGGCGGAATAATCGTTTGGGCGCAACAAATCAAACCGCGGGATCGGCGAGGTTTCCAGATCGGGCCTCTGATTGTTTCGATCACCCCGGTCTTCCCCTGTCTCATCGCCTCCAGGAGCAACGGCACCGTATTTTCCCCTTCGCCCCGCACCACGAAATCACAGCCCGCCTCCAGGCATGACTCGGGAAGGGAAGTGGGGTATGGTCCTCCGGCCACAACGGTTTTCCCCCGGCGCTTGGCTTCTCTCACCAGGGCCAACAAGCCCACCCTTTGGATATACATAGCCGATAGCAAGACCACCTCGGCCCATTGCCAATCTTCCTCAGTCAGGCCTCTGGCGTTGAGATCAACAAGACGCAATTCCCATTCTGAGGGCAGCAAGGCCGCCACGGTAATCAATCCCAACGGTGGATTAACCGTTTTACTGCCCCGGAGCTGGCAAGATTTCTGGAAACTCCAAAAGGATAGGGGAAATTCAGGACTGATCATCAACGCGCGCATAGCAGAAATTATCCTCAAACATCGATATCATGCGGCAGCGCAGGTGGACTGATGGTATATCAGACTTTTTCAGGCTTATGCTACCTCTTATCTATGTCCGAAGGCCTGTGGTCTTTCACTATAAGTTTTAATCTGTTTGCCGGAGCGCGGTTGTTTGCGCGGCTGACGCGCAGACTCGTCATGGCGGGACGCGGCCGCTTTGTTATAATCAAAACCGGTCAGGGTGCATTGCGTTACCTTGGCGCGGAGGACCCGCTCGATGCTGCGAACCATGTCCTTATCTTCAGAGGTGATAAACGTGAAGGCATCACCGGTCTTGTCATTGCGGCCGGTGCGGCCGATTCTGTGCGTATAGGAGTCAACCGTATCCGGCATGTCGTAATTGATCACGTGGGAAATCTGGGTCACGTCGATCCCCCGTGCCGCCACGTCAGTGGCCACCAGAATCTGAAAGGCGCCGGTGCGGAAACCGTTCATCACCGCCTGCCGCCGGGCCTGCGAGAGATTGCCCTGCAGTGAGGCGGCCCGATAACCGGCCTTTTCCAGTTGTTCCCCCAGACGCTTGGCCCGGTGCTTGGTGCGGGTAAAAATCAAAACTGACTCCGTGTCGGTGTGACGCAGCAGTTCCAGAAGGAGCGGCGTTTTGAGGTGCTGCTCCACCGGATACAGCCTGTGAGAGACACTGTTCGGCGGTCCATCGCCATTAACCCGCACCGTCACCGGAGATTTCAGTACTTCGCGGGTTAAATGGAGAATATCATCAGGCATGGTCGCCGAAAACAACAGCGTTTGGCGTTGCGCCGGTACGCGCTTGATGATCTTTCTTATATCCGGGAGAAATCCCATGTCGAGCATCCGGTCGGACTCGTCCAACACCAGCACTTCCAGATGCGACAAGTCGACCGTTCCCTGATTAATGTGGTCAAGCAGGCGGCCGGGGCAGGCAACGACAATCTCGGAGCCCCGTTTCAGCTTATCCACCTGAGGATTGAACCCAACTCCCCCATATATGGCGACGCTCTTGAGTCCGGTCCGGACTCCCAGTGTGCCAATGGCCTGGTGGGTCTGCTCGGCCAGTTCGCGGGTAGGGGCAATAATGAGAGCCCTGACGTGCTTGCGCCTGCCTGTCAGCAGGCGCTGCAGGATGGGCAGGACAAAAGCCGCGGTCTTGCCTGTGCCGGTATGGGCCAGGCCCACCATGTCCTGCCCTTGCAGAACCAGCGGGATGGCCTTTTTCTGGATCGGCGTCGGTGTTATATAGCCCGCCGCGGTAACGCCGGCCGCAACCTGGCGGTGAAAATCAAATGTGCTAAATTCCATAAACTCCCTTTTTAATAAGTTCGGGGAAATAATTCCTGCTGTGGCAGGTAAGATCGCCCATGTTTGTCACTATTGGCTGACCCCACTATTTGGAGATGAGCGTCAGTGATATCAGAAAGAATGTGTCGCGGCTTTCCTTACTTTGGGCAGCCGCAACGCCAGGCAAAATTGCCATTTAGAGTGGATTTTAGTCCGACAAATCCTCTACGCCCATATCCAAAGCGTTATAACCGGATAATTACATCCCAGGAAGATGCGGGGGAAGCGGCGCAAGTTCCTCTTGAGGACAACGAGCATCTCTCCCGCGATTTCCTGCCTTATAACGGACTCTGGATTGCCAGCGATAAGGTCTTGGGAAGGCTTTTCTGCGGTAACGATCCTCTAAAACTATACAACAAATAAACCTATTGTCAAGGGCATTAATACCAAGATTGGCGATGATCATGGTTTAGCACCTCAACCAAGTTGAAAACTGAGACCTTTTAGCGGAACAGGTGCGCGTAACGCCGAGACCGGCGCGGTCTATTTCTCTGCGGCGCCGGCTTGTATAAGGATGGTTGATTTTTCGGGAAGAGCCCGATCGATCCTCATTTCTCCCGGTCTGTCAGCGTCCTCTGATGGCCATGCCTTGGCCCCTGGCAAATTCTGGGGCTGGTCCAGGCAAACTAGGGGCTCTGGCTGGAGATCAGCCGCGGTGAGCGGCCGAGGGGCCGGTTCTTGAGGCGCGGCGCAGAACCGGTCCGTTATAACCCGGTAATGGAGACCCTGGGCGGCCATGATTATCCCGAGGGGGAGACTTTGAGGATGATGCCACAGGAGACTCCCCAGCAAAGACCAGAAGGCCCGTCGGCCCGGTTCTTTGAAGCCCAGTGCAAAGAGGATTTTAAGAACCGCCAGCCTCTCCCGGTGGGTGGGAAAGCGGCCCGGCAGGAGGGGGTTGGGGCGGTAATGCCCCATAAAGGCCAGGACTCGCTGGTAGTAGGGCTCGGGCGCAAAAAGCCGCTCCAGGAGGTTCTTGTAGCCAGCCAACAAGCGCTGCCGGCCCATCTTGGGTATGAAGTTGAGGCAGCCGGCATTCATGGCGGTGTCGCCGTCACTGTCTCCCAAAAGACGTCCCTCTGCCTCCAGGCGCAGATACAAGCGGGTGTCAGGGGCAGCGCTCAGCAGGTTGATCATGGCCGTGGGAATAGCGGCTTCTTCGATAAAATCCGCCTGATGGTCGAAGACGTTGGGGGAGTCCGAGTCAAAGCCCACGATAAAACCGCCGATGACCTCAATGCCGTGGGCCTGGACGGCCCGCACTGCGCCCACCAGGTCCCGGTTGAGGTTCTGGCGCTTATTACATTCCTTTAGAGCAGCGGGGTCTGGGGTTTCAATCCCCAGGAACAGCCCCACAAAACCCGCCTGAGCCATGAGGGGCAGCAACTCCGGATCGTCCACCACTTCGAGGCTGGCCTGGGCGAAGAAGTGAAAGGGATAGCCGTGTTCGGCTTGCCAGTGACTTACGGCTTGCAGAATGGCCTTGGCCTTGCCGTGATGACAGATGAAATTGTCGTCGGCAAAGGTAATGTCCCGCCGCCAGCCTGAGTCATAGAGGCCCTGAAGCTCAGCCACTACCTGGTCCGGTTCTTTGTAGCGGGGGGTGCGGCCATATTGCACAATGACATGGCAGAAGTCACAATCGTGAGGGCAACCCCGGCACACCTGGACCATCATGTTCAAGTAGTGAGACTGGTTAAGAAGCTCCCAGGCCGGCACCGGCGAGGCGACCAGACTGGGAAAGCCCGAAGCCCGGTATTCCGGCAGGGCCTTGCCCTGGGCCAGGTCCGCCAGGAAAAGGGGCAGAATCTCTTCCGCTTCCCCGATGAACAGGTGATCCACCGGCTCGAACGGCGCGCCCGGGGTGCTGAAATGGACTCCGCCGGC
Source organism: uncultured delta proteobacterium (assembly GCA_963705115.1). Classification (GTDB taxonomy): domain Bacteria; phylum Desulfobacterota; class Desulfobaccia; order Desulfobaccales; family 0-14-0-80-60-11; genus JBGSLA01. Next base: position 17,871 of record CAVPIX010000008.1, on the reverse strand, counting down.
GCAGATTTTGACCCCCGCAGCCCGGCAACGCTGAATGACGGTGTCCGCGGAGGGAAACTGGACAGTCATGGCGCTGACAAAAGCCAGGTCGGCCCAGGCCAGGTGCTCGTCGGTCAGCGGCTCCGCATTCAAGTCCACCAGTTTTTTGTCCCAATCCGGGGGCAGCATGGCGGCCACGGTAAGGAGAGGCAAAGGCGGACCAAGGGCCTTGACCCCGAGGAACTTAAGGGCATGCCGGAGGCTCCAGAAGGTCTCCGGGAACTCAGGGTAAATGAACAGGGCCCTCATGTATTTTCTCTCCTTATGGACGATTGACGCGCCTGTTTTTTTTCGTCCGTTTTTCAGGTTAAGGGCGGACAGGTTATAGACCCTGCCTGAACCGCGTTTGAGGCTCTGGCGAGGATCACCTAATATCGAACCAGCCGGGCCTCTGGGTGCCAATGGTTTCTGACCATCAGACGTCCGGCCTCCCGCCAGCAGGCCCTGATCTCTTTCAGGCTAAGAGGCTGGGCGCTATATCCAGCCTGTCTCACCTCGTCCAAAATCTCCAAGGGCACCTGCAAGTCGCCGGCTGGCAGCTCACCCGCTTTACGGGCCTCCATAAGAATCACCACCACCGGCTTGCCGCCACAGTCCCCCCCTACCAGAGACCAGGATATATTGGCCGGATAGCTGATACAGCCGTTTCTGCCTAAGGCCTCGCAGTAGCCGTCAAACTCCGAAAATATCACCTTGACGTCCTTGTTTTTCACGGACGGTCTCCTCTGGGGTCCGGTCTTTGCCAGGCCTGCTGATGCGCATTGATAGCAGGCCCCTGGTAAATCTTAGGTCTTTACCCTGAGAAAACCCATTCCAGTGAAGGATTATTTTTCGATAGTCAGAAGTAACTATTTTTACGTAATCAGTTTTAAAAATTATCACAATTTAATGGACATTACCAGATAATCCAGCGTCGTCTTGAATCAGCCGGCCAGGATGAAGCAGAGAAGCATCATTTCCCTTATGCTCAAGAGGGGCAGGGGGATGATCATACAGGGAGAACATCCTGGCCTTCGGCAAACCCAAGGAGGGAAGTAGTAATGTCAGGAGTGATGAACTTTGACTGGGAAAACGAGATTTTTTGATAAAAATTTGCTAAGTTTTATGGCAACATTCCGGAAATGATGCTCCCCGGTGATAGTTGCAGACGTTTCGGGCGTGCTGCTTGCCTGCAAGTATTATTCACTGCGGCGCTGCGGTTCCTCGGAGCGGGGGCTGTGGCCGTATTTTTTCCAAACCAACTACTCCGTGGCAATTTAGCAATAAGGATTCAAGCTGAGCCCTGCCCTCCTTCAGGATTATAAGAACTTTGCCAGGGAACTTTCTCCTTAGGGGGAGCTTCATGAAACCCAAAAAACCTAAGAAGTCTTCAACCCTTAAAGCCGTTCCCATCGTGGGCCTCGGAGCCTCAGCCGGCGGACTGGAGGCCCTGGAGAGCTTTTTCTTGCATATGCCGCCGAAAACGGGGCTGGCCTTTGTGATCATCCAGCACCTGAGCCCCAGGCACAAAAGCATTCTGGGGGAAATTCTCAAGAAAGACACTCAGATGGAAGTCATGGAAGTGCAGGATGGCATGGGGGTGGAAGCCAATTGCGTCTTTTTCAACCCGCCGGATAAAGATGTGGCCATCTTTAATGGCATCTTCCACCTCATGGAACCACCCGCCTCCCCCCGAGTCAGGATGCCCATAGATGCTTTTTTCCGTTCCCTGGCTGAAGACCGGGGTGAAAAGGCCATCTGCATAATCCTTTCCGGCACTGGCAGTGACGGCACCCTGGGCCTGGAAGAGGTCAAAGCGGCCGGGGGTATGACCATGGCCCAGGCTGAGTTCCAGGCCAAATATCCCTTCATGCCGAAAAGCGCCATCGATACCGGCCAGGTTGATTATGTGCTGCCGGTTGAACAGATGCCGCAAACGCTTACCAGATATATAAGCCATCCCTATATTGAGACCGGGGAGAAACCCACCCCTGAAGACCAGGGGTTTCAGAATGTTGTTCAGAAAATCCTCTTGTTGATCCGCACCGCCACCCGCCATGATTTTACTCATTATAAAGCCAATACGATCCGCCGCCGCATTGAGCGCCGCATGGCGGTCCATAAAATCAACCAAATTGCCGATTATCACCGTTACCTGCAGGAGAACCCGCCTGAGATCCAGGCCCTCTTTAAAGACCTGATCATCTGCGTGACCAGTTTTTTCAGAGATATCAGCGCCTTTGAAGTTCTGGAGGCCAAGGTTATCCCCCAAATCCTGGAGAGCAAACCTGCAAGGTCTCCTGTGCGGGTCTGGGTTCCTGGTTGTGGCACCGGTGAGGAAGCCTTATCCCTGGCCATGCTTTTTTGTGAAGCCAGGGAGCGGCTCGGGAAGCACCTTCAGATTCAAATTTTTGCCACCGACATTGATCCCGGGGCCATTGAACGGTGCCGGGCGGCGGAGTTTCCGGAAAGCATCTCCACAGCCGTATCTCCGGAGAGGCTCAAGCGGTTTTTCACCAAGAAGGAAGGGATTTACAAGGTGAAGCAAGAGATCCGGGAAATGGTGGTGTTCGCCCCGCAAAATCTCATCAGCGATCCCCCCTTTTCCAGATTGGACCTGGTTAGCTGCCGCAATGTGCTGATTTACCTGGATGTTGAGTTACAAAAAAAGATCCTGCTGCTTTTCCATTTCACCTTGAATCCGGGAGGGTATCTCTTTCTTGGTCCGTCCGAGAGCATCGGCGGCCTTTCGGATTATTTTGCCCCGGTGAACTTGAAGTGGAAAATCTACCAGTCCAAGGGGGAATTTGGTCTGAGAATGGGGCATCCTTTGCCACCCTTAGGGCCCCCGCTGAGGGCCCAGGACACGAAGATCCTGATACCGGAGGTCCGCCAGGAGATCAATGTGCGACAACTGATGGAAAAAACCATCCTGGAACAATACTCGCCGGCCTGTGTGCTCCTCAATGCAAAGTATGACATCCTTTATTTCCAGGGCGCTACTGGCAAATACCTGGCGCCGCCCGTGGGGGAACCCAGTTTCAGTATCTTAAAGATGGCCCATCCGGACCTGCGTTACAAATTGTCCAGGGGCCTTAACCAGGTGGTCAAAGAGGGAAAACCTATGGTCTATGCGGGGGTGCAAATCAGGGAGGGGGACGGGCTCTCCATGGTAGACCTGATCATCCATCCCTTAACCATGGCTGGAGCCTCTACGGGTCTCTATCTGGTGGCCTTTGAGGAGAAGGCGCCGGTGGCGCCCCGGGCCGAGAAAAAAGGGAAACCCCCGGCATTGGGCGTCGAAATCGAACAGCGTGTTGTTACCCTGGAGCAGGAACTGCAATCCACCAAGGAGTATCTGCAAACCACCATAGAAGAATTGGAGGCCGCCAACGAAGAGCTCAAATCCTCCAATGAAGAGCTGCAATCCACCAACGAGGAGTTGCAAAGCACCAACGAGGAACTGGAGACCGCCAAAGAAGAATTGCAGTCCACCAACGAGGAGCTGGTGACCGTAAACTCCGAGCTGCAGAATAAGGTCGATGAATTGACCCAGCTCAGCAATGACATCAACAACCTGATGGTGGGCACGGAGATCGGCACCATCCTCCTGGACCGCAATCTGGTTATTAAGCGCTTCACGCCAGGGATGACGTCGTTATTTAATTTGATCCCCTCGGATATCGGCCGGTCGCTGCGGGACATCACCCCGAAGATGAATTATGTCCAGATCTGCCAGGATGCCCAGGGGGTACTGGCCACCCTGCAGTCCCAGGAGCGGGAAGTGAACACCGAGAACGGCAAGTGGTTCGCGGTGCGCATCCTTCCCTACCGCACCAATGAAAATGTTATCGACGGCGTGGTCATCACCTTTGTCGACATCACCGAGCGCAAACGGGCTGGGCTGGAAGTCCATTCGGCCAGGACTTTTGCTGAAAACATTGTCGATACGGTGCGGGAGTCCCTGTTGGTCCTCAATGGCGATTTGCAGGTGGTGTCCGCCAACCGGGCCTTCTATAAGACCTTCAATACCTCCCGGGCGGAGACGGAAAACCGGCTGATCTTTGAGCTGGGCGACCGACAGTGGGACATTCCCCAGTTGCGCACCCTGCTCCACGAAATTATCTCCAAGGGTAGCCACTTTGAGGACTTCGAGGTGGAACACGAGTTTCCCACCATTGGTCGGAAGAAGATGCTCCTCAATGCCCGCCAGGTTCAGGGCGGCGAGGACCAGCCTCCGCTGATCCTCCTGGCCCTGGAAGATATCATCCCGAAGAAGTGAAGGGCTGAACCCCAGTGGGGCAGGAAACGAAAGCGTCCCCCAAAGCCGGGAACGAAGAGCGCCGGGCGCAATTAAATCGAGCGGACAGGGTCCATGAAAAAGCGAAAAAGTGAGCACCAGAAGGCCCAGGAAATGCGCCGGAAAGCCGAGGAATTGTTGAACTCCCGGATGCCGGAGGCCGAAGAGCTGGCCCCGGCAGAAATGGCGAACCTGCTGCACGAATTGCAGGTGCACCAGATTGAGTTGGAGATGCAAAATGAGGAGCTGCGCCAGGCCCAGGTGGCCCTGGAGGCGTCCCACGCCAGATATACCGACCTGTATGATTTTGCCCCGGTGGGTTACCTCACCCTGGATGAAGCCGGCCTGATCCTGGAAGCCAACCTCACTGCGGCCCGGCAGTTAGGAATCCCCAGGAGCCGCATCCTCCATCGGCCCTTCCCCCTCCTGGCCGCCAGTGAAGACCGGGAGATGCTCCGCCGTCATCTCCGGCAGGTTATCCAGAGCCAGGAACGGCAAAGTGTGGAGATCAGATTGACCCCCAAAAACGGGGCGGAGTTCTTTGCCCTGGTGGACAGCATCTTCATTCAGGATGCCGCGGGAAAGGGCCTTTGCCGGACATCCTTCACCGACATTACGGACCGCAAACAGGGGGAAAAAGCGCTGCGGCAAGCCCATGATGAACTGGAAACAAGGGTGGAGGAGCGCACCACCGAGCTGAGGCTGGCCAACGAGCACCTGCTTCAGGAAATAGAAGAACGCCTGCTGATAGAGGAACGGTTCAGGAAAAGCGAAGAACGTTTCCGCACCCTGTTCCACACCGTGGGCAGCGTGATCATCTCCGTTTCCCCGAACCACCTTGTCCTGGAGTTCAATCAGGAGGCGGAACGTCTTACCGGCTGGCAGCGTCAGGAGGTTTTAGGGAAGGATGCTCTTGAGTTCTTCATTCCTGATGATGCCAGGAGCGGGGTGGTGGCCGAGATGGCCCGGGTAGTTGCGGGAGAATTAACCAGAGGCTTTGCCTTTCCTCTCAAGTCGCGGCATGGCGCCATAAGAATATTTCTGTGGAATGCCGACCTGGTGCCCGTTCTTGATGGCCAGCCCAGCGAGGCTATCTGGGTGGGGCATGATATCACTGAGATCAAGCAGGCTGAAAAAGCCTTGCGGCAATCGGGCCGGCAACTCCGCCTTCTTGCCTCCCAGCTCTTGACCATCCAGGAAAAAGAGCGCGGCCGCATCTCTCGTGAATTACATGACGAACTGGGGCAGTCTCTGATAATATTGAAATTCCAGCTCCAAGCTTTGTTAAGCAAGTTGCCGGAAACTCAAAAGGCCCTGCAAAGTGACGGACAAGAAATGCTTCAATATCTGAGGGAAACCATCGAAAATGTCCGCCGCTTGTCCCAGGACCTGAGCCCGTTTCTCCTGGAGGATCTCGGTCTGGCGGCGGCCATGAACCATTTGCTCGACAACATCAGGGAGTATGGCGGCTTAAAGGTACACTCCGCAGGCCTTGATGAAGTTAACCGGCTGTTTTCCCCGGAAGCGCAAATCACCGTCTATCGCATTCTACAAGAATGCCTGACCAATATTATCAAACATGCCCAGGCCACCCAGGTCTCGGTGGAAATTAACACCCGGGCTAATAAGGTCTCATTTATAGTAAAGGATAACGGCAGGGGGTTTGATGTGCACCAGGCCAAAACCAGCCGGACTAAAGATAAAGGTATTGGCCTGGCGGCCATGGAAGAACGCTTGCGGCTCATAAGAGGAACCCTTAAGATCCTGAGCCGCAAAGGGAAAGGCACCAGCGTAACTTTTACTATTCCTATTGACTCCAAGGAAAATGAGCATGCCGCCTTACCGGATAGTCTTGGCCGATGATCACCCGTTGTTGCGCGAAGCCATTAAGAAAAGCATTGAAGAGATACCTGATTTCCAAGTCGTGGGAGAAGCGGGCGACGGCCTTGAGCTGCTCGAGCTTCTAGAAAAATTGGTCCCGGATCTGATCCTCCTCGATATTTCCATGCCCCGGTTCAACGGTTTGCAAGCGGCTGGCAGCATTAAAAAGAGTTATCCCAAGGTCAAGATTTTGATCCTGACCATGATCAAATCTCGAGAATCTATCCAGCGCGCCTTACAAATCGGCGTTAACGGCTATCTTCTGAAAGAAAATGCCTTTTCAGATCTCATTGCTGCCATAAGGACCATTCAAAAAGGGAAAACGTATTTATCACCTTTGATTACCGATCAGATAGCGCAAGTAATGGTAGACAAGGGTAATATCAAAAGCCCCCTGACCAAGCGTGAAGTCGAGGTCTTAGAGCTCTTGTCTGAGGGGAAATCAAGCCAGGAAATTGCCAAACTTCTTTTCATCAGTATTTATACCGTGAATTGCCACCGTTCGAATATCAAGAAAAAATTAAACCTCCGAAAAACTGCGGACCTGGTAAAATACGCCATCCAGAAGGAACATGCTTTCCTCGATGTCGACTGACCGGTATTCCTAGAACCTATTTCAAAACCTCCATTTTCTGTCACCCTGAGGGAAGCGAAGGATCTCAATTCTTTGAAAAAACGAGATTCTTCGCTTCCCTCAGAATGACCATTTTGTAAAATAAGAGGTTTTGAAATGGCTTGTAGTCCTTTTCTCCTCGGATGCGGCCATAACCTGTCCAGGTAAACTGTTTTTTGGTGCTGCCAGGGTTGGCATACAATCCTGCGTCTCTATGGCCCGCTGGAGCCTTGGTTCGCCAAGACCTGGCGGCCGGGGGAGATCGAACTGCAGCCGTAAGTCGGGGCCTTGTTCCTAAGTGTTTGACCAATCAGGATGATAGGCACTATAATGGCGAGCATTTAAGAGGCGGAAAGGAGGGGCAGCACGGGAACGCCATACGATTTAGAGTACCGGGGCCATCGTAATATTTAGGGTAGGAAAACCATCAGGAACGACCCTTTTTAAGAAGGAGGAAAGGATGCCGCAACCATCGAAAACGATTTTGGCAGGGATTATGGGAGGCCTTGTCCTGCTCCTGGCAGCCGGCCCGGCCTTGGCCCAGCAGGCCGGCAAACCGGAAACTTTTACCCCCCAGGTCACGGGCACGCTGGGTTCGCCCGATGCCACCACGACCATCAGCGGCAAGCAACTCCCCGCTCCCGACCCGAAATTCGGCGGCGTCATCAAGGACGATGCACTGCAATCCAAGGCCTGGTGGGCGCCGCGCGTCGTGCCGCCCAAGGGCGCGCCTAACGTGCTGCTGATCATTACCGACGACGCCGGCTTTGGCGTGCCCAGCACCTTCGGGGGCGTCATTCCGACACCGACCATGGACCGCATCGCGCAGGGGGGCCTGCGCTTCAACCGGGTCTTCTCCACCGCGCTGTGCTCGCCGACGCGCGCCGCGCTGATCACGGGGCGCAACCATCACTCGGCCGGCTTCGGCGTGATCTCCGAGCAGTCAACCGGCTTCCCCGGCTACAACAGCATCATCGCCAAGGACAAGGCTACGATCGGCCGCATCCTGCTGGATAACGGCTACGCGACTTCGTGGTTTGGCAAGGACCACAACACCCCGGCGTTCGTCGCCAGCCAGGTGGGGCCGTTCGACCAGTGGCCCACCGGCATGGGCTTCGAGTACTTTTACGGCTTCGTGGGCGGGGACGCCAACCAGTGGCAGCCGAACCTGTTCCGCAACACGACGCAGATCTATCCGTTTCTAGGCAAGCCCCCCGGCACCTGGAACCTCATCACCGCCATGGCGGACGACGCCATCGACTGGATGACGCGGATGCATCAGACCGACCCCAGCAAGCCGCTCTTCATCAAGTACGCGCCCGGCGCCACGCACGCGCCGCACCACCCGACCAAGGAATGGGTGGACAAGATCAGCAAGATGAAGCTCTTTGACGACGGCTACAACAAGCTGCGTGAGCGCATCTTCGAGAACCAGAAGAAGCTCGGCGTGATTCCCCAGGATGCGAAGCTGACGCCCTGGCCCCATGACGTCCTGAAGCCGTGGGACCAGCTCACCGCGGAGGAAAAAAAGCTCTTCATCCGCCAGGTCGAGGTCTTCGCTGCCTACGCGGCATACAACGACCACGAGATCGGGCGCGTGATCCAGGCCTTCGAGGACCTGGGCCGGCTCGACAACACGCTGATCATCTACATCAACGGCGACAACGGCACCAGCGCCGAGGGCGGGCCCTTGGGCACGCCGAACGAGGTCGCGTTCTTCAACGGCGTCAGCATGATGCCGGTGGAAACGCAGATGAAGTGGTACGACGTCTGGGGCACCGAGCAGACCTACAACCACATGTCGGCCGGCTGGTCCTGGGCCTTTGACACGCCCTTCGACTGGTTCAAGCAGAACGCCTCAAGGCTCGGCGGCATCAACCAGAACATGGTGGTGTCGTGGCCGGCGCGCATCAAGGACAAGGGGGCCTTCCGCGAGCAGTTCATTCACGTGATCGACGTTGTGCCCACCCTCCTCGAGGCCACAGGTATTCGCGCACCAGAAATCGTGGACGGCATCAAGCAGGCACCCATCGAGGGCACCAGCTTCCTCTACACCTTCGACGCCGCCAACGCCAAGGCGCCGTCGCGGCACACGACCCAGTACTTTGAGATGTTTGGCCAGTGGGCGCTGTACCACGACGGCTGGATGCTCAGCACCAAGGTAAATCGCGCCCCGTGGCAGGCCTTCATGGCTGCCAACCCCGATCCGCTGAACAACCAGGTGTTCCAGCTCTACAACCTGAATACGGACTTCAGCCAGGCCGACGACATCGCCGCCAAGCACCCGGAGAAGGTCAAGGAAATGAGGGCGAAGTTCCTCGCGGAGGCCAAGAAATACCAGGTCCTCCCGTTGGACGCCTCGGTGGGGGCTCGAATCGTGGCCCCGCGTCCTAACATCACCGCGGGCCGCAGCGAGTTCGTCTACACCAAGCCCATGGTCGGCCTGCCGCAGGGCGATTCGCCGTTCCTTCTGGACGCCTCTTACACCATCACGGCGGACATCACGGTCCCCGAAGGCGGCGCGGAAGGCATGATCCTGACCTCAGGTGGGCGCTTCGCGGGCTACGGCTTTTACCTGCTCAAGGGCAAGCCGGTTTTCCTGTGGAACCTGGTCGACCTCAAACGCGTCAAGTGGGAGGGCCCGGATGCCCTGACGCCCGGCCGGCACACATTGGAGTTCGACTTCAAGTATGACGGCTTGGGGATCGGTACGCTGGCATTCAACAATTTCTCCGGCATCGGCCGCTCGGGCACCGGCACGCTCAAGGTGGACGGCAAGGAAGTGCAGACGATCAAGATGGAGCGCACTTTGCCGATGATCCTGCAATGGGACGAGAGCTTCGACATCGGCTCCGACACGCTCACCGGCGTGAACGACGCTGACTACCAGCCGCCGTTCCCTCTGACCGCCAAGCTCAACAAGCTGACGATCAAGGTGGACCGCCCGAAACTGTCGCCCGAGGACATGAAAAAGTTCGAAAAAGCGGAGGCGGAGGCGCTTGATGGCACGCCGCTGAAGCACGTGCAGCCCGGGCCGCAGTAACCCGGCAGGATCAGGCCGACCGTGGAGGTGTTTCGGTTGCGAACCCGCGAGCAGCGCGCCCCGGGGAGCGGTTCCAAGGAACAATAAGGAAGGTGATCGCATAACCTTATCAGGAAATCCCGGGCAGCCCTTTTAGGAGGGCTGCCCCGGATGTCCAGTTGACCCAGGCGTGCGGGTTGCTCCCAGGGCCTGAACCTTAGAGACAATTTGCTCGAGGAGGTGTGAATATGAGACGATGGCTTCCGGTCCTGCTGGGCCTCGTGGTGTTCTTGGGGGTATGTTTCTCAGGATACAGGGCACAGGCGGCGGCCGCCCCGGCAGCACCGGCGACCCAGGTGAAGGAAGAAGACCGTCTCCCCATCTATCCCCAAGACCAGTGGCAGTTTTTTGTGTCCCCATATCTCTGGATCCCGGGCATCAACGGCACCGTCACTTCTCTGCGCGGCACTGACAACATCGACGTCCCCTTTTGGGACGTGGCCAGCCGCTTATTTACCAATGCCATTGGGGTCATGGGCCGGGCGGAGGCCTGGAAAGGCCGCTGGGGGCTTCTCCTGGACAGTTATTTCCTTTACGTCGGCATCTCGGGGAGCCATGTAGCGGATACTAAGACGAAAACCCTGGGGCCGGTGGATTTCACCCTCAGCAAACAGGTTAATCTCGGCGACGCCACCATCCGCCTCAACATACCGGGCCAGGCCAGCGGCAACATCACCCTGACCCCCTCCGGTTCCGTCACTTACATCAGCCGCATTGCCAGCTTTGATCTGGGCGGCCGCTTTCTGGTGGGTACCTGGCCCATGGCAGCCGGCCAGCAATTCCCGGTTATCTCCCTGGAGGCTTTGGGGGGGCTCAGGTTCAACTCCTGGAACCAGTTTATCAAATTCAGCCTCAGCAATATCCGGGTAGGCAATGCCAACATCGACATCCGCAGATTAACCCTGTCGGCTGAGCGCCAGACCATCCGCAACGCCGCCTACACCCTGGATTACACCCTGCAGGTGTGGGAACCTTTCATCGGCCCCCGGGTCAGCATCTGGCTCAACCCGAAATTTGTGCTTACCTTCAAGGGCACCGTGGGGGGCTTCGGCCTGGTGGCTTACAACAATCTCACCTGTGATTTGGAGGCCCTGTTGGGCTACCGGATCAACAAGTCCTGGTATGCCTACGGCGGCTACAAGGCCCGAGGCACCTGGTTCAGCGCCGGAGAGGGCGCCACCAAAGTTTCGGTGGCCGGCTGGCTGAACGGCCCCGTGCTGGGAGTCGCCTATAAATTTTAAGGAGGATGGTTCCATGAATCAGCAGACAGTTTGGTACAGGTTTTTCGTGGTGGTTGGTCTGGTTGTTCTCTTGGCTGGGTGTGGCGGGGGGGCGGCCAGCAGTGGGGCGTCCTCCACCACGGACCTGCTGACGCAGTCGGGATTTACCGCGGAACCGGTCAAACACCCGAGCCATCTCCAAAAATTGCCCGGCAACCAATTTGTCTCGGTCCAAGGGCAGGGCTTCCGGTCTTACGTCTATTCCGACCCCGTGACCAAGCAGCTCTATATCGGTTCTGAAGCAGCCCATATGCGTTACCGGGCCAAAGCGGCCGCAGCGGGGGTCCCGGAGGCGCAGCAGTCCTCGCAACACAGCATGAGCAACCATGACTGGACAATGTATGCCTCCCTGCATGGGGTGGGGCCGTGAGGCCTCGGGCAGGTTAAGCTGCCTGCCACCCAAGGCCGGCGAGCCGACAGTTTGCGACCTGGGGGGTGACCAGCTCCATCGCCCCCTGTAGCCCGAGAGGCGGATAAGTCCGCCCCACCAGAAAAGGAGTTGTTATGTGCAAGAACATGCCCTGGCGGCTAACTCCATGCTGGTTGCTCATCCTCTGCTTGGCCCTGGCAAGTTGCGGCGGGGGCGCTGGAGGCGGCCTGCAGGCCCCACCGCCAACATCATCAACCGCATCCAAGACCGACCTGCTCATGGCGGCGGGATTCAAGCAGATTAATGCCAGCACCCCCCAGTTGAAAGCCCGCTTGCAGGCCATGCCGCAGCGCCAGGTTTTACTTGCCGGCAAGGGGTCCAAGGTTTTCTATGTCTATGCCGATGCCGCCGGCAGCGGTTCTCTCTACGCAGGCAACGAGCAGCACTACCAGGCCTACCGCCGGCTGGCGGCCCAGGCCAGGCTGGCCGCCGAGAAATCGGAGGCGGCCAGGATCGATGAGTCCATGAACATGAGCTGGGACGAATGGGGGGAGGCAGGTCCCTGGTAGAGAAGTTTCAGGGTGGAGAGCGGGGCGTCAGCATTAATAGTACTCTTGCGGCCAGGGCCTCTGTATGGGAACTTGGGGGCACCGAGGAACAGTGCCGGATCTATCGGTACTGTGTGGACGGAGCCTTCATGGTGGCGTCTCTGCGGACCAGGGCGACTGCCCTTTGGAACCTGTGTACTGGAGGGGGAGCAGCGTGGAAGAACATTTGACTCTGTTCATCAGCACGTTCACCACGTTGTTGGCAGTCATCAACCCTCTGGAGGCCATGCCCGTTTATTTGCAGTTGTTGTACGGCCGGGACCAACAGACCCACCGCCGGATCGCCTTCAACTCCTGCCTCTATGCCACCATCCTGATGTTTTTCTTTTTGGTTTTCGGCACCCTGATCATGCGCCTCTTTGGGGTGCCCCTCAGCATGGTGCGCATTGTGGGCGGCATCGTTCTCATGCGCCTCGGGTTTGAGCTTTTCGCTCCCTCCCCTGCCAGCGTCCTCATCCCCAGCGATAAGGGGGAGGCGGACCAGGGTGATGTGGCCTTTATTCCTCTGGCCATGCCTATCATGGTGGGTCCTGGGGTCATTGCCACCATTCTGGGCATGGCCTCCATGGTGAAAAAGTCAGATTACCTGCCGCTCGCCGTCATTCCCTTAGCCATTTTGGGAGCAATGATCATAACCTACCTGTCACTGGTCAATGCCGGAAAACTAACCCGCTGGTTTGGCCCAAAGGGCATTGACGCGGCCAGCCGCATTGTCGGTTTCTTTATAGCCGCCATGGGTATGGGCCTGATCTTCCATGGAGTGGTTGAGGCCCTGCTCTCCTACGGCCTTATAGGCCCAAAATAAGCGGGCTAAGTAAAAGTTCCGTTCTCACAGCATTTCTCTGTAACCACAGGTTTTCCCCTACCTTCCCGGGCTGGAAAGCCCGCGCCATCACTTTTCTGCAACCCGATACCTTTGTGAAATTCAGGGGAACAACCGTCTCGGGCTGAATTTTGCAGGGATGGGTCTCTCCTCGACAATATCTATATTTTTATTAAGAGAACTTTTGGGCTGAGGAGGGATTTTCCCAGAGCCTCGATGTGCTATTCAATCTCGTCCCCAAGCTCCTGCTGGGGGACGCACCTGGACGCCAGGCTCTGCCTGGCCACAGCAACTTCACCCCGAAGGTGACCCCTTGGGTGCAAGCAGAGCTTGGCATCCACTTGCGGTTCCCAAGCGGCGGCATCCTTTACTCGCGGTGAATTATTCAGAGCGGTTCGGCTTTTTTTTAACTTTGGACCTTGCACTTTGAATCCCCGGGCCTCAACTTGGTAATTAACTGAGCAGGAAATATTCTGTTTCCATAATACTGCAACAATTTGTCAACAAAAGGGGAACCTATGGAAGAGCTGTGGCGCAAGGCCAAACATTTCGGTCTGGGATTGTGGGATTTCACCAAGGACAAGGTGGAAGTCGTGGTGGACGAACTGGTGAAGCGGGGCGAGCTGGCTGAGGATGAAACCTCCAAGGCGGTCACCGACCTCATGGAGCGGGCCAAATCCGAGCAGGAAGCCTTCATGGAAAAGCTTAAATCCGTGGTGGAAAAGGTGGTTTCCGGCGCTGGCCTGGCTCGCGGCAGCGATCTGGAGGCCCTGGAAAAAAGGGTGGCCGAACTGGAAAAAAAGGGGTAAGCCCGGCCCCGCAAAATCCGACGCTTCATAAGCCTGCATAGCTTTGCAATGCAGGGGGTTCTTTCCCCCTTGGGGTTTGGCTAAACCCTTACAAATCCCCTTTTAGGAAAGGGGGATTTTACACCTAGCAGATTAGAAGCAAGCCTGGATTTATGCCATACCCTGTGTGAAGCGCATTATAATACCAAGTCCGGTTTGTAGGGGCGGGTTTAAAACCCGCCCCTACTTGTAATATCAATAGGTTATCTGAGTGATTTGTTTCATTTCAAAACGAACTTGGCATAAGACTCCTCAAGCCTTCTCGGCCAGGCGGCGGTTCAAGGCTTCCAGTTCCTCCCAGAGGCCCTGCAATTCCGGGTGGAGCTGCCATTCCGCCGGGCCGGTGGCGTACTGGGCACCCTCATTGATGAACCGGTACATGTAGACCTCGCAGGCCCGGTACTCCTGCTGATTTCTGGCCCAGCGGGTGAAATTGCCGGGGAAAATGCCGGCCACCCGCCAGCCCTTGCCGATTTTTAAGGTCTCCCCCTGGGTGATGGTGTGCCAGGTCTCCAGGAAGGTGGTCAGGTATTCCGCCCCCGAGGCCTGGCTCATCCAGGCCATCATGTCCCCCAAAAGAGCCATGAGGCCCATTTGGCGATAATCGGGGCGGGTGCCGGCAAAGGACCATTCTATCTGGAGGTTCCGGTCGAATTTGGTCATGAGGGAGGCCGCGGCCAGGACGCCCGTGGCCTTCTCCTCCGCCACCAGCATGCAGCAGGGTTTCCGGAACGCGTCCTCTTCCCAGGTCTCCAGGAGGGCCAAGCGGGCCTCGTAGTCTTCCGGGAAGAGCATAAAATCATGGACGGAGCCGTAGAGTTCCGGATAGGCCTGGCGCCACAGTTCGGCCGCGTCCTCGAAATCCCCCCGCAGCAGCAGGCGACCCGCAAAACGCCCGTCCCTGGTCTCCCAGGGCTGCGGCCTCATCCAGGACACCCTTTTGTCGCTGATGGGGCGCGTCCGGCAATGCTGCCCCATGGGCCGGAAGGGGTGATACTGAGTCATGTCCAGAAACCGCATAGCTCCCTCTCCATATCTCTGTGGATCAAGTTTTGTGAAAATTTTCTCGTATAACTCATCCCGATTTTTTGTCGTATCTGGTATTATGCGAAAGTTTCGCATGTTGTCAGCAAATTTTCCCCCGGAGGTCTCATTTGTCTACCCGGTTTTTTAGCGCCCTTGTCACCCTTGTTCTGGCTTTGACCTTTACCCTGGCCAGTTCCCCTGAAGCACCCGCGGCCCCCAAGAAAAAAAGCGGCAAAGCCGCGACCGATGCCAAAAAAACCCAGGCAACCGAAGGGGAGCCCAAGGTCAAATACGATACCGGCGAGGACCCGGAATTTGCCAAAAAGAAAGGTTGGCCGGTGCAAGGCCCCGCGCCCCTGCCCGGCGCCATTTTGCCGGACAAGCGCATCGTGGCCTATTACGGCAACCCCCTGTCCAAGCGCATGGGGGCCCTGGGTGAGTATCCCAAGGACGAGATGCTGCGGCGCCTGAAGGTGGAGGTGGACAAGTGGGAGAAGGCCGATCCGACCCTGCCGGTGCAGCCCGCCCTGCACCTGGTGGCCGTGGTGGCCCAGGGCCTGCCCGGCAAGGACGGCAAATATTCCATGGTCATGCCGGACAAGGTGGTGAACGAAGTCTACGACTGGGCCAAGGAGAACAAAGCCATCCTCTTTGTGGACATCCAGTCCGGCCTGGGCAATATCCGGGACGTGCTGCCGCGCTTTGAGTGGCTGCTGAAAAATCCTGATGTGCATCTGGGGATCGACCCCGAATTCAATATGGGCAAAAGCGGCAAGCGGCCGGGGACCAAGATCGGCACCTATGACGCCGCGGACATCAACTATGCTTCAGGTTATCTGGCTGATCTGGTGAAAAAGTACAACCTGCCCCCCAAGGTCTTTATCGTGCACCGCTTCACCCGGGACATGGTCACCAATTCCAAGAAGATCGCGCTGCGCCCCGAGGTGCAGATCGTCATGCACATGGACGGCTGGGGCGCGCCCTGGCTGAAGCGGGATTCCTACCGGGACTACATCATCGCCGAACCGGTGCAGTACACCGGCTTCAAGCTCTTTTACCACAATGACACCAAAAAGGGCGACCCGCTGATGACGCCCCAGGACCTGTTGCGGCTGAATCCCCGGCCCATTTATATCCAGTACCAGTAGGGCGGTTTTCGGTTTTCGGGTTTCAGTTTCCGGTGAACTAAGGGGTGCATAAGGATTATCAGTAACGTCTCTACGGATACCGCCCTGTAGGGGCACAGCTTGCTGCGCCCTGGTGGGCATGGCAAGGCAAGCCCCTGCAGCACGAAATTACTATGGCTGCCGGTAGATAACGGTCAATAGAAAAACCACAACGCGGTGATAACGCCCAGGGTGATGGCCGCATCCGCGAGATTGAACACGGGCCACCAGCCCAGATCCAGGAAGTCGGTCACCGCGCCGTGCCGGAATTGATCATAGACATTGCTGGCCGCGCCGCCCAGGGCCAGCCCCAGGCCGAGCTGGGCGGCGGGTCGCTGGAAGAAGCGGCCGTGCCAAACAATCAGGCAGATGCCGCCAAGCAGGGCCGCCAAAACCAGGAACTGCTGCCGGGGTTGGCGGAACAGCGCCAGCCCCGGCGTGGGACCACCCGCCTGATGGTGAGCCAGGAGGTCACCGCCACCGACTGCCCCACGGCCAAACCACGGCTCACCAGCAGCTTGGTGACCCGGTCCAGGCCAAAAGACAAACCCGCCGCCACGAGCAGCCTGAGATACATCTTATCTCCGTGCCTCAGTGCGCTGTTTCAAAAATACAGCAACGTATTTGTGAACGACATGGGGCCAGCGAATTTTTCCCCCTCACCCTATCCCTCTCCCCCATTGGGGGAGAGGGTTATTAAGAAGATCCTTGGCAGGTAACACTCCCTCTCCACCCAGCGGGGGGAGAGGGCTGGGGTGAGGGGGGGCCGGAATAAGAAACGTTACCATATTAAGAAATCGTGTACTTAGGTTATCCCGAGTTTGAATCTTACTCGCAAAGCTTGTTGGTCATCCTGAGGAAGCAAACGCCTATGCCAGAATCGGGCCGACCGGGGGAGAAGAGCCTGTCTCCGTTCCCCCTTGAACGAATCAGGTCTCTCTTCTCCCCGGCCTTCCCGGGTTACCCGCGCGACATTCATCTGTCAACCGGGGGGCCTCTCCCCGATCTGGGGCGGCCGCTCCGGTCTCGGGGGCTTTTCTTCGAAGGGCTCAGACTTCCGGCAGGGCCGGTCCACGCACGCCGGCTCCGGGGCCTTGGGCGGGCAGCAGGCCTCGACCTGTTTGCGCAGCGCCGCTTCCCGCTCCAGGGCCACCGCCGCGTCCCCGTGGGTGGCGGCGTAGAGATCGGCAAGCTGGCGGCCCGCGTCCTTGATCTCTTCCTGCAACCCGGTCTGGAGGTGGGCTTCATTACAGATGCAGCAGGTGTTCTGGGCAATCTGCTGCAACTGGCAAATCATGGTGTCATTCTGCTGGTTGTTGTGGAACAGGGCCTGGTTGGTGTACTGCGCCTGGGTGATGAGTTGCTGAAAGCCCCAGAGGAGCAGCTTCTGCACCAGTTCGATGTCCTTGTCGATGATATCCAGCTTTACTTCAATGGTGGACAGGTGGTTGTTGACCGTGTCCATCTTCCCGTTGATTTGGTTCGTGTTGTCCCGCACAGCTTTAATGGCGTCATAAATTTCTTTTGCGGATGGCATGGATATTTCCTCCTAGCTCGTGAGTAGTTATAGGTTGCCGCCAGCTAAAAAATGGGATTCCATATGTTTCCAGGTACGACACTTTTATAGAGCGCCACCTCCTGCATTTTCCCCCGAAACGGATACAGACGCTGCGGGGGGGCCCGATCACCGGAACAGGTTGCTGCCCGCCTGATGATGAATTCCCCCTTGCCGACAGACGAGGCATCGTTGGGTTTAAAGGTAAAAGGGTTGATGAGCAGGTTCAGGGCCGGCGACTCCAGAAGTGCGAGGTCCTCCTCGGTGTCGGGGTGATAGAGCCAGAGCTGCAGTTTTTGGG
>CAVPIX010000007.1:0-41901 GCA_963705115.1 uncultured delta proteobacterium | reverse complement strand
AATTATTTCAGAGAGTTAGGTCTTGTGACCTGGCTCTTTTCTTTTTATTTCCAACCGCATTTACAACCTGGCTTAGCAAAATCGGGGGGAATCGGGTGATGTTGTTCGTTTGTGAGGGGGATTTATAAAGAAAAATGTGATGGAACAGTTGTTCCCTTCCTTGGCAGCTAATTCCCCGTTGGCTTCTATGTGAAGAAGTCTCCTATTTCAGATTCTTCTCAGCCTCCCTCGCCTGCGAAATCAGCTCTTTCAGCACCCAGAGACAGTTGATAATATTTAGCGGTAGCCATACACCCGCCCCCTGGCTCTGGCCGCCGCCTGAAGCACCCCCACCGGGTCCAGGTAGTCATAGACCTTGGCCCTTTCCTTCCCCGGCGCCGGCCGGAGCACCCGCCCCAGGTATTGCAGAAGCCGGCCATCGAACTTGATAGGGGTAGCCAGAAAAAGGGTGGAGAGCTCACGGCAATCAAAGCCTTCCCCGATGAGATGTCCTGTGGACACCAGCACCTTGACTTTTCCGGCGTTCAGGGCTTCCACCACCTTTTGACGCGCACCGTTTGTCAGGTCCCCGGTAAGAAGGGCCGCCTCAACTCCCCGGTCGGACAGGAGGTCCACCAGAGCCTCGCAATGAGCCTTGCGGTCAGTCAGGATCAGGCATATACCATTGCCGTTGGCGACCTCACCAGCCACATCCTGAATGATGAGGGCGTTGCGGCCCTGGTCTTTGGTCAGTTCCGAAAGCATCCGGCTGTACTCTTCAGAGGGATTGCACGTGGGAGAGAACTGAGTCTTGCGGATAAATACATCGACTGAGAGAATCTCCCCGGCCTCGACCAGATTTGCCTCCTCGACCTCATGGACCTTGTCGCCCAGGTGCCAAAAAATCAACCGGGACAGCCCATCTCGGCGCCAAGGGGTGGCACTTAAACCTAACATGTACTTGGTATCAAACGCTGTTACCGCCTTAGTGAATGTCCGGGAGGGGACCCGGTGGCACTCGTCAACCACCAGGTGGCCGATGTGAGGGGCCACCTTGGCTGCGCATTTGTAGAGCGTCTGGACCATACCAACTGTCACACGGTCCCCCAGATTATGCTTCCCCGCTCCAATACGGCCGATCTCTTTAGCCGGGACCGCCAAAAAGGTCGCTATCCGTTCAACCCATTGGTCCATGAGTTCTCTGGTGTGCACGATAATCAGGGTTGGTTGCTTCCTATGGGCTAACAAGGCCAGGGCCATGACTGTCTTCCCGCTACCCGCAGGGGCGGCCAGGGTACCGAAGTCCCAGGCACTCATGGCACCAACTGCTTCTTCCTGAAAGCCTTTCAGATTGCCCATGAACTGAAAATTAACTTCTGGAAGAACACGCCGCTGGTCCTCCAACTCATAGTCCAATACGGCACGTCCGAGTATCCCGACCAAATGAGGGAGAAACCCGCGGGGCATGATCAACTTATCTTTATACTGACGGAGGAAGGAAAGGGTTCGGCGGGTTTTCCAATTGCTTAAACCAAGCTTCTTATGCTCGATCCAGGCCGGGTTAATAAAAGTCAAATGCTCTTTAATTTGTTTGACCAGAATATCGGGAATCTGGTCTGTTGGGGTTAGATACACACGATTTTTGACTTTTAAGGTGACCATTGGTGAGCCTTGAGTGAAAGCTCGCAGTTTTAGGGGAAAAATTCAACTATATTCTCCCAGCAGAACCCTATTCCCCATCTTTTGCATTCGCTATGTGTAAAGTGGCACTTGACACTTTATAATTAATCTGATATCTCTCCTGGCATAGTGATGACGAAGAACAGAACTTGGCGGGAAATATGAAAAAACCCGGGAGCAAAACAGGTTCCGACCAGGGCCTCAGGATGAAGGAGTTGGTGGAGGCCACTGGCCTGCCCAAGTCAACTATCCTCCATTATCTTAACGAGGGGTTGCTGCCAGAGCCGGTAAAAACCTCCCGCAACATGGCCTATTACAGCCCGGCCTGCGTTGAGCGGATTACCTTCATTAAGGTAATGCAAGGCAAATACCGGCTGTCCCTGGCTATCATCAGGCAGCTCCTGCAGTCTGGCAAGGTCGGCCCCGAGTTGGAACCTCTTTTAGAGTTACGGTCTGGGATCTTTGGCCAGACCGAGGGCCGGGAACTGATGGACTTGGAGGCCTTCTGCCGTGCTACCGGCCTCTCGACTCGGGAGGTAAAGGCTCTGCAGAAAGCGGGGCTCTTGCTCCCGTTGGAGCCTGCGCGCTTTGACGGCGAGGACCTGGTCATCGGCCGCCTCTTAAAGCGCCTCCGGGAATTGGGCCTCACTCCGGAGAAAGCCTCTTTCTACCCTCGCCTGGCCCGGGAGATGGTGGACTTTGAGATGGCCATACGAAACCGGCTGGTCAAGGGGCTTTCTCTGGAAGAGAATGCCACACTGACCCTGGAGCTGACCCAGGGGGCCCGGTTTCTGCGCCCTTATATCATTGACCGGATATTTCAGCACCGGGTGATGTCCCGGCAAAGCTTCGACGGCGAAGGGGAATAATGACCCGTATCCTGGATAGCTCCTTGGCTAAATATACGAATCCTGCCAAAACTCTATGGGCATACGGAGGATGAAATGTGCGAATTTTGTCATCAGCATGGCGACGGCAAGAAATGGTACCTGAAGGCAGAAAACTATTCAAACGAATTGCTTAATGACCCTGAGCGCCGTCAAATTCTGGAGGAATTTTTGCCCAAGTACGGCCAGATGAAGGGCGCCGAGATTGAGGCCGGATTCCAAAAGGCCATGAAATCTCCGGCCTGGCTGCGCAAACTCATCTACTATTTTCGCGAGAAGCGCCAGCGCCGGGAGCACTTCGGGCAAGTGGTCCCGCTGGAAGACCTAGCCCGGATCATGGATCTGACCACTTCCGTCGTCCGCATCCCCTGTATCTGCCGCAAGATGAATAAAGGCCACAACGACGCTGAATATTGTTTCGGGTTTGGTCTCGACGCCGAAAAGGCCCTGGGTATACAAGAGGCCCTTATGAAGACCTTTGAGATGGGTCCGGAAGACGCCCACTTTGACCGCCTCTCCAAAGATGAGGCCATGGAGCAGTTTCGCCGCTTCGAAAAGCAAGGGCTGGTCCACACCATCTGGACCTTCAAGACCCCTTTCATCGGTGGCCTCTGCAATTGCGACCGGGCCGACTGCCTGGCCATGATAAGTGATCGTTATGATTTTCACGCGTTTTTTCGAGCGGAATATGTCGGCACGGTGCGCCAGGAGGACTGCACTGGCTGCGGCGCGTGCCGGTCTATGTGCCAGTTTGGCGCCATGGGCTTCTCGGTGGTGGACCAGAAAACCTTCATCGACCCCCGGCGCTGCTACGGTTGCGGCATCTGCCGCACCACGTGTGAGATGAACGCGATAGAGTTGACCTCGAGGCAGGAACATCCCCTGGCCAGCAACCTTTGGTGAGCCGGACGCACCTGGCGCTGCATCAGGAGGGGCCATGGTCCTGAACCGCCATTTTCGGGGACCTAACCCCAGCCGCCTATCTCGAGTTGAATTTCATGCAAGCAATAAACCTCAGTGATTTACATCTTCTAAAAGCCCGGGAAGAGCCTGCTATTGCAAATTTCTCGGAAACGGAGTCGCTTGATTTGAATCTTTAGCTACAAGGAAGAAGTGGGAGCGGTGCTCTTCTTAGAAACTTATCAGGCGCCTGAGAACTTCCCATATCTAAAGAATCTCAAAAGATTTATTGACCCATAAATTATTTTGCTATGGCTCCAGATAGATTGCCTTATTCCCCCTCCCAGGGCCCTCTCTCGGCCTGATTTTTCCATTATGCATAATATTTGCCACAATCATGGTTGCCAGAAGCTCCCCGGATAGGCTAAAAAGTGAAGAATTACGAAAAAACGGAGAGCCCATGCAATACCAGGAAGGCAGCATCGGCCGCGTCTTTGCGTTGAGATTGGAGGAAGGGGACCGCCTGCCGGACACCCTGGAGGCCTTCGCCCGGGATCACAAACTCGAAGCGGCCATGGTCATTTATGTGGGGGGCGCCAAGGGGGGCAGCCGCCTGGTGGTGGGGCCGGATGCCTCCCGCCAGGACGCCATTGTGCCCCTGGTGCACACCCTGGCAGGCATCACCGAAGTGCTGGGGGTGGGGACCTTGTTTCCCAATGACCAGGGCGAGCCTGTTTTGCACCTGCACGCGGCCACCGGCCGGGAAGGGGGCGCCACCGTGGGCTGCAGCCGGGCCGGGGTGGAGGTCTGGCTGGTGGGGGAGGTCATCATCCTGGAAATCCTGGGAACGAAAGGCCGCCGCGTCCCTGAACCCCCCAGCGGCTTCAACCTCTTGCAGTTCGGCTAAATTAGCATGGCTCGATGTGGGCCCCCCCGAAGAAGAAAATCTGTTGTAGGGGCGACGCCTGCGTAGCCCCTACGGGGGATTTTCACGGTAAAAGGTAGATTTCATAAACACGTTGACATAGACGTACGAAAGCCCATGGCAAACCCCTTTTTTTAGAGAGGTCATTCTGAGTGCAGCGAAGAAGCTCGTTTTTGCAAAGACATGAAACCCTTCGCTTCGCTCAGGGTGACAGAAAATGGAGGTCTTGAAATAGTTTTGCTGAAATAGTGTACTAAGGTAGTGAAGGGGAAGCCCGGAGGATAAGGGGCCTGACCCCAACCCTTCCGGGGCCGGCAGGCGAAAAAAATCTTGCCAAATGCCTTTGGGCTTATTATATTTCCCCCGCGCCATGACTGGCATTGAGCAGGTTACGATAAAGGAGGATATGGCCATCGGCGAGATCCGTTTTAGCCGCAATCACTTGTGGATCCGTATGGACGATGACCTTCGGGCCACCCTGGGGCTCACCGACTACCTTCAGGAAAAGCTTGGGGAAATCTATTCCTTGCCCCTTCCCGAAGAGGGGGAGGAACTGGTCAAGGAGGAGCCCTTCAGCACCGTGGAGGCTAAAAAAGGCCGCCGGGATCTGATCGCCCCCGTTTCCGGCGAAATTGTCGAGCTCAATCAAGAAACCCTTGAAGTCCCGGAAATCGTCAATGAGGACCCCATGTCCGAGGGGTGGCTCTTAAAGGTGGAAATTTCCTCCAGTCAGGAGTTTGATGACCTCCTGACCGAGGATGAATACGAAGACTTCCTGGCGGAAGAGGAAGAAGAGGAGGAGGAAGAGGACTGACCCCTCCCCGGCGCCTTTGTCACAGCCCCCTTGTCCAAGGCAAGCGCTCCCTGGATGAAGGGCCCTTGCTGGCAGGTCGCCCCTTCCCATGATATAGTACCCCATGACCCAGGCATCCTCCTCCTCCTCCCTCCTGGGACGGCTTTGGAAAACCCTTACTTCCCTGCGCCTGACCCTGGTGCTCCTCATCTTGCTGGCCGTGGTAAGCCTGGTGGGGACTGTGCGCCCCCAGGTTTTCGACACCCTCTGGTTTCTGACCCCCCTGGCCCTGCTTTTTGTGAATTTGACGGCCTGCCTGATTCGGGGCCTCCCTCAAGCGGTGCGCCGCTCCCTCCAGTCTCTCACCCCTGAAGCGGCCCTGGAACTGCCGGAACGGGCCCGTTTCCGTTGGCCCGGAAACCAGGACCCCCGCGCCCGGGTGGAAAAAGCCCTGCGCCAGGAACTGGGGCCGGTGCAGAAAAGCGCAGACGGGGACAGCACTTTCTATTTCTGGGAGCGTGGCCGTTTCCGCCCTCTAGGCCCCTACGTAGTGCATCTGGCCCTTTTGGTCATTTTGACCGGAGCCCTGGTGGGGCGGTTTTGGGGGGTCCAGGGCAGGCTGACCCTGATGGAGGGGGAAACGGCCCAGGACTTTATTTCCGAAGAAAAAGCCATACCTTTGGGCTTTCAAGCGCACCTGGACCGATTCCAGGTGTTTTACTACCCTGACGGCACCCCCAGAGAGTTCCGCTCCGATCTCAACTTGACCAAGCCCGGACAGGCCCCGAAGCAGGCGGTTTGCCGGGTCAACGAACCGGTCACCTTTGGCGACTACACCCTTTACCAGTCCAGTTATGGGAATGCCGTGCGTCTGGAAATCAAGGACGGGGATAAATCCCAGACCCTGGAGGCCATGGTGGGCCAGACTGTGCCGATCCCCGGCTCCCAGGCCCGGTTCCGGGTTCTGGAGTATCTGCCGGACCTGGTGATGCCGGGAGGAGACCAGGAAAAGCGCCTGGGTCCGGCGGCCCGTATTGCTTATGGGGAGGAGGGCGGCCACCCCCGGCTGGTGGTGGTTCTGAAAAACCGCCCCGAGTTGGCCGACAAGCAGCCCGGCCCTCACCGCTTCTTTTTGCAGGGCTCCAAGCCGTTTTCCGTCCTCCAGGTGAAGCGGGACCCGGGAGTCTGGTGGGTGTATAGCGGCTTTCTTCTGCTGTTGCCCGGCTTTTATCTGGCATTTTTGCGCCCCCCGGAACGGTGTGCCCTAGTACTGGACCGCAACCGGAAAGGGGACTGGGAGGCCAGCCTGCTGGGGGCCGCCCCCCGGTCTCGGGAGACCTTTCAGGAACGGCTGGCGCGGCTTCAGTCCCTCTTGCAGGAAGGAGGCGCGGCATGATCGGCCTCAGCGAGATTTTAGGTGTGGTAATGCTGGCCTACCTGGCCGCGGGATTGCTTTTTCTGGCAGCCGTCCTCTGGTCTTCCCTCCGTTTAAAAAGCTTGGCTCTGGGGGTTTTGGGTGGGGCCCTGGCGGCTCATACCGTGGCCTTTTTTGCCCGTTGGACCATCTCTTACGGCCAGGCCGCCCTGGCAACCCCCCCGGCCGACTTCTGGGGCAAGGTGCAACTGGCTGTGTTCCAGGTGCCTCTGTCCAATTTTTATGAGTCCCTGGTCTTTTTCTCCTGGTGCCTGGCCTGCCTGACCCTCATCTTTCTGCACCGCTACGCCGAAGACTTTCTGGGCGTGGTGGGGGGGATTCTGGCCTCCTTGGTCCTGGCTTATGCCTCCATGGGGGTGGACAGCCGCATCAAGCCTCTCATGCCGGCTTTAAAAAGCAATTGGCTTCTCATTCACGTGATCACGTGCTTTTTGGGGTACGCCGCCTTTGGCCTGGCCTTCGGGGCCGCAATCCTTTACCTGGTCCGGAGTTTGATGAAACGCTCCCCATCCCAGGCCTCCGCTCTCCCCTTGCTGGACCGCCTCATTTATCGGGCTGCGGTCATCGGCTTTATCTTTCTCACCCTGGGGATTCTTACCGGCGCGGTCTGGGCCGAGACCGCCTGGGGCCGCTACTGGAGTTGGGATCCCAAAGAGACCGCCTCCCTCATCACCTGGTTCATTTACGCCGCTCTCCTGCATGCCCGCCTGGTGCAGGGCTGGCAGGGCCGGCCCATCGCCTGGCTGGCCGTGGTGGGCTTCGGCGCGGTCCTGTTCACCTACCTCGGGGTGAGCTTCTTACTCCCGGGCCTCCATTCCTATCTCAACTGATAACGAGCGGAGACCTCGCCTGCACAAGGCAGCCGGGGCCTCCGGCACCCCTTTCTCAATCCCCTATACCCTGTTGCATACATACAGGTAATTTACTTTCTGTAGGGGCGGACCCGTGCGTCCGCCCTGGACTTGGGGCGCACACGCGGGTGCGCCCCTACGGAAAGGGACATCTCTTACTTCTTTGGGTGCAACCTGGTATTAAGGGGAAAACTTTCTTAGAAAAGTGAGGCCGTTGGCCTATACCCGCACTGCCCCTCTGCGGGTTGGGAAGGGGGTGCGGGGGAAAACCCTCGAAATTGGGCTAACCCAGATTAGTCATCAAGTTGCAAAGAACCAGGTGGCACAGGCTTTCCAGCCTGTGCAGAGAAACACTCTGTTTTTTCAGGCTATTGACAGTAATAAAATGATTCAGGCAGTTAACGCATATTTGATATCTTCATGAATAAAGCGGGCTCAAGAAACCAGGGGCCAAGTCCCGGCTGGAACCCGGCCCCGGCGCAGGTGGTCAGCAGGCAATCAGACGTTGGGGACTTCTTTGGGCTTGCACAGGAAGTCTTTGCTGGTGGCCAGGCGGCCGCAGCCCTCGCAGACGAATTTCATGTCGTCGAGTTTTCCTTTGCAGAAATGTTTTTCCTGGGCTTCGTGCGATTTACCGCAATAACTGCACGTCGCCTCCCCTTGGGGATTACAGAGGTGGCCGGGTTCTTCCGCCACGGCCCCGCAGGTGGAACAGACATAGGCTTTCTTTTCCATAAACCCTCCTCATGGGCACAAAATATGGAAATTATTGTTTCCATATAAAGTAATCTCGAAAAAAGCCTTGTCAAATCCTTCGATCATCTCCTCATGTATAGCCTTTTGCAAGTGCTTCAAAAGGCCAGGGTGCCCGCCGAGGTGTCCAGGCGAACCGTGGCTCCCAGGGGGAAGGTGTGGTTCTCCGGCTGGTGTCCCGACGGCAGGCCCGCGGCCACCGGCACCCCCAGGGGCTCAAAGGCCAGGGCCAGCACCTCTTCTACATGCTCCTGGGAGGGGCCGGCCGTAAAGGAACCCAGCAGGATGCCCTGCACCCCGTCCAGGGCCCCCGACAGGAGCAGATGGTGGGCCAGGCGGTCCAGGCGGTAAAGGGCTTCATTGTGGTCTTCCAGGAAAAGGAGCGCCCCTTGCAGGCGAGGCGCGAAAGGGGTGCCCAAAAGATGGCAAAGGGTGGTGAGATTCCCTCCCACTAAGGGGCCCGTGGCCATGCCAGGATGCAGCATCGTCAGTCCGGACAATGTGAGCTTTTCCGGACCCGGCGCCATCAGCCACCGGCGCCAGCTTTCCCGGGCCGCGTCCGTAATTTCCGCCAGGTGGGCCAGGGTGGGGCCGTGAAAGGTCGCCAATCCCAAGCGTTGGTGAAGGGTGACCAGCAGATTGGTGAGGTCGCTGAACCCCACCAGCCGCTTGGGGCGCTGCGCCAGGCGCTTCAGGTCCAGAAAGGGGAGGATTTTCAGGGAGCCGTACCCCCCGCGCGCCCCGATGACCACCTTAACCTGGGGATCTTCCCAGATCTCCTGAAAACGCCGGGCCGTCTCACGGTCAACGGCTTGCCCATAAGCCCGGGGGGTAAAAATTTCCGGGTGCGATACCACCTGGAAGCCCCAATCCTCCAGCACCCTCACCCCCGCTTTCCAGGCCTCCGGGGCTATGGGGCTGGCCGGTGCGGCCACCGCTATGCGGTCACCGGGTTTAAGGGCCGGCGGCCAGATCAGGGTGTGCCTGGATGGCCGTTCCTTTTTCTTCTTTGGTTCAGAAATAGTCATGGCTCTTGCCAAAAGATTTTTCCAATTACCGGATATTGCCCTGTAGGGGCTCCCTGGTGAGCATGGCCAGCCATGCCCCGATAAACGACATTATTGTTAGCAACCGCCATAATTCCTGTGGGTTTTCATTATGTTAACACCTTCACCCTTGATAACCAAACACCATTTCCTTTACTCTAATACTTTAACAGGAAAGGGTTAGGGAGAGGATTACTTGGAGAAACTTACCGGGAATAACGGGGAGCAAGCCTCAAAACGTCTTCCCCTACAAACCCTGTGCCTCCTGGGTCTGTGGGCCGTGGCTCTGAGTATTCCGCGTTTGGGACCTCTCTGCCCGCAACCTCTGGACCGATGAGGCCTGGGTGGCCCTGGCGGCCTTGGCCCCCACTCCGGCCGAAGCCCTGATCCTGGGGCGTTCCACCCCGCCCT
The DNA here is from genome assembly GCA_963705115.1 of uncultured delta proteobacterium. Lineage (GTDB taxonomy): Bacteria > Desulfobacterota > Desulfobaccia > Desulfobaccales > 0-14-0-80-60-11 > JBGSLA01. The sequence continues at coordinate 32,241 of CAVPIX010000007.1, read as the reverse complement.
TTTACGTCCTTACTATTTGGGGCCTGGCCCAGATCTTCGGCGGCAGTGAGGTGGTCCTGCGCTCCCTGTCCTTCATTTTCGGGGTGGGAACCGTGCTGCTTTTCTGGTTCACCGCCCGCCGCCTGGCCACCCCCGCGGCCTCCCTGCTGGGATTGGCCCTGGTGGCCGTCTCCCCGGTCATGGTGTATTTTTCCAAGGAGCTCAAGCAGTACAGCGGTGACGCCTTCTTTGCGGTTCTCCTGGTCTGGCTGACGGAGCGTTTCTTAGAACGCCCCGGCCACGCCGGCTGGCTGACCCTGGCCCTGGCGGGGTTCCTGGCTTTGGGTTTCTCCCACGGGACCGTCTTCGTTTTGCCCATGCTCCTGGCGGTGGTGTGGCTAAAAACGCCCCGGGCCGAAAAATTGCGGGTGGTGGGGCTGGGGGCCTTCTGGGGTTTGACCGTGGCGGTTTTTTATCTTATTTTTTATCGCCGCCAGGTGGACCCGGAGTTGGTGGCCTATTGGGCCGGGGACTTCCCGGACTTCTCCGGCCTGGTCCCCTTGGTAGTGTGGCTGGGCGGCGCCCTGGGCCGCTATTTCCACTACTTTTTCAGCCCCTTTTTCGCGCCGACCTGGGGCTGGCTCTGGGGCGTGGTTTTTACCGCCCTGGGTCTCCTGGTACTGTCCCGGGAGGGCTCCCGGCGGCTGGTGCTCTATTGGGGCGGCCCTCTCCTCCTGACCCTGGCGGCCGCGTCCCTGCACCGCTACCCTTTCATGGGCAACTACAACGGCAGCCGCCTGCTACTCTTCAGCGCCCCCTGGTTGTATCTTATAGCCGCCCTGGGCCTGACCGCGGTCTTTGCCTGGCTCCGGCGTCAGCCCTTTCGCTGGCTGGCCCCGGCTCTGGCCGCCCTTATTCTGGCCACCACCCAACCCCTGGCCCTGGTGCAGGAAAACCTGCATCCCCAAGCCAATCGGCAGGAACTCAAGCCCCTAGCGGACTATCTTCAGTCCCACCTCCGGCCCGGCGACCGGATTTACATCTATTACCACGCCATTTACCCCTTTAAATATTATTTTCGGGGTAACCTGGATGGGGTCTGCTGGGGCAAGTCCTGCGTGGAGACCGACCTGAGTCTGCCCGATTCCGGCCCTGCCCGCACTCGGCGCCTATGGCTGGTAGCGGCCCACTTCATGGACCTGGACCCGGTGCGGCAATTTGCCGCCCAGCTTATCGGGCCGGCTTGGCGGGAAGAAGCCATGTTTTCCCAGCAAAACGCCGCGCTTTTCCTTTTTGTGCCTCAGGACCAGACTATAATGAATTCACCGGACGCTCCCCCAGCGCCTCCTCAATGCGGGACTGCAGCTCCTGCAGCCGGAAAGGCTTGTCCAGAAACCCCGTAGCCCCGCCAGCCCTGAGCTGTTCCTTCTCCCCCTTGGGAAAAAAACCGGAAACCACCAGCACTTCTGCCCCGGGATATAACGTTTTGAGCCTCTGCATCACCTCCATCCCGTTCATGCCCGGCAGGTGGTAGTCGAGAATCACCAGGTCCAGAGGCCGACCCGTCTGAAGTTTTTCCAAAACCTCCGCGCCATTTTCAGCGGTCTCCACTTCGTACCCCAGCTTCTCTAACAGCTCCCGCCCCAGGGACCGGATGTGGAGGTCATCATCCACGAGCAGAATCTGGATCGTCGGTGTCTTCATCTTTTTTGGCCTGACGCCGGATTATGGAGAATTTTTGCCACCTCCCACCTTAAAACGCACATCCCGGATCACCCCCGCCCCCAGGGATTTTTCCATGGTCTGCAAGATTTTAGGTTTGAGAAAATGCAATTCCTGTACCAAGGCGCTGGAGCCGGCTTCGACCCAAAGCTCATGGCGTTTAAAATCCGCCAGCCTGGTTTGTTCCCGCAGCGTGGCCGGCACCGCCTTTTCCCAGGCGGCCCGCACTTTTTGCCGCAGGTCCAGGATCTGCCAGTCCCCCGGCCGCATGAGGTCCTCCAACACCTGCCTCACCGGTACGGGGCGATCCGATGGCTTCCGCTTTGACAAGTTACCCCCGGGCTGCCCGGATAAAACCGGGGGCGGAACGTTCAATGACCCTTTCCGGGACGCAAAAGGCCAATCGAAAATAACCGGCCCGCCCAAAACCCCGCCCTGGCACCCCCAGAATATTTTCCTGTTTCAAACGGTTCACAAAAGCCAGGTCATCCCCTCCCGGCGCCTCGGGAAAGAAATAAAAGGCCCCCTGGGGCTGGAAAAAGCGGTAGCCAGCCTCACTGAGAATCTGCCCCAAGAGATCACGCCGCCGCATATAGGGCCCGGTATCCACACAGAGCCCCGCCACCTTGGCCACCACCCGCTGCATCAGGGCCGGAGCATTGACAAACCCCAGGATGCGGTTGGCCAGGATGAGCCCAGCCAGGAGGTCCTGCCGGTGGGGGGCCTGGGGGCTCACCGCCACCAGCCCGATCCGCTCACCGGGTATGGACAGATCCTTGGAAAAAGAGGTGGCCAGCAGGGTATGCGGATAAGCCGCAAAAATGCTGGGCAACTCCAAACCATCATACAGAATGCGGCAGTAAGGTTCATCAGCCACCAGGTAAACCACCCGGCCCGTCCGCTCCTCGTGTTTTTTCAGGACATGGCCCAATTCCCTGAGCGCCGACGCCGGGTAGACCTGACCGGTGGGGTTGTTGGGGGAATTGATGATCACCGCTTTGGTCCGGGGAGTAAGGGCCTTTTCCAGGCCCTTAAGGTCTAACTGAAAGGCTGAGTCGGTTTCCACAACTACGGCGGTGCCGCCGTGGTTGTCGGCATAAAACAGGTATTCCGGGAAAAACGGCGCAAAAATGATGACCTCGTCACCGGGGTCAAGGAGGGCCTTGAGAATGACATTTAAGGCCCCGGCCGCGCCGCAGGTGAGCACCAGGTCGCCGGGGCCGAAGTCCTGTCCATACATGCTCCCCAGGTAATTGGCCAGGACTTCCCTGGTGCCGAGATAGCCCGCGTTGAGCATGTAGCTGTGGAGGCCGGGGCTCGGGTCCCGGGCCGCTTCCAGAAGCGCCTCCTTGAAGCTGGGAGGGGGCTCCAGGTCGGGATTTCCCAGGGTGAAGTCAAACACCCGGTCAGCGCCCAAACGGGCCTTGAGTTCCCCGCCTTCTTCAAACATGCGCCTGATCCAGGAGGCTCGCTCCATAGTAGCTTTAATCTTCTGGGAAACGCTCATGCAGTCCTCCTGGGACGCCCTGATGGCCGGCGTCGCCTGAATTTTTTGTAGTCCCTTTGCCTTTTCAGTCGCCTCATGGTTTTTCCACCACCCGATAACCTGCCGTTTGCAAGGCCCGGACCACCTGCTCCCCGTGCTCCTGATTCCGGGTCTCCAGGATCACCTCCACCCGGGTGAAGTCCAGGGGCAGGTCCCGGGCCAGACGGTCGTGAAACAGGTGGAGAATGTTGGCCTCCTGCTCCCCTAAAAGGGTGGCCAGGCGTCCCAGGGAGCCGGGCCGGTCCGGCAATTCCACCCGCAGATTGAGGACCCGGCCCCGCTCCAGCAGGGCCCGCACCAGCACCCGTTCCAGCAGCGGAATGTCGATATTGCCGCCGCTGATTACCAGGACTACCCGCCGCCCCAGGTCAACTCCGGCCAGAGGACCCAGGAAAGCTGCAGCCGGTGAGGCTCCGGACCCCTCGGCCAGGACCTTTTTATTTTCCAGCAAGACCAGGATGGCCTGGGCAATGTCCCTTTCCCCCACCAGCACCAGGTCATCTAAATATTTTTGCAAATAAGGAAAAGTCAGGTGGCCGGTTTGGGCCACCTGAATGCCGTCCCCCAGGCTGGGACGCACCGGCACCGGCACCGGCTTCCCTTGCTCCCGGGCCGCGGCATAAGATGGCACCTGTGTGGTCTGCACCCCGATGACCCTCACCCGGGGAGAGCGCTCCTTCAGAGCCATAGCCGTGCCCGCGGCCAGCCCCCCGCCCCCCACCGGCGCCACCACGGTATCCACCGCCGGGAGGTCCTCGATTATTTCCAAGCCCAGGGTGCCCTGGCCGGCCACCACTTCCAGGTCGTCAAAGGGGTGGATAAAGATAAAACCCTGGGCCGCCAGCTCCTGGGCCTTTTCCAGGGCCTCGGTGAGATTCTGACCCGCCAGCACCAGGTCGGCCCCGTAACCCCGGCAGGCCAACTGCTTGGTGATGGAGGCCCCCCGGGGCATGACAATGGTGGCTTTGAGGCCCACAAAACCTGCGGCCCAGGCCACTCCCTGGCCGTGGTTGCCCGCGGAGGCCGCCACCACCCGATCACCCTCGCCCCGGATTTTCATGAGGGTGAGGCGGTTGACTGCGCCCCGGAGCTTAAAGGAGCCCGTGGTCTGGAGATTTTCCAGCTTGAGAAAAACCTCCCGCCCTCCCAGGCGGCTCAGGGTTTGGGAATAAACCAGGGGCGTGTGGAGGATTACCCCCTGTAGTCGCTTACGGGCGGCCTCGATGTCTTTCAGGGTCATGGACTGCTCTCAAGCCTGCTGCGCCCGGCGCCAGCCTGCGGCCTTGAGACGCTCGACATGGGCCAGCCACTCATCTTTCAGGGACTGGAGGAACTGCTTCATGTCTTCCTGAATAAGGGGCGCCAGGCGCTGATGCAGTTCGGCCCGTATTTCATGGTCTTTAGGGGAAAAACCCTGCCAGGTAAGGTACCCCTCATCAAAGATGATCTCCGGGGTAAGGGCGCGGTTCAGGTGTTTTTGCCGGAAAAAGGTCTGGGCCCCTTCCATGTCGTACTCCATGACCCAGCCGCAGTCGGTAACCATGGTCTTTGGGTCAAAGTTCGCTGGCGGGCTGCACTCAGGGCAAAACAAATTGACCAGGATTTCCGATACCAAAATATTATCCCGAAAATTCAGGTGTGCGGCTTGGCGGCCGCAAACACAACGGCGGCTTTCCATCATGCACATAGGGGACCGTCCTCTCAGGTGGATAAGGATGGGTGTAGGGTTCAAAATACTAGTTTTGCCTACGCCTGACAAGACTGCATTATCCTTAAATTTATAAAGGTTGGGCCAGGCCCCTAACTCCTTGGGGACTCAAGTATGGGTCTGAGCATTCGTAAAAGTAAATACTTTCGGGAAAGTCTGGGTGTTGCCGGTGAAATTGCCGGAAAGTCTGGGCAAATCCCTAACTCTCTCTGTTCGTTGAGTTTCCCATTCCAACGGAGTGGGCTGCTCAGCAGTTCTGGCAGGCCGGTCTAGGCAATAATTGCCGGGAGATTTTGGCCCTAAATTAATAATAATTAGTATTATCAGATAGATATATAAATGGCATTGATCTTGCTGATAGTGAAAGGAAATCAATCAAGGAGGCCTCCCGTGGAGATTTCCAGCCACTATCCTTATTACACCGCCAAACTATCACCAGACACGGAGGACCAGGCTCCTGTCAGTCAAAAGACTGTGAGCAATCCCGAAGTCAACGGGGCGGGACTGGTTCAGATGGAAGATCGCCTTGAGCTGGTGCGCACCCAGAATTTGGCTTCCCCGCCCCAGGAAACGGTGGATCTGGCCCAGGCTGCCGAGCTTTTGCGCCAGGTCAAGGACCAGATGCATATCCTGGGGAAACAAGAGGCCAGGGAACTTTACCAATTTGATCGGCTGCGGGACCTGCTCTATCAGGTCTCCAACTCCTAAGGAATCTAGGCTCGCAAGGAACCAGGGCAAACTGGAAAAAATCTGCGTTGGATCGGGACTGCCGGGTGTTTGTCCAAGAAAGGGGGGGACATGGAACTATTCATCATTCTCTATTTCCTGTTTATCTATTTCTGGTGGAGCGGTCTTAGGGAGAGCGAGGTGGTTTGAGTCCTGGATGGCTTGCTTCGGCGGGGTCCCGTTTTATTTAGCATTTCGCCGAGGTCTCAACTTGGTTTTGATACACGATGGTTTGCTTTGGTCAGCGTGAACAAAAAGGAGATAAGGCAGAAATCCTATGAAAATTGAAGATCTGGTCTTATTGCCGGTAAATCCGGCCGCCCCAGCAGTATCGCCGGGAGAAAAAGGCCAATTTGCCGAATGCCTCAGAGAATCGGTGGGCCTGAGGCAAAAGGAGGGAGGGCCCCAGGCGCTGGGTGGTCCTGCACCCCTGGCCGGACTGGAACAGTCGGAACCAACGGGAGCCGCCCAGGAAATGGTGGAGACGGTGCTCTCCCGTTTGGAGATCTTCCAGGAGGCCCTGTCCCGTCCGGGTCTCAGTCTGAAAAGCCTCTATCCCCTGGCCCAGGCCCTGGAAAAGGACAGTCAACATCTTACCTCCATGGCCCAATCCCTGCCCGTGGATTCCTCGTTGCGCCCAATAGTTGAGGAGACCGCGGCCCTGAGCTGGACAGAGGGCTGGAAGTTAACCCGGGGGGATTATTCCTGAGCCCTGATAGGAAAAACTTTTTCCTGAAGAGGCCGCCCATCCGCCAGCTGTAAGATCTGGACCCTGAGTTCCGGGGGGAAGATGTGCAGGAGGGCGAAGCTGGGCGGTGAGTTGCGGTCGGTGCGGTCCCGGAGGTGGCCGGGATTGATCCAGACTACCCCTTGGCGCTCGGAAAGTTTCGGGGTGTGGCTGTGACCGAAAAGCACGGCATCAACTTCATAGCAGGCCATTTCCGGGTCCAGGTCCTCGGGGCCGTCATAGCCGGAGCGGGCTTCCGTGTGAGTAAGGAGGAATTTCAGGCCAGCTAATTCCACTATCCGCCGATTAGGGACATTGGGATCCCGGTATTCCGGACAATAGAGTCCCGGCACGCCGAGCACCGCAAGGCCCGCCTGGGCCAGGGTCTCCAGGTCCCGGTAGTCGTCCCCCAGGTGGAGTATGGTCTGGACCCGCAGGGGCTTTAATCTCTCCGCCAAGAGCAGCATGCCTTCCCGGTTTCCATGCGTGTCGCTCACCACTGCCACGACCATTCCTGCCTCCCTCTCCCCGCTCCGGTTCATCTTCGGGGCAACAGCTTTTCTCCCTTAATTATACACGAATCAAGGGTGATCCGAGCCTCTTCCTGGCGAACCCGGAACCGGCCGAGGAATCCAAAGAGACGGTGCTCGGAGGCGAGGAAGTCTGAAATGATCTCGAACCTGCGGCTCCCTTGAAACCATGCCCGGTTCATGGCACAGGTTTTCTCATCTTGCCTGGGCAATGGAGGCGGGTGTTCCGCCCTTGAGATCGATTTTTCACCATCAGGCTCACGCTAACACGGGCATCCTGCCCGTGCCGGGACGGCTGAAACTCACGATCGTGCTCCCAAACCGGTTTGAGACCCCCCTCCCGGGTCCAAACACCACTGTGGGGAGGGAGGATAAAAGCCAAGACCTTTGCCCCTCATGCAACTTTCGCAGAGGTCTCAAGAAGTTTGGTGGCGGGCGCCCCCGCCCGCCCGAACAGGCATTATGGTGCGTAAGACGCACCCTACCCTCGAAACTCAAAACCTTTCGCAACAGAAGGGAGGGATCTGGGAATCCAGGAATTGTTCAGGAAAAGTAAACTCGTATTTTACACGGGGCAGAGCCCATGGCATAATTATGTTGATATTTTTTGAACTGAGGATGAAAGCTATGCCTGAGTGCATTTTTTGCCGCATCGCCGCCGGCCGGGCCCCTGCCGCCAAGGTCCTGGAGACTCCCCGTATTTTGGCCTTTCTGGACATCGCCCCGGTTCATTACGGCCATACCCTGGTGATCCCCAAGGAGCATTACGAAACCTTCCTGGACCTGCCGGACGAGTTGTGGCTGGAAATGGGCCAAGTCTCCCGGAAGGTAGCCCAGGCTTTGCGCCAGGTCATGTTTGCCCGGGGCTTTAATATAGCCATGAACAACTTCGACGCCGCCGGCCAGGTGGTGTTCCACGCCCACCTCCATGTTATCCCCCGGTTTCTGAGCGACGGGCTTCACCTTTTTCCCCAGGGAAACTATCTCCCGGATGACCTGGAGCGGGTAGGACAGCAATTGCGCCAGGCAGTGGAGGGGGGGTGACTATAGGTTGCCAAATATAAAAAATATCAAACCTTTTTTAGAGTGTACAAGGGTGCGTATACAGAGCAGCTATACGTAATAGATCCTGTTTTTTCTATTGATTGTGGTTGGTTAGGTACTCCTTTTCTGACTCATCTTCTCCTGGATGTCAAGAGAAGTTTGATGTTGTGGCCCTGCCTGGGCTAGCCCAGGTAATAGGCGATTGTGAGAATTGCTGAGCACATTCTCATAATCGCCATCATGAACTAAGCCTTGGGTTTAAGGGGGAATCAGTACGATTTGGGGCTATGGGGATTCAATAAACGGACTTTGGGTCGTTGGAGGAGGTTTTGGGGGCTGAGGCCTGGAGGAGGCGTGGAACGAGGGCTATTTTGAGCCGGGGAGATGAGCTCTGCAGACCATGGGTCGGCGCCGGAAGGGGTATGGTGGGGATTTGGGGCGAGCTGGTCCTTTCCGTGCTCAGCCAGGCATGAAGGGGCATGGGGATTAAAGATCGAACCGCGGCTGCCGGAGCTCATGAGGAATCCCATACGGGTGGTGCCAGGGCGGTTTCATGGCCGGTCAGCCTGGTGCGGATAATCCTGCCCTGGCCGCAGTTCGGACACCTGGTAAGATCCACACCGGTGAGCGCCCGCAGCAGGTCCTGCCAGGTGTTGGTGTCGCCCGGGGCATCGTGCTCCCGGTTTTGGGGTTCAGCGAGAGCTTCCGGGGCTTGAAGGCTGAGGAGGGCCCGGGCCTTCTCCAGTTTGGTTTTGGCATTGCGGGGGGCCATGAGGCCGTAGTGGCGGATTTTGACGAAGCGGGGCGGGAGAACGTGCCAGAGAAAGCGGCGGATGAACTCCGGGGCGGTGAGGGTCACCAGCCTTTTTTGCCCGGGCCGGTGATTGTCTCGGGCCTGGAAGGTGACCTTCCCCGCCGCCAGGCTCACCAGCCGCTGGTTGGAGATGGCCACCCGGTGGGTGTAGCGGCTGAGGTAATGATAGGCCTTCTGGGAACCGCCGAAAGCCTCTTTGGCATAGACGACCCACTTTTTTCGTCGGAGTTTCCGGAGGAAGCGCTGGAACTGCCCCGGGGCTTCCAGACGGGAACCCGGCCCCTGCAGTCGGCCCTCATGCCAGGCCTTCTCCAGGGCCTCCAGAAACTTGCCCCGGATGACCTTGGAGAGCGCCTTGACCGGGACGCAGGAAGCTGTTTCTGGCCGCGATCCATCTGTCGCCATCCAAACTGAGCCCGCCGCCGGTCACCACCAGGTGCAGATGGGGATGAAAGTTGAGGTCCTGATCCCAGGTGTGCAGGACTGCGGTGAAGCCCATCTGGGCCCGCAGGCGCTCATAGTCCCGGGCCAATTGCAGCAAAGCTCGGGACGCGGCCTCAAAAAGCAGATTATAGACGAGTTCCGGGTGGCCTCGGGCCAGCACCTGGAGTTCGTGGGGCAGGGTGACCACCAGGTGGAAGTACTGGGTGGGCAGGAGCCGCTGCCAGGCGTGCGGCCAGCCACCTGGCCTGCTTGAGGCTCTGGCACTTGGGACAGTGGCGGTTGCGGCAGGAGTTATAGGAGATGGCCAGGTAGCCGCAGCCCTGGCTGCACACGTCCAGGTGGCCGCCCAAACGGGCGGTGCGGCACTGTTCGATATCCCGCATGGCCTGGCGCTGTGGCCGACTGAGGCGATGATTTTTACGGTACTCCGGGCCATGGCGGCGAAAGATCTGGGCCACCTCCAGGGCCGGTCTGGACATGGGCCACCCCCGTTACCAGGCGGGCTGGATTAAATCCAGGGGGCTCACCAGCTTCTGGACCAGGGGGTCGGTGACGTGGGTGTAACGCAGGGTGGTGCGGATGGAGCTGTGGCCCAGGAGGACCTGCAGGATGCGGATATCGGTGCCCCTCTCCAGCAGGTGGGTGGCAAAGCAATGGCGCAAGGTGTGCATGGTGACTCGCTTGGTCAAACCCGTCTCCTGGACGGCCTTGCGCAAAACCTGGCGCACGGCGGTGGTGCAGATGGGGCGCTGGGGTTTATATCCCGGGAAGAGATACGCTCCCCGGGGCCGTGCTTTCCGTTAGTACTGGCGCAACAGGTCCAGAAGGCTCTCCCCCAGCATGACGTAGCGATCCTTCTTGCCCTTGCCGGCGCGGACGTGGATGCGCCTCCTCTGGCTGTCGATATCCGGGACCCGGAGGGCGCAGACCTCGGAGATCCTGAGCCCGGCCGCATAGGCCGTGGCGATGATGGCCTTGTGCTTCACGGAACGGATGGCTCCAAAGATGCGGATCACTTCTTCCGGACTGAGAATGACCGGCAGGGTCTTGGGCCGCTTGGGATAGGCCAGACCCTGCACTGCCTCGGGCCGCTTGAGGGTGACGTTGTACAGGAACTTGAGAGCGTTGACGTACATGCTCAGCGTAGCCGGGGAGGCTTTCCGATCCCGGACCAGATGGAGGAGGAAGTCGCGAATCTCCTGCTCCCCCATCCCTTCGGGAGACCTCAGGTAATGGCTGGCGAAATGGCGGGCGCAGCGCAGGTATGCCCTCTGGGTGTGAGGACTGTAGGCCTTGAGGAGTAAATCTTCTTGCATCCGGTCGTGTAGTTTTCCCATAGGTTTTCTCCTGGTTGGATTTAGGGAGAAAACTACACGTAACTACTTGGGGATACCAGAGAAAAGATTGGTTCTGGAAGCTCTGTGGGAGTCGGTGAGGGTAAATCAAACCAATCAGGCTAATCGCCCACCACGCGAAGCGTTTAGTTCATGAGCTGGATAGCACAACTTTTTCCTTTTGAGCCGCACCTAACCCTGGACCTGTACATCCTGCCCCTGGAGCAGGAGTTTAAGGGCCTCCCTGGATTGTCCAGCCGTTTCCTCACCACCAAGGTGGTGGACCTGGCCGGGCCGGAGTTGAATCACCTGCCTTCCCCTGTCAATCCAAGGGTGGCGGGAAAGGCCTGGGAGATGCGCCGCCCGAACACTGGACCGGACCGAGGACTTCGCGGCACAGGGACAAGCCATCACCCCGCTTGGTATTGCCAACCTCACCTCCAGCGACGGGGTAATGGATGTGGCAGCGAAATGCCCCTCGACCAAAGGAGTAAACCAAGTTGCGGTTTGATGATCTTTTGCGGGTAAGCCTGCGTCAGATAGTCCGCCACCGTCGGCGCTACCTCGGTGTGGTCTTGGCTATTGCCGTCGGGGTGGCTGGCTTTATCTCCATAATCACCATGGGGCAGGACGTGAAAAGGAACTTCAATGAAGACCTGGCCTTAATCGGCGACGTCACCATAATTAGATCTGTCCTGGAATTCCGCCGCCAACTGCCCCTAAGCGAATTTCATGCCGACACCGTTCAGGCCATCCGGGAGATCCCGGCGGTTTCCGTGGCCAGCCTGGCGGGCTTTACTCGCATCAAGTTCTTCCGGCAAGGCACCCCGGAAGACTTACTGGTGGGGGCCGTGGATGATAACTTTTGGAAGATGCGCAACCTGACGGCCGTTACCGGGACCCTGTTCAGCGCCCAAGCCGTCCAAGAGCGTCAGCGGGTGGCCGTCCTGGGGAAAGGCCTGGCCGAGAGACTCTTCGGCACCTACCAGGTGGCGGGGCGCACCATCGAAATGGGCCCTGATATCTACCAGGTCACTGGCGTGGTGGGGGGTCTTAGGGACATCCACCTGGAAAAATACATCTTCATCCCTCTCACTACCGCAGTTGACCGCTTCTCCCGATATCTGGTGCTGGACAGACTTTACATCCGCTGCGCCACCTGGGATGATGTCCCGGCGGTCGCAGCAGCCATTCCCGGGGTGGTGACAGCCCACCAGTCGGCGAAGAACCTGTTAGTGGAGGTTTCCTGGGAAAACCTGAAGCATGTCAAAAAGGTGTCCTTCTGGATTGAATTCTTCATTTACCTGGCCTTTGCGACCACTCTCATCTTGGGTGGCATGGGCATCTGGAACATCATGATGGCGGCGGTGCGCACTCGCACCCGGGAAATCGGCCTGAAAAAGGCCATGGGCGCGAAGGACCGGGACATTCTCGCCCAGTTCCTCACCGAGGCCCTTTGTCTGTCCCTGGTGGCGGCCGTCGCCGGCGTGGCCCTGGGCAGAGTTCTGGTGGAATTACTGGGCCTGTGGATCGGCATGCGCCCGCCGGAAGAACTTTTTTTGACTTGCCTGGTCATCAGCCTGGTTTTCGCGGTGGTTTTAGGAGTGGGGGCCGGCCTCTATCCCTCTCTCCAGGCAGCTCGCATGGAGGTGGTCTCAGCTACCCGTTATGAATAGCCAGGCCCTTTCTTCACCCATCGCCTCTTGATGGACACCAGGGCTGCTTATGCCAAGTTGCCGTCATAGAGGTGATTATGAGGAGTTGCCAGAGGGACATACAGATCGTGGACCTGGTAAACCCGGGAGAAGGCAAATCCCCCCTGCCCCCTTTATAAAAGGGGGGTTTATACACAGCGTCATTAGTTATTAAACATGGACCAGAAGGCTCTCTTTTGTCATTCTGAGCCGCCAAAGGCGGCGTAGAATCTCGTCATTATCGGCGCTCAAGAGACCCTTCGCCTGCGGCTCAGGGTGACAAAATTGGTAATATTTCGGGGGTAGAAAGCCCATAAGCATGTCCAATTATTTCTGTACAGCGCCATATCCGCCAATCGGAAAAAACTTTTGGCAATAGCTATAACTCATTGATATCACTTGTAGGGGCGGGTTTTAAACTCGCCCCTACAAAACGAACCTGGTATTACACCTCAGCCGCCATCTCCACCTCCATCAGCACCATGCGGTGATCCGATAGCCCGGCATCCACTACCCGGTGAGACTGTAGGCGCCAGTGCTCGGGGACCAGGATCCAGTCGATAACTTGCCGGGGGTTCAGGGTGGAGAAGGTAAGGTCCTCGGGACCGGGCAACTCATCAGCTTGAGGCCGGGTCTGATAGCCCCCCTGGGCCAAAAGCCAGGACAGGGCCGTCTGACCGGCGGGGTCCGGCGTGGCCAGGGGGTAATGTGCAGGTGAGGAGTTGAAATCGCCTGCCAGGATACAAGACCCTGGAGAGGGCCGGCGGAGTTGGTGGATCACCCGGACAGACTCAAGACGGGTGGTCTCCAGGCGGTGATCCAGGTGGACGGCCAGAATTTGCAGGAAGGATTCCGGGGAGGGATATACGGAGCACAGCAACCCTTCTTTTTTTCCCCAGCACGCCGATTCCCACAACCGATGGCCAGGAAGCCTGATAAGACACGGGTCGGCCAGGGGATAGCGGCTGAGCAGGGCATTGCCGTAGCGGTGACGCCAGAAAAAGAGGGCGGCGTCCACGTTGGTCTGTTCCACCCAAAAAGGAAAACCGGCATGTTCTGCCAGGTAGGCCGCCTGGTTGATGTGGTAGGTGCGGAAGGAGGCGAAATCCACTTCGTTCAAGACCAGAAGATCCGGCCTGGTCTCCACCAGAAGGTCGGCCAACCGGGCTAACCGATTTTCCAACTCCTGCCTCGGCGGTCTTGCCAGTTTTTTCCAGGCGAAGGGTTGGGGGCCTAAACCATGGTGGATATTGTAGGCGCCAACGGTGAGGCGCCCGGTGAAAGGCGCCAAAGACCCTGTCCCTGTTTGGGAAGAATGCCTCAGGCGCAGGGCTCTCAGGGGGCTGGTAACCCGGTTGAGCAAAAACCAAGCCCAGGGAAGAGCAATCAAGGAGAGGAAAGCCGGCCACACAGAGGGGGGCACTCCCAATCAGGCATCCCCGTAGCGAAGGGACTTGAGGTGCAGGAGTCTGTAAAGGTTCTGGTTGAACTTGACCATGCAGCACGCCCCGCACAGGCAACCCTTAACCGGCGTCCCCCGCCGGGGCATGGCGCGGCCCTCCAGGCGGTAGGCCCGATAAGGGGGAGAATCCCATATGTTCCAGAGACGGTCAACTCCCACCTTTCCCATGACCCTTTTGGAAAAAATGCAGGGGATCAGAGTGCCGTCGAGGTCGATCTCGGCGTGGAGGTAGCCCACATAGCAGGGGATCTTCTTGTAGAGGGGCCAGGTGTCGAGCTTGCCCTGGTGGCTATACAGGTTGGTGGCCAGGTACTCGGCCAGGTTGGTGTGAATGCCGTAACTCTCCGCCAATTTGAGGCATTGGGGAATTTCCCGGTGCAGTTCCTGCTCCTCCTCGGCCGTGGGCACCACCTCAGAAAGCCCGCCATCGGCCCGGGCCGGCCGGAAGAGAATCTCCTTCACCCCAACTTCCCGGGCGTGCTCCACCATCCGGCGCACCTGGCGGAAGTTGGCCTTTTGGATGACGTGCATGGTGGAGACCTTGGGGACGCCGGCAGCCGCCAACTCCTTGATGTGCCGGGAGAGGTGCTCGAACTGCTCGGGCTTGTTCCTGGGGTGCACCCGAGCCCAGGTCTCGGGGTCCCCGGCATGGAGGCTGAAGCGGAAGTGTCCCGGAGTGGCCGCCCAGATCTTGACCCGGGCGCTGTCCAGGGAGATGCCGTTGGTGAGGAGGTAAGGCTCCATGTGGAACCGCCTCATTAGGCCCAACATGTTGTCGAAGCGGGGGTGTAGGGCCGGTTCGCCGTTCCCCCCGAGAACCAGGCGGAACGTGCCCATGTCGTGGCATTCTTGTACGCACGCCTCAAAAAGACTGTCCGCCATAAAGGGCTGACGGATGTAAAAAGCGGGGGTCGGCATAGTGTCGGGAACGGGCGACTTCTTAAGGAGTGGTGAATGGGCGCCGCACATGAGGCAGTCGGTATCACAGACATTGGCGATGGTCAGGCCCACGGAACGGGGCCCGGTGAAAACCCGGCGCCGGGAAAGAATGCCCAGGAGGACCTTCATCCCGCTCGCCAGGTCGCGCAGACGCCGGGCGGTCATGCTCCCTCCCTGTTCAGGGAAGCCCGTTCCGGAGTTTGGGCCGCAAAATCCCGCAAGAAGGCCTGGAGCACTGCGGCGGTCTCCTCCACCTCCTGGCCGAGAGCGAAGCGGTAGACCCGGGCCCGGGCAATCACCTCCAGGCTGCGGCGCAGCCGGGCAAGGGCCAGGCTGGTCTGGCCCAGGAGTTCCAGGGAGCTGCGCTCCAGGATGAACTCAACCCCCTGGTAAAGACCCAACCCCACCACGCAGTTTTTCATGAACTCTTTAAAGGCTTCCCGCCGATTTCCGGGCCTGATGGAGGAAGGGCCGGTGAGCCAGCGCTCCCCCAGGAGTATGGCCCCCACCTGGCAGGAAGAGGCCAGGCGGCCCTGGAAATAGCCGATGTCGATGAGGGTCTTGGGGCCGAACTCCATGCGCTGCACCGTGCGGCAAAAATGGGGGGGGAATTTCCGGGGGTTCCCCTCCCGGCCGCACCCCGAGGCGCAGGGGGAAGGGGTGCACCTGGCCGTCGGGGCCCAGGAGGGGGGAGTCCTCCGAGAGCAGCTTGACCCCCTTGGATTTAAGAAGGCGCAGGGCCAGGGTGGTTTTTCCTCCCGCCATGGGGAGCAGCACCAGGACGGCCCGGTTCCCGGCGGCAACCCCCAGGGCGTGCACCCGGTAAAGACCCACAGAGTCCAGGTGCTGCCCCACCCGGGACAGAATGGTCAGGAAGGCCACTTCGTGGGCCAGGTCCCGGTCCCGGCAAAAAATCTCCCAGCGGCGCTGGGCGGTGCGGTAGACGGACAGGGCCCGCCCGAAATAGTCCAGATACATCACGCCGTCCCCCCGGTAGACAATATTCCGGGGGCTTTGCAGGGTGGCTTTGAGGCGGGGCAGGGATGCATGGGGATAGGATTCCGGGACAATGACGAGGGTGAGGTGTGGGGCGCCCCCCTCCCGGCGGAAAAAGGAGAAGTCCCGCTCCAGGTCTTCCACCACCTGAGGTGCGCCGCTGACCTGGATGTTTAACCCGTAAAAATCAAAAGCTGCGGCTGCCGTCGGGGACATGAAGAAGCCTTGCAGGGGATTGTTTGAGTGAAGAATATAACAGCAAACATGGGCACCTGTCTTGAAAAGTTTCGAGTTTTGAGTTTCGAGCCGTAGGGTGCATTTTTCAATCCACCGGCGCGCTGAAATACAATATCTTCTGGCGCAGGCCCCCGACAAAAGCGCCGACAAACAGCGCCAGATCAGCCAGGTACCTGAGGCCCGCGAAGGCTGCGCCCCGGCGCAGGCCCCAGTGCTTCAGGTCAGGCCAGGCATAGCACACCGCCAACATCATGGTCACACTGAGACCAACCCAACTTAGAAGCGATCCTCCCAGAAGCCAGGCTACTCCTGTGCCAAAGAGGGCAAGGTGGAGCATCAGGAAATTTGTCAGGAAGAGCACCACGGCCCAGGGGGACCGTCGGTAGAACAGACAACGGTAGCGTTCCCCGGATATGGGTCGCTTAAGGCGGGCGTAAATTTCCACGGCGCGCTCGTTATGTTTGGCAAAGACGTAGGGATGGTAACGGCCGTAACCATACCATTGCTGCAGCAAACGCTTGAGGGTGGCAGGATTTTTATGGAAGACAACCGAATCCCGGCGCATGTAGAGCTCCCAGTCCGCGGCTGACAGGCGGGCGCAGATATCGCAATCTTCACCGGTGACGCACTGAGGATCGTATCCGCCGATCTCTTCAAGGGCATGGCGCCGTATGGCCATATTGGCTCCGGCAAAAAACGGGGCAACGGTGGGGTGGCGACCCTTGGCCAGATAGCCCTCTTCCTTAAGCTCACCGAGAATCTGGATGATCATGCGGGGTTAAACCTCTTAATTTTCCCCAGTCAGCAGACATGCGGGAGTCATAGAACTGCGCCACTAACTCGGACTGTCCCACCAGGGGCAGTAGGCTGCCACCCACTGCCCCGATGTGGGGATCCTTCAGGAAGGGAAGTTCCAGCTCTAAGAGCCAATGGGGTTCAGCTTTGCAGTCATCATCGAGAAACGCCACCAGATCGCCGGTGCAGTGTTTCAGGGCCTTGTTGCGCGCCTGCGGGATCCCCACCGTCTCCTCCCGCAACAGGATCAAATTCAACCGTTTGGCGAAAGAAAGGGCCACTGCTGGTGTATCATCTCCCGAGGCGTTGTCCACCACCACCACCTGATCTGGGAGGCGCACTTGGTCGACCAGGGACTGGAGTGCAGTCCCCAGAAGCTGAGCCCGGTTCCTGGTTACAATGGCCACGGAAATAGTCAGCTCTGTCCTGGGTGGGGGAGGAGGATTCAGATTGAGTTGACCCGGAGAGAATAGAAGCTCCTCAAGGTGTAAGGCATACCACCTGGCCCAATTGACATACCGCAGGGCCTCCGATGGACGATCCCCCGCCTCCCGGCAGTATTCTTGGTAAATCTCCCGGAGAGTGGGCTCCGCAGCTGGTGTGAGGATGACCAGAGCCTTCAGTACCTGGGCGCTCGTCACCGGGACGTCGATGTCTCCCGGTTGACGGGCTTGGGCGGCCATCCAGGCGCCTCGGCCAGCCTCCCAGAAAAGGGTGAAGAAACTGCGGGTGGCAATTTGAAAGACCTCCCGCTGGTGAAACAAGGCCAGCAGGGTTCGGGCCCGCTGGTCAAGAGAATCGGCCCGGGGGAAGGGCCGCACAACTTCAAGCGCGGCGGCGACTTCCAGGTTATGGTCTAGGGGTTGGGTAGATGACAGACAGGCGAAAAATTCCGGGTCCCAGGCGGGAGTTTTTACGACTCGCCCCGGCAAGGGTCGCAAAGCCACAGCCACGCCCGCCTCAAGGTCGCAGAAGAAGGGATTCACCAGCGGCTGCAAGGGATGAAGGATGGAGTTAAAACGGCACAGTTTCTCCGCGGGCGGCAGCCGCCGTCCGATCAAAACCAGGTCGAGGGAATCCATGGTGGCGCCAGCCAGCGCCTCAAGGTCCATGCCCAGTTCCGCCACCGGGTCGAAGCGGAGCCGGGGCAACAGGACCGCCCATTCCATCTCCTTAAGATTGGCACAGGCCTTTCTCACGGTGGCCAAGGCTGCCGCAAAGCCGGGTAGGGGGAATACTGCGGGCGGCAGCGGTTGGAGGCGAAGCACCCGCTCGACCCCGTGGCCCGAGGAATGTTCTGCCAGTGCTGTCCGGGTCAAACGGAAAAAAGTCTCCAGAAAATCATCAACGGGGACGGGTTTCCGGGAGAGCAGGCGCCCGGGCAGGCTTTGCACCTTGCTTAAGCGTGCGGACATATCGGGATATTGGGCTGTGGCGCGCTGCAGCGCCCTTTCCCGGGATATGCCGGGGTCCTCTCCCCGGGACACCACCAGGGCGCGGGCCGCCTCAGCCAGAGACTTGTAGGCTACGTAGCGCCTCACAAAGGGGGGTCGGGCCTCTGACTCCGTCAATTCCTGGGCCAGGTAGTACCACGCCGGACTTAGCTCTTGCAGGGCCAGGCTGCGTTCTTCCTCCAGGGGGAGGGGCGCTGGCAAATTCCGGAAGATGTCCTCCCCGTACAGCCTCTGCCAATGGCGCCGCCCCTGTTCAAAACGATAACGGTAAAAGGGACTCTGTTCATAAAGGGTTCGGAATTCCTCAAAGTCATACAGGGCGAGCTCTCCTTCGGGGAGCATGGGGATGAGGCGGCGAAGCAGTTCATATTGGTATAGGACGCTGGCCCTGACCCGGTTGGGTTGATTGCTGTCCACCATGACGAGCAGGTCGATGTCGCTCAAGCCATAGAGTGGCCGGCCCGAAGCCAATCCCCGGCGGAGGTAGATGGCGGCGACCCCCCTGATCCTCTGCAAGCGCCGCACGCACAGGCGGACCGCCAAGGCATAGATCCGCCGGTATAGCCAGGTGAATGGGAAAAACTGGGTGAGGACTGCAAGTCCCTGGAGTAATTGCCGGAAGCGCGATTTTTTCATTCTGGCCGTTTTTATAAACCAAATTGCCCGGCATGAAAAGGACTTTGCCAGGCCTGTTTTCCCAGACCCGGTGGCAACTTAATCTCCCGAAACCACTTTCCAGTCCCAGAAAATAGCACAGATCATTGCTTGAGCCAATTGGGTGAGGAGGGTAAGGGCTTGCGAATGTCGGCGGCTCGATGCCATAAGCCGGCTACGTCATCCATCATCTTTTCAAAGTCAAACCGCTGACGGGCAAATTGCCGACCTTTTTCACCCATGGCCCGGGCCCGCTCAGGCCGGTCCAGAAGGGCGCCGACGGCGGCCGCCAGGGCAGCAGGGTCGTCGGGGGGCGCCAGCAAGGCGGATTCGTTCGGCAATACTGCTTCCAGAGAGGTTTCCAGGGCCGTCGTCACAATGGGCGCCCCCGCCAGGGCCGCCTCGACCAGAACCCTGCCCAGGCCCTCATACCGAGAGGGCAACACAAAGACATCGCACCCGCGATAGAGGGGCGCCAATAAATTGAAGGGCACGTGCCCCTTAAAAGTCACCTGTTCCCTGATGCCCAGCTTTTCTGCCAACTGTATCAAGGCAGGTTCCTCCGGACCGCTTCCCGCCAGAATGAGGTTAGGGTCTTTCCCGGCATCAACCAGCAAACGCATGGCCTGCAGAAGGATGTCGATTCCCTTTTGCCGATTCAAAAAACCAACACTGAGAAGTTGCCTCCCGAAACGCTGTCCAGGGGGCCGCGGCGGGAAGTCAAAAAAATTTGTATAAATGGGAGTGCAAAAGACTTCGATTTTGTCAGGCCCTGTCATCCAGGGGAGGAGACTTTCTTTGACACTTTCGCTTACAGCCCAGACCTTGTCCGCCTGTGCCAACAGAAAGGGGATCAAAAGGTAATAGAGCGGGTAGTATGGGCGCTCCAAGACCCACCGGAAGTGTCCGAGATATTGGGTATGGACTTTGACCATTAACGGCAGATTGAAGCGCTGCTTGAGGCAATAGCCCACCAACCCCAGCATCATGGGATCATTTGCCACCACCAAGTGGAAAGGGCGCTCCTGGTGCAGTTGGCTGGCGAGGCGAAACGCATCCAGGGGAAAGGTCAATCTGCTGACAGAGTGCGTG
The DNA here is from genome assembly GCA_963705115.1 of uncultured delta proteobacterium. Classification (GTDB taxonomy): domain Bacteria; phylum Desulfobacterota; class Desulfobaccia; order Desulfobaccales; family 0-14-0-80-60-11; genus JBGSLA01. The sequence goes on along the minus strand of CAVPIX010000007.1, from coordinate 12,344 downwards.
GGGTAGAAGGCAATCTCTGAATCCGGCGCGGGTACGAGTTGTTCTCCGCGCGGGGCATAAAACACATAGGTCAAACTTAGCTGGCGTCGGGTCCAGCCTGGACGGGGCTGAATATAGGATTCCCTGAGGGGCTCCCGGGAGATTTCGATGTATAGGACTCGGAGCATAACCTATTCTGAGGGTGGCAATCTTATTTTTGCCTGCCAGAGTACGGGGCCTTCGTGCCTTATCTATTGCTTAATCTTCTGGATTGATGTCCGTTAGCTTGTGGAAATTGATTTCAGGTTTACCCCTCTTCTTTGGGGGACAGATTACGCCAAGGTTTACCTTCTTTGTAAATCAGGTTCAGGCTTGGGGGCCGCAACGCTTAGAAGTTAAGTGCCATCTCCCATATCCGTCGAATCAATGGCCGGAGCAAGTCTGCTGACTCATAAGTGACCAAGCAGGTTGACATTACCTTATCCTTATGGCAAGAAGATAGGGGCATGATACCAGACTCTGACCAATTTCTCTGGCAAAAATCCCATTTCGTTCTGAGGGACCACCTCACCATTCTTTTTACCTTCGCCCGGGGTGGTAGGGATGCAAGCTGGCGGATCCTCTGTGACCTGAATGTCTAATGAAGCCGTCATCGTCATAGGCGCGGGCCCGGCGGGTCTGGCTGCAGCCCATGAATTGACCAGGCAGGGATTTACTCCCCTGGTCCTGGAAAAAGCAGATAGAGTGGGGGGCATTTCCCGCACTGAGGTGTATCAGGGTTACCGCTTTGACATCGGCGGCCACCGCTTTTTCACGCATTTCCGGGAAATCCAGGATCTTTGGCAGGAAATGCTGGGCCCCGATTTCCTCACCACCAAGCGCCTCTCCCGCATTTACTATCGGGGGCGTTTTTTCAATTACCCCTTAGAGGCCTGGAACACTCTGGCGAACTTAAGACCTTGGGAAAGTCCTCTCATCCTTCTCAGCTACCTCAAAGCTCTCATCGTGCCCCATGCCGTGGAAGAGAACTTTGAGCAGTGGGTGTCCAACCGCTTCGGCCGGCGTCTTTACGAGACTTTTTTCAAACACTACACGGAAAAGATCTGGGGCCTATCCTGCCAGGAAATTCAGGCGGACTGGGCAGCCCAGAGGATCAAGGGACTTTCCCTGAGAACCGCACTGATGCACGCCCTTTTGGGCACCAACCATATCCGCACTCTTATAACTGAATTTTTTTACCCGGTTCTGGGTCCGGGCCAGATGTGGGAGCGTTTCCAGGAGAAGGTGGAGGCCCGGGGAGGCCGGGTGGTCCTCAACTGTCCGGTGGTCCGGCTAGATCATCAGGGAAATCGCCTCACCGGGGTGGTGGTCGTCGAGGGCGGGAGGGAGAAACAGCTGCCGGTGAGGGAGGTCATATCCAGCATGCCTCTGAGCGCTCTGGTGCAGCGACTCAACCCTCCTGCCCCCCGACTCATCCAGGAGGCAGCCTCATATCTCACCTTCCGGGACTTTATCTTAGTGGGACTCATAGTGAGCCAGGCAGAGGTCTTCCCTGACCAGTGGCTCTATATCCACAGTCCTGAGGTTAAGGTGGGGCGCATCCAGAATTTTAAGAACTGGAGCCCCGCCATGGTTCCAGACTCTGAAACGACTAGTCTGGGCATGGAATACTTCTGCAACGTGGGGGATGACCTCTGGAACCTGGAGGATCAGGAGCTCATCCGCCTGGCGGTCCAGGAAGTCTCCAGGCTCGGCTTGGTGCAGGCCCAAAAAGTCCAGGGCGGGGTGGTCTTCCGCCAACCCAAGGCCTACCCGGTGTACCGCCTGGGCTACCGGCAGGCGTTGGACACGATCCAAACCTTTTTAAGCACTTTGGAAAATCTCCAGACCATCGGGCGTAACGGCATGCACCGCTATAACAACCAGGATCACTCAATGCTCACGGGCATCCTGGCGGCCAGGAACCTGAGAGGTGTCGTCCACAATCTCTGGGACGTCAACTCCCTGGAGCGGCATCACGAAGAGGCGTCCGCCGCCGCAAAGGCGTAATTGGTGCGCAACCCCGGTATCCGAAAAATGCTCGTCAAACCGGTATTGGGCAAGACAAGACCGGCCTATCCCCTGAGAACTCAGCAAACACAATTTCCGCCATGCTGCCCGAAGTTCAGGTAACGGTTCGCAACGTCGGGCTTTTACTGCTCCAGCGTGGCTCCCATGTCCTGTATGCTTTTATCTTTGCCGCCCTGGTCCCCCGGCTTATGGGCCCCACAACCTACGGCAAGTTTACCCTGCTCACCTCCCTGGCCATTTGGTTAGTGTTCAGCGGCAGTCTGGGGATTACCCAGATCGCCGGGCGCTATGTCCCCGAATTTCTTCACCGTGACGATGGGGAAGGGCTGCTCAAATTTGTCGGCCAAATGGCGGTGACCCGAATTATGGTGGGTGTGGCGGGAGGCCTGATATATTATCTCCTGACCCTCCTGTGGCTTCGGGACCTGGATTGGTTGGTCCTGGGGTTCATGGCCCTCTCAGTAGTTCTCCATATCCTGGCTAACTCGATTTTCGCGCTGTTTCTTGGCCTCAACCAAGCGGCCCGCTGGGGGATGAACGAGACCTTGATGCGCTGGTTTTCTTTGGTCTTTATTCTGGCGGGAATGGCGCTCTGGGACCTGAAAGGCGCTTGTCTTGGACTGGCCCTGACCGAGCTCCTGATCCTGGGACTGGGTTGCTGGTGGGCCAGGCCATACCTGTACAAGAGATGCTTTGGCCTGGATTTAAGCTACTTGGCCCCCTACTTCAGTCTGGGTTTGATTTTTTTCGTTAGCGAGGTTATCGTCTCCGCCTTACAGTTCGCTGGTGGCGCCTTGATCTTGGTAATGAGCGGGGATTATAACGATGTGAGCTTTTTTGGGTTGGCCTATCAGGGGTGCACCTTGGTGGCTGTGGCCTTCTTCCAATTTACTATGGCCTTCGCCCCATTTCTGTTTCAATTGCTCTCTCGCCGGGAATCCTCCAGTTTCCAATGGTGGGTGGAACAACTTCTCAAATGGCTGGGGGTGAGCGGCGTCTTGTCGTTCATCGGCGCCCTTTTTCTGGCGGACACCATATTGCCCCTGCTCATCGGCCAAGCCTTCCGGCCGGTGACCAACAACCTGCTGATCATGTCCATCTCCCTCCCTTTTCTGGGCTTGATTTCGATGGGGTCGGTGTTGGTCATGATCAGGGACCGCCCCGGCTTAGCCCTGGAGGCTGCCGCCCTGCGGCTGGCGGTATTTCTCATCCTGGGAGTTCCCCTCGTTGGATGGTGGGGCAGCCTGGGAGGCAGCCTGGCCTTTGTCCTCGCAGCCCTGGCCCAATGTGGACATTATCTGATACGCTTACGGGGTTTGCTGACTTTCTCCGTGCGGCCATGGTTCCTGACTTTAGGTCTGGGGTGCTTGTTCGTGCCCCTGTACTGGCTGAAATCTTCCTGGTCCATTAACCTGGCCCTCGGGGGCGCCGCCATGGCGGGTTATGCTGGGACGCTCTTTTTCTTAGGTCTGGTAAGCTTCGGAGAGCTGGCTTTAATCTGGCGGGCCCTGACTGATCGGAGTGCTCCCCTGGCTCAAACCTTCGGGGCAACCTGACCCCCAGATCTTCTCCAAAGGAACGGCCTCTTTTCTGGCGGTATGCCAACGAATGTAACCCGACTGTTCCTGCAGAGCACTACCGCAGCTCCTGAGGTGCTGGCCAGGCCGGGACCTTGGTCGACAGGGCTGGTCAATGGATGGGCTGACGCGGTCACGGCAAAAAAGCGTTGAGGTGGACAGGGGAAACATGATAAGAGATGAATCCGGGGAATAGGGGGATGATGGGGACATGCGGCTCACGGTAATTATTCCAGCCTACAACAGCCGCTCTTTTTTGCCCCAGGCCCTCCAGGCCCTGGCCGTCTCCAGCCGGCCTCCAGATGAGGTGGTGGTGGTGGACGACGGCTCCACGGACGGTACGGGGGCCTTAGCCCAAAGTCTCGGCGCCCAGGTAATCAGGCTGGCGGACGGCCCCCGGGGACCAGCCCGGGCCCGCAACCGGGGCGCAGCCGCAGCTTCAGGCGACCTTCTGGTCTTTCTGGATGCTGATGTCGTGGTTCACCCGGACACTTTGGCCAAGATGGAGGCTCGATTCAGGGAGCAGCCCGACTTGGCGGCCCTCTTCGGGTCCTACGACGCCGATTCCCCCTCTCCGGGATATGTGTCCCGTTTTAAAAATCTCCTCCATCACTTCACCCACCAAACCAGTTTCCGGGCGGCCTGCACCTTCTGGTCGGGCTGCGGGGCCATACGCCGGGAGACTTTTATAGCTCTCGGGGGGTTTGACGAAAGTTATCTCAACCCGGCAGTGGAAGATATCGAATTGGGGATGCGCCTCAAGCAAACTGGGCGCCGCCTTCTCCTTGACCCCGATGTGCAGGTCACTCACCTGAAGGTTTGGACTTTCGCCAAGATGGTGCTCTCAGATATCTTTGAGCGGGCCGTGCCCTGGACCCGTCTCATTATGCAGCAGGGCCGGCTGCCCCAGACCTTGAACCTCAACCTGAAAAGCCGGGTTAGCGCCCTGCTGGCCTGGGGGGAGCTCATTTGTTTAAGCCTGGGGTTCTGGAATCCCGTAGCCTGGTTGGGGTTTTTTTTGCTCCTGGGACTGCAAATCCTTCTCAACCTTCAGCTTTACCTCCTTTTTGCCGACAAGAATCCCTTGGCCTTTCTCTTTACCGCCGTCGGCCTGCATCACCTCTACTTGCTCTACAGCAGTCTGACCTTCGGGATTGTTTCTGGCGCTCATCTTCTTGAGAAGTGGTGCGGATCAGGGAAACTCAGAAGGATTTACCAACCCTGGGGCGCTGCCAGCCATCATGAGAAAGGCAACCTCCAACCACCAAACCCTTGAGTTCAATCAGCGCCACCAAACCCTCCGTGGCCACTGTCCGCGTTAATGGTTTCTCCTGCCATCATTAATAAACGCGAAGAACTATATTGTCATCATCATGATATATTGTAGCATAATTGGAAGTATATTCTGCAACATCCTGTAAGCTTAGTTCATTTTCTATAACATGTTTATGTATAACGATATATTTAACCTTGTTCTCCATGAGCTGCTTTTTCTGTTTCGTCATATCGCCGTTTTCTAATATATCTATTAAATTATGTTTCCATTCTCTCGGTGCTGTGCCTGTGACAATTGGCCTTCCATGACAAGCTGCCTGAAACATCATATGCTGATTTCCTTCATAATATCCCTTAGGTAAATCAAGTATTGCGAAATCATTATCAGGGTCTTGCTTGATAACATTGTAGGCTTTTGGACAATTTACTAGTGTTGATTCAAGTCTTGTGGGAAAAAAGTCAATAAAGATAAATACTAAGATAAGCGCCATGCAACCAACCAATACGCTTTTTTTATTCGAGTAAAGGTCTGTTATCGCATCAATCGCCAGTCCTACGCCGATGCCCAGAAAAAGATACACAAACACCACGGCTCGAGACGGAGTACGTACGTGCTTGACAAAAGGCACAACCGAGATAATCGCAGTGGGGAGGGGGATAGTTTCTCTACCAAGAATATAAAGATGCGGACCGCTTGCCACAATCATGAAGAAGATCATTCCCCATAATAAAAAATTCATTTCTTTAATCTGAAAGCGATGCCGATTGATAAAAGCCCAGATGAATAAACCTATATTGATCAGTCCCAGATAAACAGTCATTTCCCAGAGATTCCCCCGAAAATGAGACCATATCGGCTGGGAAACACTTGATAAAAGGTGATATGGGTGAAAGACGAGGTAACCGGCTAAATCAGCGACATAAACATCATGGCCACTTTTGTACATATTGCGCTTAGTCCCCAATGATACCATCTGGATAAGTAGTGGCATCAGGAGAATAATAACACCAAACACATTGGCAAGTATCGACCAGAATAATCTACTTATAAAAATTTGTCTTTGTTCAATAACTTTAAATAAATAGTAAAACGCCAGAAAAAATCCTATATAAACTAAATAATACCAGCAGGATAATGCACTTAAAAAATATAATATAATCGATCCTGCCAAATATCTAAGTTTTCTAGTATCATTAAAGCGAAAGAAACAAAACAGAAAAAACGGGATGTATTGTATTGTTGACACATGCATGTGATGGAGAAGGTGTGCGGTATGAAATGGACTAAACGCAAAAATGAATCCACCTACGAAAGCTGATAATATGTTTTTGGTAAATCGACTTGTCAAGTAAAATGCACCGACTGCTGAAAGATAAAAAGACAAGAGTAGTAGCCCGTTATGCAAGCCTACCAGTAAAGGAATATTTATTGGCAATAAGAATATTTTTCTTATAATATAGAGGATAGCAATATTCGAATAGGTAAATGGGTGATAATATAATGATGTGCCCTCTGGATATAATATTAAATTAGTTCTAAAGAAACCCCTCGGATCACTATCTAATGTAACTTGACTATACCAATTATTCCAAAAATCCATCATATTGTCTTCTGGCGGCCCGATGAGAGAACTAGTGAAATTAACAAAAAATGGATGAAAGTATATTGCTATAATAATAATATAACAGAGGCTAACTAAAAGAAGAACCATGATAAAAGAACTTATAGTTTTCAGTGAAAAGTTATTCATTGCCATTCATACTTTATTTTTTAATATTAATATTTAGATAATTTACCATATAATCAGCGATCCTCTGATATGCCAATTCATTTGGGTGTCCATCAGATATTATCTGATAACCGCCAATGTCTTTAGGGCTTTCATGCTCGGCGAAAATATCTTTAATTTCAATCAGGTTTACCTGATGCTTTCTAAGTTCTGAAACGATATATTTATAATCTAAGCTATTCTCCCGCATACTATCTGGCCATATTAGCACATAAAACATTCCATTATACTTCTGAGCTATGATATCTCTTGATCTTAGGATTATCTTGACCATAAGATCTTTATCTTCTTGAGTAACATTCCAACCGAGATGTTGTCTTAACCAGAAACTTTTTAGTACTAAATGAGATTTAGCCAGTTGATTATAAAAAATGAATTTAATTTTTGAGATCAATTTGGTGTTAAAATTTTCTACATATTTAGCATCATTATGTGCATCCAACCCGTATTTTGGTCCATAAACATCCCAGGTAAAATATGGATATTTACATGATATCCTTTCAATATGTTCTATTATAGCCAGGTAGATGAATACCGAGGGCTTTTTTGGGGGAGTAACGGTATCTGTTAACCCAGTCTCAAGGATCCGTAGCATCTGATGAGGGCCGTAACCCTCCATTGCCATATTAAACGATTTGTAATTTCCTTTTGATTTTTCTTCAATTAAATAAGGGAAAGTTTTATTGTCTTTGACTCCTTCTCCGAAAGTGCATGAACATCCAAAGAAAAATACGTTCTTGTCACTTCTTTTAAGAATATCCGAGGATAAATTTAGATCTCTGGGAGAAACCCTCAGACCATATTTATTTGTAGTGTATGTAACATCGTAGACAACCTCTCCTTCAACTATTTTTTTAGCACTAATTTTCGCATTTATTCTTAGTGCATATCCTCTAACTTCATCAATACCGAAATAATGACCTTTTTGTGTTAATAAATATCTCTCCTTCAACACCCGGTTTGAGAAACCAAAGGCATCCCATCCTGCACAAAATGCCTCTGCAAAACCAACTGCAAGAAATATGGCGGATAGGTTGATCATTAATGCTTTCCAAGTTGACGATTTCTTGCTATTAACTGCATAGATTACTATTATCAGAAAGATCTCAATTGAAATATAAAAGTAGGGTACATGATTTACCAAAGTTAAAAGAACAATGATTGAGCATAAGATTAGGGAAAATACTATTATTTTCGTTTTCCAAATCATAAATAATTTGCCTTATTCGCTAACCGTGGAAACCCCCACTGATAAACTCAGGTGTGCCGCCTGCGCCTGCTGCCCCAAGTCTGCAGCGAGGAGACGAAGGTCTTGCCCCGGGTCCATACTTTGATCGCCAACATGAAAGGCAATATCCGGGGCATCCAGCCTGGCGTCAGTCCCAAACACCTGCCCCGTTACCTGGCGGAATTTCGCCACCGTGTCAACCGCCGCTTTTGGGAACCGCAAATGTTGTCTCGGATGCTCCATGCTTGTCTCAATGCAACTGCCATCACATTTACAGAGCTAAGGGCTGAATCGTTAAAAGAAAATGCCCTTGCTGCGGGGCGGCAGCCCTGTCAATCTCAGTATTTCAGAACCTTAGACCGTTTTTTCGCCACCGGTCTAATCGCGACCTCGCCCCTGGTGCTCCCTTTAGGTGTTCTCTTGCCCTTGATCTATCCACTGATTTGCTCCTCCTGCTATACCAGTATGAGGTTAAGTTGCGCTTCAAATCAAGCCAGAAATAGTTTGCCTGAGGAAACCAAGAACTTCGAAAACAGGAGTATCTAATACTTGACAAACTCCTAACTTCCCGGTGAAAGTTGAAAAATTGCAGAGAATCTGGTTAACCGAACTGGTCATCAGCTTATCTTGGGTAAGGTAATCGAGATGGGTTCTGCCGACATTGCGGCGCCTCCACCTCAGATACTATTGGTAAAGAGTGGGAAGTTGAGATCCAGCCCTGAATCAGTTTCGAGATGTTTGCGGGGCCTAGTGGGCCTTATGCGGCTAGTCCTGATTTTGCTTGTCGCCTCGGGTCAGGAGGCTGGCGCCCTGGAAGGGGGAGACGAATGGAGGCCGCCCTGGGTGCTCCTGCCGCAAGTGGCGGTGGGAATAGAGTACGGTGGCTTCCTGCTGCGGGGGGAAGACTACTCCTCCCTTTTCCGCTATCATTTCCTCATCGATTTATGGAAATACAACCGCCACCTCATCTATACTGAAATCGATGGTGAGATTTCCTTTGGCACCCCTCAGGAACCCCTGGCTTTTAACCGAATTAGGCATCACCTGGCAATCTTCGGTTACCGGTATGACCTGGGAAACTCCTATCTCGGCTTGCGCTTGTACCACCGCTGCCACAGTCCCTTCAGAGAACAGGAACAGCTGGACTATAGCCTCAGACGTACTCAAGCAAATACTTATGCCATCGGCCCGGAGTTTGTTAATAAGGCCATGCTGGTGGGTCAAGCGGATCGGGGCATCATCTTTGACCGAGCCAAGCCCCTGGAATTTTTAGGACGCTGGCATGTGGCATTCCATCTGAACCGAGTGTTCTATAGGGAATTCAATGATTTGAATTGGCTACTTGAGGGTCGGGTGCGTTTTGATGTGTTGCGTTACGGTCTTTTCATTCCCTACCTAGAGGCCGGGGGTGAGATATTAAGCCGGCGGGACAGGTGGACCTTCATTCCTAGGGTGGAAGGCGGTGTGCGTTTTCACGGGGGCAGAGTAGAAATCATTCCTTTTATCCGATGGGGCCGCACTGAGGAGTGGCTGCGCCAGACTAACGCTCTAGAGTCCACCTATTTTGTATCTCGCAGTTATCTGTTAGGGGGTGGACGCCTGGAATTCCTTTTTGATCAAGAGACCCCGACCTTTCACCCTGCGGCCGAGAAACTGCAATTCTTTCCGGAAGTTCATGGTCAGGCTGGTTATGGCCTGTATCTGGGCAGCCGTTACCATCAGGGTGCCGGCAATGTCGAGTTGGACATTGATCTCATCGGTTGGCAGTCTCTAATCCTTTTCACTAACCTGGGGATGGATTGCAACACCACAAAGATAGATTTGAGTATTGATATCCTGCGACTATGGCTGGAATATGGCCTTCGTTATTCCTGGTCGAAGTTTTTCCTGGAGGGCTTTCTTTCCCATGCCAGGCGAATGGAAACGGCAGAATTTCGCGGCTTGAAGGAGAGCGCCCACCAAATCGGCGTGCGGGTGGGCTCCCGGGGCATGCTCCCTGGACATTACGATGACGGCATCTCCTTTGGGGGACCGGATCGCTTTGCATGGCTCAATAAGTTAAACGCCCAACTGAGCCTGGCTTACTGCTTCGACGCCTATGAATGGCCCTATAAGTGGAATCTTGCGGCTCAGGCCCGCTGGGATGTCCTGCGCTGGAGGTTTTTAGTCCCCTACTTCCAAGGTGGGGTGGAATGGTTGGCTCACGGCTGGGGAGGTGAGGATGCCCTCGGTTATTATATTGAGCAAGGCCTGCGCCTCCGCGGAGTCCTGGATCTGGCCATGTTCTATCGCTTCCAACACCGTGAAACCATCTGGTCTTTCAGGGGACCAAAAGGTAATTTCAACTTAATCGGTATCCGGGTTTTGTTTTAGGCCGAGAGTACCTCTGTCTTTGATGCCAATACATTTTTCTTGCGGAAGTTATTCCTAATGAGGCAGAGTGCACGCATTGTCTGGGTCCCATGCCAAATTGAGTGAGAAGAAGTCCTACTATGACCTTACAAGAATTCTTTCTGCTGAGTTTTCATGTTGTCTTCATTCCTATTTGTATAGTTTCCGGGCTCTTCGCCCTTTTCGCTATTTTGAATCTCCTAACTGATAGACAACCACCCTCAAGCAGCCCCCCAGTTCTCAAGGCTTATCCGTTTATCACTATCCAAGTGCCAAGTTTTAATGATCCCGTTGCGGTCCGCTGCCTAAAAGCCTGCCTGCGCTTAAGCTATCCCAAGGAGCGTTACGAAATCATGATCCTCGATGACAGCACGGACCGAGAAACAGCACAACTCCTTGCAACATTTGCCCTCGACCACCCAGATCTGGTGCGCTACTTCTTCCGGAACAATCGCACCGGCTATAAACCTGGCGCCCTGAAAGAATGGATGTCCGAGGTGCGGGGGGAACTCATCCTCATCTTTGACGCCGATTTTATTCCACCGGTTGATTTTCTTGAGCACATTGTTCAGCCCTTCGAAGATCCTCAGGTCGCCATTGTCCAAGCCCGTCAGATCAACTTCCTAAACGGCAAGGAAAACTTGGTCACCCGCTTCGCCTCCTACTTGCTTGGCATTCACCATCTCATTCTCATGCCCATCAGTAATCGCTACAATGCCGTCTTCTTCTGCGGCACTGCCGGCGCCCTGCGGAAACAGGCAGTGGAAGAGGTCGGCGGCTGGAACACCAACAGTATTACAGAGGATTCCGACCTTAGTGTCAGACTCCTGGCCAGGGGGTATCGGAGCGTTTATCTCCCTTTGGACACCCTGAGTGAAGTGCCTGGGACTCTCAAGTCATTTCTCAAGCAACAAATGCGCTGGTGTTTTGGCAATGTGTGCGTCTTTTTTGACAATGCTCGAACAATTCTCCTTGGCAATACCTTGACCCTGGGGCAGCGTTTCCTCATTAGTTTTATGACTGTGGGCAGCCTGTTTGCACCCCTGGTAATCATCATGACCGTCGCAGGCCTTCTGGCAAGTGTGACAGGAAACCCCCAACCGTTTGGCCTCGACAATCTTTTGGACATCTCAAGCAAGTTTCTCCTAACCTCTGGTTTTTCTTTCATGGGTTTCGTCATGCTGTACAAGAAAGGAAGTTCAGCTGAGTTTCCCTATTTCCTGGGTGCTACCTTTGACTCTGGGCTTGGTCTTGAGCGTAGCCCTCACTCTTGCCCTTTATCGGGCGGTGTTCTGTAGGCACAAGCCTCTCTTTGCAAAAACAACCTCTGGATCTGCACCCCAAAGAGTGGTAATGAGCATTTTAAAAATTCCAACCAACTTCTCACAGATTTCGATGACCGGTCGGTTGGGGGCACTTTATACTCAGTAAACTGAAGATAGATTTATTTGATTGAGTATCAAAGCTTAACTAATGTCCGAAATCAGATCCTTTCTTCCTCGCAAATGAACTGATCTTACCTGTAAAACTCGGCCCCCGTTGGGTTAAATCTTAAGCCACGATTTCCAACCTAATAACCGTATTCAGAAAAACCATATCTTTTTCCTTCTATCTTCCTGATGTTGGGAAGATCCTTACTTCGCGTCTTAAAGTAAGCACCAAACAACTCCCCGTGAATACCGCAAGAATTTCGCAATGCCCGCCCATACTCCCCTGGTCTCCAAGGCCTATCGCGCCAAGCAGAGCAAGATCGTTACAAACAGCATTGGGAAAAAACTAAAGCAAGCCCGAAAGGCTACAAAGGCCGCTTACTGAAGGGCAGTCTTAACTACCAGGTCCCACTTGGCTAATTGACACAGTACCCATAACCTGATCGATTTCAGTGTTAGGGTCTGCCATCGTATTTCCCTGACGGGCGTAGGAGATTTAAGAGAATGTTGCCATCATCATAATCATCATCGAATTCCAAAGTAGGGTCCCCTTGGAGCTGCCTTTTTTATTGCGGAGAGCAAATGCTACATCACTTGCCATTAT
>CAVPIX010000006.1:0-5466 GCA_963705115.1 uncultured delta proteobacterium | reverse complement strand
CGGCGGAATTAACAACACCAGACAAATCAGGCCTGCCAACAGTTTACGCATAACCCCCCCCGAGTTTCCTTGATAGTGCATAAGCCCCAGATTGGCGTAAGGCGGCTTACAACCTTCATCATGTCTTCAGCAAATTAACCTAAATGGTTATTGCGGAGAAAAAATTGAAAAAATATATCTCTTATGGATGTGATCCTGGCCACCATCCAACAACGTAAATCCGCAGTTATGAAGTTGTTCTCCTAATTGCGTTAAACTCTCACAAGTGGCAAAGCCGTATTTTATGGCTTTTGGCGCCCAAGGCAAATAGCAGGTCACCAAAACCACCCCGGTTTTTTTAAGAATCTTTTGGATATCTTCCAGGACTTTAAAACGATGTTCCTTTAACGGCGAAAAAATGCTGAAAAAAATAAAATCAAATGATTCCCGGGAAAACGGTAAATTCAGGGCATCAGCCAGCAAGAAATCCACATTAATTACCTTTTCGGAATCACAAAGTTTTTTGCCGGCCAGCAGGTAACCCAAGCCATAATCAAAACAAACAATCCGCTTGGCCTGGTGGATAATGGGACGCGCTTCCCGGCCGTTGCCCGAGCCGCAGACCAGCACCTTATCCCCGCTTTTCAGGTACTTGGCTACCAGCTCGCCCTCTTTGGCAAAATACCCCCCTTCAAAGTTTTCCCGCGTCCCGAACATCATGGTCCATGGAAACAATTTTTCTAGTACGGACATGCTGGCTTCCTGTTTACTGCGTCACAAAGAGCGTGCCGGGAAGACTGGTAAAGTAGCTGGAAAATCGAGTGAATTTTCCATTTCCTGGTTGAGGAGAGCGCCTTGGCCGGCGAGTGATCCTGCCCAAGATTTAAGACGAAAATCCCCCTCCGTGTCAATACTTTTATGAAACGGGGGTAGGGTGGGCTCCGCTCAGCAATTATAGGAATTGCCAAATATAATTTCTTTTTGTAGGGGCGACGCATGCGTCGCCCCTACAGATTAATCGGAAAAAACTTTTGGCAATTACTATATTTGGCGGGCAGTGCCCGCCCTACATTTCTGCGCACCAATAAAAGTGGTCCAAACCGGGTTGGCGGCACAGGTGGAGACACCTGTGACACCAGGTCTTTTCATGATTTTGACAGAGCCGAGGGCTCATAAGCGACCGCCCGGAAGAGTGGCGCGGCCTAAGGCGTGGGCGAGCTTTTTCCGGGCGCCTCGGGGGGGTCTCCCGGCAAGACCGATTCATCGATGAAAAGTCGGAATGGCCGGCGAATGCTCCAGGAAGATTGGTGGGGACTTTTTTTGCCGATCAGGAGGCCGCCCAGCCACAGTTGCCATTCAGAGTCGTCAGCCCGGGAAAAGTGAACCAACTTGGGCTTCAGCCAACCGGAGAGGAGGCCGTGGAACAGGCCGGATTGCCCCAGCCAGCGGTAGCAGGGCCTCAGCAGCCCTGAGAGGGCGCGATCACTGGCCTGGCGCAGCTTCAGGACATAAAGGGAGGCCGGGACCTGGCGGGGCACGGGCAGAGTGCGGCCCTGCCGCTGAATGGCCTGCACCCGCCCCATGATCTCCTCAGGGGCCAGCACCCTGTCATCCACATGGGGAATATTGTCACCCTTGGTGATGATGCCCTGGGCACTGACGGCCGCGACCCGGTGGACGATATGCCCTCTGGCGGGGTCCGGGAAGACCACCACGTCTCCCACCTGAATCTCAGGGGAGTCATAAGGCGCCACCAGGAGGAGATCCCCCTGCTTCATGAGGGGGTTCATGCTGAAGCCGGTGTAAAAAACCTGCCGGACCACGAAGACTAAATACTCCCGAGGGCGGCTTCCAGCTTTTCCCAGAAGTTGCCGGTCAGACTGACCCGGAGGCGAAAAGCAGGGATTTTTTTGAAGAGTTCGTGGGCATTGGTAAAGATGGCCATCCGGATTTTTCTGGCCTCCTCGGGACCACAACACCAGAGGAAACGAGCCATCACCACCTGGGCTGAAACGATGGTTTCCACCAAGGCCTCGTGGGCACCCAAGGGAAGGCAGGCATCTGAGGAGGACTGCTCAAGAAAGAAGATTCCGGCCAGGGGTGAAGGATCCTGAGACTCATAGGTATTTTCCCCCCGCTTAAGAACATAATCGCTCCAGGTGGGAAAGGGGTGGGCCAGATAGCGGCCGTCGGGGGATAGAGTCAGGAGCACTTCATCGTCGCAGCGGGCCAGCCAGGGCGGTGGCAAGCGACGGCAGCAGGTGGATTTCCCTGTTCCCGAGGTTGCCGCCAGGAGGACCCCTTGTCCATGGTGTTCCACCAGGGCGGCATGGAAGGGCAGTCCGCCCATCTTGATGCTCTGCCGAAAAACGAACTCCAGGGGATACTGAATGCTAGTATAATCGTGGACTTTCGAGAAAGGAGTGTTAGAAGTGACCAGGAGATCAGGAGAATCCATCCGAAACCAGAAGCTCAGAGAATTGTTGTCTGCGTTGAACCAGCCTGAGTCCGATGACACCAGCCTCTGGACTCTTTCCGCTGGAGTTTGCCCCTCGAGAAAGACAATAATATTGGCGCCGGCGGCTTTTTCCTGGCCAAGCTGCATAATAGTTGCCATTTTCTCCAGCCAATTGTTTGCCGGGGGGAGGCTGGCAACCCACCAGCGGCTGCCGTCCCCTAGCTGGAGGGAGAAGCCCTCCATTTGGCTCTCCGGTTCGGCTATCCCGGTAATTTGCCTGACAAGGTTGCAGATCCCGGACCGGTGACCGTGGGATATGCGTAGGGTGTCGTTTGACGCCATGTGTGGGGTTAAGAGGATCGGCAATAGAGCGGCATTGCCTGTGGAAGTTTTGGAAATCTTTAAGAGCTTAGACGCACCTAATCGTTCGTTGGAGGTCACTCACGTCACCTCCCATTTCTGAAGGAGTTCTCAAGAGACGGTTACAAAAAAATGTCCTAAACCCTTAGGACTCAAACCATCCTACCTGCTACCACCAACCCGAAGGAGCGCAAATTACATCCCCCGGGTCGGCGGTATGCCGTTTTTTATCTTCGCAAAAGCGAGAACTAAAAGTTATGTTGGCGGAGCTTCCAAGCCAGATCCACCAGCGCAAACACCGCCACCGGTGCCGCCGGTGCACGACGCCGAGTCGCCAATGCCCGCACCACAAGCGCCCACCGCTGCCGGCAGATCAGTGAATAATTCGGTCAACTCCGGCTTTTCATAGCGCTTATCATTTTTTGTCATGACCCCCATCCTCCTGCATCTGTAGTATGAGTTCTTCGTGAAGTTATGTTGTTACCCGAGGATCAGCTCCAAGCCGCCCCGGCCTTCCTGCCGATTCCACGAACTCAACCCTACGGAATTTTATTTTTCATTCCATGCCGATGTATTGTATTCACATCTATGGCCGCAAAGCAAGAATTTCTTGGCTTTCTGGAAATTTTAGTCATTTTTGACCATAGCGGGGCGCCTGCGGCTGGCGGGAAAAAGGCCGGCGCTTTCCGCTTCCTGGCAGAACCAGTAAGGAGCCCACAAGTCATGGGAGCGGTAATAATTCTGGGCCAGGCAAAAGCCCAGGCAGCGGCTGCTCACCAGGCAATCGCCGCAAATGCCGGTGAACCGCCGTGGCAAGCCCGCCCGGATTTCCCGCAACACCGGATGGTCGCACCAGACATCCCTCAAAGAGTCTTTGGCGGCGTGGCCGAAGACCAATTCCGGTATATAGCCGCCGATGCCGCACAGGGCATAGGAGCCGTCGGAGAGAACCCCGATGATGCCTCTGATGCCGCAGGTGCCTGGGCCTCTGCCTTTTGCAAACATGAGGCTCAAGGGCCGGAAGGCCGGCGGTTGGTGGAATTGTAAAGGCATATCAACGGTGGGACTCAGTTCCCGCTCCACCCAGCGTCCCAGGTCCAATAATTCCTGCACCGTGAGGATTTCATGGTCTTCCTGCATGCGATCAGACCGGGGGGAGGCCAGGAGGATGTTGAACTTCACCGACCCCGCGCCCAGCTTTTGGGCCAACTGGACGACGGCCTCCACCTGGTCCCGGTTCCGCCGCATAAGGGAAAAAATGATTTGGGGTCTTATGCCCGCGTCCACCAGGTAAGAGATGCCTCGGAGCGCGGCTTCATAGCAGCCGGGAACCTGCCTGACCCACTCATGGGTGGGGGCATCAACCCCGTCCAGGCTCACTGAGACAAAAGGGTTGCGGCACGCGGCCGCAGCCTTGGCCAATTTTGCCGTCAACAGCACCCCGTTGGTTTCCACCACCAGCCGCAGGTCTGCAGTCTTGATGATCTCGAGCAGACGGCCTATGTGGGGGTGCAGGAAAGGCTCGCCACCCGTAAGTTTAACCGTGCTGAGACCCAGGGGCCGCCCCTGGTCGATAATATGTTGAAAGAGTTCCGGGTCCAGAAAGGCGTCAGCCAGACGGGGGGCGCCCGGTTCGGGCAAGACCCAGCAATGCCGGCACCGCAGATTGCAACCCCCGGTCAGATAAAAATAAATCTGGTGCAAGGGATGCTCTGGAGTTTGGGGCTCAGGTGCGGACATCGGGCAGCCGGCCTCCTTGTGCCAGGAAATATCGCAAACAACTATCCGGGACAGGGTTATTCTCCTGTTGAGTGCGGGTGTAGGACAAGGCCGGGCAGCCGCCGGAGCAGTAAGGGAGATACTCGCAATCCCGGCAAAAGTCAAAGTCGCTCAGGGGGATGCGCGGCCGCTCCCGCAAGCGGGTAAGCTCGGGGTGATGCCGCCAGACCTCTCCCAGATCGTCTCGGTTGATGTGTCCCAACTCCAGGTGGGCCAACTGGAGGCAAGGCACCATGACACCGTCGGCCCGCACCGCCATTTGGGAGAAGACGCCGCCGCAACTGGATAGGTGCCCCCGGCCCGGTTTCGGAGGCCGGCCTTCACGCTGGTCCTTAATAACTTGCAGCCAATCCTGGACCTCAAAAAGGGGCCCGGCGGCGGCCGTTATACGTCCCGGATATTTTTCCTGAAGTTCCCAAAGCAAGGCCATGGCTCGAGTGCGCTCTGCCACCGAGAGTTGGATCTTTTCCGCCAGGGACCGGCAAATCCCCATGAAGTCGGCGGAATTGGTGGAAAAAGCGGGCAGTCGCAAATCTTCCAGGAGAAGGCGGGCTATCTCCGGTAAATCCTCCAGGTTGGCGCGGGTGATGGTCATCCGTACCGTGACGGGGACGCCATGCCGCTTCAGATTTTCCAACCCCTTCATGGCCTTAAAGAAATTCCCTTGCCCTCGGCAGGCGTCATGAGTCGCAGGTTTAGATCCGTCTATGGACACCTGGATGACATCGCAACGCCGGGTGCCGGCCAAAAAAGCGGCCAGTTCATCGGTGATCAGGGTGCCGTTGCTTAAGATTTTAAAGCGCAGGCGGTTTTTGACGATACCTTCGATGAGTTCAGGGAGGTCAGGCCGGATGAAGGGTTCTCCACCTTCTAAGGTGATCCGGAGAACG
>CAVPIX010000005.1:0-30387 GCA_963705115.1 uncultured delta proteobacterium | reverse complement strand
ACTAATTAGAGAAGATACTTTACTTGCTGGTTTTCTGGAACGGGCGATAGAGAGGTATAAGCACCGAAGCCTTTACTTGATGAGGGTGAGCAGGCTGTCCCCGCAGGTCTGCACGGTTCTGACGTATTCCTGCTGTTCGGGGTTTAATGGCTTGTCCAGCAGGAGACCGGTCATGCCGATGATGCCGTTCAGGGGGGCGGATCTCATGGCTCATGGTGGCCAAAAACGCACTTTAGGCCTGGTTGGCCACTTCGGCTTCCACCGCCAGTTGGTTGGCCTGCTCGATGGCCCTGGTGGGCTTCCGGTTGGCCTCCTCCAACTCGCGGCGGGCTTCTTCGGCCTTGCCCCAGGTGATTCTGAGTTCTCATCTCAATAAGGCGCTCCTCATTGATGCTGCCTATCTTATTGATATTTCCTCATTAACCCCCTCTCCCCCTTTGGCATAACATAAGGAGCCTGTCATTCTGAGCGCAGCGAAGAACCTCCTGATTTTCTGCGCAGAATCGAGATTCTTCACTCCGCGGCGCTCCGTTCAGAATGACAAATTTGTTTAAATTGAGACCTCTGCCAAAAGGTTTTTTGTCATCCGGAGCGAAGCGAAGGATCGTGTATTTTCAAGTGGTTATGAGATTCTTCGGTCGCCATGCTCCCTCAGAATGACAGTTTTAGGGACTTTCGCAGAACTCTCAAATTAGCGCTTATGCCCCCTTGGGGGAGAGGGCTGGGGTGAGGGGGGAAAAAGACTTTTGGCGATTTCATTAATCTTAAGGCCTTGCGTCCCTTGTGTGGGCAGGTTACGGCTGGGGATGCCATTGATACCAATGTGCAGCCAACCGACAATTAATCTTAGGGGCACGGCTTGCCGCGCCCGAGCGCAGGCTTAGCCTCGCAACTACATTACTATTGCCAGTTGAATGCGACTCGGTATGACAAGGAGAGAAATCGCCGCCCTCTTGATGCTGCCAAAAATTAATCTATATTATTTAATTATTTAGAAAGTTATCTTTCTGCTTTGCAGGGGTCTTAAGGTGTGATGAAGGACGCTAAAGGGGACAAAAGCCAGGCAGGCGCAGCTCCCGGCAGCTTAACTCCGGCCGCCGTTGAGCCCGAAGAAGAAACCACGGAGCCTCAAGCCGAGGCGGTGCCTTACCGGAAACTTCTGAGGTGGGGCTGGACCATTGTCTCAACTGCCCTCGGTTGGTTCATCCTCGGCATCTTTCTGCACCTGACCATGCAATTCCTGACGCAATATAATTTCCAGCTGGTGGCCACCATGGTGGCGGGGCTGGGCGGCACTGCGGCCATGAACACCGGGTTCCTGGCTCCCTTCCTACCCGACAACCTGGAAAGTGCTGCCATTACCTTTGCCTTCCTGACCCTGTTCCTCATTCTCATAACCTTTCTCAATCGCCTCGCCCTGGCCTGGTCAAACAACCTCATGGCCGCCAAACTACAGCAGCGCCTGCACGATAAGCTTCTCGACCTGGGTCCCGCCTACCACCACGCTCACGACCTGGGCGAAACCATGCTCATTGTCACCCGGTTTTCCACCGACACTCAGGTTTTGCTGCGGGACGTCATCTCCTTTCCCGTGGTGCGGGGCATCGGCTTCATTACCGCCATCATCTTTCTCACCAACAGTTTTTCCATGATGGGCGACCCTCCTCACTGGATTCAGGCGACCCTGCTGGCCACCATCTTTATTCTGCCCATAGGAGGTTGGTGGCTTTCCCATAGGTTGCGGTTGGCTTTCGCCAAGGTGCGGGACAGTCAAACGGCCCTGGCCAATGAATTTTCCAATTCAGCCGCCCTGCCCCTGGAGGTGCAGCTCATGGGCGCCAAGCCCCAGCGGTCCCAGGCCTTTGCCCACCGCCTGAAGAGTTTTTTGCGCCATTCTTTGGAGGCCTTCCTGCGCAATGAAATTGCCTTCCAGTTTCAAATCAGCTCTCCGGTGGTTTTGCAGGCCATCTTTCTAATTTACGGCGTCTTTTATGCGCTGACATCAGGGAATCCCGCCGCGCCCGGCGCCATCCTGGGCATTTACTACTTTGTGCCGGAGGCGGTGAACCCTTTGCAGGAGATCATCCAGTTTTACCGGGGTCTGCAATCCTCCTGGCCCCAGGTGGAAAAAGTGGTGGAGATCCTGGAAATGGAGCCGGAAGTACAGGAAAAGCCGGAGGCTGTGCCCCTCGTTCCCCGGGAGGGCGCCCTCGCCATCGAAAATCTTGACTTCGCCTATACCCCCGGCGGCCCCAAGATCCTTGATGATCTCAGTTATTCCTTCACGCCGGGGAAGGTCACGGCTATTGTGGCCCGGGAAGGCATGGGCAAATCCACCCTCCTTAACCTCTTGGCCCGGCTGCAGGACCCCCAGGGCGGCCGGGTTTTCATTGACGGTCAGGACATCAGCCAGGTCACCCTGGACAGCCTGCGGACCTCTGTGGTCAAGGTCTCCCAGTTTCCCCTGTTTCTGGCCGATACTATCCGGGCCAACCTTAAGCTCGCCAAGGCTGAAGCCACGGATGCCGAACTGGAAGAAGCCTGCCGCCGCACCGGCATGTGGCAAATTCTGGAAAATGCTGCGGGCAATGAACATCCCCTGGATTACCATCTGCCCAAGGCCGGCAGCGAGGGCCTCTCGGGGGGCCAGCGCCGTTTGCTGGCGGTAACCCGCGCCTTTCTTCTGCACCCCACCATCCTGCTCCTCGATCAACCCACCACCGATATTGATGCCATCGGCCGGGCCCAGTTGGCCGCAGTCTTGCGGGAAATTTGCCGGGGGCTTACCGTCCTTCTGGTTGACCATGATCTCGCTTTCATTTGCGAATTTGCCGATCTGGTCTGCTGCCTGGAACAAGGCAAGTTTATGGAGGTGGGCTCTCCGATGGATCTGGCCTGCCGGCCGGGATTTTTCCGGGATTTACTGGAGGCCTCCAAAGAAGAGCATGCCCATGAGGCCAAGAGGCTCCAGGGCTGCCCGGTTTGATGACGGCATTATTGCTTCATCTCAAGTTGCGGTCATAGTAATAACATGCAGCCGCAGTCTTCAATCTTTCCTGGGGCGGAATACAATACCGAGCTGCAGTTGAACGGTGGCACAGGCTTTCCAGCCTGTGCTGGCGCAGGTTTAGCCTTGCGGCTAAAAAAAATTGCTGATTGATACCAAGTTGCTTCCATAGAAATAAGGCATGCTGCTTTCCGTAGGGGCGCACCCGCGTGTGCGCCCTAAGTTCAGAGCGGACACATGGGTCCGCCCCTACAGAAAGTAAATTACCTGTATGTATGCAGCATGTTATGAGTGCAATGTGAGACCTCTGCGAAAGTCCGTAGAACTGTCACCCTGAGGGAGCAAAGCGACCGAAGAATCTCATAACCAGTTGAAACTACGAGAACCTTCACTTCGCTCCGGATGACAAAAATGCTTTCCGCAGAGGTCTCAATCTGGTATAAATGGCGTCCGCGGCATCTGGCGCGGCCATCCCGTCTTAGGCCGAGGCAGCCGGCTCTCTGGCCTGGACGGCCAAGGTCGCGCCTACAATACCTCAGGAGAAGGGTGAGAAACATGGCAGCAATAATTGGGGGCAGAAACAGAACCAAGCGAATTAACCCGGTAATTAAGCTCATGGCGCTGGGGGCTTTGGCCGTGGCGCTCCTTTTCATCCAGGGCTGCGGGGTCGCCCGGCTGCGCCAGCCGTTGCCGCCCTACTACCAGGATGAGGCCCGGGTGCTGGGCCTGCCGGACGTCCGGGGTTTTGCCGACTCCCCGGACAAGAGTCTGGAGGCCAGTGCGGTGGAATCCATCCACCAGGAGTTGGCGCCCCAACCGGGTAAACCCGCCGGGGTTTTCGCCACCCCCACGGTGGACATCCTGGCCCTCTCCGGGGGCGGGGCCGACGGGGCCTTCGGCGCGGGCCTGCTCTGCGGCTGGACGGCCCGGGGCGACCGCCCCCGCTTCAAACTGATCACCGGCGTCAGCACCGGCTCCCTCACCGCCCCTTTTGCGTTCCTTGGGCCGGAGTATGACGCCAAACTCAAGGAAGTCTACACCACCATCGACACCAAGGATATTTATAAGGTTCAGGGCATATTCAAGATACTGCGGTCCGACTCCATTGCCGACATTCTGCCCCTGGCGCGGCTGGCCGCCAAATATTTGGACGACAAGATGCTGGCGGACATCGCCGCGGAGCACAAAAAAGGCCGGCGCCTGCTCATCGGCACCACCAACCTGGACGCCCAGCGCCTGGTCCTCTGGGACATGGGGGCCATAGCCGCGAGCGGCCACCCCAACGCCGGCAAGCTCTTCCGCCAGATCATACTGGCCTCGGCGGCCATTCCGATATTTTTCCCGCCCCAATACATTGAAGTGACGGCGGCCGGTAAAAAATACGACGAACTGCACGTGGACGGGGGCACGGTGGCGGAGACCATCACCTATGAAAACACCTTCAGACCCAAAGACGTAAAGGCTCAGACCCGGGGCAAAGATGCCAAGCCCCGGCCGCTGCGGCTCTATGTGATCCGCAACAGCAAGACCAGACCGGAATGGAGCAGCACCGACGCCGGCCTGAAAAGCATCACCCAGCGGGCCATGAGCACCATTATCAAGTACCAGGGGGTGGGGGACCTGTATCGCATTTACACCCTGAGCAAGAATGACGGGGTGGACTTCAACCTGGCGGTCATCCCCGGTGATTTCACCGTGTCCAGAAAAGAGGAGTTTGACCGCAACTACATGAATCAACTGTTCAACCGGGGCTATGACATGGGAAGACAGGGCTACCGCTGGAAGAAATTCCCGCCGGGCCTGCAGCAGGTGGTTTCCCCATCAACCAAGAAATAAGCCGGCTGGAAGGATCCTGCCTGGCCTGCCCCCCTTTACAAAATTTCCAGCCTGAACTGATCGATTAGGGGAACATACCGGAAAGAACAGTAAGTCCCCTCTCCCCTGTCAGGGGAGAGGGATAGGGTGAGGGGTGAAAGAGGTTACCCACCTCACCCCAGCCCTCTCCCCCCGCCAGCGGGTGGAGAGGGTGAAATACCCTGGGGCAATCGTATCTTGAAAACCCGTTGCCTTCAAAAATCCCACCGGACAGCCTCTAAGCCTGGCGCCCTTTCTCAATCATGGCCTGGATTTCCCCATGGTAATTCAAATATCTGGCCAGGGTCGGAGCATTTTTGCCGTATTTGGGAATGGTGCGCAGGAATTCCTCGAACCGCGACTCGGCCTCCCTTTCGTCATGGAGTTCCACCAGGCCATCGGTGATAATGTCCACCAACCGGTCGGCGTAGATAATGATGCGTTCTTCCAGGCGGGAAAGGGTGTAGTCCTTGACCGGCAGCCCCAGTTCCTCCGCTTCCGCCGGGGTTAAGCCCCCCCGGATGTGCTTTTCCATAATGGCCGTGACGGCCGCCGGCAGGCCCAGGGCCTGGCCCAACTCGGCGCCGATGCGGCCGTGCTCGATGGCGTGGGTTTTGGCCTTGCCCAAATCATGGAAGAGGGCCCCCCGCCCCACCAGTTCCAAATCCACCTGAGCCCCGGTGCGGCCGGCTATTTCCAGGGCTTTTTCCGCCACCCTGACGCTGTGGGCCAGGTCCTCCTCTGACAGCCCGGCCATCCGCAGCAGGTCGATATCGGCCTGTTGCACCATATAATCCATAAGCCATCTCCTCATTCTTCCTAAATAAATTATGCGATCTGCGTGGCTCGCCTGAACCACTACCGGCCCTGAGTCGGGTTCCCCCCCAGCCGCACATCACGCCCGAACATGGCAAAACCTAAAGTCCCCAGGACCCCGAAGCCGAAGGCCGCCAGAAAGTTGGTCGTCGGGCTGATTTCCCAGAGAAAGGCCCCGCCCAGGGCGGCCAGGGAAACAAACACGTCCCGCACCAGATAATACAGCCCGAACATCCCGGCCTTGCAGCGGTCCGGCGCCAGATCCATAATCAGGGACTTGCGCGTCGGTTCGCCGAATTCCTTGAGTCCCCGGATGATAAAAGCTACCACCAGCCCGGCAAACGACTGGCTGAACATGAGAACCAGGGGGAAAAGGGTGAAGAAACTAAAGGTGATGACCACAAAGGGTTTCTTGGTGCTGCGGTCGGCCAGATGCGCCACCGGAATATAGACCAGCACCGCGGTGGCCATCTCGATAGTGGTGAGCACGCCGAACTGCCAGGCCGAGACCGGCTGGGCGATGACCTTCATGCACCACACCACCACAAAGGCATAGGGGATCTGCTCGCAGAAGCGCACCAGGATGTCGGTCGCCAAAAGCCCCCGCATGACGGGATCCATCTGCCGCCAAAGTTTTAAGGGATTTTTTTCCGGGGACAGAATCTCCACCTTTTTCCCGGGGTTCTCCCGAGATTCACCATCCTTAATCAGGTGGTGCTGTAAGATAAGGGCCACCACGGCCAGGGCCAGAGCCAATCCGAAGGCCAGGCGCACGCCCTGACGCTCCCCCCACAGGCTGATCATGGCGCCTCCCAAAAGCGGCCCCAGGGCCATGGGCAGGCGGTTCATTAGGGAATGCAGGCTCACCCCCATGGTGCGCTTGTTGGCGGGCAGTACCTGGTACATCAGGCTGATGGTGGCCGGTAAAGAGATGGACGACCAGGAGATGAAGAGCGCCGCGCCCGCCAGCACCGCCTGCCAGGTGGGAATCAGGATGACCACGGCATAACCGGCCATGGAGACCAGGGTAAAGATGAGGAGGGCCCGTTTGGCGCCGAACCGGTCGGCGACATAGCCGCCGGGGAAGGAGTAGAGCGCCGACAGCAGGTTGTCCATGGCGTTGAGCAGGCCGACGGCGATGGCCCCGCCGCCCAGCGCCATGAGGTATATCGGCAAAAACCTTTCGGCCAGCCGTTCTCCCAGGCCCACCAGCACCACCATGGCCAAAACGCCTACGGTGCTGCGCTGGAGGGCCAGAAAACCCTTTAGCCGGGAAGCCCTGGTGTGGAAAGGTCCCAACCCCATTTTCATGTAACTTTTGGAGACATCAGGTCAGTTGGCGGCGGCACCCCATCCTCACCATCCGGGACCCTAAGGCCGGAAGCCGATGGGCCGCCTCGGGGTTTGGACCATGACTTCCATGGGGCATCCCTATCATTCAGGCCGGTCGATTTTTTCTTGCTTGAGGAATAATTCTTCTCTTTTACTAAGAAATTTTCTCAGAATAAAAGAATTTATTCATCTGATTCTTTCTTATTTCGCACTCTTTAATAATATACCGTTTGCCAAAAGTTCTTTCCTTAAATCCCCTCTCCCCCAACGGGGGGAGAGGGTTAGGGTGAGGGGGGAAGAAAAAACTTTTGGCAAAGTATAATGCCAAATTCGGTTTGCAGGGGCGGGTTTAGAACCAGTCTCTATTTGTGATATCAATAGATTATCTGAATGATTTGTTTCATTTCAAAGCGAACTTGGTATGAGAGGGAAGGACGACGACAAGGGGGGGTTGAGGTTCCCCCTAAAAAAACTGACCGGGATGGGGGACCCGGTCAGTCAAGAAAAAGGAGAAAGGTTGTAGTGTGTAACAGGCGTCTATGAACCTTGCTAAGGGAGGGATTACCTGAGCTTGAGTTCATATTCGTTGCCAACTTATATTGCATTTCCTGTGCCAGTCGCTATGACGGTTCAACGATACCTTTTACAAGAAGTTCAAGGTTCAAAGAAAGTGTAGGGTGCGCTCTGCGCACCATCTATTAAGGCGGGATGCGCTCCGCTTTCCCGCCCTACAGCTCTTTTCATAACAGTTCCTCATGGGCCGGTGGGCCACCCGCAAAGTCATGAAAAGTTTGGGGGTGGGCTTCACGCTCGCCAACACTTGATATTATGGAGCATGGGTCGGGCGCGGCGGCTCGAAACTAAAAACTATTCAAGACAGGTTACTGAAAAACCCGCCGCCACCAGGGTTTGGCGTCCTGGGCTTCAGCCGCGCTGGCTTCCTTCTCTGGTTGTTCGGCCGGCGCCGCCGCCTTGGCCGTCGGCTTACCCTCCATCTCCAGCCGGTAGGCCTCCAACCCCCCGTGCAAGACCTTGATGGGACGCCAGGTCTTCTGGGAGATAACGCCCCCCACCGCCATGGCCAGGGAACCGTCCCGGTCCACCAGAATTAGGGGCGTGGCGCCTTTGAGATAGGCGGGCTTTTGCATAAGGTCCACCATGTCGGCATTGACGGAGCCCGGCAGATGGTACTCGGCGAAGGCCTCCGGCGGCCGCACATCCACCAGGTCAAAGCTCCCCGGCAGATCCATCAGGGTGCGTTTCAGGTCCGCCGCGGAGATGCGCTCCGGCAGGCGCACAGCCCGCCTGGCCAGGCGCACCGGGGGCGGGACCGCAGCCTGGGGCTTTATCGCCGGGGGCTCCGTTCCCTGGACGGTGAGCCCGGCCTCCACCCAGCCCTCGCTGCCGCCGCTGAGACAACCCACCTTCTGAAAACCCAACCGTTCCAAAAGCCCCACCGCCAGGCTGGCGCAGTCGGCGGCATCGCACACCGTGACTACAGGTTGCCCCGGGTCCAGTTGCGCCGGCGCGAGCCCGCTCAATTGAGCGAGAGGCAGGTTCAGCGCGCCCGTAAGACGCGGCATGGCGCAGCCGCTGGCAGAGCGCACGTCCACCAGCATGGGACTGTCCTCTCCTTTCAGGCGGGTCTTGAGGTCCTCGGGCTTCACCAGCTCACTTTTCGCCAGGGGCACCAGGGCCCGTTCCCAGGCCTCCGGGGTCAGGACCCGGGCCGGGTAGCCGATGCGGTTCAGCCGGGTGACGGCCTCCTGGGCCTCCTCGGGGCTCCCATAGAGCACCAGATTGGCGTTCCAGGGCACCATGGTCCCCACCCAGTACTCGAACCTGCCCCGAAGAGGCATGTTGACGGCATTGGGGACATGGCCCGCGGCATAATCCTGGGGGCTCCGCAGGTCAACCACGTAAAAGAGCCGTGGGTCCGTCAAGGCCCGGGAGACTCCCGACGGCGCCGGCGGCCTTTCCCAATCCACCGGCTGCGGACCCCTCTTGTTCACTGCGGCGATCTGTTTAAAATGCTGGGGCGCCTCCGGCCGGTTCTCCAGAAAGGCCGCCACAAATTCCCCCCGGGTTTTATGCTGCAGCAAGCCCTCGCCCTTTTTCTCGGTCCCGAGGGTGGAGGTGGGCTCGTCGCTCAGGCGGAGGCTGCCCAGGAAGCCCCCCCCATGAGCCGGAAAAATGGCCAGATTATCCGGCAGATGGCGCAGCTTATTGGTCCAGGTGTCAAAGGCCTGGGAAGCCAGGCCCGCGGCGCTGGTCCCTTCAATAAGGTCAGGCCGGCCCAAACGGCCGATGAGGAGGGTATCACCGCTCAGCAGCAACAGCGGCTCTTTGGGATTGGCCTTGCTGGCCACCAGACCGCAAATCCCTTCCAGCGTGTGGCCCGGGGTCACGAGAATTTTGATCAGGGCCTCGCCCACCTCGATGGTGGAGCCTTCCTTCAAGGCCTGGAAGCGAAACAGGCAGCCGCTGTTGGCGCTGGCATAAATGGGGCAGTTGGCCCGCCGGGCCAGGTCCGTATGCCCGGCCACAAAATCGGCGTGGTTGTGAGTGAGGAGCACCCCGGTGATGCGGGCCCCTTCCTTCTTGGCCTGGTCCAGGTAAACGGCCGCGTCCCGGCCCGGGTCCACCGCCAGGGCCTGATCGCCGCTCACCAACAGGTAGGCATAATGGGCCAGGGCCGGCAGGTGAAACTGGATCAGGCTAAAGCCCGGATACTGATAGGTGTTCACCACCTTGTAGGCGGCTTCATCGTTGGCGGGGGCAGGCTCACGCTCCTGGCCCACGGCCGCAGAGCCAAACGGCCCCGTCCAGAGAAGCCCCAGGGCCAAAGCCGTCAGGACAAACAAACGGGAGAAACTCATCATGGCGCGACCTCTGGTTTTCATCTTAAACCATGACCTAAAAAAATCAAACCAGACGCCTCATACCGGTTTGCAGTCCAACGGTGGCACAGGCTTTCCAGCCTGTGCCGGCGCAGGCTGAAGCCTGCGGCTACAAAAAATTACTCTTAGAACGCAACTCGGTATCAGGACTTTTGTGGGTGTTGGTCGAGGGGCTTCAACTTCCCAACAATATCTGGAAAGGCGGGGAATGGAAGGTGGGGCGGGCGTCCCCGCCCGCCATATAAAGGCGGGATGGCGGCGCTTTCCTCCCCTACGTTTGCCATGGTGCATCCTTTTAGACGCAGCGTCATAAGTAATTGAACAAGTTGATAGTTTCACCCAGAGCCATTTTACTCATTTTGTCACCCTGAGCCGCAGGCGAAGGGTCTCTGAAGTATAGAGAAAGACGAGATTCTCCGTCGCCTTCGGCGACTCAGAATGACAAGCAGGTATCATCATGGCACATTTCTATAAATAAATGACGCTGCGTATAGCAACACATGAAAAGTCGGAGGGTGAGCGTCCGCCTGCTTTGAGGATGAGCCGTGTTTAGAGAGCAATGCCGAGCTTTGACCCCAATCCGGTTCCCAGGCGGGAGCCTGGGAAACCAGAATCAATACCTGTAAGGCGGGCCCTGCCCGCCGCCTAAGTTGGGGGGCGGCGCCCCTCCGACACAATTTCTTTACGATGGCAAGTCCTGGCGGCTCAGAGTCCCAGCCTGGGCCACGCCCCTCCTTTATCCCCCCAATCTGGCTTTCAGCCCCCGGTAGACGTCGTCAATGATCTGCCTGGACACCTTCTGCATGGCGGCGCTCATGGCCTCGGCCAGGCCCTGGGGGGTTTTGGCGGGCATGGACTCCCGGGCCTGATAGGTCCTTTGAAACACCACCCGGTCCGCAATGTTCTCCTTATCGGTGTCCAGCAGCGTGACGTTAAGGGTCAGGGCCGCCTGCCAGGGCCCCGGCATATCATTCTCCTGAAATTCCGCCACGCCTCCCTCCAGGCGGAACCGGGCCGGGCCGCTGCGGTCATAGGAAAAAACCCCCCGGAACAGCTTGGCTTCCCGCAGGTCCCGGGTCAGGTAATCCGTAACCAGGTAGCCGGGATCAGTCCTCCAGCGGTTGTACTGGTAAACGCCGGTTTTGTAAGGGTTTTCCTTGTAGACCATTTCCGGCCGGTTGATGGTCTCGTCCACCGCAAAGAGTTCCACCTTGATGCCGGTGTCCAGGGGACTGAGCCGGCCCACCGCGGGTGGGGGGTAATCCAGGATATAGCGGTTGATGAGGGCGGGCGGTTTGCCGCAAGCCGCCAGGACCATGGCGGCCAACAGGGTGAGTATGCAAAGTGTGGGGCCAGCTTTCCCCCAGCCGCTGTTCGTGAGATGGAAAAAACCATGCTTCCGGTTTTTCAAGGGTGTGTTCATACAATCACCTGTCAGCTTTTTTCGCTTTGCTGGGTTGTTCATTAGAGCGGCCTTTGGGAGCCTTGCCGAATAATACGTCCGAGGGCCGTTGGTAAAGCCTTTCAATCAGCATATCCAGGGTTCCCGAAGTCCGCTTCAATTTTTCAAACAGGGCCCTGGCATCATCCAGAGCAAGGCGGGCCTTTTTCACCGTGTCAGGAAGCTTTGAGGCCCGCACCTCACCCTTGAGGTCGTCCATGAGGGAACTCGCCCCTTTCAAGGCAGTCTGGGCTTCCGACAAAACCTTATCCACCTTGCCTTCTGCAACAATCTTATCAACCCTTTTCAAGGTATCCCTCAGGTACCCTGCGGCCGAGTCCGTTTTGGCCAGAAGATTTTTCATATCTTTCCCATCCGTCAGGTTCTTGATCCCCGCGGCGGCGGCTTTAATTTCCTTGATGGCCCCATCAATCTCGGCTTTTTTTAGGTTATCCACCACTTCCTTGACGCCGGTGAGAATCTGGCTGATCTCCGAGGGCTTGGAGGGAATCACCGGATACTCCGTGGCAAAATTAATCTTGGGTGAGAGATCCGGTTCGTCGGGCACTCTGGGAACCAGGTTGACGAACACGAGACCGGTGATGCCGGCCATGTTCAATTGGGCTACCACTTTCCTGGGCAGGTCGCCCCTCAGGTTAACCAACATGATCACCGACACCGTTTTATTGTCCGGCGCGATGCGGATCTCTTCCACCCGGCCCACGGTGACGCCCTGGTATTTCACCTCGGAATCCTTGCTGAGGCCCTGCACCGACTCGTTAAAGAAGGTGACATACCGAGTGCCTTTTTCGAAATATCTGGAGGCATTGATCCAGATAATGGCGGCGGCCGCAAGAAGGAAGGCCATCGTGACAAAGAGTCCCACCACAAAGTACTTTCGGGTTTTTTTGGCCATATCAGGCTTCCTTCTCGTGGACGGAGGGTTCCCGGTTGAAAAAGGCATGCACCCGGGGGTCCGTTGAGTCCTTGAGTTTTCTGGGATCGCCTTCGGCAATAATGCCCTGGGCGGTCTTGTCCAGCATGATGCAACGGTCGGAGATCTTGAAAATGGATTGGAGCTCGTGGGTGACCACCACCATAGTGGTGCCCATGCCGGCATTGAGGCGCTTGATCATGATGTCCAGCTCCACCCCGGTGATGGGGTCCAGGCCGGCCGAAGGTTCGTCGAAAAAGAGCACCAGGGGATCAAGCGCCATGGCCCGGGCCACGCCGGCCCGTTTCAACATGCCCCCCGAGAGTTCCGAGGGTCGGTGATTTTCAAAGCCGGCCAGATTGACCATGGCCAGTTTCATCCTGACGATGTCCTCGACGGCCGCGGCCGACAGATCGGTATACTCCGTCAGCAGCAGGGCAATGTTTTCTCCCACGGTCATGGAGCCGAAAAGGGCTCCGGACTGAAAAGACACTCCGATTTTTCGCCGCAGTTGGTTCAATTGCCTCTCGTCGTCGCTGTTCACATTAATGCCGTCGATGAGCACCCTGCCGGTATAGGGTTGGTTCAGCCCGATGAGGTGTCTCAGCAGGGTGGATTTGCCGCAGCCGCTGCCCCCCAGGACAACCAGAATCTCCCCTTTGAAGACGGTAAGGTTGACATTCTTAAAAATAGTCCGGTCGCCATACCGGGCCGTGAGGTTTTCCACCTGAATGATGGGCTTTTTCTCAGCTTGCTGCAAAACTCCACCCTTCCGGAATTTGCTGGTCGTTAAAATAAAAGGAGACTATTTAAGATAATTCTGAACTATGGAAAAAATCGAACTGGCCACAATCACTAAAAAAAGGGAGGTCACCACGGCCGAAGTGGTGGCCCGGCCCACCTCCTGGGCCCCGCCCTGCACCTGGAAGCCCCGCTGGCAGCCGACGCCTGCAATAATGAGGGCATAGACCACCGACTTAAACAGGCTATAGTAAAGGTCGGAGGCACTGAGGGCCTTCCGGGTCTCGTTGATATAGGCGTAGGTGCCGATGTCCAGGATGGA
This sequence comes from uncultured delta proteobacterium, assembly GCA_963705115.1. Classification (GTDB taxonomy): domain Bacteria; phylum Desulfobacterota; class Desulfobaccia; order Desulfobaccales; family 0-14-0-80-60-11; genus JBGSLA01. The sequence continues at coordinate 17,040 of CAVPIX010000005.1, read as the reverse complement.
CACCCCCACGATGAGGCCGCCCAGGAGACCGAAAAACATGGAATAGATGGTGAGCGCCGGCATGACAAACATGGTGGCCAGCACCTTGGGGACGGCCAGGAACCTTACCGGTTCAAAACCCATAACTTCGAGAGCGTCCACTTCCTCATTGACCTGCATGGTGCCTATTTCCGCGGCAAAGGCCGAGCCTGAGCGGCCGGAGATCAGAATGCCGGTGAGGAGCGACCCCAATTCCCGGACGAAACCGACGCCCACCAGGTCGGCCACGTAAATGACCGCGCCGAACTGCTGCAACTGAAAGGAGGACATGAAGGTTACCACCAGCCCCATGAGCAGGCTCATCAACCCCAGGATGGGCAGGGCCTCCACCCCCGTTTTGGACATATAGACCAGGACCTCGCTCCACCTGACCAGAGAAGGGCGAAATACGGAAACTGCCAGGGCGCTCAGCAGTTCGCCGAAGAAGCTCAGCAACTGGTAGCCATCCTCCACCAACCCAGCGGACCCCTCGCCCACCTGTTCAAAAAAATTCAGCTTCTCTTCCTGGAGCAAGGGCGGGGTGTCGATGGCCTCAGGGTCGATGAGGTCCATGACCCCCTGGGCCTCGGGGGTGGTGTTGAGGTAAGCCAGGGGAATGTTCTTCTTCCGGGCGGCTTTCTGGAGGGCAAAGAGGGCCAGGGCCCCGGCGCTGTCCAGATATTCGAGCCTGGACAGGTCAACACTGATTTTCGTGGGAAGCAGGCGCGGCAGGAGCTTTTTAAACTCCCCCTGCACCGCGGTGACATTATCCAGGGAGAGGCGGCCGGCCAGGGCGCAGCGCACCTCCTGGCCCTTTTGGCCCTCCACGGTGAGGAGGTAAGTTTTTGGTCCGGTGGGCGCCTTTTTCATGCTCATGGGTAGAAGGTTGGGGGAATTTGGGTGAGCATAACAGTTATTGATTAAAATCGATGCTCAGAAATTCTTTCTCCGGCACTTTCCATCTCTGGAGTTCCTCTTCCGGGAATCCCATGGCCACAGCCCCGATTACTTGATCGTTTTTGAGGACCGGGGCCATTAAAATAAAAATTTTTGCGCCACCGAGGTAAAGCATTTCCTGGGCTTTTCTTTTTTCATTCAGGACAATCTTAACCGATTTGTAATTCCTAAAATCCGGGTGTTCTATTTTCTTGGCAGGAAACCTGTCCTGCATGACGCCGTTCCCGTCCAGGACCGCCAGGTAAGACTCTACCAACTTGCCGCTTTTTTTCATCTCTTCATACGATGCTTGCAAAATTGGGTGTACGGCCTCCCAATCCTGCCTGGCCACCGGTTCGGCCAAGGCCGTGGTGAGCTTACCCATCTCCCCCAGCAGTTCCTTCTTCACAGCCTGTGCTTCCGGGCTTAACGGGGGCCCTTTTGATTGGCATCCCCCTAAAAGCACGGCAAGACAGACAACCAGGCAAGCCCAAGGGCAAGAGCGCCTGGCAGTTTGGCTAAGAGAATAGTTCTTCATCCTGATCTTTCCCCTTTATCAAACTGTAATCTTCCACCTAACCTGTTCACCCCGGGGGCGTCACCGGGATTACTTCTGCTGGCCAGTTTGTCCCCCAGGAGACTGAAATTCCAGGGAGAGAAACTCCTGCTCACCCAGGCCCCGCTTTTCCTTGACCAGATTCCCCTCGAAACCCAGGGCCAGGAGTCCCACCGCCTTGTCTTGCTGGATAAGGGGCACAAAGATAATATCGATGGGCGTCCCGTTCGGCAGATACAAAATCGCCTGGTTGGGCTTCTTTTCCGCAAAGGCCTTTTGCACCGCCTTGTAGCCGGCAAACTGCAAACTCTTCACCTCGGCGGGGGGATAAACCGCGGTCAGCACCCCCTGCTGATCCAGGATGATGACATTGTAAAACAATCCCTCACAGGCATCGGCACACACGGAGAAGGCCTTTTTCAAGGCTTTCTGGGCCCCCTCCCTATCCTCCCGGGACACCGGCTCGGTGAGAGGTGGGGCGACCCGGTCGATGACAGCCTGTACCTCTTTGGTAAAAACAGCCGCCTTTGGACTCAGAGGGGGTTTGGCCTCCCGGCATCCCGGCCCCCCGGCCACAACCAGCAACAGTATCAACCCCATCCCCAGGCATCCCGCTTGTATCAATGGCCTTATCATGGATTGGCTCCTGATTTAGTTCGGGAGAGGGAGAGATCCTCGCCCAACGGTAGATAATGAAATCAAGGCAAAAGTCCTGGCCCGCTGGGGACGCCCAGGCCTCCCCAGCGGCTGCCGCCGCAGCCTCAAGGTTCTCATTATGTCACAATAAGCCGGCTTTGGCGAAAGGTTTTCAAAACCAGGCAGGGGGAAGTACTGTCCGGTTGGTTTTTTGCTGATTTGACCTGGCCGATGGTTTATCAGCTTCCAGACCAGCGGGTTTGTCATCAGGAATTCTGAGCCTATGCTGACAAAATTACAGTAACCTGCCAGTTAAGACTATTAAATCCCCTCTCCCCTTCCAGGGGAGAGGGATAGGGTGAGGGGTGAAAGGGTTTTTACCCCCCTCACCCCAACCCTCTCCCCCCGTAAACGGGTGGAGAGGGAGCGCTCGGCTCGGCAATCATCTCTCTTACCATTTTGCAGCCAACCGACAATTAATCTTAGGGGCACGGCTTGCCGCGCCCAAGCGCAGGCTTAGCCTCGCGGCTACATTTCTCTCGCTTTAGATTTCACGGGTGACCAAGAATCCCCAGCCGTCTTTACAAGCCTAAATTAGAAGGATAAAATGACTGGATGGAAATTATTACCACGTCAAAACCCAAGCAAAAATCAGGACTGCTGGCCCGGTTATTGAGCGCCACCCCGGAGCAGGCCCGGGACACCGGCCTGGGCCTCACCCTGTTGTGCCTTATCCTGGTTTATTTCTGGCACATGACCAGATTGCTGCCCCTGGCCATGATCTTTCTGGTCATTACCATGGTGTGGCCCAAGGCCTTTAAGCCTGTGGCCGGCTTGTGGTTCGGCCTGTCCCACCTCCTGGGCACGGTGATGTCCACGGTGATCCTTACCGTGCTGTTTTTTGGCCTGGTGACCCCCATCGGCCTTATCCGGCGCCTCATGGGGGCCGACTCCCTGCAACTCAAAAAGTGGAAAAAGGACCAGGACTCGGTATTTATGGTGCGGGCCGACTTGATGGCGAAAAAGGATTTAACCGCGCCTTATTAATAAACAAAATCGATTGTGTCCTTTGCTTCTCAACAGACATAATCGAAGTTTAGCGGGGAAGGGGGCTAAGGACCTCAGGTCCCTGGCCCTCCCCCCACTTGAAAAACTTTATATTCTCTTTGCGGAGCAAAGAGAATATAAAAAAAAATGGAAGCATCGGGGGGAGAGAACAACATGGATTTTCTAACCGACCTGTGGGGCTTCATGCGGACCCGGAAAAAATACTGGCTGCTGCCCATCATCATTACGCTCCTGTTCTTTGGGATTCTCATCGTCTTTACCAGCGGTTCTGCCATCGCCCCGTTCATCTACACCATTTTCTAAGGGATCAGCCATGCCGGAAGCCATTGTCGGCCTGTCGGCCTACTATCACGACAGCGCCGCCGCCATCCTGGTGGACGGGGAGATTGTCGCCGCGGCGCAGCAGGAGCGCTTCAGCCGCAAGAAGCACGACCACAACTTTCCCGCCCAGGCCCTGGCCTATGTTCTGGAGGAAGCGGGCCGCACCATGGATGACATTGCCGCGGTGGCCTTTTACGACAAGCCCTACCTCAAGTTCGAGCGTCTCCTGGAGACCTATCACGCCTTCGCGCCCCGGGGCCTAAGGAGCTTCCTCATGGCCATGCCTGTGTGGATCAAGGAAAAGCTCCTCATGCGCCAACTCTTGAAGGACGAGCTCACCGTGGCCGGGAACGACTGCCCTCCCCTCCTCTTTCCCGAGCACCACCTGTCCCATGCGGCCAGCGCCTTTTATCCCTCCCCCTTCGAGGAAGCCGCCATCCTCACCATCGACGGCGTGGGCGAATGGGCCACCTCCACCATCGGCATAGGCCGTGGCAACGACATCACCATCCTCCGGGAGTTGGACTTTCCCCATTCCCTGGGGCTGTTGTATTCCGCGTTCACCTATTACACCGGCTTCAAGGTCAACAGCGGCGAATACAAGCTCATGGGCCTGGCCCCCTATGGCAACCCGGACGCGGAGCAGACCCGGCGCTTCCGCCAGTTGATCCTGGATGAACTGGTGGATCTGCGGCCCGACGGCTCCCTCCTCCTCAACATGGACTACTTCGATTATGCCACCGGGCTCACCATGTGCCGGGACGACCGCTTCGAGCGCCTCTTCGGCCTTCCCCCCGCCCCCGGGAAAAGGGCCTCCTCAGCCAGGATTACATGAACATGGCCCTGGCCATCCAGCAGGTCACCGAGGAAGTGGTGCTGCGCATGGCCGACACCGCCAAAGAGCTCACCGGCGCGGATTACCTCACCATGGCGGGGGGCGTGGCTTTAAACTGCGTGGCCAACGGCAAGCTCCTGCGCCGCCACACCTTCAAGGACATTTACATCCAACCCGCGGCCGGGGACGCCGGGGGCGCGGTGGGCGCGGCCCTGGCCGCCTGGCACATCGAGCAGGGGAAAGAACGCCACGTGCCCTCCGGCATGGACGCCATGCAGGGATCTTATCTGGGCCCCGAATACGGCGCCGATGAAATCCGGCGGGTCATCAGAAAATATGACGCCCCTTACCGGCACTACCAGGACTTTGACCTACTCATCAAAGATGTGGCGAAACTCTTGGATCAGGGTCAAGTGGTGGGCTGGTTCCAGGGGCGCATGGAATGGGGCCCCCGGGCCCTGGGCAACCGCAGCATCCTGGGGGACGCCAGAAACCCGGAAATGCAGAAGCACCTGAATCTCAAGATCAAGTACCGGGAGGGCTTCCGGCCCTTCGCCCCTTCGGTCCTCCATGAAGAGACCGCCAACTTTTTCGACTTGGACCGGCCCTCCCCCTACATGCTGCTGGTGGCCCCGGTGCGTCAAGAACGCTGCCGGCCCTTGCCGGAAGGCTATCAAAACCTGGAGTTGTATGACCGCCTCTATGTGTTGCGTTCGGACGTGCCGGCCATCACCCATGTGGACTATTCGGCCCGCATCCAGACGGTGCATAAGGAGACCAACGAAAAATACTGGCGTCTCATCAAGGCCTTCCAGGACCTCACGGGCTACGGCCTCATCGTCAACACCAGCTTCAACGTCCGGGGCGAGCCCATCGTCTGCACCCCCCTGGACGCGTACCGCTGCTTCATGCGCACCGAAATGGACTACCTGGTGATGGAGGATTTTATTTTCGACAAGAAGGACCAGCCCCCGTTTAAGGAAGAGGGCGACTGGCGGCAGGAATACGAGTTGGATTAGCAGAAAAATTGAGGCTTCTCGCACCTCAAGTTGAGTGCGCCTCTTTATACGCCTTCAAAACTGCGTTGATGCGGGTCTGGTAGCCTTTGCCCTGGGCCTTGAACCAATCCAGCACATCTTGATCCAACCGCAGGGAAATCATCGCCTTTGATTTCGGCATCCATAATACGGCATTTCTGAAAAAGGACTCGTCCAATTCCGGAATGTCAGAGGTGTCGATGTCTTCGTCCGTCATGGCGTCGATCCTGGCCCAATCAGTCTCTGATTTTCCTTTGGAATTTTTCTTCCTCATGTTTCTTTGCCTTTCGCAGGGATATAATTCTGATTCTTTCTGAAACTGTTTCGGTGAAAATAATCACAAATAGTCTACCCCTAATGAAGCCGATGCCCCGAAAGCGGTCTTCTCAATAATCTTCCCGGGAATCAAGTTCAACCCACAAGGGGCCGGGAAACATCTCCGCCGCGTCCTGGAAATCAACCCCGTGTTTTTTCAGATTTTCGCGTCGTTTAGCCTCGTCCCAGGTGAAGACCACAGGTTAATTGTAAAGACAATATGTAAATACGTCAAGCCCCCCCAGGAGCTTGGGGACGAGATTGAAGTAACCGCTTACTGCTCACTTCTCACCACTCCCGCGCCATCAGCACCCGGGCCATGGCTTCGGCCACCATGCGGTTCCCCGCCTCGTTCAGGTGCACCCCATCTTCGTCGTACACCGGCTCCTGCCGCCCTAAAAGGATGTCCTGGAAATTGACAAAATAGGGCTCACGGACAAGATCAGCCGCGATGGCGTCGTAGCACCGGCCGAAGTTTTCCTTGAATTGCAAGAACCTGGCGTTGACCAGGCCGCCCCCCCGGTCCCGCCGGCCGGTTTCCACCCACATGAGGGGCTGCCAAAACACGATAAATTTGGCGCCATAGGCCGCGGTCAGCCGCTGCACATGGTCATAGCGCCTTTTTATCGCCCCCCGCATGGAAAGGAGCGCCGGGTCATCCGGCTCCAAGGGAATTATGCCCTGCCGCAGCCGCTCATAGGTCTCAAAGGTATAAGAGGAATAAAGACCAGCGATGAGGGGCTTGAACAACCCCAGAAAACTCCCCCGGTAACTCTCGATGGGACCCTGGAGGCGGCGGTAGGCATAATGAGCGTGGGGCAGGCGGTACTCATTGAAGTAAATGCAGTCATTGGCCCCGTCGTAAAAAATCACCAGGTTAGGCGGCCGGGGGCTGTCCATTAGCAATTTCTGCAGGTACTTGACCTCCATCACCGAATTAAAGGTGTTTTCCCCGAAATTGCTGACCGCCACCGGCTGCCGGGTTCCTGGGGCGTTGAGCCGCTTTGCCAGATAACTGGCGATGCTCTCCTCAAAAGGCACCCCCTCACAGCGGGTGGTGGAGCCCCCCAGCATCCAAAGGTGTTTGACCGGCCTGCCCTCCTGCTCATCAGCATTATGGGCCGTGGGCCGCACCCCCTTGACATTGAGAAACTGGGCGTAGGGGTCATAGCGGACCTGGCTCCCTTTCCAGACGGAGCCGAACAGCAGGAGGTTCGTGACCGTGATCAACAGGAAACAGGCGATTTCCACCAGCGCCAGGGTGAGGACGGTCCATTTCAGCCAGGTCAGCAAGCGTCGGCCAAACTTTTTCATCACCATTCCTCTAAGGAAATCTGGTCATGGTGTAACATGGTCATCCGCCCGCGGCAAGCGCTTGCGCCAGGCTTTCTTTTGCTGAGACGCCTGTGAAAAAAAATTGAAGAGATTCGGCTGACTGTTCGATAACTATTACAACAAGAGAAACTATGGACAGGGAAGTCCGCCGGGTGTCAAGGAGAGATACGAACATGGAACAACTGCTGCCTGACTTTAAACTCACCATCGACCAGGTTTCCCGCCTCACGGGAGTGAAAAAAGTCACCCTGCGCTACTGGGAGAAATCCTTCGGCGATTTTCTGCAGCCCGGCCGCACCGGCTCCCATCGCCGGGAATACACCATGGGGGATCTGGAGATCGTCGACAGCATCAGGAAACTCCTGGAGGAGGAACATCTCACCAACCAGGGGGTGCGGGTCCGCCTGGAGGAAAAAACCAGCCGGGTGTGACCGGCCGCTCTGGCAGGCTTAATCATTAAGGCACCGAAATGCAGTCACACGGGGGCATAGGTAAGGATTGATGAGACCCTCTTTGCACCTGTGCGCCTTAGAGTCTTTGCGTCTTTGCGTGAGATTGTGCTTGGGAAAGCCTACGCCTCCCTGCTCACCGCTCACCACTCACTTCCTTAAGAAGTTCCTCCCGGAACACGTCCACAAACTCGTCCACATCCTCCTGCCAGGGGCGCATGAGGTTGAGGCCCGCTTCTTTGAGGCGCCGGTTCTCCAGGATGGAATTGCGGGGCCGCGCCGCCGGGGTGGGATAGTCGCTGGTGGCGCAGGGCCGGATGGGCTTGTCTATTCCCAGGCGCCCCAGAAAATGCCGGGCCGCCTCAAACCAGGTGCAGCAGCCCTCGGCGCTGGCGTGATAAATGCCCTCGCCGCCCGCCTCCAAGAGTCTCGCCACTTGCTGAGCCAGCCGCCATGACCAGGTGGGGGAGCCGAACTGGTCATCCACCACTTTGAGCTCCGGCGCCTGGGGAGAAAGGGCCAGCTTGAGAATCTTTTTCAGAAAATTGGGGCCGTGCCGCCCATAGAGCCAGGCGGTGCGCACAATGATATGGCGGGGGGTGATGCTCCGGACGGCCAATTCCCCTTCCAGCTTGGTGCGGCCGTACCAGGACAGGGGCTCCGTGGGATCGCCCTCCAGGTAGGGCGTGGGCGGGGATTTGCGGCCGTCGAAGACATAATCCGAAGAAATGTGCACCAGGAGGGCGTTATGGTGCGCGGCGCTCAGGGCCAGGTTCCGGGGGCCGCTGATGTTCCCCCGCACCGCCTGCTCCCGCTCGGTTTCGCACCGGTCCACCTGGGTGAAGGCCGCGCAGTTGACGATAGCTTCAGGCCGGAAGCGAGCCACAGCCTTCTCCACCCGGCCCAGATCATTGATGTCCAACTCCTGGCGCCCCAGGGCCAGGACCTCGTGCTTATCCTGAAAAACTGTGAGGCAATCCCAGCCCAACAGGCCGTTTTTCCCGGTAAGAAGAATTTTCATGGGTGGTAAACCGGCAATTTTTCCGACGGCAGGTCCTTCAATCGGGGACCGACCTGGTCCTTGTCCGACAAAACCGGATCAGTGATCGGCCAGGGAATGGCCAGGTCCGGGTCATTCCAAATGATGCTGCCTTCGTCCTCGGGGTGGTAAAAATCGGTGCACTTGTAGAGCACCGCGGCGGCCTCGCTCACCACCGCAAAGCCGTGGGCGAACCCGGGGGGCACGTAAAGTTGGCGGCAGGGGTCGGCCGTGAGGCTGACGGACATCCACTTCCCGAAAGCAGGGGACCCCCGGCGCACATCCACCACCACGTCCCAAATCTCCCCGGTGAGGGGCGCGATGAGCTTCCCCTGGGGGAAGCGCAACTGGTAATGCAGGGCCCGCACCACCCCCCTGACGGAATAGGAGAGATTGTCCTGGACAAAGGCGGAGGGTATGCCATATTCCGGATAGCGCCGGGCCTGGAAGATCTCCAGAAAGTGCCCCCGCCGGTCCCGAAACTGCTTGGGCTCAATGAGTAAAACTTCAGGAAAGGCCTGGGGCGTCACCTGCATAAAGCCTGCCTTTTTGGTGTCACAGGCTACGGCCTGCGGCTACCTTCAATAAAAAGCTCTGCGAGAAGCATATTTATCATCCTGAGGGAACCATCATGACCCAAGGGTCACAAACGAAGCATGAACATGGAGAACCGCCGCCCTCGCCGGTTCACTCTACAACATAACCACTCATGGGGTTGGGGGAGTGGGTTTGGGAGAGGGGGCAGGGGTCCCCGACCACTGGCCCCCTCTCCCAAAAACGAATACCACAATATCCTTTTCAATCACCCGCCGCCGTAATGCAGTTCCAGCCACTGCCGGTATTCGCCGCTCTGCACCGACGCCACCCAGTCCCGGTTATCCAGATACCACCGTATTGTCTTGGCCAGGCCGCTCTCAAAGGATTCTTGAGGCCGCCAGCCCAATTCCCGGGAAATTTTGCCGCTGTTGATGGCATAGCGGCGGTCATGCCCGGGCCGGTCCTTCACAAAGGTGATAAGCCTTTCGTGGGGCCGGTGGGGCGAAGCCGGCGCCAGGTCATCCAGGACCGCGCCGATGGTCTTCACCACCTCCAGATTGGTTTTTTCGCAGTTGCCCCCGATGTTGTAGGTCTCTCCCGGCCGGCCCCGTTCCAGGACCAGGCGCAGGGCCTCCCCATGATCGGTGACGTAGAGCCAGTCCCGGACGTTCAAGCCGTCCCCGTACAGGGGCAGGGGCTTCCCTGCCAGGGCGTTCAGGATTATCAGGGGGATGAGCTTCTCCGGAAACTGCAACGGCCCGTAATTATTGGAACAGTTGGTGATGAGGGTGGGGAGCCCATAGGTGTGGTGGTAGGCCCGCACCAGGTGATCGCTGGCCGCTTTGGACGCGGCATAGGGGCTGTTGGGTGCATAGGGGGTGGTTTCGCTGAACGCCGGCTCATCCGGCCCCAGGGACCCGTACACTTCATCCGTGGAGATGTGCAGAAAGCGAAAGGCTTCCCGGTTCGGCCCGGAAAGCTCATCCCAATATTGGCGCACCGCCTCCAGAAGATGAAAGGTCCCCATGACGTTGGTGACCATAAAGGCCTGGGGACCATAAATGGAGCGGTCCACGTGGCTTTCCGCCGCAAAATGCGCCACCGCCCGGGGCTGATATTCCTTAAGCAGCCGACTAACCAGCTCCCGGTCGGCAATGTCTCCCCGCACAAAGACATGGCGGGTATCGCCAGCCAGCGCCGCCAGGTTCTTGAGGTTGCCGGCGTACGTGAGGCTGTCCAGGTTGACAATCCGGGCCGCGCCCTTCTCCCTGGCCCTGAGCACAAAATTGGCCCCGATAAAGCCGGCCCCGCCGGTGACCAGCCAGGTTTCAGGAGAAGAAGCCTTCATAACAGAATCGATCTCAAAGTACACGGAAGCTTACCCAGGGATAAGCAATGTTTAGGTCCATTATATTGACGTATTGTCTGCTTTTGTCGGATGGTTCCCCCTGTAAGGCAAGACCCAGGTGGCACAGGTGTCCTCACCTGTGCCGGCGAGAGGCTGAGGCCCGCCCCTCCACCCCCTCCCCAGCGCCCCCGATTAAAGTCTTATCTTACGCCATTTAAAGGCCGAAGGAAATGCTGAAATCCCGTCCTCCAGTCAGGGGGGCCGCCAAAATCCCTCAAGAAGTTTCTCGGCAATCCCGATAAGAACCTTGAGGACGCCGTCAATTTTCTTCAACATTATCTAAACGAGAGCCTTTACCGATTTATCATGCATAATGTATATTATAGGGATAAAATGTTTTGCATTGGCTAACCTGCTGTAATCACACCAAGTAAACAACCAGTAACCCAATGGCTTCTTCCTCACCTTCCAGGTGAACCCCTATCCTGTCAGCACAACACGGCGTAAAGGAGGCAACACATGGCGAAAGTGGCAATCAATGGCATGGGACGCATCGGCCGGGCCGCCCTGAAAATCATCCTGGACGACACCAAGCTGGACCTGGTGGCGGTGAACGACCTTATGCCCCTGGACAACCTGGTTTACCTGCTGAAATACGACACGGTCTATGGCCGCTATCAGCGCCCAGTGGAAGTTAAGGACGGCAATCTGGTGGTGGGAGGCAAAACCATTAAATTTCTGAGCGTCAAAGACCCGGCGCAACTCCCCTGGAAGGACATGGGCATCAAACTCGTGTTTGAGTCCACCGGCGTGTTCACCAATACCGAGGGTTTGCAAAAGCACCTCCAGGCGGGCGCCCAGTATGTGCTGCTGTCCGCTCCGCCTAAGGACGTCATGTGTACCATAGTTCACGGCGTCACCAAGCCCCCCGCCGGCGAGCAGGCTTTTTCCTGCGCCTCCTGCACCACCAACTGCATCGCCCCGGTTGTGGAGGTCATCGGCCGTCATCTGGGCATCAAAAAGGCCACCATGACCACCATTCATGCCTACACCTCCAGCCAGGCCATCGTGGACGGCCCTGCCAAAAAGTGGGCCCGGGGCCGGGCCGGGGCGGCCAACTTCGTGCCCACCAGCACCGGCGCGGCCAAGGCCGTCACCGACATCATGCCCGAATACAAAGGTAAATTTGACGGCGTCGCGGTGCGGGGGCCGGTGCCCTGCGGCTCTATGGCCGACATCGTCATGGTCCTGGAAAAAACCACCACCGCCGAGGAAGTGAACAACATCCTCCGTAAAGAAGCGGAAAGCCCGCGCTATAAGGGCATCATGGGTGTGGCCGAAGACCCCCTGGTCTCCTCGGATGTCATCAAAGACCCCCGGGCCTCGGTGGTGGAACTGAGCATGACCCAGGTGGTGGACGGCGATCTCCTGAAGGTCATGACCTGGTATGACAATGAGTGGGGCTACACCAACCAGATGGTCCGGGAAGCGGTGCGGCTCATCGGCTAAGTCGAGCACCCCTGCCCGGTTAGGCCCCGCCTCACGCCTGGCAGTGGCGGTCGCAAGACGGCGTGTATAAAAACCACAGGTGTTGCGGGAGGGCAGAGACCTCAGGTCCCTGGCCCTCCCTCTGCTTGAATAACCTTTTCTTTCTGCTGCTTGCGGGGCCTGGGGGAATAATCGCCTGAAAAAATCTGCCTGGTTTCATAACAATCCCGTGAAATCCTGACAGCAGGTCTTATTGTTAAGAAAAGGATGATCTCGAGGAGGAACTGCCATGACCAAGCAGGAAAAAACCGTCTGCACCGTCGACCCCGTGTGCAACCTGGATCTGGAATCCCAGCACGGCAAGTTCATGTATGACTTTGAAGAGGTAACCTACTATTTCTGCTCAGAGCTCTGCAAAAATGAGTTCATTAGGCAGCCTGAAAAATTTTTCCAGAAAAAAGGGCAGTGAATCGGGATCGCAAAAATGGCCCCAATCGTGTTCAGGCCGGGAATCTCGCCGTTTTAACCGTGAATCTCCTGACAGGGGGTGACTCATGAAAGCAATGGCCGAAGCCCACAGCTCTTTTCCAACCCTTTACAAGACCATGGAGTTGGAAGGACTTAATATCTTCTATCGCCAGGCAGGTCCCGATGGCGCGCCGACTATTGTGTTGTTGCATGGCTTCCCGACTTCGTCCCATATGTTCCGCAACCTTATTCCGCTCCTGTCGGACAGATTTCATTTAGTAGCTCCTGATTATCCCGGTTTTGGCTACAGCTCTATGCCCGCAGTTGACCAGTTTGACTACACCTTCCACCGTCTGGCCGAGGTTGTTGATCTCTTTCTTGGCAAGCTGGGTCTGAAAAAATACAGTCTCTATGTCATGGATTATGGCGCTCCCATCGGATTTCGCCTTGCCCATAAAAGCCCGGAAAAGGTCGAATCGCTGATCATCCAGAACGGCAACGCCTATGATGAAGGGCTGCGGGATTTCTGGGAACCCATAAAAGCTTACTGGAAGGACAAGACACCGGGAAACGCCGATGCTCTGAGGAACAGTCTCCTTACCATCGAAGCCACCAAATGGCAATACACCAATGGGGTCCGCAATCCCGAGGCCATCGCCCCCGATAATTGGTTCCACGACCAAACCTTGCTGGAGCGGCCCGGCAACAAGGACATCCAGCTTCAACTGTTTTATGATTACCGCTCAAACCCGCCCCTCTACCCTCAATGGCAAGCCTACTTCCGGGAATACCAACCCCCCACCCTCATTGTCTGGGGAAAAAACGATGATATTTTTCCCGCGGAAGGAGCCTTTCCCTATAAAGGTGACTTGAAGAACCTTGAATTTCACCTGCTTGATACGGGACACTTTGCCTTGGAAGAGGATGGGGGTTTGATCGCCAGTCTTATCAGAAATTTTTTGGCCAAGAATTTAACCGGTTAACATCTTGGGAGGGAAGAAGGTCACCCAGGGCGACCCGCGTAAAATGTGGCCGCCCGGGATTTATCTCATGCTTTTCCAACGTCACTTGTGGACCAGGTTCGAATCCCAGGGCATTCCCATTTATGTGCGGGGTGACCGGCCCCAGTGGTTCGTGCCCACCACCGTGGGGGATCGCATCCTCCAGCACTGGCCCAACTCTGCGGTCAATGGCGACTTGCGGGTGCAGCGCTTTCTGAAGCGCCTCCCCGGGGAGCCCCCCCTCCCCTACCCCGGCCGCGGCCAGATCTTAAAACTTACGCACCTGCGAGAACTCTGGTTTCACCTCACCAACCGCTGCAACCAGGCCTGCCGCCACTGTTTGTTTGCCTCCTCCCCCAGCGACGGTGCGGAACTTGAGGCCCGCAGCGTCCAGGACATCGCAGCCCAGGCCCAGGCCCTGGGCTGCCGGGTCTTTGCCCTCACCGGCGGCGAACCCCTGGTCTATCCGGATTTCGCCGATGTGGTGGATTTTCTCCTGAAATTTGACCAGACCCATGTGGCGGTTCTCACCAACGGCCTCCTGCTCAAGGATTACGCCGCCGAACTTCGCCGCTGGCCCGGTGAGCGCTTTCACCTCCAGGTGAGCCTGGACGGGCTGGAGGAGAGCCACGACCTCATGCGGGGCGCAGGGGCCTTCGCCGCCCTCGGGGAAAATCTCGCCTGGCTCAAGGCCCAGGGACGGAGCTTTACCCTGTCCCTGTGCGTCACCGCGGCAAATTTCAGGGAACTCCCCCAGGTGGCGGACCTGGCCGGGGAGCTGGGCGCCGCCAATCTTCATCTTATCTGGTATTTTGTCAGGGGACGGGGCACACCCCAGCAGTTCGTCCCGCCCGAGGACATCCTGCCCCAGGTGGTGGAAGCCGCCCGCCGGGCTGCGGAGCATGGTGTCAGCCTGGACAACCTGGACACCCTGAAGGCCCAGGTCTTTGCGCCGCCGGGCACCATTTACGACGGGGCCGGCAGCGGCTGGGAATCTCTGGCCGTGGGACCGGACGGCCGCCTCTATCCCTCTCCCGCCCTGGTGGGGGTTGAGGCCCTGGCCACCGAGATCGCCCCGAATCTGGAAAGCGCCTGGCAGAACAGCCCGGTTCTCAATGACCTGCGCCAGGCCAGCGCCATCTCCCTTACCTCCCCCCTGCGCTTCTTCCTGGGAGGCGGCGACCCCGATCACAGCTACCTCCATGGGGGCGCCTTCGTGGGAGATGACCCCTATAATCCTTTATATGAAAAGTTGGCCCTGTGGCTCATCGCCCAGGAGGCCGCCCGGGAACCGGACCGTGACCTCCCCGGCCTGCGGCTGTCCATGGGGGAGGTGCTGGAGACCTGCGGCCCCCGGGGCGCGGTGGCCACCACCCACAGCAACTGTCTGCTCACCGCCGCCACCCCGGACAGCCGGGCGGCGGTGCGAGAGTTCTACCAGGACGCGGCCCGGACCACCAAGGAAGACATCCTGAACCCGGTATGCTACCCGGAGGAGGTCATCTCCCATATCCCGGAGGAGGCCCGCCGGCGCAGCTACGGCTGCGGCAGCCCGGTCCTGGAAGCGGGGCTCAAGCCCGGTGAGGCCGTTTTGGACCTGGGGTGCGGCACCGGCGTGGAATGCTTCATCGCCGCCCGTCTGGTGGGGCCGGCAGGCCAGGTCACCGGGGTGGACATGCTCCCCGCCATGTTGGGCCGGGCCTCCCGGGGCGCGGTGGGGGTGGCCGCCAACCTGGGGTATGATAATCTGCACTTCAAGCTGGGCTACCTGGAGGACCTGCCCCTCCCGGACGCCAGCCTGGATGTCATCCTGTCCAACTGTGTCATCAACCTCTCCAGCCACAAACGGCGCACCTTCCGGGAGGCCTTGCGGGTCCTCAAACCCGGCGGCCGCCTGGTGGTGGCCGACGTGGTCACCCCCAATGAGCCTGACCCGGCCATCAAAAACGACGACACCCTGCGGGGGGAGTGCATCGCCGGCGCGCTCACCGAGAAAAACCTCTTTGCCCTCCTGGAAGAGACCGGCTTTTTCGGCGCCAGGATACTGAAACGCTTTCCCTATCGCCTGGTTCAGGGGCATCCCTTCTTTTCCCTGACCTTTGAGGCCCAAAAACCTGAGAGCGCCGAAGAAGTTCAGGTCATGTACCGGGGGCCCCTGGCGGCCCTGGTCACCGCCCGGGGCGAGGTCCTGCCCGCGGGGGAACTGCGCCGGATAAACCGGAGTGACCTCCCCGGCCGAGCCGATGACTTCCTCATCATTGACGAAACCGGCCGGGCCGTCAATCTGCCCCAGGATGCCTGGAGCTGCTGTCCGCCGGCGGCCGTCTCGGCGGAAGGCGCCTCCCCCTGCTGCCCGCCCCCCGCCGCGGCCACCTCGCCTGCCCCGCCCCCGCCGCCGCGTTGCCTCGCCGCCACACCGGCTGTTTGGTGTGCGGCGCGCCTCTCCGGTACCGTCAAGAGGCCAGCCCGGCCAGGTGTCATTTCTGCCAGGCCATGCTTCCTGCCAACGCGGTTTGCGAACAGGGCCACTTTGTCTGCGACGCCTGCCACACCGCCGACGGGTTGACCGCCATTCGGCATTTCTGTGCCACCACCCGGGAAACGGACCTCATTGCCCTCCTGGAGGCAAGCCGCCGCCACCCGGCCATCCCCCGCCACGGCCCGGAGCACCACGTCCTGGTCCCGGCCCTCATCCTGACGGCTTATCGCAACCTGGGGGGAGACGTGACCCCTGAGATGCTGAGCGCCGCTTTTGCGAGGGGCCAAGCCGTGCCGGGCGGGGCCTGTGGGTTTTGGGGCATTTGCGGCGCCGCGGCCGGCGTGGGTATCGCCTTCAGCCTGCTTCTCGAGGCCGACCCCATGAAGCCTGCCCGCCGCCGGCAGGTGCAAAGCGCGGTGCAGGCGGTTCTGGGGGAGCTCACCTCCTTGGAGGCCGCCCGCTGCTGCCAGCGGGATTCCTGGCTGGCCCTGCGTCAAGCTGCGGAACTCTCCCGGGACCTTCTCCCCATAGCCCTGCCAGCCGAGGCCCCCCTCCTCTGCCGCCAAAACGGCGAAGGCCCGGATTGCCTCCGGTCCCTCTGCCCCCTGTGGCCCGGCGCCATTGACCGATCATAAGACGGGAAAACGCTTCCCGCCAGTCTTTTAACCCCTCTATTCCTGGAACAATATCCAAAGGCTGAGTCGCCCTGAAGTGCACCCTGGAGACCGGGCCTTTCAGGGAAGAAATCCTGGGCTTGTTCAACCAGTTCTCATAACTAATTAAAATAGCCGCAAAATTTTTTAACCAGTTATTTTTTTTAAAGTTTTTAAAAATTATTCCGAAACTGTCAGCAACCGAAATGAATTATTTAACCAAGGCTAAAATTTTCTTTACATCGGAAACAATACCTCTTAGCATAGGCGCCAGGGATTGTCCTCTTACCAATGTAATCATACCGGAAGCACGGCGTCGAGATACTCTGCAGCACCAGGTTTTGCATCTGCTCAGCAGCACTTTTAAGAAGCAATGTTTTAATGTTTTCAGGATATTAGCTTTGGAGGCCTGAGGGATCAGAGATTGGTTACCGTTTTTAGCATTTATGGGGGAAGAATCATGAATAGAAAAAGGAAAGGTGAAGGTGTGGGAGCCTGGGGAGGGGCCGGAGGGAAGTTGG
>CAVPIX010000004.1:0-9438 GCA_963705115.1 uncultured delta proteobacterium | reverse complement strand
TGGGCTAATACAAGTCAGGTTTGTAGGGCGGGTTTAAAACCCGCCCCTACGTGTGATATCAATCAGTTATCTGAGTGATTTGTTTCATATCAAAGCGAACTTGGTATAAGGCGCGCCAAGCCTTGACCTTACACTGAAATGAGCGGTTTGCTGGCAAGCCTGGAACATTTAAACACGTTGCTTAAAATTTGTCTTATATCATGTTCTCCATGATCTGCATCAAACCTGTCGGGGCGGACATGCGTTTCCGCCGTCATTTCGGGCCGACACTTGGGTCGGCCCCTACGAATGTTTCATTTCAAACCGAAAATGGTATTATCCCCCCTTACCCTAACCCTCTCCCCCGCTGGGTGGAGAGGGGATAAATGGAGAAACTTTTGGCAAACGCTATAAAGCCGACTGTAAACGGGCATGGGTACCTTGGAGTTCGTTATCTCCTAAAGGGCTGATTGGGTGAGCAGTTCCTCCAGGCTGGGGTAGTCGGTGAGGTCGTGGTGGATGGGGGTGACGGAGACATAGCCCTGGGCCGGAGGGCGCCGTAATCCGTGTCCAGGTCCGCGGCATGGCGGGCGTTGATTTCCGCCAGCCAGTAATAGATGCGCCGCCGGGGGTCCACCCGGCGCTCGAAATGCTCCACCAGGGGCCCGGTGTCCTGGCGGGTAACCCTGACCCCCTGGACCTCGGCCCGGGGCAGGTTCGGCAGGTTGACGTTGAGGCAGACCCCGTGGTTCCAGGCGCCCCAGCCCCGGGACCGCTCCAGCACTTCCCGGGCCAGGCGGGCGGCCCGGGTAAATTCGGCGTTCTGGTCATAGGAGTCCAGGGAAAAGGCCACCCCCCTCACCCCCAGGATGGCGGCCTCGGTGGCCGCGGACACGGTGCCGGAGTAAAGGACGTTGATGCCCACGTTGGGGCCCAGGTTGATGCCCGAGACCACCAGGTCCGGCGGGCCGGGGAACAATTCCGCCATGGCGATTTTAACGCAGTCGGCGGGGAAGCCGCTCACCGAAAAGCCTGACACGCCGCCGTTGAGGGACCTTCTTTCACCCGCAGCGGTCATCAGGGTGATGGCGTGTCCCACGGCGCTCTGCTCGCTTTCCGGGGCCACCACCTGACGTTCCCCAAGGCTCAAGCTCCCGGTAAAGGGCCGCCAGCCCCGGGGCGTAAATGCCGTCGTCGTTGGTCAGCAAAATATCCATGGGTTTATGCAGGCAAGGACCGAAAGAAGAAGAGGCCGTCAACGGGGCCGTCTACCCTCGGGCCTAGTTCCCTCCTTTATCACTCTTATCGTCAGAAGGCGGAGATGGCGGCGCCGCGGTGAGTTGCTCAAGGTCATTCTGCCATTGGGTATAGGCCGGCTTTGAGATCAGGGCTTCCTTGGGAGGGTCGTCGCCCATGGCAAAGCGGACTTTCACCTGGCCGGGCGCGGGGCTGAGCTCGTCCAGGCGGAAGAGGATTTTGCCAGCCGCATCCTGAAGCTCCACCGAGTTGGCACATTTTTCATCAGGATTGACCGAGGGCAGCAGGCGCTCAGTCTCCAGCACCCTGAGCTTCAGAAGGGCCAGCTCCACCCGGATGGCCGGCAGGCGCAGCTCCTGCTGGTCGGGGCCGGTGAGCTTGAAGAAATCCCCGTCTTTGGCTGCGGTCCAGGTCTTTGCCGACGGGCCCCAGGTAAGTTTGGCCACTTCCTTCACCTCGCCGGTCCAGAGGCGGTTGTCTTCCAGATAGCTGGGAAACGCGCCCTTAACCCTTTCCCACAGAGGGGTTCTTTGCAGGCCGGCCACGGACTCCAGGGGAACCGTGAGCAGATCCAACAGCAGGTTTTCCATGAGGATTACCGGCCCCTGGTCTCCCTGGCGGGCGTAGCACTCATCTTTTTTGCGAGCGCCCAGGAAAAGGCGGTGCTCGCCCTTGCCGGTCTCCAGAGTGATCTCCGCCAGGGGAGGAGCAAGGCCATAGGGGCTGACGTCTTTGGGGGCATCGGCCACGAAATCCTTGATGCGGGCCAGGCTGATAAAACGCAGGAGGCGCTCCAGGCGGTCCTGATATATCCTGGTCTGCTCCCGGCCCACCCAGGTCCACTTGTTATCTTTTTTCTCGAAAACTACGTTGGCATTGCCGGCCTTCACCCGCAGGGCCTTGACCTGGTCCGCGCTGAAGTCAAACAGGGTGCGGTTGCGCAGATCGGACAAGGAGCGGTCCAGGCTCTCCTTGGTGGAGGCGGCGATGAGCAGCACCCGGGGGTCCTCGTCCCGGCGGGCATAATAGCCCTGGCCTCCCGGGGCCTTTTTGCCCACGCTCAGGGTGTGGGATTTATCCCCCGCGGCAACGGTGACCACCAGAGGGGGCTGGTCCAGGCCGAAGGGCTTGACATCCTCTTGGGGACCCAGGTCCCTGGTAAGACGCAATTCAGACAGGGTGGACAGGAGGGAAGTCAGGGTGACGCCGTCGGCCCGGTCCTTCAGAGGTTCATCCAGGCGCCAGTCTTTTCCTTCCTTGACCAGGCGGATTTCCTCAGCCTGCCGTTTGATGGCGATGGCCGTAATGTCCGGCTCTTTGAGGGCAAAGATCTTTTTGGCCTTAGCTTCCTCTATGGCCTTCTGGCCCCGGTGCCACTCCAGGAAGAAATAGGCGCCGGCCAGGACCAGGAACACGGCCAGCAAAGGCAGCAAACGCCTGGGGGTCATCTGAGGGCCCTCCGGCGCAGATAGACGGCCACCCCGGCAACCAGCATGATCAAGGGCAGGAGGATGACGCTCACCAGGAAAACCAGGTAAATCTTCCAGGCCGGCAGGGACAGGGGTTCAGCTTTCTGGTCGCTTTTGCGGATGATGATCTGCTTTTCTTCCGAGGCCAGGAAGTTCGCGGTGTTCAAAAAGAGGTCGGCGTTCCCCAGTTGATTGAAAAACTCATCGGCCGCGAAGTCTGCGTCCCCGAACACGGCCAGGTAGCCCTGGCGGGTCTCTTTGGGCTTCTCGGCCGGGGCCTCTTTCTGCTCGGGCTTGGCTGGTTTTTTCTCAGCCGCGTCGGGTTTTTTCTCAGGCGCCTCGGGCTTTTTGTCTGCCTTCAACTCCACCAGGGCGGCCACGGTGAAGGGGCCTTTCTGGTCTTTGTTGGGGTCAAACAGGGGTTTTTTGTCCTTTTGCCAATCTTTCTGCCAGTCCTTGCCGATTTTCTCCCAACTGGCCGGGGAGGTGGAGGCCACGGGGGTTAAGGTCGTGGTCTTTACTTCCTGGTTCAGCAGGAGGGGCCTGGGAAAGGGGAAAATGGTGTAGAGCGAAAAACCCTGGGTGATGCGGGAAGGGCCGTACTGGGTGATGATGGGGCTCAGAATGGCGCGGTCCTGGGTAAGCTGGTTGACCTCGAAAATGATGCCCTCATTGAGGTTGACCCCAACTTCGGCCAGGAAGGGTTTCAGGCCCGCGTCCTGAAAGGGGGCCAAGAGAAGAAAGACGCGGCCGCCGCCTTCCAGGTATTTTTTCAGGGTGGCCACTTCATTGGCCAGCAATTCCTTCTGGGGGGCCGCAATCAGCACCACGGCCGCGTCCTTGGGGACCTCCCCTTCCTTGATGAGGTTCAGTTCGCCCAATTCATAGCCTTCGTTCTGCAGGGCCTTCTGGGCCGCCTGATAGCCCCGGCGTTCCTGGGGGCCGGTGCGCTCGCCGTGGCCGCTCAGAAAATAGATTTTCTTGTGCTCTTTTTGCAGAACCCGGCGCAGGGCCTCGGAAAGGGCCTCTTCCGTGGGCGTTTCCGCCAATTGCTTGCGGCCCTCAAATTCCAGGAGAACATTGCCGTAGCGGCGATAACCGGCCTCGTCGGCCCGAACCGGGTCTTTGTCCGGGTCCAGGAACCGCAGGGTTATCTTGGGGTTTTGGCGGGTGTACAGTTCCAGGACTTCCTTAGCCCGCTGGCGTTCGGGGTTCCCTTCCGGGAAAAAGACATTGGCCGTGAGGGGCCTATCCACCTCATTCAAGAGGGTGCGGCTCACCGCGGAGAGGGAGTGGCTCTGGCGCCTGGTGAGGTCCCAGCGCAGAGAATAGCGGTTGCCCAGGAGGACGGCAAAGATCAGGATGCCGGCTACCAGGAGAACGGCAAGGGCGGAGGTGCCCCCGTAGATCAGGGGGCGGCTCTGGAATTTTTCCCACAGGCTCACGTCAGGCTCTCCAACGGCGGGATTCCAACTGTCTTTTGGTCAGAAAAAGAAAGAAAAAGGCAAAGCATAGGTAAAAGAGCAGGTCCTTGGTGTCAATGACGCCCTTGGCCAGGTTGGGCAGGTGCTCCCGGAGGGAAATGACGTTCAGGATCTCCGCCCCGCCCGAGCCCACCTCCTGCTGGGCCCCGATGAGCCAGAAGAGCAGGAGCAGGGCAAACGCGGACATGGCTGCGATAATCTGGTTGGCGGTGAGGCTGGAGGCGAAGAGCCCCAGAGCCAGGCAGGCCGCGCCCAGCAGCAGGACGCCCAGATAGCCCGCAGCCACCTGCCCCCAGTCCATTTTGGTCAGGAAGGCAAAGATGAGCGGGTAACACAGGGTGCACAGCAAAAACACGGCAAACACCAACAACGCCGCCAGAAATTTCCCCAAAATCACGGCCCAATCAGGCAGGGGATAGGTGAACAGGAGTTCCGCAGTGCCGGCCCGCTTTTCTTCGGCCAACAGGCGCATGGTGATCATGGGTGTGAGGAGCAGCAGGATAAAGCCCAAATCCTCAAAAAAGGAGCGGAAGACCACCTGGAAGGGGTCGATCATCGCGGCAATCTGGGGGTTTTGGGCCACCTGGTAGCTCGCGGTCTGAAAGTAATTGAAATAAATAAAAAAGAACAAAAAACCTTCCAATAACAGGAAGAAAAAACCCATGACGTAAAAGATGGGAGTGGCGAAATAAATGGTCAATTCCTTGCGAAGCACTGCCAAGACCCCAGACATGGCGGTTATGCCTCCTCCTCGGTGACCAGGTTGAGAAATACTTCCTCCAGGGTGAACTCCTGGGTCTGCAACTCCAGCAAATCCCAACCACGGCCCACCACCAGGCGGGCGATGTCCGGGCGCAGCTCCTGGTCGTCCGCAGACTCCACTATATAGCGGGACTCACCCTGGCTGACCACGTCCCTGACCCCGGGGAGGCCTTTCAGGGCGGCGGTGATCTCTTGGGCGGGGCCTTTGACGGCCAGCTTGAGACGGGAGCCGTGACCCAGCTGGCGGGACAGGTTCTCCGGGGTGTCGCTGGCCACGATCTGCCCCTTGTTGATGATAATGACCCGCTGGCAGAGCTGGCTGACCTCCGGGAGAATGTGGCTGCTCAGGACCACGGTGTGGTCGCCGGAGAGGTCCTTGATAAGCTGGCGGATTTCCACGATCTGAGCGGGGTCCAGGCCGATGGTGGGCTCATCCAGGATCAGCAGGGGCGGATTGTTGACCAAGGCCTGGGCCAACCCCACCCGCTGGCGGAAGCCCTTGGAGAGAGAGGAAATGAGGGTGTTCCGAACCTCCCCCAGGACGCAGGCCTTGCTAACCCGGTCGACTTCGGCCTTTTCCCCACCGGCGGCCACCCCCTTGGCCCGGGCCGCAAAGCGCAGGAATTGGGAGACGGTAAGGTCCGTATAAAGGGGGGCCGTTTCAGGGAGATACCCCAGGGAGCGGCGCACCGCCAGGGAGTCGGTGACGCAGTCATGGCCGTTGATCTGGGCCTTGCCGGCCGTGGGGGGCAGAAAGCCGGCCAGGATTTTCAGGGTGGTGGTTTTGCCGGCGCCGTTGGGCCCCAGGAAGCCCACGATCTCTCCTTTCCCCACTTCAAAGGAGAGGCGGCTGATGGCCTGGGTAAGGCCGTAATATTTGGTCAGGTCCTGAACGGCTATCATCGTTTCCATGTTCACCGGGAACCGCGGATGGTCTGATTACCTCAAGCATTATATTGTATCTTGTCTAAAAAATCAGACAAGAGTTTTTCTCTGGCCAAAAAACTCTGGAAAAACCTCTTCTCCGGTCATGGGGAACAGGTTAGGATTGTGTCGCGGCTTTCAAATCAGTTGCTCATGAGCCGATGGCTCCCCCTTATACGATGAAAAGTTGTGGGGCGAGCGTCCCCGCCCGCCATCTCGGTGCGCAGTGCGCACCCTACATTTTCTTTGAACCTTGAACCATAAACTTTTCAGGACAGCCGCAAGACCGGCTACAAATGGCCGGCCCGTTTCCTGAGGGAAGGGGCCGAGGGCCTGGGGGCGTCGCCCTTTGATGGCGCCTCGCTATTATGCCGGCTCCCCCTGGAACACCGGCGGCCGCTTTTCCAGAAAGGCCTTGACGCCCTCCTGGGGGTCGGGGCTGGCAAAACAGAGAGCAAACAAGTCCACCTCCAGGGCGCAGCCGCTCTGCAGGTCCACTTCCGCGCCCCGGTCCACGGCCTGCTTGGCGAAGTGCAGGGCCACCCGCCCTTTTTGAGCCAGGACCTGGGCGGTCTTCAGGGTTTCCATCAGGAGTTTGTCCTCCGGGAACACCTGGGCCACGATGCCCGCGCCCTGGGCTTCTGCCGCTTCCAGCAGGCGCCCGGTCATGATGATTTCCTTGGCGAGGCTTTTCCCTACCAGCCGGGTGAGGCGCTGGGTGCCGCCCGCCCCCGGGATGATGCCCAGGGTGATTTCCGGCAGCCCCAATTTGGCCTCCTGGGCCGAGTAAATGAAATCGCAGGCCAGGGCGATCTCGAAGCCGGCCCCCAGGGCGAAGCCATTCACCGCGGCAATGACGGGGATGGGCAGAGCCTCCAGGCGGAAGAGAAAATCGTGGGCCCGCTGCACGAAGCGCCGGGCCGCAAAAGGACTGGCCCCCAAAAAGGTCTTCACGTCGGCGCCGGCCATGAAAGCCCGGCCCTGGCCGGTAAGGATGAGAACCCGAACCGAGGCATCCTGGGAAATGTCATCCAGGGCGTGGCGCAATTCCCCGGTCATCTCCTGGTTCAGGGCGTTCAGCTTTTCGGGCCGGTTGAAGGTCAGGGTGGCGATGCCCTGGGACTTGGTCAACAGAATAGTGGTGGCTGACATGAACCCTCCTTGCACTCGACGGTTTGAGTTGGGCGCGGCTTTCCGGCCCATTGTACCTCAGTCGGGGGCCATTGAAGCAAGAAAACCAACCTGGCAGCGATACGAAAGCACCAGGGAGGGGCCCTGCGGCCTTTTTCCTTGCCAGTCCGGCAGCCCTGGGGTAATTTCTTAATTTTAAAACGCTAATCAAGATCTCATTGTGCAGGATTTCCTTCAATTCATCTTTGCCGGCCTCACCAGCGGGGCCATCTATGCCCTGGTGGCCCTGGGCTTCGGGGTGGTGCACAACACCATGGGCATCGTCAATTTCACCCAGGTTGACTTTGTCTCCCTGGGGGGCATGCTCCTGTTCAGCGCCCTGTTCGCCCTGGGCCTCCCCATGCCCCTGGCCCTGGTCCTGGCGGTGGCGGGGGTGACCCTGGCGGGCCTGCTGGTGGAGAACCTGGGGATTCGCCCGGCCCGCACCGACAGCCACCTGGTCCTCATCTTCCTTACCATCGGCCTCTCCATCATCCTCCGGGGGGTGATGAAGCTCATCTGGGGGAGAAACCGCATGGCGGTGCCGCCCCTCTCCGGCGAGTTGCCGGTGAAATTCCTGGACGCCACCATTTTACCCCAGACCCTGTGGATTTTGGCCCTCACCGGCCTGGCCATCCTGCTTTTGGTGCTGTTTTTCCGGAAGACCAACCTGGGTCTGGCCATGCGGGCGGTGGCCGCCAACGAGCAGGCGGCCCGGGTGGTGGGCTTGAACGTCGGGCGGGTCAAGGCCGCAAGCTTTGCCCTGGCCGGGGCTTTGGGGGGCCTGGCCGGGTGTCTCGTCACCCCCATCACCACCCTGGCCTATGACGTGGGCGTGCTCCTGGGCCTGAAAGGCTTTGCGGCCGCCATCCTCGGGGGCTTTGGCTCCTTTCCGGGGGCCATCTTGGGGGGGATTACGCTGGGCCTCCTGGAAACCCTGGGCGCGGGCTACCTGAGCAGCGCGTATAAAGACGTGATCGCCTTCCTGGTGCTGCTGCTGGTGCTTTTTATCAGGCCCCGGGGGTTGCTGGGCGGTTCTCATTAATTGTCTTTTAACACGGGACAACCTATATCTCTCCGGACTTGGCTTCACCGTATTTAGATTTCCGGATAGGGAAGTCCTTAAGCCTGCGGAGGCATTTTTTGCCGCATAATCTCGGCTAAGGATAGTGTCATGAACCTCGACGACAGTGTAGTGCTTCAAACCTTTACCAGCCGCCTTGAGGCAGAGATCGTCGCGGGCCTGCTTAACACAGTGAGGGTATTGAGACTCGGCTGTTAGCCGAATTTCCTGCTTTCCTGTTCCCCGACTTGCAGCTCACTAACCAGGTTCGCCTGCTGGTTTATGCTGATGACGAAGCTCGAGCCAGGGAAATTCTCCAGGCCATAAAGAAAATGAAGTAGCCGCCCCCCTGGCCCTCTTTAGAAACGGGGGGGATTTTTTAAGGAATTTAAAGGAATTAGGTGTTTATATGTCTATGTCTATGTCTTTAACTTAACACTTCATAATGATAATTTGACCGCTCAAACCCTATGGAAACTGCAACCTTGATTGATCCCAAAACGCACCGCCTCCTCATGGGCAATGAGGCCATTGCCTATGGAAATTTTCCCCCCCCTTTTCTAAAGGGGGGATCAAGGGGGGATTATTAAAGCGTGCTGCCCTGCAACAAAGGCCTTAAAAAATTTGCCAGGGAACTTCGGAGCAACATGACTGAGGCCGAAACCTATCTTTGGTGGAAGTTAAGAAAAAGGCAGATTAGCAATTGTCAATTCTATCGGCAAAGAATTGTCGGCAACTATATTGTGGATTTTTATTGTCCGGAATGGAAGTTGGTTATCGAAATTGATGGGAGTCAACATTGTTCTGAATCGGTAAAGACCAAGGATAAATTGAGAGACAACCATATGAGCGATCTGGGACTCCAGATCCTGAGGTTTTCCGCCCGGGAAGTTATGGAAAACCTTGAAGGGGTGCTGGAGGTTATCTACAGCCGTTTAAAGTAATCCCCCCAACCCCCCTTTAGCAAAGGGTGGAATTTTATGGATATTATTGGTCATGCCGTGCGGCGCATGTTTCAGCGTGGTCTGGCAACCTGACTTCAAGACCAGGAGAATTCTATGAAATGTAGCCTTTGCCGACAGGGGGGCACCAGTCCCGGCTTAGTGACCGTCACCTTACAACGGGGGGATACCACGGTTATTGTTAAACAGGTTCCGGCTGAAGTTTGTGAAAATTGCGGGGAATATTATCTTGCCCAGGAGGTTACCGAACAACTCTTAGCCCGAGCAGAGGCGGCGGTAAAAAATGGGGCGGAGGTCGAAATTCTGCGTTTTGCTGCCTAAGGCTATCATCATGGAATATAGTTTCTGTCTCCTCATGGGCAATAAGT
>CAVPIX010000003.1:0-7392 GCA_963705115.1 uncultured delta proteobacterium | reverse complement strand
AAGTGAAAAGCCTGCAAGAGTATCATGAGATGATGAAAGGTGTTTAGTAATTGGGGATTGACTTAAACGTTCCTGATATAGAGAATGTGACCATATCTGATGACACTTTGACAGTGGAACTCAGTGACGGCCGCACCCTTTCGGTGCCCTTGGCGTGGTTTCCCGGACTGTTGCATGCCACTCCCGCGGAGCGCCGCAATTGGCGGCTTGTGGGCAAAGGGCACGGGATTCACTGGGAAGATTTGGATGAAGACATTAGCATCGAGGGTTTATTAGCCGGTAGACCTTCCGGTGAAAGCCAATTGTCCTTCCACAAATGGTTGCAAGGGCGCCCCGACACTTATACCTGATAAGGTATAAGTGTGAAAAGCTTGTACCTCCATGGTAGATGAACAAGAAATTCGCTCCTTGTCAGATCGTATTGTCAAGGATTTCCAACCCCAGCGCATCATCCTGTTCGGGTCCTATGCCACCGGCAGGCCCACCCCAGATTCAGACGTGGACCTGCTAGTTATCCTCCCCTTTAAGGGCAAGAATTTTTCCAAGTCCCTGGAAATTTTAAACAGCACTAATCCTCCCTTCCCCATAGATCTCCTGGCCCGGACCCCGGAAGACACCGAACGCCGCTACCGGGAAGGCGACCCCCTTATCCGGGAAGCCCTGGACCACAGCAAGGTATTATATGAACGCCACGGTTAAGCACAGGTGAGGACACCTGTGCCACTTAGGCTTTCTCCCAATCCTGAGGTATTCCTGTTCATGTGGATGTAGTTTCAGCATTGCTAAGAACTCGGAACGAAATGCTCAAGGGAGCTCAAACTAAAGCCAGTGGCTACAGGAATGGAATGGGCGAAAGGCCCAGATATTTACTGTTCGACTTTTCACCGAAAATATTTTAATCTAGAAAATATATGCGGTAGAATCTGACCTTCTCTCCTGCAGGAGTTTCCCTTCTGGCGTAAGCCCATGAATTTCAACGGAAATCGAGAATTGGCAACCGAAGTCCCGGAAACTGACAACGGCATTGACAAGCCCCGGGAGAAGTGCGGCGTGTTCGGCATCTACGGCCATCCCGAGGCGGCCCGGCTGACCTACTTCGGCTTGTATGCCCTGCAGCACCGGGGCCAGGAATCCGCCGGCATTGTGGTGGGGGACGGCTGCCGGGTGAGCGCCCACCGCGGCCTGGGGCTGGTCCACGAGATCTTCCCCGCGGACATGCTGGCCCGCCTCCCCGGCCACCTGGCCATCGGCCACGTGCGTTATTCCACCACCGGCTCCACCCTGCTGGTGAACGCCCAGCCTTTTGTGGTGCAGCACGCCGGCCAGACCATCGCCATCGGCCACAACGGCACCCTGACCAACGCCCGCCAAATCAGGCAGCAGTTGGAGGACGCCGGCTCCATTTTCCAGTCCACCATGGACACGGAAATCATTGTCCACCTCATGGCCCGGAACATGAAAAACGGTTTGGTGGAGTCCCTGGCTGCGGCCCTGGCCGAGGTCAAGGGGTCTTATTCCCTGGTCCTGGCCACCGCGGACAAGGTCATTGCCGCCCGGGACCCCCGGGGTTTCCGCCCCTTAAGCCTGGGAGTTCTGGACAACGCCTGGCTGGCGGCCTCGGAAACCTGCGCCTTCGACCTGGTGCAGGCCGATTATATTCGGGACGTGGAGCCCGGGGAAATCGTGGTCCTGGACCGCCAGGGCATGCATTCCCACAAACCCTTTCCGCCGGAGCCCCCCAAACACTGCATCTTCGAGTTCATCTACTTCGCCCGGCCCGACAGCCGCATCTTCGGCAAGTCCGTGTACCAGGTGAGAAAACGCCTGGGCGCCTGCCTGGCCCGGGAGCACCCCCTGGAAGGGGACCTGGTCATGCCCTTCCCCGACTCCGGCACCTACGCGGCGTTGGGCTTCGCGGATGTCATGGACATGCCCTTTGAAATGGGGGTCATCCGCAATCACTACGTGGGCCGCACCTTTATCCAGCCCTCCCAGACCATGCGGGACTTTTCGGTGCGCATCAAGCTCAACCCGGTAAAAGAAATCCTCAAAGGGAAACGGGTCATCGTGGTGGAGGACTCCATCATCCGGGGCACCACCACCCGCTCCCGGGTCAAGTCCCTCCGGGAGGCCGGGGCCACAGAGGTCAGCCTGCTGGTCTCCTGCCCGCCCCACCGCTTCCCGTGCTTTTACGGCATCGATTTTTCCACCAAGGGAGAGCTCATCGCCTCCCGCCAGCAGGTGAGCCAGATCAGGGACTACCTGGGCCTCGATTATCTCGGCTATCTTAGCGTGGAAGCCATGGTGGAGGCGACCCAGTTGAACTCTGCCAACTTCTGCCTGTCCTGCTTCACCGGCGACTACCCCGTGCCTATGGAAGCTGACTTCTCCAAGACCTGCTTTGAAGACGACGTCTGTGCGCCCGGTCCCGGCGAAGCCCGGGCGGCCTGTGAAATGACCTAAAAAGCTTGGGGGAGAGCCCAGGATCACCGGTTCTTCTCCCCCGCAGCACTGGTCGTTGTGCAATTTCACCCTGATTAGCCATAATCCTTCCGGCAATTGCCCCCGATTTGACAGAAACCGGTAAATCTGACCTTGTCACAGTAAAGAGCAATCCCTGACACTTATTGTTTGCCATAATGGCTGAGATTGTTTTATAAAATATTACCAGGATGCCGCTTAACAGGCTTTGGGAGATTGGCGACTCGTTCTTATCCCTGGCGCGGCTTTGCCTGTATTCATTCTCTAGCCAATCCATAAAATGACCTGGGAGGGCTAATTTTGGAAAGAATCGAGCAAGACCGGGAATTTTTAAAAACTGCGCAGGAAACCATGGAGGCCGAGACCAAAGAATTTATCCAGGTTTCAGACCGTCTCCATAATAATCTCACCAAAGCCCTGAAGTTAATGTGGCGGCAACTGCTCGTTATTTGGGCAGTGGTGTTTTTATTGTTCATCGCCTATTTCTCTCTACTAAGCAAAACCTCTACGCCTGATAAAATCGCCAAGGAACCCGATGCCGCCCAGAAGGCTTTGTCTCCTGCGGAAATGACTGCGGCCCCAACCCGGCCGCCCGCCAATGCCCCTCTTACGCATGAATGGCAAGGACTCCGGGGGATTCTCGACCAGATCCGGGAAGCCCAGTTGAAAAAAGATCTGAACCTGTTCTTTGAGGCGTATTCTCCGCAGTTTCCCGACCTCGACCAGAAAAAGAAAAACCTTTTGAAAACCTGGCAGAAGTTTGATTATGTCGACATGACCTTCAAGATTGACAATATTCAGAGACAGCCTGATGACACCTTCATCGCCAAGGTTGTCTGGGATATCACTGTTGAAGATGTAACCTCAAAGAAAAAGAAAAGTCTGTCCAGAAATTACACCATCCGCTTCTCTAACGATTCCGGCAAATGGCTTATCCAGGAATTGCAGCAGGAAAGCAATGCCAGGCAAGAACGTTTGGGATAAGACGGACTCCTTTCTCGCCGTTGCCTCACACCGCTTTACATTGACCAGATCTTCCCGGATAATGACCTGCACGCCATAAAAAAGCCAGGTACGCCTGGGAAAAAAGATATCACCTTCAACTACCTGTTTTTTGAACGGAAACCGAAAACCGGATGATACGGGGCCTGGAATGAAGTCTTTGATCAGAAATCTCAAGAACCCCCTCACCCTGCTCTTGGTGCTGGTTATCTGCAACTCCTGCGCCCTGATGGCTGCCAGGCCGGCCCGGGATTTTTCTTACACCATCCCCTCGGTCACCTACATCCGGGAATCTCCCGGCTACGCCAGCCGCAGCATCGCCACGGTTTACCGGGGCGAGCAGGTGGAAATCTTATCAGGTGTCGAAGGCGACTGGCGCCAGGTCAGAACGGTGAAGGGCCAGCAGGTCGGCTGGATTCAACACGCTCTGCTCAGCCCGGCGCCCATCCCCGCAGAATCATTTTATGTGCAGCAGGAAACCCCGCTGCGGGACACCCCCCAAAAAGAGGGGATTTCCCGCCGGGTTCTGCAGCGGGGCGACAAGGTTAGAAAGCTGTCTGACAATCAAAAGGGCTGGTGGTGGGTCCTGGTGGATAAGGATGAAAGCCTTGGCTGGCTGCCTGCTGCCATGGTCTCGGAGCGCCAGCCGGAGAAGGCCCCCGGGGAGAAAAAGGCCGCCGAGCTTCCCGGAAAAAGCCCGCCCGCACCCGCCACCGCGGCAACATCGGCTGCGCCGCCGTATTTTTACGCCGCGGTGGCCAGCCTGAATCTGCACCAATTGCCCCTGGTGAGCTCCCCGGTAGTGAAAGTCTTGAAATTTAAAGATAAAGTGGAGAAAATCGCCCAATCCTCGCCTCAGTGGGTCAAAGTGAGATTCCCCGAAACCGGCGCCCAGGGCTGGGCTCAGACCCCTTTCCTCTCGGAATCTCCCTTAAATGCCCCCAAGGTCTTTGCTCCCAAGAAAAAGAGACCTCCCCAAAGACCAAGGCCCCTCAAGCCGGATGATAGCCAGCCGGAAATTGTGGAGCCGGAAGTTATGTGATGGTAGCTTCTCATGAGCCGTCTGCTTACTTGCAAGTAATGAAAAGCTCGGTGGGGCGGGCGTCCCTGCCTGCCAAGATAGATATCATGGTGCGCAAGACGCACAATGCACACAAAAATCGAGACTTGAGGCCTCTGCTAAAGCCCTTAACTGTCATTCTGGGGGAGCAAAGCGACCGAAGAATCTCATAACCATTTGAAAATACGAGATCCTTCTCTCCGCTCAGGATGACAAAAATACTTTTCGCAGGGGTCTCAACTGAAACCTTAAACAGGTCTCCTCGACAAAAAAGCTATGACCCCCAAACGACCCGTATACCCGTTTGCGGCCCTCGTGGGCCAGGAATTGCTGAAAAAAGCCCTGATCCTCAACGCCATCAACCCCCGTCTGGGGGGCGTGCTGGTGCGGGGCGAAAAGGGCACGGCCAAGTCCACCGCGGCCCGGGGGTTGGCCGCGCTTCTACCCCCCATCCCCATGGTGGCGAACTGCCCCTTCCAATGCCATCCCGAGCAGGGCGATCTCATGTGCGACACCTGCCGGGAGCGCCTCGCCAGGGGGGAGGCCCTGCCGGTGCGCCGCCGCCCCATGCCGGTGGTGGACCTGCCCCTGGGCACCACCGAGGACCGGCTTCTCGGGAGCATCGACCTGGAAAAGGCCATCAAAAGCGGCGAGAAGCATTTTGAGCCGGGGCTTCTGGCCGCGGCCAACCGGGGCATCCTCTATGTGGATGAAGTGAATCTCCTGGACGACCACCTGGTGGATGTGCTTTTGGACGCGGCGGCCATGGGGGTGAACGTGGTGGAGCGGGAGGGCATCTCCTTTGAGCACCCGGCCCGCTTCATCCTGGTGGGCACCATGAACCCGGAGGAAGGGGAGCTCCGGCCCCAGTTGCTGGACCGCTTCGGCCTGTGCGTGGAGGTGGCGGGACTGCAGAACCTTGACGCCCGCATGGCCGTGGTCACGAGAAGGCTGGCCTTCGAAGACGACCCGGAAGGCTTCGCCAAAAACTGGGAGGCCGGCCAGGAGAGCTTGCGGGAAACCATCAGCGCAGCCCGGAAAGGCCTCTCCCGGGTGACTTATCCCCTTCAAATCCTTCGTCTTATCTCCATGATCTGCCTGGACCAGGGGGTAGACGGCCACCGGGCCGACATTTACATGCTGAAGGCCGCCCAGACCCTGGCGGCCTCCCACGGCCATGCCGAGGTCCGGCCCGAGGACGTGCGGGAGGCGGCCCTGTTGGTGCTGCCCCACCGCCGCCGCCGCCAACCCTTCGGCGATGCCCGCCTGGATCAGGACAAGCTCCAGGAAACCTTTCAGAAATTTCAGGAAGAACAGGAAGCCGCACCCGTCCCGGCCGCGCCGCCGCCCCTGGCCGACACCGCCTCACCCGGCGACGGCCAGGCCCGCATCGGGGAGGTGGCCACCGCAGCGGGAGATCCTTTCTTAGTGACCCCTCTGGATTTGGCTCCCAGCCGGCAGGTCCGAAACGCCCCCGGAACCAGCACCCGGACCCGGAGCGACGACCAGACCGGCCGCTATGTCCGGGCCACCCCCACCCGCCCGGCCGTGCCTGACCTGGCCATAGATGCGACGCTCAGGGCCGCGGCCCCCTACCAGACTATGCGGCACAAGGGCAACCTGGCCCTGGCCATCGCCGACCCTGATATCCGCCACAAGGTGCGGGAGCGCAAGATCGGCCGCCATATTCTCCTGGTGGTGGACGCGGTCCGGCTCCATGGGCGCCAAGGAACGCATGCGGGAGACCAAGGCCGCCATCCTGTCCCTCCTCCTGGACGCGTACCGCCGCCGGGAGCGGGTGGGGCTGGTGGTTTTTCAGGGGAACCAGGCCACCCCTGTTTTGCCTTTTACCCACAGCATCGAGATTGCCCAGCGCTTTTTGCGGGACCTCCCCACCGGCGGCAAAACCCCTCTGCCCCACGGCTTGGCCCTGGCGGTGGACCTTATCAAAAAAGAGCGCGCCAAATACCCCAAGGACGCGTTTTTGCTGGTCCTTATCACCGACGGCAAGGCCAACGTCTCGCTGAGCGGCAAGAGCGCCATGACCGAGTTCAAGGAACTGGCCGTCCAGGTGCGCACCCTGGGGATCAACTCCCTCATCCTCAACACGGAGCAATACTGGCACGAAGCCAGCTGCCTGCCGGAAATCAGCCAGATGATGGGGGCCTCTTATTACACCATTGACAAGCTCAAGGCCCGAGACCTGGTGAGCCGCATCGATGAGGCGCTGGGGGTTCCTTGAATCTTTTCAATTCTGTCCTTCGACGAATTGAATGTTGAAA
The DNA here is from genome assembly GCA_963705115.1 of uncultured delta proteobacterium. GTDB lineage: Bacteria > Desulfobacterota > Desulfobaccia > Desulfobaccales > 0-14-0-80-60-11 > JBGSLA01. Next base: position 567 of record CAVPIX010000003.1, on the reverse strand, counting down.
TTACATTTATTTAACAGGTTAAGGCTATGAACAGAAAAATGTTATCACTGATTTTGGCTTTTTTTATCATTGCAGGAATAGTGACTCCCTCAATAGGGGTTGAGAAAGGGAACAAAGAAATCCTCGATTCCAATAAGACCTCACAGCTCGTAGTTGGTAAGACTACGAAAGCTGAAGTGAGAGCCCTTTTAGGGAACCTAACAATGTTACAACTATGAATGATGGATGGGAGAGGTGGATTCATTCTTACGCAAAAGTCAAAATGTTTGCAGCTCGTCAGTCTCAAAGTGGGGGTTTAGGATTAATATTTGACGACAAGGGCATTTTACAGCGTATGTCGACAAGTAAATAAATGTCCGCTCTGGTGGCACAGGCTTCCAGTCTGCGCTGGCGCAGGCTAAAGCCTGCGGCTACAGTTCCTTGATAAAATTGAGACCGGTGAAAACGGGGCTGCAGAAGCCTCGTTTTCACCGGCTTTATTTTTACCCATTAAAGGGTTGGGGGAGGGAGTTTGAGGGAGGGGGCAGGGGTCTGCGACCCCTGCCCCCTCCCTCAATTCCTTCACTA
>CAVPIX010000002.1:0-77216 GCA_963705115.1 uncultured delta proteobacterium | reverse complement strand
ATTAATTAGGAAGGATTACGAGGGCTTGGCGATCAAGAGGTTGTCGGCCTCTTCTCGTTTTAAGGTTTTAGTGTCCATTTGGTGACCATTCCCGATCATATTCAGGACCGCCACGGCGTCTTGGAGGTGGGCCTGGGACAAATGGGAATAACGCATGGTCATCTTAATATCCGCATGGCCCAGAAGCTCTTGGACCGCCTTCAGGTTGATTCCGTTCATTACCAGTTGAGAAGCAAAAGTATGCCTAATGTCATGAAACCGGAAGGCCTCGATTCCCGCCCGCCGGCAGGCTAAGGTAAAGGACCGTTTCTCTTCATGGAATCGCCGCCCCTGGCCGTCGCAAAAGACAAATTCTGATTTGAGTTGGTTGGTCTGGCGCAGGGCCTTGAGAACCTGTGCCAGCCTTTCATTGATGGGGATTTGCCGGGCCTTGCCGCTTTTGGTTTCCGTCAAGTAAATGAACCCGTTCCGGATTTGCTCCCATTTCAGGGAAAGCAGTTCCTCCCGCCGCATACCCGTAAGCAAGGCCGATTCCACAATGGGGACCAGATGGGGGGTGTAGGTCTTTAATTCGGCACAGGCTTTCAACAGGGCCTCGATCTCGAGTTCTGAGAGGAACCTGAGCCTATGGTTATTTTCTTTGAGCGTGAGCCGGGAGCCCTTATTAAAGGGGTTCACTTCCAGCATCTCCCATTCCACGGCTTTATTGAGAATGTGACGCAAAGTGCTCATTTCCCGGTTTACCGTGGCGTCCGTGCGCGGTTTCCCGGCCCGAGTGAGTGTTGCCTTGCGCCAGTTACGGTAGGTTTCCAAATCCAGGTAAGTGATCTCTGAAAGGCGCCGGGCCCCAAAGGCTGCCCGGTATTCATCCACCAGGTAGTATTTGAGCCGGGAAAAACACTTCTGGTTGTGGAAATTCTCGACATAGCGGTCTGCCAGTTCATCAAAAGTAACCTGGGCTTCCCGCTTCACGTCAAAAACATCGAAGTACCGTCCCTCTTTCTTGGCCGCCAGGACCTTGCCTAAATAGGCTTCGGCGTCTTTTCTGAGTTCAAAGTCTTTCCGGCACCGCTTTCCCTTTGGGTCGTAATAATCAACCCGCCAGACGGTGCCTTTTTTGTTAGCCTTTTTCTTTACGGTTGCTATTTTGTACCCCCCCTGATGGTTGGCAGGGCCGGAGCCCCGCTCCCTGGGCCCGATACTGCCATATCGTCCCGGGCAGTTTTTATTTCCGAGTTCGCTTTAGGTATTCTTCCACATCTATCCACCTGATTCGGACAGCACGCCCCACTCGATGATGGGGTAACTCACCCTTGCGAATCCGCCGCCAAATGGTATCTTTTGAGACCCCCAATTTGCCGGCCACTTCCTTGACCGAAAAAAACTCCTTATCTTCTGCCATTTATCACCCCCTCAGTTTGATTAACTGGATCAATTATAGTCAGCAATAATGTGCTTTTTAATGCTTTTATATGCAGATATATGAAAAAAAATATGAATTAGAAATTCCGGTAAACCTGGAGTAGGATTCTTACTACCCTTACTCAGGGAAAAACCCACCACCACCACCATCATCATCGCTTCCACGATGCCCAAACAAGCCAGCATTCCACTCGCTGTCCGCGGATTCCACCTGCTCAATGATGCGCTGCGCGAAGGTCTTGGGCGTTTTCTCATACTCAAGCTGCAACCAGAGATACAGCGCCGCGGCCACATAACCAAGGGCCGCCACCGGGGGGAAATGGGAAACGTCGATGGCCTTGTCTTTCGGCAGGTTGGTCAGGTGCCCGGGCAGGCTACTGCCTTCCCCGAACCATAGCACCTTGTGGTCGCTTCGAGTCAACTCCCTGATGGCCTGCAAATAGAGCGTGGTGGCGTCGGGCTTGTCGATATAGGGCGCCATGCTCAGGGGCAAGGACTTCCCATCTGCAGCTTGAAACAAGAGGTCAACCATGGGCTCATTCATAGCGTCGCCGTGCCACAGGTCTATCTCATATTTTCTCTGCAACTCGTAGCAAACCTTGAACATGGCTGGCACACTGAATTCTTCTGATTCATGAATTACAGTTGCCTTGTAATCGGAGCCGGTGGTTTTTGAGTCCCACTCCACCTTAACGACCAGGGCGACCCCGGGCTTGTTCATGTAGGGCCAGGAAAGGGCACCAAAATGTTTTTAAGCCATTAACTCACCTCAGATCGCAGCCATCAAAAAAGCTGCCCATTCCAGGCTGCCGGGCCATGGCCTCATAGTTGAAGGCGTGCCGGAAATGGTCAAGGATGGCAAGTTATGTCGCACTCGGCAGCCACCAGGGTTCCCTTCCATTCTTGAAGGGAGTATGGTGTGTTTGAGGATTGGTGGGCGTCGACTGCCAAGGGAATGATAGATAAGGTCGAATTTTTCGGCTTTTCCCTGGCTCAACGAGGTGGAAACAACGTCTATTAGATTCTTACTTCACAAAGTTTCCCGCTCACCAGCCGAAAGTTTATTAGGTGATATTCTTTACAGCGGACCTGGAAAGGCAAAGGAGCACCATAGCAAGGGCAATTGCCACTGCGTAAGGCATGCGTTCCTCGAGTTCAGGCGAAGTTTTATTGGGGTTGGCGGCGAATTTGAACCGGAGGAGAGCCAAATTCACGACAAAGGCCCAGAATTGACGGAGTTTAGTGAACAACTTGCCCCGGTACCAGAGAAAAAGCATAGCTAAAGGAAGTCCGGAGAGGCCCATAAAAATGAAGAGGCGAAAAGTATCCCAGGGGCCGAGCCAGGCCCCCAGAGCGGCTAAGGCTTTGACATCTCCCGCCCCCATGCCGGCGAACAGGTAAAAACCGATCATTAGGCCAAACCCCAGGAGCAGTCCTAAGAGGCCTTCTCCCAGTCCACCCAAGCCTCGGGTTCCCAGTTGGTATCCCAGGCCGGACAGGCCGCAGAAGAGGTTCAAGAGATTGGGAATCCGGTGGGTGCGGATGTCCGTCCAAGCCATCCACAGGGAAAAGAACAGAGGAATGATAAACTGCGGATGGCCCCAACCCCAGGCAATCACAGAGGAAACGGGTAGAGGCACGGTACGGACTCTTGGCTTGCCTGATCAAAATCACCGACGCCTAGATTTTTGATAAAGTAGGTTTGGCAAGCCAAATCCAGGTCCTCGTAGGTAAGTTCCGGCGTTTTTTCCAAGAAATTAGCCCGGTCCAAAAGTTTTTCCAACAAATCCCTGGGGTGACAGGCCCGAAGTGGCCGGGAATCCCGAACATAATACTGCTCGATTATTTTTTCGACGATGTGCTCATCAAACTTGAGGCGATACTGATCGCAGACACGGCGAAAGATTTCCAGATATTGTTCCTTGGAAACATAGCCGATAAACACCTTGTGGCGAATCCGGCGGAAAAAGGCCTCATCTGCCAGGGTGCTAGGTTCCAGATTGGTGCAAAAGATGACGAGTTGATCAAAAGGCACGGCAAATTGCTGGCCTGTGTGGAGGTTGCAAAAATCCTGGCGGGTTTCCAGAGGATACATCCACCGGTTCAGTAAATCCTTGGGACTGATTTTCTGGCGGCCAAAATCGTCGATAATGAAAATCCCGTTGTTGGCCTGAATCTGATGCGGAGCTTCATAATAATTGGAGACCGGATTGAATTTGGGTTCCAAGGCGGCCTCAGTCATCTCTCCCCCGGCAATGACGGTGGGGCGTTGGCAAAGGACCCAACGCAGGTCGAGGTTCGGCGAGGGGGTCTCTGGAGAGGAGATCTCGGCCCGATGCACGGATTCATTATAAACCCGGATAATCTGTCCCTGGACGTAAAGGGCATAGGGGATGAAGACCGGGTCGTCAAAAACCTCACCAACACAACTGGCCAGGGCCGTCTTGCCGTTGCCCGAAGGACCAAAGAGAAAAATGGACCGGCCGCTGGCGACAGCCGGACCTAGTTCGGTGAAAAGGGACTCCGGCACCACATAGTCTTTGAAGGCATCCCGGAGTCGCGCTGGTTTGATCTTCACCCGGCGGACGGTTTGAAATTCAACCCAATCCCAATAGTCTTCGAGGCTTATGGGCACTGGACCTACATAGCCGTTAAATTCCAACTGCTGCTGGGCAGCTTTTTTCCCAGTGTCGGTCAGCTTGTATTTAATTTCCGAGGCCAAGTGGCCCGGACTGGGGCGCAACAGGTCTCTCGGGCTGATATCCACGAACTTCTGTTGCTTGAGATATTCCAGAAGATACTCCACAATCTCTGCAGGGATTTTTAAGGCTTCGGACATTTCCCGGATGGTGAAGTTGTACCGGAAAAAGGCCTGCTTGAGTAAAAGGTCAGCCAACAGATTCTCGGGAAGGCCTGTCTCCTCTAAGGTTTCGGGCACCGTAGGGTAGGGTCCGAAGAACCTGCCCAACTCATCAGGATCCATCAGGCCCAGATCTAAGAGGTGGTTGCCCAAAAACCCTCTGAGTTTTTTCTGGCGTTGCAGGACGGGGCCCAGTTGGGCGGGGGAGAACACTTTGGCCTTGAGAAGGCGGTTGGTCAGATTCATGGTATGGCCTCCTGCATGGAGGGGTGCCGCTTTTAGCGCCTCAGCCTCAACAAGCACAAAGATGTCATCAGAGCCACCATGGTCAGGACAAGGATGATCTCAGGCCTGTCAAAAAATTGGGCAGTGTAGTCAAAACCTCGGGTGAGTTTATTCAAAACGATTACAAAGGGGTCCATAGCACCGCTCATTTTTCCCCCCTTAACCCGAGGAGTCCGAGGGCCCAGCTATAACCGGGCCACCTCTCACCGAGCCAATCTTGAACATAAGCACGGGAAGCAAGTTGCCTTATTCAACCAACTTCGGCACGGTTGACAGCAGACCATAATACCGGCCGCCGCCCGACGTGCCACCCGTTACGCCTTTTTTGCGCTTGCATTTGAGCCTATTCTTTTCATCATTGGCCTTGGAATTCCTGATCTCTTCAATGTTGACACCCGTAAAGCCCTTCACCGGGCCTGCTGTGGGGGAGGTGCAGGCCACAGCCTGGCCAGGTCCTAAGGGCAGGGCCCGGGCCAGCATATTAAGGAACAAGTCCACGCCCCGGTAGGTTTGCCCGAATTTACTTATTTTCACCACCGGTACCACCACATATATGGGTGATATGGGCCGATAAACCCCGGTCTCCACTTCGGTGAGGCCAGGCCTGGTTTTATAATAGTCCACGATGGCATCAATCACCGAAGAATCCACATACGACGTTAAGACCCTATTTATCCTGTCATCAAGCTTGACCTGGGGATTTTGCTTCAGATGTTTGATGAGGTCTATAAGCGACTTGGCGTTGGCCTCGCCATAGTTATCCAGACTGGTCCACCCCCCCAGGTCCGCCATATCAAGAGTGACACAGATGGTCTCGTCGCCGGTTACAGATAGCTTGTCCTCGTTGAAAAAGATGGGAAAGCTGTCTTTATACCCACGGGGCAACTCCGCGGGCGGGGTCAGGGCCGCAGTTGCCCTGGCAACCACAGAAACCGTCTGAGTACCAAAGACAGCAGCAAGTTTCGTGCTCACCGGCCCGAGGCTGGCTGTGTCAGTCCGTTTGGTGGGAAGGCTGACCGCGGGGCCGACATACTGCCCCCTGGAGGAGGGAGGGGGCCATTGCCAGGGGAGAAAAGTCCGGTTGGAAAAATCCCAGAGACCCACCTCAATGTCAGAGATGGGCAGGTCGCCGGTCTGAAAAGCCGTGTTGTCGGATTTATTGTTGGCAATGGTATTCTGGGCCTGAAGCTTGGCGTTGTCGGGGTCAGGGTCGATGGGAGTATACCCGGTGAGGTTGATATTGTCCGGTAGAAAAGCCCTGGCGCCCCGCAGGGCGCAAGCGTCTCCGGCATTCTGAAGCTCGTTTTTGGCCACCTCCACATGGGCCATGTCAAAGACGACAGCCAGAAGCCCGGCAATCACGAACATCAGGATGACGACAGCGACCGTCATGGAACCATGACAATCTTTTACGAAGGAAATCTTTCGCTTCATTTCGCACCTCCTCTATTCATTCCTCAGCGGATATAGACCCCGCCTCCCTGGAATAGTTCACCTTTAAAGAAAGTATCAAGGATGTGGATAAGGCCAGGGCCGGCTGCAACTATCAGGATTGCCGGCATAATGAAGAAAATTAAGGGGAATATCATTTTTAACGCGAGTTTGGCAGCCCTCTCTTCGGCTATTAATATTCTTTGCGTGCGAATAAAATCGGCGTGGTGGCGCAAGGCATCACCGATGCTGGCCCCCAGCTTATTGGACTGAATCATGAGTCCCACCATGGAACGAATGCTTTGCACGTTGGTGCGTTTTCCCAGATTGTCAAAAGCCTCACCCCAGGGAATGCCGGCGCGCAGTTCCTTGGAAACAATCTGGAGTTCAAAAGAAAAATCCCGGTAAACTTCCTGGATTTCTTCTGAAACCCGCTGTAAAGCAGCGTTTAAGGACAACCCGGCCTCCATGCAGACCACGAACAGGTCAATGATGTCAGGCAATGACCGATCCAGGTTTTCCTGCCGGAGCCTGATTTTTACCGCTAAAAGCTTGCTTACCAGAAAGAAACCAAAAAGCGCCGCGAGAAAGGCCACTCCTATAGTGAGCAAGCTGAGATTCCCGTGCATGACAAAAAAGAGCAGTAAAGGGAGGGAAAAAACAAAAGCCATCGTAACTCTTAGACCCAAATAAATAGCCGGCGCTTGGGGATGATGATAGCCGGCGCTGAGCAGGTCCCTGCGGATTTCGGAAATTTTATCCATATTAGGCAGGGCCCATTGTCCGGAGAAAGCAAACCAGTTTAACAGCCATTCCGGGAAGAGCGAGGCCTTCTCTTTGGGCCGCATCAGGACGGATTCCGACTGCAGTCCCGCATCGGTCATCCGCACCTTAACCCGGTAGCGGCGCAGCCATACCGTGACAAAACCCAGGGTCAGCAGGAAGAAAGTGATGAAAATTGTGGCTCTAATGATCCAGATCATGGTAATGCTCCAAACATAGCATCAGGTCTGGACAGACCGGATTATTCTTCTTAACAGGATAGCTCCGATGAAGGTTGAAATAATACCGCCCAGCAACATCTTTCGGCCGAGGGAAGAATCAAATAAAATTTTTTCATAATATGGAGCCACCAACATTAGTAAAAAGAAGGTTACTACTGGAGTAACAATCATAATACCGGCCGAGAGGCGTCCCGAAGCGGTCAGCCCACGGACTTTTGCTTTAAAATTGAGGCGGCTGCGGATGACGTGGGCGATGTTCTCCATGAGTTCGGCCAGGTTGCCGCCGGTTTCCTGCTGGATGAGCACGGCTGCCACAAAATATTTGAAGTCCATGCTCTCCACCCGCTGCAGCATGTGCAGCAATGAATCTGCGACACTAATCCCGTATTTCTGCTCTTCATAAGCAATCTTCATTTCGGCGCCCAAAGGGGCATCCATTTCTTCTCCGAGCAGCTCGATGGCGGAGGGTAGCGTGTGGCCGGCCCGCAAAGAACGAGCTAACAGTTCCATGGCGTCCGGCATTTGTTTCTCAAATTTAGCAGTCTTTCTCAGCTGGTTCCCTTTAAGGTAGATAAAGGGCAAGATGCCCAGCGCCACGAAGATGAGCAAGCCGATAAGGACATTTTTTAAGAACCAATACCCCAGAAGGAATCCTGCTGCACTGCTCAGAAGAATGACAAACAGAAAAGTTTCAGAATCCAGATACAAGTCACCCTGCAGCATCAGGGCCTGCAGTCTGTCCAGCCGTTTGGCACTCAACAACCTGCTCAATAAAGTTCTTTGCCAATTTTTCTTATCCCCTGAACGGTCCTTCAAAATTTGGATGCGCTGGAGATGCTTGGCTTCTTCAGTTAAACGCCGGACTACTTTTTTGCGTCTGGCCAGCGGCACGATAATAAAATGGTAAATCGCCGTGGCCAACAGTAATACTGCCCCCAGACTTGACGCCAGGATGGTCGCGTGCCAAAGCTCTCCCCAAGTAAAAGTCATGACGGCTTACCTTCCTGCTTGAGAACCTCTGTTTGAGCGTCTCACCCGTTCCTGTTGGGGTGGGACAAAGTATTCGCCGGGTAATTGAATGCCATACTTCTGACATCGGTTGACGAATTGCGGCCTGATGCCGGTAGCCGCAAATTCCCCCAAAATCTGGCCATCCTCCTTGACCCCATGGCGGTCGAAGAGAAAGATGTCCTGCAGGCTGATAACCTCACCCTCCATGCCGGTGATTTCTGAAAAAGACACGAGCCGGCGGACGCCGTCAGAATGGCGGGCCAGATGAATAATAACGTCCAGGGAAGAGGTGATTAAATGGCGCAAGGCCTTTTGGGGGATCTGATAGCCGGCCAGGTTGACCATAGTCTCCAGCCGCAGCAAGGCATCCCGGGGACTGTTGGCGTGTACCGTGGTCATGGAGCCTTCGTGGCCCGTGTTCATAGCTTGAAACATGTCCATCACTTCGACCCCCCGCACCTCACCCACGATAATGCGGTCCGGGCGCATCCGCAGGGCGTTGCGGACCAGTTCTCTTTGGGTGATTTCCCCTTTACCCTCGATGTTGGGTGGCCGGGTCTCCAGGCGGCAGACATTCCGTTTCTGCAGCTGCAGTTCGGCGGCATCCTCAATAGTGATGATGCGTTCCTCCGGGTCGAGATGCGTTGACAGGATATTGAGCAAGGTGGTCTTGCCTGACCCGGTGCCGCCTGAAATCAGAATATTAAGTTTGGCCTTGACTATGGCCTTGAGAACTTCGGCCATCTCAGGGGTGAGAGTTCCCCGGGCCAAGATCTCATCCATGTTGGGACGCATCACCATGAAGCGGCGGATGGACAGCATGGGCCCGTCCAAGGCCAGAGGAGGAATGACCGCATTGACCCGGGAGCCATCCGGCAGCCGGGCGTCTACCATGGGGGAGGACTCATCGATGCGGCGCCCTACGTTACTGACAATTTTATGGATAATTTTCATGAGGTGAGCGTTGTTCCGAAAGTGCACATCGGTGAGCATCATGCGGCCATTACGCTCGATGTACACCTCATCGAACCGGTTCACCAAAATGTCGGCAATGGTGTCGTCCCGCACCAAGGGCTCCAAGGGACCTAATCCCAGGATTTCGAATTCCAGTTCCTCTGCTAAGCGAGCCCGCTCTTCAGAATTTAAGGGAAAGGGGTCTTCGAGCTAGAAGTTGGGCCACGGCCCGGCGGATCTCAGTGGCCACCTGGCTTTCTTCCATGGCGTCCAGCTGACCGGTATCCAGGCGCTCCACCAGGGTGCGGTGCAGACGGTTTTTAATGTCGTGGAAGTGGTCTTCCCGATCTTTTCGGAAAGGGGGCCGGCCTCCAGAGATTATTTGGGTGTCATAAATTCTGGAGTCGCGGTGCTCCGTCTTATCAGCGGGTAACCAGGCCATGGGCGGTTTTATCCTTTTTTCTGAAATAGTCTCCAAAACATACCTTGCCGGGCGTCCATCTGTTTTGCCGTTTGTCGCTTAGACTCACCCACCAACTCAGAAGCCATGGATTTGAATTTTTGCCACGGCCTGGAGCGGGGTGCCAGGTCTCCCACCGCCATTCCCTGATTGACGGCTTCCCGCATGACCGCCGGGTCGTCAGGGATGGTAAAGAAAACCGGGTGATGACAGATTTCTTCCACGTCCTTGAGCCCTAAACTGTAATCTTTCACATAGCGGTTGACCACAACCTTCCAGTCCCGGTCATAAAGGTCCCACTCATACCAAAGGGTGTTGATGGTCTTGAGGTTCCGCAAATCCGGCACGGTAAGTTCGGTCACCAGCAAAATCTGGTCGGCAGTCCGCAGCACCTGGAAATAGAAGGGGTCCAACCACGATCCCAAATCAACCAGGACCCAAGGATAAATTGACCTGAAGGCCTGGAAGACTTTCTTCAGGGACTGGGGCTCCGGGAACGCCGCAGATTCCAGCGATTTGGGGTCTGACGTGATAGATGGCGGCCCGAGAACCACGTCCAGGCCCGAGGTGTGTTTCTGAATCACTTTCTGGATGAACAAAGGATCCAGGGCCTCCGAACTCTCGGCCAGCTCTCTTATGGTGTGGGCGGTCTTCAGGTCCAAGAACTGGCCCACATGGGGGAAGGGCCGGGCCAAATCAACCAGGAGCACACCTTCTTGAAGACTTTCAGCCATAGCCACCGCCAGATTAACGGCTATGGAGGTGACCCCTACTCCCCCCTTGGTGCCGGTAACCGCCAGGACCTGGCTCTGACTGGGGTCGGCTTGTTGGGCTCGCTCAGCCTTAATCTGTTCAATGGCGGCAAACAGCTCTTCCTGTTGCAGCGGCAGAGGGATAAAACCCCCGATATGCAGCTTCATGATCTTAATCAGGAAGTCCGGGTCCCGACTCTGAGAGCAAACGAACACCTTGGATTTGGAGAGCCGTTCGGTCACTCTTCCAAGCCAGTGGGGGATGGCAGACTTGCCGTTCAGTTCCACCAGCACCAGGTCAGGGGGGCTGTCCTCATAGGTGGTCAAGAAAGCCTCAGGATCCTGAACGCTCTTTAACAGCCGCAGATCAGGAATGCCCTGTAACATATCCTGGAGCACCGGATCTCCGGACTGGGGGCCTCCAAGAATTGAAACAGATATGGTTTTGGGCTTCATCTCTGGCGACACTATGGTTACCTGTCCTTGCCCTGGAGAGATTCCCAAGTAAGCGAGGTCATCACCACCAGATTTCCTTGGGTTCTCTCCGTTATGATAATGAGAGACCAGGGCCGCTCCCTTAAAAGTTTTGGGTGGAAACCGTCATGCGTTTGATCAACATAGCGCTCGGGCCTGATGTCGGCTTTTTCTCTGACAGAGCATCGACTTGCTCCGGTGGCTTGTTGAGCAATTGCGGAATATCCACTCCCTTGGTGGCAAAGAAGTTTCGATTCGTCTGGTTGCGCAGCGCCAAACGGATTCTCCCCTCACCGGTGGCGAGATTCAACATCTCGGCCTGCACCGGGGTCACCTCCAGGGTCACGGTGGGCACCACCTTGGGCTGTTTATCGCCCGTCTGGTCCCAAATCTGCCCTTTGCTCAGAACTTTCAGGTTCTGGAGGATTATTTTGGAGAAATGGTCACTGCCGTCTTTGCCGCCCCCCTTGGGCATCTCCGCCAAAACGTCAATGCGGTCACCAGGGTTGATAAAGCCGGCCACCCCGGAGACTTCGTCGGTTTTCACCGTTACGGCCAGCATATTGGGGTCGAGAAGGCCGGTGAGACCGGCTGCCGTGCCTTCCGGAGCCAGCCTGTGCTCGAGGATGGGCTCACCTTTGCTGATGGGCGTCAAGATCACCCGTCCCTGCATCTGTTGCGGGCTGCTTACGGCCTTGGGCGGGATAATTTCACTGGGCCAGTTGGAGACTTTCATCATGCGGCTCTCCAGGGCTGTACCCGGAGCGATGTCCATTTCCGCCACCACCACCTGGGCGGTTAGGGGCGGAGGCGCCGCGGCCAATTTGCTGTTGAGGTATTTCTGGATCAGTAAAACGGCCGCCAGCCCTACCAGACCGGCCAGAATGAAATACTTTAATCCCGGAGATATTTTCATAACTCTGCCTCACTCCATTTTCATGGTGGTTACGCCTGTGACGGTGATCCCTCTATAGGAGGGGAGAAATTTATCCAGCAGCATGAGACCATTCGGGGTGGTGACCGTCACGTGTGGTCAGGTCTCCCGTGCTGGCCCCCGGGTTGATTATCACTGTCCAGGTGCCGGGGAAGTGAATATGCTGCAGGTATGTGTCCACCGTGCTCCTGGCCGTATTTTGGGCCCAGGTGGCCCGCTCGCCGCCGGTGTAGAAGACCACCGCAGCCCTGGCCCCCTCCCGGCTGGCGTTGGTGAGGGTGTGGCGCACAAACCACAGGTAGCCGAATTCCATCATGGCCACCACGATGAGAGCCAGAAGGGGAAACAGGATGACAAACTCCACCGAGATGCTCCCTTCTTGCCCGGCCCCAAAGCGGGTTTTTTTGAAGATCTTCAGAAAACCGTTGTTCATGGCTGGCTCTCGCAGGCAAAGAACCTTCTCTGACCCACTGCCATTTAAAACAGTGCACCGGCTAACGGGGGAAGCCCGGTTTGGCCTCCCCCCGAGGCCTGGTTCTTTTAACTGCCTGTGGGTACCGATGCGGGGATGTTAGTTCCCCACCCAGACACCCTCGTGGAGGCAGTGTTAAAGAAACCGCCTAAGCCCGTGTTGTACCAGACAGCCACCAAGCCGACCAGCAAGACGGCCGCACAGGCAATCATGACCACGGTGGAGGTCGCCTCCGCCGTGGCCGCATCATCCAAGAGAAACCGTTTGATCCTTTCCATTTGCCAATCCTCCTGCTTTGTTATGTTTAGTTTTTTGAACATTATTTCTATCCTCAATCTACTTTTCCTTGGGGTTATCATCTCCTTCTGGAATTTAGGCGCCAAACCCCCGGGCCCCCAATTTGTCATTCTGAGGGGAGTGAAACCGCTCATCTGCAAGGAGTTCAACTCCCGGCGAAAAACCCGGCCCACCTGTTGAAGTATCCGCCCAGAGCATTGTAAAGCCCGGAAACCCCGGCAATCAGAAGTATGGCGATACATGCCACAAAAACGACATATTCAGTGGTTATCACGCCGTCCTCTTCCTTGATAAAATCGTTCCTTAGCATATCGATTCCCCATTTACCCGAGATCATGTGACAGCCTCGGCCATCATAATGTATTTAGGGGTTTGAACTTAAACGGCCGACCAAACTCGTTGGTCATCTAAACCATAGCTATATGATATTTAATCAATTTTTGTGCCAAATCATATATATCTGATATTATTATGGTTAATATAAATTATAAGTTGAATATGTTTCAATATTTGGACAAAAATAAGTTATTAATCCATAAAATTGAACAGAAATCCAAAAAAAAGACAGAGAAATAGTATCTTCCTATTTTGCTAAGCCCTGGTTAGCTATTTAAAATAACCTCGCTCCGGCAGGGAAAGTTCCTGCAAGCGCGTTAGAGTGTCCGTAAGACCAAGTGACCTGCCCCCCGAAAACTGATCCATAAGTATTGTTTAGAGTAATGGATCGAAGGGAGGCAGGGAGATGAGTAGGAAGCGTTATTCGCCGGAGCAGATCATTGGAAAGCTGCGGGAAGCAGAGGTGGCCCTGGCCCAAGGGCAGACGGCGGCCCAGGTTTGCCGTACTTTGGGTATTGCCGAACAGACCTTCTATCGGTGGCGCCGGGAGTAAGGGGGTTTAAAGATAGAACAGGCCAAGCGGCTCAAGGCTTTAGAGCAAGAGAATACCCGGCTGAGACGGGCGGTGGCGGATCTGACCTTGGACAAACTGATCCTCCAGGAGGCGGTAGGGGGAAACTTCTAAGCCCGACCCGTCGCCGGCAAAGCCTAGAGCATATCCGGAAGGCTCTGCCGGTGTCGGAACGCCGGGTCTGCGGGGTGATTGGGCAACCCCGTGCGACCCAGCGTTACCAAGCCACCGAGCCTGATGACGAGGTGGGGCTGACTGCTGCCATCATTGGCTATGCCACGCATTTCGGCCGGTATGGCTATCGCCGCATCACTGCCTTGCTCCATCGAGAGGGCTGGAGAGTAAACCACAAGCGGGTGGAACGGATCTGGCGACAGGAAGGACTGAAGGTGCCCCAGAAGCAGCCAAAGCGGAGCAGATTGTGGTTAACCGATGGATCTTGTGTTCGTCTCCGGCCGTGCTGGGCGGACCATATTTGGTCCTATGACTTCGTCATGGCGCGGACACACGATGGCAAGGCTTTCCGTATGCTCTCCATCATTGATGAGTACACGCGGGAATGCCTGGCCATCGAGGTATCCCGGCGTTTTGATGCAGATGCGGTGTTGTATCGGTTGACGGAGCTGTTTGTGTCAAGGCGCCCACCAGACTATATCCGGTCGGACAACGGGTCGGAGTTTACGGCCAAGGTGGTTCGGGAGTGGTTAAGCCGAGTAGGAGTCAACACGCTCTACATTGAACCTGGCAGTCCTTGGGAGAATGGTTACAACGAGAGCTTCAATGGGAAGCTGCGGGATGAGTTGCTCAAGGGGGAGATTTTCTACACCTTGAAAGAGGCCAAGATTCTGATCGAGCGTTGGCGGAAAGCATACAACACGATCAGGCCTCATAGTGCTTTGAATTATCGGCCACTGCCACCTAAGGCCATACGGCCGATTCCCAGAGATCCTGGCTACGCTAGGCTCCGCCAGAATCTCTGGCTTGACTTGAACCCCATCCTAACTTAAAACTTGGTACAATTACTGATGGCAGGTCAGAATGAGGAGCGGATTCGCCCCGTATTCCTTCCCAGTTATGGTCCCGAGCTGAACCGGGATGAATTGCTCATCCAAGATGTCAAAAATAATGCCCTGGGGCCCCAACGCCCGGGTGAGCCGCAAATGCCAACCGGACATTGTTGCCCACGTTTTCATGGGAGAACATATCCACTGCGCAGCCTGAAAAGTTGATCAGTTTAATGCTCTGACTAATAAACCGGGCAAACCTGAAAGCAGGAATTGAAGAAATGGAAAGCGAGGGAGCTACGGGCCAGTTGCGATTCCAGCGACAACCCAGCGGTGATTGTTGTTCAGCTCCATCGTGATCCAGCGGACGTTTGGGTTATCGTGCCAGCCAAAAAATGGGATTGGGGCGCCGGGCTCTTCTTTGACGTATGCTTCCAGCGTGACTCTGAAGATATGGCGGGTGCTGCTCCAGTCGTTCACGTTCGCCGGTTCTACATCAATTACATGGATTGAGCGAAAGGCAGCAAGCTGTCTCCGCCAGGCCTCACGTTGCTCCGGCGTCTTAAGCATGCCTGGTGCCATTGACTTCATGGCCCCATCGACATCCCGGCTGTTGACGATTGCAAAGAATTCCTCGAGGCTAGCTTGGCTGGCTCGCGAAATTTTATCCCCGTGTTTTTGTGACGCGATCCAGGCATTGCGCGCCTTCACACACTCTGGGCAGAGGAAGCCTTTCCGGAACTTCTCCGGCTTCACCACACAACCGCCCAGAACATAGTCACGGCCATAGGGAAAAAGCGACTTACCAGCGCGCATCTCTAGGAATTCTTTCTGGGATGGCATTCCGTAAATAACCCGCAGATTTATGGGTTCCATCCTTACGCCGTGCACCGGGCAGACGCCATCATCCCGCCGTGGGGTTCCCGTAGTCGCTTCTGCCACTTCGACAACGATTTCATTCCACCTGAAAGGCCCCCAGTGACCGTTGACCTTGTAGGCGGGCCAGAACCTCCAGGTGCCCGCCGCATCGAGCTTTCTGGTTGCCTCCATCTTGACCTTGTCCCCAGGTTTCAAGAATCTTCCTCTGTTTCTATGACTAAAATCTCGGTTGTTCGCATCGGTTGTGGAATTCCACCTCGCACCCACAAAGACGCCAGATTCGGGACTGATGGTGATGGGGTGGGCCGTCGTGTTTGTTAGGACAAAAGATACTTGCACTTGGTCCCCAACCTGCGCCTGCATAGGGGTAACTTTAAAATTACTTAGTTGCAGGCCGTCTGGTGAGGTCCTTTGCGCCACAGACGTACCGGTGTCCCAAGTTAAAGCAAACCACAGAGCGCAGAAAACGATAAACCATTTCTTCAGCATATCCTGACCCCCTTCCTTAGGAACGCCAGGGCTATCCGTAGCCCTTGGCGCTTTAGATGAGGAAAGTTGTTGGATGATTGGACGCGGTATTTGGCACAATAGCAGACTTAACCATCCAAGACCAAGAAAAAAACGAGCAACTTAATGCGACTCGGTTGTGGGCCCTGGTAACAATGGTGGCGTGTTTGTAGGTCAAATATTGGGAATTGACATATACAATTCGGCAAGGGAAAAAAGAAAGTCGGACGCAGGGCAGGATGATAAACTCTGATCTTTACTTTGATCAAATAGTCGACTATTTGAACAGGGGCGGATGTGGTGCTCACTGCCCTCTATCTGGCATTTGTAATCTCCGCTGAGAGGTTTCGATATTATTTAGATATATTGCGACTTGCCCCAACCACGATCATTCATAATTTAGCTTCTCGAAAAATCGGGCAGCCATCCAGCCATTTGGCCCGTATGACAGGATTCTCCCGGGAACGGCATCGGTTTGTAGAGGAAGAAATAAGACATAGCATAAACCAAGGCCGCTATGGGTGGAAACCGTGAGACGTCCTGGTTCAAGATATCCGGCCCCATTTCCAGCATACACCCCGGCAGTTTGCTTTATTCATAGAAAAAAAGAACATTTTGATACAGATATCAAGGGGGGCATTTTGGTTGTCCAAAAAGTGTCCATTAATTATTTTCAGACCCCAAAGTGCCCCCAAAGTCTTAATTATGTCAACACCCAATTTCATAATAAAATCAATTTAGTGAATTAGTTCAACCTGTTTCCCAAACCCCCTTTATCCGTCTTGGGAGCAGGAGGTCGGCGGTTCAAATCCGCCCGTCCCGACCAGTTAATCCCCTTAGTTGCCTCAGGGGGTCTTGGGCACCTGGAACTCCATGTGCCAAACCCTACCGGACACCCGTGTCGGGTCGGATCTCCGGGTTCGCCAGGTTTTGATACCATGGTGCCGCCAACCGACAAGTAATACCAAGTTCGCCTTGAAATCAAGCAAATCACTCAGATAACCTATTGATATCACACGTAGGGGCGGGTTTTAAACCCGCCCCTACAAACCTTGGTATAATTCTAGGGGGTGCGGCTTGCCGTGCCCGGGCACAGGCTGGAAAGCCTGGGCCAGCGTGTGACTGCAAACTGTATTAACCCGTCCCCTTGACCCTCCCCGCCTGGCCGCCGCCATCTTGGCCGGCCTATCCTGGGTATTGACATGAGCGCCGGTTTCCTTGCCCCCGGCAAATCATCCTCCCTTTGTCCATCTATGCCACAACCTGAAAAAGTTGCTGTCGGATTTTCCAAAATAAAATTCTTAGTAAAATCAAATAGATACTCAATGCGGTCGTAATGGCTGTTGGATTATAAGACAGATAAGAACCCCAAAAATCTTAAGGAAATTTATAATAGCTAAATAAATTAATTAGTTAAGCAAGTGGCATGTGTCTTGCTTCCTTGGCATAGCAATAACCACGTTGGTCTATTAAGGGGAAGATCGTGAACAAAAACAGTATCAGCCCTGATTTGTACAGCGAGGTCAAGAAGCTCGGGGCCAGGGACATGGAGGCCTGCTTCCAATGCGGCAACTGCGCCTCCGCCTGTCCCTTGTCCACCGGGGACAACACGTTTCCTCGGAAGATTTATCGTTACCTCCAACTCGGCCTGCGGGATAAGCTGTTGGAATCTCCAGAACCCTGGCTCTGCTATTATTGCGGCACCTGCAACACCGACTGCCCCCGGGGCGCGGAACCCGCCGAGACCATGATGGCCACCCGGCGCTGGCTCATGACCCAGTATGACTGGACCGGGCTCGCCAAGAGATTTTATGCCTCGCCGAAATGGGAGGTTGGGGCTTTTCTCGGCGTATTCTTCTTGGTGGTCGCCCTGCTCCTGATCTTTCGGGGGCCGGTGGTCACCGACCGGGTGGAACTCACCACCTTTGCGCCGGTGCACACGATTCACCTGGGCGACCAGATCATGGTGGGTTTGATCTTCCTGATGCTGTTCTCCAATGCCTTTCACATGTATCGCAAGATCATGCAGGGCACCAAGATACCGCCCTATCTTTTCCTGACCCAGGCGCCGGTGTTCTTCCTTAACTATTTCACCCAGAAACGCTGGCGCAAATGCGGCACCGGCCCGGGCAGCGCCTGGTGGCGGCATATCTTACTGTTTTCCGGGTGGGTGTCCATGGAAATTCTGGTCATGGCCTACCTGTCGGAATTTCAGACCGATATTGTCCATCCCTTTTGGCATTGGACCCGCCTGTTGGGCTATTACGCCACCATCGCCCTGATGTTTGCCGCCACCACCATGCTCTACAGCCGCTGGTTCAAAAAGGAAGAGAATCTTCACCGGTATTCGGATTTTACCGATGTGTTTTTTCTGGTGCTGATTATCACGGTGGCAGCCACCGGCATCATGGTCCATTTCCTGCGGCTCCTTGGCCTGCCCATCATGACCTACACCGTTTACGTCATCCATGTGGGCATCGCCGCCAGCATGCTGGTCCTGATGATTCCCTTCGGCAAGCTCTCCCATCTGATGTACCGGCCCCTGGCCATTTTCCTGACCACGCTGAAGCAAAAGGCGCTGCGGGAATCCCAGGTTGATCTGGCCATGGTCAAACATGACATCGGGGAGAATTTCCAGAGCTGCATGCAGTGCGGCGCCTGCACCGGGGTCTGCCCCTACAGCGAAATTTCCAGCTACAGTCCCCGGAAAGTCCTCCGGGATGTGGCTTTGGACCGGCCCAACAACGTCTCCGTGGATGAGGCCTCCTGGACCTGCACTACCTGCAATAGTTGCGTGGAAAGCTGCCCCCGGGGCATCGGCCTGGTTGACATGGTTAAATCCGTGCGCAGCCATGTGGCGGAGGCCGGCTTGATGCCGAAATCTTTTAATCATGTGGTGCAAAGTCTGCAAAAAGAAGGCAATCCCTGGCAGGGCCAAAGGGAAAAGCGCCTGGATTGGGCCAAGGGCAACGAGCTGCCCGCGTATAACCAGGAGCATGAATACTGCCTGTTCACCTGCTGCACCACGGCCTATGACACCAACGCCGCCAAAGGCAGCCAAAAGGCCGGCCTGGCCCTTTTGACCCTGCTCAATCATGCCGGCGTCTCTTTTGGCACGCTGGGCGCCAAGGAAAATTGCTGCGGCGACCTGGCCGATAAGATCGGCGCCAAAAACGTGGCCGCAGATCTGGCCAAGAAGAATACCGAGATGTTTCTTGAGGCCGGGGCCAATAAAATCCTGACCATCTCGCCCCATTGTCTTGATTCCTTCAAGAAAAGGTATGAAGGGCTGAAGGACATAACCACGGTTCACGCCGTGGAGCTCCTGGATGAACTCATCCGGGCGGGCGACCTCAAGCCCGTCAACAGCCTCGGCCTCAAAGTTACTTACCATGATCCCTGCTATCTCGGCAGGCATTCCGGCCTCTATGACAAACCCCGGCGCATCCTGGAAGCCATACCGGGCGTCACCCTGATTGAAATGCAGAATAACCGGGAGCGGAGCTTCTGCTGCGGCGGTGGCGGCGGCGGCCCCTGGAAAGACGGGGTCGGCCAGGAGAGTCTTGGGGAAACGCGGCTCAAAGAGGCCCTGGCCACCGGGGCTGAGGTCATCGCCACCGCCTGCCCGTATTGCATACGCATTCTCAATGAGGCCATCGCCAAACAGGGCGTCAGCAACCTGATCAAGGTTCAGGACGTCGCCGAGCTGCTGCTGCAATCGGTTGATCTGACGGATACCATTGCCAAAACCGGCAAAAAAAATATCGGGGCTGTAATGGGGCTTTCTCAGGAGGGGCTTCATGTCTGAGCGAATCGGTTTTTTTATCTGCCACTGCGGGATCAACATCGCCTCCAAGGTGAGAGTGAAAGATGTGGCGGAGTATGCGGCCTCCTTCCCGGATGTCATCGTGGCCAACGACTATCTGTTTATGTGCTCGGACCCGGGGCAGGATCTCATTGAAAAAGAAATCAAAAATCAAAACCTGTCGCATGTGGTGGTGGCCGCCTGCTCGCCCCGCATGCACGAAAAGACCTTCCGGGCCGCTTGCCAGAGGGCCGGGTTGAATCCCTACCGGGCCTTCCACATGGTCTGTGTCCGGGAGCACGGCTCCTGGGTGACGGAAAGCGAGGAAGAGGCCACGGCCAAGGCCATTGTCCTGATCCGGGCCGGTCTGCGGCGGGTCAAGAACCAGAGCGCGCTTTACCCGAGCACCTTCTCGGTCAACCCCAACACCCTGGTGGTGGGTGGGGGCATCGCCGGCATGCAGGCGGCCCTGGACATCGCCAGCTCCGGCAACAAGGTCTTCCTGGTGGAGCGGCAGCCCACCGTGGGGGGGCACATGCTCCAGTACGACAAGACCTTCCCCACCCTGGACTGCGCCGCCTGTATCGGCACCCCGAAAATGGTGGCCGTGGGCCAGGACAAGAACATCAATCTGATGACCAACTCCGAGGTGGAGAGCGTCAGCGGCTTTGTGGGCAACTTCAAGGTCAACGTCAATCAGCGCTCCCGCTTTGTGAAGACCAACTGCACCGGCTGCGGCGACTGCGCCAAGGTCTGTCCCGTGGAGTCGCCCAACGAATGGGACGCGGGCACCAAGATGCGCAAGGCCATCTATATCTCTTTCCCCCAGGCGGTGCCGGTGCGCTACGCCATCGAAAAATACGACCGGGGCCCCTGCGTGCAGAACTGCCCCGCGGGTATCAATATCCAGGGATTTGTCGCCCTCATCAGGGAAGGCCGGTACGAGGAATCACTCAAGGTGATCATGGAGACCATGCCCCTGCCCGGCTCCCTGGGGCGCATCTGTCCCGCTCCCTGTGAGGGGCAATGTCGCCGGAAAGAGGTGGAATCTCCCCTGGCCATCTGCCAGTTGAAGCGGTTTGCCGCGGATCAGGTGGATTGGGACACCCTGCCGGTGCCGGAAATCGACAAGCAGCCGGAAACCGAGAAGGTGGCCATCATCGGCGCGGGTCCGGCCGGCCTGACCGCTGCCTATTTCCTGGCCAAAAAAGGCTATCATCCCACCATCTTCGAAGGGGCCCCCTTTGTCGGCGGCATGCTCCGGGCCGGCATTCCGGACTACCGCCTGCCACCCGAGGTTCTCGAACGGGAGGTCAACTACATCAAGAAGCTGGGTGTGGATATCCAGCTGAACGTCTCCATCGGCAAGGACCGCCCCATCGCCGGTCTCTTCAATGAGGGCTTTAAGGCCGTTTACCTGGCCACCGGCGCCCAGAGCAGCATGAAGATGAAGATCGAAAACGAGGATGCGGAAGGCGTCGTGCACGGGGTCGATTATCTCGGCATGCTCAACCGCAGGGAACCGGTGAAGACCGGGAAAAAGGTAGCGGTGGTGGGCGGCGGCGACACGGCCATCGACTCGGCCCGGGAGGCTTTGCGGCAAGGCGCCTCCGAGGTGACCATGCTGTACCGGCGGAGCCGGGACGAGATGCCGGCCTCCAAGCATGAAGTCAAGGCCGCGGAGGAAGAAGGCATCAAGATCGAACTGCTGGTGGCTCCACTGGCCGTCCTCACCGAAAACGGCAAGGTTACGGGGCTCCGCTGCATCAAGATGGAACTGGGCGAACCGGACGTCTCCGGCAGAAGGAGACCGGTGCCGGTGGCTGGTTCGGAATTCGACGTGGACTGCGACATGATTATCCCGGCCATCGGCCAGCACGTCAACAGCAGTTTCCTGGAAGGCACGGAAGGGATCGAGCTATCCAGGTGGGGGACGGTGGTGGCCAATCCGGTGACCTTCCAGACCACCTACCCAGGCATCTTTGCCGGCGGCGACCTGTTCACCGGGCCCTCCATCGCGGTGGACGCCATCGCCGCAGGCCAGCAGGCGGCCATCTCCATAGAAAAATACCTGCTGGGCGAGGATCTGGCGGAAAACAGACCGCCCAAGCCCGCCGGCAGCAACTGGAAGGCCATCCCGAAAGAGGTCAAGTCTGCACCCCGGGCCAAGATGCCCCTCCTGCCGGTAGCTGACCGGATTCACAATTACAAGGAAGTGGAACTGGGGTTCGGTGAGGAGCAGGCCAAGGCGGAGGCGGCCCGCTGCGTGGATTGCGGCGGCTGCTGCGAATGCAGGCTCTGTGTGGATGCCTGCCAGGCCAAGGCCATTGACCATGAGATGGTTGACAAGAGAGAAACCATCGACGTCGGCTCCATCATCATCGCCACGGGCTTTGACCCCATGAATCCGTCCAAGATGACCCAGTACGGCTACGGCAAGTACCGGAACGTCTTTACCAACCTGGAGTTCGAGCGGCTCAGCAACGCCACCGGGCCCACCGCGGGCAAGCTCCTGAAGCGTGATCTGAAAGATCCCCTGAAGTTCACGGACCCGCCCAAGAGCGTGGCCATTCTCCACTGCATCGGCAGCCGGGACAAGAACTACCACGAATACTGCTCCCGCACCTGCTGCATGTATGCCCTGAAGTATGCCCATCTGCTGAAAGACAAATGCGGGCACGACACCGAAATCTACAACTTCTACATCGACATGCGCTGCTTCGGCAAGGGCTACGAGGAATTCTACAAAAAGGTCCAGGCCGAAGGCGTCAAGATGATTCGCGGCAAGGCCGGTTCCATCACCGAAGATGCCAACGGCATCCTCACCGTGAAGGGGGAGGATACCCTCTCCGGCCGCCTGATCGAAGTCCCGGTGGAGATGGTCATCCTCTGCACCGCCATGGAACCGAGACCCGACGCCACCGACGTCATGCGCAAATTCGGTATCGGCATCGGTCAGGACGGCTTCTTCCAGGAGCAGCATCCGAAACTGGCGCCTGTATCCACCCCCACCAGCGGTGTTTTTCTGGCCGGGACCTGCCAGGGACCGAAGGACATCCCGGACACGGTGGCCCAGGCCAAGGGGGCCGCGGCGGAATGCCTGGCGCTGTCCTCCGCGGGTCAGGTGGAGATCCCGCCCATGATCTCCGGCATTGATCCGGACATCTGCGTCGGTTGCCAACTCTGTATCGGCCTCTGCCCCTATACGGCCATCGAGTTCAATGAGTATGGGGGCATCAGTGAGGTCAACAGCGCCATCTGTAAAGGATGTGGAAGCTGCTCCGGTGCTTGTCCCAGCGGCGCCGCCAAGGTGAGACACTTCACCGATAAGCAGATTTTTGCCGAAATCGACGGACTTTTATTTCAACAAGGAGCCTAGGCGATGAGCGAGTTAGAACCCCAAATCGTAGCCTTTTTCTGTAACTGGTGCACCTTCACTGCCGCCGACCTGGCCGGCACTTCGCGCCTGGCGTACCCGCCCAACCTCAAGATCATCCGGGTTATGTGCACCGGCATGGTGGACCCGAAATACGTCATCAAGGCCTTTCTGAACGGCGCGGACGGCGTCCTCATCGGCGGCTGCTGGCCGGGGGACTGTCATTATATCAACGGCAACCTGAAGGCCCGGCGCCGGGTGGCCAACCTCACCGAGATCCTGAAACAGTACGGCATCGATGAACAGCGTTTCTGGCTCAGGTGGATCGCCGCCAGTGAGGGCACCATGCTGAAAGAAGTCGCGGACGAGATGACCAAAAAATTGAGGCACTTAGGACCAAGCCCGCTGCGGGCCTTGGCTCAAATGGCAATCTGAGGACACGGAGAGGACGGACATGGCTAACTATGCGCAACTGTCTTTTCAGAAAGACGAGATGAATACGAAACTGGGCGCCTTTTTCAAGGGCATGCTGGAAAAGGGCGCGGTTGATGGGGTCCTGGTGCCCATGGCGCAACCCAAGAAGGGGGTTCGGCTTTCTCTGATCACCTCCCCTGAATATACCGACCGGGTGGATCCTTTTGCCCCCATAGCGGCGGTGAGCGGCGCCAAGATTGCCTCTTCGCTGACCGCTCGGCCCTCCGGCCGCAGGCTGGTCATGGTCCTGCGCCCCTGCGAGATTCGCGCCGTGGTGGAACTGGCCAAGTTAAAGCAGGTGGCCCTCGATGATGTCCTGCTGATGAGCGTGGACTGCTTGGGCCGCTATGAGAATACCGATTTTGCCAAATTCCAGGAGCAGGGCGGGACCTCCGAGTCCTTCCTGGAAAACGCCCAGGCCGGCAAGACCGCCATGGGGGATGTCGACATCTGCGGCGCCTGCCAGATCTGCGAATTCCCCACGGCTGACCAGGTGGATATGAGGTTGTGCTCCCTGGGCGCGGGCAATGGCGCGGTCTTCATCGAAGCCATTACTTCCAAAGGCAAGCAAGCCCTGGAAAAATCGGGCCTGAAATCGGGTGCGGCTCCGGCCGGGCGGGACGAAGCGGTGAAGAAACTGATGGCGGCCCGCACCGAGGCCAGGGATAAGAAATTTGCTGAATTCCGGGATGAGACCAGCAACTTTGAGGCGCTGGCCGACAAACTGTCCGCCTGTATCAACTGTTACAACTGCCGGGTGGCCTGCCCGGTGTGCTACTGCAAGGAATGCGTCTTCGTTACCGACACCTTCCGGCACACTGGCGACCAATACATGCTGTGGGCCGATCAAAGCGGGGCGCTGAAGCTGCCCAACGACACCCTGTTCTATCACCTGGTCCGCATGACCCACATGAGCCTCATGTGTGTCGGCTGCGGTCAGTGCACCAGCGCCTGCCCCAATGACATTGATCTGATGCCGTTGTTCAGAACTTGCGCCGACAAGACTCAGGCCCGGTTCAACTATCAGGCAGGACGGTCTCTTGAGGAAGAACAGCCCATGGCTGTCTTCAAATCAGATGAGTTGATGGAAGTGACCGGTCAGGTCAAATAGGAGCGGGATTATGGCGGAGAAAAAGCCTATAGGAACCGTCCTGGTAGCCGGCGCCGGCATTTCCGGGGTCAAGGCGGCCATAGAGTTGGCCGAATCGGGCTACAAGGTCATATTGACCGACGATTCCCCCCAGATGGGGGGCATCCTGGCCAAACTTGATTACCAATTCCCCACGGATCATTGCGGCATGTGCAGAATGCTGCCCCTGGTGGGCCGCGAGTATGCCTCGCAGTACTGTATGCGCAAAAGCCTGTTTCACGAAAATATCGAGATCCTGCCCTTTACGGAGATCACCTCGGTAACAGGGGATGCGGGGAATTATAAGGTCGAGTTGCTGAAAAAGGCCCGCTATATCGACCCGGCCATCTGCAACGAGATGGGGGAATGCCTGGACGTTTGCCCGGTGGAGGTCCCAGATGAGTTCAACCAGGGGCTGACCACGCGCAAGGCCATCTACCAGCCGGTGCCCCACAATACCCCGAGGATGCTGCTCATCGACAAACAGGCTTGCACCAGCTGCGGTGAGTGCCTCAAGGTTTGTCCCACCAATGCCATCAACCTGGAGGCCCAGGACCTTGCTGAGACGAGAGAGGTCCACGCCCTTATCCTGGCCTCCGGGGTCAAGCTCTATAACACCCGGGATTACGAGGACGCCAAGTCCTATGCCGTGTCGCCGGATGTGGTCACCTCCCTCGCCTTTGAGCGGATGCTGAGCGGTTCCGGCACCTATCAGGACGGCGTCATCAGACGGCCGTCCGACGGCCAGCCCGCCAAAAACATTGCCTGGATCCAGTGCATGGGTTCGCGCAACCGGCGGCAGGGAAGAGATTACTGTTCTTCCATATGCTGCATGTTTGCCCTGAAAGAGGCCGTCCTGGCCAAGGAAAAAGGCGGGCCGGAGGTGGACACCACCATTTTTTACATGGATATGCGGACCTTCGGCAAAGGCTTCCAACAGTACCGGGACGAGGCCGTGGACGTACATGGGGTGAACCTGATCCGCTGCCGGGTGCAGGGGGTGATGGCCAAGCCTGACGGTAGTCTGGCCATACGTTATATCGATCCCGAGACCAACGAGTTCCATGTGCAGGATTATGACCTGGTGGTAATGTCCACAGGTCAGATGCCCTATGAGACCCATATAAAAATGGCCGGCCTGGTGAACGCCCCCCTGGATGAGCGGGGCCTGATCGCCACCGAAGAGGCCAGCAAGGTGAGGGTTGAGGGCAAGCCCGCCCTGTTTCTCTGCGGCTCGCTCATGGGACTCACGGATATCAGCGAGGCCGTGTCCAGCGGTATCGCCGCGGCGGGAGAGGCCACCAAATTCCTCGCTTCCCTGGGCCTGGACAAGGTGCAGGAAGAGGAAATCCCCGAACCCACCAGCCATCGGCGGGAAATGCCCCTGGTCTCGGTGGCCCTGTGCAAATGCGGGGAAAAGCCTGGTGCGGAAGGGCTCGATTACGAGCTCCTGGGCGCCGAATTGAAACGCTACCCGGGCGTGGGCGCGGTCCAGGTCATCGATTCCATGTGCATGGCCGATGGCGAGGCGGTCCTCGAGGATGTTTTGGGCAAGTCCAAATGCAACCGGTTGGTCATCGGGGCCTGCCACCCTTTCATGTACCGGCGGCATCTCAAGAATGAAGCCAGGAAGGCCGGCTTCAACTCCTCCATGGTGGAGATTTTCGATCTGTTCGGCATGGCCAGGAAAGGCCTGGCCGAGCCGTCCACCGAGGACTGGACCTTGCGGACAGCCAGGGAAATCAAAGGGGATATCGAAAAGCTCAGATTTAAGCCGGATCTTTCGGTGAGCACTCTGCCCATCAACCAGAACGCCCTGGTGATCGGCGGCGGCCTCGCCGGCATGCACACCGCCCTGTCCCTGGCGGAACGGGGGGTGCCGGTGCATCTGGTGGAAAAGGAAGCCCATCTGGGCGGCTATCTCGGCACCCGGGTGGAGAGGACGGTGGATGGCCTGGCTCCCATGGCCATGGCCAATGATATGAAGCTCAAGGTTTTCGAACACAAGAACATCAATGTCCACCTGAATTGCGAGGTTGAGAAAACCGTGGGCAACCTGGGCGATTTCGAGTCCAAGCTGCATTTCAAGGATAGCGGCAATGACACCTATTTGCATCACGGGGCGGTGATCATGGCCACCGGCGGGCATGAAGGCGCCGCCGACGAATACGGCTACGGGACCTCGGACGCGGTCCTGACCCAGGCGGAATTGCGCCAGGGGCTCGCCAGCGGCGACATCGACCCCGGAGAACTGGAAAATGTGGTGATGATCCAGTGTGTGGGGTCGCGGGAGAAGACCGGGCGCCCCTACTGCAGCCGGATCTGCTGCCTGGGAGCCATCGGCAATGCCCTGAAGATCAAGGAAATGAATCCCGAAGCCCGGGTCTTCATGCTCTACCGGGACATCATGACCTATGGCTTCTACGAGCAGTATTACTCCCAAGCCAGGGCCGCCGGGGTGATTTTCATCAATTACAGCCTGGATAACAAGCCCCAGGTGGAAATTGGCGAGGACGGCAAGCCGGTGGTCAAAATCATGGATACGGTCCTCCAGGAAGAATTGCAGGTACCTGCAGACCTGGTGGTTCTGGCCACCGGCGTGGATCCGGAAGAGTCCAATCTGCACCTGGCCGAAGCCTTCAATATCCCGGTAACCGGAGATTGGTTTTTTGCCGAGGCGGATTCCAAATGGCGTCCCATCGAATTCCAGAAGGTGGGCATCTATGCGGCCGGCACGGCCCATTCGCCCATGCCTTTAAGGAGCGTGCTCTTGCAGGCCGAGGCGGCAGCCCAGAAGGCCTACACCTATCTGTCCCGCCGGGAGGTGCACACGGCTGCGGTCACCTCACTGGTGAAAGACGCCTTGTGTGTGCGCTGCCAGAGATGCGTGCCCATCTGCCCGTTTGAGGCGAGATCCTTTAATGAGGCGGATAATTGCATTGAGATCGATGCGGCAGCCTGTCAGGCCTGCGGCATGTGCGCGGTGGAGTGCCAGAACAATGCGGCTGAGGTCAGAGGCTGGAGTGACAAGCAACTGATGGCTGTCATTGACGCCAAACTCATTGACAGCTTGTTTTCATCAACTGCCGGATAAGAGGTGGGGATCATGGACTTGCAAGAAGGATCGACCAAGGATCTGTGGAAAGATATCTATAACACCGGCAACCTGCATTACTGTTTCAATTGCAGCACCTGTGTCTCCGGCTGTCCGGCCTCCCATGGGGACCCGCCGCTGCTGGTCAGGAATCTGGCTCGGAAGGTGATCCTGGGACTGGAGGAGGATCTCCTCATGGATGACACGCCCTGGGCCTGTGTCTCCTGTTCCAGGTGCGAGGAGATGTGCCCCCAAAATGTCATGCCCTTTGAGATGATCCTCTCCATCCGGCAATGGCAGTGCAAAAACGACGAGACCCTGATCCCGTCGGCCATCGTGGAGATCTACAAGCGGGGCTATACCCAGGCGGCCGGCGCCAACCAGGAGTTGCGCGATTCCCTGGGGTTGCCCCCCTTGCCCATCATAACCAAAAACCCGGAGCAACTGGCCATGTTCCAGGAAATGCTCATGCAGACCCAGATAGTCAGCGAAAACGACTATATGTTCAAGGGATAAAAGAGCAAGTTCATACACACGAGGACAATAAGATGCAACTATGTTTCTTCCCGGGCTGTAACACCCCTGCCATCCGGCCGGATGTGGAGCGGGCCATTCGGGCGTCAATGCCGGTCTTGGGCATTGACATCGTGGATGCCGACAACTATGTCTGCTGTCCGGCCTTCGGGTCTTTCCCATCGTCCGACGAGGAGGCCTGGATGGCCACCAGCGGCTGGAACCTTTCCATTGCCGAGCAGCATGGCTGTGATTTCGTAGTCCAGTGCGGTTCCTGCTACAGTTCCCTGCGCATGGGACGCGAGCACATGATCCATGACCAGGAAAAACTGGCCCACGTCAATGAACTGCTCGAGCCCACCGGGCGGTCCGTCACCGGGAAATCCAAGGTGCGCCATGTGTCGGAGGTCCTCTTGCGGGAAGTAGGTCCGGAGAAAATTTCCTCGAATCTCAAAAAGAGCCTCACGGGACTCCACGGGGTGGTGCAGTACCCCTGCCACACCCTGTTCCCCAGCGAAGTCGTGGGGTTTGAGGAATCTCCCCGGGCGCCCAAGGGCCTGCGGCTGCTGGTGGAAGCCCTGGGAGCCGAGGTGGACGGCTTTAGTCGCGAGCTGGACTGTTGCGGCGGGGCCGGCGGCTTTATGAAAAGCACCCCGGAGCAGGCCATCGAGTTCGCCCAAAAGAAATTCGACGCCATCCTTGAAGAAACCAAGGCCGATTTCATCGCGGTCTCCTGCATTACCTGTCTGATGCACATGGAAAGGGTTCAGAATATCCTCAACGAACAATTGGGCGAAGAGCGCTACAAGATCCCGGTGTTCGATTACAACCAGCTGCTGGCCCTCTGTCTGGGATTTGATCCCAAACAGGTGGCGTCGATTTGCAACGTTCCCAGGGACGCCGTCATCAGCCATATGGTGGCTGTCACTCCGAATGCATAACGGTCCCCTCTGCCGCGAGATAGTGGCAGAGGTTGAAACATCGAACTTCAGTATGTCCTTTAAGGAGGGACAGGTCATGATGCCTCAGGAAAAGATCACACGGTCACAGATGAGCGAGGTTTTCGGTTTTCAAGTGCCCACCGAGAATTATTACCTGCACCGGGGCCATACCTGGGCGGCGCCTGAGGGCGACGATCTGGTAAGGGTGGGACTGGATGACTTCTCTCAAAAGCTCCTGGGCCTGGCAAAGGAAGTCAGGCTGCCGGAGATCGGCAAGGTCTACTTTCAGGATCATCTTTGCCTGGCTTTGATCCGGGAGGGGAAAAAGGCTTCCTTTGAGGCTCCGGTGGACGGCGCCATTGAGGAGGTCAACCCCAAGGTCCAGCAAAACCCTGGTCTCATTCATGATGATCCTTACGGGGAAGGCTGGCTGTTTATGGTCAAGCCCATCAATCTCCGCCGCAATCTGGAGAACCTGCTCACCGGCGAGGATGCGGTCATCTGGATGGAAAAGGAGTCGCACCGCCTGCTGAACCTGATGGAGACCAGGATTGGCGTCACCCTGCCTGACGGCGGCGAAATCGTCGACGACGTCTATGGCAATTATCAGGAGTTGGGCTGGAAGCTCCTGGTCCAGGAATTTTTCCTGAAAAACCTGATGAAAAAGGGTCTCATCCGTCCGGTGAAGTAAAGGAGGGAGACCTGAAAATCAGGAGAACGCAGCTGTTTCTCCTGTTCCCTGGCCTTCACCCTTCCTGGAGAAGGGTGAAGGCAGGGTGGATTGGGCAAACCTTGCTCATTGGTAAATCCGCCAGGGTTTGTCAGGCTGGGAGCTAAGATCATGGCAGAGAGAGTTATGGAAAGTAAGAAATCCTGCATCTGGGTGGATGCCGGGGTGATCCAGTTCAAGCTCTGTGATAATAACTTCGATTGCCAGGCCTGCGAATTCGACCAGGCCATGACCGAATCCGCGGTCAAACAACTGGCCCGGCGACAGTCAGCGAAGGATCCTGCGGCACAGGCAGTAAAGCGGCTGCCGTGGGAAAACAAGATGCACCAACGGTTCGGGGAACGCCGCCAGTGCCCGTTGATGAAGACAAATTTCTGCCACCAGTGTTCCTTTGACGAGCTTCTGGAAGAACAATTCGATTTTTTCCTGGCCCCCCCCCAACCCCGGGTGCATGAAATTTTCGGCATTCAAGTGCCCACCTCCAATTTTCTGCATCTGGGCCACACCTGGGTGGCTCTGGAGAAGGCTGACCGGGTGCGTCTCGGCTTGGACGACTTCTCGCAAAAACTCCTGGGCCCGGTCACCAGGATGGATTTTCCGAAAATCGGCCAAAAAATTAGAGCTAACGAACCGTTCATGAGCCTGGGCCGCCAGAGGAAAAAGGCTGAGGTTCTGGCGCCCCTTGACGGGACCATCGACGCCATTAATCCCAAGGTCCGGGAAAGACCGCAAATCACCCATGACGATCCCTACGGTGAGGGCTGGCTCTTTGTAGTTACTCCCACCAACTTGAAGGGGGATCTGGAAGAGATGCTTTTTGGCCAGTGCAACATCGCCTGGACCGAGAGCGAAATCATCAAGCTGTTGGGGATGCTGCAAGCCGCTCCGGGAGCCTTCCTGCCTTCCGGAGGGACGATCATTGACGATGTTTATGGGAATTACCCGAACCTGGGTTGGAAGCGACTTGTACAGGAGTTTCTGCATACCGCTTGAGGGGCGGCTGCAAGCCTTGCTCCAGAAAGAAATCCGTCATTAAAACCTGGCAATAATCACAGAAAGCAATTTCTGTCTGGTCCAATTTTTCCAAATTCGACGAAAATCCCATTAAACACCCCTTTTCGCGGCAATGCCCCAGGC
Organism: uncultured delta proteobacterium; assembly: GCA_963705115.1. GTDB lineage: Bacteria > Desulfobacterota > Desulfobaccia > Desulfobaccales > 0-14-0-80-60-11 > JBGSLA01. The sequence continues at coordinate 46,364 of CAVPIX010000002.1, read as the reverse complement.
CGAAGGTGTGACCCAATTCGTGCAGGCTCAGCTTTATAAGGCGTTCCATGAGGACCGTCCGGGAAGGTGTGACCCCATCGGCGTCACCCCGGGGACGGAACAGGGAGATGATGGCAGCCTTGCCGTTTACCAGGCCCTCACCGAAAATGAAAGTCAGGATGGGAATATAAAGATCCCCGGCCGTCACCCCTAAAACCCGCAGGGCCCTGGTTTTTACATGGTCCAGGAGAAATTCCAGCAACTGGGTGGAATTATACTGCTGCCGCGTCAAGTGATACGTCTGCGCCGGCAGGGGCTTGGGTTTCAGCACCCGCACCGGCAGCTTGAGGAACTTAGCGAGGGTGGTGCGCAGTCTCCGAAGGATGTCCGGATCGACGGGACCTAAGGCCACCAGGCCTAAAAACGGATGGTTTGCCATTCAACCCATAAGTTAGCATTGGAGAGTTTAAGAAACGGTTTTAGGGCGCCAAGCCGTATTTCTTGATCTTGGCATAAAGCGTGGAGCGGTTGATGCGCAGGACTCTGGCAACATTGGAAAGATTGCCGGCTTCGATGGCCAGGACCCGGGCAATATGCTGGCGCTCCATCTCCTCCAGAGACAATTTTTCCATTTCCGCCGCGCCTCCCAAAGCAATGGTAAAAGGCAAATCCTTTAGTTGGATTTGCCGGCCTTTCCCCACCACTACGGCCCGTTCGATGGCATTCTCCAGTTCCCTGACATTTCCGGGCCACAGATAGCGCCGCAAGGCCTCCATGGCCTCCGGATGGATGGAGTCGATCTTTTTATTGGTCTCGGTGGCATAGCACCACAAAAAATGCTGGGCCAAAAAGGGGAATATCTTCCGGCCTCTCCCTCAGGGGCGGTACCTCGAGATGAACCACATTTAACCGGTAAAACAAGTCGGATCGGAAGGTCTTTTTCTGGATGGCTTCCTGGATATCCTGGTTGGTGGCGGCGATGACCCGGAAATCGCTGCGCAGGGTGAGGGTGCCGCCCACTCGGGTGAATTCCCGGGTCTGGAGCACCCGCAGCAGGTCAATCTGCATCCTCATGGAAATATCACCCACTTCGTCCAGGAAGAGGGTGCCGGCATTGGCCATTTCCAGGCGGCCCTTCTTGGCGCTTTTGGCGTCGGTGAACGCGCCCCGCTCGTGGCCGAAGAGTTCGCTCTCCAGGAGTTGTTCGGTGAAGGCCCCGCAGTTGATGGCAATGAAAGGGGCGTAACAGCGCGGGCTTTGAGTATGGATGGCCCGGGCCACCAACTCTTTGCCGGTGCCGGTTTCGCCGGTGATGAGGACGGTGGCGTCGGTTTGGGCCACATCCACAATGGTTTCAAACAGCTTAATCATGACCGGAGCCTGACTCACCAGGTTTTCAAACCGGGTGATGCTGGCGACCCGCTCCTTCAGGATAAGGTTTTCCATGGCCAGGGTTTGCAAATGCACCAGTTTTTCGATGCTGAGGCTTAATTCCTCCAGTTCGAAGGGCTTGAGCAGATAATCGTAGGCGCCCAGTTTCATGGCTTCCACCGCATCCCGAATGGCGCCGTGGGCGGTCATCATGAGAATGGCGATATCGGCATCGGTTTCCTTAACCTTTTTCAGCAAGGTCAAGCCGTCCATTTCAGGCATCTTGACGTCGATGAGCATGATGTCGAAGCGGTTCTCGGCGTTCTTGGCCAGGGCCTCCGAACCGCCGGCCGCGGCGTCCACCTGGTAGCCGTCCAGTTGCAGCCAACCTTTAAGGGATTCACGGATGCTCAGTTCGTCGTCCACGACGAGGATCCTGATCTTTTTATGCGGCAGCACTTATTCCTCCGGTTTAGTAGCAGGCAGTCGGACAGTAAAGACCGTCCCTTGCCCCACAGTGCTATCCACTTTGATGGTGCCTTTGTGGTCGCGGATGATGCCATACACCACGGAAAGCCCAAGACCTACGCTGGAGCCGGTTTTCTTTGTGGTATAGAAGGGTTCGAAAATATAAGAAAAACTTTCTTTGGGGATGCCTACCCCGGTGTCGGCGATTTGCATCTCCACATTCTGGCTCCGGGTGTTTTTGGTGCTCAATGTCAGGGCGCCGCCGGTGGGCATGGCCTCAATGGCGTTCAGCAACAGGTTTAAGAGCGCCTGTTTCAACTGACTCTGATCCCCCATGACGGACAGCAGGTCGGCGGATAGGCGGCGCTTCACCTTGATGTCCTGCAAGCGCAACTGGCTTTCCACCAGGGAGATGGTCTCGGAGATCAGGTTATTCAGATTCACGGGCCGGAACTCCGCCTTGGTCTTGCGGGAAAACATCAGAAGATTGGATACCGTTTTGCTGACCCGGTAGGTTTCCTTATAAACCAAATCGAGGTAGCCGGATAATTGCGACAGATCATCCTCGTCCAGCTCGCCTTTGCCTACCAATCTCTGTATCAATTTGATAAAATTAAGGATTCCGGTCAGCGGGTTGTTAATTTCATGGACGACACTGGCGGATAACTTACCCAGGGACGTCATCTTGTCGTCGTGCAGCAACTGGGTGCGGCTGGTGATTTCCTGGGTGACATCCCGGGCCAGGTCAACCACCTGATGGATGCGCCCGTTATCATCGTATATGGGGTGGCAGACCACCTGGTAATAGCGCTCCCGGCCGTCCTTGTCGAAGTGTACGTGGGTGGCGGAGACCGCCTTGCCCGTGGTCAGGACATCCTTTAAGGGACAGGGATGATCGGGGTCGGTGCAGGGCTCATGCAAGTGGTGGGACACCTGATAACAATGCTTGCCCACTACCTCTTCCCGCTTCTGGCCCACCATCTGCAGCAGGGCCTCATTGACCTCGATGATCCGGTAATCCAGGCCGATGACCATCATGTGATCTTGGATGCCGTTGACAATGGTCTCGAGAAAGGCCTTATCCTTGCGGACCCTTTTTTCCGAAAGGCGCAGGGCTTCTTCCAAGTTCTTGCGGGGGGTGACATCCCTGATGACCTCGATCACCCTTTTTTTGGCGCCCTCCGGCGGACACAGAGGCGCCATGGTGATTTCGTCATAGCTCTGGGTGCCGTCAGCCTGGTCACAGCGCTGCAAGACCTTGACGGCCTGGCACTTGTCCAAAACCTCCGGCAAGGGGCAGGTCATGCCCAGGTGATCGCAGGGGTCCTCAAAGCCATGAAAAACTTCATAGCAAGGCCGGCCCACCACTTCCTCGGCCTTTTTCTGAAAGCGCTCTAAAGAGGGGAGGTTGGCATCCTCCACGAGATAATCCGATCTTAACACCAGCACCGGATCAGGGAGATGGTCAAAAATTCTCTGAAACCGGTCCCGCTGGCCGGCAATTTTGATTTCACTTTCCACTTTCCGGCGCAGGCCTTCCTCTTCATAACGCAGGAGGTCCCAAAACAAACGGGCCTTGATGTGGTCGATAATCTGGGCATGAGGGTCCTTCTGCTGGATAACCTGCTCCCGCACCTTGGGGTCGCCGGTGAGCTCCAGGATGACATCCGGCTTTTCCGCCAACAGCAGGGCGCAATTCTTGAAAACCGGAATTTTCATGTGCTGGGCAAGGATAACCCCCGGGGCTTCCTTATCGGGGTCAGCCACGCCGACAATGTCGATGCGCCGTTGGTGGCGGCGGTCTTTGGTAATAAGCTGGAGGACTTCGTGGGCCGCCTTGCCGCCCCCCACGATGCCCAGGCGTATGGGCGCGACTTGCGGGGCAGACAGCTCCATGGAGACGAGGTCCCAGAAATCTTCCCAGGAATAGGGGCGGTTAACGCTCAAGATGATGAGCCCCTCCGGGCGCTGCTCGTTCAATTGCTCCAGGACCTCCGGGCGGCCGGTGGCGTTGACGATGATGTCCAGGTCCGGAATCTTGAGGAGATCGGTGAAATTGTCGGTGACGAAAAGGTCGTGGCGGTTGGCGTAGACGATGCCGGGAGCTAGGGGATTGAGGTCCGCTATGCCCACCACCCGGAGAAATTCATTTTCCTTGCGGGGCGGCACCAGGGCCGCCAGGATGGACACCCCCTGCCGGCCGGCGCCCACTATGGCAAGATTGTAGTTGGATTTAAAAGGACTCATGAGAACACTCCGGGAAAGGAGCAGGACCGCCTGTCACCTCAATCCAGGGGAGATCGCGGCGGAAAGGGGGGCGCCGACGCAGCACGGGGTCGCAGGTGAAGTGGCCCACCAGGGGGCCTTTGCCGCTGCCGGTCTTGCTCATGATGCCTCAGGGAAATAGTATTTTCACGATATTACGAAAAGTTACCAGCCTTGACCAGAAAAATCCTAGGCCTTTTGTGATTTATTTCGCAACAGGTAAATCTAAGATATCACTTTTTGATGGGATTTTCATCAATCCCAGAGACTTGTAGTCAATGGACCCGGCGGCTTCTCAAGGGGTTGGGAGAGGGGATGGGGGAGGGCAGGGACCTTAGGTCCTGCCCTTCGGGAAAAATGCGGTTTGGCCATGGCTGGTAGTGCGGGAATAGGCGGATCAAGGCCCAGGGGAGCGGGTCCCAGGTTTGGCCTTGACGGGAGGACTGCGCATGCTATTTTCTGAAAGCAGAAGTGGGAGAGAACATCTAAAATTCAAAAAGACTTATGGAGGGAAAAGACCCTACAGTCCCGCCCATAATGTGAAACCATGTCTATGAATCCCCCCCCCCGGGCTTTTTGATATGCCGCCGCCACGAGAAAAGCCCCAGGCCCCCGCCATCGGTCTGACCTTGATGGGCCGGGTGCCGCGCCCCGCGCTGCGGGTGATAGCCGCCAACATCCAGGCGCTTTTGGAAACGCCGGTGGAGATGCTGCCGGCCATGGCCATCCCGGCGGAAGCTTTTCAACGCCAGCGCAATCAGTATGATGCCGGGCTCATCCTTAAGCACCTGGCCGGCTTTCCGTTCCCGCACCACCTGCGCATCCTGGCCGTCACGAACGTAGACCTGTGCTCGCCGATACTCACCTTTGTGTTCGGTCAGGCGGAGTTGGGGCTAAGCCTGGCAATTATTTCCGATTTCCGCCTGAAGCACCTGGAAGACGGGGTGGTGGCTCCGGAGGGCGTCTATTATGAACGTCTGGCCAAGATCGCCCTCCATGAACTGGCTCACACTTTCTCCCTGTACCATTGCGAGACCCCCAAGTGCCTCATGTGTTATAGCCCCGGACTCCGCCACCTCGACGACTTGGACCTCTTTTTTTGCGAGCGGTGCAGCTTTGCCCTGCGCCAGAGCCTGCGCAGCCTGCCGGCCTGACTGGCCGCCCCGCCCCTCATGCCGGGCCACCCTCAGGTATGCAGAAACGTCTGCATCAGGTCTTCCCACTTGACATCATGCAGGTTGCCGTAGATATCGTCCACGATTTCACCACCGGTGGCCGCCAGGGGGACGCCGTAGGCACTCATCACCAGGTCGTCCAGCTTCATGACCTCGGCATTGAGCCAGGAAACGGCTTTCTGCTCGAACATCAGACTTCTGGTTTTGCTCTTCAGGCCGCTCAAGGGGTCAATGACCACCAGCCAGCCCTGGCCGTAGGGGTCTTGTTTGGCGAGCTTGGGCTGCTTCAAGGCGTTTTGATTGGTGGCCATGACGACGCCGCTCATGGGGGAGAGCACCTCAGCGGTATGGTCCTCTCTCGTAATGGACCAGCCTGTCTCAGTGGGCTTGAGCTTCGCGCCGATTTTCGGCAAAGAGATATCCGTGGGCCAACCGAGGAGCTTCCAGGCAAAATCATCCACCCCCAGGCGCACGAAGCCGCCGTGCTCGATGCGGGCCCAGCCGTGGCCCTTGTGGTAGTAATAGCCGTCGGCCACCCTGAAGCCGCCAATCTTGTTGGCCGTCGCCGCGGGATGAGACCACAGGTCCTCTTCAACCAGGAGCTGGTCGTACTCATAGAGCTGCTGATCGTAGGCGCAGTCCTTGCATTCGAAATTGTGGGAGCACAACTTGAATTGGACCCGGCCGGTGAGCATATGCCGGCATTCCTTGTGCAAATGCGGCTGCTGCATGACCTCCTGCCAACTGACCAGTGCGGTGGGCTTTTGCGCCGCCTTCTTGCTGATGCCCTTGTCAAAGGCGCAGGAAGTGCAATCAAAGGCATTGTCGCAGATTTTGAAATTCACCACCCCGGCCTTCATCCAGACACACTGGTTGTCTTCCATGGAAAAAACTTTAACTCTGTGGCCTTTTTGTCCGTCTGGCGTTTTCATAATCACCCTCCTTGATTTCCCCGCACCAGAGCAGGCGCTCTCTTCGGTGCGGGGTGGCAATGGAATTATTGGCGCCGAGCGGCGTCATGCTCATATGGAGCAATAATTGTCAACCATGGACACTGTGAAGCCGGGAAAGTTATCAACCTGAACCGCGGCGATAGCTGACAGGTTCTCTTCATTCATGAGCTGGTCATATTCATACAGTTGCTGATCGTAGGCACAGTCCTTACATTCGTAGTTGTGGGCGCAGAGTTTAAAAAGGACCCGGCCGGTCAGCATGTGCCGGCATTCCTTATGCAAATGGGGTTGCCGCATGACCTCTCCCCAACTAACCAAGGCAGTTGCTTTTTGTGCCGACTTCCTGCTGATTTCCTTATCAAAAGTACAGGAAGTACAATCGAAGGCATTATCGCAGGTCTTGTAATTCACCACGCCGGCTTTCATCCACACACACTGATTACCGTTAATGGAAAAAACCTGCCTCCCTTGACTTTGCTGTTCGCTTGCCGTTCTCATGACCAGCCTCCTTCAGGTTGAACCCTGTAATAACACGGTGTTCTTTTAGTTGAAGAGCAGCTATTACTTGGTTTGTCGCATTTGCACTACTATCATTACAATATCTGTGCCACGCAGCTTTTTTCTCCGGTCTTTTTAAAGGGGAACACCGTAAACGGTGGCAATGGGGGACATCCGGGATATTGGCGGTTGCAGGGGTCTCTCTGGGGTGGGGCTCCCCAACTGTAAAGCATCTTGACAGGCTTACAGGAGGCCAAAAACTATTATAATTAATTCAATGTGTTATATGAGTGTAAAGGTTTTATGTACAACTGTTAAGATACTGTACACTTAGGGTCCGGGCCCAAGGCCAATTTCCGGGGATCGCAGAGCGGGGTATTTGCGCCAGGCAGGTATCAACCACTTTCTGATAAGATATCAAGTTGTTCCCCAAGAGAAAAGCCGCGGCGCCTGCCCGCTTCTGCCGGCGGGAAGCTAACAAATGTTCGGTATTGATTTTGCACAAGGAAAGAGCATAATGATAAATATCTATACAGTTCAGCTTTAGGCAGGTCATCGGGGCCAAGCGCGAGATGAAGACCTCAGGCCGCGTTTCTCCCTGAACCCCAACATTCTGAAGCAAGGTGATTTATGAGCGGCAGATGGAAGGTGTTGATTGTCGATGATGAAAAGATTGTGCGGGAATCCCTGGTGGACTGGTTCAGGATGTCGGGCTATGACGTGGAGGGCGCGGACGGCGGCCGGGCTGCTCTCGATATGGTGGACGAGAAGGACTACGATTTCATCTTCCTCGATATCAAAATGCCCGAAGTGGATGGCTTCCAGGTCCTTGATTACCTGAAGCAGAACTGCCCCCACTCCATGGTGGTCATGATCACCGCGTACGGCTCCATTGAAACCGCGGTGGACGCCATGAAGCGGGGCGCCTGCGATTATCTCACCAAGCCCTTCGAACCGGCGGATTTGGCCTGCCTCCTGGAAAGACTCCTGCGGCAAAAAAAGCTGATTGATGAAAATGCCATCCTGCGGGAGCAGGTGGCCTGCCGGGTGCGCTGCGATGATTTGATCGGCGCCTCCCACTGCATGCAGCAATTGTTTAAACTGATCGAACAGGTGGCCACCTTCGATTCTCCCGTGCTCCTGCGGGGCGAAACCGGCACCGGCAAAGAGTTGGTGGCCAAGGCCATCCATGCCATGAGCGACCGGAGTATAGGGCCTTTTATTCCCATAAACTGCGGGGCCTTCACCGAAACGCTCCTGGAAAGCGAGTTGTTCGGCCACGAGAGCGGAGCCTTCACCGGGGCCCGAAGGGCCAAAAAAGGGCGGCTGGAGATGGCCCAGGGCGGGACCCTGTTTTTGGACGAAATCGGCGAAATCCCCCTCAAAATGCAAATCGATCTTCTGCGGGTGCTGCAGGAAAAATCCTTTCACCGCGTGGGCGGCACCGAGAAGATTCCCATTGAGTTCCGCCTGATTTCCGCCACTCATCGGGACCTTGCCAAGGAGATCGAGCGGGGCGCCTTTCGCCAGGATTTTTACTATCGCTTGAATGTCATTGACCTTGAAATTCCGCCCCTCAGGGCTCGACTTGATGATATCCCCGTGTTGGCCCAGCACTTTCTGGAACGCATCCGCCAGGAAACCAATAAACCGGTGGCGGGCATCAATCCGCAGGCCATCAGCGCCCTGAAGAGTTATCCGTGGCCCGGCAATGTCCGGGAGTTGGAAAATGCGGTGGAACGGGCCGTGGTGTTGGCTAAAGGGCACTACCTTACCAAGGATGATTTTGCCTTTCTCTTGCGATCCTCCACCCAGGACCTGCCGCAATCATTAAAAGAGAACGAAAAGCAGCACATCGAGCGGATTCTGGCGCTTCATGGCTGGAACATTTCCAAGGCCGCGGAGGCCCTGGAAATCAGCCGGGTGACGCTGCACAGCAAAATTAAGCATTACAACCTCAAAGCCAATGGCAACCGGGGCTCCCATGCTTAACCGGCAGCGACAGACGCTGCCCTAGAGACCGACCATGCAGACTCCCCACATCTGGAAAAACAGACTTTTCGACAGCCTGTCTGTTCCCACCCTGATCCTGAAACCCAATAAAATCGTAGTGGACGTGAACACGAATTTCCTGGAGAAGTTCGGGTCCAGTAAAGAGGATATAGTAGGGAAGACCTGTCACGATTTCTTCTACAACTCAGTGGAGCCCTGCCCCATGGAAACGTGCGCTCTGGCCAAGGTTCTGTCGGACCGCCGCGGTCATTCCGTCCAGGCGTATGTCACCTGCAGCAATGGCATAGAAAAATGGGATAATCGCGTGTTCTCCCCCATCCTCGACGAGAATGGCGAAGTTCTGTACGTCGTGGAATGTATTCATGATGTCACGAACTTGAAGAGGCTCGAGCGGGAACTCTCGGGCGCCAAAGACCTTAACGAAAAACTTATAGAGAGCTCCACCACTGCCATTATTGCCGCTGACCTCCAGGGCAGGATTCTCACCATGAACCCCGCGGCCGAGGAACTCACAGGATATTCGCTGCAGGAGGCCCAGGCCAAAAATGTAACCGCCAAGGACCTTTACCCCCAGGGGCAGGCCAGGGCGATGATGGGTATTTTGAGGGACGGTACCAAGGGGGGGAGAGGCAAGCTGCACCTGAGCAGAGTCACCCTTATCAATGCTCGAAGGGAAGAGATCCCGGTGGAACTCACGGCCGCCATCATTTACGAGGGCGATCAGGAAGTCGCCACCATGGGCTTGTTTAATGATTTAAGGGAGAAGCTCAAACACGAGCAGGCCATGCGGGAGATGGCCCAACGGATTTCCCGGGCGGAAAAAATGGCTTCCCTGGGCCAGCTCGCGGCCGGGGTGGCCCATGAGATCAACAATCCCCTGACCGGTATTATTTTCTATGCCGATCTGTTATTGAACACCCTTGAAGAGGATGATCCCCGGCGGCAGAATCTCAAGTGCATGTATGAAGACGCCAAACGGTGCGGCAAGATTATCAAGAACCTTCTGACCTACAGCCGACAGCAAAGCCACAGCGAAGAAATCCTGCACGTCAATACCCTGCTGGAGCACAGCCTGGATCTCATCCGCGACCCCAAATTTTTCATGGGTACCCAGATCAAAAAAGAGCTTTCCGACGAAATCATGCTCGTCAAAGGGGATAGGGATCAGCTGGGCCAGGTGATTGTCAATCTCATTTTGAATGCCGTGGACGCCATGGACCATCAAGGGACCATGACGCTGCGCACCTATCGCCACAAGTCCGCGGGCAAAGCCTATATTGAGGTGGCCGACACGGGGCGGGGTATTCCGAAAGAGAACCTCCCCCGGATCTTCGACCCCTTTTTCACCACCAAAGCGCCGGGAAAGGGCACCGGGCTGGGTCTGAGCACCGCGTATGGCATCATCAAGGAGAACAAGGGACGGATTTGGGTTAAGGAAACAAGCCCCAAAGGGACAACCTTTGCGGTGGAACTGCCCCTGTACCGGCTTTCCTTCCCTGGGAATAACACATCCTGAGGATTGCCATTCTTATATCGCGTTGCAGTCAAATGAATTAAAAAGGATAGGGGCGCGGCTTGCCGCGCCCGGCCACCAGCAAGAAAGATTGTACCCTGGGGTCCTGGCAAGCCATGCCCCTAAAAGACCGAATTGCCTTTGGCAACCGCTATAAAAAACTTTTGGATTCACGAGGGATGGTCGCAATGGTCCCTCTTATCATTGGTGGGGCGGGCCTCCGGGCCCGCCTTTTTCCTGGGCAGAGCTTAACAGGTCCCAGGCCGGAAAGCGCGGCGTCTTCCGCCATTTGTAGTGGCGCTATCCATTGCGTTTCTCAAAACGGGTGCATAACTTTCTATAAGGCAAGCAAAGCCGATAAGATCGGGGGGCAACGCCGGGCAGCCCGCCCCTGAGGCGAAAGCGCGGTTTTCCAAGTGGCAGGACTCAGGAAGGGACGTGCGAGGAAAGGGGCAGAGGTCCATGACCCCGTGCCCCCTGATTTTCCAAAAATATGGTTCTTTCATCAGCTATGATTGTTATTGACCATTTAAGCAAACAATATCAGGACATCGCGGCGCTGGCGGACTTGTCCCTGGAGATTGAGGGCGGGGAGATTTTCGGCCTTCTGGGGCCCAACGGCGCGGGCAAAACCACCCTCATCAAGATCTTGACCGGCTTGGCCCGGCCCACCCGGGGCCAGGCCAGCATCGCCGGCTATGATGTGGTGCGCCAGCCCCTGGAAGTGAAAAAACTGATCGGGGTGTCGCCCCAGGACATCAATCTGGACAAGGAATTAACTGCGTACGAGAACCTCCTCATCTACGGCAAACTTCATCGGGTTGCCGATCTGGAGGGCCGCATCACCGACCTCCTGAAGCTGGGGGAGCTCAGCGACCGGGCCCGCCACCGGGTGCGGGAGTTCTCCGGGGGCATGCAGCGGCGGCTCCTTATGATCAGGGCCATCATGACCAGGCCCCGGGTGCTTTTTCTGGATGAGCCCACCGTGGGGTTGGACCCCCAACTGCGGCGCACCCTGTGGGACCTCGTCACCCAGTTCAAGGCCGAGGGCATGACGGTGCTCCTCACCACCCACTATATCGAAGAGGCGGAAGTTCTTTGCGACCGGGTGGGCATCCTCAACCGGGGCCGCCTCATAGCCCTGGACACCCCCCAGGCCCTCAAGGCCCAGACCGGGGCCTACACCGTGGAATCCCGGCGCAACGGCCGCCGGCATTATGAGTACGTCCAGGACCGGGAGGAGGCTCACCGCCGCGCCCTTGAGGAACCCCAAGGGGTCACCGTCCGCCGGGTGAACCTGGAAGATGTCTTTATCAGGCTCACCGGTGAGAGCCTGGGGGAGAAAAGCGCGGCATGAACTGGTATCCCATTTTTTTGCGGGAGATCTTGATCTTCCAGCGGCGCCTCTTGCGCCTGGGGTATGTGGTGTCGGCCTTTCTCATGCCCCTCCTGTATCTGTTGGCCTTCGGGCTGGGGCTGGGCCGCAAGGTCGCCATCGATGAGGGCACCTATCTCAACTATCTTCTCCCCGGGCTTTTGGCCATGAGCTCCATGATCAACTCCTACACCTGGGTGGCCAACGGCCTCACCATGGGCCGCCTGTACTTCCATACCTTTCAGGTCTATGTTCAGGCCCCGGTGAGCGCGGCCGCCATTGTCTGGGGCCAGGTGGCCGCGGGCATCCTGCGGGGCCTGTTTTCGTCGGTCATTTTGGTGGTGGTAGGGCTCGCGGTGGGGAGCAGCCTCAAACTGAACCTGGTGTTCCTGCTGACCCTGCTCATTAACTGCCTGCTCTTCGCGGCTCTGGGGGTGGTGGTGGGCATGCGCTCCAAAACCCACGAAGACACCGCCAATTTCAGCAATTTTTTCATCATGCCCATGGCCTTTTTCAGCGGCACCTTCTTTCCTATCCACCAGATGCCCTGGGTTTTGCAGATTGTCGTGAGCTGTCTCCCCCTGACCCATACCAACGACCTTTTGCGCTCCCCGGTGTGGAGCACGGGCGCCCTGGTCTCCCTCGGGGTCTTGGCGGTTTACAGCGCGGCGAGCCTCATCTGGGCCATGGTGTTGGTAAGGAATTATAGTGAGTGATGGTATTTCCTTGAAATAGTTGTAATAGCCTTGGGGAAAGGGGACGGCAGCTTCTGCAGACCAAGAAGCCCATGCTGCCAACCCCGTGTAGGGGCGCAATTTATGGCGCCCTCCGGGCTTGATGAATCAAGCCCCTACGAGGGAGAAGGATGGAAGGGGGATAATTGTTCCGCAATTATCCTGAGGCGTTAGAAACCAGCCGCATTTCGTCACGTCAGGATTGGGTGAATGGAGGACCCCCCTTGAACATAATCGTGCTTCCCAATCCTGAGGCCGCGGCCCGGGAGGCGGCGATTTTCATCGCCCAGGCGGCCCGGGCGGCGGTGGCGGGACGGGGCCGGTTCACCTTGGCGGTGAGCGGCGGCCGCACCCCCTGGCTTATGCTCCGAGCCCTGGCGGACCAGGAGCTTCCCTGGGAAGGGGTGCAGGTCCTCCAGGTGGATGAACGGGTGGCCCCATGGGGCGACCCGGAGCGCAACCTCACCCACCTGCGGGAGAGCCTGCTGGGGCGCGCCCCCCTTAGGCCGGAGCAGGTCCATGCCATGCCGGTGGAGGATGATGATCCAGCGGCGGCCGCGGCCCGTTATGCCCAAACCCTCAGGGAAATCGCCGGTTCGCCCCCGGTCCTGGACCTGGTCCACCTGGGCCTGGGGCCGGACGGCCACACCGCCTCTCTGGTGCCGGATGATCCGGTTCTGGAGGTCATGGACCGGGATGTGGCCGTAAGCGGAATCTATCAGGGGAGGCGCCGTCTGACTTTGACCTATCCCATCATCAACCGTGCCCGGCGCATCCTGTGGCTGGTGACCGGGACGGACAAGGCCGACATGCTGGTGCGCCTGCGGGTTGGGGATCCCTCTATCCCTGCCGGCCGGGTGCGCCGGGACCAGGCCCTGGTTTTTGCCGATGAGGCTGCGGCGGTCAAGTTGGATTCCATTGAGGAGAATGGCTAATGGCGGGCGGGGACGCCCGCCCCACCGGCTTTGGCAAATTCATGGGGTAGCCCAGGGCTCATGAGCAAATGGTCAGGAAAAGGATTTTAATACCATTGTGCAGCCAACCGACAATTAATCTTAGGGGCACGGCTTGCCGTGCCCGAGCGCAGGCTGAAGCCTGCGGCTACATTATTATTGCCAGTTGAATGCGACTCGGTATCAGGGAATTATTTAGAACCTCGGTCGTCTCGTCCCCCAGCTCCTGCTTGGGGACGCCCGTGGACGCCAGGCTGACTCTGGCCCTGGCAGCTTCATCGTCGCTATCTCTGCGAAAGTCCTTCAAAGTGTCATCCTGAGGAAGCAAAGCGACCGAAGAATCCCAAAAGACTCCCTGAACACAGGAGATTTTTCGCTTCGCTCAGGATGACCAATATGCTTTTCACGGCTGCCTCCCATCGGAGTTCCCCACTTCGGTGCTAAGCAGAGCTATGCCTCCTATAATGGGTCCCCAGCGGGAGTTTGGAAACCAGAAGAAGTATAGACCGGGCGCACTTGTTATTTTGGCCCTGGCATACCTTTCCCAGCCGCCAAAAAGAGCTTGCCTTAACCTGGCTTTCCCGCTTTAATCTTCTGGGATGTGTCAAGGTCTGGCGATGAAGATGACGGCCGGCCCTTGATGGCACGTTACCTTAGAGAAGCTTCTTTTCAGACGATTTCTCCATGAACGGCTTTTTCCAACCAGGCGGTCGGGCGCGCCTTTTGGTCGCGGTGATTTTTTCCCTTCTGGCGGGCGGCTGCCTCAAGGTGGGCCCCAATTTTGTCCGGCCCGACACCAAGGTGGAGCCCGCCTGGCAGGACGCGGCCGACCAAAGGGTGCAAAGCGCGCCTGCGGATTATCGCTACTGGTGGCGCTCCTTTAAGGACCCCACCCTGGACCGGCTCATCGGCCAGGCCTACCAGGAGAACCTGCCCTTAAGGATTGCCGGGGTGCGGGTTCTGGAAGCCCGGGCCCAGTTGGGTTTTGCCAAAGGCGAGTTTTTTCCCCAGACCCAGCAGGCCGTCGGGGTTCTGGAATATAACCGCCTCAGCCTGCGCAGCCCCCAGGCAGCCGGCCGGGGCACCCGGGATTACATCACCGATCAGGCGGGCCTGGTGGCCAGTTGGGAGCTGGACTTCTGGGGCAAATTCCGCCGGGCCATAGAGTCCGCCGACGCGAGCCTCATGGCCGCGGTGGCCGACTACGACAGCGCTCTCGTGAGTCTCACCGCGGATGTGGCCAACCTTTACATCCTGCACCGGACCCTGGAAAAACGCCTGGCCATTGCGCGCCAGAATGTGAAGACCCAGCAGGAAAGCCTGGAAATCTCCGAGGCCCGCTTCCAGGGAGGGGCTACCTCCCAGCGGGACGTGGAGCAGGCCCAGACCGTGCTCCAGAATACCAGGGCCCAGATTCCCGCGCTGGAGAGCCTCCTGCGCCAGACCCAAAACGCCCTGTCGGTGCTGTTGGGCCGGCCCCCGGGCCCCCTCACCGATATTCTCACCGGCCCTCGGACCATCCCGGTGCCGCCCCCCCGGCTGGCAGTGGGCATTCCGGCGGACCTGCTGCGCCGGCGGCCGGACATCAGGAGCGCGGAATACCAGGCCGCATCCCAATGCGCCAAAATCGGGGTGGCCAAGGCGGATCTGTTTCCGGCTTTTTCCCTGTCCGGCACCTTCGGCTATCTATCCAGCAACACCAGTAATTTTTCCCTGGGGGAGGTGTTCCAAGGGAGCAGTTTGAATGTGGTGGGGGGCCCGGCGGTGCGCTGGAAAATCCTCAATTACGGCCGGTTGGCCAACCTGGTGCGGGTGCAGGACGCCCGCTTTCAGGAACTGCTCCTTACTTACCAGAACACGGTGCTCAAGGCCCAGCAGGAGGTGGAGGATAACTTGGTTGCGTTTTTGCGCACCCAGGAACGGGCCGAACGCCTGGCCCAAAGCGCCGAGGCGGCCCAACGGTCCCTGGATCTGGCCCTCCTGCAATATCGGGAGGGGAAAACCGACTTTACCACGGTGCTCACGGCGCAGCAGGCCCTGCTCGCTGAACAGGAAAGCCTGGCCAACACCCTGGGAGACATCGCCCGGAGCCTGGTGGGCGTGTACCGCTCCCTGGGAGGGGGTTGGGAACTCAGGGAGGGCCAGGATTTCGTGCCGGACGCAGTGAAAGCTGATATGGCCAGGCGCACCAACTGGGGGCGGCTGCTTGAGCCCGCGGCCCACACCCCCCGGCCGGAGGCAACCCCCTCCGGCTCACCCTGGCCGAAGCGACAATGACAGCAAGGACACTCCTGGAGAACTTGTCTATGGATAGGCGCCACCGAGGCGAGCCCCGGCAGAGCCGACGCCGGCCGGTCTGGGGAGCGGCACTCCTTCTGCTGTTCCTGGCCGCGGCCTGCGGCGACAAAAATGTCTATGCGCCGCCCCCGCCCCCCAAGGTCATGGTGAGCCACCCCGTACGCCGGGAAGTCACCGATTATCTCGAGTTCACCGGCAACACCCAGGCCATCAACACCGTCCAACTCCGGGCCCGGGTGGAGGGTTACCTGGAGGCCGCCCTCTTCAAGGACGGGGAGAACCTGAAAAAAGGGCAACTGGTTTTTCTCATCCAGCCCAACACCTATATGGCCAAGCTCAAGGAAGCGGAAGCGGAAATTCAGGCCCAGAAGGCCCGCCTCACCCAGTCCCAAACCGAATTGGCCCGCAATCTCACCCTGGTCCAGAAGAAGGCCGCGTCCCAGTCGGAAGTGGACCGCTGGCGCTATGAGCAGGACGCGGCGGCAGCCGCGCTCCAGGCCGCGGAAGCCCGGCGGGATTTGGCCAAGCTGAACCTGAGCTATACCCGGGTGACGGCGCCCTTCGACGGCCGCATCGACCGCCGCCTAAAAGACGTGGGCAACCTGGTGGGCTCCGGGGAAAGCACCGTCCTGGCGGAGATCAACCAGATCGACCCCATTTACGTGTATTTTAATATCAGCGAGCGGGACCTCCTGCGGCTCATGGATTATTCCCAGGACATGCCGGGCAACGTCAAAGCCAAGAGCATACCGGTGAGCGTCGGCCTGGCCGATGAAAAGGGCTTCCCCCACCAGGGCTATCTGGATTTTGCCGCCATCAGCCTCGATTCCACCACCGGCACCCAGCTTTTCCGGGGCATCCTGGCCAATCCCGACGGCAAGCTGGTGCCCGGCCTCTTCGCCCGGGTGCGCATCCCCCTGAATCAGAACCGGTCGGCCCTGCTCGTGCCCCAGGTGGCCCTGAGCTACGATCAGCAGGGCCCCTTTGTGCTGGTGGTCAATGACAAAAACCTGGTGGAGCGGCGGCCGGTGAAGGTGGGGCCGCCGGTGGACAATCTGCGCATTGTGGAGGAAGGCCTCCAGGGCGATGAGTGGGTCATCACCACCAATCTCATCCGGGCCATCCCCGGACGGCCGGTGACGCCGGAACGCCAGGAGCCAGAAGCCTCCGGCCCGGCCTCCACTGACGCCGCCACCCCCCCACAGAAGGCGAAAACAGGGCCATGATCTCCCGGTTCTTCATTGAGCGGCCCATCTTCGCCAACGTCATCGCTATTATCTTTATCATCATTGGCTTTGTCTGCCTGTACCGCCTGCCGGTGTCCCAATACCCCCAGATCGTGCCGCCCACCATCCAGGTGAGCACCCGCTATCCCGGCGCCAGCGCCGAGGTCATCGCGGCCACGGTGGGCGCGCCCATCGAACAGGCGGTGAACGGCGTGGAAAATTCCATCTACATGTCGTCCACCAGCACCAATGACGGCTCCTACAATCTGATTATCACCTTCAATGTGGGCACGGACCTGAACACCTCCCTGGCCCTGGTGCAAAACCAGCTCACCACGGCCACCGCGCAGCTGCCGGTGGAGGTGCGGGAACAGGGGCTCACCATCAAAAAGGTGTCCACCAACATCCTCATGGTGGTGAGCCTGTATTCCAAGGACAACCGCTTCGACGAGGCCTTCCTGTCCAACTATGCGGTCATCAACATGCAGTATCCCCTGGGGCGCCTGCCGGGGGTGGGCCAGATCCGGGTGGTGGGGGCCGGCCCTTACAGCATGCGGGTCTGGCTGGACCCCCAGCGCCTCCAGAGCTACAACCTCACCACCCTGGATGTCCTGGCCGCCATCCGCCGCCAGAACGTCCAGGTGGTGGCCGGCCAACTGGGCGGGCCGCCCACACCCCCGGATCAGGTCAACCAGTTCACCATCAACGCCCTGGGCCGGCTGTCCGATGTAGCCCAGTTCGAGAATATCATTGTCAAAAGTCAGCGGGATGAAACGGCCCAACTGGTGCGCGTGAAGGACATCGCCCGGGTGGAGTTGAGCCAGCAGAGCTTCGCCAACTACGCCAATGTGGGCGGCTTGCGGTCGGCCCAGATTGTCATTTTCGCTCTGCCTGACGCCAACGCCATTGATGTGGCCGACCAGGTCTACAAGGCCGTGACCGAGATGAGTAAGGATTTTCCCGAGGGCCTCAATTACATCATCCGCTACGACACCACCCGGTTTGTGCGGGACACGGTGGCCAAGGTCTATGAAACCCTGCTGGAGGCCGCTCTCCTGGTCCTCCTGGTCATTATGGTATTCCTGCAAAATTGGCGGGCCACCCTGGTGCCGGCCACCACCATCCCGGTGACCCTTATCGGCACTTTTGCAGCCATGGCGGCCCTGGGTTTCGGCGTCAACCTCATGACCCTGTTCGCCCTCATCCTGGCCATCGGCATCGTGGTGGACGACGCCATTGTCATTGTGGAAAACTCCTCGTACCACGTGGAGCGGGGCCTGCCCCCCAAAGAGGCCACCATCAAGGCCATGGGGGAGGTCACCGGTCCGGTCATCGGCATCACCCTGGTGCTGGTTTCCGTCTTTCTGCCGGCCGCGTTTTTTCCGGGCATCACCGGCCAACTCTTCCGGCAGTTCGCCCTGGTGATCGCCGCCACTGCGGTTATCAGCGCCATTAACGCCCTGACCCTGAAGCCGGCCCAGTGCGCCCTGTGGCTGCGTCCTCCCAGCGATAAAGAGCCCAACTGGTTCTACCGCCACTTCAACAAAGTCTACGCTGTCCTGGAGCATGCCTATGTGGTCCTGGTGCGCCGCATGGTCCTGCACCCAAAGCTCATGCTGCTGATTTTCCTCCTCATTATCGCGGCGGCGGCTTGGGTCTACAGCCTGCAGCCCGTGGGCTTCCTGCCGGTGGAGGACCAGGGCTACGGTATCCTGGTAAGCCGGCTGCCGGAGGCCACCTCCCAGCCCCGGGCCCGGGCGGTGTCCAACCAGATCGACGGGATTCTGGAAAAGACTCCCGGCATAGCCAGTTGGGTGAGCATCGGCGGCTTTTCCGTCCTGGACGGCGCCAATATCTCCAACATTTCCACCACTTTTATTGTTTATGAACCCTGGAGCAAGCGCGGCTCGGCTTTGAGCCAGGAAAACATTATCGGCGGCTTGAATCGGCAGTTGGCCTCGGTGCCGGACGCCCTGGCCTTTGTCCTGGTGCCGCCCTCCATCCGGGGTTTGGGCCAGGCCGGGGGCTTCCAGATGGTGGTGGAAGACCGCCGGGGGCTGGGTTTAGATGAGCTCAGCAAAGCCGTGCGGGAACTCATTGCCGCGGGCAACAGCCAGTCAGGCCTGCGAGGCCTCACTACCACCTTCAGCGCCGGCAGTCCCCAGATTTACCTGGAAATCGACCGCACCAAGGCCGAGTCCCTGCAAGTGCCCCTGAACACGGTTTTTGAAACCCTGCAAGCCTACCTGGGATCTTCCTTTGTCAATCTTTTCAATAAGTTCAACCAGGTGTTCCAGGTGTACATCCAGGCCGACGCCCAGTTTCGCCTCCGCCGGGAGGATATCAAAAAGCTGCATGTCAGGAATCTCAAGGGCCAGATGGTGCCCCTGGGCACCATTATGGAGGTGGAACGCTCTGTGGGAGCTGAACTGGTGCCCCGCTATAATCTTTTCCCCGCGGCCACCATTTTCGGCTCCGCCGCGCCCGGGTTCAGTTCGGGGCAGGCCCTGAACCTCATGGAACAGGTGGCCGCCAACACCCTGCCCCAGGGGATGGCCGCGGAATGGACCGCCACCTCCTTCCAGGAAAAACAGGTGGGCTTTCAGGCCTATGCCATTTACGCCCTGGCCCTGACCCTGGTTTACCTGGTTTTGGCCGCGCAGTACGAAAGCTGGACGAGCCCGGTGGCCGTCATCCTGGCCGTGCCCATGGCCTTGGTGGGGATTGTTGCGGCTCAAGCGGTCCGTGGTTACGACAACAACCTCTACACCCAGGTGGGCCTGGTCTTGATGATCGCTTTAGCTAGTAAAAACGCCATCCTCATCGTGGAGTTCGCCCGGGACATGCGGCAGGAAGGCCTGTCCATCACCGAGGCCGCGGTGGAGGCCACCCGCCGACGGTTCCGCCCCATCATCATGACCTCCTTCGCCTTCATCATGGGGGTCCTGCCCCTGTTGTACGCCAGCGGGGCCGGGGCCGCCAGCCAGCGGGCCATCGGCACCGTGGTCTTCGGGGGCATGCTCTCCTCGACGCTCCTGGCCATTCCCTTTGTGCCGGTATTTTTTGTGCTTTTGCAGGGATTGAGTGAGCGCTATGAACGGGCCAAAGGGCAGCGAGCAGTGAGCAGTGAGCTTTGAGCAGTGAGCAACGAGTAGGGATCAGTGGCCATTGTTCTGTTTGATACCCAACTTTTCCCTGATACTTGAGCCTCTTGCAAAATACATTTACAGGCGGAAGATTTTATCTGGTTGCTAAGTTAAGCCTTGGTGGCACAGGCTTTCCAGCCTGTGCCTGCGCAGGCTGAAGCCTGCGGCTACAATTTTGCAAGAGCCTCACTTGTCTTCGAAAAGTTGTGTAGGGTGGGCACCGCCCACCACATATTTGGCGGGCAGTACCCGCCTTAAGTTTAGTCTTTTCCTTCAGGTGTAGGGTGCGCACTGCACACCAAAATGGCGGGCACGGAGGCCCGCCCCACCGGTCCTTTCATCATTCACGGGTGAGCCAAACCTCATGCGCAACCTCTTACTGCTCACCGCTCACTGATTCCTGCAATTCCGCCAGGGCTTCCGGAATATACTGAATAATCTCCTCTACCTGGGTGGCCGGCGTGGGGGCGGCCAGAAGACCGGCCAGGCGGTTGGCTCTGGCCGCCAGGACCGCGGCGGTCTCCAGGTTGTAGCCGGCGGCGATGAGCGCGGCCGCCATGCCGGTGAGGGTGTCGCCGGTGCCGCCGATGGCCTCCAGAGCCTCGAGGCGGGGCTCGGCCACGGTGGCCAGGATGCCCGTGGAGTCGGCCAGATAATCCGTTTCTCCCTTCACCAGGAGGTAGCGGGCGGCGTTCTGGTGGGCATAGGCCCTGGCGATGAGGTCCGGCACCCGGTTGTTTTCATGCAGGATAAAACCCCGGGTGTAAAAGGGGTGGGGCGCGGTTTCGTCAGCCAGGAAGGCCAACTCTCCGGCATCCGGGGTGAACAGGTCGTATTCCGCCGCCTGGCCGCTCATCTTGGCCACATACATGAATCCCGCATCCGCGATAAGGAGGGGCCTGGGGTTCATCTCCTGGATCGCGAACAGGACCCGGTTGTGCCAGTCCACATCGGGTTGGAGATAATGGAAGCAGATAACCCCGAACTCCCGGTCAGACAGGGTGCGTTCCAGGTGTTCATACACCAGGCGGCTGCCCCCGCCCTTGCCGATATCCCCGGCCAGGCAAACAAACGGGGCAGGTTTTTTGAGATAGGCCAGGGTGGCGGCGGCCGCGGCCGCCAGGGCTAAGGTGCCCCGGTTCACCGGCATCTCCCGTCCAGCCGCCACAAGATTTTGCCCTGCCAGCCTGGCTTCCCCTTCGCTGAGGGGCAAGTCCGGGTCCGGAATAGTGCCGACGATCAAGAGCATTGGCGCTCCATCTCCTGAAAGGCCAGTTCCAGGGCATAGCCGCACAGGGTGTGGCCCAGGTCCCGGGGCCGAGGGGCCTGATCCAGAGGGCGGCCCACCAGTTCCCGGGCCAGGTAGGGCACGTCCGGGCAGCCGCCCCCGGAGACGTTGACGATCTTGCGGGTGTCCTTGTCCACGGTGAGCTTCATGTTGGC
Source organism: uncultured delta proteobacterium (assembly GCA_963705115.1). Taxonomy (GTDB): domain Bacteria; phylum Desulfobacterota; class Desulfobaccia; order Desulfobaccales; family 0-14-0-80-60-11; genus JBGSLA01. Next base: position 24,954 of record CAVPIX010000002.1, on the reverse strand, counting down.
GGCCCGCACCATGAGGAAGCGCCCGAAGTCTTTCACCTGGAAGAGATCTACCGGCTTCAGCAAGGGGCCGCTCACCGGCAACACCTCCAGGGGGCTCAGGCGAGCCTGGTCCAGGACCCTCAATACTTGTAATTCCTCGATAATGGGAAACTCGATCACCAGGTCGCAGCCGCTTTGGATTTCGGGAGGCGGGCCCATGACCCGAATCCGCCAGCCCCCCTCTTTGAGGGCCTTTTCGGCCCGAATGACCTCGCTGGTGTGGGAAAACACCAAAATCCCCCGGTCGCCCGTGGGACCAGCTGCGGCTTTAGGTTGGGATCGTTTTTTAAAAGGCCAGAAGGCCATGTTTCCTCCAGAATGGCAGGTTTGTCCGTAAGGGCGACGCATGCGTCGCCCCTACAAGAGATGCTTATCTATAGTGTTATGCTGTTGATATGTTACTAATCAGCCTTTCTGTAAGGTAATCTGGTATTCCTCGCCGTCGGGCTGGACGTCTTTCACCTGCCAGCCCAGGCTGGCCGCGGCCCGGCTGACGTTTTCCCGGGAGGTGTCAGTGCCCACCAGGACCACCAGTTCTCCCTGTTGCAAATCTCTCAATTTTTCCATGGTCAGCAAGACCGGCTGGGGGCAGGAGAGCCCCCGGGCGTCGATTTGTTCAGTCATGGTGCGCCTCCATTTATATTTGTTGCCAATAGTTTTTTCTTATCCCCCCTCACCCTAGCCCTCTCCCCCCGGCGGGTGGAGAGGGAATTAAAGGAAAGAACTTCTGGCAATCGCAATAAAAAGTCTCGGGGGAAAAGCAGGGTCCTTTACCCTCTAACCCTCAATGTGGGCAGCACGGGCAGCCTGCCCGGGCCAGACGGGCGAAAAGCCCGTCCTGCCGCGCCAACTCCCTTAGACCGGGAGAACAGGCATCTTGCCTGTTGCGGCACAGGCTGGAAGCCTGTGCGCTCAGGCCTTTTGCCGCATGGTGAAGCCGATGAACAGAAGCACCATCAGGCTGACAAATACTGCGGCCACGCCGTGGGGGCCGATGCCGGCGGGGGAGCTGGCCAGGCCGAAGTTGTGGGAAACCCCGGCCCCCACAATCATGCCCAGCACGAATACCGCCGCGTCACCGTCGCCTTCCCCCGCCATAAACAACTGCCGCCCCGGGCAGCCCCCCGCCAGGGCAAAGGCCAGGCCGGCCACCACCATGCCCAGAAAATTCCACAGTTCCATGGTGTGGGCCACTGGTTGGCCTTCAAAACCAGGCTTGAACTGGCCCAGAATCAGATTGGTGACAAAGGCCGCCACCAGCAAAGCCACCACCCCGGAGAGCAGGTGAATCTGCCGAAATAATAACAAGTCCCGGATGGCCCCCATGGTGCAAAAGCGGCTGCGTTGGGCCACGATACCCACCCCCAGCCCCACCCCCAGGGAGACCAGGAAAGGAGCGTACATGGAGCCCGGCCCTTTGAGGCTGTAAAAAAGGATGCCGCTCTGCTCCTGGCCGGGAATCGGCGGGAAGATGAGACGCAAAGCCAGAAGGCCAAGGATAATCAAAGGCAGGAGCCAGCCCACCGAGGGGTAGGCCTTCTGGGTGCGTCCCAGGTTGTAGCCGGCTTTGAAAAAAAGGGCGCCGATGCCAACTCCGGCTGTTAAGCCCAGGAGGCCGAAGATGGCGTTGCCATCCCCCCCGGCCAGGCGCAGCAAGGCCCGCCAGGGGCAGCCCAGAAACACCAGGGCGCCGATCATGGCAATCATGCCCAGGACAAAGCGCACGATGGGGGCCGAGCCGGCCCGGGCCCGAAATTCCTTGAATATATAAGCGGATATGAGAGCGCCCAAAACGAAGCCCATAATCTCCGGGCGCAAATACTGCACCAGGGCCGCCCGGTGGATGCCGATGCCCCCGGCGATGTCCCGGTCGAAGCAGGCCACGCAAATCCCCATGTTGCCGGGGTTGCCCCATTTTTGCAGCAGGGCTGCAAAGACGCCGATGAAAGCTCCCACACCGATGATCCCGGTCCGGGAGGCAAAAAATTCTTTTATGGCAGACATGTCACCACTTCCTCCGTTTCCCTCTTTTTAAAGATAATACGGTTGATGCCTTGGGGACGATCTTGTTGCAGCCCTTCGGCACGATCCACAAGGCCAAGCCCCAGGCCTCGAGGAGATTGCCTGGGTTCACCCGGAGGCGGCGCGGTCCCAACCCAACGGCGTGGATTGACGCATGGCTGTCCGGGAGAGGTCAATTGGACAGAGCATATCTGTCCATGGCCTTCTTGTCCCAGGCTGGAAAATCCTGAATTATTGCTGGCTTTGAGGGAAGTGGCGGGGAAATGAACCCCCGCTGGGAAGGGAAGGAGGGTCTGGCAGGAGCTTCAGGAATTATCCTGTGTTGAGCTTCTCCCAGGCGCGCCGTTCCCGCCTCAGCCAGCCGGGTTCGGTGGAGAACCTTGCCAAGGTTCTCGCAGCACCTGGGCTTCAGGACTTCCTGCGAACAATGTGCACAAACCGGTACACCTGGAAGCACCTCCCTTGAGAAAATTTTATCAATTATAAGGGCCCCCCTCCGGAAAGTCAAAATTTTTTCTGGAGAGGGCGGGGCGGGATTATGCTCGGTCTATTCCCCAGCTATTATGGACTTAAACGCCGGCCTGAAGACGAGAGTCGCCTGTCCGTCTGGCAAAAACGGCGGGAAAGGCAGAAGTTGTCCGGGTGATTTTTGGGTCCGAGACTACAGGAAAAACAGCAGGCCTGGCTATTTCAAGGGCTTTTTGGCGAAAACGATGCTGGTGGTTAGGGCCTGCTCATAAGCTCGGATGACCTCGCGCTCATAAGCCGCAGTACAGGTGGCGTTATATTTCCTCAACACCTTCCTGATATCGCCGTTGTAGCGCTCCATGAATTTGGCCAGGACCGCGGCGCCACCCATGATATTTTCCCGGGGATTGTAGGGGTCGACGCCATATTTTCTGGCGGTGTCCTGGTGTAATTGCATCAGGCCGATGCAGCGTCCCCGCCCCGAAGTGGCATAAGGGTCGTAGCGGGATTCGATGGCGCAGACCGCCTGGATCAGGTGGGGTGATAGGTTGTATTTTTTGGCGGCTTCCTGGATGTACCCCCAATATTCCTGTTTGAGGACCAGTCTGCCGATCTGCGGGGGCGACTTGGAATAGGATTGGGCCCAGACCGGCACATTTAACAAGGTTACAAGGAAAAAAATAGCAATAGTTCTCAATTTATTTTGCCTCCTGGTTTGTTCTGGAATTGTGGTGATTGGAACAGAGAAGGTTTAAAGCGAAAGGGCTTTGGCTGATTTAATCAGTTATTTCAGCAGATTAAGCCCTTAAAAGGACTATGAGATTGTGTAGTTTTTCACTATACAGCAAGCGCCCAAATTTGTCAAATAATAAAAAGAAATTTGACCAAATTTCCCACTGGACGGGGTTGATCTTTACTGTGAAGAGGTGGGAGTGGGGGATGAGGGCTCATGTTTGATAACTGACTGCAATTTCGCCAACAATTCCTGGTCCGGCGTGACCCGGGGCGGCGCTTTGACTCCCCGCTCCAGAGCTTCGGGGGAGGACACGATCAAGACCAGGGTGTAATCTTTTTCTACCCGGTAAAGGTGGGCGTTTTGCCAGACCAGCCGAAAATAATGCATAACGCTCTCCGCCATCACCAGGGGCGGCTCCCCCGGACCGGCACAGACCAAATCGAACCGCTCTGTGCCCATGGGGTTTTCAAAGATGCCGCCGGCTACAAAGTACTCGCTCATTGTTTGTGTCATCCGCAGGGCCGCCAGTCGAGATTTAAGGAGTTTAAGGGGCAGCGATAGTCATACTCATAACAAGGATCGTACCAAGTTCGCCGAGACTTTATCGAAAAAGATAACGCAGAATGGACAACTAATTGTTATCATTATATTAATATATTTTTTCTGGTGAATAGCAAAGGATGACTACCAGATCTCCCCAGGGGAAATATGCAGGCCGACTGCCGGAAACCGACATCGCGGTGATACAAAAAACGCTCCTGCTGACTAGCGTGGGATAAGAAGATTTTCTATCGGCGGGAAAATTCTTCCTGGACAAGAAATCTTCAGGAAGAGATTGACCCGAGAAAATAAAGCCAGGGGCTGGACCGGCACGCCCCCAAGAGCCCGGCGGAAAGTGCCGGGCCCTCCGGGGCCGAAGTCCTACAAAATATAGTCAGTGGATAAAAATGAGGATTTTTGTCCCCGCACGATGTCGGTGATGATCTTTTTATTCAAGTCCGTGGCCTTGGCCGCCACCAGGGTGCGGATGGAAAAGGCCCGCAACGCGTCCGCCACCGACAGGGTGGCTTCGGCGGAGTCCTTGCGCCCTGTCCAGGGGAAGGTATCCGGCCCCCGCTGGCATTGGCTGTTGATGTTGACCCGGCACACCTGGTTGACCAGGGGATCGATAAGGTCCGCAATTACCTGGGGGTCTCTGGAGAAAATGCTGGCCTGCTGACCGTAATTGGAAGAGATGATGTAGTTAATGGGGGTGTCGAGGGTGTCAAAAGGCGCCACCGGCACCACCGGCCCGAACTGCTCTTCATGGAAAAGCCGCATGGCGCCGGCCACCGGATAGACCACGGCGGGATAGAAAAAGGAGTGGTGCACCGCGCCCCCGCCCGGGTTGACTACCCCGGCCCCCTGCGCCACCGCATCTTGCACAAAGTCGCTGAGGATTTTGGGTTTGCCCGGTTCCGGCAGGGGGGTCAAAAACACCCCCTCCTCCCAGGGGAGGCCGAATTTGGCGGCGGCCAGGGCCGCGGTGAACTTCTCCAAAAAGGCGTCCACGATGCCCTTATGCACAAAGATGATCTTGATGGCGCTGCAGCGCTGGCCGTTAAAAGACAGGGAGCCGCTCAGGCATTCCCGCACGGTCAGGTCCAGGTCGGCGTCCGGCAGGACAATGGCCGGGTTTTTGGCCTCCAGGCCCAGGACCGACCGCAAACGGTGGGGTTTGGGGTGGGCTTTTTTCAGGAGGTCCGCCGGCTTGCTGGTGCCGATAAAGGCCAGGATGTCCACCTGGCCGGTGGCCATCAGCGGTGTGGCAATCTCCCGGCCCTGGCCGTAAATGATGTTGACCACCCCGGGGGGAAACGCGTCCCGGAACGCCTCGAGCAGGGGGGTGAACAGCAGCACCCCCAGCTTCGGGGGCTTGAGCACCACGCAGTTCCCCATGATGAGGGCCGGCAGGAGGGTGGTGAAGGTCTCGTTTAGGGGGTAATTGAAAGGCCCCATACACAGGGCCACCCCCAGTGGAGCCCGCCTGATCTGGGCGATGATGCCTTCTTCGATGACAAAACGGGAATTGGCCCGGTCCAGGTCCTTATAGGCCTCGATGGTGTCCCGGAGATAAATGACGGTGCGGTCGAACTCCTTTTCCGAATCCTGGCGGGACTTGCCGATCTCCCACATGAGGAGCTTCACCACGTCGGCTTTGCGCTCTATCATGCGAAAGATGAAATCCTCCACATGGGCGATGCGCCAGCCCACGCTGGCGGTGGGCCACTCCCCCCGGCCGCTGTTATACGCAGCCACCGCCGCGGCCAGGGCCTTATGGGCCGCCTCCACGGTCAACAGGGGGAAATGCCCCAGTTTTTTGGGGGCCGGCCCGGCTGCCGTCTGCACATAAACCGGGGAGAAGACCTCATGGACGGGGCCGTCCCAGGGTATCAGTTCGCCCCCCACCAGATAGGTGTCCTGGGCGATGGGGCCGTCCAGCCGGACATCCGGGGGGATGTCCTTTTCCCAGGGGAACAGGTGAGACAGACTGGTTGTTACCTCCACGGCGTACTCCTTTCCGGCTGTCAGGCCGGCGCCTTAGAATCTTGGCAGCCTTCCGAATCCGTGCGATAATCTCGCCAACCCCAGGATGAGAGTCCGCGCCGTCTTCTCCCCAACCAGGGGGAGCCGCGGTCTCAGGAGATGGTCATGCGGAAGGTTCTCCTTGTTCTTATGTTGTGGGCCATGCTGCCGGCCGCCTGTGTACAGCAACATTTTAAAACCGTTACCACCGAGATTGCCCCCACTGCGGCCACGCCCCTGAAAAATTCGGCCCCCGCGGCAGTTTATTTTAGCACAAAACTCGTGCGCCATGAGGTGGCGGTGCGGCCCGACACCAGGTATGGCGCCCAGCACCAATATACCTATAATTGGGGTCCGGCCCTGCAGGCCGCGCTGACGAAAAGCGTGCAAGCGGCCTACTCCCAGGTGACCGTGGTCACGGTGCCCCCGAGACCGGGAGAATTCGAGCGGGTTATCGCCTTTGATGTTCAGGACTCCAAGCTCCAGGTGGAATTTATCCCCGGTTACTTGAGGCAGGAAGCCAAGTCCCAGGCTGAAGTTTCCATCACCATGGAAATCCTGGACGGCAAGTCCATGCGGAGCCTGCAAATGTTGCCGGCCAGCGGCAAAGGCTCTTCCACCAAGGATGCCAGCGGCTTTGTGGCCTATGCCCCCATGCAATTTTCCCTGGCCATGGAAAAGGCTATTCAGCAACTGTCGGAGATTGTTTCCAACCTGCTTATGCCCCGCTCTGGCGAGCCCATAAAGGGGAACTGATCAAAAATTTCGGCGGCGACAACGGCAGATAAAAGTGAGGTTGGTATAAAATAACCAATTTTAAACCCTCGCGAATTTTCCTCCCTGAGGGAGCTTGACTTCCTCACCCTCAACAATAGCTTAAGTTAAAGATAGCAACGTTGGCGTGCCGGGCCGGAACTTGGTCTTTTCACCAGGGAGGGTGGATTGTGCGGCGGATTCTCTTTGAATGGCGCGGGCTTAAGCTCTACTCCTACCCGGTCATGCTTTACTGCGGCACCCTCCTGGGCATCATCGCCGGCACCTGCGGCGCCTGGCGGCAGGGTCTCAATCCCGGCCGGGTCTACCTGGCCATGCTCCTTCTGTTTCCCTTTGGCCTGGTGGGCGCAAGACTCCTGTTCGTCATTTCCCACTGGCACACCTACCGTGACGCGCCCCGCCGCATCTGGCGGCAGTCGGAAGGCGGGTCGTCGTTATACGGCGGCCTGATCCTCTTTTTTCTCCTGTCCCTGCCATTACTTACTTTCTTAAGGGTCCCCATCGGCCCTTTCTGGGACGCGGCCAGCATCACCCTGCTTGTCGGCATGATCTTCACCAAGATGGGCTGTCTCTTAAACGGCTGCTGCGCCGGGCGGCCGACCTCGGGTCCTTTGGCCCTGTATCTCCCCAACCTTCAGGGTGTCTGGCGCCGTCGCGTGCCCACCCAGCTCCTGGAGGCCGGCTGGGCCGCGCTGATCTATCTTGGCCTGGTGGGACTCTGGAACCGGCTCCCGTTTGAGGGGGCGCTCTTCCTTTACACCGTGTCGACCTACTCCCTGGGGCGCTGGTGGCTCGAGTCCACCCGGGAGGACATCGAAACCGTTGGCAGGCTCAGCCTGCACCGTACCATCGCCGTGGTCCTGGCCGCGGTCTGTCTGGCGGGTTTTTGGTTTATGTGGCCCCGGTAAGCCGTGGTCAGAGCGGCCAGCGCCGGCAGGCGGGGCGGGTAGCCATATGAATCCGCAGATCAGAGAAGGAGACTAACCATGATCGCCCTGTATTTCCTGATCGGCGCTCTGGCCGTGCTCGTCACCCTGCTATTGTTCGGCTTTGTCGGCTGCGATGTAGTTTTTGGCCTTGAACGTGATCCCCCCCCGGCACCACGCCCCCCTCGCCGGATGACTACCCCGCAGTGATCCAGGCCACACCGGATCTCGTGGCCTACTGGCGGCTCGGGGAACCGGCAACAGCACCGGTCCTGCCGGCCTCGATGCCGATACCGACAGGTGCAGAAAAAACGGCCAAGGACACCTTCGGCGGGTTTGATGGGTACTACTTCAAATTAAATCCCGTTACGACGCCGGACTATGCGCGCCAGTCGCCGCCAACCACCGGCACCATCACCCTCGGGGTAACCCCCGGGCTTCTCGAAGTTCCACCTCAAGAAGACTTCCCGTGCATTTACGTTGATGGGGGGTTCGTGATGGCGCCCTGGGACAATCATCTCAACCCTCAAGAATTCTCCCTGGAAGCGTGGGTCTCTCCCGATCCCGGCTTGGAAACGCAATACTACTATTGCCTGGCGGAGTCCACCGGACCTTCGGGATTGGGCCCCCGGAAAACCGGTTGGGGTCTATACCTGGGGCCTGACCCGGGCCATCCCGGTTCGCTGGTCTGGCAAGTCTGGATGGTTTTTAACAATACCTTCAATCAAGTGGCCATCGGCAAATGGGATTATCTCAAGGATGCCAATAACCAGGTGATTTCACAACTCAGTTTGACATATCTGGTGCTGACGTTCGACGGAGTTCATAAATTGCAACTATGGGTGTACTTCCCCTATGTTGAAATGGATCTCGACGCCCTGGAAGTGCCCTACCTGAATATAGTCATGCCGAACTTTACTTTTCAGCCGAATGACGTTTCTCCCAACGGGCAGGGTGAATTCCTCATCGGTGCGGGCAGCAATCTGTTTCCGGTCCTGGGAGTCCCCCCTCAGCGTCTTTATCCCTTTAAGGGGAGAATTCAGGAGGTGGCTCTCTATAAAAGGGATTTGTCGGCGCCGAATAATGCCGGGGTGCAATTAGATCTGAGGCAACATTTCATGGCTGGCGGGAACCTCTAGACTACTTACCTATGAGGAGATATCTGCTCAAGATTTCTGAGCAGAAGGTTGAAAAATCAGTTTTATGGTCCACCCAATGTGAAAAGGGGGTTCCGCATGAGTTTCACCAAAGGAGGCTTCGCATGATTGTATTGTATTTCTTGATCGGAGCTCTGGCGCTGCTGGTCGCCTTGCTGTTGTGCGGGTTTGTCGGCTGTAAGCCCTTTGGCACTTCACCCGCTCCTGACCCTGAACCGCCGTCAGCCCAGACACCGCCAACGCCAACCCCGCCAGCCCCGCCGCCAACCCCGCCTGACCACGGCGCCTACGGCAACTGGATTACCAGAACCGAGAATCTGGTGGCCTACTGGCGGCTGGGGGAACCGACCGGGACCACGGTGCTCAAGGCCTCGGACCCCATACCGGCTGGCGCGGTCAAAACGGCTAAGACCACCCCGGGTCCATGGTGGACTGACACCAGCAAGTATGACGGGTATCATTTCAAATTAAATCCGGTCAATACCCCGGATTTTGCGCGCCATTCGCCGAAAACCGCCGGCGACGTCATTCCCGGAGTTACCCCCGGCCTGCTTGACGTTGCACCCCAGAATAATTACGCCTGCCTTCAACTTGATGGGGGATTCGTGCAGGTGCCCTGGGACAACGCCCTCAACCCTCAGGCCTTCACCCTGGAAGCCTGGGTGTCTCCCGATTCCACCATGTTCGACACCGGGCCTGGGGCCCAACAATTTTATTTCTGTCTGGTGGAATCCACCGGTCCGACAGGGTTGGGCCAGAAGAAGACCGGTTGGGGCCTCTACCTGGGACCGGCAAACATCAACACCCACTTGGGGCCGCTGTGCTGGCAGGTGTGGATGGGCACCGGCTCCGAGTATAAGCAAGTGGCCGTGGCCAACCCCGGGCGCTCGCCGCTCACCCGGACCTATCTGGCCCTGACCTACGATGGAACCCAAAAACTACAGCTCTGGCTCTATCACCCCGACACCGAGGAGGACCTCGCACTTCTGGAGTCGCCGGCCCTGAACCTGCTCATCAACCCTTTTACCTTTAAACCCAACGATGCCTCGTCTGCCGGCAAGGGGGAATTCATCATCGGCGCGGGCAGCAACCTGTTTCCGGTGATCGGGGCCCCCCCGCAGCGTCTGTATCCGTTTCGGGGGAAAATCCAGGAGGTGGCGCTCTATAAAAGTGTCGTACCTGGAAACATATTGGAATCCCATTTTTTAGCTGGCGGCAACCTATAACTACTCACGAGCTAGGAGGAAATATCCATGCCATCCGCAAAAGAAATTTATGACGCCATTAAAGCTGTGCGGGACAACACGAACCAAATCAACGGGAAGATGGACACGGTCAACAACCACCTGTCCACCATTGAAGTAAAGCTGGATATCATCGACAAGGACATCGAACTGGTGCAGAAGCTGCTCCTCTGGGGCTTTCAGCAACTCATCACCCAGGCGCAGTACACCAACCAGGCCCTGTTCCACAACAACCAGCAGAATGACACCATGATTTGCCAGTTGCAGCAGATTGCCCAGAACACCTGCTGCATCTGTAATGAAGCCCACCTCCAGACCGGGTTGCAGGAAGAGATCAAGGACGCGGGCCGCCAGCTTGCCGATCTCTACGCCGCCACCCACGGGGACGCGGCGGTGGCCCTGGAGCGGGAAGCGGCGCTGCGCAAACAGGTCGAGGCCTGCTGCCCGCCCAAGGCCCCGGAGCCGGCGTGCGTGGACCGGCCCTGCCGGAAGCCGGAGCCCTTCGAAGAAAAGCCCCCGAGACCGGAGCGGCCGCCCCAGATCGGGGAGAGGCCCCCCGGTTGACAGATGAATGTGGCGCGGGGTAACCCGGGAAGGCCGGGGAGAAGAGAGACCTGATTGGTTCAAGGGGGAACGGAGACAGGGCTCTTCTCCCCCGGTCGGCCCGATTCTGGCATAGGCGTTTGCTTCCCTCAGGATGACCAACAAGCTTTGCGAGTAAGATTCAAACTCGGGATAACCTAAGTACACGATTTCTTAATATGGTAACGTTTCTTATTCCGGCCCCCCCTCACCCCAGCCCTCTCCCCCCGCTGGGTGGAGAGGGAGTGTTACCTGTCAAGGATCTTCTTAATAACCCTCTCCCCCAATGGGGGAGAGGGTTAGGGTGAGGGGGAAAAATTCACTGGCCCCATGTCGTTCACAAATACGTTACTGTATTTTTGAAACAGCGTACTGAGGCGCGGAGATAAGATGTATCTCAGGCTGCTCGTGGCGGCGGGTTTGTCTTTTGGCCTGGACCGGGTCACCAAGATGCTGGTGAGCCGTGGTTTGGCTGTTGGGCAGTCGGTGGCGGTGACCTCCTGGCTCACCATCAGGCGGGTGGCCCCCGCGCCGGGGCTGGCGCTGTTCCGCCAAACCCGGCTGCAGCTCCTGGTTTTGGCGGCCCTGCTTGGCGGCATCTGCCTGATTGTTTGGCACGGCCGCTTCTTCCAGCGCCCCGCCGCCCAGCTCGGCCTGGGGCTGGCCCTGGGCGGTGCGGCCAGCAATGTCTATGATCAACTCCGGCACGGCGCGGTGACCGACTTCCTGGATCTGGGCTGGTGGCCCGTGTTCAATCTCGCGGATGCGGCCATCACCCTGGGTGTTATCACCGTGTTGTGGTTTTTCTATTGACCGTCATCTACCGGCAGCCATAGTAATTTCGTGCTGCAGGGGCTTGCCTTGCCATGCCCACCAGGGCGCAGCAAGTTGTGCCCCTACAGGGCGGCATCCGTAGAGACGTTACTGATAATCCTTATGCACCCCTTTGTTCACCGGAAACTGAAACCCGAAAACCGAAAACCGCCCTACTGATACTGGATATAAATGGGCCGGGGCACTAGCCGCAACAGGTCCTGGGGCGTCATCAGGGGGTCGCCCTTTTTGGTGTCATTGTGGTAAAAGAGCTTGAAGCCGGTGTACTGCACCGGTTCGGCGATGATGTAGTCCCGGTAGGAATCCCGCTTGAGCCAGGGCGCGCCCCAGCCGTCCATGTGCATGACGATCTGCACCTCGGGGCGCAGCGCGATATTCTTGGAATTGGTGACCATGTCCCGGGTGAAGCGGTGCACGATAAAGACCTTGGGGGGCAGGTTGTACTTTTTCACCAGATCAGCCAGATAACCTGAAGCATAGTTGATGTCCGCGGCGTCATAGGTGCCGATCTTGGTCCCCGGCCGCTTGCCGCTTTTGCCCATATTGAATTCGGGGTCGATCCCCAGATGCACATCAGGATTTTTCAGCAGCCACTCAAAGCGCGGCAGCACGTCCCGGATATTGCCCAGGCCGGACTGGATGTCCACAAAGAGGATGGCTTTGTTCTCCTTGGCCCAGTCGTAGACTTCGTTCACCACCTTGTCCGGCATGACCATGGAATATTTGCCGTCCTTGCCGGGCAGGCCCTGGGCCACCGCGGCCACCAGGTGCAGGGCGGGCTGCACCGGCAGGGTCGGATCGGCCTTCTCCCACTTGTCCACCTCCACCTTCAGGCGCCGCAGCATCTCGTCCTTGGGATACTCACCCAGGGCCCCCATGCGCTTGGACAGGGGGTTGCCGTAATAGGCCACGATGCGCTTGTCCGGCAAAATGGCGCCGGGCAGGGGCGCGGGGCCTTGCACCGGCCAACCTTTCTTTTTGGCAAATTCCGGGTCCTCGCCGGTATCGTATTTGACCTTGGGCTCCCCTTCGGTTGCCTGGGTTTTTTTGGCATCGGTCGCGGCTTTGCCGCTTTTTTTCTTGGGGGCCGCGGGTGCTTCAGGGGAACTGGCCAGGGTAAAGGTCAAAGCCAGAACAAGGGTGACAAGGGCGCTAAAAAACCGGGTAGACAAATGAGACCTCCGGGGGAAAATTTGCTGACAACATGCGAAACTTTCGCATAATACCAGATACGACAAAAAATCGGGATGAGTTATACGAGAAAATTTTCACAAAACTTGATCCACAGAGATATGGAGAGGGAGCTATGCGGTTTCTGGACATGACTCAGTATCACCCCTTCCGGCCCATGGGGCAGCATTGCCGGACGCGCCCCATCAGCGACAAAAGGGTGTCCTGGATGAGGCCGCAGCCCTGGGAGACCAGGGACGGGCGTTTTGCGGGTCGCCTGCTGCTGCGGGGGGATTTCGAGGACGCGGCCGAACTGTGGCGCCAGGCCTATCCGGAACTCTACGGCTCCGTCCATGATTTTATGCTCTTCCCGGAAGACTACGAGGCCCGCCTGGCCCTCCTGGAGACCTGGGAAGAGGACGCGTTCCGGAAACCCTGCTGCATGCTGGTGGCGGAGGAGAAGGCCACGGGCGTCCTGGCCGCGGCCTCCCTCATGACCAAATTCGACCGGAACCTCCAGATAGAATGGTCCTTTGCCGGCACCCGCCCCGATTATCGCCAAATGGGCCTCATGGCTCTTTTGGGGGACATGATGGCCTGGATGAGCCAGGCCTCGGGGGCGGAATACCTGACCACCTTCCTGGAGACCTGGCACACCATCACCCAGGGGGAGACCTTAAAAATCGGCAAGGGCTGGCGGGTGGCCGGCATTTTCCCCGGCAATTTCACCCGCTGGGCCAGAAATCAGCAGGAGTACCGGGCCTGCGAGGTCTACATGTACCGGTTCATCAATGAGGGTGCCCAGTACGCCACCGGCCCGGCGGAATGGCAGCTCCACCCGGAATTGCAGGGCCTCTGGGAGGAACTGGAAGCCTTGAACCGCCGCCTGGCCGAGAAGGCTTGAGGAGTCTTATGCCAAGTTCGTTTTGAAATGAAACAAATCACTCAGATAACCTATTGATATTACAAGTAGGGGCGGGTTTTAAACCCGCCCCTACAAACCGGACTTGGTATTATAATGCGCTTCACACAGGGTATGGCATAAATCCAGGCTTGCTTCTAATCTGCTAGGTGTAAAATCCCCCTTTCCTAAAAGGGGATTTGTAAGGGTTTAGCCAAACCCCAAGGGGGAAAGAACCCCCTGCATTGCAAAGCTATGCAGGCTTATGAAGCGTCGGATTTTGCGGGGCCGGGCTTACCCCTTTTTTTCCAGTTCGGCCACCCTTTTTTCCAGGGCCTCCAGATCGCTGCCGCGAGCCAGGCCAGCGCCGGAAACCACCTTTTCCACCACGGATTTAAGCTTTTCCATGAAGGCTTCCTGCTCGGATTTGGCCCGCTCCATGAGGTCGGTGACCGCCTTGGAGGTTTCATCCTCAGCCAGCTCGCCCCGCTTCACCAGTTCGTCCACCACGACTTCCACCTTGTCCTTGGTGAAATCCCACAATCCCAGACCGAAATGTTTGGCCTTGCGCCACAGCTCTTCCATAGGTTCCCCTTTTGTTGACAAATTGTTTGCAGTATTATGGAAACAGAATATTTCCTGCTCAGTTAATTACCAAGTTGAGGCCCGGGGATTCAAAGTGCAAGGTCCAAAGTTAAAAAAAAGCCGAACCGCTCTGAATAATTCACCGCGAGTAAAGGATGCCGCCGCTTGGGAACCGCAAGTGGATGCCAAGCTCTGCTTGCACCCAAGGGGTCACCTTCGGGGTGAAGTTGCTGTGGCCAGGCAGAGCCTGGCGTCCAGGTGCGTCCCCCAGCAGGAGCTTGGGGACGAGATTGAATAGCACATCGAGGCTCTGGGAAAATCCCTCCTCAGCCCAAAAGTTCTCTTAATAAAAATATAGATATTGTCGAGGAGAGACCCATCCCTGCAAAATTCAGCCCGAGACGGTTGTTCCCCTGAATTTCACAAAGGTATCGGGTTGCAGAAAAGTGATGGCGTGGGCTTTCCAGCCCGGGAAGGTAGGGGAAAACCTGTGGTTACAGAGAAATGCTGTGAGAACGGAACTTTTACTTAGCCCGCTTATTTTGGGCCTATAAGGCCGTAGGACAACAGGGCCTCAACCACTCCATGGAAGATCAGGCCCATACCCATGGCGGCTATAAAGAAACCGACAATGCGGCTGGCCGCGTCAATGCCCTTTGGGCCAAACCAGCGGGTTAGTTTTCCGGCATTGACCAGTGACAGGTAGGTTATGATCATTGCTCCCAAAATGGCTAAGGGAATGACGGCGAGCGGCAGGTAATCTGACTTTTTCACCATGGAGGCCATGCCCAGAATGGTGGCAATGACCCCAGGACCCACCATGATAGGCATGGCCAGAGGAATAAAGGCCACATCACCCTGGTCCGCCTCCCCCTTATCGCTGGGGATGAGGACGCTGGCAGGGGAGGGAGCGAAAAGCTCAAACCCGAGGCGCATGAGAACGATGCCGCCCACAATGCGCACCATGCTGAGGGGCACCCCAAAGAGGCGCATGATCAGGGTGCCGAAAACCAAAAAGAAAAACATCAGGATGGTGGCATAGAGGCAGGAGTTGAAGGCGATCCGGCGGTGGGTCTGTTGGTCCCGGCCGTACAACAACTGCAAATAAACGGGCATGGCCTCCAGAGGGTTGATGACTGCCAACAACGTGGTGAACGTGCTGATGAACAGAGTCAAATGTTCTTCCACGCTGCTCCCCCTCCAGTACACAGGTTCCAAAGGGCAGTCGCCCTGGTCCGCAGAGACGCCACCATGAAGGCTCCGTCCACACAGTACCGATAGATCCGGCACTGTTCCTCGGTGCCCCCAAGTTCCCATACAGAGGCCCTGGCCGCAAGAGTACTATTAATGCTGACGCCCCGCTCTCCACCCTGAAACTTCTCTACCAGGGACCTGCCTCCCCCCATTCGTCCCAGCTCATGTTCATGGACTCATCGATCCTGGCCGCCTCCGATTTCTCGGCGGCCAGCCTGGCCTGGGCCGCCAGCCGGCGGTAGGCCTGGTAGTGCTGCTCGTTGCCTGCGTAGAGAGAACCGCTGCCGGCGGCATCGGCATAGACATAGAAAACCTTGGACCCCTTGCCGGCAAGTAAAACCTGGCGCTGCGGCATGGCCTGCAAGCGGGCTTTCAACTGGGGGGTGCTGGCATTAATCTGCTTGAATCCCGCCGCCATGAGCAGGTCGGTCTTGGATGCGGTTGATGATGTTGGCGGTGGGGCCTGCAGGCCGCCTCCAGCGCCCCCGCCGCAACTTGCCAGGGCCAAGCAGAGGATGAGCAACCAGCATGGAGTTAGCCGCCAGGGCATGTTCTTGCACATAACAACTCCTTTTCTGGTGGGGCGGACTTATCCGCCTCTCGGGCTACAGGGGGCGATGGAGCTGGTCACCCCCCAGGTCGCAAACTGTCGGCTCGCCGGCCTTGGGTGGCAGGCAGCTTAACCTGCCCGAGGCCTCATGGACCCACACCATGCAGAGAGGCGTACATACTCCAGTCATGGCTGCTCATGCTGTGTTGCGAGGACTGCTGCGCCTCCGGGACCCCCGCTGCGGCCGCTTTGGCCCGGTAACGCATATGGGCTGCTTCAGAACCGATATAGAGCTGCTTGGTCACGGGGTCGGAATAGACGTAAGACCGGAAGCCCTGCCCTTGGACCGAGACAAATTGGTTGCCGGGCAATTTTTGGAGATGGCTCGGGTGTTTGACCGGTTCCGCGGTAAATCCCGACTGCGTCAGCAGGTCCGTGGTGGAGGACGCCCCACTGCTGGCCGCCCCCCCGCCACACCCAGCCAAGAGAACAACCAGACCAACCACCACGAAAAACCTGTACCAAACTGTCTGCTGATTCATGGAACCATCCTCCTTAAAATTTATAGGCGACTCCCAGCACGGGGCCGTTCAGCCAGCCGGCCACCGAAACTTTGGTGGCGCCCTCTCCGGCGCTGAACCAGGTGCCTCGGGCCTTGTAGCCGCCGTAGGCATACCAGGACTTGTTGATCCGGTAGCCCAACAGGGCCTCCAAATCACAGGTGAGATTGTTGTAAGCCACCAGGCCGAAGCCCCCCACGGTGCCCTTGAAGGTAAGCACAAATTTCGGGTTGAGCCAGATGCTGACCCGGGGGCCGATGAAAGGTTCCCACACCTGCAGGGTGTAATCCAGGGTGTAGGCGGCGTTGCGGATGGTCTGGCGCTCAGCCGACAGGGTTAATCTGCGGATGTCGATGTTGGCATTGCCTACCCGGATATTGCTGAGGCTGAATTTGATAAACTGGTTCCAGGAGTTGAACCTGAGCCCCCCCAAAGCCTCCAGGGAGATAACCGGGAATTGCTGGCCGGCTGCCATGGGCCAGGTACCCACCAGAAAGCGGCCGCCCAGATCAAAGCTGGCAATGCGGCTGATGTAAGTGACGGAACCGGAGGGGGTCAGGGTGATGTTGCCGCTGGCCTGGCCCGGTATGTTGAGGCGGATGGTGGCGTCGCCGAGATTAACCTGTTTGCTGAGGGTGAAATCCACCGGCCCCAGGGTTTTCGTCTTAGTATCCGCTACATGGCTCCCCGAGATGCCGACGTAAAGGAAATAACTGTCCAGGAGAAGCCCCCAGCGGCCTTTCCAGGCCTCCGCCCGGCCCATGACCCCAATGGCATTGGTAAATAAGCGGCTGGCCACGTCCCAAAAGGGGACGTCGATGTTGTCAGTGCCGCGCAGAGAAGTGACGGTGCCGTTGATGCCCGGGATCCAGAGATATGGGGACACAAAAAACTGCCACTGGTCTTGGGGATAGATGGGGAGACGGTCTTCTTCCTTCACCTGGGTCGCCGGTGCTGCCGGGGCGGCCGCCGCCTGTGCCCTGTATCCTGAGAAACATACCCCCAAGAACACCACGAGGCCCAGCAGGACCGGAAGCCATCGTCTCATATTCACACCTCCTCGAGCAAATTGTCTCTAAGGTTCAGGCCCTGGGAGCAACCCGCACGCCTGGGTCAACTGGACATCCGGGGCAGCCCTCCTAAAAGGGCTGCCCGGGATTTCCTGATAAGGTTATGCGATCACCTTCCTTATTGTTCCTTGGAACCGCTCCCCGGGGTGCGCTGCTGGCGGGTTCGCAACCGAAACACCTCCACGGTCGGCCTGATCCTGCCGGGTTACTGCGGCCCGGGCTGCACGTGCTTCAGCGGCGTGCCATCAAGCGCCTCCGCCTCCGCTTTTTCGAACTTTTTCATGTCCTCGGGCGACAGTTTCGGGCGGTCCACCTTGATCGTCAGCTTGTTGAGCTTGGCGGTCAGAGGGAACGGCGGCTGGTAGTCAGCGTCGTTCACGCCGGTGAGCGTGTCAGAGCCGATGTCGAAGCTCTCGTCCCATTGCAGGATCATCGGCAAAGTGCGCTCCATCTTGATCGTCTGCACTTCCTTGCCGTCCACCTTGAGCGTGCCGGTGCCCGAGCGGCCGATGCCGGAGAAATTGTTGAATGCCAGCGTACCGATCCCCAAGCCGTCATACTTGAAGTCGAACTCCAATGTGTGCCGGCCGGGCGTCAGGGCATCCGGGCCCTCCCACTTGACGCGTTTGAGGTCGACCAGGTTCCACAGGAAAACCGGCTTGCCCTTGAGCAGGTAAAAGCCGTAGCCCGCGAAGCGCCCACCTGAGGTCAGGATCATGCCTTCCGCGCCGCCTTCGGGGACCGTGATGTCCGCCGTGATGGTGTAAGAGGCGTCCAGAAGGAACGGCGAATCGCCCTGCGGCAGGCCGACCATGGGCTTGGTGTAGACGAACTCGCTGCGGCCCGCGGTGATGTTAGGACGCGGGGCCACGATTCGAGCCCCCACCGAGGCGTCCAACGGGAGGACCTGGTATTTCTTGGCCTCCGCGAGGAACTTCGCCCTCATTTCCTTGACCTTCTCCGGGTGCTTGGCGGCGATGTCGTCGGCCTGGCTGAAGTCCGTATTCAGGTTGTAGAGCTGGAACACCTGGTTGTTCAGCGGATCGGGGTTGGCAGCCATGAAGGCCTGCCACGGGGCGCGATTTACCTTGGTGCTGAGCATCCAGCCGTCGTGGTACAGCGCCCACTGGCCAAACATCTCAAAGTACTGGGTCGTGTGCCGCGACGGCGCCTTGGCGTTGGCGGCGTCGAAGGTGTAGAGGAAGCTGGTGCCCTCGATGGGTGCCTGCTTGATGCCGTCCACGATTTCTGGTGCGCGGATACCTGTGGCCTCGAGGAGGGTGGGCACAACGTCGATCACGTGAATGAACTGCTCGCGGAAGGCCCCCTTGTCCTTGATGCGGGCCGGCCACGACACCACCATGTTCTGGTTGATGCCGCCGAGCCTTGAGGCGTTCTGCTTGAACCAGTCGAAGGGCGTGTCGAAGGCCCAGGACCAGCCGGCCGACATGTGGTTGTAGGTCTGCTCGGTGCCCCAGACGTCGTACCACTTCATCTGCGTTTCCACCGGCATCATGCTGACGCCATTGAAGAACGCGACCTCGTTCGGCGTACCCAAAGGCCCGCCCTCGGCGCTGGTGCCATTGTCGCCGTTGATGTAGATGACCAGCGTGTTGTCGAGCCTGCCCAGGTCCTCGAAGGCCTGGATCACGCGGCCGATCTCGTGGTCGTTGTATGCAGCGTAGGCAGCGAAGACCTCGACCTGGCGGATGAAGAGCTTTTTTTCCTCCGCGGTGAGCTGGTCCCACGGCTTCAGGACGTCATGGGGCCAGGGCGTCAGCTTCGCATCCTGGGGAATCACGCCGAGCTTCTTCTGGTTCTCGAAGATGCGCTCACGCAGCTTGTTGTAGCCGTCGTCAAAGAGCTTCATCTTGCTGATCTTGTCCACCCATTCCTTGGTCGGGTGATGCGGCGCATGCGTGGCCCCGGGCACGTAGTAGATGAAGAGCGGCTTGCTGGGGTCGGTCTGGTGCATCCGCGTCATCCAGTCGATGGCGTCGTCCGCCATGGCGGTGATGAGGTTCCAGGTGCCGGGGGGCTTGCCTAGAAACGGATAGATCTGCGTCGTGTTGCGGAACAGGTTCGGCTGCCACTGGTTGGCGTCCCCGCCCACGAAGCCGTAAAAGTACTCGAAGCCCATGCCGGTGGGCCACTGGTCGAACGGCCCCACCTGGCTGGCGACGAACGCCGGGGTGTTGTGGTCCTTGCCAAACCACGAAGTCGCGTAGCCGTTATCCAGCAGGATGCGGCCGATCGTAGCCTTGTCCTTGGCGATGATGCTGTTGTAGCCGGGGAAGCCGGTTGACTGCTCGGAGATCACGCCGAAGCCCACCGAGTGATGGTTGCGCCCGGTGATCAGCGCGGCGCGCGTCGGCGAGCACAGCGCGGTGGAGAAGACCCGGTTGAAGCGCAGGCCCCCCTGCGCGATGCGGTCCATGGTCGGTGTCGGAATGACGCCCCCGAAGGTGCTGGGCACGCCGAAGCCGGCATCGTCGGTCATGATGAGCAGCATGTTAGGCGCGCCCTTGGGCGGCACGATGCGCGGCGCCCACCAGGGCTTGGATTGCAGTGCATCGTCCTTGATGACGCCGCCGAATTTCGGGTCGGGAGAGGGGAGCTGCTTGCCGCTGATGGTCGTGGTGGCATCGGGGCGAACCCAGCACCCCCGTGACCTGTGGGTAAACGTTTCCGGTTTGCCGGCCTTTTGGGCCAAGGCCGGCCCCGCGGCCAGGAGCAGGACCAGGCCTCCCATAACCCATGCCCAAATCGTTTTTGATGGTCGCGGCATCCTTTCCTCCTTCTTAAAAAGGGTCGTTCCTGATGGTTTTCCTACCCTAAATATTACGATAGCCCCGGTGCTCTATAGCGTATGGCGTTCCCGTGCTGCCCCTCCTTTCCGCCTCTTAAATGCTCGCCATTATAGTTACTATCATCCTGACTGGTCAAGCACTTAGGAACAAGGCCCCGACTTACGGCTGCAGTTCGATCTCCCCCGGCCGCCAGGTCTTGGCGAACCAAGGCTCCAGCGGGCCATAGAGACGCAGGATTGTATGCCAACCCTGGCAGCACCAAAAAACAGTTTACCTGGACAGGTTATGGCCGCATCCGAGGAGAAAAGGACTACAAGCCATTTCAAAACCTCTTATTTTACAAAATGGTCATTCTGAGGGAAGCGAAGAATCTCGTTTTTCCAAAGAATTGAGATCCTTCGCTTCCCTCAGGGTGACAGAAAATGGAGGTTTTGAAATAGGTTATAGGAATACCGGTCAGTCGACGTCGAGGAAAGCATGTTCCTTCTGGATGGCGTATTTTACCAGGTCCGCAGTTTTTCGGAGGTTTAATTTTTTCTTGATATTCGAACGGTGGCAATTCACGGTATAAATACTGATGAAAAGAAGTTTGGCAATTTCCTGGCTTGATTTCCCCTCAGACAAGAGCTCTAAGACCTCAACTTCACGCTTGGTCAGGGGGCTTTTGATATTACCCTTGTCTACCATTACTTGCGCTATCTGATCGGTAATCAAAGGGGATAAATACGTTTTCCCTTTTTGAATGGTCCTTATGGCAGCAATGAGATCTGAAAAGGCATTTTCTTTCAGAAGATAGCCGTTAACGCCGATTTGTAAGGCGCGCTGGATAGATTCTCGAGATTTGATCATGGTCAGGATCAAAATCTTGACCTTGGGATAACTCTTTTTAATGCTGCCAGCCGCTTGCAAACCGTTGAACCGGGGCATGGAAATATCGAGGAGGATCAGATCCGGGACCAATTTTTCTAGAAGCTCGAGCAGCTCAAGGCCGTCGCCCGCTTCTCCCACGACTTGGAAATCAGGTATCTCTTCAATGCTTTTCTTAATGGCTTCGCGCAACAACGGGTGATCATCGGCCAAGACTATCCGGTAAGGCGGCATGCTCATTTTCCTTGGAGTCAATAGGAATAGTAAAAGTTACGCTGGTGCCTTTCCCTTTGCGGCTCAGGATCTTAAGGGTTCCTCTTATGAGCCGCAAGCGTTCTTCCATGGCCGCCAGGCCAATACCTTTATCTTTAGTCCGGCTGGTTTTGGCCTGGTGCACATCAAACCCCCTGCCGTTATCCTTTACTATAAATGAGACCTTATTAGCCCGGGTGTTAATTTCCACCGAGACCTGGGTGGCCTGGGCATGTTTGATAATATTGGTCAGGCATTCTTGTAGAATGCGATAGACGGTGATTTGCGCTTCCGGGGAAAACAGCCGGTTAACTTCATCAAGGCCTGCGGAGTGTACCTTTAAGCCGCCATACTCCCTGATGTTGTCGAGCAAATGGTTCATGGCCGCCGCCAGACCGAGATCCTCCAGGAGAAACGGGCTCAGGTCCTGGGACAAGCGGCGGACATTTTCGATGGTTTCCCTCAGATATTGAAGCATTTCTTGTCCGTCACTTTGCAGGGCCTTTTGAGTTTCCGGCAACTTGCTTAACAAAGCTTGGAGCTGGAATTTCAATATTATCAGAGACTGCCCCAGTTCGTCATGTAATTCACGAGAGATGCGGCCGCGCTCTTTTTCCTGGATGGTCAAGAGCTGGGAGGCAAGAAGGCGGAGTTGCCGGCCCGATTGCCGCAAGGCTTTTTCAGCCTGCTTGATCTCAGTGATATCATGCCCCACCCAGATAGCCTCGCTGGGCTGGCCATCAAGAACGGGCACCAGGTCGGCATTCCACAGAAATATTCTTATGGCGCCATGCCGCGACTTGAGAGGAAAGGCAAAGCCTCTGGTTAATTCTCCCGCAACTACCCGGGCCATCTCGGCCACCACCCCGCTCCTGGCATCATCAGGAATGAAGAACTCAAGAGCATCCTTCCCTAAAACCTCCTGACGCTGCCAGCCGGTAAGACGTTCCGCCTCCTGATTGAACTCCAGGACAAGGTGGTTCGGGGAAACGGAGATGATCACGCTGCCCACGGTGTGGAACAGGGTGCGGAAACGTTCTTCGCTTTTCCTGAACCGTTCCTCTATCAGCAGGCGTTCTTCTATTTCCTGAAGCAGGTGCTCGTTGGCCAGCCTCAGCTCGGTGGTGCGCTCCTCCACCCTTGTTTCCAGTTCATCATGGGCTTGCCGCAGCGCTTTTTCCCCCTGTTTGCGGTCCGTAATGTCGGTGAAGGATGTCCGGCAAAGGCCCTTTCCCGCGGCATCCTGAATGAAGATGCTGTCCACCAGGGCAAAGAACTCCGCCCCGTTTTTGGGGGTCAATCTGATCTCCACACTTTGCCGTTCCTGGCTCTGGATAACCTGCCGGAGATGACGGCGGAGCATCTCCCGGTCTTCACTGGCGGCCAGGAGGGGGAAGGGCCGATGGAGGATGCGGCTCCTGGGGATTCCTAACTGCCGGGCCGCAGTGAGGTTGGCTTCCAGGATCAGGCCGGCTTCATCCAGGGTGAGGTAACCCACCGGGGCAAAATCATACAGGTCGGTATATCTGGCGTGGGACGCCTCCAGGGCCACCTGGGCCTGGCGCAGCTCCTCATTTTGCATCTCCAACTCAATCTGGTGCACCTGCAATTCGTGCAGCAGGTTCGCCATTTCTGCCGGGGCCAGCTCTTCGGCCTCCGGCATCCGGGAGTTCAACAATTCCTCGGCTTTCCGGCGCATTTCCTGGGCCTTCTGGTGCTCACTTTTTCGCTTTTTCATGGACCCTGTCCGCTCGATTTAATTGCGCCCGGCGCTCTTCGTTCCCGGCTTTGGGGGACGCTTTGTTTCCTGCCCCACTGGGGTTCAGCCCTTCACTTCTTCGGGATGATATCTTCCAGGGCCAGGAGGATCAGCGGAGGCTGGTCCTCGCCGCCCTGAACCTGGCGGGCATTGAGGAGCATCTTCTTCCGACCAATGGTGGGAAACTCGTGTTCCACCTCGAAGTCCTCAAAGTGGCTACCCTTGGAGATAATTTCGTGGAGCAGGGTGCGCAACTGGGGAATGTCCCACTGTCGGTCGCCCAGCTCAAAGATCAGCCGGTTTTCCGTCTCCGCCCGGGAGGTATTGAAGGTCTTATAGAAGGCCCGGTTGGCGGACACCACCTGCAAATCGCCATTGAGGACCAACAGGGACTCCCGCACCGTATCGACAATGTTTTCAGCAAAAGTCCTGGCCGAATGGACTTCCAGCCCAGCCCGTTTGCGCTCGGTGATGTCGACAAAGGTGATGACCACGCCGTCGATAACATTTTCATTGGTGCGGTAGGGAAGGATGCGCACCGCGAACCACTTGCCGTTCTCGGTGTTCACTTCCCGCTCCTGGGACTGCAGGGTGGCCAGTACCCCCTGGGCATCCTGGCAGATCTGGACATAATTCATCTTCGGGGTGATGTCCCGCAGCGACCGGCCGATATCCGAGGGGATCAAATTAAATAACGACGTCATCCCTGGCGTGAAGCGCTTAATAACCAGATTGCGGTCCAGGAGGATGGTGCCGATCTCCGTGCCCACCATCAGGTTGTTGATGTCATTGCTGAGCTGGGTCAATTCATCGACCTTATTCTGCAGCTCGGAGTTTACGGTCACCAGCTCCTCGTTGGTGGACTGCAATTCTTCTTTGGCGGTCTCCAGTTCCTCGTTGGTGCTTTGCAACTCCTCGTTGGTGGATTGCAGCTCTTCATTGGAGGATTTGAGCTCTTCGTTGGCGGCCTCCAATTCTTCTATGGTGGTTTGCAGATACTCCTTGGTGGATTGCAGTTCCTGCTCCAGGGTAACAACACGCTGTTCGATTTCGACGCCCAATGCCGGGGGTTTCCCTTTTTTCTCGGCCCGGGGCGCCACCGGCGCCTTCTCCTCAAAGGCCACCAGATAGAGACTTGTAGAGGCTCCAGCCATGGTTAAGGGATGGATGATCAGGTCTACCATGGAGAGCCCGTCCCCCTCCCTGATTTGCACCCCCGCATAGACCATAGGTTTTCCCTCTTTGACCACCTGGTTAAGGCCCCTGGACAATTTGTAACGCAGGTCCGGATGGGCCATCTTTAAGATACTGAAACTGGGTTCCCCCACGGGCGGCGCCAGGTATTTGCCAGTAGCGCCCTGGAAATAAAGGATGTCATACTTTGCATTGAGGAGCACACAGGCCGGCGAGTCTTGTTCCAGGATGGTTTTTTCCATCAGTTGTCGCACATTGATCTCCTGGCGGACCTCCGGTATCAGGATCTTCGTGTCCTGGGCCCTCAGCGGGGGCCGTAAGGTGGCAAAGGATGCCCCATTCTCAGACCAAATTCCCCCTTGGACTGGTAGATTTTCCACTTCAAGTTCACCGGGGCAAAATAATCCGAAAGGCCGCCGATGCTCTGGACGGACCAAGAAAGAGATACCCTCCCGGATTGAAGGTGAAATGGAAAAGCAGCAGGATCTTTTTTTGTAACTCAACATCCAGGTAAATCAGCACATTGCGGCAGCTAACCAGGTCCAATCTGGAAAAGGGGGGATCGCTGATGAGATTTTGCGGGGCGAACACCACCATTTCCCGGATCTCTTGCTTCACCTTGTAAATCCCTTCCT
>CAVPIX010000001.1:0-43970 GCA_963705115.1 uncultured delta proteobacterium | reverse complement strand
CCCCCTTAGGCAGGCCCACTAGGAGAAAATTTTTGTATCTTTGTGTTGCTCCCTCCCTGAACATGGCCTGGAGATAGATGCCGCTGCCGGTGGAATCCGGCCGTTGGCTTAAAACATGGAGGATCTTCATGGGGTTTCAGTTAAGCGCTGATCAAGGATCGCCAGGACTGGTTTGGGAGTGAGCGGGAAAGATGGTTTGAAAGCGATGGCCTGCATTTTCCACCTAAAAGGGGGATTGTTCAGCCGATAATGACAATCCCCAGGTACCCGTCTACGGTTACCTGGTCGCCCGGGTGGATAAGGGCGGTGGCCTGGGGCACGCCGGTGACGCAGGGTATGCCGTATTCCCGGGCGATGATGGAGCCGTGGTCAGCATGCCGCCCCGCCTTTCCACGATACCTGCGGCCAGGGGCGCCACAAAGGTCATGCTGGGGTCTACCGCGTCGCACACCAGGACGTCGCCCGCTTTGAAGTGAAAAAGGTCTGAGGCTTCCAGGACCACCCGGGCCGGTCCCTTGGCCAGGCCGGGGCTGGCTGGCTGACCCACCATCTGCCTGGCTTTGAGGTGAGAGAAACCCTTCCAGGCCGACGCAGCTCGGTCCTGCGGGGTTTTTTCTGTCAGCTCCACCCAAAGGGCCTGCACCCCGGCGGGAAGCGCCCGGGGGTCTCCCTGGCGCCGCTGATATTCCTCCACCGCCTTCAGGAACTGGGCCTTGATTTTCCCCAAATGCAGGTTGTCGTCGTCCCGCAGGCGGTAACTGGCCCGGGCCAGGTCCAGATACTCCCCCATCTCAGCCCTTTTCGATCCGGTAAACCGGGAAAGGAACTGCTCCTTCAGGGATTCCACGTCTTGCGAGGTAAAGCGCTCCGCCTGGCTTGGTCTGGCGGCCATCTCCCGGATCAGGTTTGCCAGCGCCTCGGGTTCCAGGGTGCAGGTGGAGGTGCCGCAGGCCAGGTCCCCGAATTCCCCGAGAAAGGCTTGCCAGGCCGGCTGCAGCCCCGGCTCTGTCACTTGGCCGGTGCGTACTTCCTCCAGAAGTTCCGGCCGCTCTTTGACCTGGGCCGCCATATCCATGAGGAGCCGGTTGCGCCTGACGCTGAGCATCCCCGCAGCCCCCAGGAGATTGAGAAACTCATAGGGGTCCGCAGGCTTCACCGCATCGTTGTACACCATGCCGAACAGCCGGATGCCGTGGGCCAGGGGGATGAAG
Source organism: uncultured delta proteobacterium (assembly GCA_963705115.1). Lineage (GTDB taxonomy): Bacteria > Desulfobacterota > Desulfobaccia > Desulfobaccales > 0-14-0-80-60-11 > JBGSLA01. The sequence continues at coordinate 42,759 of CAVPIX010000001.1, read as the reverse complement.
TCGTCCCAATAAACCTTTTTCCATTGCTGATAGATGTGGCTCCTGAGGACGATCTCCTCCTGAAGCTTGGCATCGGAAAGGGCAGCCAAGGCCAGGGCCGCCAGCCTGTCAGCCTCCCTGTCCATGGCCGGGAGCAGCTCCCCCTCCACCTTCCGGCGCAGCGCTTTAAGATTGCCAAAGCTGCGCCTGAGGCTCAGGTACCAGGGGCGCTGGTCCCCTTCCTGCCCCCGGGCGGCCGTGGTGATGGGCCTTGATTGCAGGGCCACGAGACGCCCGTCGGCGAAAGTCCACTCCATGTCCTGGGGAGCGCCGAACAGCTCCTCACCTTGGCGCACCAGGCGGAACACCTGGACCACCTCGGCCTCGGTCAGGGGCGGGGCTTGGAGCTGCTCCGGGGAAAGGCCGGCCAGGCGCACGCCTTCCTCTCCCGGCAGCAGGACCTCGCTTTTAGGCGCGGCCCGGTAATCCAGAATTTTTCCCGTTTCCCGGTCCAGAAGCCAGCGGTCCGGCTCCACGGTGCCGTCCACCAGTCCCTGGTTGAGGCCGTACACGGCTTCAATGACGGCCTGGGAGGGGTCCTGGGGGTTTTGCCCGAAGACAACGCCTGAGGCGTCCCCTGCCACCATCTCCTGGATGACCACGGCCATGGAGCTTTTCCTGACATCCAGCCCCAGTTCCCGGCGGTAGAGGAGGGCCGCATCAGACCACAGGGAAGCCCACACCAGCTTGATGTGGTCCAAAACCGCCTCCAGGCCCACCACATTGACAAAGGAGGCGTGCAGGCCGGCGAAGGAGGCCTGGCCGGAGTCCTCGCCGGGCGCCGAGGACCTCACCACGCAGCGCCCCGGCAGGTGAGGGGCCAAGGAGCTCCCCAGGGAGGCCGCCAGCTCCACAGGCAGCGGCGTGTTGAGAAACAGGTGGCGCAGGCGCAGGGAGGCATCCCACATCTCCTCCCACCGCAGGTCTTGGAAGTTTTTCCGCCGCAGCTCCAGAAGAATGCGCCCCCTCAGCCCCGTGGCGGCGACAAAATTCTCATATGCCTGGGTGGTGACGACGAGAGTGGCGGGCAAGGTGATGCCGTGCTGGCTCAGGATGGCCAGGGCAAACCCCTTCCCACCCACGAGGCGGCGATGACGGGGACGAATTTCGGTGAGGCTCAGGACGAAGTTCATGGGGCCGGATAAATCTCCCGCACTTCCTGGAACTGGGTCACCATAATGAACTTTTCCACCTTGACCCGGATGAGGGCACAGGTGGGCGCGGTGACGAACTCCTCAAGATAGGGATGCTTTTTTAGAAAGAGTTGAAGGTAGCTTTCCCGTTCGGAGCCCAAAACCTCCCCCGCAGTCCCCAGGACGGTCACGGCCGAGGCTTCGCCAAAATCCGTCTCCTGGTTGCTGCGGTTGTCCATGAGCAAAGACACCCGGGGGTCCTCAGCCAGGTTCTTAAACTTCCGGGTAGCTCGGGTGGTGGCGAAAAGGATCTCCTTCAGGTCATCAGTGGCGGCAAAGGCGATGAGGTTGCTGTAGGGCCGGCCAAGCTGGTCAGACATCAGGGTGGCCAGCACCGCCAACCGCTGGCTGTTCAAAAGCTCCTGAACAATTTTTTGCATCTCCACCGCGTCAATCATAGGTCACCTGGTCTGGTAAGGTCATAGTCACTCCCCCTGAGAGACCGGGGCCAAAAGGTTATTCCTCGTCATTTACGCAGCTCCCGGACAACTGCTTCCCCGGCCCGGCGGCCCGAGACCATGGCCCAATGGAGGGAGGAGAGGCTTTGATACTCGCCGCAGACAAACAGCCAGGGGCGCAAATGCACCAGCTGGCTGAGGGGATCTGGGGTGGGGGGCTTCTGGTCCGGCAGGGCCCTGGCGATGCGATAGAGGCGGAGCAGACGCCAGCCGTCCACCTCCGGGCCGAACCACCGGCGCAGCTGCTCCCGGCTCTTGGGCCTCCAGTTGAGGGTCGGTCATTTCGGGGTTCCCCACCACGGTGGCCTGCATCAGGGATTGGCCTGGGGGCGCATAGGAAGGGGCTACATTGCTCACCACGGCCAGGTTGGTGACCGGGCCGGTGTTCTCCCCGTCCAGAACCAGGATGGGCTCTGCCACCGGGGGCTGGGCGGCAGTAAAATAGAGGCAGCAGCAGTCCACGGTGGCGAAGGGTTTCTCCTCGCCCAACAGCCGGGCGGTTTCGCTGCCGTCGGTGGCCAGCACCACGGCCCGGGCGGGTATTTCCTCCCCGGACTCCAACACGGCCTTGCCTTCTGCCACCTTGGCCACGGGGGCGCCGGTCCTGATGCTGCCAGCCGGCAATGACTCAGCTAACTGGGCCGGGATGGCGCCGATACCCCCGGCGGGCAGGGCGGTGTCGCCCTCGGCCAGCATCCGGAAGACGAACTCAAACATGCTGTTTGAGGAAGCCAGGTCCCGGTCGAAAAACACCCCGCTGAAAAAAGGCCGAAAGAAGCGCTCGACCATGGACTCGGAAAAGCCCTGGGCCTTGAGGGCCGCCAGGGTGGAGGTTTCCGGTCGTCGGAACAGATCTTCCAGAGAACCCTGGGAGACCCGCCAGCGCAGGCGGGCCACCCGCAGCTTGTCGGCGAGAGTGCCGATGGGAGAAAACACGGTGGGAAAAAAGTGCTGCGGCTGGCGCAGAGGGTCCCCCACCCGGTGCAGCCGGCCGTCAAAGTACACCAGGGCGCCGGGATAGAAGGACTTGAGGTTAAGGGCAGGATAATTCAGGACCCGCCGGGCTTCGGGGTAGGCGGTTTGCAGAACCTGAAAGCCCCGGTCCAGGAGGAAGCCCTCCACCCGGTCGGTGCGCACCCGCCCGCCGACCCCATCCGAGGCTTCCAGTAACACAAAGGAAACACCGGCCTGATGCAGGGTACGGGCACAGCACAGGCCCGCCAGACCGGCGCCGACGATGACTACCGCCATGCAGATGATCCTCTCAGGGAATCAGTTCGGTTTAGGGCCAAATTCAGCCCGTGGCTTTCTTCAAATGCTAACCAAATTTTAACAAAAATTTTTGCTCAGGGACCTTGTCAAAGAAAAAGGAATGATTACTATCTAAGATAACTATCCCAAAAGGAGAATACAAGATGACTAAAAAACCCCAAGAAGAATTTGGCGGCAAGGGTGGCTCCGGCGACGTCGCCGGCAAAGAAAACATTTTTATGTGCCCGGAATGCGATGCCGAGCATGCCTTCCCGGGGCATAAGCCCGGCGACCCCCTGATGTGCCCCAAGTGCGCCATTCCCATGAAAGCCAAGTACGTCAAGTAGGTCTCAGGCTTTCCCAACTCTTTACCTGCCGGACCAAGGGTCGGCGGTTTTGTAAGGTTGATGGAATACTTGCAGATTCCATCAGCATCGGCGGGGAGGCGGGAATTCCGCCTCCTTATTTTATGTCGTCAATACCCTGCGATACCATTGCAAGATCTATAATCTCCAGGCAAAGGAGGTTTCCATGCCTGAACTGGCGGAACACGGTAAAAAGTTTGTCAAGGTAAAGGATAGTTCGGGCGTCGAGTGGCTGTGCCCCCTGGAGGGGATGAAAAAGGCCTCCCAGGCCACCCCGGATGAGCTGGATGATTGCGTGGAACTGGACGTGGTCACCCACACCGCCGGGGACATTGACGCCGAGCGTTAGGCGGCCAGAGCCGCACCCATGTGTGAAGGCAACAAACCCGCCCCAGTCCCCGGGCCTTTTTCACCAACTTACAAGGTCCGGAGCCCTGGGCGAGAAAACTTCAGCTGCTGTTGCGCAACAATTGGCTGAAGTTGAAAAATTTTCAAAACTGTTGCGGCCATCCCGGCGAGCCGGGGTGCTGACAGCGGCACCGGGGCCTCGGTGAGGCCGCTTCTGGAGATAAAACAAAAAGTTATTGAAAAAAGGCCCACCCTGGATTTCTTGAGTAGACGGTGGGCTCAGGAGACAACTGATATGTCAGATTTGATTGAGTGGCGCACAGCCTGGCAGGAGGCCCGGGAGGAGGCGAAAAATTCCAACCGTCCCCTGGCCCTTGAATTCTATATGGACGGCTGACCCCATTGCGGCCGGATGGTCCGTGAGACCCACCAAGACCCCGCAGTGGTTCAGGCCTTAAACGAGCAGTTCATCCCGATACGCCTGGAGGGACACGGGAATATGGAATTGGTTCAGCAATTTCATGTCACCGGCGCCCCCACCACCATCCTGTTCTCTCCCGACGGGCAGGAAAAGCACCGGTTCGCCGGCTTCCAGACAGCCAAAGAATATCTGCAAGAACTGGCCAAGGGTAACTGAGGCCAGTCCGGTTATAAACTGAGCAGTTCGTCCAGAGGCGACCATGCTCTGAAATAAGGAAATCGGCCATGTGGCACGCAGTTAAACTTTATCTCCTGGTTCTCCTGGTTTTCCTGGCCCTTGACCTGACCTGGCTGGGAGTGCTCATGGCCAAGTTTTATAAAGCGGAGTTGGGCACCCTGGCGCGGCGCTCCGGGGAGGCCATGGCCCCGGTGTGGTGGGCCGCCTTTCTGGTTTACGTCTTGATTCCCCTGGGGGTGGTGCTGTTCGTCCTGCCCCGGGTTTCCCCGGCAACTCCAGCGGTCGCGGCCCTGGGGTGGGGATTTCTCTATGGAGTCATCCTCTACGGGGTTTATGACCTGACCAACTACTCCCTCATCGACCGCTGGCCCTGGCGCATGACCCTGGTGGACATGGCCTGGGGAGGTTTTATCTGTGCGGTAACCTCCTATGTGGCGGTAGTTCTGGACCGTTGGCTGGCGTGAAGGGGAACGGCCGTTGCAGACCGAAAGATTTATTGGCTCTTTGAGTTTGAAAGGCAAGAATAATTATTTCATAATATTATAAGTTTTTCTTTTGATTCTTATGAAAATAAAGGCAGTAAGGGTAAGCATAACAACTTAATTCTCAAGGTTTTTCTTCGAAAAATCTATCACATAAAAAACCACACAAAAAAGGAGAACCCATGGGTACTCGAGGTATGGAAATTGTCGGCATGGATGTTGAAGAGCTGTTGAAACAGCTCAACAAGGCTTATGCTGATGAGTGGTTCGCTTACTACCAATATTGGTTGGGCGCCAAGGTTGTGCGCGGCCCCATGAAGGATGCAGTAGCCGCGGAGTTACTGCAACATGCCACTGAGGAGCTGCTGCACGCCGATATGGTGGCGAATCGCATCATTCAATTGGGAGGAAAACCCCTAACCGAACCCAAAAAGTGGTACGAATGGTCCGGCTGTGGATATGAACCGCCAGAAGATGAATATGTTAAGGTAATTCTTAACCAAAACATCAAAGGGGAGCGTTGCGCTATCGGCTATTACAACGATCTTTTGAAAAAGACTCGAGATAAGGACATGATCACCCATAACATGGTCCTGACCATCCTGGAGCAGGAGGTCGAGCATGAAGAAGACCTGCAATCACTCCTGGAGGATTTGGAAATGATGGTGACCAGGGCTTAAGCACTGGCAAGCCCGCCGTCGGGTGCCACCGGACGGCGGGCCCCTCCTGAAACCCCTGTCAGCGCAACACCACCGACCAAATTTTATAATTTTTTGGTAGGGGATGATTCTGTCATGAAAAGCCTAAAAGGCAGCAAAACGGAACAAAATCTCATAAGGCTCTTTGCCCTGGAATCACAGGATCGCAACCGCTACTCGTACTTTTCCAGCCAAGCCAAGAAAGAGGGTTTTGTTCAGGTATCGGCAATTTTTGAAGAGACCGCCAACCAGGAAAAGGAGCATGCCAAACGCCTGTTTAAATTCTTCCAGGGCGGTAACGTAGAGTGCACATCCTCTTTTTGCGCATACGGTCCGGCTACCACCCTGGACAACCTGAAACTGGCTGTCTCCCAAAAAGAAGAAAATCACTCCTCGATCTATCCAGAAGTCGCCCGACAGGCCAGGGAAGAGGGCTTCGGCGACGTGGCCCTGGTGGTGGAAGGACTGGCCCTGGCGGAACAGTATCATGGGCGGCGGTTTGCCACCCTGGCCGCTAATCTCGAAGCCGGGCGGGTGTTTCGCCGGCAGGAACCGGTGGCCTGGCGTTGCCGCAACTGTGGGTATGTGTGCACGGTCCAGGAGGCCCCGGAGCATTGCGTGGCCTGTGCCCACGGGCAGGCCCATTTTGAGGTCCTCACCGAGACCTTATTCGAGTGAGCAGCCAGGAGCCCCCGGAAGTCCCACCCTTGCCGTCATGCCGAGCTCATCCAGAAGCCCTAAACGGTCTTATCTTCTCCGCTCCCTGCACCGCTGGTTTGATTCCAGCGTCCCCCTGGAGGTTGCCCCGGTGGTCAGCCCTCGACCTTTTGGTGGTGCCGGAGAACGTCCGCCGCCCTGAGGCAACGAACCCCTCCCGTCCTGGTGCCGTGAGGGCCGACTGACCACCGGTTAGCCTATGAGAATCGCCGTCATCGGTACAGGCATCGCCGGCATGGCCGCCGCATACCTCTTGGCGCCGGATCATGACTTGGTGATCTTCGAGGCTAACGACTATACCGGCGGGCACACCCACACCATCCCGGTAAGTCTGGAAGGCCGGACCTATGCGGTGGACACCGGCTTCATTGTCTTCAACGAGTCCACTTACCCCAATTTTGTCACGTTGCTGAAGCGTCTCGGGGTTACCTGGCAGCCCGCCAACATGAGCTTCAGCGTCCAGGATGACGCCACCGGACTGGAATTCGGTTTTCGCACCCTGCGGAGCGTTTTTGCGCAGCCGCAGAACTTGTGGCGGCCCGCATTCTTAAGGCTGCTGTGGGACATTCGGCGGTTCCGGCGGGAGTCGGGGGAATTGGCCCGGGATGAAGCTTACCAGGTCTCCCTGGGGGGCTATCTGGCCGCCAAAGGTTATTCCCAGGCCTTTACGAATCAGTTTCTGCTCCCCTTGAGTTCGGCCCTGTGGTCCGCCGACCTCCGGGATTTGTCGAGATTTTCCGGCACGATATTTCGCGGATTTCTTCCAGCGGCACCGCTTTTTGAATCTGGCCGGCAAGATCAAGTGGCAGGTGATCAAGGGCGGCTCCCGGAGCTACGTGGAGCCCCTCACCCGGTTATACCAGGACCGGGTGCGCCTTAAGACCCCGGTGGCATGGGTGAGGCGGCAGGCCGACGGCGTGGAGGTCCAAACCCGGAGCGGTGACCGGGAAACCTTCGACCGGGTGGTCATTGCGGCCCACAGTGATCAGGCCCTGCGCCTTTTCGCTGGACCCCTCGGAGCGGGAACAGGAAATTTTGGGGGCCTTCCCCTATGAGGAAAACTCCACCGTCCTGCACACCGACGCCACCGTTCTGCCCCGGCGGCGGGTGGCCTGGGCCAGCTGGAATTATTATCTGCCGAGGGAGCCCCAGGAGCGGGCCACCCTGACGTACCACATGAACCGGCTGCAGAGCTTGTCCGCGCCGGTGGAGTTTTGCGTCACCCTGAACCGGGACCGGGACATTGACCAGGCCCGGGTCATCAAGAAACTGATTTACCATCATCCGGTGTACCGGCGTGAGGCCCCTCTCGCCCAAAAGCGCTGGCATGAGATCAACGGTGTTAACCGCACCTATTTTTGCGGCGCGTATTGGGGCTATGGCTTCCACGAAGACGGCGTGGTGAGTGCGTTGCAGGTTTGCCGGGAATTTGGGAAAACCTTGTGAGTCTGGCAAGCTGCATCTATGAAGGTTACGTCCGGCACCGCCGCTTTCAGCCGGTGGTGAACAAGTTCCGCTATGGCGTTTTTCTCATGTACCTTGATCTGGCGGAACTTCCCACCCTATTCGACGGGAGGCTGCTGTGGTCCGCAGATCGGGTGAACCTGGCCTATTTCCGCCGGCGGGACCACCTGGGCGATCCGCAGGTGCCCCTGGACCGGGCGGTGCGGGATTTAGTGAAGGAAAGAACCGGGGTGCGGCCCGAGGGAGCTATCCGCCTCCTGACGCACCTGCGCTACTTCGGCTACTGCTTCAATCCGGCCAGCTTCTATTACTGTTATGACCGGCCAGGGGAGCGGGTGGAGGCCCTCGTGGTGCAGATCCACAATACGCCCTGGGGTGAGGAGCACTGCTACGTCCTGGACGAGGCCCATAACGAGTACCCTTCCCATAGGTTCAAGCGCTTTCAATTCCCCAAGGCTTTCCACGTTTCGCCGTTTATGCCCATGGACATCTGGTATGACTGGCGCTTCAAGGAGCCGGGAGATACCCTCAGCGTGCATTTTATGAATTACCGTGAGGGGCAAAAAATCTTTGACGCCACCCTGACGCTGGCCCGGCGGGAGCTCACCCCCCGCAATTTGACCAGGGTGCTCATGAGCTACCCCCCCATGACCCTCAAGGTCATCACCATGATCCATTGGCAAGCCCTGCGCCTGTGGCTCAAGGGAGCAAGGTTTCACGTCCACCCCAGGAAACGGCAAGATAAGGGCCTGCAACCATCATGAGCCCTCCCAGCATCATCCCACGCCGTGAATCAACCCCGCCCGCCAGCGGCCTCCTGGATGGGCTGGCCCGGCGGGTGATTTTCTGGCTCCTCGAGAAACTCCAGCACGGCAGCCTGACCCTGGTGGAGAACGGCCAACGCTTTACCTTCGGTGAACCGGTAGCCGGGGCGCGCCTTCAAGCCACCGTCACCGTGCAGCATCCCCGGTTTTACCGGAGCCTGCTCCTGGCCGGCAGCCGGGGTCTGGGCGAGGCCTACGTGGCAGGCTGGTGGTCCGCCGACGACCTGACCCGGGTTATCCGCATCCTTACTTTGAATCTGTCTCTTTTGGAAGGTTCCTCGGGGCCGTGGATAAGGCTGGCGGCCCCCTTTTATCGCTCTCTGCAGCGCCCCTTCCGCAACACCCTGGCCGGCAGCCGGGCCAACATTGCGGCCCATTACGACTTGGGAAACGACTTCTACGCCCTCTTTCTGGATGATACCCTGACCTACTCCTGCGGCATCTTCGAGAGGGAGGACAGCACATTAAAAGAGGCCTCCCTGGCCAAGTACGACCGCATCTGCCGAAAACTCGCTCTCACTTCCAATGACCATGTCCTCGAGATCGGCAGCGGCTGGGGCGGCTTTGCCATCCATGCCGCCGGCCGCTACGGCTGCCGGGTGACCACCACCACCATTTCCCCGGCCCAATACGACCTGGCCCGGGAGCGTATCGCCGCGGCCGGCCTCACGGACCGGGTGAACCTGCTTCTCAAGGATTACCGGCACCTGGAGGGCACCTATGACAAGCTTGTCTCCATCGAAATGATCGAAGCGGTGGGCTACGAGTATCTCGACACCTTTTTCCGTGCCTGCAGTGAGCGCCTCAAGGACGACGGCCTCATGTGTCTCCAGGCCATCACCATCGCCGACCGGGTTTTTGACCGCTACCGGCGCTCCTTCGATTTCATCCGGAGCCACGTATTCCCGGGGAGCTGCATCAATTCGGTGGCCGCCATCACCGCTTCCCTGTCTCGGGCCACGGACCTCCGGCCCATCCACCTGGAGGACTTCACGCCGCACTATGCCAGGACCCTGAGGCTCTGGCGGGAGCGCTTTTTCGCCAATCTGGACAAGGTCCGGGGCCTGGGCTATCCGGAGAGCTTTATCCGTCTCTGGGAGTTTTATCTGTGCTACTGCGAAGGCGGTTTTGCCGAGCGCTACCTTGGGGATGTGCAGATGGTGCTGGCCAAGCCCGGATATCGGGAGGCTCATTGGCCATCAATAGGCCTTCCCGGCCAAGACTGAGACACGGAAAGAAGACAAGAATACTACGGTTTTTAAGGCGCCGGACGGCGACAAACCTTACCGGACCAGGCGCAGCGTCACGCCCCTGGTGGGCGGGGCCATTTCGAAAAAGTTTTGATATGTTGAGTCTCTTGCAAAATTCATAGAAAGAATGGAGATTTTTCTTGGTTGATAAATTAATCCCCGGTGGCACAGGCTTTCCAGCCTGTGCAAGGGCAGGCTGAAGCCTGCGGCTACATTTTGCAAGAGGCTCATGTTGACAAACACTTTAATCTAAAAAGGAGCGTTATGAATCCTCGAGAACTTCAGGAATACTTTGACAACATCAGCGGCCACGGCGTCCTGGCCACCGCCGACGCCAAGGGCATGGTGAATCAGGCCGTTTTTGCCCGGCCCCATGTCATGGAGGACGGCACTGCGGCCTTTATCATGCCCCACCGCCTCACCCACAAGAACCTCCAGGAAAACCCGCATGCCGCTTATCTTTTTATGGAAAAAGGGCCCGGCTACAAGGGTAAGCGGCTCTATCTCACCAAAATGCGGGAGGAACAGGACACGGAGCTGCTCTATTCCCTGCGCCGCCGCACCTACCCAGAGGAAAAGGAGAAATTGGAGGGGCCCCGTTTTTTGGTGTTCTTCCGGGTGGACCAGGTCTTGCCGCTCATCGGCCCGGGAGCGCCGGCCGTCTGAGATTGAGGCTGCTCTGAAAGAAGTTTCGTGAGGGAGTGGGAAGGGCGGAAGACCGTCTTTCCCCACCCCACCCCCGTTATTGAAGTTTCTACGGCCTTGGCCTGAGCTTGTCGTGCCGCACCACCCGCTCCGGCGACTGACGGCGCACCCAGCGAATAAATTTTTGCATCTCGGGATGTTGCCGCAACTGCTCTACAGTGGCAAAGCCGGCTGCCAGCTCTTTGTCGGAAAACAGGGAGTGGAGCTTGCGGTGGCAACTGCGGTGCAGGTACTCGGATTCCTTACCGCCCCGGGACTTGGGCCGCCAGTGGTGGCGGTCCACGCTGTCGCCTTTCAGCATGGGGCGGCCGCATACGGGGCATGGCCCCAGATTTTCGCTGTCCCCATCCGCATTCATAGCTGCCCCCGTTGGCCGGATGTCACGTCTTCAGGCCACCTCAAGGGCATGATTTTTCAGATCTCCCAGGGATACATACTTGAGGGCGGCCTCGTGGGTGGCCGCCAGAATCACCGGCGGGGCCACCCCCGCTTCCATGGCTTCCCGCCAGCGGGTGGCGCACAGGCACCAACGGTCCCCTGGTTTTAAGCCCGGGAAGCCGTGCTCCGGGGCCGGGGTCATGAGATCGTTCCCCCGTGACTTGGTGAAGGTTAGAAATTCTTCAGTCACTTGGGCGCAGATGACATGGGTCCCTGCATCCTGGGGCCCCGTCTCACAGGTCCCGGTGCGATAAAACCCGGTCATGGGGGAGGTGCAGCAGGTTTCCAACCTCCCGCCAAGAACATTCCTGGCGTCTGTCATGAGATGTTCTCCACAAATTCAGCGGGGAGATAGTCCTCAATTCCTCTACTCCCGGAGATTTCTTACTCCTGTTTCTGGATCTCCTGTTGGCGCATAGGCATGCTGTCGATGAGTCCGAAAATGTCTGCCAGCGCCACCCTATCGGCTCGCTTCAGTTTCACACCCCCATCTTTACCCACCAGCACCACGGTGAAGGCGCCCGGGCCGATATCGAAGCGTTGCCGCAGTGCCCAAACCTCTGCGGGGGAGATTTCTTGGCTATTGATGAAGCTTTTCCCCGGTTCCAGGATGTGGAAAACCAGAAGGTCCCGTTCCCGCACGCCGCTGAACTGCTCCTGCAATTCCCGCACTAGGGCCTGGTAAGCCGGATTCTCGGGGGAAGGGGAAAAAAGCAGCAGCAAGCGGTTCCTCCATTGATATTGTTTCAGGTCAGCCACAGCCCGGGCCTCCGCCGGGCCCAGGGGGACGACGCTCATGACCATGGCCAAACTGCACCCTACCAGGATATTCATCAGACGCATCTTGCCGTCCTCAGCACAGCCGCCTCAGTCCCGGCGACGGAGACGATAATGGGAGACCAGCCATTCCTTCCCCCGGTGGAACCCCCAGAGTTCGGCGCAGGCCAGGAAAAACAGGCGCCAGCGCTGGACCCAGCGGGCCGCGACCTCCGCACCGTAGCATTCCCGAAAAATCTCCAGAATCTCCCGACGGTTGGCGTCCAGGTTGGCCAGCCAGGCCTCTGCGGTCTTTTGATAATCTTGCCCGTTGACGCGCCAGTGGCCTTCCACCACCAAGTCATCCTGGCAGTGGAGGAGCAAGTCGTCTGAGGGCATCATGCCGCCGGTGAAGAAAGTGCGTCCCAGCCAGTCCGCCGCCCCGGTGGTCTCAAAGAGATAGGGGAATCGCCGGTGGCTGAAGACGTGGACAAAGAGTTTGCCTTCGGGCTTGAGCCAGCCGGAGACGCGTTTCAGGAACTTCGGCCAGTTGCGCAGATGCTCCAACATTTCCACGGAAACGATGCGGTCAAAGGTGCGCCCCGGGATAAAATCATTCATGTCCGCAGTCACTGTCTCCACCTGACTTAGGCCCTTAGTTGCGGCCCTGTTGCGGATAAACTCCCCCTGAGGCCGGGAGTTGGACACTGCCATGATCCGGGCCTGGGAAAAATGCTCCGCCGCCCAGAGGGTGAAGGAACCCCAACCGCAGCCCAGGTCCAGGATGTCCAACCCGTCCGCCAGTTCGGCGCGCGCCGCCGTCAGGACCAGCATGGCTTCCTCCGCGGCGTCCAGGGTTTCAACCCCCGGCGGCCACAGGCAGCAGCTGTATTTGAGCCGGCGGCCCAGCACCTTTTCGAAAAAGGCCGGGGGCACTTCGTAGTGTTGCTCGTTGGCGGCCCGGGTGTCCACCGCGACGGGGCTCTGGCGCAGCTCCTCCAAAAAACTCTGCAGGTCTTCCCCCTGCCCCGCCCTTTCCCGCCGGGCCTCTTTCGCCACACGCCGTCGGCAAAGCTCTCGGATGCCCAGGCGCACCAGCGGGTCAGGAATGAGGCCGCGCTCGGCCAGTTCCAGGAGCAGCTTCATTAAGTCCGCCTTTTGGGAAACCAGGGAAGAAAGGCGCTGGTGGTCTCCAGGTATTCCCGGTATTCCGGGCGCCTCTCCACGATGTCCTTTTCCAGGAGCGTCACTCCGGAAACCTTAAGCAACAGAAAGGTAATAACCACCGGGCTGATAACGGTCCACCAGCCGTAAGGAGTTGGTAGAGCAATGAGAAAGAGGCCCCACCAGATGAGCGATTCACCAAAGTAGTTGGGGTGGCGGGAGTAGGCCCATAAGCCCCGGTTCATGACCCTGCCCCGGTTGGCCGGGTCGGCCTTGAAGCGGGCCAGTTGCCAGTCAGCCACCGCTTCCCAAGTGAAACCCGTGGTCCAGACCAAGACACCCAGAAGGTCCCAGCCAGTGAGGCGGGCCGGCGTCGGCGACAGTTGGCCGATCTGGACGGCCAGGGATACCAGCCACAAGAGCACCGCCTGGGTAAGGAAAACCGTGAACAGACTCACCCACCAGAAACTCGCCCCCCGCTTGGCACGCCAGGCCTGATAGCGCCGGTCTTCGCCCTGCCCCCAGTTACGCCAGGTGATATGCAGGAAAAGCCGGAGTCCCCAGGCGGTGGTAAGGAGGGCCAGGAGAAGCTTGCGCCCCAGATAACCATCAGTCTGGGCAAAGCTCAACCAGGCGAGGAGCACGAACCCTGGGCCCCAGAAGATGTCCGCCAGACTGGCATTCCGGGTGGGAAGGCTGAGCAGCCAGACACACCCCATGAACCCCACTGCGGCCAGGAGGTTGAGGCCCAACATGTCAAGTGGTGGAAAGCTGGACATGGAAATAACGATGGCTTGAGAAGCGCTTAGGCTTCAGCTATGGGGAACCCCGCCTGTTTCCAGGCAGCCAGGCCTCCCAGGAGGGCCTTGGCGTTCAGAAATCCCTGCGCTTGATATTGGCCTGCCAGACCGGCAGAGGAATGCTCGTTGGTTCAGGCGCAGTAGAAGACGATTTCCTGGTCTTTAGAGAGTCTACCGACCCGCGTTTTAAAGTCGTTCAGGGAAATGGCCCCCTCCAGGCGCATGGTCCGGAAAGTTTCATCGCTGTCATAGGCGCAGACGAGGAGGCAATCACCGGATTTCATTCGTGGATAAATTTCTTCCGGGGAAATGCGTAAATTTGTTGCCATGAATGGCTCCCTTCTCCCTCATTGGCCCAGGATTCAGCCTTCCTGGGACGATGGCTAAATGCCTTACATTTTCTTACTCATGTTTTGTTGTAGAAAGTAATCATTCTCAGAAAGGTGTCAATGAGACCTGGCCGTCTGCGCTGGAGAGCAGCACGTAAAATCGGCGCAGGAGAGAATCAATCGCCTTTGGTCCGGGCCTTTTCCTGCACCCGGTTCATGAATCGCTCAAGATTGATAATGGCCCTGGCGTGGGTTCCTTCGCCGATTTTTTCCTTTTCGTCGTAAGCTTCCACCTTAAATGTTAACTTACGTCCCTCCACACCCAAAAGCTCTGCCTGTGCGGTGACCCGCATCCCCAACGGGGTGGCCGCCAGATGGGAAACATTGAGGTTTGTTCCAACGCTCATCTCCCCGGGCTCAAGCCTTTGATCGACCAGGGTGCGCGCCGCTTTTTCCATCAGGGCAATCATCACCGGGGTCGCGAGGACTTCAACCCCACCGCTCCCCAGATGACTGGCAGTGTGGGTGGCTTGCACCACCAGCAAGGCCTCGCCCACCAAACCTGGTTTTAAATCGGCCATCATTTCCTCCCGAATGGTATATGGGTAATTATGCTTTGACCTGCCCCCAGACCGCGTAAACGGGATCCGATAGAGGGACTTGCGGGAAGTAGCGGTCGCTAACCGGCCGGGGCCAACCTCTGGCGGAAAAAGTCTGGAGATGGTCATAGACACCGGACATCAGGAAATACTCTAGGCCGGGACGTTCCCATTCCATCACTTAGGTCAGGCATGATAAACTCCAGGTGCATTTTCTCTCTGAAAAGGATTGCTTCTCTGGAGTAAATTAAGCATTTGCAGGTATCTTGTCAAAATTTATTATAGGTGCATATATCTCTGAAATTGTCGATTTGACAACTGGTAAGGAGTGTGAGTTTATGGGCCATTTCACTTGGACAGAATTCCTGGGGCTTTATCTCCACCTGGCAGGATTTGTCATCGGCCTGGGAGCGGTCACGGTCATTGATCTTCACGGCTTCCTGGGCAGAAAGTCATCGTACTGGACCGAAGCAACCATCCGCACCCACAAGGTGACCAAGCCCCTCATCTGGCTGGGAATGACCCTGGCCATCCTGGGGGCCTGGATTTTTCATGACGGCCGCGGCTGGAGCTGGTCTTTGGCCCTGCAGGCAGCCATTGCTCTGGGGCTCATCGTGAACGGCGTTTTCCTTTCCTTCCGGGTAAGCCCCTTTCTCCTCCAACAGGAACGCGATGGCCGGGCCTCGGAACTTTTGCCGCCGGAGTTGCAAAAGAAGATCATCATCGCTTTCTTGTTCTCCTTTGCAGGGTGGTGGGGGGCCTTGCTGCTCACGGTTTATCAAGTGCTGTCCAGAAGGTAATTCTTAAGGGCCACACCATTAAACCTCAAGAATTTAAGGCCCCGGCGGGAATATGACAGAAGCGGCAGTAATTTTTCCCCATCAGCTCCTCCGCGATCATCCCTGCCTCAAACAAGACCGGATTATCTACCTGGTGGAGGACCCGTGGTTTTTTCGGGATCCGGTTAACCAAATGAAATTCCACCGGCAGAAATTGGTCCTGCACCGGGCCAGTCTCCAGGCTTACCGGCAATTCCTGGAAAGCCGGGGCTACCTGGTCCATTACCTGGAATTTACCCGGGAAATGGGCCGGGGGTATCTGGTTGACCGCCTCAAGGAGGACGGCGTCAGGGAAATCTTCACCTGTGAACCGGTGGACCGGGGTTTGACGGAGAGATTGCGGAGTCAGGCCGAAGATTCGGGCCTGAGGCTCAATTTCCTGGCCACTCCCATGTTCTTATGTTCTGCAAGCGAGATTGAGGATTTTTTCCAGGGGAAGGAAAAGTTTCACCAGACCAGTTTCTATATATACCAGAGACGGCGTTGGGATCTTCTGGTGGAGGGCGGCAAGCCGGTGGGCGGCCGCTGGACGTACGACCCCATGAATCGGCGGAAATTGCCTCGAGGCCTCGAAGTGCCAGGCTTGTCGGAGCCGGACAATGAACCCTATGCCTCCGCGGCCGGGGAATACGTTTCCCTGAAATTCCCCGACCATCCAGGCGAAACCTCCCCCTTCATGTATCCCGTAACCCATGCCGCGGCGCAGAAATGGCTGGAGAATTTTCTGGCTGAACGGCTGGGGAATTTCGGGGATTATCAGGATGCCATCTCGGCCCGGGAGCCCTATATCTTTCATTCGCTGCTCTCCCCCCTCCTGAACATCGGCCTGCTGACCCCGAAACAGGTCCTGGCAGCCGCCCTGGACTTTGCCAGGGAACAGCCGGTGCCCATGAACAGCCTGGAGGGCTTTGTCCGGCAGGTCCTGGGCTGGCGGGAGTATGTCCGGGCGGTCTATCTCCTGGCAGGAGAAAAACAACGGGCCGGAAACTTCTGGGGCCACACCCGGCAATTACCCGAGGCTTTTTATACAGGCAGCACCGGCATCCCCCCAGTGGACACGGTCATCCGCCGCCTCCTGGCCACGGCCTATGCCCATCACATCGAACGCCTCATGGTCCTGGGAAACTTCATGTTATTGGCGGAGATCGACCCCCGGGCGGTCTATCAATGGTTCATGGAAATGTTCATCGACGCCTACGACTGGGTCATGGTTCCCAATGTCTTCGGCATGAGCCAATTCGCCGACGGGGGCCTGATCATGACCAAGCCTTACGTGAGTTCCAGCCATTACCTAATGAAGATGAGCGACTACCCGGCTGGCCCCTGGTGTGAGGTCTGGGACGGGCTATTCTGGCGGTTCATCCAGAAACACCAGGATTACTTCCAGAAAAACCCTCGGTTAAAACCAATGGTCCGGGTTCTCACCCGCATGTCCCAGGAGCGGGTCAGAGACTTGATTCAAATTGCCGAAGGATTCTTGGGAGGGTTGAAATAATATTATCAGACGTGATTGCGCAATTTTAACTCGATGGGATGGGGATGCAGGTAGTATTGTTCCTTCAGGTAAGGCTGCTCATATTTCCGCACGTAATGGTTGAGAAGCGTTATAGGGACGATGAGGGGAATATACTCCTTGCGGTACTCGTCGATAATTTCCAGTAACTCTGCTTTTTCCGCCGACGACAGGTTCTTCTTGAAAAATCCCATGACATGGAGGAGGACATTGACATTTTTCTTGATCGTGGTTTTGAGGCGCAGGGCTTCCATCAACTGGGTTTGATACCGCTCATAGAGCTCCGGCAGGGGAATTCCCTTGATTTGAGCCACCAGCTTCCCCAAGAGCTCATAATGCTTGGGACTGTGGGACATAATGAGCAACTTGTGGCGGGTGTGAAAATCCACCAGGTGCCCCGGCTTGGGCCCCAGAGCCAGGGTGTCCCGCCAGCGCTTCAAGGTGAACAGGCGCTCCAGGAAATTTTCCCTGAGGCCCGGGTCGTGCAGACGCCCTTCCTCCTCCACGGGCAACAGGGGAAAATGCCGCATAAACTCCTGGGCAAAAAGCCCCACCCCGGTTTTGGCCGCCATCCCCTTGCCGGAGTAAATTTTCA
Source organism: uncultured delta proteobacterium (assembly GCA_963705115.1). GTDB lineage: Bacteria > Desulfobacterota > Desulfobaccia > Desulfobaccales > 0-14-0-80-60-11 > JBGSLA01. Next base: position 25,274 of record CAVPIX010000001.1, on the reverse strand, counting down.
CCCTCTCCATGCCGCTGCTGGGGGAGTCGCTCTTGAAAATGAAGCCGCACAGATCTTCCTGCTCCAGCTCCCCCACCCGCTTCCGGGTCCAAGCCAGCATGCGCTCGGTGTGATCCACGCCGGTGCGCACGGTGACGAGGCGGGGGCCGTCGGGGGCCGCCACCAGGTGCATGGCCTCCCGGGGAATGCCCAGGCCGCACTCCACTTCCGGGCAGACCGGGACAAACTCGACGAATTTCCCCAGGGTTTCGGTGATGAAACGGTCCAACTTGTGCCCGCCGTCAAAGCGGACTTTCTCCCCCAACAGGCAGGCGCTGATGCCCAATTTGATTTTCGTCAGCATAGAGATAGGCTAGAGGTATTTTTTGATGTAGGCCGCCACGTCGAATTTTGCTTTGCAGCCTTTGTAGCTCATGTAGCGAATCTTGCCGAAGACCTTCCGCTCCCCCCAGGCCCGGTCGTGGACTCCCCCCAGGCTCCAGGCGATGCCCGTATAGCCATTGGGGTCCCGGCCATCCAGCTCATAGCGGTCATTGAGATAAATGGCGACCTGTAAGGCCTCCTCCGGCGAGCGGGTCCATTCCAGGATTTTCTTGGCCCAATACATTCTCAGATAGCCGTGCATCTTGCCGGTCTGCACCATCTCCCGTTGCGCCGCGTTCCAAAGGTTGTCATGGGTCTGAGCCTGCTCGAACTGCGCCAGGGTATACAGGTATTCCCTGGGATCATCGCGGTGTTCATCCAGGGTCTTCCGAGCCCACGGGGGGAAACCGGCAACGGTTTCATAGTGGGGATTATAATAGCAAAAATTGTCGGATAACTCCCGACGAATGATGAGTTCCTCCAGAAAGGCCTCCTTGGCCTTGGTGCCCGCGGGAGCAGCCTCCACCTCCAGGGCGACTCTCTGTGCCGCGATCTGGCCGAAGTGCAGGTAGGGCGAAAGGTTGGATTGCCCCTCCCGCAGTGGGTCGTTCCGCCATTCCCCATAATGGGAGAGCCTGTTTTCCAGGAAATCGTTGAACAGGTCCCATGCCGACCCTTCCCCCGGTTTCAGCCAACCGACTTCGGAAACCGAGCCGTCCACGCTCAACCCGGCCAGAACTCCCTGCCAGTCGATGGGGGTGGAGGGCTCTCCCCAGGACACCTGCTGCTGGTGCAGGGATGGAAACTCCTCCAAAAATTCCGGCAGGGCGCGGCGCATCTTGGGGCGGAGGGTATAGGCCCCATACTCCTGTTTATTCGAAGCCACCCAGCAAGGGACAATGTTATGGGCATCCACCTCAAAAAACGGGATGTCCAGTTTTTGAGCCACCGCCTCTTTCCACTGCCTTTTCAAGCGTAAGGGATCGAAATCGGTTACCAGGCAGCCGGCCCCATATTCTTCTAAAAATTTTGTAAGCTCCACTTCCGGGGAACCCACCAGGAGATGGAAGGGGATATTGTGCTCCCTCAGGTTCTGTTCCACTTCGGCAAGCCCCCGAAGCATGAAGGCGTATTGGCGGCAGGTGGCTCCCAGAAACTGGGGCGCCAGGCAGAACACTGCCGCCAGGGGGACTTTTTCCCTTTGAGACATTTCCTGGGAAAACAACAAGGCCCAATTATCCCGGGTGCGTTGATCCCGGCTCATCCAGTAAAGAACCGGTCCTTTCTTTAGATTTCCGGCCTTCAGGGTTCTTACGCGTTTGGGGTTCATGGCGGCCAAGGGATAGTGTTCATTTCCTGGACGACTTACCGGGTGCCGTGGCCGCATGGTTCCGGCCCTTTCACCACCGGCTGCCCCACTGCCGCAGCCACGGCTTTTAACATGCCCCGATATGCTCTTCTTAGACGACGACGGGCCGAAGTCCTTGGTGAGGTCCACCTTGATGATGAGGATGTTACCCTCCACGGCCATCTCGACGTTTTTCATTGCCCGACTTCTCCCTTTTCCCTGCTATGACCTGCACAAGATGTTCCTAGTCAGCAACCTTAAAATCCTTAACTTATACCTATAGTCCCAAATGGGCCTCATAGTCAACATATCTTGGTCTGGGGGAAGCACACAGACGCCAAGAAAAGGAAAGGTATGGTTTAGCCTGAACGTTCAACCTGGGCCTTCTCTCGAGCTCCTGGAGAGGTTGTTGTGGGGGGCCTTGGCCTCAACCCTGGTGAGGGTCACGTCGCCTGACCTCTATGAGTCGGGCCGAAGTCGAGCAGGTATGGTCCCAATGGTATAATCATGGGCAGCAAATGGAGGAAGGACTGATGGAACTTATGCCGTGAGGCTTGAGGGGGTGTGGTTACAGTTTTATGGGAAGGTGGGTAGCAGGGTCAAAAAGCCAGCCCCGTTGACTCAAGAATCTCTTGCCTCGCCATATCACTTCCTGCCGGACCTCTCTTATGTTTAACTGCTCCGGGCATACAGGAATAGGCCCTTTTGGGTTCATTCGCTCATGGTTGTCTCGCCGAAACCTCATGCCAGCTTGAATGTAGCAATCAGACCAGGTTTCATAATGCTGACTCAGATCCAGCTTCAAGGGCCGTGATAATTCCTCTACGGCTCTTTCTACGCCTTCCACTACAGCTAAGGTGGTTTTGTGCCTTGACCCTGGTGGCCGGCCTCGGGGATTGCCGCTGGTGCCTTTGGGCCACGGTCGGCCTCGGGGTTTTCCTCTTTTGCTCTTCATGGGGTTTTGTGGTTCCGGTCCCGAACACAATGTTCGCCTTCCGCAAAGCTAAGGGCCAAATGAACACTTTTCAAATGTACCGAATTATCCAAGCTGCCGCTGTTTGGGCCAGGGTAGAGGGCCAGATTTCCTCCCATTAGTCGCGCCATTTCCACGCTTCCCTTGCGCCAAACCGAGGGGCGCCGATTCACCTGGTGAAAGCCACTCTCGGTCATGCCAGCGTTTCAACTACAGGGAAATATCTCCATGCCAGGCCCGGGGATAGCTCAGCCAGGTATTTGGGAGTGTAGGGTCAATGAGTTCAAAACGCTCGGCCTGCCCACATCAAAAAGCTAAATTACTATTTGGGCAAGGCCATCACGATACCATTTTCCCTTTCCCCCTTTTGCCTATTAATTTGCTCCGGCTTTAATAAGCAGTTCTCTTACCCCCTGGTGACCTTCCAGGACATGATCCAACAAGTCGTCTCTGCTGCTCAAATTCTCGGTGATCTTGGCCACCTCATCAGTAGCATGCCTTAAGGCGGTCTTGCCGTTCTTGTCTTTGGCATTGACCTCAGCTCCTGCGGCGAGAAGCAACTCAACTACTTCTTGGCGGCCCCCCTCAGAGGCAACATGTAGGGCGGTTAAGCCGTCCTCGTCCTTGGCATTAACCTCAGCTCCTGCGGCGAGGAGCGACTCCACTACTTTCCGGTAGCCTCTCCCAGAGGCATAATGTAGGACAGTTAAGCCGTATTTGTCCTTGGCATTGACCTCGGCCCCCCAGGCGATGAGCAAATCCGCTACTTCCCGGGAGTCGACACACATCAAGGGGGTTAAACCATAAGAACTCTTGAGATTGACCTCGGCCCCCGCAGCGAGGAGAACTTGAACAACACCCCGGTGGCCCGACGCGGAGGCATATATTAAGGGGGTCTCGCCGACCTTGCTCTTGGCATTGGCATCAGCCCCCCTGGCAAGGAGCAATTCTACTATTTCCGGACAGCCCTTCTCCTTAAGGGCAATATCCACATGAAAATCATCTACCCTCCCCTTCTCCTCAGAGGCATAATGCAGTGCGGTGTTCTCGAACCAGTCTTTGGCATTGACCTCGGCCCCCGCTGAGAGGAGCAATTCTACTATTTCTCGGCACTCCTCCCCCTTACAGGCATAATGCAGTGGGGTTGAGTCGAACCAGCCTTTGGCGTTGACCTCAGCTCCTGCGGCGAGAAGCAACTCAACTACTTCCCGGCGGCCCCCCGCAGAGGCAAGATGTAGGGCGGTTAAGCCGTCCTCGATCTTGGCATTAACCTCTGCTCCTGCGGCGAGGAGCCTCTTCACAGCTTCCGGGTGGCCCTCCCCGGAAGCATGCATCAAGGCGGTCTTGCCGTAAATATCCCTCTCATTAATATTGGCACCCCTGATAAGAAGCAACTCCACGATTTCTGGGGGGGTCATCCCGGAGTCGGCCATCAAGGCGATTGCGCCGTTATAGTTTTTTGCATTGATTTCGGCCCCCGGGGGAAGGCCACCCAACCAGCCCACCTGGTGGCTCAACTGGTGGCTCAAATTGTAGGCACAAATCAGCGCGGTTACGCGGTCCCTATCCATGGTATCCACCTTGGCCCCCATGGCAAGAAGTATCTCCACCACTTCTTGTAGGACCGCCTCCGAGGCATAAGTCAAGAGGATTAAATTTGCATTTTCATGGGCCTTGAAATTGACCATAGCCCCCGAGACAAAGAGCTCCCGCACAACATCGGGGTGGCCCGCCTCAGAGGCATAATCTAAAGCAGTTAAGCCACACCTGTCCTTGGCATTGACCTCAGCCCCACTGGCAAGGAGTAACTCCACGACTTCCCGGTACCCTTTTTGTGAGGCAGCCATTAATGGGGTTATGCCCCTCTAATGGGGTTATGCCCCTCTCATTCGTGGTATTGACCTCAGCCTCTGAGGCAAGGAGATGTTTTACCTCGGAGAGATCACCATAAAATGCTGCATCAATTAGATTCATATTCACCATCCTAAAATTTTTATTTTTATTCATTATGGCCTATGGGTTTTAGCTGTTCTTTAATAGAATGCTTTAGCGTTGCAAAAGAACATGGCAAATAAGAAAGGAGAAATCTCCTACAAAAAATTTTTTTGGTGTTGATATCCTCGTGTTACCGAAATATAAGAATTCGAGATACATTAATAAAATTGAAAAAAATACTGTGAAAATGGGGAGTGAAAGGTTTTTTCATCCCAGAGATCGGTTAAGGGTCGATAATCCTTCATCTTTAATCTCCACGCCATGTCCAATAAATTTGCGCTCGGGCCCGGGCTGCGTGTGATGACACCCCCGCCTGGGCGTCAAGGTCGTCGTAAACGCTGGCCGGAGCGCCCGACTGAGATACTGAATCACTCAGGATGAACCTCCAAATCCTCCCCAAGCCACCCCTGGGCTACCAACTCCGCCTCCACTTGGGCCAACCTGAAAGCACTTCCCGCTCCCCCCTATGGCCCCGTCCAGGTCAACGCTGCAGTAGGGGTCGGCCTGGGTGAAGGCGAAACCCACGCCCTGGAAGCCGTTCCTGCTTACCATGGCCTGGGCCTGGCTGAAGGTGGAGAGCTGGGAAGGGTCGGTCACATCCGCCAGTCCGCCCAGGCCTCGGCCTGGTCGAGGGTCAGGTTGTATTCAACAACCTCGCAAACCCACCTACCGTCCGGGTCTTTCTCTTTGGTGATAGCTGAAATCATGTAGGTGCCGTCCTGGTCTTTTTGGAGCAGGAGGCCAAAGGGACGCAGCCGCTTCGCCAAGGCCCTCTCCTTGGAGGTATGGCGGAAATCAACACAAATCATGGTTCCCATCATGTGCCTCCCCCGTGCTCCTTGGCAGCTTGGTTTTCGAGATATTCCACCGCAGTCCTCATTTTGTAGTCCCACTGGGGGCAGGCCGGGCGCTTGCCAGATCGTCGTCCTCCAGATCCTCTTTATCCACAAGGCCACGGGTGATTAAGGCCTCATCTACCCGAGACAAGGCACCTTTGAATTGTGGGTAAAGGTCCACCGCCAAGGTCAAACCTTTCCTTGTGGGTATGTCGAGCCCACCGTTCTCCCCTGCCACAAACAAGCGCAAGTCCAAGTATTGTTTACCTTTGAAGTTGCTCAGGGTGAACACTACCTTTTCTCGGCTGTTTTTCTGTAATTCACATAGGATGTCACTCATGTTCTGTTCCCCTTTCCCGGCGCTCGGGCACTCCCCCCCGCCGATAGCTAATGCAGGCTGGATTGTCAGTTAGAATCCCATCCTCATACCACCAGCACCATGCCCCTAACTCCTGTTGGTGGGTCCAGGGGTTTACCTGATACCACGGGCATTCGCTGCAGCTAAGAATCCTCTCCGGAGCGCTGGCCTGGGCTGTCTCGGTGGAGCAAAGATTAGCAACTTTAGCGGGTTTAGCAGGGTGGGATTCCTCAAAATTAAATTTTGGCACCTTGAAAGACATAACTGCTTACCTCCCAAGCCTGGCGGCGTTTCTTTCCGCAAACTTCAGCCTCACCCTCAACCGGTCTAACCCAGCCATGATCACTGAGGATCTGCATAATCTTTGAGGCGGTGGCCTTGTCCCTCACCACGTTTGGCCCCCGTTGATAAAGATCCGGCAGAGAAACCAAATTTCTCTCAACTCCTTCTCGGCTCCGCAGCCATGCCAAGACTTTCTCGGCAATCAATAAATCGGGATTGGTCTTGGCAGTGTGGAAGATTCTCAGGGCCTCCGTAAGGTAAAACCGAGTCAGGGTTATGCCGTTTTTGGCATGCTCCAACGAGATAGCTTTGGTGCTCAAGTCTTCAACTAATGTCAGGGTAGCGGCCAATCTGAGGGCGTGTTCTGCGGCTTTTGCGGCGATTCCGGATATGGGCCGAAAGATACCATTAGGGAGCAGATGGTCTTGAATCCAGTCATGGAAACGAACCCATACATCTTTTGCATCCGAGGCCAGCAGAAGGGTGCGGGGGATTAACTCGTCTTTAAGCTCAGCGGTTTCCGGGTCAATCTTTAGGGGTAGCTTGGCTTGGAGGATTTCAGAAAGTCGGCAACAGGCGCGCCCATAGACCGCCACTTTGCTCAAGTCCTGGGCTTTATAATTTTGCTGTCCCAGGGTGCTCTCAGGGGCCACGATCAAGCACCGGGACAGAAACCCCTGCTCATGGGCCAGGGGATCCCCCAAAATGGTTTCTGCCACAAGAGGCTGCATGAGGAAATGAGCACAAACACGGCGGCCGTAAAGCAATATGGCACCATCCCCGGCCCGAGTTCGAGTTATAGGCTTCCCATCCCAAAGGTTCGATAGTCCCGCCAATGTTTTTAAGCGGTGTTCAAGAGACATGGCGTGCCCTCCAAAGAATCGGCCGGCCTCATCAGAAAATATGCCAACGCTGGGCCAGCCATTGGCAAGCAACTTGACCAAGCCTTCGTAGGTGGGTTCTTCAATAGTTAGAAGCGGGAAGGATGGCGTAATAGGGGCAGAGGTCAGAGACTCAAGGGCTTCACGCCGGGCCTGAGAATCATGTTTTTTCATCGCAGCGTCGTAATCGCTCTTCCAAAACGCAGCCTTGAGTTTGTACTTTGCCAAATCCCGTTGATAGCATTCGAGTAAGAATTTTTGGTGGTCCGCAACTGGCGCCAGCGCCGCTCGGTCTACTGCGCTCTTTCGATCCCCCGATGGGGCAATGGACATGAAAAACTCCGATACCGGAATTGAGCGCCCATCGATTAACACATTGGCATGACCCTGAACTGCCAAGTTGGCGGTGGCTAAGACTGATTGTCCGCAAACCACTAGAGGTGCTTTAATGTTCAAGTGGATAGCCTTGGCGGCTTCCCCCAGGATCTTCCCAAGCGCATCTATTGGGAAAGGTTCACCCGGTTCTGGGATGCGCCGCAGCGGTTCAGGATCCGGCCAATCACCACCGCTTGCCGCAGATTTTCCATAACCCTGTCTGAGCAATTCGCTGGCGGCGGCTGAGTAATCCCCGCCGTGCTCTAATAAGGCACAAACATTAAAGGGTGAATAGGACTTGTCAGCCTCAAAAGGGGAGCCGTTCTGGGTGAACACATAGAAGATCTTGTCTTTGATTAAGCTTGCGGATTGTCCCCGAGTCTTTCCAGGCCGCCGCCAGTGCTGAATGTTTGTCGAATTATTCGCGATAGTCCACCCATGTCTTTCAAGGATTGATGCCACATTGCCACGCTGGTTGAAATCGTCACCCGGCCTCTTCGCCTCTTTCGGGAGGGAAGCCCCCTGTCCCTCAACTTTGTTAGGATCCACCCATTCGTTGAGGGACATGGCGGCTTCTATCAACAAATGGCGTTCCTGGGCACTGATCTCTGGGACGGCCGTAAAATCGCCCTGTAACAACTCGTAGCCGGGGGAAGGAGCACAGAGAAATTGGCCTCCCTCGCCCCGGGTTTCGACCATCGTTAAGACAACAAGAAATTTGTCGTCCACCAGCCTGGGCACCTGAGGCTTTCCCGCAATCTCGATGCGTATGGACGGAAGCACCTTCCTAACTGCTGCTTGGTCTTCTGGGTTAACTTTAAGATCCCGCAAAGACTTCAAAACCTGGTCAGTAATATCTACAGGCCTCATCGCAAGCTTCAGGTTGCCTGGGATCTTTTCGGAGCATCGGTAGGCCGCATGCAAGCCAAATTTCTGGGTTCTTTCTAAAACCAACCGTTTAAGTAAATCAGGCGATTCTTCTCTAACTAGGGCAGCCCAGGCTTCAAAGAGCTCAGCCTTATGATCGAAGTCCATCATCTCCACGTTCCCGGATACCCTGCCGGTGACAATGCCGATGCATTTGTCCCCTCGGTGAAACCAATCTCCGATCTCTTTGGTGGTGGGCAGCCGTTGTTGGTAGGTTTTCCATTCCTTCAAGGCCGGCGCCTTGGTTTCCTTCACCGTGGGGATGACCGATAAGCCGGCGGCGATATACTCCATTGCTTTCTGGAGAATAAGATTGTCTGCTGATTTGCTCACGGTGTTTCCCGCTATGTTGAGGAGTTTTGCTTTTAAGCCTCTGTCTGTGCCTGCCGTAAATGCTCTAGTACTTCTCCCCAAACAAAACGGAGGTATTTCCCAACCCGGTGACAAGGAAAAGCATTCGGACCCCGCACCCTGGTTCGGGAATAGATCCATGACTTTTGGACCTTCAGGCGTCTTGCCAGCTCGTCAATGTCAATGGTCAAATATTCTTCGGAGTTTTCGGTCATTTTGAATTTCCCCCTTTGCAATGAGTTAGTCAGGAAAGGGCCTCTCTTAGCTCCTTCATGGGAACCTTTAGAACTCTGGCCCAGGCCTTCAGGTCGCCCTGTGATGGTGTCCTCCTTCCGGTGACAAATCGGGAGAGCTTGGCCTCAGGCCAATTTAACTCACGGCAAATCTCCCATTGGCATTTGCCGCTCCGGTAAATTAAGCTCTTGAACAAAGCTTTCATAAAACCTACTGGATAATGGTTAATCTTTTGACCAATATATTTAAAAATTTTTTGACCAAGCCTTTCAGGCCAAGCTGATCAGTAAATCAACAGATTTTTTTATCATGGCCAGGTCTATCACGATCATGGTCCCAGCGTGGCGCCTTTCCGATAAAACTGCGAGTAGTTCTTCCAGCCCTTCAATCAAAAATGACCCCCACCCATAGGAGGGTCTTTCTCTCTTTCCCGGTTGGCTGACCGTCCCATACAGGACTTTGGTTATTACCAGAATTTTATTCATTTGTTCCGCCACATTAACCAATGGCCATTCATTTTCATCGATTCTTTCTGGATGATCCATATTCACTGGTGCGCTCATCCGCATACCAGAACGGAAGTGCTTCTTCATAATCATCATGCTGATGACCAGAGAGGGGATATTAAGAGACGAAAGTTGCTCCACGATTCCGATTTGGTAAAGGTTGGGCATTTCATATTCCCGGTGAATGCCTCTGCCGTCGGAGATCTCACTTACCCAACCGTAAAGACCCATCTGACCCCACCACCGCAAGGTTTTTACCGGGATGTGGCCAAAGATACTGTTAACTTTTTTCTGTGAATACATCGTCCCCACCTCGAAGGAGATGTTCGAACTTTTCAGTCAATAGTTAACCCATTATCTACTAATGTCAAGAAAAAAATTTTGCCATATCAAAAAAAATGCCTAAACGGGGTGAGCGAAGAGGTTTTTCCAACGAAATAGCCCGAAACTCCATGAGTAAAGGTGACGTCAGCGTCCTCAGGCTGCTACCTTTTTGCTACCATAATACCCAAAACCAGGAAAAAAAATCAGGCATCAAGATGAAATTGATGGTTGATTTATTTATACATTCTAATGAGTTATTTTTTAGTGTTCGATTTTGTTGACAATTTAAATCACATTCAGGGTCTAGTGGGCATTGGCCTGTCGGGGTTCGAGTCCCCGCTTCGGCACCATTTGATAGAAATGGGCGTAATCTTAAAGGGTTACGCCTTTTATTTTACCTTTTCAGGACCAAAGTTGCACTATCGTTGCACGCGAATTGGCCGTCAGGGGCAGCCGGTCCAGACTCAGCTGAGCGCCGGTCCACCAAGCAGAGGGCCGCGGCAAGGGGCACCCAGGCGGTGCGTCCGCAAGCAACCCCGATCAATCGGAAAGCAAACAGAACTGCGGTGATCTGGAAAATAGCAGAAAGTGCAATAACGGAAAGGTCCACGGATTTTTAGTTGCGTGATAAGTTTCTAAGAAGAAGCAGTTATATTGATTTGTGGTCACGTATTACGGCTGCACAGCGTAAACCCGCACTTCAGCTGGTTGTTCTCCTTGATGTGGGACCGCAAGATACAAGCATCTTTGTTGGGAAACAAAAAGAGAAGTTCGCGCCCCTTTGGCGGTGGATATCTTTGCCATGACCTTATAGTGATCTGTATCAGTTTGCTGGAAGACGGAGAGGAATCCTTCGCCACAAGAGGCGTAGAGGCGCTCAGCCATGGCATCATAAAAGATATCGTCAACGTCCCCGGCGACATCGAGCTCTCCCACCATTTTACCAGACTCTGTGTCATAAATGATGATCCTGGTCGGATTGCGGCAGCCGACGAATAGTCGATGGTTGGTCTCATTAAGAGCCATGGGAAAATTGTCCTTGGCATCTAAAAGCGACCAGATGGCAGTCACTTCCCGCTTTTTTCTATCAACAATTGCGATATGGTTGGCTGGCCGCACATTCACAAAGATCCTCGGCCCTGCCTGCTCTAACTGAAACGATTCTGGATGTCCGGCCAGCCCGACGTCCCAGAGATGTTTCCCGGTTTTGGCATCAAGAGCGCCGAGGGCCCCGTCACCAAAGCCCACATAAATTTGCTGGGTCTGCGGCTCATAGCGGATGTTATCCGCGTCCTTGGAGAACTTCACCGTATCAAGGAGGGCCAAGGAGTTGCCGTCAAAAACACGTAAGGAGCCGTCCCCGCCATTGGTCACCAGGAGCTTCTGGAATTCAGGAAGATAAAGAACACCCTGCGGCTCGGTTAGGCCCGTGATACTGCGGAGGCGCTTGCCAATTTTGAGATCGATGACTTCGAGGGTGTTGTTGCCCAATGCGGCGACAAAAAGGCGCTCCCCTGGAAGGTCCGCCGCCAGGTGGTCAATCCGTCCCTGGACACCGGGCAGTGCTATGGTTCTCTCCAGACGCAGCGGCGTCCTGGTTTCGGCGTAACTTCTGGTTGTCAGAACCAGGAACCCAGCCACAAGGGCGGCAAGGCATCTTGCGAAACTCCATTTTTTGGTATTCGATTATGTCTTTTGCTCTGCAAAATCCATAATCGAAGATGAGCGGGTGAGGGGGCTAAGGGCCAGTGGGCCCTTACCCCCTCCCCCGCACCCCCTCCCCCAATCCCTTATTGGGTGGTAACCTGGCCGGGGAGTCGGGACGAAAGTCCCGTCTCCCCGGCCCACTAAAGGGTTGGGAGGGTGGCGTGGGGGGAGGGCAGGGAGCCGCCGCTCCCTGGCCCTCCCCCCACGTAAAAATCATTATTCTCTTTGCAAAGCAAAGGGCATAATCGGTTTTTGGTAAATGGTCTGGCAATCCTATTGACCTCCTGAGTGAGCAGCTTAGAAGTCAGGTGCTTAAAAGAACAACCGGTAGATCAGGCCAAGGGCGGCCGAAATTGCGATCACCGGGGCGATGTCCACCCGGAAACGCTGCATGGCCAAGAAGGCAATGACGGCGACTCCCAGAGCAAACCAATCTAAGCCTCCACCAGCCGGGAAGAGGACATTGATCCCGAACCAGACGGCCAGGTTGAGCACCACGCCCACCACCCCGGCGGTGATGGCGGCCAGGGCCCCGGAGAGGAAGCGGTTGCCGCGAATCTGCTCCATGTAGGGCGCACCCAGAAATATCCAGAAAAAGCAGGGCATGAAGGTGAAATAGGTGGCGATGAGAGCGCCCAGCACCGCGCCCCAGAGACCAAGATTCTGGGCCTGGTGCCAGCCCGCCATGAAACCCACGAACTGGAGCACCATGATGAGGGGACCCGGGGTGGTTTCAGCCAATCCCAGTCCGTCGATCATCTGGCCCGCGCTCAACCAGGCATATTTTTCCACCGCTTGCTGGGCTACATAAGGGAGCACGGCATAGGCGCCGCCGAAGGTGACCATGGCCGCCTTGCTGAAAAACAGGGCCTCCTGGAAAAAGACGTGCTGCCAGGACTGCCACCATCCCAGGAGAAGCAGCGGCATGACCCAGAGAAGCAAGCAAAGTCCGCTCACCCTGACGGCCCGCTGAAAAGAGGGGCGGGTGTGCTCCGGCCGCAGGGACTTATCGGAGATAACGTAATTCTGCTCATCGGCTGCGGCGGCGCGGCCCGCAAACACCTGGGGCAGAAACCGTACCCCCAGAAAACCCACCCCCGCACTCCCGGCGATCACCAGGGGAAAAGGAACCTTCAGAAAGAAAAGGGCGATGAACGCGGCGGCAGCCAGGCCATACATGAGGGGGTGGCGCAGGGCCTTGGCGCCTAAGCGCAGGGTGGCGCTGGCCACGATGGCCAGCACCGCGGGTTTGAGACCGTAAAACAGCGCGGCAATCCAGGTCACGGAGCCGTAAGCGGCATAAACATAGCTCAGTCCCAGTAGGATAAAGACGGAGGGCAGGAGGAAACAAATCCCCGCCACCAGGCCACCCCGCACCCGGTGCAGCAGCCAGCCGACATAGATGGCCAGCTGGATGGCCTCCGGGCCGGGAAGCAGCATGCAATAATTCAAGGCATGCAGAAAATGGGTGGGGCTGATCCAGCGGCGGCGCTCCACCAGCTCGGTCTGCATAATGGCGATCTGGCCGGTGGGGCCGCCGAAACTGATGAAGCCCAGCTTGATCCAAAAGCGCAAGGCCTCGCCAAAAGTGGGTGGGTCCTGGGGCCTGATCCTTCCTCCAGGATCAGGCGTTTTCCCGGCGAGGGTCTCGTTAGAAGTCGATGACACGCTTTTTTCCGCCTTCCTCTATTGAAAGTCTATCGAAATACGTGACCGAATCGGCCTTGGTCCAGAGACCCACATAGCCGGCTAACGGCCTCTCGGCGGTGTATTCCATGATCAGTTCGTCATCCAGATAACCTTTCAGGGTATTGCCCGTGATCTCCACGGCAATGAGGTACCACTGGTCCTTCTTGATTTCCCTATGAACAGTGGCCCGTGTCAATCGCCGGTTCCTGACATACTCGAAGAGCATGACGTTGTCTTCCAGGGCATTGATCCGGAGGACGAAGTAGTTGCCGATATTTCTGATGCCGAAGGCCAGACCCCCGGCCTGGTCGATGCTGCCGGCCACGGATTTGGTTCGCACCATCAAGCGAGCTTCCGAGACTTCACTTTCCTTGGCGATGGCCAGGGGGAAATAATAGTAGGCCTCGACGTTATCCAGGAGTTCCTGGTACTTGGCGCCCATCATCTTTCCCATGAAGTTCGCCATCCCCGAGGAGAGGCTGCTGCCGTACTCCGAGCCATCTTGTAACAGCAAGATGCGACCATCCTCCTCCACCCGCTGCCAATCGCCCTGTGGGTATAGAAACCGGGGAGGCGGATTTCCTGGGCCTGATTGAGAAAACCGTAGTCGCCGGCAAAGAAGCCTTCAATCATCCGGCTCATCTCGGCCTCGTTGGCAATGGCCATATCCAGCAGGCGGCTGGAGGCCAGCAAGCGCCCCACCTGGTCCAGGGCATCCTCCATTGAGCTGGAGTCGAGACCGGCAAGGGAGGCCTCCAGGAGGTCACCGGTGACCGTGATCTTGAACCCCAGCCGCTGGAGCACATTGCCCAGGAAGGTGAGGCGCAGGGACTTGCCGTAGTAGGTGCCGGCGCCCCCGGCAAATTGCAGGGAGATGTAGTTCTGGTCGGGAGTGTCGCTTAAAAAGGCATCCAGGTTGGCAAAGTGGTAGCCGAATTTGGCGCTCAGGTTAAGGTATTCTCTGGAGAGGATGGCATAGCTGTCCCCTCCCGGTTGGCTGGTGGCATCGGTCATCGTTCCCCTGGCCATCAGGTTCATGAAATTTTCCACGTTCACCGCGACGGTGCCTTTCCAGGTGATGCCGGGATGGGAAAAACCTTTCCAGATGGCCTTCATGGGAAGAGATTCCAGGTGATCTCGGGTGATCTCGTCACAGGTAGTGAGCCCCGGTTTCAGCCCACCGCCCAGATCGACAAGGTGCAGGACGAGGGGGATGCCGGTGGTCATTTTGACCGAGATGACGCCCTCAGCCGCACCCTCGGATAACCCGAACATCTCTTTCACCACCTTCTCGTGAGCGAACCGGATGATGTCGTGGATGGTTTGACACCCTGACGGAGCAAAGGAGGGGTCTTGCGGGTCGGTGAGATTCAGAGGGGCAACCCTGTCCAGGAAATCCCGCATGCGCCGGTGCAGAGGACTGCCGAACATATGCCGTTTCAGGGGCTTGGCCGCGGCGGCCACTTCCGGCACGATCCCCTGATAGACGGTAGCCCGGTCCGCCATTAAGGTGATGGGCTCTCCGTCAGGCAACCGGGCGGTGGCCTGGCCGGCGTCGAATAGGGCCGGCACCCCGAATTCCCGGGCCACGGAGGCCAGATGGCTGGTAACGCTGCCGATGTCGGTGATGATTCCCTTAATCTTCCCCATGAGCCGGGCGTGATCAGGGGAGGCGGTGCGGGCCACCAGGATGGCGTCCTCCGGCAGGGGACGGGATGGGTCCCCTGCGGCCAGATAGACTCGTCCCAGGGCGATGCCGGGGGAGGCGGCCTGACCGCCGGCCAGCAGGACGGGGTGATCGGGGAAATCCTGGGGCAGCGCTTCCGGTTCGGGTTTGCTCTGAATCAGCCCCAGGGGCCGAGATTGCAGGAAATAGAGGTTACCCTGGTGGTCCACGGCCCATTCCACGTCCTGGGGTCCCTGGTAGTATTCTTCCAGCCTTAACCCATACCGGGCCAGGGCCAGGACCGTGTCGTCATCCAGAGAGGGCAAGTCTTGCTCCCCTGCCGGGATTTCCTCCAGGCGGGTGCCGCCGTCCTGCAGGTTGACCAGACGCTGTGCTTTGCGGTTAATGACTCGGTTAACAATGCCCCCGGTTTCTTTATCCACATAAAATTCATCCGGGGAAGCTTCACCGCTTACCAGGTGCTCCCCCAGACCCCAAATGGAGTTGATCTTGAGCAGATTCGAATCAGGCCGGGAGGGATCCACCGTATAGAGGACGCCGCTGGCCCGGGAGTCAATCATGACGATGCCGGCCACGCACATATGGGTGTCCCGGTCTTCCAAGCCGTAACGCAGACGGTAGGAGATGGCCCGGGGTGAATACTTGCTGGCCAGAACCTGCTTATAAGCCTCCAAAAGGTTGTCTCTGGTGACATTCAATTCGGTGACATATTGCCCGGCAAAGGAGGCCTCGGTATCTTCGCCCACGGCGCTGCTGCGCATGGCCAGGCGCACCTGCGGGTGCGTCTTGGCCTCCAGTTCCTGGTAAGCTCTGAGAATCTCCCCTGCCAGGACGGCCGGGACCTGCGCCTTAAGAATCAGGTCCTGGATGGTCTGCCCCTTTTCTTCCAGGTCCTCCAGGTTATCGGGGGACAGCCCGGCCAAAAGCTCCGCCACCGGCCTGGCCAGGCCGGTCTCCTTCAGAAAGACCTCCAGCGCCCTCGCCGTGATGACAAAACCCGGAGGTATGGGCGCATCCAGATATGTATGGATACTGGCAAGATTGGTGGCCTTGCTGCCCGCGACTTTCACCATGTCCGGGCTCAAGGCTTCCAGGGGCAACACCAGTTTCCCCACTGGCAAGAGGGGCTCGTCGGCAAAAATCGGCGCAATTTCCTGGGCGATCCGGTCAGAGACCCGGGAAAGTTCTTCGTACTTCCCCGGCGCCAAGCCGTTCAATGCCTTTACCAAGTCTCTGGTGGCCGCCGCCAGCTTGTCATATTGAGTTTCCACCCGGGCCATGGTGAAGGGGCCGCTCCCATAATAGAGCTGCTCCAACTCCGAGATGATCCCCAACGCGACCCGGTTGTTGGCGAGAAACTCCATGAAGTGGTTATATTTTTTCGCAATCTCCCCTTCATCGGTAACCAGGAAGTGGCAGACTTGCTTTTTCGAAAACAGATCTCGGATGGCCATGGCATTCCTCCTGACGATTTTCCTTTTCATGAGAGGGACGTGAGCCCAACTCTCTTGCTAGAGCTTCGCCACCGTCAGGCCAGCAAAGGCAGTGACACTGTCGGCCTTGGTCCACAGGCCGACTTTGCCCTTGGCATAAGTAGCATCCTGAACATCGATGAGCTTTTGCCCATCAAAGGAGCAGACGATATGGTCCCCCCGGGCCGTTACCTGTAGGGTGTGCCACTGGCCGGAAGTCACCTTTATATCGGACCCGGCAATCTGTATCCGGCGGCCGTCCACCATTTTATAGAGACGGACGTTGTTCTCCAGGGCGTTGGCCCGCACCACATAGTAGCTCCGGGGGTCACGGAACCGAAACACCAGGCCGATGCCCTGGTCCACCTGGCCGGAGATGGCCTTGCCTTTGACGCGCACCTCAACGTCGGTGTATTCCCCTCCATCGGCAATGAGCACCGGGAAGCGGTTGTCGGTGTTGTCGGCGTCAGTCTGCACCACCACCCGCTGGCCGTCTGGGGCGTCGGCCATTTTCTGGACTACCCATTTGCCGGGCGGCCCCTCGCCGGTGGCATAGGAGGTAAAACCAACCGGCGCTTGGCCGGCGATATCTTGGTCAAAATCCATGACTGTTCCTGGGGTGGCGCTGCCCTGGCTGGCCGCGCCCAGGCCCATGCCCAGGGATAAGAGGCCTGCAGCCAGGAAGACTAAGCTTCGAGGTCTTAAACTATATTCTCTCGATTTCATAATTTCTCTTCCTGCACTTTTTGCCGGCAGTAAGCATAAAGCGCATCATAGACGATGAATTCCTTCTCCAGTACCTTGTCCCTCGGGACGAACAGGAACTCCGCCTGGGGGTCGATGAACTTCCTGATCAGCCAGGGGCAGGCCACCCGGTCCACCTTGACCCGTTCACGAGTTATCCATTTCATAGCACTTCCCTTCATTACACTGCCTTGTGCGCCTCCGGCGCAGACTGGCCTTCATGAGACACGGTCCATAAAAATATGGGGATGGACAGCAAAGGGGCCACCGCCATGATCCAGAAGGCCGGGAGGTAGTCCATCCTGGCCAGGAGCAGTCCGGCGATAATGGGCCCCGCGGCATGGCCCACGTCATAGATGGTGCCGAAGGTGCCCATGGCCGTGCCGAAGTGACGTTCGTGACAGATATCCGCCACCAGGGCCGCAGTGGATGAGGTTACCAAGGCCTCACCCAGGCCGAAGACCGCGGCGGTGAGGAGCAGCGGATAAAAGTTCTGGAACAGAGGTATGGCCCCAAAGGACAGGGCGCACAGCACCATGCCCCCGATGATCAGGGGGCGGCGCCCATGCCGGTCGGAAGTCCGGCCCATGATCGGTTTGGCCAGGATGGTCACCAGCACCTGGACCCCCCAGAGCAGCCCCGCCTGAAACTCGTTCAGCCCTGCAACCGTCACGGCATAGATGGGCAGGAAGGCCTCCAGGGCCCCCACCTTCATATTTTGCAGGCCCTCCATGGCAGAGGTTACCACTACCCGGCTGTCGCTCAGGACTTCCTTGATCCCCGAAGCAAATCGTCTCAGGGATTCTTTGAGCCCCTTGCTCCGCGCCACGGTTTCCTGGCCCCGCAATACCGCCACGGCGAGAACCAGGGAAAGCAAACCAGCCGCCCCGCTGACCAGATAAACTGCCTGGAAATCAAACAGCGTCAGGCCCCCGGAGGCGAGGCGATAGAGGATAAAACCGCCCACCGGCGCCCCCACCAGGTTGCCGATGATGGTCACCGAGGAAAACCAGGAGAGCAACTCTCCCTTGCGCCCCCCGGCGGCGTCCATCACCACTGCCATGGCCACCGGGCCATAAATGGCGGTGGCGAAGCCGTGGAGGAAACGGATGAGGATGAGGAGCTGGTAGCTGCCCACCAGGAGATAGGTGAAGGGTATGACCGCAAAGACCACCAGGCCCGCCAGGAGGGTCTTCTTGCGGCCGATGAGGTCGGAGAGCGCCCCCGAGGGCAGCTTGAAGAAGATGCCGGTGACCGTGGAGATGCCCACGATGAAGCCGATGGCCTCGGGTCCGGCCCCCAGGTAGAGGGCGAACAGGGGGAGCACCGGAGTCCTGGCTAAAGCGTATGAGAACCGGGCCAGGAAGCCCACGGCGCACAAGAAATTATATTGGTTCAGCAGTGCCATGGTCGTTCCCGAATCAGCTTAGTGCTTGGCCGCCGTGGGCCGGTCAAAGAAGATGCTTTTGCCGCTGATGCTCACCGGGATGCCCATGGCCACTTCCGCCTTGATGTAACCCAGGGCCCGGGCCGCGGCCCCCACCCGCTGCTGCACCCGGTTGTCCACGTTGTGGAGCGAGGCGGTCTTGGCCGCAGAAGACAGGGCCACGCCGATGTCCATCATGCGCATGATGCAGTGGGGTCCGGTGTAACCCATCTCTTTGTCTTGAAGTCGCCGGTTTTGCTCAAATTCTTTGCAGGTGGGATAGCCGCAGCCGCCGCAGTCGTAGCCCGCCAGATTCGCCTTGGCGAGGCCTATGAGGACCAGGGCCTGGGAATTCTCGATGTTGGCTGCGTCCCTCAGCCAGTAGGCCTCATTGGTGCTCCGGGGCGCATAGTCTTTCATGGCGGCGGCGATTTTCTTGAGGTCTTCGTCCTGGGAAATCACCACGATCTCCAGGAAATCCTTGCCTCCCCCCTTGGGTGCCGTCCGCGCCGAGGCGGCCATGAGCTGCGCCACTATGGTGGAAACTTCTTTCATTTGAGTTTCTCCTTTAAGTCATCAGCTTGATAGCGCGGCATAGAGCCGTTCAAATACATTGATGCCCTCCTCCAGGGCCTCCCTATCATCTGTCGCCATCTTGCGGATACCCAGCAAAATGGTTTCCACCCCGCCGGCCTGGGGACTTGAGAATTTGCCGTCCTGGAGGTCCAAATCGTGCACCAGTTCCGCGATCTTCCGCAGGGCCTTGCCCCGCAGAGCAAAGGCCTCCAGCAGCACCTCGAAGGTGCAGCGGTCTTGCTCATGGGAGAAATCACCGCCCGGCAGGTCGTAGGACACGGCGTTGGGAAAACTGGTAACTGTCTGGTCTTTCTCCAGGAACTCAAACCGGGCCTGGGGGTCGATGAACCGGCGGATGAGCCAGGCAGAGGCCATGCGGTCCACAAATGGATGGGGCCGGGTTACCCAAATCCGGTCCTGGTGATCTTCCTTGCGCCTGGGTCCGGTGGCTTTTGGCCTCTCCGCCAAAGGTGAGAGGTTAAGCTTCTGCAAGCGCTCTTCAAACTCCTCCAGGCGCTCCTGCAAGGCAACCCCCCTGGGGGAACTGAAGAAGTCCAGGGCCTGGATGGCCCGATAATCTTTAAGCACTTTCTGAAAAGCTCCGTTGACTCTTGCCAAACCCTGGGGGTCGTGCTGTTGCTCCAGGGAACTCAACTGCACCTCCAAACCGTCAAGGGCCGCGTTGGTGGTGGCGTAGTCATGGTCCCGCTGGACGTTAAATAATGCCACAATCTCATCATTCCCCAAGGTTTCAATGGCCTCCGCCTTGACGAACGCGGCTTCACCTCCCAGGCTGGCCACTTCTTCCGTAAGCCAGTGCAGAGATTCCAGATGGTCTTCGGAGTATGGCAGGAGGTAGACCGAGCCTTTGAGGGAAACCGCACCCATCTTGAGGAGCCGTCTCCACACCTTCATCCGCAGGTTTCCCGGCTTGGCGGGCACCGTGTAGAAAAAGAGGAGCCACTGAGGCGTGTTTTGTGACATGAGTAAAATATGTAACATGTGTCACTTATTGTCAAGGGTGTTCGTCAGAATAAATTATCGGGTGCCAGGGGAAATTTTTACGGGTTAGTGCAAAGGGGTTTGCTTGGGCGAGCTTCCAGGGTCGGGGTGCTTTTGGTTGCTACGTTGAGGAAGTGAGATCCCAGGAGGGCGGGGTCTTCCCTTTCTGGGTTAAACTGAGGGCATGCCCCATAACCTTAAGGAAAACATAATCAAGTTCCTCTTCCGCGACATCCACCCCCAGGTCAAAATGGGCACGGCCAGTGACCGCTATGCCGGCTGGCTGGGGCAGATTTATACCGAAGAGCGCTATCAGGGCCACATAACTCAGCGCACCAAGGTAGTTGGCTCTTTGTGCAGGAAACGGGCTTAGATTTGAGCACTGATGGTTTTTGAGGGATGACAGATTAGGCAAGCTGCTGCATATATGAAAATGATAGCAACTAGTTAATTTTATTACATGAAGTGTTGAAAGAGAGCAGTGCTCGAGGGATTTGCTGAAATAGTCAGTGCAGAAAGAGCAAATAAAAAATTCCAAGGGGCAAAAAAATTGGCTCTCTGGCTGATTCTAATCCCTGGTAAAGCCTTTAGTAGCGAGAATAAGCGTTACAGTCTTTTTCAAACTCTATAATGACCTCTTCGGTCAAAGAAGGATGGATTGTTGGCATAATTTTAAAAATAGTATCGGTTGTTACGCGATAATCTTGCTTGGTAACCAGTTCCTGTTCAAAGGCAAATTGGGCAACCTGCTGAAAGAGATATTCCATATCAGCTGGAGTAAATCTTGAGGTCATCTTTACTAAACGCTCAAGATCGACTTCCCCGGTATTCAGCTTAGAGAGATAATGTTCCAGAATAGTTGCCCTCTCATCTTCGTTTAAACCTCCCACTGGAATAATACAATCAAATCTACCCGGTCGTAACAGTGCGGCATCTAGCTGTCTAATATAGTTGGTGGCGCAAACGAAGAGTATATTGTTACCCTCTTCCTTGAGCAGCGGAACTTGCTTGAGAAATTCGTTGGTGATGGACTTGTCAACCCGGCTGGCTTCATCCCGACTGCCGGCGATCTCCTCGAACTCGTCGATAAAGATCACGGATTCCTCCAGGGTTCGTGATTTTTCCATGATGCTGCGTAGATTGGCTCCCATCTTTTCGGACCCGTCGATCATGAGCATGCTGGGAGCGATCTCAATGAACCACCAGGACAGGGCCCCGGCTATGGCTTTGGCAAAATGAGTTTTCCCGGTGCCAGGAGGGCCAAAGAAAATAATCGCTTTAGGAGGAATTACTCCATGCTTTTTCGAAAGATCCGGCTTAGTCAACGGCAGGATGATTTTCCGCTGCACAATCTGCTTGGGGGGCTGTGATTCGGCGATAGTTTCCCATCTTTCCTTGCCGATAGTCTGTGCCCCCAGCTCGTCCAGGATATCCTTCCGTTGATAGGCTAAATATTCTTTATCGGCCTGCTCCATGTTTTCCAGGAAATCGATGCAGGCAACCCGCAAGCCCACATCCCTGCCCAGTTTTTCCGACATGAGCCATTTATGTTGCAAAATTCTAGGCCAGAGGTCAGCGGCAATATCAGGGTCAAATTTGGTGCCGCTGATCTCAAAGATTTTAGTTGCATATAAATCGGGTGACGGTGTCTCTGTTATAAATTCGTTCACTTTTTTGGTTTCCTCACCAGGCAGGGTATTTTGGGATAGTTATAATGCCAGGCTAGCTGATAGGGACAACTTGTTGAGCTTATTTGGAAAACATTGGGAACGTTAGGAGACCTGGAGACGGATTTTCCAACTTTCTTTTGGGAGGGTGATGATGCTCGTAGTCTTCACGAGTACGCTTTTGGAATGGACTCGCGCTCCCCATATTGATTGCCGGGGCGCCGAAAGGGTTAACCTGCAGCCAGCCCGCGCTGTAAGCGCCCCGTTCCTAAAAACCCTTGTCCATAGCCACCTTGGGGAGCCGGGCTTCAGTTTTGATAAGTTGGACCCGGGTCAATTTTATTATTATACCAGCCTGGCTTCGGGGTGCCAATTGGTTTTTGACGCTCAGCCGCCTTGCCCTTTGCCAATAATCCTTGATTTCCGCCGCTCTGAGAGGCTGCGCGCCATAACCGGCTTGATTCACTTCCTCCAAAATTTCAAATGTATGCCTTTTTGACCCTGCGCAACGGCCGTTGGTTGACCAGATAAAAGTGAGTGCTGTATTGCAATTAGAGAACTCTGGAAAAGCAAATTTGAGGCAGGAGGCCAGCATTGTCCAGTAATGGTGAGTCCTGTTTTGGGAACTGAGGTGACAATGTTTGCGACATACCTTGCCATGAAAGAAAGTTATCAGATTTTCCTTCAAGATATTGATATGTTATGATTATCAAAGGGTGCAACCCATTGCCTTTCTGGTTTAAACTGAAGGCATGAGCCGTGATTTTAAGGCAAACATCGAGAGATTCCTCTTCCGCGACATCCACCCCCAGGTCAAAATGGGCACGGCCAGTGACCGCTATGCCGGCTGGCTGGGGCAGATTTATACCGAAGAGCGCTATCAGGGCCGCATAACTCAGCGCACCAAGGTAGTGGGGGAACACAGCTTCACTGAAGAAGTCCTCCCGGTGGATAGTGTCACAGAATATTTTGAACACTTCCCGGTCCTGGAAATCGACTTCACGTTTTACCGTGCCCTTAAAGACCAGAACGGCAAACCTACCCAGACCTCCCAGGTCCTTAAGGCCTACCAGCAGCACCTGCGTGATGGCGACGCCCTTCTCCTTAAAGTGCCACAAGTCCTTACTGCCCCTAAGCTAAGACGGGGTAGCCAATACAAGGACAACCCGGCTTATCTCAATGCCGAGGTCTTTCTCCATCAGTTTTACGACCCGGCCATTGATCTTTTGGGCCCGGCCCTGGCTGGGTTCATCTTCGAGCAGGAATACCTGACCAAACAGAATAGGCCGCCGGTAACCGAGATGGCCGCCGCCCTGGATAAGTTCTTTCAGAAGATTCCCAAGGACAACCGCTATCACCTGGAATTACGCACCGATTTGTACCTGCGGGAGCCAATATTCGAGGTCCTGGAGAAACACGGCGTGGGGCAGGTATTGTCCCATTGGACCTGGCTGCCGCCGTTGCGGAAGCAGTTGGCCAAGGCCGGGGGCAGATTCCTCAATGCGGGAAAACAATGTGTTGTCAGGCTGCTGACGCCCTTAGGCATGCGTTACGATGACTCCTACATCCAGGCCTACCCCTTCGATAAGTTGGTGGAGGGCATGCTGCAGCCGGAGATGATCCTGGAGACCTTGGATATTATGGAGCGGGCTGTTAACCAGGGGGGCAAGGTCAACGTCATCATCAACAACCGGGCGGGGGGCAACGCCCCCCTGCTGGCTCAGCTGATTGCCGGGAAGTTTCTCCAAAGGGGAGCCCCGGCCACCAAACCCATAAGGCAGTTGAGTTTGTGGGATGCCTAACCATTAAGGGGGTAATCAACCAGGAAGCAGGTCGAGGAAAATGCCCCTGCCGACAGAACTAATTAGTTCTCATCCGGAAACGATATCTGGCTGAAATAATTTAATAAAGGGCATTTTCCCCATAGCGTTTTACCTCGGAAAGTGTTACTTTGATTGAGGTAACAGATTGATTTGATTTAGAAAGATATCTTTCCGAGGTTGGTATATGCGCCAAAAACGGGACCCGCAACGGAACCTTTTGTATCTTATGGCGAGGAATAAAGTGGCCCGGGAACTGGAGGCCATTTCTCTGGTCCTGGACCAAAATCCGGGTATCCTGGACCTGGTGTTTCGGGACCTGGTGAAATACCGGCGGACGGATACCGGGCGGGGGGGCATGACGGCCGAGCAGGTGCTGCGCTGTGCCATTTTGAAGCGATACCGGGAATTGACCTACGAGGAGCTGGCCTTTCATCTGGAAGACTCCATGGCCTTCCGGTCTTTTGCCCGGCTGGACATGGGTCAATATCCCTGCGGTTCCACGTTGCAGGATAACATCAAAGCCATTGCCGCCGAGACCTGGGAAGCCGTGAACCTGGTGCTCCTGGAATATGCGGGACGACAAAAAGTGGAGAAGGGGCGCACCGTGCGGATGGATTCCACCGTGGTGGAAACCCATATCCATCATCCCACCGATTCCACCTTGTTGTTGGACGGCATCCGGGTGATCACCCGTCTGCTTCAGGCCGGCAAGGCCCTGAACCCTGCACCGTGGTACACCTTTGCGGATCATCAACGGGCGGCCAAGAAACGGGGTTTGCAGATTCAGGGCGCCCGGAAGGACCAGGTGAGACTCAAGGCGTATCGGGAGTTGTTGTCCCTGGCCGGCAAGGCGCAGGGCTATGCCCGGCAGGCCATTACTGAGCTCAAGGGGTTTGTGGGGGCGGACCTGGAAGAGACCATCGCCGCTCATAAGATCCTGGACCAACTGGAAAGGGCGGTCTCGCTGCTGCAGCGGGTCCTTGCGCAGACCGAGCGCCGGGTGATCCGGGGGGAGAAGGTGCCCGCGGGCGAGAAAGTGGTCTCTTTCTTTGAGTGCCACACCGATGTGATTGTCAAGGGCGGACGGGACACCCAGTATGGCCATAAGATTTTCCTGAGCGGCGGCCGCTCCGGCCTGATCCTGGACTGTGTCGTGGCCCGGGGCAATCCCGCCGATGCGGTGATGTTTCCGGATTTGCTCGCCCGGCAGGAGTCGATCTATGGCCGCCCGCCTCTGAAGACGGCGGCGGACGGCGGCTTTGCCTCTCGGGATAATCTGCGGCTGGCCAAAGGCCAGGGGGTCAAAGACGTCATGTTCGCCAAGAAGAGAGGCCTGGGGATTTTGGATATGGTCAGGAGCCTGTGGATTTACAAAAAGCTGCGCAACTTTCGGGCCGGCATCGAAGCCAATATTTCCAGGCTGAAACGGAGCTTTGGTTTGGATCGCAGTAACTGGCAGGGGTGGCCCGGCTTCCGGCAGTATGTCTGGAGCGCCGTCGTGTCTTACAATGTCTTGGTTTTGGGGATGTTGCTGCAGACGCAATAAGGCGGACCCATCCCGGGCTTCCCGGCCAGGGGAGAGGTCTGCCCGGAAGAGGGGAAAATTAGGCCCAAAGGCCCAGCTAACCGGCAAATTCGCGGTCATAGACTTCGATTAACCAGAGCGCCGGCCAGAAATGGCCTGCCGACGCCAAACACCAACATGAAATCACGACTTTCTGGATGAGA